>NZ_CP017483.1:0-2112500 GCF_001806305.1 Stenotrophomonas sp. LM091
CCGCTCTCGAATTCGATGCGGACGGCGCCTAGTACGCGGGCCGGGTCGACGGTCAGCACTTCGGCGGGCTGGCTGCCGTTGAGCAGCGCATGCGGGGACAGAAACCACTCAACCTCGCCCCAACCGGTGCTGCGACGCAGACCAAACGACTCGTACTGGAAAGGACCGAAGGCCCGTAGCGCTCTCAGGATCTCGGCCAGGTGCTCTAGTGGCTGACCATCGGAGCAGAACTGCCATGTCGGATAGCGGTAGCTGGGCGCAGGGCATGTGACGTACACCCCTAGCACTTCGCCCTTTCGGCGGAACTGGGCGGCGCGGCGGCCGCCGCTTTCTGGAGGCGAGCCTAACCTGGCGCTAACCTGGGCGGCACTAAGCCATTGCGCTGCTAGCGCCTCACGGCGGGCTGCGGCGTCGCGCAGGATGCGCTCGGTGGGTGCGAGATTCTTCATTTAGTCAGGGGTGCCGCGCTCTTCTTATTACGGAGCTTCGGCTCGAGATGTGACAGCCGTTCTTCGCGGCAGTTCAACTCACTCTCCCAATTCATAAGAGCAACGAAAATCTGATCTAGATTCGTCCCAATACATTCGAAGACGGCAGTCAAGTATGCCGCAGTACCTTCATGAGGTTCAGGCCTTTTAACGGTGCGGAGGGATGTTAATAGCTGATCGAAGCTCTCTTCGACACGACGCTTTGGCGGGTGCACCTTTGGCGGGTGCACCATGGTTCTTCCGTACTGGGCGTAAAAGGCTCGAATAAAGCGAGACAGGTGCGGGCCACTACCCCGCCCGCCTAAGGCCTTGCGCACATTCAGATGATGCGGATTTTTACCTTCGCCCAAGAGCGAGACGATCGCGGTGAAAACCTCTTCTTGCGTTATTGACGCGGACATGACGGCGGCCCTATCAGAGGGTGTTAGGCTATTCTGCGCTGTTAGAACACGACCGCAAGCTCTACCGCGCATTCAGCCTCCGACGTATAGCCCGTGGGAACTTCGGCAGTTAACGCTGCTCCATGCAGTTGCATCGAGACGCTTGTTGTTGGAGTAACTCAGAAGAAGTCGCCCTTCGCCCGGCCGTAAGCGCGATAAGCATCCTCGATTTCCTGCTCAGTTGCGGGGTTCAGAGCTGCTTCGATCGGCCCCTTGCGCAGCCCATCACAGATTCGATACCACCCTCGAAAATCATGCTCAGAAATGTCTTGACCCGACTTGGCAGCAATCGTCTCTAGCGCGGGGGGCGGTGATCGTCTGAGCTGTTCGAGCGCGGCAACTGCGGCGTCAGCACGGGCGACTGCAGCATCACGGCCATGCTCCAAATGTGCAGCAAATGCGGCGCCCCATACATGAGGGATTACCTGGAACAACAGCGAGCTACGTGCGCCAGGCGATAGCACATCGTCCTCTACTTTCATTGGAGCGAGCCTCCGTTAAGGTGAAATGCGACGGCGCTGCGGTAATAGTGCAAATTCCCGGACGCGTAAGCAAGGCTTATTTGCAAAGGAGGGAAATGGGACATTTCCCCCACACAAAGGGGATGTTTCACCCACGCTTTGACGATTCATCTGTGATTCCAGCGCTTGGATCCGCCGCGCTATCCGCCCTGTCCGCCCTGTCTGCCTCAAGGCGATCATCTCACTTCGTCACGCGGCCGGCAGTCTCACCACGACCTTTCCGAAGTGGGAGCCGCAATCTACATATGAGAAGGCTTCACGTACATCTTCAAACTCGAAGACCCGATCGATCGCCGGACGTATGGCCGACATCGAGATAGATGCAGAAAGATCCTCCAAGCCTTCGCGGCTTCCCACCGAGATGTGACGGAAGTTGGCTCCGCTTCCAAATAGAGAGAAGAAGTCGATTTCGCGCGTCTTGCTGCTCAAGAATCCGATCGCTGATATCTCGCCGCCTGGGCGCACAGCGCGCAGGCTCTGGGCCATCGTGCCGGGGCCCCCTACTTCGATAACCCGATCGACGCCGATACCGCCGGCCCAATGCTTTGCGGTGGATCCCCATTCCAGGTCGGAGACGTAGTTGATGACGTGGTCCGCTCCAAGCGCCATGAGGCGATCAGCCTTGCCCGGACTGGATGTTGTAGCGATCACACGCGCTCCCAGTGCCTTGGCAAGTTGAAGTGCGAACAATGCAACGCCACCCGTTCCTTGAACAAGCACGGTCTGTCCAGATCGGACCGGCTCGCCTAGCGTAAGGGCGCTCCATGCTGTCAGAGCGGCGCACGGGAGCGTAGCGGCTTCCTCAAAGGACAACTCAGCGGGTATGCTCACCAAGTCTTGCTGATTGACGGCCTTGTACTCGACAAGCCACCCATCCGTGATCGCGCCATACGCGTGTTTGTTGACGTCGGCAGGCATGCGTCCGCCCTGCCACGTCGGATGAAAAACCCCCATCACACGGTCGCCGATTTTAAACCGGTCCACGCCCTCCCCCACGGCTGCCACTTGGCCGGCGGCATCGCTAAGCGAGGGTTGGCAGGGAATCGTTACGAACACGGCCAGATCTTCGCTAACCGATTGATGGATCGGTGAATTCTACCCTCGGCGCACTTCCAGGCTCGGCCCTCCCCAGGAGACCGTGGCACCATTCAACTATGGCCACCACGTACTACTTCTTGGACACCGAGTGGGCCGATGTAACCGGCAGCGAGCTGGTGAGCCTGGCGCTGGTGAACGAGGATGGAGACCGCCTTTTCTACGCTGAGCGAGCCAGCCTGCCCGATGCTCCCACCGACTTCGTTCGTCAGAGCGTCTACCCGCTGCTCGACCGCGGCGACGCAGCCCTGCCGGATGCCGTCCTGACTACCGAGCTGCGCGCCTTCCTCAGCGAGACCGACGCGCTGGCGGTGATGGCGGATTTCCCGAACGATCTCCAGCTGCTGCGGTATGCACTGGATGGTTTTGAGCTACCCGATGACCAGGTTGCCGCATGCGGACCCCGGCCGGCCCCGGTCATGACATGCATGTCGAAGGAAGGCCTTCCTGGGCTGCTGGTCGAGGACTGGTTCGCAGCCCATCCGGAACATAGGGCCAGGCGCCACCATGCGTTGGTGGACGCGCAGGCCTTGCGGATGGCCTGGCTGGTGGCGACCGGCCGGATCTCTGCTCCGGCGTGGGCCCACTCCTACCGCCGCGCCCGGGGATAGCGGCATAGCGTCCATCCCCGGTATGCTTGCCCCATGAACCGCCTGAGCCAGCTCGACCCTCGAATACCGGCGTGATCGCATCGATCGATCACGCCCCTGTTGCTCATGTTGGTCAGAGGGCCGGCCTTATACCCCGGTGAGAGCACGCGCCAGATAAGCGCGTACACGTCGGTTCGATTCCGACCAGGGGCACCACCGTCAACGACGGAAAAATGCTTCTACTTGAGGGTCGGCAGGGATTCGTGAGAAAAACAGCCGAATCGGCTCTATCGCCATGATTCAACGAGGAAACACCCCTCGACGTCAACAGTTCGTGGATTACAGAGCTAGGCTTGATCGAACCAGAAGTCGCGTGACAGAGGCATTGCGGAAGTACTGCTCAGGCACGCGTGCCCTTCTTGAATATTGGATTCAAGAGTTTCCACGCTCCTGACCCAACGGAAACCCTCAACAAGAAGGCTCCGACAGTCGCCTGACCCATTGCAGTAGTTCCTAGTGCGGGATCGTCCGTCCAGCGTCGACGTCGGCCAAACCCTCGCGGGTCTGCCGATCCTTCTCCTCCTCGGTCAATTCCGGTATGTGATCGCCGCCGTGCTCCCTTCTGAGGCCGACACGCCAGCCGCCCCGGCCGCATCCCCCTGCTGCGGCGGATGCCACCGCTGAGTCCGCGCGATGGCTTGATCGTGATCAATGCCAGTCGGCCCCAAGAGGGCTAGACTGGCAATCATGAGAGCTCGCACGTCCCCTGCCCTGATCTGCCCAGCGTCCGCAGGCGCTGCTTCGGGCGTGCGGGAGCTGTCATGGTGAAGCTGCTGAAGCGATGGCGGCGACCCCGTCCTCGTGCCCGACTGGCATGGCTGGGACTGTGGGCGCTGCTGCTGCAACAACTGGCGCTGGTGGCCTACGCCTGTCCGCTGGAATCGGTGGATGCTGGACAAGCGACCCTGATGGTCGGTTGCGAAGAGATGTCCGCGCCGGATCCCGATGCTCCGGCGTTGTGCGACCAGCATTGCCAGCGCGATCACATCGCCACGGCCGATGCGAAGGCCCCTCAAGTGCCTTACCAGCCCGCGCTGGCCGCCTTCGCGCTCGTGCAGGCTCTGTTGCCACCGGTACACGCACAGTTCTATCGGGATGTTCCGGTGTGCGTGTCCGATCCGCCCCCCCTGCAGCGCTTCTGTAGCCTGCTGATTTAAGCCCCTCCTGGATTGACCCGTGCTCGTGCTGCTTGTGTTGCAGCACGCTCGTTGTCGTTTGTCCGGAGGTCTTATGGAGATGTCCTTCTTTCTGCGTGCAAGACGCAGGATGGCGTGCGGGGTGTTGTTTGCCCTGGCGCTCAGTGGTCCTGTGGTGGCGGCACCGCCCGCTATCCCGATCAGCTATCCCGAAGCACTACAACAAGCGCTTGCTAACGCCCCTACCCTGCAGGTGCGCCGATCCCAGATCGATGCAAGTACCGAAGAAGCCGCGCGTGCCGGCGCGTTGCCCGATCCACGTCTGATCGTGGGGCTGGCGAACTGGCCCGTCAGCGGACCCGATGCCTTCAGTCTGCGGGCAGACGAGATGACCACCCAGCAAGTCGGGCTGATGCAGGAGTTTCCTGCCCGTGCGAAACGACGTGCCGAGCAAGCGCTGGCTCAAGCGACGCTGGCACAAGCGCGCTCACTGTCGATGGTCGAACAGCAGATGGTGGTCCAAGCGGCCGCGCAGGCCTGGATCGAGCTGTGGAGTACGCAGCAAGCCGTAGATGCGTTGGAAGGTTTGCGCGAGCCGGCGCGCATAGCCGAGCGTGCGGCGCGTGCTCGCTTGGCAGGTGGCACGGCCGGGGCCAGTGACGTGCTTGCCGCCCAGGCCGTCCTACTGCAGTTGGACAATCGCCTGGAGCAGGTACATGCGGAGCACGCCGCGGCGCAGGCCGGCCTGGCGCGGTGGTTGGGTATTGCACCAGAGGCGATCTTGGCCAGTGGTACGGCGCCGGATTTTTCGCAGTTGCCATTGGAGCCCACCCAACTGCTGGCCAACCTGGACCAGCACACACCACTACTGGGCTGGGAGGCACGCCAGAGCTTAGCCCAGGCCCAGGTGGATGCGGCCGTGGCCGAAACCCGCCCGGATTGGAGTGTGGAGCTCACCTACGGACGTCGCGAGCGCGCACTCGACGGCATGGCGCGCAGCGACATGCTCATGGTGGAAGTGGGCGTGGGCCTGCCGCTGTTCCAGAAGAACCGCCAAGCACGAGGCATCGTGGCACGACGGGCTGAGCTGGAGGCGGTGTCCGCAGAGCGCGATGAGGCCCGGCGCATCCAAGCCGAGTCGGTGCAACGCGCGATGGCGCGATGGCGCGGGTTAACCGGCCAGTTGGAGCGTCAGAACACGCAGAGCCTGCCTTTGGCGCGCGATCGCGCACGCACGGCGTTGGCCGCCTACGGCGCCGGTGCCGACCTGCAGCCGTGGCTGGAAGCGCGGCGCGATGAGATCGAATTGCAACTGGAGAACGCCCGTCTGCTGGGCGAACAGGGCCGTGCCTGGGCGGCACTGGCCTATCTGCTGCCCCATGAGGAGAACACGCCATGACCCCGACCAAGACGCGTCTCACACAGCTCGCCGTGGCCCTCGGGTTGCTGGCGCTCGGCTTTGCCAGCGGCTACGCCTGGATGACTCGAACCTCTGATTCCACCCCGCCCACCGGCACGAGCGGCGCAGGTCAAGCGCGCAAGGTGTTGTACTGGTACGACCCCATGGCGCCGGAGCAGCGATTCGACAAGCCGGGCAAATCTCCGTTCATGGATATGAAGTTGCTGCCCAAATACGCAGATGAGGCCATGGGCGGCGGAACGCAGATCGATCCGCGCCTGCAGCAGAACGTGGGCATACGCACTCAGGAAGTGACGGTAGAGTCACTAGGGACTGCTGTACGCGTGCCGGGCACACTGACGTGGGATCTGACCCAGGAAACCGTGGTCAGTGCGCGCACGGAAGGCTTGATCACCCACGTGCAGGTAAAGGCGCCGTTTACCGAGGTTCGTCGTGGTCAAGCGCTGGCCACCGTGCAGGCCCCGGCATGGAACGCGGCCATCGCCGAAGCACATACCCTGAGCCAAGCTCAGTCCGCGAGCGCGCGTGAGCTACAGGGTGCCGCGCAACAACGGTTGCGTTCGTTGGGTGTTCCTTCTGGCGCCTCGGCCAGAAGTGGCGTCGTGCTTGGCGCAGACCACAGTGGTGTCGTGACCGAGATCCTGGCACGCGAGGGGCAGACGGTGATACCCGGTACGCCACTGTTCAAGATCAATGGGCTGGACACGCTGTGGCTGGAGGCCTCGGTGCCCCAGGCAGCGCTGGGCACCTTGCGGCTGGGGACCTCAGTGCAGGCCACGGTCAATGCATGGCCGGCAGAGCGCTTTGGCGGACAGATCCAGGCGTTGCTTCCCCAGGTCGACATGGCTAGTCGCACGCAGCGGGCGCGAATTGTGCTGCGCAACCCGCAGCGTCGGCTGGTGCCGGGCATGTTCGCCGAGGTTCTGGTGCAGCCCGATGCCGAGCAGGCCTTGCCAGTCGTTCCCACGGAGGCGCTGATTGCCACCGGGCGGGACAGCCGGGTCATCGTGCAGGATCCGGACGGGAGCTTCCGGCCAGTGCGGGTGAGTGCCGGACGTAGCGTGCAAGGGCGCACGCAGATCGTGGCAGGCTTGGCCGGTGGTGAACGCGTGGTGGTCTCGGGTCAGTTCCTGCTCGACTCTGAAGCCAATCTCTCCGGTGCGTTGGACCGCCTGGGCGCTGCACAACCTACAAGCCCTGCCAGCGCATCAGGTGTACACGAGCGCCATGACGCCGGGCACGACGCACGCACTGTCGTGCCGTCACCGTCCAGACAGCCTGCGCCTGTCGCGCCAGAGACCTCCACCTCCACGCCGCCACGCTGCCCGGTGCAGTACTGGTATGACCCGATGGTGCCGGAGAAGCATTTCGACAAACCGGGCAAGTCACCGTTCATGGATATGCAGTTGGTACCCAAGTTCGGCTCCGCCGCAGCCGCTGATTGCCAAGCAAGCGCCGTCATGTCCGAAGCGATGGAGGGCACGCCATGATCGCGCGCCTGATCCATGCTTGCATCGCCAATCGCGTGCTGGTGCTGGTTGCCGCCGCGCTGCTGGCGGTGGTCGGCATCTGGTCGATAAAGAACACGCCGCTGGATGCGCTGCCGGACCTGTCTGATACCCAAGTCATCATCCGCACGCAATGGGCTGGGCAAACCCCGCGTATCATCGAAGACCAAGTCACCTACCCGTTGGCCACCACGATGTTGTCCGTGCCGGGCGTGAAAGCGGTACGCGGCTTCTCCTTCTTCGGTGATTCGTTCGTCTACATCCTGTTTGACGATGCCACTGATCTGTACTGGGCTCGCTCTCGAGTGCTCGAGTACTTGAGCCAGGTGCGCGATCGACTTCCGCCGAATGTGAATCCGGCGCTGGGTCCTGATGCGACAGGGCTGGGCTGGATCTACCAGTACGCCTTGGTGGATCGGACCGGTCAACGTGATGTGGGGCAGCTGCGTGCGTTGCAGGACTGGTTTCTTCGTTATGAGCTAAAAACCGTGCCGGACGTGGCTGAAGTAGCCAGTGTGGGCGGTGCGGTGCGCGCCTGGCAGATCCAGCCGGATCCGCAGGCGTTGGCGGCCCGTGGACTGACGGTGGCCGAGCTCATCGAGGCGGTGGATGCGGCCAACGGCGCTACCGGGGGCTCCGTGATCGAACAAGGCGAAGCCGAACTGATGGTGCGTAGCGAAGGCTACCTGCGCACACAGGAGGCGTTCGAACAGGTGCCGGTAACCGGCAACGACGGCATCCCCGTCTTGCTCGGCGAGGTGGCCACGATCAGTCGCGGGCCGGTCTTCCGTCGTGGTATCGCAGAGTTGGATGGTCAAGGTGAGGTGGCCGGCGGCGTGATCGTCCTGCGGACCGGCAAGGATGCCTTGGGGGCCATTCGGAACGTCAAAGCGCGACTGCAGGCGTTGCAATCCAGCTTGCCCGAAGGCGTGGAAGTGGTGCCGGTGTACGACCGCTCCGAGCTAATCCAGGATGCGGTACGCAACCTCACCCATAAGCTTGGTGAAGAGTTCCTGGTCGTAGCGCTGGTATGCCTGCTGTTCCTGTGGCACCTACGCTCGGCGTTGGTGGCCGTCATCACCCTACCCTTGGGTATCCTAGCGGCCTTCATCGTGATGCACGCCCAGGGGATCTCCGCCAACTTGCTGTCGTTAGGAGGCATCGCCATCGCCATTGGTGCGATGGTCGATGCAGCGGTGGTGATGATCGAAAATGCACACAAGCATCTGGAGCACTGGCGGGAGGAGCACGGTCGGGAACCCCAGGGTGAGGAGCGCTGGCAGTTGATGGCCCGCTCGGCGGCCGAGGTCGGACCGGCCCTGTTCGCGAGCTTGCTGGTCATCACCCTATCCTTCGTGCCGGTTTTTGCCCTGCAGGCGCAGGAAGGGCGTTTATTCTCGCCCTTGGCCTACACCAAGACCTACGCGATGGCCGCCGCAGCAGGGTTGTCGGTGACCTTGATCCCCGTGCTGATGGGCTACCTGATCCGCGGCCACATCCGGCCTGAACAACAGAACCCCATAAATCGCATCCTGATCGCCGGATACCGGCCCATTCTGTTGTGGGTCCTCAAACATCCCGGTGTCACCTTGCTGCTCAGTGGCCTGCTGCTGGTGCTCACCTTGATCCCCTTTAGCCGGTTGGGCAGTGAATTCATGCCACCCTTGGAAGAAGGCAGCCTGCTGTACATGCCCACTGCGTTGCCAGGCCTGTCAGCCGACAAGGCGCGCCAGTTGCTTCAGCTCTCAGGACGGATGATCAAAACCGTACCGGAGGTCGAGCACGTGTTCGGCAAGGCCGGCCGTGCCGAAAGTGCGACCGATCCGGCACCTATGGAAATGTTTGAGACCACCGTGACCTTCAAGCCGCGGGATCAATGGCGCCCGGGCATGACCCTTCAGAAGCTACGCCAAGAGTTGGACGCCGCGGTCAAGATTCCCGGTCTAACCAATCTATGGGTACCGCCCATTCGCAATCGCATCGATATGTTGGCCACCGGCATCAAAAGCCCGATTGGGATCAAGGTCTCCGGACCAGATGTGGAGCAGATCGAGCGCCTGAGCCAGCAGATCGAGCAGGTGGCCAAGACTGTGCCCGGCGTGAGTTCGGCACTGGCCGAACGCGTCACCGGCGGGCGCTATGTCGATGTACAGGTGCGCCCGGAAATCGCTGCGCGTTATGGATTCACTCAAGGCCAACTCCAGCAACTGATTGCCACGGTCGTTGGCGGCGATCCAATCGGGGAAACGATCGAGGGGCGCGAGCGCTATCCCATCGTCTTGCGCTACCCCCGTGGCCAGCGCGACTCATTGCAGGCCTTGCAGGATCTGCCGCTGATCGCGCCAGGCGGTGTGCAACTGACCTTGAGCCAGGTGGCGGAGCTGTCAATCAGCCCAGGCCCGCCGATGCTCAAGAGCGATAACGGCCGGTTGGTGGGCTACATCTACGTCGATGTGGCCGATCGCGACTTAGGATCGGTGGTCCAGGACCTGCAAGCCGCGATGCAGACCCAGGTGAGTTTGCCTGCCGGCTATGGTCTGGCCTGGTCGGGGCAGTACGAGTATCTGCAACGGGCATTGGCACGCCTGCAATGGGTGGTGCCCGCGGCGTTGGCGATCATCTTCCTGGTCATCTGGATGGTGTTTCGCCGGCTCAGCGATGTATCCATCATCCTGCTCAGCTTGCCCTTGGCGTTGGTGGGCGGTTTCTGGTTGATCTGGGGGCTGGGCCATGCGATTTCGGTAGCCAGCATGATCGGATTCATCGCCCTGGGTGGCGTTGCGGCTGAGTTCGGCGTCATCATGTTGCTGTACCTGCGTCATGCTTGGGAGCAGCGCTTGGCCAGCGGTGCGCCGGAAGATGTGTCTACCCTGCAAGAGGCTATCTACGAAGGTGCCGTGCAGCGGGTGCGCCCGAAGGCGATGACGGTAGCCGTCATCCTGGCCGGGTTGTTTCCGCTGTTCGTTGGTGCCGGTGCCGGCTCGGAGGTCATGCAACGTATCGCCGCGCCGATGCTGGGTGGCATGCTCACCGCACCGGTGCTCTCTATGGTGGTGATTCCCGCAGCGTTCTATCTGGTGCGGCGACGTGGATTGCGCGCGGCGCGGGGCGACCAATGAGAGACAGACTGAGCACCTGAGGTCCGTCCCCACAAAAAGACGCGAGTCATGGAAGAAGTCATGACTGGCGTCAAAGGGGAGAGTACCGCCTACGTGCCTACTTGTCAGTGCCCGGCGTGCGGGGAAATCTCAAAGCTCAGCGACGCCCGATCCGACACAAAATCCAAAGCCTTTTGTGTAGAGGGCACCATGTGATTGGTGTGGATGTACCAGGTCTTGGCGGTGGTCACCTGGAAACTGGCTTGGCCTTGGGCATCGGTGCGCAGGAGCGTAGCGCTACCGTGCCCGCCCTTGACCGGTGCATCAGCACGATGACCGACGTACACGCGTAGGTTGGGCACTGGCGTGCCCTGCTGCCGCACTTGGAACGACAGCTGATCGCCGACCTTCACGCTTCCAGGATTGCGGGTCAAGCGGATCTCCAACGGATAGCCCAGCGAGGCAGCGAAGTCGTCGGTCAGTTTCGTGCCCACCTGTCCAATGGCACGGGCATGCTTGGTATAGCTATAGGTGACCCCTTTGGGGAACTTGCTTGCGTCATAGGTGGCCAGCGTATCGGGCAAGTCTTCCAGCTCCAGGTACTTGCCGAACTCGCTGGCCGTACGTGTGCTGGTGGAAGCCATCGTCGAGACACCCAGCAGATAGGTGCCCTCGCCCGCCGGATGGACGGTGAGCTGGCTTTGCTTGCCGATCTCTTTCCAACTGGCCAGGTCCGGGGCGGCCTTGGCACCGTCCTGGCTCAGCGAAACGTCCTGTAGACGCGCTCGGGTGACTGCGCCAGCACTTTCATCGAAGGTGCCGTTGTTCACCAAGGCGGTGTTCGCCTCGCCCGCTGCGGTGCCAGGCTTGGAGAAAGCGACAAACAGGTCGTGCGCACCGGCACTGCCGGCCACAGCGAACAGCAGTAGTGTGGCGGATAGTTGCGTGTTTCTCATGATGTGTAGCTCCTCGTGATCGTGGCTTACCAGTGGTAACCAAAGCGGACATTCCAGCGACGACCCAGCAAGTCGTACGTCATGGTGTCGGTGTCGGTGTTGGGGTTGTTCTTCACGAACGGCGCCTTCTTATCGAGCACTTTTTCAACGCCGGCGGAGATATCCCATTTCTTCTTGATGCCGTAGCTCAGTTGCAGGCTGTGGTACACCACGCTGGACACATGCGAGCCGATCGTGTCGGGCACGGCGATGATGTCGTCCGCGCTGCCGATGTACTGCGCCGAATAGACGCCGGTCCAACGGTTCTTGCCCATACGCAGTGAGCCCAAGCCACGCCACTGGGTGTAGCTACCCAAGCCGCTGGTGATCTTGCCGGCGTACTCAATGGTGGTGGCCCCGGGCGTGAGCGCCCCCAACCCACGCGGGGTGAGTCTGGAGGTCCTGGAAGCCCTGCTGGATCTGGTCATGGCCTCGGGCAAGGTACGTGTGGTCGACGTGGCGGAACTGTGTCCGCCCCTGGATCCGGATCAAGCCACCGCACGTGTGGCCGCGCGTTTGATCCACCGAATGGTCAGTGCGCAGGCTCAGTGAAGTGATATCGGCTGGCAAAAGGCAGTGAGCTAACGGGAACGCTCAGCCAGCAACTGCTTCATTTGCGCGATCTCCTGTGTCTGCGAGGTAATAATGTCCTGGCAGAGCTTCACCAACTCAGGATCCTTCAGACGATTCTCCTCACACATCAGGATGGCGCCAGCGTGGTGGGGAATCATCGAACGGATGAACTGCTTGTCAGTGACCGCTGCTTGAGTGCGAATGCCCCACCAGCAGAACAGCATGAACGCCACCGTCAGACCAGCCAGAATCAGATTGCGTCGGCGATCGGGGTACATGCTGGACATTAGCCACAGCTCGATCAGCAGCATGGGAGCGGCCATCAGGCCCGCCATGTAGAACTGGTTGACGTTGTTATAGACGTTAGCCCACTGATCGACCATTGCGTACATCAATGCGTACATGGCCACGAAAGACAGGCCCATCATCAACAACAGGCGGCCGTAATGGCCTTGATGCCCTTGTTGTGCCTGGTGGACAGGTTGGTGTGAGGCGTGCGGTTTTGCGTGCTGGGACTGCGGGTCTTGCGCGTTTTCGTGCGTACCGTGCGAAGAGGACATAACAATCTCCGTGGGAATGGCAGAACGGCGGAAGAACCCGGGAACTGTTGGAACAGCTCCCGGGCTGAGAACACTTACATACCCTTGCCGGCAGCGAATTCCTGCGGGCTCAGCTTGCCGTCTTTGTTGCTATCGAGCATGCCAAAGTGCGGCGCCAGCTTGTGCTTGGCCAGTTCTTCCTTGGACAGCGAGCCGTCCTTGTTGGCATCGAGCTTGGTGAAATCGGCATCGGCCGCCGCCGGCTTGTGCTGACCGTGGTCGGTGGTGGGCGTGGTGGTCTGGCCGCCGGCGAAGGCCGCGCCCGCCATCAGGAACAAGGCCATCATCGAGAGGGAGGCATAACGCTTCATTGCAGTACTCCTTGTGGGATATGAGCCATCAGTGACAGGAATGGCCGCGCGCAGGCTCATCGGCGCGGTCAGGGTGGGGGGTGGCAACAACGGTGGAGCCGGACAAACGCAGGGCATTGGTGACCACCGAAACCGAGCTCAGGCTCATGGCCAGGGCCGCCATCATCGGACTGAGCAAAAGGCCGAAGCTGGGATACAGCAAGCCGGCGGCGATAGGCACGCCGATGGCGTTGTAGACGAAGGCGAAGCCCAGGTTCTGCTTCATATTGGCCACCGTCAAAGACGAGATGGCACGGGCTTGCACGATGCGCCTCAAATCACCCTTGACCAGGGTGAGCTGGGCGCTGGACATGGCCACATCCGTGCCCGTCCCCATCGCGATGCCCACATCGGCTGCCGCCAGGGCCGGCGCATCGTTGATGCCATCGCCAGCCATGGCCACGCGACGACCCTGGGCTTTGAGTTGCTGGACCAGGTCGGCCTTGTCCTGCGGCTTGACGCCACCACGCACATCCTCGATGCCCAGCGTGCGCCCCACGGCCTCGGCCGTCGCCTGTGCGTCACCGGAGGCCATCACCACGTGCAGGCCATCGGCACGTAGCAGGTTCAAGGCAGGCAAGGTCGTGGCTTTGATGGGATCAGCCACCGCAATGGCGCCGGCCAACCGACCATTGACCGCCAGGAACATCACGCTAGCGCCTTCTTTCCGAAGACGCTCGGCGCTGCTTTGCAAAGGTGCTACATCGGCGCCAACCGACGCCATCAGGCTTTGGTTGCCGAGCACGACATCCTGATCGGACACGCGCCCGCGGACGCCTTGGCCGGTGAGCGAATCAAAATCTTGGGCGGCCACCAGGTTCAAGCCACGTCGCTGGGCTTCAGCCACGATGGCCTCGGCCAAGGGGTGCTCACTGCCCTGCTCCAAGCTGCCGGCCAAACAAAGGATCTGATCGGCGTCGAAGCCGGCGTTGGAGAGCGTGTCGCGAAAGGCTGGACGCCCCTCGGTCAACGTACCGGTCTTGTCCACGATCAACGTGTCGATCAGACGTAGCTGCTCGATCGCCTGAGCATCGCGGAACAGGACCCCGACCTGCGCAGCGCGGCCAGTGGCGACCATGATCGACATGGGGGTAGCCAAACCCAAGGCACACGGGCAAGCAATGATCAGAACCGATACGGCATTGAGGACGGCAAAGGTCCAGGACGGTTCGGGTCCAAACAGACCCCATCCGAAGAACGTGAGCACCGCCGTGGCCAGCACGGCCAGGACAAACCAGTACGCCACCTTGTCCGCCATACGCTGCATCGGCGCGCGGGAGCGCTGGGCTTGGGCTACCAACTGCACAATCTGCGCCAGTACCGTCCCGGATCCGACTTTGTCCGCCCGGATGACTAAGGCGCCCGTCCCGTTGAGCGTGGCGCCTATAACGTGATCACCGACAGCCTTCTCCACCGGAATGGGTTCACCGGTCAGCATCGACTCATCGACACTGGCGCGGCCTTCGATGACTTCCCCATCGACCGGCACCTTCTCGCCCGGTCGTACGCGAAGCAGATCACCCACGTGCACGTGATCCAGCGCAACGTCCTCTTCGCCCCCATCGGGTTTGACGCGGCGAGCCGTCTTGGGCGCCAATCCCAGCAGGGACTTGATGGCCGCCGAGGTTTTGGAACGCGCCCGCAGTTCCAGCAGCTGTCCGAGCAGGGTGAGCGAGACGATGACCGCTGCCGCCTCGAAGTAGACCCCTACCCGTCCATGCTCGCGGAAAGAGTCCGGAAACAGGTCCGGTGCCACGGTGGCCACCACGCTGTAGCCAAACGCGGCGGCCACGCCGATGCCGATCAGCGTCCACATGTTGGGGCTGCGATTGCCGATGGACTGTAGGCAGCGCTCAAAGAAAGGCCACCCCGCCCAGAGCACCACCGGGGCGCTCAGCACGAGCTCAATCCAGGTGCGCGCCTGCGTGGACAAGCCGGGCAGACGGTGTCCCAGCATGGCCAAGACCAGGACGATCAACGTCAAAGGCAACGTCCACCAGAACCTTCGGGTGAAATCGCGTAACTCTGGATTGTCGTCCTCCTCCAGCGAGGGCATCTCCGGCTCCAGCGCCATGCCGCAGATCGGACAGGTGCCGGGACCTGGCTGACGAATCTGGGGATGCATCGGGCAGGTGTAGACCGTGGCGTGGGTACCGCTGGGTTGGGCCACCGCTGCTGGGGCGGTCACTTCAACTTGCTGGGGAGCATCGTCCGTATAGCGGACGGGATTGGTGATGACCCGTCCATCCGCAGCCTCGACAGGGGCTGCGCCTGCAGAATGGTGATGGTCATGGGACGACGGTGAGTTCATGCCGATGCTCGCTTTAGTGGGGATGGACTGCCAAGGCAGTGTGCCATTGCGGGTTACACAGCTATTCGGGGCTGAGCGTCCCGAGCACTGAAACAACAATCAGGATCAAGATGGCCAGCGCGGCCTCAGCCGTAACACTCTGCCGCAAAGCCCGCACCTCCTGCGCGGGATCTCCGCTGGTCAGCGCTCGTTCCAAGCGCGGCACCAGCGTCCATCGGTGCAGCGCTCCCAAACCCAGCATTCCAGCGAACAGGGCCAGTTTGAAAAGCAGCAACTTCCCGTAGGTGCTCTGGAACAGGGCCGAAAACGACCACGCGGTGAGATCCCCGTAGTGCGCGATGCCGGACACGATGAGCGCACCAACGAAGATCGTTCCCAGCGTCGAAAAACCATGCAGAAAGTCATGCGTTGATCGCAGACGCCCGCTGCCGTTCGTCTCTTTGCCGCGCAGCAGCATGGCAAGGAACATCAGGACCGCTGCGATCCAGCCGCCTGCCGCGAGAAGATGGACGATGCCTGCAGCAAGCCGGACCGCGCCTGCCAAGCCCTCGCCAGCGGCGGCGTGGCCGTTCCATGCCAGCGAAGCGAGTGCGCCGCCCGCCAGCATCGCCCCCAGCGGGAAGGCGGTCTCCACCTTCCCGCGGCGACGATGCCATCCGAGCACGAACATCAGGGCGACCAGCAGCGCGCCTCTCGCCATGGCTGCCCGGCCCGCGGACGTCTCGAGCAGATACCAGCCAAGCGATGCGCGATCAACCTCGGCAAGCGGCATTCCCATGATGCCCGCGGTCTTGAAGACGACATCGAGCCCGGTGAGCACGAGACCGGCTACGGCACCCGCCAATAGAACGCCCATGAGTGACCACCCGGCCAAGGCGTCGGCGAGTGCCGATCGACGCGACCCGTACCAACCGAAGAGTGGAACCCCGAAAAGAACCATGATGACAAGGTATTCCAAGAATCTCAGTGCATAAGCCGACAGGTCGAACATTCGCGACTCCTCAGCGCACCGTGAAGCTGAAGCTGCCCGGCATGGGGTGGTTGTCACCACCGACGGCGCGGTATTCCACGGTATAGACGCCCGGAGCCAGCGGTCCAGGCAACTTGGCACGCAGGGTCTTGCCGTTGTTGACGATCTCGGTCGTGAAATTCTCGATCGGCATGGTGGAACTGCCGTGCTTCATGAGCAACTTGAGACGCGACGCCCGCGGAATCAATGTCTCGTTGAACACGAGATCGATCTGGCCTGGCGAGGCCACCACCGCATTTGCCGCCGGTGTGGACTGCTGCAGCGCGGCGTGGGCGTGCGCGACCTGCAGCGAAAACTGCCCGGCCGCGATTGCGAGGACGAGCGCGAAGGAGCGAATGACGTTGGACGACTTCATATGGATAAATCCTCATTGGAATGTGATGCAAAGCCCGTTCGGGAGGGGCCGCGCTGTGTTCGATGCGACAAGCGTTAGATGTCGGACTGTCACCGAAACCACGATTTGTCGGATTTTCTTGATACTTCCGCTTTCGCGAGACGAGGATCCCACCGGCTCAGGCGGGATCCTCGACGCATTACGCTGCCATGGCGCTGCAGCTTTCCGCGCAGCGGCGACAAACTTCGGCGCAGCGCGTCATCTCAGGGTCGTTCATGGCGTCGCATGCATCGGTGCACTGGCGGCAGATCTCCGCGCAGGCACCGCAAACCACGTCGTGAACGCTGGCACCGCGCAGCATCGCGTCGGCACTGGTTGCGCAGGTATCGGCACACGTCGCCAACAGGGCGATGTGCTCCGGGGCCGCGTGAACACCTCCTTTGGTCAGGCAGTAGTTGATGGTCTCCAGGCAGATCGCATGGCATTGCGTGCAGTTGTCGATGCACTCGTTCATGGCCTGGGGCCGGTGTGCTGCGGAATGGTGAGTCATGTAGTTCTCCTTCTTCCTCGCGGGCGAGAATCGGCGCGCCCGCAACACCGTCCCCTGTTGCTGCGACGGATCAGTGCTGTGCGAACGGTTCAGTGGTTCCGTCGCGATGGATCAGCTCGACCGTGAACGGCTGCTGGCGTCCCTCCGGGACCTCCATGCCCGGAGAACCAAGCGGCATCCCTGGGAGGACCAGGCCGCGTGCGTTCGGCTTTTCTTCGAGGAGACGCTTGATGTCCGCGGCCGGAACGTGGCCTTCGATGACGTATCCGCCGATCTCGGCCGTGTGGCAGGAGCCCTTTGCATAGGGGACACCCAACCGCTCCTTGACCAGACCCAGGTCATCCATGTCGTGCACATCCACGGTGAATCCCGCCTTCTGCACGTGGTCGATCCAGACACCGCAGCACCCGCAGGTCGGGGTCTTGTGGACGGTCATGCGTGGCAGGGCTGCTGGAGTCGCGTCGGCTGATTGGGCGACAACCTGTGCGGAGGGCGAGGTTGTGGGTTGCGCGGACGAAGCATCCTGGGTGCAAGCACCCAGACCAGCCACGGCAAGGACCACAAAAGTCAGACGGTGCAATGTGAGCGTAGTCATTTCAATCTCTCGACTCAGCGCTTGGTCCGCGAGGACCAGTGGATGTGGACGATCCGCCAGCCGTCCGCGGTCTCCTTCAGCACCATCGTCTCGGCGCTCTGGACGGTCAGTGGCTGGCCGTCCTTCTGGGCATGCAACTCGCTTTCGGTTCCGACCCACGCGAACTCGCCAGCGGCTCGTGCGCGCTGACGGAGCAGCTGGCGATGGGCGCCCTTGAGGAACGCCGCATCGCTGACTGCGTGATGGCCCATGTATTCCTCGCGGCTGCGTTCGGCGCCCCCGGACTCGAGGATGAGAACGTCGGCAGCGAGCAGGGCTTCGACCGTGGCCAGATCGCCGCTAGACAGGGCCCTGTTGAAACGCTCCGCTACGGCGACCGCGGCCTCTGCAGTGACTGGGACGTCGACGTCCGCAGATGCCGCGGCAGCGGGGTGATGTGCGTGCGGCTGTGTCGCCTGCGCCATTGCGGGGGACACGACGGCCAGTGCCAGTGCGAGGGTGAACGAGATTGCTGTTGCGTTCATTGCGTGGGCTCCAAGGAGATCAATGGGTGTGCGCATGGCCGTCATCGGCCACGGGCGTGTGTGGTGCAGGGTGCGACTCCACCTTGCCGTCGGGATGGCCGTGGCTCACCAACCCGACTTCCGTGTCGCTGGGTGTCGGGCCGTGGTGATCGTCGTCCACGCCCGGCGGGTGCGCATGCGGCATGGAGTTGTTGCCCGGCTCGAATAAGGCAGGGTGATCCTCGGCCTTTTCGTCGTCATGGTGGCCTTGCGTCTCGCCGCCGCCATGCGAATGGCCCTCGCTGCTGTCGACAAGTTCCTTGTACGCAGTCGCGTCCAGCGTGGGCAACTTCTGCAGGAAGGCCGACATGTTCCATATGAACTCATCGTCCATGCTGCCGCCCCAAGCGGGCATGCCGCTGGCCTTGATGCCGTGCTTGATCACCCAGAACGCCTCAGCTGGAGCGACCGGCTGTTTGCTTAGGTTCGGTGGCGCGGGGTACAGGCCCTTGCTCATCTCGGTGGCCGCCGCGTCTGGTGAAAGATGGCAGGTCACGCACATGGCGTTGTAGTTGCCCGCACCCTGGCGGATACGCTCAGGATCATCAAGGTTCGTGGGTAGCTGAAGCTTGGCGGCGCGCACCTCAATGGAACGCTCGCGCGCCGTTTCAAGTAGCGCATACACCGGGCGACTATGCGGATCGTCGGCGGCCACGTTGTACACGCCCAGAGAGACCGTGGCGGTTGCGACCACCGCAACCAATGCCACGCCGGCACCGAGCCATACCCACATCTTTTTGTTGGATTTCATTGTCATTTCCCCTTAGAACCAGGTACGAAGGCCGATGACCAAGCGCGTGTCTTCAAAGGACTCGCCATGCTCGCGTCGCATGTCTGCGGTATTGCCAAACGCGCGCTCGTACACCACGCCGATGTAGGGAGCGAACTTTCGGGTGAACTCATAGCGAAGTCGTAGCCCCGCCTCAGCGGCACTCAGACCCGAACCTATCCCGCGCAATGGATCGTTCTTGCCATAGGCGGTGACTTCCACCAGCGGCTGCAAGATCAGCCGGTTGGTTAGCAGCAATTCGTACTCGGCCTCGACATTGGCGGCAGTCTGGCCCCCTTCGCCGAGATAGGCTGTGGCGGACACTTCGAACTTCATCGGCGCCAAGCCCTGTACACCGATAGCGGCGAAGTTCTGCGATGCCCCAGGCTTGAAGTCATGACGCACACCGGCCACCACATCCCACCACGTGGAGATACTGCGGCCGTAAAGCACTTCCAGATCAGCCGACTCGGTCTGACCATCCGTGCGTTCGCCTTCACTGCGGAGCCAGACGCGATTGAGGTCCGTACCGATCCAGCCCTGGCCCTCCCAGCCCAGCCCGGTGCCCGGATCGGCATCCCAGGTTTCCAGGCGATTGAGCAGCACGTAGCTCTTGATCGAGTTGTCATGCACCGGATGCGCGTGTTCCGGCGCGATGGCCGCCTTGCGATCCGCGTCCGTCACCGCGGGAATCGGGGTGCGCGGCTGCGTTGGCGCTGCAGGCCCGTGTCCCATCTGACTGTGGTCCATGCCCTCCATCGATTGCATTCCCGCTTCTGGTGTAGCGGGCGCGGGCGAATCATGGCCCATCTGCGAATGGTCCATCCCCTGCATCGCAGGCGTGGCCGTGCCGGAGGTGTCGGCTGCAGCGGGCTGTGCCATCTGACTGTGATCCATGCCCTGCATCGACTGCGCCTGCGCTGTGGGCGCCGCAGGTGTGCTCGCGGGCGAGCCGTGCCCCATCTGCGAATGGTCCATGCCCTGCATGGCAGGCTCGGCTGCGTTAGCCTGCGGCTCGGCGTGGCCCATCGCCGCATGATCGATCGTCGCTTCGCTCGTCTTGGCCGGTGTTGCAGGCTTTTGGGCTGGCGCAGGTTTTGATGTCGGCGCCTGATGTGCAGAGTGATCCTGAGTCTGGGTCTGCGCGCCCTGCTCCATCTGCATGGAGCCGTGCTGCATAGATTGGGCGCTGGCCGCATTGGCCAGGGCCAGCGAGATAGCCGTCAGCGCAGTCAGGGTGGTATCGCGTCTATTGATGTTCATTCGTCGACCCTCACCGTGCGCATCATTCCGGCTTCCATGTGATAAAGCAGGTGGCAATGGAACGCCCAGCTGCCCAACGCATCGGCACGCACGCGATACGTGCGTCGGCTACCTGGCGGCATATCCACCGTGTGCTTGCGCACCATGAAGTTGCCGTTGTCGTCCTCCACGTCACTCCACATGCCGTGCAAATGGATGGGATGGGTCATCATCGTGTCGTTAACCAATACGATGCGCATACGCTCGCCGTAGTTCAGCCGCAGCGGCTCGACATCGGAAAACTTCTGACCGTTGAAGCCCCAGGAGAATTTCTCCATGTGTCCGGTCAGATGCAGCTCGATCTCGCGACCGGGGTCGCGTCCGTCAGGGTCTTCAAAGGTGCTCTTGAGCATGGAATACGTCAGCACATGACGGCCGTTATCGCGCAGGCCATTGCCCGGATCATCCAAGCGCGAACTCACGCTCATGGCTTGGTTGTCCAACAGGGGATTGTTGGTCTCGCTAGCAGGGTGTGATTGCATGCCCCCGTGCTGCATGCCTGCCATGGCACCATCGCCGGCGGCGGGCATCGCATGGCCTGCATGGGCCGAGGTCGCGTTACCGCTGACAGGTGGGGTCATGCCAGGCATGCCCATGGCCGCACCACAGCCGCCTTCCATGCCCTTGCTGCCGCCAGACATATCCATCGACCCATGATCCATGCCCATGTCTGCCATCGTCAGCAGCGGCCGGGGATCCACAGACGGAACGGGCGCGCGTAATCCTTCGCGCACAGCGAGCGTGCCGCTGATGTAGCCGGTGCGACCGGAGTCTTGGGCAAAGATGGTGAATGCGTCCTGCCCGGAGGGCTCCACGATCACATCGAAGGTTTCTGCTACCGCGATGCGGAACTCGTCGACGGAAACCGGATGGACATACAAGCCATCTGCCGCCACCACGGTCATCTTCAGCCCCGGAATACGCACATCGAAGTACGTCATGGCAGAGCCATTGATGAAACGCAGGCGCACCTTCTCGCCACTGCGGAACAAACCGGTCCAGTTGCCCAGTGAGGTCGTGCCGTTCATCAAGTAGGTGTAGGTGTTGGCGTTGACGTCGGACAGATCCGTGGGCGTCATCCGCATCACGCCCCACATCTTGCGATCTTCCAACGTGGCCGACAGACCGTAGCGCTTCACATCGCGCGCAAAATCGCCGACCGTGCGCTTGTAATAGTTGTCATGGCCCGGCATCTTCTTCAAACGATCGAACAGGGCCGTCGGGTCCAGGTCTGTCCAATCGCTCAGCATCACGACGTAGTCGCGATCGAAGCTGAAAGGCTCTGGCTCCAGTGGATCGATCACGATCGGCCCATAAAGCCCGGCTTGTTCCTGGAATCCTGAGTGGCTGTGGTACCAGTAGGTGCCGCCCTGATGCAGGGTGAACCGATAGTGGTAGGTCTCACCACGTCCGATACCGTCAAAGCTCAGGCCCGGCACGCCGTCCATGTTGGCCGGCAGAATGATGCCGTGCCAATGGATGGAAGTGTCCGTGCCATGGAGGGAGTTGGCCGGCAATGCATTAGAGACACGGAGGCTGACCGTGGTGCCTTCCCGCCACCGCAGCAACGGCGCCGGAACGGACCCATTGACGGTGATCGCGGTGCGGGTCTTGCCGGTGAAGTTCATCGGCGTCTCGCCGATGGTTAGGTCAAACTCGGTGCCCGATAGTACGTTGGGTTGTCCCGGGCCCTTGAGCGCCCAACTGGCTTTGGGCCAGAAACCTAATCCTGCGACTGCGCCTCCCAAGGCCAAGCCCTGGACAAATCGCCGCCGCGAAGGTAGCAGCGGCGGTCCACCGTGTGGACCACGAAAATCATCATGCGACATGAAAATGCTCCAAGCGTCGTGTTGCCACCGGCGGGCGGTGGTACAGAGCGGGCGGCTGGCCTATAAATAGGCATGCAAGCCACACCAACGGCGCCATTGCGGCGCTTAGGGACGCTTAGCCGATCGGTGGTCGGATCAGATGAGGCAAGGCAGGTGCCGCATGCCCTAGGGGCAGCGGCATGACATCCAGGCCCAAGGCCAGTTGCACCGAAACATGCAGGCGCGCCGGAAGTGCGCTCGCGCACGCGTGTACGCAGGCGCACCGGCACGCAGAAGACTTGCAACAGTCGGGACCGGCATGGTCGCCATGCCCAGTGCCAGCCCTTTCAATCGAGGTGGCATCGGGATGATTCTCAGCACTGTGATGGGCGACGCAGTCTTCGTCGCCTTGCACCGCGGCAGCCACTTCGCTGGCCTGCGCTTCCATGGCCGGGTTCATACTGATCGACGCAAATGCCGACCACGCGCCGTTAAGCACGAGCATGACGATCAGGAGCAGTCGCAGTAGAAGTGAGGAGGCTGACACGGGCGACATTGTAAATCACTTTAGACAAGGCGCGTGTGTATCGGTCGTGAACAAAATCTCAAGTAGGCCTGAGATGCCGCCACTTGTCAGTCGCACTAGTCACGGCCACTGCAGCTCCCTCCAGGAGCGCCCAATGGGCGGGTTGAGGCGAAGGGTTGCCCATAGGGCTAGCGCTTGTTCGGTTTACTTCTCGGGTGTGGCCTCGATCAGCTTCACCAACTCCCGCTTCTGCTGCTTGCTTAGCGAGCCCCAGCGCAGGAGCAACTTGGCCAGCAGATCATCGTCGGTGTAAAGGAAGGCGGCGGGGATCCCCAACGCTTGGGCCAACCGCTCAGCAGTCTCCAGCTTGGGCTCGTGCTTGCCACGTTCGTACTGGTTGACTCGGGGGCTGGCCACGTAAGGATCCAGACCGGCCCGGATGCCCAACTCCTTCTGCGACAAACCCGTGTGCAGGCGGGCTTGTTGGAGGCGTCGAGCGAAGGTCGGTGTTGAGTTGACGGACAAAGTCACGCGCACCCCCCATGGAAACCCCATAAGGATGGCGGAAGTGGGGTTAAGCCGAGATACGTGCAAAAATGCCCCCCAGAATTTGATTTCTTCCGTGAAATCATTTGGTTGCCGGATTTTTGTTGGTACCTGAACTGTCGGCGCGATCGGGCCGCAACTGCGCCAGCAACTGCTCCAAGGTGTCCTGGCGCACACCGGCACGCAACGCTTCGGCCTCGGCTTGTTCACGCCGTTCTCGCTCCTTGGCCAAGTCGGCGTGAGCATTGGCCAGCTTGACCCGTGCGCTCTCCAACGCTTGGGCGTCCTGGGTCCAGCGTGCCAGCAAGGCCTGGTACTCCGCAGCCGTAAGCCGCAGCGCGTCCAGCTCCTTCCGCTGGTCGTCCGCAGCTTGCCGCACCTGCGCCAGTTCCCTCTCTAGGCGGCTGTGGCGTTCCAGCCACTGCCCGTTGTCGCGGTTGAGCTGAACCAGTTGAGGGTTGGCAGGGAATCGTTACGAGCACGGCCAGATTTTCGCTAACCGGTTGATGGATCGGTGAAATTCTACCCTCGGCCGCACTTCCAGGCCCGGCCCTCCCCGGGAAGCTGTGGCACCATTCAACCATGGCCACCACCTACTATTTCTTGGACACCGAATGGGCCGATGTAACCGGCAGCGAGCTGGTGAGCCTGGCGCTGGTTAACGAGGACGGTGATCGCCACTTTTACGCCGAGCGAGCCGATCTGCCCGAAAGCCCAACCGATTTCGTTCGTCAAAGCGTTTACCCGCTGCTCGACCGCGGCGGTACGGCCCTGCCGGATGCCGCCCTTACTACCGAGCTGCGCGCCTTCCTTAGCGAGGCCGACGCGCCGGCGGTTATGGCAGATTTCCCGAACGATCTTCAGCTGCTGCGGTATGCCCTGGATGGTTTTGAGCTCCCCGATGACCAAGTTGCCGCTTGCGGGCCCCGGCCGGCCCCGGTCATGACACGCATGTCGAAGGAAGGCCTCCCGGGGATGCTGGTCGAGGATTGGTTGCAGCCCATCCGGAGCATAGGGCCAGACGCCACCATGCGTTAGTGGACGCGCAGGCTTTGCGGATGGCCTGGCTGGTGGCGACCGACCGCGTCCCAGCTCCCGCGTGGGCTCAGTCCTACCGTCGCGCCAGGGGATAGCGGCGTGGCGTCCATCCCCTTATGAATTGCCTAAGCCCGCTCGACCCCCGAATACCGGCGTGATCGCATCGATCGATCACGCCCCTGTTGCTCATGTTGGTCAGAGCGCCGGCCTTATACCCCGGTGAGAGCACGCGCCAGATAAGCGCGTGCACGTCGGTTCGATTCCGACCAGGGGCACCACCGTCAACGACGGAAGAATGATTTTACTTGCGCGCCATGGCAGCGCTTGTACTTGCTGCCGCTGCCACACAGGCACGGCGCGTGCTCGCGCAGCCCCGCACCGAGTGACTGGCCCAGGAAATCCCTCGCCTGGAGAAGGGGCTGGATTTCGTTGGCCGGGACGCTCACCTCTCCGTACTGAGATGCGCGCTCGCCGCGGTTCATCACCTGGACAATCGCTTCGGACATTTGGATGAAGTGCTTGATCAGCAGGTCATCGCGCAGCGGCATGCGGACATTGTCGATCGTCACGCCCTCATAGCGCCTGCGCGGATCCGGCACGAAAAGAATCCGCCTCTCGCCTTCTGGCTTTGGCGTGATGTCGATCATTTCCCCTGCGGGGCTGACCCACACCGCGTGGAATTCTGCCTCGACCAGCACGTGCGGCCATTCCCACAGTTGCCACCCGCACAACATCTGGCCACCGTCCCGCGCGACCTTGGTCTGCACGTTGGGAAAGCACTCGAGCACGATCGCATCGGCTTCCGGCTGCACAGGGAGATAGACCGGGTCTGCCCCGCGCACGACCGAATCGGTTAAGCGCCGCACCGCGCGGGTGATTTCCGGGGGTGTGGTGGTGACTACACTCATGGCAAAGCTCCTTATGATCGTTGCGCCTGGTGTTCTCTTCCCAGGCTATGGCGCCGGCGTCTCTTCCGATGAGATCGTTCGGGGGTTGGTTCCGCTGGCGCGCAGGGAATGCAGCTGTGCTAACGGTGGCTCCAGAGCCTTTAGGTGAACTTGTGCACAAGAGGGTACTTAGCGACTGCAGGCATGCTTGATCGACCCCCTTCTGCGCCGGTGCTGGCAATGTGCCCGTGAATGGCTAGCCCCACCGATGTGAAGAATGAGCTGACGCTTGGCGGAGCCGAAAGGCAGGTTCGATAGCTGAGAGCGCGCTGTCTACTTGAAGTACGACTTCATCAGTCGTGCCACAGCCTCGACCTCTTCGGTACGGGCGGATTGTTCTGGCTCGTCGGCCACATGAGCCCTGAGATGAGCATTGAGCACCTCCAGCATGAGGCCGTGCATGGCCCCACGTACCGCAGCGATCTGAGTCAAGACATCCACACAATCTGCTCCGCCCTCCAGACTCTTCTCCAGCGCAGAGACCTGACCGCCAATGCGACGGACGCGGGTCAAGAGCTTCTTTGGATTCTCGTGGATGTGCGACATAGAATAATAGTATACCCTTAGGGGGTACCCGAATATACCCCCCACCCCTATGCACGAACCCCTTAACCTAGTCGCCCCGGCCCCGGTCCCGGCCCACACCCACCAGTTCGGGTCGC
Organism: Stenotrophomonas sp. LM091; assembly: GCF_001806305.1. Classification (NCBI taxonomy): domain Bacteria; kingdom Pseudomonadati; phylum Pseudomonadota; class Gammaproteobacteria; order Lysobacterales; family Lysobacteraceae; genus Stenotrophomonas; species Stenotrophomonas sp. LM091. The sequence continues at coordinate 25,855 of NZ_CP017483.1, forward strand.
GGAACCCCTTGGCCGAACTGAACACCCGTCGAGCATTCTGGTTGACTGCCGTCATGATGATCGTGGAGATCATTGGAGGCTGGTGGTACAATTCGATGGCAGTCTTGGCGGATGGCTGGCACATGAGCTCACATGCCGTGGCCCTTGGTCTCTCCGCATTTGCCTACGCCTTCGCGCGCAAGCATGCGGGCAACCCGCGCTTTGCATTCGGCACCTGGAAGGTAGAAGTCCTCGGCGGCTACACCAGTGCCATCTTGCTGCTGTTCGTCGCAGGCATCATGGCCTTCGAGTCGGTAAATCGACTGTTGTCACCTACCGAGATCCACTACAACCAAGCTATTGTCATCGCCTTCGTTGGCCTGGCCGTCAACCTGATCTGTGCCTGGCTGCTCCGCGACAACCACGACCATGATCACGGCCATGGCCACGCACATGCTGGGCACGATGACCAGGAGCATGGCGGGCACGCGCACGATCTAAATCTACGCTCGGCCTATATACACGTCATGGCGGATGCGGCAACCTCGGTACTGGCGATCGTCGCCCTGTTCGGCGGAAAGATATGGGGCGCAGCCTGGCTGGACCCTGTGATGGGCATTGCTGGTGCTGTCCTAGTCACCGTCTGGGCCATTGGGCTGCTGCGAGATACGAGCAAGGTACTCCTGGATGCGGAGATGGATGCCGCGGTGGTTCAGGAGGTCCGTGAGGTCATTGCCGAGTCGGGTGTTGTGGCTCGCATTGAGGACATCCACGTCTGGCGCGTCGGTCGCAACCACTACGCCTGCATTCTTGCCCTGGTGACCCAAGAGGCAGTGTCTGCTGACTACTTCAGGGATGCCCTCCGCATCCACGAAGAACTGGTCCACGTTACGATTGAAGTCAGGCGTGAACAATGAAAACACCCTGCAGAAATCGCTGCGTGTTCACGGCCGCCGCGATCTGCGAAGGTTGCGGCCGATCTCAGGCCGAGATTCGCTTATGGAAGAAGATGACGCCATACCGACGCGCTGCAATTGAGCGCGAACTGAACCTGCCCGCTCGCATGTTGGTAGTGTTAGCTGGATTGCCGCGGCCTAAGAAGCCGTCGAGGTCGTGCTAGATATAGGGTCGCGGTCAATTCTATTCCGACTTGGGGTATCGTCATTTGCGGGGGAAGAGCGCTCTCCCCTTGGCCTGGGTCACCATTCCCAGTTGCTCAAGTCTGGGCGCTGGGAAAGTGCTCATGATCGATGGCACTGACTCCCGGTCGCTCCGAGAGCTGGAGCGGCTCGACTCCCCATACGGTGTCGGCCAGGCGTCAGATTGCCCTGGTGATTTCCGTAAGGTGTGGTCTTTACGGTCAATGCAGGGCTCTCTGCGACCGTTGGGCCATGGGGTTGGCCGGCGTTACCGCGGCATCTTCTTAGGCGAGATCGTCTTCGTCGCCGGGACTTCCGTGGTCACGGAATGTAGGTGCGCCAAAAGGGGCTCCAGCGTGCTCAGACGCACCGATGCTCGCAAGAACTCCGTCTCGGCTCGTTCGCGTCGATCCCGCTCTTGAGCCAGATCGGCCCGGGCTTGGACAAGTTCAACTCGGACGGCATCCAGTGTTTGGACATCTTGCCCCCAGCGCGCCTGCAGGCCGTGCAGCTCTGCCGCGGTCAGTCGCAGAGCATCGAGCTCGCACTGCTGAGCGTGGGCGGCCTGGCGCGTCTGCACCAACTCGCTTTCCAGCCGGGTGTGGCGGGCAAGCCACTGGCCGTTTTCCCGGTTGAGCTGCACCAGGTCGTGGTTTTTGGAGGTCAACGCTTCATTGGCTTGGCGCAGAGCGACCTGCAGTTCCTGCACCTGGTGCTCGTGCCGGCGTTGCTCTTGCTCGCGCTGGTCTTTGACCGAAGTGCGGTAGTGCTCAAGGGCCTCCCTCGCATGCTCGTGCTTCTGCTCTAGGGAGCGCGCGTGACTTTCGTGCTCCGTCAACCGCGCTGTGAGGCCCGCAATGCGCTCCTCCAGCTGTGCTAGTTCGGTGATACGGCTGGCCAAGTCGCCCCTGGCGACTTCGCCCGCCTCGCGCTCTGTCTGTAGCAGGGTCTCGGTGCGCTGAAGCTGCGCACTGAGGTTGCCGGCCTCTTGCCGGGCTTGTTCCAGGGCTTGGGTGCGCTCGTGCAGCTCGGCTTGGAACCTCTCCTGCTCCTGGGCGACCAGCGTTTCGGCCTCGGCATGCAGCCGTTCGGCCAGGCGAACTACCAAATCCTGCAGGACGTCGCTGATCGCGATCTTGGCGCCTAAGCCTTGCCCGTCCTCTTCTTCCAGCTCCTTCAGGTAGCGGTGGATGGTCGTTTTGGACCCGGTGTTGCCTAGCGCGACGCGTACGGCATCCACCGATGGGTTCTTGCCTTCGGCTCGGAGGCTGTCCCGAGCGCGCTGCACATCGCTTTTGTACAAGCCAGACCGAGCCATACGTCCTCTCCGGGTTTTTCGTAACGCATTACATACCATGTAATTACGTACCAATCAATGCGAGATCAATCCGGGTGAGTGGTCTAATAGTTAGGCGGGATAATATTGAATTATCCCGCGTAAGGCCGATTCTTGCCCTTCCCAGCGCCCCAAATAGTACGAAACCTCCCAAGGCCGGCGATCGCTGGGTAGTATGGCCCAGAGCGGAAAGGAGGCCAGCCAGGGTGCGGCCAGGCTCCGCCACCGAGCCCGTTGTTCATCAAAGGACTGTGCATGCCGATCGAACGTATCGTCATCGACAACTTCAAGTCGTTTCGGCATCTGGACCTGCCGCTCAACGCCCACATGAACCTGGTGGTGGGCGACAACGAGGTCGGCAAGTCCACCCTGCTGGAGGCCATCCACGCGGTGGTCACCGGGCAGTTGCATGGGCGCAATCTTGCCTACGAGCTAACGCCTCACCTGTTTCACCAGCCCACGGTGCGGGAGTACTTGGCGACGCTTGCTGCAGGGACGCCGGCATCGCCGCCGCGGATCTCCATCGAAGCCTATCTGGGCGGCGACGCCGCGCTGGCCTCGTTGCGCGGCACCAACAACTCGCTGCGCCAAGACACCGCCGGCATCCGGTTGCTGGTTGAGCTCAACGACGACTACCGCGAGGAGTTCAGCGCCTACCTGCAGCAGCACCAGGGCGCGGTCAGCCTGCCGGTGGAGTACTACACGGTGCGCTGGTACTCCTTCGCCAACAATGGCGTCACCGCCCGCAGTATTCCCTTTGACTCCACCATCATCGACACGCACGGCATCAAGACTCTGTCCGGTGCCGATCGCTATATCGCCGGCATCATCGAACAGGCACTGACGCCGGCGCAACGCGTCTCGCTGTCGCTGAGCTTCCGCCGCATGCGGCAGAGTTTTTCCGAAGAGGCGGATGTGGCGGCAATCAATGCGTACCTCACCGAGCACACCGGGGACATCAGCCACCGGGCGCTCACGGTGGGGGTGGACACATCGCCGCGCTCAACGTGGGAAACCAGCTTGTCACCGTACCTGGATGAGCTCCCCTTCACCTAGGCCGGCAAGGGCGAACAGAGCGCGGTGAAGATGAAGCTGGCGATGCACGCGGCCGGGGCGGCCCACGTGCTGCTGATCGAGGAACCGGAGAACCACCTGTCCTTCTCCAGCATGACCCAGCTGATCGACAAGATTGCGGCCCTTTCCACCGCCCAGCAGGTGATCATCGCCACCCACAGCAGCTTTGTGTTGAACAAGCTGGGCGTGGACAACGTGATCCTGTTCAGTGCGCAGGGCCAGATGAAGCTGGACCAGCTGCCGAGCGACACGCACGACTATTTCATGAAGCTGCCTGGTCATGACACGCTGCGGCTGATCCTGGCCAAACAGGCGATCCTTGTTGAAGGGCCATCTGATGAGCTGATCGTGCAGCGTGCTTACAGCGACCACCACGGCGTGGCACCGATGGCCCATGGCGTGGACATCATCTCGGTCAAATCGCTGGCATTCAAACGCTTCTTGCAGATTGCGGATCGGCTGAAAATTCAGGCCAAGGTGATCACCGACAACGATGGCGACATCGCGGTTGTGCAGGAACGCTATGCCGAGCACCTCACCGCGATCTACTACGATTCCGACGAAAGCGCCCCATCGCTGGAAGAGCAGCTGATCAAAGCCAATTCGCTGGCTGAGCTCAACACCGTGCTGGGCAAGACGTTTGCCGATGAGGTGGCGCTGCTCAAGTACATGAAAGGCCATAAGACCGATACGGCCCTGGCGATCTTCAACAGTCCTCACTCGATCAGGTTCCCGGACTATGTCCAGCGTGCCATCGCCTAACCGGGTACTGCTCTCAGCGGCAGGCTCGGGCAAGACCACGCTGCTGGTCCGGCAGGCCTTGGAGCGACCTGGGCGCCGCATCGCGATTGTCACCTACACGCTGGAAAACCTTGAAGAGATCCGGCGCTCGTTTGAGGTCCACGCCGGCGCGGTGCCCGCGCATGTCACCTTGCACAGCTGGTATGGCTTTCTGCTGCGCCAGTGCATCCGCCCGTACCAAGCTGCGCTGTGCCCTGAGCCTCGCATCGAGACCATCCTGTTCGTGGAAGGTGTTACCAACAACCGCGCCCCACGCACCCAGGTAGCGCGCCACTACCTGGCAGGCAACCGGATGTATTCGGACCGGGCGGCCGACTTTGCTGTGCGCTGCGATGAGCTGACCCAAGGTCAGGTCGTGGCACGCTTGGCGGCCATGTACGACGAGCTCTACATCGACGAGGTCCAGGACCTAGCCGGCTACGATCTGGATCTCGTCGAGCGGCTGCTGAAGAGTGATATCGCCATTACGTTGGTAGGTGATACGCGCCAAGCGACGTATGCAACCAACTATGCGCAAAGGCACAGCCAGTATCGTGGCCCCAATCTGGCAGCGCTGTTTCAGCTCTGGGAGTCGGATGGCTTATGCCAGCTGGATCACCGCCTTATCAGTCTGCGCTGCATCCAGGCCCTGTGCGATATGGCTGACACGCTCTATCCGCAGATGCCCCGAACTCAATCAGGCAATGGCGAGGTCACCGGGCACGATGGCATCTACCTCGTCGCTCCAGGGGATGTTGCGGCGTACATGCAGGAGTTTGCCCCCACCGTGCTTCGGCATGACCGCCGGCAAGCCTGCGACGGACTGCCTGCGGTGAACTTCGGGCAGTGCAAGGGCCGCACCTATTCCCGGGTCCTAATCTTCCCCAACGGGCCGTTGACGCAGTACCTGCGCACGGCAGATGCGGCGCGTATCACTGCGCCACCGAAATACTACGTGGCCTTTACCCGGGCGCGGCAAAGCGTGGCATTTGTGTACGCCGGCGTGTGTACGCTGCCGGGGCATCAGCTCTATGTCCCCAGCGCAAGCACATAGAGAAGCGTTGGATCTTGTGGCATTCGGGGTTACCGGAGCGTAAGCAATACGTGGCTTGATAGGTGCCGGCACCCGCTATGATTGCATCCTACAAGGATCGTTGTAGAATCGGCGAATGAACGATGACTCTGCCGTCTCAGCGCTGTCTGCTCTTGCCCACTCTGATCGCCTGGCCGCATTCAGGATGCTTGTCCGCGCAGGTCCCGACGGCATGCCGTCGGGTGAAATTGCTGAAGCGCTCGCGATTCCGCCACCGCGCATGAGCTTTCACCTTGCGACCTTGGAGCGGGCGAGCCTACTGCGCTCTTGGCGCGACGGGCGGCGTGTCCTGTACGCCGCCAGCTACGAAGACATGCGCCAGCTTCTTGAATTTCTCACCGAGGACTGCTGCTCCGGGAATCCGGACATCTGCGGCGCCCTCAATAACCTCGTCACTCCTTGTTCCGCGGAGACCTGCGCATGAGCTTTCCTCAGCCCTTTAACGTCCTGTTCCTATGCACCGGTAATTCAGCCCGCTCGATCCTGGCCGAGAGCGTCCTTCGCAAGATCGGCGATGGCCGTTTTAATGCGTTCTCTGCCGGCAGCCATGCCAAGGGGCAGGTCCACCCGTTGGCAATCGAAACGCTGCGTCAGGCCGACTATCCAGTCGAGGGGCTGCGCTCCAAGGCGTGGGACGAGTTCGCCGTGCCAGACGCCCCGACCATGGATTTCGTTTTTACCGTCTGCGACCAGGCCGCCGGCGAGGCCTGCCCATTGTGGCCGGGACAACCGATCACCGCGCATTGGGGCATCGAAGACCCGAGCCGAGAAGCGCGCGGGGACATGTGGCAGCGCGCCGCCTTTCGCCAGGCGCTGGTGTACATGGAGAACCGCATCAAGGCGTTCGTCGCACTTCCGATCCACACGCTAACCCGGACGAGCTTGGCCGCGCAGGTGGGCGAAATCGGGAAGTTCGAGGGCACCTCATCTCCCCGACCCGACGTGGCCTGAGGCGATCACCATGTCACTGACGATCTACCATAACCCGGCCTGCGGCACGTCTCGGAATACCCTGGAAATGATGCGCCAATCCGGTGAAGACCCGGTGGTCATCGAATACCTGCAGGCGCCGCCCACGCGCGAGAAGCTGGTCGAGCTGTTGGCTGCGATGGGCATGCCCCCTCGTGAACTTCTGCGCCAGAAGGGAACACCTTACGCGGAGCTGGGCTTGGACAATCCCGCGCTCACCAATGAGCAACTGGTGGACGCGATGATGGCGCATCCGATTCTGATCAACCGCCCCATCGTTGTTTCCGACCGGGGCGTGGCCCTGTGCCGACCGTCCGAGAAGGTGCTCGCGCTGCTGGACAAGCCTGTGTCCTCCTTCACCAAGGAAGACGGCGAAACCGTGACGGTTGCCGGAGCGTCGACGTGATCGATCGCATTGCCGCAGATTTGCCGAGCATCGACGCAACGCAACTTGCACCGATCGACATTGACGCACTAGCTGGGCCCGGCGACCCCAGGCACCCGCCCCGGATCCTCATCCTCTATGGCTCGCTGCGGGAACGCTCTTATTCCCGGCTGCTGGCAGAGGAAGCCGGCCGACTCTTGCGCTGGTACGGCTGTGACGTGCGAATCTTCGACCCGCATGACTTGCCACTGCCTGACGGAGCCACCCCGGATCATCCGAAGGTGAGTGAGCTTCGCGAACTTGCGTACTGGTCCGAAGGCATGGTTTGGGTCAGCCCGGAACGCCACGGCGCCATGACCGGAATCATGAAGGCGCAGATCGACTGGATTCCGCTGGCCGACGGGGCCAAGCGCCCGACACAAGGCAAAACCTTGGCGGTGATGCAGGTGTCTGGCGGCTCGCAGAGCTTCAACGCAGTAAACCAGCTGCGCGTACTGGGCCGTTGGATGCGCATGGTCACCATCCCGAACCAGTCCTCGGTGGCCAAGGCCTTCCAGGAATTTGATGAGGCTGGGCGCATGAAGCCGTCTGCGTACTATCAGCGCGTTGCTGACGTATGCGAGGAGTTGGTGAAGTTCACCTGGCTGGTGCGTGGTCGCTCAGCGTACCTAACCGATCGCTATTCCGAACGTGTTGAGAGCGCCGAAGAACTGTCCAAGCGCGTGAATCAGCGCTCCATCTAACCCTTGTCGGAGCGGTGCATGCTTGCCCTCGCGATTTTCATCGTCACTCTTGTATTCGTCATTTGGCAGCCGCGCGGGTTCGGTATCGGTTGGTCGGCACTGGCCGGCGCCGCTGTAGCATTGGCCACCGGCGTCGTCGGGTGGGGTGACGTCGCCACGGTGTGGGGGATTGTCTGGGATGCGACGTTTACTTTCGTCGCACTCATCATCATCTCGCTCATCCTAGACGCGGCCGGTTTCTTCGCATGGGCGGCGCTGCACGTGGCGCGCTGGGGCGGCGGCAGTGGTCGGAAACTCTTTCCGCTGATCGTCTTGCTTGGCGCTGCGATCGCGGCAGTGTTCGCCAACGATGGCGCGGCTCTCCTGCTGACGCCGATTGTTCTTGCCATTCTGTTGCGCTTGAACTTCCCGCCCCCGAGTGCGCTCGCGTTTACTGTGGCCTGCGGTTTCATCGCTGATACGGCCAGCCTGCCGCTGGTTGTCTCGAACTTGGTCAACATCGTCACCGCGAACTTTTTTGACGTCTCGTTCGGGCGCTACGCAGCGGTCATGGTGCCGGTGAATCTGGTGTCGGTCGGCGCCACGCTGATCGTCCTGTGGCTCTGGTTCCGCCGCGACATTCCCCGCACCTACCCGGTCCACGATCTTGAAGCGCCGCCTGAGGCGATCCGCGACAAGGCGGTCTTCCGCGCCGCTTTGCCCCTGCTCGCATCACTGCTCCTTGCCTACTTCGTGACCGGGCCGTTGGGCGTCCCGATCGCCTTGGTGACGGGTGTGGCTGCGCTGGTGCTGATGGCAATTGCGGGTCGCTGGGCGACAGGCGGCCGAGGCGCCACCATGGCCGTGACCAAGATTCTGCGTGGTGCGCCCTGGCAGATCGTGCTGTTCTCGGTTGGCATGTATCTGGTGGTTTATGGGCTTGGCAACGCCTGGCTGACAAAGGCTGCAAGTGCGGTGCTTGAGTGGCTGGCGGCGCAGGGAACCTTTGTGGCCACGATCGGCACCGGCTTGGCAGTGGCGGGCCTCGCTTCGATCATGAACAACATGCCGGCGACGCTGGTGGGCGCACTGGCCATCGACGGGGCCAATCTTCCGGCCGCCACCCGCGAATTGATGATCTATGCCAACGTCGTGGGCAACGACCTTGGCCCCAAGCTCACTCCGATTGGGTCGCTCGCGACCCTGCTGTGGCTGCACGTCCTCGCCGGCAAGGGCCAACGGATCACGTGGGGACAGTACATGAAGGTAGGGCTAATCCTCACGCCCCCGGTCCTGTTGGCCACGCTCGTCGCTCTCTGGATCTGGCTGCCGCTCGCTCAATGACACTGTCGGCGCACAGGTTCGCCGGCAGCGATCACATCTTCTTCAAGGGTGCCGCGGTGGGGGGCGGCGGCACCGGGCCCGGGTCGTTGAAGCACAGCATGACCTGATCGATGCCGAATTGGTCGGCCAGCACCCGGGCGGTCACCGCGTGCACCAGGTCCAGGTCGACCGAGGGCGCAGCGACAGTGATGGTGGCCGCGATCGCGAGGCCATGCTCTTTGGCGGGGACCAGACGTAGGTCATCGACCGCCTTCACGCCGGGGTCGGTAAACATCGCCGCACGCACCTGTTCCAGGTTGATCTCGTTCATGGTGTCGAAGGCTCCAAGGCACTGCCACCGGCGCGGGGAGCTCGGTCGCGATGCAGCCAACGATAGAGCACTGGCAGCACCAGCAAGGTCAATGCAGTGGATGAGACGATGCCGCCGATGACCACGGTGGCCAGCGGCCGCTGCACCTCCGAGCCGGCACCGATATTCAAGGCCATGGGGAGGAAGCCCAGCGAAGCCACCAAGGCGGTCATCAGCACCGGCCGCAGGCGGCCAAGGGCGCCGTCCCGCACAGCCTCGTCCAGCGGATCGCCCTGTTCGCGCAGGCGGCGGATGAAGGCAATCATGACCAGCCCGTTGAGCACAGCCACGCCCGACAGCGCGATGAAGCCCACGCCGGCGGAGATCGACAGCGGAATCCCGCGCAGAGCCAGAGCGAGCACTCCGCCCGTCAGCGCCAGTGGTACGCCACTGAACACGATGGCCGCATCCTTGGCCGAGCCGAAGGCCATGAACAGCAGGGCGAAGATCAACGCCAGTGTCACCGGAACCACCACCCCCAGGCGTTGGGTGGCCGAGATCAGCTGCTCGAAGGTGCCGCCGTAGTCGATCCAGTAGCCCTCTGGGAGCCTGACATCCTGGCCGATGCGCGTGCGCAACTCGCCGACGAACCCGCCCAGATCGCGCTCGCGCACGTTGGCGGTGATCACCACGCGCCGCTTGCCGTTCTCGCGATTGATCTGATTGGGCCCGCGTTCCACCTGGATCTTCGCCACTTCCCGCAGCGGCACCGTACGAGGCCCACCATTGGCGCCGGTGGCCAGGCGGCTGGACTCCTCGATACTGGTGTTTGCCGGCAGCGGAATGGGCAGGTCTGCCAGCACGGCGGGGTCTTGGCGCTGCGATTCGGGCAGGCGCACCACCAAGTCGAAGCGACGGTCGCCTTCGATCAACTGGCCGGCGACACTGCCCCCAATGGCGGTGGCCACCGTTTCCTGCACGTCGCCCGGGTTCAGGCCATACCGTGCCAATGCCGCCGGATCCGGTGTGATGGTGAGCAATGGCAGTCCGGTGACCTGCTCGGCCTTAACGTCTTCGGCGCCGGGGACGCTGCGCATGACCCGTTCGACCCGGCTGGCCAGGCGCGTCAGCTGGTCCAGGTTGTCGCCGTAGACCTTGACCGCCACGTCCGAACGGACGCCGGAGATCAACTCGTTGGTGCGCATCTGGATCGGCTGGGTGAACTCGTAGTTGCTGCCCGGAATTTCCTTGGCCGCCGCCTCCAGCTCTTCCACCAGCTCGGCCTTGGGCTTGCGCGGATCGGGCCACTGGTCGCGGGGCTTGAGCATCAGGAAGGTGTCGGCCATGGACGGCGGCATCGGGTCGGTGGCCACCTCGGCGGTGCCGATCTTGGAGAAGATGTTGGCCACCTCCGGGAACTGGGCCAGGCGCTTTTCCAGCGTTTCCTGCATGGCCACCGACTGCTCCAGGCTGGTGCCGGGAATACGCATGGGCTGCAAGGTGATGTCGCCTTCATCCAGGCTCGGCACGAACTCCGAGCCCAGGCGTGTGGCCAGCACGCCACAGCCCACCACCAGTACAGCCGCGCCTGTCAGCACCACGACGCGCCGGCGCAGCGCCCAATCCAATAGCGGCGTGTAGCGGGCCCGCGACCAGCGCATCAGGCGGTTGTCGTGCTCAGCCACGCGGCCGCGCAGGAAGGTGGCGATCGCCGCCGGCACGAAGGTCAGCGACAACACCATGGCGCCGGTCAGGGCCAGCACCACGGTGATGGCCATCGGGTGGAACATTTTTCCCTCCACCCCGGACAGCGCGAAGATCGGCAGGTAGACCGCCGCGATGATGCCCAGGCCAAACAGGCTGGGACGGATCACCTCGGCGGTGGCCGAGGCGGTCAGGTCATAGCGCTCTTCATCGTTGAGCTGGCGGCCCAGCGCGTGCTGCGCCTCCCCGAACCGGCGCAGACAGTTCTCGATGATGATCACCGCCCCGTCCACGATCAGGCCGAAGTCCAGCGCACCCAGACTCATCAGGTTGCCCGACACGCCGCCACGGACCATGCCGATGATGGTGAACAGCATCGCCAGCGGAATCACTGCGGCGGTGATCAGCGAAGCGCGCACATTGCCCAGCAGCAGGAACAGCACCACCACCACCAGCAGCGCGCCCTCGATCAGGTTCTTGGACACCGTGCTGATCGTGCGGTCCACCAGCGCGGTGCGGTCATACACGGCCTTGGCATGCACGCCCGGGGGCAAGCTGGCGTTGGCGGCGTCCAGCTTGGCCGCAGCCGCTTGGGAGACCTCCCGGCTGTTGGCGCCGAACAGCATGAAGGCGGTGCCGACCACGACCTCATGGCCGTTCTGGGTGGCCGCGCCCGTGCGCAGCTCCTTGCCTTCGCCGACGCTTGCGACATCGCGCACCCGAATGGGCACGCCATCGCGCCTGTCCAGCACGATGTTGCCGATCGCCTCCAGATTGGCCAACTGGCCGGGCACGCGCACCAGGAACTGCTGGCCGTTGCGCTCGATGTAGCCGGCGCCGATGTTCTGGTTATTGCGCATGACCGCGGCGACCACGTCGTTCAACGTGAAGCCCAGCGCCACCAACTGGGCCGGGTCGGGGGTGATGTGGATCTGCCGCTCAAAGCCGCCGATGGTGTTGACCTCGGTGACGCCGGGCGTGGTACGCAGCTGCGGCCGGATCACCCAGTCCTGCAGGGTGCGCAGGTCCGTGGCCGTGTACGGGGTGCCGTCGGGCTTGCGAGCGTTGGGCTCGGCCTCCACGGTATACATGAAGATCTCGCCCAGGCCGGTGGAGATGGGCCCCATTTCCGGGTCCAACCCTTCGGGCAGTTGGGAGGCGATCTGCTGCAGGCGCTCGGCGACCTGCTGGCGGGCAAAGTACAGGTCGGTGCCGTCCTTGAAGACGACGGTGACCTGCGAAAGACCGTAGCGCGATAGCGAGCGGCTGTAGTCCAGCTTGGGCAGGCCGGCCATGGCCGTTTCGATGGCGAAGGTCACCCGTTGCTCGGCCTCCAGCGGCGAGTAGCCCGGGGCCTGGGTGTTGATCTGTACCTGGACATTGGTGATGTCCGGCGTGGCGTCGATGGAGAGGTGACGGTAGCTCCACACGCCCAGCGCAACCAGCGCAGCGGTGAGCACCAGCGTCAGCCAGCGGTGGCGGATGGACAGCCCAATGAGGCGTTCAAGCATGGCGGGCCTCATTCCTCTTCCACGGTCGACTTTTCGATGTCGGCCTTGATGAGGAAGCTCTGGGCCACCACCACCTGTTCACCGGCTTTGAGCCCTTCCAGCACTTCGGCGCGCTCAGCGTCGCGGCGCCCCAGCTTGACCGGCCGGGTGTGGTAGGTCTCTCCCTGCTGCACGTAGACCACGTCCTGGTCTTCTGCGGTCTGCAGCGCGGTGATCGGCACCACCAGCGCCGCCGATTGACGATCCACGGTGACCCGCGCCTTGACCGCCGAACCCGGCCGCCATAGACCATCGGTGTTGGCCAAGGTAGCGCGCGCGATGGTGCTTTGGCTGGCGGTGGCGGTGCCGGGCAGGACACGTTCCAATGTTGTCTGCGCCGTGACGCCATCGCTCAAGCGGGTGACCGTTACCGGGACGCCGGCACCGATGTGCTGGACGTCGGCCCCGAAGATGTGCAGGTCCACCCACATGGTGGACAGGTCGGCGACCTCGAACAGTGGCGCGCCCTCAGCCGCCGCCATGCCCACAGCGGCCGTACGCGCCATCACCACGCCACTGATCGGCGCGGTGACGGTATAGGTGGTCAGGCTCAGATTGCTCTCTACCGTGGCCAGTGCCTGGCCGGCACGCACCTGATCACCCACGCCCGCCCGCACAGAGCGGACCGGTCCGGGGAAGCGTGCAGTGACCTGGGCGATGCGCCCATCGATCGGGGTGAGCAGACCTTGCACCTCATGCTCGTCAGCAATCTCACCGGGGCCTGCCGGCGCGACCTGGATACCCGCCGCCTGTGCCGCCTTGGCGGCAATCTTGGTTTCCAGCGGTGCTTCCTCGTGCTCTCCGTGCTCTTCGCCCTCAGCGGCGGCGGCGCCCTCAGAGGCTTCGTTGGGAGCGGATGCATTGCAGGCGGTCAGCAACAGGGCCATGCCCAGTGCGGTCCAGGAAAAACGGCTCATGGGCTATCTCCAAGTGAAGCGGCCACCGGCGGCGTTACAAGCGCCTGGCCGGTCAGTCGTTGAATTTCGATCAGGGCACGCTGCGCATCCAAGGCCACCTCCAGCTGCTGCTGGGCCATGGCCGTGCGTTCGGACTGCAACTGGGCCCATTCCATGTAGCTGATGGCGCCGGCGCGATAGGCGCGCTCGGCAGCCTGCTCAGCCCGGGCCAGCTTCGGCAGTACGTCACCTTGCAGGCGCGACACCTCGGCCTGCGCCACGGTGTAACGGCCATGGGCCTCAACCAGCGTGGAGTACAGCGACAGGCCCTTGGCCTCACGCTCGATCGTCAGGACCTCCAGCTCGGCTTCGCCGGCGTGGATCTCCGGCTGTGCGCGACTGCGGCTGCCCAGCGGCATGGACAGGCTGGCCACCAGCGCGCTGTCGTCGCTCTCCTGCAGGCGGCGCACGCCCAGCTGCCACGACAGATCCGGCGAGGCCGCCGAACGCGCCAACTGCAGTCGCGCCTGCGCGATCCGGCGGGCATCGGCAAACTGCGCCAGTTCCGGAGTCCGCTCCAGCTCATCGGCCAGCGTCTGCATGGAGGCGATCGCCGGCAGGGCCATCGGATCGGCCGGCGCCACCTCGAAGGTGGGAGTACGTTCGCCCCACAGCGCGGCCAGATGCTGACGGGCGGCCAGGCGCTGTTGCTCGGCCCGATCACGCGTCAGCTCGGCCCGCGCCAGCGCTGCCTGCGCGGTGAGCAGCACCGATTCGGGTGAAGCACCGGCCTGCAGGCGTTGCCGGGCAGCGGCCGCGGTTCGCTGGCGCTGGCCAACATCCGTGTCCGCCAAGCTGCGCTGCCGGTCGGCACCGACGACGGCCAAATAGCGCTGCGCCGTCTCGGCAAGCAAGTCCAGCCGCCCGGTCTCGCGCTGCACCGCCAGTGCATCAATCCGGCTTTGGGCCAAGGTGCGACGGGCGTCGAGCTTGCCACCGCGCTCCAGGACCGAGCTCAGGCTCAAGGTCAGCTCGGCGCTGTCCAGGCCACGGGCCGCGCCAGTGCCCAGCGCATTTTCGACCTCGGCACCGAGCGTCCACGGTGGGCGCTGCACCGCCTGGTCGCGCTCGGCAGCGAGCACGGTGGCGCGCGCATCGACCAAGCGCAGCTCGGGGTGGGTTTGGGCCACGCGCGCGAACGCGTCGTCCAAGGTCATCAGTTCGGCCGCTGCCGCCGGTGTTGTCGCCGCAGTCAGCAGCAGCCATGCGGCCAAGGCCGCCAATCGCACATGCATGGAAGTACTCCGAAGGGTTTCGACATCAACAAACGATCACCACCGCGCAAAGCAGCAGGTCGCTAGGCCGGCGCTGCCGGCGGAGATCACCCTGCGATGGGAGGCCGGAACGGCGCGACCGGATGCTCGTGCGGATACGGGAACGTGTTGACTTGCATCACCGGCAAATGCCGGCCGATGTCCGCAACGGTCAGCAGGATCTCAGGGGGCTGTGCAGCCTGGCTGCAGCACAGCGCCAGCTGGTGAAGGCGGTGCAAGGCGGCGCCGATGCCACGCTCAGGTGCCGGTGCGGCCACTGCCGGCCCATGGGCGGCAATGGTCGGATGGATGTGAACGTGCAGTTCGCTCGCCAGACCCAAGACCGGCTGGACCAGCAAACCCACCGCCAGCTGCGCCAGCAGCAGCCAGCGTAGGCCCGTCCGCAGCCAGCCAAGGGCGATCATGCAGGTGTCTTGCGCGCGTCGGCACGTGCCCGGCGGGCATCACCGAGAATCTCGAAGGCTTCCTTGATCACATACAGACCGATCAGGGCGCCGATCACGAAATCCGGGTAGGGGCTAGCCAACCACCACACCAACAGGCCGGCCAGGATCACCCCAACATTGGCCACCACATCGGCGCGGGTGAACAACCAGGTCGCCCGCAGATGCACTTCGCCGGACTTCAGCGGCGCCAGCATGCGCAGTACGGTCATATTGACCACCAGCGACAGCAGCGCCGTGCCGATCATCCAGCCACTGACCGGCTCGGCGCCGTACATCACGCGACGGCCGACCTCCACCAGCACACCCACGCCCAGCACCAGCAATACGCTGCCGCTGACCCAGGCTGCGTTCGCCTTGAAGCGGGCCGTGCGCCCGATGGCGACCAGGCCAATGGCGTAGGCGGTGGCGTCAGACAGCATGTCCAGCGCGTCGGCCAATAGGCCTGTGGAATGGGCAACCCAGCCGGCGATGCCGCCGATCACGGCCATCGCCGCATTCAGGGCAAGGGCGATCCAGAGCACGCGCCGCTCCTGCGCGTTCTTGGCCTCGTGGTGGCAGCCGCAATCACTCATCGGAACATCTCCAGTCGCAGGGAAGCCAGGCTCAGGCGGACCGCTGGCATGGCACAGCCGGTGAGCGTAAAGTCCGTAGCTACTACGGAGTCAAGCGTACTACGAATGAAAATCAGTGAGGCTGCCGACGCCAGTGGGTGCCATCTGGAGACCATCCGCTATTACGAGCGGATCGGCCTGCTGCCGCGCCCGGGGCGCTCGGGCAATGGCTACCGGGTCTATGGCCCGGCCGACATCGAGCGACTGCGCTTCATTGCGCGCGGCCGGGACCTGGGCTTCAGCCTAGAGGAGGTCCGCAGCCTGCTGCAGTTGGCGGGCGATGAAGAGCTTTCGTGCGGGGACGTGGATCGGCTGGCCCGCAGCCATCTGACCGACGTGCGGGCGCGCATGGCCGACCTGCAGCGCATGGCCAGCGAGCTGGAACGGGTGATTGCCAGTTGCCACGGCGGGCAGCGGGCTGAATGCACCATCCTGTCAACGCTGCGGCAGCCGGCCTCGGTGGAGGCTACGCGCCAGTGACCGAACTGGACCGCTACCTCGATGCGGCCACGCGCCAGAACACGGTGCGCAGCTATGCGTCGGCGCTGCGGCACTTTGAAGTCGAGTGGCAAGGCCACCTCCCAGCGACACCGGACAGCGTGGCCCGGTACCTGGCCGCGTATGCGCAGACCCTGGCCACCAGCACCCTTCGCCACCGGCTGGCCGCCATTGCCTCCTGGCACCGCGACCACGGCTTTGTCGACCCGACCCGGTCGCCGCTGGTGCGCAAGGTGCTCAAAGGCATCCAGACCCTGCACCCGGGCCAGGTCAAGCAAGCCGCGCCGCTCCAGATTCGGCGGCTGGTCGAGCTCGATGACTGGTTGGCTGCCGCGACCGCGGCGGCGCATGCCCGGGGCGATGGAGCAGCGGCACTGCGCCATCAACGCGACCGAGCGCTGGTGCTGCTCGGGTTCTGGCGAGGCTTCCGTGGCGATGAACTGCTGCGTCTGGAAGTGACCCATCTCACGCTGGTGCCGGGACAGGGGATGACCTGCTTCCTGCCGCGCAGCAAGGGTGATCGGCAGGCGGCCGGCGTCACCTACAAGGTGCCAGCGTTATCGCGGTTGTGTCCGGTGGAGGCGACCCAGGCGTGGCTGCAGGCGGCTGGCGTGCAAGAAGGGCCGGTGTTTCGGGCGGTCAGCCAATGGGGCCAGGTGAGCGCCGAAGGCCTCCATCCCAACAGTTTGGTGCGCCTGCTGCGTGAGCTGCTGGCCAGTGCTGGTTTTGCCGATGCTGGGCTCCACAGCAGCCATTCGCTGCGCCGTGGCTTTGCCAGCTGGGCCAACGACCAAGGCTGGGACATGAAGGCGCTGATGGAGTACGTGGGCTGGCGCGATGTGCAGTCGGCCATGCGGTACCTGGACGGGCGTGACCCGTTCGCCCGGGATCGCATTGAAGCGAGCCTGCCCAGCCCAACCACGCCAGCTCCGGCGATGGCGCTGCCGGCACCCGAGGGCAAATCTGCCCTGCAGCTGCGCCTACGCATGGTGCTGACCCCGTTTGCTCGCGTCGGCCGCGGCGCGGCCAAGGCCCGGGGTCGAATCGAAGAGATCTGCTTGGCCCCGTTCCAAGCTGTGCGGCTGAACACCGCCAGCAGCGAGTACCGGTTGACTGTTCCCACCGATCCCGACCGGGATCTGGATGAAATCTTGGCCACGTTGCTCGATGACATGCACCGCATGGCCGATACGCACCAGTGTTTCCTGGAAGCGTCTCTCAGTACAGACGACGGCCGCCACTGGGATTGACCCCCCTCATAACCTCCGGATCCAATGGCTACCCTTCACGAGACCGCCTACCCGCGACTGAAGCCTGATCCCACCGCCAAGGAACTGGAGGAGATCTACACCCCAGGCGCCGCCGAGATTGCATTCGCCAAACAGCTGACCACCCAGCAAGGGCCGCAATTGGCGGTGCTGATTCATCTCAAGCTCTTCCAGCGCCTGGGTTACTTCACGGTGTTAGCCGAAGTGCCCGAGCGGATCCGGAAGCACATCGCCAAGGCCGCCCGACTCGGGCGCGTATTGGACACCGACCAGCTCGAACGTTACGACGCTTCCGGTAGCCAGCGCCGCCATATGCCGCAGCTTCGGCAGTTCATCGGGGTACGTCCCCTGGACAAATCAGGCTTGGCCTGGCTGGACACGGTGGCCACCGGAGCAGCCCAGACCAAGCACACCATCCCGGACATCGTGAACGTCCTGCTCGAAGAGCTGGTGCACCACCGCTACGAACTGCCAGGCTTCCGCACCCTGGAGCTGGCCGCCATCGGCGCACGTGAGCGGGTCAATCTGGGGCTACTACCGCAGCATCAGTCACGCGTTGACGCCTGCCACGCGCACGCTCATTGACGAATTGCTGCGCGCACCGGAAGGCTCCAGATTTACTGGCTGGCAATCGCTCAAGCGCGAGCCTGGCCGACCGACCAACAAGGAGGTCCGGTTCTATCTGCAGCACATCCGCATGCTGCAGCAGTTGGCCGACCAGCTGCCTCCCATCGATGTGCCGGTGCCCAAGCTCAAGCAATTCCGTGCAATGGCTCGCGCCTATGACGCCAGCGAGTTAGCCGAACTGGCTCCGGACAAGCGCTATGCGTTGGCCACCATCTTCATTCGCGCCGAGCATGCCAAGACGCTGGATGACGCAGCCGAGCTGTTCATCAAGCAGGTGCGCGGGCTGGAGAACACGGCCCAGCAAAAGCTGCTGGCCTACCAGCTCGAACATGCCAAGCGGGCCGACTTCCTGATCGGCCAGCTCAAGGAAATCCTGCAGGCCTATCAGCTCGACGGCAGCGATAGTCAGCGCGTGGACGCCATCGATAACAGTCTGGAAGCGGAAGTGTCGACCTTGCTGGCCGAATGCGAAGAACATATGGCATACGCAGGAAAGAACTATCTGCCTTTCATGCTGCAGCCCTACGGCGCGGTCAGGCCGCTGCTGTTCAATGGGCTGGAGCTGATGAACTTGCGGGCAACCAGCCACGATGCCGGCATGGAGCCGTTGATTGCAGCGGTGCTGTCGCTGCGCAACCAACGCCGTGAGCTGATCGAGGTCGCATCCCTCGGCCTGGACCCGGAAAAGGACTTCGATTGGATGTCCAAGCTCTGGCGTCAGCACGTGTTTGGCAAGCGGGCCAGCGCGGCAGGCGCCGGCTGGATGCACCGTAAGTACTTCGAGCTGGCCGTGCTGGTGCAGGTCAAGGACGAACTGAAGTCGGGAGATCTCTTCATCCCGAGCAGCGAACGATTTGACGACTACCGCGAGCAGCTGGTCGATGAAGCCACCTTGGCCCAGGAACTGGAAGCCTATGGCCAGGTGTCAGGCTTGCCCACCGACGCTGCGACTTTCGTGGCCGGGTTGCGCGCACAACTAACCGACTTGGCCGACGAAGTTGACGAGCGTTTCCCCGAGAATGTTCATGCGGACATTCTGGAAGGACGCCTGGTACTGCGGAAGGGGCAACGCGCCGAGGTCTAAGCGCCATTGCCACCGTGGACCGCCTCATCGCCGAACGGCTCCCGGAGTCCAGCATCGTCGATGTCCTGATCGACGCCAGCCAATGGCTGGATCTGCACCGATTCTTCCGTCCGATCGCCGGCACCGAGAGCCAGGTTGAAGATCTCCCTCGACGGGTGATCACCACGCTGTTTTGCTATGGCTGCAACTTGGGTCCGACGCAGACGGCGCGGTCGATCAAGGGCTTCAGCCGTCGCCAGGTCGCTTGGCTCAACCTCAAATACGTGACCGAAGATGTCCTTGAGAAGGCCATCGTGGAGGTCATCAATACCTACAACAAATTTGACCTGCCGGGCTATTGGGGCAGCGGCAAGAGCGCGTCAGCAGATGGCACCAAGTGGAGCGTGTACGAGGACAACCTGCTGTCGGAGTACCACATCCGCTACGGCGGCTACGGCGGCATCGGCTACTACCATGTGTCCGACAAATACGTGGCGCTGTTCAGCCACTTCATTCCCTGTGGCGTGCACGAGGGCATCTACATCCTCGATGGCCTGCTGGCCAACACGTCCGACATCCAGCCCGAGATCGTCCATGGCGACACGCAGGCCCAAAGCTATCCGGTCTTCGGTTTGGCCCACATGCTGGGCATCCAGCTGATGCCCAGGATACGAAACATCAAGGATCTCACATTCTTCCGGCCCGAACCTGGCAGGACCTATAAGAACATCCAGGCACTGTTCGGAGACAGCATCGACTGGCAACTGATCGTCAGCGTTGAATGTGTCCCGGTCCCATCCTATCCTGCCGAGGAAGCGCACCATCCACGGCAGGTCGGGGGCAGCATGAAGCTAGTCAAGGCACGGGTCCGCAATTTCCGTTCGGCAGAGGACTCCGGGACGTTCGATGTAGGGGGCCTGACCTGCTTGGTAGGCAAGAACGAGGCAGGCAAAACCGCAATCCTCACTGCGCTATTTGGCAGCAGCACCAGTGCCAATCAGTTTTCTTACGATACCGTGCGGGACTACCCTCGCCGCTTCTTCTCTCGCTACGACGAGCGGCACCACGGCGAACCTGCGCCGGTTGCCACCCTCACTTGGGAGCTCAGTGACGAAGATCGGGCAGCAGTCGCTGACGTCCTGGGAGCCGGCGCGCTTAGCAACACGACCGTTGACGTGACGACAGATTACAGTCGCCACACCACATGGAGTGTTCATGTAGACAGCAATGTCGTGCGAGATTTTCTGCTAGAACAGAGCGGTGTAGCAGGCGCAGAGCGGGAGAAGTTCTCCAAGATATCGCTAGAGCGCCTCGTGGCGGAGATCAATGCCCATCCCGAGCCGTCTGACGAGTTGGAGGCGGTCAAGCAGTCCATCAGCGCCTTCCGCAAAGGAAAGCCGACGTTGGCCGCTATCGATGTACTGCACAAGCGGATGCCAGTGTTTTTCTATACCTCTCACTTTGACCGCATGTCCGGGGAGATATCACTGGACAAGCTGTCTCGTGACACCCGCAATGGCGAGACGATCTCCCCAGGTGACCAGATCTTCCTCGATTTCCTGGAGTACGCAGGCACGTCGGTCAGCGAGCTGCAGTCCAGCACGCGCTTGGAAGAGCTCAACGCGCGTTGCCAAGCCGCATCCAATGAGATCACCGAGGAGATGTTCGAATTTTGGAGTCAGAACGACGCGCTTAGCGTAGAGATCACCCTCGCCCAAGGGCTCTCCGAAGATCCCGCACCTTTCAACGCCGGTACCGTTGCCAAGATTCGGATCCGAAATGACAATCACAAGGTTTCGGTGCCCCTGTCTGAACGAAGTGCCGGCTTCGTGTGGTTTTTCTCCTTCCTGTCGCAGTTCAAGCAGATGCGAAAGAAGACCCCTGGCGCGGTCATACTTCTGGATGAGCCAGGGTTGACGCTCCATGGAAAGGCGCAGGCTGACTTACTCCGCTACATCATCGAACGACTGCTTCCAGAGCACCAAGTCATCTACAGCACCCACTCTCCCTTTATGGTGCCGGCAGATCGGCTTGAGGACGTGCGCGTCGTCGAGGACGTTGTCACCTACGATCAGCGCCGTCGTCCCGCCGTAAAGGGCACTCAGGTGTCAGCGGACGTCCTGAGCGTCGATCAGGACACGTTGTTCCCTCTGCAGGCGCATCTCGGTTACGAGGTGACCCAAAGCCTGTTTGTGGGGGCGCACACCCTGTTGGTGGAAGGTCCTTCGGATGTGCTGTATCTGCAGGCGGCGTCGCAGGCGCTCAAGCAGCGTAAGCGCCATGGCTTGGACAGACGCTGGGTTATTTGCCCAACTGGTGGTATCGACAAGGTGCAGTCGTTTGCTTCGCTGTTTGCGGGCAAGGGCATCAATATTGTGGCCTTGTGCGACTACGGTAGCGGTGACAAGACTAAGGTCCAGCGACTGCGGACGTCGCAGATCCTGAAATCCACCGGGGTCTTAGTAGCAACCGACTTCACCGGCAAGGATGAGAGTGACGTCGAGGACTTCTTTGCGGCAGCGCTGTATGCCGAAATTCTCAATGGTGCCTATGCCCTGAAGGGAAAGGGGCGAATTACGGCCGCTCAGCTAAGTGCGGGGAGTACGTCCTCGCGCCAGGTGAAGCAGGCGGAAAGCTGGTTCAATGTCATGGATAGCTCAGTACCGGCATTCGACCACTTCTCGCCAGCGTCATGGCTGATCCAAAACCAAAGCGTATTGGCTGAAGACACTTCCGCGGTCAATGAAACGCTGGACCGCTTTGAGAGGCTTTTCGTGGAGATCAACTCGCAGCTTCCGGCGGGCTCGTAGGCGCAGACAGCTAGGTGGTGTGGTCGCGGCCACTTGAGCCGCAGTCTGGCACTGGTGTTATCAGGGGAAACAAGGATGTTGAGCAACATCGTCTCGATCAGCAATGCCGGCGTGCTTGGAGGCTTCTCGGGTACGACAGCACAGCTGCCTGACTTCAAGGCAAAGAACCTGATCTATGGCTGGAACGCTTCGGGAAAAACGACGCTCTCCCGTCTTTTTGGGCAGCTTGAGCCGGGTGTCGGGGCACCGCAGCTGCCTGAGGGGGCATACGCAGTCTGGAAGACAGTTGCCGGCGTCCAACTCGATGCAAGGCGGGAGGCGGATCGTGCAACCGTCAACGTCCGGGTGTTCAACCGCGACTTCGTAGAGCGCAACTTGAGCGATCACACGCGCGCGCCCTCGCTGTTCATCATCGGCGAAGACAATATTCGTCTCACAAAGCGAATTGAGCGCCTGCAGGTCCACCGGGATCGTCTGGCAGTGTCGTTCCGGGCTGCACTAAAGACGTCCCAGGATGCAGAGAAGCTGTATGAGCGACTTGCCACTGATTTGGCCAGCGCATGCGCCGACCGACTGGGTGTCCGGAACTTTCGCGCACCAAACATAAAGTCACTGGCTGTCCAGTTGGAGCAGCCCGTTGACAGTCTGCTCGATGACGCCGCTCTTGCTGCGGAAATTGATGCGGCGCGCGACAGGGAGACCTACCAAGCGATCAACTTGGGCGGGCTTCTTGCCCTGCCCCTGCCACAGACCGGACACCTGGCGGCGTCGCTGAGGGAGTGCCCCCAACAGCAAGCTCTCGCTCGCCTTGCCAGTGACGCTAATTTGAGCGACTGGGTCAGGCAGGGCTTGCAGTTTCACCAGCATGGCAGTCAGTGCGCGTTCTGTGGGGGCGACGCCAGCCAAGCCTTGGCTGACTATGCCAGGCATTTCTCTGATGCCTACAACCAACTGCGTCAGCGTTTGCTCACCCTCGATCAGAGGTTGGCGCTGCCGCTGCCGCTCCCAACCCTTCCCCCAGAGCAGGTGTGGGCCCCAGCGATCCGCGATCAGGCTCGAACACTGAGCGAGCAAGCCAATCAGTGGCAGGAAGCAGAGTTTCAGATCCGGGCGCGCTGGCGGGCCCAGATTGCGGAGAAGCTGCAGCGTATGGACCTGCCCGTAGATGCCGCGGGTGTTGCGGATCGTTCGGCGAGCCTTAATGACATTCTTGCCGGGTTGCGCAAGCTCGTAGAAGAGCAACGGCGAATCATCGACCAGGCTGGCCAGATTCAAGCCGCTGCGGCAGAAAAGGTGAAACGTCACTTCGCCGCCCGTTACGTCACGGATGAGGAGTGCACGGTGCGCCTGGCCGAACGCGAGCGGGCGAGCGCCTATCTTGCACGGGTGACGCAGGTTGGTACCAATGTGAAGGATCGCATCCACGCCGCCCAAGCGAAGTTGCAGCAGCAGTCAGTTGCCGCTGCTGAGATAAACGTGCTTCTGCAAAAGCTGCTTGGAGGCCGAATCAAGGCTATGCAGGCGGCGGATAGCCAGTTGAGATTCATGCGCGGAACAGTTCCTGCTGCTAATTTGAGCGACGGTGAGCGTACGGCCGTATCGCTCTCGTACTTCCTGGTTAGCCTACGTCAAGGCGGGGCACAGCTGGCGCAGACGGTAGTTTTCGTTGACGATCCGATAAGCAGCCTGGATGCCAATCACGTCCATCAGGTATCCGTCCTTCTGCTCCGGCATCTCCAGGACGCCAAGCAGTTGTTTATCTCCACCCACAGCTCCGAGCTGTTCAATGCAATCAAAGAAGAGTGGACTAGTCGTGGCAACTTTATTGGCCAGAACGCGGGATACCTGATGCATCGCGTGAGTGAGGCCACCAGTCAGCTTTCTACGTTGCCTCAGCACCTGTCGAAGTTCCGCTCTGACTACCACCATGTGTTTCACTGCTTGGCTAAGCTAAGTCGAAGCCAGGAGGTCGATGTTGACCTCTACATAGGTACGCCGAATCTTGTCCGCCGGTTCTTGGAGATGTACTTGGGAGCACGGCTTCCAGAAGCCGCAGGGATTCAAAAGAAGATGCACGTCCTGTTTGATGACACAGACGTTAGCGACAGCATCTACCAGTTTGCCAATGAAGGATCTCACAGCCAGACGAGCCACAGAATGCTGCAGGTATCTGATTTTCCTGCCCAGTCACGTCAGGTAGTGGTGACGATCTTTGACGCTTTGAGTGCCAAAGACCCGGCACACTTCAACGCACTGCTGAAGGAGACGAAGATAGAATGGAGCCCCAAGTAGGTTGAATTCATAGAAGCACTTTGGTTTTCATTGGGTCGTGTCGAGCGGGCGCTAGCGGACGTGTCTGATTCTCTCGCCTGCACGGCGCGGGCAAGGCCAGCTAAAGGATTCTACTTCCCAAGCAAGCGATTCCATCCAACCTTCAATGCCAAACTTTGGCCACTACCCGTCTGGGACACCAGAGGCACTCCGACCTTATCTTTCTTCTCGCTGACGCTGCCGGAGCTTGATCATCGCTCTGTGCATCATAAACTCACCTTTCGCAACCACTCCATGGTCGCAATGCGCCTGATCGCGAAGGTTGCTGATGCGGAAGTGGACAGGACAGCTGTGAGATGGGCCGTCTTGGCATAGGGGCCAATGTGGGTCTTCGCCGATCCCGTCATACTGCCAAACGCGGAGGTCAGGGCGAACCGTCCAGCGGTGTGAGATGGTTAAGTAATGGACCCATTCTTCGAAGCAGCTCACGTAGCTCAGCGCTGCAGCACTCAGGCTTGGCAGTCTTAGTGGCCGGATAGTCGCCAAGGGTGTCCCAGTTACCAGCTGGCGTTCGATCCTTCTGAGTTCGATACGTCTTTGTAGCAGCCAGAGAGCATAACCCTGCCCTAAGGCGCACAGCGGCGGTCGAATAGATACGATAGGCTGAAGACCTCGACCGCCTGTTCCAACTGAACGCATCGCAGTCCGTCTGCATTGCGTATGGTGGCGGAGGTAGTGCCTCCTCAGTCGGCGTGCAACACATCTAAGCAACTCGTGGTATGGCTGGAGCATGCGAGATCGTTCCGGGTCTTCAAGCGGAGCGCGCACCGGCTCTAACAGTGGCGTTGGTGGAAATAGACGATGAGTAACAGGCAACGGCATAAGCGCCGACACGATTCTGGAGCTTGGGCGTGTAGAAAATGCGTACCAATGAAGGCTCTCGTCTGTTCCTGGCGATGGTCCATCCCATGCCGGAAGCGGCGCATGCGTCGCCGCTCGCTGAAAGTCTTTGCCACACGTCCGGGCTGCCGACTCCCATCGATAGAGCTCGTCGAGGAGCTTGCTATCGGCTCGCGCGATAGGTGTGAGCACGCGTCCCGGCAAGCCCTTTCTGAGAAGGGTTTCGCCGCATCGGGAGCACTTGAAACCGTGCATATCATCGGAACGCATTTTCGTGGGGTAGCCGCAACCCAAACAACCACTTTTGAGCACTCGGAGGTGCAGAATGCACTTCCGGAAGCGATGATCTTGCTGATACCGATAATGCAATCCTGCTGTGATGCAGACGGGACAGTAGCGCAATTGACCCCCTGCTACAGACCGATGCTTCTCTCCAAAAAGTGTGACAAGGCCCTGGATCTGGGGATGATTGGACACGAGCGAGCCCGGCCGTCTCGGCGTGGAATGGTCTGACAGGTTGAAGTGGATACCTCTTAGTGTGATCTTCCAGCTTTGGTCTGAGACCATCCATCGTGCATTGGTGAGATTCAACCATTCGAGCATCTGAATGATCGCCCAAGAGGAACAGTGATCATCGACGAGGGCACGGTCCCACGCGATCATCTCGCTCTCGCACGCCGCGCACGGCCAGCTGCAGTCGCTGCGAGCGCTGGGGGCGTTCTGCTGCCATACCCAGAGTCTTGTATGGCACGCTCCCATACCTCGCGTGGGATCTTGAGCCCGGGGACGTCGTTGCGCTCACTTTCTTGTGCCACCAACATCAGCGCTTCCGCAATCCACTGCATGCTGATCCCCTCGCTGTCGACCGCACCGCCGGATTGCAATCGAAAGGCATCGAAAACTTCCTTGGCGCAACTCGCAAGCCGGAAGCCGTTGGCGTGAGCACATGGCCAGAGATATTCGGTGTACGACCAGCCCGACCCTTGGGGGTACTCCGTCTCTTCATCACAGGAAGCCAGAACAGCACGGATATCGGAAAGGTCCTGGAGGCTCCTGAACTCGATGAGCTCCGCCATAAATCGGATGGTCAAATCAGGCATCTCGGCCATGAAGCTCTGGTGCATCGAGCACAGCTGCATCTGGCCGAACAGCACGACGGTGACCTTGATCTCATGCAGGTTCAACCAATTGACTACGCGCTTTAGCCAGCCGAGATCTTTGGCGTGGAGATTTTGAGCCTCGTCGATGACGAGGAATAGATGCTTGCCGGCGAGGGACATGGCATAGAGTGCTCGCAAAAGCTGGTCGCGCTTACCTGCGAGTGAGCGCTGTACTCTGGGCTCATAGTCGATGGTAGATAGCAGGTCTTCAATCAGTGCGCCTTCTGCGGCGACCTCCTTGGACGACGGCTCGTAGACAACGAACGCGGACCCAGGAAATTGCGCGGGTGCCAGCTTCTGTAGCGCATAGATGCAGGATGATTTCCCACACAAGGGATGAGCCCAGAAGGCAATCGAGGAGCGAAATCGCAGTGCCCGATCAAATACCAACTGCGCCACTTCCTTTACGGGTTCCGTCGGCAGCACCGCCCCGCACATCAGAATGGGGTGTCGGTCGCGAAGCACGGGATAGCTCTCGCGGATCGCAAAGACGCTGTCTTGGTCGGCCATACGTGGTGCTCCTACTTTGCCACGAGGGTGAAATCGATGGCTCGATCAGTTCGCACTCGACTTGCGAGGCTCTTCGTCGTTGGAGTTTTTGCTTGCCCTTTAGCGGAAAGGTCAGTCGAATACCCCTTTCGTGCCTCCTCGGCCACGATGGTCGCAGCTTGAGTTGAGCGAGGGGTCTTTGAACAAGCGTCTAGCGCCTGTTGGGCAAGGTCAGAAAGTACGAGGCCGGTAGGATCCACTCCAAGCTCGTCATGGCCAGCCTTCACCTTTGACTTGAGTAGGCGCCGCATCTGCACGGAGTGAGGAAATCGCCAGCGGGACGAGACCGGTGTCAGAGCACCAATTGCCATCCCCGCAAGCGTATACGCTTGCACCTGCGAAACGTCATCCGGATCGGCATGCAGGACTATTTCTTGCTGAATTAGATCCCATCTCGCGGCCAATGCCGGGGACGTGTACTCGGCGTTCTCGTACGAAACTCGTGGCGATCTCCCTTTAGCGCGACTCCCGCACACGCGCACTTTCTGCACGTCGAGCCTCAGTGATGGCAGCAGGCTCGGCCTCGGCGGAGCTATTGGTGCCAAGCACCCGGAACCAGGGGCGTAGCAATCAAGCATCTGTGCCGTAGGGCTGCATGCATAGTTTGCCTCCGTTGACCTCAGATTCCACCGGTCAACCGCTGCCGCAATGGCTTGCATCACCTCCTGCCATGTGACCTTCTGTTTGACAGCCTTTTGCTCGGGTCGATCTCGCCTGGTATCCACAGGCGAGTTGCCAGTGGTAGCCGGTGAGCGATGAAATACCTCTCGTGCAGCCCACCCGAAGACCCGCTCAACCAGTGCGCGCCGTTTCGGTTGCCGGATTGCCCCAAACGAGACTGCAGCCCCACTCTCCGCGCGCACCCTCTCGCACAGCGAATCAGAAAGGTGCGAGAGCGCGTTATCGACAAAGAGGCTGCCAAAACCCACGCGAAAGTTGTCGCGACCATCATCAGCGCCGATGGACGCACACAGACAGCTGATCAGCTCGTCAGAAAGGCATTGACCGGTAATCGCATTGCTCACACAGTGGCGAACATCGGCGCTCGAGGGTTGGCGGCGTAAGACGACGTGCCATGCCAGGATGTAGCTGGTGAACCGGTCTACTACAATTATCAGCGTCAGGCGGTGGCAAGGGACGTATTTGGTCCCCTTGGGGGTGACTATCCCGACTGAAAAGATGATATCCGCAGTGTGCTCGTCAGCTTCCACTATCTCGAACGGCCCCGTTGCGTCAGGAGACCGAATGTCATCGGCGCCGCGCTTCGAGCGCCGGCGGCTTTCTTCCCCGTACTGCAGCAACGCCACTGCATCGTGGTTTGTGATGAAGAACTTGTCAGCGTACTCAGAAATGCTGTTCCTGCCCTTTCTTTGAACACAGAATGGCCATGCCTGGGCGCCCACTGCCGCGTCGGCGCAGAGTTGCAAAAAGATCTGATGTGTGACTTGTTTTGTGACTCGACCCCGATGTTTTCCCTTGGGGTCGACACCTGTTGCAAGGTAACGGTCCAGCGACGCTCTTATCTCCGGGTGTGCCGCGAGCAGCGCCTGTAGCGCGCCTGTGTATCCTCCCAGGCTGAACATAGGTCGAGTAGTTACTGGGCTGCGTCGAATCGGCGCGGTGGTGCGAAAGCCTTTGACCAAGCCTGCCCAGCCAGCGATGTGGCCGTCGCCCATATGAGCTACGCACCTGTTCAAGTAGCGAAGAAGTTCGCCCGACTGAATTCCGTAAGTGTGCTCGATTGTCTCAGTCAGCGTTCCATCCAAGTATGCGCGCAATGCATGCATTCGCCGCTCATAGAGCGCGCGGTCATCAGTGCTCAAGCATGTTGCATCAAACGTTGCCCACGTTTCGTAGTCTGCAAGTTCATTCGGCAACGTGCGCCGCGTATATCTAGTCACCGAAGTCACGCACTGCCCTCCATAGTCTCGTATGCAAAGACCATGGATTGGCATCCAAATCAGACTCTATGATTCTGTTGCGCAGCAAGTGGGTCGCTGCTCCGAGCACCAGCGCGGGATGGATAGACCCTTGGGCACCCAGTAGATCACCGAGCGTGACCTTGGCGCGGCGTGTGATGCTGGACTCAATAGCAATCGATGCTGCGCGCATATCCGCGCCGCGGCATCGATGAAAAGCAGAAATTACGGCTTGCCAATTACGGATGCGAACTGCCTGGCGACCGAAATCGGTAGCCGAAAGCACGCGGAGCGATGCACCGCATCCAATGCCAAGCTCTGCGATGTTAGCCGCGCACGTCCGGGACCCATAGTCGATCACACGCGCCTGTATGGACCCGTCCAATAGCGTGACCACTGCATCGGCTTTCGCGACTCGACCTTCGACATGTATGTCAGTCCCTCGGTCTCCGTAGTCCGCGTGTAAGACGCTTGGGTCGCCCTCGCAGTAGTAAAATAGTTTCATTCTCATGTCACCGCTAAGCGTTAAAGCATGCTCGTCCACCGGCGACTGGAAGTTCCAAAGATTGGCGGAGTTGGTAGTTCGCGCCTGCCGAACACCGAGAGCGCGCCGCCTTGCTGTGGTAACCATGCTCATCGACTGACGCTCGAACCGTGGATCATGACCAATGAGCCAAACTTCGATGGCAGATGCCTTTGCATACGATTCGAGTGCGCGATGGATGGCAGCATGGCTCTGGCTCGTAGGCTATCCGGTTTTTCGGATTGGGCGTGAGTTTCACTATGTGTCGAACGCTACTCCTCCCTGGATATACCTGCAAGGTCCGGCCCCTGAAACTTGCTTTTCGAACGGATTGCACAAATACCTGCATCGGCAGAGAAAATTGCACTATTACCTGTTTCTCTCGGCGTATTAATCTGCGTTTCGGGTGGGCTGTCAGCGACAGTAAGCTGTTGATAATAAAGCGACGGCGAGATTACAGATTTACGTGTCTCGTCAGTTCCGCTTCCCTTCCCAAGGCAGTCACGGAGCGCGCAGTCATACGCCAGGCTCGCACCGATATTGCCACCGCCAATCACCGCTACGTTCAATACAGTCATGAAGTCTTCCATTACCCAGCAGGCGGCTAACGCATTCACATGAACTGGCCCCGGATGGGCGCGGCCAACAACGTGCTCACGATTCGTGGGCGACTTCCCAGGTGCCATAGCGCACCAAGCCGCTCGAGCGGGCCAGCGCGATGGAGGCGTGATTGTCATGCTGGCAGCGATACTGCAGCTGGTGACCACGCTCCTCCGCGTTGGCGCGCAGCGCACCCACCAATGCGCGCCCCAAGCCCGTGCCGCGTGCGCGTGGCAAGGTCAGCACCCCCATGTCCGCAATCGCCGCGCCGCCCCACGGATACATGCTGGCAGCTGCCAGCAGTTCTCCCCCATCGAAGGCTCCGAATACAGACCAGTGATCGAGCTCCACGTAGGCATCTTCCTGGTCCTGCTCGGAGGCCTGGCGTGTGAAGTGCTCGAACGCCTTCGCGTCGTCGGGACCCAGCTGACGCACCTCCATGCCGGGCTTCAGCATCATCTTTGCCACGGCGCCGGGGCTGGCGTAGTACACCAGATCGGGCGCATGCAGGCGGATGCCGCCACTGTGCAGGGCCTCGCGCAGGGTTTCTGGCGAAACGCGGGTGGCGGGATGCGCCGTGAGCTTCGCAGCCGCGGCAACTTCCGGGGTGAGCGCCGCATGTACGCTGCCGTCGCCGGTCTCCAGGATCATCGCGCGCCGCTGCACATCCAGCCCGGGATTGACGAAGGCGGTAAGCCCCGGCGCACTGGGTAGCTGCTGCCCGCTGTGCAGCAGACCGTGCCAGTACTGCACGACGGTCGTTGAGAATTCAGTCACTGTGGGTGCTTCCTTGTGTGTACGAGGCGGCGAAATCTGTCAGTGCAAGTGCGCGCGATTCCAACCACGGAACGAAGTGGGGAGCGAGGGGGCAGCGCAGGCGCTGAATCGTCGCCCAGATGAAGTCGGGACGGCAAGGGCCGAGTGATGGCCGGGAAGACCACGCCGGTTCTGTTACTGCGCGGATGGCGGGTTGGCAGCCCCATGGCACTTCTTGTACTTGTTACCCGATCCGCACCCGCACGCGTCGTTGCGGCCGGGTGTCTCCACCGCCCTCAAGGGGCGGGTCACCGCTACCTGCGGTGCCGCGGTTCGTGCAGGCGGATCAATGCAAGCCTCCCGACACATCATGAGGGTGTTGGTGATTACAGCACTACGTTCCGTCGACCGCACGACCTGTGACTGGATCTGGTCAAATCGCGCAGATCGATCTGTGACGGGGACGCAGTGTCTGTCGAAGAGGCAGAGCGTGTGCAAATGCCAAGTTTCCAGGGCGCCCGGGTCGGCCTGCCTGATCAGGTCTCGAGCTCGACAAACGATCCGCTTGCAGGCATCCAGGCAGTCATCCCGCAGCTGATGAGGATCCTCCGTGGCAACCATTTCGAAACAGACCTGCAGGTAATCGGCTGCCTTCACCCAGTCTTCCAAGTGCGTGGCCCGGCGTTCGATCATTCCGGCAGCGTACAAGGCAGAGCGCGCCCTGTAGTCGGGAAACTGGAGCGCACGAATGTACTGCTCCTCAGCGTCGAGTTCGGATTGTCCGGGGATGAGCCCACCCTCAATCGACGCCGCAAGGTTATAGATGGCGTCTGGATATCCTTGGGACGCTGCCTCCTGAAGATAGGTAAGCCCCGTTGCCATGTCCTTCTGGACGCCGTCCCCGTGTAGATACATCACGGAAAGGTTGTATTGGGCCTGGGGGTCACCGGCATTGGCAGCCTCGGTTGTGTACCTGGCTGCGGCCGCCTTGTCCGCGATGCCGCCAATCCCAAGAGATAGCATTGCTCCCAGTTGCGCGAGCGCTTCCGGATGACCTGACCGTACGGCCTTTTCATACATTTCCCTGGCCAGCGCGGGATCCTTCTGGAAGATTCCATTTCCGTGCAGGTAGGCATTGCCTACATACACAAGCGCATCAGGAAGATCCGCCCTGGCGGCATGGGCGATGAAGTTCTGTCCACGGGTGTGCTGCGGATCGGTTGGCGTTGACTCGCTGACAAGGTGATGTCCAAATGAGTAGCTTGCGCCGACGTGCTCCTTGACTGCGGCCCTGCGCATCCAGAAGAGTGCCTGTTCCAGGCTTTCCTCAGCAGCGACGCACTCTCGGGCAGAAAGTTCGTAAGGCTGGCGGCCAGCGGGACTCGAGCACTCCATGAAGTACGATCCGGCCTGGAACATTGCCTCCGGATCACCGTCCAGCATGGCTTTCCCACACATCTGCCATAGAGCGTTGGACTTCACGGGGGCTACGATGCAGTCAACTTCGACTTGATGCGTTCGCCAGTACAGCTCCTTCAGAAGCCGCAGAGCGGCGTCGAGTGACAGCTTGGACATGCCACCGAAGTCGTGTGAAGTGTAGCCGTGGTGCTCGGGATGAGCCGCTATGTTGCCGTTGGAATGCAGTACACCCAGAGCACTCAACACAGGCCGGTTCGCTATTCCGCGAGTGCCGAGGTTTCGAATCTTCTGTGCAAGGGGCTCACTACTCTGAGCATTGGGCTCATCTACGAGCGTACAGAATCTATGGGCGAAGCCGCGAAGATGGGAAAGGCTGAGTGCCGGGGCCTCTCCACTCAGGTTCTTGCCGCTCTCGTACAGCCTGCCAAGCTCAGGGTCGAGCACCATGGCAAGCTCAATGTCATCGATCATCTTGCGTGGCAGAATTCAATAAGTTGGTGAGATTCTAACGGTTGCCGCGAGCGCCGCAACGACGTCATGTAGGCGGTATGGAGCGGGTACACGAGAGTGGCCAGTTCTCGCACCCATTAGATCTCGCCAGCAGTGACCCGATGCCCTCTGGTCTTTATCGTACGTGATGACAGCGGCCCTCGATGCCTGGCAGCCGGCCTCTGGCATGCCCGTCAATGGCGACACGCCTTGGGCCCCAACAGGCCGCGACAGCTTCAGCTGGCGATACAGCGCCGCTGCAGTTCAGGCAAAGCAAGGCCGAGCGGAATGCCCGGCGGAGCCCTTGGCCAGCGCTACTGCTGGTTGGCGCTGCCCTCGCTGGCGTTGCGTGATTTGCCTACCGGCACCTTCCTACGGGCCAAGGTGCCGAGAACTAGGACTACGCGCTGGACTCAAAGGGCTACATCGCATCGATTGGGCCTGCATTCTTTGATAAGCCGAAATCCTTGCTTCTCGTGGACGACACCACAGGGAAAGCGCTGACGGACAACAGCAGTGTCAGGGTGGAAACTTCAATGCCTGCCGTGACATCCAGGGTTGGATCACCAATCGCATCATGGAGAGCTGCGCGACAACCAGGGCCGCTCCGCGAGCGGCGGATCCCCCCCGCTCCCAGCCGGTAGCTGAAGACCGGCCTGCAGAACAGGACAAGCCCGCGCAGGATCATGATGTGACTCCCCGGGAAGACAATGCGGCACCCGAGCAATCACCCGGTTCCACCGACATCACCATTCGTTCCTCCCCTGCCCCGCGCCACCTCCGACAGCTTTCCGCGCTCGCATCGAGGGCGTTGTCCGGGTGAGGGTCGATGTCGATGCGCAGGGTTATCCCACCGATGTGTCGGTGGAGACATCCTCCGGTAACAGCGACTTCGCCCTGAACTGATCGCTCTCAACGCGGCGCTGGGAAGTCCGGCCTCGCTTTCATGAGTAGAACAGCTGCCCGGCTGATCAGCGCCGGGCAGCTGCCTTGAACTCTTGGTGGGCTTCCTGCACCGGGCTACTTCTGGAGGACGTCGCGCACCTGGTCCAGCTTCTTTGCGCTCCTGATGTAGTCCTCATGAAGGCTTTTGATGCGCGCACTCAGTGAAGCAGCAAGTTCTTTGCGCTGCGCCCCCGTAGTCGCCTTTGCCATGAGAGCCAGTTCCTTGTTGATCGCCTTGAAGCGACCAATCGCTGACTGCGAACCCGTATCGAGAACCACGGCGCGGAGCGCGGCGTACTTGACCTCCGGGAAATGCTCCCGACGGATGTCGACCAGCTTCATCCCTTCCCGCGCAAGTCGATTTACCTTCTTCTGATCCGCACTGCTCAGCGTCACTGCCTTCTTTTCTTCAGCCATCTTGCTCTCCTTGAAAAACGTTGATTCCATTCGCGGTGTGGGTCATGCGGCAAGGCCGCTACTGCTTGGGTGGCCACTGCTCCAGCCACCAGTCCTGCTCATCGCGTAGCAAGGGAACCCACACGCGACTTTCATAGGAGGGGTTGTAGACGCCGGCCATCGAATCGCTCAGGGCGGATCGCTTCCTGGATACATCAACAGAGGGGGCAGCCCACCTGCGGCGCTTCCTGGTGCGGAATCGATCCTCAGGATCGACCGTGACGTGAACACCAATGGCATCGCCATCACCAGCAAGCGCATACTCAAAGTTCGAAAGCTCCCATGATCCTTTGAGGTCGGCAAGAAGCTCCAGTTCACCGAGCAGTTGTCCGTGATCGGTCGCGAGAACGATTGCCGTGAACGCCCTCTTGTTTGGATCCTCGATCGTCTGACTGCGGACCACGTCCAAGCGCGTACGAACAAGCATGGCAGTTGGCCCGTGCCTCGACTTGGACACGCTGGTCAACACACCTCCGCAAGCGACGAGTTCGAATTGGAGCCAGTCGAAGGCGTCCCTGATGGCGACGCCCAGGCTGAACTCCCCATCGTGATCTGGAACCGCGTCCATGAATGGCAGCGGGTTGGGGTAGCGAGGCTCGCCCTCAGCGCGCACCTGCCGAACAGCGGCCCGATAGTTCACCCCCGCCAGTGCGTAGGCCACCAGATCTCTGATGTTCCGGCCGGCCTTGGGCGAGCTCCAGTTCTCTGGGAAGATGCGAGCAATGTCCGACGCGGCGCGATCGGCAACAAGCTCCAATACTGTCTTCATGCAACACAGTCCTTTGCGTTCAAAGAGGCGACGCAGGCGCAACCGCCCAAGTCCATGGCTACTTATCGGCTCGAACACAGGAACATTGAGTACTTTCTGCTGCGCACGTCATGCATGTCTGCCCGAGCAGAGGATCAACGACCGCAGATCGCAGTACGCCGCTCGGCGAGATACTGCTGGGAAGCCCCCAGCTCGCGTACCAACCGCTCGATCAGATCGATGTCCGCTGCATCATCGGTAGCCGTGTACTGCTGAGGCTCGCGGTTGACCTCGGCGCTGGTCGCGCGCAACCCGTCGCCGTCGGGCGCGAAGTGCACCCGGGCGATGCGGGAGCCGGTCCAGCTGCGGTGCAGGTGGAGCGTTTCCCCTGCGTAATAGAGGAAGCACTTTTCCTGCATTTCCAGGGGGATGAGCCCCATGCGAACGCGCGCGGACGCTGATGTCATGCAGTCCAACGGCGTGGTGCACGTGGTGGACAGCGTGCTGATGCCGAAGTGACACTTGCCGGCGGGGCCCATCGCGGTAGGTGGGCTCCGTCGTGCCCGGTCGGGCAGTGATCGGACACTGATAGACTCGCGCCCGAGAAGAAGGACGGAGTCTTCATGGAGCGTTGGTATCTGGCAACACTGTTATCGTTGATCCTTCATCAGATCGATGCGGCTTTCTGGCACGAATGGGACATGTTCCGGGTGCCAGGCGGGGTTCAGGGATTCCTGGTATTCAACCTGGTCGCCGTTGGTGTACTGCTTCACGGCTATCGGCAGGTAGTCCTGGCCAAGCCTTCCGCCAGAGCCTACGCCGTCGTCTGCGGGGCTACCGGGATGGCGACAGCAGGAATCCATGTCCTGTTCGCTGCGGCCGGGCACGAAAAGTTCCATCTGCCGCTTTCGATCGCGGCCCTAGCTGCGTGTCTGCTTGCTGGTGCAGTACTTCTTCTGACTACCCTTCGCCGTCGTCCATGATGCGAAAAGCGCTCAGCCAATCTATCTGAAGCAAGGATCGCTGCATTGTGTTGCAATTGCACCACGTTCGGCGCACAGCATTGCAGTTGCACCAACTTGGGTGCATAGCATTGCTGTTGCACCAACTTCTCTGCATTGCGTTGATGGACATCCTTGTCCGCTGCATAGGTCTACGCAGCAACGTGGTGAGGAGGAGTTCGCACGCTGAGTAGCCAACACAAAACCCCGCTCGCACCCCTGGCTAACGCTCCCGGCATCGCTGCCAGCCGCCTGCAGCAGCATGGACCTGCTCCCATCCATTCGGGAGTTTCCGGAACGCCTGACCGCCGATACATGCTGTTCCCGAACGCTTGGAGTCCTCTGATCCCAAGGATGGCAGCTTCATCACGCTGTCCGACGGTCCCGGGCGCCCGGTGCGTTGGGCCTCAGCTGACAGAGTACGGGCCTCAACGCGTTCGCAGTAAGCCTTCATGCCGGGATGTGGGTGATTCGGCCACGCCAATTCTTCGCAATTGAACGGCGTGGTGCTCTTCGACATCGAGTTGTAGGCAGCCTTGGGCGCCGGAGGCAACGGCTTGGGTCGGGGACCCGTTGCAGAATGCACTTGCGCCAGCGAAGAGCAGGCAAGCGAAAAAAGCAGCAATCCTGCTGAAATCCTTTTGAGCATGAGCTTCCCCCTGTAGCTGGGGGAAGCTTACCGCTTCAAGCCTGCGCCCGACGAGCGTCGGAGCCGCTACGACCGACGCCCTACCCGGCTCGGCCAACGCACGCAGGCGCAGAGTCCCGCAGCCCGGTGCCGGTGCCGAAATCAAGCCGACGCTGTAGCCGCAATCTTGATCGACTTGACGTTCACGAACTCCTTCAGACCTTCCGGACCATGCTCGCGACCATAGCCGGATGCCTTCACGCCGCCGAACGGAAGGGTTGGCGATGCCACGTCGAAGGTGTTGATGAAGATCATGCCGGTGTCGAAGTACTTGGTGGCCAGCTCCCGGGCACGCTGCACGTCGCGGCTGAAGATGCCGCCGCCCAGGCCGTAGCGGCTGTCGTTGGCGATGCGCATCGCATCCTCATCGTCCTCGGCGCGGATGATGGCCGCTGCAGGGCCGAACAGCTCATCCTCGTAGGCCACCTGCCCCGGTGCCACATCCGCCAGCACCGTGGCCGGGTAGAACCAGCCGGTGCGGTCTGGCACTTCACCGCCTACCACCAGACGCGACCCCTGGGAGACGCTCTTGGTCACCTGTTCGTGGAGCTTGTCGCGCTGCGCCTTGGAGACCATCGGGCCGAGCTGGGTGCGGTCCGCATTCGGGTCGCCCATCCGGATCGCTTCGAAGGCCTCTGCATAGGCGCTCACGAAGGCCTCGTAATTCTTCTTTGTCACGATGAAGCGCTTGGCGTTGACGCAGGTCTGCCCGTTGTTGAAAAGGCGGCCTTTGACGCAGGTCGCCACCGCCAGCTCCAGGTCGGCGTCGTCCAGCACCAGATAGGCGTCATTCGAGCCCAGCTCAAGCACCGTCTTCTTGAGTGCCGCGCCGGCCTTGGCGGCCACGGTGCGCCCCGCGGCCTCGCTCCCGGTCAGTGTCACCGCGCGCACCAGGTCGTTCTCCACAATGTCATTGGACTGGTCGTGGGTGATCAGCAGCACCCCGAACAGCCCCTTGGGCAGCCCGGCGCTTTCGTAGATGTCACGCAGCAGCAGGCCACTCCCGGTGCAGCTCTCGGCATGCTTGAGCAACACCCCGTTGCCCGCCATCAGGCTGGCGATCGAATAGCGGATGGCCTGGTAGGCCGGGAAGTTCCACGGCTGAATGCCGTAAACCACGCCGATCGGGGCGTGAGTCACAATGCCGGTGGCGCCCTCCACGTCGCGCTCTTCATCGGCCAGGGCGACGGGCCCTTGCTTGGCGGTGTAGTCGCAGATGCTGGCGCACAGCTCGACTTCGGTACGGCTGTCTTCAATGAGCTTGCCGACCTCGTCGGTCATCAGCTGCGCAAACTCTTCCTTGCGCGCACGAAGCGCCTTGGCGATGTCTGCGATGACTTTCGCTCGCTCATCCAGACTGCGCAGACGCCACTGAAGAAATGCGTCGTGGCTTGCCTTCACCGTGGCGGCGGCGTCGTCGTCCGACATGTAGGAATAGGTGGCGAGCACTTCTTCGGTCAGCGGATTGATGGTCGTGAGTTGCTTGTTTGGCATGGGAAGAGAGGCTTTACGTAGAGGGGAGGTCCGTAGAGGGTCGCCGCCGTGCAGTTCCTCCGCTGTGAATTCTTCAACGGAATGCATCACTGGAGGTTCACCGGATCTCATTGCTAGAGTGTGGATTCGGCCTGTTTTGAAGAACTCCCTGCATGCGCTCCTGGCTGCGAACAGTCTCAGGTACCCTCACTGCTGCATTGGCGACGGCCGCTGTTGCCAGCCTGCTCCAGACCCAGATCAATCTGCATGCCCTTACCCAGCTGGGCCTGGACGTCAGCTGGCCGGCACGGGCCGCAGTCACCGTGGAGGATCTGGCTCGGTTCGGACCTGTAATGTTCAGCTTTTCGCTGGCCGGCGGCGTGCTTGCGTCATGTCTGCAGCCAATTCTGCGCCGGCTTGGCCTCCATGCCCTGCCCTGCGCACTGCTCGCCGGTGTAGCCGGGCTGGCGGTCGTGTTGACGCTGCTACGCAGTGTGATTCCGATGCCGGCAGTGGCCGCCATCCGGGAGATTCCCGGCTTCGCCCTGCTCAGTCTGTGTGGGCTGGTGGGAGGCCATGTGAGCTACACGCTGAGGGCGCGTACCGTGCGCGAAACGCCCCCCCACGGCGGGGTGGCCTGGCTGTTGCCGGCTGGCCTGGTGCTGCTGCCGCTTGCCTCATTCATGTTGATGCAGCCAACGGCGCAACGTGCACAGCCGCCTGCGGCAAATGACTACCAGGTCGCAACCGTTGCAAGCGGCCTTCAGTGGCCGTGGTCGCTGGCGGAACTGCCCGACGGAACGCTGCTCGTCACCGAAATGGCTGGCCGCCTGAAGCTGATTGACCGGGCCGGTGCACGTGTGGACGTCAATCTCTCCCAAATGCCCGCGGGCTATCAGCGTGAACGCGTGATCGGCCTGATGGACATTGCGCTGTCGCCGGATTTCGACTCCGATCGCCGCGTCTATCTGACGCAGGGTTATCGAGATCAACGCGGCGTGGGTGTTCGCTTGATCCGTGGCGCGCTGGAACGCGTTGGCGATGCGTGGTCCATGGAACAGGTGGAGATTCTTTTCGAATCCACGCCAAAAGCCAGCGACGGCAACAACGGCGGCCGCTTGGCCTTTCTCGACGCGCACACCCTGCTGATGACCGTGGGCGACGGTAGTGCCCGCCGGGAGGAAGCGCAGAATGTGCGCAACTCGCTGGGCAAGGTGATGCGCATAGAGCTCGCGCCTGGCGCGAGCGTGGGGACCCTGTACACCTCCGGGCATCGCAACCCGCAGGGCATCGCGCATGACCCTGTCACAGATTCCATCTATGTCAGCGAACACGGGCCGCGCGGCGGTGACGAGCTCAACCGACTTCGACCGGACGCGAACTACGGCTGGCCGATGGTCAGTCACGGGATCGACTACCCATTTGCACGGGTGAGCCCGTTTACCCGGCACAAGGCGTTCGAGGACCCTGAGGTGATCTGGTCGCCGTCCATCGCACCCTCCGGTCTTGCCGTGTATCAAGGCGCCCTCTTCAAGGGATGGCAGGGAGATCTGCTGGTGCCTGCATTGCGTGAGCGGAGTATCCGCCGGCTCGTTCGTGGCGGTGATCGCGTGGTGCGCCAGGAGCGGCTGCTCGTCGAATTGGGTGAACGGATTCGTGACGTCATGGTCGCTGCAGATGGCTCCGTCTATGCGCTCACCGATGGGGCGGACGGGAAGGTGCTGCGACTGATACCGGAAGAAACCCTGTGAGCATGCCGCTCAGGTGAAGTCGTGTGCGGAGGATTGACTCCGCACGCTCACGCTCGCCAGCAGGCGCGCGCCGAAGGCAAGCATGGGGCCACCGACGCTGGGTGTATCGCTGGCCCTAAGGCTGTTTGCGGCCCAGGCGAATCAGCCGCCGTGGTCGGCCAATGCATCGTGAAAGTCGAGCTCGTGGACGAGTACGACACGTGACCCTGATTTACGAAGCTCAATGGCCTTTTCGACCTTGCGCCCGTAGCAGGCAAAGGCCCAACAAGGATTGCCTTCCGCGCCGATGACCAGGTAGTGGACCTTCTTCGATGGGGCCGAGTGGGCCGATCCCCCGAGCCTCTCGACGATCTGTTGGAACTCGGTGCGGGTGAAGCGTGACGACGCGCCGGTAAAGCAAAAACCCCTATCCAGAAAGTTGATCTCGGGATCCACGGCGCACAAGCCGACGATCCTCTGTTCTTTCAGTACGAGCGGGTTGGTAATCGTACGGTCGTCGAGCAGTGGCGTGAACTCCGCAAAGAATGCGAGGAGCAACGCGTGTTCCTTCGGGTCTATCTGTCCGTCGGCGAGTACGCCTGTGATGAGGCTCCCCACCTCGTCGAATGGCCAGCATGTCCTCAGGTGCTCGTGATCTGCCATCCAATCTGACAGGGCGCGGAGCTCTTCCACGGAGATGTGCGTATCCGCAACGATGCCCCCAGAATTCCGTGCAATCGCTGCAGATCGGCAGTCACATCGGCGTAGAACTCGGTGGAGCGCAGCCGTTCGCACAGCCACAGGGCGCGTGACTACAACCAATGGCACACGAGCCAGGGGGCTGTGCACGCTATGTTGGATCCAATGGAATGGAGGGAGTACGTGTGAGGCGTCTATTTTTCTCGGCAGCGCTGCTGCTGATGTGTGCGACGGCCGGAGCAGGTTCCAAGGCCGCCGACGGGACGACAACCGTGATCGTGCTTGGCGTGGACCACGCTGCCCAGCTTGTGGCCAGAAATGACCGCCCTGCCCGCCTTGCGGCCTTCCTGGCGCATGCCAGGCCCGATGCCATCTGCATCGAGCGGTCGCCGGAGGCCTTCGCACGCAATGACTATTACGAGTTCACCTACGAAGTTCAGGACGTCGTGGTTCCTTTCGCCCGGCGCAACGCGATCGACCTGTGTCCCATCGACTGGGAGCCACCCGTCGAAGATGCCAAGCTTGGATTCGGCCTGGACCTGGGGGCGCCGCCGGAACTGCGCCCTGCCAGCGGGTTCCAGCAGTTCCTTTCATTCCCCTCCCCGAGCCAGCTCACGCGGGATCTCTTCCACGCCGACGAGGCAAAGAACGTGGAACGGATCGCGCAGTGGGCCGCAACGCCGGCCAAGCGGGCAGCGGATGACCTGCCGCGCAGGCTGTATCTCTATCGCACCTACCTGCAGGCGCAGCGGGTAGCCGCCGCGGCGAAAACGCGCCCCGGCGGCACGGTTGTCGTGGTGGTTGGCGAGTTTCACAAGCGGGACATCGAAGCGATCCTGGCCGCTTCCCCGGACCTGCGGATCGTGCAGCCGTCCAGCCTCGGCGAACCCGGTGAGGCGCTGGTGCACCGGGAGGAGCGCCGTGAGTACCGTGCCGCTGTCGCCAGCTTCAATCTGCTGGGCGTCCAGTCCGGCACCGGCAACATGGACCGCGCGTTTGTTCGGGAGTCGGTGCAAGCCCTCAAGGTAGAGCGCAACTCGCCTGAAGTCGCGTTGCTGCAGACGCGCCTGGATGTGCTGGAAGGCAGGGCCACGCCGGCGATGGCCGTGGACCGGTACCGATCCGTTGCCACGGAGGCGGGCGAAGCACGCTTCACGTGGACCGGGGTGGCTGACGCGTCACGCCTTGACTCTTACTTCGACCCCTTCGGTAACCTCAACGTACGCCAGCGGGCGCTGCTCGAGACGGCCCGCGAGTTGTACCGTGCCGAACGTGGCGAGGAAGCAGCAGGGATACAGCAGACCCTCGGCAGCGAGCTGAGCAACCGAAAGGCGGCTCAGCTTGCCGGCTACTGGGAGCGCTACGTCGTGAGGCCGGCAAAGCCGTGACCTGCAAGACGGCGAGATCGCACTGACAGGGAGCGGCTTACCTCCTGCCGCACGGCATCAGATATTGGCCCTCAGGGTGGTATGTTGGCGCCAGGGGAAACAGGCTACCTACATGGGACGTAGAAGGACATCGACCGGATTTGACGCCTTGATCGGCCTGCCTTGGCCGGTCGGGATCCTGGTCGGCATGGCCGGCTACAGCGCGCTTCGGTACGGGATCCCGTGGTGGTTCTCGCGCCAGGGCGGCACGCTGGCTGCCGGCCTTGCGGGAGAGTTCGGACAGGTACTCGCCCCGCTCGCCTGGGTGCTGCTGGGTCTCTGCTGGATAGCCGCCCTCCTCTCGTTCCTGCGCGCCAGATATCGGCGTCACCTGCTGGATACCAGGACCACGCTGGAGAGTCTGGCCGTCGGTGGCTGGCGCCAGTTCGAACAGTTGGTAGGCGAAGCGTTTCGCCGGCAGGGCTACACCGTCGAAGAGACGGGCCTTGGCGGCCCGGATGGCGGCATCGATCTGATCCTTCGCAAGGACGGCCGGCGCATTCTGGTCCAGTGCAAGCAATGGAAGCGCCAGCAGGTCGGCGTGAGCGTTGTGCGCGAGATGGCAGGCCTGTTGGCCCACCATCGCGCGGATGCGGTCAGGATCGTCTGCATTGGGGCATTCACCCGCGACGCTGAGGCGTTTGCACAGGGCAAGCCCATCGAGCTGATGGACGGGGCAACGTTGCTGGAGATGATCCAGGCGTCACGCAACGCGGATGTGTGGCCAACCGCGCCCAACCCACGTATTGAGCCAAAGATCGCACCGCCGAAGGAAACACCTGCGTTGAGTGAGGGCTGTCCTCG
This sequence comes from Stenotrophomonas sp. LM091, assembly GCF_001806305.1. Taxonomy (NCBI): domain Bacteria; kingdom Pseudomonadati; phylum Pseudomonadota; class Gammaproteobacteria; order Lysobacterales; family Lysobacteraceae; genus Stenotrophomonas; species Stenotrophomonas sp. LM091. The sequence goes on from NZ_CP017483.1 coordinate 68,329, forward strand.
ATGCGGCAGCACACTGGTGCAGCGAACCAACCGGCGCACCGGTGAGTCGTTCTTTGGCTGCAGTCAGTTCCCCCGCTGCCGGGGAAGTGCGGATCGACGTCTCGCTTGAAGCCACGCCGATGCTGTGTCGCGCACTCTGCTCGGTGCCTGGGTCGCGGTGAACCGTAGCCGGATGAGTCTCTGACCGGGACCGCCGATGTGCGCCGGCCCCAACTCAGCCCACCGCATCCACGGTCCTGTCCGGTGCAGCAAGCCGGGACGCGCGCAGGTACCGCAGATACTTGCCTAGGAAGATGCCTGTGAACCCCCCAGACAGCAGCAGATACGCGGCGCGGAAACTGCCGTCCGCGCTCAGTGAGGGGGATACGGATAGCGCGCACTCGAAGCCGTACTTCACCGCAAACGTCACCAGGAGCAGCGGCAGGAGACTGTAGTCCGCACTGCGCCACAGCTTTCCCGTGGACGGATTCAGGGTGAGCGTTGCCCGCCGCAGCAGCAGCCATCCAAGGCCCACGCCTGCGCCGATGCCCACCGACCACTGACCCCACGCGTCCCAGGCATTGCCGAACCGGTGGTTCATCGACACGATGCCCCACGCCACGAAAAGGGTCGGCACGATGGCCAGTTTCGTGAGCGAGGTTTCTCCAGGTTTCATGGCGGCGACGCCCCGTGCGACCAGAAAAACCAGAAGCGCCCAGACCCACACCGGGGTGTTCGAGAGAAGGGGATGCAGCATGTTCACGGGGCGTCCTTGAGCTGGGTGGGTGCCGGCGATGCAGCGCCGTGCGGGAATGGGTCCATTCTCGCTTTGCACCGACCCGTCACAAGTGACAGGTGTCAGGCATCCGGACGTACATTACGCAGCCAGCGCCGTAGACGTCGCCTGCCCGATCAGCTCCTGCGCATCAGGATCATCTTCTCCTGTGACATGTCCCGCATCGTGTACGGGATGCCGCCTGTGCCATACCCCGACTCGCGGCGCCCGGCGAAGGGCATCCAGTCGGTCCGGAACGCGGTGGCATCATTGATCATGACGGCCGAGGCATCCAGCCGGTTGGCGGCGCGCATGGCGATATCGATATCCTGCGCGAATACGCTCGCCTGGAACGCGGTGGGCAGCGCGTTGGCACGCGCGATCGCCTCGTCCAGGTCGGTATAGCGATACACCGCCACCACCGGCCCGAACACTTCCTGCGTGGTGATCCTTGCGTCGCTGGCCGGATCCAGCAGCACCGTGGGCTGCAGCATGGTCTCGGAAAGTCGCTTGCCGCCGGTGGCCAGTTGCGCACCGCCACTTACCGCTTCGTCAATCCATTCGGCGACGCGGTCGGCCTCGCGTGGCTGGATCAGCGGGCCGACATCCGTGTCCTTCAGTGTGGGGTCGCCGGTGCGCAGGCGCTCGACCCGTGCGATGAGCGCCTGGGTAAAGTCATCGGCAACATCCTGGTGGACGAAGACGCGCTGGGTGGAGACGCACACCTGGCCTGCATGGTAGTAGCCGCCTTTGACGACCGGTTCGATGATCCTGCCGAGGTCGGCGCTGCGATCGACGATGGCCGGGGCGACCCCGCCGTGTTCCAGCGCCGAACGCGCACCGTGTGCGAGCTTGGCGTGCAGCGACCACCCTACCCTGGCCGAGCCGATGAAGCTCAGGAAGGCCACCCGCTTGTCGGTGGCCAGCGCCTCGGCCAGGTCGTTGCCCTCCGGCAGAAAGCTCTGGCACCACGGCTCGGGCAGCCCGGCCTCGTGCACCATCGCGACGAATTCCAGGCACGACAATGGCGTCGCGGAGGCAGGTTTGATGATCACCGGGCACCCGACGGCGATGGCCGGCGCCACCTGGTGGACGATCAGGTTCAGGGGGTGGTTGAACGCAGAGATCGCGGCAACCACGCCGATCGGCTCCCGCGTGGTGAACGCCCAGCGACCCTCCGCCGCGGCCGACAGCCCCATCGGGATTTCGCGACCGGCGAAGTTGCGCAGCTCGTCGGCGGCGTTGTGGACACCGTCGATGGCGCGCGTGGTTTCGACGATGGCGTCCGGCAGCGGCTTGCCGCCCTCCCGGGCAATCTGCAGCGCGAGATGATCACGCCTGGCGTCCATCAGCGCGGCGAGCCGGCGCAGGATCGCGATGCGCTGGTGCGGCGCGAGCCAGCCGTCGCGCTCCTTGAATACCCGCTCGGCGGCACTGAGCTTGCGCTCCAGGGCAGCGGCGGTATCCAACCCGATCTCGGCGATGGGGGCACGGTCGAACGCCTGGACGACAGTCAGCATGTTGGGTTCCTCGCTCAGCATCAGGGATGACGATCAATCACAGCCCACGTCCGGCGTGCGGTTGCGCAGTTCATCGACCAGCACGCGGGTGTTCTCGGCATAGTCGATCGGTACATCCAGCACGTGGACGCCGCCGCCGGCGAAAGCGGCCTCGATCATCGGCACCAGCGCTTCGACCGCGGTCACCCGGCTCCCCTTCGCACCGTAGGCTTCGGCATACTTCACGAAATCCGGATTGCCGAAGCGCATGCCGAAATCGTCGAAGCCATCCACCGCCTGTTTCCAGCGGATCATGCCGTAGGCGCTGTCGTTGAGGATCACCACCACCAGGTTGAGCCCCAGGCGTACCGCGGTTTCCATCTCCTGGGAGTTCATCATGAAGCCACCGTCACCGCATACGGCCATGACGCGGCGCTGCGGGTACAGCATGGCTGCCATCATCGCCGACGGCAGGCCAGCGCCCATGGTGGCGAGCGCGTTGTCCAGCAGCAGCGTGTTGGCCACGTGCGTGCGGTAGTTGCGGGCGAACCAGATCTTGTACATGCCGTTGTCGAGACAGACGATGCCGTCGTCCGGCATGGACTGGCGCACGTCGTGCACCAGCCGCTGCGGCGTGACCGGGAAACGGTCCTCTTCGGCGCGGTCGTTGATGCGGGCCAGGATTCTTTGGCGCAGGGCGATCATGCCCTCGTCCGCAGGCAACCGCCCTTCCAGCCGTTCGGCCAGGGCATCCACCGAAGCCCCGATGTCGCCCAGCACTTCGATATCCGGCTGGTAGACCTGCTCCACGGTCGCGGACTGGAAGCTGATGTGCACGACCTTGGGTCCGCCGCCACTCTTCATCAGGAACGGTGGCTTTTCGATGGTGTCATGGCCGATGGCGATGATCAGGTCGGCGCGGGCGACCGCCTCGTGCACGTAGTCGCCCTCGGAGAGCGCGGCCGTGCCCATGTAGAGGTTGGAGCCGCCGGTGACCGCGCCCTTGCCCATCTGTGTATTGAAGAACGGCAGGCGCGTGCGCGCGACGAATGCGGAGAGTGATTCGGCAAGCCATGGCCGGCTGCCCGCCGCGCCGATCATCACCAATGGGCGTTTGGCGGCCAGGATCGCCGCTTCCGCCCGGTCGAGCGCGGCAGAGGGTGCGATGGGACGTTCCAGCGGGTGGATGGGGATGACGGGCACATCCTCCACCTCCTCACCTGCGACATCCTCCGGCAGTTCCAGGTGCACCGGCCCGGGGCGCTCTTCCATGGCCACCCGGAACGCATCGCGTACGGTGGCCGGAATGGCGGCCGGGCTGACGATCTGGCGCGTCATTTTCGTGAGCGGCTTCATCGACGCCACGATATCCACGATCTGGAACCGTGCCTGCTTGGCGCTCATGACCGGCTTCTGGCCGGTGATGAGAATCATCGGCCACGCGCCCAGGTGGGCATATGCCGCGCCGGTCGAGAAATTCAGTGCGCCGGGGCCGAGCGTGGCCAGGCATACGCCGGGCCGGCCCGTCAGCCGGCCGTGGGTGGCTGCCATGAACGCGGCCGCCTGCTCGTGGCGGGTGAGCACCAACTCGATGCGCGAGGTCCGGAGCGACTCCAGGAAGTCCAGATTCTCCTCGCCCGGCACACCAAAGATGCGGTCGACGCCCTCGTTTTCCAGCGCCTTGACCAGTAGATCCGAGCCCTTCTGCATAGCTTCGATCCTTGCGGTGAAGTCAGGGTCACTATACCGGGGCGGATGTCGCTGCCGTGTGGCCGCCAGCGCGGGCACCGTGACGCGCGGATCGAAAAGATCCTCGGGAGCAACTACGCCCGGCTGTTCACGGAGGTATGTGGATGGGGGCGCTCGGTCGCTACTCAGCCGGTTGAGGCTGCCGGCGCGCGCATCCCTCGCTTCTGCAGATACAACACGACTGCCGCCAGCGCCGCGGCCACGGCGCCTGTCAGGGGTACCGAGGCCAGCGTCGCGTAGCTGATCGTGAGGCTGCCCAAGGCACCGCCCAGCGCGGTTCCAAGGTTGAACGAGGCGATGTTCAACCCCGCGGCCACAGAGCTGTAAGCGGGGATGAGCCGTTGGGCCTGCCTGAGCAGACGCAGGGTCAGCAGCGTCACGATCGAGAAGAAGCAGATGCCCAGCGTGCCGATCAGGAGCATCATCAAGGCTGGGATACGTGCGAAGCCGTAGAGCCCGATCAGGTTCAACGCCAGCGCGATCAACGCCAGCCGGAGGCTGCGATCCCCGTCCATCGCATCGCCCAGCCATCCCCCGAGCAGATTGCCTGCGATCGCGCAGGTGCCGAACAGCAGCATCCCCAGGCTCAGCCACTGCACATCCACAGCGGTGATCTGCTGCAGATAGGGCGAGACGAAGGTGAAGAACGAGAACGTGGCGACACTGACCAGCGCGCCGATGCCGGCCGTCGTCAGCAGCTGCGGATGGGTGATGGCCTTCACGCCCTTCCACGCACCGCCCCGGGATCGGGTGGAGCCGGCATGGCCGCTGGGCATGCACAGTGCCAGCCCGAGCATGCCGGCCACACTGAGCACGCCAATCGCCATGAAGACTACGCGCCACGACCACGCGCTGCCCAGCCAGGTCCCGATCGGCACGCCGAAGGCCAGCGCGAGCGTCAACCCGATCCACACCACTGACAACGCTCGGCCGGACCGCTGCGGGTCCACCAGCCGGGTCGCCGCGTCCGAGGCTACCGCCATGAACACCCCGTGGCCGAGGCCGACCACAAACCGAATGACCAGCAGGGTGACCAGGTTCGGCGAGGCGCTCATCAGCAGGCTGCCCAACGCCAGCAACGCAGTGGCCAGCAGCAGGATCTGCCGGTCCCGCCAATGGGCGACCAGTGCGGTGATGAACGGCGCACCGATGGCAGCGCCCAGGGCATAGGCGGCGATGGCCGTCCCGACGAGAGAAATCTGCGCGCCCAGGTCGTCGGCAATGGCGGTCAATATGCCGGCGACGACGAATTCGGACAGACCGAACGCAAAGGCGCACAGCGAGAACACGTAGATGGCAGCAGGCATGGCGGGTCCTTCACAGCAGGGCCGCAGAAGCCTAGTGCCTGGCCATGCGCGGGTGAAGGACGGGTTTCATACCGCAGCAAGACGCCGCGCGTCTCGTCACCTCAGGGCGGAGAACGCGTCTGCAGGACTGCCTGTAGCAAGCGGTCGCGGATCGCTGACGGCCGGGTTTCGTTCCACGCCATCAACAGGTCCAGCCGTGACGCTTCCTCCGGCGCATCCACCTGAAGCGGCCGGAACACCACATCCTCGCGGGCCTCCATCGCCAGCGAAGCGGGGAGCAACGCGATACCGAAGCCGGCGGACACCAGCGCGATCAGAGTCTGCATCTGCCGGCCCTGCTGCACGATATCGGGCACGAACCCGGCGGCCTGGCACAGGCTGATGAGCTGGTCATGAAATCCTTTGCCGAGTGACCGTGGCGAGGCGACGAACGCCTCCTCCTTCAGCGACGCAAGGTGGATGCCCGGTTCCGCGGCAAGGCGGTGGCCGGCCGGCAGCGCCACGCAGATCGGTTCGCTCAACAGGCGCTCCATGCGCAGGTGCGGCGTCGTGGTGCCCGGCGTGCGCATGAAGCCAATATCCGCCCTGCCCTGTTCCAGCGCGTTTACCTGCTCCTGGGTGGTGGCCTCCAGCATCGTGAAGGCTATGCCCGGGTTGAGCGCTCGAAAGTGGCGCAGCGCCTGCAGCAACACGGCATACGGGGCGATGTTGATGAAGGTCAGGGTCAGATGGCCCTCGATGCCCTGGGCCACCCGCTGCGTTTGCGCCACGCCCGCTTCCAGCGACTGCAGGGTGCGGCGGGCGGTATCGAGAAATGCGGTTCCGGCCGGCGTCAACGCCACGCTGCGGTGCGTCCGCACGAACAGCGGCGTGCCCAAGGCGCTTTCGAGCCTGCGGATGGCCTGGCTCAGCGGCGGCTGCGCCATGTGCAGCCGCTCGGCAGCGCGATTGAAATGCAGTTCCTCGGCGACCGCGATGAACTGTTGGAGCAGGCGGGTCTCGATCACTGAAACGCCAGACCTCGTGAATGCCGGGATTGAGCCGGCCCAACATAGCAAATCACGGCTTTTCCGACAGATCCCGCGTGGCGTCCGCGTCCATCAGCTCGCGGCGCTGCGCCTCGATCCAGGCATCTCCGGCAGCCCGTGCGTCCGCATCGAGCGCCTTGTTCTGCCGGTCGTTCTCCTGGTACTCGGCCCACACCTCCGGCGTGATCGTCTCCAGTTGATGATCAGGCCGCAGCTGGATCGAGGGGGCATCCCCCATGGACACCGTAAAGCTGTCCAACAGCCATTGCCGGCGCAGTTCAGGGGAGGCATGCAGAAGGTCAGGCTCGGCGTAGGTGTGCATCGGCAGTGCCTGCTCGGCAAGCGTGGTATCGGAGGAAATCCGCGCCAGCTTGACGACCAGACGCTCATGGTCGCGATCTTTCTGGTACAGCGCGGCGACGTCGCCATCGATCCACAGGACGTACCAATACCCCGCCATGGGATGGACCTGGAAAGGGTGTTCACGGATCAGGATGAGATCGCTGCGGTCGTCGTAGAGCGCGCGCCACCCTGCAGGTGCCGGGCGAATGCCGCAGTCGACGGTGCCCTGCAGGATCGTCTGCAGCGTCGCCCTGCCCCCGCTGGCGGAGAGCCGCGTGGTCCAGCAGCGGGAGCTGTCGCGGTTGTGCGATGCCATCAGGATCGCGCCTTCGTCCAGCACCACCGCATCGGCATGCACGAACTGGTCGTCTGTGGCGTCAGGGTCCTGAAGGAGCGTCGAAAAAGCCTTGTCCGACAGCTTTTTGCCGTCCACGTAAAGCTCGTACGTCGTGTAATGCTGATACTTGCTGACGTTGATATCCAGCCGGCTTTCCGTAACAGCCACCACCTTCAGCGTGCCCGAGGAGAACACGGTTTCCCGCGTCGTTCGTGCACATCCGCCGACAAGCAGCGCTGCACACAGCAGCACCACGCAAGGCAGGACGGAAAAGCTTCTGACGTTCATCACGCTGCGGCCTGCGGCTGGGAGAATCTGACCCGTCCAAGCATAGCCGCTCCAGCGCCGCGTATCGGCCAGTACGGCACCCGTGGGTGCCGCACCGCCCTGCCCGTTCGGTCAGAAGCTGTAGTCCAACGACACACCCACCGTGCGCGGCTGCATCATCACCGCATTCCAGCGCCGGTACTGCTGCGCACCGGCCGCAGGAATCGTCCTGCCAGCCGCCACGTAGATGTCCTTGTTGGTGAGATTGGTGACGAAGAAGCGCACGGTCGTGTTCTGGCTGCTGACTTCGGCGGTCAGGTCCACCGTGGTGTAGCTGGGCAGGTCAAAGGACTGTGTCGATGCCACCGATGCCGCACGCTCGCCGTAGTAGCGCAGCGCGCCGCCGACGCTCCAGCCCCAGTCGCCACGCGTCGGGAACTGGTAATCGGCCTGCAGGCTGCCGGCCCATTCGGGCACCTGCGGCAGCTGGGCACCGGATTCGGCCTGGTTGGGGCCGCCCGGGCGGGCCGGCGGAATCGGTGCGGTCAGCTTGGCATCGGTGTAGGTCAGGCTGCTGCTCAGGCGCAACCCATCGATGGGCATCAGTGCGCCGGTGAACTCAACGCCCTGGCTGCGTGCTTCGCCGCCATTGACGCCATAGGAGATGCCCTGGGCGGTGAGCAGATTGAGGCGGATGTCATCCCAGTCGATGCGGAACGCGGCCACTTCCACCAGCGCACGACGGTCCCAGAAGTGGCTCTTCAGGCCGGCTTCGTAGTTGATCAACGTGTCCGACTTGACCTGCGCGGGGACTTCCGGCGCGGCCGGCAGGATGGGGTTCGGGCTGCCGGCGCGGTAGCCCGTGGCTACGCGCACGTAGGCCATGGTGTCCTCGCCCAGGAACAAGCGCGGGCTGGCGCTCCAGGTGGTCACGCTCTCGGAGGATTCGGTGATCCGCTGCACCCCGTCACCGCCCAGCGGGCCGCCGAGGGTCTGGCGGAACTCCTGGTCATTGCGCGCGTGGCGCACCCCCAGGGCCAGATCGAAGCGGTCGGTGAATTTCCAGGTGGCGTTGCCGAACAGCGCCTTCTCTTTGTAGGTGGTCAGCACCGAGGCGGTGAACAGGTCGAGCACTGGGTTGAAGGCCGGGCTCAAGGCGCTGCCGCGCTCGATGTAGGCCGCGTCTTCATCGGTGTAGAACGCACCGAGCTGCCATTGCAGGCGGCTGTCGCCCTTGGAGGTCAGGCGGAATTCCTGGGTCCACTTCTTCAATTCGATATCCGTGTCCAGGCCGGCGTATGCCATGACCGGGCCCACGCCGGGTTTCTGGCCGAGCAGCGGAATGTACTCGACCGACTGGTCCTGCAGGCGCCAGGAGTTGGATTTCATCCAGCTGCTGGCCGAGGTGAAGTCGGCCCAGCCCACGTCCCAGTCCACTGTCAGGCCGTACACGTCGTACTTGATCGTGCTCGGCTGCAGGAACAGGTACTCGTTCGAGTAGCCCGGCAGCTTCGGCTTGAACGTGACCGGGTCCAGTGCCACCGTCGCGAAATTGTCGCCCTTGTTTTCCTGGCGCATCGCCGTGAGCAGCACGTCCACCGTGTCCGAGGCTTTCCACAGCAGCGAGAGGCGGCCGGCGTTCTGGTACACGTCGTTGGTGTCGCGGCGATGCAGGACGCTGTTGTCGATCCAGCCCGGGCTGGTCTGCTCGGCATAGCTGGCGCGCAGGGCCAGCTGCCCCTTCACCAGCGGCACGTTGACCGCAGCGCGTTCGGAATGACCCACCCGTCCACCATCGTCAACGACGCGCATCGTCGCCCCGGCGCGGCCCGCGAAGTACTCCAGGTCCGGCCGCTTGGTGACGTACTTGACCACCCCGCCCAGCGCGCTGGCACCGTACAGCGTGCCCTGCGGACCGCGCAGCACTTCCACGTTCTGCACATCGTAGGGAAGCAGGTCGAACATGCCCGAGGTGGCGCCGGACAGCGAGCCATTCGCGGTCAGTGGTACATCGTCCACGTAGATAGAGGTCGAGGCGGTGTTGCCCATCGGGGTGATGCCGCGGATCGAGATCGTCGAGCGGCCCGGCGCGCCGAGACTGGTGATCTGCAGGCCGGGGACCAGGCCTGCCAGGTCATTCATGTTGTTGACCTGCAGGCGATCGAGCTGCTCTTCACTGATGACGCTGATCGACATCGGGATGTCGGTCACCACTTCCACGCGTTTCTGCGCAGTCGCGGTGACCGTGCCCAGCGTATGCACGTCATCGCGCTCGGGATTCTCGGCGGCGACCTGTGCCAGTGCCGTGGCGCTGCAGCCCAGGGCCAGGATGCCTGCAGCGCAGGCCAGCGACAACGCGTTCATTCGGAGCGAACAGTGACTCATGGTGATGAGACCTCGGTAGCGAAGCTGGGAGCCCACGGCAATGGGCACGGAATGCGGCAGTCAGGGCACCCCGGCGTTCTGGGGTGGGGGCCGGCCTGGCAATGACGCTCCTGGGGACGAATGGCTGGCTACAAGCCCATTTAGGACACAATAGTCCTGTTCCGAGAACTGTCAATCCTGCGACGCAGCATTGACATCAAACCGTGCGCCAGGCGCGCCCCGCGCCTCAGCGTGCGGCGCCCCAGACGGCCTCGTCGCACCAGATCGTGCCGTCGCGATAGACGACCCCAGGCGTGCGGTCCTGCTTGAGGAAGGTGGGGCCATCCAGATCGACGAGATGGCACAACTGCCCGACCACGAAGCCCGGCGCGGCGCCCAGGCTGCTGCAGACCATGCAGCCGACCATGACGCCCAGATCCGCTTCGCGCGCGGCTGCCGCGATGAGCAGCGCCTCGGTGAGGCCGCCGCACTTGTCGAGCTTGATGTTGTAGACGTTGAAGCGACCCTTCAGGCCGTCCACGTCGGCCAGGGTGAGCGCGCTTTCGTCCGCGGCCAGCGGAATCGGGGAGACGAATCCATCGAGGTCGGCCTCGCGCCCGCGGGCCAATGGCTGTTCGATCAGCGCCACACCGGCGTCCACCATGGCGGTGGCCAGCCGGTCGAGATCACCGATCTGATACCCCTGGTTTGCGTCGACGCCCAGCCACACATCCGGCCGTACCGCGCGGATGGCCGCGACGCGGGCGATGTCCAGGTCGAGATCGCCCGTCAATTTCACCTTGATCGAGCGCGCCTGACGGTAGGCCACAGCGGCCGCCGCCATCGCGGCCGGCTCATCGGCGCCGACCGTGAAGGTTGTCGGCAGTGGACGCGGTGCCTCGAGCCCTGCAAGCGCCCACACGGGCGTTCGCGTCTGCCTGGATTCCAGTTCCCACAGGGCGGCATCGACCGCGTTGCGCGCGCCGCCGGCCGGCAGGATCGCACGCAGTTCCTCGCGCGTGGGATGCGCCTGGATCGCATCGCGCGCCGCTTCCAGCTGGATGCGCATGGTCTCCACGTCTTCGCCCAGGTAGTAGACCCCGGTCGCCTCGCCACGCCCGATGTGCGTGCCGTCATCCAGGGTGACGAGGACGGCCAGGCGACTGTCGAACACGTGGCTGGAGATGCGGAAGGGTGCCGCAAGGCGCAGGGCGTCGACGGCGATACCGAGTTTCAGGCGGGGCATCAGACGTGCGCCCCGGTTGCGGCGCGGTCACGCGTCAACGCGGGCATTCCCAACAGCTGGATCAAGCACATCTGGTTTCCCTGCCTCATGGTGAGTAATTCTCACATTGAGACATTAATTCTCTCATACGAGAACTGTCAACGGGCGCCGGGTTCGGCGCCCTCCTCTTGCCCTGCTTTGCTGCTTACTGGGCGGCGGGACCGGCGGTAGCGGCGGTAGCGGCGGTGGCGGCGGGCGCAAGCGCGGCCGCGATCTCCGAGAGGTACTTGTTCCAGTCGAACTTCTGGCCTTCGGGCGTCCAGCCCAGGCGCACGATCACCGCATCCTGCGAGGGAATCACGGCCACGATCTGGTGGTTATGGCCCATCGCCATGAAGGCATCTGTTGAGACATCCTGTAGCACCTTGCGTCCTTCTCCGCCGGCCTCGGCCCGGTTCAGCCACAGCTGCGCGCCGTACGAGGGGCGCGAAGAGGCCGGGGTCGGTGTCACCGCGAGGTCGAGCCATTGCTGCGACAGCAGCCGCTTGCCGCCCGCCTCGCCGTGGTTTAGATGCAGCAGTCCGTACCGCGCCCAATCGCGTGCCGTCGCGTACCCGTACGAGCTGCCGACCAGCACACCCGATTCATCCGGCTCGATCAGTGCACTGCGCATCCCTGCGGGCTCGAACAGCCGCGTCTGTGCAAAACGGGTCATGCCTTCCAGCGTCCCACCGGTGGCCTCGAAGACGATCCGCGACAGGATGTTGGTCGTGCCGGACGAATAGCTCCAGAAGGTTCCCGGCGCGTGCTCCAGCGGCAACGCAGCGGCAAGCGCCCCCATGTCGCCGGCCTCGAACAACATCTTGATCGAGTCGTTACCGGGCTTGTAACTCTCCACGAAGGTGAGCCCGCTGGACATCGTCAGCAATTGGCGCAGCGTGATCGCGCCGCGCGGGTCGCCGGCGCCCTTCCACTCGGGCACCGGTGCCGGCTCGTCCAGCTTGAGCACGCCGTCATCGACCAACAGGCCGACCAGCGTACCCATGATGCTCTTGGTCGCCGACCAGCCCAGCATGCGCGTGCCCTGGTTGAAGCCGGGCGCATAGCGCTCGGCGACGATCGCCCCGCCCTGCACCACCACGATCGCCCGCGTGTCGGGATAGCCGCCGACGTTCTGCTCATCGAAGGCAGCGCTGACCGCGGCATCGAGTGCGGCCCGGTCAAGTTTCGCTTCAGCCGCCGCCTGCAGCGCAGGCACGGGCGTGTCGCCCTGGGGCCAGGGGCGCGCCGACAAGAGAGCAAGCGGTTTGAGCCGCCCCGCCTGCGTCTTGAGGGCCTTCAACGGAACATCCCCGGTGGTCAGGGTGCAGCCGACCGCCGGGCGATACAGCGCGGTACGGGTCGGCGTACCGGGTGCGGAGGCGGTGACCGTCCCGGCCTTGCGATCCACTGACAGCGCGACCGTTCTGGTGAAAGGCGCCAGCGCATGCACGTCATCGCGCAGGACGTCGGCTTCGGTGCGGTTGGCCACGAAAATGCCGGCGCACGCAAGCTGCGCCGAGACCGCGGTACCCAGATCGTCCGCGCTGGTGATCGGCGGTGCGGCCGCCAGCACCGGCGCGGAGGCGGCGAGCGCCAGGGCCAGAACGCTGCAGCGGGAGGAGTATCGAATCATGAGGTGGGTCCTGAAGTTGGTGTGGCGCGCACGTGGATCAGCGCGTGTGGCAGGCGTGGCGCAGCGCCGAGCCCGCCCGGGCGCCGGTGTGCCTGCCACCCTCGAAACTCACCACGCCGTTGACGATGACGGTCTCGATGCCGGTCGGCGCGCCGGCGGGTACATCCCAGCTCGCCACATCATCCAGCGCGTCCAGATCGAACAGCACGATGTCCGCGCGCATGCCCTCACGGATCAGCCCGCGGTCGCTCAAGCCCATCCGCTGCGCGGGCCAGCCGGTCATTTTGCGGACGGCATCCTCCAGCGTCAGCACCTGGTTCCGCTTCACATACTCGGCGATGATCCGCGGGAAGGTGCCGTAGGCGCGCGGGTGCGGCAGGCCGATGGCACCCTCGCTGCCGTAGTTCACCGCCGCCGCGGCATCACTGCCGATGCTCACCCAGGGCTGGCGCAGCGCGAGCTGCACATCCTGCTCGCTGATCATGAAATACAGCGCGACCGCGCGGTTGGGCAGCCCTTCGAGCGCGATATCCCAGGCCGCATCGGCCGGGTCCAGATTCAGTTCGGCACCGATCTCGGCCAGCGTCCTGCCGTGGAAGCGCCGGTACTTGTCGCTGAAGCTGTTGGCCAGGCGCACGTTCTGGAAACCGCCCGAGGCGTGCACCAGGTTCGACCAGCCGGGCATCGATCCAGCGGCGACTTCCTTCTTCATGCGTTCGCGTACCTTCGGATCGCGCACGCGCTCGATGCCCTTCTCGAGCCCATCGGCCCAGACCCAGCTCGGCGCGATGATCTCCAGCCCGGTGCCGCCGGCGGTATATGGGTACAGATCCGCGGCGACATCGACACCGCGGTCGCGCGCCGCATTGATCGTGGCCAGCGCCTGCGGCATCAGCTTGCCCCACTCCGGTGCATAGGCCGCCTTCAAGTGGAAGATCTCCACCTTCACACCGCCCTTTTCACCGATCTCGATCGCTTCTTCGATCGCCTTGACCACGCCCTCGCTTTCGTCACGCATATGGGTGGCGTAGAAGCCATCGCATTGCGCGGCCACCTTGGCCAGCGAAATGAGATCCGAGGTGCTCTGGAAGCTGCTGGGCGCATAGATCAACGCGCTGGAGATACCGAACGCACCGGCCTCCATCGCGATCCTGACCTGCTCGCCCATGGCATCCAGCTGCTTGCGGGTCGGGGCACCGGCGGCATCGCCCATGACATGCACGCGGGCCTGGGTAGAGGAGTAGTAGGTGCCGAAGTTGACCGCGATGCCCTGCGTCTCCAGCTGCTTGAAGTATCCCGGCATCCCCGCCGCAGGCACCGGCGGTCCGCCCTCGCCGCCGATCAGCGTGGTCACGCCCATGCGGAGCTTGTTCTCCGCGGCGCCATCCTTGAGCAGCGCCGCGCCGGACTGGTCCATCATGTCGATGAAGCCAGGCGACACATAACGCCCGCGCGCGTCGATCTCGCGGGTGCCGGTCCCCGGCACCTGGCCGACCCGTGCGACCCGCCCGTCCTTGACCGCCACATCGGCACGGACCCAGGGGTTGCCGGCACCGTCCAGTACGCGGCCGCCACGGATCACCAGGTCATAGTCGGCAGCAGCCGCATGGGCGGCGAACAGCATCGACACACCGGCCCAGAGCAGAGTGCGCTTCATCATTTCATCTCCTTGTCGGTACGCGCGTCTGCACGCACGTCATCCACGACCTCACGAACCGCGTCCACCACCCGATCCGGCTGATCGATCTGGATGTAATGGCCGGCGTCGCTCACGATCTGTTGCTGCCCGCGGCTGGACATGGCGGCCTGCTCGGAATGCAGGGTGCGCCATTCCTGCTTGAACCGGGCGCCCTCCTCCGCAGTCAGACCCATCTTTTCCAGCTCCTCGGGCTTGAACGGCTTCAGCGCGGTCAGCACGATCACCGGGCGATCGCCAAACGAAGTGACCGCGCGGGCATCGTCCATGGTGCTGTCGAAACCATCCACTTCGGCGGTCGCGCCCTTGACCGAGGCACTGGAGAAGGCGGTGATCTCCGCCGCCTCATCCTCGGGGCGGGGACCATGATCGGCGCGCGAGAACAGGAACCGCACCAGGCCGGTCCGCGACAGTGCCGTCGCGGTATGCATCAACAGCGACACCTTCTTCGGGTGGACATTGATGCTGACCACGCTGCCAAGCCGGGCGATCTGATCTGGATGCGAGGGGTCGACCATCACCAGCCCGGCGACCTGATCGCCGTAGCGACCCACATAGGTCCTGATGTAGGGCCCGCCGATCGAATGGCCGACCAGCACCAGCGGATCGGTGATGCCGGCGCCCTTCAACAACGCATGCAGGTCATCGGCCACGGCCGATGCACGCTGCGGGGAATCCTTTGCGTCGCTGCGCATGATGCCGGCACGGTCGTAGGCGCAGGCGCGGGTAAAGCGGGCGATCCGGTCGTGCACGCGGGTCCAGTCGAGCGTGCCGCCTGTGCCCAGGCCGGATTCGAAGATCACCGTCGGCGAGCCGCTGCCCCGGCACTCGATATGCATCTGCCGCCCGCCGATGTCGACCATCTCGCCGCGCAGCGGATGCGCGTCCGCCGCGTTCCGGCGCGCCAGCGCCTCATACACGACGCCCACCACGGTGAGGAGAATCACGAGCGCCAACAGACCCAGCAGGATCCACTTCACCCATCGCCAAAACCGCCGCCAACCCTTTACTGCTGTCATGTCGTGCTCTCTTGAAGGGCGTACTGAAGCGCGTATCGCCCCGCGGTTCCGGCTCGCGCGGCGTTCAAGGGAGGACCACCCCATGCGGCAGACAATCATCCCGAATGGGATATAAACGTCCTGATAGGAGAATTGTCAATGTGCAGTGCGCCACTGTCCGGGCTCCCACGGTCACCGTTGTGAAGACCCGCACTTCACGCGACGCACACTACCCTCTTGCCGTCACACCCCACGGAGCTGCCCCCTCGTGAGCCGGCATTGGCCGCCAACGCGCGCGTTAAAAGGACTTTCCAGTCTCTCCCTGCTGTTTTTCAGTGGCCTGGCCATCGCCCAGCCCGCCCCGGGCGCCGCCGCTATCCCCGCGCTGGACTGGCAGCAGTCCCAGCAGCGGCTGGAGCAGGTCTCCGATGCGCTGGCCGCCGCCGACGCGTCGGTGCGCAACAAACAGGACCTGCAGGACGCCACCCGCCTGTTGCGGTTGCCGGAAATCACCGGTGAAGTGCGCCGCCTGCAGTTCCAGAAGACCCTCACCCTTCCCTTGGGTTCGCTGGCCCCGGTTGCCGAAGCCTTCGGTATCGATTCGCCGCTGCAGTTCACCGAGCGCGATTGGCGTACCCGCCCGGTGGTGACCGCGGTGCTGCCGCTGTATACCGGCGGGCTGATCCCGGCGGCGCAGCAGGCGGCGGCCGGCGCGACCGACCAGGCCAGTGCCGAGCGCGAGTCGCAGCGGCAATCGCTGAGCGTGCAGCTGGCCCAGGCCTATTTTGGTCAGCGCCTTGCCGAGCAGGCCGTCGATGTGCGGCGGGATGTCCGCGATGGCCTGCAGCGCCACCTCGACGACGCCTTGAAGCTTGAGCGCGAGGGCTTTGCCACCCGCGCCCAGCGCCTGCAGGCCAACGTGGCCCGTGACAAGGCCGAGCGCGATTACCAGAAGTCGCTCAACGATCTGCAGACCCTGAAGGCAGCGCTGGCCACCCTGCTCCGCAGTGGCGGCGAGGTCCGCCCGGTGTCGCCGCTGTTCGTGCATCGCGCGCCGATCGGTGCACTGCCCACTTTCGAACGCGAGGCCCAGGCCCGGCAGCCGCAGATCGCCCGGCTGCGCGCCCTGGTGGCGCAGGCCGAACAAGGCGTGCGCGTGCAGCAGGCCAAGCTCAAACCCACCGTGTTCCTGTTCGGCCAGTACGATTTCCGCCGTCGCGACGAGATGCTGACCGATCCGGACTGGGCGTTCGGCATCGGCCTGAAGTACACCTTCCTCTCGCCCAGCTCGCGCCCGGCCCAGATCAGCGCCGCCCGCGCGCAGCAGGAGCAGGCTGAAGCCGGCCTGCGCGAGGCCGAGAACCAGGTGACGCTGGGCGTTCGCAAGGCCTGGTACGAACTGGACACCGCCCGCCAGCAGTTCCTGTTGCTGGACAGCAGCATCGAACAGAACCGTGAGAACCTGCGCCTTCAGGAGCTGGCGTTCCGCGAAGGCCAGGCGACCTCGCTGGACGTGATCGATGCGCGGCTGGGGTTGGGGGGCGCGCAGGTGGAACGCGCGCAGGCCGCCTATCAATACGACGTAGCGCTGGCACAGCTGCTGGAGATCAGTGGACAGATGGACCGATACGAAGAATTCCGCCGCCGGGGCGACGAGGTGATCGCGCATGAATGACACATTGCAGGCCGCGGCCGACGCGCCGCCGCCGAAGAAGCGCAAGGCGGGCATCCTCATTGGCCTGGCCCTGCTGGTCGTCGTGGTGGTCGGCCTCTGGCTGGCCTGGCGCACCCCGGCCGAGCAGCTGCAGGGCATGGCCGACGCCGACACCATCAACGTAGCCGCGAAGATCACCGCGCGTCTTGCCGAGCTGAAGGTGCGCGAAGGCGACCGGGTCAAGGCCGGCCAGGTGCTGTTCGTGCTCGACAGTCCGGAAGTGGCGGCCAAGGAAGAGCAGGCGCATGGTGCACTGGAAGCGGCGCGTGCCGTGGCCGACAAGGCCGACGAAGGTGCACGCAGCGAGGATATCCGCGCTGCGCAGGCCAACTGGAAGCGTGCCGAAGCCGGTGCCACCCTGGCCGAGGCGACCTATCAGCGCGTGCAGAACCTGTTCAACGAAGGGGTCATGACCCGGCAGAAGCGCGATGAAGCGTTGGCGCAGGCGCGCAGTTCGCGCGAGCTCTCCAATGCCGCACGGGCGCAGTACGACCAGGCGCTGGCCGGCGCCCGTGACCAGGACAAGCGCGCCGCGCAGGGCCAGGTCCGCCAGGCGCAGGGCGCGGTGGCCGAGGTCAACGCTGCCCGCGATGAGGTCAACGGCCGCGCGCCGGTGGCCGGCGAGATCAACAAGCGCATGTCCGATATCGGCGAGCTGGTGCCGGCCGGCTACCCGGTCTTCACCCTGGTCGACATCGACCACATGTGGGTTTCGGTGAACCTGCGCGAGTCGCAGATGCGCGGCCTGAAGGTGGGCAGCCGCCTGCACGGCAGCGTTCCCGCGCTGGACCGCAACGCCGACTTCGAGGTGTATTTCATCAATCCGGCGGGCGACTACGCCACTTGGCGCGCCACCCGGCAGTCGTCCGGCTATGACGTGCGCAGCTTCGAGATCCGGCTGCGCCCGGTCGCCCCCATCGAAGGTTTCCGGCCGGGGATGAGCGTGCTGTTCGCGTGGCCGCAGGGATGAACCGCCGGGCGTGGGTGGGCATCACCGCCTCGCTGCAGCGCGAGCTGCAGCACCTGCGACAGGATCGTGCCGATCTGCTGCTGGTCACCCTGCTGCCAGCGCTGATGCTGGGCGTGATGGCCTGGCTGTTCGCGGCCTCGGTGATGCGCGATATCCCGATCGCCGTCGTCGATCTGGACCGCAGCGCCGAGAGCCGGCAGCTGGCCCGGATGCTCGATGCAAGCCCCGGGGTGCGCGTGGCCAGCCAGCCGATCAGTCTGGCCGATGCGCAGTCGCAGCTGCGGCGGCTGGACGTGTTCGCCGTCGTACTGGTGCCGCGCGATGCGACCCGCAACGCCCTGCGTGGCGAACAGGGCACGGTGTTCGCGTACTACAACGCCACCTACCTCACCACTGGCCAGTCCGCCGTGCGCGACATCGTTGAAGCCGTCAGCGCCTGGAATGCGCGCCTGCTGGGCGGGCGCATCGCCAAGCAGGTGGGCCCGGCCAAGCTGCGCGCGCCGCCGATCGCGGTGCAGTCGGACATCCTGCACAACCCGGCACGCAGCTATGAGCTGTTCCTGCTGCCGCTGCTGTTCCCGGCTGTCCTGTCGCTGGGGTTGGCGTTGGCGGTTGCGGCCAGCCTGGGCCGCGAAGTGCGCGACGGGCACCTGCGCGCGTGGCTCGGTGACGCCCCGTGGTCGGCCATCGTCGGCAAGATCGCGCCCTATGTCGTGCTGTTTTCGGCCTACGGGGCGCTCGGTGTGCTCTACCTCGCGCGGGTCCGTGGCGACGGCATCGCCGGCAGCACGTTGTTGCTGATGCTGGGCCAGCCGCTGTTCTATCTGGCCTGTGCGGCGGTGGCGCTGCTGTTCGTGGGGCTCACCCGCGATATGGGCAGCGCGCTCTCCGCGATCGGCCTGAGCATCGGGACTGCCTTGGCATTTTCCGGGGCGACGTTCCCGGTGGTGGATGCGCCACTGTTCACCCGCATCTGGAACGCGCTGCTGCCCCTGACCGCCTACGTCAAACTGCAGACCCAGCAGCAGTTCGTCGGCGCCCCGTGGAGTGTTTCCCTGTGGCCACTGGGTACCCTGCTGCTGATGGTGCTGGTGGCGGGCGGCATCGGGGGGTGGCGCTTGATCGCCGTCGCGCGGGCTGCCGATCCGGGTACGCCGGGCGCGGCCTCCGGAGCCAGCGCATGAGCCGCTTCGGCACCAGCCTGCGCCTGACCCTGCGCACGGTCCTCACCGACCGCTACGCAGTCGTGCTGATGGTGGGCGCGGTGGTGCTGTACTCGTTCTTCTACCCGGCCGCCTACCGCCACCAGGTGGCGACCAACCTGCCCATCGTGGTGGTCGACCACGACCAGAGCGCGACCAGCCGGGAACTGCTGCGTCGCGTGGATGCGCTGCGCACGGTGCGCATCGTCGACCAGCCGGCCAGCATCGACCAGGCCCGGGATGAAATGGAAGCCAGCCGGGCCGAAGGCATCCTGCTGATCCCCGCCAACCTCGAGCGCGACATCCTGCGTGGGGGCAACGGGTATCTGGTGCTGATGGGCAACGGCGCCTACCTGGGCCGCGCCAGCTGGGTGCTTGGCGGCGTGGCCGATGCCCTCACCGCGTTCGCCCGGGAAGCGGCGGTGTCCCAGGCAGCCTTCATGGGCGCGCCGCAGGCACCGCCGATCACCCTGGTGCAGCGGCCGCTGTTCAACACCCAGGAGGGCTACGGCAGCGCGATCGTCCCAGGCGTGGCCGAACTGATCGTGCACCAGACGCTGCTCATGGGCATCGGCGTGCTGCTCGGCGCGCGGCGGCTGGCGCTGGGCCGGCGGCTGCGTTTCGACCTGCCGACGCTGGCCGGGATGGCCGTCGGCTTCGGTGCGATCGGCCTGCTCGGCCTGCTCTACTACGCCGGGTTCACCGCGTGGGTGCAGGACTATCCGCGCGGTGGCAATCCGCTCGGGCAGCTGCTGGGCGGCACCCTGTTCATTGCGGCCACGGTGGCGTTCGGCCTGTTCGTGGGCAGCTTTTTCGCCACCCGCGAGCGTGCGTTCCAGGTCGTCATCGCCTGCTCGATCCCGTTGTTTTTCCTGGCCAACCTGTCCTGGCCAGCGGTCACCTCACCGCCGGCACTGGTCGCGCTGGCGCACCTGCTGCCCACCACGCCCGGCATCAACCTGATGGTGCGCTTGAACCAGATGGATGCCAGCCTCAGCGAAGTCAGCCACGAAATATGGACGCTGGCGGCGCTGCTGGCGCTGTACGGCGGCCTCGCCGTCTGGCGTCTGGGCGCCCGCGCCCGCAGGTCGAGCTGAGGGCATGGCGTCCCGCACAGCCACAGTGCCCGTCAGATGAGGACCTGGCGGGTGCTGCGCAGAAACTGGTGGATCTCGGCTTCCACGCTTTCATCCAGCATGTAGACCGGTCGCTGGCCGTTCGGGCAGCGCAGCGTAGGCGTGGTCCCGAACATGCGGCAGATCAACGGCCGCTCTTCGTAGACCTCGCAGCCATTGGCGCCCAGGTACGGGCAACTCAGCGCTTCCAGGGCGGCGGCATGCTCGGCATCGCTCTTGAGCGGCAGGCGGGCCACTTCCTCGCTGGAGGCGGTGACCGGCCCACAGCAGTCGTGGCACCCCACCACGCAGCGGAACGAAGGAATCTGCTCGCGCAGCCGCTGGATCGCGTCACGGGTCGCATAGGGCATGGGAAGGGCACTCGTCAGCGTCAGCGGCTGGCCATTTTACGCCTCCGGCGGCCGCGGCGGCGGCTGCCGGCCGGCGCGTGTCAACGGACAGGCAACGGCCCTTCCCTCGTCCTTGACGCGTGCAGGCACACCATGGAGGCCTCTTCTTTTGTCCCACCCCCATGAACCGTTCCACTGTTGTACCTACAGGCCGTACCGTACTGGTTGTTGAAGACGACGCCGAGCTCTCCCGGTTGTTCATCGAAGTGCTGCAGGAGGCAGGTCATACGGCGGTCACCGCTGATTCCGTGACGGATGCGCTCAGCGCCCTCACCGGCCAACGATTCGATGCGGCCATCCTCGACGTGGAGCTTCGCGACGGATCGGTCTTCCCCGTGGCCGACCGACTGGCCGCCACCGGCACCCCCTTCCTGTTCGCCTCCGCGGTCTATCACCAGATAGTGCCACGCGCCCATCAACGGGTGCCGTTCGTGTCCAAGCCCTTCGACATCCGCGTGTTGCAGCAACGGGTGGCAGAAGCGCTGGCCACAGGACCGGGGAAAACGGGCAACGCACAGCAGGCCTAGAGCCCCAGCGAAGCCGCAGCGTCGCGACCGCACCGACCGTGCGGTCGCATGGTCCCGGGACAGAGCGCCTGCATTACGGGCGCCCTGTCGCCCCCCTCACAGCGTCGCCTGCGCCTGCAGCGTGAACACCCAGCTGTCCGGGCGGCTGTCATACGCACCCGGCCGCGCGACGTACTGCACCGCGGGCCGCAGGATCAGCCACGGGGTGACCTGCACGCCGTAGTTCAGCTCGACGAACTGCTCGTTGCTCTGCACGTCCTTGCCGGTAATGCGCTGGTACTGGGCGAGGCGGTCGGAGATGTCCAGCCGGGTCCAGGCGAGACTGAGCACGTCGTCTTCGCGCGAGGCCACGACACCGCGCCAACTCAGGCCGGCCTCCCACGAGTAACGCATCAGGCCGGTCTTTGCATCCGCGCGCGTGGCCACGCCGAACACCGACACCCCGCGCACGGTGTCGCCTTCGGGTTTGAGCACGCGCTGCGCCAGCTGGATGTAGGAGCCGCTGCGATGGGAGGCACGTGGCGCCGCCGGATTGCCGATATCGTCGGCGTTGGAGGTGTCCAGGTAGTAGCCCACCTTGTAGGTGCCGCCGTAATGCGCGGCGGTGTTGCCGTGGCTGTAGCCCACTTCGACAGGCAGGAACAGACCGGTCTTGCCACGGTCGGACACCCGGAAGCCGCTGCCGGCCTGCTTGCGCATCGGCACGACGTCATAGATGCCGGTCTGGGCGTACCAGCCGGAAGGGTCGGCCCATTTCACCCGAAGGCCCCACTGGCCGGTCGGGTTGTCGAGCCAGCCGGAACTGTAGATCGGCCCCAGCGGGTGGCCGCACTGGCCGTTGTTGTTGAAATTGCAGGTATAGGGCAGACCACCGAAGTCGTTGCCCATCGAGTAGAAGCCGCCTTTCAGGCTCAAGCGCTTGTCCAGCAGCCAGCGCTCGTAGGAGAGTTCATTGAAACGCAGGTTCTGGCCCTGCCCGTAGAAGGCCTGGTTCTGCACGTAGGAGCCGGTGGAGCGGTCGTTGACCGCGTTGCCGAAGCGGTCGGAAAAGACCACGCGCATCGTGCCGTCCACACCGAAGGCCTTGCCGGTGTCGATCAACGCGCCGACGTCGACGTGCTCGGCGGTGGACCAGCCAGTACCTTTGTAGCCGTCGCTGTTGACGCCGGTGGCGACCACGATCCGGGCGCTCGGGGTCACACCGCGGTCCTGCAGCCATATCCGGGCCGCCCACGCCGCGCTCAGTGGTGTCTGGGCGATGGTATCCACCGGTTTCGGCTTGGGCGCCTCGGCGTCGGCCGCCCAGGCCGGCATGCTGGTCGCGGCCGCCAACAGACCAAGGGTGATCAGACAGGGGGTGTATTTCATGCTGAGGCCCTCCGCAGCCTGCGTTTCTTCCAGGCGCGTCGCACCATCGCGATCACCACCACGAACGCCGCAAGCCCGAGGATGAGCAGCGGCAGCCACAGGCGTGCGATCTTCGCCAGCAAGGGCTTCTCACCGCCGTCTCGGATCAGCGCGACCTGCGCTTCCGTCACCTGATCACCGGGGCCGAAGTTGGTCCGTACATATGTCGCAACGGCGGCGATATCGGCATCGCTCAACGCCTGAACGTAAGAGCCCTCGGAGAAATGCGGCATCACCACATGCTGGCCATCCACCTCGCGGTCGATGCCGCCGATGATGGTGGCCACCAGGTTCTGGGGCCGGGTCATGCCGACGGTGCTGTTGTGCACCAGCGACGGGTAATAGCCGTCCTTGCTGCCCTCGCCCTGCGGCCCGTGGCAGCTGGCGCACAGGCCGGAATACAGCACCGCACCGGAGGTGACCGGCGCGTCCGTGCCGCGCACCGGCTGCTCACCGGGCGCCTTGGCGGCATCGCCCCAGGCGAAGGCGGCACGGGTGGCGTCCTTGTCGGCCACCGCAGGCACGGTCCGCAGGTAGGTCACAATGGCGCTGATGTCTTCATCGCGCAGCTTGGAGAGGCTGTTGGTCACCGCCTCGGCCATGCCGCCGCCGGCCTGTCCCTTGCCCTCCACCCGGCCGGTCTTGAGGTATCGGGCCAGTTCGTCATCGCTCCAGCCGCCGATGCCGCTGATCGGATGGGAGGTGATGTTGGGGGCATACCAGTCACCCAACGAACCGCCGGCGAAGGCTTTGCCACCCACCTCCTGCATCATCAACCCGCGCGGGCTGTGGCAGCTGGAGCAGTGCGCCAGCCCTTCCACCAGATAGGCGCCGCGATTCCACTGCGCGCTCTGCGCCGGATCAGGTTTGAAGGGCGTCTTGTCCAGGAACAGCAGATTCCACACCGCCATCGACGAGCGGACGCTGAAGGGGAACGGCAGCTCGGTGGTCTGCGCCTCTTCATCGACCGGCGCGACGGCCTGCATGAAATAGACGTACAGCGCGTGGATGTCCTCGTCGGTCAGTTTCGCGTACGAGGTGTAGGGCATCGCCGGATACAGATGCGCGCCGTCCTTGCGCACGCCCTCGCGCACCGCCTTGGCGAAATCGCCTTCCGTGTAGTTGCCGATGCCATGGCTCTTGGACGGGGTGATATTGCTGGCCCAGATCTCGCCCAGTGGCGAGGCGATCGCATAACCGCCCGCATACGGCTTGCCCTGCTTCGGGCTGGTATGGCAGGCCACACAATCGGCGGCCACGGACAGGTAGCGACCGCGCTCGACCGTCTCGTCGGCGCGTGCAACCTGGCTGCCACCGGCCAGCAGGCCGAACGCGATAAGGAGGAAGGTCTTCATGCGGCACGCTCGATCGCATCGGCCGCGCGCAGCGCCAGCGCAGCCATGGTCAGGGTGCTGTTGACGACGCTGGCCGAGACCATCGCGCTGCCACCCGGCAGCCACAGGTTCGGGTGGTCATGCGCGCGGCAGTCGCCGTCGACCACGGAATCCCGGGGGTCGGCACCCATGATGGTCGAGCCCATGATGTGGTTGTTGGCGTTGAGCGCCGTGGTGATGACGAACTCTTCGGCATTGAAGAGCTTGCCGATGTGCCGCAGCTGCTCGCAGGACTTGTCGTAGCCCTTGCGCGCGTAATCGCCCAGCGAGTAATGGATGTCCGGGCAGGCCAGGCCATGACCATCGACGCGGGTCCTGGAGAGCGTCAGGCGGTTGCTCGGATCCGGCAGCGGCTCCAGGCTGATCGACAGGTCCACCCCGTAGATAGAACGGCGGCGGATTTCCGCATCCAGCGCCTCACCGGCCAGCCCCATCTTCAAGGCCTGGTCGGTGGCGATCGCCACGCGGCTGATGTTGTTGAGGATGATCTTGGTCGCCGAGTACTCCGAGCGGAACGCCCCGTCGCGAGGCCCGACCATGCAGCTGGACTGCGCCGGACCACGTCCCAGCCAGATCGGCCGGTCGGCAATGAAGGAGCAGTGGAAGCCGGAGTGGTCCAGCATGTTGCGGCCGACCTGGTCGGAGGAATTGGCAATGCCGTTCGGGTTCTGTTCGTTGGCGGCCAGCAGCAACAGGCGCGGTGTTTCCAGCGCGTTGCAGGCGATCACGAAACTGCGGCCGGTGGCCTTGTGGCTCACCTTGTCGCTGTCATACCAGTGGATCGCGGTGACCCGGTTCTGGTCGTCGGTATCGATCCTGTACGCCACCGATTCGGCCAACACTTTGGCGCCCAGCGCCTCGGCGGCCTGGACGGTGTGCACGCCGTTGTACATCGCCCCGATCGGGCAGATCGGCTGGCAGTTGTTGTTGCCGCAGCAGGCAGGCCGGTCATTCCACGGCTTGATCATGCGCCCCTGCGGAATCGGGACCAGGTTGTAGCCGTGCGGATTGACCACCTCGGCGAACACCTTGTCGCCGTTGCCCCACGGAATCATGTCAGCCAGGTAGGGCTTTGAGCGCTCCGAGGGACTCTGCTGCGCCGGGTCGTTCGGCCCGGACACGCCCATGGCCTCCTCGGCACGGCAGTAGTACGGCTCGATGTCCTCGTAACTGATCGGCCAATCGCGACCGACGCCATAGGCCGATTGCATCTTGAAGTCGACCGGGAGATGGCGCCAGCACGACGCCGCCCAGTGCCAGGTGGTGCCGCCGACGGCCTTGATGAAGCCCTGATGGAAGCTGCTGGCATCGGGCCCGGTCAGCCCGACGTAGTCGTTGGCGGGGAAATACAGCGGCGCCGTCGCGAATTTCGATTGCGGAAATGGCCCCTGGAAGTCGCTGCCGATACGGCGCTCGAAACTGACGTTGCGCCAGTTCTCGACCACATCGGAGCGGTTCAAGCGGGGCCCGGCCTCGAGGACCAGGACCGATTTGCCGGCGCGCACCAGCTGGTGGGCGATCAATGCACCGACGACGCCCGAGCCGACGATCACGACGTCGGCATCGACGTCGCCATCACGGAAAACCGGAGCTTTCATGAGAGGGATTCCAGATCAGTAACAGGGAAAAGAGAACCGCGCAGGCTTATGCGTGGGCTCGAATCGGGGCCGGCGGCTCAGCGGTCCACCAGGCGGGTCCGCCCTGGACATAGGTCGGTGGCGAAAGGCCATCGTCCACGCAGCGCTGCATCAGCGCATCGCGATAGGACACGGTCACGGCATGGACCCCTTTGCCCACCGTGCCGGTATACCAGGCAGTGATGATGGCAAGGGCCGCGGGCTGGGCCTCGCCGGCGGCGGCGACCAACGCCGTGGCACCGCTCACCTGCCCGGCCAGCGTGACCAGGGCAGGAAACTGCGCATGCAGGTCGGGCTGCAGGGTGGCAAACGCCTTTTCGATCCGTTCGGCCGTGGCCGGGTCGAGGTCGTTCTTGTCGGTCAGGGCGCGGGACAGCGAGAGGAAGGCGGTATCGGTCCTGGCCGCCGGCGCTGCTGCGGCGGGCGTTGCCACCGCAGGCGCTTTATCACGACAGGCCGCGAGCAGCGAAACCGAACCAACCGCAAGAAGGAAGCCTCGTCGTGTGAGGCCGTGCCCGCGCCGGTTCTCGTCCACTCCCTCGGGAATACTCATGATGTCTACTCTGCTCCGTAACACGCCGGCTCCCCGCCCGCAGACCACGGAACGGCTAAGCATCGACGGCGGCAAGGGTACTCCATGCCGCTGTCGTCACAGAGTGATCAACGAGGTGATCACGGATCAGCAACAGCCTCGACGTTACAAACCGGAGTGGTATCCCTCCCGGAGAATCGTCATGCGCACCTTGTTGATCACCGCCCTTGCCACGATGGCGCTGTCTGCCTGCAGCCAGGCCGAGCACACTGATCAAGGCAAGCACGCCGATACGATCGAGCAGCCTGCCACCGCCCCGGCCGCGGGCGATACGTCGCGCAACGTGCCCGGTGGCGGTAGTGGAACGGCCGCCTCCGAGGCGCAGGACTCCGGGCACGGCACCGGGACCAGCGCGGAGCCGAAGCGCGAATCCCCGCCGAAGCCGTGATCCCCCATGACCCCACTCGATAAACCCGTGCGCCGGGAGGTCAAGATCGGCGACCAGGCGTACACGCTGACCATCGATCCCGACGGCCTGAAGCTGGTGCCGAAGGGAAAACGGAATGGCCTCACCCTGAAGTGGGCCGAACTGGTGAATGGTGACGCCGCGCTGGCCACTGCGCTGCAGGCCTCGCTCGCGTCAGGCTGAGCGAGCGCGGCGTTCGTGCCCGATCAGGGCTGGACGTTGTTCTTATCTGGCGTGCTCATCGGCCGGCAGATCTGCACCCTGCGACGGCGTGTCCGCATGCTCATGCGGCTGCCCGGATCGGATCAGGTGCCGCACACGCCCGCCGCACGCCACTGGCGCAATGCGGCCCCCTTCAGGGACTGCTCGCCGCAGCCGGTGGGGCAGCGCAGCAGGCGCGCCGCCGAGGTGCTCACGAATCCTTCCCCTTCCCGGGCGTTGAACACCACCTCACAGGACAGGCACCGCGCCACCATCGAGTACAGATGCACGATACGGCCGCTGCCCGGGTCCTGCAGGGCGCTCACATCCAGCAGCTCGAAGTGGCAACTGTCCGGCAACGGGCGCCGGGGAAGCGGAAGGGACACGGAGGTCTGCAGGCTCACGGGGAAGGGCCATCGATTGGGTGGAGGCCACTCTATGGGGCGCGGTGTGGAGCGGATGTGGAGCCAGGGATGGGCGCCGCTCAGCACCAAATCCCAGGATCAGGGACAATAGCCGCCCATCGTTTGCCCCGGCCTGCCGGCGCATGCCCCGTCGGGGGCCACCGCGCGGCGCCCGCCTGCCTGTCTTCCTGCTGCTTTTCCCGGACCCGAATTGAATACCACCGCCCTGCCCCTTGCCGACGACGACCTGCCCCTGACCGACCGGCTGCGCGCCGCGCTGGACCTGCTGGAGGCCATCGAAGCCGACCGCAGCGTGCTCGATACGCTGCCCGACGCCGACCGTACCCGCCTGCACCAGGTGGTGGCCAAGGTCTACCACCCCGAGCCCAAGGCGCGGCGGGCGAAGCTGAAACAGCAGGCCAAGCAGCGCCACCAGGAAAAGGTGGCCAAGGCCGAGGCCCTGCTGGAGCAGACCGGCATCCGCGCCCTGCGCCGCAAGCCCGTGTTCAGCACCCCGAATTACTTCCCGCCCCATGCCGCCGGCCTGCATGACGCCTCCAATGGCGAGCATGCCGCCGCCGCGCCGGAGCCGGTGCATTCCCCGGAGCTGCGCCACTGCTATGTGTGCAAGCAGAAGTTCACCCAGCTGCACCATTTCTATGACCAGATGTGCCCGGCCTGTGCCGAGCTGAACTTCTTCAAGCGCACCGAAACCGCCGACCTGAGCGGGCGCGTCGCGCTGCTGACCGGTGGCCGGGTCAAGATCGGCTACCAGGCCGGACTCAAGCTGCTGCGCGCCGGCGCCGAGCTGATCGTGACCACGCGCTTCCCGCGTGACTCGGCCGCGCGCTACGCCGAAGAGCCCGACTTCGCCGAATGGGGCCACCGCCTGCAGGTGTACGGCCTGGACCTGCGCCACACCCCCAGCGTGGAAGCCTTCTGCAGCGAACTGCTGGCCACCCGCCCGCGCCTGGACTTCATCATCAACAACGCCTGCCAGACCGTGCGCCGCCCGCCGCAGTTCTATGCGCACATGATGGCCGGTGAAACCGCGCCGCTGCACGAGGTGCCGGACACGCTGCGCAAGCTGATCGGCGATTACGAAGGCCTGCGCAGCGCCGAACTGCTCGGCACCACCGCCTCGGCCGCGCTGCCGGTGGTCCAGGGCCGCGACTTCAATGCCGCCAACGGCCTGACCCGTGCTGCCGAGCTGTCGCAGGTGCCGCTGCTGGACGATGAGCTGGTGGCGCAGCAGCATCTGTTCCCGGAAGGTCGCCTGGACCAGGACCTGCAGCAGGTGGATCTGCGCGGGCGCAACTCCTGGCGCATGCTGATGGCCGAAGTGCCCTCGGTGGAACTGCTGGAAACCCAGCTGGTCAACGCCATCGCACCGTTCATCATCAATGCGCGCCTGAAGCCGCTGATGCTGCGCACGCCCGAGCGTGACAAGCACATCGTCAACGTTTCGGCGATGGAGGGGCAGTTCTACCGCAACTTCAAGACCACCCGCCACCCGCACACCAACATGGCCAAGGCTGCGCTGAACATGATGACGCGCACCTCGGCAGCGGATTACCAGAACGACGGCATCCACATGAACAGCGTCGACACCGGCTGGGTGACCGACGAGGATCCGGCGGATATCGCGGCCAAGAAAGTGAAGGAAGAGCGCTTCCATCCGCCGCTGGATATCGTCGACGGCGCCGCCCGCATCGTCGACCCGATCATCCACGGCATCAACACCGGCGATCACGTCTGGGGTCAGTTCCTGAAGGACTACGCGCCCACCGACTGGTAACTGCATCCAGCTGCGTGTGTCGTACGTATAGCCTGGAAGGAACGCCGCCGGTTCAAGCGGCAAGGGACAGGAGGCCCACTTTTCCGGCTTCGGCCGTGGCCTCCACCCCCAGTCGAATCACGATGAGCCCCCCCACCTCACAACGCGACGAACGCAGCGCGGTCCTCAGTGCCATGCAGGTCGACGGTCTGGCGTCCCTGCCTGCACTGGACAGGCTCACCGCGCTGGCCGGTTACACCTTCGATGCCCCGGTGGCATTCGTCTCGATCCTGGGGGATGTGAAGCAGCGCTTCCTTTCCCGGATTGGCCTGCCCATGGCGCAGACCGACATCCGCGCCTCGATCTGCGCCCACGCCGTCACCGCCGATGGCGTGCTGGTGGTTCCGGATCTCCGCCAGGACCCCCGCTTCCGCGACAACCCGCTGGTCACCGACAGCCCGCATCTGCGCTTCTACGCGGGCGCACCGCTGGTGGCAAAGAACGGGGTCGCCATCGGGGCCCTGTGCGTCATGGACACACGCCCGCGCATGTTCGACGAGGGTGATCAGGATCAGCTGGCCACCCTGGCCGAGCTGGTCGTCGCGCAGCTGGAGCTGCGTGCGATGTCCGGTCGGCTGGACCCGGTCAGCGGCCTGCCGAGCCGGCACCAGCTGCATGCGGATCTGCCCGGCATCCTGGCGCGTTGCACTGAAGGAACGGCCTACGCCGTCGCGGTGGACATCCTCGACATTCCACGCGCCAACCAGGTGGGCCAGGTGCTGGGCCTGCGTCCGCTGGAGGCCTTGATCCGGCGCGCCGGCGTCCGCCTGCGTGCCGCGCTGGAGGGCGTGGCCACGGTGTACCACGTGGGGGTGACGCGGTTTGCCTTCGTGGTCGAGATGCCGGCCGCAGCCCAGGTGGAGGCGCTGATCCTGGAATTGAGAACGCGCATGCTGCGCCCGCTGATGGCCGCGGCAGTGCCGATGTCGCCACGCTTCCATGCCGGCATCTGCGCCGTCGAACCGGGCGAAGAAGACAGCCACGACCTGCTGCGGCGGCTGCTCGTCAGCATGCACGGTGCGTTCGACGCACGTCGGCCGTTCTGCTGGTACTCCGAACAGCGCGACGAAAAGATGCACCGCGCCTACCGCCTGGCCTCCGATGCCGAACGCGGGCTGCAGGCCGGCGATTTCCACCTGGATTACCAGCCCCGCTTCACCCTGGACGGCCGGCGCCCGGTCTCGGCCGAAGCCCTGATCCGCTGGACCCACCCCACCCTGGGGTCGATCAGCCCGGCCGAGTTCATTCCGGTCTTCGAGCGGACCGCCCTGATGGATGAGGTGACCAACTGGGTGCTCGACACCGCGCTCGATCAGGTCCAGGCGTGGCGCGCCCACGGGCTGGATATTCCGGTCTCGATCAACCTCTCCAGCAGTTATCTGTCCAACGCCTCGGCATGGCACGACATCCGCAGCAAACTCGAGCACAGGGCGCTGCCGTTCTCGATGATCGAACTGGAGATCACCGAGGGCGAATGGCTGCGCCCGGGCTCCCCGGCCATCGGCCATATCGCAGCGATGACGCAGGCCGGCATCACTGTGGCGATCGACGACTTCGGCAGCGGCTACAGCAATTTCAGCTATCTGTCCGACCTTCCCATCCACACCGTGAAGCTGGACAAATCGTTGATCGATGGCATCGCCATCAATCCCCGGGCGCGCGCCAAGGTCTCGGCCATCCATCATCTGGCGCATGAGCTGGGCTACCTCACCGTGGCCGAGGGAGTCGAGCATCAGGCGCAGGTGGAGGTGCTGGCTGCGATGGGGGTCGATGAAGTCCAAGGCTACCTGCTTGCCCGGCCGATGTCCCCGGCCTTGGTGATGCAGGTGTTCGAAGCGGCCGCGATCACGGCCTGCCCGGTCAGAGTTTGAACACCTGCTGCAGCTTCCGCGCGAACCATCCGCTGAAGACCAGGGGCGCATCCAGCGCTGAAACGCAGATGCACGCCACCCCGGGGGTGGTCACCGGCTGATGCTCGACCTGGCTGTCGAGATCGGCCACATCGCCGGGGGCGAAATGCCCCAGTGAATCATCATAGGCACCGCGAAGGATCTGGGTCAGCTCGCTGCTGCCGTGGCTGTGCATGGGCAGGCATTTGCCCGGGGCGATCTTCAGCATGATCAACGACGGGTGCGCCGCTGCGCGGATGCAGTGGACACCCGGCGCCATCCACCGCCATTTCAGCGAGCGGTAGGACGTTCCGAAATGCGGTGCCAGCGCCGCCGGCAGTTGATCCGGGTCGTGCCCAGGCGCGACGCGCACCGCTGCCTGGCCACGCATGCCATCCTCCACTGGCGCGGCATCCAGGCGCGTCAGCATGGTCTGCCGAAGCGCGGCCTGGCGATCCTCCGCCCCGGGCGGCGGCAATTGCTGCTCCAGCAGCAGTCCCCCGACCCGTTCGGCCGCGCGCAGTTGTTCCCGGCAGTAGGCGCAGGCTTCCAGGTGCGCCGCGGCGACCACCGACATTTCCGGCGCCAGGGTTCCGGTGGCAAAGCCCAGGACGGTGGTCGGATCCAGGTGATGACGAGGATTCATCGCGACTCTCCCATCAACGACTGCAACTGCAGAAACGCACGCCGGATATGGGATTTCACGGTGCCCAGTGGCATATGCAGCTCGGTGGCGATCTCGGCGTGGGTCTTGGCTTCGAAATAGGACATCCGGATCAAACGGGCCTGCGTTGCGGAGAGTTCGTCCAGCCGCTGCTTGAGCCTGACGTGCTCGGTATGGCGTTCGGCCAGCGAGCCGCCCCCGTCGGCCTCTTCGGCGGCCTGCTCGACCACCTCGTGGGCATGCACCCAGATATGTTCCCGGCGCACGCGGTCGATATGCATGTTGCGCGCGACCCGGTACAGCCACGTGCCCAGGCTGCTGCGCGCCGGATCGTACAGGTCGGCACGGTTCCACAGTTTGAGCAGCACTTCCTGGGCGAGATCCTCGGCCACGCCATCGGCCGCCCCCAACCCACCCAGGTAGCGGCACAGACGCGGCATGAAGTGGTCGTAGATGCGCAGGAAGCACTCGCGGTCGCGCGAGCCGGCCACCGCCGCCATTTCCGGCGCCCAGGTCTTGATCTCCGTCGTGGATTGAGCGGGGGCGGCAATCATCCGGGCGGCCTCGAAGGGCGTCATCCTGGCAACAGGCGGGTCAGCCTCCATGGTAGGCCACTTCCGGGGGATCGGCGACTTGGGGTTCATGGCGCTTGTACGAGCAGAGCGGCGTTCTGGATGCAGGTGCGTTGGCTGCTGATATAGTCGGCCGAGCATGGCGGGCACGGTGCCCGGCCACGAATCACAGGGAGTTGGTCATGGGTCTTCGTCAGGCGGTGGCAGGTGCAGTGGGTGGTGTTCTGGCCGACCAGTGGAAGGACTTCTACACCGTGCCGACGGGCCTGCCCTCCACGGCAGCGCTGTTCGCGGCGGTCCCGCGCGGCACCAATGCCGGGCGCGGCTCCAACACCAGCGCCTCCTCCAACATCATCACCAACGGCTCCAGGATCGTCGTGCCCGAAGGCTACGGCCTGCTGCTGTTCCAGGATGGCGCGATCACCGGCTTCGTCGCCGAGCCGGGTGGCTATGAATGGCGCTCGGACGATACCAACTCGCAGTCGATCTTCGCCGGCGACGGCTTCGTCAGCCCGCTGATCAAGCAGAGCTGGGAACGCTTCAAGTTCGGCGGCCAGCCCGGGTCGCAGCAGGCGGCATTCTTCGTCTCGCTGAAAGAGCTGCCGGACAACCGCTTCGGCACGCAGTCCGAAATCTACTGGGACGATGGTTTCCTGGGCACGCAGGTCGGCGCGGTCACGCGCGGCTCGTACACGCTGAAAATCGTCGATCCGATCCTGTTCGTGAAAAACTTCGTGCCGGCCAGCTACCTGCAGCCGGGCCAGGTGTTCGATTTCACCGATCTGGACAACGCCGCCGCCAGCCAGCTGTTCAACGAGGTGGTGGGCTCGCTGGCCCCGGCCTTCAGCCTGTATACGAACGACCCGGGCAAGGGCAACCGGATCACCAAGCTGCAGCAGGACTCGCTGGGCTTCGCGCAGAGCCTGTCCGCCGCCGTCGAGCAGGGCTACCAGTGGAAGTCCGATCGCGGCCTGGCCATCGTCAAGACCGCCATCGTCTCGATCGAGTACGACGCCAACACGCGTGAACTGCTCAAGACCGTGCAGCGCGCCGATGCGCTGGCCGGCTCGCGCGGCAACTCCAACCTGCAGGCCAGCGTGGCCCAGGGCATCCAGTCGGCGGGCGAGAACGGCGGTGCCGCCGGCCTGGTCGGCGTCGGCATGGCCTCGGGCATGCTCGGGGTTGGCGGGATGCAGCAGCCGGTCGCCCCGGCCGCGGACGACCCGGTCGCCAAGCTGAAGAAGGCCAAGGAGATGCTGGATCTCGGCCTGATCACCCAGGACGACTACGACAAGCTCAAGGCCAAGGCGCTGGGGCTGTAAGACACCGAGCGCACCGACACCATGTCCGACCCCAAGATGCCACCGCCGATCCCGGCGGGTCCGCCACCGTTGCCGCCCTTGCCCTCGCCCGCGGCGCCGGTCACCGGCCCGGGCTCGCCCCGGGAGGTGCCGCCGGTGCCGGGCAGTTTCCCGATCGACCCGGCCACCCTGCCCCAGCCCATCCGCGATGAAGTGCTGGCGCCCGATCCGGCCGCGCTGAACACCTCTGCGGCCGAGCTCAAGGACGGCGTCAACCGCTGCCCGAACTGCGGCTCCAGCGATGTGCGGCTCAAGCTCGGCACCGATGTACTGGTCTGCCAGTTCTGCCGTCACGAATGGCACGGCGACCGGGTCGAGGAAGCGTTCGGGTTCGGCGAAGGGATCGGCGAGCTTCGCGGTACCGTGGTCGCGTCCGGTGCGCGCGACATCGACACTGGCACCGCCAGCCTGATGAGCTTCAAGTGCACTGGCTGCGGGGCGGAAGTCACCATCAACACCGAAAGCACCATGACCGCACGCTGCCACTGGTGCCGCCACGTGTTCGGGGTCAACGAACAGATCGCCAACGGCGCGGTGCCCGATGCGGTGCTGCCGTTCCGCATCAGCAAGGACGACGCGGTCGCGCGGATCCGGCAGTTCGTGGACAAGCGGCGCCTGTTCGCGCTGAAAGCCTTCAAGGACCAGTTCACGCCGGAAAACGTCACCGGCGTCTACCTGCCCTACATGATCGTGGACAGCAACGTCAGTGCCAGCATCTCGGGCAAGGGTGAAATCCAGACGCGGCAGTACACGCGCGGCACCGAAAAGAACAAGCAGACCTACTACGACGCCGACGTCTACCAGGTGGACCGCCAGGTCGATTTCACCGTGGACGACCTGACCCTGGAGTCATCGGCCGAGCGCGGCAATCTGGACATCCAGAGCAACACCAACAACATCATCAACGCGATCCTGCCGTTCGACACCAAGAATGCGCTGAAGTGGAACGCCTCCTACCTGGCCGGCTTCACTTCGGAAAAGCGCAATCTCGATGTGGAGAAACTGCGCCCGCGGCTGGAGGATCAGCTGCTGTCGATCGCCCGCGCCCAGGTGGAAGGTTCGGTGCGCCGCTACGATCGTGGCGTGCGCTGGGAGCGTGAGCGCGTGGATGTGCATGGCACCCGCTGGGTGTCGATGTACCTGCCGGTGTGGCTGTACTCGTATCACCAGCCGGGCCGCAATGGCGGCATGCTGCACTACATCGCGGTGAACGGCCGCACCGGTGAAACCATGGGCAGCGTGCCGGTGCAGCAGTGGAAGCTGCTGCTGGCCGCGCTCACCACCGGCACCATCATCGAAGCCCTCCTGCTTTTCTTCCTGGTAGCTGCCTCATGAGCGATGACAGTGGTCTCTGGCTGCTTGCCGCCGGCCCCGCCGGTGCAACGGCGTTGTACTGGGCGCTGTACCGGTACTACCGCAACACCGACAAATCCCACGCGTTCGAGCGCGACACCGCGATCGACGCCAAGCCCGTCACCGGTTCAGACCGCAAGGTCGATACGGTGACGGGCACGCAGCAACGGCGCATCCGCGGTGACAATGTGGCGGCGTACCGAACGCGGGTGCAGCGCGATGGATGACACCTCCATCGGCATTGACTGCCGATGGCATCAACGCGTTCGGTTGAACCCCCGCTGCACGATGACGAAGAACAGCGGGACGAAGAACACACCCAGCAGCGTGCCCACGACCATGCCGCCGAGTACGCCAGTCCCGATCGCCCGCTGAGCACCGGAACCGGCACCCGACGCGAGCGCCAGCGGTAGCACGCCCAGGCCAAAGGCCAGCGAGGTCATGATGATCGGGCGCAGACGGTCGCGCACGGCATGCATCGTCGCTTCGATCAGGCCGGCGCCCTTCTCCAGGTTTTCCTTGGCGAACTCCACGATCAGGATCGCGTTCTTGCTGGTCAAGCCCACTGTGGTCAGCATCGCCACCTGGAAGTAGATATCGCGCTCCATGCCGCGGAACGTGTTGGCCAGCACCGCGCCGAGGATGCCCAGCGGCGCCACCAGCAGCACCGCGGTCGGCACGCTCCAGCTTTCATACAGCGCGGCCAGGCACAGGAACACGATCAGCAGTGACAGCGTGTAAAGCAGCGGGGTCTGCAACGTCGCACCGTTTTCCTGGAGTGCCGTGCCGGTCCATTCGATGCCGAAGCCCGGCGGCAGCTGCTGGGCAAGACGTTCGATTTCGGCGATCGCGCGTCCTGAGCCTGTCCCTGGGGCCGCTGCCCCGAGGATTTCCCGGGCGGGCATCCCGTTGATGCGCTCCAATCTCGGTGAAGAATGCCTCCATTCGATCGAAGCAAACGCGCTGAACGGCACCATCTCACCCGCCGCATTCCTCACCGACCAGAGTGCGAAGTCATCCGGGCTCGTCCTGAACGATGCATCGGCTTGAAGGTAGACGCGCTTGAGCCGACCGCGGTCGTTGAAGTCGTCTACATAACGGCTCCCCCAGGCGGTGGCCAGGGTGCTGTTGACCTCATCGATCGACAGTCCCAGCGCCGCAACCCGTTCGGCATCCACATTCACCTGCAGCGAAGGCATGTCGCTCAGCCCATTGGCGCGCATGCCAGCAAGGATCGGACTGGCCTCCGCCAGTGCCAGCAGCCTGTCCTGCGCCTCCAACAGCGCGGGATGGCCCCGGCCAATGCCATCCCGCAGGAAGAAGCTGAATCCTGCGGCCGTTCCCAACGCCGGGATGGCGGCAGGCGTCAGCACGTGGAAGGTGGCGCCCGGGTATGAGGCAAGCGCGGACCTGGCGCGCTCCGCCACCTTGTCCGCCTCGTCATCACCCCCTCTCGTGGACCAGTCCTTCAAGCGTATGAAGGCCTGCCCGTTGTTCTGCCCCATGCCCGAGTAGCTGAAGCCGACCACGGTGAGAAGGGCATCGACCACCGGATCATCCTCCAGGAAGTGCTTTTCCACCGCTTTCAACGCTGCCTCGGTATGGGCAAGTGTCGAACCGGCCGGACCCTGCACGAGTACCACCAGCGTTCCCTGGTCTTCGGTCGGCAGAAACGAAGAGGGAAGCCGCATGAACAGCACGATCATCGCGCCGGACAACAGCGCGAACAACGCCATGCTTCGCCACGGACGGGCCAACAGACCGGCGACCCCGCGCTGATAGGTGGCGCTGGTGCGTTCAAAACCCGTGTTGAACCTGCCAAAGGCCCGGGCCAGCGCGCCTGCCGGTGGTGACTGATGCCCGCCGGTCCTGACCGGCTTGAGCAGGGTTGCGCAGAGCGCTGGGGTGATCACGACCGCGACCAGCACCGACAGCGCCATGGCTGAGACGATCGTGGCCGAAAACTGGCGGTAGATGACGCCGGTGGCCCCACTCATGAAGGCCATCGGCACGAACACCGCCGACAGCACCAGGCCGATGCCGACCAGCGCACCGGTGATCTGGCCCATGGACTTGCGCGTGGCCTCCAGCGGAGAAAGTCCTTCCTCGGCCATGATCCGCTCGACATTCTCCACCACCACGATCGCATCATCGACCAGCAGGCCGATCGCCAGCACCATCGCGAACATGGTCAGCATGTTCACCGAGAAGCCCAGCGCGGACAGGATGCCGAACGTGCCAAGCAGCACCACCGGCACCGCGATCGTCGGGATCAGAGTCGCGCGGAAGTTCTGCAGGAACAGGTAGATCACCAGGAACACCAGCACGATCGCCTCCAGCAGCGTGGAGATGACGCTGCGGATGGAGGCCTTGACGAAGGGCACGGAGTCATACGGCACCACGACGCGCAGCCCGGCGGGCATGTCCGGGGCCATGCTTTCCAGTGCTTTGTCTACCGCCTCGCGCGTGCGCAGTGCGTTGGCCCCCGGAGCCAGGTAGACCCCGATGGCCGCAGCGGGCCGTGCATTGAGTCGGTTGCTGAAATCGTAACTTTCCGCGCCGAGTTCAACGCGGGCCACATCACCGAGCCGCAACTGGCTTCCATCCGGATTCCCCCTCAGGATGATCGCCCGGAACTGCGCAGCACTGGACAAACGCGATCCCGCGTCGACGAATGCCGTCATCGCCTGCGCCTCCACGCCGGGCGCGCCGCCCATCTCGCCCAGCGCAATCTGCGCGTTCTGCGCGCGAATGGCTTGCGCTATCTCATCGACCGTCAAACGATAGGCGTGGAGGCGAGCAGGATCCAGCCAGATGCGCATCGCATACTTGCCGCCATACTCACGTACAAAGCCAACGCCCTCCACTCGGCTGATCACATCCACCACGGACGAGCCCACGTAATCGGCCACATCGGCGGCCTCCATGCTGCCATCTTCAGACACGAAGCCCAGAATCTGCAGCACGTCCGCACCGGACTTTGAGACGTTGACACCGCGCCGCTGCACCTGCTCGGGCAGCGAGGGCATCGCGCGCTGTACGCGATTCTGTACGTGTGGCTGGATCGTCTCCAGGTCCGTGCCCGGCTCGAAGACGATGCTGATGGTGGCGTAACCCCCGTAGGAGTAACTCTGTGAAGAAAAGTACAGCATCCCGTCCAGGCCGGTGAGGTGCTGCTCGATGACCTTGGTGACCGTTTCCTCGATGACCGTGGCTGACGCCCCCGGGTAGATCGCCGTGATCGTCAGCGTGGGCGGCGCCACTTCCGGGTACATCGACACCGGCAGCTTGAGCACCGCCAGGCCACCGGCGAGCATGATGATGATCGCAATCACCCACGCGAAGATGGGGCGATCAATGAAAAAACGTGCCATGGAATTCTCCGGTTACTGCTGGGCGGCGGGAGCCGCCGGCGCGGCGGCCGGCTTGGCCGGGGCCGCGCCCATTTCGGTGGCCTGCACGGGCATGCCCGGCTGGATCTTCTGCAGGCCTTCGACGATGACCTTGTCACCGGCCTTCAGCCCGTCCTCCACCAGCCACTTGTCGCCGAGCGAGCGGCTGACCTTGACCTGCCGCACTTCGACCTTGTCGTCCTTGCCGACCACCATGGCGCTGGTATCACCCTTGGGATCGCGGGCGATGCCCTGCATCGGCACCAGGATCGCGTTCTCGCGCACGCCGCTGCCGACCTGCGCACGCACGTACATGCCCGGCATCAGCACCTGGTCCGGGTTCTCGACCTTGACCCGCAGCGCGTAGCTGCCGGTGGTCGGGTCCACGCTGACTTCGGAGAATTCCAGGGTGCCCTTGTGGTCGAACTCGGTGCCGTCATCGAGCAGGATCGTCACCGGCAGGGTCTGGTTGTCCTGCAGGCGGCCGCTGGCCAGCTCGCGGCGCAGCTGCAGCAGCTCGCTGGCGGACTGGGTCAGATCGACATGGATCGGGTTCAACTGCTGCACGGTGGCCAGCGCTTCGGCCTGGCCGGCGCTGACCAGCGCGCCCTGGGTGACCGAGGACTTGCCGATGCGGCCGCTGATCGGCGCGGTGATGCGGGCATAGCCCAGCGTCACGTTGGCCGTATCCAGCGCGGCACGCGCGGCGCCGACATCGGCTTCGGCCTGCTTGAGCGCGGCGATCGCGTTCTCGTTGTCCTGGGTGCTGACCGCTTCGACCTTGGCCAGCTCGCCGATGCGCCTGGCGCTCAGGCGTGCGGCATTGGCGGTGGCTTCGGCGCGCGCCAGCTGGGCGCGGGCGCTGTTGGCCTGGGCCCGGTAGCTGGCGTCATCGAGCTGATACAGCGGCTGCCCCGCGGTGACCAGGCCCCCTTCGGTGAACAGGCGCTTGGCCACGATGCCGTTGACCTGCGGGCGCACCTCGGCCACCAGGAAGGCGTTGGTCCGGCCCGGCAGTTCGCGCGTCAGCGAAACGCTGGTGCGATCCAGCCTGCTGTAGTGGACCGCTGGCGGTTCGCGTGGATCCGCCACACCGGGCGAGCCGCATCCCGAAAGAATCAGCAGCATCAGTGCGCAAAGCGCATGGCAGTGATGTTTCGTCATACATCGGTTCCTTTCATTCAATAGCTCTCCTGAACGTCGAACGGAGCATCTCCGCCGTCGATGCATCGCCTGCCCAGGCAACGGTGCATGGAACGGCAAGCGCAGGCGAAATGCCATGCGAAACGTCGCATTGAGCACGCTCAGGAAATTGCGATTCATGGGTCGCTCAGGCCAGCCCCGCCGATCCGCATACGCTGCAGCGGTATCATTGTTGTTGGACTCTTCGAGTGACCCACTCCATGCGCAGCCTCTATCCCGCGATCACCCCGTTCCGCACCCATCACGTGCCCGTGGACGAGTTGCACACCCTGTTCGTGGAGGAGTGCGGCACTCCGGACGGCATCCCGGTGGTGTTCCTGCATGGCGGACCGGGTGCCGGCGTCTCCCCGGTGCACCGTCGTTTCTTCGACCCGGCGCGCTATCGCATCGTATTGATCGACCAGCGTGGCAGCGGGCGCTCCACGCCATTCGGCGAGCTGCGCGACAACACGACGCAGCACCTGGTCGCGGACGTGGAGCTCATCCGCGAGCTGCTGGGTATCGACCGCTGGCTGGTGTTCGGGGGATCGTGGGGCTCCACGCTGGCACTCGCCTACGCCCAGGCACACCCGGAACGCGCGACCGGTGTCATCGTGCGCGGCGTGTACCTCGGCCGCGCCGAGGAGAACCGCTGGTTCGCCGAAGCCGACGGCGGTGCGCGCTGGGTCTTCCCGGAGCGCTGGGCGCGCTACGAGGCATACATCCCTGAAGAAGAGCGCGGCGACATGATCGCCGCCTACTGGCGGCGCCTGGACAGCCCGGACGAAGCGACCCGCATCGCGGCGGCACAGGCCTGGCTGGGGTGGGAGGATCACGCCGCCACGCTGGAGCACGATGTGGATGCGGTGTCCGCTGATGATCCGCTGCATACGCTGGCCAAGGCGCGCATCGAGGCGCACTACTTCCGCAACCACGCCTTCCTCGAACCTGGGCAGCTGCTGCGGGATATCGACCGCATCCGGCACCTGCCGGGCGTGATCGTGCAGGGCCGCTACGACATCATCTGTCCGGCGCGCAGCGCGTGGGATCTGGCCTGCGCCTGGCCTGAAGCATCGCTGCAGATGGTCGTGTCGGGCCACAGTGCAACGGAACCTGCGACGGCAGATGCGCTGGTGCGCGCGACGGATGCCTTCGCCGGCAGGCAGTAAGGAGCGGCAGTGGATTCGATTTACCTGGTTGTCGCGCTGGGCGCCATCGTCGCCGGCTTTGTGCAGGGTCTTTCCGGCTTCGCCTTCGGGCTGGTGGCGCTGTCCTTCTGGGCCTGGGTGCTGGACCCCAGGCTCGCGGCGTCGCTCTCGGTGTTCGGTGCCCTCACCGGCCAGCTGCTGGCGGCCTTCACCGTGCGCCGCGGCTTCAACCTGAAGACCCTGCTGCCTTTCGTTCTGGGTGGGTTGGCCGGCATCCCGCTGGGCGTCTACCTGCTGCCCCTGCTCGACATGAACTGGCTCAAGGCGATCCTGGGCACCCTGCTGGTGCTGTGGTGCCCGGCCATGCTGCTGTCACGCCAGCTGCCGCGGGTCACCGCCGGCGGGCGCGCGGCGGACGGCGTGGTGGGGTTTGCCGGCGGCATCATGGGTGGTTTGGGTGGCTTCACCGGCACGCTGCCGACGCTGTGGTGCACGCTGCGCGGCTACGAGCGCGATGTGCAGCGCTCCGTCGTGCAGAACTTCAACCTGTCGATGCTGCTGGTCACCATGGGCACCTACGTGGGGACGGGCATCGTCACCCGTGACATGCTGCCGATGTTCGCCATCGTTGCGCCGGCCATGTTGATCCCGACCCTGCTCGGCACCCGCGTGTACATCGGTATCAGTGATCTGCGCTTCCGCCAGATCGTGCTGAGCCTGCTCACCGTTTCCGGGATCGCGTTGCTGGCGTCTTCGCTGCCGGCACTGCTGGGCTGGCGCTGAGGCGAGCCGGTTACAGCGGCAGGCGATTGCCGACGAAGCTGACCACATTCTCCATCGCATCGGGATCGACATTGCTCAGCCCGATCACCACATAGCCCTGGCTGGGCAGCACGATGAGCGCGGCATTCGCGCCGGGCGCCCCGCCCTCGTGGCCATACTGGCGCTGCTCGTCCTCGCCACTCACCATGAAGCCGTAGCCGTACCAGCCCTTGGTGTTCTGCGGCGAGGTGGCTGCCTGCACCGCCGCGGCCGGGATCAGCCTGCCAGCGCGCAGCGCTTCGGCGAAGCGGAGCAGATCCCGGGCGGTGCTGTAGCCGCCGCCCGCCGACGTGCCTCGCAGCGGCAGGATCCGCAGTGTCTTGAGGGAGGCTTTGCGGGTCTCGAACGCGTCGTCGAAGATCTCGCCCAGGCCGCTGGTGTGGTTGAGCAGCTGGCGGATCGTGACTGCCGCGGCTACCGCTTGGTTGGGGTAGTCCTCCAGGTGGCTGGCAACCGTATCGTCCAGCGAAAGCCTGCCAGCCTCGGCCAACTGCAGGATGCCCACTTAGGCCGCCAGCCAGCGAGTGAAGATCTGCTCGGCCTGCGCAGGGTCGATGGGCGCCCCGGCCCAGCTCGAGGTGCTGAAGAGCAGCAGCACCACCATGAGTGTTCTGATCGGCAACATCCTGTCCTCCTTTCCGCTGGGCTGCCGTCCGGCAGTCGGAGGGAGTATGCCGCGTCGCGGGACCACCTGGGCCGTACCGCCTGCTTTTCAGAGGGCCTGCCCTGATTGCGACGACCGCCGCCCATATCGCGAGAGACGGGGCCCGAGTCGCGGTCTACGCTTGTCGCCTGTCCGCTTCCGGGTGCCAACGCCGCTGATACCCAGGCATCGGCACCCTCCCGCTCCTGATCCCGGCCCATGACCACTGAAACCGCTGCCCCGCCCGTCATCCCCACCGAACCGATCACCCCGGCCCCCCAACAGGGTTTCGCGATCCGCATCGTCGGCGCTGCCGCCTTCGCGCACCTGCTCAACGACATGATCCAGGCCGTGCTGCCGGCGGTGTATCCGATGTTCAAGAGCGAGTTTTCGCTCACCTTCGGCCAGATCGGCATCATCGGCCTGGTCTACCAGGTCACTGCCTCGCTGCTGCAGCCGTGGGTGGGCATGTACACCGACAAACGGCCGCTGCCGTACCTGCTGCCGTCGGGCATGATCGCCACCTTCGTCGGCATCGCCCTGATGGCGGTGGCGACCCGCTACGAAATGCTGCTGGTTGCTGCGGCGATCGTCGGCATCGGTTCGGCCACCTTCCATCCCGAAGCCTCGCGCGTGGCGCGCATGGCCTCGGGCGGCCGCTTCGGCACCGCGCAGTCCACCTTCCAGGTCGGTGGCAATACCGGCTCGGCGATCGGGCCGCTGCTGGCGGCCTTGATCGTGATCCCGCACGGGCAGCGTGCCATTGCATGGTTCATGCTGGCGGCTGCGTTGGCCATCACCGTGCTGTTCCGTCTCACCGGCTGGACCGTGCAGCACGGCCAGGCAAAGATGAAGAGCCTGGCCAAGAGTCACGGCGTCGGGTTGAGCCGCGGCAAGGTGATCCAGGCCATCGCAGTGATCGCGGTGTTGATGTTCGCCAAGTTCGTCTACATCGCCTCGTTCACCAACTACTTCACCTTCTACCTGATCGAGCGCTTTGGCCTGAGCGTGCAGCAGAGCCAGATGTACCTCTTCATCTTCCTGGCCTCGGTCGCGCTGGGTACCTTCATCGGCGGTCCGGTCGGGGACCGGATCGGGCGCAAGGCGGTGATCTGGATCTCCTTCCTCGGTGTTGCTCCGTTCGCGCTCGCCCTGCCCTACGCCAACCTGATGGGCACCGCCGTGTTGGCCGTGGCGGTCGGGCTGGTGATGTCCTCGGCCTTCGCGGCGTTGGTGGTGTACGCGCAGGAAGCGGTACCGGGCCGTGTCGGCATGGTGTCGGGCCTGATGTTCGGTTTGATGTTCGGCATCGGCGGAATCGGCGCGGCCGGGCTCGGCAAGCTGGCCGACGTGCACGGCATTGTGTGGGTCTACCACTTCACCTCGTATCTGCCGCTGCTGGGGCTGGCGACGGCGTTCCTGCCGAAGACCACGATGCGCTGAGCCGCGCGCCTCAATGGAAGAACTGGCTCGGCAGCTGGCCGAAGCGTTTCTTGAACATGGCAGTGAAGGCGCTCGGACTGGCGTAGCCCAGCGAGAGCGCCACGTCGATCACCTTCTCGCCGTGCGCCAGCTGCTCCAGCGCACGCAGCAGACGCGCCTGCTGGCGCCATTGCCCGAAGGTCATGCCCAGCTCGCGTGCGCACAGGCGCTGGATGGTCTTGACGTCCACGCCCAGCCGGCGCGCCCAGTCCTGCAGAGTCGAGGGATCGTCCGGCGTGGATTCCAGCTGCTGCCCAATGGCGCGCAGCCGCGGGTCGGTCGGCTGCGGCAGATGCA
Source organism: Stenotrophomonas sp. LM091 (assembly GCF_001806305.1). Lineage (NCBI taxonomy): Bacteria > Pseudomonadati > Pseudomonadota > Gammaproteobacteria > Lysobacterales > Lysobacteraceae > Stenotrophomonas > Stenotrophomonas sp. LM091. Next base: position 112,191 of record NZ_CP017483.1, read on the forward strand.
GCGGCAGCACCGGCAACAGCTGCAGCTCATCCAGGATCAACTGCATCAGCCGCCCGTCGCGGGAATCGGCTTGATACGGCGGCGGGACGTCCATCGCCGCATGGATCAGGGCGGCCAGCAAGGGCGTGACCGAGACCGTCGAGGCGCTGGCTGGTGGCTGGGCGATCGCCTGCGGCAGGATGTACAGGCTGCGCATGCCGACCGCGCCGATGCAGCTGACCTTGTGGCCCATGCCGGCGGGAATCCAGATCGCGCGTGTGCTGGGCACCACCCAGCGCCCTGCCCCGGCCTGCACCACCAGCACGCCGGATTCGGCGTAGACGAGCTGGTGCCGGTCCGGATGGTGATGCAACGCGATGATCGTGCCGGCGGGATACTCACGCGCCCGGCAGAACACCGGGGTCTCCGGGCCGGCCGGCAGCCGCTTGCCCTCGCCGACGCCCGGGGCGATGTCCTTTCTCCGATATGGCATGGCAATACCCTCGCAAACGGCCTGCCCGAGGACTCTACCGCGTCGGCGGTGTTTTCGACATCCCGCTGCGGCTATCGGGGCTTGGGTGGCGCCACGACCTCGACCCAGGTGGGTGCATGGTCGCTGGGTTTTTCCAGCGCCCGCACCCAGCGGTCCACCCCCGCATCTTTCAGGCGGGGCGCGAGCACGGGATTGAGCAGAAGATGGTCGATCCGCAGCCCGCGGTCGCGGGCGAAGTGCTCACGGAAGTAGTCCCAGAACGTGAAGATCTGTGCATCGCCATGCACCGCGCGCAGGCTGTCGGCCCAGCCCTGGTCGAGCAGCGCCTGATAGGCCTGGCGGACCTCGGGCTGCAGCAGCGCATCCTTGCGCCACGATTTGGGATCGTAGATATCCGCATCCGTGGGCACAACGTTGAAGTCGCCGATCAGCGCGACCGGATGCGGCAATGCCACCAGCGTTTTGGCGTGCCTGTGGAGCCGCTGCATCCACTTCAGCTTGTAATCGAACTTCGGGCCCGGCTGCGGATTGCCATTGGGCAGATACAGACCCGCCACGATCACGCCATGCGCGGCCGCTTCCAGATAGCGGCTCTGGTCGTCTTTCGGGTCGCCGGGCAACCCACGGCGGCTTTCGATCGGGTCCTGGCCGCGCGCAAGCAGCGCGACCCCGTTCCAGGATCGTTGTCCCTGCCAGATGCAGCCGTACCCCGCCTCGCGGATCGCTGCCTCCGGAAACGCCTCCTGGGTGGCCTTGAGTTCCTGCAGTGCCACGATATCGGGCTGTTCGCGCGCCAGCCACGTCAGCAGATGGGGCAGCCGTGTCAGCACACCGTTGACGTTGAAGGTGGCGATTTTCAGGCGCTGTCTGGCGGGCATGGCGCGTGGCTGGCGGTGGCGGTGTCTGCCATCGAGGATTGCCCTGTTTCGATCAACCTGCCGCGAATGCCGGGCGAGCGTGGCGTGACGATGGCGGCGCGTTGATCGCGCATTGACCCGCGGCGCGTCACAGTAAGCGCTGGTTCCACACTGGCAAGGTGCATCCATTGCGCGGAAGGTCATGAAGACGTGGAAGGTTCTGCCGCGGCGTTTCTATCAGCGGCACCCGGCCGAGGTAGCGCCGGAACTGTTGAACAAACTGCTGGTGCGCGATGACGGCCGCGCCGGTCGGATCGTGGAGGTGGAGGCGTACGCGGGTGACCAGGATCCGGCAGCGCACTCCTATCGCGGGATGACCGCGCGCACCGCCACGATGTTCGGCCAAGCCGGCCATCTCTACGTCTATTTCAGCTACGGCATGCACTGGGGCTCGAACGCGGTGTGTGGGGACGTCGGCCAAGGCTGGGGCGTGCTGCTGCGCGCACTGGAACCGGTGGCGGGGCTGGAGCTGATCCGCGAGGCGCGTCCGGCGATCAAGCGCGAGCGCGACCTGGCCAGTGGCCCGGGCCGCCTGTCGCAGGCGATGGGCATCACCAAGGCCTTGGATGGCGCGGATCTGGTCCGTAACGACCGCGGCATCCGCATCGTGTCCGATGGGATGGCGCCCCCCGTCGCACCGGTGGCCGGGCCGCGGATCGGGATCAGCAAGGCGATCGAGTTTCCATGGCGCTGGCATGTGCCCGAGCACCTGCATGTCTCCGGGCGCACGGGTACACGCAAGACCGGGAGGACGGTGTCATGAGCGCTTCGCCGCCCGCCGCCTCCCCTGCACGCCGCCTGCGGCGCGGGTTGCTGCGGCTGTTCGTGCTTGTCGTCTGCATCGTGGTGGCCGGCGTGCTCTGGAACAGCCCCATCGCGGAATCACCGCGGGCGCTCTGGCGCCTGTCACAGATGCCTGCACCGACCGCGCTGCCCGTCCCCGTGGCAGGCGTGGCCGCACGCCAGGTCGCCGACACGTTCGGCGCACCGCGTGGACGCGACCGCACGCATGCCGGCGTGGACATTTTCGCCAAGCGCGGCACCGAGGTGCGCAGCGCCACCCCGGGGATCGTCGCCGACATCCGTGAAAGCGGCCTGGGCGGTCGCCAGGTCTGGGTGATGGGCCCTGCGCGCGAGCGCTATTACTACGCGCATCTGGATGATTGGCGCGAGGGCCTGGCACGTGGCGATGTCATCGAACAGGGCACCGTCCTAGGCTACGTCGGTGATACCGGCAATGCCAAAGGCACTCCGCCGCATCTGCACTGGGGCATCTACGGAGCCGAGGGTGCCTACGATCCGCTGCCGCTGCTCAAGGCCTGGCCGGACGCGCCCTGAAGGTGCGTGCAGAGGGCCTTCACAACAAAGCGCGCTGTACTAACACCCACGCGCCTAGCGTCGGATGCTCAAACCCAACGGCAGTACCTCCATGGCGATCAAGACCGCAGAAGACCTGTTCATCCATGAGCTCTCGGATATCTACAGTGCAGAGAAGCAGCTGACCAAGGCGCTGCCGCGATTGGCGCGCGCCGCCTCCAATCCCGATCTGGCCGCCGCTTTCACGACGCACCTGGAAGAGACGCAGGGCCAGATCGAGCGCATCGACCAGGTGGTGGAACTACTGGGGATCCGGCTCAAGCGCATCAAATGCGCCGCGATGGAGGGGCTGGTCGAGGAAGGCAAAGAGGCAATCGACAGTATCGAGGAGGGGCCGGTCCGCGATGCCGCACTGATTGGTGGCGCGCAGAAGGTGGAGCATTACGAAATCGCCTCCTACGGCACGATTGCCGCGCTGGCCAAACAGCTGGGCTACAAGGCGGCCGTGCCGCTGCTGCTGGAAACGCTCAAGGAAGAAAAAGACACGGATGAGAAGCTGACCCTGCTGGCCCTGGCCGGCGGCGGCAATGCCAAGGCCGCCGCGGCCTGACCTTTCCGTTTCTCCTCCGGCATTGCGTTGTGCGGGGAGATGGCCTCCCCGCGCAGCGCGTTTCGCTTTCCACGCTTGATCGCCGCCCTTGATCACAAACAGGAGCCTGCATGTCACTGCCCCCGCCCGTTCTTTACCACGCCTCGCTCGAGCATGCCGACGAAGATGAGGCCACGCATATCCGCGAACTGACCGAGGTGTTCGCGCGCATGGCGCTGACCGTCGCCGAGCAGGAAGGCCACGCCCACCGTGCGGTGCACGCCAAGGGCCAAGGGTTGTTGAAGGGCCGGCTACGTGTGCTGGACGAGTTGCCGGCCGAGTTGCGACACGGCCTGTTTGCGCGGCCGGGCAGCTACGACGCACTGGTCCGGCTGTCTTCGCCACCAGCCGAGCAGTTGCCGGACTCGGTCTCCACCCCGCGCGCGATGGCGCTCAAGGTGATCGGCGTGGAAGGCCCGCGTGCCGAGGGTGCGGAGGAGCAGCACACCCAGGATTTCCTGATGGTCAACGGTCCGGCGTTCAACACGCCCGGCGTCGCCGGCTTCCTGCGTTCGGCCAAGCTGCTGGCCGCCACTACCGAGCGGATGCCGCGTACCAAACGCATGATCTCAGCCACGCTGCGCGGCGCGGAGGCGGCGCTGGAAGCCGTCGGGGGGGAAAGTGCCACGCTGAAAGGCATGGGCGGCGAGCCGCAACACCATCCGCTGGGCGAAACCTTCTTCAGTCAGGTGCCCTTCCTCTATGGCCCCTACATGGCCAAGTTTTCGCTGGCCCCGATCTCACCGGCGCTGCTTGCGCTGACCGGCGACAAGATCGGCTCGGACGAAGATGCGCAGCGCGAGGCAGTGGTGTCCTTCTTCACCGACCTGCCCAATCCGGTCGAATGGGAGCTGCGGGTGCAGCTGTGCCGCGACGTCGAACGCATGCCGATCGAGGATGCGTCGGTCGCGTGGCCGGAAGCGGACAGTCCGTTCCTGCCGGTTGCACGCCTGAGCGTTGCGCAGCAGGAAGCGTGGCAGCCTGCCAGCTCGCCGGGCATCGAGGATGCACTGGCATTTGCCCCGTGGCACGCGCTGGCCGAGCATCGCCCGCTCGGTGGCTTGAACCGTGCGCGTCGCGTGGTGATGGCCGCTTCGCGTCAGTTCCGTTCGCGGTTCAATGGGTGTCCGATCCACGAACCGGTGGGATGACACTGAGCCTGTTGTTGCTGCTCAGGCCATTGCAGTAACGCTCACGCCAGAGTATGCAGCTCCATCGCGCGCATCACGATGGGCTTGGCCCAGTCAGGCGTCTGCAGCAGCTCGATCGCCGAGGCCGGGTAGTGCAGCCCGTTGCGATCCAGCTGCAGCACCGGCAGCGGTTCGGCGCCGTCGGCATCGGCCGGGGCGCTGTTGTCGTAGACATGCAGCTCGGCCAGGTGCGGCAGCAGGGCCAGCAGATTCTCGCGCGAGGAATCGTAACGGGCGCGGATCTTGTCGGCGGGGATGTCATGCCCGCCACGGCTGACCCGGGCCGCGACGCGTGCCATGTGCAGCTCCACGCTCTGCAGGCCACAGAACCAGATGGCCACGTGGTGACGGTCGCAGGCCTCGCGCAGCAGGCGCGGGATGGTGTTTCCGCCCAGGGTGGTTTCGAAGGCGAAGTCGCTGCCCTCGTCGATGGCCTGCCGCAAGCGGCGCGCGCCCTCGTTCCACGCGGCGGCATTGGCATCCCCCAGCGCCCAGCCGGCCTCCACCAGGCGGCGGGTGAACGTATCCGGGTTGAACCAGGTCAGGCCTTCTTCTTCCAGCCACATGCCCAGCAGCGAACTTTTGCCGGCGCCATTGACGCCGGCCAGGACCAGAATCCGCCCCATCGGTCAGAGCGGACTGCCGAGGGCGACCTTGCGGCCGCGGCGGATCGGCTGGCCCAGCACCTTGCCCAGCCCGCCATCGCGGCCGAGACTGGCCAGGGTGGTATCGAACGCGGCGCGCAGGCGTTCCAGCTCGCCCACGCGCTCATCAAGGTCGCCGCCGGCCGCCTTGGCCAGCAGTTCCTGGTAGGTCTTGATGTCCACGATCACCGCTTCGGGATGATTGTGGTTGGTGATCACCAGTGCCTGCTTCTCGCGGACGGTCCGCATCAGGCTGGGCCAGCCGCGGGTTTTGACCGAGGAGGCAGTGGCCTTCTCAAGGCCGGGCAGATCCAGTGGCAGGGTCATGGCACGCTCCAGGACGGGATGGGCCCACTATACCCCTTCTGGCCAAATTGGACATAAATCCCATTTTGGCCAGAAGGAGGCCGCGGCCACCCGTCAGCGGGACATCGAGTACGGCTGCTCGGCGCCCTGCCCCGGCCAGGCCTTGTTCGGCTCGGCCTGCAGGGTGAAGCGCAGTTCGCCGCCGGCCAGGATCTCGTCGTGGCGCAGGAAGGTGCGCTGCAACGGTTGACCGTTGAGGGTGACCGAGCCGACGTAGTCGTGGCCCTTGCCCAGCCCTTCGGTGACGATGGTGAAGGTCTTGCCGTTGGGCAGATGCAGCGCCGCCCTGGGCAGGAACGGACGGCCGATGATGTACTCGCCGCTGCCCGGGGCCACCGGGTAGAAGCCCAGTGCAGTGAACACATACCAGGCCGACATCTGGCCGAGATCGTCATTGCCCGCCAGGCCATCGGGCCGGTCGGCGTACTGGGTGTCCATGATCTGCTTCAGCCGCGCCTGGGTGCGCCATGGCTGGCCGGCATGGGCATACAGGTACGCCACGTGGTGGCTGGGCTCATTGCCGTGCGCATACCAGCCGATCAGCCCGGTGATGTCTTCCATGTGCTCGAAGATCGACGGGTCGACCTTGGCCTCGAACACCTCGTCCAGCCTGGCCAGCAGTTTATCGCTGCCCCCGTGCGCGGCGGCCAGACCGGCCACGTCGTGTGGCACGTACCAGGAGTACTGCCAGGCATTGCCTTCGGTGTAATCGGTGCCGTAGCCGCTGGCGCTCGGGTCGAACGGCGTGCGGAAGCTGCCATCGCGCTTGCGCGCGCGCATGAAGCCGGTGTCCTTGTCGAACGCATTGCGCCAGTTGGTGGCGCGCTTTTCGAACTCGCCGGCGACCTTCGTATTGCCCATGGCCTTGGCCATGCGCGCGATGGTCCAATCGTCGAAGGCGTATTCCAGCGTCTTGCTGGCGGCCTCGCCTTCTTCATCGATCGGCACCCAGCCCAGTTCGCGATACTGCGCGATGCCGTCGTACGGACCGTAGTTGGCGGTCGCCACCATGGCGGCCAGTGCCTTGTTCTCATCGAAACCACGGATGCCCTTGAGGTAGGCATCGGCGATCACCGGCACCGCGTGGTAGCCGATCATGCACCACGTTTCCTGGCCGTGGAATGCCCACACCGGCAGCATCCCGTAGGCACTGTTGTGCTGGTGTGCGAGCAGCGAATTGATGAAATCGCTGTTGCGCTTTTCCGGCTGCACCAAGGTCAGCAGCGGATGCAGGGCGCGGTAGGTATCCCACAGCGAGAAGGTCGAATAGTTGGTGTAGCCCTCGGCGCGATGCACGGCGTTGTCCGAACCGCGGTACTGGCCATCGCTGTCCATGAACACGGTCGGCCCGAGCAGGCTGTGGTACAGCGCGGTGTAAGCACTGCGGCGGTCATGCTCGGGGCCGTCGATATCCAGCACCGACAGCGCCTGCGTCCACTGCGTTTTTGCCTCGGCGCGGACACGGTCGAAATCGAAACCGGGCACTTCGCTTTCCAGGTTGGCGATCGCACCGGCCTCGCTGACCGAGGAAATCGCCACCGTCACCACCAGCGGTGTATCCAGCTTGCCGAAATCGAAGGTGCCGACCAGCTGGCGCCCTTCAATCTGCGCACGCTGCGCGGGGCTCTGGTGCCCCGGCGGCGGGAAGCCCTTGTAGGCGATGTCGGTCTCGGTGTTGTGGAACTCGTGACCGGTTAGCGGCCGGGAGAAACGCATCGCGAAGTACAGCTGCCGGCCCGGCGCCCAGCCGCGGGTCTCGCGGAACCCGGTGATGGTGCCGTCCTCGCGGGCGCGCAGGCGCGACCACAGGATCTTGCCGGGGTAATCGTAGAGGCTGGTGCGCAGGTCCAGCAGCACACGCGCCGGCTGGTTGGCCGGGTAGGTATAGCGGTGCACGCCGACGCGGGTGCTGGTGGTCAGCTCCGCGCGCACCTTCGGATCATCCAGGGTGACCGCGTAGTAGCCCGGTTCGGCGCGCTCGTCGTCGTGGCGGAAGCGCGAGGTGTAGCCGCTGCCGGGCTTGTCGGGGTCGCCCCGCTCCAGGCTGGCATCGGTGCGCACCGGCATCAGCAGCACATCGCCAAGATCGGAATGGCCGCTGCCGGAGAAGTGCGTATGCGAGAAGCCGACGATGCTGGTGTCGTCATGCCGATACCCTGCGGCCCAGCCATAGGCCTTCTCGCGCGGCTGGATGCGGGTATCCGGGCTCAGCTGGACCATGCCGAACGGCACCGTGGCACCGGGATAGGTATGGCCCTCGCCCGCCGTGCCGATGAACGGATCCACCGCCGCGTACGCGCGCTCGCCGACCTTCGCCGCTGCCGCCGTGGCGGTCCCGGCCACCAACATCGCCCCTACCGCGAGCCCCAACCACCGTACCGTCCCCGTTTTTGTCATGGCGTTGAATTTAGATCGATTCAGGTGAGGTTGATCCTAGCACTGGCCGATCGGGCTGACATGTTGCGGTGCGGGTGGGAGCCTTCTGAAGCGCAGGCTCAGCAAAGGCCCCCGCCCGGTTTCAGGCAGAAACTTCCCCAGTAGGAGGCAGGATCTGTTCGCCTCACGGCATCCGCATTCAGACGGAAGGTGTAGCGCCCTGCTTCCGTGAGAGCCTGCGCCGGGACCTCCTGGATATAACCGTGGAGCACAGCACCGTACGGCAGGCACTGGCCAGGCCTCAATACGAAACGTCCCGATGGCGCCGATGCCTTGAGACTCCAGACAAGCTTTCTGTCAGTACCGCTCTCGTGGATGAGCCATACCGATTCGACGGAGAAATCCTTCTTTGCGTCGCCCGGTATGCAGATGGCCGGCCGGCCCTCGGTCACTTTCACCACGCCGTCTCCTTGCCATCCCCACGGGGTAGCGGTCACCGGATCTGCGTGGATTGCCGTGAACACCATGACCAGCATGCCCCAGCACGACGTCGGGAGAACTCTCATAACGCTCCTGCTTCTGCCAGCCCTGAGGCGAGGCGCCGATAACCATCAATCTGGATTCACCAGCCGATGTGGATGGATCGTAATCTGCCCGTCCAGCGCCGAAGTTGATATGAAACTTCTTGCAAAGAAACGGGTCCGATCACGCCGGGCGCGCGTCTTCAGGCACCGCTGCCACCGGCAGCGTGGGCTGGGTCGCATCCACCGTGACCGGCTCATCGCTGCGCATCAGGGCACGGGCTTCGGCTTCGCTGGCCACCGCCGGCGGCGAACCCCGCAGCGGCATCCCGGCGGTCTCGCGCACGAACAGCATGGTGATCACGCCGATCACCGCCGCCCCCATCAAGTAGTACGCCGGCACCAGCGGATCACCGGTGCGCTCCACCAGCCACGCAGTGACCAGCGGCGTGGTGCCACCAAACAGCGAGACCGACACGTTGAAGGCGATCGACAGCGCGCTGTAGCGCACCGGGGTATAGAACAGTGCCGGCAGCGTGGACGGCATCGAGCTGGTGAAGCACACCAGCGCCACGCCAAGCAGCATCAGGCCCAGGAAGATCAACCAGTCATTGCCGCTGCCGACCAGCTTCAGGCAGGGGATCGCCAGCAGGAACAAGGCGATGCAGGCACCGATGATCATCGGGCGGCGGCCCAGGCGATCACTGAACAACCCGCCCAGCACATTGAGCGGCATCATCACCAGCATCACGATGATGATCAGCAGCAGCCCCTTGCTCTCGGCATAGCCCATCGTCACGCTGAGGTAGCTGGGCATGTAGGTCAGCAGCATGTAATCGGTGACGTTGAACACCAGCACCAGGCCAACGCAGATCAGCAGCTGCACCCAATGCACGCGGAACAGCGCACCCAGGCCGGGGCGTTCGTGATCGCGCTTTTCGGCCTCTTCGGCGTACGCACGGAACGCCGGCGTCTCTTCCAGCTTCATGCGCATGTACAGGCCGAGCAGGCCCAGCGGACCGGCCACCAGGAACGGAATGCGCCAGCCCCAGTCCAGCATCTGCGTGCTGCTCAGCGCCATGTGCAGCGCGGTGACCGTGCCCGCGCCGGCGATGTAGCCGCCCAGCGTGCCGAACTCGAGCCAGCTGCCCATCAAGCCGCGGTTGCGGTCGGTCGAGTACTCAGCGATGAAGGTCGCCGCACCCCCGTACTCGCCACCGGTGGAGAAGCCCTGCACGATCCGGGCAAGCAGCAGCAGTGCCGGAGCCCAGATGCCGATGCGGTCATAGGAGGGAATCAAGCCGATGCTGAAGGTGCCCAGCGCCATCAGGATCATGGTGAAGGCCAGCACTTTCTGGCGGCCGTACTTGTCGCCGAGTGGCCCGAACACCAGCCCGCCCAGCGGACGCACCAGGAAGGCCACGGTGAAGGTGGCGAAGGTGGCGATCAGCTGCGCGGTCGGGCTGCTGTCGGGGAAGAACACGTGACCCAGCGTGACGGCGAGATAGCCATAGACACCGAAATCAAACCACTCCATCGCGTTGCCGAGTGCGGCCGCACCCACGGCCTTCTTGAGCATCGGGCGATCAACGACGGTGACTTCGTCGACGTGCATCTGGCGGCGGCGTTTGAACCAGCCGAAATGGGCATGTGCGGCATGCAGGTCCTGCATCTGCTTTCTCCTGGAAGCAGGCCATCACGGCGCCCGAGGTCCCGCGCACGGCACAGGAAATACCGCCTCTGATGACACAGCGCGACGCGCGAAGAGGGGTTGCAACAGACGATCCCGGACGGCCGCGTGGACTCAGCGACGCTGCGGGATGGATGACCAGGAAGCGGGCAATGGCCCGGGGGTGATCAAGCGGGCCATGATACTACAAATGCCGCCGACGTTCCCCTCGCCGCTCCTCCGGAGCGCGTGGAACAGCCTGTTTCAGGCATTCTCAGCGGTCTTGCACGTGATGAACGCACGCAGGCGCAGCAGGTCGGAATCGCGGCGTACTGCGCGCCAATGCACGTATCGCACGACGCATCCTGTTGGCCTGCGCGACCCGCATTCTTCCGTTACTGACCGCGTTCGAGCGCATCGATCAGCGGCGCCAGATCCTCGCGCTCATGCGGCCGTACCGCGCGGGCGATCTCCTGGCCATCGCGCAGCAGGATCACGGTCGGCCAGAGTTTCACGGCAAAGGAGCGGCCCAGTGGCCGCCCCTTCCCGTCCTCGACCTTCAGGTGCGTCGCGTCATAGCCACCGAGAAACTTCTGCAGCAGTGGCTGGGCGGCGCTGCAATGGCCGCACCAACCGGTGCCGAACTCCAGCAGCATCCATCCGCTGCCCGCATCGATGTCGGCACGGGTGATGTCGGAGGGGCTGTACTCGCGGGCGAAGGCCATGGGCGGTGTCTCAGGACAGGGCGCGCTGGATATCCTCCAGCGGCGCATTGGTGAAGTCCTTGGCGAGATCCTTGAGCAGGCGTTCCTGCGTTTCCTTGTGCAGCAGCGGACGGATACGGCCCAGCGTCTGCGGATCGGCGATCAGGATCAGGTGCACGTAGCGGTTCTTCAACGCGTCTTCATTCAACTGTGCCGCCACCTGCTTGGCAAACGTGGCCTCGTTGAGCTGGGAGATGGTCATCTCCTGCGGCACCGAGCCGGACGGGCCCTGCCCGGACGCGCCCGTATCGCTCACGGCCTGCAGCTGCAGTTCCCCCTCCTGCTTGAGCTGCAGCTTGTGCGCGGTGCCGACGTTGGTGAACACGCGGGCCGAGCCGCCATCGGCTACAACGACCAGGGTACCTTCGGGAATCTGCTGACTCATCATCTACTCCTTATGGGGAAAACCGAGCGCGGGTGCACTCGGGTTCCACCGTAGGCAACCGAATGTATGCGCAGTGCATACGGATGTATGCATGGTGTATGCAGCCCCGTCGCGCCCTACTCCGCGGGCGGTCCGGGCAGGGCCATGCCCAGGTGCCGGGCGAAGAAGCGCGCCATCACCCGGTACGCCTGCTGGCTTTCCGGCAGCCGGGCGTCGAGGTGGAAGGCGTGGCCCAGCCCGTCCCAGACGTGCAGGTCCGACTCGCGCCCCAGGTCCACCAGCCGCGAATGGGTATAGGAAACGTTGCTCAGCTCGGCTGCCCGCGTTGCAGTGATGAACAGCGTCGGCGGAAACTGCGCGAGCAGCGCATCGGAGAAGACCGGCGACACCAGCGGGTCACGGAAGTCCACCGGGCCGTAGTAGAGGTCTTCCATGATCGGCAGGCTGCCATCGGCGTGCGGCAGCAGTGCATCGGTGACGGCAGCGGCCACGTAGCGCGAATCGCCGCCGTAACGCGCATCGCCACCGGCGCAGAACAGCCCGGCCGCTGCTGGCATCGGCAGCTTTTCCTTGGCGAACCACGCCAGCGCTTCGCCGGTCAGCACGCCGCCAGCCGAGCAGCCGAACACGCCGATATGCGCTGCGGGCCGCGTTTCCAGTGCCGCGCGGTAGACCGCCGCCACGTCCTCACTGGCGGCGGGGAACCGATGCTCCGGTCCCTGCCGATACTCCACGGCGACAACCGTGGCACCGGTCATCGCCGCGACCGGGATCGCCTCAAGCAGACCGATGCTGTCGGCGCGGCCGAACACGAATGCACCACCGTGCAGCTCGATCAGCAGGCGACGCTGCGCCGGGTCGGCCGGTGCGCTGCGCGGCTCGACCCGCACCACCGGCACCCCGTTCCAGGTTTCCTGGTGCAACTCGACCGGATAGCGCTCGCGCAGCGCCTTGATCTCGCCGTAGGCCCAGTCATCGGCGCCCTTGCGGATGTTCGCCAGCTCTTTGAGCACGGTGGCGTTATCCATCTTCGCGACCGGATCACCGTTGACGACGGCGCTGCGCATGGCTGCCTGTGCTTCCGGACTCAGATACGGGGACAGCGGCAGCGCGAATGCCGGCACGCTGCGTACGCCTTCCGCTGCAGGAGGTACGGCCGCTTCCGCCATGCCAGTCCCACTGACAGCCAGCAACAGCGCCATCGGCGCGAATACCCTGGTCCCCACCATCTGCTGAATTTCCATGCTGAATCGGGTAACAGGATAGCCGTTATCCCGCCCAGTTTCGGCGGGATTCTTAAGCGCGCTCCGCGAGCTGGGGGGCTTCCCTGCTTGCCCCGCTACCAGTTGGCTGAATGCATCAGAGCGCAGTGCTCACTTACGCTCTCCCCGCGTCTGCAGCCATCGCCATGCCAGCACAGCAGTAAGCACGAGCAGCACCAGCACAGCCAATGGATTCCAAGACGTTTCCGAGAGCGCCAGCAGCTGCTCTGGAGACTGCTCAGCGATCATCATCATGCCAAACCCGCCGACACACAGCGATCCGACCCCGAGCGCGATGTCCCGCTGACCAACCCTGTCTCCATGCGGCGCGACCTCTTTCAGTTCACGGATTCCTTCAATACGCCCATGCACGTGGTGGCCCTTGTAACCCGCCACGACGACACCGACAGAGATCATGTCGTCCGGATTGAGCATGCACGGTGAGATGTGGACGCGGTCGTCCACTACGCTGACAGCGACCTCGTTGCGCAGCGACTCAGGGCTGACCTTCTCAAGATGACAGCTGATGATTTCCTGGGCATCAGGAAAACGGATCCCTAGCGGCGTGGTGATTTCAGCCGCCCGGATGGCCGAGTTGCCAACATTTTTGACGGTCAACCACAGCATGGCCACATCGGGCACTCTCTTGCCGTGAAAGAACACCTCGACCGCGGCGGAGGCGTTCTCGTTGATTGAAACCAAGTGATTTACGGGACTGACCTCGTAACGAATCGCCGGCCTGCGGCGATTGAGAAACTGATATACCTGCACCAAGCCCAACGTAAGCGCGATGTACACAGCGATCCAGCCTGAATCCAAATACTTATCCACCCGCCATCCTTGAACGCGCCTGATTGAGCGGAATCGTAGCCGATATCTGCCCAAGCGCAGATGGTTTACCCTCCATGACGCGCCTGACTGCACTGCCGGCACCCGCATTCGTTCGCGCCGCCTGCCACCCCGTGCTGCAGGACTATGCAGTCCGATCTTCCCGCCCATGTGGCGCGCTCACGCAATGGCGCCCAACTACAGCGACACGCAGCGCACGGGATCTGCCACGCCGCCTGTTCCTGTATCGCCCGTTCCTGCAGGCCAAGCGCATTGTCGACGCGCGCATCCGGGCGAGGCCACAATGCGCAAGCCAGGCTGATCCTTGCCCGCCGCGCAACACTCTTTCGCCCATCGACGGCTGTTTGAGCCAGAGCGCTCCGCGCAGACTGGGCGGCCTTCCGCTTCGTACCCACCCCCACATGAGCATTCACCTTCCCGGCCGTGTCGGCTTCGGCACCGCGCCCCTCGGCAACATGTACCGCGCCATTCCCGAACAGGAGGCACTGGCGACCGTTCACGCCGCGTGGGACCAGGGCATCCGCTACTTCGACGCCGCCCCGCTGTATGGCGCCGGCCTGGCCGAACGGCGGCTCGGCGAAGCGCTGCAGCACTACCCGCGCGATGCTTATGTGCTGAGCACCAAGGTCGGTCGCCGTCTGCTGGATGAAACCGAAGACGCCGCCAGCCGCGACCTCGGCGAGAAAGGCGGCCTGTTCGAGCATGGCCTGCCCAACAAGATCGTCTATGACTACAGCGCCGACGGTACGTTGCGCGCCATCGAAGAAAGTTTGAAGCGCCTGAAGACGGACCGCCTGGACGTCGTCTGGATCCACGATCCTGCCAAGGATTTCCATGGCGAGAACTGGCGCGCCGTATTCCACCAGGCCATGTCCGGCGCCGCGACGGCGCTGACCCGGCTGCGCGAGGAGGGGGTCATCAAGGGTTGGGGCCTGGGCGTCAACCGGGTCGAGCCCTGCGTGATGGCGTTGCAGCAGGCCGACCCGGATGGCTTCGTGCTCGCCGGGCGCTACACCCTGCTGGATCATGATGAGGCACTGGCCAGCCTGATGCCGGCCGCCGAAGCGCGTGGCGCCCGCATCGTGGTCGGTGGTCCTTACAACTCCGGCGTTCTCGCTGGCGGCGCGCATTACGAGTACCAGAAGGCCGGGACCGACGTGCTGCATCGGGTCGGGCGCCTGCAGCAGGTAGGCGCACAGTTCGGCGTGGACATCCGTGCGGCGGCGCTGCAGTTCCCGCTGGCGCACCCGGCCGTGGCGGGCGTGATTCCCGGTGCCAGCCAGCCCGGCCGCATTGCAGAGAATCTCGCGTTGGCCAAAGTCGCGATTCCGCCGTCGTTCTGGAGCGCGTTGCGCGAACAGGGCCTGGTCTCGCCGCACGCGCCGTTGCCGATCGACTGAGTTGGCGCACAGGCGCCGCTGACGAAGATCATGCCAGCGCTGGGAGTACTGGCAGTGCTGGCAGCGCCGGGAGCGCTCGGCGCCGTGGCTGAACCCTGCGCGCCGGCGGCCCGCGGCCGTTACGGTGTAAAATTCGTCGTTTTAACCGGAACAATGGCCAAAACCGCGCAACGGACGCCTGTCCCGGGCCCGGCCTTCATCCGGCTGCTGGCCCGTCTGGCTGAAAGCAACCTGTCCTCGACGGGCCCTGCCCTGTCGGAGCGGCTCAGCGAATGGGTGGACTGGACGCGGGCGGTGACCTTGTCCAAGGCGCTCGATGGCCGGCTGCCGCCTGCGGTGGAGGGGCCGGATTTCGATGCCGACGAGGATGCGGAATGCCGACGGATCCGCGCGGCGCTGGAAGCCACCATTGTTCAGGAACCTGAGCCTTCCAGGCCGGTTCGGCGCGCGGTCGAGGCCGAAGCGCCCGAAGCGCCCATCGAATTCGCCGTGTACCGCGAGCGCTACGTTACCGTGCAGCGTTCCATGCTCGGCGCCACCAGCCGCCTGCGCGGGCGGCTGCGCGACATGCTGACCCGCCGCTCACCCGAGCTGGCGCGGCTGGCCGAGGTGGATGCGCTGATGGAGCAGACCCTCAGCGCCCGCGAACACGCCCTGTTGGCCAAGGTGCCGGTGCTGCTCGGGGTGCATTTCGAGCGCCTACGCGACGCCGGCAGCGACGCGGCCTGGCTGGAGGTGTTCCGCCGCGACATGCAGAGCCTGCTGCTGGCCGAGCTGGATATTCGTTTTCAACCGATCGAAGGCCTGCTTGCAGCGCTTCGCACCCACTAACCGGGACGTCATGTTCAGAACCAGTCTTCACTACGTTGTTTTCCTGCTTGGCCTTGTCGCGGTGTGCTGGATCGGGGCCGGTTATGCCAGCACCAATCCGGTCGGTTTCGCTGTCGCCGCGCTGATCGCCGTGTGCTACCTCGCCGGTGGCCTCGAGCTGTATCGCTACCGGCAGGCGACCGCCTCGCTCGCCGCAGCCAGTGCCCGTGCCGGCGAGGCGAGCTCCGGCCTGACCACCTGGCTCGGCCAGCTGCACCCCAGCCTGCGCAATGCGGTACGGCTACGCGTGGAAGGCGAACGCGTCGCCCTGCCCGGCCCGGTCCTGACCCCCTATCTGGTCGGGCTGCTGGTGCTGCTGGGCATGCTCGGCACCCTGCTCGGCATGATGGCCACCCTGCGTGGCACCGGCCTGGCCCTGGAAAGCGCGACCGATCTGCAGGCCATCCGCGGCTCGCTGGGCGCGCCGGTGGAAGGCCTGGCGGTCGCCTTCGGCACCTCGATTGCCGGTGTCGCCACCTCCGCGATGCTGGGCCTGCTCTCGGCGCTGTGCCGGCGTGAGCGGCTGGAAGCGGTGCAGCGGCTGGACGTGGAGATCGCCACCACCCTGCACACGCACTCGCAGTCCTGGCAGCGTAATGAGGCCTTCCGGCTGCTGCAGCAGCAGGCCGAACTGATGCCGGCGCTGGTGGATCGGCTGCAGGCCATGACCACGGCGATCGAACAGCAGAGCAGCGCCTCGGGCGAGCAACTGCTGGCCAACCAGCAGCGTTTCCATGCCAAGGCCGACGAGGAATACGCCCGCCTGACCGCCGCGATCAAGGAGTCACTCAAGGACAGTGTCGCCGAGAGCGCACGTGCCGTCGGTGCCGCCCTGCAGCCGGTGATGGACACCACCCTGGCCGGCATCGCCCGCGCCAACGCTGCCATGCACGAAACGGTGACCGATGCGGTGCAGCGCCAGCTGACCGGCCTGACCGACGGCTTCGACGCCAGCCGTGTCGCCACCGCCGCGTCCTGGCAGGCCGCGCTGGACAGCCAGCAGCAGACCAATGCTGCATTGACCGCCGACCTGCGCGCCGCGCTGGACGGATTCGCCGCACAGCACGACCAACGCGCGCTTGGCCTGCTCGAGGCGGTCTCCGCGAAGCTGGTCAGCACGGCTGACGGTTGGCAGGCGGCCCAGTCCGAGCAGCAGCAGATCAATACCGCCATGGCGACCGAGCTGCGCAGTGCACTGGCTCACTTCGCCGAGCAGCATGGCGAGCGCTCCAGCGCCTTGCTTGAGGCGGTCTCGGCCGAACTCAACGCGACGGCCACCCGTTGGCAGGATGCACAGGCCGCGCAGCAGCAGACCCATGCCGCCCTTGCGGATGACCTGCGCAGCGCGCTTGGCAGCTTCACCGAAACGCACCAGGCCCGGGCCACCGGTCTGATCGATTCGGTCGGCAGCCGCATGGAGGCCACCACCGCGCAGATCGCCCAGGCCTGGCAGCAGGCGCTGGCCCGCCAGGATGCGGCCGCGACCGCGCTGAGCGAGCGGCATCAACAGGCCCTGGATGCCGCTTCCGCCACACTGCAGGCGCAGGCGGTCTCGCTTGGCGAGGCGATGCAGCACTCGCATGCCCAGCTGCAGGACGCCCTGGAGGCACGCGATCAGCAGCGCCTGCGCGCCTGGACCGATGCCTTCACGGGCATGAGCGCCAGCCTCGGCGACCGCTGGGAGCAGACCGGCGCCAGCGTGGCCAGCCGCCAGCAGGAGATCTGCGACACCCTGGCACGCACCGCCAACGACATCACCCAGCAGGCCCAGGCGCACGCCAGCGAGACGATCAGCGAAATCTCGCGGCTGGTCCAGGCCGCCTCGGAAGCGCCCAAGGCCGCGGCCGATGTCGTCGCCGAACTGCGCGGCAAACTCTCCGACAGCCTGGTCCGCGACACCGCCACGCTGGAAGAACGCAGCCGCCTGCTGGCCACCGTGGAGACCCTGCTGGATGCGGTCAACCACGCGGCCAACGAACAGCGCGTCGCCGTCGATGCACTGGTCTCCACCTCGGCCGAACTGCTCGAGCGCGTTGGCACCCGTTTCACCGACCACATCGAGGCGGAGACCGGCAAGCTCGGCAACGTGGCTGCGCAGGTCACCGGCAGCGCCGTGGAAGTGGCGAGCCTGGCCGACGCGCTCGGCAGCGCCGTGCAGTCCTTCGGCACCGCCAGCGACGGCCTCAACGAGCGCCTGGCCCAGATCGCCGCTTCGCTGGATGATTCGCTGGCCCGCAGTGACGAGCAGCTGGCCTACTACGTGGCCCAGGCGCGTGAGGTGATCGACCTCAGCGTGCTGTCCCAGAAGCAGATCATCGATGAGCTGCAGCAGCTGGCCGGCCGCCGCGGCAGCAAGGCCGGGGCTGCCTCGGCATGAGCGACGAGATCGAAGTCGAGGCCGACGGAGGCGCCCCGATCTGGGCCGCCTTCGGCGATCTGATGTCGGTGCTGCTCGGCGCGTTCGTGCTGATACTGGTCGGCGTGGTCGCGCTGCAGCTGGAGCTGACCAACCGCCTGGATGAAGAGGTCAAGCAGCGCCAGGCCGAAGTGCAGCGCCGCCAGACGCTGGAGCAGGCACTGGCCGGCCCGCTCGCCGCCGGGCGCGTCACGCTGGTGGACGGCCGCATCGGCATCCGCGGCAACGTACTGTTCGCGTTGAACTCCGACCAGCTGCAGCCGGAGGGCCTGGAAGTTCTCAAGAGCCTGGCCGGTCCGCTGATAGGCTACCTGGCCGCGCGCGAGGAGATCCTGATGGTCAGCGGCTTCACCGACGACCAGCAGGTGCGCGATGGCAACTGGCGCTTCGCCGACAACTGGGAGCTCTCTGCCGAGCGTGCGTTGACCGTGACCCGCACCCTGATCGCCGAGGGTGTGCCGTCGGATGCGGTGTTTGCCGCGGCGTTCGGTTCCGAGCAGCCGGTGAGTTCCAACGCCGACGAAGACGGCCGCGCCAAGAACCGTCGCGTGGAAATTGCCCCGATCCCCAAACCCAAGGCGAGCAAGGCCGCGGATGCCCCGTAACGCCGTCGCAACCGCTGAGATGCTCCAGCGTTGGCGAGCGGACAAGCTCGACCAGCTCGACCGCACGCGCTATGCCCTGATCGAGGCGTTGCATGCCCGCACGCAGGCGCACGACGGTGAGGTGCGGGCACTGCTGCAGGCGAAGCTGGATGCCTTGGTCACCAGCTACGCCGAGCGGATTGCCGAGGCGCCCGCCGCGGCGCAGCCTGGGCAGGGCCCGTCACCCGGGCGCATCGGCCTGCAGGCGCTGGTCACGGAATTGACCGGCCAGCACAACCCGGCCTACCCCGAGCTGCCGGTGCTGGCCGACGTTCGTGCAGGCTGGGCCACGCTTCGAAATGCCAGCCAGCTGAAGGAATCGCTGGCCCAGGTGCCCACCAACGGCGGCCCGCTGAATTCCGGCGTCCTGGTCCATCGGGCCCTGACGCTGATGAAAGAAACCTCGCCCGGGTACCTGACGCATTTCATGGCGTACCTGGATGCGCTATCCGGGATGGAGCATCTGCATCAGTGGGGCGTACTCGTGGCAACGCCGAAAGTGGCGCCGCGGGGGGCGAAGCCGCGGCGGCCGCGTGCGGGAAAGGCAGCGGGCTGACCAGGCGTTCCATCTGCGCGCCTTGATGGCTGCACGACATTGCCCCGATCAACGCTGAGCGGACGTCGCTCCAGCAAGGTATTGCCCGCTTTGAACAAACATGCCTGCGCGTTCGCCAGCCATCGCGCTCGGCACCGACAACGCGATGCTCGGCGCATTGGACGCTGAAGATGGCCAGGAGAGCCGGCTCTAACTGAATACGACAGGCCCGGAACTGGCCTCCTCAGGCCTCTTGCCCCGGCCAAACTCGGGTGATAGCTTTGTAATTACAGCGTAATTATGAAGAGGCGGCAGATGGCTCGAGACTGGAACACGCTAGCGGATCGCCGCCAGGCAAGGCTGCAGCGGGCCGCCGATGCCGGGCTCGGGCGCTTGCTGCCCCATGCCGAGGTTCCCCGCCTGCTGCACACCGTGCTCGAACCGGGCGACCGGGTCTGCCTGGAGGGCAACAACCAGAAACAGGCCGATTTCCTGGCCGAGTGCCTGGCCCAGCTCGATCCGGCGCAGGTGCACGGCCTGCACATGGTCCAGTCCGTGCTGTCCCTGCCCTCGCATCTGGATGTGTTCGAGCGGGGCATCGCCCAGCGCCTGGACTTCTCCTTCTCCGGCCCGCAGAGCGGCCGGCTGGCCAATCTGGTTGCCGAGGGACGGATCGAGATCGGGGCGATCCACACCTATCTGGAACTGTTCGGCCGCTACTTCATCGATCTCACCCCACAGGTCGCCCTGGTCGCCGCGCAGGCCGCCGACCGCCACGGCAATCTCTATACCGGCCCCAACACGGAAGACACCCCCGTGATCGTGGAGGCCACCGCGTTCCGTGGCGGCATCGTGATCGCCCAGGTGAACGAAATCGTCGATACCCTCCCCCGCGTCGACATCCCGGCCGATTGGGTCAACTTCGTTACCGAGGCGCCGCGCCCGAACTACATCGAGCCGCTGTTCACCCGTGATCCGGCGCAGATCTCCGAAATCCAGGTACTGATGGCGATGATGGCCATCAAGGGCATCTACGCCGAATACGGCGTGCAGCGACTCAACCACGGCATCGGCTTTGATACCGCCGCGATCGAACTGCTGCTGCCCACCTACGCCGAGTCACTGGGCCTGAAGGGCATGATCGGCACGCACTGGGCGCTCAATCCGCATCCGGCACTGATCCCGGCGATCGAGTCCGGTTTCGTGCAGTCCGTGCATTCGTTCGGCTCCGAGCTGGGCATGGAACGCTATATCCAGGCGCGTTCGGATGTGTTCTTCACCGGCAGCGACGGCAGCATGCGCTCCAACCGCGCGTTCTCGCAGACCGCCGGCCTGTATGCCTGCGACATGTTCATCGGCTCAACGCTGCAGATCGACCTGCAGGGCAACAGTTCCACCGCCACCCGCGACCGCATCGCCGGTTTTGGCGGCGCGCCCAACATGGGCTCGGATGCACGCGGTCGCCGCCATGCCAGCCCGGCCTGGCTCAAGGCCGGCCAGGAAGCGGCCCTGCCGGGGCAGATGCCGCGCGGGCGCAAGCTGGTCGTGCAGATGGTGGAAACCTTCCGCGAACACATGGCGCCGGCCTTCGTCGAGCGCCTGGACGCCTGGGAGCTGGCCGAGCGCGCGAAGATGCCGCTGCCGCCGGTGATGATCTACGGCGACGACGTCACCCACGTACTGACCGAAGAAGGCATCGCCAACCTGTTGCTGTGCCGCAGCCCCGAGGAACGCGAGCAGGCGATCCGTGGCGTGGCCGGCTACACCGCAGTCGGCCTGGGCCGCGACCGCGCGATGGTCGAGAACCTGCGCGACCGCGGCATCATCCGCCGCCCCGAAGACCTGGGCATCCGTACCCGCGATGCCAGCCGCGACCTGCTCGCCGCGCGCTCGGTCAAGGATCTCGTGCGTTGGTCCGGCGGGTTGTACAACCCGCCCAAACGCTTCCGCAACTGGTAAGGGGCACGCCATGGAAACCCTGCGTTATCGCTTCCCCGGGCAGCACGATCTCACCGAGCGCGACCAACACGCGCTGGTCGGCGTGGTCGCCTCGGGCAATCTGGAAGTGCTGATCGAACCTACCCCGCTGGACGGCGCGATGGAGATCGAGGTGATCACCTCGGCCACCGGCTTCGACACGATCTGGCAGGCGGTGCTGGCCGATTTCGCCGCGCGGCATCCGCTGCGCAACGTGCGCCTGTCGATCAACGATGCCGGTGCCACGCCGGCGGTGGTCAGCCTGCGACTGCAGCAGGCACTGGAAACCCTGCAGGAAGGAGACGCTTCGTGAGCAGTCACAGTTTCTACGAAGCAGACGCCCGCGAGCGGGTCGCCGGCCTGCTCGATGCAGGCAGCTTCAGCGAATTCGTCGGCCCGGCCCGCCGCATCATCAGCCCGCACCTGGCGCAGCTGGATCAGCCGGGTGCATTCGATGACGGCATCGTGGTCGGCGCGGGCAGCCTGAGCGGTCGTCCTGTCCTGATCGCGGCGCAGCAGGGCCAGTTCATGGGCGGTGGCGTCGGCGAAGTACACGGCGCCAAGCTCACCGGGCTGCTGGAGCGTGCCGTCGCGGTACGTCCGGATGCGGTGCTGCTGCTGCTCGACAGTGGCGGCGTGCGCCTGCATGAGGCCAACGCCGGCCTGGTCGCCATCTCCGAGATCATGCGTGCGGTGCTGGCCACGCGTGCCGCCGGGATTCCCGTGTTTGCACTGATCGGCAGCGGCAACGGCGCATTCGGTGGCATGGGCATCGTTGCCCGCTGCTGCACGGCGGTCGTGATGTCCGAAGAAGGCCGGCTCTCCCTGTCCGGCCCGGAAGTGATCGAGACCGTGCGTGGCGTGGAGGAGTTCGACTCGCGCGACCGCGCCCTGGTCTGGCGCGTCACCGGCGGCAAGCACCGCTACCTGATCGGTGATGCCGTGCAGCTGGTGCCGGACCGCATCGACGCCTTTGGTCAGGCGGCACGGTCACTGATCGACACCCACACCGAGGCCGACGACCCGTTGCAGGCCCTTGAGCAGGCGCACACGCGGCTAGATGCACGCATCAACGTCTACGGGCGCTGCCGCGATGGCCTGGAGGTCTGGCGCCTGCAGGGCATCGTCGATGCCGACCAACTGCCGCTGCTGGAAACCGCTGACTTCCTGGAAGCGGCCAGGAACCGGAGCCTGCCATGGAACTGACCCCCCTGCTCGACGCACTGTTCCCGCGGGGTCACGCGGTCACCCGCAACGACGATGTGCTGGGCGGCACCGCCACCACTGCAGTGGGCGAGGTCACCGTGATCGGTACCGCGAACAAGTTGGAGGTCGGGGTCGATCACGCACTGGCTTTGGCCGCCACCGTGCTCGCCAGCACCCGCGCGCACCCGCAGCGGCCGATCGTAATGCTGGTTGATACCGCCGGCCAGCGCCTGGCACGCCGCGATGAAATGCTCGGCATCAACAGCTACTTCGCACACCTGGCCGGCACTCTGGATCTGGCCCGCCGCCGTGGCGCGCCGCTGGTGAGTCTTGTCTATGGCGAATCAGTCAGCGGCGGCTTCCTGTCGTTCGGGCTGATGGCCGACCGCATCTACGCCCTGCCCGAAGCGCAGGTGCGCGTGATGGACCTGCGCGCCATGGCGCGCGTCACCAAACAGCCGCTTGAGAAACTGCAGGCACTGAGCCAGAGCTCCCCGGTATTCGCGCCGGGCGTGGAAAATTACGTGCGCATGGGTGCGGTGGAGGCCGTCTGGGAGGGCGATCTTGCACAGGCGCTGGTTGATGCGCTGCAGGCGCCGGTCACCGGCGATCAGCGCAGGGAACGCGGAACGGCGCGTGGCGGCCGCCTGCTGGCCCGCGACGTCGCCGCCGCCGTGGCCGCAGGCGAGGCCTGAGCCATGCGCCGTCACGACCTGGTCTGGCTCGATCCGCAGGCACCGTGGCAGGTTCTCAGTGCGGGCGCCGAGACGCGGCTGCGGGCATGGGCACAGGCGCGACTGCCCTTCGTGGTGGCGCGGCGCGACCCCACCAGCGACGAACACCAGCTGCGGTTGGGCGTTCCCCTGCCATTGGCCGAGCACCGCCAGCGGTTGTCGCTGCGGGTTGATCCGTCCGCCGTCCTGCGCAGCGCGCCACCGCCGCTGCTGACCGAGGTCGCGACGGATATCGGCGCGGGATGGCGCGACCGGCTCCACGGCCTTGCCACCGAAACCGCCACCTTGCCGGTAGCACCGCGCGTGTTTGGCAGCGCGGCGTGGCAGCACCTGACCGGCCTGGGCTACCTGCATGACGGCTCGGATCTTGACCTGCTCTGGGACGTCACCGGCACCGGGCAGGCCGAGACGATCGTCGCCGTGCTGCAGCACTGCGAGCGGCGATCGCCCATGCGGCTGGACGGCGAGCTGCGCTTCCCGGGTGACCGTGCGGTCAACTGGCGCGAGTACGCCAGCGGCGCCGCGCGCCTGATGGTCAAAGGCAACGATGCATGCTCGCTGGTGCCGCGCGAGGCACTCACCGCTTGGCAGGTCGCCGCATGAACGCCGTTCGGCAGCCCTTGCCGGCCACCGCTGCGCCCCGCTCTGCCGATGCGCGTCGTCTCGGCCGCCTGGCCATCGGCAGTCTGCACGCCGAGCTTGCCTGCGCGCCCAAACCCGGCCTGGTCACGCCGTTCAGTCGCGGCAGCCACACCGACATGGATGCGGGCACCTTCCTGCGCAGCCTGTTTGCGCTGCGCGGTTACTTCGTCGCTATCGCGCACGCGGGCTGCAGCGAAGTGCCGTTCGCCTCGTTGCGTACGCTCGGCATCGCCGCCGAAGCCGCGATGCTGCGCGCCACCGGCGGTATCAATACGCATCGTGGGGCGATCTTCAGCCTCGGGCTGTTGGTCGCACAGTCCGCCCGCCTTCGCGCCAGCGGCGATGGCGCACCGTCGGGCGAGGCCGTATGTCGCGGTGTCGCCCAGTGGCGGTCGGCGCTGCTGCAGGCCCCGTTGAATCCGCACAGCCCCGGCCAACGCGCCCGCCGGCGGCACGCCGTACCCGGTGTCCGCGAACAGGCGGCCGCAGGGTACCCGCTGCTGCACGCGCTGGCCCTGCCGACCCTGCAACGCGTGCTGGATGCCACCCAGGATGCCGAAGCGGCGCAGGTGGAAACCCTGATGACGCTGATCGCCCACACGGTCGATCTCAATCTCCTGCACCGCGGGGGTGAGGCCGGGCTGGCGTTCGCCCAGGACCAGGCGCGCGGCTTCCTCGCGGCAGGCGGTGTCCAGCAGGCCGATTGGCGCGAACGTATCGCCGCCATCGGTGACGCATTCGAGCAGCGACGGCTCAGCCCCGGCGGCAGCGCCGATCTGCTGGCCTGCACGTGGTTCCTGCACCTGCAGGAGCACGCGTGAGCCTGGTCCTGCTCTGCCCGGGCCAGGGTGGCCAACACCCGGGGATGTTCGCGCGCGTTACCGAGGACGCCCATGCCCAGCCCATCCTCGCGCAGGCCAGTGAAGTGCTGGGCACGCCGGTGGAGGCACTTGCCGCAGACGAACACCGCTTCCGCAACGCCGTCGCCCAGCCGCTCGTCTGCGCCGCGGCGCTGGCGCACTGGGCCGCGTTGCGCGACCGATTGCCCACCGTAACGGCGGTGGCCGGTTACAGCGCCGGTGAGTTGGCCGCGCATGCCATCGCCGGGAGTTTCGACAGCACTGCATGCCTGCACCTGGCTGCCAGCCGCGCCGCGCTGATGGACGCCGCCTCGCCGGCCGATGCCGGCCTGGTCGCGGTGATCGGCCTGGCGGCCGGCGAGATCGCCCTGCTGTGCGACGAGCACGCGGTCCATCTCGCCATCGTCAACGGCCCGGACCACGTGGTGCTGGGCGGCCTGCGCAGCGCGCTGGAGGCCGCCGCCACTGCGGCCGTCCGGCACGGTGCACGCACGGTGTCATTACCGGTGGATGTTCCCGCACATACCCCGCTGCTCGCGCCCGCAGCGCAGGCGTTCGAAGCGGTCCTGGGTGAGACCGCACTGCAGCCGCCGCGGCTGCGCCTGCTGGCCGGCATCGACGGGGGCAGCGTCGTCGATGTCGCACGTGTGGTGCACACGCTGGCCGCGCAGATCGCCCGGACGGTGCAGTGGCAGCAGGTGCTGGCGCAGGCGGTGGAGCGCGGCGGAAAGGTATTTCTGGAGCTGGGCCCCGGCTCGGCGCTGAGCCGGCGGGTACGCGAGCTGCATCCGCAGCTGCAGGCTCGCTCGGTAGAGGATTTCCGCACGCTGGAGGGCGTGCGCGAATGGGTGGACGCCGCGTGCGCACGCGCATGAGGGGCCACGCGAAGGTGTAACACCAGCAGTCCCCGGGTGGCGGGTCGCCATCATGCTGCACGCGTATCAAGTGTCTCGGGAGGGCGCATGAGTCCGCAAATCGCAACGATCATCGGCTTGGTGATCATGTTCATCGTGGCCACGGCCCTGCCCATCAACATGGGCGCCGTGGCATTCGCGCTGGCCTTCATCATCGGCGGCCTGTTCGTCGGCATGGAGGGCAAGGAAGTGTTGGCCGGCTTCCCGGGCGACCTGTTCCTGACCCTGGTCGGCATCACCTACCTGTTCGCCATCGCGCAGAAGAACGGCACCATCGATCTGCTCGTGCACTGGGCGGTCAAGGCGGTGCGTGGGCACATCGTCGCCATACCGTGGGTGATGTTCGTGGTCACCGCCGTGCTGACCGCCTTCGGCGCGCTCGGCCCGGCCGCGGTGGCCATCATCGGCCCGGTCGCGCTGCGCTTTGCCAAGCAGTACAAGATCAACCCGCTGATGATGGGCCTGCTGGTGATCCACGGCGCGCAGGCCGGTGGCTTCTCGCCGATCAGCGTGTATGGCGGCATCACCAACCAGGTGGTGCAGAAGGCCGGCCTGGAAGTCACGGAAATGGCGGTGTTCCTGACCAGCCTGGGCTTCAACCTGCTGATGGGCATCATCTGCTTCTTCGCCTTTGGCGGGTTGGCCCTGATGCGTCGCGCGCCGACGGCGACCGAACCGCTGGTCGCCGGCAGCCAGGCCTCCTCGCGCCAGTTTGCGATCGAAGGTCACGGCGCCCTGGTCTCGGCCGGCGGTGGCACGCTCTCCAATGATCCCGATGCGCTGGATGACGTGCGCATCAACCGCGAGCGCGTGTTCACCCTGATCGGCCTGCTCGGGCTCGGCATCGCGGCCCTGGTCTACAACCTCAACGTCGGCCTGGTCTCGATCACCGTCGCGGTGGTGCTGGCCCTGCTCTCGCCGAACTCGCAGAAGGGCGCGGTGGATGGCATCAGCTGGTCGACCGTGCTGCTGATCAGCGGCGTGGTGACCTACGTGGCCGTGCTGCAGCAGGCCGGCGCGGTGGACTACATCGGCCATGGCGTGGGTGCGATCGGCATTCCGCTGCTGGGCGCGCTGCTGGTCTGCTATGTCGGTGGCATCGTCTCGGCGTTCGCGTCTTCAGCGGCGGTGCTGGGCGCGACGATCCCGCTGGCGGTGCCGTTCCTGATGCAGGGGCATCTGAGCGCGGCCGGTGTGATCTGCGCGCTGGCGATCTCCTCCACCGTGGTGGACGTCAGCCCGTTCTCGACCAATGGCGCCCTGGTGGTTGCCTCGGCGGCGAAGGAAGAGCGCGAAGCCCTGTTCCGCCGCTTCCTGGTCTACAGCGGCCTGGTGGTCGCCTTTGGTCCGCTGCTGGCATGGCTGCTGTTCGTCGTGCCGGGCTGGATGTAAGCACACGGCGGGCCTGCACCGGCAGGCCCGCCATGACCCGGTAGAATGCTGCACACCTGTCCATGAAGCCCTGCCATGCCCCTGGCCCCTGGTCCCCGCCTGTCGAAGAAACGCGTGCCGCTTTATGAAGAAGTGGCCGAGCGGCTGCGCCAGAAGATCTACGACTACGAACTGCCACCGGGCGAATGGATCGATGAGCCACTGCTCGCCGAAGAATTGGGCATCAGCCGCACCCCGCTGCGCGAGAGCCTGAAACTGCTGGCCGCTGAAGGTCTGGTGCAACTCGATGCGGGTCGCGGCAGCCGGGTCACCCGGCTGACCCTGGAAGACCTCAACCAGCTGTTCCCGGTGATGGCCATGCTGGAAGGCCGCTGCGTGCATGAAGCGGTCAAGCGCATCGACGAAGCGGGCGTGGTCCAGCTGCAGGCGCTGCACGATGCCATGGAAGCCGCTGCAGCCGAAGGCGACCTGGCCGAGTACTACCGCAACAACTATCTGATCCACGAAAGCCTGCAGACCCATGCGGGCAACCCGTGGCTGATACGCGTCACCCACGACCTGCACCGCATCCTGAAGATGCATCGCGGCCGCCAGTTGCTCACGCCGGGCCGCATGGCCCAGTCACTGGCCGAGCATCGCGCCCTGATGGCCTGCATCCGCAACCGCGATGCCGAAGCCGCCGAGCAGATGATGAACCGCCATCTGCTCAGTCAAGGCGAAGCACTGGCGGCCTATGTGGCCGCCGGTGGCCAGCTGAACGTACCTGCGCCGCTGCCTCGCCAGGGCGGGATCTGAGCGCTCAGGCCAGCTCCACCGTCAGCCGCGTCAATGATTGCCCCAGCAGGTGAAGCCGGATCTGGTCAAGGCTGGTGAAGTAGCACGCCGTATCGGCGCCGGCCAAGCGGTAGATGCCGCGCTCGCCGCCCAACAGAACGAATTTTTCCTGGTCCACCAGGTACTGGGCGACCGGCGGCACACCCTGTGCCTTGAGCGCATCGATATCGATGGGTTCAAGGGCGTCCAGATCATGTAGTGCTGTGGTCATGGGAAAAGAAACTTCGCGACGGGAATGCCAGCTTAGGTGGCGCACACGCAGCAACGCGTGGAACGATCGTGAGGACGGTGCGAGTGTCCAAGGTGATGCAGGCAGCTGAGCGAACGCATCGTCGCCAGCTGCGCGATGCACGTTGATGACCTTCGACTGCCATGCCGATCGAGCCAATCGCCGTGAAGGGCGCGTGGAGGCCTGCGAGACGCACTGCGCAGACCCAGCGCCTCGTGCCGGATACGACACCCCATCGTCGGAAACGCACATTGAGCGCCTCCTGGTGTCGTGCAAGGCTGGATTCGTGGCTGCGCGCACCAGCTTCCACAGCACCGTCGGCGCCTTGCCGGTGCCGTTCTTGTGCGTGGATCGGGTGCGAGCGTACTTACATGAAAAACATCGCGGGTAAACGTCGGGTCGCGTTGCAGGCCAGCCTGCTGGCGACCATCCTCCTCGCTGCCGGGGCGCTGCTGCTTACGCTGTTCCCCGCCCATTCGGATCGGCAGCCGCCCTTCGTGCTGGCCGCCGGCCCGCAGTTGGGCGGCCCGTACGGGCTGGGCGGGCCTTCCTCGCTGGGCGGGGCACGTGCCTACGTGGAGGCGGTGGAGGCGCTCTCGGGCATCAAGATCCAGGTGGCCGGGGCCACCACCTTCAGCGACGCACTCGGCCTGCTTGCGCAGCAGGAGGTGGACGGGCTGGCGTTCGCGCTGCCGGGCACCGCGGCACTGTTGCCCACGGCCACGGTGATTTCACCGGTCTTCTATGCCGGCGATTCGGTTCTGCTCACCCGCAGCAGCTCCCCCGTGCGGGCCCTGTCCGCCCTGGAGGGCAAGCGTGTCACCGTGATCGGCAACGGGGAGTACCACGGCTATCTGGCCGCTCACCACCCCGCGATCGAGGTGTTTCCTCTGCCTGCCGCGGCAGACATGGTGGCCGCGGTGGACAGCGGCACCGTGGACGCGGCGCTTGGCATGGACGCCATCCTGATTCCGCTGGCACGCCGGGGCAACAGCACCACGCTGGCGGTGCATCCGGCCAGCGATGGCCCCTCCGTGCGAATCCGGGTCGCCTCCCATCCTGCGCGTGCCGCCGAGATGGAACGGGCCCATCAGGCGTTCCGCTCGTTGCCACTGGACACCCAGCAGGATCTGGTCGGCCGGTGGATGGATGCCCTGTATCGCTCGCCTCCCACTCTCCATGCCGTCCTCTCTTTCTATCGCACACCGATCATCGTGCTGGTGCTGTCCATCCTTGGTGCGGCCTTCGTGATCATCCAGGCCTACCGCAATGCGCGGGCGACCGCGGCGCTGCAGGCCAGCACGGCACGCATGTTGACCCTGGTCAATCACGAAGTGCGCAATGGCGTGGCCTCGGTCATTTCCGCCATCGACCTGATTGAATCCACCGTCCCGACCCCGGCCGCCGCACCCGTGATCGCGTCCGCCCGCGCGGCCACCTCTTCCCTGCACCACACCCTGGCCAATGCGCTGGAATTCATGTTCCTGGATCGCCACAGCCATGCACCCGTGGAGTGGCAGCCCGGCGCGGCCACCGTACTGGCCGGCTGCCTGAGCGCATCCCGGCCGGTGGCCGCGGCCAAGGGCACCGCCCTGCTGTTCGATCTCGACCAGCCGGTGCTGGAGCACGCGAGCTGCGACACCCGTGCCCTTCGCCACATCGCCAGCAATCTGATTTCCAACGCCGTGAAGTTCTGCGATGCCGGCACCGTGTCGGTGCGCCTGAGATTCGAGGCGGGCGTGGGCGAGCGCGGCCGGATGGTGCTGCGTGTGAGCGATACCGGCGAAGGCATCAGCGCCGAAGATCTGAACGACATCTTCGGCGCCTTCAACACCACCCGCGACGGCCGGCAGCGCGGCGGGACCGGGCTGGGGCTGTCCCTATGCCGCCGCATCGCCACGGCGCAGGGCGGGCAGATCACCGTGCGCAGCCAACCAGGCGTGGGGTCTACCTTCACCGCCATCCTGCCCGCGCAGCTGCGCACGGAGCCGGCGCCGGCCCTGCCCGGCCACCTGTCCGCCCACAACGACCGGCCCGCGCGCGCCTTGGTCATCGAAGACCAGCCCCTGATCGCCGACGTCATCAGCCACCGGCTGCGCGAGCGCGGGTTCGAGGTGCGCTGCGCCGCCAGTCGCCATGAGGCACTGCAGCAGCTGGCGCAGGCCGGGCCCTTCGACCTGATCACCCTGGACGACGCACTGCCGGATGCCACCGGCCTGGAAACGATCGAGGCGATCCGCGCCCTGGAGCGGGCGCGCGCGTGGCTGGGCGCCCGCGTGGTCTCGATCTCGGCATCACCCGACGTCACCCGTCCCGCCCGCTACTGGGCCGCCGGCATCGCAGCGACGTTGTGCAAGCCCATCGACTGGCCTGCGTTCGATGTGGCCACGCACTGCACGGCCATGAATCCGGCCAGGGCGCTGCGGCCGGCGGCGGCGACGCCGTTGGATGTGCTGGCGGTGTATCGCACGCAGATCCCCCAGGATATTGCCGCACTGCGCGAGGCCATCGTGGCCCACGAATGGCGGCGGGCGCTGGCGATGAGCCACCGCATCCGCGGGGCGGCCTCGATGGTCGGCGATGCGGCCACGCTGGTCACGTTGGACCAGATCGACGGCTGCCTGAAGCACCATGCCATCAACGGCGACCCGGGCGCCGCGGACCTGGACGAGATGGACCGCCTGCTGGCGCAGATGGACCCAGGCGCCTGAGCCCACGGCGGCGTGGCACCTGCCCGCCCGGGCCCGCACGGCACGACACAAAAAGAAACTCCCCGGTCCGCAATGACGGACCGGGGAGCGCCGGTGTTTCCCTGCAATGGGCCGGGAGGATTACCAGCCGATGCCTACACCCAGGCCCACGCTCTGCTCACCGCTGTTGGTGAACGCCCCGTTGAGGCTGAAGGTGGCCGAGCCACGCTCGTTGAGCACCCGCTGATAGCCGACGGCCAGTGCCGACTCGCCATCGCTGTAGCCCACGCCAGCGCCCAGGCGGTTGTACGTCGCCAGGCCCGCCGTGTTCATCGCCATCGCGCTCTGCGCACTGCTCATCGCCGCCATGCGGTTGAAGCGCTTGTCCATCTTGTCAAGGCGGCGTTCAAAATTGCTGATCGCACCATCGGTGTACTCGTTGGCGCGGGCCAGCATCTTCTCCAGATCGGCGGTGTTCACCTGCGGAGTCGGCGCCGGCGCGTCGGCCGGCGCAGGCGAGCCACCGCCATCAGCACTGGCGATGCCGCCACCGGCACGGCCTGCGGAAGCCGCCGCCGGTTCACCCGATGCGCCGGCAGGGCCCTCGGCCTCCGGCGCGACCGGCGCGGTGGGTGCACTGGCAGATGCCAGCGCCCGACCCTCCGGCGTGGCATCAACGCGCTGCTCCAGCCCATCGATGCGACCGTCCAGACGCTGTTCCATGGCATGCAGCTGACCACCGTTGACCGCATCGCGGCTGCCCGGGGCAATCAGGCCGTTCGCCACGTTGCCCAGCACCATGCCGTTGGCGCCGGCGAGGTTGAGCTGGCTGAGGCCATCGCTGCGGGTGGCGAGGCTTTCCTGGAAAACCGAGCGTAGCTGGCTCTCGACCCGATCGACCCTGGAGCCAGCGGTGATCACCGCACCGTCGAGCGCATTGAGGGCATCACCCAGGGTGTGCTGCGAGCCGCCCTGCACGTTGAAGGTGGGGCCGACGATGTTGCCGTTGGCATCGACACCTGCCCCTGCCCCCAATAGCGATACTGCCCTGTTGAGTTGGGAGACGGTGGTGGCATCATTGGGGTCGCGTCCACCAGCGATGTTCGCCAGACGCCGCTGAAGATTGCTGTGGCCGAATGAAACGACGCCTTCTTCCCTGGCAATCGAGCTATAGCCCAGTGCCAAGCTCCCGGTAGCTCCAGCCTCGACGCGAGAATATGCGCCCAATGCAATACCGTCGGTGGCATAGACATTCGACCCAACTAGTGCCGCAAGCCCCCTCGTTCCTGACGTACCGACATTAGCGCCACGTCCGAGCGCAACAGAGTCATCTGCTTGAGCTGACGTGTAACTTCCGATCGCTGTCCCTCCTTCAGAAGCGGAAGATGTGAATGACCCGTCTCCAATAGCCACACCCATTTTTCCCACACGCGCAGCCTCACTTTCTCCATCAGCCCATACGGCTAGATAGCGGCGTTCCGCCTCGATGTCCAGAAGGCGAGAATTTGTCGAATGCAGCTGAGATCCGTTGACTGCATCGGTACTCTTATCTGCGATTCGTCCATCCGCAACTCCGACTAATCTCGCGCCACCAAAATCGATGTCCCGACTAATCTCTGCCCCCACAGGCGCAACTAAAGCCTGTGTGCGTGGCTTGTTACGCAACTCTTCCAAGTCACTTCGATTGCGCTCGATCTTCTGCTCAGCAGCGTAGAGCTGACCACCGTTGACCGCATCGCGGCTGCCCGGGGCAATCAGGCCGTTGGCCACGTTGCCGAGGACCATGCCGTTGGCCCCGGCGAGGTTGAGCTGGTTGAGGCCATCGCTGCGGGTGGCGGGGCTTTCCTGGAAAACCGAGCGTAGCTGGCTCTCGACCCGATCGACGCGGGTAGCTGCGGTGACTACTGCGCCATCCAAGCTGGTAAGCGCGTCGCCGACTGTGTTGAACGTTTCGCCCTGTACGTTGTAGCTTGGGGCAATAATCGTCCCGGCACCATCCATAGCTGCGCCGCCGCCTAGCGCAGAAAGTACTTCGCCGACCTGTGAAACGTTGACGGCATCATCCTTTTTGATGCCGCGGCCGACGTTAACGATCCTGCGCTTGAGCGAATCGTTACCCACAGAGAATGTGTAGCTTTCTCGCGCAATCGAGGTGGCGCCAATAGCAACGGCCCCTTCTGCATCGGCTACCACTTGTGCAGCCGAGCCCACTGCAACGCCATGCAGCGCCGCGACTTCAGACCCGCTACCAAGTGCAAAACCATAGTCCGCATCGGCCAGAACGCGAGCCCCTCGACCGATGGCCACCGCGTTCGTAGCTCTTGCCTGGGAATAGGCACCTACTGCGGTCGCTCCACTCCCGTCAGCATGGGCGTTACTACCGATCGCGACGCCCAGCCAACCGGCCCTTGCGCTTGCGCTCTCCTCATCCCAATAGATGGCAATGAAAGCTTTATCTTGCTCAATCCCCTCAAGCCTCTGATTTGTAGCGAACAACTGCCCACCGTTCACAGCATCGGTGCTCCCCGCCGAACTGATATCGCCCGCCGCCACGCCTCGCACCTTGCCGCCGTCCATATCGATCGAACCGTCGGCTGCGTAACGGACCACGCCTTCCAGATCGGGGTCGAAGTTGTCAAACTCAGTACGCAGGTCATCCAGATCCCGCCGGTTGCCGGCGATACGGGCCTCGTGTCCGGTCAGCTCGGTGGCGTGGCTGGCCAGCAGAGACTGATTTGCAGTGACCTTCTGATCGACGCCAAACAGCTGCCTGCCCGTCACCGCTTCGGTGCTGCTGGTGCTGAGCGTTGCGTCAGCCACGCCTGTCACCTTGCGACTGGCGTTGGACTTGTTGCGCACGTCCAGCACCGTACCGGTGTTTTCGCCGCCCAGGCGTACGTTACCCGTGGCCGATACCTGGCCGACCAATCCACCGAGCACATCCGCTTTGGCCAGTGCATTATCGGCGGTCGTCTTGGCAGCGTTGGCCGTCGTCTGCGCGCTGGTGGCTGTAGTGCGAACAGAAGCCACTTCCACATTCGTCGCATTGAGCTGCTTGCCGCTCACCGCCTCGGTGCTGCTGGTGCTGAGCGTTGCGTCAGCCACGCCCGTCAGCTTGCGGCTGGCATTGGACTTGTTGCGCACGTCCAGCACCGTACCGGTGTTTTCACCACCCAGGCGCACGTTGCCCGTGGCCGATACCTGGCCGACCAATCCACCGAGCACATCCGCTTTGGCCAGCGCATTATCGGCGGTCGTCTTGGCAGTGTTGGCCGTCGTCTGCGCGCTGGTGGCCGTGTTGCGGACCGACGCCACTTCCACGTTCGTCGCATTGAGCTGCTTGCCGCTCACCGCCTCGGTGCTGCTGGTGCTGAGCGTTGCGTCAGCCACGCCGGTCACCTTGCGACTGGCGTTGGACTTGTTGCGCACGTCCAGCACCGTACCGGTGTTTTCGCCGCCCAGGCGTACGTTGCCGGTCGTTGAGGTCTGACCGACCAGCCCGCTCAGAGCATTGGCCTTGGCCAACGCATCGTCGGCGGCGGTCTTTGCTGCGCCTGCTGTCGTCTGTGCGCTGGCGGCGGTGGTTCGGACCGAGGCCACCTCGACATTGGTCGCATTGAGCTGCTTGCCGGTCACGGCCTCGGCGCTGCTCGTGTTGAGCGCGCCATCGGCCACGTTGACGATTTTCCGCTTCAACGTGCCGTTGCCCACCGAGATCTGGTTCCCTGCGGTGGTCTGGGAGCCATTGCCCAGCGCCACGCTGCCGGTGTGGGCCGCTACGGCGCGGTCACCCAGGGCCACGGCGCTTTCCGCGCGGGCGCTGGCCAGATTGCCCAGCGCGGTGGAGAACGTGCCCGATGCCGATGCTTCTCGGCCGATGGCGGTTGCCTGGCCGGCGCTGGCGGTCGCCTTGTAGCCCGTCGCGGTTGCGTGAGTGGCCGCCGCGCTCGCATCGTTGCCCAGCGCCACTGCGCGGTCGCCGATGGCGCTCGCACGCAAGCCGGTGGCGACCGCCCCATTCCCACTGCGGCTGAGTGCGCCAATGGCGACTGCGCCAGTGGCCGCGGTGCTTTTCTCGCCCTTGTCATTCACACCGGCACGTGCGTCGGCACCCATTGCTACGCCGCTGCCGTTGTACGCCTTGGCCGCAGAGCCCAGTGCGGCACTGGCCGTGCTTCCGCTGCCTTCGGCCACCGCCGCTTGACCCAGGGCGACAGCTGCTGCACTTATGCGAGCCACGGCAGCATCCGCCGATGCTTTTGCGGCATTGGCGGTGCTGGTGGCGGTGCTCACGGTCTGGTTGGTGGCATGCAGCTGCTGGCCTGTCACCGCATCCGTGCTGCCGGCGCTCAACACGCCATTGGCGATGTTCTGGATGCGGCGCTTCGTCCCTCCGGCGTTGGCCACGTCGATCACCGTACCGGTGTTCTCCGCGCCCATGCGGATGGCACTGCTGGGCGAGCTCTGGGTCACCAGACGTGCGCCCGCTGCGGCCTCATCTGCCGTCCTTTGTGCCCGGGTGACGTTCTCGTTGGTGACATACAACTGGCCACCGGTAACGGCGTGATCACTACTGCGAGCAAGGTAGGCGTCTTCGACACCGACGATACGACGCTTCCGGCTGCTGCTGCCAACGGCGACCTGCCAGTTGCCGGTGGTGACCGAGCCGCTGCCCAAGGCAATGGAGCTCAGATGCTGGGTGTTGGCACCGCGGCCGATAGCGATCGAATCCTGGGCGAATGCGTCGGTGATCCGGGCGCCCTGCCCGATGGCAATGGAGCCGGTGGCCGCGGTCTGGGCATCGCGACCGACGGCAAGCGACGAGGCTGTCTGCGCTTTGGCCCCCTTGCCCATCGCCAGCGCATTGGCGGCGGTGGCCTGGGCACCACGGCCCATTGCCAAGGCACCTTCTGCGGTTGAGCGGGCCTCGTGCCCGACGGCTACCGCATCGTATTCCGCACGGCTGTTACCGCCCAGCGCTACTGCGCCAGACCACCCGGCCGTGCCTGCATATGCATTGCCACCGATGGCGATCCGGGACACGCCAGCACTGCTGTTGACCGTGTTGGCACCGCTGCCGACGGCAATCGAGTTCTCCGAATAGGCTTTCGCGTTGTTGCCGAGCACCGTGGTGCCGACACCAGACGCTACCGACTCTGCACCAACCGCCGTTGCGTAGCCACCATTGGTGATCTGCACGTTGTAGCCAATGGCAGTGTTGTTGGTCCCCCGGCTGGTGATCACGCTTCCGTAGGCCACAGAGCGGCTACCGCTCAGCGTTGATCGCGAGCCCAGCACGGTCAGCAGATCTCCATCAACAGTGGAGTCCCGATAGTAGTGATCCGTGGTCAGCGCGAGCTGCCGCATGACCGGCTCAGCCAGCACGTCCCCGAACGGCGCAGCACCTGCACCGCTGATGGCCGCGCGGCTTCCAAACGCGGCCTGCAGTGCCCACGCGTCCAGCACTGGAATATCCTCCGGCTCGTCGACCGGATCGTCCTCGGCAGCGCAAGCGCCTGAAGATGACAGGGTAAGCGCCAAGGCGAGTACACCGGCACCGACCAGCTGGCTGGACTTGCCTCTGGCGGCGCTCAGTTCACTGGCCACCACCCAGCATTGTCGTGCGGTGGACCATAGGCGACGGTAGATCTTGTTCATCGAACTCTCCTTAACAACGATGTCAACAACGCACCCGCCACGGCAATCTGCGTAGCGGGAGTGGAAAAATCAGGGCGTGAGGGTGGTCACGTGTTCGCGATAGCCATCGCGCGTGAGCCGATACCGCAGCTGCACGGTATGGCCGGGCACCACCGTGAAGGGCAGCGCAAGGGAACTGCCGGGATACAGGCTGTGTGATACGTCATGGGCTGTGCAGCGGCTGCCCTCGCAATCAGCGATGCTGGTGATACCCAGGCGCAGGGTGCCGTCGTTGTACAGCGCATCGCCCTGCACCCGCGGCTGCACGGTGCCTTCGGCTGGCAGCACATTGACCAGCGCACCCCAGACCAGATTCACACCGATACTGGCCTGCGCACCGTCACCGCCCTCGATGCTGGTTTCCTCGGGCCCACGCACCCCTTCGAAGTAGACGCGGTAGGCTGTCTCGGCCTCTACGGGCTGCAGCGGAATCAACCGGATCAACCGGTTGCCGCCGCCCGCCAGGGCGAATTTCCCGGGCGTGATGACAATGGCCGCCTCGCCCGGCTCGACCTCCACCTCGTGCTCCCGGTCGCTGGCCGGATCCACGATGCGCCGCAACGAGGCCTGGATGTACTGCGGTTGGGTGGACTGTGAATAGATGCGCATCTGGGTGCTGCGCTTGCCATCCACCGAGGCGCGCATCGGGTGCACGGTGAGATTGGCCTGGGCTGGCAACGCCAGCAGCAGCGTCAACGGGATGAGGCAGGCGGCGAGTCGTTTCATGCGGCTTCCTGGTGGGATCAGGGGGTGGTGGTGGGCACACGCAGCTCCACCTGCAGCTCGCCGAAGTAAGTGCCGGCCTGCTGGGTGGAAATGGGGACGCGGGGAATATCGAAGGTGATCGGCGTGGGCACGCAGAACACCGGCTGGCTCATGCCCGGCAACAACACCAGGCGCAGCTGGGCGCTGTCGATGCCGTGCAGTTGCTGTTCCACGCCGTTGGGCATCCGCACCGTCGCGCCGCTATGGGCGAGGCTGACGGTGTAGTCCAGGCGCCGCGTGTCGTCGGTACCGCCATCGGTGTGCCAGAGCGAGTAGCCGCTGGGACCGGGGGGATGCCCGCCACGATCGCGAACCGTCACGCCGAGATACTGCGCCTGCGAACCGAGGCCGTCGTACAGGCACATCTCCAGCACCGTGCGTCCACCCACGGTCTGCCCGATAGGATCGTAGGCAGCGTTGAGTTGTACCAGCGGAGTAACGTTGTGAAATGCGGGGAAGTAGATCGAGACAGCGTTTCGATCGGTGATGGTGAAGTCGAATCGAAACTCGTAATCCGCAATTGAGCCGTTCGACGAGTCCATCAGGGCCAGCCTCAGCTCGGCTGACCATCGACCGGCCACCAGCCTTTGAAGCTCAGCCTCTTCAAGAAGCAACGTTACGGCGGTTCCGCTAGCGGGAGTGGCGCACGGAGCCGCGAAACTGGTCCACAGTGGGCGACGATGTGGCTGCCAGTAGTTTTGACATGCACGACCAGATTCGGCGCGCTCGAGCCAACCAACCACATTGATCTGCGTCGTCATTCCGCTTCTTTTCTCAATGAAGCGGAGAGAGACGGCGCTTTTCTCCGCTCCGTCCTCTGCTGTGTCAGTGGTCGGGCACCTCCCTACCGCAGGGTCGACCGAAGATTGACAAGTAAAGTGCAATGCCCCGTAACCCAGCGATGGATCCGTGCTGTAGGCGAGCAGTGTTCTGGGCGGGATCAGTATCAGCTCCGCAGGAATGGATGATCGATCCCAGCTCATGGAGATTTCCTCGATGATCGTTCCCCTTGGCGGATCCTTGTCCGGCGGCCGCTGCCCCCACGCCTTCGGCATTACCAGCAGCGACGCCATCACCAGCATCACGGCCCACACGCCACGCCGGTTCATGGCGTACCTCCGGTGGCGGCGGTCTGCGGCACGGCGGCGATCAGCGCCTGCTCCTGCAATAGGCGGGTGACCCGTGCCTGCTGGCGGATATCGGCGGGCAGCTGGGCCACACTCAATGGCGCGCATTCCACCTGGCCCACCAGCATCACGACATTGCGGCGCTCGCGAACCTCCAGCGGGCACTGCAGCAGGTTGTCGTCCTGCAGCAGGTACAGCGTGCGTTCGCGGCGCGGGAAATCGGCGACGAAGCCGCCGTTGGCGCCGGTACCGGGCACCGGCGCATTGAGGATGCGGGCGCCGCGCAGTGGCGCGCCGGCGATGTCGCGGGCGCTGCCGATGAAGGTGTAGGTCACCTCGATCGGTACCGGCATCTGCACCAGCCGGCCGGGAGAGAGGAACAACGGCCGTGCGCCGCCCACCCCGGTCACGCGGATGGCGGCATCGCTGGTCAGCGCGCTGGCATCCTGCACTTCGGCACGGTGGGTCTGGTAAGCCGGCAGCGGCAGCAGGCGGCGCTCGCCCAGCGCCAGGCGCTGCCGGCGCAATCCGCCCACCTGCAGCTCGGCGGCCACGCCGGTCAGTTCCAGGTCGTCGGTGTCATCCACCTGTACGGCCAGGCCGGCCTCGGCGCCCAGGCCGCCGCCCCAGTAGAAGCCACGGCGGCCCAGCGCCAGCCCGGAGCTGTGCGTGGCGCTGTAGGCCATCTCGTTGCCGCCGCGCTGCTGGTAGTGCGCCAGGGTGACGCCGGTGTGGCCGAGGCTGTTCTGCAGCTGGGCACTGAGCGCGGCGCTGTAGCGGTCGTTGTTGTTGCCGCGCACATCCAGCGAGGCCTCACGGTATTGCGTATCCACTTCCTGGCGCACGGTCTGGCCGGCGCTGTAGTTGATGTCCGGCCGCAGGTGCTGCGGCTGCCGGTAGTCGATGCCATAGCGGCGTTGCGAACTACCCCGGTTGCCGCGTTGCAGCCGGGTCAGGCTGACGTTGAGGTAGATGCCGCGGTCGCGACCGACACGCAGGCTGCTGCGCGTATCCTGCTGCCACAGGCCGAGCCGGGTGGACACGCTGAACTCCTGCCAGCGCTGCACGCGGCTGTAGCTGGCCTGCCAGGTGCGGCTGAGCTGCGGCTCGCGCGTGTAGCGCTGCTGCCACGGGGGCAGCAGCGGGTCGAGCCCGGCCATCGGATCGTCGATGTCGCCCGGCAGCAGCGAGCCACGGCTCCAGGTCTGGCGGCGGGTATAGGCCATGTAGGCGCTGCCACCGGCAACCGGCAGCGCAACCGATGCGCTCAGCGAATCGGCGCAGCCCAGGCGGTCGCGCGCATCATCCTCGAACACACAGGCCTTGCCGCGTACCCGCTGCTGATAGAGATTCCACGAGGCGTGGCGGCGATAGGACACCTGATGCTGCTGGCCGCTGCTGCCATCACTGCCCAGCAGGCCGCTGAAGGTGGCACGGATATCCTGGGTGTCGAAGGCATGGCGCAGGTCCACACGCAGTTCGCCATAGCTGAAGCCGCCGAGGTCGGCGACGCCCGCGGTGACCGCCGTGGCGCGGCCCAGTGGCACGCGCAGGCCGGCCATGGCGGCCATCTCGCCGTCGAAGCGGTCGCTGCGGCGCTCGTTGCGGCGGCCGCCCTGCAGGAACCACTGCACGCTGCTGTCGGTCCAGTCGCCGCCCTTATCGAACGGCGCGTCCTCGCTGCGCACCAGCTGGCCATCTTCGTAGACGCGCAGGGTGACGGTGTAGTTGCCGAACGGGAACCGGCGGGTGTCGAGCTGGTTGATGCCGGCCGGCAGGTAAAAGGTCTGCAGCAGGCGCTCGCCATCGAAGGCGTCCACCCGTGCATCGCGCGCCAGCAGCACGGTCAGTGGCAGCGCCTGCACGGCGGCATCGGCATCCACGTAGGCCTGGGTGGTACCCACGCGCAGGCCGGCGAAGCGATCCATCGGCAGCATGCTGAAACTGAAAGTGCCGCCCTGCGGGCTGGACAGGTTCCGGCGGTCCATGCGCCCGGCCTGCAGATAATGCTGCTGGCCCAGGTCATGGCGGTAATAGGCGCTGTCGAACTGGAAATCATCGTGGCGGCGGCCACCGCGGTACTGCTGGCTGTTGAAGTTCCAGTCCACGGCAATGTGGCCACGCTGCAGCACGCCCAGCGCACCCGCGCCTTGGGCGGTCAGTGCCTGGTAGCCGCGGCCGCCACTGAAATTGAGGGTCTGCTGGTGCAGGAACGCGTTCTCGGCGTTGCTGCTGACCTGATGGAAGCGCTCGGCGGCCGGCTCGGCCGCGATCCACTGGCGGGCGACGAACAGGCGCACGGCGCCCTCGCCTTCGTCATACAGGGCACGCACGGTGTTGGAGTCCTCGGGGGGATCGAGATAGCCACAGCCCGCACTGCCCCCGCCATAGCGGCAGGCGAGATGGCTGTTGCGCGGCAACGGCTGCGACAGCGCGGGCAGCAACGCCGCCTGCGCCTCGGGGGAAAGCTCCAGCGCCTGCAGCACCTGTGCCGGATCCTCCAGCTGCACGTGCTCCAGGGTCACGCGCACGGGCGACAGTCCGGCTGAAAGGCCGAACAGACGTACGTCGAGTTGTTCGATCTGGCCTTCGGCCAGTTCCTCGAAACCGACTGGAACGCCACGTGCCGTGGCCAGCGGGGTGGCCAATGACAAGGCAAGCGCGATCGCCAGCCGGGTGATGGCGGGTGCGTGAGCTTTCATGGGGGTTACTACCTGAAGCGGCCGGCCCGGGTGCCGGGCCGGCGCAGGGTGTTACGGGGTGCCGGTCTTCTGCACCATGGCGATGCTGACAATGCCCTCGTACTCGCCTGCCACGGTGATCGGCGCACGGGTGGCCTGGCCGATCTGCAGATCCATCACCACCGAGGCCCCCGGCAGCGCGCCGTCGTAGATATCCGAGGCGAGGAAGTCCTGTGCGGCAACCGTCAGGCGCTTCTTGTTGAGGCTGACTGCCAGCGGGATGGGCGTGCCGCCGCCGCTCCGCAGCACCAGCGACGGATCCGCGGTCAGGCGGACTGCGATGTCCTTGTCTTCATCGTTGGTGTAAATACGCACACGTTCGGTGTGGGCGTTCAAGCCCTGCCCCGGAATATGGGCAAGGGTGATCAGGTCCGGCAAGGCGCTGCCGTCAGCCTTCATCAGCGCCAGCGTGGTGTCCACATTGGTGTAGACCTTGATGTGGGATTCGGCGGCGTTGGCCGACAGCGAGACGGTGGCCAGCGCGGCGGCCAGGGACAGCTTCCTGAGCAGAGTCATTGCGTTCTTTCCTTGCGTAATGAGTAGTGAGACTGACCGCAGGCAAGAGAAGCCGAATGTCGGCGCCTGCGGACAGGACGCAACGATAGAGATGCAAGCTGCGTTGCACCATGCAACAACTTGACAAAAATGAAATGCGTGCAGCATTGGACGATCGGCTGGAAAAATGGGTGCAATCGCATGCGCCGATCGCCCGCAGATCGACGGTGACGCCGCGTCTCATCAGCGGCATTCCGGATGCACAGCTGCTCCAACAACGGCCGCTCAGTGCCCGCCGGGAGACAATCCAATGGATTTTGCGTAGTCGAGCAGCTCATAGTCCGAGCGCAGGCCCAGCCGACGCATCGCCGCGCCTTTCTGGCGGCTGATGGTGCTGATCGTTCGCCGGTGCACATCGGCGATTTCCTTGACACTCAGGCCGTGCGCGAGCAGCCGGATGACTTCGCTCTCGCGCGAGCTGAGTCCGGTGCGGTTGCGGCCGGAGCGCAAGCGCTGGGCAAGATCACCGGAGAAATAGGTACGGCCGCCGAGAACGCAGTCCACTGCGGCCAGCAGGTCGGACAGGCCGCCGGTTTTCTCCAGGATGCCCTCCACGCCCAGCCGCACCACCGCTCGAAGCACCTGCAGG
The DNA here is from genome assembly GCF_001806305.1 of Stenotrophomonas sp. LM091. NCBI lineage: Bacteria > Pseudomonadati > Pseudomonadota > Gammaproteobacteria > Lysobacterales > Lysobacteraceae > Stenotrophomonas > Stenotrophomonas sp. LM091. Next base: position 154,389 of record NZ_CP017483.1, read on the forward strand.
TTGGTGAAGGAGGTGACGACGATCAATCGCACATGGCCGTGATCACGGCGGATGCTTTCCAGCATGCGCACGCCATCGGGGCGACCGCCCCACGGCATGGACAGGTCGGTGATGACCAGGTCGCACGTCTTTTCTGCCAGCAGGGCTTCGAGTTGCTCGGGATCCGCTGCTTCGCCGATGACCCGTACCCCGGGGTGCCGGGCAAGCAGGCACTGGAGGCCCACGCGGACCACTGGATGATCGTCCGCAATCAGTATGTTTTTCATGCAAGAGCCCGTGAATTGAAGTTACACGCGCACGGCGCATGGCCTCGCCACACTGGGCGATGACGAATGCGTTCTGAAACTCTCGCTCAACGGCCTGCCGGCAGGAACGCGGCAGGCCGTTGTGATTGTTTCGGGTGAACCTTAGGCGAAGCGCTGCACCCCAAACTATGAATCAACTTGCATAAACGTGAATCTGCGGCGTAGTTCCGTTCTGGCCGCCGTTCAACCGCGCAGCGTTGCGCCACCGTCGACGTAGAGATCGCTCATCGCGATATGACCGGCTTGGTCGGAGAGAAGAAACATGACCCCGTACACGATGTCATCCGGGCAGGCGATTTTCTGCAGGGGAATGCCTACCTTGTATGTCTCCAAACTCCCTTCAATCACGCGCTGCTCGCCCTCGGGTCCGGCCCACATCCCGGTCTGCATCGGGGTCAGGGTTGAGCCGGGCGCCACGATGTTGCAGCGGATGCCGAGCGGTGCCAGTTCCAGGCCGAGGCAACGGGTAAACATGGTCGCGGCCGCTTTGGATGCGGCATAGGCGGCCATGCCGTGCCGGGGTACGCCCGCGGCATTGGAGCTGACCGTGACGATGGCGCCTTTCCGCCGCGGCGACATCACCCGTGCGACGGCACGCGAGACGTGGAACACGCCGTCGGCATTGACCGCGAAGACGCGGCGCCATTGCGCGTCATCCGTCTCCACCACCGTGCCGGTCTGCAGGACACCGGCCACGTTGATGGCAAAGCCGATCGCACCGATCCTGGCTTCAATCCAGGTAACCAGCGCCTCTACCGCAACCGGATCGCTCACGTCCAGCGCGCAGGCATGGATGCGCCGCTGCCCTGCCCGCGCGGCGAACACGGGGGCCTCAAGATCCGTCGCGATCACGGTGCAGCCGCTGTCGTGAAGGTGCTCGGCCAGTGCCGCGCCAATGCCGCCGCCCGCGCCAGTGACCAGGGCGATGGTGCCGTCGAATCCGGTGAGTTTCATGCGGGTGTCCTGATGGTTTCAGAGCGCTGAAGCTGCGCATCGAGCCATGGCGCGATCTGCGCCACGGCATCGCGGCCGGTGAGTTCAGCGTGCAGGAAAGGAAGTTCAATCGCTTCGACGCTGGCGGCATGCGCCTGCCACAGGGCCGATTGCAGCTGCGGGCGGTCGAGATGGTCGCGGCCGGCACGGACGTGCAGCAGCGGACCGTCGTAACGTGTGTGGTGATGGGCGCGGATCAGCCGGTTGGTGCCGGTGACCGCACGCACCACGCCATCGAGCACCCCATCGGGGAGGTTGCCCAGCGCGCTGTCGCCCCGGCGCAGGAACGCCAGGATCCGCTCCCGGCTGTCCAGCTCGGGATGCGCCTCTGGGTCATGGCCGGCGATGGCCAGCAGGGCGCGTAGCGCGGCGATCGGGTCCGGCTCGGGTTCGGCACGCCAGCACTCGCTGGGATAGGCATCCAGCAGCGCCAGTACCCCGACCTCGTGGCCGAGCGCGCGCAGGTGCACCGCCATCGCCTGGGCAAGGATGCCGCCGACCGACCAGCCAAGCAGATGCACCGGGCCGGGCCGGCCCAGCGCGAGGATGCGCTCGGCATAGCTGGCCGCCAGTGCCTCGATGCTGGCCGGCAGTGGCTGGGCAGGATCAAGCACGGGCGACTGCAGGCCCTGCACCTCGCGGGCCGGGGCGAGCGCCCGGGCCAGGTCACGATAATTCCAGGCGATACCACCGGCCGGGTGGATCACGAACAGCGGCGCCAGCGCCGGGTCACCCGCGGCCAGCTGGATCATCGGCGCCAGCCCGTGATCGGTAGCCGCTGGCGGTGCGTCGATACGGGCGGCCAGCGCCGCAACCGTGGGGGCGGCGAACACCGCGCCGAGGCCGAGATCACAGTGCCAGCGCTGCTGGATCGCCAGCAGCAGGTGCACGGCGCTGAGCGAGTCACCGCCCAGGGCGAAAAAGTCGGCGTCGGCACCAACCGTGCTGCGCAGCCCCAGGGTCTCGGCGAACAGCTGCGCCAGCGCCTGTTCGGTGCCGGTGCGCGGCGCCACACCGTCGAACACGCGCTGCGCCGGCGCCGGCAGCGCGGCACGATCCAGCTTGCCATTGGCGGTGACCGGCCAGTGCTCCAGTGCAACGAATGCGCTGGGCACCATGTAATCCGGCAGGCGGGTGGCCAGGTGGGCGCGCAGCTCATCCGCCTGCGGGCTGCCCGCATTGAGGTAGGCCACCAGCCGCGGCTCGCCGGGGCGATCTTCGCGCAGCAGGACGTCGGCCCGGCTGACGCCGGGTGCCGTGCGCAGGGCGGCGTCGATCTCGCCAAGTTCGATGCGCAGGCCGCGCAGCTTGATCTGATGATCGTTGCGACCGAGGTATTCCACCGCCCCATCCTCACGCCAGCGTGCCACATCGCCGGTGCGATACAGCCGGTTGCCGGGTAGGAAGGGATCGGCCAGGAAGCGCTCGGCGGTGAGGTCGTCGCGGCCGAGGTAGCCGCGCGCCAGCTGCACCCCGCCCAGGTACAGATCCCCTGCGACACCGGGTGGCAGCGGCTGCATCCGCGCATCAAGTACGTACAGCTGCGTATTCCAGACCGGGAAACCGATCGGCACGGGCTGGGAGGCGTCGCTGCGGTTGGCCGGCCACCAGCTCACATCCACGGCGGCTTCGGTCGGCCCATACAGATTGTGCAGTTCGGCCTGGACCGTGGCATGGAAGCGGTCGCGCAAGGCGGCATCCAGCGCTTCGCCACTGGTGAAGACCCGGCGCAGTTGCAGCCCACGGGCCGCTGGCGCAGCCAGGAACGCGGCCAGCATTGACGGCACGAAATGCAGCGTGGTGATCGAGTGCTCGCGGATCAACGCGGCCAGGGCGAGCGGATCGCGGTGCGCCTCGGGCGGTGCGACCACCAGGGTGGCGCCGCTGATCAAGGGCAGGAAGAACTCCCAGACCGAGACATCGAAGGTGGCCGGGGTTTTCTGCAGGATACGATCGTCCGGCTGGACACCGTAATGCGTGCGCATCCATTCCAGGCGATTGACGATGGCGCGGTGCTCGATCAGTACGCCCTTGGGCTCACCCGTGGAGCCGGAGGTGTAGATGACGTAGGCGGCATCGTCCGGCTGCGGCACGGTGCCGAGCGGGCCGTCACTGGCGTGCGGCCACTGCGTCGGCGGGAGCACGGTCATTCCGGGGAACCGGTGGCGGTCCTGCTCCAGCGCCAGTACGCAGACCGGCCCGGCCGAGCGCAGGATCCGCGCCAGGCGCTCATCGGGGTGGGCCAGGTCCACCGGCAGGTAAGCGCCGCCCGCGCGCAGCACGGCGACCAGCGCGATGACCAGTTCAAGCGAGCGCGGCAGTGCCACGACCACCCTCGCCTCGCGGCCGGTGCCCTGTGCCTGCAGGTGCAGCGCCAGCGCCCGGCTGCGTTGCTCCAGCTCGGCGAACGTCAGCTGCTGCGCGCCGTAGACCACGGCCACGGCGTCGGGCGTGCGCGCCATGCGAGCGGTGATCAGCGCGGCGAGGCTGACCTCGGGCACCGGATGTGCGGTGGCGTTGACCTCGTAGAGATAGCGCTGGGCCTCCTCCGGCGTACACAACGGCACCGAGGCGATGGGGCCACCGGCAGCCTGCACGTCCAGTGCGGCCGACACGAAATGCAGCAGGCGTGCGGCGTGGGCCCGCACCTGCGCGGGCGTATACAGCGCCGGGTTGGCCTCGATCTCCAGATCGAGCACGGCGGCGCCGTCCCCCCGAAAGCCCAGCGTCACGTCGTCAACCGGGCCGGTGGACAGAATCTCCAGCGTCGCGTGCACGCCGTCCAGCTGCAGCGGCCGATAGAATGGCTGCACATTGACCAGCGGGCCATGCAGGCGACGCTGGCCACCGATCAAGCCGAGATCGCGACGCAGTTGTTCACCGCGGTAACGTCCATGCCGACGGCCGCGCATCAGCCGCAGGGCGACGTCGCGTACGAAGGTGTCCACGCTGCCCTCGCCGGCCTTGAGCCGCAGGGGCAGTACATTCATCACCATCGCCGGGACGCGGGCCGAGACGCTGCCCAGGCGGCCCATGAACGGGACGCCGATCACCGCCTCGGTTTCGCCACTGATGCGGCGGCAGTACTCGGCGCCAAGCGCGGTGAGCAGATCCGGCCAGGGCTGGCCGATGGCGGCGGCTGCGGTGTGCAGGCGCGCCCGCAGTGTCGGACCGATGGGCTCCACGTGGCGCAGTGCATCCGCCGCCGCGGCCCCGAGGCCAGCCTGCAGACCCGCGGCCGCCGGTGCATCGGCCATGAGCTCACGCCAGTACGCGGCGTCGCGCGTGCGGCGCTCGCTGTCACGATACTGCGCGTCTTCATCGAGCACCGGCGCCAGCGGCGCCAGCGCGCCCTGTGCGGCGTTGCCTGCGTACAGCGCGCAGACCCGCTCGGTGAGCAGGCCCATGCCGTAGCCATCGGTCGCCAGGTGATGCACGCGCAGGTACCAGACGCTGCGGCCCTTGCCGAGCAGGAACAGGCGCTGCTGGCTGAGCCGGTGGCGGGCGGGATCGACCGGGCTGAGCCGGTCGCGCTGCATCGCCTCGCGGGCGGCGGCGGCCGGGTCCGGGTGGCCGGACAGATCCACCACCTGCAGCGCGGGCGTGTGCTGCCGGTCCACCCACTGTTCGGGCAGGCCCTGTGCGTTTTCGACGATACGCAATGCCAGCGCGTCGGATTCATGCGCGGCCTGATCCGCAGCGCGCACGAATGCAGCCACGTCCAGTCCGCCCTCGATCCACACCGCATGGGCGGTATTGAAGGCGGGATTGTCCGGCGCCAGGCGCTGGGCGTACCACAACCCGGCCTGGGCCTCGCTCAGCCCGCGAACGAGGCGCGCGTCCGGACCCGGCACCGCGACTGCGTTCATGCGCCAGCCGCGGCCTGGGCCTGCAGGCGCTGCACCACCGTCCACCAGCCGCCCAGCGTGGCGTGCTCGGCCAGGTGGCTGAACTCCAGCGGGATACCGGTGTTGCCCCAGGCCAGTACCAGCCCCAGTACCCGCATCGAATCGAGCCCCAGGTCCATCAGGTTCTCATCGTTGCCGATGTCCTCGGGCGCTTCGCCGATCATCTCGGCGACATCGGCGCGCATGCGCTCCAGGGTGAGTGCGGTCATGCGAGCGTCTCCAGCAGGTGATCGGTGGTCATCGGGATGCCGCAGGTACGGGCGATCCAATGCAGGGCCAGGTCGTGGTCGGCGCGCGAGAAATCGGCGACGGCATCGGCAGCGATGAAGCTCTCGATGTCGCGCTGGAAGCCTTCGGCCACGGTGGCGGTGCAGCCGATGTGCGCATAGACACCGGTGACCAGCAACTGGTCGCGGCCACGGGCGCGCATCATCGTTTCCAGGTTGCTGCGCTGGAAGGCGCTGTAGCGGTGCTTGACCAGCACATGGTCGCCCGGCAGCGGTGCCACGGCTTCGATGATGGCTTCATGCTCGTCGGTTGCGGACATGCCCGGGCCCCACAGATCCGCCTGCAGGCCGCGATCGCGGCGGTCCTGGTGGCCGCGCTGGGCGGTATAGAACACCGGGATGCCACGCGCACGGCAGTGCGCGAGCAGGCGCGCGATGTTGGCCACGGCCGGCGCCAGCGGTGCGGCATCCGGCGCGAACGCGGCCAGGAAGTACCGCTGCATGTCATGTACCAGCAGCGCCAGGCGCTCGCTCTGCGGCTGCCAGGCGCCGCGCGGGGTGGGCAGCTCGGCCTGGGTCGGCAGGGGGTAGGGTTGGATCGTCGGCAGCGCCATCAGCGCGTTTCTCCTGTCTGTTGCATGAAACGTTCGCGCAGCTGGGCACGCAGCTCGCGGCGGCTGATCTTGCCGACCGCCGTGGTGCCGAAGGCATCGACGAACACGATCTGGTCCGGCACCTTGAACGCGGCCAGGCCGCGGCTGCGCACCCAGGCCTTGAGGCTGGCGGCCTTGGTCGGTTCACCCTGGGCAATGATGAAGGCGCAGCTGCGCTCGCCCAGGTAGGCGTCGGGAATCGAGACCACGGCCGCATCGAACACGCTGGGGTGCGCCAGCAGATGGTCTTCGATTTCTTCGGCGGAAATCTTCTCGCCGGCCCGGTTGATGTGATCGCTGGCCCTGCCCTGCACGACCAGATAACCGCCGGGCAGGCGCTGCACCATGTCGCCGGTACGGTAGAAACCGTCCTCGGTGAAGGCGCGCGCATTGGCGGCCGGGTCATTGTGGTAGCAGCGGATGGTGTACGGGCCACGGGTGAGCAGATGCCCGGTCTCACCTTCTGCGACGGGATGCCCGTGGTCGTCGACGACCAGCACCTCGTCGTCTTCGCTGATCGGGCGGCCCTGCGTGGAGACGATGATCTCTTCGCTGTCGTGCAGGCGGGTGTAGTTGACCAGCCCCTCGGCCATGCCGAACACCTGCTGCAGCGTGCAGCCCAGCCCGGCGATCACGCGGCGTGCCGCTTCCGGCACCAGCTTGGCGCCACCGACCTGCACTACCTGCAGGCTGGACAGATCCTGTGTGGTCGTCGCGGCCGCCTGCGCCCACAGCAGGGCCAGTGGCGGCACCAGGCCGACGCAGGTGACCCGTTCGCGTGCGATCAGGGCGAACGCAGTTTCCGGGCCGGCACCCGGGCTGAGCACCACCCGGCCACCGGCATACAGCGTGCCGAAGAAGCCGGGCGAGCTCATCGGGAAATTGTGCGCGGCAGGCAGCGCGACCAGATAGACGCTGTCCTGGGTGATGCCGCAGATCGCGTTGCTGGCGCGGAAGGAATACAGGTAGTCGTCATGCGTGCGCGGGATCAACTTGGACAGGCCGGTGCTGCCGCCGGAGATCTGCAGGAACGCCACGGACTGCGGATCCGGGTCCGGTGGCAGCTGCTCAAGATCGCCTGCCAGAGCCTCCAGCGCGGTGAACCCGCCGCCCTCACCCACGATGATCACGTGCTGCACTGCCGGCACCTGCGCCTGGAGATCGCGCGCCAGCGTGCGGTAGTCGAAACCGTCGTAGCTCGCTGCAGCGATATAGGCAGTGGCCTCGGCCTTGCGGGCGAAATGCGCGACCTCGGTGATGCGGTGCGCAGGCAATGCGTAGACCGGAATCAGCCCGGCGCGGAACAACCCGCACACCACGGTGATGAACTCGGGCACGTTGCCGAGCTGGACCACGACCCGGTCGCCCGGGGCCAGGCCCTGCGCGAGCAGACCGGCGCCGATGCGGCCGGCTTCCTGCCACAGCTGGGCATATGTCAGGCGGGTATCCCCCCGACCACCGCGATATCCCCGGCAAAGCGTTCGGCACGCTCGCGCAGGAAGCCCGGGAAGGTCTCGCCACGCCAATGGCCGGCGGCACGATAGCGCGCGACGAGGGCTGGCGGCCAGACCTGGCGCAGCGGCACCCGGGAGGAAGAGAAGGATGCGTTCATGGACAACTCCCGCACATCAGAATGGACGAACGTCATGGACGCCGAGCGCGGTCAGCAGGGCCATGAACTTGGCAGCCGTTTCGGCCACTTCGAGATCGGGTTGCGAGCCCGCGACGATGCCGGCACCGGCATACAGGCGCACCTGCGTGCCCTGCACGCGCGCGCAGCGGATCGCCACGTACCAGTCGCCATCGCCCTGGGCATCGGTCCAGCCGACTGCGCCGGCATAGAAACCGCGCGCGACCGGTTCAGCCTGGCGGATCAGCGCCAGTGCGGGGTGGCGTGGTGTCCCGCACACCGCCGGCGTGGGATGCAGCAGTGCCACCAGCGCGGCCGAGGAGACCGATGCGTCCTTGAGGGTGCCGTGGATGCGCGTGCCCAGGTGCCACATGGTGGCGGTGGCATGCAGCGTAGGCTGGGGCTGCGCCTCGACGCGATGGCACAGCGGCGTCAGCGCTTCAACGATGGCCTCGACCACGTGGCGGTGCTCTTCATGGTCCTTGGCCGAGGCCAGCAGCGCCTCGGCGGCGCGGGCATCTTCGGCAGGATCGGCCGAACGACGTGCCGAGCCCGCCAGCGGATGCGACAGCACGCGCTCGCCACGTTTGGAGACCAGCAGCTCGGGAGTGGCGCCGACCAGCCAGGCAGGACCGGGGCCGCCTTCTGAAGGCACCGGCACCACGTAAGTGGCTACGCTCGGATCCCTGCCCAGCCGCGCGGCCAGCACCCGCGGGTGCAGTGGCTGCGCGGTGGTGACCCGCAGGCTGCGGGCCAGCACGACCTTTTCCAGCGCACTATCGGCGCGCTGCAGTTCCGTGACGGCGGTGGCGACCGCGCCTGCATAGGCCTGCGCAGGCGGTTCAGCCAGCACGTCACCGACCAGTGTGGGGGTTTCAACGCGGACCACCGCGGGTTGGCCGGACACGTGATCCGGCTGGTACAGCGCATCGGCCTGCTCGGGATCGAACGGCACCGCGCCGACCAGCAGCCGCGGGCCGGAGCGCGGTGCGGCGAAGAAAGCCTCTACACGTTCGGCCAACGTGGCGGTGGGCCCCGATGGCAAACGCGCACGCATGCCCTGCGCTTCGAGTGCCTGCTGCGGGCTGCGCAACAGGAAGTACGGGGCGTCGGCCATGTCGATGGTGGGCGCGTGGGTCAGCTCATCGGCTGCCTGGTTGATCAGCATCTCGTTCATGCGGCACCCCGCTGGCGGTGGATCGCGGCAGAGACCGCCAGGACCAGCAGCACCGCGCCGACCAGCAGATACGGCGCGCTGGGCGACCACCGGTACAGCAGTGTGCCGATCATCGGCCCGACCACCATGCCCATGCCCTGCACCGAGGCCACGGTGCCGGCGGCGGCGCCCTGCTCGTGCGCCTCCACCGAATCGGCGGCCAGCGCCTGGAAGTTGGGGAACACGAAGCCCATCCCGAACGCCGCGACCGCGTAGCTGGCCAGCAGCTGCCACGGCACGCTGACCAGCGCGACCGACGCAAAGCCGAGACCGGAGATCAGCGCGCCGACCACGATCCAGCGCGTGGGGCGGATGTCCTTGAGCTTCATCACCAGGCCCTGGGCGAAGATCAGCCCGACGCCGACCGCGGTCAGCGCCAGCCCGGCCATGCGTGCGCCATCTGCCGGCGACAATTGAAGGCGGTCGATGGCGAAGAAGCCGACCGTGACCTGGGCGATGGTCACCGAGATCATCGCGGCGAACACGGCCAGCAACGGCAGCCGCAGGCGTGCATCGCCCAGCCCCAGCGTTGGCTTGGGGCCGTTGTGCGTCGGGGCGACCGGCGGGGTGTTCGGCAGGCGCCACCAGATCATCAACAACGACAGCAGCGGCAACAGCGCGGCCACATACAGCGTGAGGGAGAGGTTCTTATAGGCGATCCAGCCGGCGGCGGCAGGACCCAGCACCATGCCCAGCGCATTGGCGGTGCCGAGCTTGGCCATCACGCTGCCGCGCTGCCCCGGCGCAGCCTGGTCGGCAACGATGGCTGCGGCGGTCGGTGGCACGGCGGCGTAGAACAGGCCGACCAGAGCACGCGTGCCGACCAGCACCAGCACCGAAACCCAGATGGCCGGCGGTGAAGTCAGCGCCACATCCACGAAGACCGCCAGCCCCAGATAGATCACTGCGTAAGCGGCCAGTGCGATCAGCAGCACGCGCTTGCGGCCGATGCGATCGCTGAGCGCCCCCCAACGGCGGGCCGCGAGCATCCACAACACGCCGGCCGCGGTGACCGACAGCCCGGCGTGCCATTCGGCCAGGCCCAACACCCGCACCACCGGGCCGATCACGGACACGAACGCCATCATTGCCATGGTGCCGAGCAGCGCGGCGGAAACGAGGGCGGGCAAACCGGATACGACAGGACGTGCAGACATTGAACACCACAGCCAATAAGAAGTTGAACCACGCGGTGCGCCGGGGCGCGCGCGGTTCTGCCATCCGGTTGCGAATGCATCACCGCCCTGTGATCCATCAAATGATAACGGCTCGCATTTGCGTTTGATAGTGCAGGCTGTACGGGGTGTTCATGTCGCCGGGCCCGCCGCCCCCTGCGACAAAAAAGCACTACATCTACGGTTGACGATCCACCACGACCCCACTATGTTGTGTCCATCGGCTCCCCGCTTCCGCCAGGCCCGGTGCACCGTCACGACGCCGCGTCGCAGTAGAACGCCCCGTCGTATCCCCTGACCGGCGCCTGGAAGCAAGGCCCGTTGCCACCGATATGAGCCTGCGGCGACGTATTCCTGCACACGCAGGGCCTGCCCACCAATCACGCCTTCTGTCCGGCTGCCGCACGGCTCTGCCGCGTCGCCTGCTGGGCACTGCGCCATGCATGGAGAACGCATGAACACCGACGACACCGTCGCCTCGACCGCCACCCCACCCACCGACACCGCCGTGGATGCCGCCACCGGCGGTGAAACACTGTGGATCACCAAGGAGGGCGGCAACCGACGCATGCCCTTCGACCAGGCGCGGCTGGAACGCACGGTGCACAGCGTGCATGCCGAGTTCCCGCAACTGGACGTGGCCGACTATCTGCGCAGCGTGCTCGGGCAGATCGCCCGGCGGCAGCAGCTCAGCGCCGATGAGATGGTGGACCTGCTGATCCGCGAGGCCGAATCACGCATCGACCTGACCGCGCCGGACTGGGAGCACTTCGCCGCCCGCCTCTACCTGCGGCGGCTGTACAAGCGCGCCAGCAAGAACCGCTTCTACGATGCCACGCTGAAGTACGGCTCGTACGTGGGGCTGCAGGAAAGCCTGGCCGACCGCAACGTCTACTCGATCGACATCCTCAAGGCGTATTCCAAGGATGAACTGGAGGAAGCCGGGCAGATGATCGAGCCCGAGCGCGACACGCTGTTCGCCTACAACGGGCTGTACCTGCTGGCGACCCGTTACCTGGCCACCGATCACTCGCGTGCCGTGTACGAGCTGCCGCAGGAACGCTGGCTGACCATCGCGCTGTACCTGATGCAGCACGAACACGAGCATGGCGAACGCTCGCGCCGCCGGCGCATGCTGCTGGTGCGCGAGGCCTACTGGGCGCTGTCCAACCTGTACATGACGGTGGCGACGCCGACCCTGGCCAATGCCGGCAAGGTCGGCGGCCAGCTGTCCTCGTGCTTCATCGACACGGTGGACGACAGCCTGCAGGGCATCTACGACTCCAACACCGACGTGGCACGCGTCTCCAAGCACGGCGGTGGGGTGGGTGCATACCTGGGCTATGTGCGCTCGGCGGGCTCATCGATCCGGGGCGTGGCCAATTCCTCCGGCGGCGTGGTGCCGTGGATCAAGCAGCTCAACAACACTGCGGTGAGCGTGGACCAGCTCGGCCAGCGCAAGGGCGCGATCGCGGTGTACCTGGATGTCTGGCATCGCGATATCGAGGCCTTCCTCGATCTGCGCCTGAACAACGGCGACCAGCGCCTGCGCGCGCACGACGTGTTCACCTCGGTGTGCCTGCCCGACCTGTTCATGGAAGCGGTGGAGCGCCGTGGCGACTGGTACCTGTTCGATCCGTACGAGGTGAAGCGGATCAAGGGCTGGTACCTGCAGGATTTCCACGATGAGCAGCGCGGCCAGGGCAGCTTCCGCGAGAAGTACGAGGAGGTCGTGGCCGACGAACGGATCAGCCGGCGCACGATCAAGGCCATCGACCTGTTCAAGCGGATCATGGTGAGCCAGCTGGAGACCGGCAATCCCTTCATGTTCTACCGGGACGAAGTGAACCGGAAGAACCCGAACAAGCATGCCGGCAGCATCTACTCCAGCAATCTGTGCACCGAGATCCTGCAGAACATGAGCCCCACCCGCATGATCCAGGAGATGATCAGCGGCGACCAGATCGTGACGACCAAACAGGCCGGCGATTTCGTGGTGTGCAACCTGTCCTCGATCAACCTGGGCCGTGCGGTCACGGCCGCACCGGACCTGCTGACCAGCGACGTGCTCGAGCGCCTCGTGCCGATCCAGGTGCGGATGCTGGACAACGTGATCGACCTCAACCAGCTGCCGGTGCCGCAGGCGACCATCACCAACCGCAAGTACCGCGCGATCGGGCTGGGTACCTTCGGCTGGCACCACCTGCTGGCCCTGCAGCAGATCGAGTGGAACTCGCCCCAGGCCGAAGACTACGCGGACAGCCTGTACGAGCGCATCAACTACCTCACCATCCAGGCCAGCATGACCCTGGCCAAGGAAAAGGGGCGCTACAGCGCGTTCGTCGGCAGCGAGTGGCAGAACGGCGAGTACTTCCGCGCCCGTGGCTATGACAGCCCGGCCTGGCGCGAACTAGCTGCGCAGGTCGGCGTCAACGGCCTACGCAATGGCTGGCTGATGGCGGTGGCCCCGAACATGAGCACCGCCCAGATCGCCGGGTCCACGGCCTCGATCGACCCGGTGTACGGCGCCTTCTACTACGAAGAAAAGAAGGACTTCCGCCGGCCGGTGGCTGCGCCGGACCTGTCGCTGGAGACCTATCCGTACTACGAGAAAGGCGCCTACCGGGTCGACCAGTTCGCCAGCATCCGCCAGAACGCCCGCCGCCAGCGCCACGTGGACCAGTCGATCAGCTTCAACCTGTACGTGCCCAGCACCATCCGCGCCAGCACCCTGCTCGCGCTGCACATGAGTGCCTGGCGCGAAGGGCTGAAGACGACCTACTACGTGCGCTCCAACGATATCGACATCGCCGAATGCGAATGGTGCGGGTAGGCGCATCGCATTCGCGCTGACGCTCCCATGGTTCGCTGTGCAAACCATGGGCCCCGCATTACAACCACCCAGACCCCCGCCGCTTCGCGGCCGCCCCCTGACTCAGGGGGCTCTGCTCCAGGACACACCCCCATGGCCATCCCCCTCGAACGCATCAAGATCCTCGAACCGCGCCACCCCAACCGCTCCACCGGCATCATCAACGGCCGCACCAGTGGCATCCTCAACTGGAACGACATCCCCTACCCGTCGTTCTACCGGGCGTACAAGGAGCTATCGACCAACTTCTGGATTCCCGACGAAGTCGACATGAAGGGTGACGCGCGCCAGTACGGTGAGCTCAATGCCCGCGAGAAGAACGCCTACGACTCGATCATCGGCCTGCTGGCCACGCTGGACTCGCCGCAGACGCGCTTCATCTACAACGTCGCCGAGTACATCACCGACCCGGCCGCGCACGCCAACGCGGCGATCATCGGCCAGCAGGAAGTGATCCACAACGAAAGCTACAGCTACGTGCTGGCCTCGATCGCCGGCCTGGCCGACCAGAACCGGGTGTTCGAGATCGCGCGTACCCACCCGACCATCCTGGCCCGCAATGCACCGATCATGCAGTCCTACGATGACTTCATGCGCGAGAAGACCGCCGAGACGCTGATACGCGCGTTGATCCAGTCCTCGATCCTGGAAGGCATCAACTTCTACTCAGGCTTCGCGTTCTTCTACAACCTGGTCCGCCAGAACCGCATGACCGGCACCGGCAAGATCATCAGCTTCATCAACCGCGACGAGCTGGCCCACACCAAGTTCATCAGCGAACTGATCCGCGCCATCATCGGTGAGAACCCCGCGCTGCAGGGCGAGCAGCTGACCGCCTACGTACACGAGGCCTTCGAGCACGCCATCCAGCTGGAGACGCGTTGGACCGGGGAAGTGCTCGACGGCATCGACGGCATCGATGTGGACGAGATGATCCGCTACGTGAAGTACCGCGCCAACAAGATGGCCGGCATGCTCGGGATCGAGAAGCTGTACAGCGAGACCAACGTCAACGTGATGCCGTGGATCAAGGCCTACGCCGACAACTTCACCGAAACCAAGACCGACTTCTTCGAGATGCGCAACGCCAGCTACAAGAAGACCAATTCGGACAACGGTTTCGACGATCTGTAAGGACGCATGCCGATGCATATCCTGCTGGCCTTCGCCTCGCTGAGCGGCAACACCCGCGAGGTCGCCATGCTGGTCCGGGCCCGCTGCGAAGCGCTGGGCCACCGCGTGGACTGGCTCGACGTCGATGCCGGCGACATCGCCCTGGCCCTGCCCGCCGATCCCCCGCCCTGTGCCTGCTTGGCTCATGGACCGACAACGCCGGGCGCACCCCGGCGGAAATGAAGGACTGCGTGGCCGCGCTGCGGGACCGTTTCGGGTTGCCCCTGCCCTTCCCGGCCGCGGTGTTCGGCACCGGCGAGACCCAATGGGGCGACGAGTACTACTGCGGCGCCGCGCACCGCCTGGCGCGCTTCTTCCACTCCCCGTACCCCGTGCTGGAGATCGAGCAGATGCCGCACGGCGCCGCCGACACCCACGCCATCCACCACTGGACCGACGCCGTGTTGGCCACTACCGAGACATCCACGACATGCTGACCCTGCACGCCCGGACCGCTGAGGATTACCACGCCGCCCTGCGCGAACACCCTGCGCTGCTGGTGGACTTCCACAAGGACGATTGCCCCGGGTGCCGGATGCTGGAGATGTCGTTGGCCAGTGTCTCCGGCGCCATCGCGGAGGCCGGGATGACAGTGTTGAAGGTGAAGCTGGAAACCGTGGGTGAGGGCTTGTTCCGCGAGCTGGGGTTGCGCCAGACACCGACGCTGCTGGTGGTGCGCGACGGTCACGAAACCGCCCGACTGGCGGGGTTCCAGACGCCGAAGCAGATCCTGGCGGTGTTGGGCGATGGGTGACGCCCTGAACGGCAGGCCCGCGGTTGCGCGGGCTTGCCGTGGAAGCTTCAACGCAGCGGCGCGGACAACAGCCCCCGGCGCTTGAACCACCATTCCAGCGGCAGCGTGACCAGCGGCGGCACCGCCGCGGCCAGTGCCAGCAGTGCGGCCCACCACGGCCAACGCAAGCGGATTGCAGCCAGGACCGACACCACGACGTAGACCATGAAGGCGACGCCGTGCACCGGTCCAAACACCTTGACGCCGACCGGCGTTGGATCCGCTGCGTGGTACTTGAAGTACATGCCGATCAACAGGCCGGCCCATGTCAGGGCTTCGACGAAGGCCACCGTGGCGAAGACGCGGCCCATCGGGCTGAGTGGCGAAGCAGTCTTCAAGGCAGGCTCGAGCGTGGCGGAAGGACCCGCATCATAGCCATTGACGGCGCTTGATGCGAACCATTCTCACTCGATCAACCGAGAGCGTCACGACCCACGGTCGTGACCGGCCCTCGATCCGCTGCCAGCAATGAGAACCGCGCGTGCCACACGATGGCCGCTTTGACCGCCCGCGATCTCAAACGAACATGCCGCCCGACGCTTCCACCCGCTGCGCGTTGATCCACGCCGTCTGCGGCGACAGCAGCGCCACGGCCACCGGACCGATGTCGTCCGGCTTGCCCGGGCGGCCCATCGCGGTGACCGAGGACACCATCGCATTGACCTGCGCGTCGTCGCGCACGCGGCCGCCACCGAAGTCGGTTTCGATCGCGCCGGGGGCGAGCGTGTTGGCACTGATGCCGCGGGCGCCCAGTTCCTTGGCCAGGTAACGGGTAAACACTTCGATGCCACCCTTCATCATCGCGTAGGCCGAGCTGCCCGGCAGCGAGAAGCGTGCCAGCCCGCTGGAGACGTTGAGGATGCGGCCGCCATCGGCAAGCAGCGGCAACACCGCCTGGGTCAGGAAGTACGGTCCCTTCAGATGGACCGCGACCAGGGCGTCGAACTGATCGACCGTGGTGTCGGCGATCATCGCGTGCAGGCCTTCGCCGGCATTGTTGAGCAGGCCCTGCAGATGGGTCTCGCCCCAGCCATCAAGCACGCTGCGGACCTGGCTGGCGAAGGCGGCAAAACCGGCGCTGTCGGCCATGTCCAAGGGAAGCGCGGCCGCGCGACGGCCGAGTGCTTCGATCTGCGCGACCACTTCCTGGGCGGCGCCGGCCTGGCTGCGATAGGTGAGCACGATATCGGCGCCGTCGGCGGCCAGTGCGAGGGCGGCATTGCGGCCCAGGCCACGGCTGCCGCCGGTGATCAGGACGACTCGGGTTGCGTTGCGCATGTCAGTACACCTGCGTTGTGGGAATGGCTCTCAGCCTATTGGTGTTGCGTGCGCGGATAAATCGGCGGATGCTGATTTGACTATCCAATAATCACGAACAATCCATGGATCGCCTCGATCACCTGCGCTGCTTCCTCCGGGTGGCCGAACTCGGCTCCTTCACCGGCGCCGCCGACAGCCTCGGTCTCCCCAAGGCCAGTGTGTCGCTGGCCGTGCAGCGGCTGGAAGCGGATGTGGGTGTGCAACTGCTGCATCGGACCACCCGCCGGGTGCAGCTGACCGCCGACGGCGCCCAGTTCCAGGCGCGGGCACACGATCTGCTGCATGACATGGACGACCTGCAGGGCATGTTCCGGGTCGATACGGCGCAGCTGAAGGGGCGCCTGCGGGTGGATATGTCCAGCGGGCTGGCCCGGCAACTGGTGATACCGCAGCTGCCTGCCTTCCTGGCCCAGCACCCTGGCGTGGAAATGGAAGTGAGCGGTACCGACCGCCGGGTCGATCTGATCCGCGAAGGGTTCGACTGCGTGCTCCGGGTGGGTCCACTGGACGACAACACCCTGGTGGCCCGCCCGCTGGGCCAGCTGCCGATCATCAACTGCGCCAGCCCGGCCTATCTCGCCGCTCGGGGCACGCCGACCACGCTGGCCGACCTGGCCGGCCACGCGCTGGTGCATTACGTGAGCACCCTCGGTCAGCGTTCACCCGGATTCGAGTATCACGACGGGCAGACCTATCAGAGCCTGCCCATGGGAGGTGCGCTGACGGTCAACAGTGGCGAGGGCTATACCGCCGCAGCCCTGGCCGGGCTGGGGATCATCCAGGTCCCGCTGCTCGGCGTGCGGCAGGCACTGGCCTCGGGCACCCTGGTGGAGATCCTCGCGGACGTGAAAGCAGAGCCGATGCCGGTGACCCTGCTCTACGCGCAACGCCGTCATCTACCGCGACGGGTGGCGGCGTTCATGGACTGGGTGGCCGGCGTGGTCCGGCGCGAGCTGGACCAGGAGCGCTGACCCGCGACCTCCCGGCACGGCGTCGTGCCGGGAGGGCAGCGTCCAGCTCACCCTTCCGTGTCGGAATGGCGGTTGCGGCGACTGCTGAGCACCACGATCGCGCGGTCCGGCAGTGGCCAGTGGCCTTCCGCATCCGCCTGCAGCGGCGCACCGTCGATGGTGCTGATCAACACGCGCCAGTGTTCATCGTCGATCAGGGGCGGCACGAACGCCTGCGGCGCGTGCGAGGCATTGAACATCAACAGCAGGTGCGCATGCTCGGGGCCGCGCGGCGTGTCTTCCTGACGGGCGGCCCCCAGGTGCAGCGCCAGGCTGCGGGCCTCGCCATCGTGCCAGTCGCCCTCTTCCATGGGCTGGCCATCCGGGCGCAGCCAGCGCACGTCATAGCCTTCGCCCTGCTCGTCGCGGGCGTCCAGGAAGCGGCCGCGGCGCAGCTGCGGGTAGCGGCGTCGCAACGACAGCAGCCGGCGTACGAACAGCGACTGCTGGCGGCCTGCCGGGCTGGCGGCCTGCTGCCAGTCGATCCACGTGAGCGGGTTGTCCTGGCAGTAGGCGTTGTTGTTGCCGCCCTGGCTGCGCGCGAACTCGTCACCGGCCAGCAGCATCGGCGTGCCCTGGGCGAGCAGCAGGCTGGCCAGCATGTTGCGCATCTGCCGCGCCCGGATCGTGTTGATGCCCTCGTCGTCGGTGGGGCCTTCGGCGCCATGGTTGAAGGAGATGTTGTTGTCGCTGCCGTCGCGCCCGTCTTCGCCGTTGGCCTCGTTGTGCTTGTCGTTGTAGCTGACCAGGTCATTGAGGGTGAAGCCATCGTGGGCGGTGACGAAATTCACCGACGCGGCCGGCCGCCGCCCCTTGTGGTTGAACAGATCGGCCGAGCCCATCAGGCGGGTGGCGAACTCGGCCAGCTGGCCGCCATCGCCGCGCCACAGTGCCCGCACGTTGTCACGGAAACGGTCGTTCCATTCGGCCCAGCCCGGTGCGAACTGCCCCAGCTGGTAGCCGCCCGGCCCGATGTCCCACGGCTCGGCGATCAGCTTGACCTGGCTCAGCACCGGGTCCTGGCGCACGGCATCCATGAAGCTGCCCGATGGATCGAAGCCGGCGCGTTCGCGGCCCAGGATGGTGGCCAGGTCGAAGCGGAAGCCATCCACGTGCATGTCCTGCACCCAGTAGCGCAGCGAGTCCATCACCATCCGCAGCGCACCGGCATTGGTCAGGTCGAACGTGTTGCCGGTGCCGGTATCGTTGATGTAGTAGCGCGGGTCATCGGCAAGCCGATAGTAGCTGGCATTGTCGATGCCCTTGAACGACAGCGTCGGGCCGAGCTCGTTGCCTTCGGCGGTGTGGTTGTAGACCACGTCCAGGATCACTTCCAGCCCGGCGTCATGCACGCAGGCCACCATCTGCTTGAACTCGGCGATGGTGGAGGTGGACATGAAGCGCGGTTCGGGCGCGAAGAAGGCCAGCGTGTTGTAGCCCCAGTAGTTGCGCAGGCCGCGCTCGAGCAGATGCTGGTCGTCCACGTGGGCATGGATCGGCAGCAGTTCCAGCGCGGTCACGCCGAGCTGGCGGAGGTGATCCAGCAGCGCGTCCTGCTTCAGCGCGGAAAAGGAGCCACGTGCCTGCTCAGGCACCTGTGGGTGCAGCATCGACAGGCCGCGCAGGTGGGCTTCGTAGATGACCGTGTCCTCCCACGGCGTGGCCGGTGCGGTGTCGCGGCCCCAGGTGAAGGCCGGATCGACCACGGCGCATCGCGGCATGTATGGCGCGCTGTCGCGTTTGTCGAAGCTCAGGTCCTTGTCCTTGTGCCCGATCGTGTAGCCGAACAGCGCCGGCGCCCACTTGAGCTGGCCGACGATCTGCTTGGCATACGGATCCAGCAGCAGTTTGTTGGGGTTGAACCGGTGCCCGGCTTCCGGTGCGTAGGGACCATGCACCCGGTAGCCGTAGCGCTGGCCGGGCCGTGCGTCCGGCAGGTAGCCGTGCCAGATTTCATCGGTGTACTCGGGCAGCACGATGCGCTCGACCTCACGGCCACGCTCGTTGAACAGGCACAGCTCGACCTTGGTCGCATGCCGGCTGTACAGCGCGAAGTTGACGCCCAGACCATCCCAGGTGGCCCCCAACGGGAAGGGGCGTCCGCCCCGCAGGCGCGAGGACTGGGCAAACTGGCGGGCACTCATCGGCGCGTCTCGACGGTGTGGCCCGCGGCCTGCAGCTCGGCATCGAACAGCCGTTCGGCCATCAACCAATGCCGTTGGTCCTGCCCGTCCGGACGGCCTTCGGCTTCCCAGATCTGGCGGGCCAGGGCCCCGATGCGTTCACGTCGTTCGTTTTCGTCCATTGCGCTTGCTTCACTCGTTGATCAGCAGGGTCACGGGGCTGCCATCGGACAGCGCCCGCAGGGAAATATCGGGGTCGGTGATTTCTACCGACGTGCCGGTGAGCAGATTGCGATAGCGCCCCTGCGGAATCGTCACGCGGCCCGTGCCCCAGAACCGGGCAGGCAACGCCGCCGTGACTTCCTGCGCGGGACGCACGGTGGTGGCGATCGCGGCGACCACGATCAGCCGCTGCGCGCCGTGTTCGCGCGCGAAGGCCAGCACGCGTTCGGGCAGCGTGGTCGGCAATGGCACATAGCCGCCCAGCGCGAACAGCTCCGGGGCGCTGCTCCGGGCCTGCAGCAGGGTCTGCACCAGGCGCGCCTTGGCTACGCCATCGCGCCACCCCTGCAGCAGTACTGGCCACGCACGCCCATCCCGGCGCCAGTGCGCACGCAACGCATAGTCCACCGGCCGCCGGTTGTCCGGGTCCACCAATGACAGATCCCAGCCTTCGGTGCCCTGGTACAGATCCGGCACGCCCGGCACGCTCAGCCGCAGCGCGGTCTGGCTCAGGCTGAAACGCGCGCCGGCCGGCGCGATGCGCGCCACGACGTCCTGCACGGCCGCGCGGAACGCCTGCCCGGCATCGCTGTCGATCAATGCTTCCACCACGGCCGCCGCGCACGACTCGTAAGCCTCATCCGGATGGCCCCAACTGCTGCGCTGGCCACCCTCGCGCAGCGCCTTGGCCTGCCACTGCACCACGCGCGCAGCGAGATCAGCGCCTGATCCGCCCTCGGCCGGCCAGACCGAGACCAGTGTCTGCCACAGCATCTCGCGGTCCGCCGCACGCAGTGCACCGGCACCAAGGGGCGCTGCGAGCCGTTCGAAGCTACGCACCTGGCGCAGCCACCATTCGGGCCACGCTGACACCACCGCCAATCGCATCCGGGCGTCTTCGCCGCGTTTATGGTCATGCGTGGCCGTGGCAAGCAGGCTGCGCGGGTGCTGGTCGTGGCGGGCGCGCATGAACCCATGAAAACGCGGTGCCGACACACTCAGTACCGTTGGATGACTGCCGACCTCGTTCCGGGACAACAGCGGCGCATGCCGATAGAAGCTGCTGTCTTCCACTGCCTTGGCGTTGAGCGGCGCGCTGAGCAGCTGGGCCCGCTGTCGCAGCGCCAGGCAGCGGCGATGCAGCACCGGGTCATCCTCCTGCGATGGCGGCGCCAGCACCCAGGCGGCGATCTGCTCGATCGCAGCCACCTGGTCCGGCGCGCTGCCGGCGACGGCCGCCTCGATGGCCTGCTGCCACAGCCGCCGATCCTCGGCGCCCGGGGCCGCGTGGGTGAGATAGCTGCGGTACACCGGGAAGTGACTCAACAGCGATAACGCCGCGCGCGCCAGCAGGGGCCTGCCGAAGTCGGCGGCGACACCGCCGGTGAGGCGCGAAAGGCGGACGAGGCGCGCGACGAAGGCATCGAACTCGGCACGCAGGCCGTGCTCCAGCACGTCGCGCCGGGCCTCCAGTTCCACCTCGCGGAAGCTTCGTGGGTCACCGGTGACCTGCTGCCAGTGCCGTGTCAGCGGGTTGCCACCGGCACCGCTGTGCAGCAATGCACCGACCTGGTCCATGAAGTCGTAGCCGGTGGTGCCATCGCACGGCCAGTCCGCCCGTAATGCTTCATCCGGCGCCAGGATCTTCTCCACCCACAGGCCCAGCGCGCCAGGCGACAGCCCACGGCGGGCGCCGGCAGCATCCAGCGCTGCGCGCAGCCGGTGCAGGTAACCGGCCGGATCGCGGAGTCCATCCACGTGGTCCACGCGCAGGCCATCCACCCGTCCCTCCGCCACCAGGCGCAGCGGAAGTGCGTGCACGGTCTCGAAGACATCGCAGCGATGCATCTGCAGCGCGACCAGCGAGGCGATGGTGAAGAAGCGACGGTAGTTGATCCGGTCATCGCCACTGCGCCACCACGCCAGCCGGTACGGCTGCGCCGCCAGCACGCCGGCCAGGGCCGGTGCCGTCAGCTCCGACGCGCCTCCGGCCCAGGTGGAGGGGGCCAGCGGATACACGGTGCCGTGGTGCGCGACGCCCGCCGATCCGTTGGCGGCGCGCTGCACGGTGAGCACGCCGTCGGCGATCGCGCTGGACAGCGGCCGATCCAGCACCGGCAGCCACAGCTTGCCGTCACGCCCCGGTGCGCGCCAGGCGATGTCGAACCAGCCGGCATGCGCGCTGGCCTTGCCGTGGGCCAGCACATCGGCCCAGTACGGATTGAGCGAATGCGCCGCCATGTGGTTCGGCACGATATCCAGGATCAGGCCCATCCCGCATGCGCGCACGGCATCGGAAAGACGCTGCAACCCGGCCTCCCCGCCCAGCTCCGGATTGACCGTGGTGGGATCGATGACGTCGTAGCCATGCGTGGAACCGGGCACCGCGCTGGCGATCGGCGACAGGTACAGGTGACTGATGCCCAATGAAGCGTAGTAATCCACCTGCGCGCGGGCCGCGTCGAAATCGAAGCCGGCGTGCAGCTGCAGGCGGGCGGTGGCGCGGAACGGAACCATCTCAATGCTCCTGGCGGCGGCGGGCCGCGGCGAACTGCTGCAGCGAACGGTCCAGCGCCCGCAACGGCAACGGGGATGGCAGGCGCTGGCGCCAGTTCGGGTGGACGGCGACCGTGCCCGGGAGATTGACCTGGCCACGCAGGCCCAGCGCATCTTCCACCGGCAACAGCGCCAACGGCGCCGGGCTGGCAGCCACCTGCCGCAGCGCGGCCAGCCGGAGGGCATCCGGCGCAGCGCCATCGGTGCCGACCGCGCGGGCCAGCCGCGCCACGTCCTCGCGCCGCGCGGCCATGGCCTGCGCGGTATCGGCGGCCGGCGCTGCGCCCAGGCGCGCCCGCCAGCGCAGGTCATCGCCGTGTTGCCAGCCTTCCAGCGTTGGCAGATCGTGGGTGCCAGTCAGTGCGACGGCGTCACTCCGCCACTGCGCCGGCGGCAGGAAGTCGCCGTCCGGCGCGCGGGTGAAGGCGAGCACATCCATGCCGAGTACGCCGCGCGCGGCCAACGTGTCACGAATCCCGGGCGGCACGACCCCGAGATCTTCGCCGATGACAATGCAGCGGTTGCGCCAGGATTCCAGCGCGAGCAGATTGAGCAGATCGGCCAGCGGATAGCGCAGGTACACCCCCTGCCCCGAGCCCGCGCCGTGTGGCACCACCCATAGCCGCTGCAGGCCGAGAATGTGGTCGATACGCACCCCGCCCCTGTCACGCATCACGGCGCGCAGCAGGGTGATGAACGGCGCAAAGCCGCTGCGGCGCAATCCATCCGGCGAGTAGCTGCTGATGCCCCAGACCTGTCCGTCAGGGGCGAAGGCGTCCGGCGGTGCACCCAGTACCAGCCCACGCAGGGCGGTGTCGGCAGCCGCGGCCGCCTCGGCGCCATCGGCGGTGAAGCCGACCGCCAGGTCGGCGATCAGGCCCAGTGCCATGCCGGCCTCCTGCGCGCGGCGTTGCGCCTGCTGCCAGCTGCGCGCAGCGCGCCATTGCGCATGCACCTGCAACGCTGGATCGCGCTGGCCCATCGCGGCGGCGTTGCATCGTGCGAACGCGGCCAGTGCGGCGCCGCCCTCCTGCTCGAAGCCACGCAGATCACGCTGCAGTGCCTCTGGTGCCTGGGTGAACCGCTGGTACGACTGCTGCAGGCGATGCCACTTGCGTGCCGCCGCGCCGGCCCAGTCGATCAGGCCATCCGCCGGCGTCGGGTCCGGCGCATCGTCCTCGGCCATGTCCCACTCCTCCAGCGTGCCGGCATACACCGGCTCGAGAAAGCGACGGTCACTCGGCGAATAGGGACTGAAGGACGCATCGATTCGGCCCGCGGCGTGTAGCGGGCTCAGCGCCACCGCATCGCCACCGGCGGCGGCAATGCGCTCACACCACTGCTGTGCAGCACTGCTGTCGCCGATGCCGTCATCTCCGGCACGGCGCGCGGCATATACCTGGAGCACCGCGCCCCAGCTGCGCGGCTCGCCGAGCCCGGTAGCATCGGCCACGCTGAAGCAGCGCGTCGGCGCCACCGCCACGGCATGCTCATCCTGCCCGACGCGCAGGCGCCAGTAGCCGGGCTGATCCGGCACTACCCAGACACCGGCTCGCGCCCGCGTCGCCGGCATCGTGTGACCGCGTTCATCGCACCACTCGCCCGCGCCTTCCACATCCAGCAGCAGGGGCTCACCGAGCTGCACGGTGCGCAGCGACGGAGCGGCGCGCTCGTGCAGGCAATGCTGCAGGCTCTGCTGGCACTGCGCCGGTGTTTCCGCGCGCCAGCCCAATGCGTCCAGCACGCTCTGCAGTGTGTCCTGTTCGACGATGCGCGGCGTGCCGTGCACGTCCTCCCAGCGGATCAGCAGCCCGGCGGCCTCGGCCAGGCTGGCCAGCGCGGGCATGGCGTTCATGCCGCCACGCGCCGCACCAGCAGCGCGGCCGGTGCCAGCAGCTGGCCGTGCCCGACCTCGCCCAGCTGCAGCACGGTTTCGCCATAAGGCAGATCGGCGAGCACGGCGGTCTGGCCAAGGTTGAAGGCCAGCCACCATTGGGCATCGCCCAGTTGCCAGCCTGCGCGTACCGCGCCGTTGCCGAGCACGCTCGCGCCTAGGCTGCGTGCGTGCCGCAATTGCGGCACCAGATACTGCCAGCGCAGGGTCAGCACGCTGCGGAAGGCCGCCAGCCACGGGTTCTGCTGACGTGCTTCGGCCGACGGCAGCGGCGCCTGCGACGCCTGGAAGGTCGCCAGGGCATTCGGGTCGGGGATCGAGGCCTGCGCCTGCGGATCGGCAAAGGCACTGAAGAGGCTGAACTCGGCACGGCGTCCATCGCGTACCGCCTGGTCAAGCGGCGCATCGAAATCGGTGAAGAACAGGAAAGGCTCGCGTGCGCCCCACGGCTCACCCATGAAGAACAAGGGAATCATCGGTGTCAGGGCGGCCAGCGCCAGCGCCACCTGCAGCCGCTCGGGCGACACCAGGGTCTGCAGGCGGTCGCCGAAGGCGCGATTGCCGATCTGGTCATGGTTCTGCGCGAAGATCACGAAGTGCGCCGGCGACAGCCCCGCACTGGGTTCGCCCCGCCGGTGCCCCAGGCGGTTGACTTCCCCCTGCCAGGCAAATCCCTCGGCCAGCACCCGCGCCAGCTGTGCGGTCGGGTTGGCCGCGAAATCAGCGTAGTAGCCCTCGGTTTCGCCGGTCAGCAACACGTGCAGCGCGTTGTGGAAGTCGTCATTCCACTGCGCGGTGTAACCATCGGCCAGCAGCGAGGCGGTGTTGTGCTCGTTCTCCAGGATCAGGTGCACCTGGTGCGACGGCCCGTGCGTCTGGATCGCCTCGCGCAGCTGGGCGAGGAACGACGGCGGCTGGATCGCGTGCGCGGCGTCCAGGCGCAGGCCATCGAACCGGTACTCGCGCAGCCACATCAGAGCGTTGTCGATGAAAAAGCGCTGCACGTGCGGTTCCCGGAAGTCGATCGCCGCACCCCACGGGGTGGAGACGTCGTCACGGAAAAACGCGGGCGCATACTGCGGCAGATGATTGCCCTCCGGGCCGAAGTGGTTGTAGACCACGTCCAGCAGCACCATCAGGCCCAGCGCATGCGCGTGGTCGATCAGCGCCTTGAGCTCGTCCGGGCTGCCATAGGCCGCGGCCGGCGCGTAGGGCAATGCGCCGTCGTAGCCCCAGTTGCGCGTACCCGGAAAGGTGGCCAGGGGCATCAGTTCAAGAGCGGTGATGCCCATCGCTGCCAGTGCCGGGAGTTGCGCCTGCAGCGCGGCGTAGCCGCCCACAGCACCCACGTGCACTTCATAGAGGACGGCTTCCTCCCACGGCCTGCCCGCCCAATCGGCGTGTTGCCATGCATGGCCATCTTCGTCCAACACGGCACTGGGGCCGTTGAGCCCTTCGGGTTGCCAGCGCGAGGCCGGATCGGGAACGCTGAGCGTCCCGTCGATGCGGTAGCGGTAGCGCGCCCCCGGTGCACACACCAGCCGGATCCAGTAGCTGCCGTCGTCGGCTGCCTGCATCGGCAGCGCCTCGCCGTCGAGCAGCAGCTCCACGGACTGCGCGGCCGGCGCCCAGAGTCGGAAGACATGGTCACCTCCAGGCTGCCGCCAGGCGCCGAATCGCTCTCCCGCCGTCACCCCTCCACCTGCAGGAACACGGTGGACAGTGGCGGCAGGGTCAAGGCCAGTGACTGCGCGTGCCCGTGCATCGCGATCGGCAGGGTATCGACCTGCCCATGGTTGCCGATGTCACTGCCACCGTAGAAACGGCTGTCGCTGTTGAACACTTCCTGCCAGCGCCCGGCGTGCGGCACCCCTACGCGATAGCCGTGGCGCGCCATCGGGGTAAAATTGCTGACCGCCAGCAGCGGGCCGGCGCTCCCACGCGGATCGTGGCGGATGAAGGCGAGCACGCTGTTGACGTGATCGTCGCCAACGCTCCACTCGAATCCCTGCTCGGTCCGGTTGCCGTGCTGCAGCGCCGGCAGCTCGCGCAGCAGCCGGTTGAGGTCGCCGACCATCCGCGCCACGCCCGCGTGTGCCGGCTCGGACGCCTGTGCCCAGTCCAGCTGGGCATCGTGGTTCCATTCCGTGCATTGCGCGAATTCGCCGCCCATGAACAGCAGTTTGCTGCCCGGGTGGGCCCACATGAAACCGAGGTAGGCCCTGAGGTTGGCCAGCTGCTGCCAGCGGTCGCCGGGCATCTTGCCCAGCAGCGATCCCTTTCCGTGCACCACTTCATCGTGGGAGAGCGGCAGGACGAACTGCTCGGAGAAGGCGTACATCGCGCTGAAGGTCATCTGGCTGTGATGATGCGAGCGATGGATCGGGTCGCGACCCAGGTAGCTCAGCGTGTCGTGCATCCACCCCATGTTCCACTTGTGGGTGAAGCCCAACCCGCCCTCGCCGCTGGGGGCGGTCACGCCCGGCCACGCAGTGGATTCCTCGGCGATCACCAGCACGCCGCGTGCCTGCCGGGCGATGGCATCGTTGAGGTCGCGCAGGAAGGCGATCGCTTCCAGGTTCTCGCGGCCACCGTGCGCGTTGGGGATCCACTGCCCGTCCTCGCGGCTGTAGTCCCGATACAGCATCGAGGCGACGGCATCCACGCGCAGGCCATCGATATGGAACCGCTCGATCCACTCCAGTGCGCTGCCGATCAGGAAGCCGGTCACTTCGCTGCGGCCGAAGTTGTAGATCAGCGTGTCCCAGTCCGGGTGCAGACCCTGGCGCGGGTCATCGTGCTCATACAGCGCAGTGCCGTCGAAACGTTGCATGCCATGCGCATCGGATGGGAAATGCGCGCCGACCCAGTCCACGATCACCCCCAGTCCAGCCTGGTGACAGCGATCGACGAAGCGTGCGAAACGGTCCGGCCCACCGTGCCGCGCGGTGGGGGCGTACAGGCCGAGCGGCTGATAGCCCCACGAACCGCCGAACGGATGCTCGCTGACCGGCAGCAGTTCGATATGGGTGAAGCCCAGGCCCGTCACGTAGGGAATGAGCTGGTCGCCGAGCTGGTCCCAGTCGAGCACGTCGCCGTTCTCACCGCGCCGCCAGGAACCGGCGTGCACTTCATAGATGGAGATCGCGCGGTCATCCATCGATGCGCGCGCCTGCATCCAGGCGTCGTCCTGCCATGCACGCTGCGCCCCATCGGCCACTACCGAGGCCGTGCCCGGCAGCAGCTCGGACTGGCGGGCCATCGGGTCGGCCTTGTGGGTCAGCTGGGTCCCATCAGCCGCGGTGATCTCGAACTTGTAGCGCGCGCCGGCCTCCACGCGCGGCAGGAAGATCTCCCACACGCCAGCGCCATGGCGCAGCCGCATCGGGTGACGCCGCCCGTCCCAGCCATTGAAGTCGCCCACCACCGAAACACGGCGCGCGTTCGGGGCCCAGACGGCGAAACGCACGCCATCGATGCCCTGCTGCTGTACCTGGTGTGCACCCAGCGCCACGCGGATGCTGTTCGGGTCGCCGGCGGCGATGCCGGCCAGCGCGTCCTCGTCCAGCACGGGGCCGAAGGCGTAAACGTCTTCGATCTCCTGTTGCACGCCACCCCAATCGACCCGCAGCAGGCTCACCACGGGCCCCTCGATGGGCGCCTGGAAGATGCCCTCGCCCATGGCGGCCATCGGCCGCCAGTGGCCGGCCGCGTCGCGGCGCAGGACCGCGAGTGCGGCCGGGAACAGCACGTGCAGGCGCCAGGCGCCGGTGGCATCACGGTGGGGACCCAGCAGCGCGAAGGCATCGCCAGGCGCGCCGGCGGCAATCGACGCCCGCGCCGGCGACAACGCCGCCTCGGCCAATGGTGCTGCGGACACGCTCTCACCGCCGGGCTCGATCCCGGCATCCAGTTCCCATTGCGTGCTCATGCGCGTGCTTCCGTGGTGCGTTGATAAAGATCCAGGTAATGCGTGCCGGCGATATCCCAGCCGCTCGGGCGCAGCATCGCCGCGCGGCGCATGGCCGCCATCAGCCCGGACTGACGGAAGGTACGGAATGCACGCTGCACGCAGCGGCGCAGCGCATCGGCTTCGGCGCCGTTGAACAGGAAGCCGGTGACGCCATCGTCCACGGTATCGATCAGGCCGCCGGTGGCGTGCGCGATCGGCAGGCAGCCGAAGCGTTGGGCGTACATCTGGCTCAGGCCGCACGGCTCGAACCGCGATGGCATCAGCAGGAAGTCGGCGCCGGCGAACATGCGGCGCGCAAGCGTTTCATCGAAACCGATGTAGGCCGAGACGCTACCCGGATAGCGGCGCGCGAGTTCACGCACCTGCGCTTCGATCTGTGGCTCGCCACCGCCGATGATGACCAGCTGGCCACCGGCGGCCACGATCTGCGGGGCGACGTCGCAGGTGAGGTCCAGGCCCTTCTGGTGGACCAGCCGCGACACCACCGCGAACAGCGGGCCCCGGCTTTCGGGCAGGCCGAACGCACGCCGGACATGGCGCGCGTTGTGGTCGCGCCCTTCGCAGGACTGCACGCTGAAGTGCACCGGCAGGTGATGGTCGGTGCGCGGGTCCCAGCTGCTGTCGATGCCGTTGACGATGCCGCTCAGGTGCCCCAGCGCTGCACGGCGCGAGAGCAGCCGGTCCAGACCACAGCCCTCCGCCGGCGCGGTGATCTGCGCGGCATAGCTGATGCTGACCGTATTGACCTGGTCGGCATGCACGATGCCGCCGCGCAGGAAGGACAGCTGCCCGTGGAAATCCAGCGCTTCGCGCTGCGCCTCGGCGATGCCCAGGTCCGCGGCCAGGCTGGCCGGGAACAGGCCCTGGTAGGCCAGGTTGTGGATGGTGAGCAGGCACGAGGCCTTGCTGCCCGACCAGCGCACGTAGGCTGCGGCCAGCGCGCACGGCCAGTCATTGAGGTGCAGCAGGCCCGGCGTCCAGTCCATGCCGGCCTCACCTGCGGCGATCACCGCCGCCGCGCGCGACAGCGTGGCAAAGCGCACCGCGTTGTCGGCCCACGGCTCCCCGGCCGCGTCGACGTACGGCGAGCCGTCGCGTTCATAGAGCTCCGGGCAGATCAGCACGTAGACCGGCAATCCGTCGTCCAGCACGGTGTGTGCGATCACGCAGGCTGGCAACGCCGCGTGCGCCGGGGTCTGCCCGATCACCTGGATCGGCCCGGTGCGCTCGAGCACCTCGCGATAGCCGGGAATCAATACGCGCATGTCCGCGCGGTCGCGCAGCGCACGCGGCAGCGAGGCGGCGACATCACCCAGGCCACCGGCCTTGATGTAGTCGGCCATCTCCGAGACGACAAACAGCACGCGATGGTCGCGGCCACAGGCACGTTCGATGTGGTCGCCAGGCACGACGGTCTGCGTGATGCGGCGCCGGCGCGCACGCAGGGCATCGGTTTTGACCAGGGCCTCGGCCTTGGCGGCGGAGACCTCACGGGTGCGATTGCGAGCGGACATTGGGGGAAGACTCAACGGGGGAGGCATGGCGCAGCCACTCGCCGCCCCGCGCGTGATACGCACAGGACGAAGCGTGATCTGCCTGGAAAAGAATCGGTCGGAGACACAACCTCGACCTGTGGATCGAATCTACACTCCCGCTGAATCAATGGACTGTGAACCCTCGGCGACGATTTGTTGACTGCGCGGGACGCCGCTGCCGAAAACGGTCCACAACGCCTTGCACGCCGCGCGCATTGCACTCTATGAATCTTTCAGATTCGATGAAAACCGTGCGCGCACCTACCGTTGGCGAGTGCGGTGCGCAATGCATATCGACATGCCTTCTGGTTCTGGATCAAACCAATGTCGTGACGCAGAACATTCTCCAGACCTCCGTGCCGTTGATGGCAGTGATGGCAGTGATGGCAGTGATCGCGGTGATCGCGGTGATCGCGGCGATGGCGGCGATGGCGGCGATGGCGGTGACGCCAACGATGGCAGCGACGCCAGAGTCGACATGGAGGCCAGCGACGCCGGCGAGGGTCATGTTCGACAGCCGGGCTTACGAGGGAGCAAGGCGTTGAATGCGGTCGCTGGGAATTTGCACGTTCATGCGCATTTCAATAGAATGCGCATGAACACGCAGACTCAGCACAGGCCGCTTTCGCCATGACACCCGCCCCGGACACGCTCCCCAGTGAACGCCAGCAGACCATCCTCGGCCTGCTCCAGCGACACGGCCGGGTTCTTTCCGCCCAGCTTGCAGTGGACCTTCAAGTCTCCGAGGACTCGATTCGCCGCGATCTGCGCGATCTCGCGCAGCAGGGCCTGTGCCGGAAGGTGTATGGCGGCGCACTGCCCGCCACCCCGGATTTTCCCCCGCTGAGTGCCCGCCAAACCGTGCAGAAAACGCAGAAACAGGCACTGGCACGCGAGGCCGCCGCTCAGATCCGGGCCGGCGACACCGTTCTGCTCGATGCCGGTTCCACCAACAGCGCCATCGCCGCCTGCCTGCCAGCGCTGGAAGGCCTGCATATTCTGACCAATGCACCGGATATCGCGCTCACCCTGATGGCGCGCGGCGGCATCGAGGTCACGCTGATCGGCGGCCGCCTTGACCCTCGCATCGGCGCCACCGTGGGCGCGCAGGCACTGGAGGCCATGGGCGGACTGCGCGTGGATCTGTTCTTCATCGGCACCTGCGCAGTGGATGCGCAGCAGGGGCTGTGGGCAGTCGATGGCGAAGAAGCCGCCCTCAAGCGGGCGATGCTGGCCGCCAGCAGCCGCTGCGTGGTGGTGGCCACCAACGACAAGCTCGGCGCCCAGGCGAGCCATCGCATCGGCACCGTCGATGACATCGATGTGCTGGTGCTCGAAGCCGATGCGCCTGCGCCGCAGATCGATGCATTCGTCCGTCGCGGCGTGGATATCCAGCTCGTCTCGCGCCGTTGACCCTTTCCCAGGAATCTCCAGACCAATGACCCCGCTCTCTTCCGTTGCCGCCCGCGGGCAGCAGCACGCCACCCGCGCCGCCTTTTTCCTGCCCGGCTTCGCCACCGCTGCCTGGGCGCCGCTGGTCCCGTTCGCCAAGCACCGCACCGGGCTGGATGAAGGTTCGCTGGGCCTGGTGCTGCTGTGCCTGGGCGCCGGCTCGCTGCTGGCGATGCCGATCGCCGGCATGCTCGCCGCACGCCACGGCTGCCGCGCGGTCATGATCGCCACGCTGGTGATGGTGATCGCCACCCTGCCCCTGCTCGCCGTCGCGCCCTCACCGCTGACCCTGGGCCTGGTGCTGTTCGTGTTCGGTGCCGGCGTGGGCGCCTGCGATTGCGTGATGAACATGCAGGCGATCATGGTCGAGCGCGACAGCGGCCGGCCGATGATGTCCGGCTTCCACGCGTTCTACAGCATCGGCGGTGCCGTCGGTGCCGGCGCGATGACCGCCCTGCTCGCGTTCCACCTGCCGCCGTGGCTGGTCTGCCTGCTGGCGTCGGCGGTGATGGCCGCGCTGTTGGCCCTTTCGCTGCCGCACTGGCGGACCGACAAGGCCCCCAGTGATGCGCCGATGTTCGCGGTGCCGCACGGCGTGGTGCTCGCGATCGGGGTGCTGTGTTTCGTGGCGTTCCTGGCCGAAGGCTCGGTGCTGGACTGGAGCGCGGTGTTCCTGCATGAAGTGCAGCAGGTCGATCCCTCGCGCGCCGGCCTGGGCTACCTGGCCTTTGCCATCGCGATGACCGTGACCCGTCTCGTCGGCGATGGCGTGGTGGCCAGGCTCGGCCGCCATCGTTCGATCCTGATCGGCAGCCTGGTCGCGGCGTCGGGCTTCGCGCTGGCAACCTTCGCTGCCTGGATGCCGCTGGCCCTGTGCGGTTATGCCCTGGTCGGCCTGGGCTGCGCCAACATCGTGCCGGCCCTGTTCTCGATGGCCGGCAACCAGAAGGTCATGCCGGAAAGCCTGGCCATCCCGGCGATCACCACGCTCGGCTATGCCGGTGTGCTGGCAGGCCCGGCACTGATCGGTTTCGTGGCGCAGGCCAGCAGCCTGGTGTTCGCCTTCAGCGCGGTGGCGGTGACGCTGGTGCTGGTGGGGCTGTGCGCGCGGTGGGTGCGCGCCTGAGACTGCCCGGACTGTTCCTCGCTTCCTGAACAGCGGGGCCAACAGCAGATCGATCACCTCGAGCATGCGCGCCTCCTTGGCTGCGCCGGCGGCCCGGCGCAGCCCCAGACTTGCACGCAGAAGGCACCCGGGCAAGCGGTCGGGGCCCTGACAACGCAGATGATTCCCATTTGCTGTACGATCCGCCGGTTTTTCCCCAGGCGCGCACGCGCGCGGCCTGCCCTCGCCCGACCGGACCGCCGTACCCATGCACGCCCTTTCCGCCCGCCCCACCCTCGCCGCCATCGCAGCCGCCATCGGCCTGGCGTTGGCCTGCACCCCGCGCCTGGCCGCAGCGCAGGCCGCCGCGCCCGACGCCACGCAGCTGGATGCCGTCACCGTCACCGGCAACTGGCTGGACAACCCCACCGAAGCCAAGCTGCTCGAGCACCCCGGTGCGCGCAGCATCGTGGAGGCGCAGCGCATCGCCGAGAGCGGCTCGACCAGCGTGCGTGACGTGCTGCGCCAGATTCCCGGTGTGCAGGTGCAGGAAAGCAATGGCACCGGCGGCAGCGATGTGTCGCTCAACGTGGGCGTGCGCGGCCTCACCTCGCGCCTGTCGCCGCGCTCCTACGTGTTGATGGACGGCGTGCCGATGTCCTACGCACCCTATGGCCAGCCGCAGCTGTCGCTGGCGCCCGTGGCACTGGGCAACCTGGAATCGGTGGACGTGGTGCGCGGTGCCGGCTCGGTCCGCTACGGGCCGCAGAACGTG
Organism: Stenotrophomonas sp. LM091; assembly: GCF_001806305.1. Taxonomy (NCBI): domain Bacteria; kingdom Pseudomonadati; phylum Pseudomonadota; class Gammaproteobacteria; order Lysobacterales; family Lysobacteraceae; genus Stenotrophomonas; species Stenotrophomonas sp. LM091. The sequence goes on from NZ_CP017483.1 coordinate 187,299, forward strand.
GGCGGCATCATCAACTTCGTGACCCGCGCGATTCCAAAGGACGTCGCCGGCTCGCTGGGCTTTGCCTCGGAGATGTACGGCCAGGGCGGCAACCTGAAGACCGTCCCCAGCCTGTTCCTGGGCGGCACCACCGACGGTGGCCTCGGCGCGGCGCTGCTGTACTCGGGCACCCACGGCGATGGCTGGCGCAGCAGCAATGACAAGACCGACATCGACGATGTCCTGCTCAAGGCGTCCTATGCGTTGGGCAACGCCGGCGACCTGGCGATGTCGCTGCACCACTTCGAAGGCAGCGGGCGCATGCCCGGTGGCCTGACCACCGCCGAATACGCCGCCGATCCGTTCCAGTCCACCCGCCCGTATGACGTGTTCAACGGGCGCCGCAGCGATGGCTCGCTGAAGTACAGCTTCAGCGACGGCCGCAACAATGTCGAGGTGCTGGGCTACTACGTGGATTCCTTCCGCGGCAGCTACATCGAGCAGGACGGCACCGGTGCCACCAGCGGCCAGCGCCGCCTCACCGCCGCGCCGCGCAGCTACCACTACCTGGGCGTGGAGCCGCGCTATTCGCGCCTGTTCACCACCGGCACGGTCGTGCAGGAAGTGAGCGTGGGCTACCGCTACCTGAAGGAAGCCAGCAGCGAGGTGGCCTCGCGCACCCGCTACTACCCGCCGGGCGCGGCGGTGGCCGGCTTCGATCTGCCGCTGCTCCCGTACCAGACCAGCCGCGGTGGCACGACCGCCCATGCGTTCTACATCGATGACCGCATCGATATCGGCAACTGGACCATCACCCCCGGCGTGCGTGTGGAGGACATCCGCACCTTCAACACCGTGACCAACCTGGCCGCCAGTGGCGCGGTCAGCAGCGTGCTGACCCCAAGCATCGACTCGCGCGAGACCCTGCCCACGCTGTCGGTGCTGTACCGCCTGAGCGATCACTGGTCCCTGTTCGCCAATGGTGGCAAGTCGTTCGGCCCGCAGCAGTATAGCCAGCTGGCCTCGACCACCGAGGGCCTGCACCCGGAATCGGCGACCACCAATGAGCTGGGCACGCACTACAACGGCAGCGGCCTGAGCGGTGAGTTCACCCTGTTCAACGTCGACTTCGACAAGGAACTGCAGCTGGCCCGCTCGATCGTCGGCGAAGGCATGTGGACCGACCTGGGCGCGACCCGGCACCGCGGCGCGGAGTCGGCGCTGCGTTACGACATGGGCCAGCTCAGCGACGCACTCACCGGCCTGCAGCTGTCGATGACCTACACCTGGACCGAGGCCACCGCCCGCGCCGGTGCGTTTGCCAGCAAGGACCTGCCGCTGTACTCGCGCAATGTCGGCTCGTTCGGCGCGCGCTATGCGATCGACCGCTGGACCTTCAACGCCGATGTGTTCGCCCAGTCCGGCCAGCGCTCGCCGGGCACCCCCACCCCGGGCGCGACCTATGTGACCGAGGAAGACCCGACCGGTCGCCTCGGCGACATCCCCGGGTACTCCACCGTCGCCGTGCGCGCCGGCTACGACTTCGGGCCAGAGCTGCACGATCTGAAGCTGGCGATCGGGGTCAAGAACCTGTTCGACCGCCGCTACTACACGCGCTCCACCGACAACAACGGCGGCAAGTTCGTCGGCCAGCCGCGAACGCTGTACCTGCAGGGCACCATCGCGTTCTGATGTGACGGCGCTGCGCGGCCCAGGCGGTCGCGCAGCGCAGCATGGGCGTGGCAGCGGCGGGCGTTACCATCAGGCCACTGCTTACCGGATGCGCACGATGACGGACCTGTCCTTCGATCCCCGCCCGCGCCGCGCGGCCTTCCGCGCGTTGCACGATGACGGCTGCTTCGTGCTGCCCAACCCGTGGGACGCCGGCAGCGCACGCTATCTGCACAGCCTCGGTTTCCAGGCACTGGCCTCCACCAGTTCCGGCTATGCGTGGAGCCAGGCCCAGGCCGATGGCACGTTGACGCTGGAGGAAACGCTCGCCCATCTCCACTCCCTCGCCGCCGCGACCCCGCTGCCGTTGAACGCCGATTTCGGCGATGGCTTCGGCACGCTGGAGGAGGTCGGCCGCAACGTCGCCCTTGCCATCGCCACGGGCGTGGCTGGCATCTCCATCGAAGACGCCAGCCCGGACCCGGACCATCCGCTGCGCACGCTGGACGATGCCGTGGCCCGGGTGCGCGCGGCGCGCCGTGCGATCGACGAGGCCGGAGAGGACGTGTTGCTGATCGGCCGTGCCGAAAACTTCTTCGTCGGCCGCCCGGACCTGGAGGATGCGATCACGCGGTTGCGCGCCTATGCCGAGGCGGGTGCGGACTGCCTCTACGCACCGGGCATCAGCAACCGCGAGCAGATCGAGGCGGTGGTGGCCGCAGTGGCACCGCGACCGGTCAACCTGCTGGTGGGCAGCGCGTTGCCGTTCACCCTCCAGGACATTGCCGCCATGGGCGTGCGCCGGGTGAGCGTTGGCGGTGCGATGGCGCGTACTGCCTGGGGCGGGATGATGCGCGCCGCGCAGTTGCTCAAGGACGAAGGCCGCTTCGACGGCTTCGCGGACGCGGCCGCCGGCACGGTGCTGAACCAGTTGTTCCGCTGAGCGGGATCAGTGGCTGGACAGCACCACCACCGCCGCGGTGACCAGCGCGATGCCCACCCAGCCGATCGGGCGCAGACGATTGCCGAACAGCACGCGCCCGCACAGCGCGGTGCCGATCACACCGATCGCACCCCACATCGCATAGGCCGTGGCCAGGTCCAGGGTCTTGACCGCCTGGCCGAGCATCGCGAACGCGATCCAGACCAGCACGATCGCGGCGACGCCCCACGCCGGCTTACGGAAACCATCGGATTTGGCGACCATCATGTTGGCCGCGATGTCGATCAGGGCCGAGCAGACCACGAACAGGAAGGCGGTGAGATTCATGACGTGTGCTCCTCGCCGAGCGTGACGCAGACGATGCCGACCGCCGCCATCACCAGGCCGATCATCTGCTGCACCGACAGGCTGTCCTTGAACACGAAAATACCGACCAGGGTCAGCAGGGTCAGGCCAAGGCCTTCCCATACCGCGTAGGCGACACCGACCGCGATGCCGCGCACCGACAGCGCAAGGAAGTAATACGAAATGGCCAGGGCCACGGCCATCACGGCATAGCCCACATAGCCGCCATGACGGGCGGCATCGGCCATGAACGAGGTACCGACCACTTCGGCGACGATCGCCACGGTCAGGCAGGCCCAGGCGATCAGTCCGCCGCGGGCACGGGGTTGCGAATGCACCTGTGTGTGCATGGAAAGCTCCTTGATGGCGGCCGGTGCGCGCCGGCGGAATGCCGGGCACCGGGGCATCGGCCGGGATGGCGGATGCGCATGCGTCGCGGCCGGGTGACATGGCCGACACCCGGTCGGCACTGGCGGCACCGACGGCACCGCATCGGCACCGCATCCGGTAGGTACCGACCGTTGGTCGGTACGCGCCAGCCGGGCCATGGCACCCGAACGACGCGCCCATTATCATCGTAGTTTCCATCATTCCCAAGATGGAATCCATCGACAAAGGCGATACATCCATGCGTTATGGCCCTGAATCCCTGCACGCGTTCGTCGAGGCCGCGGCCCTCGGCTCTTTCTCCGCCGCCGCACGCCGTTTGAAGAAGACCCAATCCACCATCAGCACCGCGATCGCCACGCTGGAAGCGGATCTGGGCCTCACCCTGTTCGATCGCAGTGGTCGTTACCCGGTGCTGACCGAAGACGGCCGCAAAGTGCTCGGCCATGCGCAGGAAATCCTGGCCGCCGCCGACCGCCTCGAGCAGCTCAGCATCCGCCTGGCCGACGAGGTCGAACCGCGCCTGACCCTGGTGTTCTCGGACATCTACCAGCTCAATCCCGACCAGCATCTGCTGCGCCGGTTCGAGCAACGCTTCCCGGATATCGAACTTGAGTGGCTGGATGCCGAAGGCGGCGACGTGCTGGAGGTGGTACAGCGCGGGCGCGCCCAGCTCGGGCTGATCCCGCATCAGCCGTCCTATCCTTCCGAACTGGCGGTACGCGCCCTGCCCCTGCGTGCGGAGATGGCGGTGTTCGTGGCCGCTGCTCACCCGCTGGCCGCCGTGGCCGCGCCGGAGGAATCGCACCTGGCCGGTCATCGCCAGATCTGCCTGAGCGGCGACGCCTGCCGTGAGGGCCACGCACGCGGGCGGACGTGGTCCGCCTCGGACTACCTGATGGTGCTGGAGATGGCCGAGGACGGCTTCGGCTGGGCTGAACTGCCGCGCGCACTGGTCACGCGCTACGGCCGGGGCATGCTGGTGGAGCTGCCCCTGCCGGGCTGGCCACGGCTGGTTTCCACCGATGCGGTGTGGCGCAAGGGCGCGCCGCTGGGGCCGGCCGCGCTGTGGTTGCTGGATCAGTTCCTGGGGGCGGCCAACGCGTAATCGATCGCCGCGCAGATCGCCGCCACCTGGGCATCGTTGCACTGCTGCGGGGTCGCGCGCGGGCTGTCCGGATACACCTCGGTGGTGGTGGTGAAGGTCGCACCGCTGACACTGGCGCACAGGCCCAGCTTTTCCAGCGGATATTCGATCACGCCGGGGGCGACCACCGGCGAGCCGATGATTTCGCCCTTGTCGTCAGCCGGGGCGATGTGGGTCACCCGTTCGACGGCCGCGTTGACGGCGGTCTGGAACGCAGGCTGCGGGTTCTCGCTGTCATCGACGAGATAGAAACCATCCGGGATCAGACCCGGCTCGAACGGCTTGCCGTCGCGCGCGGCCAGGGCCGGGCGGAATTCGGTTTCATCGCTGTCCGTGGTTTCGTGCAGGTCGATATGCATCACGATACTGCCCTTCAGCGGCGCGACGAGAGCAATCAGCGCGGCCGCTTCGGCCGCCGGGCTGTTGACCATGAAGGAGCGGTTCGGATCGATCGCCTCGGCGTTCCAGCGCTGGATGCGCTCGTAGCCCCACGGGCTGACGCAGGGCACCACCAGCAGATTGGCGCGCCCGGCGTACTCGGCCGCGCGGGTCTGCAGGAACTGAAGGGCACCCTGCACGCCACTGGTTTCGTAGCCGTGGATGCCGCCGGTGACCAGCATCGTCGGCAGCGCGGGGTTCCAGTCGCGGCTGCGTACGGCGAACAGCGGGTACTGGTCCGGGGCGTAATCCAACGTGCCGTACTGGCTGACATCGAAGCGGCCGCGCAATGCCTCCAGCACCGGCAGCACGTCATCGGCATAGCGCCGCTGCGGCACCTGGCGGGCACGCCACTGCGCCTTCTCTTCAGCGCCCCAGGGCTGGCCAGGGGTACCGATGGGATAGAAGGAGGCGTTGGTCATGGCGTGCTCGTCTGTGTTGCGGTGTGGAAGCGCGATTTTACCATTGCCGCACCGGGCAGCCCCGCTTACGCGTGGGCGAGCGCGGCGATCGCTGCATCGACAGGCTGGTCGCCTTCGGTCAGCTCGATGATGGTGCGCCGCAGCTGCGGCTGTTCCACCAGCGCGACCAGGGTGGCGGCCACATCGGCACGCGGGATGTCGCCATAGGCGATCGCCGGTCCCGCGGTGACGCGGCCAGTGCCTGCTGCATCTTTCAAGGTGCCCGGGCGCAGGATGACCCAGTCCAGATCGGTCGCGGCCAGATACACATCGGCGCGCTTCTTGACCGTCATGTAATTCTCGAAGCCCTCGCCCATGGCCTTGTTGCGGCCGGCTTCGGGGAATGCCGACACCAACAGGAAACGACGCACGCCCGCCTGCCGGGCGGCATCCACGGCAAGTTCCAGGCCACGGCCATCGATGGCGTTGGTCACGTCCACGCCCGCGCCGCCCGCACCGGCGGTGAAGACCACCACATCGCTGCCCGCCATGCTGCGGGCGAGCGTGTCCACGTCGGAGGCGGTGAGGTCGCCAGGGACCGGCGTGGCCCCAGCGCGCTGAGTTCATCGCCCTGCCCGGCACGGCGATGCAGCGCAAGCACGCGATGCTCTCTTTCAGCCAGCTGCTTGACGAGATGACGACCCACCTTGCCGGCCGCGCCGACGATGAAGACAGTGCTCAAGACGGTTCTCCTGTTTCGATCCAGCGGCAAGCCTACGCAGGCGGATGTGACACGACCGTCCCCATCGCGCGCCGACGTTCAGCCGCCGCTGTACTGCGCGTCGCTGACCTGCTCCATCCACGTCACCGGCGAGCCGTCCACCGCTTCGGCGATCGCGATATGCGTCATCGCCGTGGTGGCCTGCGCGCCGTGCCAATGCTTGACGCCCGGTGGAATCCAGACGATGTCGCCCGGGCGGATCTCGCGCGCGGGCTTGCCCCACTCCTGCACGCTGCCCACGCCTGCGGTGACGATCAGGGTCTGGCCCAGCGGATGGGTATGCCACGCGGTGCGGGCACCGGGCTCGAAGGTGACCGTCGCTCCGCCGACCCGTGCCGGCGCATCGGCCTGGAAGGGCGCATCGATGCGCACGCGGCCGGTGAAGTAATCGGCCGGGCCGGCCGCCGAGGCGGTGCTGCCGGCGCGGGTGATGGCGATGGGCGCCGCTTCGGCGGGCGCGGTGGCGGCCATCGAAAGCGACAGCGCGGCGGTGAACAGGTCCATGAAGCGATCTCCTGTGGGGAGCGACGAAGCACGCCGCCGGGACCCTCACTCTAGGCCTGGCCCCGCGCGGGAACTACCCATCGCAACCGGGATGCAGCCATGACTGATCCTCATCAATGGGTAAACAACGCTACTTGAGTTCATCAGTCGGGCCCGCGCATCATGGGCGCGCATGACTGCCATGCGCCCTCGGCCCCCGCTCCATGGCCCGCGAGAATTTCAACGATCTGCAGGTGTTCGTCACCGTCGCGCGCGAGCGCAGCTTCACCCGCGCGGCCGCCCAGCTCGGCGTCTCGCAGTCTGCGCTGAGCCACACCGTCCGCGGCCTGGAAGAGCGCCTGGGCGTGCGCCTGCTGACCCGGACCACGCGCAGCGTCTCGATGACCGAGGCTGGCGAGCGGCTGTACGACACCGTCGCGCCGCGCATGCAGGAGATCGAGGCCGAAGTGGCCGCGATCAGCGAGTACCGCGACCGCCCGGCCGGCACGATCCGCATCACCACCGCCGAACATGCGGCCAACACGATCGTCTGGCCGCGGCTGTCGGCCGTGCTGCCCGCCTACCCCGACCTGCGTGTGGAGCTCACCATCGACTACGGCCTGGCCGACATCGTCGCCCAGCGCTACGACATCGGCATCCGTCTGGGCGGGCGCGTGGCCAAGGACATGATCGCCGTGCCGATCAGCCCGCCGCAGCGCATGGCGATCGTGGCCAGCCCGGCCTACTTCGCCACGCATACCGCGCCGCAGGTGCCGGCCGATCTGGCCGCACACAACTGCATCGGCATGCGCCTGCCCACCCACGGCGGGCTGATGGTGTGGGACCTGGAAAAGGACGGCGAGGACGTGAACGTGCGCGTGGACGGCCAATGGACCTTCAACGGCAGCAGCGCGATCCGTCGCGCCGCCCTGGCCGGTGCCGGACTGGCCTATCTGCCCGAGGACATGGTGCTCGAGGACATCGCCGCCGGTGCCTTGCGGCGTGTCATGCCGGACTGGTGCGATCCCTTCGACGGCTATTACGCCTACTACCCCAGCCGCCGGCAATCCTCCAGCGCGATGCGCGTAGTGATCGAAGCATTGCGCGCAGAAAGGTAGAACCGACCGTTGGTCGGCTGAGGCGGCGCCACATCCCACGTAGAGCCGACCGTTGGTCGGCTGACGGAGTGCCCGATCAAGGGCAGCCGACCAACGGTCGGCTCTACCGGTCCTTCTCAGGGGCGCAGCAGCACCTTGCCGTTACGGCCTGGCTCCAGGCTGGCCTTGGCGGCATCGGCCACCTCGTCCAGACCGAACACACCGTCCACCGGCAGACTCAGCCCGCCACCCGCAGCCAGCTGCAGCAGCTCCCCGACCAGGCGCCGCTTGTCTTCCGGCGCCATCGCCTGGCTGACTTTGCTGCCCCAGAAGCCCTTCACCGTGGCCTGTTTGAAGATCACATCGCCCGAGCTGAGCTGCATCGGCTCACCGGTCATCGAACCGAACGACACCAACGTGCCGCCATCGCCCAGCAGGGTCATCAACTCACTGCTGGCGCGCCCGCCAACCGAGTCCACGGCGGCGGCGATCGATGCCTTGCCGACCGTGGCCTGCACCTGGGCCATCCAGTCGGACTGCGCGGTGGAAATGGTGTGGTCAATGCCGAGTCCGGCCATCTCGGTCACGCCCGCGTCGCGCCGCACCAGGTTGATGCAGTGCACGCCACGTGCCTTGGCCAGCATCGCCAGCGCCTTGCCGACCGCGCCGTTGGCCGCGTTCTGGAGAATCCACTGGCCTTGCTTCACCTGCAGGAACTCCAGCAGCATCAAGGCACTGAGCGGCATGGCGATCAGCTGTGCCGCCGCGTTGTCATCGATGCTGTCGGGCATGGGAATGACCATGCGCGCCGGCGCGATGAAGTACTCGGCCCAGGTGCCGTGCACCGACGCGGCGCTGACGCGCTGGCCGACCTTCAGGCCGTCGACGCCTTCGCCCAGCGCGTCGATCACGCCCGTACCTTCGCTGCCACCGACCGCGGGCAGCTCGGGCTTGTAGCCATACTGACCGCGCACGGTCCACAGGTCGTGGTTGTGGATGGGCGCCAGCACGGTGCGGATGCGCACCTCGCCGGCCGCCGGGGCCGGCTGCGGCACGTCGCCGCCGTGCAGGACCTGGGTCGGGTCACCGAAGGTGGTGTGGATGGCAGCGCGCATCAGCCGCGCGCCTTCATTGCGATGTTCATGGGGTATCTCCTGCAGAAGGAATCAACGGCGATGACGATGGGCGGCGACGATGGCGCGCGGCTGGTGCCAGGCGCGCACGCGCAGCCAGATGGTCTGGATCACCACGATGATGATCAGCACCAGCGCCAGGATGGCGATGTTGTGGGCCCCCGGCAGATCCCAGCCGGACTGCTTGACGTACATCCCGGCCAGCGCCCAGATGACGGCGGCCGGATAGGCGAAGTGCCCGCGCAGCAGCTGGTTGACCACCAGCACCAGCAGCGTGGCCAGCACCAGCAGCACCAGGCTCCAGCCGAGCATGTTGTCGGTCGGCAGCCAGCCAAGGGCGACGATCACCTGGGCGGTATTGAGGAAGGCCGCCAGCGACAACCAACCGGCATGCAGCGCCAACGGATAGGCAGCCCACGCACGCTGGCCACCCGGCGCGGTGACCGGCGAGGCGCGGTAGGCGGCCACGATCACGCAGAGCAAGGCGGCCCAGATGATCGCCAGCGCCGGGAGGAACCACTGGTTGGAGAACACGGGCATCCAGGCGGCGGTCAACGCGAAACCGGCCGCCGCCCACGGGCGCACCCCGGTGATGTCCGGCTTGCGCAGGCGCAGCTGCCAGAACCCGAACAGCACGTCCCACAGGAAGATCAGGCCCCAGATCGCGAAGGCATAACCGGCCGCGACCAGCAGGGTCGGGTACTGGTCGGACACTGCACCGTTGGTCGGGCCGAACGCGCCGGTCTGTGAGAACCACGCCACCACGGGCATGGCCAATGCGGCCAACAACACGATCCAACGCATGCATCCACTCCAGCTGAAAAGAGCGGTGACGATACGCGGTTCAGGGTTAAGGCGTTGGGAGGCCACAGATTGCAAAGCCTTACTAACATAGCCTCTGCTATATTGCGGCCGTGGACATCCAACGCCGCCCAGAAAACGCCCCCGCCTGGCCGTCCTCGGCCGGGCATACGCCCAGCCTGGGCGAGATGAACGCCAGCGTCGCGGTCCCGAGTGGCGGTCACTGGTGGTTCCGGCTGCTGGCCTTCCTCGGCCCGGGCTACATGATCTCGGTCGGCTACATGGACCCGGGCAACTGGGCCACCGACATCGCCGGCGGTGCGCAGTTCGGTTACCTGCTGCTCTCGGTGATCCTGCTCTCCAACCTGATGGCGATCGTGCTGCAGGGGCTCTCGGCGCGCCTGGGCATCGCCACCGGGCGCGATCTGGCGCAGGCCTGCCGCGACCACTACTCGAGGCCGGTCAACCTGGGCCTGTGGCTGCTGTGCGAGATCGCGATCATCGCCTGCGATCTGGCGGAAGTCATCGGCACGGCAATCGCGCTGAAGCTGTTGTTCGGGATCCCGCTGCTGGCCGGCGCGATCATCACCGCGGTGGACGTGGTGCTGGTGCTGCTGCTGATGAACCGTGGGTTCCGTGCCCTTGAGGCGTTCGTGATCGCGCTGCTGCTGGTGATCTTCGGTTGCTTTGCGATCCAGATCTTCATCGCCGCCCCGCCGCTGCAGGCGGTGCTGGCCGGGTTCATTCCGCACGCCCAGGTGGTGACCGATCCCAAGGCCCTGTACCTGGCGATCGGCATCATCGGTGCCACCGTGATGCCGCACAATCTCTACCTGCACTCCTCCATCGTGCAGACCCGCGCCTACCCGCGCACGGATGCTGGTCGCCGCAGCGCGCTGCGCTGGGCGGTGACCGACAGCACCATCGCGCTGATGCTGGCGTTGTTCATCAACGCCTCGATCCTGATCCTGGCGGCCGCGGTGTTCCATGCGTATGGCCGGACCGATGTGCAGGAGATCGAGCAGGCCTACGAACTGCTCGCGCCGATGCTGGGCGTCGGCCTGGCCTCGACGTTGTTCGCGGTCGCCCTGCTCGCTTCGGGCATCAACTCCACCGTGACCGCGACGCTGGCCGGCCAGATCGTGATGGAAGGTTTCCTGCGGCTGCGGATCGCCCCGTGGGCGCGGCGGCTGATCACCCGCGGCATCGCGATCGTGCCGGTGGTGGTGGTCACGGCCATCTATGGCGAGCAAGGCACCGCACGGTTGCTGGTGTTGAGCCAGGTGCTGCTCTCGATGCAGCTGCCGTTCGCGGTGGTGCCGCTGGTGCGGTTCGTCTCGGACAAGGCCAAGATGGGCGCGCTGGTGGCGCCGAGGTGGTTGATCGCGCTGTCGTGGCTGATCGGCGGCCTGATCATCGTGTTGAACGTGAAGCTGCTGGTGGATGTGTGGCGGGGCTGAGCCCTTAGCCCTTGACCTCAACATTGGTTGAGATGGCACAGTGCATTTCCCTCATCCCACTGGCACGCCCAGATCGAGCCGTTCAATGACCGATACCTCGCAGCACGCGTTATGGAATGGCCCGGCCGGTGAGGCCTGGGTGGACGCGCAGCGCCTTCTCGACCAGATGTTCGCGCCGCTGGCCGACCATCTGCTGGCCGCGATCCCGCCGGGCGACGATCTGCGGGTGCTGGATGTCGGCTGCGGCACCGGCGCAGTGGCGCTGGGCATGGCCGGGCGCCTGGGGCCGGAGGCACACGTCACCGGGGTCGACATCTCCGCCCCGATGATCGCCCTGGCGCGCGAGCGCGCGCAGCGAGCCGGCCTGGCCGTGGAATTCATCGTCGCCGACGCGCAGCAGCACGCATTCGCCCCGGGGAGCCTGGACCGGATCGTGTCGCGCTTCGGCGTGATGTTCTTCGATGACCCGGTGCAGGCGTTCGGCCAACTGCAGCGCGCCGCCAGACGCGGCGGGGTGCTGCAGGCGCTGGCTTGGCGTGGGGCGGACGAAAACGCCTTCATGACCACCGCCGAGCGCGCCGCGGCGCCCTGGCTGACGTTGCCACCGCGCCAGCCCGGCGCACCGGGTCAGTTTGCGTTTGCCGATGAGGCCCGGGTCGAGCAGATCCTGGGCGACGGCGGCTGGGAGGATATCGAGCTGCTGCCGCTGGATGTCGTGTGCCGGATCGACCGAGCGGATCTGGCGACGTACGTCTCGCTGCTGGGACCGGTCGGGAGCGCACTGCGCAACAACGACCTGGCTGCGGACGTACGAACGAAGGTGCTCGAGGAGGTGCTGCATGCCTTCGAGCCGTTCGTCGACGGCGATTCGGTGACGTTCACTGCCGCCTGCTGGGACGTGCGCGCCCGCGCGTGGTGACCACCGGGCGGATCCATCCGCGCGGTGCGCGCCTGCACGGTCCATGGCCATGCGATGGCGTGGGGAGTGGCCTGAAGCCCCCTCACGTGCCGGCCTCGGCCAGCCGCACGCGCAGCTTCTCGACGATATCCTGCTCGCTCATTGCATAGCCGTAGACATCCTGCAGCTGGCCGTCAGCACCGAGCAGGAACCACGAGGCCGTGTGCTCGAAGGTCGCCCGGTCACCTTCGCCGACGCGTCGATAGCTCACGCCCAGGCTCTCGGCGATGGCACGGGTACCGGCCTCGTCGCCGGCCAGGCCGAGGAACGTCGTATCGAAGGCCGCCAGGTACTCGCGCAGGTGCTCCGGCGTATCGCGCTGGGGGTCGACGGTGACGAAGGCGACCTGCAGCTGCTCTGCCGCGGGGCCCAGCAGCCGCTTGATCTGCACCGCCTTGACCAGGCTCAGCGGACATACTTCGGGGCAGTGGGTGAAACCGAAGAACAGCAGCGTCGGCGTGCCCTGCAGGTCGCGGATCGCAAGCGTTCGGCCGTCGCTGCTCTCCAGCTTGACCGCGCCGAGTGCCGCCTGGCCCATTACCGGTGCCTGATCATCGGCGCAACCGCCCAGCAGCGCCACCGTCACGATGCCCGCGGCGACCCAGCGCCTCACTTCGCCGCTCCGTGCAGCACCAGGCCATCGCGCACGCTGAACTCCACCACCTGCGGTGCACTGCGGGCGAACTGCAGCGTCACCCGCACCGTCTGCCCGGCCGACAACGGCCGCTTCGGCTTGAGCAGCATCAGATGGTAGCCGCCGGGCTCCAGCGCGACGGTCTGCCCCCCGGCAAAGCCAGGCCATCGGGCAGCGCCTGCATGCGCATCACTTCACCGTCCATGCGCATGGCATGGATCTGCACCTCGGCGAACATCGAGGACGCGGCCGACAGCAGCCGGTCCTCACCGCCGCCGTTATGCAGCTGCACGTAACCGGCGGCGACATTCGCCGCCGGCGGTGGCAGGCGGACCCAGGGATCGCTGACCGACACCGTTGCCGCGGTGTGGGCCTGCGGGGCCGCAGCCACCACCGGCATCACGGGAGAGGAGAGCAGCAGCCCGGCCAGCAGGGTTGCGCAGGATGAGTGGCTCATGGCGTGCCCGACATCTGCATCGGCATCATGTTGAGGTTGGCGTTGTGCATGACCCACAGCGAACCGGCCACCACGATGGCGATCAGGAAGGCGGTGCACAGGAAGATGCCGGTGTTCTCGCGCTGGCTGCGCCCTGCCCCGATATGCAGGAACAGCACCAGCTGGGCGACCAGCTGCACCACGCACAGCACCACGATGGCGGTCAGCCGCAGCGGCTGCGGGACCAGATCGGTCATGACCACGCCGAACGAGGCGCCGGTCAGGACCAGGCACAGCAGCAGGCCGAGGATGTAGCCCGTCAGGGTGGCATGGCCGCCACCGTGATCGGCATCAGGCGCGTTCGCGCTCATACAAACTCCCTCAAGTAGACGAAGGTGAACACACAGATCCAGATCAGATCCAGGAAGTGCCAGAACAGGCTCAGGCACGCCAGGCGACGGCGCACGATGCCGTCCAGGCCGAACTTCAGCACCTGGTGGATCATGATCGCCAGCCACAGCAGGCCGAAGGTGACGTGCAGGCCGTGGGTGGCCACCAGCGTGAAGTACGCCGAGAGGTAGGCACTCACATCCGGCGTTGCGCCTTCATGGATCAGCTCGGCGAACTCATACAGCTCCATGCCGATGAAGACCGCACCGAGCACGCCGGTCACGGCCAGCCAGCCCACCACCGGGTTGCGCTTGCCCGCCTGCATGCCGAGCATCGCCAGGCCGAAGGTGAAGCTGCTGAGCAGCAGCACCACGGTCTCGGAGAGCACGAAACCGAGCTTGAACAGTTCCTTGCCGCTGGGGCCGTCGGCCGTTCCGTTGAGCAGCACGCCGAAGGTGGCGAACAGCACGGCGAAGATCAGGCAGTCGCCCATCAGGTACATCCAGAACCCGACGACGGTCTTGTTGCCATCGTCGTGATGCGCGTGGGCAGGGTCGTGATGACCGGCTGCCAGCTGTCCGTGCTGCGTGGCAGCGGTGAGGGTATCGCCGCTCATGCCTTGGCTCCTTCCATCTGCGCGAAGTGCGCGTCTTCGATGCGCTTCACCTCGGCGGCGGGCACGTAATAGTCCACATCACGGTCGTACGAGCGCAGCACGAAGGTGGCGATCACACCGATCAGGCCGATGCCGGCCAGCACCCACATGTGCCAGACCAGGGCAAAGCAGAGGATCAGGCTGAACACCGAGATCACCACGCCCGATGCGGTGTTGCGTGGCATATGGATGTCCTCGTAGCGGTCCTGGCGCTGCCAGGCACGGCCGTGCTGCTTGTCGTCCCAATGCTGTTCCAGCGAGGTGATCGCCGGCAGCCTGGCGAAGTTGTAGAACGGCGGCGGCGAGGACGTGGCCCACTCCAGGCTGCGCGCATTCCACGGGTCGCCGGTGAGATCCATGTTGGCCTTGCGGTCACGCACGCTGACATAGAACTGGATGAACATCGCGGCGATGCCAGCGGCGATCACCAGCGCACCGATGGCGGCCACGATCAGCCACGGCTGGTAGCCCTCCACGCCGTAGTGGTTCATGCGGCGGGTCATGCCCTTGAAGCCCAGCACGTACAGCGGCATGAAGGCCAGGTAGAAGCCGACCAGCCAGCACCAGAAGGAAATCTTGCCCCAGCGCTCGTTGAGGGTGAAGCCAAAGGCCTTGGGGAACCAGAAGCTGATGCCGGCCAGGCAGCCGAACACCACGCCACCGATGATCACGTTATGGAAGTGCGCGATCAGGAACAGGCTGTTGTGCAGCACGAAGTCCGCGCCCGGGATCGCCAGCATCACGCCGGTCATGCCGCCCAGGGCGAAGGTGACCATGAAGCCGATCGTCCACAGCGTCGAGGAGTGGTAGCGGATCCGCCCGCGGTACATGGTGAACAGCCAGTTGAACAGCTTCACCCCGGTGGGGATCGAGATGATGGAGGTCATGATGCCGAAGAAGGCATTCACGTTGGCGCCCGAGCCCATGGTGAAGAAGTGGTGCAGCCACACGAAGAACGACAGGATGCCGATCGACGAGGTGGCGTAGACCATCGAGCGGTAGCCGAACAGCGGCTTGCCCGAGAACGTGGCGATGATCTCCGAGAACGCGCCGAAGCACGGCAGGATCAGCACGTAGACTTCCGGGTGGCCCCAGATCCAGATCAGGTTGACGTACATCATGGCGTTGCCGCTAGCGTCATTGGTGAAGAAATGCATCCCGAAATAGCGATCCATGGTCAGCAGCGCCAGGGTCGCGGTCAGCACCGGGAAGATCGCCACGATCAGGATGTTGGTGATCAGTGCGGTCCAGGTGAACACCGGCATCTTCATCAGGTCCATGCCCGGCGCACGCATCTTGAGGATGGTGACGATGAAGTTCAGGCCGGTCAGCGTAGTGCCGATGCCGGAGACCTGCAGTGACCAGATGTAGTAGTCCACGCCCACCGTAGGGCTGTACTCGATCCCGGACAGCGGCGGATACGCCACCCAGCCGGTCGCAGCGAAATCGCCGACGAACATCGACAGCATCACCAGCACCGCGCCCACCGCCGACAACCAGAAGCTGAGCGAGTTGACGAACGGGAAGGCGACGTCGCGCGCGCCGATCTGCAGCGGCACCACGATATTCATCAGGCCCACGATGAGCGGGGTCGCCACGAAGAAGATCATGATCACGCCATGCGCGGTGAAGATCTGGTCGTAGTGTTCCGGCGGCAGGTAGCCGGCGCTGTCATTGGCGGCGATGGCCTGCTGGGCCCGCATCATCAGCGCATCGGCGAAGCCGCGCACCAGCATGACCAGGGCCAGGATGATGTACATCACGCCGATTTTCTTGTGGTCCACCGAGGTGATCCACTCGGTCCAGAGGTAGCCCCACTTCTTGTAATACGTGATGGCCGCGACGATCGCCACGCCCAGCAGCAGCGAGCCGACCAGCGCCGACATGATGATCGGGTCGTGGTAGGGAATCGCTTCGAGGTTCAACTTTCCAAGCACAATCAGTTCTCCGCGGTACGGCTGGCAGACGCGGCCAGGCTCACGAGTTGGGATGTCGCGCCGGGTTCTTCACCGGGCAGGCAGATTTCGTCGTCGGGCATGCCGCCGTAGCGGCGCAGGATGCTGTCGAACAGGCCGGTATCCACGCTGGCGAAGCGCTGCATCGGCGCGCCGTGGGTCGGCTTCTCCAGTTCGGCCAGACGGGCCTGGCCCAGGTGCTGGGCAGTACCGCGCGACTGCGCCAGCCACTGCGCGAAGTCCGCCTCGGTCATCACCCGCGCATCGAACTTCATGTCCGAGAAGCCCGCGCCGCTGTAGGCCGAGGACATGCCGGCGTACGTGCCCGGCGTATGCCCGATCAGGTGCAGGCGGGTCTGCATTGCCGGCATGGTGTAGACCATGCTGCCCAGCTGCGGCACGAAGAAGGCATTCATCATCGACTCGGAGGTCAGCTTGAACGCCACCGGCGTATCGACCGGCATCACCAGTTCGTTGACCGTGGCCACGTTGTGGTCCGGATAGATGAACAGCCACTTCCAGTTGAGCGAGACCACTTCCACGCGCAGCGGCGCCTTGTCCGATTCGATCGGGCGGTACGGGTCCAGCGCGTGGGTGCTTTTCCAGATCAGCACGCCGAGCACGACCACGATCAGGCACGGGATCGTCCACACCACCACTTCGATGGCGGTGGAGTGCGACCAGGTGGGTGCGTAGGTGGCCTTCTTGTTCGACTCGCGGTAGTGCCACGCGAAGTACAGCGTGAGGATGATCACCGGGATCACCACCAGCAGCATCAGGCCGGTGCAGACCAGGATCAGCTGCATTTCCTGCTCGGCGATGCTGCCCATGGGATTGAACAACTCCAGGTTCCTGCAACCTGACAGCAGCGGCAGCAGCGCTGCCAGGCCGAACCAGCGTCCGGCGCGGGCTCGACCGGCCAGCGCGGCGCGGCGAGCGGGGTGTGTAGCGGGGTTCATGCGTGACGGCCCTTCCAACGCAGTGCCGGGCCGGGCGGCCCGGATCATGAGAAGTGGCGAACACCCCCCTGCATGACCGATATGCATGGGGGGTGCCCGCCGCAGCCGCGTACGTTAGGCAACGACATGATCCATACATGATGCGACACACTGTCGCAGCCCTGCCCGGCCGCGCGCGTACCATGCGCGCATGGAGTGGAGCCCCCTCATCGCCGACGGCCACGGGCCGGTGTACCTGCGCATCGTGCAGGCGCTGGAACGTGCGGTCTGGTCCGGCGCACTGCGTCCAGGCGAGCGCCTGCCGGCGCAACGCGCCCTGGCCAATGAACTCGGCGTGGACCTGACCACCATCACCCGTGCCTTCACCGAGGGGCGCAAGCGCGGGCTGATCGATGCACGCGGCCCGCTGGGCTCGTTCGTGGCGCCGCCACAGGTGGAACTGACCCAGCTGATCGACCTGAGCATGAACCTGCCGCCCAGCCCTGGCGGGCAGCAGGTGGCCGAGGTGCTGCGGCGCGGCCTGTCATCGGTGCTGACCCGCAGCGATGTCGGCAACCTGATGACGTACCACGTCGGTGGCGGCAGCCGCGCCGATCATCAGGCCGCGCAACAATGGCTCAAGCCGATCCTCGGCAAGGTCGATGCCGGCACGGTGATCGTCACGGAAGGCGCGCAGGCCGCGCTGTCCGCCCTGCTGCTGGCCTTGACCGATGCCGGTGACACGATTCTGTGCGAGCCGTTGGTCTACCCCGGCCTGCTGCATGCCACCCGGGTGCTGCAGCGGCGGCTGCAGGTGGTCGAGTGCGACGACGCGGGCATGCGACCGGATGCGCTGGCACGCGCTGCGAAGAAGCACAGCGCGCGCGTGGTCTATCTCAACCCGACCGCACAGAACCCGACGGCCCACACCATGCCGCCCGCACGCCGCGTAGCCCTGGCCGACGTGATCCGCGCGCAGCACCTGCAGCTGATTGAAGACGATCCGTACTGGTTGCTGCTGGCGGACGCACCCGACCCGCTCGCGCTGCTCGCGCCACGGCACACCTGTTACATCTCGACACTGTCCAAGTGCCTGAGCCCGGGCCTGCACACCGGCTTCGTGCGGCTTCCCGAGGGCATGGACCGGCAGCCGGTGCTCGATGCGCTGCGCGCGGTCAACCTGATGGCACCGCCGCTGATGAATGCCTTGGTGACGCAGCTGATCCTGGACGGCTCGGCGCAGGCCATGCTGACACTGGTGCAGGAGGAAGCCGCCGAGCGCCGCTACCTCGCGCAGTCGGCGCTCTCGCCGCGGTTCCTGCAGCACTGCGCGGGGGTGCATGCGTGGTGCCGGCTGCCCGCACACTGGACCGATGCCAGCCTCACCCACGCCGCGCGCCTGCAGGGCCTGGGCATCGCACCATCATCGGCATTCACGCCGGATGGCGTGGCGATCAACGATGCGGTGCGCATCTCATTGGGTGCCGCGGCCAACCGGCAGGAACTGCATCGAGCGCTGCGGCAACTGGATCAACTGATGCATGTGGCGGCGGCGGAAAGCGCCGGCTGGACGGTCTGAGCCCCGCCGGTGGGCCTGCTCAGCCGGAAACGGCCTTGGCCTGCTTCCAGACCGCTTCGAACTGGCTGGCAGTAATGGCGTCATCCGAATCCAAGTCCAGCCAGGACAAGGGCTGATCGGAGAGCGGGAAACGCTCGTCGGCCTGCCCGGATTTGTCGGCCCAGACCAGCACGCTGCGGTAGCTCTCGACCTGGCGGACGATCACATCGCCCTGCGCCTCGAGGTAGATCGTGCCGTTGCCGATCTCGGATTCCGCGGGGTGTTTGTAGTGTTTCCGGGTCGTGCTCATGGCGGAGGCTGGATCTGGCGGTAAAAGGGGCCGGGGAATATACCCTGATCCTGCGTCGCTGGCCGACAGCCTGCGCCTCTATCCGGTGGTATCGAGCGTTGGCGGGATGCCCATGAGCCCAGCGCACCCGGCACTAGACGACCGGTCTAATTCGGCGTAGAGTACGTCCCATGAACTCCGCCACCGCCAGCGCTCCTGCCACTACCGACGTCCGCGACACGATCCTGGCCACCGGCCAGCGGATCATGGGCGCGAAGGGCTTTTCGGCAGTGGGCCTGAATGAGGTACTGACCGCCGCAGGCGTGCCCAAGGGCTCGTTCTATCACTACTTCGCCTCCAAGGAAGCCTTCGGCGAAGCGCTGCTGGCCGACTATTTCAGTGCCTACCTCGCCGATATGGACCGCCTCTTCCGCCAGCCCGGCCAGACCAAGGCGCAGCAGTTGGACGCCTACTTCAGCGCTTGGCAGGAGAGTCAGTCGTTCGAGGATTGCCAAGGGAAGTGCCTGGCGGTGAAGCTGGGCGCGGAAGTGGCCGACCTGTCCGCCAGCATGCGTGCCGCGTTGAAGCAAGGCACCGCCGGCATCATCGAGCGCCTCGCGCGCGCCCTCGAAGACGGCGCCGAAGACGGCTCGCTGTCGTTCGCGGGCGGCGCGGAGCCGCTCGCGCAGAGTCTGTACCAGCTTTGGCTGGGCGCCAGCATCATGGTCAAGATCGTGCGCAATGCCCAGCCGTTCGAGATCGCCCTGCGCACGACCCACCAGTTGCTCCACCCTTCGCGCTGACGCGTAGAAGATCACCGGCGCGTCCCACGGGCGTGCTTTTTTCACGCTCCATTTCTAGACGACCGGTCTACTCTTAACCCACTACCCTCTGGAGTCTCCCATGAAAGTCCTCATCGTTCTGACCTCTCACGACCAGCTCGGCAACACCGGCAAGAAGACCGGCTTCTGGCTGGAAGAGCTGGCCGCGCCCTATTACACCTTCAAGGATGCAGGCGCCGAGATCGTGCTGGCCTCGCCCAAGGGCGGCCAGCCGCCGCTGGATCCCAAGAGCAACGAACCCGACTTCAAGACCGACGCCACCCGCCGTTTCGAGGCGGACGTGGATGCCAATGCGCAGCTGGCCAACACCGTACGCCTGGACAGCGTCTCGCAGGCGGACTTCGATACCGTGTTCTATCCCGGCGGCCACGGCCCGCTCTGGGACTTGGCCGAAGACCGCCATTCCGTTGCGCTGATCGAAGCCTTCATCGCTGCCGGCAAGCCGGTGGCCCTGGTCTGCCATGCGCCGGGCGTACTGCGTGACGCCAAGACTGCCGAAGGTACTCCGCTGGTCCAGGGCAGGAAGGTCACCGGCTTCACCAATACCGAAGAAGCCGGCGTCGGCCTGACCGAGGTGGTGCCCTTCCTGGTGGAGGACATGCTCAAGGCAGCGGGCGGCCACTATTCCAAGGGACCGGACTGGGGCTCGTACGTGGTCACCGATGGCTTGCTGATCACCGGCCAGAATCCGGCGTCCTCGGCGGAGACGGCCGCGGTGCTGCTGCGGACGGTGGCTTCCAACAAGAACTGACACGCTCCGGGCCGAGTCAACCCGCGACGCGTACCGGCGGTGGCGTCCAGCTGCCGTCGGTCACCGCGGGCTGCGGCCAATAGGCACGGATGTACAGCGAAAACGCTTCGCCTTCGGGTGCCGGCAGCCAGTTCGCCTTCTGCACCGGATCACTGGGTGCGTCGGCCTGCACGTAGATCGTCAGCGAGCCGTCGGGGTTGGCGATCAGGGTCTTGTTCTTGGTGCCGACCGAATAGCGCTCGATCGCGTTGGGCGAAAAGAAGTGATGCTGGTTGTAGAGCGTCAGCGACCAGAAACCCTGCACCGGCGGCAACTGCCCGGCCGGGAAGGTCACCGTGTAGCGGCTGGAACCGTCCAGCCGCTGGCCGGTATCGTCCAGGTCCTGATAGAAGTATTTCGTCTCGTTCGGCTTGTTGACGAAGATGTTGGATTTGGCCACGGCGGTGCGGGTGTAGTAGTCCGTGCCGAACGCCGCGCCATTGCTCTGCGTGGTCCAGTGGTGCGGCAGCGGCAGACCGTAGTTGCGGAACTGCAGCAGCGGACCGACCAGGTCTTGTTCGGCCTTGCCCACTTCATCGGTCATCGCACCCTTGAGCTCGGGGTTCTGGCGTGCTGCCTCGACCACTGCCCGCAGCTCGGCATACAGGGCCTGCTCGCCCGGCAATGGGCTGGCATCGTCCAGCACCAGCGGAAGCTCATCTACGAAGGTGGCAGGGATGACCCATTGCGCTTCGCCGCCGCTGTTGCCCTGGCTCTCGTCCGCCGGGAGTCTGGCCACCCGGGCCCAGTCGCGCTGCTTGGGCGTGCCGTCGAAGGCCGACAAGGGATACATGTCGATCTGGTTGATCAGCGGCAGGATCGCCTGCCGGTCCTGCGGGGTATCGTCCAGGAACACCCGCGGAATGACGAAACCGGTCTTGCTGCTGGAACGGAACACCCGGGTGATGCCGGCGGGAACGTCGCCGTGCCAGTCCGGGCCCACCAGCAGGTAGAAGCCGGGAGCCGTACCGTACATCTTGCCGATATCGGCGAAGCTGTCGCTGCGCAGATCCACCACCTGGTAGACCCAGAAGCGCTCGCCGAAATCGGGCACCTGCAGCACCACCGGCTCCACATCCAGGCCGATGCTGCCGGCACCGTAGACGACGTCCTGGTTGGGGCACGCCACCATCCGCTCCTGCGGACCGATGTAATCGCTGAGCATGCACACATGATTCAGTGGCGCCACCGGCACGAAGCCACCCATCAGGCCCGGCTCGGGCAGATCCTTGAACTTCAGCCGCCGGTTGTAGATGTTGACCATCGGCCACGCCCAGAAATAGGCGTTGCGCGCGACCATCCGGACATACGCTTCAGTCAGCCGGGTACCCCTGACCGGACCCGCTATCTCGACCTGCGTGGACGTGTGCGCGACGTTGTGCATGGTGTCAGCTCCGACTGGGCGGGGAGGCCTTGGGAGACTGATCCTCGCCGTGGCCGGTCCTGCGCACCAGCGAACATCTGCGTGGGCGGCCTCAGTAAAACTACTGCCGCTGCCGCGTGCGGTGCCGTCACCGCTGCCGCCAACGACGGCAGAATCGTCAGAAGATGCTTGGTGCACATGGGTTGTCCTCCGGGCAGGCATGCAGGATCGCGTGCTCAACGCGTCGCGGGAAATCCGGCCTCTGCCAGTGCGGCAAGAAACGCCTCCGGCCCGTGGGCGCTGCCCACACGCACTTCGCGTGCGGGCGGATCGGTCTCGATCCGCGCGTCTGGATCGACGCCCTGAAGGGCCTTGGTGACCGAACGGGCACAGCCGCCGCAGGTCATGGTGGGGATGATGAAACGATGCATGGCGACCTCGCCGTCGTGGGTGTAAGCCCACTGTCAGGGATGACAACGTGGCAAGGTCAAGCGATTGTCGTGGAGCGTCGCCGGTTATTCATGCCCGCGTTATCCGCCGCGCGGGAGCAGATGCGTCCACGCCCGGTGCGGGGCATGGACGCGGCCCGGTCGATCAGGACCGTGGCTTGCGGGACGGACGCCCGCGCGAAGACACCGGCGTATCGGCGCCGAACAGCGGCGTCTTGCGAGGCTTCCTGGCCGCTGCGGTCTCCACCGGCGCCGCAGCCGGCTGCGCCAGGTCGGCGATGATCGGGCAGTCCGGCCGATCATTGCCGTGGCAATGCGCGGCCAGGTGCTCCAGCGTCTGCACCATGGCCTGCAGCTCGGCGATCTTCGCCTTCAGCCCATCCACATGGGACAGCGCCACCGCCTTGACGTCAGCGCTGGCACGCTCGCGGTCCTGCCACAGCACCAGCAGTTCGCCGATCTGCTCGACGGAAAAACCGAGGTCGCGCGCACGCCGGATGAAACGCAGGCTGTGCGCGTCCTGCGGGCTGTAATGCCGGTAGCCCGCCTCCGAGCGTGCGGCCGGGGGAATCAGGCCGATCTGTTCGTAGTAGCGGATCATCTTCGCCGAGACCCCCGAGAACGTCGCGGCTTCACCAATATTCATCGTACGGTCCTCATCGCGCCTTCCTCCACGCCGGTACCCAGCGTATCGGCCTGCATCGGTGCATGGAAGCGCTTGAGCCGCAGCGCGTTGCCGAGCACGAACACACTGGACAATGCCATCGCCGCGGCGGCGAAGACCGGCGAAAGCAGCGTGCCGTTCAGCGGGTACAGCAGGCCCGCCGCGACCGGAATCAGCACCGCGTTGTAGGCGAAGGCCCAGAACAGGTTCTGCTTGATGTTGCGGATCGTCGCCTGGCTCAGCGCGATCGCGTTGGGCACGCCGCGCAGGTCGCCGGACATCAGCACCACATCGGCGGCTTCGATCGCCACGTCCGTGCCGGTGCCGATCGCCAGCCCGACGTCGGCCTCGGCCAGCGCCGGTGCGTCGTTGATGCCGTCCCCGACGAACGCCACCCTGGCGCCGCCCGCGCGTAAGCGCTTGAGCGCAGCCACCTTGCCATCCGGCAGCACTTCAGCCGCCACTTCATCGATGCCGAGCTGGCGCGCGATCGCTGCCGCCGTGGCCGCGTTGTCACCGGTGATCATCGCCACCTTCAGGCCCAGTGCGTGCAGCGCCTGGATAGCCGCAGGCGTGCTTTCCTTGATCGGGTCTGCCACCGCGATCACCGCCGCCAGGCGACCGTCGATGGCGGCATACAGCGGGCTCCTGCGCTGCTCGCCCAGCCGCTGCGCGGTGGGCTGGAAAGCGGTCACGTCCAGGCCGAGCCGGGTCATGTAGCGGTCCGCGCCCACGGCTACGGTGCGGCCACCGACACGCGCCGAGACGCCGAAACCGGGCACCGCTTCGAAGTGCTCCAAGGTCGCCAGTGCGAGACCCCGCGCATTGGCGGCGGCCACGATGGCCTCGGCGATGGGATGCTCCGAGCGGGTTTCCACCGCAGCGACCAGCGCCAGCACTTCATCGGCCTGGAAACCGTCGGCGGGCTCCAGGTCGGTCAGTTCGGGACGGCCCCTGGTCAGCGTGCCGGTCTTGTCCAGCGCGATCACGCTCACATCGCGCAATGCCTGCAGCGCTTCGCCCTTGCGGAACAGGATCCCCAGCTCCGCCGCGCGGCCCGTGCCGACCATGATCGAGGTCGGGGTGGCCAGGCCCATCGCGCAGGGGCAGGCAATGATCAGCACCGCCACGGCGTTGACCAGTGCAAAGGTCAGCGCCGGCGTGGGGCCGAACACCAGCCAGATCAGGAAGGTGAGCACGGCGGCGGCCATCACCGCCGGCACGAACCACATGGTGACCTTGTCCACCAGCGCCTGGATCGGCAGCTTGGAGCCCTGCGCCTGCTCGACCAGACGGATGATCTGCGCCAGCACCGTGTCCCCGCCCACCTTGGTGACACGGAAACTGAAGGCACCGGTGGTGTTGAGGGTGCCGCCGACCACCTCGGCGCCCACGGCTTTGGCCACCGGTACCGGCTCGCCGGTGATCATGCTCTCATCCACATAGGACGCCCCCTCCACCACCGCGCCGTCCACGGGCACTTTCTCGCCCGGGCGGACCAGCACGATGTCGTCCAGCGTGACCTGTTCAAGCGGCACTTCGACGGTCTCCCCACCGCGCTGCACGCGCGCGGTCCGCGCCTGCAACCCGACCAGGCGCTTGATCGCCTGCGAGGTACGGCCCTTGGCCCGCGCCTCCAGCGTGCGGCCGAGCAGGATCAGGGTCACGATCACCACGGCCGCCTCGAAGTAGACATTCGCGGTTCCCGGCGGGAGTGCGCCCGGTGCGAAGGTCGCGACCACGGAATAGCCGTACGCCGCTGCCGTGCCCAGCGACACCAGCGAGTTCATGTCGGGGGCGCCGCGCAGCAGTGCCGGCACGCCCTTGCGGAAGAAGCGCAGGCCCGGCCCGAACAGCACCAGCGTGGCCAGCGCGAACTGCAGGTACCAGCTGGTCTGCAACCCCACGGTGTGCACTACCCAGTGATGCATGGCCGGGACGAGGTGCGAGCCCATTTCCAGGATGAAGACCGGCAGGGTCAGCACCGCCGCCAGCAGCAGGGAACGGCGCAGCGCGCGTGCTTCGCGTTCGCGGCGTTGCTCCTCCTGGTCACCGGTTGCGGCCGTGCTCACACTGACCGGCCGCGCGGTGTAGCCGGCGTTCTCGACGGCGGCCTGAAGATCGGCCACTGACACCGTGCCGGCCAGATGCCGCACCTGCGCCCGCTCGGTGGCCAGGTTGACGCTGGCCGCGATCACGCCCGGCAGCTGCGCAAGACTGCGTTCCACGCGACCGACGCAGGACGCACAGGTCATCCCCTCGATGCTCAGCTCGGTGGTGTCTTCGCGGACGCTGTAGCCCGCGCTTTCGATGGCGCGCACCGCTGCCTGCGGGTCGGGCGCACCGATGAAGCTGAGATCGGCCCGCTCCGTGGCAAGGTTGACCGCGGCGGTCTGCACACCGGGGACGGCGGTCAGCGCACGCTCGACCCGGCCCACGCAGGAGGCGCAGGTCATCCCCTCGATGGGCAGACTCAGGCGGCTGATCGGCGCGCCGGACCGGGAGATTACAGACGACATGGGCAGTCCTTGGGGTGAGGTTACCTGCCACCCTAAAGATTCCCATCATGGGAAGGTCAAGCCCCTCTTAACGGGGACGGAGGGGATTATTAATCCCCTCCGTCCCTGTTAAATAGCCTTACGGCTGTGCGGGGGTGCCGTCGGCGGTAACCCGCCAGATGGTGTTGGAGAGATCGTCGGCGACGATCAGCGCGCCGCGCGGATCGACGGTGACACCCACCGGGCGGCCACGGGTCTTGCCGTCTTCGCCGAAGAAGCCGCTCACGAAATCGATCGGTTCGCCGGCGGGGCGGCCATTGCTGAAGGGCACGAACACGACCTTGTAGCCCACCGGCGGATTGCGGTTCCAGCTGCCATGCTCGCCGACGAAGACACCCTCGGCGAACTGCGTGCCCATCACCGGGGACGAGAAGGCCACGCCAAGTGCGGCCACGTGTGAGCCCAGCGCATAGTCCGGTGCGATCGCCGAGGCGACCTTCTCCGGGTTCTGCGGCATCACACGGCGGTCCACGTTCTTGCCCCAGTAGCTGTAGGGCCACCCATAGAAGCCGCCCTCCTTCACCGAGGTGAGGTAATCGGGCACCAGGTTGGGGCCGATCTCGTCACGTTCGTTGACCACCGCCCACAACGTGCCCGTGTCCGGCTGGATCGCCAACGCAGTGGGATTGCGGATGCCGGTGGCGTAATCCTTGTGCGCGCCGGTGACCGCATCGATCTGCCAGATCCGCGCGCGGTCGATCTCCACCGCCATGCCACGTTCGGTGATGTTGCTGTTGGAGCCGATGCCCACGTACAGATAACGGCCATCGGCGCTGGCGGTCATCGCCTTGGTCCAGTGATGGTTGATCGCCGCAGGCAGGTCGGTGAGCTTGACCGGTGCGCCACTGGCCTTGGTCTGCCCTTCCTGGTAGTCAAAGCGCACCACCGCGTCCTGGTTGGCAACAAAGATCGCATTGCCGATCATCGCCAGGCCGTACGGCGCGTTGAGCTTGTCGGCGAACACCGTCTTCAGTTCGTAGACGCCATCGCCATCGGCGTCGCGCAGCAGGGTCAGGCGGTTGCCGCTCTTGACCGCGGTATTGCCCTTGGCCTTGATCTTGCCGGCGATGACATCCTTCGGCTTGAGGTTCGGCGCGCTGCCGCCGCGGCCTTCGGCCACGAGAATGTCGCCGTTGGGCAGCACCAGGGTCTGCCGCGGAATGGCCAGATCGGTGGCGATCGCCGAGATGCGGTAGCCCTTGGGCACGGTGGGGAGCATGTCACCCCATTGCGCCGGCTTGGCGATGGTCATGTCCGGCATCAGCCCGCGATGCGGCTTGGGCATCTCCGGGTTGCCGCCATATTGTTCCAGCTCCGGCGCCTTGCCGCTGCAGGCAGCGAGTGCGACCGCAAGCGCGGAGACCGAGAGAATGCGGAGCGTCGTCTGGCGGCTCATCGCACACCTCCCACGCGCAGGCTGGACAGTCCCACCCAGGTGGCGATCAGCGCCAGCACGGTCAGGATCACCGAGAGCACCAGGCCCGCCGGCATCACCGCCCACGCGTCGCGCGCATGGTGCAGGCAGTTGATGAAGCCCACGCCCCAGATTACCGCGAGAATCACCACGTAAGCGAGGTTGCGACTGCCACGGACCAGCCCGACGATCCCGCACAGCAGCGCCAGCGTGGTCATCACCATCGCCCCGATCAGCAGCCAGGACGCGAAGTTGGCCCACTGGATCTCGTACGAACTCCAATACGCATAGTCCGCCAGCAGTGCGCCGAGGAACAACGGCAGCACGCCGCCCAGTACAGCGGCGTGGAACGGATGGATGACCCATGATCGGGTCAGGACAACGGTCGAAGCCATGGTGGTCTCCTGGTGAGGGGGCGAATCTCTCCCGATCCTGCCACCCCCGGCGTGATGGGGGTGCCGATGGCTCAGGTATCGGCCAGGTCCCAATACGGCGGCGAGCCGATCGCATCGGTCAGGAACGCGGAAACCTCGCGGACCTTCCGCCTGATCGCACGGGGCCGGCAGCAATGCCGGCCCTTCTGGTTACCCTTCCCAGCTCACGCCCTTGGGCGCACTGGAAAAACCCGCGGCACGCAGGGCATCCATCAAGGCGTCGCGCTTCACCACCGCGTCGTTGATCAGCTCCAGGGTGAAGGAACTGCGCCGGCCACGCCTGAGCGCACTGGCCAGTGCCTGCGAGGCCGCGCCAAGCGACGGATCATCCGCCTCGACATACACCTGCAGGTTGCGCCCCCCCTGGGCCAGATACATCAGCAGGCGCCCACCACCGATCACCACGAACGCGCCAGCCCGCCGCACCGGACGCTGCCCCGTGCGATGCGCTGGCCACGGCAGCACCGTACCGAACGGATTGGCCGGGTCCACCGCGGACAGGCCGACCGCGATGTCGGCAGCCCCCGGCCGCAGCGCTTCGGCAATCCCGCGCAGGCGGTCCACCAGCAGGCGGTCAGCGAACTGCGCCCCGCCCAGCCCCTCCACGAAACGCCCGCGCAGCACGCGGCCGGTGTCCTCCATCCCACGATAGACCTGCTGCAACGCCGGGAAGCCGCCGGCAATCCCTTCCGCGACGGCCGCGCCACGGGTCACGATGCCGTGGCGATCCAGCAGGCCCTCGGCCAGGGCCACCGCACGCACGGTGTCACTCACCGCCTCCCGTTGCAGCAGCGACCAGCGACCGGCCAGCGTCGGCGCCGCGAAGCTGGCGGTGCCCGGCGGCGCACCTTCACTGACGGCGGGCATATCGTGCATCGGGATGCCGCGGAAACCGCGGCTGCGCCGCGACGTCCTGGCTACGCGGGGGCGTGGCGGGCGCGTGCCGGACAGTGCGCGCAGCGGCGCCCATAGGTCGGTGGTCACCTGGCCCGACCAGGCCAGGTCCCACAGGGCACTCTGCAGCTGGTCCGGGGTGATCTCCGGGCTGGCCGTGCCGGCCTGCTCCCACTGGCTGCGCACGGCCGCGGCCAGTTGGCGGGCGAAGTACGCACCGCCGTCGGCCAGCACCTGCAGGATGCCGGCCTGCAACGGGGAGAGCTCTGCGTTGGGCGGGAGTGCCGGCAGGGTCTCGGCGGCCAGTTCCTGCAGGTGCAGCGCGACCAGGCCGTCGTCCTCGCCGATGCGGCCATGGCCTGACCACAACACCGTGCCGGTCGCGAGCAGTTCGTCCAGCAGTCCGGGCGCGTAGTCCACCACCCGCGCGGGCAATATCTGCTGCTCCCATACCGAGGCGGGCAGCGGCACGCCGGCCAGCAGTTCCACGACCCGTGCCACGCCGTCGATGCCCTCCAGCGCACTGCGGGCCGGGGTCTGCATGCCACGGGCGGCCTGGGCGGCATCGGCGATCAGGCCATGCCGTTCCAGCACCAGCAATGCGTAAGCCTCGCGGGGCACCGGCCGGGTGGCCTCGCGCGCGGCCTGCAGCGAGCGCACCCGCAACCGCCGGAACACGTCCTCGCTTACCCATTCGTGACGGGCCAATGGCACCGGCGCCGGCATCGCGCCGGCACCTTCCGACTGCCGGCGGACAACGCCGAACGCGCCCTTCAGCAGCTTGCCCTGCATCTCCAGCCGGGTCAGCGCGGCATCGGCCACGGCCACGCCCAGCCCGAACGCCGCTGCTGCGTCGGCGGTGGTGAACGGCGGATGGCTGCGGGCATAGCGCGCCAGCAACTCGCCCAACGGATCGGCAGCGGGCTGCAGGAATGCGTCGGGCAGGTCCGCCGCCATAGCGACACCGAGTGCGTCGCGCAGGCGTGCGGCATCTTCGATGGCGGCCCAGTGTTCGACCCCGGCGATCGGAATCCGGATCGCGCGGCGCTCCCGCTCCAATGCCTGGAGCAGCGGCAGCGGCTCGGCGTCGATGAGGCGCGCGGCCAGCGCAGCCGCCGTGAGCGGGCCCAGCTCGCGCAGCAGATCGGCAACGCCCTCCTTGCCCTTGGCGCGGCGATCCGGCGCGCGCCGCTGCAGCGCCTCGCCCATCGCGTCGACCACGGTGGGATCGAGCAGTTCGCCCAGATCGACCTGGCCGAGCAGATCCCCCAGCAGGCCGCTGTCGAGCGAGAGCACCGACGCGCGGCGCTCGGCCAGCGGCACGTCGGTGCCGTACATGAACTCGGCGACATAGCCGAACAGCAGGTTCGCCGCGAACGGTGATGGCACCTCGGTGGTGACCTCGGCCATCGCCACGCGCCCATCGGCCAGCCGCTGCATCAACCCATCCAGTGCGTCCAGATCGTAGACGTCCTGCAGGCATTCGCGCGCGGTTTCGATCAGGATCGGAAATTCGGGGTAGCCCTGCGCGATACCGAACAGCTCGCCCGCGCGCAGGCGCTGCTGCCACAGCGGGGAGCGGCGGCCCGGCGTGCGCCGCGGCAGCAACAGCGCGCGCGCCGCGCACTCGCGGAAGCGGGCGGCGAACAAGGCCGAGCCGCCCACCGCACGGGTCACCTCGCTGCGCAGCCGCTCCGGCTCGAACAGGAACAGCTCCGCCCCGGGCAGGCGGCCGGCAGCGTCGGGCAGCCGCGCGATGATGCCGTCATCACTGGCCACCACCGCCGGATCGATGCCCCAGCGCTCGCGGATGCGCGCGGCCATCGCCAGCGCCCACGGGTCATGCACGCGCCGGCCATACGGCGAATGAAGCATCAACCGCCAGTCGCCGGATTCGTCGCGGCAACGTTCCACCACCAGGGTGCGATCGGTGGGTAGCAGGCCGGTGGCCTCACGTTGTTCGCCCAGCAGGCCGACGATGTTGGCGACCGCGTTGTCGGCCAACCCATCGGCCTGCAGCCGCGCCCGCAGCGCGGGGGAAACGTCGCCCTCGCCGACCGCGCCTTCCAGCGCCCCGATGAAGGCACCGACCGCTTCGCCCAGCTCGGCCGGGCGCCCCACGCCTTCGCCCCGCCAGAACGGCAGCCGCGCCGAGCGGCCCGGTGCCGGGGTCACCACCACCTGGTCATGGGTGATCTGTTCGATGCGCCACGACGTCGCGCCGAGCGTGATCACATCGTTGACGCGCGACTCATGGACCATTTCCTCGTCCAGCTCGCCAACCCGACGCGAGCCCGCGCGTTCCTCGCCCTCAGGCAGCATCACGCTGAACATGCCGCGGTCGGGAATGGTGCCGCCGCTGGTGACGGCCAGCTGCTTCGATCCGGGCCGGGCGCTCAGCTCACCGGTGTCACGGTTCCAGACCAGCCGTGGGCGGAACCCGGCAAAATCATCGGACGGGTAGCGCCCGGCCAGCATGTCCAGCGTGGCATCGAAGGCGCTGCGTGGCAGCGACCGGTACGGCGCCGCGCGACGCACACAGGCAAACCACGCCTCCACCTGCAGCGTATCCATCGCCGCGGCGGCCACGGTCTGCTGGGCCAGCACGTCCAGCGGATTGCGCGGAGGGTCGATCGCCTCGATATCGCCGGCGAGCATGCGCTCCACCGCGACCGTCGCATCGATCAGATCGCGGCGGGTGCGTGGGTAGACCAGGCCGGTGGAGATGCCGCCCACCTGGTGGCTGGCGCGCCCGACCCGCTGCAGTGCGCTGGCCACCGAAGGCGGCGCGGCGACCTGGATGACCAGATCGACCAGACCCATGTCGATCCCCAGCTCCAGGCTGGAGGTGGCGACCACGCAGCGCAGCTCACCGGATTTGAGCGCCTGTTCGATCTCGCGGCGCTGCTCTTTGGACACCGAGCCATGGTGTGAACGTGCGATCAGCGGCTCCGCCCCGGCCGAGCGCGCGGCGGTGCCGCCAGTGAAGGAACCATGGTGCTCTGCCGCCGGAGCCTGCGTTGGCCGCTGCGCGAGGCGCTCGGCGTACAGCTCGTTGAGCCGCGCCGTCAGCTTCTCGGCCACCCCGCGCGCGTTGGCGAACACGATGGTGGAGCGCCGGGCCAGCACCTGATCGAGAATGCTGGCCTCCACGTGCGGCCAGATCGACCCCAGACGCCCGGACGACGGCGAAGCCTCCGATGCGCCGGGATGGGGCGGCAGGTCGGCCATGTCCTCCACCGGCACGACGATGCGCACATCCAATGCCCGTTGCGACGGCGGATGGACCACGCTGACCGGACGGTCGCCCCCGAGGAACCGCGCAACCTCCTCGACCGGCCGCACTGTGGCAGAGAGACCGATGCGCTGCGCCGGCACCGCCAGCAGCGCCTCCAGCCGTTCCAAGCTCAGCGCCAGATGGGTGCCGCGCTTGCTGCCGGCCACCGCATGGATCTCATCGATGATCACGGTATGCACGTCGCGCAGTGTTTCGCGCGCCTGCGAGGTCAGCATCAGGAACAACGATTCGGGCGTGGTGATCAGGATGTCGGGCGGGCGCCGGACCAGCCGCGCCCGTTCGGCGGCCGTGGTATCCCCGCTGCGGATCGCCACGGACAGGTTGACCGCCGGATCGCCGCGCCGCTCACGCTCGGCGCTGACCCCCTGCAAGGGAATCTGCAGGTTGCGCTGCACGTCGGCGCCGAGTGCCTTGATCGGCGACAGGTACAGCACGCGGGTGCCGCGCTTCTTCGGCGGCGCTGGATCGGAGGGCGGAACGCTGGATGGCTCGCCGCTGCGGAACAACTGGTCGATCGCGTGCAGGAACGCCGCCAGGGTCTTGCCCGAACCGGTCGGCGCGATCACCAGCGTGTGCTGGCCGGCGCTGATCGCGGCCCAGGCGCGGTCCTGCGCCGGCGTGGGCGCGGTGAACGCCGCGGTGAACCAGGCGCGCGTGGCCGGGGTGAAGGTGGCCAGCGAGCCGGGGAGATCGTTCGAGGTGCGCATGGATCCGGAGGTCGTGGGACGCTCGCCTGGCGTCGGCCGCGAACGAATGCAGGCACCCTAGGGTATGCCACGTCGGGCGAGCGTCAACCGCCCTGCCATCGCGGCATCGGTACCCGGACCGGTCGCCCCTGGGTCACCGCCACTCGTCCCTTCGCTCCCGGAATCCAGCCCCAGCCCAATGCTCACGGGCCTTCCCGGGACCACACTCATCGGCATCACGCACAGCGCCCAGCGCAGGAACGCCTTCCATGAAACGACGCGATTGCCTCAAGGCCGGGCTGACCCTGCCCCTGCTGCCCACGCTGCTCAAGGCCGGCCCCGCCTTCGCGGCGACCGGTGCGAGGGTGCGGCCGGGGAGCGCGGCCTGGCCGGCGGCGACCGAATGGGACCGGCTGTCGCGTGCGGTGGGCGGCCGGCTGTCGGTCCCGCAGTCGCCGTTCCTGGCCGACCCTGCCACCCGCGCGGCCGCCCTGGAGCAGTTACAGAACCCCTTTTTCCTCGGTGACCAGCCCGCCCTGACCCAGACCAGTGGCTACTTCGGGGCGTGGCGCTCCGTACCGAGTGCCAAGGTGGTCGCGGCCGCCAACAGCGCCGACGTTGCCGCCGCGGTGAACTTCGCCCGTACCCACCGGCTGCGGCTGGTGATCAAAGGCGGTGGGCACAGCTACCACGGCACGTCCTGCGCACCGGATTCGCTGCTGGTCTGGACCCGCGCGATGAACCAGGTCGAGCTGCATGAGGCCTTTGTGGCCCACAACGCCCGCCCGGGCACGGCCCCACAGCCAGCCGTGAGCGTTGGCGCCGGGGCCATGTGGATCGATGCCTACGATGCGGTCACCACCCGCGGTGGCCGCTATGTCCAGGGC
Organism: Stenotrophomonas sp. LM091; assembly: GCF_001806305.1. Lineage (NCBI taxonomy): Bacteria > Pseudomonadati > Pseudomonadota > Gammaproteobacteria > Lysobacterales > Lysobacteraceae > Stenotrophomonas > Stenotrophomonas sp. LM091. Next base: position 220,457 of record NZ_CP017483.1, read on the forward strand.
GGCGGCTGCACCTCGGTAGGGGTGACCGGCCTGGTCACCGGCGGCGGCTTCGGCAGCTTCTCCAAGGCGCATGGCACGGCGGCGGCCAGCCTGCTTGAAGCGGAGATCGTCACCGCCGACGGCCAGATCCGCATCGTCAACGCCGACAACGACCCGGAACTGTTCTGGGCCCTCAAGGGCGGCTGTGCGGCGAGCTTCGGGATCGTGACCCGGATGACGCTGCGCACCCATGCCCTGCCCGACACGTTCGGCGGCGTCTCCTGCCAGATCCAGGCCAGCGACGACGCCAGCTGGCAGGCGCTGGCGGCGGAGATGCTGCGCTTCTACCGCGACACGCTGTGCAACGCGCACTGGGGCGAGCAGATCACCTTCACCGACACGCGCCGGCTCTCGGTCTCGATGGTGTTCCAGGGGCTGTCGCGCGACGCGGCCGAAGCCACCTGGTCGCCGTTCCTGGCATGGGTGCGTGCACGGCCGGCCTACACGATCACCGACCCCTTGCAGGCCCTGGCGATGCCGGCCCGCGATTTCTGGGATGCCGATTTCTTCCGCCAGCATGCCCCCGGGTTCATCGCCGAGGACACCCGCGCGGGTGCCTCGCCGCGGCACATGCTGTGGAAGGGCGATCAGGGCCAGGTCGGCTGGTTCCTGCACGGCTACGCCTCAGCCTGGTTGCCGTCGGGCTTGCTGGACGATGCGCGGCGTGAGCAGGCGGCGGCCGCGATCTGCGCTGCGGCCGAGCACATGGATGTCGGCCTGCACTGCAACAAGGGCCTGTTCGGCGCCCCTGCCGCCGCGCTGGCGGCCAGCCGTGACACCGCCACCCACCCTGCGGTGCTGGATGCCTTCGCGCTGGCCATCATCGGCAATGCCGGCGGACCGGTCTTCCCGGGCCTTGGCCTGAAGGTGGACGAGCCCCGCGCACGCCGGGGGGCCTTGAACGTGGCGCGTGCCTACCAGGCGCTGAGCGCGGTGGCCCCGTCCGCACCGGCCTACGTCTCCGAGAGCGACTACTTCCAGAAAGACTGGCAGCAGGCGTTCTGGGGACCGAACTACCCTCGCCTGCAGGCGGCCAAGCGCCGTTACGATCCGCAGGGGCTGTTCGTCATCCACCACGGCGTGGGCAGCGAGGACTGGAGCGCGGACGGCTTCGAGCGCATCCGCGGCTAACCCAGCACGTGACGCAAGGCCTGCTGCGCGCGCCGGTTCTCCGCCGGCGTGCCGACGGTGATCCGCACCCAGGTGTCATACGGGGCGAACACCCGCGCGATGCGCACGCCCTGCTGCAGCAACCCGGCTGCGACGGCTGCATGCGGGCGCCCGGTGTCGACGAACACGAAATTGCCGGCCGCCTCGGTAGAACGCAGGCCCAGCCCGGTCAGCACCTGCTGCCAGCGCTGCCGCTCCAGCGCAACGCTGCGCCGGACCTGGGCCACGTGGGCGGTATCGGCCAGCGCCGCCGCTGCCGCGGCGAGTGAGAGCTGGTTCTGCGCGTGCGCTCCCCCTACCCCGCGCTGACGCAGCGCCCCGGCCAGCCTGGTCGGGGCCAGCGCATAGCCGACCTGCAGACCCGCCAGCGCGTGGATCTTGCCCAGCGTGCGGAACACCACCACGTTCTGGCCCTGCCGCAGCAGGCGCACCGCGCTCAACGTCGCCGCATCCTCTCGATAGTCGAGATACGCCTCATCGACGATCACCAGCGTGCGCGCCTGCGCGGCGCCCACGAAACGATCGAAGTCCGCGCCCGGGCTGAGCGTGCCGGAGGGATTGTGCGGATTGACCACGAACAGCGCGCGGGTGTCCGGCGCGATCGCGGCCAGCAATGCGGGCAGGTCATTCTCCAGCCGCGCGTTCAACGGCACTTCCACCGCCCGACCGCCAAAGGGCCTGGCCGCGTCCACCAGCGCGCCATAGCCGGGCACCGAGTAGATGAAGCCACCGGCACCTTCGCTCAGCGCCAGGTGCTGGCCAAGTGCTTCCAGCACTTCACCGACGATGACCTGCTCCGGCGCGACCCCTTCCAGCGTGGCGATCTGCACCTGCAGGGCCTGCAACTGGGCGGCGCTCACGTAGCGCGGCGCCTCCACCAGCGCGCGCTGCACGGCCGGCCCCACCTTCGGCGAGGGACCGTAGCTGCTTTCGTTGAGGTCCAGCCGCAGCAGATCGGGAGCGGTGTCGGCGGCGGCGGACGGTGCGGCCCATCCGGCCACCGGCGCCAGCGCGGCTACCGCCGCCGTGGTCAGGCCGGCACGCAGCCAGTGCCGGCGCTGCGGGTCGGCAGGCAGCGTGCCTGTCATCGTGGGACGGGTCATTGGAAACGGGCCTCCAGGCGGGCGTAGTAATACGTGCCACTCCAGCCGAACGGCGACAGTTCGCTGTACGGGAACACGCCAAAGGTATCCGCACCGGAGACCTGCGGGGTCGTGGCGATGTTGCGGGTGGGATAGGTATTGAACAGATTGTTCGCGCCCACCACCAGGGTGACGGTGTCGGTGGCGCGGAACGCGATGTCCAGATCAGTGACCCAGCGCGCCTCCAGCGTCTGGATCACGTCGAGATTGCCGGCCGTGCCGGCTTCGGTCGGCAGCGTGCGGAAGCGGGTCGAGCCCTGCGCGAAGGCAGCGACGTTGGCCGCGCTCTGGTTGGTCGCCGCCACCCCTTCGATCTCACCGTAGCGGTGCGTGCCCAGGTGCAGGCCCCAGCGGCCGACGTCCCAGCCCAGCGCGAGCGTCAGGTTGTCGCGCGGCTGGCCCTTCTCCACGCGGGTGCGCTCGGTGACATCGAACAACGGCGTGCGCACGCCGAGCGCGGTCAGCTGCGACGGAGTCGAGGCGACGTGGGTCAGCTCGGTCTTGTTGCGGTTGTAGGCGACGGTCGCGGTCAGCCGGCCATGATCGGCAAGGTCCCACAGGTAGCGTGCCGACGCATCCACGCCGGTGGTGCGGGTATCTGCGGCATTGCTGAAGTAGCGCACGCTGGTCACCCCCGGTGAACCCAGCGCCGCGAGGTAGTCGCGGATCGCGGTGGAGCCGGCTGCATCGACGAAGTTGCTGGAAAGGAAGATGCGGTCATCGATATCGATCCGGTACACATCCAGTGATGCGCTGAGCCCGCCGATGCCCCAGGTGAGGCCGGCGGTGAGATTGGTGGCCTGTTCCGGCTCCAGCGACCGCGCACCCAATGCGCGCGCCTCCACCGTATCCACCGGCGCGGTGCGCACCAGCACGTACTCCGGCACACCGGTGACGGCGTTGTTGAGCGTGCGGCTGCTGGTGGAACTGAAGTACTGCTGGGCCAGTGCGGGCGCATGGAAGCCGCTGCTGACCGAGGCGCGCAGCGCGACCCCGCCATCGAGCTGGTAACGCAGTGCGAGCTTGCCGTTGGTGGTGCTGCCGAAATCGCTGTAGTCCTCCCAGCGCCCTGCCAGCGAGACCAGGAAGCGGTCGGTGACGTCGGTCTCGGCCTCGGCATAGGCCGAGATGTTGTGCCGATGGTGGTTGCCCGCATCGGCCGGCTGGATGCCGGCGAAGCCCTGCGAGCCGATGGTCGGCACGCTGCCGGCGGACGGACCATCGAGCACCCGTGCCGGCCCCCACACGTACGAGTTCAGTTCGCCCGGCGAAATGCCGTAGGTATCGCGGCGGAACTCCGCACCCAGCGCGAGTCGCAGCGGCGCATGCCAGCCCAGTTCGATACTGTTGTTGGCATCCAGGTTGGTGGTCCACTGCGAGGCCTCCAGCGCGCCGTTGTAGAACGCGGTCGGGCTGTCGGCACCCAGCGTGGCGTTGAGCGTGTTGCGGGTGCGGTAGACCAGCTTGTTGCGTCCGTAGACGCTGCTCAGGTCCCAGTGCCAGTCACCGAGCAGGCCCTTGATGCCCGCACCAAGCGACGCATTGGTGCTCTGGGTATCGACCCACGGCAGGAATCCGTCCGGGTAGATCGCACGCACGTTCTCGACCTGGCCGGCGCGGCGCAATGAGGCATTGGAGCTGCCTTCGCTCACCCCATAGCCGCCGAAGGCGTAGGCCTCCAGGCCCTCGGCCCAGGCCAGCGGCTTGCGCAGATTGCCGAACACGGTCTTCTCGACCGTGTCGGCCGAATCGGCGAAGCGCCACAGCGCATCGCGATCGATGGTGGCCTCACGTGGATCGGCGACCGCACCGGCGGCCGCACCGCCGATCGGGGCCAGGCCAGTGCCGGAGCCGAAGGTGCTTGATGGTGCCACCGCTGCCCCGTTGCGGCCGATGCCGAAGTACTGCTGGCGGGTATCGGGCAGTGCGCGGTTGGCAGCCTTGCGGTCACGATAGTCCCAGGTCAGGTGCAGGCCACCGCCCTCGGCAAAGGCCACGCCGGTATCGAGCGCGACGGCCGTCGTACCACCGCCGCCATCGCGGGTGGTACCGCGGCTGACGCGACCTTCAAACCCGGCATCCTCGCGCAGCACGATGTTGATCACCCCGGCGATCGCATCGGACCCGTACTGGGCGGACGCCCCATCGCGCAGCACCTCCACCCGCTCGAGCGCGCTGACCGGGATGGCATTCAGATCGGTGGAGACCGCGCCCTTGCCCACCGTACCGCCGGTGTTGACCCAGGCACTGGCATGCCGGCGCTTGCCGTTGACCAGCACCAGGGTCTGATCCGGCGACAGCCCGCGCAGCGTTGCCGAGCGGATATGGGTGTTGCCGTCCGGCGTGGTCGGGTGCGGGAAGTTGAACGAGGGCAGCAGCGACTGCAGGATCTGGCTGATGTCGGTGTAGCCGCTGCTGCGGATGTCCTCGGCGCCGAGCACGTCGATCGGGACCGGGGACTCGAGCACGGTGCGTGCCTGGGTGCGGCTGCCGAGCACGGTGAGCTGGTCGAGCTGGGTGACCGCCGGGCCGTCGCCGGGTGATTGGGCGTGGACCGGCAGGGTGGTGAGCAGGCTGGCAAACACGGCGACGGACAGACGGCGACGTCGCAGCACGGTGGCGCGAGGATTCATGGCAACTTCCGCAGAGATCGGGCGAGGCCCGCAAAAGACGATGGAGTGCGGCGCAGGTGGCACGTCAACGGCGACATCGCCGTGGCAGATGGAAGGCAGGCAAGACAGGCTCCCCCGGGTGACCTGCGGCCCATGTTGCAAACTTGCTGCAGAGCGTCAATCCACCCCGCCGGGCGTACCCTCGCGCGCCCGCACGCCTCCGCCATCGCCCTCGCTCAAGTCACTGATTTCACTCGATGGCGGTGGCGGCGCAGCGACCAACGCCCTTACCCATGGGCATATCCACATAGCCGACGGTGTTTGCCGCCCGACGGCCAACGACCGTCCGATACCGCCGCCTGCGCGGCCATGACGATCCGCAGATGCAGGCACACACGCGCAGGCGTAGCCTTCGCGCAGCCTGCCCGCCAACGGAGATCGCCCCGTGTTTCCGATCACGCCCGCCCGCGTTGCCCATGCCCTGCTTGCCCTCGCCATCGCTGGCGCGGTGGCCCTTCCCGTCCCGGAGGCGCGTGCACAGACGCCTGCGACCTTACGTGCGGTTGCCCCCGCCTCGTTCAACGCACTGCTCGATGCGCAGACGATGGCCGCGATCAACGCCGATCCCGAACTGCGCACCATGCTGGGCATCAGCGGCGACGCAGCGGGTGATCTGTCCGACCAGTTGACCGACGTCTCGCTGGCGCGGCGCGAGGTCAACCGCCGCGCGATGGCCGACAACCTCGCCCAGATCAAGGCCTGGCACGGCGCGCCACTGGATCCGCAGCAGCGTCTCAGCGACGGGCTCGCGCGCTGGTTCTACCAGGCCCAAATCGATCTGATGGCGGTGCCCTGGGCCGCGGCATGGTTGCCGGTTGGCGGCAGCACCTACGCGGTGGATCAACTGTTCAGCCTGCCGGTCAACCTGCCGCAGTTCATGGACAACCAGCACGCGGTGACCGATGACACCAGTGCACGCCACTACATCGCGCGGCTGCGGGCCATGGGGCCCAAGCTGGACCAGGTCCGGGCCAACATGGAGATGCAGGCCCGCCAGGGTGTGGTGCCGCCTGAGGTCGCGCTGGAGGGGGCGGCCAACCAGTTCCGTACGCTGCTCGCGCCTGCACCGGAAAACAGCCTGTGGGTGCAGTCACTGCAGCGCAAACTGGACAAGACCCCCGCCATCGCCGCCCCGCGCCGGGCAGAGCTGATCGCCGAGGCGACCACCGCCGTGCGCGACGCCGTCAATCCGGGGTACCAGCGCCTGCTCGATGACGTGCAGGCCAAGCTGGCCACCCATCCCGGCAACAAGGGGGTGTGGGCCCTGCCCGAGGGCAAGGCGTATTACGACGCGGCACTGCGCTGGTACACCAGCACCGATCTGGATGCCGATGCGATCCACCAGATCGGCCTGAGCGAAGTCGCGCGCCTGGACAAGGCCATGGATGCACGCCTGAAGCAGCTGGGTCTGCGCGACGGCACGGTTGCCGCGCGGATCGAGACGCTGCGCAAGGATCCGCGTTACCTGTATCCGGACAGCGATGCCGGCCGCCAGGCGCTGATCGGCGACATCCAGCAGCGGCTGAGCGACCTGGGCCCGATCCTGCCCACCTACTTCGGCCACCTGCCGGCGCAGAAACTGGTGGTGCAGCCAGTGCCCACGCACATGCAGGCCACCTCGCCGGGCGGTTACTACTACCCCCCGGCGATGGACGGCTCGCGGCCGGGCACGTTCTTCATCAACCTGGGCGATATCACCTCCAATACGCGCTGGAGCATTCCCACCCTCACCTATCACGAGGGCTCGCCCGGCCATCACTTCCAGATCTCGATCGGCCAGACCCTCACCGACCTGCCGATGCTGCGCCGCAGCCTCAACCCGAGTGCGTTCAGCGAGGGCTGGGCGCTGTATGCCGAACAGTTGATGGCCGAAGCCGGCGTGTATCGGGACGACCCGGCCGGTGACCTCGGTCGGCTGCAGGCCGAAATGTTCCGCTCGGTACGGCTGGTGGTGGACACCGGCCTGCACCGCAAGCAGTGGACGCCCGAACAGGCGATGGCCTACATGCAGGCCAAGACCGGGATGACGCCGGGCGATGTCCGCATCGAGGTCTATCGCTACCTGGTGCAGCCCGGCCAGGCCTCGTCCTACAAGATGGGCCAGCTGCGCCTGCTGGAACTGCGCGAGCACGCCCGCAGGCAACTGGGCGACCGCTTCGACATCCGCGCCTTCCACGACCTGATCCTGGGCAATGGGGCGATGCCGATGACGGTGGTCAGCCAGGCGGTCGAGGACTGGATCGCCGCCGGCGGGCCACCCTCCGCCCGCGCCCCCTGAGCGCACCGCGCAGGCGCCGGTGTGCGGCTGGCGACTGCGTATAAATACCTAGCGGCTTACCGTGTAACTCCGGTTGTCCGCGGCGTGGGCGGTGCGCAGAGTGTCAACAGGGTCGGCCGGTCGCGCGGCCCATCGACGACACTCTGGAGACCGTCATGCCGCGCACCCCGTCGCGCCTGCTGTTGGCCCTGGTCCTGGCCGGACCGCTGCTGTTGTCACCGCCGCCGCTTGCCGCGCAGACCGCGCCGGCGACGATCGATGCCGAGGCGATCCAGGCCCTGACGCGCATGGGCACCGCCCTGCGCGCCCTGCCGCACTTCTCACTCAGCGCCACGACCAGCACCGAGTATGTGCTCGATGATGGCCAGAAGATCGCGTTGCCTGGCACCGTCACGTATCGCGTACTCGGACCGGACCACTTCTTCGCGGAAATCCAGAGCGACCAGCAGCACCGCCAGCTCTTCTACGACGGCAAGGCCCTGACGATCTACTCCCCGCGCCTGAAGTACTACGCCACGCTGGATGGATTGAACAAGAGCAGCCAGGCGCTGCTGGCCGAATCGGCCACCACCTATGGCATCGAACTGCCGCTGGCCGACCTGTTCCTGTGGGGCACACCGGCGTTCCCGACCGATCAGTTCCAGTCGGCACTGCTGGTCGGCAGTGCCCGCATCGGCGGCGAGGCCACGCACCATTACGCCTTCCGGCAGCCCGGCGTGGATTGGCAGGTCTGGATCTCCGATGCCACCCATCTGCCGCGGCAACTGGCCATCACCAGCCACAGCGATCCGGCGCTGCCCACCTACCAGGCCACGTTGAACTGGGACACGCGGCGCGCGGTGACCGCGAAGGAACTGGCCTTCGACCCCAAGGGGGCCACCAAGATCGTGTTCGTTCCGGTGGCGCTGGCCGCGCAGACCACGCCTGACGGGGAGAACTGAGCATGGACCGTTCCACCACGCTTCGCGCCGCACTGGCGCCCGCCTTGATCACCCTGCTGCTGGGCGGCGCGTTGCTGCCGGCCGATGCCCAGGCACGGCCGGGCCTGCGCGGCTTTGCCCATCCCTCGATCGCCCATGCCGGCGGTTTCGGCGGTGGCGGCTTCGCGCCGCATCCGCCGGGGCCGGGCCCTTCGCCACATCCCGCTCCGGGGCCCCGCCCCGAGCCGGGTCCGCATCCTGGTCCGGGTCCCGGTCCCCACCCTGCTCCGGGGCCGGGACCCGGGCCGGGACCTCATCCGCCGGGTCCGGGTCCGCATCCGCCTGGGCCTGGTCCAGGTCCTGGCCCGCACCCGCCGGGTCCCGGGCCGTACCCGCCGCCGCCGCCGCCGCCGTACTGGGACCATCCGTTCTGGGATGCCGCGGCATTCACCGCCGGCGTCGCGGTCACCTCGGCGGTGATCGGTTCGGTGGTGTACTCGCTGCCGGTGGACTGCAGCACCGTCATCGTCAACGGCCTGGGCTACCAGCGCTGTGACAATGCCTGGTACCAGCCGCGCTACTCCGGCACCACCGTGCAGTACGTGGTCGTGGATGCACCGCAATGATCTGCCGCCGCCCAGCGCTGTCCCGGCTCACGCTGCTCGCCGGCATCGCCTGCGCGGCGCCGCTGGCCGCGCAGGAGGCGCCGGCCGGCCCGGCGTCCTCCGATGACATCGCCCGCAAGCTCGCCGACCCCGGGGCGGCCCTGATCTCGGTGCCGTTCCAGTACAACTACCAGGGCTCGGTCGGGCCGGGCGGCGACGTCCACAATCAGCAGTTGAAGATCCAGCCGGTGATTCCCTTCGTCGGTGAGAACGGCAAGTTCATCCTGCGCCCGATCCTGCCGTTGAGCTGGAATCAGTTCCCGGAAGACAAGCACGGGACCGGCGATCTGTTCGTGCAGGGGTACTACATCCCCAAGACCGCCTCGGAGGCACATGGCACCGAGGTCGGCTTCGGCTTCGCCGCGCTGCTCGATACCGCCTCGCACGACAGCCTGGGCACGGGCAAATACTCGCTCGGCCCCGCCTTCATCGTGGTGCACAAAACGCAGAAGTGGACCGTCGGTGCACTGGCCAACCATGTCTGGTCGGTGGGCGGTGACAGCGACCGCGAGGATGTCAGCAGCACCAGCGTGCAGCCCTTCCTCACCCGCAACCTGCCCCAGGGCTGGTCGCTGAGCTTCACCTCCGAGACCAACTACAACTGGAAGGCCGACAGCGGCGACGCATGGACGGTGCCGCTGGGAGCGACCGTGTCCAAGGTGCTGCGGCTGGGCCACACGCCGGTGAGCATCGGAGTGGGCGGCTTCTACAACGTTGACCGCCCACAGTACGCCAGCCGCTGGACCGCGCGGATGATGGTGACCCTGGTCTTCCCCGAATGATGCCGACGCGCGCCGCCTGGTGCGCGCACTGAAGAGGACATGATCATGCGACTGCTGCGCACCGCCACCGCCCTGGCGATCGCCGGGGCGATCCTCGCCCTGGTCGCCGCCTGCAGGCCCGCGCCATCGAGCCAGGCCACGACCGCACCGGGTGAGCCGCGCGCGGACGCCGCCGCCGATACGCGCGCGATCGCCCGCGATGCGTATGTGTACGGCGTCCCGATGCTGGGCGAGTACCAGACGATGCACACCTTCAGCATCGACACCGCCAACCCGCAGTACAAGGGGCCGTTCAACACCATCCTCAACATGGCCCGCGTGTTTACCCCGGCCGACACCGCCTTCGTGACGCCCAACTCGGACACGCCCTACTCGTTCGCCGGGCTGGACCTGCGCGCCGAGCCGGTGGTGATCACCGTGCCGAAGATGGAAGCGGAGCGCTACTTCGTGTTCCAGCTGATGGACCTGTACACCTACAACTTCGCCTACATCGGCAGCCGCACGACCGGCAATGAGGGCGGGCACTATCTGATCGCCGGCCCGGACTGGCAGGGCGCCGTTCCCGATGGGATCACCCAGGTGATCCGTTCGGAAACCCAGCTGGTCAGCCTGGTCGGGCGCACGCAGCTGTTCAACCCCGCCGACCTGGACAACGTCAAACGCATCCAGGCCGGGTACAAGGTGCAACCGTTGTCGGCGTACCTGGGCACACCTGCGCCGCCGGCGCCGGCAGCAGTGGACTGGCCCACGCCGTTGTCCGGCAGCGAGGCACGCACCTCGCCGGCCTTCTTCGGCCAACTGGCGTTCCTGCTGCAGTTCGCCCCGCCGCATCCCAGTGAAGTGGACCTGCGCGCGCGCTTTGCCCGGATCGGCATCGTGCCGGGGCAGCCCCTGGACGTGGCGGCGCTGCCGCCGCCGACGCTGCAGGCGTTGAAGGACGGGATGGCCGATGGGCAGCATGACATCGACGCGCGCCGCAGCGCGCTGGGCGGGAAGATGGACACGCTGTTCGGCACCCGCGAATTCCTCAAGAACGATTATGTCGCCCGCGCCACCGGCACCCAGATGGGCATCGGCGCCAACTCGCGCGACGAAGCGCTGTATCCCATCTACGAAAAGGATGCCGACGGCGCCCCGCTGGACGGCAGCCAGCACCGCTACGTGCTGCGCTTCGGCAAGGACGGCCTGCCGCCGGTGAACGCGTTCTGGTCGCTGACCATGTATGACCTGCCTGGCCAGCTGCTGGTGGCCAACCCGATCGACCGCTATCTGATCAATGCCGCGATGCTGCCGCAGCTCAAGAAAGACGCTGATGGTGGCGTCACGCTGTACCTGCAGCACGACTCGCCGGGGCCGGACAAACAGAGCAACTGGCTTCCGGCGCCCGACGGCCCGTTCATGGCCGCGATGCGCTACTACTGGCCCAAGCCTGCGCTGCTGCAGGGCCAGTGGACCTCGCCGCAGATCGAGCGGGTGCAGTGACCGCTGTTCCTTCCGGAGGTGCCGTGATGAAACTCTGCCTACCCGTGTTGGCGCTGGCCCTGGCCAGCGTTCTTGTTGTCGGCTGCAGTTCCAGCGCACCCGCGCGCAGTGATGCGCCGCCATCAACGGAAAAACGCGAGGCGCAGAACCAGGCGCGCACCGCCACCGCCGCCGTGCTGTCGCGGCTGTACGCGGCCCAGCCCGGCGCCCGCCAGGCGGTGGAACAGGCCGCCGGGTATGCGGTGTTCCGCAGCTTCGGGGTCAAGGTGCTGATCGCCGGCGGCGGTGGTGGGCATGGCGTGGCCATCGACAACCGCAGTGGACAGGAAACCTTCATGCGCATGGTCGAGATCCAGGCAGGCCTGGGATTCGGCGCCAAGACCTTCGATCTGGTCTGGGTGTTCAGGACACCCGAGGCATACCAGGACTTCATCACCCGCGGCATCGAGATCGGCGGCCAGGCCACGTTGGCCGCGAAGGTCGACAAGGCCGGTGGCGGCCTCACCGGCGCCGTGCAGGTCTCCGACAACGTGTGGGTCTACCAGATGACCGAGAGCGGCCTGGCCGCGGAACTGACGGTCAAGGGCACACGCTACTACCCCGATAAAGCCCTGAACTGAGCCGACAGGCCAAGGAGCTTCCATGCACGGCCATCCGCTGGTCTGGATCGTCAGTCTGTTCGTGCTGCCGCTGGTGGCCGCGCTCGTGCTGAGCCTGTTCGTCCGCCACCGAGGCCTCAGTGCCAATGCGGTGCTGGCCTGGTTCGTGATCGTGTGCTGGTGCGGCGCGCTCGGGGTGATCCTCTCGCAGGTGTGGTGAGCAGTGCCGGCCGCTGGCCGGCATCACAGTGACTGCCCGAGCTCGATGAACACCACGTTCTCGCCGCCCTCGCGGAACCCCATGCCGAAGATCAACGGGCCGATCCACGAGTCGAAGCCGAGGAACACGCTGCCGTTCCAGATCCCGTCGCTCAAGGACATGTCGCTGCGGCGCTGCCAGGCGTTGCCGTACTCCACCGTGCCACCCACCTGCGCCGAGCGGCCGAGCAGCTTGCCCAGCTCGTAGGTGTAGCCGGCAAAACCGAGGGCGTAGTCCTGCCCGGTCAGTTGGTTGTGCTGGAAGCCGGCCAGCCGCCAGCGCCCGCCGAGCCGGTACAGGTTCTGCACCGGCGCCGTGCCGGAGGATGTCACGTGATAGCGCAGCCCCAGCTGCAGCGCGTGCCGGCCGAACGACCGGGCCGCCACCGCATCCAGATCCAGCTGGCCGAAACGCGCATCGGCGCCCAGGCTGGGACTGGACTGGTACGTGCCGGCATTGACCAGGTAACCATCGCGCGGGAAGTACACACTGTCGATGTCGTCCAGCGTCGCCTGCGCGATCCAGGCGCCCTCCTCGAAGTTCACGCGCGGAATGGCCGGATCACCGACCTCCACCTCGGCGTTGCCGGTATAGCGCTCCACCCCGGCCGACAGCGCAAGCACATTGGACACATTGCGCACCAGCGCCAGCGTGCCGCCGGTACGGCGCACCCGGTAGCGCGCGATCTTGTCACCTTCTTCGTCATACAGATTGAAGCTGCGGGTCTGGAAGCCGCCGCCGGCCTGGAAGGCGTAGCGGTTGTGCAGATCGAAAGGACGGTAGTACTGCCCGGTCAGCCCCGGCTCGCTGCCGATCTGCAGGGCGATGCGCGCCTCGGCACCATAGGGCGACAGCGGCGAGAACAGCAGTCCCGCGCGCAGGTTGCTTTCGTGGTTGCCCTCCAGATCGTTGCTCAGGCTCAACCCGGCCTCCAGGTAGATGGGGCCGTTCGGCTTGGGATAGGCCGACACGAACACACCCGTGCGGCCGTCGCGCTCGCGCACGTCGTAGTTGATGCTGGCCAGGGTACCCATGCCGTAGGCGCGCAGGACACCGGCCTGCATGCCCTTGATGTCCAGCGGCTCGCCGATCTGGACCGGCAGGTAGCTCAGCAGCAGTGCATCGGCGTAGCCGGTGTGGTTCTCCACCTCGACGAACTCGATCCGGTCCGTGCCGACGGGACGTTCGCGCTGCACGCGCTGCGCGGCCAGCTGCCCATACACCTGCGGGCTCTGTGCGAAGGCGCGCAGCGCCGGGGCGGCCTGTTCGGCAGCGAGCTGGCCGATCCGCAACGCTTCGGGCGCCTTGTCGAAATCGCCGGTGGCCACCTTGCCGGTCAGGTCCGGCGAGATCAGCAGGTCCTGCGTGCCCAGGCTGTCCAGCTGGGTCTGGGCGCTGCGGGTGGTCAGGAAGCCGCTCAACTGGCTGATCACATCCACCAGGCTGGCATCGCGATCCAGCGGCTTGAGCGGCGTGCCCACGTCGACCGCGATCACCCGGTCGGCACCCATCGCGCGCACCACGTCGATCGGCACCTGGTTGGACAGTCCACCATCGAGCAGCACGTGCCCGTCGATCACCACCGGCCGGAAGATGCCAGGCAGGGACATGCTGGCGCGCATCGCCATCGGCAGGTTGCCCTCGGACAGCACCACCGGCTGCCCGGTGTTGATATCGGTGGCGACTGCGCGGAACGGGATGGGAAGATCGTCGAAGCGGCCGCTGACCCGGCTGCCGCCGGTGGCACGCTCGAACAGCGCGATCAGCTTCTCGCCCTCGGACACGCCGCCGGCCAGCGCCACCGCCTTGCCCTCGCCGCCCAGCCCGATGCCGATCGGGGCCAACTGTGCGTAGTCGTCTGCCTTGCGCCGCAGGGACCGCTCGCGGCGCGGCAGGGTATCGGTGAACAGGCTCAACCACTCGGTGCTCAGCACCACCTGCTCGATCTGCCCGGGCGTGGAGCCGGAGGCATACAGCGCGCCGACCAGGGCGCCAGCGCTGGTGCCGGCGATGCAGTCCACCGGGATGCGCAGCGCTTCGAGCTGCTTGAGGATGCGCACATGCGCAATGCCGCGCGCGCCACCGCCGCCCAGCGCCAACCCGATGCGCGGGCGGGTATCGCCGGGACCGCGTACGCCGCAGTGGCTGCCCTGGCCGGCCACCACGGCCGACGCGACCGGCTCGGCGGCCTGCAGTGGTGCAGGTGCACCGGCCGCACACGCCCCTGCAAGCAGCAGCGATGCTGCACGCGGAAATGTCTGGGGGTGGCCTATCAACGCCATGCGCTGCCGACCTGGATGTAGAACGTGTCGTCCTCCGGGCCCCACGCATAGTCCACGCCAACGTGCATCCCCAACTGGCGGGCGATCAGATAGCGCACGCCCGCGCCTTTGGAGACCTGGCTGGCGCCGTCGCTGAAACGGTTGTGCCGCCCCCAGGTGCGTCCAGCGCCGACGAACCCGATCAGCGCCCAGCGCTGGGTCATGTTCCAGCGCAGCTCGCTCTCCAGCACCGCCGCGCGCGTGTCCTGGTAACGGGCCGAGCCGATGCCGCGCAGGTCGATGTAGGGCAGCCGGTAAAACGGGATTTCACCGTTGGCCCAGCGCGCATCGGCGCGGCCGCCGAGCACGAAGTACCTGCCCATCGGCCAATAGCCGTAGGCGTGCCCGCGATAACTCTGGAAGGTGGCATCACTGCCGATGCCCGGCAGGTAGACGTTGCCCTCGACCATGCCCAGCCAGCCCCTGGAGGGCGTGAACGGATTGTCGCGGGTGTCGTATTCCAGCGACAGGCCGAGGCCGGAGCTGCGCTTGGACAGCTCGTGCGGCTGGAACCGGTCACTGTCGGAGGCAACATCGAAGCCGATGTCCAGGTCCATGTAGACCCAGGCCAGGCCCAGGTACAGGTCGCGGTCGCCAAGGCGACGGAACCCCTGCTGGAACGACATCAGGCCATCCATGTTGTATTCGATCTTCTGCGCGGGCAGTAGCGTGCCCGGGGTGTAGAAGCCCAGGTTGAACGAGGTCTTGGCCACGCCGCCCCGGTAACGCCAGCGGTCATCGTCGAAATGCAGCGACGCGCCCACGCCGTAGGCTTCACTGCCGTTGGACGTGCGCATCGCCCCGCCGCCATAGATGTCCGGCGTCACCATCTTCGGTGCACCGCCTTCCCCTGGCGAGCCGGAAGCCGCAGGGCGATGGAAGAACGCCAGCGCCACACCGCCCCCGTTGCCGACCGCCGGGTCGGTCACGATGATCGGTACCGGGAGGAAGCCGCGGTGCTCGAGCAGCCAGCGCGACATGTCGAAATGGCCATCTTCGGCGTCACGGAACAACGAAGCCTTCGCGGTCGACGCCGGCGCGGGCACGGGGGTCTGGACCGGAGCCGCAACAGGCTGGGGCGCTGCCTGGGTGCCCTGCTGGGCAACGGCGCTCCAGGGCGCAAGGACGCCCAACAGCACTACCAGGCGTACGGCATGGCCGATCGACACGCGGCACCTCGAGGGATGGGAAGCAGGACGGCCCGTCAGTTCAAGTGCGTGGGCCCGTGCCGGTGGGAGGGGGACAGCCCGGCACGGGCCCGCGCGGTTGAACGCGTTTGCATCTTCGGCGCAGCACTCAGCGTGCGGCGGTCGCACCCGGCGGGAACGCAGCGAACAGTTTGTCCAGCCCTGCTTCCACCGCCGCATTGACCTTGTCCGGCGACGTCGGCACCGTGCCGCTGGCCGTACCGCGCCACACGGCCTGTTTGGTGCGGGCATCGAACATGTCCACCACCAGGGTGCCCACGTCATATGTATGCACCGTGGTCGTGGCGTTGCCCATGGCCATGCCGCCGCCCCAGCCACCGCCGCGCCAGCCCCACCCGCCCATGCCGGTGCCGCTGTAGAAGGTGTCCAGGGTCTGCTTCTGGCTGTTGGCGATGTGCGCGGCCAGCGCGATGTCGCCGTTGGGGGCTTCGCGCAGTCCCTTGGCCTGCAGGCGGGCGTTGATGCCGTCGATGATGCGTTGCTGCACCAGCGGCGAGCTTGCCTCGGGCTTCATCGCCCAGGTGTAGGTCTTGTAGGAGCTGAAGCTGGCCGACGGATCGTAGTCGGTCTTGACGGTCGGGGTGGAGGCGCAGGCGACCAGGGAGGTGGCCAGGACGGCGATGGCAAAAGCTTTCATGACGCGAGTCTCCAGGGGCAGGATGGAAAGACGCGCTGCGTGTGCAGCCGTCCTGTGGGCTGGCAGAACGACGAGGCGCGTTCAGCGCGGCGGGTTGATCACCACGTACTGCACGGTGGTGCCGGCATAGCGCGGCTCGTACCAGACATTGCCGCACTGCTGGTAGGCCATGCCGTTGATCACGGTGGTCACGCAGCTGGGCGGCACCGAGTTGACGATCGAGCCGATCACCGCCGAGGTCACCGCCACACCGGCGGTCACCGCTGCGGCGGTCGCGAATGGATGGTCGTCCCAGTGGTTCCAGTGATCGTCGTGGTAATCCACGTTGACGTTGACGTTGCGATCGACATTCCGGTTGACGTTGCGATTGACGTTGCGGTTTGCATCGATGTTCCGGTTGATGTTGCCGCCACCGCCGCGATTGATGTTGCCGCCCTGCGGGCGCTGCACGGGCCGGTTGATGCTGGCGTGGGCGCTGGCACGTGCACCACCACCATGGAAGCCGCCGCCGCGCTGGGCACTGGCTGGCGCGGATACCGTCAGCAGGAGTACCAGGAGCAGGCCGGCGGCCAGGGAGGACGCCACGAAGAAACGATTGATCACGGTCCGCATGTCAGTTCTCCTGCCCGGCAGCGTCGATCACCACCGCGACCGGGACCAGCTTGATCCGCGCCGCATCGGCCGGTGGCGTGAACTGGAATGCAGTGGCCGCGACCGGCGTGCGGGTATCCCAGCGAAGCTGGGCGCGATACTGCGGCAGCGCCGGATCATCCAGCGAGGTGATCACCAGCTTCCTGGGCAACGAAGTCGCCTTGCTGACCCATAGCTGCCAGTCCACCGCGTCCTGCTTGAACGCGTACTGCTCGATGGCCTCGCCATCGAGGGTGCCGCCGCCGATATGCAGCGCGCCGCGGATGGCGGTCTTCGGGGCTTTGTCGGTGCCCCAGAGGAACATGTCGGCCAGCGGCATGTCGATGCCGTAGCGGCTGGCGGCGTCTTCGACGAGCTCGCCGAGCGTGGCGCTCACGCCATCCACCTGGGCGTAGTACTTCAGGCGTGGGGAGTACAGCGACAGCGACTTGCCGTCGTAGAACAACTGGCGAAGCTGGCGATCGCTGCGCAGTTCCAGGAACAGCTGGTTCGGCGTCCTGACCTTGTAGGTGACCACGCCGTCCAGCTCGACCTTCTGGCCGTCATCCAGGACGATTTCCGTACTGGCCTGGGAGGTCAGCGAGAACTGCTTGAGGGCGCGCAGCGCCGCGCCCATGCGGTCCAGCGCGGCCAGCGCCTCTGGATCGCGTTCAGGGCGGTCGGCCGGCGCAGTCGCCGGTGGGGCAGCCGCGGCGACGCGGGTGGCCGCGGCTGCCGCAGGCGCCAGCGCGGCCAGCAGCAGGCACGCCGACCATGCAACGGGGGGAATGGCAGAGGGCATGACCGTTACTCCACAGGACGGAAGACAGGCAGCCGCGCTTGCGCGGCCGGAATCAGAAGCCACCGCTGATCGAGAGGCTCCAGGGATCGCCCTCGAACCGGTTCTTGACGCTGAATTCGCCGACATAGCGGAAAGAAACATCCAGATGCTCGCCGCCGGACCACTTCCTGCCGTAGGTCAGCACCGGGCCGAGGCCGAACGAGCGCCCCTTGAATCCATCCAGGCGGTCTGCGGTGTCGCCCTTGTCGTCCTGCAGCTGCTGGATCCAGCCGCCGGCCGCGCCGAAGCCCCACCCGCTGGCGGTGCGCTTGACCAGCAGCACGTCCGCACGGGCGACCACGCCGTTCTTGTAGTCGGTGTCGTCGTTGCGGGTGTACCAGTCGGTGGCGCCAAGCACGCTGAATTCCAGCGTGCCCTTCTGGAACAGGTGCGTGTAGCCCACGCTGGGCGAGAACGTCCAGATGTTCATGCCCGGGTTGGCCAACCGGTTGGGGTCGTACTTGGCGGTGGGTGCATACACGTACACGCCGAAGGACAAATGCTCCACCTCGCTGATGTGGTACCCGGCGATCACCGGGGCGAAGTACACATCGAACAGGTTGGACGCGTGATCCTTGGCCTGGAAGCGGTTGCCGAGCGGCCCCGCGAGGTTGGCGGTGACGTCGGCGTCGATGTAGGGCACGGTCAGCATCGAGGCAAAGTTCCAGCGCCCGGCCTTGGTCGGCCAGACATACACGCCGGTGGCGGCAGTCAGGCTGACGTCGGCTTCCAGGCCCAGGGAGATCTGGCCGGCGATCGGTGCCGGGCGGTTGCCGCTGATCTTGCCGTTGTACTGGATGTAGCTCAGCGACCACTGCATGCCCGGCTCGGGCGGGATGACGCCAGCGTAGGAGGTGATCTGCATGCCGGTGATCGAGCGACCCAGCGCGCCTTCAGTGGCTGCGGCGGGAGCGCTGCCCAGCGCCAGCAGTCCGCCCAGACACAGGGCCAGCGGGCCGCGCGGCCGGGACCGGGGCGTGGTGGGTGCAGGGGTGTTCATGGCATCGGCCTCCGGGGCGGAAGGGGAATCGCAGTGCGCGGGATCAGGACGGGTCCGGCGTGGGCCGCGGTGCGTGCTGCCGCTCGCGCACCTCCTCGATGTCGCGCTCCAGGAAATAGTTCAGGAAGGTCCGTATCACGGCGATCGCGGCCAGTTGACCAATCGCATCCCAGTCGGTGTAGATCGAGGATTCGATGATGTCCGCCGCCAGCTGCATGGTCAGCCCGGCCACCAGCCAGCGGCCATACGCCAGCCACACCGCGCGCCGCTCCACGTTGGTCGGGTGGCCGCGCAGCGCCAGCCGCAGCGCCTGCACGAACACCACCGCCGTGGCCAGCGCGATCAGCACCAGTGCCATCGCATCGATGATGACCACGACCGGCTCGGTGACGGCGATCAGCCATGCCTTCAGAGGCGTCATGCGGGATGCTCCGGTATCGCACCTGGCGGTGGCAGAGGCGGCTCATCCCCGCTCCACGCAACGAAAGCCAAGGTGACAGGTGGAGGTGTCGATCGGCTGCGCCATCCGGGCCGCCGGCCGGTAGCGCCGGCAGTAGTTGGGCGCACACAGGTGCGAGCCGCCTTTCATGACCCGGCGCGGGATCGCACTGCGGTCGCGCGGGTCGTGGCTGCCTTCGCGCGCGCCGCCACGGGGGTTGTCGATCGCGCAGCACGGCCTGCTCTGCAGCTGGTCGTGCTGCTGGTACCAGTCGCCGGTCCATTCCCAGACATTGCCGATCATGTCGTACAGGCCGTAGCCGTTGGGCGGAAAGCTGCCCACTGGCGAGGTCCAGCGGTACCCGTCTTCGTCCAGGCTGTGCCACGGGAATTCACCCTGCCAGGTATTGGCCTGATGGCGGCCCCCCGGAACCAGGCTGTCGCCCCAGGCGAACTCGCCGCTCTCCTGTCCGCCGCGCGCGGCGAACTCCCATTCGGCTTCGGTGGGCAGGTCCTTGTCCGCCCAGCGCGCATACGCCAGTGCATCGGCGACATTCACGTGCACCACCGGGTGATCGTCCAGGCCCTGCAGCGACGAGCCCGGGCCACGGGGATGCCGCCAGTCGGCGCCGGCCACGTAATGCCACCAGTTGTGCGTATTGGACAGATCGACCGGGTGCGCAGGCTGCACGAACACCACCGAGGACGGCACCAGCAGCGCCGGGTCCGCGCCTGGGTAATCGGCCGGGTCCGCCGGGCGCTCGGCCGCCGTCACGTAGCCCGTTTCGCGGATGAACCGTGCGAACTCCCGGTTGGTCACCGGGTAGCGGTCGATCCGGAACGGTGCCACCCGCGCCTTGTGCGCCGGCCGTTCTTCGGGATAGTGATCGTTGGATCCCATCACGAAGACGCCGCCGGCGATATCGATCATGGTGTCGGCGACGACGCTCATCATTGATTGCCCGCGCAGGCTTCGCTGAGCTTGGCCAGCGCATCATCGATGGTGAAGGTGTTCGGCTTCTGGACCCGCGGGAAATCCTTGAAGGTGGCCGCGAACCTGTCGGCGATCGCATAGGCCCCGAACAGGATGTAGTCGTGGTGCAGGAACCAGTCGTAGTACGTGTTCGAGGTGATGTCGGCGAACTCGTACGGGTCGGTCCTGAGGTTGTAGACCTTGGGCAGGCGCAACCGGATCAGCGGCTCGGACCAGACCTGCAGCGTGCCCTTGCAGCGCTGCTCCATGAACGAGACTTTCCAGTTGTCGTAGCGGATGGCCATCACATCACCGTCGTCGCTGAAATAGACGAACAGCTTGCGCGGGCTCTCCTTTTCCTTTCCGGTCAGGTAGCCGGTCAGGTTGACCCCGTCGATGTGGTTCTTGTACGTCCGCCCGATCGCCTTGTAGCCCTTCTTGAGTTTCTCGCTGACATCCGGGTCGCCGGCCATCGCCAGGAAGGTCGGCAGCCAGTCGTGATGCTGCACGATCCCGTTGGCAATGGTGCCCGCGGGAATGTGGCCAGGCCAGCGCACCACCATCGGAATGCGGAACGCGCCTTCCCAGTTGGTGTCCTTCTCGCTGCGGAACGGCGTGGTGCCGCCGTCCGGCCAGGAGTTCCGGTGCGGACCGTTGTCGGTGGAGTACATCACGAAGGTGTCCTCGGCGATGCCCAGCTCGTCGAGATAGTCCAGCAGTTCACCGACGTTGCGATCGTGGTCGATCATGGTGTCGTGGTACGGCGACTGCCAGCGCCCGGCCTGGCCGAGGCTTTCCTTCTTGGTGTGGGTGAACAGGTGCATGTGGGTGAAGTTCACCCAGACGAAGAACGGCGTGTCGGCGTCATGCTGGCGCTTGATGAAGTCCTTGGCGGTGGCCGCGAAATCCTCGTCGCAGGTTTCCATCCGCTCCGGCGTCAGCGGCCCGGTGTCTTCGATCTTCTGCTTGCCGATCCTGCCCCAGCGTTCCTGTTCGGTGGCATCGTCCTTGTCTGTCGCCCAGCTGCGGATGACCCCGCGCGGGCCCATGGTTTTCCGGAAGTTCGGGAAGTCCTCCTCCGGGAAGTAGTCGTACATGTCCGGCTCTTCCTCGGCATTGAGGTGGTACAGGTTGCCGTAGAACTCATCGAAACCGTGGTTGGTCGGCAGCATGTGGTTCAGATCGCCGAGGTGGTTCTTGCCGAACTGGCCGGTGGCATAGCCCTGGTTCTTGAGCAGCGCGGCAATGGTCACCAGCTTCTCGTTCATGCCGGTCGGCGCGCCGGGGATGCCGACCTTGGACAGGCCGGTGCGGTACACGCTCTGGCCGGTGATGAACGACGAGCGGCCGGCAGTGCAGGACTGCTCGCCGTAGGAATCGGTGAACAGCGTGCCTTCGTTGGCGATGCGGTCGATATTGGGCGTCCGGTAGCCCATCAGGCCCTGGCTGTAGCAGCTCAGGTTGCTGATGCCGATGTCGTCGCCCCAGATCACCAGGATGTTCGGCCGCTTGCCGTTCTTGCCGGCCTTCGTGGTTGCGGACGCTTTGGGGGATGCTGCCGCTTTTGCTGTTGCCATGACACTCTCCAGGGGGATGCGTGTTGGGTTCCGGCGTCGTGCCGGCATGCGGGAACGGCCGTCAGGCGAATGGCGAGACGTTGAAGGTCATGCTGACGATCGCCAGCAGGCCGAGCAGCCACAGCAGCCCGGCGGTGATCAGAGTGAGGGAGATGGGATAGTGGCTTTCGCCATGGACCAGGCCTTCGCCGATCATGATCCGGCGCTCGGTGCGCAGGCCCTGCATGTAGCGCACGTGATAGACGATGCCCAGGGTCAGCAGCACCAGCCCGAGCCCCACCAGGGCGATGCCGAAGTTGCGCGGCGCATGCGGACGCAGCGCGGTGCCGGTCTCGAGCATGTGCCCGAAGAACTGATAGATGGTGAAGCCGAAGCCGATCAGCGACAGCGCCGTGCGGATGATCGACATCAGCGTACGGTCCGCGCTCATGCGGGTCCGCTGGAACGACATCCCGGTCCGCCGCGAAGACAGCTCGATGGACGCCTCGTCGCTGCCGCCCAGCAGTTCCTTGGCGCGCGTGATGCTCAGGGCACGCTCGCTGAGTCGTTTGGTCGGGTCGGTGTCGTTCATGGAGGGCTCGTGGCGTGTAAGGATCGGGAGTCAGTGACGGCGGCGCAGCCAGTGCGATGCGATGCGGGCGATCGGTCCACGCAGGACCAGGTACGGCAGGAAGCCGAGTACCACCGCGATCACGAACGCTTCCAGCGGGTACTTGAAACCGCCAAACATGCGGAACTGGTAGATCACGTCCATGCCGACACCCAGCAGCAGGATCCGCGTCGTGGCGGTGACGCCCTGCCGCCAGGCGACCTTGCGCTCGCCGGCCGAGCTGTGGGTCAGAAGCCACGCGTAAGGGGTCCTGCCCGCCTTGGCGTCCTTGATGCCGTCGATCAGGGCGGTGATCAGCGCCATCGTCGGCTGCAGGAAGAAGCGGAAGGTCATGGGACCGTCGGCGCGATCGATCATGTCCGTCCAGAAGCGCGTAAGGAAATCGATCACCAGGAGCATGGCGGGATCCTTGGGTCAGGGCTCCAGCTTGGGCGGACGGCGCAGGCCGCACAATCGAGTTAGTACTGCATGCACCACAGTATTTTTACTGCGCCCGCGGCCCACGGTGGCGGCGGTATGCTCCGTGCCAGCGCGCTGCGACGCTGTGCGCCCCCTCCTCCACTGCCCGGTCAGCCATCCGATGCGCAAGGACCAGGACCCCTATTCGCTGATGCGCGGTGGGCTGGTGCACCGGCTGCTGCATGCCAGCGGCGCGCTGCACGGCACCTCGCGGCTGTCGCTGTGGATCGCGCTGGGTATCGTCGTGGTCACGTTCGGGCCGATGCTGCTGTTGGCCGCCCATGCCGGTACGCTGTGGCCCGCGCCGCCGTCGATGTCGCTGCTGGACGACTACGCCACGCTGGCCCGCCTGCTGCTTGCCGTGCCATTGCTGGTGCTCGCCGCGCCCCGATCGGATGCACTGCTGCGCAATGCCCTGCGCCAGCTGACCCACGCCAGCCTGGTCCACCCGCATCACCCGCAATCGCTCGACGCGCTGTTGGCCAGGGTGCGGCGCTGGCGCGACAGTTGGCTGCCCGAAGCGCTGTGCGTGGTGATCGCCTGGGCGCCGCTGCTGTTCGGCAGCGATACGGTAAGCCTGCTTCCCGGCATCGCCGACTGGCGGCTGGACCAGGGCAGCCTGACCGCCGCCGGGCGCTGGTACGAATGGGTCGGCGTGCCGCTGTTCCGCCTGGTGGCACTGCTGTGGCTGTGGCGCTTCGTGCTGTGGACCTGCCTGCTGTGGCGGCTGCCACGCGCCGGCCTGGTGCTGCATGCCGAGCATCCGGACGGCGCGGGCGGGCTGGGTTTCCTGGGCATGGCACAGGAGCGCTTCGCCATTCTTGCGCTGGCCGGCGGCGTGCTGCTGGCCGGCGCCTGCTTCAACCACATGCAGTATCTGGGCGGGAGCCTGTATGGCCTGCGTCATCTGCTGGCCGGGTATGTGATCGGCGCGACCCTGCTGCTGGCCGCGCCGCTGCTGCTGTTGATGCCGATGATGCTGCGCGCCAAACGCCACGCGCTGTACCGCTTCGATGCGCTGGGCAACCGGGCCGCGGCGGTCTTCGATCAGCGCTGGCAGCGCACGGTGCAGGACGCCACCGCCGCCGACACCCTGCTCGACCATGGCGATGCCTCGGCCTTCGCCGATTTCAGTGGCGTCTACAAAGGGCTGAGCAGCATGTCGGTGCTGCCGCTGACACGCTGGAACCTGCTCTGGATCGCGCTGCATGCCATCGTGCCGCTGCTGCCGCTGGTACTGCTGGCCATGTCCGTGGACGAGCTGGCACAGAAGCTGATCGGCATCCTGGTGTGATTCCCGGCCGAACTCAGCGGCCGTCGCGGCGCAGGCCGCGCAGGGAGCGCGAGACGAACCTATCGCCCTTCAGCGCAGCGCCCACCGCCGACACCAGATCGTCCCCTGCGTCGGATTTGAGCACATAGCTGCAGGGTCCCAGCGCCATCGCGCGGGTCACCATCTGCGGATCGGCATGCACGGTGATGAAGACCACGCCCAGTACCGGGCGCTGCAGGCGCAGACGACGGACCGCCTCCAGCCCATCCATCTCGGGCATGGCGATATCGGTCACCACGACATCAGGCAGCATGCTCTGCGCGGCCTGGACCAGCGAAGCCCCGTCCTGCACCAGGCCGATCACCTGGTATTGCTGGGACAGCAGCCCACGAAGCTGGCGCCCCATGGCACACCCGTCTTCGGCCAGCAACACACGAACCGGATTCATCGCACTCGCCCGTTGGACGCCTGTGCCATGGTGCGGGGGGGGTTGCGCGGGCGACAAGGGGAAAACAACCGTGGCCGGGCAAGTAAAACTACTTGCCCGACCACGCCCGCGTGTTCCTAGTGACGGATGAGGCCTTCCTGCTCGGCCTTGCGCACCAGCTCGAGCGTGCCGTGGACGCCCAGCTCCTGCATGATCGCGTACTTGTGCGACTCGATCGTGCGCACCGAGACGCCCAGCTCATAGGCGATCTGCTTGGAACGCAGGCCCCGCGCGACGTACTCCAGGATCCGCAGCTGTTTTTCGGTCAGCACATACTGGCACCGCCCGGCGCACAGGACCGCGCTGGCCGCCAGCGTGGGGGTCACGTAGGTCTGCCCGTCCATGACCCCATTGATGGCCCGCACCAGCTCATCGCCGGCCGAGCTTTTCAGGATGTACCCCTGTGCGCCGGCACGAATCGCCTCGGCCGCCATGCTCGATTCATCGTGCATGGTCAGGAACACGAACGGCGTCCTGCAGCCCTCGCTGCGCACCTGGCGCATCACGTCGATGCCACTGAGCCCGGGCATGCTGATGTCCGACACAACGACATCGGGTGCTTCGCGGTGCAGCGCGTCCAGCAGCTCTTCGCCGGAGGACACCAGTTCGATCGACGCGAAGCACTCCATGAGCAGGCGTTCTATGCCCTGCGCGACCAGCATGTGGTCGTCGGCAACCACGACCTTCCGGAATGGAACCTCCATCAACTGCGCACACGAAATGCCCATTGCATTTTCTCCGTTGACATCAATCTTCCCCTGATTGAACTGCCGGTGCGGCCGCCTCACTGCTGAATCCATAACCGGATCGCGTTGATCACGCGATCAGCTTCCCCCTGCAGCGCGTTGAAAATGCGAGACGCCTTGTGATGGCATCGTGACGCGAACAAGTCTGAATCCGTCATGTTGGGCCATGCAGTGCGGCGTTTGCGCCGGCATCGCGATTCAGCCGCGCAGCGTGTCCTTGGGACATTCCCCGAAGACATGCCGGTACAGGATCGAGAACCGGCCGAGGTGGGAAAACCCGAAGCGCAAGGCGATGTCGGTCACCGTGCCGCGCTCGTCAGCGTGCAGCAGCGCCGTCCGCGCACGATTCAGGCGTGCCAGCTGATGCCAGTGGCAGGGACCGTGCCCGTATGCGTCACGAAACAACCGCTCGATCTGGCGTTCCCCTACCCCCAGCGCCAATGCCAGGGCGCGGCTGTCGAAGGGGCGCTCCAGGTGGGCCTTGAGGTAGTCCTCCGGGCGCCGTACCAGTGCATCGCGATGGCGGGCCGATCCCCAGCCATCCAGCCGCCGGGCCGGGCCCGCATCGCCGGCACTGACCGCCTCCACGAACGCCCCCAGCAACAGCGATGCCTGCGCGGCCATCTGCGCCGGCGTGATCACGCCTTCCCAGGCGGCCGCGGCTTCCAGTGCCTTGAACACCGCATGGCGCACTCCCTCAGCCGCTGGCGGCGGTGCGGGCCGCGTCTGCCAGCCCGTGCGTGGCAACCGCAGTTCCCGCCCGACCCGCAGCACCGCCTCACGCTGCAGGACCTCGCGCGGGATCAGCAGCACTGCCCATTGCCAGCCGCCAGGACTGGGGCGGACGTTGAGCTCGCTGTCTTCGGCAAACACCATGACCTGCCCGACCTCGACCAATCGCCCATTGGCCCACATCGGTCGCTCGCAGGAGATCGCCAGGGCCAGCGCGATCATGCCCTGCGCGAAGCTGCCGCTGGCGAAAATCGGCAGCGTGTACGCGCCGCTGTCCAGGCTGAATTTCGGAAACACCAGCCGCTGCAGGCACGCGCGGAAGTGCCCCGCCGCCAGCAGACGCTGCTCGAAGCGGGTATCGCGCACCACGCCAAGCAGCGCATCGGCGTCGAAGCCGTCGACCACGAAGCGGGTGTAAGGGGCCATCGGTTCGTCCATGCCAGCTCCCTCGGAACACGTCGGAATTCGGATAGCGCGCGAGTGGGCAACCTGCTTACATCGGCGCGATTGTGGGGTGGAAGCGACACATCGACAAGCGGTGATCGCTCAGGGGGCCCACAAGCGTGAAATGCATCACATCGAGGCCGGCGCACGTGTGCCACCGCCGCGCAGCGGTGCCAGCGAGGCCAACGAACCGAAGCCTGTTCACGCCTACCCGAGGTACCCGTGCCAGCGATTGCGAGCGTGAAACAACCCGTGTCCGTGTACCTCGACCCCGGCATCCCACCGGACGATCCCGCTCGCGCCTCGCCCTCCACGCCCCCGTCACGCGATCTTCGCGCATCGCTCACCCAGGTGCTGCCGCTGGCACTGGGTTGCCTGCTGGGGCAGCTGTTGCCGACGCTGGCCCAGATGCCGGGTTTCCGGTTGCATGTCCTCTGGATTCCCGGCCCGCTGCTGCTGGGCTGGTTGCTGTTCACCCCTCGCGCGGCGTGGCGGACCTGTGTGTTGTCGGCCTTGGCCGGTACCGTGCTGGCGTTTGTTCTGGTGCCGTTCGTGGTCTTGCCACGGCTGCTTGCCAGCGCGGCCGAATTCGCCTCGGTGGTTGCCGTGGCGTGGCTGCTGCTGCGCTGGCGGGGCGCCCGGGCACCGCTGGAGGGCTACCGGGAGATCGGCCTGTTCGTGCTGCTGGGTTGCGTGCTGCTGCCGATCGCGTGTGCATGGTGGCAGTCGCTGCTGTTCGCCGGCGGGCCGCAGGGCATGGCGCCGGGTGCACTGCTCACCCTGGTGTTGTGCAGCAGTGTCAGCTATCTGTTGATCGTGCCCCCCATCGTCAATCTGGCGCGCATCGTGCAGCGCCCGGAGCGCCGGCATGGGTGGCAGTGGCAGCCGGTGATCATCGCCATCACCCTGCTCGGCGGGCTCGGCATTGTCTGGGGCGTGAACTGGTCCGATGGCGTGATCACGCCGCTGCTGGTACTGGCACCCATCCCGCTGCTGGTCTGGGCGTTGATCGTGTTCGGCGTTGCCGGTGCCAGCATCGGCATGCTGATCGTGGCGCTGCTCGGCATGCAGCTGAGCATGGAAGGCGTGGGTCCGTTCGCGTACTGGACACCGGACCGCGACCTCATCACCGCACAGGTGTGGACGCTGTGCACCGGGTGCGCACTGTTGTTCCTGGGCGCGTTGTCCGAACAGAAACTCTCCAACCACCTCAACCTGCAGCAGGCCTATCGGCGGTTGGGCGAGCTGACCGGGCGGATGCTGGTGGTGCAGGAGGAAGAGCGCACCCGCATCGCGCGCGACCTGCACGACGACGTCAACCAGTCGCTGGCCGCGATTTCGATCTGCCTGAGCGCGCTGCGCAATCAGATTCCAGAGGCAGAACGCCACGCCGTGGTCGAACTGCAGGAGCAGCTGCTGATCGTCTCCAACGACATCCGATCGATCTCCCATGAGCTGCACCCGAGCATCCTGCGTTTCACCGGCCTGGCCAGCGCACTGGATGCGTTCTGCATCAAGCGCAACGCGCGCGGCGCCCTGCGGGTGCGTTGCCGCATCGAGAATCCTCCGCGTCTCAGCGATGACCACGAACTGAGCCTGTTCCGGATCGTGCAGGAGGCGGTCAACAACGTGGACAAGCATGCGCACGCGGCCAACGCGCATGTCCTGGTCGGCATCCGCGGCGGCCAGATGGTGTTGCAGGTGGACGACGATGGCGTCGGCATGGCGGGCCAGACGGTGCCATCCCCCTCCCCCGGCCTGGGCATGATCAGCATGGAAGAGCGGGCGCGCCTGCTGGGTGGCAGCCTGAAGGTCGGTCCGAGCCCACTCGGTGGTACCCGCATCGAGGTCCGCTTCCCGATGGGTGACGCCGCGCAGGACCTCGCGGCGGCACACGCCGGGCGCCCGTAGAACTACTGGCCGTGCGCGCGTAGAAAGGCGGTTGTGCCTTGCACGGCCGCCGTACACAGTGGCGCGACAGCCCCTGCGGAGAACGACATGCACAGGAAGGCCATGCTCCACCCGCGCCGTCAGGTCGCGTCCTTGTTGATCGTGGCGTCGCTGCTGACCGCCTGCAGCTCGGCGCCGCCGCTGTCCACTGCGCCTGCACCGCCCCCTGCACCCGGCAGCGTCGTCGCGCCCGCGCCCGCGCCGGTGCCGGAACTGCGCCCCGGCGTGCCAGCGGGCTATCTGGGCCGGGCCCTGCCCGACAGCCTTGCCCTGCTGCCGCCGCCCCCGGCCAAGGGCTCGGCCGCCTTCGCGCAGGACCAGGCGATCCACCGCGCGGCGCAACAACTGCGTTCGAGCCCGCGCTATGCCCTGGCAACCACCGATTCGGACCTGCGCTTTCCGCAGGTCGCCAACACCTTCTCCTGCGCACTCGGGGTACCGGTCAGCCAGCAGGCGACGCCGACGCTGTACCTGCTGCTGCAGCGGACCCTGGTGGACGCCGGGCTGGCGACCTATGCGGCCAAGGATCACTACAAGCGGGTGCGGCCGTTCGTCTTCCACAAAGAAGGCACCTGCGCCCCGGCCGACGAGGCTGCGCTGCGCGGCGACGGCTCCTACCCGTCCGGACATACCGCGATCAGCTGGACCTGGGCATTGCTGCTGACCGAGCTCAGCCCGGACCAGGCCGATGCGCTGCTCGCGCGCGGCCGTGCCTTTGGCGAGAACCGGCTGATCTGCAATGCGCACTGGCAGAGCGACGTGCTGGAAGGCCGTGCCATCGCCGCCGGTGCACTGGCCAAGCTGCACGCCAACGCCGACTTCAGCCGCGACATGGCAATGGCCCGCACGGAGATCCAGTCGCTTCGTGGCCACGGTGTGCAGCCCACGGGCTGTGAGGCCGAGAAGGCCGCGCTGGCCATCCGGATACCCGGGGTGCTGTAGGCCCCGACGAGGGCCACGCAGACGCGGCGACCGCAAGCCTTGCCAGCGTCACCTGGCCAGCCGCCTCGCATGGGCTGCACACGCCCGTCACGTAAGGCTTACGCCTGCAAAAAAGATGTCGTGGGACTGCATCCGCCCCGCCACTCCCGCCGTACCTGATGGTGCGTCACACCGGCGCATCCATTTGGGAGTTTGGTCATGAAGATCCAGTTCGCAGGCCTCGTACTGATCGGTTGTCTCGCTGCCACGTCTCCGCTCGTCTTCGCGCAGGCACCGGCCGCGCCCATGGCGGCACACAGCAATCCGATGGTGGGCGGCGCGGCGATGTATGCCAACAAGGACATCATCGACAACGCCGTCAATTCCAAGGACCACACCACCCTGGTGGCAGCGGTCAAAGCGGCAGGCCTGGTGGATACGCTGAAGGGCGCTGGCCCGTTCACCGTGTTCGCACCGACCAACGCGGCATTCTCGGCGCTGCCGAAGGGCACCGTGGAGGGGCTGCTCAAGCCCGAGAAGAAGGCAGACCTGACCCGGATCCTGACGTACCACGTGGTCCCGGGCGCGGTCACCAGCACCGACCTGATGGCCAGGATCAAACAGGGTGGCGGCAAGGCCAGCCTGACCACGGTTGAAGGCGAGGCACTGACGGCCCGCGTGGTCGGCAAGGGCATCACCGTGACCGACAGCAAGGGCCAGGTGGCCCATGTCACCATTGCCGACGTCAAGCAGAGCAATGGGGTGATCCACGTGATCGACAAGGTGCTGATGCCGTAACCGGACAAGGCGGCCGCAGTTCGCCTGCGGCCGCCCCGGGTGGCTGGAAGAGATGACCTGGCGCGGCGTCTTCAGAACGATGACGGGGGAGACATCACGCTGCGCGGACGGCGCGCCAGGTCAAGACGGTCCCTCACCGGCGCATGCGTGCGCCGGCGGGGTATGCGATTCAGCGCGATGCGACCTTGGCTGCTCAGCGTGGTAACGCTTTGCCGGACAGCTCGACGCGCCGGTTGGGCGCCAGGCATACGATCAACGCCTTGCGCTGCGCCTGCGCGCACTGAACGAGTGGATCGGCCTTGCCCCGCCCTTCGGCGATGATCGCGCCCGCCGGCACCCCGCCGGCAATCAGGGCATCGCGCACCGCCTCGGCGCGCCGCTGGGACAACACCAGGTTGTAGCGATCACTGCCGATCCGGTCCGTGTAGCCGATTACCTGGATGGTCTGCACCCGGCTGGCATCGCGGACCTGCTGCAGGAGGGTATCGACGTTGCGACGCCCTTCGGGTGTGAGCATGGCGCTGTCGAAGGCGAACATCGCATCGGCGGCCAGCCGCAGCGGTTCGCTCGGCATCGGCGCAGGCGCAGGTGCCGGCGGTGCCGGCGGACGCGGCGGATCAAGCACGGCCGCACAGGCCTGGGGCTTCCAGTGCGCCGCCTGGGCGATGCCCTTGCCGTCGAAGTCGACCTTGAACTGGCAGGTGAAGTAGTCGCCCCCCGGTGTACTGCGGAAGTTGAACAGGTAGTTCCATTCGTGCACGCCCCACATGCCCTCGCCGAAGTGCGGGGTGCCGAGCAGTGCATAGAGCTGACGTTTGCTCATGCCACGGGCGAACAGGCGCAGGTTGTCGACGTCCACGAACAGACCCTCCTTCAGCGTGGCTTTGCGGGGATCGGGAAAGTTCGTCGGCTCGGCGTCGGCGACGCTGTCCGGTGGCGTGGCGCGTTGCCCGCCGTGGCTGGCGCAGGCGCCCAGCAGCAGCGCTGCCAGGCTCAGGCCCAGCGAGCGCAGCAGCGGCAGTTGGGTAATGGATGTGGGCTGCATGGACATGGTGTTCCCCCTGTGTACGTTGTGTGCGGACCGATGGCCCGGTGCCGGTCGATGACCGGCACCGGACGCGGTCACCACTGGATGCCGGCACCTACCGCGACACCACCATCGCCGCGGCTGTTGGTCGAACCGCTGAACTTGTAGATCCAGCGGCCGCCCTCGGAGACCCCCGAGATGCCCACGGCCACGCCGGATTCACCGTTGAAGCTGCCTGCGGCCAGCGAAGCCATGCTGCGGCCGGCCTCATACGGCTGCGGCAGCGCCGCCACCGCCATCGCCGAGGCCACACCGGCCGAGGCACGGTTGTCGGTCTTCTGCAGATTGCGGTCGAACGAGTCCATGCGCTCGTCGGTATAGGCCTTGGACCAGTCCAGGGTCTGGGCCATGCCGCTGCGCAGCTGGTCCACGTTGACCGCGTCGGTCCCGGCGGTACCGGCGGCGACATTGCGCACCGTGGTCGGTCCGGTGGCGGTGCTGCCCAGGGTCACGCTGTTGAGGTTGGTGGTGCCGTTGACGTTGGAGTCGTAACGGATCGTGCCCTGCTGCGAGGCCTGCAGCTGGCGGACATTGACCGCGTCGGTGGCGTCGCTGCCGTCGGCGACGTTGGCGATCTGGCGCTCCGCCCCGCTGCTGCCCACCGAGACCGTGTTGGCGCGGTTGGCCACCGAGCCGGCACCCAGGGCGACACTGTTGCTGCCCTGCGCACTGGCCCCGTTGCCCAGCGCGGTGGCGTTGTCGCCCGCGGCAGCGGCGCCGGCACCACCGGCCACGGCGTTGTCGCCGGAGGCCGAGGGCGCAGCCAGGTTCTGCGAATTGTTGACCTGGAACATGCCGGAGGTACCGTTGTTGATGTTGTTGATCTGCGTATCCGTGTAGGCCTTGGACTCGTTGATCGCGTAGTTCACGCCGTTCTGCAGCTGGCCGACATTGACCGCGTCGTAGCGCTCGGAACCATCGGCCACATGGGTGACCTTGCGCTCGGCCCCGGTACTGCCGACGGCCACTTCGCCCACCGAACTGCTCGCCCCGGTCTGGCCGTAGGCACCGGTGTACCCCGCCTGTGCCCCCACGCTGGCGACCGAGCCGGCGCCGAGCGCAACGCTGTTGTCCGCACTGGCGCTGGCGCCGTCACCGATGGCCGCACTGCCGCTTCCGGCGGCGCTGGCCAGCGGCCCGATCGCGATGCTGTCGGCACCGCCCGCAGTGGCCGCGCCCTTGGTCGAGTTCACCTGCACGTACTGGCTGTTGCCACCCGGCTGGATCTGGTCGATGCGGGTGTTGAGGTTGGTCAGCGAGGCATCCACCGCCGAGAAGGCCACGGTGACATCGCTGTAATCGTTGGCGATGACACTGCCGTCGGTGGCGATGGAGGAGATGCGGAAGGTCGGTGCCGTCCAGATCCCGGTGTTGCCGTCGAAGTTGGTGGTGCCGCCGAAGTACCCCACCAGCGCATTGTTGGTCTGGAACAGCTGGTTGCCATTGACCGCATCCTGGCTGCCGGCCAGCACGCGACCCTCGGCCAGGTTGGTCAGTGCGACCGCCGCGCCACTGGCGTCGCCGGCCAGGGTGATGGTGTTGGTGGCATTGCCGCTGGCATCGGCGTCGTACTTCACCGCCAGGCGGTCCACGGTGTCGGTCTGGTCGGCGACGTTGGCCAGCGAGGTGCTGACCGCATCGAAGGCACTGCCGACGTTGTCATAGCTGCCGGCGGTGACCTGGCCATCGCTGGCGACGTTGTTGATCGTGTAGGTCGGCGCGCTGACCATGCCGGTGGCGTCCAGCGCCGCCCCACCGCCGAGGTGGGTGGCCACGGCCTGGTTGGCGGCGAACAGCTGGGCCCCGTTGATCGCCTCGCTGCTGCCGGCCGTGACGCTGCCAGCGGCGAGGTTGCTCAGCGTGGTCGCACCGCCGCCGTTCCCCAGCGTGGCGCTGGCGTAGTTCACGCTGCCATCCGGGTTGAGGTCGTAACGCAGCGCGCCCTGTTCGGAGGCTTCCAGCTGGCCCAGATTGACGGCATCGGTGGCCTGGGTACCGGCCGCCACGTTCACCACCTGGCGCTCCGCGCCGGCTGCACCGACGGAGACCGTGTCCGCGCGGTCGGCCACCGCGCCGGCACCCACGGCGATGCTGTTGGCCGCCGTGGCCGAGGCCCCCATACCGACGGCGATGCTGTCCAGGCCGGCAGCGGCGGCCTCTGCACCGGTGGAATTGATTTTCAGGTAGCGGCTGCCGACCCCGTTGCGGATGTCGGTGATCTGCGTGTTGAGATTGACCAGCGAGCCATCGACGGCGGAGAAGGCGTCGCTGGTGTTGTCGTACACGCCCTGGGCCACTGCGCCGTCGCTGGAGATCGTGGAGATCTGGAAGCTCGGTGCGGTCCACGCACCGGTGGCGGGATCGAAGGCGGTGACGCCGCCGAAGTAGTCCACGATCGCACTGTTGGTGTCGAACAGCTGGGCGCCATTGACCGCCTCGGTGCTGGTCGCGTTCACCGCGCCATCGGCGAGGTTGGCAATGGTGCTGGTGCCGGTGCCGGCGCCCAGTGTCACCCGGCGGTAGTTGGCACCGCCTGCACCATCGTCGTCGTAGGTCACCGCCAGCGTGCCGACCGCGTCGATCTGCGAGATCGCGCCCTGCAGCTGGGCGACGTTGACCGCATCGGTGGCGGCACTGCCGGCGGCCACGTTGCTGATCTGGCGCTCGCCACCGGCGAAGCCGACCGAGACTTCACCCGCCGATACCTGCGGCGCGCTCAGCCCGTAGGCACTGTAGCTGGCCTGCGCACCGCGGTTGGCGGCGGAGCGGTAGCCCAACGCAACGCTGTTGGCCTGGGTGGAGGTGGCCTCCGCACCGAGGATGGTCTGGCCGTTGGCCGTGCCCTTCGCGCTGTCGCCGACGACCACCGAGTGGCCCATGCGCGCGGCGTAGTCGGCGGTCGGTACGCCGGTGGGGTCGGTCGGATCGTTGAGCCCGGCGCCCGGGAACGCGATGTTGGCGTCCTGCCGCGGCAGCTCATGGCGTGCGTTGGCGCCGATCACCACTTCCTTGGAGCCATTGGCAAACGCCCCGTCGCCAACCAGCACTTGGTAATCCTGCGCGGCATTGACCGCCCAGCAGTCCACGCTGGCCACCAGCAGGTTGAGGCACTTGTTCGACCATGCCGGCGACCCGTCCGGCAACACCAGGCCGAGCAGGCCATTGGGATCGCCGTTGTTGATGTTGTAGATGTAGCTGTCGGAGGTGACGCCGCCGATCAGGGTCAGGTGCGAGCTGCCCCCGGTGCTGGCGTTGCCCAGCCCATCGAGCAGCGTGCCGACCGGGCTCAGGTTGACCACCGGCAGGCCCAGCACGTTGGTGACCGAGTAGGTCTGCATCACGTTGGCGCTGCTGACCGCCAGGTTGCCATTGCGCACGTAGCCGTCGCCACCCAGCAGACCCTGCGCGGTGGGGCCGACCAGCTGCGATAGCGAGCCCACCAGGCCACCGGTACCGATGATCAGGCCGGCGTTCGGATCGGCCGGGGCCGGTCCCTTCGGGCTGCCCGGCGGCAGCGACGTCGGTGCCGGGAACACGGTACCCAGTATCGGCGTGGTGACCGCGCCGACCGCACCGAGCACGGGCGTCGTGATCGCCCCCACCGTCGTGCCGACGCCATCAAGCAGGCCGCCGACCGCACCACCGACACCGTTCAACAACCCTCCCAGTGCGTTGCCCAGCCCGTTCGGTGCCAGCGCCATCGAACTGGTCTGCACGGCGCTGACGCCGGCATCGACCAGCTTGGGATTGCGATCGGCCGCATCGACCACGTGGCCCAGTGCATCCACGCGCACACCACCGGCGACATTGCTGGCCAGCGACGCCTGCACCGCGTCCGGGGCATCAGGCGTGACCGTGGCCTCGGCGATCAATGCCGCCTTGGCCTGCACCTCGGCGGCGGCAAGGCGCGCCTGGGCAGCCGCATCGACCTTGGTGTCCAGCGCCGCCTTGAGCGGGGCCGGCGCAGCCGCAACGGCCACGTTCGCTGCCGCGTTTGCATCGGCCCTCACGGCCAACCTGCCCTCAGTGGCGGCAGTCAGTCGCGCATCCGCCTTGACCGGCACCTGCACCGCTGCTGCCGACGGTGCCAGCGTGGCCACGGCGTCGACGGCGGCGTGTGCATTCAGTGCTGCTCCGTTGCCGGTGCCGCCTGCAAGACCCAGGTCGGCCAACGCCGCCACCTGTGCGGTTGGCGCGGCGATGCGCCGGGGCAGCTCCGCACTCAACTGTGCGGCGGTCTGCACCTGCAGTGCCGGCCGACCGTGGGCCGCCTGTGCACCCAGGTTGAGGTTGACGTTGGCATCCACGCTCAACAGTGGCGTGGTGCCACGATCACGTGCGGCCGCCGCCAGCGCCACTTCTGCATCGAGCTTCACCGGCAACGGCGCGGTGTACTTGGCGGCCAGTGCCTGCAGGTCGGTGAGTGTCTGGTTCTCGCCTGCCCATGCACTGCCCGTGCACAGCGCCAGCGACAGACCCAGCGAGAGCACCGACATCGGCACCTTCAGGTGCACCATCACCGGTCCGGCGGCCAGGCTGCCGCGAGCGGTGGCGATTTCGGACACGACCACCAGGGCATTCAGCCGGTGGCTCCACACCAATCGAAAGATACGGTTCATCAGGTATTCCCCCGTGTACGGACGCGTTGAACATCACCGGTGCCTGACGGCACGTGGATGTCATTACAGTCGAGGGGTCAAACCGCGAGCACTTCATTCCGGCAGCGCAAGCGTGCGTTCCGGCAAGAAGACGGGGAAAACCGGCAGCGGCATGGACAATTTCGGCAGCTTGCCGAATATGTGCAGGGCAGACGGACGGATCGCGTTTCCGGTCAGGCCGGGCTGCCCATCTGCGCCGGTGCGCGCATCAGCGTATCGCGGGGGAGCTCGCCGAATACCCGGCGATAATTATCGGCAAACCGCGACAGGTCCCATAGCCCGCAACTCAATGCGATCGCCTTGACCGACTTGCGGCTGGCATCGGCCATCGACAGGCCGCGGCATGCCGCGCACAGGCGCAGCATCGAGAGATAACGGTTGGGCGAAGTACCGAACAGGTCTTCGAAGGCATACCGCAACGCGCGCTCGCTGACCCCGGCCGCGTCACAGATTTCATTCATATAGATATAACGACGCAGATTGAGCCGCATGAAATTCTCGGCGCGCTGGGCGATCAGATAATGCGTGCGCCGGCCCCGGCTGCAGGTGGGATGGTCATCGCTGCCGGCGCCCAACAGCGCCTGGATATGGTCGTGCAGCAAGGTGTCCACGGCGTCGGCCGGCAGCGCCGCGCCCTGTCCAAGAAGTGTCTGCTGGACCTCACCGTAGCGTTGCACCAGTCGCGCTGCGTTGCTGCCCGCGCCGGCCTGGAACAGGGACAGGGCCTGGCCCGAGGGCAAGGTGCTGCGCAGGCTCAGCTCGGTCAGCTTGCGCTGCACGCGCTGCATCGGCGCAAGCAGCAACGTCAGGTGGGTGCCGGCGCTGAGCGTGAACTCGCTGATGCCCTCCGGCAGCACGGTCAACGCCATCCCGGCGGCCAGCGGCATGCCATGGCACCAGCTGACGTTCTCATCGGTGGCGTGGATCAAGCCGAGCAGGCACCAGTCCTGGGGCAGCATGAAACGACCGCGGAAATGAAACCCGCTCACCGCGGTGCAGAACAATGCCTCGTCGTGCACCTGCGATTCGATCGCGGCACGCGGGCCGTTGCCATCGAGCAGCACCATCTCCAGATCGCACACGCGCAGCACACCGCTGAGCGAGGCCAGGTCGAATGCCCGCAGCCCGCTGTCGATCTGGTCTTCCGCCACACCATCTACCATGACAGTGATGCCCCCTTTGGCCTGGTTACCCGGTGCCTGCGCCGCATGGCCACCGGGTGCGCACTCCTGCGTTTGCTGCTGCGCATTCTGTTACGGCCAACCCGCCGTGGCGATGCCCGCCAGCCCGCCCAACCCATCGTTCGTGACTGCAGCTAAATCGCTCACTGATCGCAGCTAGATCATTCAGCCGATGCGGCAGCGATTGTCGGCGAA
This sequence comes from Stenotrophomonas sp. LM091, assembly GCF_001806305.1. Classification (NCBI taxonomy): domain Bacteria; kingdom Pseudomonadati; phylum Pseudomonadota; class Gammaproteobacteria; order Lysobacterales; family Lysobacteraceae; genus Stenotrophomonas; species Stenotrophomonas sp. LM091. The sequence continues at coordinate 257,631 of NZ_CP017483.1, forward strand.
GCTTTCGATGCGCATTTTTGGCAAGTATGCCCGAACTGGACGCCAGGTAAACAGAATCATAATCGCCATCACAAATGTGTCCGGATCCGTTGAAACCCAACGTTCAAGCGCGCTGGGATACTGTCAATTAATTGACATCACGTCGCCCTCACATAATCTCTACCCGCGCTTCACTTTGCCGCCATTACATCAGGCTCATGCACGGCGGTCTTGCAGTGCGAAGTTTCTAAAGTTGAAACCGCACCTGCCGATTTTGTGTATTGGATCCCACGTGATTCGTCGAGCATCGTATTCAGGACGCGCGGCGATACCGACGCGGCGATTGAAAGACAAGGGGAACGCCATGGACAGCAATCTTCGTACGCACTGCCCTCATTGCCGATGCCGCGGTTTGGCGGCAATGACCGCACTGTCCAGCGCGATCCGCCTCCAATGACGTCGCCGGGCTTGGCCCGGTCGATAGCGCAGGCCTGCAAGGGCCGCACCGCGCAGGACGCGCGGTCGGGATGGAGGTCCTGGCGGAGCCAGGCAACACCATCGGTACCAGGGGCTGTATCCGCCCGTTCGGGCTCTGATTGGGAAATGGAGAAACCGTCATGAATGCATCCGTTCGCAAGTTCCTCGTTGAAGAAGATGGCGTGACCGCGCTCGAGTACGGCCTGCTGGCTGCCGTGATCGCGGGCATCCTGGTGGCGGTGGGTAAAGACCAGATCACCGGATTCTTCGAGAATCTGTTCACCAAGCTGGGTGAAGTGGTCGACGACGCAACCGCAGCGGCGGCCTGATCGACTGTCGTTGACTGCCTGCGCTGTCGCCCGGCTCTCCCCGCGGCGACGGCATGGCACGCAAGTGCGTCGTACGATCGATTCGGGGGACATAACGCATATGGAACTCCTTCCCCTGGTGGCATTGCTGCTGGGCGTACAGGTCGCCATCCATGACCTGTACGCCCGACGGGTGTCCAATCGCGGGTTGCTGTTGGCCACGGGCGTGGCGCTGGTCGCGCTGGCGTGGCAGTGGTGGATGGCCGACCGCGGATTTCCGGGCACGCACCTGCTCGGCTTCGTACTGGGATTGCTGTCGCTGCTGCCGTTCTATGCCATCGGCTGGATGGGTGCCGGTGATGTGAAGTATTTCGCCGTGCTCGGCCTGCTGCTTGGCGCGGCTCCATTGCTTCCGATCTGGATCATCGCCAGCCTGCTCGCCGGTGCACATGCCACATGCGTGATCGTCGCGCGGCGCATCGCGCCTGCGTTGTCCCATTCCGGTCCGCGCCCCGAGACGGACAATGCGGTCTCGCGCCGCCTGCAGCCGGTGATCGCGCAGTGGCGGCAGGCGCGCCAGGGCCGGGTCGGCATTCCCTATGCGGCCTACCTGGCCTTCGCCAGTATGTGGTGGGTCCTGCAACAGCCATCCGGAGGTGCCGCATGAGCATCACCGCCGGCCACCTCGGCCGCCCGACGCGCCAACACGGCATCGCGACCCTCGAATTCGCGCTCATGCTGCTGTTCGGCCTGTTGCCGCTGCTGCTGATCACCTATTCGGGCGTGATGATCATGGCCGCGCAGCAGACGCTGTCGGCAGCGTCTGCGGAAGGCGCACGCGCTGCGTTCCGCCATGCCACGCCGACCGAACGCCGTACCGCCGCCTGCGTGGCCGCGCGACGCTCCATGCAGTGGCTGCTCACGTACGCCAGGCAGACGCCCGATTGCGCTGCGGCTGGCGCGCCCCCGATCACCGTCTCCACGCCCGCGCCCTGCGCCGACCTGCCGGCCGCGCAATGCATCCGCGTGGAGGTGAGCTACGACTACCGCGCCCACCCCTTCCTGCCCGGCACGGGGCGCGTGTACGGCTGGGTAATGCCAAGGGCGCTGCGCAGCACCGCGGTCGCCCAACTCGACCTCGGCGGCAACTGATGACCCTCCGGAGAACCGCATGCTCAAGTTGACCCGCATCGCCGCGATCCTGTTGATCGGCCTGGCGGTGATCCTGGCCATTGTCGCCTTCGGCGTGAGCCGCCGCGCCAGCGAGGCGCCGCCGGCCACGCCGGCGACCGCCACTGCTCCCGCTCAACCTGCCACCTGGCCGGTGGTCGAGGCGGCCGGCGCCTTGCCGGCCGGGCGACCGATCACGGCCGAGGACCTGCGCATCGCCGGCCATCCGCAACGCCCGGTGGGCGCCTACACCTCGATCAACGCACTGGTCGGCGCGGTACCGACCCAGGATATCCCGGCCGGCACCCAGATCCAGACCGCGCAGATCGCACAGGGCTTTTCGCTGCGCCTGAATCCCGGCGAGCGCGCACTCGCGGTGCCGGTGGACGAACTGGTGGCTGCAGGCAATCGCATCCAGCCGGGCGATTTCGTCGATGTGTTCCTCAACCTGCGCGCGTCGGGCGGGTTGCGCGACGACGGTGACGCGCAGACACGGCTGCTGTTGTCGCGGCTGCGCGTGCTCAGTTATGGCGCCGATGATCTGCAGAGCGTGGCCAGCGTGCCCGCCGATGGCAGCGCGCCTGCGCCCGCCGACAGCCGCGCACAGGACATCACTGGCGCAAACGCGTCGGCCGGCGCATCACGCAATGGTGGAACCACGCCACCGGCACGCAGCGCGGTGCTGGCGGTGCCGGTCGCCGAGGCGAACCGGCTGCTGCTCGGCGCCCAACAGGGAAAGCTGTTCCTGGCGTTGCGCAACCCGGCCGACATCGCGCTGCCGGACCAGGGCTTGTTCCCGACGCCCGGCCGCGTGCTCAGCCCGCGCCGCGAGCTGTCCGCCGAGGAGCGCCTCGCCCTGCAGCGCCCGGAAAACGATGCCTACGCCGGCATCGACACCGACGCCCTGGCCGGACGCGGGCGCAGTTCCACCGCGGCACTGCCCGTTCCCGGCAGCGCACCGCGGCGCGCGGCACCGCGCCCGGACCGCGGGATTGAAATCATCCGTGGCGACATTTCCTCCCACAGCGGGTCGCGTTAAGCCCATGCCGAGACAGCCCATGACCGAACGCCCCACCCTCACGCGCCGCCTTTGCCACGCCCTGCCACGCTGCCTGCTGGCTGGCGTGCTGATCGGCAGCCCGTTGCTGGCCAGTGCCGACGCAGAGCTGGTACTGCAGACGCGTGAGCAGCGACCGTGGTCGTTGCCGGCCAACCTGGAACGGGTCGCCATCGCCGACCCCAGCGTGGCCGACGTGGTGATGCTGCGTGGCCGCGAGGCACTGCTGGTCGGCAAGGCACCCGGCAACACGACGCTGCTGCTGTGGCGCAACGGCAATCGCGAGCCGGAACGGCTGCAGGTGGAGGTGCGCAGTGCCGTGCAGGGTGCGTTGACCACCCAGGGCGGTGGCACCGGGCTGGTCGTGCAGGACGGCCAGGGCCTGCTGCAGGGCCTGAGCCCTTCGTTGCTGGACCACCAGAACAGTGTCAAGGCCGCGGCGATGGCCGTGGGCAAAGAGGGCCAGCTGGCCGATATCTCCACCATCGCCACGGGTGGCGTGGTCCAGGTCGAGGTGAAGATCGTCGAGTTCAACAAGTCGGTGCTGCGCCAGATCGGCATGAGCTTCGGCAACAAGAACTTCAACCGCAACAACGGCTTCTATTACGGCATCACGCGCCCCGGCGCGACCCTGCCCGGCGTGCTGCCGGCGGGCGAATCGGCGGGGCCCGACGACGTCATCATCACCAACCCGCTGTCGTCGGCCTTCGGGCTGGTGTTCAAATCCCTCACCCATGGCTGGGACGCCAACATCGACCTGCTGCAGAGCAACGGCATGGCCCGCGTCCTGGCCGAACCCACCCTGGTTGCGTTGTCCGGACAGAGCGCCAGCTTCCTGGCCGGCGGTGAGCTGCCGATCCTGGAACCACAGGGGCTGGGCACCACGACGGTCACCTTCAAGCCGTTCGGCATTGGCCTGACCGTCACCCCCACCGTGCTCGGCCCGAACCGCATCGCACTCAAGGTGGCGCCGGAAGCGAGCGACCTGAACTACGCCGCCGGCATCACCTACAACGATGTGCAGGTGCCGTCGATCACCACCCGCCGCGCCGACACCACGGTCGAGCTGGGTGACGGGGAAACCTTCGTGATCGGCGGGCTGGTCAGCAACAACGTCAGCTCCAACGTGGACAAGGTGCCCCTGCTCGGCGATCTGCCGATCATCGGGTCGTTCTTCCGCACCCTCAATTACAAGAAGGAAGAAAAGGAGCTGGTCATCATCGTCACCCCGCGGCTGGTGCAGCCGTTGGCCCAGGGCACCGAGGTGCCGCTGCCGGGCCAGCGCGAGGCATCGCCGAACCTGCCGGTCTGGGGCGCCTGGCTGTTGAGCCCGGCATCGTCGGACCAACTGCCCGGATTCTCGCGCTGAGCCCAATGCCAGGAACCTTCCCGCCATGTCCGCCACCCTGCAGCTGGTCCAACCACGGGATGCTTCAATGAAGCTCGTGCTGTTTGCGCCGGACCGCGAACTGGCCACCCTGCTGTCGGCCTTGTTGCCGTCGCTGGGCACGGTGCAGTGGCTGGACAGCGCAGCGCCGGCCTCGGCGCTGGAACCGCTGCGCGACACCGGCTGCGTGGTGCTGCTGGACTACCGGCACGAGAACGCCGCCTTCTCCGCGGCCCTGACCCGGCAGCTGCAGGCCCAGGCCCCGGAGCTGCCGCTGGTGGCGATCGGCTCCACCCACGCCGATCACATGGACGGCGTGGTCGCTGCGTTGCGCGCCGGCCTGCGCGATCTGCTCGATCTGGACAGCGCACCACAGGACATGGAAGCAGTGCTCCGTCGCGCTGCCGCGCTCGCCGCGCAGGGCCGCAGCAGCGTTGCGGTGGCGCCACCGGCGCGCGCACGCATGGTGCTGCTGCTGGGCGTCCGCCCCGGCGTGGGCAGCAGTACCCTGGCCGCGCATCTGGGCGTCCTCGCCGGCCAGGCCGCGCTGTCCAACCCGTCAGCGGCCGGCGATGCGGCACCGGCCGATGCCGGTACGCTACTGCTGGACCTGGGCCAACCCACCGGCGACCTGTCGCTCTACCTCAACGTCGACCCCACTTTCCATTTCGACGATGCGCTGCGCAATGCCGCACGCATCGATGCCACGCTGGCGCGCACCGCGATGGCCCACCATCCAGCCGGCGTCACCCTGCTCGGCCAGCCACCCGGCATGGAAGGCACCGCATTGCCCGACCCTGGCATGTTGATGCAGCGCCTGCGCAGCGTCTTCCACACCGTCCTGTGCGACCTGGGCGGCGTGCCGCTGCGCCAGTTGCCGGTGTCCCTGCTCAACAGTGCCGACGAACTCTGGCTGATCGCCGATCAGTCCATCGGCACCCTGGTCTCGCTGGACCAGATGCTTCGCCACCTGGCCCAGGTGGGCGCACGCGATGCCCGGCTGCAGCTGATCATCAACCGCCATGACGATGCCAGCGGCCTGAGCCCGGCGCAGATCGCGACACGCTTCGAACTGCCCCTGTTGGCAGTGCTGCCCGATCGGCCCACACTGCGTTCCAGTGCCAGCCATGGCCGCCTGCTGCTGCAGGACGCGCCGCGTGATCCGTATGTGCGTGCCCTTGCCCCGCTGTTGTCGCACCTGGATCCGACGGCCCCCGCGCCGGCCAGGGGCTGGCGGGAACACCTCGCCCTTCGCCTGAGTGGTTCCCCATGGAAGACAAAGTGACTCCGTTTCCGTCCACCACCGCCCGCGCCGAACCCGGTGCCGATGCCGAGCATGGCGTGCAGCCGTTCGAGCAGACCGAGCAGTACCAGAAGGTGCTGATCGCCGCGCACGAGCACCTGCTCAACAGCATCGAGGACGAGCGCATCGATATCGACGCGTGGGCACCGGACACCGTGTCGCGCTACGTGCACGCGCAGACCGCCGGCTTCGTGCACGAGTGGCGGATTCCGATCAACGAGGCCGAGAAGGACATCGTCGCCAATGCACTGGTGAAAGAGCTGACCGGCTTCGGCCCTCTTGACGATCTGCTGCATGACCCGGAGATCGAGGACATCCTGATCAACGGCTACAAGGACATCCACGTCTCCCAGGGCGGCATGCTCAAGCGGGCGCCGCAGCGCTTCAGCGATGACAGCCACCTGCTGCGCATCCTGCGCCGGATCCTGGCCCCGCTCGGCCGCCGCCTGGATGAATCCAACCCGATGGTGGATGCGCGGCTGCCCAACGGCGGGCGCCTCAACGCCATCATCTCGCCGTTGGCCGTGGATGGGCCGATGGTCTCGATCCGGAAGTTCCGCAAGGATCCGTTCACCCCGGACGAGCTGCTGCGCATGGGGACGTTCGATCGGCCGATGCAGGCGCTCCTGCATGCCATGGTGCTGGGCCGCTGCAACATCCTGGTCTCCGGCGGCACCAGCTCGGGCAAGACCTCGCTGCTCAATGCCCTGGCCAACTACATTCCCGCCAACGAGCGCGTGATCACCGTCGAAGACACCGCCGAGCTCTCGCTCAACCACCCGCATGTCGTGCGTCTGGAGAGCCGTATCGGCGGTGCGGACGGCAACGGCGCGATCAGCATCCGCGACCTGGTCCGCAACAGCCTGCGCATGCGCCCGGACCGCATCGTGGTTGGCGAGGTACGTGGCGCCGAAGTGCTGGAAATGCTGCAGGCGATGAACACCGGCCATGACGGCTCGATGGCCACCATCCACGCCAACTCGCCGCGCGATTGCCTGTACCGCATCGAGATGCTGGCGGGTTTTGCCGGGTTCCAGGGCAGCGAAGACAGCCTGCGCCGGCAGATCGCCAGCGCCATCGACTTCATCGTGCAGATCTCGCGGCTGGGCAGCGGCCGTCGCGTGCTGGTCTCGATCACGGAAATCACCGGCGTCACCGACAACATGATCGCCACCCAGGAGATGTTCCGCCACGAGGTGCAGATCGATGGCGACGGCAAGGAGTACGACCGCTGGGTCGGGCTCGGCTTCCAGCCCCATTCGCACAAGCTCGAACCGTTCCGGCGGCAGCTGCGCGAAGCACTGGGCGGAGGCTTCTGAGGATGGCCTTCGTCCTGCTCCTGTGCAGTGCGGCGCTGATACTGGTGGCGCTGGCCGTAGAGCTGTGGGGCGGCGCGGCCGCGCGCGAGCAGCGCCGGCTGTCACTGCAGCACGCCGAACAGCGGCTGGCGCGACCGGACGCCGCCCCGCGCCTGGCCGGCATCAGCGACGCCCCGCCCCCGCCGATGCCGGTCACCAGTGCCCCCGCCGGCCTGCCCTGGGACGCGCTGATGCGGCGCGCCGCGCTTCCCACCGGCTGGCGGGTGCCACTGATGATCATCGCCGCTGCGGCACTGCTGGCCTGGATCGCCAGTGCGCGGCTTGGCACGGTGTGGGCCGCGCCGATCGTACTGGTGCTCAGTGCGCTGGCGGCCTGGTTCTGGGTATCACGGCGGATCACCCGGCTGCAGGCCAAGCTGCTGCGCCAACTGCCGGACTTCCTCGACAATCTGGTGCGCCTGGCCGGCCTCGGCAACAGCCTGCAGATGGCCTTCCAGACCTCGGCCGCGCAGATGCCGATGCCGCTGCGGGGCCTGCTCGACGCCACCGTGTCCTACACCCGCAGCGGCCTGGACCTGGACCGCGCCCTGGCACAGGCCGCCCAGCCCTATCGGCTGGAAGCCCTGAACGTGCTGTCGGTGGTGCTCGGCGTGAGTGTCCGCATCGGCGGCCGCGCCGACCAGATCCTGCAGCGCATGGCCGACTTCATGCGCGACCTGGACCAGGCGCAGCAGGAGCTGATGGCCACCACCTCCGAGACCCGCATGTCGGCCTGGGTGCTCGGCCTGCTGCCGCCGATCAGCGCGGTGCTGATGGCGATCACCAGCCCGGACTTCTTCCAGCCGATCATCCAGGAGCCGCTCGGCCACAAGCTGCTGCTGTGGGCGCTGGGGCTGGAACTGATCGGTGGCTTCCTGCTGTACCGGCTGGCCAAGTCGATATGAGCGCCCGCCCTTCTTCCACCGGGAGTCCGCATGAGCAGTAACGGCTGGTGGATCGCTACGTTGCTGGTCCTCGCCGCCGGCGTGGGCCTGCTCGGGCTGCGCGGCTGGGTGCTGAGCGGGCGCGAGCAACGCCACCAGGACGCCCTGCAGGCCGCCCTGCGGCCGCGCGATGCCGCCGGCGCCCCTGCCCCGGCACAGCAGCCGCCGGTCAGCCTGCGCCAGCGCTGGCTCGCCGCGGTCGCCGCGCTCGGCCAGCGTTTCAATGGTGGCCGCATCGAAGCCGCCCTGCTGGCACCGGAAGACCGGTTGCTGCTCGACCAGGCCGGCTGGAACACAAACGCCGGCACCGCGATCTTCCTTGCCCTTCGGCTGCTGATCGCCGTGGCCACGCTGGTCCTGCTGCTGGCCTTCAACCACAGCACCGGCTTCAGCCGCGCGATGGTGATCTTCGGCGCGCTGGCCTTCGGCATCCTGTTGCCGAAGTTCGCCCTGCGTGCGTGGGCGATGCGCCTGCGCAAGCAGGTCTCGGCGGAATTGCCGCTGCTGATCGACCTGCTGCGCCTGCTGCAGGGCGTCGGCTTCAGCATGGACCAGAGCCTGCAGACCCTGGGCGACAAACTGCGCAACGCGATCCCGGTCCTCGGCCGCGAGATCCACCAGGCCAACATCGCCTACATGCACGGGCGCAGCCGCGAGCAGTCGCTGCGCCGGCTGGGCGAGTCGTTCGACGACGAAGACCTGCGCAGCCTGGTGCAGCTGATCCTGCAGGTCCACGCACATGGTGGAGCGGTGCAGGAGCCGCTGCGCCAGTTCAGCATCCGCCTGCGCGAACAGCGCCGTTCCACCCTCAAGGAGAAGGTCGGCAAGCTCTCGGTAAAGATGACCGTGGTGATGATGTTGACGTTGTTGCCGGCGCTGATGCTGGTGCTGGCCGGCCCGGCCATCATCGCCCTCGCCTCCGCCCTGACCAAACTGGATTGAACGCCATGCACCACGCCGTGCTTTCCCGCCTTTGCCTGCTGCTCGCCGCAACTGCCCTCTGCGCGGCCTGTTCGAACGTGCGCAACGGTTACCGACAGGATCCGATGGCACTGGCCTCGCCCGAGGTGGCCCCGCAGGACGACAAACAGCTTTACCTCGAGCTGATCTCCAAGATGCAGCAGCAGGGCGCGTACTACGCCTCGCTGGCGCACGTGGAGGCGTATCGCCAACGCTATGGCGACAGTCCCCAACTGCGCCTGTTGAATGCCGATGCACTGCGCGAAACCGGCCAGCGCGAGGCGGCACTGGCCATGTACGGCAGCCTGACCAGCGGCCCGCAGGCGGCCGCGGCGTGGCACGGACTCGGCCTGATCGCCGCCCGCGATGGCGACGCGGCACGTGCCGAGCAGGCATTGGCGAAGGCCGTGCAGTTGCAGCCGTTGAACACCGGCTACCTCGGCGATCTGGGCTTCGCCCGGTTGCGCGCCGGCGACTGGACCCGCGCGCAGGAACCGCTGGCCAAGGCCGCCGAACTATCGCCCGGCAGTGCCAAGGCCAACGCCAACCTGGCGGTCTGGGCGCTGCTGCGCGGCCAGAACGACATGGCCGACACCATCATGCGCAACGCGCGCCTGACCGACAGCGCGCAGGCCGAAGTCCGCCGGCTGGCGGACCAGCTGCGCCAGCAGGCGGCCCCGGCGCCGTCGGTGCAGCGTGCACCCGCCAGCGTCGCCACGGCGGCCGCCGCGCACGGTAGCGGCGCCACGGCTGCACCACGCGCCGCTGCCGGGCGCCCGGCGCAGCGCAGGGTCGCCATCGATACCGATCACCGCACGCGTGCCGATGCGCGCCTGGCGCCGTCGATGCTCGAGCGCTTCAGCACGCCCACTCCTGCCAGCGAGACCACGCCATGAACCAGTTGCGTCGCCTGCCCGTTACGTTCCTGCACGTTGGCCTGCCGTGGCTGCTGATGGTGGTGGCGCTGCCCGCGATGGCGCAGCAGGCACCGCTCACCGGGCAGATGCTCGGCGGACAGCAGGCCCCGCCGGTCGCCACTACGACGCTGCCGGCGCCAGAGACCCCGGCACCGGTGCCGACCTACGTCGATCGCGCGCCGGCTTACACCGACGCCGCGCCCGGGCGCTACATGCCTCCCGCACCCGCGCCGCGCAGCGAGATAGGCCAGACCACCCGTGATCTGCTGCGGATGCAGGCCCAGGGAACCCACGCGGGGGCGCGCCTGCCGATCCTGGGTGACCAGGCCGCGGCCAGCTATGCGCGCTACCTCAAGAGCTTCGAGCACGAGATTCCCGAGTTCCTCAAGACCAGTGTGAAAAAGGACGTAGGCGGTTCCAACGACGGAGGTTGATGCCATGCACCAGTCCAGCGTTCGTGCGCCCCGGCCGTTCCGGCGGCGGCTGCGCGGCGGGATGTCGGTCACCATGATGCTGGTCCTGCTCGGTCTGGTCGGGATGCTCGGCCTGGTGGAAGTGGGCTATCTGTACTGGGCCAAGCGCGATGCGCAGAAGGTGGTCGACCTGGCCGCCGTCGCCGGCGCGCAGCGCCTGGACCTGTGCCGCGCGGACCTCAAGGACAACGGGGCTGCCCGCAGCAATGCAGAACGGGACAACGGCTTTTCCGGCGCCCTGGTGATCCACTGCGGCAACTGGAATCCTGCACGCGGCGCGGGGGATCATTTTAGTGTGACGCCCGACGCGGCCAACCCGCTCAATGCGGTCAAAGTGGTCGCCACCCGTTCGGTGGTGCCGTTCTTCGGCCAGAACACGCGCTTGCCCACGATCCGTGCGCAGGCGGTGGCCACGCGTGCGCCGCCGATCGCGGTGTTCTCGGTGGGCTCGCAGTTGCTGCGGGTCAATGGCAATACGCCGCTGGGCAACGTGCTCAACCTGGTGGGCGTCAACCTGGACCGCACCACCCTGCTTGGCTATGACGGCCTGGCCCAGGCGAAGGTCACCCCGGGCGGCCTGCTGCAGGCGCTGGGCATTCCGGTCCAGGCCAACATCGGCATCGCCGAGTTCAACGCCCTGCTGGCCGCCAACCGGGTCTCGCTTGGCCAGCTGCTCGATGCCACGGCCACGGTGCTGACCAACAGCGGCGTCACCCATGTGGATCTGACGGCACTGCGCAATGCGCTCGCGGCAAAGGTCGATCTGAACCAGCTCAACGTGCAGCTCGGCAGCACCGACACCACCGGCGGGTTGTTCGCACGCATCGTCGCGCCAGAAGGCCCCGCTTCGCCAGCGCTGCAGGCCGACATCAGCGCGTTGGACCTGATCACCACCAGCATCAGCATCGCCAGCGGTGGCAACGGCGTGGCGGTCAACAACCTCAACATCCTGGGCCTGGTGCAGACCCGCGCGGCGATCATCGAACCGCCCTCGATCGCGATCGGCGGCGTCGGCACCCGTGCCTACAACGCGCAGGTGCGGCTGAAGATCAACATCGATACCGGCGGGCTGGCGCTGCTCGGGCCCGTGCTGAGCGGGCTGGGGATCCGCCTCAACCTGCCGATCTATGCCGATGTGACCAACGCGATGGGCACACTGGACGCGCTCAACTGCGGCGCGACCCCGCCAACGGCCACGGTGCGGGTGCAGTCCTCGCTGCTGCGCGCCTGCGTCGGCCGCGTGGCTGCCGCCAACGAATTTTCGCAGCGCAATGTGTGCGATGCCGGGCTGCAGAACGAGCAGTTGCTGACCCTGCTGGGCGCACCGCTGGTCACCGACAAGATTTCCCTCAATGCGCTGACCCGCGATGAGAGCGTCACCCTTGCGGCCGGAGAGACCGCCTCTACTTACTTCAACCAGGCCCAGGTCGGCACAGCCATCTCCGGCCTGGTGAGCGAACTGCTGCGCGTGCTGAGCAACGTGGTCACCCCGGGCAAGCAGGGCAGCACCGATGCCGCCACCGCCAATCGTTTGGCGGATCAGTATCTGAAGGCCGCCAATCCGGGCAACGTTTTCTACGACGCCGAGAAGACCATTGCCCTGCTGCGACACGGTGACCCGGCACGCGGCATCGGCGCCCTCGGCGACTGGGACGTCGTGGGCGGCGTACCGCACGCGTGTGGCGCGCTGAATCTTGGCACCTGTTTTGAAACCGGCTCGGTCTGGGACGGCTACAACGCCACCGTTACCGGAAAGGGAATGGGCGGGCTCAGTGGCCTGCTCGGCTCCCTGCTCGGTGGGCTGGTGATCAACCGCTGCAACAGCCTGCTCAGTACCCTGCTCAACTACAACAACTGCGTCAAATCCAATCTGGCCTCTTACCTGCAGACCCGGCCGGGCGGCCTGGAGGACCTCGCCGGCGGAACCGGAGTCACCGACCCGGGCACTGACCAGGTCCGCTGCAGCGGCCTGCTGTGCCTGGCGCTGACCCCGGTGCTGGAAACCCTCAAGCCGCTGCTCAACGGCGTCGGCACCCTGCTCTCGCAGACGCTGGCCCAGGTGCTCGGGCTGGAGCTGGGGCGGACCGACGTGCACATGCAGTCCATCCAGTGCACCCCGGCACAGTTGGTTTATTGACGCTGCGGCAAAGTGCAGGCCCCGCGATTGTGCGTGCTAGACTCCGGCGGGGACTTTACTTCACTGATAATCCACTCGTGGATGGCCTGAATATGCGAGAGAGAAAAGGGGTTGGTTCCATCGTCGCGCACGCGCTGACCGGTGGGATTGTGTTGCTGCTGTCGTTGAGCGTCATTCCGCAGGCCCTGGCCGCGCGCGCACCGCGTGCCGAGCCGCCCGTGGAGACCGCCGTTCGCCCGGCGCCGGTGGTCCGCAATACCGTGGACGAACTGCGCCAGCTGGTCGACTCCAAGCAGCTCACCGAGCTGCGCACCACCTATAACGGCAGTTACGGTGCCAGCCTGCTGTTCAATACCAGCACGCTGAATTACTACGTGGCGCTGTTCCACGAGAAGGACTTCTGGCGCGTGATCAAGACCGATTCGGTCGACAACGCCGAGAAGGTCTACCGCACCTTCGTCGAACAGACCGAACAGCTGGCCCAGGTGTATATCGATACCACCCGCCTGCAGGCCGGCAAGCGCTATACCGAAAACCTGGTCGCCTACAACGAAGAGCGGCTGCGCAGCCTGCAGCAGGAAGCCGATCTCCAGCGCCAGCAGTCGCTGCAGGTCAGCGCCTCGCTGGAACAGGCCAAGCAGCAGGCGGTCAGCCTGAGCACCGACCTGCGCAGCAGCCACAGCGAACTGGACGCGCTCAACCAGCGCATCCAGATGCTGCAGGCCCAGCAGCTGAACCCGGCGCTGTCGCTGCCGTCAGCCGAGTCGGCCACGCCGGCACCGGCGCCGCAGGGCAACCCCGGCACCCCGTAACGGCATCGCGCGCCCTGCCCCGGCAGGGCACGTCACGGACGGCGCCGATGGCGCCGTCTTTCATTCCGGTGCAGTACCCTTGGTGGCACAGACGTCCTGCGCATCAGCAAGGAGTGCCCCATGCCCGTTCCGCGCCTCCACATCGCCCTGACCCGCGTGCGCGCCGCCTTGGCGTCATCCCGCGCCCGGCTGGCCGCGGCCCTGGTCGCGGTGCTCGCCCTGCCGGGCGCCGCCACTGCCGCTCCGGCCTCGCCCACCTCGCCGCCGCTGTCGGCCGAAGCGTCCGATCCCAGGCTGCTCGGCTGGATGCAGGGCGCGCCGCCGCCGGAAGACAAGCGCATCCGTTACACGGATGACGACTATTTCAGTTTCCCCAAGCTGCGCTGGACCGCCTGCCATTTCCGCCAGTTGATGCCCACCGTGGGCGTCAGCCGGGGCCCCGGCGCGGCCCGTGACCTGCCGCGCCGGCTGGATGCCGCGATCGACGCGCTGTCGTTCACGCCCACCGGCACCCACCGTCAGATGACCTGGGCACAGTCACTGGCGGCCAACTACACCGACGGCATCGTGGTGCTGCACGACGGGGTGGTGGTCTACGAGCGCTACAGCGGCTGCCTGGACGAGCACGGCCAGCACGGCGCGATGTCCGTCAGCAAATCGATGACCGGCCTGCTCGGCGAGATGCTGGTCGCCGAGGGGGTGATCGATGAAACCCAGCGCGTCAGCGCGATTGTTCCCGAGCTGAAGGACAGCGCGTTCGGCGATGCCACGGTCAGGCAGGTGCTGGAGATGACCACGGCACTGCGCTACAGCGAAGACTACGCCGACCCCAACGCCGAGGTCTGGGCATTTTCCGCCGCGGGCAGCACCCTGCCCCCGGCCCCCGGCTACACCGGGCCACGCAGCTATTACGATTACCTGCAGACCGTGCAGAAGCAGGGCCGCCACGGCGAGGCCTTCGGCTACAAGACGATCAACACGGACGCGCTGGGCTGGATCATCGCCCGGCGCACGGGGCAGTCGGTTGCACAGCTGCTGCAGTCGCGCATCTGGCAACGCCTGGGCGCCGAGCAGGACGCGTACTACACCGTTGATTCCACCGGCACGCCGTTTGCGGGCGGCGGCTTCAATGCCGGCCTGCGGGATCTGGCCCGTGTCGGCCAACTGCTGCTCGACGACGGCAGGGTCGACGGCCAGCCCATCGTGCCCGCCGCCGCGATCGCCCGTATCCGGGCCGGCGGCAGCAAACAGGCCTTTGCCAAGGCCGGTTACGCGCAGCTGCCGGGCTGGAGCTATCGCGGCATGTGGTGGATCTCCCACAACGACCATGGCGCCTACATGGCGCGCGGCGTGCATGGCCAGGCGCTGTACATCGACCCCACCGCACGGGTGGTGATCGCGCGCTTCGGCTCGCATCCGGTCGCAGCCAACAGCGCCAACGACCCGACCACCCTGCCCGCCTTTGATGCCGTGGCGCGGTATCTGATGGCGCAGCCATGAGCGTGCGTGCCGTCTGACTACCGGCACGCATCGTGCACCAGGTCATCCATTCGCCGGCTGAGCGCCAGGCTCGGCCGGCCGCCCGCTTTCCGGTAGGCCGTCTCGCGCTGGCGTCGCGCGGCGGCGCAACGGACAGGATCGGCATGCACGGAGATGACCGCCCCCCGGATCGCGGGCGTCGGGCGGACACTGCGTCGCGGCGGACGCTTCTGTCGCGCGGGCGCAGCCTCAGCACGCCGCTTGGCCTGGAGTCCCTGCCGCACCGACTCGATATGGATCTCATTGGCCCAGGTATCGACGGGCGGCGGCATCTCGCGGATGCGCTCGGTGCGTCCCTCGCACGGGGTGGACTGATAATGACGCGCGCCGTCGACCAGGCAGGTATGCACCTGTCGCGGCGGCAGATCCACCGCTGTGGCGCTCATCATCAGGGTCAGCCACCACGCAGGCATCGCATCGCTCCGTCCAGATGCGCCCAGCATGTTTCAGCGGCGGATCACCGAGCCGTGACCGGCTGCACAGTGAGCGGGCGATGCGCATGCCCCTGACACGCCATTACTGCCATGCCCTACCCAGGTGCTATGGCCTGGCGCCCACGTGCAGTTCCAGTACTTCGTCACCCAGGGCGTCGATCTCGCCGGTCGGCCGCCAGCCCAGGTAGCGATAGAAGCCATGCGAGCGCACCGCAGGGTCCGCCGCACACCCCAGGATCAGCCGCGAATGCCCGGCCTCGACAAGATCGGCGATGGACATATCCAGCAGCCGCCGACCGATGCCCTGCCCTTCATGGGACGGCAGCATTGCCAGCACCACGATCTCGCCGCCGTCGCGATCGCCGAAGCAGTAGCCGACCATGTGCTCGCCTTCCAGCGCGATATGCCCCGGCAGTACATCGTCACGGATACCGGCCGCCCAGCTGTCTTCGGTGATGCCGAGTCCGGCAAGCTCGGCCGCGGAAAACGCATTTTCGCGGGTGCGCCCACGCAGATCGATGCAGGCAGCGGCATCGCCCGGAACGGCGCGACGGTAATGAATCGGGTGGGTCATGCGTGCTTCCTGCAACCGCCGGAACACTCGGCGGCGCGCAGTATACCGTCGCATGCGCTGTAGACCCAAACGCAGCGGGCCCGGCATTGCCGGGCCCGCGAGGGACTTACAGGAAGCGGTAATCGAACTCCAGCCACAGCTGGCGGCCGTAGGGGTCGTAGTTGCCGACCGGATAGAACGGCCAGCCGCCGCCGTTCTTGTCCGCCGGCGGGCGGCTGTCGCGCAGGTTGTTGACGATCAGGCCGAGCGTGGCGTTGTCGTTGAGCTTGCGATACAGGCTGGCGTTGTAGGTCATGTACGGCGCGATGCGACCACTGCCGTCGGTCTTCGGCAACGAGCCGTAACGCATGCCGTACAGGGTGGCGGTCCAGTCGTTGATCGCCCAGGTCACGCTGCCGTTGACCTTGCTGCGCCACTGGTAGGAATCCAGCGAGTTGCGCTGGTCCTGCACGTCATCGCCGGCGAACTGGCGGTAGCTGTGATCGATCACCAGCGAGTACGCGACGCGGGCGGAGAAACGACCATAGCGGCCCGCGTCCCAGCGCAGGTTCGACTTCAGGTCGATGCCGCGCACGGTTTCGGAGGCGGCGTTGATCGGGTTGATCAGCACGCGCACGACCTGGTTCGGCTGCACTGCCGCGTCGGCCGGGTTGCGGATCACGCGACGCAGCGCGTCCTGGCATTGTGCCGAGCCGATATCGCGTGCGTCGCCACCCACGGTCTGGCCGAGGCGGCAATCGGCTTCATCCTTGAGGATGCGGGTGGCATCCAGGTTGGTGACCTCATCGTCGATGCGGATGTCGTAGTAATCGGCCGTGAAGTCCAGATTGGCCGACGGCGACCACACGAAGCCCAGACCGTAGGACTTGGCGGTTTCCGGCTGCAGCTGCGGATTGGCACCACTGGTGTAGTCGATCGCCAGGCCGCTGAAATCGCAGTCGTCGTACGCCTGGCCGGCACTGCGGCAGCGCCAGTAATCGGTCATGCCGGGGTTGTAGCCGCGCGTTTCGGTGGCGAACACATAGTTCATGTCCGGCGCACGGAAGCTGGTTGCTGCACTCGCGCGCAGCAGCAGCGTATCGAACGGACGGAACTCCAGGCCGGTGCTCCAGGTGGCCTTGCCCAGATGATCACCGGCAGCACGATACTGGTCGTAGCGACCGGCCACGGTCGCGGTCAGGCGCTGCAGCAAGGGCAGCTGCAGCTCCACCCCGGCGGCATAGCGGTCACGCTCGCCACCGGCCGGAATGCCGGCGTTGAGGTTCCAGAACACGCTCTGTCCCAAGGCCGGGTCCGGGCGGTTGCGGTAGCCCTGGCTGCCGGCTTCGACCACGGCCGCCAGCGCTGCACGGCCGCCGGGCAGATCGAACAGCTGGCCGTTGACGCTGACGCTGGCGGTCTGCAGCCACGCAGCGTTGCGGCTCTCGTAGCGGTCCGACAGCCCCTCGTACTCGCCCGGGGTCAGCGGCTGGTACAGGCGCGACGGATCCGGTGCATACACTTCAACGCCATCGCGGGTGCCCAGTTGTGGGCCCAGCAGGTACGCATTGATGCCGACCAGCAGGCCCGGGCGCTGCGTCCTGTTCTCGTAGCGCGAGCGGCTGTAGGCCGCTTCGTAATCCCAGTCCGAGCCGCCGATGCCGCCACGGGCGCCGACGTTGAACGACCACGACTGCTCCAGGAAGCGGTTGGCATTGCGCTGCACGCCGCCGATCTCTTCGGGCGCGAAACGCCGGTACCAGCTTTCCAGCTGACCGCTGTTCTGGTTGTAGAAATAATTGCGCGAAGAGGTCCAGCTCGGTGCGCGGGTGTTGTTGTAGATGCGCGCAGTGCCGATCGCCGCATCGGCGAACAGTTCCTGACGGTCATTCAAGCGCCAGGTCACCGCGCTGTACGCATCAATGTTGCGCTTCTCGGTCTGCACGGTCCAGAACGTGGGCGCGGCTTCATTGCTGCCGCAGTACCAGCCCTGGCGGGGATTCTGCGCGCGGAAGACGCTGCCGCCGTACAACGTGCTGGCGGCATCGCAGCCATCGGCACCGGGATCGATGTAGTTGTTGGTGGAGGCGTTGCGGCGATACGCCACGGCCGTCGCGAGCGGTGCCACGCCGCGCGGATCGTCGGTGAGCGAATCCATGAAGTCGCGCTGCGAACCGTAGATCGCTTTGCGGTTGGCGATCTCCAGGCCGAAGATCGCGTCCCAGTTCTCACCCGAACCGCCACCGACCGCCTGCAGGCGTTGGTTGTCGCCGCCACCCTGTTCGGTGGTGCCGGCGCGGACATTGATCCCGACGCCGTCATAGGTTTTCTTCAGGATGATGTTGACCACGCCGGCGATCGCATCGGAGCCGTACACCGCCGAGGCGCCTCCGGCCAGCACTTCGATCCGGTCGATCAGCGCGCTGGGGATGTTGGCCAGGTTGACCACGTTGACCGAGCCTTCGTAGGCCAGCGGGTAGTCCGACTGCCGGCGGCCGTTGACCAGCACCAGGGTACGGTTGGGGCCGAGGCCGCGCAGGTTGATGGTGTTGGCAGCCGGGGTGAAGGTGTTGCCGAAATCCTCGCCCTGCACGTTGCCGGTGTTCTCGGTCAGCGCGCTGAGTGCCTCGAACGCACTGCGGTAGCCCTGCGCCTCGATCTGTTCCTGGGTGATCACGGTAACCGGGGATGGGCCTTCCACGCTGGCGCGGGGGATGCGCGAGCCGGTGACGGTGACGGCCTCCAGCTGGGTGGGTGCATCGGCCGCGTGGACCAGCGATACCGCACCAAGCAAAGGCAACAACGACACAACCAGGGCCCGCCGACGCAGCGGGCGATACAGCACAGACATGCAGATTTCCGGTAAAGACGTACGTGCCGGCGGGGTCGGGCCCGTGCCGGAGCGTAGTGAGGGAGGGGCCGTGATTCTGCTGAACAGGCGGAGAAGGAGGAAATGACCGCCCGCGATATGCTTATCGATATTTTGCCTAAGCAACGAAAAACGGCGGCCCTGCGGCCGCCGTTTCCGTGACACGCCGTGCGCCCGGACTCAGGCGTCGGCAGGCAGCGCGCTCTGGCGGTTCACCAGCGCGCTGAAACGTGCCAGCGAGCTCAGGTGGTGGTGCACCAGCGCCAGCCAGCCACTGCGGTGCCAGGCCACGACGGTGGCGTCCGGCAACGCGGCGAACTTTTCCACATCCACGACCTGGAAACCGTTGACCGACATCTGCCGGCCGTCAGCGAGGGTGACGTCGATGTTGCGGTCGATCAGCAATTCGTTTTCGATCAGGGCGGCAGTGAAGCGGCGGGTCTGGTCATGCTCGCGGGTGTAATCCCCGCAGAAGCGCATGGCGTTGTCGACGATCTCGGTGGCCTTTCCATCCTGGAACAGCGGCACGCCGTCTTCGCTCTGGCCCTGGTTGACCTGCCTGGCGGCCGAATCCAGCGCGAGCACGTACTCGTCCTGATCACCGGCCTGCATGAACACGAACGGATAGCGGCGCACGTAGGCCGGCACGTAGCTCTGCTCGTCCCACACGCCATCGGTGACGAACAGGTTGCGCTGTGCCAGGCCGACGGCGACCAGCGGCATCGCGTCCTTGCCGGTGAAAATGATCGGGTAATGCTGGGCCAGCGAACCGAATTCGCCGATCACGGCGGGGATCGCGTTGGTTTCCCCGGCAAAATGCGCGGTGTCCGGCACCAGGCGCCAGGCGGCGTGCAGATCCGAGCGCAGCGGAACGGGCGCCTGGTAGAACAGCGGACCGGTGGCCTGGGACGGCGCAGCGGCGGGCGGAGTCGTGGTTTCAGCAGTCATGGATTAAGTCGGATACGTCGCGCCAGTCAGCCCGGGCGCGAAAGCGGGAACCGCATTGAACGGCCACTATAACGTGCCACGTCCGTGGTTTTTATTTCAATCGCGCTGGATTCCCCGCGCCCCGCGATCGTCCGGTGATTCCACGGTAGCCCGGCACTGCCTCTGATCGGCGATACAGGCGTCGTCCGGGAAGCGAGATACACCCCGCCAGGAGCAGGCCGGATCCAACACGGTGCGCAGGTGCGACGTTTTTACCCGGCCATGCGCAAGCCGATGCTGCGCGCCCTGCCCTGGCACCGCCTCACAGCACACCGTCCAGCGGGCCGGCGGCACCGGTCAATACGGCGCAGGCGTGATCCTGCAGCTCCTCACCGCTGGCCTTGTTGCCCGCCGCCAGGTCCAATCGGGTGGCCAGCAACACGAAACCGGGCGCACCGGAGGGGCCGGTCTGCCCGGCGACCACCAGCGACCAGTTGCCGATATCGGCCGGATCGGACAGATGGGCGGCCAGCAGACGCACCGGGTTCGCGGTGAGCTCGGCACCGGGCAACTGGCGGGCGAGATAGGCATGCCCGCGCAACGGCTCCGGCAGCGGCTGCCAGCTGGCGCCGATGACCGGCTGCAGCCGGCGCAGCTGGGCCAGGACATCCGCGCGCAGGCAATCCACGTGGATGTGCAGTTGGTGCTGGGAGCGGCCATGGGGCGAATTCAGGGCCAGGCTGGCCACATCGCGCGGCAGTGCCATCCCGAGTGCCTGCTCGGTGTGGCTGCGCGCCTTCCACGCGGCGGCGAAGTAGTTGGGGGCACCGGCACGCAGCAGCGCCGGGCTTTCAATGCCCGAGATGCGGTCCAACGGCAGCACCAGGAACTGGTAGTGGCCGTGCGAATCCTTGAGCAGCACATCGCGCCGCTGCGCCTGGGCAGACACGGCCAGGCAGCTGCCGCGAGGGGCGGCCTCGCCGGCGCAGTCGCGCTGGATGATGCCCCACAGGGCGTCTGGATTGGCAGGCGGCCTGGCCGGCGGCCGGGGCGGCGTGGCGCAGGCTGCCAACAGCAGCACCGCACAGGGCAAGGACAATCGGGCGATCACGGACAAGCTCGGACAGGAATGCGGGCCCAGCCGGCCGTGCCGATGGGCGGGCGCGATTGTACCGCGCCGCTTCTGTCGCTTCCGTGTCAGTAGGTGCTGTACGGCACCTCGACCACCACCGGTGCGGCCGGTGCCGGCGGCTGCAGGGTGTAGCGGTCCAGCGCGCCATTGTCATCGGCGAAGCGCTGTGACTGCACCTGCAGGCGGTACGTGGTGGTACCGAACTTGACGCCGCTGCCGCCTGCATCCAGCGCGGCACCGGCCGGCAGCAGCAGGCCGCCGAGGTCGCTGTAACCGCCGCCTTCCTGCGAGAAGACATGGTCGACCAGGTCGCCCTCGCGCTTCATCGCAAACACATGCGGGTCGCCGTGGCGGCGGTTGTAGTCCTCGTTGCCGAGCAGATCGGCGATCCACACCCCGGGCAGCCGGTAGCTGGTTTCCAGGGCAATCGCATCGAGACGGTCACTGTCTACCACCAGGCAGCACACCGCCTGCTTGTTTTCGCGGTCCAGGATCGCGAAGCGCTCGCCCCTGGCAACCTCGCGCGGCAGGATCGCAAACGGCTGGTTCCTCAGGACCGGCTCGGCGCCACTGGCCGAATGCAGGTTGCGCCAGCCACCGAACACCGGTGCGTCCGGCTCGGCCGCCACGGCGTTGCCGGCCATCGTCATTCCCAGTGTCACGATCAATGCGGCCGTGATCTTCCTGCTGTGCATGCGCTACTTCCGTTGGTTGACCTGTCGCGGCGACATCGCCGGACCTCACAAGACCGCGACACTATGCGCCAGCAGCGGGCCGGCGGGCAATCGGCGCCGCTCAGCCGATCACGATGTAGTCACTGACCAGGGTGATCCCGCGGTGCTCACCGCGCTCAAGCTGCACGTGGCGGCCACCGACCTGGTCGATGGCGATGCAGTTATCCACCTCCAGCAGGGCATCGGTATGCGGCTTGAACCAGCTGGCATCGCGCAGGGCCTTGGCCTTGCGCTTGGCCGCCTCGGCATCCGTGGCGACCAGCAGCCGGTAATCGTGCGCCTCGCCCAGCGCGCCGGCGGCATACCCGCCGAGATTGAGGAAGTACAGGCGCGGCGCGCCCACGGCCGGGGCCGCGTCGCCGAAGCGCACCCGGTACGCCTCCACCCCATCCACCGCCAGCCAGCCATCGAGATGCAGCCCTTTCCGCTCACCGAACCAGTCCTGGCGCAGCTGCGGGTAGGCCTCTTCAATGGCATCGACGTTGGCGAAGGCCACGTCGTGGACCTCGATCCGGGCGCGGGCATGTCGCCCACCCAGCATGAACACGTGCAGCACCTGCGACTCCCGGCATGGCCGATCTGAGAGGCCGCCAGTGTAGCGCCGGTGGCCGTTGCGCCCCGCCCCAGCAGCCGCGTGGGCTGCGTCCAACGGTCGCGGGGCGCCCACCACGCGCCGGTGCACACCGCAGTGGTATGGTCGGCGCCTGACCCCGCAGGAGCGACCCGATGGCATCCCTTTTCCGTTACCCCCTCGCCGCGATCACGCTCGCCGGCACCCTCTCGCTGGCCGCGTGCGTGAGCACGCCGGGCCCGGAGATCAAGGGTCCAGGCCTGTGCAAGGCCGATGCCCTGGGCTGGGCCATCGGCCAGCCGGCCGACGAGGCGAACATGCGCAAGCTGCTGGTGCAGAGCGGCGCCGGCCTGATCAACCCGATCGGCCCGGCCACGATCACCACCCGTGACCTGCGCCAGGATCGGCTGCGGGTGTTCATCGACAAGGACAACGTGATTACCGCCGTCCGCTGCGAATGAAGCCCCGCGGGTAGAGCCACCCCATGGGTGGCTGTGCCGGCGTATCGCAGGTTTCAGGGCAGCCACCCATGGGGTGGCTCTACCGTGGCCTCACGCCGGTAACGCCGCTCAACGCTGAGCGGCTGCCTATTGGAAGATTGCCGGTAGTGCATATCCGCCATCGGCGCGGTTTGTGAGGCATTCCCCATCCCAGTCCGCTTGCTTCAGCCACTCAATGGCGTGGAGGAAAAAGGGGGAGATGTCGGGCGCGAGCAGGATCTTGGTGTCTTCATCCCTGCCAAAAACGATCATCTGCCCAACGCTACCGCTATGGTCTGGATCAAAATCCAGACCCATGTGATTCCCGCCGGCGTCACGGCTCAACGCAATCCAGTGCGGGTTGGTATACATGGGCTTGACGGCCCCCGGCGGTCGGGACGCCATGTTCCACGCAAATTCCTTGTTGAGCTCGTCCTCCTCAATACTCCGCCATCCATCCCAGGTAGATCGAATGCCTTGAGTGGACAACATCTGCATGCCGAACAGGACGCCAAACGCTGTTTGTCCATCATGGATTCTCAGCATGGCCTTGAGCAGCTCCGGAAGAGCCACTCCCAAATGGTGTTCGAGATCGATAAGCGCCTTCTCGCTGGCACCCGGTTGGAGTCCCATCTCGGTAAGGCAATCCTTCCGCGCGAGGATCGCCTTGATTTCGTTCCATGTTTCAGCCGCCTGATGCATGCGCACTGCCTTTCTCACGTTGGATCATTCCGCAGCCAACGCTAGATCCTTGGGGCTCCGCAGGAAATGCAACAAATACGAATATGGCGCGACATTTTCGCGTCAGTGCATTCCACAGTCGCTCCAATGCCGGGTTCTGGGCGTCTGGCCGATGCCCGGGTTGAACGTATTGCTCGGATCCAGTTGCTGGTAGAACGCCGCCAGGGCCGGCTTGGCCGGGTACAGATGGCCCACGTTGTGTTCGGCCGGATACTCCGCGCCACGCGCGTCCAACAGCGCCCACATCGCGTGCTCGATGGCCAGCGGATCCTCGCCCTTGCGCACGATGTAATCCTGATGGAACACATGGCACAGGAAATGCCCGTAATACAGTTTGCCGGCCAAGCGTGCGTCGAGTTCGGCCGGCAGGTGTTCCACCCACGCGCGGTCATCGCGCCGTAGTGCCACGTCCAGGGCCACGATGTCCTCGACCTCGCGCCGGTGCACCTCGCGATAACGCACGGCCGCGCCGGCCACCGCAAAGCGGTGCAGGAACGCCTTTCGCCCCTCCTCGGCCGTGCACTGGAAGAAGTCGCCCTCGCTGCCAGCGAAGTGAGTGCGCAGGAAGGTTTCGGTGGCGGCGGCATCCACCGCCGACACCTTGAGCAGCAGGTGGTGCTCGTAGCGGTCACGGAACTGGCCCATGCGCGCGGGCAGATGGCGTGGCAGGCAACGCATCGCCCACTGGATCACGCGGTCGGTGACCCCGCGCAGGCCAAGGCTTTCGAACCATCCATCGACGCGGCTTTTCAGCGCGAACGCCGCCGGCACCCTGGCCGTGCCGAAGCGATCGATGAGCAGGAAGGTGTCCTTGCCGTACCGTTCGCCGATGTCGTACGCCTCGCGGTGAAGGTACTCGCCCGAGATCGGCAGGCGCTCGAACGCGGTCAGCAGATGGCGGCGGATCGCGGTCAGATCCTCCATCGCATTGCTGCCGATGTAGAACACCTCGCCGGGCTCGCGCGCAAACGTATCCAGCCGCACCGCGAACACCGCCAGCTTGCCGGCCGAGCCGGAGGCTTCGTAGTGGCGCGAAGGATCGGCGTTGTAGCGGGCGGGCGTGGCTGCATCGACCTGGCGCACCTGCTCGGCATAGCGCGGGTCGGAGGCGGCGCGGTCGTTGCCGTTGTCCACGTCAGCGGGCGCGTAGTCGCCGCGCTGCAGCCGCTCCAGGATCTGCTCGGCGGTATCGCCCAGCGCGATGCCGAGATGATTGACCAGCTGCAGCTTGCCGTTGGCATCGACCTGGGCGAACAACGCCATTTCGGTATAGGCCGGGCCGCGTCGCACCAGCGAGCCGCCGGAGTTGTTGCAGACCCCGCCCAGCACCGAGGCACCGATGCACGACGAGCCGATCACCGAGTGTGGTTCGCGGCCCAGTGGCGCCAGCTCCTTCTCCAGCCGGTCCAGCGTCGCCCCGGGCAGGCAGACCACCTGGCGGCCCTCGTTGATCAGCTGCACACCGGTCAGGCGCAGGGTGTTGAGGATGACCACCGGGCGGTCATAGTCGGCACCATCGGGTGTGGAACCGCCGGTGAGGCCGGTGTTGGCCGCCTGCATGATCACGATCGCGTTGGCTGCCACGATGGCCTGCAGGGCGCGCCACTGTTCCAGCAGCGTGCCCGGGCGGACCACGGCCAGCACCGGGCCATCGCCGAAACGGTAGCCCTTGCGGAAGCGCCGGGTCGGCTTGTCGCCGCACAGCACGTGTGCGTCGCCGACGATCGCGCGCAGCTGCGCCAGCAGCGCTGCCGTGCCCCGGGATGCCGCGTTCATGGTGCGACCGCAAAGCGACGCGTGGCGTCCACCAGCGAATCGCGGCTGATGTCGGCGATGGTCCTGGCGCCGGTGAGCGTCATCGCCACGCGCATTTCCTTGGCCATCAGGTCCAGCAGATTGGCCACGCCGGCCTCGCCCTGCGCGGCGAGCGCATAGACGAAGGCGCGGCCGAGCAGCACGCTGTCGGCGCCGAGCGCGATCATGCGCACTACGTCCAGGCCGTTGCGGATGCCCGAATCGGCCAGGATCTTCAGCTCACCCTTGACTGCATCGGCGATCGCCGGCAACGCCCGCGCGGTGGACAGCACACCGTCCAGCTGGCGACCGCCGTGGTTGGAGACCACGATGCCGTCGGCCCCGAAGCGAACGGCGTCACGCGCATCGTCCGGATCAAGAATGCCCTTGATCACCATCGGTCCGCTCCAGAACTCGCGGATCCACTCCAGGTCTTTCCAGGAAATGGACGGATCGAAGTTGTTGCCCAGCCAGCCGATGTAATCGGCCAGGCCGGTCGGGCTGCCCCGATAGGTGGAGATGTTGCCCAGATCGTGCGGGCGGCCGAACAGGCCCACGTCCCATGCCCAGCGCGGGTGCGTCACCGCCTGCAGCATGCGCCGCGCCGGCGCGTTCGGGCCACTCATGCCCGAGTGCGCATCGCGGTAGCGCGCGCCCGGCGTGGGCATGTCCACCGTGAACACCAGCGTGGTCACGCCAGCCGCCTTGGCCCGCTCCAGCGCATTGCGCATGAAGCCGCGATCCTTGAGGACATACAGCTGGAACCACATCGGCCGATCGATGGCCGGGGCTACTTCCTCGATCGGGCAGACCGACACGGTGGACAGCGTGAACGGAATCCCCCGGCTCGCCGCCGCCCGCGCCGCCTGCACTTCACCGCGGCGCGCATACATGCCGGTCAGCCCGACCGGCGCCAGCGCCACCGGCATCGCCAGGCGCTCACCGAACAGCTCCGTTTCCAGGCTCAGATCGGACATGTTGCGCAGGATGCGCTGGCGCAGCGCGATCTCCGACAGGTCCGCGACGTTCCGCTTCAGGGTGTGCTCGGCATACGCGCCGCCATCGATGTAGTGGAACAGGAACGGCGGCAGGCGGCGTTGTGCCGCTGCGCGGTAATCGGTGGAGGCGGAAATGATCATGGGTCAACCGTGGGAAGAAGGAAGCCGTGACGCACGTGCGCGCCGAGCCTCGTTGTCATCGAGCGTGCGCAGGGAGGTGTGCACGAATTCCAGGTGCGCGTGTGCGGCGGCACGCGCGCGTTCGGGGTCGCCGGAGAGCACGCCATCCATCATCTCGCGGTGCTGGACGGACAGCGGCTCGAAGGTGCGGGCGGAGGTATAGAGCTTCTCGCGGCTCTGCGAGATGTTGGTCTGCAGCAGCTCGAACAGGCCACGCATCACCTGCAGCAGCACCAGGTTGTGCGAGGCCTCGGCGATGGCCAGGTGGAAGGCCGCATCGGCCTGCGCTTCGCCGGCCGGATCGTCCTTGCCATGCGCAGCCATCATGGTGTCGAAGGCCTGGCGGATCTTCGCGCGGTCTTCGTCGGTGGCGCGCAAGGCGGCGTGCCACGCAGTCGCCCCTTCCAGCGCGTGGCGGATTTCCAGCACGTCGAAGCGGTACTCCGGGTCGCCCTGGAACAGCGGCAGGTACGGGATCAACGGCTCATCGATGGCCTGCCGGGCACGGGCCGCCGGTTCGCTCACGTAGGTGCCGCCGCCGACCCGCGCGCTCAGAAGGCCCTGGCTGGCCAGCTGCGCGATCGCCTCGCGCAGCGCCGTGCGCGAGACCCCCAGCTGCACCGCCAGCGGTCGTTCGGCCGGCAGGCGGTCACCCGGCTGCAGGTTCTGCTCACGGATCAGGCTACGCAGCTGCGCGGCCACCTTGTCGGACAGGCGTTCGTTCTTCATGCCGCCATTGTCGCCCGCGTGGCGGGCGATGGGGTCGATGCCGGTGGCCGGACTGCCGCGCATGGGCTCAGGGAATCATCCACGTCAGCCAGTAGGCCTGCACCGTGGTGATGATGCCGACCATCACGGTGAAGATCAGGCTGTGCTTGACCGTGAAGCGGAACAGGTCCGATTCCTTGCCGGCCAGCCCGACCGCCGCGCAGGCAATCGCGATCGACTGCGGCGAGATCATCTTGCCGGTCACCCCGCCGGTGGTGTTGGCCGCGACCAGCAGCACCTCGGACACGCCGATCTGCTGGGCCGTGGTGGCCTGCAGCGCGGAGAACAGCGCATTGGAGGACGTATCCGAGCCGGTCAGGAACACGCCCAGCCAGCCGAGGAACGGCGAGAAGAAGGTGAAGGCCTTGCCGGTATGCGCCAGGGCCAGCGCCAGCGTGGCCGACAGGCCCGAGTAGTTGGCGATGAAGGCAAACGCCAGCACCATGCCGATGGAGTAGATCGGCACCTTGAGCTCCCGGGCGGTTTCGCCGAACGTGCGCAGCGCCGCGGCCGGGCGCATTTTCAGCAGCACGATCGCGATCACCGCGCCCAGCATGATCGCCGTGCCGGTGGCCGAGACCGCATCGAACGTGTAGACCGCCTCGTAGCCGGTCGGGACCGGCACGATCGGCGGCATTTTCAGCACCAGCTGATCCAGCGCCGGTACCGGAATCTTCAGCACCCAGTGCTCCAGCGCCCCCCCGGTGGCGAACAGCGCCTTGAACGGCTTGATGCTCCAGATCGTGACCATCGCGGTCAGGATCAGGAACGGCGACCATGCCTTGACGATCTGGCCGGTGGAATAGCGCGGTGCCTCCAGTGCCTGGGCGGCAGCTTGTGCGCTGGTCTCGGTATCGAAGCGGAAGATGCGCACCGGCGTCCACTTGCGCAGGAACAGGGTCAGGCAGACCAGCGACGTCAGCGAGGCGGTGATGTCCGGCAGCTCCGGGCCAATGAAGTTGGAGGTCAGGTACTGGGCGATCGCGAACGAACCACCGGCCACCAGCACCGCTGGCCAGGTTTCCTTGATGCCGCGCCAGCCGTCCATGATCGCCATGATCCAGAACAGCACGATGACGGTCAGGAACGGCAGCTGGCGCCCGGCCATCTGCCCGATCTCGAATGCATCCAGCCCGGTCACCTGCCCGGCCACGATGATCGGAATGCCCATCGCGCCGAAGGCCACCGGCGCGGTATTGACGATCAGGCACAGGCCGGCGGCATACAGCGGCTTGAAGCCCAGCCCGACCAGCAGCGCAGCGGTGATCGCCACCGGCGCTCCGAAGCCGGCCGCCCCTTCCAGGAACGCGCCAAACGCAAAGCCGACCATCAGCATCTGCAGGCGCTGGTCTTCGGTGACCGACAGGATCGACGCCCGGATGATGTCGAACTGTCCGGTCTTGACCGAGACCTTGTACAGGAACACCGCGCCCAGAATGATCCAGGCGATCGGCCACAAGCCGTAGACGAAGCCATAACCGGCTGCTGCCAGCGCCTGCGGCAGGGGCATCCGATAGAACAGCAGGGCCACCGCCAACGCGATCACCACGGTGATCGTGCCGGCCAGCCATCCCTTCATGCGCAACACGGCCAGGGCGACAAAGAAGAAAGCGATCGGCAGCAGCGCGATCAGGCTGGACAGCCAGAGGTTGCCAGCGGGGTCATACAGTTGTTGCCAGGCCTGCATCGGCGGATCTCATCAAGACGGACAGGGTTCCGCGCGGTCAGCACCGCGCGAGCCGAGAACGTCCAACAGCGATTATTGGTAGTACCAATAACCAGAACGCCTGTTGGAACTGCCCGCATTGAAACGCCAAACGCGAGACGAGCCTATTAGACCATAGGTCTACGTCCGAATATTGGTCCTACCACTCAGCAGCCGCAGTCGTTCGAACGACCCTTGAGTTCCACCGAGTTGCCGTCCGGATCGCGCAGGCGCAGCGAGAGGCCATCGCCCTCGGCACCGTAATTGCGCTCGGCCGGCCCACTGAGCTCTACCTGCAGTCCCTGCAGATGCACGCGCACCTGCTCGGCATCGAACGGTTCCACGCGCAGGCAGACATGCTCGACATTGCGCCCTTCCCGCCCGGGCGCCGCACCGCCCTTGATTCCCAGCGGACCGTCCACGCTGATCAGATCGATCAGCGACTCACCGGCATGCAGATGCACCATGCCCAGCGACGGCCGTTCGCGGGCGACGGTGCAGCCCAGAACGTCACAGTAGAAGCGCACCGCGCGGGGCAGATCCTGCACACGCAGCACCACATGGTCGATGCGCTGGATCTCGAAGGGACGTTCGCTGCTCATGACGACTCCAGTTTTCTGGCGATACGGCTGAATACCACCAGCACGATCAGGCACAACACACTCACCCCGACAGCGATCACATACTCGCCGATGCCAACCGCGATACCGATCGCGGCGGACATGATGAGTGAACTGGCGGTGGTAAGGCCGCTGACCTGGTCATCGCGCGAGCCCCGCAGGATCGTGCCGGCGGCAACGAAGCCGACACAGGCCACCACCGCCTCGATCAGACGCACCGGATCGACCTGCAGCAGGTCACGGTAGCGTTCCTCCTGGAAGTGTTCGGCAATGCTGTCGCCCAAGCCGACAATCAGTGCGGCTGCACCGGCGATCAGCATGTGCGTGCGCAGTCCGGCGGCGTGCTTGCCCATCTCGCGTTCGATGCCGAGCGTGGCGCCCAGCAGCATGGCCACGGCAATCCGCAGCAGGATCGATAGATCTTGTTCCAGTCCCATTCAACGCGCCCTCAACTGTTCGCACCAGATTTGCGCTGTTGACGTAGCAATGTCGTGAAGAGCGATGTGACGCGCATGTGTACGCAGCGCGCTCCAGTTGAGCACGTGACAGGAAACCGCTATGAGGCAAGGAAAATGAAGATACTACCGACAAAGGTCCTTTCTCTTGCGGACACCAGCCCTTGCGCTCGTGCAAGGTCTGGTTGAACCTTGCCGCATGCCTCCCACTCGCCCCTCTCGCCTTATTACCAACCCGGGTCCTCCATCAGTGCGCTTCGAGGTTCTTCGGCTGGAAGAAGGCCCCTGCACCCTTTCGAATTGGGTGATTTCCGGCTGACGGTCAACGGTCGTTCAATCGACTCATCTGCATCGCCCCGCTTGGCTCACATGATCCATCTCTCTCTTTGCGACTTGATCGAAGGGCTGTTGCGCATGGCTGACGGCATCGACGCGTTCGTCCTGAATGGTGTGGATTCCTCGTTCCGATTGGATATTCGGCGCCGTCGATACGGGGTGTCGGTCTTCGACGAAAAGACCCGACTCGACGACACGCCCCTGGCCAGTTTGATTGAAGCCGTGCGTCGAGGATTGGAGGCGCATTTTCGCGATGCGCCGATCGAAGACCCCGAGGCGCCTGTAATCGATGAACTACTTCGCTTGCGGCAGGCACTGAACAGACTTGACTAGATATGGCCATGCCCGGGGTTTCTTTCCCAGGCATGGGCCTACAGGTGGGCTTACTGGGCCAGGTATCCGCCATCGATCGCGTAGTAAGTGCCGGTTGCAAAACCGGCATCCGCGCTGGCCAGCCAGGCCACCAGTGCGGCGACTTCTTCCGGCTTGCCGAGGCGTCCCAGCGCATGCTTGCTTTCCAGCGCCTGCTTCACCTTCGGGTCCATCTTGTCCAGCAACGGGGTGGCGATGAAGCCCGGGCCCACCGCATTGATGCGGATCTTGTCCGCCGCGTGTTCCCACGCCGCCGTCTGGGTCAGGCCGACCACGCCATGCTTGGCCGCAACATAGGCCGCCGAATTGTTGAAACCGACCTGGCCCAGGATGGAGGCCATGTTGATGATGCTGCCGCCCTTGCCCGCGCTGCGCATCGCCTGGATCTGCGCCCGCTGGCACACGAATACGCTGTTGAGATTGACGTCGATGACGTTCCTCCAGCCATCCACGGGGTAATCGCCACTGG
The DNA here is from genome assembly GCF_001806305.1 of Stenotrophomonas sp. LM091. NCBI lineage: Bacteria > Pseudomonadati > Pseudomonadota > Gammaproteobacteria > Lysobacterales > Lysobacteraceae > Stenotrophomonas > Stenotrophomonas sp. LM091. The sequence continues at coordinate 288,589 of NZ_CP017483.1, forward strand.
CCGCCGACGGCCCGCCGATACCCGCGTTGTTCACTGCGATGTCCAGCCCACCGAGTTCCTGCACGGTCTGCTTCACGGCTGCTTCCACCGCGTGCTCGTCGGTGACGTTCAAGGCGATGCCGATCGATTTCACCCCTTTGCTGCGCAGCGCCTCGGCGGTCTTCTCGACGGCGTCGGCCTTGAGATCCCACACCGCCACCGCCGCGCCGGAATCGGCCAGCAGTTCGGCCACGGCCAGGCCGATACCGGAGACGCCGCCGGTGACGATGGCGACCTTTCCCTTGAGCTGATAATCAATCATCGCGTTGTTCCTCGGGTTGGAATAAGGCTGCGGGCACTGCCTGCCCATGCCTCGACCATACGCCGCGAAAACGTTACAGAACGTGCACAGCGTGCTCCGCAACAATCCTTCCCATCGCTGCAACGCACCTGCCCCTATGCTCGGGGTCGTACGCCCACATCCTTTCTTTCATCCGCCGCTGGCGGTCGCCCTCCCCCAAGGTAAGCCCATGACAGATTCCACTGACGGCCAATTGTTCTCCCCCACCCGTCTGGGGGCCATCGACGTCGCCAACCGCGTCGCGATGGCACCGCTGACCCGCAACCGCGCCATCAAGGACCGCATTCCCAATCCTCTGGCCATCCAGTACTACGAACAGCGCGCCAGCGCCGGGCTGATCATCGCCGAGGCCACCCAGATCAGCCCGTTGGGCCAGGGCTATCTGGATACGCCCGGCATCTACAGCCAGGACCAGATCGATGCCTGGAAAAAGGTCACCGACGCCGTGCACGCGCGCGGTGGCAAGATCGTGCTGCAGCTGTGGCACGTCGGCCGCATCTCGCACACCAGCCTGCTGCCCGAGGGCGAGGTACCGGTGGCGCCGAGTGCCCTGCGCGCCGATGCGAAGACCTTCACCGCCAAGGGCTTTGAGGATGTCTCCGAGCCGCGCGCCCTGCGCCTGGACGAGATTCCCGGCCTGATCCAGGACTATCGCCAGGCTGCACGCAACGCCATCACGGCCGGCTTCGATGGTGTGGAAGTGCATGCTGCCAACGGCTATCTGATCGACCAGTTCCTGCGTGATGGCAGCAACCAGCGCACCGACGAATACGGTGGCAGCATCGAAAACCGCACCCGCCTGCTGGATGAAGTGGTCAGCGCGATCGTTTCGGAAATCGGTGCAGAACGCACCGGCGTACGTCTCTCGCCGGTGACGCCAGCCAACGACGCTGCCGACTCCAACCCGCAGCCGTTGTTCGAACGCGCCGTGGAGCGTCTGGATGCCATCGGCCCGCTCGCTTTCATCCATGTGATCGAAGGCGCGACCGGCGGCCCGCGCGACAACATCGCCTTCGACTACGCCGCGCTGCGCGCCAAGTTCAAGGGCGCATGGATCGCCAACAACGGTTACGACCAGGCGCGTGCCGAAGCGGCGGTCGCCTCCGGCTATGCCGACATGGTCGCCTTCGGTCGTCCCTTCATCGCCAATCCCGATCTGGTCGAGCGCTTCCGTCTGGGCGTGGCGTTGTCCGAGCTGGACAAGGACACGCTGTACGGCGGTGGCGCGCATGGCTACACCGATTATCCAAGCGTTTCAGGCTGATCGGCTCGCTGATTGGTGGAAAGATGTCCATGCGCCTCCGGCCATTACCGGCGGCGCATCGCATTTTCACCTGCGCGCCACCTTCCAACGACAACGGCTCAGCTACCACCAGCATCCTTTTCATCGAGTGCATCGGACAAGGCGAAACCGCACGCTGTCGCCTGTCCATGAACGATGCAATGCAGACAGCACGCTACGCCCGGCACGCGCTGCATCTGGAGCCAGGGCCAGACCGTGATCGGTGCGTACATACGCGTCACCGGAAGATCGTGCTTCACTGAACCTATGGCATGTCGGCTGCGCCCTACATACAAGCCGACTGCCCGATGGGAAAGCCTCGTTCGCGCCGAGTGCGAAGCGTGCCAACGCGAAGGCCTTCACCGCCGAGGGTTCTGTGAACGTCTGCGAGCCGCGCTCAACGCGGTGCAGGTGTCGTGGTCGCCACTTACATCGGGTCGCACTCGACGTCAGACTTGTACTAAACCCGATTGAAATTCGATGGCTCTAAGCAGCATTCACCTTCCATTTCTCGATGGAAGGTTGCCCTGAATAGATCTTGTGAATCTGATCAGGCACTCGACTCACGCTAGGCGCCCGGTATGTACTTGGAAACAGCTCGGATCGAGGCACGGCCAGTGTCTATCGAATCGCTCGCACTCATCAAAACCAAGAAATTGTTTTTGGCCCCATGGATCATGTGTCGCAACTTACCGTCATAGCTCAGCCCCCAAAATATGCCACCAGTCCTCCGCCTGCCCAACGGCACCGCCGGATATGAAGCTCGCCTTTCAACATGTGCAGACTCACACCCATGCCGCAGTGTGTCGATGACCTAATCTACGTTATTCGGCCATATTGGCACCCCTCGCACAACCGCCCGTCCCAAGGGTTGGGGCCACTTGAAGAGGCATTGGGGCGGGCATTGCCGACTGACCTCAAGGCGTTCCTGCTGTGGTCTGGCGGCGGCCAAGGGTGCTTTCCTGAGGGGTACATGCAGTTGTGGGAGCCTGCCGCGATCGTCCCACTCAATCAGGGCTACCAGGTGCAAAGATACCTGGGGCCGGACGTGGTTGGATTTGGCACCGACGGGGGCCCGACCCTACTGGCCCTCGACTACCGAACCGGGCTCAGCCCTACGATCGCAGCCGTGGATCTCGGCGACTTGGATACTTCATGCATGAAGGAGGTCGCGCCGGATTTTTCAACATTACTGCGCAAATATCTTTCTGGCGACATCACGAACCGGAATCTATTCCCTTGATCCGGTCGCTGCCTGCCGTCTGGACCGACGCAATGATGACCATGGCATTGCGTGTTCTCCTACTCTCTTGATGTCTTTTTGAGTGATGCACTGGCTGCCCGCTAGTACGTCATGGTGCCTTTACCTCTTGTCAACTTTTGCTTGTTGCCTGCATTTGCTGCTGCGGGTTGGAGACCCCACACTGTAGAGCCTCGCCGTTCTGGAGGTGGGTAATGCCGGTCAGGACTCAGTACACCGGCAACGAGATGAAGCTGGCCTGCTGCGGCGAATGCCAGACCTGCTGCGTTGCCTTCTGGTAATCGCCCGGCTTGGCCAGGTAGATGTTCGGCACGAACGTCTGCGGGTTGCGGTCGTACAGCGGGAACAGACTCGACTGCACCTGCACCATCACCCGGTGGCCCGGCTGGAATACATGGTTCGCGGTCGGCAGGCCGAATTTGTAATCCAGCACCTGGTTGCTCGCGATCGCCTTCGGGTCGCTGAAGCTTTCGCGATACCGGCCACGGAAGATCGCCATCGAGACCGACAGCTCGTAGCCGCCCATCTCCGGCGTCGACGGGGTCTGGTCGGGATACACATCGATCAGTTTCACCACCCAGTCGCTGTCGCTGCCACTCGTGGCTGCCTGCAGATTGACCTGCGGTGCGCCACCGATCCGCAGCGGCTCGGTCAGCGGCTCGCTGACAAAGGTGAGCACGTCCGGGCGACCATCCACGAAACGCTGGTCCTTCACCAGCCAACTCGTCCACATATCGCGGTCAGCAAACCGCACCGGGCGCGGTACGAACGGCACCGGCTTGGCCGGATCGGATACATATGCCTCGAACGTGGCCTCCCCCGCCTGTGGTGCTTCAAAGGACAGCCTGCCGCCCGCGCGCAGGTACAGCGGCCGGGACTGCGCCGCGCTGCGCGGCCACTGCTGCAGCTTGTCCCAGTGGTTCTCCCCGGTGTTGTAGATCAACACCGGCGGTGTCTGCGCCTTGGGCGCGCCATCGACCAGGTACTGATCGAAGAACGGCTTGAGTACATCGCGGCGGAACTGCAGCGCGGTGTCGCCCTCGAACTTCAATGCGCCCAGGCTGCTGCCGTCATAGTTGACCTGGCTGTGCCGCCACGGCCCCATCACCAGATAGTTCAGCGTGTTGCCGGTGTCACGCGGCTCCATCGCCGCATAGCTGTGCACCGCGCCCCACATGTCTTCCTGGTCCCACAGGCCCTGCAGCCACATCGTGGGGACCTTCAGTTCGGTTCTGGCCATGCGCGCGTCCAGCGCCTGTTCCTGCCAGAACGCATCGTAGCTGGGGTGCTCGATCAGCTTGTGCCACCACGGCAACTGGTCCAGCCCGTTGGCCCTGGCGTAGTCACCGGCCGAGCCGGCGCGCAGGAAGGTGGTGTAATCGTCGTAGCCCACGCTGGGAATCGCCGGGCCCTTGCCGCGCTTGGCCAACTGGCCGGTGAAGTAGCCGAAATTGACCAGCCGGAACGCGCCGTAGTTGAGCCAGTCGTCGCCCATCCAGCCATCGATCATCGGGCTCTGCGGCGCGGCCACCTTCAACGCCGGGTGCGGGTTGGTCAGTGCCATCACCACGGTGAAGCCCTCGTAGGACGAGCCCAGCATGCCCACCTTGCCGTTGCTTTCTGGCACGTGCTTGACCAGCCAATCGATGGTGTCCCAGGCATCGGTGGCGTGGTCGACCTTGGTGTTGTTGAGCGGCCCGCGTAGCGGCCGGGTCATCACGTAATCGCCCTCGGAGCCGTACTTGCCGCGGATGTCCTGGAACACGCGGATGTAGCCGCCATCCACGAACACTTCATCGCCCTGCGGCAGGATGTCACGCATGTTCGGCGAATCCATGCGCTTGGCACGATTGGCCGCATCGTAGGGCGTGCGGGTCAGCAGGATCGGCGCATTCCTGGCGCCCTTGGGTACCACGATCACCGTATAGAGCTTCGTGCCATCACGCATCGGCACCATCACCACGCGCTTGTCGTAGTTGTCCTGCGCCGTGGGGGTCACGAAGCCCTTGGCCGGAATGTCCGGGGTCATCGGCGAGGTCTGCGCCGACACACTGGCGGCGACCATCAGACTCAACAGCGCAACTGGCAATACACGCACACGCATGGGCTCTCTCCCGGCAGTGAAGGCAACGTCCGGAGCCTAGCGCTGCCCGGCCCGCACCGGTAGATGCCGATTGGCCTGGCGCAGGGCCTTCGTCCCCATTCAGCCGCCAACCACCGTTTCGTGCAAAGCCTGCCAGCGCAGCATGCCGTCGGTGCCGCCAACAAGAATGGCCAAGGACTCGCGCCGATTGCCGGTGCCCTGTGCGTCGCTCTGGCCTTCCCGATAGCGCACCGCGCATGCGCCCGTGCCCAGCGGCAGGTACGTCATTGCATCGATGGTGATGCGCAATCCCGGCCGGCTGCCATGCGCGGCAGCGAAGAAGCCGGCCAGCGTGGATTTGTCCAGGCGGACACCACGGATGCCGACCATGCTGAAGTCCTCGCTGAAACGGGCCAGCAGGGTATCGAGCGCCGCCACCGGCGAGCGGCCGGTGAACCAGTCTTCGATCAGCACATGCAGGTCGTGGATCTCATTGAAGGCAAAGGTGTCATTCATGGGGAGGTTCTCAAGGAAAGGGCGGACGCCGGCAGGCGCCACAAGGGAAGGAGCGGCAGCAGGCTCATGGCCGCCGCCAGCACCAGGGTGAGTGCAAAGGCGTGATCCCACGTCACCGAAGAGAGCACCGCCAGCACACAGGCCAGCACCGCGGCGGCCAGGCAGAAGCTGAGTTGGCGGTTGAGATTCCACAGCGCGCTGCCCGGCAGCAGCTCCGCATCGGCCAGCCTCTGGAAGGCGAGCGTCTGGGCGCTGCTGCTGCACAGGCTGCCACCCAGGCCCATCAGCGCGAAGGCCAGCACGGGAAGCCAGGGCTGCTGGGCCTGCACGGCGATCAGCAGCACGATACCGACGGCCTGGCATCCCATCCCGGCACTCAGCAGTGGGCGCGCCCCGATGCGCGGCAGCCAGTGCCGTGCCGTGGCGATCGCACAGGCCGAGGCGATCGCCCACGGCAGCATGAAGCCACCGATGGCGGCGGCGCCGTAGCCTTGCCCATGCAGCAGCAACGTCGCCACCAGCTGGGTGCCGATGAAGGTCCCGGGCACCAGCAGGTAGACCGTCATCGCCAGCCGCAGCGACGCATGCCGCAGCAACGACCACTGCAGGACCGGATGATCCGTCCGGCGCGCACTGCGGGCATACAGCGCCAGCACCAGGGTGGCGACCACCAACAGGCACGCGCCCAGCATCCGTTGCCCCGGCGCTGCGAGCAGGCCCAGCGCGACCAGCAACGCGCTCAGGCCCACGGAGCCCAGCAGCAGCCCACGCCGGTCCAATGCCGGCACGGCCACCGGTGCACCCGGGCGCACCCACGCGGCCGCCAGCGCGAAGGCCAGCACGGCCAGCGGCACACTGACCAGCAGCACGCCGCGCCACGAGCCCCACTCCACCAGCAGGCCGCCCAGCGTCGGTGACAGCGCCGGCACCAGCAGTGCGACCGCCATGATGCGGGCGGTCAGTCGCGTACGATCGGCCGGCGGGCATTCGCGGTAGGCCATCGCCTGCCCCACCGGAATCAACAGCCCACCGCCCAGCCCCTGCAGCAGGCGCCACGCGATCAGCCACTCGATGCTCGGCGCGGTGCCTGCCAGCACGGCGCCCACGGTAAACAGGGCCAGCGAGAGGCACAGCACCCGGCGTTCGCCCAGGCGCGCGGCCAGCCAACCGCCCAGTGGAATCACCAGCGTCAGGCCCAGCATGTAGCCATTGCCGATCCACGCCAGCTGCGGTACGGAGGCCTGCAGCTCCGCGGCGATGGCCGGATAGGCCACGGTGCCGATGAACATGTTCACCAGATCCAGCGAGAATCCCAGCAGGTACAGCGTTTCCACTCTGGCCCGGTATGTCATGGCGCGCTCCGATGTCGAGGCGGCAGCATGCGCGTTGGCGGCGGCTGGATAAACGGGCAACCGGATGCAAGACTGTCAAACCATTTTTGACAGTCAGAGCGCCCCCATGGTCAGCCTGGACCGCTTCGAGACCTTCAAGGCGATTGTCGATGCCGGCAGTCTGACCGCTGCCGCACAGCGCCTCGGCCAGAGCCGCGCCGTGGTGAGCTTCAACCTCAAGCGGCTGGAACAGGAACTGGGCGTGACCCTGCTGGTACGCAATACCCGCAGCCTGGCCCTGACCGAGGCCGGTGAACGCTTCTACCAGCACTGCACGGCGCTGTTGGCCACTGCCGAGCTCGCCATCGAGGAAGCACGCAGCGAACAGCTGCAGCTGCGCGGCACGCTGCGGCTGACCACTACGCCGGAATATGCGATCGCGAGGGTCGTGCCGGTGCTGGAGTCGTTCCGCGCCCTGCATCCCGAGCTGCGCCTGCACCTGTCCACCTCACCGGCGCCGGCGGACCTGATTCCCGAGCGGTTCGATCTGGCCATCCGCTTGGGGCGCCTGCAGGATTCGCAGCTGCGCGCGACCCTGCTGGACGAACACGCACTGTGCGCGGTCGTCTCGCCATCGTTGTTGGCCACGCTGCCCGATGAGGCCGCGCGTGATGATCCGGACTGGGTCCGCACGCTGCCAAGGCTGGGCTATCCGCGCCTGGCGGATCTCCCACTGGTGGCGCCCGATGGCAGCGACCAGCTGTTTGCCTGCAACCCCGCCCATGCGGTGGTCACGGTTGACAACGCCTCCACCCTGCGGGCGTTCGCGCTGGCCGGGGCCGGCGCGACCGTGTTGCCGCACTGGTTGATCGATGACGATCTGGCGCAGGGCCGGCTGCTGCCGATCCTGCGCCGTCATCGCTTCCCGCGCCAGGGAGTGTATGCGGTGTTTCCCAACACCGCCCAGCCCTCGCGCCGGGTCCGGCTGCTGCTGTCGCACCTGCGCGAGCACCTGCCGGGGTGACCGGAGGCACGACCCACGGTCGTGCCCTGCCCGTCAGCTCAGCGGACCACCTGCCCGGCCAGCTCCAGCGGCACGCGCTGCACCGGTGCATTGGCCGCGCGCGAGAGCTGCACTTCGTACTGCCCACCGGCGATCTTCCACTGCTTGTCGGCGGTGTCGAAGCTGGCCAGCGTCTTCGGCTCGGCCTCGATGCGGATCCGGCGGCTTTCGCCCGGCTGCAGCGTCACCTTCTGGAAGCCGATCAGGCGGATCGGGGTGGTGCTGCCCTGCGGCAGCTGCAGGTACAGCTGCGGCACATCCGCACCGGCGACCTTGCCGGTGTTGCGCACGTCCACGCTGGCGACCACGCGCTGGCCTTCCACCACCACCGTCAGGTTGTCGTAGCCGAAGCTGGTGTAGGACAGGCCATGGCCGAACGCGTACTGCGGGGTCAGGCCCTTGGCGGCAAACCACTTGTAACCGACGTTGGCGCCTTCGATGTCGTAGTCGATGGTGTCATCCGGCTTGTTCTTCGGGTTGAAGCCCAGGCCGTTGACGTGCGGGCGCGGCAGCTGGCTGACATCCACCGGCCAGGTCACCGGCAGGCGGCCGGACGGATTGACCTTGCCGGTCAGCAGCGCGGCGATGCCTTCACCACCGCGGATACCCGGATACCAGGCCTGCAGGATGGCCGGCACCTGCTGCAGCCACGGCAGCTCGACCGGGCCATTGGTTTCCAGCACCACCACCGTCTTCGGGTTGGCCTTGGCCACCCCGGCGATCAGCGCGTCCTGGTTGTCCGGCAACTGCATGTGCGGCAGATCGACCGACTCGGCCGACCACTGCGTGGCGAACACGATGGCGACATCGGCCGCAGCAGCAGCGCGCGCGGCGGCCGCGACATCGCGGCCATCCACGTAATCGATGCGGGCATCCGGACGCTCGGCGCGCAGCGCTTCCAGCGGCGAGGACGGGTGGAAGATCACCGGGCCCGGCCAGGTGGTCGGCATCACGCCCGGCACCGCATTGGTGCCGCGGGCCGTCCAGCCCACCATCGAGGAACCACCACCGCCGATCACGCCCTTGTCGGCATGCCCACCGATGATGACGATGCGCTGCACATCCTTGCCCAGCGGCAGCAGGTCATCGGCATTGCGCAGCAGCACGCTGCCTTCTTCAACGGTGCGCTGTGCGGCCAGGAAGCCGGCCTCGTCATCGATCGGCTCGTGCACCGGCGGCAGGTCGAAGTTGCCGTGCGCGAACATGGTGCGCAGGATGCGGCCGACCATGTCGTCCAGGCGCGCCTGCGGCACGACGCCACCGGCCACGGCCAGGCGCAGCGGCTCATCGAAGTAGACCGCCTTGTCGAACACTTCACCGGCCGACTGCTGGTCCAGGCCGGCCAGCGCCGCCTTCGAGCCGCTGTGCACGCCGCCCCAGTCGGACATCACGAAACCGGGGAACTTCCATTCCTGCTTGAGCACCTCGTTCATGAGGTAATCGTGTTCGCAGCCGTAGGTGCCGTTGATGCGGTTGTACGAGCACATCGCCGAACCCGGCTTGCCGATGTCCATGGCGATTTCAAACGCCAGCAGGTCCGATTCGCGCATCGCCTGCTCGCCGATCTCGGCGCTGTGGAAATTGCGCGAGGTCTCCATGTCGTTCAGCGCGAAGTGCTTCATCGTGGAGATCACGTGCTGGCTCTGCACGCCGCGGATCGACTCACCGACCAGCACGCCGGCCAGCAGCGGATCTTCACCGGCGTATTCGAAGTTGCGGCCGTTGCGCGGGTCGCGCTGCAGGTTGACGCTGCCGGCCAGCAGGATGTTGAAGCGCTGCTGCCAGGCTTCGCGACCCATGGTGGCACCGCCGGCGAAGGCGATGTCCGGGTTCCAGCTCGATGCGGTGGACGGGCCCGACGGCATCGCCGTGGCATGGTCACCCTTGCGCAGGCCACCCGGGTTGGTCACGCCGACGCCGGCATCGGCCGACTGCTGCGCCGGAATGCCCAGGCGCGGCACGCCCGGCACGAAGCCGGCCGAACCGACCGCACCTTCGGGCAGCGGGCCGCCGTCCTTGCCCAGCCCGAAGTAGCTGTGCAGCATCTGGAACTTCTCGTCCACGGTCATCTGCGCGACCAGTGCCTTGGCACGGGCATCGGCGTTCAGGCCGGTGTCCATCCATGGCGTATCGCCACCGACCGGCGCGGTGTAGCCCAGGGTCAGCAGCGTGGCCGCGGTGGTGCCCTTCTTTCCGTCATGGGTGCGCAGCTTGATGGCGGCCGAGGTCGCCGACTGGAAGCCGTCGCTGAAGTAGCTTTCGTTGGCTTCCAGCGCGACACGCGACGGATCGAAGCCGGCGGTGGTGGCCGCATCGGCACTCACCGCGCCCAGCAGCACGGCCGGTGCGCCCAGGCGTGAGCCGGTGACCAGCGGCGGCAGCGCGGCGGCATCGGCGGCACTGGTGTACAGCGCGACCACATGGCGGCCATCGTTGAGGCGCAGGTAATTCAGCGACGGCTGTTCGGTGCCCGACTCGGCCTCGATCGGCAGGCGGGTCAGCACGACACTGCCGGTCTGCTGCGCGGCGGCCGGATCGGCGGTCACGAAACGATAGTGATAGCCCAGCGCATCGGCCAGACCCTGCAGCGGATCCACGCGGTCGGCGCGGCGCTCCACGTTGCGCACCGTCACGGCATCGACCTGCAGCTGTTCCAGCTGTGCGGCGACCACGGCCGCATCCAGCTCACCCGGGGTCTGTTCCAAGGTCAATACGGTGAACGCGTCGGTGGCGGCGGCCGGGGCAGCGGCCCAGGCGGAAGCGCTCAGCGAGAGCGCGATGGCGGCCGTCAGGGCCAGGGGCTTTGAAATCGTTTTCATGAGCGGACGAAACACCTTTGCTTGCGCAATAAATCCAGGGAGTCTTGCCGCAGAAGGGTGCAGCGCCATATCGGCGGGAACCACGCGCAGGGGCGCGGAACCGTTTACAACGCAAGGCGATGACGGCTACGTCCAGGCCCCTCCGCCCGTCGTGACAGCCGCACCACCCGGGAGGCCCTTGCCGGCACCTCACCCCGGAAGAGTGTCCGAGCGTGTTCATGCCTGTCAACAGGATGCTTACATTTGAGACAGCGAAACCCGGCCCGAATCAGGGCGACGGCGGCTTGATCACGTGGGTGTCGGCAGCCGCCACCACCTGCCCGTGCTGGTCACGCGGCTGCATCAGCGCCAAGGGCAGGCCATCGCTGTCGGCCTGCAGCACCGAGCGCGGCTCGCCCGGCGCGAACAGGAAGGCCTCGCCCCACTGCCGCAGCGCCACCACCAGCGGGAACAGCGCGCGGCCGCGTTCGGTGAGCACGTATTGCTGGTAGCTGCGCCCCTCCTCCAGCGGCTGCTGCGCCAGCACATCGGCCTCCAGCAAGGCCTGCAGGCGCTGGCTGAGCATGCTGCGCGACATCCCGAGGCGGCGCTGGAAATCACTGAAGCGCCCGACCCCATCGAACGCCTCGCGCACGATCAGCAGCGACCAGCGGTCGCCGACCAGGTCCAGCGCGCGCCCGACCGGGCAGGGTGTCATCGACTCGGTGGCCATCAGGATTCTCCGCTCACAGTTTCATTTTAGAACCACATCCTGCAGAATCAACTGGTTCTATTTTGAGACTTACTGATGGCGACCAGCGCATCCGGCACTGCCCCCTCCCCGCTCCCCTCGTCCCTGCTGATGCTGTTCGCCTGCGCGGCCGGCCTGAGCGTGGCCAATGTCTATTACGCCCAGCCCCTGCTGGACGCCCTGGCTGCCGACCTGCAGATCAGCACCGGCCACATCGGCACGGTGATCGCGGCGACCCAACTCGGTTCGGTCGCCGCCTTGTTATGGATCGTGCCGCTGGGCGACCGCATGGACCGCCGCCGCCTGATGGCGGTCCAGACCGGCGGCCTGGTGCTGGCGCTGCTGGCCGTCGCGCTGGCCACGCAGGCCTGGAGCCTGCTGCTGGGGATGCTGGCGGTGGGCCTGCTCGGCACCGCGATGACCCAGGGGCTGATTGCCTACGCCGCCGCCGCGGCGGGCGAGCACGAGCGTGGCCGGGTGGTCGGCGCCGCACAGGCAGGCGTGGTGGTCGGGTTGCTGCTGGCACGGGTGGTGGCCGGGGCGGTGGCCGATCTGGGCGGTTGGCGCGCGGTGTACCTGCTCTCGGCAGTGCTGATGATCGTGACCGGCACCCTGTTGTGGGCACGGCTGCCGCGATTGCCTGTGTCGGCCGCACACAGCGCGCGGACCGGCGTGTTCGCGCTGCTGCGGCAGCAGCCGGTGCTGCGCCAGCGCGGCGTGCTGGGCCTGCTGCTGTTCACCGTGTTCGGGGTGTTCTGGAGCAGCATGAGCCTGCCACTCAGCGCGCCACCCTATGCCCTCAGCCACACCGCCATCGGCGCTTTCGCGTTGGTCGGCCTGCTCGGTGCGTTGGCCGCGGCCCGCAGCGGGCACTGGAGTGACCGGGGCCATGCCGGGCGGGTCACCACCGGGGCCCTGTGGCTGATGCTGCTGAGCTGGGCGCCGATCGCGGCGATGTCCCATCACCTGGGCTGGCTGGTGCTGGGCGTGCTGCTGCTCGATCTGGCCGTGCAGGCGCTGCACGTCACCAACCAGAGCCGGATCCTGGCCGCCGCACCGCACGCGCAGGCACAGGGGATCGCCGCTTACATGCTGTTCTACGCGGCAGGCAGCGGGCTGGGCGCGTTGGCCGGCAGTGCGCTGTATGCCGCCTTCGGCTGGCCCGGGGTGTGCATGGCCGGCGCTGCCGTCTCGCTGCTGGCACTGCTGGCGTGGTGGGCGATGCGGGGTTATCACACCATCACCGGTGGTCATGAGCCCAGCCCGGTTCCCGGTGGATCGCGGATCGATAATGACCGCTCACGTCCCGGAGCGACCGCATGCCCCCACACCGCCACTTCGATCAACTCTGGCGCGACCGCAACGACACCTCCCGGCAACGCAGCCCGCGGGTGCTGATCCGGGTGTTCGTCGGCCCGGGCGAACTGGAAGCGCGGGTGGCGTTCTACGAGCAGTTGCAGGGCGTGGTGGCCGATGCGGGTTTCCCGTTCCCCGAGGCCGGCCTGCGCCTGGCGATGGTCGGGGCGTTCCTGCTGATCGAAGGCGCGCCGGACAAGCTGGCCCCGTTCACTTCCACCACCGGCACGCTGCTGGTGGATGACGTGCAGCCGTACTACGACCGGCTGGTGGCGGCCGGGGCGCAGATCATCTTCCCGCTGCAGGTCGTACCGACCGGCGCGGCCTTCAACGCCGTGCATCCGGACGGTACCGTGGTCGAGTACGTGCACCACCGGCCTGATCCGCAGGGGCGCTAAGACCCCGCTCGGTGTACATCGACAGGGCGCCCAGCCCCCCTCCCGTGTAGATCCACGCCATGCGTGGATGCTCTCGCTGAAGCATTCAGCACCCTCAACCGGTTCGGAATCCGGCTGTCGAATTCGTTAGCATTTTTACTAATTGCGGGTAGGATTGTCGGTCTCAGCCTTTGACACGCGTGCTGCCGATACTCGCCGCCATGCCCTTGTTTCCCGCCCGTTTCCGCCTGCTCCAGCCCTGCCGGGAGGCCCGCTGATGGGCGCCGTGCTGGCCCTGGACCGGCTGCTGGAAACCCGCCGGGTCTGGCGGGGGCAGCCGCGTACGGCGGTCCCCGAGCTAGCGCCGCACCCGACCGGCCACCCGGCACTGGATGCCCGCCTGCCCGGTGGTGGCTGGCCGCCCTCGGCCCTGTCGGAAGTGCTGCTGGCCTCGCCCGGGGTCGGTGAGCTGGCGCTGGTCTGGCCGACCCTGGCGCGGTTGAGCCAGCAACAGCAGACCGTGGTGCTGATCGCCCCGCCGCACCTGCCGCATGCCCCGGCCTGGGCACGCGCCGGGTTGGCACTGAGCCAGGTGCAGGTGGTCCAGGCCAGCCCGCGCGATGCGTTGTGGGCGGCCGAACAATGCCTGCGCTCGGCAGCCTGCGCGGCAGTGCTGTGCTGGCCGCAGCAGGCCGATGACCGCGCGCTGCGCCGGCTGCAGGTGGCCGCTGAAACCGGCCAGTGCCTGGGCTTTTCCTTCCGCGATGCCCGGCATGCGCGCAATCCCTCCCCGGCCGCGCTGCGCCTGCAGCTCGACGATGGCCAGGTGCGGGTGCTCAAGTGCCGTGGCGGGCTGGCACCGGCGCAGCCGCTGCCGCTGGCCGTGGCCCATTGAGCCGCCGCCGTGGATTGGGCCTGCCTGCTGCTGCCGCACCTGGCGCTGGATGCCGCCCTGCGCCAGCAACCCGATCCGGACGCGCCACTGGTGCTGGTCACCGGCCCGGCGCAGCGGCGCGTGCTGCACGCGGTCAGCCCCTCGGCCCGGCAGCGCGGGCTGCGCCGCGGCATGCTGCTCTCGGCCGCGCAGGTGCTGACCCGCGACATGCTCATCGTGGAGTACGACCCACGCGCCGAGCAGGCCACCCGCCACCTGCTGGCCAGCTGGCTGTACGGCATCAGCTCACAGGTCAGCCTGGATTTCCCGCATGCGATGGCGCTGGAAATCCGGGCCAGCCGCGCGCTGTTCGGTGATTGGCCGAAGGTCGAGCAGCGGCTCACCCGTGGCCTGACCGAACTGGGTTTCCGGCATCGGCTGGTGGCCGCACCGAATCCGCATGCCGCCAGCGTGCTGGCTCGCGTGCATGGGCGGCTCGGCGTGGCTGCACCCCAGCTGGACGCGGCCCTGGCCCAGGTGCCGATCGAACGCAGCGGGTTGCCGGCCGAGGCGGTCACGGTGCTCGCGCGCTCGGGCCTGCGCACGCTGGGCGCCGCGTTCGGCCTGCCGCGCGAGAGCCTGGCCCGGCGCTTTCCAGCGCAGGTCCTTGCGCATCTGGATGCACTGCGCGGTATCAGCACGCCACCGCTGCGCTATTTCCAGCCACCGGACCGCTTCGATGCGCGCATCGAGTTCGAGTACGAGGTCGAGTCCACCCAGGCGATGCTGTTCCCGCTGCGGCGCCTGACCGCCGACCTGGCCGCGTTCCTGTGCTCGCGCGATGGCGGCGTGCTGCAGTTCGATCTGTGGTTCGAACACGAAAACCACCCCGACACACGGCTCTCGATCGGCCTGCTCGCCCCCGAACGCGAACCGGCAATGCTGTTCGAACTGGCCCGCAACCGCGTCGATCATCTGCAGTTGCCCGCCGGCAGCCGTGGCCTGCGCCTGCAGGCCGAGCAGCTGCCGCCGTTCGTCCCGGCCGCACGCGATCTGTTCGACCCGCGCCCGCAGCAGGCGATGCCATGGGAGCAGTTGCGCGAACGCCTGCGTGCCCGGCTCGGCGATGATGCCGTGCAGGGGCTGGGGCTGCGCGCCGACCATCGGCCCGAACGCGCGACCGGCGATGCCAAGGGCGCCCCCAAAGCACCGCCGCCGCCGCTGCCAATGCGCCCGGGCTGGTTGCTGGCCCAGCCGCAGGCGCTGCAGGATCCACACCTGCGCATCCTGTCCGGACCGGAACGGATCGAATCGGGGTGGTGGGATGCCGGGGACATCCGCCGCGACTATTACGTGGTGGAAACCACGCAGGGCCAACGCGGGTGGGCGTATACCGCCGCCGATGCACGCAGCGGGCCGTTCATGCTGCACGGCTGGTTCGCATGAGCGCGCCCCTGCCCGACTACGCCGAGCTGCATTGCCTGTCGGCCTTCAGTTTCCAGCGTGGCGCGTCCATCGCCGAGGAGTTGTTCGCGCGTGCCAAGGGCCAGGGCTACCGCGCGCTGGCGATCACCGATGAGTGCTCGCTGGCCGGCATCGTGCGCGCCTGGCAGGCCGCGCAGAAGCACGCGCTGCCCCTGATCACCGGCGCCGAATTCCAACTGGAAGACGGCCCGAAACTGGTGCTGCTGTGCACCGACCAGGGCAGCTACGCCGCGCTGTGCCAGCTGATCACCACCTGCCGCCGGCGTGCACCCAAGGGCGAGTACCGCTGCCTGCGCAGCGACATCGAGCAGTTGCACGCCGGCCTGCTGTGCCTGTGGCCGGCGCCTGCCCCGGCCATCGAGGATGCGCAGTGGCTGCAGGCCTGCTTCCCGCAGCGGCTGTGGCTGGCGGTTGAACTACACCGCGAGGCCGACGACCGCGCGCGCCTGCAGCGCCTGCGTCGTTTCGGCCGTGACCAGGGCATTCCATTGGTGGCCAGCGGCGATGTGCACATGCATGTGCGCCGCCGCCGCGCGCTGCAGGACACCCTCACCGCGATCGGCCACCACTGCACGCTAGGCGAAGCCGGCTGGCGGTTGTTCCCCAACGGCGAGCGCCACCTGCGCACCCGCCAGGCCCTGGCCACGCTCTACCCACCCGAACTGCTGGCCGAAACCCTGCGCATCGCCGAGCGCTGCCACTTCGATCTCAAGCAACTGCAGTACACCTACCCACGCGAACTGGTGCCGGCCGGCCACGACCCGGCCAGCTGGCTGCGGGTGCTGGTGGAAGAAGGCATGCAATGGCGATGGCCAGCGGGCGAGACGCCCCGGCAGCGCCACCAGATCGAACACGAGCTGGCGCTGATCCATACCAAGCAGTACGAGTCCTATTTCCTGACCGTGCACGACATCGTGCGCTTCGCGCGCGGCCAGCAGATCCTGTGCCAGGGCCGCGGCTCGGCCGCCAATTCCTCGGTGTGCTACGTGCTGGGCGTGACCGAGATCGATCCCAGTGAGATGGAGCTGCTGTTCGAACGGTTCATCTCCGCCGAGCGCGACGAGCCGCCGGACATCGACATCGACTTCGAACACGAACGCCGCGAGGAAGTGCTGCAGTACGTGTTCAACCGCTACGGCCGCGAGCGTGCGGCACTGACCGCCGTGGCGATCAGCTACCGTGGCCGCAGCGCGGTGCGCGATGTGGCGCGGGTGCTGGGCCTGCCGCCGGACCAGGTCAACGAACTGGCCGCCTGCCTAGACCGCTGGAGCAGCCACGAGCCGCTGCCCGAGGCATTGCGCGAACGCGGCTTCGATCCGGAGACGCCGTTGATGCGGCGCGTGGTGGCGCTGACCAGTGAACTGGTCGACTTCCCGCGCCACCTGTCCCAGCACCCGGGCGGTTTCGTGATCTCCGAACATCCGCTGTCCACGATGGTGCCTGTGGAGAACGCGGCCATGGCCGACCGCACCGTGATCCAGTGGGACAAGGACGACCTGGACGTCACCGGCCTGATGAAGGTCGACTGCCTGGCGCTGGGCATGCTCACCGCGGTGCGCAAATGCCTGGCGATGCTGGAAACGCATGGCGGACCGCCGATGACCATGGCGAAGATTCCGCAGGGCGATGCGCCCACCTACGACATGATCTGCCGCGCCGATACCCTGGGCGTGTTCCAGATCGAGTCGCGCGCGCAGATGGCGATGCTGCCGCGCATGCAGCCACGCTGTTTCTACGATCTGGTGATCGAAGTGGCGATCGTGCGCCCGGGCCCGATCCAGGGCGACATGGTCCACCCGTATCTGAATCGACGGAAGCGGCTGAAGGAAGAAGGCATCGAAGAGATCGACTACCCGCCCGCCCTGGAGAAGGTATTCAAGCGCACCCTCGGCGTGCCGCTGTTCCAGGAACAGGTGATGCAGCTGGCCGTCGCCGCCGCCGGCTTCAGCCCCGGGCAGGCCGACGCACTGCGCCGCTCGATGGCGGCGTGGAAACGCCACGGTGGGCTTGAGCCCCACCGCGACAAGCTGCTTGCCGGCATGGCCGCCAATGGCTACAGCCGCGACTATGGCGAGCGCCTGTTCGACCAGATCAAGGGCTTCGGCAGTTATGGCTTTCCGGAAAGCCACGCGGCCAGTTTCGCGCTGATCACCTATGTCAGCTGCTGGCTCAAGTGCCACCACCCTTCCGCGTTTGCCGCCAGCCTGATCAACAGCCAGCCCTTGGGCTTCTACACCCCGGACCAGATCCTGCAGGACGCGCGCCGCCATGGCGTGCCGGTGCTGCCGGTGGATGTGCGCTACAGCGCATGGGACTGCACGCTGGTGCCTCCCGCCTCGCCGGGCCGGCCGTTCGGCATCCGGCTGGGGCTGCGCCTGATCGATGGCTTCAGCGAAGATGTCGCCACCGGCGTGGTGCAGGCACGCACCCGCGCGCCCTTCGACAGCGTCGCCGACCTGAGCCAGCGCGCCCGGCTGGACCGTCGCCATCAAGGCCTGCTGGCCGATGCCGGCGCACTCAAGGGCTTGAGCGGCCATCGCCATCGCGCGCGCTGGGAAGTCTCCGGCGTGGAGAAGCCGCTGCCGCTGTTCGAGACCGCCCGTGCCACCACCGAAGCCGCCGTGCCACTGCCGCTGCCCAGCGCCTTCCAGGACATGCAGGCCGACTACAACACCACCGGCACCACGCTGGGCCGGCACATGGTCTCCTTCATCCGCAGCCAGCTGCGTCAGCGCCGTTGCCACCGTTCCGACGAACTGGCCGCATTGCCACATGGGCGCAGCGTGCGCTTTGCCGGGCTGGTACGCATGCGCCAGCGCCCGCAGACCGCCAGCGGGGTCACCTTCCTCACCCTGGAAGACGAATGCGGCATGGTCAACGCGGTGGTCTGGCGCAAGATCGCCGACCGGCAGCACCGCGTGCTGGTCGAAGCCCGGATGATGCAGATCGATGGCCGCCTGGAACGCGTGGACGGCGTGCAGCACCTGATCGTGCGCCAGATGCACAACATCGATACGCTGATCGATGGGGTGCGTACCCACAGCCGCGATTTCCGCTGAGCCATCCCGTGACCGGGTTCACGGTCTGGTGGTAATTCCAGAATTTTCCGACTGGTGCCGTCAACGGCCTATCCGCTATGGTCGCAACCTTCCAAGGATCCGGAGAACCCATGTCGCGCGCCCTGACGCTTACCACGCTGGTCGTCTCCAGCCTTGCCCTGGCCGTCTCCGGCTGGACCGCGCTGCGCCTGCACCAGAGCCAGTCCGATGAGCGCGTCATCACCGCACGCGGCCTGGTGATCCGCGATGCCAGCGGCCAGGCGCGGGTGATCCTCGGCGCACCGGTGCCCGATCCACTCACCAAAGGGGTCACCCAGGGGCCGCGCGCCTCACCGCTGTCGGGCCTGATCCTGCTGGGTGCCGACGGTTCCGAGCGTGGCGGCTACGGCACCGCCGATGTCGGTGACGAGGCCATCCTCACCCTGGACGATGCCAGCGGCACCACCGAAGTGTTCAAGGTCACCGCCAATCCGGACCGCGGCGCGACCCTGGTGGTCAAACACCAGAACAGCACCGGCGCGATGCTGACCTCCTGGCAGGGCAAGCCGGAACTGATCTTCCTCAACGAGGACGAACAGTCGCACTACGTCAGCCCCAACGCTGCCGCTGCCCCCTGAACCCCGGCGGCCAGCGCCTCGCGCAGATCCCGGGCGAAGCGCCTTGCGTCGGTCGCGGTCAGCGTGGCGGTGGTGATTCGCACCCCGTGCACCGGCGTGTGGACCGAGAACACTTCGCCGCCGCGCACCTGCCAGCCCCGCTGGGCCAGGGCCATCACCAGCGGCTGGCTGTCACACTGCAGCGGCAGCCACAGGTTCAACCCATCCATCTGCGCGCCCACCGCGATGCCTTCGGCCCGCAGCGCCTGCCGCAGCACCTCCCGGCGCGCCACGTAATCATCCCCGGCCCGTTTCATCCGCGCTGCCACCCGGCCAGACCCCAGCGCCGCGGCCG
The DNA here is from genome assembly GCF_001806305.1 of Stenotrophomonas sp. LM091. Lineage (NCBI taxonomy): Bacteria > Pseudomonadati > Pseudomonadota > Gammaproteobacteria > Lysobacterales > Lysobacteraceae > Stenotrophomonas > Stenotrophomonas sp. LM091. Next base: position 308,116 of record NZ_CP017483.1, read on the forward strand.
CCGCGTCCTGCAGAAGATGGCTGACCCAACCGGTACCCGGTGCCATCCGCAGGCGTAACCGGGCTGCGGTTTCGGCATCACAGCCAATCAACGCCAGGCGCAGGTCCGGCCCCAATGACTTGGACAGCGAGCGCAGCAACGCCCAACGCCGGGTCGTTGGCGGAATCACCGCGTGATACGGCTGCCGGGACAACAATGCGAAATGGTCATCGACCAGCACCAGCACCTGTGGGTAGCGCTCCAGCACCTGGCGCAGCGCGCGCGCACGTCGCCGGCTGAGGCTGGCGCCGGTGGGATTGTGCGCACGCGGGGTCAGCAGCACCGCCCGCGCGCCGGCGGCCAGCGCCTGTTCCAGCGCCTGGGCCTGCATGCCCTCGTCGTCGATCGCCACCGCCACCGCGTCGTAGCCGGCCGCACGCATCGTATTGAGGCTGCCGAGGAAACACGGGTTCTCGACCGCCACGGGATCACCGGCCAGCAACCAGCAGGCCAGCACACGTTCGATCGCATCGACCGCGCCGTGCGCCAGCTCCAGCGCATAGCCGGCCGGACAATCCGCGGCCAGCTGCTGATGCGCCAGTTCAGCCAGCACCGGATCGATCGTCGCTGCGCCATACAGGCGTGGCGGCCGCGCCGGCAACAACGCACGCAGGTCCGGCAGGCAGCGCGGATCCGGATTGCCACTGGCCAGATCGTGCAGTGCCGAGCCCGCCTGCGTGCCCTCCTGCGCCCCAGGGCTGGGCCGTGCACTGACCAGGGTGCCGCGCCGGCCCTGGGTCTGGGCCAGACCGGCCGCGTCCAGTCGCTTGTAGGCCGACGCGACCGTGTTGCGGTTGATCCCCAGTGCGAGCGCCAGATCGCGGACCGGGGGCAGCAGTTGCCCGGGCACCAGCGCGCCACTGAGGATCTGCTGGCGGATGCTCTCGAACACCGCACTGGCGGTCTGGCCGGTGATTTTCATTTTGTCCTATGCCAATATGCTCATCGTCACGGGACAGTGTTGCACGTGCGCTGCCGCCTTGCAGCCGTCCCCGCTTCCGGAGCTCCCCATGCCCATCGCTGCCCCCACCTGGCCCCAGGCCACCACTGTCGACGAGATCCGCCACAATTTGCAGGCGGTCCGCGAACGCATCGCCCGCGCCTGCGCGCTGGCCGGCCGCGATCCGGCCAGCGTACGGCTGCTGCCGGTCAGCAAGACCGTCGATGAAGCCCGCCTGCGCATGGCGTGGGACGCCGGCTGCCATGAGCTCGGCGAGAACAAGGTGCAGGAAGCCCAGCGCAAGGCCGCGGCCATGGCCGACCTGCCCGGCCTGCGCTGGTCGGTGATCGGCCACCTGCAGACCAACAAGGCGCGCGACGTGGCGCGCTTCGCCAGTGAGTTCCAGGCGCTGGACAGCCTGCGCGTGGCACAGGCACTGGATCAGCGGCTGGAACTGGAGCAGCGCACGCTGGACGTGTTCGTGCAGGTCAACACCTCCGGCGAGGACAGCAAGTACGGCCTGGACCCGATCGAGGTCGCCGATTTCGTGCAGCAGCTGCCGGCGTTCTCCAACCTGCGCGTACGCGGGTTGATGACGCTGGCAGTGTTCTCGCCCGATCCGGAACAGGTACGGCCATGCTTCGCGAGACTGCGCGACCTGCGCGAGCGGCTGCGCCCCACGCTGCCGGCGGGCATCAGCCTGGAGGAACTCTCCATGGGCATGTCAGGCGACGTCGAGATCGCCATCGAAGAAGGGGCTACCGTCGTGCGCGTCGGCCAGGCCATCTTCGGTGCGCGCTCCACCCCGGACAGACTCTACTGGCCGAGCCCGGCATGAGCCACTATCGCTTGATCATCCATTGCCACGATCTACGCTGGGGCCAGTTCGACAGCGAGGGCCCGCAGGCCCGCGAGCACCTCATCGCGCTGGCCGCCCGACTTCCCGATTCGGACGGTTTCCGTCTGCATTGGCAACAGGCGATCGGGGAGCAACGGCTGCTGCACAGTGGGCCGGACGGACTGAAGGTGCTCAGCAGCGAGCCGGTGTACCGGGACATGCCTGCGCCCTGAACGGCCGCCCCCCGGGTTCACTCCAGGGCACCCATCGCACGCCGATGCGCCGGCCGACACCGGATGTGCCATGCTCGCCCCGTTGCAACCCACCTGGAGAGCGTCATCATGGCCAAAGGCCTGAACCAACAGAAAGAGCAGAAAAAGAAACCTGCCAAGACCGCCAAGGAAAAGAAGGCGGAAAAGAACGAAAAGAAGACCACCCGCGGTTTCGCACCGGTCTGACGGCGGCCGCCCGCAGTTGCGCGGGCATCATGGGAGTGCGGCCACACTACGGTGTCCCGCATCTCCTCCCCTCCGCCAACCGCAGCCGCTGGGCATCGGTCGCCGGGGGCAGGCCGAACAGCCGTGAGTAGTCCCGGCTGAACTGCGAAGGGCTTTCATAGCCCACGTTGAAGCCGGCCCCGGCCGCATCCAGGCCATCACTGACCATCAGTCGCCGCGCCTCCTGCATCCGCAGCTGCGTCCTGAAATCCAGCGGACTCATCGCCGTGACCGCCTTGAAGTGCGCATGGAAACTGGAACGGCTCATGCCCGCGATCCCGGCGATCTCTTCGATCCGGCAGGCCTCCCGGAAGTGCGTGCGGATCCACGTGCTGCCCTGGTCCCCGCTCGGCGGTGGCATCCTGACCGGCAAGTACAGCCACGCCGATCTCTCCGACGAGAACAGTGCGGACGTGGCGAGCAGTCGCAAGGGCGTGATCGCATCAATCGGCCATCTCAACGAACGCTCGCTGGCGATTGCCACGGTAGTGGGCGAGGTGGCCGAGGAGCTGGGCGTGACGCGCTCGCAGGTGGCCATTGCCTGGACGCTGGTCAATCCGGCCGTGGTCTCGCCGATCATCGGCGCCCGTACCGTCGCGCAGGCCGAAGACAACCTCGGCGCGCTGGAGATCGTCCTCAGCGAGGCGCATCTGGCCCGGTTGGATGAGGCCAGTGCACCGGCACCGATCTTCCCCGCCCGCTTCATCGGCCGGCCGATGGCCCAGCAGTTGATCTTCGGCACCGCCACGCTCCGCGGGGAGATCCGCCGATGACCCGGCTGCCGCTACGCTGATCGCCCTGGACGGCAAGCCGTATCACAACGACTACGTCTGGATCTTCCGCATGCGCGATGACACGGCGGTCGAGGGGAAGATGTCCTCCGCCGGATCCCCGCCAAGAAGGCACCCTGACGCCGCCGCACTTTCGCCGGTATGCCGGTTACCCGCGGTGGCTACCGTGGGCATTCACGCCTCAGGCGTTGACGTCGACCACGGTGCGGCCCTGCACCCGCCCCTGCAGCACCTGGCCGGCCAGCGCCGGCACCTCGGCAAGACTGATCATCTGCGTGGTGCGGGCGAGCTTGCCCAGATCCAGATCCGCCGCCAGGCGCGTCCACGCCTGTTCGCGTGCGGAATACGGCGCGTTCACCGAATCGATACCGGCCAGGGTCACATTGCGCAGAATGAAGGGCAGCACGGAGCCCGGCAGATCGGCCCCCTGGGCCAATCCGAAGGCGGCGACCACGCCGCGATAGCGGGTCTGCGCCAGCACGTTGGCCAGCGTATGGCTGCCCACCGCGTCGATCGCACCGGCCCAGCGTTCCTTGGCGATCGGCGCGCCCGGCTCGGACAGCGTCGCGCGGTCAAGAATCTCGGCGGCGCCCAGTTCCTTGAGGTAGGCGGACTCCTCCAGCCGGCCGGTCGATGCCACCACTCGATAGCCAAGTGTGGACAGCAGCGCGATGGCGATGGAGCCGGCACCGCCGTTGGCACCGGTCACCAGGATGTCCCCCTGGTCCGGTGATACACCGCCATGCTCCAGCGCCAGCACCGACAGCATCGCGGTGTAGCCGGCCGTACCGATCGCCATCGCATCGCGGCTGGTGAACGCCTCGGGGATCTTCACCAGCCACTCGCCGGGCACGCGTGCCTTCTGCGCATAGCCGCCGTGGTGGGTCTGGCTCAACCCCCAGCCGTTGACCAGCACACGGTCACCAGCGGCGTAACCGGGATGGCTGGAGGTCTCGACCACACCGGCCAGATCGATACCGGGGATCAGCGGGAAGGTACGGATCACGGGTGAGCGACCGCTCAGCGCGAGGGCATCCTTGTAGTTCACCGTGGAGTACTCCACGGACACGGTGACGTCGCCGGGCATCAGGTCCTGCTCGGTCAGCTGGACGACACCGGCGCTGATGGCATCGCCGGTCTTGGTGGCAAGGAGGGCGTTGAAGGACATGGGATCTCCGTTTGCGGTGCATGAGGGACAGTGCAGACCAGACCAGTGTGCGCACCTGGCCGTACCGTGGCGTTAAATCGCTGGGATCACTCCACAGTACAGAGCAGGGGCTCCACCCGGAGATCGGCAGGAAGATGGCCGGCATGTCGGGCACCACACCGGAGAACATGGAGCTGTTCCTGATGACCTGCATCAGCAGTACGGCGGTGCCGAAGGCCTACCTGAAGTCCATCGGCGTCAACTAGGCGGAGATCGATCAGCTGAAGGTACGGTTGGATCAGGTGGGCTGACCGCAAAGCATGACGCAGGCGCCGGGGGACGCCCGGCGCCTGCTCGATCCGAGGTGAGCCAGCAGCTCTCGATCCCGGTCGAGCACGCGGCGCTGCGTGAGCATGAGCGATGACGGCCTATTGCGCCAGCGGCTCACCCAACGGGCGCTGCTGCCGCTCGTCCTGATCGAACGTGATGTAACGGCGGTGGATGCGCTTGGCATCCATGTCCCAGCGATACGTCTCCACCCCGCCGTTGCCTGTACCGTCGGACAGAAGACCGACAATGCCGCGGGTCAGGTTGTCCGTGAGCAGTACCTGGGAAGCACCGTCGGCATTCACGCGCAGGCTCAGGCGATCACGCAGGTGATCCTCGCCCTTCCCCACCGGGGCATCGAAGGCAAGAGCTACCAGGCCATCTTCGTGGGTTGCCATCCCACCGCGTTCATCGCCTTTGGCGTCGTACAGCCACACACCGGCCGTGCGCGATCGCCTTCCGGCATCAACTGCATCCTGGCCCACCTCAACACGCATTACGCCTTGGTCATCCAGCACAACGACGCGATGGGCACGGAGTTCATCAACGGTGAGTGTTCCGCGCGGCGGCATCGACAATGCGATGACTGCCACCGCCAGGGCTGCAACAAGCAGTCCAAGGGCGATAGTCAACAGAGTGAGGCGGCGTACGGACGTGCGAAGCACCTCCAGCGGTTCTACAACGTCCATGTGCGTGGTGCTCCTTTGCTGATGTCCTTCCTTGGATCATAGCCCTGGCATCGCCGCTGACCTTGCGCCACGCGGTGATACCTGGTCGGCCAGGTACCCTCTTCCAACGCCATCTAAGGCTGCCCGGCCATCACACGTTGAATCCAGTCCCGATAGTGACTCACGCGCACATTGCAGGTCACCTGCCCATAGCGCCCGGGTCGGGCCGTCAGCACATTGCCCTGGACGACTTTCCACGACCCCTGCCCGGCCAGCAGCCACTGGCCATCGTGCTCGACGAGCACGGGGCCACCGCTGTCACCGTTGCCCAGCGCGCCCTCGAGCGGCAGCGCTTCTGGTGGTGCATCGAAGACATAGCAGAGCCAGCGGTCGTAGGCACTGGTGATCCGGTTGATTGCACGCCGGAGCTCAGTGCGATTGGGGCCGTTGGGAGAGTGCCCGGTAGCACCGGTACCCGTCGCGCCCTTCCCCAGGATCTTTGCCACCTGACCGGCCTCGTCGCTGCCGCTGTAAAGCACAACAGGCGCGACGTCGGTGACGGGCGTCTTCAACTTGATCAGGGCAACATCATCGCCCGAGGCCAGAAACACCACGATCAGCATCGCCTCGCCACTGGCCATGGCCTGGTCGATCAACGTCTGCGGCAGCGTGCGATAGCCGGGATGGGTGACGACGCGCTCGACGTCCCGGGCACTTCCATTGATCACCACCTGCTTGAGGTCGGCATGCATCGGCAGCGTGTGCGCGGCGGTGAGCACCCACTGCGGTGCGATCAGCGCACCGTGGCCTTCGCCGGGCATGTCCACGAGGGCGGGAAATTCGGTGGCGGGAACGCGGTACCGCGCATCGTCCACGTCGTCGCGGATGACGATGGCATGGGCGGTCGAGGACGCGACCGTGAGCAGGGCAAGAAGCAGGAATCCTTTCACGTGTGATGCCTTGAGGGTCTGACAGGGGCGTCCAAGCGACGGGCGGTGGCCTGAAGTCTGCGCTGCGTCGTTACGGCTCCCGCTCACGGGCTTCCAGCGCGCTGGCGAACTTTGCCATCAAACGCACCAGCTCCGATACCTCCTGCGCGGGCCACGACGCGAAGATCTCACGACCGATCCGCTCGCGTGCGGCGTCCAGCCGATCGGTCATCTCCTTGCCCTTCGGGGCGATGGTCGCCTCCCGGATACGACGGTCCTGGGGGTTGCCGCGACGCGTGACCAGCTCCATCGCCGCGAGCTTGGCGACCTGCCGGCTGATGGTGGTGTAGTCGCGGCCCAGCCGATCGGCCAGGTCCACCACGCCGATGGGGCCGACCCGCTCGATCACCACCAGCAGGCGGAACAGGGCCTGGTCCAGCGTCACCCCGGCCTCCTGGATGAGCCGCTCATCGTTGCGCGGCCGGTTCATCACGCTGGCGAGGCTGACCATGGAGAGGTGAAGCGACCTTAGCTCGGCCGAATTATGTGTATCTTGCACCTTCTTTTTCGCAGGCATAGCATCCTCTCCAAGTAAGTGCATATTACACACATATGGAGCGGCGACATGGGGACGACCCCTGAAGTAGTGATCTGCGGTGCCGGCGCTGCCGGCCTCAGCCTGGCCATCGAACTGGCCCGCCGCGGCGTGACATTCCGCCTGGTGGAGCAGCGGGAACAGCCCTTCCATGGCTCACGTGGCAAGGGCATCCAGCCGCGTAGCCAGGAAATCTTCGAGGACATGGGCATCATTGACAGACTGTTCGCCGCCGGCGGCCTCTATCCAGTCTCGCGGTCGCACCATGCCGATGGCACCGGCACGGACGCCGCGGTCATCGAGGCCGCCCCGGCAACACCGGCCGAACCCTATCGGCGGCCGCTGATGGTGCCGCAGTTCCTGACCGAGGCCGTGATGCGCGATCGCCTCGCCGAGCTGGGCCACCGGGTCCAGTTCGGGCACGCAGTGATCGGGTTGGAACTGGACGCCAACGGCGTAAGCGTCCGCCTTGCCACGTCAACGGGCGAGCAGACCGTGCGCACGCGCTACCTGGTCGGCGCGGACGGCGGTCGGAGTTTCGTACGCCAGGCACTGGACATCGGCTTCCCGGGCAAAACACTGGGCGTGCGAGCGGTGGTGGCCGACATCGTGCTGCACGGTCTGCCGCGCGATGCCTGGCACAACTTCAACGAAGACGACCCGCAGCGGCGGATCTCGCTGTGCCCGCTGATGGGAACGGCGCTGTTCCAGCTGCAGGCCCCCGTACCGCTCGACGGTGACGTGGACCTTTCCGTCGACGGGCTGGCGGACATGGTGCGCGTGCGTACCGGCCGCAATGATCTCGCGGTGCTCGATGTCTGTTGGGCCTCGGCGTACCGGATGAACGCGCGATTGGCCGACCGGTACCGCGACGGCCGCGTGTTCCTCATCGGCGACGCCGCCCACACGCATCCGCCCACGGGCGGCCAGGGCCTGAACACCAGCGCGCAGGACGCCTACAACCTCGGTTGGAAACTGGCGACGGTGTTGAAGGGTGCGCCGCAGGCCCTGCTGGATACCTACGAGCAAGAGCGCCGCCCCATTGCAGCCTCGATGCTCGGGCTTGCCACGACGCTGCTCGCCCAGGCCCGGCGCGGCGACAACCGCCGCGGGCGCGAGGTCCAGCAGCTCGATCTCGCCTATGCTGAATCGTCACTCACGCTGCCTGCCGAGGCCCGCAGCGGACGCATTGCGCCGGGCAACCGGGCGCCGGATGCGCCGCTGCAGGGCGCGGGTGGACAGCGCGTGCGCCTGTTCGAGGTGCTGCGCGGAACGCATTGGACATTGCTGGGTCACGAAGCGGACCGCGGCGCAGCACCGTCGAGAAAGGGGTTGCATGTCCATATCATCGGCCACCGCGGCGACCTGCGCGATGCGGAGGGGCACTTCGTCGAAACCTATGGCGTGCAACCGGGCGACTGGCTGCTGATCCGGCCCGACGGCTACGTCGCCGCTGTCGTCGACACGCCGCACCTGGCGGCGCTGCTGGCGCATTTTGAACGCCATGCGCCGTGACGACGCATTACTTGCCGGCAGAACCCGCGCGGGCTCCCTCATCGCCCTGGGTCGCCTCGCGACTCTTCGCGAACTCCGGGAAGGTTTCGGCTATCGAGGCCTTGTCGGGCAGCACGTAGAACACCCCGCCCCGCTGGAACGTGGATTCAATGATCTGCGCGTAGAACGCCGGCGAGACATTGATGCAGCCATGGGTGACGCGATTGTCGTCCGGTGACGCCGATGCCAGGCGCTCGGCCCGTCGCTCTTTCGGGACACCTGTCGCTGTGGGGTGGATGGAGACGGCGGAATCGTAGTCGACCCACAGGACGCGGCCCGCGTCGATGGACGGCCCAAAGCCCCCCACGAAGCGCCCGGCGGGCGTCGTGCGATCCCGGCCTGGAATTTCGCGAAGGGCGAGTCCGGCGATGCCGGGCGCGATATGGTCGCCGGTGGCCGAGCCGAACAGCCCGGGGGCGGCGCCGCGAAGTTTGCCTTCGCCGTCGAAGACCAGGATCTGCGCAGCGGCCTTGTCCATGATGGCGAACGGATAGCCCTGGCTGTCCTTGGTGGCGACAACCCAGCCGGCCAGGTCAATGACGGTGTTGGAGACTTCCTGGCCCGGCGGAAGTTCATCGACGGCGGCGGCCGGTTTCGCGACAGCCTCGTCGGCATTGGCCACGCCAATGCTCGCGAACGCCAGCGCCAGGGTCAGCGCCCCGCGAAGGGCCAGGACGGCAGGAGATGAGTGCTTACGGATGGGACACTTCCTTGCAAAAGACATTGCACGACCAACGGGGACCAGTGGCCTGCACAGGCCACCGGTCGCCGATTCAGACGTTGCACACAAACGGTGCAGAAGCGATCAACCGCGCGGCTTGCGGCGGGGCGCCTGTTCGAGCTGCTGGACGCGACCTTCGATCTGATCCAGACGCTGGTTGGCCTGCTGCGCCGACTGGTTGGCCGACTCGGCACTCTGGGCGGCGCCCTGCACCTTCGTATCGAGTTGATCCAGGCGGGAGTTGATGGTGGCGAACTCGTCTTTATACGTAGCGCAGGCACTCAGGCCCACAGTCGCGATCAACGCCACTGTCAGCGTACGCGCCGTTGTCAGTTGCTGTTTTGTCAGGAACATTGCACTGCCTCCTTCGTATGGGGTGTTCGGACGATAGCGGCCTCATCGCCAGAGCCATGACCGGGGTTCAGTTGAAGCCGAAAGACGTAGAGGGAACGTGAAGAAACTGAACGCTTCCGATCAGGGTTCGCCGCTGAGCTGCACGTCCATCGCAACGCGTTTCAGGTGCGACAACATGGCAAAGGCAAGGCCACGCCACTGCTCCGCACGCATCGCCTGCCGCCCGTTCCAGCAGAGCCGCCAACGCCGCGTGGTCGTCGTGACTGTCACGCAATCCGGCGTTGCCAACGGCATGTGCACGCCCTACCTCGCCGGCAGGGTCGTACGAATTTGACTGTCCGATACGTCACTCACCCGCGTCGCCCGGATCGCCCACGCCCGATCCCCACCCCTTCGTCAAACCCCACCCGTCGCCGCCCCGCTCCAGGCGCCATCCTTCGCCGAGTACGAGCGTCCAGCCTGGTCCCGTCCATCTGGAACCCGCGCCGTCCACTACGCCGCCGCTCACGCTGAGCAACGCCCAATCCCTGGACAGAAGCCCCCCGGATACTGCCGTCAACTCGCCCCACTCATCCCGCACCGTCAGCGGCGTATAGACCGTCCCGGCATCATCGAGCGGGAACAGCGAGCGGGGATCGAAGGAGATCGACGGGTTGCGCAGGGGCAGACGAACCGCATCGTTGCCGAGGAAACGCTCGCGATAGCCGGCACTGCGTCGCTCCCGCTCTTTTGCTCGCTCGCGTTCCTCTGCGCGCACCTCATCGGCGCCATAGCCGGCATCGTTCTGTGCGATGCCGGCCCCACGCCATGCGACGCCCAGCGCATCCGCCAGCAGCGCAGGCAACGTCGTGCCCGCAGACACCGCGCGGCGCCACGCTGGCGACCATCGGTCGAGCAGCAGTCCGTACGCGGGCCCGGTCACGTACGCCGTCGAACGCACGAAACTCTGCGACGCATCCGCCTTGGCGAGTGCACCTACGGCGGCAGCTGTCGCATCGCCACCGTGGGTGGCCGCAGCGATCGCGCGTCCCGTGTACTCGGCCAGGCCTTCATTGCGCTCCACCTTCGCTTCTTCCTCCAGCGCGCGCGTCGGCGGTGCCGCGGAATCCGCACGCAGAGCCCTGTAGCCCAGCGCTGCTGCCGCATGCTGGCGCGCTTGGTGCTCGTCGCGCGTGGAAAGTGCCTGCGCCAGCGCGCGCATCTCCAGCCGCAACGCCGTGCGACCGGCCTCCCCATCCAGGTGTGCCGTGTCGCCCTCGGCGGCAGGCAGACCGAGGGCCGCCTGCACGCAGTGCCACTGCTCGTGCCAGAACAGCGTCGCCAATCCGTCCCGGTCGCCGGGAAGCGGCAGAAGCAGCAGGACGGCAGGGGCGCCATCGATCGTGATGCAGGTGTTGGCGGGCGGCTGGTCATTCCGCAGTACGACAGGCAGCGCGGCCCCTGTGGCGGAGTCTCTGCGCCAACTGCTCCCGGAGGCACGGTCATGCACGATCACCGGCGCGTCCAGCGGCATGCGCCACAGCGCCTGTGCGGCCTGCGTGGAGGCGGGTGCGTCCGCCACGGTGGCGATGCGGGCCAGCGCCTCCTCCACGCCCGCCGGCGGACGCTGGGTCGCAGCCATGCATGGCATCAGCCAGAGACCGGCGACGCTGGCTGCAACGGCGGCAGCAGCGCTGTATCGCCGTGCAAGGCGCCGCTGCTGCCGCGCCCGTTCCGCTGTGGACTTCCCTGCCCTCATCTCCGGCCTCTCCCTGACAGCACCCGCGCTGCGTCAGATCCGGACGGTAACCCACGCCAGCCCGCGATGTCATGACGTGCCGCTGGCGCGCTATCTCATGGCGCGCGCCGCGCAGCCACCCAGCGGGCGCCCAGGCGCCGGATACGCAGGCTTGGCGCGCCGGGCCCGGGCGACACCGCGGGGATCAGCGCCAGCCGCGATTGTGGTTGCGGCGGTCCTGGTTCCAGCGACGCTGGTCATGGCGGCGATCGTGATGGCTGGTGCGCCCGTAGCGGTGGCCACGGTCATAGCGACGATCACGGTCGTAGCGATGATTGCGGTTGTCGCGACGGTCCTTGGTGGTCACGTTGCCGATGGCGCCACCGGCCACTGCTCCGCCGGCGGTCATCAGCGGATCACCGTTGGACAGCACGTGCCCGGCTACGCCGCCCACGACGGCGCCGACCAGCGTGTTCTTGTCCTTGCGCGACATCGCATCCGCATTGCCTGCCGCGGTCACGCCAGCGGTCAACGCCACTGCCAGGGCCAGGCCGCGGAAGCTGAAAAGGGTCGAGGTGATCATGGTGGGTTGCTCCTGGGAAACGGTGTTGAATCGAATCTGGTCGCCGAAGGTTGCCGGAACATTGCGTACCCACGGATGAACCAACCCCCTGTTCAGGTTTCGTGGGCAGGGCGTGTTACGCCATCGGCCGCTTCACGTACGCATTTGTTATGGTGCCCTCCGTCAGCCCCTCCTCCCTGGAATCCCATGCCCCGTACGCCTTCCACCGCCCCCTCCGCAGCAACGATGAATATCCGCCTGGCAGCGGCGGTCGCGCGGTCGGGACTGGACGAGCAGGCGCTGCTCAAGGCGGCGACCAAAGAGGCCTATGAGCGGGTGACTGTACTGCTGACCACCAGCTATGCCGATTTCAGCCCCGAGCAGCAGCGCCGGATCCGGGCGCTGCTGGACACCGCGCCTGCGGCCAGGCGCGGGAAAGCCCCCAAGGCCGCCAAGGCCCCGAAGGAAGATCTGCCGCCCCGTTTCTGGTTGCCGCACAGCGGCGCCACCTGGTCGGGCCGCGGGCGCGTGCCGAATGCTTTCCTGTCCTGGGAAGGCACGGTCGCGCATACCGAATGGAAGAAGACCCACCCCGATCAGCGCTTCCCGTCCTATCCAGGCTGAGGCCGCACGCATGCCCCAGACCGTCATTCCGCAACTGCGCATGACCGATGCCGCGATCAGCGTGCCGTTCTACCAGCGGCTCGGGTTCGCGATCGACTGGGAACATCGCTTCGCACCGGACATGCCGCTGTTCGTGCAGATCAGCCGTGAGGGCCAGCAGATGTTCCTCAGCGAACACACCGGCGACTGCGAGCCGGGAGGCGCCGTGTATTTTCATGTGCCTGACGTGGACGCATTGCATGCCGCGTTCGTTGCGGCCGGCGCGCCAGTCTTCCGACCGCCGGCCGATGTGCCGTGGGGCGGGCGCGAAATGATAGTGATCGACCCGGACCACAACCGGCTGCGCTTCGCCACGCAGGGTGACTGATCGAAGCGACTATGATGGTCGCCATTGAACGAAGCAGTGGTTGCAGATGAGTCGCGGAATCAAGATGCGCAAGGCGGTGGGCACGCACGGCACCCTGCACCGGGTGGGCGACCTGCAGAAGCGTCATGACGCGCAACAGACCCTGCCAACCCTGCTGTGCGATGGGTGCAACGTGCCGGTGAGATTCGTTCCCGAGCATAGCAGGCCCGGCGTGGACCGCGCCCCGCCCCTCCATTTGCCCGCCTACCTCGCCTTGAACAAAGGCACCGGGCATCTGCCCGGGTGTCGCTACAACGCGCCCGCCCATCTGCAGGCCCTGTTTGCCGCCGGAGCCGATCCCGAGTTTCTGACGACCCTGGATGATGGGACGCACGAGCTTCGCCTGCTCATCCTCCAACACGCCCTGAAACGCGGCAGTGCGGGCCCGGCGCTGCTGCCGGCAGACGCACCGCTGGACGGTTACCTGCGCACCCTCACCGACCTGCTCACGCTGCAGGCGATGTGCGAGGACGACACGCTGCTGGCCGCGCAGCTGACCCTGCGCCTGGGCAAGAAGCGGGTGGACTGGACGAATTTCCTCTACCGGCAGGAGCGCTACGACGCGGCATGGGAGCGGCTTGGCGCCGCCTCCAGCGAGCTGCCGATGGCACTGCTCGGGACCGTGCGGTCACATCGCACGCCGCAGCCCGGTGACCCCCATGGCGTCACCTTCCTCAACTGTGCTCCGAAGTATCAGCACACCGGTGTGACCGACCGCCGGGATTTCTACGAAGTCAGCGTCGGGCACCCCGATGCCACGTGGCTGAAGTCCTTCCCGGTAGGGGCGGAGATCGTGATGTTCGGGTTGTGGCGCCAAGGCAGGAGCAGCACCGCCTCCCGGCCGCATCCGACCGATCCGCGCCGCACGATCACCAGCGTCACTCATAAGCTGGCCTTGCGGCCGAGCGTTGCCCGGCAATTGACCCTGGTGGAGTGATTCGCTCGGTGGGCATGGTTTTCCTGTGATAGACAGCGCGCAACGCTAACGACATCCGATGTTGAGGAGATGTATCACTACATTTCAAATGCGAATGGTTCGTGATACGATTGTTAAGATTTCTTGAAACCCCACACGGACGTCCCCAGCCATCGCCAGCGGGCTCCCATAGCCACGGAGTATTTTCGCGATGTCGCACCCCTCCCCCTCTCCCCGTCGTTCCGCCGCCACCCTGGCCATTGCCATTGGCCTGGTGCTGACCGCCCAGGCGCATGCCGATGCTTCGGCGGACGCCGCCGCCTCGCCCCGCCAGATGGATACGGTCGTGGTCACCGCCACCGGCGCCCAGCAGTGGATCAAGGACGCCCCGGCCAGCATCAGCGTGATCACCCGCGAGGAGATCGAACGCAAGCCGGTCAGCAGCATCGGCCAGCTGCTGAGCACCGTCCCCGGCGTGACCGGTGGCTATGCGCTGTCCGGCGCGCAGTCCAAGATCCGCCTGCGCGGCCTGCCCGAGCAGTACACGTTGATCCTCATTGACGGCCGCCGCCAAGGCAATTCCTCCGGCGTGAACTACCGCGATGACCTGGGTCCGCAGGATCTGAACTGGCTCTCGCCGGACATGATCGAGCGCATCGAGGTGGTGCGCGGGCCGATGTCCTCGCTGTACGGCTCGGACGCGATGGGCGGCGTGATCAACATCATCACCCGCAAGATCGCCAACGAATGGGGTGGCTCGGTCACCTTCAACTACAGCAAGCCGGATTCCCCGACCCGCGGTGACACCACCCAGATGGGCGCGCTGTTCAGTGGCCCGCTGACCGAGAATCTGGGCCTGCGCGTCGGTGCCAACGTGACCAATCGGGAATCGGACACCGGGCGGCGGCAAACGCCGGGCAACAAGGCCGAGAACGCCAATGCCCTGCTCAACTGGCGCATCAACGATGACCACACCGTTGGCTTCGAAGCCTCGCGCGGCGAGCAGCGAAACAGCGGCGCTGGGGACGTCGGCGCCTGGGGCCTGTCCAAGCTGGTGCAGACCGGCTATGTGGTCATGCACGATGGTCGCTACGGCGATGCCGCCACGTCCAAGACGACGCTGGTGCAGAACGATTACGAAGACAAGGGCAGCGCTGTCGGCAACCACTCCAAGGAGACGGTGTTCGATACCGCGTTCACCCGCAGCTTCCATTGGGGGTTCGAGCAGAGCTTGAACGTGGGCGGCCAGTGGAAGCGCGAGGAGCTCAAGAACGGCGATACCATCGGGACGGTGCCGGTGACCTGGACCGGCACGGGCCGGATCAGCCCGGTCAGTGAAGCCGATTCCTGGGCGCTGTTCGCCGAAGACCACATCACCCTGCACGAGCGTTTCATCCTGACCGTGGGCCTGCGCTGGGACAACACCGACAACTACGACGACAACCTCAGCCCACGCGTTTACGGCGTCTGGCACCCGTCCGATGACTGGACCGTGCGTGGTGGTGTCTCGCAGGGCTTCCGTGCACCGACGTTGAAGCAGGGCACGGCCGGCGCGGCGACGCAGTCCGGTGGCAACGGCTGCACCGCCCTGACCGCCGAAGGCTGGACCAACCGCTCGGTCAGCGCCGATGGCACCACCGGCTGCTACATGGCCGGCAATCCGAACCTGGAACCGGAAACCAGCACCAACTACGAGCTGGGCGTCGGCTTCGACAAGAACGGCTGGTCGGCCTCGGCCACCTACTTCCTCACCGATTTCGACGACAAGATCCAGCAGGTTCCGCTGCGCGAGATTCCGGGCCAGACCACCAGCTTCGTCAACGGATTCTGGTGGACGGTCGCGCAGAACATCCAGAAGGCCCGCACCCGCGGCGTCGAAGCCAGCGTCACGGTGCCCCTGCATGAGCGACTGAACTGGATCACCAATGCCACCCGCATGCTGGAGTCGAAGAACCGCACCACCGGTGCGAGCCTGCTGGTGGTGCCCAAGCTGACCGCCAACACCTCGCTGGACTGGCAGGTGTCCGATGCGTGGTCGCTGAACCTGAGCGCGCAGCACATCGGCGAGCAGCTGGTGTCCTCCACCAGCGCCACCTTCGCCAAGGCGTACACCACCTGGGATCTGGTCACGGGCTACGACGTCAATGAGCACCTGACCGTGCGTGCCGGCGTGCTCAACCTCGGCGATGTCTCCACCATCGAGGAAGGCAACAACTACGACGGCGGTGCACGCACCTTCTTCGTGGGTGCCACGGCGCGGTTCTGACCGCGCCGGGTCGAGTGCAGACCTGAAGCAACGAAGGGCGGCGCGGACTTAACCGCGCCGCCCTTCTGCGTTGTGGAGCACCGCCTCGTTGCGCGCTGCCGTCCACGCGCGCAGCCCCATCACCGCCAACCCGACAAAGACCAGATACAGCACGGCGGTCACGTGCAGTGACTTGACCATGTACATCCCGACGTAGACGACATCGACCAGGATCCACAGCCACCACGCCGCCGTGTGCCGGCGCGCCTGCCACCACTGGGCGACCAGGCTCAGCGCGGCCAGCATCGCATCCAGCCACGGCAGCGCTGCGTTGGTGTAGACATGCATCGCCGCGCCGAGGGCGAGGCCGAACACCACGCCGATGGCCAGATCACGCCACACGGCGACCCGCGCCAACGGCACGATCGCGACCCGCCCATCGTCCTCGACCTGGCCACGCCAGCGCACCCAGCCGTAGACCAGGAAACCACCGAACACGATCTGCAGCAGCGTGTCCGAGTACAGCCTGGCTTCGACAAAGACCAGTGCATACAGCGCGACCGAGATCAGCCCCACCGGCCAGGCAAGGGGGACCCGTCGCGTCATCAGCCACACGCCCAGCATGCTGACGATGGCGGCCGACCATTCCAGGATGGCCGGGTTCATAGCGCGAAGGTGACCGACAGCCGGGCCTGACGCGGCGCGCCCGGGAACAGGTAGTAGTCGCCCGAGCTGCTGCCGGTGTCACGCCAGTAGAAGCGGTTGAACAGATTGTCCACCGAGAGGTTCCAGGTCACCGGATGCTCACCCACGCGGTGTTTGAAGCGCAGCCCGGCGTCGAACACGCTGTAGGCCGGTGCGCTGATGCGGCCGTCGGCGGTGGCCACGTTGGAGGAGGCATAGCGCCAGCCGCCGGTCAGCCCCAGGCCGGTCACGAACGGCAGCTGGTACTCCGCATGCACGGTCGCGCGCGTCTTCGGCACGTTGATCAGCTGATGCCCCTCGTAATCCGGCGTGCCCGCATCGCGCGCGCGGGCCCGCAGGACGCTCGCACTGGCGGCCAGCGACAGGCGCGCGGTCAGCTGCCCCTGTGCGGTGAGTTCCAGCCCGGTATGGGTCTGCTGCCCTTCTTCGACGAAGGTGTAGCCCGCGTCGCTGTCGTCCGGCCTGGCGTACTGGAACGGCTGCGAGGTGCGGAACAGTGCCGCACCCAGCGTCAGCGCATCGCTGGGCACGTACTTGATGCCCACTTCGGTCTGGCGCGACAGCACGGACGGCAGGAACGCACCGTCGTTGGAGGTCCAGAACGGCGCTTCCTGGCCAAGCGAGATGCCCCGCACGTAGCTGACGTACGCATTGACCTCATCGGTCGCCTTCCAGACCAGCGCGGTCTGCGGCAGGAACCGCGACAGGCGGCTCTGCCGCTCGGGATTGCCACGCTTGTCGTAGGCCCGCTCGTCCAGCCGGACGAAGCGGCCACCGGCCAACCACTGCCAATCGCCGAAGCTCATCCGGTCCAGCGCGAACACCGCCGTCTGCGCACTGTCCAGGCGCCGCGCGGACGGACCCGGCATCAGCGGCGACGGGTCGAACTGCGGCACCTGTGCATCATGGATGTTGGCCGTGCCGACGTACTCGTTGACGTTGCGGCGCTTGTCCACGGTGCGCTCGAATCGATCCGCGCCAATACTCAGTTCGTGCCGGATCTCGCCGGTGGCGAAACTGCCACGCAGCTCGCCACGGAATTCCAGGTTGCGGCGGGTGTCGTCCGGGCTGCGGTAATCGTAGATGTCGTAATCGCCGTTGGGCGCAAAGTAGTTGCCCGGCACACTGCCATCCGCACAGCCGGCAGCGTAGTAGCAGCCGTAGGCGAAGGCGACGTTGTCGTCGATCACCGAACGGCTGTAGCTGGCGGACATGCGCGACTGCCAGTTCGGACTGAAATCGAAGGTATGCAGCGCGGTCAGGTTGGTGCTGTCGATGCCGACCGGCCGCTGCCAAGCCTGATAGCCCAGCAGGTGCTTGCGGTCCACGCCTCGCGGCAGTTCGGTGGCCCCCAGCAGCTGATAGCCCGAGGCCGAGCGCTGCGCGCTGGTCTGGTAGTTGGCATCCACCTCCAGTTTGCCGCGCTCGCCGATCAGCCAGTCGGTGGCCAGCGAATAGAAGTTGCGGCGACCGTCGGCATGATCGATGTAGGAATCGCTGTCTTCCCAGGCGGCATTGAAGCGGACCCCGAAACGGGGCGAGAGCCAGTGGCCCAGATCCACGGCGGTGTAGCGCGAGCCTTCCGAGTCGCTGCCGAGGGTGACAGTGCGGACCTCGGCCGGGCGCTTGCCCACGTAGTTGATGATGCCACCCGGGGCCATCACACCGGCGGCGAGGCCGGCCTCGCCCTTGAGGATTTCCACCGCCTGGATGTTCTCCAGCGCCAGCCGCTGCTCACCGGTGATGGCCAGCCCGTTGAAGCGATAGCCGGTGCCGGTATCCAGCGGGAAGCCGCGGATCGCGATGTTCTGGTAGTAACCAACCGGCGCGTAGCTGTCGCCCAGCGACGCATCATTGCTGGCCAGCTCGGACAGCGTCCGGACCTGGCGGCTGTCCAGCAGGTCGCGATCGAGCACGTTCACCGAGGCCGGCGTGCTTTTCCAGTCGCCGGCGCCGAAGCTGCCGGTCTGCGTGGCGGTGGCTGCCGGCTGATGCGCCTGCACGCGCACGGCGGCCAGTTCCGTCGGCGAGCGCTCGGGCGCCTCGGCGAGTTCATTGGCATGAAGGGGCAGCGCGGCGCAGAGGGCGGCGGACAACAACGTAGGGCGGAAGCAGCGGTTCATTCGATTCGTCATCAGCTGGAGGAGACGAAGCGAAGGCGCGCACGCGCACCGACCCATCACGGCGGTATGCCTGCTGCTCAAAGCTCCCTACGCCGGTGCAAACCGAATCAGGTTCCAAGGGACTCTCTCAGCCTGGTTTCGCCAGGCACCCCCGCTTCTGTGACTATTTCACTACAAATGGTACGGATTTGCGAGCCCGCCCCTCAGGCGGCCGCGTGCAGCGCCTTCAACAGGCCCTGCCCGGCCGCGCTGCTGAACCAGTCAGCGTGGCCCAGCAGGAAGGTGTGGTAGGCCACGTCGGCATTGGCAGGTGAGTGCGTCACGCCCTGGAAGTACTCCACTTCCGACAGCGCGAAATCGAGCTGCACGATGGGCAGCAGATCCGCCAGCAGATGCACGCGCTCGGCCGACAGCGGCACGATCTCGCGGTAGCCGGCCAGCAGCGCCAGCGCGATATCCACGCGCACGGCCGCCTCGCCGCTTTCCAGCGCCAGCCAGGCAATGGCGTTGCGTTCGATGGCGGTCGCAAGGTCGAACAAGGCACTGGTCGGTGAGGCAAGACCCAGATCAAGCACGGTATCGACCACGGTGGCACCTCCTTGCTGGCGCCAGAGCAGATTGGAAACATGCCAGTCGTTGTGCGCCCACAGGCGCGGCTCGGCCTGCAGGCGCGCGGCCAGGCCGGCGTGCCACGGCGCAACGGCCCGCCGCAGATCACCCTGCCAGTCCTGCCGCGCGAGATAGGCAGCCAACCCGGGACGACCCGGAAGATCGGCCTGGATGGCGGCGATGGGGTCGGCGGCACGGATCAGATCATCGCGTGCGACCAGCAGATGGGTGCTGCGCTGGGGCGCGTGATAGCGGGCCGACGCGCTGTGCAGCTTGGCCAGCATCCGCCCGGCTTGGCACGCCTGCGCGGTATCGGTCAGCGGCGTCCAGGAAGGTGCGTCGCGGTACAGATCCTGGCCCTGGCCCACGCTATGCAGCTCGTAGGTCCAACCCTCGTGCTCCACCGCCGTGGCGCCATCGCGGTCACGCAACACCTCGACCACCGGCACGCCGTGATCGGCCAGATGCTGGATGAAGCGATGCTCCTCGGCCAGGCTGGCTGCCGTGCGGACGCTGCCATGGTGGCGCTTGACGAACACCCGCTCCCCGTCGGTCTCGACGATGGCGGCGGCGGACATCGGCCGCGGGCTGTGCCACAGCAACCGGCCAGCGCCGGCCAGCGGTGCGAAGCGCTCGCGCAGCCAGCTGACCTCGCGTTCGGTGATGGCGGGCCAGTCGGCGGCCACCTCATCGTTGTTGAGGCCTTGGACGCGGTGGGTGCTGTTGCTCATGGAATGACGGATCGATGACGGGCAAAGTGCGCGCTGTCACCAGACAGTGGGCGCGGCGAGGATAGCAAGCCGGGCCCGGCAAGGGGGAAGCAGATGCCTGCCCTCAGCGCTTGCTGTCGCTCGCCTTTGCTGCGGCCGGCGTGGCCGGCAGCAGGCGAGGCTGCTCGGCATACCAGTCACGCGCACCGGCGAGGTGCCACTTGCGCTGCTCGCCCTGCAGCTCGATGCCGGCGCCCAGCACACCCCAGCGCAGATACAGGTCACCCCGGCGCTTGCCATGACTCAGATCCAGCCGCGCCTGCAGGGACAGCCGCTCATTCTCGGCCTGCAGGTCCTCCACGATCAGCTCGCCACTGCGCCAGCGCAGCTGGCCACTGGCCTGCACCTCGCCGGAATCCAGCATCCCCAGCACCCAGCGCGGGTACTCGCTGCGCTGGGCGAATACCCCGAGCAACGGCCCGGCATCGCGCAGGCGCAGGTCGGCCAGCCCATCCACCTGGAATGGCGCCGCCGCATCGATGTGGCCGCTGCGGATCGCCACCTTGCCCCACCAGCGGCCGTCACTCTTTTCATCGCCTACATGGATGTTGCGCAGCTCCACGGTGGTGCCGCCCAGATCGAACTGGCGGCTGTCGAAATCAGCACGCTGCAGGCGCGCCTGCAGCTGCGCGTCACCGCGCATTGCAATACCGGCGACGCTCAGCCGGGCACCGGTGCCGCGCAGATCGGCACTGCCCTTGCCGACCCGCCCGGAGGCATCCAGTGAGACATCCCCACTGAGCAGGCCGGTCCCGCCGAGCAGGCGCACGTTGTCATTGCCGAGGTAACGGTTGTAGGCGGTCAGGTCCGGTACCCGCGCATCGGTGAAGCGGAGCTGCGCGCGCATGCCGTCGCTCAGCTGCTTCAGGCGCGCATCACCGCGCAGGCTCAACGCAAGCTGCCGCCCATCGAACAACAGCGCCTTGGGTGCATTGGTCGGCGCGGCCTGGAAGCGCGGGATCTGCACCTTCAGTTCGGCCTGCGCAGGCGTGCCCTCGACAATCCGGCCCTGTGCCTGGGCATCGCCCCGCATGCGGACGCCGGCGACTTCGGCCACCGCCGCCACCTGCGGAATATCCACTGTGCTGCCCGGTGCGAGCTCGCCGTCGGCAAGGATGACGTCTGCCTTGAGCAGACCGCCACCGTCGAGATGGAACCACGGCTTTTTCACGAACAGATCGCTGATCCAGTTCAGCGACTGGAACTGCCATGCGCCCTGGACCTTGCCGGACAACCGCGGCAGCAGCTCGGCAGGCGCCTGGAACGGAATCTTCCGGCCGGTCACGCGGAGATCGGCGTTGAGCTCACTGCCCGTCTCCGGGTCACGCGGCAGCCGCGCCTGCACCCGCATGTCCTGCGCCACGTCCAGCTGCAGCGACAGCAGGCCGCGGTCATCTGCGTGTACGCCGGCGTGCAATGGCAGCCGCCAGACCAGACGGCTACCGGGACGCAGCGCCCCCTGCTCCAACGTCACATCGGCAGTGAGGCGCGCATTGGAGACCGCGCTGCCGACCTTGACGTGCGGGCCGCCGGTGTCGATGCGCAGCCCCTGGCTGCGCGCGTCGATCTGCAGCTGCGCCCAGGTGATCCCGAGCTTCTGCAGGCCCGGCGCGTCGTCACGGTAATGCCGCGGGAAGTGGAACCGTGCCGCGATATGGGCATCGTCCAGCACGTTCACGCCATCGAAGCTGACCTGGGCGTCATCGAAGCCGGCGGTGGAGTCGAACAGCTCCGAAGGCCCGCCTTTGAGCTGCTTGAGGAACCCGACATTCCCGTGCCCCTGGCCGACGATCAGCAGCTTGCCGAAGCGCCCACTACGGATCGTGTCACTGTGGATCGCATCGAAACGCAGGGTCCAGCCACGGTCGCCGCGCGGCGGCGGTGGAATGGCGTTCTCGACCCGCTCGACCTCCGCTTCCACGCCCGTCGCGTCGATCCGCGGAATACGCACTTCCTTGCGCAACAGCGCCGGCAGGTCGATCCACGCACTGGCCCGATCGGCACGGAACACGTACTGGGTACGATTGGCCTGGCCGCGCATGCGGATGTTCCAGACCACGGCCTGCCCCGGCATCAAGGTCACCGCCGGGCCGGTCTGCATCGTGAATTTTTCAGGTTTGCGGTTGGTCACCGCATCGAACAGCGGCGTGTTGAGGAATACGTTGCCCGCCAGCAGGTACAGCGCATACAGCGCCAGCAGAGAGAGCAACGCCACGCGCCACGGCCGGGGCCAGCGCTGGACGCGCTCGGGAATCAGGGGCATGTGGATCCGCGACAGGAAGCAGGATGACGGCCCACTATCGGCAACGCGCAGCCGTCACCGCGTGAAGGCGTGCTAAGGCAGCTTTGCGATCACCTTGATCTCCACGTCGAATCCGTACAACCAGGTCACCCCGATGCCGGTCAGCGTCGGGTACGGCGCCTCGCCCCAGTAATCGGGCACGATCGCCCAGACCCGTTCGAAGATCTTTTCGGGATTGACCAGGAACACGGTGACGTCCACCACATCCTCGAACGTGCAACCTGCGGCGCCGAGCACGGCGTTGAGGTTCTCGAACGCGCGCCGCACCTGGGCCTCGAGGTCGGGTTCGGGCGAGCCATCCTCGCGGCTGCCGACCTGGCCGGACACGAACAGGAAGCCATTGGAGCGTACGGCCGGCGAATAGCGGTTGCGCTCGTACAGCGCCTGGCGGCCCGGCGGGAAAACGACGTCACGTGTTGCCATGAACCACCTCTGCCTTGGGCCGATACCGGCCCATCAAGAATGAAAGGCCACGGTAGACCGGCAGGGGCACCGGATAAACGCGGTCTGCTGCCCAACATTATTTGTAGAATCCAAACAATCATCCTCCCCGTGGAAAGCAGATGGACCGGTTCGATGCGATGCAGGCCTTTGCCCGGGTCGTGGAAACGGGCAGCTTCACCAAGGCGGCCGAGACACTGCACATGAGCCGCACCACGGTCACGCAACTGGTGCAGCAACTGGAAGCGCGGCTGCGGGTGCGCCTGCTGAACCGCACCACCCGGCAGGTGAATGTCACCGCCGATGGCGCGGCCTATTACGCGCGGGTGATCCGCCTGCTGGCCGACATCGACGACGCTGAAACCAGCCTGTCGACCGCGGCGGCGGCGCCTCGCGGGCGCCTGCGGGTGGACGTGCCCGCCCCATTCGCGCGGCTGGTGCTGGTGCCGGCCCTGCCCGACTTCCTTGCCCGTTATCCGGAGATCCAGCTCGATCTGGGCGTCAGCGATCGCCACGTCGACCTGATCGATGAAAACGTGGACTGCGTGATCCGGGGTGGACGGATCACGGATCAATCGCTGGTCGCGCGCCATATCGGCGATCTGCCAGCCGGCATCCACGCCTCGCCCGCCTACCTGCAGCAAGCGGGCATCCCCGCGCATCCGCGGGACCTGGAGCGGACCCCGCATCGCGTGGTCGGCTACCTGCGCTCGCGCAGTGGCACGGTTCTGCCTTACACCCTCCAGCGCGGCGAAGAACAGGTCATCGTGAAGGGACACCACCTGCTCGCGCTCGATGATGGCAATGCGTATCTCGCTGCGGGCGTGGCGGGCCTGGGCGCGCTGTGGCTCCCCGACTACATGGCCGCCCCCCATGTGGCCGCGGGCGAGCTGGTACGGCTGTTCCCGGAGTGGCGCATCGAGGTGATGCCGCTGCACCTGGCGTTCCCCCCGAACCGGCATGTCAGTGCCAAGCTGCGGGTGTTCATCGACTGGGTCGCGACGCTGGTGGAGCAGCACATGCCGCCCATGCGTCCGTAAGCGCGGGCGGCTGATGGCACTCGCCGCGCCCCCTGCTATCGGCCACGCGGTGGCGTCCGTGGTTCCTGCGCGACCGCACGATCACCCGGTGTCTTCTTCAGCGGTGCGATGACCAGTGTGTCGCCCCTGCAGACATCCACATCGCGGTAGACCACCCGTCGACCGTTGCGGAACGCGACACGAAGATCGAACCGGCAGCCTTCGTCGGCGAGGCGGACCGTAGTGCCGGCGCCCCCACCCGGCAGGGCGTCGATCGACCGCGGAACGAAGGCCTCGGTCCCGGCAGGCGCGACGTCCAGGGCCACGACACTGTCATGGGCCCGGTTGAGCAGGCCGAGGTAGCGTACCTCCGCGCCGTGCGCGGTACCGGCGAGCATCAGCGAAACGGTCAGGAAGGGGCGGATCAACGTCATGGCAGCGTCTCCAGGCGGGTGATGGACCCTTGCATCACACGCTCGCGCGCTCTGGCCGCCAACCGATCCGGGACGAATCGTCGCCACGACCAGGCCAATCGTAATGGGCCGTCATGGCGCTTCCCGCGCTCCCGCCGCCTGCCTAAGATGAGCGTCGCCAGAAACGCCTGGCCCGGAATCGACCATGTACATTCGCCTCGGCAGCACCCGGATCCGCTTGTCCCGCTACCTCGCCCTGTGGACGGTGGTGGCCGTGGTGTTCGCCCTGCAGACCTCGATCAACGCCGGCCTGCCGAACAGCCAACAACCTCTCTGGGATCTCCTGCGCTGGTCGCTGATCCAGTGGTACACCTGGGCTGCCCTGTCGCCCACGGTCTTCCGCCTCGCCGAGCGCTTTCCGGTACGCGGCAGCGGGCGCCTGCACGGGCTCGGCGCACAGGGGGTGGCCAGCGTCGGCATGACGTTCATCGCAATGATCGTGGGCGCGCTGGTCTCTACCTTGTTCGAGCCCAGCGGTTTCTTCGAGCAGCTTGGCTACTTCCTGGAGCAGCACTTCGCCATCGGGCTGCTGACCTACTGGACCCTGTTCGCGATCCAGCAGGCCCTTCACTTCCACGCCGAGAAAGCGCGCCGTGAACTGGAAGCCAGCCAGTTGGCCACCGAACTGGCGCAGTCGCGGTTGCGCTCGCTGAAATCGCAGCTGCAGCCGCACTTCCTGTTCAACACGCTGCACGCGATCATTACCCTGCTGGACGAGGACAAGGTTTCGGCCGAGGACATGCTGCTGCGCCTGAGCGAGCTGCTGCGCGCGTTCCTGGAGGACTACGACGGCCAGGAAATCAGCCTGCGCCAGGAGCTGGACCTGATCGAGCTGTACCTGGGCATCCAGCGCACCCGATTCAAGGACCGGCTGACCACCCGCACCTACATCGGCCCGGAGACGCTGGACTGCGCGGTGCCCAGCCTGATCCTGCAGCCGTTGGTGGAGAATGCCCTGCGCCATGGCATCGGCCAGCGCGTGGGTAACGACACCATCGAGATCGAGGCCCGGCGCGACGGCGATGCGCTGTGCATCGAGGTGCGCAACCGCAACAGCACTCTGTCGGTCGAGCCGGCCGCATCGGCCGGACATGGCATCGGCATGTCCAACACACGCCTGCGTCTGATGGAACTGTACGGCGATGCCGCCGAGGTGAGGCTGGACATGATGTGGCCGGGAGGTGTGGTGTGCCGCATCCGCGTTCCGTTCCGGGAACTGGAGAGCGCCGACGATGCACCGGAATTCTTCCCGGGCACTGCGCCGGCATGAGCCTCACCGTTCTCGTGGTCGATGATGAGCCGATCGCGCGGCATGCGGTCATCCGGTTGCTGCGCGATGATCCTGAGCTTGAGATCGTCGGTGAATGCGGCGATGGCGTATCGGCGGTCAACGCCATCCGCAACCAATCCCCGGACCTGGTCTTCCTGGACATCCAGATGCCCGCGATCACCGGCCTGGACGTGGTTGCCACCATCGGTGCCGAGCGGATGCCGGCCACCGTGTTCGTCACCGCCTACGAGCAGTACGCCGTGAAGGCCTTCGAAGCCAATGCCGTGGACTATCTGATCAAACCGTTCAGCCGGGAGCGCTTCGCCGCCACCCTGCAGCGGGCCAAGGCGCGGCTGTCGGCGGTCCGCGGGGTGGGCGCGCAGGCCTCGACGCAGATCCTGCAGGCGCTGGACGCATTGCGGCAACGTGACGCGTACCTGCAGCGCATCCCGGTGCGCGTGGAGGAGCATGTGGTACTGGTGGCAGTGGATGACATCGTCTGGATCAAGGCCGCGCGCAACACGGTCGAGATCCACCTGGTCGACCGCGTGCATGAGCTGCGCGAGACCATGGCCACCCTCGCTGCCCGGCTGGACCCGCGGCACTTCGCCCGCGTGCACCGCTCGGCGATCGTCAATGTGCGCCGGGTCAAGGCGATCCATCCGTGGTTCAACGGCCACCACGTCGTGACCATGGACACCGGCCAGCAGCTGCGCATGAGCCGCTATCAGAACGAGGCGTTTCTCAAGCTGGTGTCCACACGCAGCGAATGAAGCTGCCGGGCATGGCCCGGCGGCCCGCCTCAGTCGGGCATCCGCTCGCCCGTGCGCAGGGTCAGCACCTCCACCCCGTCGGCGGTCACCAGCACGGTGTGCTCGGCCTGCGCCGAGAGCTTGCCGTCACGGGTGGTCACGGTCCAGCCGTCGTCGCTCATGTCGATGGCGGCACGGCCCTGGTTGATCATCGGCTCGATGGTGAAGGTCATGCCCTCTTCCAGCTCCAGCCCGTCGCCGCGGCGCCCGTAATGCAGCACCTGCGGCTCTTCGTGCATCTGCTGGCCGATGCCATGGCCGCAGAATTCGCGCACCACGCTGTAGCCGTGCGCCTTGGCATGCTGCTGGATCGCGAAACCGATGTCGCCCAGCGTCGCACCCGGGCGCACCACCCCGATCCCCTTCCACATCGCCTCGCGGGTCACCCGCACCAGCCGCTTGGCCGCGTAATCGACCTCACCGATCAGATAGGTCTTGCTGGAATCGGCGATGTACCCCCCTTTTCCAGCGTGATGTCGAGATTGACGATGCTCCCGCTGCGCAGGATGGCATCGGCCGAGGGCACTCCATGGCAGACCACGTTGTCGATGGACGAATTGAGCACGTAGGCGAAGCCATACTGGCCCTTGCTCGCCGGGCGCGCCTGCAGCTCATCGACGATGAAGCGCTCGACCCAGTCGTTCACCTGCAGCGTGCTCATGCCTTCCAGCGGCAGCGTGTCCAGCGCTTCGAACACCTGGGCCAGCAGGCGCCCGGAGGTGCGCATCAAGGCCTGTTCTTCAGCGGTCTTGATCATGCTTCGGCCACCCGCAGTGCGCCGGGTTCAACCCCTGCAGCACGCAGTTCACGGTTGACGATCTCCTGGTAGGTCGAGCCGGGATTCATTTCGCACAGCATGCCGATCTTGATCCAGAAACCGGCCTGGGCATTGATCGAGCGGCCCGAGACGCCGCTGGCGCGGCGCAGGTTGTCGTGCAGTTCGTCGTCGATGTTCACGATGCCCATTGGCAACCCCTCTCATACGGTATATACACATCATATACGTTTCGTATAGTGCTGTGCAGGCCCGCCCAGGGGTCGTCACCGGCCGTCTTCGCGCCACTGCGATGCTGGGCGGTCGTGTGTGCGCGGTCAGGGATCGATCAGGTCCAGGCCGGATCGGCGGTGAAATCGATGGTCAACCAGAACTCACTGCCGCGCGCATCCAGGCGCTCGGCGATCTCATCACGCAGCCGGTCCACATTGCCGATGTTGCCGATCACCGTCTCCGGGTGGGTGAGGATGTGGATCTCCACGAATCGCATGCGGCCCATCTTGGCCACGTGGCTGGTGAAATCCAGATAGCCGTGCTCGGCGACGAAGTCCTTCATCACCGCCTGCACGCGCGCATGCAGCGTATCAGGCGCCACCTGCAGCACTTCGCGCATGGCCTTCCATGCACTGCGCAACGGTACGGGTAGTACCGCCACGCTGATCGCGGCCAGCACCAGCGGATCCAGATAGGGTATCCAGTGCGCATGCTCGCCATCGCGCAGCAACAGCGCGATCGCAAACGCCAGCACCACCGCCAGGCTCATCATGCCGCTGAGCAGCCAGGCCCGCACGTCCAGCCACAGCAGCGCCGAGTGCAGCTGCATCGCGCGGGTGCGCACGAAGGCCGCCATCGCCAGGTTGCTCACGCACAGCAGGGCCGCCCACAGCAGCGCAGGCCCGGCCTTGACCTCATGCCCGCCCGTGGTCAGCCCGATCACCGAGTTGGCCAGCGCATAGATGCAGGCCAGCGACAGGATCGCCCCGCCAAGCGCCTCCACCATCGGCTCCAGGTGCCAGTAGCCATACTGGAAGCGCGGGCTCTCTTCCCGCGCCACCAGCCGCAGTACCGACAGCGCCACCAGGGTCAGTGCCACGTCCACCAGGCTGTAGACGCCATCGAACAGGATGGCCTGCGATCCCACCAGCAGGCCACCGATGAAGCCGATGGCGCTGACCGCCATCGTCACCCCGATGGAGAATTTGAGGACCCGCTGCTCGCGTGCTGTATCCATCGCTGGCCGAGGGTCCTGCGCGCAGGCGTCAGACCTTCAGCACCTCCACCTTGTAGCTCGGCGCATCGCCGTCGGTGTCGATGATAAGCCCGTGCACATCCGACTCGAAGCCCGGGAAGCGCGCGTTCTGCTCACGGGCGATCCGCAGCGACTGGATGATCGGCTCATCGCTGGCGCCGAATCGCTCGCCCGGCATGATGGTCGGGATGCCCGGCGGATACGGCACCAGCATGGTGCCGGCGATGCGGCCGCTGATCTGTTCGATGTCGACCCGTTCGATCTGGCCGCGGACCAGATGGTCATAGGCTTCGGCGGGCGTCATCACCGGCTCGGGCAGATCCACGTACATGGCGCGCATCACTTCGGCCACGCCGAACTCGCCGTTGAAGGCATGCAGCGCATCGCAGAGGTCACGCAGGCCCCACCCGGCGTAGGCGATCGGGAACTCGGCCGCCAGCTGCGGCAGTGCGCGGGTCAGCGGCGCATTGCTGTCGTAGAGCTCCTTGAAGGCCATCAGCTCGGTGACCAGGGTGCTCCATTTACCCTTGGTGATGCCCATCGAGAACAGGAACAGCACCGAGTACAGGTTGGTCTTCTCCACCGTGATGCCGCGGGTCCACAGGAACTTGCTCAGCACTGCGGCCGGAATGCCGCGCTGGCCCATCTCGCCATCCATCGAGAGCCCCGGCGTGAGCAGGGTCACCTTGATCGGGTCGATCAGCACGTAGTCGTCCACCAGGCCATCGAAGCCATGCCAGTGCGCGTCCGGCTGCAGGTACCACTCGCTGCGCTTGGCCACCATCGGGGCCGGCGCATCGCCCTTGGCCAGCGAACGCTCCAGCTTGTCCGGCTGCCACACGCTGAACCACCAGTCGTCGCGGCCCAGATCCTCGCGCACATGCAGCATCGCGCGGCGGAAGGCAATCGCCTCGTCGTGCATCTCCTGCACCAGCGACTCGCCCGCGGCGCCCTCCATCATCTTGGAGGCCACATCGCACGCGGCGATCACGCCGTAATGCGGGCTGGTGGTGGTGTGCATCATGAAGGCTTCGTTGAAGCGTTCGGCATCCAGCGCCTGGGTCGCGGCGTTGCGCACGTGGATCATCGAGGCCTGCGAGAAGGCGGCCAGCAGCTTGTGCGTGGAGTGCGTGGTGAAGATGATCGCATCCTGCTCGCGCGGCTTGCCCTTGGCCATGCCGTAATGGTTCTCATAGAACGGATGGAACGCGGCATAGGCATACCAGGCCTCGTCGAAATGTAGGAAATCGACCGCGCTGCCGATTTCCTCGGCGATCTTTTCGGCGTTGTAGCACAGCCCGTCATAGGTTGAATTGGTGACCACCGCGATGCGCGGCTTGGAGCCGGCCTTGTAGGCCTTGCTGGCCAGCGGGTTGGCGGCGATGGCCTGCTGCAGCGACTCGGGCGTGAACTGGTCCAGGCTGATCGGGCCGATGATGCCGTGCGCGTTGCGGCTGGGGGTGAAGTACACCGGGACGCCGCCGGTCATGATCAGCGCGTGCAGCAGCGACTTGTGGCAGTTGCGGTCGACAAAGACCACGTCGCCCCGCCCCACGGTCCCGTGCCAGACGATCTTGTTGGCGGTCGAGGTGCCATTGGTGACGAAGAAGGTGTGGTCGGCGCCGAAGTTGCGCGCCGCCTCGTTCTCGGCCTCCTTGATCGGGCCGGTGTGGTCGAGCAGCGAGCCCAGCTCCGGCACCGAGATCGACAGGTCGCTGCGCAGCGTGTTCTCGCCGTAGAACTGGTGGAACGCACGGCCGACCGGTGATTTGGTGAACGCCACGCCGCCGGCATGGCCAGGCGTGTGCCAGGAGTAATTGGACTCGGCGGTGTGGTGGATCAGCGCCTTGAAGAACGGCGGCAGCAGATTGGCCATGTAGTCTTCGGCCGCCCGCATCACCTGCCGCGAGATGAAGCTCTTGGTGTCTTCGAACAGGAAGATGTAGCCGTGCACGAACTTGAGCAGTTTGCTCGGCACCTTCTCGATGGTGCGGCGCTCGCCGTACAGGAACACCGGCAGGTTGGCGCGGCGTGCGGTCTGCTCGCGCAGGAAGCCCAGCAGGCGCTGGAACTGCTCCGGGTTCTCCTCGGTGCCGTCGATGGAGATCAGCACCGCCGAGGCGGCCACGTAGGTGCGCGCGCCGGCCTGGGCATCGGCCAGGGTCAGGCCGCACAGCACGCGCTGGTCATTCTTGCGCAGCTCGTCCACCAGCGCACGGATCAGGATGCCGCCGATGCGCGGGGATTCGTAGTCGTCGTCGATGACGATGATCGGGTAATCAAGGGACTTGAAGTACACAGGGATTCTCCTGGGGCAATATCACGAAAGCGTCGTGCGGACGGCGGCGTCGAGCGCGGGCAGCTGGCCGCGCTGGCGGCGGCGCTCCTCGCTGAAGAACGGGTAGAACACCGTGATGAACAGCACGAACAGGAAGGCGTACTGCACGATGTTGCCGGCCGACCCGAAGATCGCCCACAGGCAGTACACGACGGTAACGCTGGTCAGCAGCCAGAACGCGCCGGTGTGCACCAGCGTGTGCGAGCGCTCGACCACGAAGTAGCAGGCCACGCAGGAGTAGATGTACGGCAGCAGGGTCAGCACCACCGCCGCCGAGGTGATCACATCGAACTGGGCCGAGGCGGTCTTGGAGGTGGAGGTGACCAGCACCGCCAGGGTCATCAGCACCGCCACGATCAGCACGCCCTTGACCGGCACGTCGTCCTTGTTGGTCTTGCTGAAGATGCTCGGGAACAGGCCGTCATCGGAGGCCGCCTTGGCACTCTGCGCGGTCAGCAGGATCCAGCCACCGAGCGAGCCGGCCGCGCCCACGAAGGCGCACAGGCTCACCAGCGCCCCGCCCCAGCCACCCACCGCATTGGCCGCGGCCAGCGCAAACGGCGCATCGGAAACCTGCAGGTCGCCATTGGGCACCATGCCCATGATCACCGAGGAGCTGGCGATGTAGGCGATCGCAGCCAGGAACACGCCACCCAGCGTCGCGCGGGCCACGTTCTTCTCCGGGTTTTCGACCACGCCGGCGGTCACCGAGGCCGATTCCACGCCGATGAAGGCCCACAGGGTCAACGCGGCGGCACTGGAGATCGCGCCGAAGTTGGACTCCCCGGAAACGTTGTAGGCGCCCTTGAAGATGGTCGGGTCGAAGAAGAACCAGCCGAAGATCGCGATGCCCAGGATCGGCACCAGCGCAAAGCTGGTGGTCACCGTCTGCAGCTTGCTCACGAACGAGGGGCCGATCACGTTGGCGAAGCTCAACGCCCAGACCAGCGCCAGCACCGCGATGCAGCGCGGCAACGGCTCGGACAGGATCGGGAAGAAGTAGCTGAAGTAGCCGACTGCCGCGATCGGGATGGCAACGTTGCCGATCCAGTTGGCGAACCAGTAGATGGTGTTGGTCTGGAAACCCATGTAAGGGCCGAACCAGTCCCTGGCGTAGGCATAGGGACCACCGGCCTTGGGCGCCAGCTTGCCGAGCTTGGCAAACACGAAGGCCAGCAGCAGCGCGCCGGCGGTGGTGATCAGCCAACCCCAGATCGAGGCCGTGCCGATCTTGGCCAGGCTGGAGGGCAACAGGAACACCCCCGACCCCATCATGTTGCCGGCCACCAGGAAGGTGGCACCGACCACCCCGATTTTCTTCGCTTTTGCCATGACGCTTGCTCCTTTGCCAGGCAGGGACCCGGTCATGCCGGGCGTTGGGAGTTACTTGATGAAGTTGTATTGCAGGCTGCCCTGCAGCCGCATCGTGTCGCCGCGTTGTCCACTCTGCTGTTCCAGCTGCCCGTAGAGCAGCTCCATGCCCATCGTCCAGGACGGGGCCGGGCTCCAGAGCAGGTTGAAGACGCCGTAGCGGCTCTGGCGGAACGCATCGGCGGCCAGCGCATCGTTGCGTCCACTGGTGAGCTGGCCGTAGATCAGGTTCGAGCGCCACAGCGGCGACCAGTAATGGGTGTAACCAACGAAGCCGCCATACAGCGACAACGCCTGCAGCCGCCCGTCTGCGCTCACCACCGCGTCCATGCCCGAACCGGTCAGGTCGGCCGTATAACGGGCCAGGCCCTTGCCGCCGAGCATGCCGAACAACAGCAGGTCCTGTTCGCCCACCGCGGCCGAGCCGCTGAGCTGCAGGCCACCCGCAAAGCGCCGGCCATCGCCGGCATCACCGTCGTACCCGAGGCTGCGTGCGACCGCACCCAGCTGCAGATGGCCCCAGTCACGCTCCATGCGCGCGGTTACGGTGACGTCCGGCAGCTGGTCCACCGGCATGATCCCCTCGGCGGGGTTGCTCAACTGGGTATCCGGATCCTCGGCCGCCACGGTTAGAGTGTTCCCCTTGCCCATTGCGAAGCTGTGGTGGATGCCGGCCACGAGCAGGTACCCCGCCCCACCCGGCCCGGCGAAATCCAGGGTGTCGGGCAGGCTGTCGGCATCCATGAACGTGGAATAGCCATAACCGGCGTAGGTATTGCCCAGTTGCCCGTAGGCGTGGCGCAGGCGGAACTGATAACTGTCGCTGCTGCCGAAGAAGTCGTTTTCCAGATAGAAGCGCAGGTTGCCATGCGTGGTCGGGCGCCGCGCTTCGAAGCTGAAGCGGGTCTGCTTGGCATGCAGCGTGAAATTGGATACATCCCGGTGCGCACTGCCGACCGGAATCGACGAGGTGACGAACTGTTCCTGGTCACCGGCTGCGCGCGAATCGGCGATCGCGTCGAGCTTGGCGTAGCCGCCGATGCGGATCAGGGTATCGGTATTGGGGATCGCGAAGAAGCCTTTCAGCTCGGGATCGGTCGGCCCGGCGGCGCTGTCCGGGCGGGAGGCGGCGCTGGAGGGATCGGCAACGGAATCGCGTTGCGGCAGAATCGCCTGGCCCATGCCCGGCACCTGGGCCTGGGCCGTCAGGGGCGCTGGCAAGGGGGCGGGCGTGACGCCCGTACCGGAGGCAGTCGCCGCCGCGATGGCCGGCGAGGCAGGTGGAGGCTGCCCGGATTCGATCGCCTGCAGTCGTTTCTCCATCTGCTCCAGCGTCTGCCGCAGCGTCTGGATATCCTGCCGCAACGCGGCGGCCGAATCCTGCGCGTACACCGGCGCCGCAGCGAGTGCTGCCGCGCATGCGACCGTCAATACAGACAAACGCATCACGTCCTCCTTGAACCGTACACAGTTCCACGTGTCGATTCCGGCAGGCGTCCATGACGCTGCAGGCAACCGGCACGCAGCCCGGCACTGCAATGCGCGCGACCTCCGCCTGCGCGTGGTCCGGTGGCGGTCAAGCCGGCGGACGCATCGCGTGCGTGGGTACGCTCGCACGGGATCCCCTCATCCCTGATGACAGCCACGCATGTGCGTGTCAGCCAGCGCCCTGAGTAACAATCGCAAAGTGAGAACGCCGTGAATGTTGTCAGGCAGTTTTCTGACTGGGCAGTCGCGCGTCCGGTGCGTGTGGGGCAATCCATGAAATAGCGCATCGGGGCAGCTTAGCGACCGCCCCGTTTTCAGCCTTGATCCAAATCAAGCCGAATGCGTCAACGCATCCGGGCCAGGCCGCACGACGCCCAAACCAAGCGCGCCGGGCAGAGCCCGGCGCGGTGTGCAGTGATACCCGGTTCGGCTCAGCGCGGGCCGAGCACCACGGTCATGTCATCGCCCTGGGGCATGCCGGAACGGCGCTGCACCATGCCTTGGGCATCCTTGAACAGAATACCCGGCGTACCCTGGAAGCCCAGCTCGATCATCAGTACCTGATTGGCATCGAGCTTGTTGGCGACCTCGGCGGTCAGCGAAGCCGCCGGCTTGATCCCGCCGCGATCGAACAGCCGTTCGTTCTCCAGCAGCGCGGCGCTGGGGTTGGGCGCGGTGAGGATCGCGGCCGCCTTGGCCGGACTGTCCTCACGGATCACGCCGACCATCACGTGGCGCAGCTGCACCTTGCCGGCGTCAACCCACGGCCGCGCCGCTTCCCAGAAACGATGGCAATACGGGCAGTTCGCATCGCTGAAGGTGTAGACCACGCGCGGCGCATCGGCGCGGCCGTCACGGACCCACGCGCTTTCATCCAGCTTCTTCCAGCTGCGCTCGGACATCGGCTTGGCCACCAGCTTTTCCAATGGTGCCGCCCCCACATCCTCGCCGTTGGCATCGAACAGGCTGCCGACCACGACGTGTTTTCCGTCCGCGGTGACGTAGGCCGCCGCGGGCTGCTGCCCACCGACCACGCCGGCAAAGCCGCGCAGGCCACCGGGCGCGTCGAACTCGCCGATCACCTCGAAGCCGTGCTTCTCGATGCCTTTCAGCACCGCCGGGCGATCGGCACCGCCCTTGGCCGGCGCGGCATCAGCGGCGCTGGGCGTCTGCGCCTGGCTGCACCCGGCCAGGGCCATCAACAGCGAGACCGCCAGCACGGTGCCCAATGGGCGCGAGGACTTCAACTTCATGGTGACTCCTGGATTCAAGGAACATGACAACGCGACCACCCTTACAGGCTGTCGAGCTTGGATTGCAGGCCGGCGGCACTGAGTTCGCCCAGATGGATCTGCTGCAGCCGACCCTGGCCATCGAAGAACAGGGTAGTCGGATAGGCGTGCACCTGCAGCCGCTCGGCGGTGAGCGCAGCCTCGTCAAGCAGCACGTTGTCCAGCGTCAGCTGCTCGGCGGCGATGAAACCCTCGACCTCTTCGCGGGTTTCACCCTGGTTGACGAACAGGAAGCGGATGTCCGGGTGGCGCTGCTGCGCGCGAGCCAGCACCGGCATCTCGCGCCGGCAGGGGCCACACCAGCTCGCCCAGAGATTGACCACCACCGGGGTGCCCTGCGTATCGGCCAATGCGATCGACTCACCCTGCAGCGAAGTCAGGCTGATCGCCGGCAGCGTTACCCGCGATTGCTGCAGCCAGCCAGCACCCGCCGACAGTACCGCCCAGCTCAGCACGCCGGCCAGGGCGGCGGCCACGACCGGCCGCCGCAGCGACGGCCAGCGGCGCAGGCGCCAGGCGCCCCATCCCAGCCCCGCCACCATCGCCGGCCACACCAGGAAGCCGCCATCGCCAATGCGCAGTACGCCCCAGGGATCCTGCGCATAGTCGCCCAGGTGCCAGATCACGAACGCCGCACGTCCGGCCAACAGCCCCAGCAGCAGCATGTCTACCACCAGCGACCGCGGACGCGGCACGCCTTCGATGGCGGGAGCACGCACCACACTGGCCACCAGCATCGCGATGGCCAGACCCACCAACACCCATACGACCGCAAGCGGTACCGGGCCTACACTGCTGATCATTGCTTTTCTCCGCCGCCGCCCGTGATCTTCCACGCGGCGACGGCTGTTGCATCGGGCCCGCCGGCATGGTCCCAGCAAGCCGACAGGGGATCAAGCACGCGACAGTCGTGCGATTCAGGCAGCCGGACGAATCGATTCAAGCACCCGGGCGACCGGGCGTGAGTGCGCCCGCTCACGCTGCTGGGCAGCGAGCTGGCGGCGATAACGTGCCGGAGTCAGCCCGACAATACGCAGGAACAGCCGGCGGAACGCGCTCTGGTCCGAGTACCCCACTGCCCATGCAACCTGGTCCACGACGCCGCCGGCCTGCAGCAGCAGCTGCGCCTTGGCGATGCGCAGGCGCTGGCAATACTCGATCGGGCGCATCCCGGTGGCTTTCAGGAACCGACGCTGCAGCGTGCGCGGTTCCAGCCCGGCCTGCACGCAGATGTCGTCGAGCCCCACACCCCGGGCAGCGATGCCATGCAGCCAGCGCTGTGCTTTGAGGATGCTGCGATCGCCGTGGGCGAAGTTGGGGCTGAAGCGTTCCAGATCATCCAGTTCCGTGCGTGGAATCATCAGCTGCAACTGCTGGATGACGGTATTCATCACACTCTGCCCATAGACCCGTGCGATCAGGCGCAGGCTCAGATACTTCCATGCGTCCGGTCCGGCGGCGGTCAGCAGATCGCCATCGTCGACCAAGGTCCGTTCACACGGCTGCCAGCTGGGCACCATCGTGCGCAGCGCCTGGCAACGGGCCGGATCGGGCACGCTGACCGGGCGGCCGGCCAGGATGCCCGCCGCGGCCAGCAGCAGGCCACCCTCGTCGCAGGCCGCGAGCAGGCTGCAGCCATCGTGGCATTCGCGCAGCCACGCCAGCAGGCGTTCATCCGGCGGTGCCATGGACCAGCTCGATTCGCTGCCGGGGATGACGATGATCGCCGGCAGTGCATCGCCGAACAGTTCGGCGCCAGCAACGCGCTGCATGCCCCGGCTGGACATCGTCCATCGCGTCACCAGCATCCGTGCGCCGGTGCGGCGCCCCGCGGCCACTGTGCGGTTGCAGCGCTGGGCAAGTTCGGACAGCACCGGTGCGGCGGCGCGCAGGCTGCCGGGGAATTCAACGACCGCCACTTCCATCAGGGTCGGCGCGTCCGGCCGGCGGTCCGGCTGCAGCGTATTGCGGGGTGCGTCCATGGCCATTCTCCTTGAACAATGCCTGCCGACACGGGGCCGGGCAGAACAGGTCTGTACATAAGATGGCCTGAGGCTACGGGCGTCCCGCGAGGACGACCATGCAACTAATTGCAAATTTCACGCGCGATGAATCTTCATTTGGGTTCCAGCAAGGCTTGACCCTTGACCAGACTCCAGGGTCCACAATGACCGGGTCATCCACGAGGTGCTCATGAACATTGGACAGCTCGCGCGCCAGGCAGGCGTGCCCATCGATACGGTGCGCTACTACGAGCGGCAGCAGCTGCTGCCCACCGCTCGCCGCAGCGCCGGCGGCTACCGCGTCTTCAGCGAGGCCGACCTGACCCGGCTGCAGTTCATCCGCCGCGCCAAGGCGTTGGGTTTCAGCCTGGATGAAGTCGCCGACCTGCTCGGCTTCAGCGATCAGCGCGGCCAGGACATGGCACAGATCCGCGACAGTGCAGTGAACAAACTCGCCGGTATCGAACAGCGCATCAACGAGCTGCAGCGTATGCACCGGGCGCTCAAGCACCTGGTCGAGGCCTGCCCCGGGCACGGCGACAACGCGCAGTGCCCGATCCTGTCGGCGTTGACGGACATCCGCAAATGACGCACGCCCACGATCACCCCGGCGCCACGGCGACCGATGCCGGCACCGTCACGGATCCTGTCTGCGGGATGATGGTCGACCCGGCCACCACGCCCCACCATGCCCGCCATGACGGCAACGACTACGCGTTCTGCAGCGATGGCTGCCGACGCAGGTTCATTGCCGACCCGCAACGCTATCTGGCCGCACCTGCCGGCGTCGTCAAACCAGCCCCCGCCGGCACGCGGTACACCTGCCCGATGCACCCGGAGATCGTGCAGGACGGTCCCGGCAACTGTCCTCTGTGCGGCATGGCGCTGGAACCGGCGATGCCCAGCCTTGAGGATGAGGAAAACCCCGAGCTGACCGATTTCCGGCGGCGCTTCTGGTGGAGCCTGCCGCTGAGCGTGGCAACGATGGCCCTGGCGATGCTGGCGATGACGCCGGTACTGCACGGGCTCTCACCGGATCTGCGGGTGTGGATCGAGCTGGCACTGGCCACGCCGGTCGTGCTGTGGGCCGGCTGGCCCTTCCTGCAGCGCTGGGCGCAGTCGATCCGCAACCGCAGCCCGAACATGTGGACCCTGATCGGCACCGGCGTGCTGGCCGCCTTTGGCTACAGCGTGGTGGCCACCGTTGCGCCCGGGCTGTTCCCGCCGTCGTTCCAGCAGCACGGACATGTCGGCGTCTATTTCGAAGCGGCTGCGATGATCATCTCGCTCACGCTGCTCGGCCAGTTGATGGAGTTGCGTGCACGGGCGAAGACGTCGGCCGCGATCAAGTCCCTGCTCGGCCTGGCGCCGAAAACCGCGCGCGTGCTGCGCGAGGATGGCCACGAAGAGGACGTGGAGATCGCAGCGCTCCAGCCCGGCGACCGCGTGCGCGTGCGCCCGGGTGAGAAAGTGCCCGTGGATGGCACCGTGATGGAGGGCCGCTCCTCGATCGACGAATCGATGCTCACCGGCGAACCCGTTCCGGTGGGCAAGACCGTCGGCGACAGCGTGATCGGCGCGACGCTCAACGGCACCGGCAGCCTGGTGGTGCGCGCCGACCGGCTCGGCGATGACAGCATGCTGGCGCAGATCGTGCAGCTGGTCGCGCAGGCACAGCGCTCGCGGGCACCGATGCAACGCATGGCCGACACCGTGGCGTACTGGTTCGTGCTGGCGGTGTTGTCGGTCGCGGTACTGACATTCTTCGGCTGGGGCCTGTTCGGCCCGGCGCCATCATGGACGCACGCGGTGCTGAGCGCGGTGGCGGTGCTGATCATCGCCTGCCCGTGTGCGCTGGGCCTGGCCACACCGATGACGATCATGGTCGCCACCGGCCGTGCCGCGCAGCATGGTGTCCTGTTCCGTGATGCCGAAGCGATCGAAGCCCTGCGCCAGGTCGATACGCTGGTGGTGGACAAGACCGGCACGCTGACCGAAGGCCGTCCCGCATTCCGCGATGTGCAGGCCGTGCCCCCCTTCCATGCGGACCAGATCCTGCAGTGGGCCGCCAGCCTGGACCAGGGCAGCGAGCATCCGCTTGCCGCCGCGATCGTTGCCGAAGCGAAGGCGCGCAGGATGACGTTGACCGCCGTGGCGGACTTCGACTCACTGACCGGCATGGGTGTGCAGGGCGTGGTCGCTGGCAAGGCGCTGCTGCTTGGCAATACCGCACTGATGGACGAACACGGCATCGCCCTGGATGCGTTGCGCGAAGGTGCAGCGCAGCTGCGCAGTACCGCGGCAAGCGTGATGTACCTGGCCGTGGATGGACAGCTCGGTGGACTGCTCGCCGTCGCCGATCCAATCAAGGCCTCCACCGCCGAAGCGATCACGCACCTGCACCGCGATGGGCTGCGCATCGTGATGGCCACCGGCGATGGCACCGACACCGCTGAAGCGGTCGCGCGGGAACTCGGCCTGGATGAGGTGCATGGCGAAATGCGCCCCGCCGACAAAGCCGCGCTGATCCGCACGCTGCAGGCGCAGGGTCGCACGGTCGCGATGGCCGGTGACGGCATCAACGATGCGCCTGCGCTGGCAAGCGCCGATGTCGGGATCGCGATGGGCAATGGCACCGACGTGGCGATGTCCAGTGCGCAGGTCACCCTCGTCAAAGGCGACCTGCGCGGCATCCTGCGTGCGCGCCAGCTCTCCACCGCCAGCGTGCGCAACATGCGGCAGAACCTGGGGTTTGCGTTTCTCTACAACGCACTTGGCATTCCGGTTGCGGCCGGTGTGCTGTATCCCTTGGGCATCGTGATGTCGCCCATGTTGGCGGCGCTGGCGATGAGTCTGAGTTCGGTGTCGGTGATCAGCAACGCGTTGCGCCTGCGCCATCAGCGGCTGCCAGGCGGATGAGTCGCAACGAATGACGAAATTTTCTTCACTTTTTTCTTGCCAATCCAAAACGTCGTCGCTATGATTTCGCTCCTCACGACGTGGGGCCATAGCTCAGCTGGGAGAGCGCCTGCATGGCATGCAGGAGGTCGGCGGTTCGATCCCGCCTGGCTCCACCAATCCGATCATTAGGCCGATCAGATTGCAGTGACAAAATTTGAAGTTTTCGTGCGTCCCCATCGTCTAGAGGCCTAGGACATCACCCTTTCACGGTGGCGACCGGGGTTCGAATCCCCGTGGGGACGCCAGTTTCAAACAGACAGCCCTGACTTCGGTCGGGGCTTTTTGTTTTCAGTGGTGGGTTTTTTCCGCATGCATTCTTTCTTCGGTATTTCAGAAAAAAGACTTGGCGAACGCTTCACGGCCGCGTAGAATTCCGCCTCCAGCATCGTGGGGCCATAGCTCAGCTGGGAGAGCGCCTGCATGGCATGCAGGAGGTCGGCGGTTCGATCCCGCCTGGCTCCACCACTCCGGACATTAGGCCGTTCGGGTGTGCTGAACAATTTGATGAGTTTCATGCGTCCCCATCGTCTAGAGGCCTAGGACATCACCCTTTCACGGTGGCGACCGGGGTTCGAATCCCCGTGGGGACGCCACTCATCAGAAGAACACCGAGGCCCGGCATGCCGGGTCTTTTTGTTCACCGCCATCTGCGGTTGCGTTGTCCGGAAGTGCTCAAAAAGACTTCCACAAACGTGAACAGGCAGATATACTAAGCGGCTTGCGGTACAACGTGGGGCCATAGCTCAGCTGGGAGAGCGCCTGCATGGCATGCAGGAGGTCGGCGGTTCGATCCCGCCTGGCTCCACCACTTCTCCGGACACAGGCCGTCCGATAGAAGCCAAAATTCGGTTTAACGCGTCCCCATCGTCTAGAGGCCTAGGACATCACCCTTTCACGGTGGCGACCGGGGTTCGAATCCCCGTGGGGACGCCAGCTTCAAACAGACAGCCCTGACTTCGGTCGGGGCTTTTTGTTTCATGAGCCTCTTCCCATCCGGCACATCCGCCGCTATGATAGGCGGCTCGCAGCACAACTGTGGGGCCATAGCTCAGCTGGGAGAGCGCCTGCATGGCATGCAGGAGGTCGGCGGTTCGATCCCGCCTGGCTCCACCACTTCTCCGGACACAGGCCGTCCGATGGAAGCCAAAATTCGGTTTAACGCGTCCCCATCGTCTAGAGGCCTAGGACATCACCCTTTCACGGTGGCGACCGGGGTTCGAATCCCCGTGGGGACGCCAGCTTCAAGCAAACAGCCCTGACTTCGGTCGGGGCTGTTTGTTTATGGGCCCTACGCTACGACCTTCGCCATCCCCACCGAGCGCGGCGCGGTCAAGGTAAAACCGAACTGCGCATACAGCCGATGCGCCTGCCCATCGGCGATCAGGCTCACATAGGCGCCGATGGCATTCGTGCGCAGCCAGGCATCGAGCTGGGCCATCACGGCCTTGCCCAGGCCCTGCCCCTGGCGATCCGGGACCACGGCGATATCCACCACCTGCAGGAAGCAGCCGCCATCACCGATGATCCGGCCCATCGCCAACAGGCGGTCTCCTTCGCGCAGGCTCACACCGAAGACGGTATTGGGCAGGCCACGCGCCGCCGCCTCGGCGGTTTTCGGGCTCAGCCCGGCCAGCACGCGCAGGGCACGGTATTCCTCCACGCTGGGTGGCAGGGGGATGCAATGAACACCAGCAGGCAGCGACATGACGCGGATCCGGCAATGAATGGACACTCAGCATGCCCGAACGGATTCGCAGTATCTGCGACCCATCGGCCTATCCTGTCCCCTCCGCCCTCCCTGCGCGCTGCCGTCCCCGCCATGTGCTATTCCGCCCAGATCCGCGCCGACTACACCAAGCTGGTCCGTGAGTACGGCGCCATGATGTCGCTGGACGAGTTCGCCCAGCTTTACGCGCACGACGCCGGCAAGCAGCGCCCCAAAACGCCCAAGGCAATGGACGATGGCTTTGCCGGCGCCCGCACCGCGCAGGGCCAGGAGATCGTGGCCCGGATCCAGCAATGGCATGCCGAGGAAATGCAGGCACTGGATGAGGAGGTGCGCGTGCAGGGCGCACGCCTGCGCGTGGCCGAGGAGCAGTTGGCCGCACGCCCCACGCAGAAGGCACGCAACGAGGTGCGCGTGGCCGGCAACCGGATCGAACGCGCGCAGACGCGCCTGGCCGATCTGCAGCGCGCCGGCCTGGTGCCGCGCGACAGCCGCATTTTTCCGGGGGTCTACGCCCCGGTGATCGTGTCCGAACAGGGCCAGCGCGTGATCAAACCGATGCGCTACCAGTGCCGGCTGCCGGACAAACCCGCGCGCAACGACGTGCTCTATCCCGGCACCTACAACGCTCGCCGTGACAGCCTGGAGGCCTACTGGAAATCCGCGTTCGGCCACCAGCATGGCGTGGTGGTGGTGCAGTCGTTCTACGAACACGTGCCGCGTCACGCACTGGAGCAGCGCCCGCTGTCGCCGGGCGAGAAAGCCGAGAACGTCGTGCTCCAATTCAGCCCACAGCCGCCGCGCGATCTGCTGATCGCCTGCCTGTGGTCGGAATGGGAAGGCCCGGAAGGCCGGCTGTTGTCGTTCGCCGCGATCACCGACGAGCCGCCCACGGAGGTGGCGCGTACCGGCCATGACCGCTGTATCGTGCCGATCCGGCGCGAACATCTCGATGCCTGGTTGAACCCCGACCCGGCAGACCTGGCCGCGCTGTACCGGATCCTGGACGACCGCGAACCGGTATCACTGGCGCACGCCGAAGCGGCGTGACGCCCACTCAGCCGGTAACCGAGTCCCCTGCCCGTGCGCGCCCCAGCGCGGCGTTCAATTCGGCCGTCAGGTAAGGCTTGGTCAGGATGATGCCCGAGCGGAAGGCCTCGGGCAGATGCTCGGTGGCCATGCCGGTGGCCAGCACGAAGGGGATCTGGCGGGCCGCCAGGGCCGCAGCCACCGCCTCACTGGTCTCGTTGTTGGCCAGGCGGTAATCCAGCAGCACCACCTGGGGCCGGGTCTCGCCGAGCAGGCGCAGCGCCTCCGGCACCGACGCGGCCAACCCCACCACCACGGCGCCGGACTGTGCCAGCTGCATCTGCAGCAGCGCCGCACTCATTTCGTCGTTCTCGACCACCAGCACCCGAAGATCCTGCAGCGCGCTCATGACGACTCCCTGTATGGTTCAGCGCGATGAGTATAGCGTCCTGTGTAGGTGAAACCCTGACGCCGACTTAAGCATTCAGGTCTGCACAAACCTCCACATCTTGTATACACTACGCGGCCAGCCAGCCGAAGTGGCGGAATCGGTAGACGCAGCGGACTCAAAATCCGCCGCCCTTAAAAGCGTGTGGGTTCGAGTCCCACCTTCGGCACCATGGAAAACCAGAACGCCCCGGATCGACGGATCCGGGGCGTTTTTCGTTGTGCGGCGGCTCGACAGCGCCGCGGCCACTACTCCGCCGGCGCAATCGGCGGCAGGGTCTGTTTGCCGCGGCGCGCGGTCGGCGGTTCCCGCACGGCAGTCAGACCAGACGCAGTGCGGGCTGGCCAGCAGTGGGATTGAGGTGTGCCGCGCGAGGCGCACCTGTCCCCGCCACCCGGAACGCCGCCACCGTCTGCAGCAGCCGGGTGGACTGCTCTTCCATGCTGCGGGCAGCCGCCGACGCCTCCTCCACCAGCGCGGCGTTCTGCTGCGTGCTCTCGTCGATGTGCTCGACCACCTGGTTGATCTGCTCGATGCCCTCGCTCTGCTGCTGGGCGGCGGTGCTGATATCGGCCATCAGATCGCTCACGCGCTTCACGCTGACCACGATCTCGTCCATGGTGCGCCCCGCGCTCTCGACCTGACGCGTGCCCGCCCCGACTTTCTCGACCGAGTCGCCGATCAGCTGCTTGATCTCCTTGGCGGCCTCGGCCGAACGCTGCGACAGCGAGCGGATTTCCGAGGCGACCACGGCAAACCCGCGGCCATGTTCACCCGCGCGCGCCGCCTCCACTGCCGCATTGAGCGCCAGGATGTTGGTCTGGAACGCGATGCCGTCGATCACCCCGATGATGTCGACGATACGGCGCGAGGAGTCGTTGATCAGCGACATGGTCGAAACCACCTCGTGCACCACCTGCCCACCCTGCGCCGCCACCTCGACCGCGCCACCGGCCAGCTGATTGGCCTGGCGGGCATTGTCGGCGGTGCGGCGCACGGTGGTGGTCAGTCCCTTCATCGACACGGCGGTTTCCTCCAGCGAGGCCGCCTGTTGTTCAGTGCGCACGGACAGGTCGCTGTTGCCTTCGGCGATCTCGCTGGCGCCCACCGCGATGGTGTCCGCGGCCAGTTTGATCTGGGCGATGATGCCGGCCATCGTCTCGACCAGCGCATTGATGCCCTCGCACAGTTCGGCGATCGGGCCGGTCTTGTCCTGGGTGGCGATATGGCCGGTCAGATCGCCGGCCTGCGCTGCGGCCACCACTTCGCGTGTCTGCGCCACGGCCTGCTGCAGCGCCAGGGTGTCACGCACCTGCGCGGTGATATCGGTGGCGTACTTGACCACTTTGAACGGGCGTCCGTTCATGTCATAGATCGGGTTGTACGAGGCCTGGATCCAGACCTCGCGCCCGCCTTTGCCCAGGCGCCTGTACTGGCCGGCATCGTACTCGCCACGGCCCAGTTTCGCCCAGAACGCGCGGTACTCCGCGCTCTGACGATGCTCGGGGTCGGCGAACATCGAATGATGCTGCCCGCGGACCTCCTCCAATGCGTAGCCCATGGCAGCGAGGAAGTTCTCGTTGGCGGCCAGAATGCGACCTTCAAGATCGAACTCGATCACCGCCTGTGATTTGTTGATGGCCGCCAGTTGCCCGGCGAAGTCGGCCGCCTGGAATTTCTGCGCGGTGATGTC
Organism: Stenotrophomonas sp. LM091; assembly: GCF_001806305.1. Taxonomy (NCBI): domain Bacteria; kingdom Pseudomonadati; phylum Pseudomonadota; class Gammaproteobacteria; order Lysobacterales; family Lysobacteraceae; genus Stenotrophomonas; species Stenotrophomonas sp. LM091. Next base: position 352,883 of record NZ_CP017483.1, read on the forward strand.
GGTCGCGAACTTGACCACCTTGTACGGCCGCCCGTTGCTGTCGAACACCGGGTTGTAGGACGCCTGGATCCAGATCTCGCGGCCACCCTTGCCGATCCGCCGGTACTGGCCCGCATCGAACTCACCGCGGCCCAGGTTGGCCCAGAAGTCGCGGTACTCCCGGCTCTGCGCGTACTCGGCATCGACGAACATCGCGTGATGCTTGCCCTGGATCTCCTCCAGGGTGTAGCCCAGCGTCTGCAGGAAGTTGTCGTTGGCATGGACAATGGTGCCATCGAGATGGAACTCGATCACCGCCTGGACCCGATGCAGGGCCTTGACCTGGTGCTCCAGCTCGGCCTGCCGCTGCAGGGCGGCCGATGCCGCAGCGCCTTGGGCGGCGCGTCGGGAAATGAACAATGCCGTGAGCGAACGCCACAACGAGCCGGCGTCGGCGTCGTTGCCACGACCTGGCACATGCGTGTGCAAGCCTGAAGTAATCATCTCTAGACCTCGGTGTCCTGTTAGCGAATAGGTCAGCGCCGGGCGGTGGCCCGGTGGCGGTATTCCGTTGGCTGGGACTCACGAAGACCGCCAGTGGGGATGACGTTGCTTCGATGGACTTCAAACACCGGGCAAGCCGGTGAACATGAACCATGAACAAGGTGTACGGCCAGATATCCACGTGAGCAGACAGGCAGCAACTGCGAGTCATATAACGGCGCGTGTTCTGAAAGCTTTAGGGCCAGCGTCCCCGCCCTGTGATGCAGACTGGCCCGGCGCCTACTCGCCGCTTTCGCTGGCATCGAGGGCGTCCAGCGGGTCGACCGCACCCAGCGCCTGGGCTTCGACCTGCACGTTGTCGCGCCCCATCGCCTTGGCCCGGTAGCACTGGGCGTCGGCGGCGGCCACGGCATCATCCACGCTCATGCCCCCGAACAGGGGGGCGATGCCGATGCTGGCCCCCACGCTCAACCGGCGCTGATCCCAGGGGATGGACAACCCGCGCATCGCCTCGAGCAGGTCGCTGGCGATGCGGCGGGCACGCTTGAGCGAACAGCCGGCCAGGATCACCGCGAACTCGTCGCCGCCCAGCCGCGCCACGATGTCCGAATCGCGCACGCCGTGCCGCAGCACGCTGGCCACCGCCCACAGCACGGCATCGCCGGCCAGATGGCCGTGGGTATCGTTGACCGGCTTGAAATGGTCCAGGTCGATGTACATCAACGAGGCCGACTGCCCGGTCCGCGCGACCCGGGTGATGGCCTGTTGCAGGTGCGCCTCGAAACCGCGCCGGTTGCTCAGTTCGGTCAGCGGGTCGATCTCGGCCAGATGCCGGGCTTCGCGCTGGCGGGCGCGCTGCTGGGTGACATCACGGATCACCCAGACCGCGCCGCTGACCTGCCCCTGCTCATCGCGCAGCCAGGCACGGGTAAGGTCGACCGGCAGCAGGTGGGCACCGACCGACAGCAACAGGTCCGAATGCAGATCGACCGCGTTGCTGTCCGGGTCGAGCAGCACGGCCACATCCAGCGGTGAGCGCGGCGCGTACTCGGTGGTGAGTTCCATCACCTCCTGCAGCTGGCTGCCGGCCAGGGCCTCGGCGCCCTCCCCGGCCAGCGCGCGCGTGGCCGCGGCATTGGCGTACTGGATGCCCCCATGTAGATCCAGGGTGAGCACCATGTCGGCCACCGCATCCAGGGTGACGCGGGTGCGCTGCTCGGATTCGCGCAGCTGCTGGCCGCTGAGCCGCTGCGCGGTCACGTCCTGGATCTGCGAAACGAAATGCAGCGGCTCGCCATTCTCGGTGCGCACCAGCGAGACCGACAGCCGCCCCCAGACCAGGTTGCCGGCCTTGCCCAGATAGCGCTTCTCCATGTGGTAGTGCTCGCGACGGCCGGCCAGCAGGTCACCGAGCAGGGCCAGGTCGGTGTGCAGGTCATCCGGATGCGTCAGTGTCTGGAAGTCGATCTGCAGCAGTTCGGCACGGGTGTAACCGAGGATGCCGCACAGCGAATCGTTGACGTCCAGCCAACGCCCTTCCAGCGAGACCAGGGCCATGCCCAGCGCCGCCGAAGAGAACGCCCCGGCAAACTTCTCGGCCGCGACGAAGGCCTGCTCGCGCACCTGCAGCAGCGGGGTGAGATCGACCGCCATGCCGACATAGCCGATCCGGCTGCCCCCCGCGCCGTCCAGTGGGCTGATCGACAACCGCACCTGGCGCCGCTCGCCGTCCTTGCGCAGGAAGGTCCATTGGTGCGACCACGTGCCTTGGGCAGCGTGCACGGTCAGTGCCTCGAAAATGGTCGGCATCCGCCCCTCCGCATCCATCTGGGGCTGCAGGTAGGCACGCATCTCGTCCGGATCATGGAACAGACCGGGGTTGACCCGCCCGATCACCTCCTCGGGCCGGTAACCCAGCAGCTTCTGGGCGCCGGTATTGAACAGGTTGACCACTCCATCGACATCGGTGGCGATCACCGCAACCTCATCGGATGCATCCACCACCGCCTGCAGGCGCTGGCGCATGTTGGCCGCGTCCTGCCGGGCCTGCTGCAGATCGGTGACGTCGGCATGGGCACCGGCCATCCACAGCGGGTGGCCCTGCGCATCGCGTTCGTAGACGCGGCCACGGTCCTGCACCCAGATCCAGTGGCCCTGCTTGTGGCGCATCCGGCACAGGCTGTCGTAGTGCGGCGAGCGGCCCTCCAGATGCGCGCTGAGCAGCGCGTTGGATTGGGCCAGATCGTCGGGATGCACCAGCCGGAAGAAGGTCTCGGGCGTGATCGGGGCGAGTTCCTCGCGGGTGTAGCCCACGATCTCTGCCCAGCGCTCGTTGACCCGCATCTGCCCGCCCGGGATGTTCCATTCCCAGGTGCCGGCCGCGGTGCCTTCGATGATCATTTCCAGCCGATGGCGCTGCTCGGCCATCTCACGCAGCGCTTCGGCCGCTTCGGCAGCGTCGGAGGTGCCGGTCGATGACTGGCTCATGGGCGCCCTCCGCGCCGGCAGGCCGCGCACAGCCCTGCCGCAGCGCGGTGATCGGCGCTGCGGCCCGCCCGGTTGCCCGGTCCTGCCTGGTCGTCTGTCATCTGGGCTCCCCGCCGTCCACCCACCCTACGGGCATTCAACGGGAAGTGTGCGTAAACATGCGTCAAACCAGAAGTGCCCACGGCCACCCAGACCCCCGAAAACGCCAAAGGCCGCCCGAAGGCGGCCCCTGGCAGGCAACGGCAGCAGGCTCAGCCGCCGCGCTTGGCCCGGGCGAAGGCATCGGCCAGCGCATTGTTGGCCGGCGGTGCCGCGCTGCCCGGACGGGGGCCGGACGGGCCGCTGCGGTTGCCGTTGCGCGGGCCATTGCCCGCCCCACCGTCGCGGCGGCCGCCACCGGCCGGGCGCGCGTCGCGCTCGCCCGGGGCCTTGGCCGGGGCCGGGGTGTCATCCAGGCGGCGGGTCAGCGCGATGCGCTTGCGCGCCACGTCGACCTCCAGCACCTTCACCTTGACGATGTCACCGGCCTTGACCACGTCACGCGGGTCCTTGACGTAGGTATCCGACAGGGCGGAGATGTGGATCAGCCCATCCTGGTGCACGCCGATGTCCACGAAGGCACCGAACGCAGCCACGTTGCTGACCACGCCTTCCAGGACCATGCCGACCTTGAGGTCCTTCAGTTCCTCGACACCGTCGGCGAAGCGGGCCGCCTTGAACTCCGGACGTGGATCGCGGCCGGGCTTCTCCAGCTCTTTCAGGATGTCGCGCACGGTCGGCACACCGAAGGTCTCGTCGGTGAACTGCTCGGCCTTGAGCCCGCGCAGGAAGCTGCCGTCGCCGATCAGTGCCTTGATCGGGCGTGCGGTGGCCGCCACGATGCGCTCCACCACCGGGTAGGCTTCCGGGTGCACCGAAGACGCATCCAGTGGCTGGTCGCCATCGGCGATGCGCAGGAAGCCGGCACACTGCTCGAAGGTCTTCTCGCCCAGGCGCGGCACGTTCAGCAGGTCCTTGCGGCGCTTGAAAGGACCGTTGTCGTCGCGATGCCGCACGATGTTCTCGGCCACGGTGGATGACAGCCCGGACACGCGCGAGAGCAGCGCGGCCGAGGCGGTATTGACGTGCACGCCGACCGCGTTGACGCAGTCCTCCACGCGCGCATCCAGCGCGCGCGCCAGGCGATACTGGTCCACGTCGTGCTGGTACTGGCCCACGCCGATCGCCTTGGGTTCGATCTTCACCAGCTCGGCCAGCGGATCCTGCAGGCGACGGGCGATCGACACCGCGCCGCGGATGGACACGTCCAGGTTCGGAAATTCCCTGGCCGCGAACTCCGAGGCCGAGTACACCGAGGCACCGGCCTCGCTGACCACGATCTTCTGCAGTTTGGTATCGCCCAGCGCCTTGATCACCTCACCGGCCAGCTTGTCGGTCTCACGGCTGGCCGTGCCGTTGCCGATCGCGATCAGTTCCACGTTGTGCTGCACGCACAGCTGCTTGATCGTGTGCAGCGACTGGTCCCACTGGCGGCGCGGCTCGTGCGGGTAGATGGTGTCGGTGGCGACCAGCTTGCCGGTGGCATCGACCACGGCGATCTTGCAGCCAGTGCGGATGCCCGGGTCGAGGCCGAGCACGGCCTTCGGGCCGGCCGGGGCGGACAGCAGCAGGTCCTTGAGGTTGTCACCGAACACCGAGATCGCCTCGGCCTCGGCTTTTTCGCGGGCCTGGTTGAACAGGTCCAGCAGCAGGTGCATGTGCAGCTTGGCGCGCCAGGTCAGGCGGCAGGCGTCCAGCAGCCAACGGTCGCCCGGGCGGCCGGCATCGCGGATGCCCGCGTTGTGCGCGACGCGGCCCTCGGCGTACAGATTGCCGGCCTCGGCATCGCTGCCCGGGTCCAGCTCCAGGAACAGGATTTCCTCGCGGCGTGCGCGGAACAGCGCCAGCAGGCGGTGCGACGGGATCTTCGCCAGCGATTCGGAATGTTCGAAGTAGTCGCGGTACTTGGCGCCCTGCTCTTCCTTGCCCTCGGCGACACGCGCGCGGATCACGCCGTTCTCGCCCAGCCAGGTGCGCAGCTCGCCGACGAGTGCGGCATCCTCGCCCCAGCGCTCCATCAGGATCGCGCGGGCGCCTTCCAGCGCTGCCTTGACGTCGGCCACGCCCTTGTCGGTATCGACGAAGGTCGCGCCGAAGACCTGCGGATCCAGACCCGGATCCGCCAGCAGGCCGTCGGCCAAGGGCTCCAGGCCGGCCTCACGCGCGATCTGGGCACGGGTGCGGCGCTTGGGCTTGTACGGCAGATAGAGATCTTCCAGGCGCGACTTGGTGTCCGCGCCGAGGATCTCGTTGCGCAGCTCATCGGTGAGCTTGCCCTGTTCGTCGATGCTGGACAGCACCGCGGCGCGGCGGTCTTCCAGTTCACGCAGGTAGGTCAGGCGCGTTTCGAGATTGCGCAGCTGGGTGTCGTCCAGGCCGCCAGTGACTTCCTTTCGGTAGCGGGCGATGAACGGAACGCTGGCGCCTTCGTCCAACAGGGCGATGGCGGCCAGGGCCTGGGCGGTCTGGGCACCGATCTCATCGGCGATGGTCTGGGCGATCTGCTGCGCGAGCTTGATGTCAGGCATTGCTTCCGGCCGGAGCCGCTTTGCGGAAAGAACCCATTCTGGCGATGCCGGGCGGCCGGGGAAAGCCGTTGACAGTCCGGTGCGAACCTGTCGCCCCGTGGCGGTGACCACACGTGGGGTCCTGCGTTCACGCCGGCATCCTTGCGTGGGGCCGGGATGCCGGCGCGGGCGCCCTTGATCAACGGGCGCCTTGGCGGTGCTGCGGGTTACCGGTAATGCACGGCAGCGCGTTGATGGACGATCTCATCGCGCATCGACTCCAGCGCCATCACCCGCACCTTGCCTACGCCCTGCAGTTCCATGAACCGCTCGGTGTAGATCTCAGGGCCCTGCTCGGTATCGGCCTGGGATTTGCTGAAGCCATGCGGCACCAGGCCCTTGTCGCCATCCTTGCTACCACCGACATAAAGAACGATTGCCATGTGATGTGTTCCTCCAGAAAAACGGTTGCTCATACAACGCTGCAAGCTTACCCCGTCAAACCTGACTGATTCGTCATGCAGGCTAATAACGTTTTTTTGCATGCAGATGACGTCGCGTTGCCGACGTTTTTATTACACGGATTTAACGCGGAAATAACGCCACCGTGGCCACCACCCGCGGCCCTGCAGCGCGTACACATCGGCCGCGCGCTCGAACGGGTTGCGTGCACTGACCCCACCGCACAGCAGGTACACCGGCAGATACAGCGGCCCCAGCACCAGGTACTGGTAGACGTGCGCGCGCTCGTGGTCGTGCAGGCCGATCACAGGCTCGGTGGCGTGACCGGCCTGGTGCGCGTAGGTCCGGCACGGCACGTCGAGCACCGGCCCGGTATGCAGTATCACGTTGCCCAGCGTGATCGCCCCGCCCGGCCCCCAGGGAAATTCACGGAACACGACCGCGCAGTCGCGCCCGTTCCAGGACGGCCGTGCGCCAGCCAGCATCGCCGTGGTGCCCGCGGCGAGACCGATCAGGGTATTGGGCGAGGTCCACACCGCGCCCAGCATCTGTAGTGCCCGCAGCAGCACCGGCGACAGGCTCAATCGGCCTCGTTGGGGATCAGCAGCCACAGGATCAGATAGACCAGGATGCCCGGAAACGCGGCCGAACCGATCGAGATCAGCACGAACAGCACCCGGACCAGGGTGACGTTCCAGCCGAAACGATGTGCAATGCCGCCCATGACGCCGGCGATCATGCGGTCGTTGAGCGAGCGGGACAGCGGGCGCGGCGATGTGTTCATGCACGGGGTCTCGAGCCGGTAGATGCCGACTCTAGCGCGAACCATGTCTACGGGGTGCGTTGGCGCAGGGCCGCCAACCGCGCGGTGAACCAGACCGCCGCGGTCTGCTCCGGCTGGCCCGGGCAGGCGATCCGGTACGGCTTGCCGCTCATGCTGCTCTGGCTGGCGGCGCGCTCGATGAACTGCTCGGCGGTGTCCACCTTGTCCTTCCTGAGCAGGTAGTCGTACTTGCGCTGCAGATGGGCGCGTGCCTCGGCGGCGTCGTGCCAGCTGCCGTTGCGCTGGAAGCGGCAGCTGGAGCCATCCAGTGCGCCGATCAGACCGGCGATCTCGCGGCGGGCGGCCTCGCCCGGCGCCGCCTGGGCTGTGCCGCCCAGCAGCAAGGCGACCAGCCCGATCAGGATGCCGGGGACCACGGACGTGCGTTTTCGCGATTGTTGCATGGTGCCTCCTGAGTGCAGGCCACTAATGTAGCGTCCTCGCCTTCGTGCACGGGAACCTTTCATGCCATACCCGATCCTGCCCAGCCTGCTGCTCCTGTTTGCACAGGCGTCCACCGTGCCGGCCTGTCCGGGCGCCTCCGAGCAGGCGAGGCAGTTGGCCGAGCGCACCTGGATCACCACTGCCGTGTATGAAGGCGATGATCGCAGCCGCAACCAGGTCGCACGCTACCCCGGCGTGGTCGGCATTTCGCTCTGGGACGCGTGCACTAATCGCTTCGAGTACTTCGATCCGGCCACCGGCCGCTCGCGCGCCGAACACGGCGGTGCAGGATGGTTTTTCTTCACCGGCGACCGTCGCCATCAGCACACCGTGCCGGATGCCGGCACGCCGCTACGCCGTCGTGTGGAGGTTCTGACCGCGTCGGAATTCACCTATTCCCGACAGGTGCCGCACGGCATGCGTGAGGGCGCGCCCTTGGTCACGGTACATGTCGTGCACACACCTTACGCAGGCCCGTGGCAGGTCCAGGCCACTGCATCAGCCGCCTCACCATGAAGTTCAGCTGCGCTGCTGCAACCAGTCTGTAATCGTGCCGGGCACCTCGCGCTGGGCGCGGCCGGACACGTAGATGCCGATATGGCCGCCACGGAAACTGCTTTCGGTGTAGTCGGGGCTGCCGATCCGGCCGCGCAGCGCGCGTGATGCGTCCGGTGGCACCAGGTGGTCCTGTTCGGCGTAGATGTTCAGTACCGGCAACGTCACCTGCTGGAGGTCGACATGTTCCTCGCCGATGCGTACGCCATCGTGCATGAGCCCGTTGCCCTGGTAGAACTGCTTGATGAAATCGCGGAACGCTTCGCCCGCAAGATCCGGCGAATCGAAGATCCACTTTTCCATGCGCAGGAAATCCTCCAGCGCGTCCTTGTCATCGAGGATGTCGAGCAGGCCGACGTACTTCTGCACGTTGAGCCGGAACGGCTTGAGCATCAGGTAACTGGCGTTCATCAGATCGGCCGGGATGTTGCCCAGCGTGTCCACCAGCAGATCCACGTCCACTTGCCGTGCCCAGTGCGAGAGCATGTTGTCCGGGGTGTGGAAATCGACCGGGGTGACCATCGTGATCAGGTTGGCCAGCTTGGCCTGGCGCAGCGCGGCGTAGCACAGCGCGAACACGCCCCCCTGGCAGATGCCGAGCATGTTGATCGGCTCACCGCCATTGTGCGCCTGCAGGTGGTCCACCGCGCCATCGACGAACCGCAGCAGGTAATCCTCCAGCGTCTGGTAGCGCTCGGAGCGGTCCGGATAGCCCCAATCCAGTACATACACATCGTGGCCGAGCGCCAGCAGTTTCTGCACCAGCGAGCGGTCTGTCTGCAGGTCGACCATGTATGGCCGGTTGACCAGCGCATAGACGATCAGCAGCGGCGTCCGCCGTACCGGCGCCTGGCCGCCGACAAACCGGTACAGGGCGACCTTGCCATCGCGCCACACTTCCTCGCGGGAGGTGACGCCGTACTCGACATCCTCCACCGAGGGCAGCAGCGTCAGGCCATCCATCAGCTTGCGCTGCATGGCCAGGGTTTCCTGCAGCAGGTCTTCGGCGTTGAAGCCCAGGGGACCTTTCATGCGCTGCGTTTCCGGGGTTTGGCGGTGGCCTTCACCGGTTGGGTGGCCGTAGCGGTTTTCGCGGTTTTCGCGGCTTTAGCCGTCTTGGGTGCCTTGCTCTGTTCTGGTGCCGCCTTCTTCGGGGCTGCCTGCTTCGCGGCTGCCTGCTTCGGAGCGGACTTCTTCGGAGCGGACTTCTCCGGCGCTGCTTTCTTCGGAGCTGACGTCGTCGGAGCTGCCTTCTTCGAGGCGGCCGGCCGGGTGGCGGGCCTGCCATCGCCTGCGCCGCCGGCCATGCGCCGCACCACACGCTCCAACTCGGCGATGCGGCGGTGTGCCGCATCCATTTCCGTGCGTGTCGGCAGACCGAAGCCCTCGGTCAGCCGTTCGATTTCCTGCTGGGTTGCCGCGCGCAGCCGCATCTGGGCGTTACCGAGCGCGGCGTAGACCGCCTGGAACGGTTCGGACAGCGCGACCTTCGCGTAGGCCTCTTCGGCCGCGTCGATCCACAGATCGAACATCGCGCGTGCACTGGTCAACTGATTGCCCGGCTGTTCGTGTTCGGCCAGGCGCTGCTCGAACAGGGTGAACGCATCGTCCAGCGCCTGCTTGATCTGCTCCACGTAATCGCGCGAGTGCGCCTGGTAGTCCTGCTGCGCCCGCAGCAGTGCCTGCCAGCGGGCCTGATGCTCGCGGCCGGGGCCGAACGCCGGGCTCTGCAGCCACGGGCCGAGCTGGCGCTGCAGGGTTTCCAGCAGCTGCAGCAGGTCCGGGCCTTCGGCCTGGGTATGACCACGGGCGCCCTGCAGCATCCACTGCAGCAGCCCGTCGCCCTGCCCCAGCACCGCCGTGCGCCACGCCTGCGCGACTTCGGCGCTGGTGGTGTCGCGGCCGGCGAACTGGGCCGCCACCTGCTGCATGGTGCCGTACCAGCCACCGGCCTGTTCACGGAAACGGTGCACGGCTTCGTCGGCCGGCCCACTGGCGGCGTTGGGCATCATCTGCGCCCACCAGTCGATCGCCTGCTGCCAGTTTCCCTGGCCTTCGGGGCCGGCCGCCTGGCCCGGCGGCGCTGCGGCGTGCCGCAGGGCATCGCCCCACGCACTGAAATACTGCCGCGCAAGGGCCTCTACGTCGCCTGCGCTGCTGCCGCTGCCCGCCGTGGTCATGACCGTCCTCCCGTCTCGGGAAACGATGATAGCAATGCCGCGTCGTCGCGCCTCACGGCTTGGGAATGCGCAGGGTCTTGCTGATCATCAGCGAACCGGACAGCGCGAACAGCAGCACCAGCGGGTGCAGTTGCCACGGCCCGAGCTGCCACTGGCCCAGCCACAAGTCAGGCCCGGTCGCACCGACGCTGGCCGCCACCGCCAGCACCACCACCAGCGCCAGGCTGGTCGGAATCGGGGTGCCCTCGAAGTACGGCACCTTGTCGCCTTCGCCGGCCAGCGCCTCGGCGGTCACGTTGTAGCGTGCCAGGCGGCTGACACCGCAGCAGACGAAGTAGCTCAGCACCAGCCAGTCCCAGCCGCCCTGCATGCCACAGGCGTAGGCCAGCGCGGCCGGCGCCACGCCGAAGGAAATGATGTCCGACAGTGAATCCAGCTCGCGGCCCAGCGTGGAGCTGGACTTGCGCCAGCGGGCGATGCGCCCGTCCAGGGCATCGAAAATGAAGGCCAGCGGGATCAGGGCCATCCCGAACAGCAGATAGCTGCGCTCGCCGTCCTGCAGGTAGCGCATGGCGGCGAAGACCGCCCCGGTGCCGCAGAACGCGTTGGCCAGGGTGAACCAGTCGGCCAGGTGGAACTCGCGCAACATCGAGAAGTGACGTTTCATGAAAGATCGGGTGGCGGCAATCGGAAGAGAGTACCGCGAGCGGCCCGCGCCCGGACAGCCCACCCTACGCTGCCGTACCCCGGCCTTGCCGCGCCGTTCACGCCAGCACGACCTGCGGTGAATTTTTGGCCACCCATCTTGACAGCGAGCACCGGCGGGGGCCGACGCGGCTTATCCACAAACTTGCCCACGAGTCATCCACACCCCCTGTGGACAACTCAGTCTCATTGGCCGCGACGCTGGTGATTTGTTGGTCACCGTTCCTCATCGCCAGATGGAAATCGGCCTTCACGCGGCCGCCCATCGAGCGTCCCGGTCGGCTAAGCTGGCCGATGGACTCCGCCGCCGCCAGGTCCTGCCGCCCACCGACAGGAGTCTTGCGCGTGCTTTCCCCCGATGATCTGGCGACCCAGTTGCGCCACCCGCATGGGATCCACGCGCTTGCGGTGGCCCAGTCGATGAACCGCAGCAACGGTGATCTCAACCGCGCCGCCCTGGCGCTGCTGTCGGTCACTGCCGGCGAGCAGGTGCTGGAGATCGGCCCCGGCAATGCCGCCTTTGCGCCCGCGCTGCTGCGGGCGCCGCACAGTCGTTACCTGGGCGTGGATGTCTCCGCGGCGATGGTGGCCGCCGGCAATGCACTGCTGGCCGGGCACGGTCTACAGGATCGGGCCGAGCTCCACCTCGGCGACGCCCATGCCCTGCCGCTGGATGAAGCCTGCATCGATGCGGCACTGGCGGTGAACACCCTGTATTTCTGGGAGGAACTGAAACTCCCGTTCGCCGAGTTGGCGCGCGTGCTGCGCCCCGGTGGCCGGCTCTGCCTGGCCTTCGGCGATGCGGCGTTCATGCGCACCCTGCCGTTTGCCGCACATGGCTTCCACCTGCACGAACTGGCCGAGGTCGAGCAGGCCCTGCGCAGCGCCGGGCTGACCGTGCAGGCCTGGCGTGCCCATCACGAAACCGGGCGCAGCAACGACGGGCGCGAAGTGAACAAACACTTCCATCTGCTGCTCGTACGGCGGTTGTAGTGCCGGCCGCTGGCCGGCAACCACGCTACAGCCGGGTGTAACTCCACGACTGCATGGCGCCGTCGCGGTACGGCATCACGCCGTGGAAGGCGCGCGGCTCGTCGTCGAAGACCAGCGGCAGGAAGCTGCGGTCGCCCTCCCACAGCGGCAGGCTGTCGATCTTGTCCACGTCCACCCACTCCAGCGTGCCTTCCGGATTGGAGGTCAGCGGCGTGCCGGTGAAGTCGTCGATGACGAACACGAAGCCGAACCAGTCCTCACCGTTCCTGCCGAAACCCGGCCAGCTGATCGTGCCGCGCAGGCGCATGGTCCCGCACTCGATGCCGGCCTCCTCGCGGATTTCGCGGCGCATGCAGGCGGCAGCGTCTTCATCGCGCTCCATCTTGCCGCCCAGCCCGTTGTACTTGCCCAGGTGCAGGTCACCGGGGCGGGCATTGCGGTGGATCATCAGCACTTGCTTGCCGTCGGCGGACAGCACGTAGCCCAAGGTGGCCACGATGGGGGTATAGGGCATTGCGCACACGCTCGGGAACACAGACCCCCGATTATGCGTGATCCGCCAGGCCGCGGCTCACGGCACCAGGCTGGTGCGGCGCGCGTCGGCCGGTGCGGCCACCTCGCCATCGCGGCGCAGCGTGGCCACGCCGTGGCCGCGTTCGGCCAGGTATTCCAGCCATTTGCCGAGGAAGGTGTTCATCCGCATGCGGTGGCTGATCAGCTCGGCCGGCGGCGGGTACATCCCCACCACGTCCTGCCAGCGGCGGCCGACGTAGCAATGGGTGGTCTCGGCCTGCCGGGCATCACGGTACAGGCGCACATAGGCCGACGGGTCCGGCTGCCCGGTGACCGGGTCGGCGAAGTCGTAGGTCAGGCGCAGCTCGACCGTATAGCGGTGGCACTCGATGACATCCAGGCGCACATCCAGCCCATCGCCGATCGAGGAGACGTAGCTGCCGGGCACCAGTTCGGAGGGTGCGAACAGGCGCACCAGGTGCTGGTAGTTTTCCGCATACAGGCCCATCAGCCAGCTCAGGCGGCTGAGCCGGGGAATGCGTTCGATACGGGGCGATGCCTGGGCCATGGGTCGATCCTACACGTTGATCTCCCAACGTGGGGGCGGCACCACGCCGGCCAAAGGGGCGGCCCGCAACCGGTTCACGGACGCAGGGCAGCCCCGGCCCGGGACGAAGCAAGCGCGTCCCTGCTGTTCGAGGGGGCGCGCCGATCAATACATCTCGCGCTGCAGCCCCAGCGTGCCCAGCACCTTGCTCGAGATCTCCTCGATCGAGGTATGGGTGGTGCTCAGGGTCGGGATGCGCTCCATCCGGAACATGGTCTCGGCGGCGGCGACCTCGCGGCGGCAGGTCTCCAGGTTGGCGTAGCGCGAGTTCGGGCGACGCTCCTGGCGGATCTGCTGCAGGCGGTCCGGGTCGATGGTCAGCCCAAACAGCTTTTTCCGGTACGGGCGCAGGCGTGGCGGCAGGCGATCCTGCTCCAGGTCCTCGTCGGTCAGCGGGTAATTGGCCGCGCGAACCCCGTAATGCAGGGCCAGGTAGATGCAGGTCGGGGTCTTGCCGGCCCGGGAGACGGCCACCAGGATCACGTCGGCATCGTCGTAGTTGATGGCGATGCCGTCGTCATGGGTCAGCGCGAAATTCATCGCGTTGATGCGGCGGTGGTAGGTCTCGAAGTCCACCATGCCGTGCGCCTGGCCGACCCGGGAATGCCGGTTGACGGCCAGTTCCCGCTCCAGCGGCTCGATGAAGGGCGCGAACACATCCAGCATCAATCCGCCGCTTTCGGCCAGGATGATGCTCAGCCCGCTGTCCACGCAGGAACTGACCACGATGGGCCGGACCTGGTACCGCTCGCCCGCTGCACGGATCCTTTCACAGGCTTCGCGCGCTTTTTCCGGATCATCGATGAACGACATCCGGTCGGTGATGAAGCTGAACCCGGAGAACTGGGTCAGGAGGCTATGCCCAATGGTTTCAGCGGTGATACCGGTTCCATCGGACACGTAGAACACCGGTCTGATCGTCGACATACGGCTTTTACCCCCTCCGAAGCTTAAAAAGGCTGTCGATACAAGCTTGTGCCGACAGCGGTCTGCCCGGCATCATATCGGCTTCTTCCTACGGACGTGGCCATCCAGCCCGCCTCGGGCGATGGCCAAACGGAGCATCGCGCTTGAACGAGAACATCCTGTGGTTGCACGAACTGCGCCTGGCCGACCTGGCCCGCGTAGGCGGCAAGAATTCGTCGCTTGGCGAAATGATCGGCAACCTGGCCGGTCTGGGGGTGTCTGTCCCCGGCGGTTATGCAACCACCTCTGAAGCCTTCAAGGACTTCATCGCCCATAACGATCTGTCCAAGCGCATCTTCGACAAGCTGGCCACGCTGGACGTGGAAGATGTCGGTGCCCTGACCCTGGCCGGCAAGGAAATCCGCGGCTGGGTGATCGATGCCCCGCTCCACCCGGAACTGGACCAGGACATCCGCAGCGCCTACGCCAAGCTGTGCAGTGAAAACGGCGGCGGCGATGTCGCCGTCGCGGTGCGCTCCTCGGCCACCGCCGAAGATCTGCCCGATGCCTCCTTCGCCGGCCAGCAGGAGACCTTCCTCAACGTGACCGGCGCCGACGATGTCGTGCACAAGGTCAAGGAAGTGTTCGCCTCGCTGTACAACGACCGCGCGATCGCCTACCGCGTCCACCACGGCTTCAAGCACGAGGATGTGTTCCTGTCCGCCGGCGTGCAGCTGATGGTGCGCTCGGGCGTGGGTTCCTCCGGCGTGCTGTTCACCCTGGACACCGAGTCCGGCTTCCGCGACGTGGTGTTCGTCACCTCTTCGTTCGGCCTCGGCGAAATGGTCGTGCAGGGCGCGGTCAACCCCGACGAGTTCTACGTCTACAAGCCCACGCTGAGCGCCGGCAAGCCGGCGATCCTGCGCCGCTCGCTCGGCAGCAAGGCGATCCGCATGGTGTATTCGGATGTCCCCGGTGAGCGCGTGCGCATCGAAGACACCCCGTCCGAACTGCGCAGCACGTTCTCCATCAGCGACGAGGACGTGCAGGAACTGTCCAAGCAGGCGCTGGTCATCGAAAAGCATTACGGCCGCCCGATGGATATCGAGTGGGCCAAGGACGGTGTCAGCGGCAAGCTGTTCATCGTGCAGGCGCGCCCGGAGACGGTGAAGTCGCGTGGCCATGCCACCCAGATCGAACGCTTCGCGCTGAACCAGAAGGACGGCAAGGTGCTGGCCGAAGGCCGCGCCGTGGGCGCCAAGATCGGTGCCGGTACCGCCCGCGTGGTGCGCACCCTGGACGACATGGCCCGCGTGCAGCCGGGCGACGTGCTGATCGCCGACATGACCGATCCCGATTGGGAGCCGGTGATGAAGCGCGCCTCGGCCATCGTGACTAACCGTGGTGGCCGCACCTGCCACGCGGCGATCATCGCCCGCGAGCTGGGCGTGCCGGCCGTGGTCGGCTCGGGCAACGCCACCCAGGTGATCCAGGACGGCCAGGAAGTGACCGTCAGCTGCGCCGAGGGCGACACCGGCTTCATCTATGAGGGCAAGCTCGAGTTCGAGCGCACCACCACGGACCTGGGCAACATGCCGCCGGCGCCGCTGAAGATCATGATGAACGTGGCCAACCCGGAACGCGCCTTCGACTTCGGCCAGCTGCCGAACGCCGGCATCGGCCTGGCCCGTCTGGAAATGATCATCGCCAGCCACATCGGCATCCACCCCAACGCCCTGCTGGAGTACGACCGCCAGGACGCGGCGACCAAGAAGAAGATCGACGAGAAGATCGCTGGTTACGCGGATCCGGTCAGCTTCTACGTCGGCCGCCTGGCCGAAGGCATCGCCACCCTGACCGCTTCAGTGGCCCCGAACCCGGTGATCGTGCGCCTGTCGGACTTCAAGTCCAACGAGTACGCCAACCTGATCGGCGGCAGCAACTACGAGCCGCACGAAGAGAACCCGATGATCGGCTTCCGCGGCGCCAGCCGTTACGTCGATCCGAGCTTCTCGGCCGCGTTCGCACTGGAGTGCAAGGCCGTGCTGCGCGTGCGCAACGAGATGGGCCTGGACAACCTGTGGGTCATGATCCCGTTCGTGCGCACCCTGGAAGAAGGTCGCAAGGTCGTCGAGGTGCTGGAACAGAACGGCCTCAAGCAGGGCGAGAACGGCCTGAAGATCATCATGATGTGCGAAGTGCCGTCCAACGCGCTGCTCGCCGATGAGTTCCTGGAGATCTTCGACGGCTTCTCGATCGGCTCCAACGACCTGACCCAGCTGACCCTGGGCCTGGATCGCGACTCCTCGATCGTGGCGCACCTGTTCGACGAGCGGAACCCGGCGGTGAAGAAGCTGCTGTCGATGGCGATCAAGTCCGCACGGGCCAAGGGCAAGTATGTGGGCATCTGCGGGCAGGGCCCGTCCGATCATCCGGACCTGGCCGAATGGCTGATGCAGGAAGGCATCGAGTCGGTGTCGCTGAACCCGGACACCGTGGTCGACACCTGGCTGCGCCTGGCCAAGCTCAAGGCCAAGGGCTGATCCTCCCCGCCTTGAGATGACGAACAAAACCCCGCGCAAGCGGGGTTTTGTTTTGTGCAACATCGGTAGAGCCGACCGTTGGTCGGCTGCTCCGTTGGTCGGCTGCTCCGTTGGTCGGCCGCTCCATCGGCCGGCTACACCATCGGTCGGCTGTACCCGCCCATCCCCCACACTCCAACGGCACATCGCCTGATGGGCGCCCCGCGCACCGATGGGCATCCTGACGGCATGCCCAGCCCACGCCTTCGTCACGGCCGCCACTCCTGCATCGGCACCGTGTACGCGCTGACGACCATCACGCATGCGCGTGTACCCCATTTCCACCAGCCCGACCTGGCCAGGCATGTCATGCAGGTGCTGCATGCCATGGAAGACGAGCATCGGGTCTGCAACCTTGCGTGGGTGGTCATGCCAGACCACGTGCATTGGCTGATGCAGCTCCGGCAGGGCTCCCTGGGCGCATGCCTGCAGCGCTTCAAATCGCGCAGCAGCCTGCTCATCAATCGCCAATCCGCCCGCAACGGCCCTGTCTGGCAAGCCGGTTATTACGACCACGCACTACGCAAGGACGAAGACCTGCGACGCCAAGCCACCTACATCCTCGCCAACCCGGTCCGTGCCGGCCTGGCGGAGGTGATCGGTGCGTATCCCTTCTCGTGGTGCAGATGGCCCACCGAAGACCATCCGCCCGGGTAGAGCCGACCGTTGGTCGGCTGCCGCGCATCGCGTGGCGGATCACGTGTGCATGGCGCCGGATGGGTGGGCAGCTGACCAACGGTCAGCTCTACCGACCATGGATCGTGGGCCTAAGCGCCGGTAGAGCCGACTGTTAGTCGGCTGGTAGAGCCGACCGTTGGTCGGCTGCCGCGCACCGCGCGGCGGATCACGTGTGCGCGGCGCCGGAGGGGAGAGCAGCTGACCAACGGTCAGCTCTACCGACCATGGATCGTGGGCCTAAGCGCCGGTAGTGCCGACCGTTGATCGGCTGCCACGCATCGCGCGGCGGATCACGTATGCATGGCGTCGGATGGGAGGGCAGCCGACCAACGGTCGGCTCTACGCATTGCGCGTTCAGGCCTCTGCGGTTTCCGCCACCGGGTAGTCGGTGAACCCTTCCGCGCCGCCGCCGAAGAACGTGGCCTTGTCCGGGGGATTCAGCGGCAGGCCCTGCTGCAGACGCTCCGGCAGGTCCGGGTTGGCGATGAACGGCCGGCCGAAGGCGATCAGGTCGGCCCACCCCCTGGCCAGCGCCTCCTCGGCGCGTTCCACGGTGTACTTGCCGGCGTAGATCAGCGTGCCGCGATAGATCATGCGCAGTGCCTCCTTGAAGGCTACCGGCATGACCGGGGCGTCTTCCCAGTCGGCTTCGGCGATGTGCAGGTAGCCCACGCCGATCTCGTCCAGCAGATGCGCCGCGGCCAGGTAGGTCGCCTGCGGGGTGTCGTCCACCGCGCCCTGCAGCGTGGTCAGCGGCGCCAGGCGCACACCGACGCGCTCGGCCCCGATCTCCGCGGCCACCGCCGCGGTCACCTCGCGCAGGAAGCGCAGGCGGTTCTGCAGCGAGCCGCCGTAGCCGTCGGTACGCTGGTTGGCCTGCGAGTCGATGAACTGGTTGATCAGATAGCCGTTGGCACCGTGCAGTTCGATGCCATCAAAACCTGCGGCGATCGCATTGCGCGCGGCCGTCGCGTAATCGCGCACGATGCCGGCGATCTCTTCGGTGGACAGGGCCCGCGGCATCGAGTGCTGGACCATCTCCCCGACGCCGCTCTGCGGGCCCCGGCCCTCCGGATCGACGAACACCTTGACCCCTTCGGCCAACAGCGCCGACGAGGACACCGGCGCGGCGCCGCCTGGCTGCAGGGCCACGTGCGAGACGCGGCCAACGTGCCAGAGCTGGGCGACGATGCGGCCGCCGGCGGCATGTACCGCCTCCGTCACGCCGCGCCAGCCGGCAACCTGGGCCTCATCGTGGATGCCCGGGGTCCAGGCATAGCCCTGCCCCTGCTGGCTGATCTGGGTCCCCTCGCTGACGATCAGGCCGGCCGAGGCACGCTGGGCGTAGTAAGTGGCCATCAGCGGCGTGGCGACATTGCCCTCACCGGCCCGCGAACGGGTCATCGGCGGCATCACGATACGGTTGGGCAGCGTCAGCGCGCCGCGGGTATAGGGAGAGAACAGCATGGCAATCCTTGATCGGGGGAGCCGCCGACGCGGTGATGCCGGCAAGGATGGGGACAGGGCCGCCGGCCCAACAGGCCTGCGGCGGCAAAACAGTTGTGCCGCCGATGCAACGATCGCTCAGTTGCGCTCGGCGGCCAGCAGGGAATAGGCGGCCCGCACGGTCTCGTAACCGTAGCTGCGCTCCAGCCGGCGCACGATGAAGTGCCCGCGCGCCACGTCCTGGTAGTAGTCGGTGAACATGGTATTGAGCGTGGCGCCAGCCACCGCCCCGACGATCGGGACCGCCTGCGCGGCAAACTTCTCGGTGACCACCACGCCGAAGCGCGCCGCCACTTTCTCCACGATCTTGGCCAGCCATTTGCCGGCTTCTTTCGGGGTCAGGCCGATCATCACCGGGCTGCCGCCGACCGCGCGCCCGGCCAGCTCGGCCGACAAGTGGCGCATCACCTCGGCAGTGAAGCCACGCGTGATGTAGTAGCCCGTCTCGCTGGCATCATCCTTGCCGGAGTTGCCACCCAGCGCGAACACCTCCAGGCAGGCATGCCGCGTGCTCATCTCGCGCAGGTCGAAGCCCTCGCTGCGGGCGACATCGGCCACCGAGCGCATCATGATCGTGGTGGACACGGGCAGTTCGATGAACAGCGTGGTGAAGCCGAACGCACCACCTACCGCGCCCGATGTCGCCGCCGCCAGCTTGTGCCAACGCGTGGAGGCGGCCTTGCCGGGCGTGTTGTCCATGCTCCACAACGCGGCCTGGGCGGATTTGAACAGGGCCGCCTCGACCGCGCCGTGGATGCGGCGCGATACCGAATCAGGCAACCGCTTGACCGCGAACTCCAGTGGCGAGCCGATCAGGTTGGCCATCTTGGCCGTCAGCGTGGGCGATTCCAGCAGCTCCACCGCACGTTGCAGGTCACGCCAATCCTGCGAGGTCGGCAGGATCGAGGACGGCAGCGGCGGCGGTTGCGGCGAGGTGATGGCATTCATGGCCGCGATCATAGCGCCGCCGATGTTCATCGCTCGTCGCCTCGCCTGCCGTCAGCTGAACGATCCGGCACAGGCCGGCGTGCCGTGCCGACCCTGCTCGCTGGATCAGGCCGGCAGGCCCGACAGCGCCCCCATGAACTGGCGGTAATGGCGCAGTTCTTCAATGGAATCGTGGACGTCGCTCAGCGCGGTATGGCTGGCGGTCTTGCCGACGCCCGCCGCGACGCTCGGGGCCCAGCGCTTGGCCAGTTCCTTGATCGTGGACACGTCCAGATTGCGGTAATGGAAGTACTTCTCCAGGCGCGGCATTTCACGGTGCAGGAAGCGACGGTCCTGGCAGATCGAGTTGCCGCACATCGGCGAGGCACCGGCCTTGATCCACTGCTGCAGGAACGCGATGGTCTGCGCTTCGGCCTGGCCCAGGGTCACCGTGCTGTCGACCACGCGCTGCCACAGGCCCGAGCGGCGGTGCTGGTTGCGGTTCCATTCGTCCATCGCCTCCAGCCGCTCCACCGGGTGATGGATGGCGAACTCCGGACCTTCGGCCAGCACCTTCAACTGCGCATCGGTCACCACCGTGGCGATCTCGATGATCGCATCGTTATCGGTGTCCAGACCGGTCATTTCCAGATCGATCCAGATCAGTCGCTCGCCTTCTGCGCCGTTGTCGGCCATGTGTTCGCCTTGTGCTGGGCCGCCGCTTGCGCCGCGACCGGGATGGAGGAGGCGCCCATGATACCGCCAACGCGTCACGGCCCTGTCGCTGCAGCGGCGTTATTCCAGCAGCAGCGGCGGCTTGCCGCGCTTGGCGCGGAAGTAGTTGGTCAACCGGGTGCTGGCATCCTTGGCCAGCACGCCCCCGTGGATTTCCACGCGATGGTTGTGGCGCGGGTCGCCGATCAGGTCGAACACGCTGCCGCAGGCGCCAGTCTTGGGATCGGTGGCCGCGTACACCAGCCGCGCCACGCGTGCGTGCACGATCGCCATCGCACACATCGCGCATGGCTCCAGCGTGACGTAGAGCGTGCTGCCGATCAGCCGGTGGTTGGTGATCGCCCTGCCCGCTTGCCGCATCGCGACGATCTCCGCATGTGCGCTGGGGTCGTGGTCGGCGATGTTGAGGTTCCAGCCTTCTCCGAGCACGCTGCCATCGGCACCGACCAGCACCGCGCCGACCGGGATCTCGTTGAACTCACGCTCGGCCCGCTCGGCCAGCCCCAGCGCGTGGCGCATCCAGTATTCGTCCTGGTCGTGCACCGGCACGCCCAGCGGCGGTGGCGGCGCGAGGCGCTCAACCATGGCCGTTGGCCTTGCGTACGAACGCGTCGAACGCGGCCAGGGTGGCCTCGCTCACGTGATGTTCGATCCCTTCGGCATCGCGGCGCGCCGAATCGGCATCCACGCCCAGCGCCAGCAGGAACTGCTCCACGGTCTGGTGGCGGGCGCGCATCTCCACCGCCAGCTGCTCGCCGGCCGGGGTCAGGAACACGCCGCGGTACGGGCGCTGGATCGCCCAGCCCTCCTTGACCAGGCGTTTGAGCGCCTTGGCCACCGTCGGCTGCGCAACCCCCAGCCGCGTCGCGATATCCACCTGCCGGGCCTCACGGCCATCGGCGATCAGGTCCGCGATCAGCTCCACGTAATCCTCGACCAGCTCGGACCGGCGCGCTTCACGCACCTGCACGAAGCCCTCGACATGCACCTGGGCGTCGATCAGGGGCGAGACGGCTTTACGGGTCGAGGACGGCATGGTGGCTCCAGCAATGGCCGCTGGCGAAGGGCTTCGGCGCCCGGACAGTTTACCTCACGGGGGTTTGCGACTGATCCGGGCGGCCCGGCGGGCGCCGCGCGCGCCGATCTTTCGATAGGCAACGACCAGAATGAAACCTATGTCTCATTCACAGGATCTTGTATTTGACAAATGATTTTTGTTGCCGGATACATACACCACCTACTCAGCCATGGACCCGGCCGAAGGCCAAGGAGCAGCATGGACGCATCCGCATTCCGGAAGTACGGCAGCCTCGCTCTCATCGTTGTCCTGGCCGTGCTGATGACCGCGTTGGCGGTGCAGAACCGGCAGCTCCGCCAGGAGCAGGCGCTGCTGGTGAGCAAGGTCGAACAGATCTCCAAGGCCGCCCACGGCCTTCCCGAGGGCGCCCAGCCCGAGGCCCTCACCACCACGGCACTCGACGGCCAGGCGGTTACCCTTGCCGGCCCGGCCAGCGGTCGCCAGGTCCTGTACTTCTTCTCCCCTGCCTGCAGGTTCTGCCTGGCCTCGGTGCCGCAGATCCAGGCGCTGGACGCGGCCGGTCGCAACAACGGCAACCGCGCCTTCGAGATGGTCGGCATCAGCCTGCCGCCCCACGAAACCGCTGCCGATTACGCGCGCCAGCATGGTTTCGCGTTTCCGGTGGTGAACGATACCGATGACCGGCTCCGGCAGCGCTACACCGCGACCATGGTGCCGATGGTGGTCGTCATCCAGGACGGCAAGGTGATCTACCGCCATGTCGGCCAGCTCAAGGAGCGCTCGGTGGATGCCATCACCGGCGCATTCGTGATCAACGCCGCCCGCAACCAGGCGCCCGCGCCGGCAGGCTGAAGCCATCCCACGTCGCCGCCAAGGCGACATGACCAGGTCCCTCCGCACCCGCTCGCCGGGGCGGATCGACAGTTCCGTCCGTGTTCCCGTTGCATCCGCGTCACCACAACAGGAGAAGCACCATGAAGTCCAGGAAGTTCCTTTCGGTCTTTGGCGGTATCGCTGTTGTCTGCGCCCTGGCGTTCGCATCGAGCCAGGCAGTGGCGACGTCCAGCCAGCCCAAGCAGCTGGATGGCTGTCCCTACAAGCCCGGCTGCACCTATGGCGGGCACAGCGAGATCCGGTGCTGCCAGCCGGTGTAACGCGTGACTGCGTGGCAACACGCGCCCCGTCCGCCTCATCCACAGAAGGAAAGACAGACCATGAAGTCGAAAACGCGGTTGTTGTCAGCCCTCAGCGGCGTCACCCTGATCTGCGCGTTGGCCTTCGCATCCAGCCAGGCGCTGGCCACCTCCAGCCAGCCCAAGCCGCTGGCCGGCTGTGAAGACCAGCCGGGCTGCACCTATGGTGGGCACGGGCTGTATCTGTGCTGCGAGCCGCTGTAAGCACGTCCACCATCCCGGCCCTGCGCCGGGATGGTTCTATCCGGCCTCAGCGCGCCCGACGCTGCAGCGCGGTCTCGAAGATCACCGCGCCCTCGATGTTGTGGGCCACCAGCGTGCCGCCATGCGCACGGGCGAACTCGCTGGCGATGAACAGCCCCAGCCCCAGCCCGCGACTGTCGTGGAAACTGGCCTTGAACGGCTCGAACAACCGCGGCAGCAATGCCTCCGGAATCTGACCGGCATTGCGCACCTGCAGCCGCAGTGGCGCGCTGCGCTCGCCTTCCAGCCGCACCACCACCGGCGCATCACCCCCATGCAGCACCGCGTTGCCGATCAGGTTGGACAGCAACTGCGCGAGGCGATCGGGATCGCCCTGCAGCTGGGCATCGCCCTGTACCTGCAGCTCGATGGTCGCCTGCGGGTGCGCACGGCTGATCTCGGCCACCACCGCCGAGGCCAGTTCAGCCAGGTCGCACTCGGTGCTGTGCAGGCGCAGGCCGCCGGTACGGATCCTGGAGAAATCCAGCAGCTGCTCGACCATCCGCACCATGCGCTGTGCGCTGTTTTCCAGATGGACCAGGGTCCGCTGGACCTGGCTGTCATCGGGCAGATCCAGCGACAGCTTGTCGGCACACAGCAGGATCGCCGCCAACGGCGTACGCAGGTCGTGCGTCAACACCGCCATCATCGTTTCATTGAGCTTGAGCGCGTGCTCCAGCGCCTCGTTGCGCGCCTTGAGCAGCTGCTTCTGCTGGTAAAGCTCGATGAACACATTGACCTTGCTCATGATCACCTGCGGCTCGATCGGCTTGTGCAGGAAATCCACGGCGCCGGATTCGTAGCCCTTGAAGGCCCGCACCGGATCATTCGGCGAAGCGGTGAGGAAGATGATCGGCACATCGCGGCTGCGTTGCGAGCCGCGCATCAGCTCGGCCAGCGAGAAGCCGTCGATCTCGGGCATGTGCACATCCAGCAGGGCCAGCGCGACTTCATGCTCCAGCAGCAGCTCGAGTGCTTCAGCACCGGACAGCGCACACAGGATCTCCAGACCCGGGCGACGCAACAGCGCTTCCATCGCGACCAGGTTCTGCGGGATGTCATCGACAATCAGCAGCTTCACGCAATCGGTGGTGGCAGTCGACCCGGCGGGCTCGATCAGGTTCATCGGGTAAGGCCTTTCATACGCGTGCAGATGGAGGTGAGCGGGAGCACCGCGTCGGCGCCGGCGTGTGCCAGGGCCGATGCGGGCATCATCGAGGAATAGGCCTCCTCAGGGCATTGGATCCAGGCTTCGCCACCGGCCTGGCGGACCGCGGCGACACCGTCGCTGCCGTCACTGCTGGCGCCGGTCAGCAGGATCGCCAACACGCCGCCGCCGAACACATCGGCGGCGCTTTCAAACAGGGGATCGATCGCCGGGCGCGAGAACAGCACCGGTGGATCGACCGACAGTGCCAGCGTGTCACGGTCCTCCACCAGCAGGTGGTAATCCGGCGGCGCGAACGTCACCGTACCGGCCCGCAGCGGTTGTTTGTCCTCGGCCTCGCGCACCGGCAGCGGGCAACCGGCATCGAGCAGGTCGGCAATGCGGCTGGGGCGGTCGCGCGGCAGGTGCAGCACCACCAGCACCGGCAGCGCCAGCGTGGCCGGCAGCGCCGACAGCAACGCCTGCAGCGCACTGACGCCACCGGCCGAAGCGCCGATGACCACCAGGTCGAACCGGCTGCGCTGGGAGGCCGTGCTCATCAGGCCAGCTTCCGGTACAGGCGCTGGTCGCGCGCGCAGGCTTCGAACAGATCCGCGTGCGCGCCGAACTGCAGCGACTCCTTGCTGCCCAGGCCCAGGAAGCCGCGATGGACCAGGGCCTCATGGAACAGGCCGATGGCGCGATCCTGCAGTGGCCGCTGGAAATAGATCAGCACGTTGCGGCAGGACACCAGGTGGACTTCGGAGAACACCGTATCGGTGGCCAGGCTGTGGTCGGCGAACACGATGTTGCGCTTGAGGCGGCGATCGAACACCACGCTGCCGTAGCCGCTGCTGTAGTAATCCGAGAGCGAGCCGGTGCCGCCGGCCGCCAGGTAATTGCGGCTGAACTGCGCCAGCCGGTCCAGCGCGAAGGCCCCGGATTCGGCCGCCTGCAACGCTTCGGGATTGATGTCGGTGGCGTAGATGATCGCCCGGTCCAGCAGGCCTTCCTCGTGCAGCAGGATCGCCAGCGACCACACTTCTTCGCCGGTGCTGCACCCGGCGATCCACAGTTTGATCGAGGGATAGGTGCGCAGCACCGGCACGGCATGCTCGCGCAGCACCCGGAAGTACGGCGGGTCACGGAACATCTCCGAGACCTGCACGGTGAAGTACTGCATCGCCTGGGCGAAGGTGTCCGGCTCGTGCAGCAGGCGGTGCTGCAGCGCGCCCATGGTCGGGCAGTCGAACCGGGCCATGGCATGGCGCATGCGCCGCCGCAGCGATGCCAGCGCATAGTCACGGAAGTCGTAGTGGTAGCGCTGGTACACCGCCTCCAGCAACACCTTCAGCTCCAGATCGAACAGCTCCGCTTCATTCATCGGCGCGAGCACCACACGCGGCACAGCGACACCAGCTTGTCCACGTCGATCGGCTTGGCGATGTAATCGTTGGCACCGGCCTGCAGGCAATGCTCGCGGTCATCGGGCATCGCCTTGGCGGTCAGCGCGATGATCGGCAGGTCGCGCCAGCGGTTGTCGGCGCGGATCTCGCGCATGGCGGTCAGCCCGTCCATCTCCGGCATCATGATGTCCATCAGCACCAGGTCGATTTCCGGGCGCAGCTTCTCCAGCGCCTCGCGGCCGTTGCGGGCGATATCCAGGGTGACGCCGAGCGGCTCCAGCACGCTGGACAGCGCGAAGATGTTGCGCACATCGTCCTCGGCCAGCAGCACGGTACGGCCATCGAGCACCGCATCGCGGCGACGCGCTTCGCGCAGCAGGCGCTGCTGGTCGGTCGGCAGCGAGGCCTCCACGCTGTGCAGGAACAGGGTCACCTCATCGAGCAGGCGCTCGGGCGAGCGCGCGCCCTTGATGATGATGCTCTTGGAATAGCGGCGCAGGCGCTGTTCTTCATCGCGGGTCAGTGCGCGGCCGGTGTAGACGATCACCGGCGGGAACGCGACCGCATCATTGCCGGCCATGCGCTCGAGCAGGTCATAGCCGGTGCCGTCCGGCAGCGCGAGGTCGGTGACCATGCAATCGAAGGTGGACCCGGCCAGTTCGGCCATCGCCTCGGTGATGGTGCCCACCGCGGTGATTTCCAGCTGGTCACGGCCAAGCAGCAGCTGCAGGTTCGAACGCAGCTCGCTGTCGTCCTCCACGATCAGCAGGCGGCGCATGTCGCGCTGGCTGGTGGCTTCCAGCTGCTGGATCGCTCCGACCAGGCGCTCGCGCGTGGCCGGCTTGATCACATACCCGATCGCGCCCAGCTCCATCGCCACCTGCGAGCGCTCCAGCCCGGAGACCACGTGGACCGGGATATGGCGCGTGGCCGGGTCGCGCTTGAGGCGCTCGAGCACGCTCAGGCCGGAGACGTCGGGCAGGCCGATATCCAGCAGGATGCCGTTCGGGCGCAGCTCGGCAGCCAGGCTCAACGCCTCTTCGGCGGTACCGGCCACTACGCAGTCGAAGTCCAGTTCGTGCGCCATCGAGACCAGGGCGCTGGCGAATGCAGTGTCATCCTCGACCACCAGGATCATCCGGCCGGCGCGGCTGCGGCGGCCGCGGTCATCGACCACCTTGTCCTGGGCCGGCGCCGGCGCGGCGGTGGGTTCGCCATGCGCCCGCCCCAGCGGTGCGGAAGCCGGCCGGGACGGCGCCGCTACGGCGGCCGGGCGCACGTCATGCACCACGTGCTGGGTGTTGCCCGTGCCGCCACCGGCCAACAGCGGCAGTTCGAGCGTGAAGCAGCTGCCGCGGCCCGGCTCGCTGGAGACGGTGATGCTGCCGCCCATGCGTGCAGCCAGGTCGCGCGAGATCGACAGCCCCAGCCCGGTGCCACCGTAACGGCGGCGGGTGCTGCCGTCGGCCTGGCGGAACGCCTCGAAGATGACCGCGGTCTGCTCTTCGGGAATGCCGATGCCGGTATCGGAGACGGCGAACTGGATCCGCCCTGCCCCCGCACTGCGCACCTTCAGCGAGACGCTGCCGTGCTCGGTGAACTTGACCGCATTGGCCAGCAGGTTCTTGAGGATCTGCTGCAGGCGCTGGCTGTCGGCCAGCAGCTGGGTCGGCGCCTCCGGGGCAGCGCTGATCTCCAGGGCCAGGCCCTTCTGCAAGGCCATCGGCTCGAACGTTTCCTTCAGGCGCTGCAGCACGCTGGACACGGCCAGGTTCTCTTCAACCAGCTCCACGTGGCCGGCCTCGATCCGAGACAGGTCGAGGATGTCGTTGATCAACGCCAGCAGATCGTTGTTGGACGAGTGGATCGCCTGGGCGTACTTGACCTGCTCGGCGGTCAGCGTGCCGTCCTTGTTGTCGGCCAGCAGCTTGGCCAGGATCAGTGCGCTGTTGAGCGGCGTGCGCAGCTCGTGGGACATGTTGGCCAGGAACTCGGATTTGTAGCGTGAACTGGCTTCCAGCTCGTTGCTGTTCTGGACCAGCTGCGCCTGGGCCAGCAGCAGCGCCTGCTGGCGCGACTCCAGCTCGTGGGTGCGCTCTTCGAGCTGCACGTTGGTCTGCTCCAGCTCGGCCTGCTGCTGCTCCAGGTTGGCCTGGGAATGCAGCAGGCTGCGGCTCTGCTCTTCCAGCTCTTCGTTGGCCACCCGCAGCTCTTCCTGCTGGGTCTGCAGCTCCTCGCTCTGGCGCTGGGTCTCTTCCAGCAGCTCCACCAGCTGCGCATTGAGCAGCGACGCCCGCAGGGCGATGCCGATCGGCTCGGCGCACTGCAGCAGCAGCGCCATTTCCAGGCTGCGCGCAGGCGACACACCGGCACGGCCCAGCTCGATCACGCCGATCACCACGCCATCGGCCGTGATCGGCCCCAACAGGCGCTGGTGAACGGTGGTGCGGCCCAGTGGGGTATCGATATCCAGCGGGCTGTCACTGTCCTCCAGGCGACGCGCGCGGCCTTCGCGGATGATCTCGCCCCATTGCCCGGCATGTGCCGGCAGAGTCTCGGGCAGCTGCGACGGCAGCGCGGAACCGCCGACCAGCACCAACCGCTCGCCCTGCAGGCGGTACATCGCGCCGACATCGGCATTGAGCTGCGCGCACAGGGCGCGCATGGCCTGGTCAGCCAGCTCGCGCGGGGTGGGATCGCCCTGCAGGCTGGTGCCGACCACGTTCTCTCCGGCCTGCAGCCACAGCGCATCGGCCGCTTCACGGCGCGCACCGATGGCCTTCATCACGGTCAGCGCCATCATCAGGAACGCGACGCCACCGATGCTGCGATTGACGAAGGAAAACGCCGAATTGCTGCTCGCCGGCGCCACGTTGTAGCCCACCGCAAGCAAGATGCACGAGCCGATCGCCACCAGCAGCGGCACTTCCATGCGACGCTGGAACAGCGTGATTCCGACTGCCATGAAGTAGGTCAGCCAGACCGCATAGCCCAGCGGCACCACCATCTCCGTGCCCAGCGTGGCGGCCATCAAGGCGGCCGACGCAAGCCAGATCCAACGGTCACGGGAGGTAGGCGCAGAATTCATGCCGTGTTCCAGCTCAAAAGGGGCCTGATGGTACCCGAAGCGGTAAACGGGTGTTAAGCGCCAGAAGTCAGCGTGACTGCGGCACGTTCTTGACATTTTCTTCACATCATGGCCCCTACGGTTCGGTCCCTTATCGGGGAGTCGATAACCGTCGTGGTCCAGGCCGTATCCAGCGTTGCACCGCTTGCCGACGAAAGCCGGCAGCTCAAGCTGTTGATCGACAACGTGAGCGATCACGCGATCTATCTGCTCGATACGCAGGGCAACATCTGCAGCTGGAACCGTGGCTGCGAGCGGGTCAAGGGCTACACCGCCGAGGCCGTGATCGGCAAGCATGTCGGCCTGTTCTATACCCCCGAGGATCAACAGCTGGGCGTGCCCCAGCAGGCGCTGGCGTATGCGCGTGACCATGGCCGCTTCGTCGGCGAGGGCTGGCGGGTGCGCTGCACTGGCGAGCGGTTCCGTGCCGGCGAAGTGGTCGAGCCGGTCCGCGAAGACGGCTGCCTGCTCGGGTTCGTCAAGGTTACCCAGGATGTCACCGAGCGCTACCAGGCCCAGCGCCTGCTGCAGGATGCGCAGCGCGCGCATGTCCAGCAACGGCAGCTGGACAACGTGGGCCGGCTGACCCGCGGCCTGGCCCATGAATTCAACAACCTGCTGACCACCATCGGCAACGCACTGGACCTGATCGCCCTGCGCCCCGGCGCCGACGACCGCACCCAGGAGCTGGTGGACCTGGCCCAGGCCGCCGCCGACCGGGGCTCGCTGCTGACCCGCCAGCTGCTGGCGTTCTCGGCCGATCAGACCTTGGTGCGCGAGCCGGTGGTCGTGCAGGAGTTCCTGCTCGATGCCCTGCCCGTCCTGCGCCGCGCCTGCCCGGCTGGCATCGAGGTGCAGCTGGAATTGACGGCGGACCTGCCACCGATCGTCACCGATGGCGTACAGTTGCACAGCGCCGTGTTGAATCTGGTGCTCAATAGTGCCGAAGCGATGCCCCAGGGCGGCACGGTCACGATCACGGCCGAGGTCGAACAGCGACTGGCACCGGATCTGTCCCAGCCCATGCGCCGCCACTATGTCGCCATCGCGGTGACCGATGAGGGCGACGGTATGCCCCCGGACATCGCCGAGCGCGCCAGCGAGCCGTTTTTCACCACCAAGGAAGTCGGCAAGGGCAGCGGTCTGGGCCTGAGCCAGGTGTTTGGCTTCGTCTCGCAGTGCGACGGCTTCGTCGACGTACAAACCGCCCCCGGAAGGGGCACCACCGTCCGCCTGTTGTTACCTGTCATTGAGGAAGTCGAGCATGTCTGAGCCCCTACGCGTATTGATGGTCGAAGACCAGCAGGACCTGCGTGAACTGATCGGCCAGGCGTTGCAGGACTTCGGTATCGAAATCCACACGGCCGACGACGGTCCGACCGCCCTGCGCCTGATGCAGGACCCGGGCGGGTTCGATGTGGTGTTCAGCGATATCAGCATGCCCAACGGCATGAGCGGCGTGGAGCTCAGCGAGCACGTGGCCGACGTG
Source organism: Stenotrophomonas sp. LM091 (assembly GCF_001806305.1). Classification (NCBI taxonomy): domain Bacteria; kingdom Pseudomonadati; phylum Pseudomonadota; class Gammaproteobacteria; order Lysobacterales; family Lysobacteraceae; genus Stenotrophomonas; species Stenotrophomonas sp. LM091. The sequence goes on from NZ_CP017483.1 coordinate 382,719, forward strand.
CTGCCCAATGCGCGCATGATCCTGGCGTCTGGCTATGCGCGCTCGCAGCTGCCGCCACTGCCGGACCATGTCGAATTCCTGCCCAAGCCCTATCGCCTGCGCCAGTTGGTCACCTTGCTGCAGTCACCGGACGCACCGCTCTGAGCCAGGGTTCCGCCCAGCCTGCGTGAACGCTTCATCCGCCTCGCCCCTGCTTCACACTGGTTCTGCATTGCCATCGTGATAGTAGCGATGAAGTCGGAACAGGGCGCGGTACATGCTGGACAGACGCAACGATGTTGACCGGATCGCGTTGATCGAAGCACTCAACGTGATGGACCCTGCGCTGGGCACGGCGCTGGACCCGATCACCGAACTGGCGGCCTTCACCTTCGGCGTGCCGATCGCGTTGGTGTCGATCTTCGATGCCGACCACCAGCACCTCATCTCGCGCGTGGGGCTGGCGCTGACCCGCAACGAACGGCATGCCTCGATCTGCGCGCACGCGCTGGGTTCCAGCCAGGTGCTGCAGATAGAGGATCTTCGCCAGGACCCGCGCTTTGCCGGCAATGCGCTGGTCGCCGGCCCCGAGCAGCTGCGCTTCCATGCCGGTACGCCGCTGATCACCAAGGGCGGCGTCGCGCTGGGTACCCTGTGCATCATGGGGCGTGAGCCGCGGCGGCTCTCTGCCGAAGAGCAGGTGCAGTTGCAGACGCTCTCACGCGTGGTGGTTGCGCAGATGGAACTGAAGATGTCGCTCGGCCGCCGTGATCAGGTCAGCGGCCTGCCCAACCGGCAGCAGTTCCAGGCCGACCTCACCTCCCTGTCCCGCCGCGGTGAAGGCCGGAGGTTCACGGCGGTGCTGCTGGATGTGTTCGACCTGCAGAGCGCCAACGACGCCGGCCAGGCCCTGGGCATGAAACCCGTGGAAACCCTGCTGCGCCAGGCGGCGCTGCGCGTGCAGGACGTGCTGCGTGATGTTACGCAGGTCTATCACGTGGGAGTGACCCGTTTCGCCTTCCTGCTGGCGGACCACTCGCATCACCAGACCGAGGGCCTGCTCGACCGCCTGCGCGTGCGCATGCGCCGGCCGCTGATGGCCGGCAGCATCCCGATGTCACCGCAGTTCCATGCCGGCGTCTGCGACTTCCGCGCGGTAAGCGAGGAGACCGCGGATCTGGTCCGCAAATGCCTGGTCGCCATGCATCATGCCCTGCAGACCGATGCCTGCCTGTGCTGGTATTCGCAGGAACGCGACGATGCCCTGCGCCGCCGTTACCGGTTGGCCTCCGATGCCGGACGCGGCCTGGCCCAGCACCAGTTCAGCCTGGTGTACCAGCCGCGCTTCGATCTGATCGATGGGCAGCCGGTGTCGGCCGAAGCCCTGCTGCGCTGGACCCATCCGATGCTGGGCCCGATCAGCCCGGGCGAATTCATCCCGGTGCTGGAGCGCACGGCGCTGATGCCGGCGCTCAGCCGCTGGGTCATCGACCACGCCCTGGCCCAGGCCGCGCACTGGCAGAAGACCGTGCCCGGCTTCAGCCTGTCCATCAATCTCTCCCCGCGCGACTTCGATGACCAGTGCGTGTGGAGCGTGCTGTCCGAGCGGCTGCATGCCTACGGCCTCGCCCCGGGCCTGATCGAAATCGAAATCACGGAAGGCCAGTGGCTCAACCACCATCCGGCGGCGCTGCCGCAGTTGCGTGAGATGGCGGCGGCCGGCGTGCGCATCGCGATCGACGACTTCGGCAGCGGCTACAGCAACTTCGGCTATCTCAGCGAGGTGCCGATCAGCCATATCAAGATCGACCAGACGCTGGTCACCGGGCTGGCGCGCTCACGCACCGCCCGGCTGAAGGTGGAAGCCATCATCAAGCTGGCCCGGCAGCTGGGCTACCGCACCGTGGCCGAAGGCGTGGAAAACGACGCCGAGCTTTCGCTGCTGCGGCTGTGGGGCTGCGATGAAGCGCAGGGCTACCAGCTGGCCCGGCCGATGCACCCCGACGCGGTGCTGCACCTGGTCAACGCCTGCCGCGCCGGCCCGTTGCCGGATGCCGGCTGACCCGACGGAACATCACCGCCAACCGGTGCGCGGGGCGATAATGGGCCGCCCGTCTTTGCTACCGCCGCCATGTCCGATCTTTCCCCGCTGCCCACCCTGCCGCTCGGCCACTACCGCCATTTCAAGGGCGGCAACTACGAGGTGATCGGAGTTGTACGCCACAGTGAAACGCTGGCGCCGATGGTGCTGTACCGGCCGCTGGATTCGGATGTCGGCCTGTGGGTGCGTCCGTACGAGATGTTCGTCGCACGGGTGGAGGTGGAGGGGCACTGGCGGGCGCGCTTTGCGCCGGTGGAGGCGGGCGGCTGAGACGCCCCACGCCCTCCCTGAAGGGCCTTCAGCCCGCCACAGCCCGCGCCCCGTCCACCAGCGCACGCAACTGCGTGCTCACCGCGCGGAACTGCTCCGGCAGCGCGGCCGCGTCGAGCGCGTCCACCTGACGCGAAAGCACCGACAGCGCCTCGGCCATGCTGACCACTGGCTGCCCTTCCCCGGCTGGCGCATCCTGCACATCCAGCTGCGCGCCGATCAGCCCCGCCAGCACCTCGAAGCCTTTCACCGTCGCGGCGTCGAGTCTGGAAGGATTGGGATCCAACGCGCACAGCGTGCCGTGGAAGCCACCATCGCGGCGGAACATCGGGACCGAGATGTAGCTCTCGAACCCATACAGCGCGGGCGTGGGATGGCTGGAGAACACCGGATGGGTGCTGGCCTGATCGAACTGGACCAGATGGCGATGCTCGCGTATCTCATCGCAGATGGTGGTCTCCAGCACCAGGTCATCGCCCGGGCGCAGACCGAAATCCAGACGATCATGCACGGCGCAGGCGGTCCACCGATCGGCGGTGACACGGGCCACTGCAACGAACCGCATGCCGGTCATCGCACTCGCCAGCTCCAGCATGCCCGGCACGGCCGGCATCGCAAGCAGTGCGGCCACGTCGTCCAGGCGCGGATCCGTGGCATGGGCCAACGACGCCGCAGGCGCGCTGCCCGGACCATCGTCATCCAGCGGGTTCTCCATCGCGGCGAGGCGGCGGTCCAGCGCTTTCGCGTTGACCTCGTTGAACAGGCCACGCACCGAGGCCGACAACGCCCTGGCATCGGTGATCGCACCCACGAAATGGAGGCCCTGCCCGACCAGGCGGATCTGCTCGACGCCGTGATCCAGCCGCAATGATGGCCACGCCAAGCGGTGCAGGATGCGCAGCCAGTCAGCGCGCGGGGTGTCATCCAGCAACGCGGTGACAATCACCCGCTGCGAACGGGTCCCCGCCTGTGGGCCGGGCAGATCGAAACCGATAAGGGCAGGAAAGCCTGGACTGGAAGACATCGCAACCTCTCTGGCGGCATCGCGCAGCCATCGACGGGTGGCCTTGAAGCCAAATTGTCGCATGAATGGGCGAGACTGGCCGTGATCGACTAGTGATATTTCGTCGCCGCACACCGGGCAATGCTCCTGGGCGCGCAATGCGGCCCGGGTACAAAAGGCTACGGCTATCATTGAGGTGATCTAGCACCTCTCAACGAAAAGGAAGTAAGACATGGGTCCTGCGGGTTCAGGGTTTTCGCTGTTGGTCGCGCTCATTGGCGCGCTGCTCGGGTTGTTGTGGCTGTTCGTTCCGTTTGCCATCTTCGGCATCAAGGGGCTGCTGCAACAGATCGTGGCCGAACAACGGCGCACCAATGAGATCCTCAGCCGCGTGCACGGCGAGCGCCTTCCGCCGGCGGCGCCCGAGCCGCAGCCGTTCAGGGCGCGGCCGTATCCGTGAAAAGGCGGCGATAGCCAAGCGCGGCGGGCCTGTCCGCACGCTGCGGTAGGCCGCTCACGGGGCAGCGCGCACCAGGCAGATCCAGCGTTCCATGGGCCCGGCTGATTAATGCTGCGTCGCAGCAGTACAATGCCGCGCTTCCCCGTTCGACGCCGCCGCCTGCATGAGCTCCTCCTCCGTCCCTCTGGCCGCCCGGCTCTCGCCGCGCGAGCGCACCCTGATCCTGCTGGCCTTGTCGCTGGGCGGCTTTGCCATCGGCACCAGTGAGTTCGCCAGCATGGGCCTGATGCTGGAGATCAGCCGCGGGCTGTCGATCAGCGAAACGCAGGTCGGCCACCTGATCAGCGCCTATGCCATCGGCGTGGTGGTCGGCGCCCCGGTCCTGGCCTTTGCCGGCGCCGGCTTCGCGCGCCGCAACCTGCTGCTGGCGCTGATGGGCTTCTACGCCATCGGCAATCTGGCCAGTGCGCTGGCGCCCAACTACGGCACGATGCTGCTGGCGCGCTTCGTCGCCGGGCTGCCGCATGGCGCCTACTTCGGCGTGGCGATGCTGGTGGCGGCGGCGATCAGCCCGCCAGCGCAGCGTGGCGCGGCGGTGTCCAAAGTGCTGCTCGGCCTCTCCGTGGCGATCCTGGTCGGCAATCCGCTCACCACCTGGCTCGGCCAGCAGGTCAGCTGGCGCACCGCGTTCGCCCTGGTGAGCGTGCTGGCGATGGCCACCGTGGCGATGATTGCGCGCTTCCTGCTGCCCGATCCGGATGAGGTGCGTACCTCGCCGATGCGCGAACTGCGTGCCTTCAATCGTCCCCAGGTGTGGCTGGCACTGGCGATCGGTTCGGTCGGCTTCGCCGGCATGTTCTGCGTGTTCACCTATCTCGCCCCGACGCTGGTGCAGGTCACCGGGCTGGCCGAATCGTGGATGCCGCTGGCCGTGGGCATCTTCGGCATCGGCGCGATCATCGGCAACGTCGCCGGTGGCTGGCTGGTGGACCGCTTCCAGTTCCGCGCCGCCGCCGTCGTGCTGGTCTGGTCGATCCTGGTGCTGCTGGCCTTCCCGCTGGCCGCGCAATCGGTGTGGAGCGTGTTCCCGATGATCATTGCGGTCGGCACCATGGGCGCACTGGCGGCCGTGCTGCAGACCCGCCTGATGGACGTGGCCGGCGAAGCGCAGACGCTCGCCGCCGCCTCCAACCATGCCGCATTCAATACCGCCAACGCACTGGGCCCGTGGTTCGGTGGCATGGCCATCGGCGCCGGCTTCAGCCCCGCGGTGACCGGGTACGTTGGCGCTGCCACCGCGCTGGGCGGGCTGCTGCTGTGGTGCGTGGCGATGCTGGTGGACCGCCGCGCGCGCAGCGTGCCGGTGCTGCAGCAGTAAGCGCGCGCCCCGAACCACCGCTCGATCCCAATCCCCGCCCAGGCGGGGATTTTTTTTATTTCCCCTATCATGGGCATCCGATCAAACCGCGCCACCCATGCTGTTCCGGCCACGGCCGCAACGCGGGCCGCACCTGGAACACCGATGACGTACGAATGGGCCCCGAGCGACTGGGGCCAACGCCTCACGCGATCGCCGCACTGGCGCCTGCGCCTGGAAGACGACCAGCTGCTACTGATCATTGACGGTCATCGGTACCACGCGCCGCTGGATGCACTGCAGGTGTACCCGCGCCTGCCCTGGGCACGGCTGAGCCTCCATCGTGAAGGGCACCCACCGTTGATCCTCGGCGGCCTGCCCGCTGCGGCCGCGCGCTTGCTGGTGTCGGCACTGGAGGAGCGAAGCGGCAAGCAACGCCAGCGCGACCATGTGGCCTTGTTCCAGCAGTCCCACACCGCCATCCAGCACTGGCTCGCCCAGGTGCAGGCGGCTACCGATCTGGCCGACGAGGAATCGCTGTGGCTGACCTGCGAGCAGCAGCAGGCACTGCTGCAGGCACGCCCCACCCTGCCCCTGGATGAGGACGCGCTGTGGACGGTGTTCGATGATGCCGACCTGCGCAGCCAGCTCGATGGCGACCCGGCCGCGATCGAAGAAGCGCTGATGCTGTGGCTGGCCGACTGGCCAACGATGTGGGCGCGCCGCAATGAGGTCCATCAGGCGCGCGAACGGGTCGCCAGCCGTGCGTTGCTGGACCGCGTCGAAAGCCGGCCACTCACCGATGAGCAGGCCCGCGCAGTGATCTGCTTCGACAACCGCGTCCAGGTGGTGGCCGCAGCAGGTTCGGGCAAAACCTCCACGATGGTCGCCAAGGCGGCGTACGCCATCGAACGCGGGCTGGTCGCGCCCGAGCGCATCGTCATGCTCGCCTTCAACAAGGAAGCCGCCACCGAGCTGCAGGCCCGTGCGGACCGCGCGTTCCAGCGCCTCGGCCTGGATCAGGTGCGGGTGGAAGCGCGCACCTTCCATGCGCTGGGCCGGCACATCATCGCCCAGGCCACCGGCCGGATGCCGCAGGTGCCGGACTGGGCGGTCGATGCCACCCAGGGTTTCCATCGGTTGGCCGAGATCATCGACCAGCTCAAGGACCGTTCGCTCGCCTTCCGTACCCAGTGGGACATGTTCAGGCTGGTCTTCGGCCGTGACCTGCCGGTCACCGGCGGGTCGCTGGACGCCGAGGAGTGGGACAAGGATGGCCAGGGGTATGTGCGCACCCTGCAGGGCGAGCGCGTGCATAGCATCGAAGCGTGCGTGATCGCCGACTGGCTGTTCTACAACGGCGTGGCGTACACCTATGCACGCCGCGATGCATTCGATGCCGGGACCGATGCGTACCGCCAGTACCGCCCGGATTTCCATTACCCCGGCATTGCGCTGTATCACGACCACCTCGCCCCGGCGGGACACGACCGCGCGCCCGCGCCTCGCGCTGGCGAGCCGGGCGCCCGCGAGGGCATCGAGCGGATCGAGACCACCCCGCTGCAGTTGCGCACCGGCGAACTGTTCGTGCGGTTGGGCGAGGCCTTGTCGCAGCGCGGTATCGAACTGGACCCGAATCCCGACCGCGACCTGCCCGAGGGCGGTGCGACGCCGATGCCGGACAGCGACCTGATCGGCCTGGTCCGTACCTTCATCAGCCACGCCAAGAGCAACGCGCTGCACGTGGAGGACATGGTCGAGCGCCTGCGCCGCCTGCCCGACGATCACTTCAAGCACCGCTACCGCCTCTTCCTCACGCTGATCGTCCCGATCCTGGAAGGCTGGGACGATGCGCTGGTGGCCGAGGGCGGGATCGATTTCGAAGACATGCTCAACCAGGCCGCCGAGCACCTCGAACAGGGGCGCTACGTCGCTCCCTTCGACCTGGTGATGGCCGATGAATTCCAGGATGCCTCGCGCGCCCGTGCGCGGCTGTGCCGGGCACTGGTGCAGGCACCGGGAAAACACCTGTTCGCGGTCGGTGACGACTGGCAGTCGATCAATCGCTTTGCCGGCGCGGACGTGTCGGTGATGACCGGCTTCGTGGACTGGTTCGGTCAGGGCCAGGTGCTCAAGCTGCAGCAGACGTTCCGCTGCCCGCAGGCGCTGTGCGATGTGTCCAGTGCCTTCGTATCCCGTAACCCTGCGCAGATCCCGAAGGACGTCCAGTCGGTCACGCCGGCGTACGGCGCGGTGCTGCAGGCCTACCAGGTCGCCTCGCGCGACCGGCTGGCCGGAGCGGTCGAGCAGTATCTGGAGCGACTGCACCAGCAGCTGCTGTCCGGCCAGGTGCCGCCCGGCCGCGATGGCAAGGTCACGGTGTTCGTACTCGGCCGCTACAACGCAGACCGCGCGATGCTGCCGGCCACGTGGCGGGCACGGCACGGGCAGCACATGGAGGTCAGCTTCCTCACCGTGCACGGCTCCAAAGGCACGGAGGCGGACTATGTGATCCTGCCCGGCATGCTGGACCGGCGCTTTCCCAATACCCGCGCCGATGATCCCGTGCTCGCGCTGGCGATGCCGGACAGCGATGCGTATCCGCTGGGCGAAGAACGCCGCCTGTTCTACGTAGCGCTGACGCGCGCGCGCCGCTCGGTGGCGATGTTCACCGTGCAGGGTCGGCGCTCGGCCTTCCTGACCGAGCTGGTCAATGACGGTGCGGTGCGCGTCACCTCGATGGCGGGTGAGACCATCCACGAGCAGGCCTGCCCGGCCTGCAGGGTGGGCGTGATCGTGCCGCGCACCGGGCCGTATGGCGCGTTCCAGTCGTGCTCGGGGTATCCGCGGTGCGAGTACAAGCCGCCGAAGGTGGGGGGACACCCGGGCGTGCATACCTTCGCGGGGGCCTGAGCGGCGCGCACATGGCTCAGCCCAGCGGAGCCACCCCCTCCGCATCCATCTGCGCAAGCAGTGCACGGCGGCCCTCCACACCCGGCATCACCCGCACCAGGTTGCGCAGCATCCGTAGATCCTGCTGCCAGCCCAGCTGATCGCCCAGCGTGTGCAGTGCCCGCGCCTGTTGGCCCGGGCTACTGCGCTTGATCGAGGCAGCCAGCGCGCTGTCCAGCGTTGGCAGTGCTTCCAGCTGCATGCGCAGGCGGCGTACCCGCCGGCGCCAGCGGTGCAGATCCTCGGTATCGCGGCTGCGTGCGGCGCGCTTCTCCGCCTTGGCGGTACGCCGCTCACTGCGCGCCAGTCCCTTGCGCAGGTCACGCCTTGCAAGGGACTCCCATGGCTGGCCCTGGAGATCCCGCACGATACGTCCCAGTGCCGCGTGGCGGCGTGCAAACGCCGGGTCGCGTGCGAGCGCCTGGGCCAGGCGTGTGTCGCGGCGCACCGTCAGCCGTCTGCCGACCTCCGCCCATGGCAGGGCGGGCTGCTGCGCGGCCAGGCGCTGGCAGGTGTCCACCACCACGTGCGCATCGCGCAATGCCGACAGCCCTTGCCCGAGGCGCCGCAGGGCCGCATCGGCCTGGCCTGTCTCAAAATGGCTGTTCTCCAGCAGTGCGAGCAGCGCGCGAAGGCGGCGGATGGTCTTGCGCGCGCGATGCACGGCATCGTGGACATCGGGTTGGGGCGAAAGCGCCTCGGCGATGGCCGTGCACTCACGCGCCGCCAGTGCGCGGGCGGCCGGGCCGATTGCGGGTGGCGACATGGTGGTTTCCCCCGGAGGCGTCGGGGGATTGTACCCAGGCTGCGGGCGAAGCCTGTCAGCCCGGGTTGAACATCTGCCGCACGCCCCGCAGCAGTTCGTTGACACTGAACGGCTTGGGCAGCAGGGACATCCCCTGCCCGAGGAATTCATTGCGGACAGCGGCGCTTTCCGTATAGCCGGTGACGAACAGCACCGGCAGGTGCGGCCGCAGGGCCCGGGCCGCATCGGCAAGCTCGCGGCCGTTCATGCCGGGCAGGCCGACGTCGGACAGCAGCAGGTCCAGCTCACGGTCCGAATGCAGTTCCAGCAGCGCCTGCTGCGCGTTGATGGCCTCGACCACCTGGTATCCGGCTTCGACCAGCATCTCCCGGACCATCATCCGCACCGAATCGGTATCGTCCACCAGCAGGATGCGTTCGGCGCTGCCACGGGGCAGCTGTGCCGGTACCGATGCCTGGGCGACCGGCTGGAGCTGGCCCTCCGGCAGCAGCAGCTCGATTTCCGTCCCCTCGCCACGCTCGCTGGCGATGCGTGCGCTGCCACCGGACTGACGCGCGAACCCGTAGGTCATCGACAACCCCAACCCGGTGCCCTCGCCCTGCGGCTTGGTCGTGAAGAACGGCTCGAACACCTTGGTCAGCAGCTCGGTGGGAATGCCCACGCCATTGTCCAGGACGGTCACGGTGATGTAGTGGCCCGGGGCCAGTTCGTGGTCACGTTCGATCTGCGCACGCCCGGCGCGGATGCGGATCAGGCCTTGGCCGGCCAGCGCATCGCGGGCGTTGATGACCAGGTTGAGGATCACGTTCTCGAACTGGTTCGGGTCGGCCACCGCGATCAACGGCTCCGGGCCCAGCTCCAGTTCAAGCTCGATGTTCTCCCCGATCGAGCGCTGCAGCATGTCTTCCAGCGAGCGCACCCGCGCAACGACGTCGAAGGTCTGCGGGTCCAGCGGTTGTTTGCGCGCGAAGGCCAGCATGCGCTGGGTCAGCGCCGCGGCACGGTGTGCCGAACCGGTGGCGATCTCGACGTAGCGCGAGGCCTTGTCCCATTTACCGCTGGAGGCGGCGATCTCGATCATGTCCAACCCGGAGATGATCGTGGTCAGCAGGTTGTTGAAATCATGCGCGATGCCGCCGGTGAGCTGGCCGAGCGCATCCATCTTCTGCGCCTGCATCAGCTCGATCTCGGTGCGCTCGCGCTCGGCGATCTGGAAGGCCAGTTCGGACGTGGCGCTTTCCAGCTCCTGGCGCTGCTCGTTGGCACGCGCATGGTGCTCGGTCGTGTCTTCGATCAGCACCAGCCCCTGGCCAGCGGCCTGATAGGGGGTCACCCGCCACTCGGTCATGCGGATCGCACCGCCGACGCGAAGGCTGAAGGTTCCCTGCCAGCGCTCGCCCTCGGCGAGGGCGACCTTCAACGCACTCAGCGGCGCGGCCTGATCCTGAAGCAGCTGATCGAGTTGGCCCGGACCGATCTGCTGGCCCAGCAGACGGGTGAACGCGTCGTTGGCGTCGTGCGCGTTGAGGTCGGCATCGAGCACCGCGATGGGCGCATTGATATGGCGGAAGATTTCGCGGAAGCGCGCTTCAGTCTCGCGCAGCGCTTCCTCCGCGCGGCGGGCGCGCAGCAGGCTGCGCAACGTAGCCAGCAGCACATCCGGGTCCACCGGATGGATCAGATAGGCATCGGCGCCCGCGTTGAGGCCGGTGATCATGTCGCCGGTCGCGATCGAAGCCGCCGAGACGTGCACCACCGGCAGCAGCTGCAGGCGTGCGTTCTCGCGCAGCTGGCGGACCACATCGAAGCCACTCATGTCCGGCAGGTTCACATCCAGCACCAGCGCATCGAAATCATGCTCGGCCAGGCGCTCCAGCCCCTCCCCGCCGGTACCGGCTTCCTCGACATGGAACCCGTGATGCTCGAGCACCCGGCGCACCGCATAGCGGGTCGCCACGTTGTCGTCCACCACCAGGATGCGATCAGGGTTCGCCATTCGCGGCCTCCGTGGCCAAGGTCAGCGGCAACACCACATAGAAGTCCGAGCCTGCGCCGATTTCACTTTCGACCCCGACGTGCCCACCCAGCAGCTCGGCAAAGCGCTTGCACAGTGACAACCCCAGCCCGGTGCCGCGCAGCCGTTTCTGCAGCGGTGTATCCACCTGCACGAAATCCTCGAACAGGGTGGACTGCAGTTCGGCGGGGATGCCGATGCCGGTATCGCGCACGCTGAAGCGCACGGCGCTCTCCCCTTCCAACCGGGTCGACACCACCACCTGCCCATTGGGCGTGAACTTCAGTGCGTTGGAAATGAAGTTGCGCAGGATCTGCGCCAGCTTCTTGTCGTCGGTGTACAGCAACGGCATCACCGGCGGATCTTCGAACACCAGGTCCACCTGGTTGCCTTCCACCAGCGGGCGGAACATGCCACGCAGGGCCGAGAACAGGTCCATCAGGTCGAACCAGGCCGGTGAAATGGTGATCCGCCCGGCCTCGATCTTGGCCAGGTCCAACAGGTCGTCCACCATCTCGCGCAGCTCGCTGGTGGAGGCGCTGATGAAGCGCACCTGGCGGCGCTGCTCGTCGGTCAGCGGGCCGTCCATGCCGTCTTCCAGCAGCCGCGTCATGCTCAGGATCGAGCCCAGCGGCGTGCGGAACTCATGACTCATGTATGACAGGAACCGGCTCTTCAGCTCGGAGACCTCGCGCAGCTGCTCGGCCTGCTGGTCCAGCTCGGCATACAGCGCGAGCACGCCCTGGTTGGTTTCATCCAACTCGGCACGCAGCGCATCGGCTTCCAGGCGCAGCCGCTGCAGTTCCTCATCATTGGGGGTGACGCTCAATGCAGATCTCCAAGACGCAGGGCAACAATGCCGGCGTCATCCCGGCCACGATCAAAATCACGCTGCAGCACCGCCACGATCACTGCTGGATGACGGTGGAACAGGCCGGGGTAATCACGCAGGCTCCAACGCGCCTGTAGTCCATCGCTGTGCATGACCAGCAGCGTGCCTGTGGCCGCGTGAAAATGGAATGGTTGTGACTTGCGGTACTGCACGCCGACGATCCCCGGGTGCGAGGCCAGCCCACGCGAACTGGTGGGCTCGCACAGGCTGGCGGCGATGTTGCCGATGCCGGCGAACTCCACCTGGCCCGTCGCCACATCCACGCAGGCCACCGCTGCCGCGCCACCCCGGGTGCCGGACATACCGGCATGCAGCACGCCGATCAACGCCGGTGCACCGCCCGCGGCAGAATGCGCGACCGCATCCACACCGGCCCACGCAGCATCGGCCGCAGGAAGCCCGTGGCCGAGGCCATCGATCACCGTGAGCGACACGGTCCGTGCGTCTGCGCGGATATGCCATGCATCGCCGCAGGCCAGCTCGTGGCGCATCGGCAGGCGCAGGGCGCCGTAAGCCACGTCGATGTCGCGCGGGGTGCGGCTGGCGTAGATCCGCGCCACGACCACCGCCCCCTTGGCATCGGACCAGGCATCGAGCACGCTGGCCTGGCGCTGGATCGCCCCCAGCCCGAGGCCCTGGGTGCCGCCGGTCGAATACCCGTCCGGAAGGCACTCGGCCAGGGAAAAGCCCGGGCCGGCGTCCACGGTGCACAGCTCCACCCCGTTGCCGCCGCGGCCGCAGACCACGGACAGGTACATGCGGCCACCGCGCCCATGTTTGAGCACGTTGGTCGCCATTTCGGTCGCCACCAGCGCCGCGCGGCCGGCGTCCATTTCATCCAGGCCGACATGATCGGCCAGTGCCAGCGCTTCGCGTCGCGCCTGTCCGACCTGTGAGGTTTCTTCGACCACCACGACCCGCGTTACCTGGCCTGCGAAGTTCAGCTCCATTTGGTGATCGTGATGCGGGTGCCCTGCCCCGGCGCACTCTCCAGCTCGAATTCATCCACCAGCCGGCGTGAGCCGGACAGCCCCAGGCCCATGCCCGAGCCGGACGACCAGCCATCGGTCAGCGCCTGCGCGACATCCGGGATGCCCGGCCCGTTGTCGGCGAAGACCAGCCGCACGCCCTTGCGCAGCCCCTTCTCGACCACGTCCCAGTCCATCGTCCCGCCGCCACCGTAGATCACGGCGTTTCGGGCCAGCTCACTGGCGGCAGTAACCAGCTTGGTCTGGTCGATCAGGCGCAGCTTGCAGGCCACGCACACCTGGCGCGCGGCCTGGCGGGCCAGCACCACATCCTGCTCGATGCGGATCGGCAGCGAACCACTGTTGGCACTCATGAGGCCGCTTCGTCTTCGTCGGTGCGCTGCAGCAGCTTCATGCCGCGCTCCACGTTGAGTGCGGTGCGCACGCCGCTGAGGGTGAGGCCGAGCTCCACCAGCGTGATCGCTACGGCCGGCTGCATGCCCACGACCACCGTGGTGGCATCCATGATCCGGGCCAGCGACGAAATGGTCGCGATCATGCGGCCGATGAACGAATCGACGATATCCAGCGCGGAAATATCGATCAGCACGCCGCGCGCGGAGGTGCTGCGGATCTTCTCGGTGAGGTCATCCTGCAGGGTCAGCGCGAGCTGATCGTGCATGTCCACCTGGATGGTCACCAGCAGCAGATCGCCCATCTGCAGGATCGGGATGCGTTCCATCTCAGCGGGCGGTCCGGGTCACGGTCTGGCCGGTGCGCTTGAGCGCCAGCGCCAGTGCGTCGGCGAGGTTGGCCTTGGTGACGATGCCCTGCAGGTCCAGCCCGAGGTGCACGATGGTCTGGGCGATCTGCGGCCGCACGCCACTGATGATCGCATCGGCACCCATCAGGCGGATGGCGGTCACGGTCTTCAGCAGATGCTGTGCGACCAGCGTGTCCACGGTGGGCACGCCGGTGATATCGATGATCGCGATTTCAGAACCGGTATCCACAATGCGCTGCAGCAGCGATTCCATCACCACCTGGGTGCGCTGCGAATCCAGCGTGCCGATCATCGGCAGCGCGAGGACGCCTTCCCACAGCTTCACCACCGGCGTGGACAGCTCCAGCATCTCTTCCTGCTGGCGCTGGATCACGTCCTCGCGCGTCTTCTGGAACACGCTGACCGTGTGCAGTCCCAACTGGTCGATCAGCTCGGAGACCGCCCACAACTGGTCGCCCAGCTGCGCCGGATCATTCGCGTAGCCCTGCTGGATCACCTCGAACAGCGGTCGCTTCAGCGAAAAAATGAAGCTGGCGGTCTCCGACGAGTTGAAGCCCTTCAGCACGCGCTCGCGGGAAAGTTCCTCCAGGAAGCGGCGGATGTCCTGCCACTCGACCCGTGCGATGGAACTGACCTCCGTAGCCGACAGCGCCTCCAGGAACAGACGCCAGAACTCGCGGACCTGCTGGTCCAGCTCGCGGGAGGACAGGCGGCCGTCCTGGGCCTGGCTGGAACCGGCCAGATTGCCGGCCCATGCGGCCAGCAGGGGCTCTTGATGGCTGCGAATGAGATCGATCGTGCGCTGCTGCAAAGCCGCCATGGAAAAGGTCCTGAAAGAAGGGAAACACAGGGTGGACGGGCGACCCATCAGTGATATGAATGGGGGTCGCAATCGTCCAAGCTTAAATGAATTCAGGAAGATTGGGCATGACGGCAGATGCTGATGGCGTGAAGGTTGTTTGCACCTCCCTGACTCATTCAGAAAGACCGGACCTGGGCTGTTCGCCTGGCCCGTTTCCAGGCCGGGCCGCCACAACGCATCAGGCCGCCCGAAGGCGGCCTGATGGTGGAACGGTCAGCGCAGCAGCGCGAACAGCAGCAGCAGCGGAATCGGAATGCCGAGCATCCACAGCAGAATGTACTTCATGGTGTTTCCTCCCTTGGGATGGTCAGGTTCACAGGTCGCGGCGACGGCCGCCCCAGGTGGCACTCAGGCTGGCGATGAAGGCACCGATCAGCAGCGTGATGAACAGCCACAGCGCGGCATAGGCGGTCGCCTTGCGGGCATCGTCGGCCGCCTGCTTGGCCTGCTGCTTGGCGTTGTCCAGCGCAGCGCGCAGGCGGGTCTGGACATCGGTCACGCGGGCCTGTGCTTCGGCCTGGCTCATCCCGGTCTGTGCCGCCACCAGCTGGCCCAGGTACTGGGTATCGGCCGGGTCCATGGTGTCGGACTTGAGGCTGTTGACGATGATGCGATTGACCTCGGTACGCACCTCACGGCTGTCCGCACGACGGTCGGCACCCGGCATCGGGCGCGGCGGCGGCGGTGCGCCGTTGACCGGCGGTGCCGGGGGTGCGGCTGCATCGGCCGGACCGACCGGCGGCGCGGGCTGCGCTGCGGTCGGGTTGGCACGGAACAGCGAATCCACCCAGTACTGCACGTCACCCTCTTCGTTGCCCATCGCGGCCGAGCCTGCGCCCGCTGCGGCAATACCGCCGGCAGTGGACGCCGCCGCACCTGCGGTGGCACCGGCCACCTTGGCGCCAGCGCCGAGAATGCCGCCGATCGCGGAGGTCAGCAGTGCGGCGGTCAGCAGGGTAGCCACCGCCCACGACACGAAACCATGTGCGGTGTCGCGGAAGTAGGTCTCATCGCCGTGCAGGTTGCTCCACTTCGTGCGCAGGCGACCGGCCAGATAGCCACCCAGGCCGGAGGCTGCGATGGCGGTGAAGGTCAACCAGGCAATGCTGGACCAGCCGAAGGTCTCGGCAGTCACGCCTTCAAATGACCACGGCGAGACCGATGACAGGCCCAGGCCCACGCCGAGAATCACCAGGATCAACGAAAGCGCGGCTGCGGCGATGGCACCGGCCAGGATCGCGCCCCATGACACGGCGCTCTCGCGCGGAAGATCCACCACCGGCGGTGGGGTGACCACGGCCACGGTCGCGGCAGCGACGGGCTCGGGGTGGGCGTAATCGCCTCGGGTATTCATAGCGGATGGCACTCCTTTTCATGCGCTGCGGATGCAGCTCGCATCGGCAGGCTGCGCTTCAGGTCGTGAAATACGCGAGACGCTGAAAACAAGACCGTGTGGACGGCCGCACCAGACTCACACCCGCCGGCCAAGCAGCATGATCACGCCGACCAGCCCACCCAGCGCGCCGACAACCGCCAGCTCGATGGACGGCTCACGCAACCGCAATGCCATGACGATGCACAGCGCGCCCAGCCCGATGATCACCGCGCCGATGGACGCCGCACGCGCCGAGCCATAGAAGTGAGTACGCCGGATCGGCTCGCTGAGCGCAGGCTGCCTGCGTTGCCAAGCCTCCACGGCGCGTTCGAATTCGCGCAGCAGGCGGTCACGGCTCTGCAGATCGGCTGCACTCACCATCAGTGTCGCCCGGCCCGGCCGCACCAGTTTCAGATAGTCATCGGTGCCCCAGCTGGACAACTGATCGAAGGGCACTGCGTCGCGTCGCGAAAACATCAGGCCATCGGCCATGACCATCACTTCATTGCGCGTCGGGAAGCCCTGGAAGGCCAACAACGGCGGCAGCACCAGGCACAGCAGTGCCACCACGATGGCGATACCCACCGGACCGCGATTGAGCACGATGAACATGAAACTGCCCGCAGCCAACAGAAATGCGAGTGGGACGGCCAGCTGGTGCCAGCGGGTATAAACCGAGACCTGGATACCTTCCCTTGGCTTCACGATGGGTTCCCTCCTCAGTATCGGCGCGGGGCCGGGCGCCTCGGGCCACCATGGTCTTCGATGCCGGCCACGGCGGCAAATGCGCTGATGTCAAAACGGTTATCAGCCTGCCATCGTCGCGCCGGTGAATATGCTGATGAACATGCGTTCCAAGCCACGATGAACTTTTACGACATTCACGTGGCAATAATCCAGTCACGCCACGGATGGCACGTGACCGGCCAGGGATGGCCTTTCAGCGGATGCAGTGGAACGGGGGCTGCATCGCCGGCGACTTGGCGCGTCCAAGGGGATTATCTGGAAGCACTCTCATGACACTGGCATTATCCGGTCGCGTCGTCGCGGCCCTGTTCCTCGCCTCAAGCCTGTCCTTGGGCCTGCCTGCAGCGGCCGCAGCCACCGCCCCATTTCCTGCCGAAGGGGTGTGGCGCGGCGAATTCAATATCGATGGCGATCCCATTCCGTTCAACTTCGAAGTAAAGGGAAAGCGTGCGCAGGACGCGACCTTCACCCTGCTCAACGGCAGCCGCACCGACAGATTCAAGGTCACCCCGCGCGATGACGGGACCTTCTCGGTGCGGATGAACACCTACGATGCGGTGCTCGAAGGCAAGGTCTCCGAGGATGGCAAGCACCTGGTCGGCCAGTACAAGGACCTGGTGCCCAGCCGCAACGGGGCGCGCAACCTTGCCTTCACCGCCGAACAGGGCGCGGCATGGCGCTTCGTCAAGCCCGGCCAGGACGAGGCACCGGCGGCGGACCTCAGCGGCAAGTGGGCCGTGCAGACCATCGACAAGGCCGCCCGCCAGGACAAGCGCAACCAGGTCGCCCTGCTCAAACAGGAAGGGAATCGCCTCTCCGGCGTGTTCATGACCGTGGTGGGTGATACCCGCGAGCTGGAAGGCACCGTGCAGGGCAACCGTTTCTACCTGTCCGGCTTCAGTGGGCCCAGCCCGCTGCTGATCCGCGGCACGATCGATGAAGACGGCAACATCCAGGGCGCGTTCGGCAGCGGCATCTACAACGTGGTGAAGTTCGAGGCCGAGAAGAGCGACAAGGTGGAGCTGCCGGATCCGTACAAGCTCACCTTCCTCAAGGATGGCCAGGAACGCATCGATTTCAGCTTCCCCGACCTGCAGGGCAAGCAGGTCTCGCTGCGCGACGACAAATACCGCGGCAAGGTGGTCATCGTTGAAGTGATCGGCACCTGGTGCCCGAACTGCACCGACCAGACCTATTTCCTGGCCCCGTGGTTCAAGCAGAACCAGCACCGTGGCGTGGAGGCGGTGGCGGTCGCCTTCGAGCAGGAAGACAACTTCGATTACTTCAAGAAGACCCTGACCACGTTCAAGGATTACTTCGACATCCGCTACGACATCGTGTTCGGCGGCATCGCCGACAAGAAAGTCGCTACCGAGAAACTCAAGGGCCTCAATTACATGGCCGCCTTCCCGACCACGATCATCATCGGCCGTGACGGCAAGGTCCGCGAGATCTACACCGGCTACACCGGCACCGTGACCGGGGAGTATCACCAGGATTATGTGGCCCGCTTCAACAGCCTGCTCGATGGGCTGATTGCCGAGCCCGATCCGTATGCGGCAAGCGCCGCGACCGCGACCACGACGCCGGCACTGGCCGTCGCCCCGTAACCCTCCGCGGCGGCCGGCCTGCCCGCCCGCCGCGGCCCTCCCTCCTGCGCTGCACGCCCGCACGGCCTCCCCGCGATGCCGCGGGCGGCTGCGCGCCACGACAAAGAGACCTGCCCCATGCGCACCACCGTGCTGTTGACCCTGCTCACCGCTGCCACCGCACCTGCCGTGGCAATCGCCGCGCCGGTGACCTACCAGCTCGACCCGACCCATACCGATGTGCTGTTCACCTGGAACCACAACGGCTTTTCGTTCCCGACCGGCCGCGCCGCGATCAGCAGCGGCACGCTGGTCTACGACGCCGCCAGGCCCGCCGCCTCGCAGGTACAGGTCGAGCTGCCGTTGGCCGAGCTGGCCACCCACGTGCCGAAACTCGACGAGATCGTGAAGAGCGACAAACTCTTCGATGTCGCCAGGTTCCCGCAGGCTGCCTTCCGCAGCACCTCGGTCGTGTCCCAGGGCGCCGGCCGCCTGAAGATCACCGGCGAGCTGACCCTGCATGGCGTCACCCGCCCGGTCGTGCTCGACGCCACCCTCAACAAGGTGGGCGAGCATCCCAGCCGCAAGGTGCCGACCATCGGCTTCAACGCTACGGGCGTGATCCGCCGCAGCGAATTCGGGCTGGATGCGTTCCTGCCCAACATCGCCGACGAGGTGCAACTGCGCATCACCACCGAGGCGCAAGGGGGCAAGGAGTGAGGTACGGCATCCTTCCGCTGGGCATTGCGTTGCTGCTGAGCGGTGGCAACGCGATCGCCGCCGATACGCCGAAGGTCGCCCTCCAGCCGCGGCTGGAGGCCGCGCCCGACGGGTCCCGTGAGCTGGTCATCGATGCCCGCATCGAACCGGGCTGGATCCTGTACGCCTCGGACTTCGAGCAACCGCAGATCGGCCCGCGCGCGGCACGGGTGGTCCTGGCGGACGGGGCGCAGACGCAGGGCCCGCTGCGCTCGGTCGATGCCCGCGAAGGCCACGGCCGCAGTTTCGCCGGTGACTACCGCTACACCTATTTCAGCGAACAAGGGCAGCTGCGCCTGCCCGTGGCGGCGGGCGGCACGCCGGTAAACGGCACCCTGCGCGCGCAGGTCTGCTTCGAAGAGAGCGGCCTGTGCGAGCTGGTCCAGCAGGAGATCGTCGCGCGTTGAGCGCGGCGCCCGCCATGCCACGCCCTGCCCTGTCCCTCTCCCTGCTTGCGGCACTGGCCGGCGGCGCGTTCCTGGCGCCGGTGCTGTCCGCCGATGCGCCGACCTACGACGGCAATCTGTCCGACAACCCGCGCGCCCAGCTGGGCCGACAGCTCTTTTTCGATCCCATCCTGTCGCGTGACCGCACGGTGTCGTGCGCCAGCTGCCATCAGCCGGCCCGCGCCTTCGCCGATGACCGCGCGCTCAGCCTGGGCGTGGAAGGTCGCCTGGGCACCCGCAACACGCCCAGCGTGATGAACAGTGCCGGGCGCACCCGGTTCTTCTGGGATGGCCGCAGCGAGACCCTGGAGGAACAGGCGCTCGCGCCGATCGCCAACCCGCTGGAAATGGACCTGCCGGTGGATGACGCGGTGGCGCGGCTGCGTGCCGATCCTGCGTGGGTGGCACGCTTCCAGGATGCCTACAGCGCCGCTCCCAGCGCGCGCACGCTGGGCCGCGCCCTGGCCGCCTACCAGAAGACCCTCAACACCGTGGACAGCCCGTACGACCGCTACGCGCTGGGCCAGGAGGATGCGATCAGCGACGCGGCCAAGCGCGGCCGCCTGCTGTTCATCACCAAGGCCCAGTGCGTGAGCTGCCACGCCGGGGAGGACTTCACCTCGGACCGCTTCAAGAACATCGGCATCTACAACGGCCGCGAGTTCAACGACGAAGGCCGCGGCGGGATCACCGGCGATCCGGCGCAGAAAGGCGAATTCAAAGTGCCGGGCCTGCGTAATGTCGCGCTGACCGCGCCCTACATGCACAACGGGATGTTCAAGAGCCTGCGCGAAGTGATCGTGTATTACGACGACCCCGGCAAGGTCATCCCCGATTCGATCGGCCGGGACGCGCAGCTGCGCGATCCGCTGCACCTGACCGAGGCGGAGATCGACGACATCGAGCAGTTCCTGCACACCCTCACCGACGACCGCTTCGCGTCGCGCGCGACCTCTTCGACGGCCTCACCTCCATGACCTCTTCCGCGTTGCGCCGCCTGGCGCTGCTGGCTACCGTGCTGATGATCGCGCTGCCCATGGCATCGTTCGCCGCCCCGCCCACCACGGCCGCGCCTGCCGGCCAGGCGGCACCGGTCCTGCACTGGACCGATCTCGACGGCGCCCCGGCGTCGCTGGCGCAATGGCGCGGCCGCCCGGTGCTGCTCAACTACTGGGCCAGCTGGTGCGGCCCGTGCCTGAAGGAACTGCCCGACCTGCAGGATTTCTCGCAGGCGCAGACCTCGCGGCCGAACGGCGTGCACGTGGTTGGTGTCGCGCTCGATGATGTGGAATCGGCCAAGGCCCTGCGCGACCAGCTGCGCCTCACCTACCCGCAACTGGTGGAGGGCGACGGGCCGCCCGGCACCGCCGCCGCGTTCGGCAACCGCATCGGCACACTGCCGTTTTCGGTGCTGATCGATGCGCACGGCACCGTGCTGCAGGTCCACAACGGCCCGCTGCATCCTGCCGACCTCGCCCGCTGGGCTGCCGCCGCCGGCGGTGCGCCATGACCGGCACCGGGCGTGCCGCCGCCGCTGCCGAGTGCTGTTGCACGGGTACGCCAGCCACCGGCTGATCCGGTCCATCCGCCCTCGCCTGCCCGCCGCATGCCGCTGTGCATCGGCCCTCCTTCTCCTGGGGATCTTCCATGCTGTCCACGCACCATCGCCTGCCGTTGGTTCTCGCCGTCCTGTCCGCGTTGTCCCTGCCCCTCGCCGCATACGGCGCAGCCGAGGTGGAGGTCGCCACCAGCGTGAGCACCGCCACCCTGGATACGGTCACCGTGACCGGCACCCGTGCACAGGGCCGCACCGTGCGCGAAAGCGCGGCGCCGATCGATGTCCTGTCCGCCGAGGACATCCGCGCCGCCAACGCAACCAGCCTGCTGGATGTGCTCAACACCACCGTGCCCAGCTTCAACCTGCCGCTGGAGACCGGGGATCTGAACAGCATGGTGCGTGCCGGGCAGCTGCGCGGCCTCAATGCCAGCCACGTGCTGGTACTGGTGGACGGCAAGCGCCGCCACGCCACCGCGTTGCTGGGCGCGGGTGGCTTCGGTGGCGCCGCGCCCGCCGATCTCGCCCTGATCCCCACCGGTGCGATCGAACGCATCGAAGTGCTGCGCGATGGCGCCTCGGCGATCTACGGTTCGGACGCCATCGCCGGGGTCATCAACATCGTCACCCAAAAGGCTGCCCGCGGCGGCAACGTCTCCTACCGCGATGGCACCTACTTCGCCGGCGATGGCCGCGCGCGCGTGGTGCAGGCCGATGCCGGGTTCGGCCTGGGCGACGGCGGCTATCTGCACCTGGCGGCGCAGCTGGACGACCAGGAAGCCACCAACTACACCAGCCCCGCACGCGATACATTCCTGTACTACTTTCCGCGCAACGCGGCCGGCAATGCGATCCGCCCCGGCGGCAACCAGGCCAGCAACCCGACGCTGCCACCCGGCGCGACGCCGGATCCGCGCGAGGCCACGCGCGACAACAATGCCTGGCGCAACCGGGGCATCCGCGCGTTCCGCACGAAGACCGCCACGGCCAATGCCAGCATCCCACTGGCTGCCACGGTAGAGGCCTACGGGCTGCTGACCCTGGCCCAGCGTGATGCCTGGGCACCGCAGAACTTCCGCCAACCGCTGCGCAATGAGGTAGTACGCGCGATCGATCCGGATGGCTTCGCACCGACCGAGCACATCGACGAGAACGACGGCGCGCTCACGCTGGGGTACGCGGCCAGTTCGGCGAGTGGGACTGGGACCTGAGCAGCGGCTACGGGCGCGATGCGATGGATATCAACCTGCACAACAGCATCAACCCCACCTACGGCCTGGATAGCCAGACCGATTTCTACATCGGCGACCTGCGCTACAGCGCCTGGACCCATAACCTGGATCTGCGCCGCCAGCTGCAGACGGCGTGGCTGGCCGCGCCACTGGAACTCAGTGCAGGGGCGGAGTATCGCGACGAGCGCTACCGGATCGGCGCGGGCGACGTGCAGTCCTACACCCATGGCGGGCAGCGGGTGCTCGACGGCCCCTACGCGGGCACGGTGCTGGGGATCGGCCTGGGCGGCTCGCAGGCGCTGCCCGGCTACCGGCCCGAGGACGCAGTCGATGTCAGCCGCAACAGCGGTGCGCTGTACCTCGGCGTCGCGGCCGACCTGGGCGCGCGCTGGCGCGTGGACCTGGCCGGCCGGCATGAGCGTTACTCGGATTTCGGCAGCGAAACCACCGGCCGCCTGTCCACCCGTTTCGCGCTGCATCCCCGGCTCGCCCTGCGCGGCACGATCAGCAACGGTTTCCAGGCGCCGTCACTGGCCGCGCAGGCCTATCGCAACACCTCCAACGGCAATTTCTACACCGACCACATCCTGCAGGCCGGTTCGCCGCAGGCCATTGCACTGGGCGCGCAGCCGCTGCGCCCGGAAACCTCGCGAAGCCTCAGCCTGGGCATCGTGGCCGAGCCATGGCAGGGCGCATCGCTGACGGTGGATGCCTACCGCATCGATGTGGATGACCGGATCGCCCTGTCCACCACCTTCCGCGAGGGGCTGTATCCCGGCTCCGGTGTGCTGGTCACCTCGGTGGGACTCGGCGCACAGGATGGGGTGCGCTACTTCATCAATGCCGCCGATACCCGCACCGATGGCGTGGAGGCCACGCTCGAAGGTCGCGTCGATCTGGGCCGCGGCGGCACCCTGCGCTGGACGCTGGCCAGCAGCCATAACCGCGCCAGGATCACCGGCCTGGCCCCCACCCCCGCCGTGCTCGCCGCCTTCAATGTGCCGGTGTTCAGCACCGGATCGCAGAACGAGCTGCTCTACAAGGCGCCCAAGTCCCGGCAGGTGCTGGGCCTGGACTGGAGCCTGGGCCGCTACCGGGTCGGCCTGCGCCAGAGCCGCTATGGCGACATCCAACGCTATGGTTCGCCAACCACGGTCGCCAGCAGTGGGCCGTATGCCGGCCAGGCCGAGATCGCCTATGACATCGGCGGGCTCTGGATCACCGATCTGCAGCTGGGGGCCACCCTGCCCGGCGGCTGGGACGTGGCGCTGAACGCCAACAACGTGTTCGACCGCAAAGTCACCAGACTGCCCGAGCCGCTGCTTGCCGCGAACGAATACTACCGGTATGCCAACGGCGGACCGGTCGATGGCTCGGGGGGGCTGTGGTCAGCCACCCTCCGTTACCGCTGGGACTGATCCGCGCGCAGCGCAAGGAACACCGTCGCATCCTCACAGATCCGGGCGCCCGCCTATGCAAAAATAAGGGAACTGTGGCACGCCGCGTCGCAGGTGACGGTGTGTGCTCCTGACAACCAGGCGCAGCCGTGCCATTCGTGCGGTGGCCAGTACTGGTAAAGATCAGGAGTCAATGAATGTCCTCGAGGAATTCCGGCGCAAGCGCCTTGGATCTGTCCAGCTGCGCGCGTGAGCCGATCCGTACCCCCGGTGCCATCCAGCCGTACGGATTGATCCTGGTCCTCGATCACACGACATTGACGGTCAACGCCCGCGCGGTGGCCGAGCCGGGCCTGCTGGAGGCGCTTGGCGATCCGCTGGGCCAGCCGCTGGAGCAGGTGCTGGCCGGCACTCTGGCGCCATGCAGGCCGGTGCTGGAGGCATTGCAGGAGGGTGCCTCGCATTTCCTGGGCGCGCACCCGGTGGGCACGGCGGGCAACCACCACACCGTGGCCCACCGGATCGGTGATGACGTCATCATCGAGCTGGAGGCCCCGGTGCCGGGCGAACCGGGCTCGCTGGAGGACCTGTATCCCTCGATCCGCCGCTTCATGGCCGCCATCGAGCACGCGCCGACGACCCAGGCATTGTGCGAACTCGCTGCCACGCATATCCGCGAGCTGACCGGCTTCGACCGCACGATGATCTACCAGTTCGACAAGGACTGGAACGGCGCGGTGGTGGCCGAGGACCGCAACGACGTGCTGCCCTCCTACCTCGACCTGCGCTTCCCGGAATCGGACATCCCCGCCCAGGCGCGCGATCTGTACCGGCAGAACCGCGTCCGCCTGATCGCCGACAGCCATTACACCCCCGTGCCGCTGGTGCGCGTACCGGCCCTCGCCGATGCGGCGCCCATCGATCTGGGCCCGGCCATGCTGCGCAGCGTCTCCCCGGTGCACCTGCAGTACATGCGCAACATGGGCACGGGCGCCTCGATGTCGGTCTCGGTGCTGTCCGAGGGCGAGCTGTGGGGCCTGATTTCCTGTCACAACCAGGTCGCCCGCCGGGTGCCCTACCACGTACGTACGGCCTGCGAGTTCATCGGTCAGATCCTGTCGCTGCAGATCGCGGTGAAACAGCGCGCGGTCCTGGTCGAAGAGCGCATCGCACGCCGCGCGATCCAGGTCCGGCTGCTCGGGCGGATGGCCGGTGACACCGACTTCATGGCCGCACTCGGCCGCGACCAGCAGAGCCTGCTCGCGCTCACCCAGTCCACCGGCGCGGCGATCGTGCACCGTGGCGAGTGCATCCTGCATGGCCAGTGCCCCGGCCAGCGCCACGTGATGCAGCTGGTGCAATGGCTGACCGCGCAACAGATCGAGGGCGACATCTTCTGCACCGATACCCTGCCGCTGGACTGGAAGGAGGCCGAAGCCTTCGCCGGCGTGGCCAGCGGCGTGCTGGCCATCTCGATCTCGCAGATCCACGACAGCTTCGTGATCTGGTTCCGTCCCGAAGTGGTCCGCACCGTGCGCTGGGGCGGCGACCCGCGCAAGGAAGAGACCGGACAGCCCCTGTCGCCGCGCACCTCCTTCGAGGGCTGGAAGCAGACCGTGCGCCAGCAGTCGCTGCCCTGGAACGACGTGGACCGCGATGCTGCGCTGGAACTGCGCACGGCCATCGTGGATATCGTGCTGCGCAAGGCCGAAGAGATGGCGGCATTGAACGAGCAGCTGTTGCGCAGCAACAAGGAACTCGAAGCGTTCTCCTACTCGGTGAGCCATGACCTGCGCGCCCCGTTCCGTCATATCGTCGGTTACTCGGAACTGCTGTGGTCCTCGGCCGGCGAAAGATTGAACGATTCAGAAAAGAGATTTCTCGACACCATCGTGGAGTCGGCAAAATCGGCTGGGACCCTGGTCGATGACCTGCTCAGCTTCTCGCAGATGGGCCGCTCGACGATGGGCCAGATCGCGATGGACATGACCGCCCTGGTGGAAGACGTGCGCCACAAACTCGACATGGAGTACGCCGGGCGCGCCATCGACTGGCAGATCGCGGGGCTGCCCAAGGTGCAGGCCGACCCCGGCATGCTGCGGCTGGTCTGGCAGAACCTGCTGGCCAATGCGATCAAGTTCACCCGCGACACGCCCGAGCCACGCATCGAGGTCGGGCATGAACGCAACGACACGGAGGACATCTTCTTCGTGAAGGACAACGGCTGTGGTTTCGACATGCGCTACGTGGACAAGCTGTTCGGCGTGTTCCAGCGGCTGCATCACGTCGATGAGTACGAAGGCACCGGTATCGGCCTGGCCAACGTGCACCGCATCATCACCCGCCATGGCGGCCGGACCTGGGCGAGAGGCCAGGTCGGCGCCGGCGCGACATTCTATTTCACCATTCCCTTTGTTACTGGAGACCACCTATGAGAGATCTGCGACCGATCCTGCTCGTAGAAGACAACCCGAAAGACGCTGAATTGACCATGGCCGCGCTCGCCCGCTGCCAGTTGCTCAATGACGTGACCCATGTGCGCGACGGCGTGGAAGCGCTGGAGTATCTCCGCTGCCAGGGGCGTTA
Organism: Stenotrophomonas sp. LM091; assembly: GCF_001806305.1. Classification (NCBI taxonomy): domain Bacteria; kingdom Pseudomonadati; phylum Pseudomonadota; class Gammaproteobacteria; order Lysobacterales; family Lysobacteraceae; genus Stenotrophomonas; species Stenotrophomonas sp. LM091. Next base: position 408,813 of record NZ_CP017483.1, read on the forward strand.
TGAAGGGGCCATGCATGGCGGCCCGGTGGTCGTGCTGCTGGACCTGAAACTGCCCAAGCTCAACGGGCTGGAAGTGCTCAAGGAAATCCGTACCGACCGTGCCCTCAGCAGCACCCCGGTGGTGATGCTGACCTCCTCGCGCGAAGAGCAGGACCTGATCCGCAGCTACGAGCTGGGCGTCAACGCGTTCGTGGTCAAGCCGGTGGACTTCAAGGAATTCCTTGAAGCGATCCAGGGCCTGGGCATGTTCTGGGGCATCACCAACCAGCCGCCACCGCACGGCACGCTGTTCGGCGGGAAGAGTAGACACGATGGCTGAGGCCGCCACAGCAAAGACCATCAGGATCCTGATGGTCGAAGACAGTGCACTTGATGCAGAACTGATCACCGCGCAGCTCAAGCGCGCCGGGGTGCCGTTCACCGCCGAGCGCACCTGGTCGCACCAGGGCATGCTCGATGCCCTGACCACGACGCCGTTCGATGTGATCCTGGCCGACCACGTCCTGCCGGGCTTCGATGGTGACGCCGCGCTCGCCCTGGCCAGCGAGATCGCCCCCCAGATTCCCTTCATCTTCGTCTCCGGCACGCTCACCGAAGAACTCGCAGTGCAGGCGCTCAAGCGCGGTGCGCGCGATTACGTGGTCAAGTCACGCCTGCAGCGCCTACCCGATGCCGTGCTCCGGGCCATCGGCGAAGCGCAGGAGCGCCGCCGGCTGCAGCGCGTGGAGGCCGAGCTGCATGAGAGCCACCAGCGGCTGAGGCTGATCACCGATTCGCTGCCGGCGCTGATCGCCTACTTCGGTCACGACCATCGCTACCGCTTCGCCAACAACGCCTATGTCGAGTGGCACGGCCGTACGCCGGAGAGCCTGATCGGCCGGCACACCCGCGAGGTGATCGGCGAGGACACCTTCAACAGCATCCAGCAGCACCTGGACCGGGTCCTGCTCGGTGAGAAGGTGAGCTTCGACCTGCTCTCGCTGCGCAGCGATGGCACGCCCCGCCACGCGCAGGTGGACTGCGTACCCGAGCTGGCGCCGGACGGCGCGGTGCTCGGCTATTACGCGATGGCGCGCGACATCAGCGAGCTCAAGCACGCGCAGGCGCTGCTCAGGGCCAACAACGAATCCCTGGAACGCCAGGTCGACGAGCGGACCTCGGCGCTGCACCGCAGTGAAAGCCGACTGCAGGCGCTGTTCGAATCCAGCTTCCAGCACCAGAACCTGCTGACCCTGGATGGCCACATCATCGACACCAATTCGGCGTCGCTGGCAGCCATCCTCGCCAACAAGGAAGACGTCCGCGGCAGCCTCTACTGCGAGTCTGCGTGGTTCGCCGATACCCCCGGGGTACCTGGCGTGGTCTGCACGGCCATTCTCGAGGCGGCGGCCGGCACCGCCTCTCGTCATGAGCTGGAGCTGCGCCTGCCCACCGGCAAGCGGACCTTCGATTTCTCCTTCCGCCCCTTGTTCGACCATCAGGCGCGGATCACCGCGGTCGTCTCCGAAGCGGTGGAAACCACCGCGCGCCGGCAGGCCGAAGAGGCGCTGCGGCACAGCCAGAAGATCGAGGCCGTCGGCCAGCTGACCGGTGGCATCGCGCACGACTTCAACAACATCCTGACCGTGATCGCCGGCAACATCGAATACGCCAAGATGCTGACCGACCGCCTGGGTGACGCTGCGGGCAATTCCTCGCGCTCGCTGGACAACGCGATGAAGGGCGTGATGCGCGCGGCCAACGTCACCCAGCGGCTGCTGGCGTTCTCGCGCCGGCAGCCGCTGAAGAACATGCCGGTGGACCTGAACGAAGAAATGCGCGGCATGCAGGACATGCTCAAGCGTTCACTGGGCGAGCTGGTGCAGATCGACATGCTGCACAGCCCGGATATCTGGTGCGTGGAGATCGACCCGAACCAGCTGGAGGCCTCCATCCTCAACCTGGCGGTCAATGCCCGCGATGCCATGCCCGGGGGCGGGCGCCTGACGATCGAGATCGACAACATCCATCTGGACAAGGACTACGCAGCGCAGCACCCGGATGTGCCGCCCGGCCAATACGCCATGATCCGGGTGCGCGACAGCGGCCAGGGCATGTCCGCCGAGGTGATGGGCCGGGTGTTCGAACCGTTCTTCACCACCAAGGAGGTCGGCCGCGGCACCGGGCTGGGCCTGTCGATGGTGTACGGCTTCGCCAAGCAGTCCGGTGGCCATGTGCTGCTCGACTCCATCGAAGGCAGCGGCACCACGATCACCCTGCTGTTCCCGCGCTCGGCCTCGGCCCTGCCCGGCACCCGCCAGGCCGAGGCGCAGGAAGCCAACGCCTACGAGGTGGAGGAGGAAACCACGGTGCTGGTGGCCGAGGACAATGACGATGTCCGTGCCTACACCGTGGATACCCTGCGCCAGCTGGGCTACCGCGTGCTCGAAGCGCATGACGGACCCTCCGCCCTGCGCCTGCTGGAGCGGCCGGACGTGAGCGTGGACCTGCTGTTCTCGGACATCGTGATGCCGGGCATGTCCGGCTGGGCACTGGCCAAGCAGGCGATCGGCCGGAAACCGGGGCTGCGGGTCCTGTTCACCTCGGGCTATCCGCGCGATATCGACGCAAGCGGCACGGTCGGCCGGACCATCGCGCTGCTCGCCAAACCGTTCACCCGCACCGATCTGGCCCGCTCGATCCGGGCCTCCCTGCAGGACGAGAGCCCCGCCCAGGGCGGTAAGACCTTGGACCGAGGGTAATGAAGGAGGCTGCCGTCATCGGCGCCTCCCGGGGATCATGACGCCGGGCTGGCGCGCGATGCACGGCCGGCTAACGCGCGCGGGCGCTAAGGTGGAGCTCCGCACAGGTGGCAGCATGCCACGAGGATCCGCGCCCGCAATGACTGCTGCCCGTTCCCACCCACGATGCCGCGTGCTTCTCGTCGAAGACGATGCGCCCATCCGGGAGATGACCAAGGACATCCTCAACGACGATGGCTTCGAGGTCCTCGACGTTGCCGACGCCGAGGCCGCTCTGGGGTGCCTCAGGCATGACGGCCCGTTCGACCTGCTGGTGTCCGATGTCGGGCTTCCCGGAATGGACGGCCGCGACCTGGCCACGATCGCCACCACGCTGCACCCGGCCATGCCCATCCTGCTGGTCACCGGCTATGCCGGGGCGGCCGGGGCCCGGCCGGACTTTCTCGGCGAGGACATCAAACTGCTGCGCAAACCCTTCACGCTCAAACAGCTGGTGAGCTCGGTCAGGTCCCTGCTCTGAGCGCAGCCAACACCGTCACTGGCTGCTGCCTGCAGTCGCCAACAGCGCGCGCGCACGCCGCTCCAGTTCGGCAGTGGTGAAGGGTTTGGTCAGCACTTCCATCCCCTCCTCCAGCTGCCCGGCGCCCACCGCCGCCGACGCCGCATAGCCGGTGATGAACAACACCGGCAGCCCGGGCCGCACCTGGCGCCCTGCATCGGCGACCTGCCGGCCATTGAGCCCGCCAGTGAGGCCAACATCGGTGATCAGCAGGTCGATGGGCTGCCCGGAGTGGAGCAGCTCGACCGCCTGGCCGCCCTCCGGCGCCTCCAGCACCCGATAGCCGGCGCCGCCCAGCACCTCGCTGAGCAGCGCGCGGATCGCCCCCTCGTCTTCAACCACCAGGATCGTCCCGACGCTGGGCGTGGATGTGGCGGGCGCATCCTGCTCGGTCTCCTGCACCGCATTGGCCGCGGTTTCGCCGATGAAGCGTGGCAGGTACAGCTCCACCGTCGTGCCCTGGCCGACCTGCGAATCAATCCGCACCTGGCCGCCGGACTGGCGGGTGAAGCCATAGATCATCGACAGGCCCAGGCCGGTGCCCTGCCCGATCGGCTTGGTGGTGAAGAACGGCTCGAAGACCTTCTCGATCACCGCCGCCTCCATGCCGGTTCCGGCGTCCTTGACGGCCAGCCGCACGTAATCGCCCGGGGGCGTATCCAGCGCTGCCGCAGCCTCGCCCTGCAACGTCACGTTCGCCGCACTGATGATCAGCGGGCCGCCCTCGGGCATGGCATCGCGGGCATTGATGCACAGATTCAACAGCGCATTCTCCATCTGCGGCACATCCACCAGCACCGACCATGGATCCGAATCGAGCTGCGTGGCGATCGCGATCGACGGCCCCAGCGTGCGCGAGATGATGTCCAGCATCCCGCGCACCAGGGCATCGGCCACCACCGGCGTCGGCGCCAGCGTCTGCCTGCGGGAGAAGGCCAGCAGCCGCTGGGTCAGCGCGGTGGCGCGCGACGCGCTGGACTGCGCCATCTCCAGGTACCGGCCCACATCATCGTAGCGACGCTGATCGATGCGCAGCTCCAGCAGCTCCAGGCCGACCGAGATGGCGGTCAGCAGGTTGTTGAAGTCATGCGCCAGGCCGCCGGTCAACTGGCCCACGGCCTCCATCTTCTGGCTTTGCCGCAACCGCTCTTCAGCCACCTGCAGCTCGGCGCTGCGCGCCTGCACCCGCTCTTCCAGGGTCAAGGTCAGCTCGCGCAGCTGGTCTTCGGCCAGGCGCCGCTCGGTCACGTCCGAGGCAGTGCCGAACCATTCGGTGATCTCGCCGTTGCCGTCCAGCAGCGGCACCGCGCGCATCTGCACCCAGCGCACGCTGCCATCGGCGAGCAGGCTGCGGTGTTCCAGCGCCAGCGGCTCCCGCTGCGCCAGCGCGCGGGCGATGGCCTGCTCCAGCAGGCCCAGATCCTCCGGATGTACGTAGCGCTCCTTCCAGTCGCTGAGCGCGGGCAGGCTGTCGTCCTGCGCGACCGGTCCAGTGGCCAGAATCTGGCGCATCTCGCGCCAGTCGGCGGTGACCGCATAGAGCGACTGCGAGGAGGCGCTCACCAGCGCGCCGAGGCGTCGCTCGCTATGGGCCAGTGCATCGCTGGCGCGGCGCTCTTCTGTCCGGTCGCCCAGCACCTTGACGAAGCCCAGCGCGGCGCCATCTTCATCGCGCAGCACGGTCATGGCGCCGCTGGCCCAGAACCGCCCGCCGGATTTGCGCGCCAGCCAGCGCTCACCGCTGACCCCGCCCGATGCGATCGAGACGCTCTGGTTGTGGCGCAGGCGGTCGGCCAGGATGTCCTCCTGGGTATAGATCCGCTCCACCTTCTGGCCCAGCATCTCGGCCTCCGTCCAGCCGAAGATGTGCTCGGCGCCGGCATTCCACAGGGTCACGTTGCCCTGCAGGTCCGAGGCGACGATCGCGTAGTCGCTGGCACTGTCGATGATCTGGCGATTGCGCGCCTCCACCTGCCGCATCGTGCGCTGCAGCTCGATGTGGGAGGTGACATCCAGGCCCTGCACGAACACGCCGGCAGTGCTGCCGTCTTCGCCGGCCACCGGCTGGAAGACGAGATCCAGCAGGCGCCGGGCCGATGAGGGATCGGACGGGAACGGCGCGTCGTAGACCATCTCGCTGCCGATGTACGGCTTGCCGGTGCGGTAAACCTCGTCCAGCAACGGCATGAAACCCTGGTCGACGATTTCCGGCAGCGCCTCCCGGATCGACTTCCCGAGCACGTGGCGGTTGCCGACCAGGCGTTGGTAGCCCGGGTTGGCCAGCTCGACGCGATGCTCGGGCCCGCTGAGGAAGGCCATGAACATCGGCGACTTGTCGAACAGCGCGATCAGGCGCTCGTTCTCCTTGGCCAGGCGCTGCTGCGCCACGATGATGCTGGTCACCTCGTTGGTCACGCAGAACGCGCCGCCGACACTGCCATCGTCCAGGAAGATCGGCGAGAAGGAGAATGTCCACCAGGTCTCTTCAGGCACGCCCTGGCGGCTCATCGAGACCGGCAGGTTCTCGTAGCGGGAGGACCCGCCTGCGAAGGCAGCCTCGATCGGTGCGCGCACGGCGTCCCACGCATCCGCCCACAGCTGCCTCAGCGGCGCCCCCAGCGCCCCCTGCAGGCGCGGGCCCAGGATCGGGCTGTAGGCATCGTTGAAGAAGAACGTCAGGTCATCGCCCCAGACCACGTACATGCTCTCGGGCGAGGCCAGGATCAGGTTGACCGCATTGCGCAGCGCACTGGGCCACTGGTCGATCGGGCCCACCGGCGTCGCCCGCCAGTTCCATCCACGCACCTGCTCGGCCATCGGGCCGGTGCTGCCGGGAAAACGCCCCACCCCTGCACTCATGCGCGCTGCTCCAACACGGCCGGGGCACGCGCGCCGCGCAGCCGCGCGACAGACCAGGGAAGGACAGACATCATCGGGTCACCGAACCTTGAACTGAAAGGCATCGCAGCAGCAGGGGAACGGCAGGCAGCGGTCGGCCGGCCGGTAGGGGGAGAGCAATTTAATCCACGCGGGGCCAACTCCATGTCAACGCCCGCAGCCGCAACGGACCGCTGCCCACGGCCACGGATTGTCCCGCGCCACGGGCGGCGGGTACAGCCCCGGCCGCTCAGCGCCGCACTGCCGCCCGGCCTGCCAGGCCCGGACGTGCACGCGCCCGGGACGCGCCGTTGGCGATGATGCGGCACCCTCCCCACCCCCCGCCTCCGCCATGGCCAAGCCGACTGGCTCCCGTCTCGTGATCTATGCCGCGCTCGCCGGCAACCTGGCCATCGCCATCGCCAAGTTCGTCGCCGCCGGCATCTCCGGCAGTTCGGCCATGCTCAGCGAGGGCGTCCACTCGCTGGTGGATACCATCAACGAGCTGCTGCTGTTGTATGGCCTGCGCCGGGCCGAGCAGAAGCCGGACACCCTGCATCCCTTCGGCCATGGGCGGGAACTGTACTTCTGGAGCTTCATCGTGGCACTGCTGGTGTTCGCCGCCGGTGCGGGCGTCTCGGCGTATGAAGGCATCCAGCACATCCGCAACCCGGAGCCGGCCACCAACCACCTGATCAGCTACATCGTGCTGGGCATCTCGCTCGTGTTCGAAGGCACCTCGTGGTGGATCGCGCTGCGCGAATTCCGCGCCACCAAGGGTTCATTGGGCTACTTCGAGGCATTCCGCCGCAGCAAGGATCCCTCCACGTTCACGGTGCTGCTGGAAGACAGCGCCGCCCTGCTCGGCCTGGGCTTCGCGCTGGTCGGCCTGCTCGCCGCGCAGCTGCTGGACATGCCCATCCTTGATGGCGTCGCTTCGCTGTGCATCGCCGGTGTGCTGGCGGTCACTGCCTTCCTGCTTGCACGCGAAACCAAGGGGCTGCTGGTGGGCGAACCGGCGCACCCAAGCGTTGCCAAGCGCATTCTCGCCGTGGCCAACACCGATGCCGACCTGCGCCGTGCCAATGGCGTGACCACCATGCAGATGGGACCCGAACAGGTCGTGGCGATGCTGAGTGCCGAGTTCGAAGATGATCGCACCACGCCGCAGATCGAGGCGTGCATCACCCGGATCGAGAAAGCCGTGAAGGCCGAGTATCCCGAGCTGGTCGCCCTGTTCGTCAAGCCGCAGACGCCAGAAGTGTTCCAGGCGCGGCGGGCCGCGTTGGCCGAGCCGCATCCGGATACATGAAGGCCGTGCACATCAGGCAGCGCCCGGGTGAGCAACGCCGGCGCTGCCTACGAGGCCGTCACGGATATCGTCGGATGCTCGGCCCATGCGCCGTTTCGCACAAGCCATCGCCGACACCGAGTCACTCCCCGCCGGACTGCCTGCCGCGCTGGCGCGGACGCTGGCCGCCGGCCCGGACCACTACAACATCGCCAAGGGCGGCGTGGCCACGGTGCTGGCGCGCGACCACGACGGCTCCATTGCCGTGGCCGACATGGTGTGGGGGCTGGTGCCGCGCTGGTCCAAGGAACCGGCCACGCCCTATACAACGGTGACCGCACGGCTGGAGCGCGCGCCACGCAGCCGCATCTACGCGCAGGCCTGGGTACAGCGCCCGTGCGTGCTGCCCATGACCGGGTATTACAAATGGGACCGCGCGCGCCGGCCGCCATGGCCGCTGTTCGTGCAGCGCAAGGACGGGCGTGTCCTGCTCGCCGCCGGCCTATGGGAACACTGGGAAAGCGAGGATGGCCAGCAGCTGGACAGCTTCACGGTCCTGACCGGGCCGAACCACGCGATCCCTGCCCCGCTCACGCCAGATGGACCGATCTTCATTGCACCGGCCGCCGCACTGGACTGGTTGGGCGGCGCCTTCAAAACGCCCGCGGCACTGAACGCCCGCGCCACTACGCCCGCACTGGAGGCCTATCCGGTCAGCCGCGCGTTTCGTGATCCCGCGCGCGACGATTACACGCTGTTGGAACCTGTCGATCCGGATGCCGCAGCCACCGCCGAACCACCGCAATGGGATGGCGATGCGTGGGATGAGCGCGATGCGGATGAATGACGTGCAGCGCGCGTGAGCGTCAACCTTTCCGGCGCTTGAACGGATTCCGCGTCACCAGCGAATTTCACCTTCGCGCCACTGCCGCCCCGTCAGGGTGGAGATGCCCAGCAACACGGGCCCTCTCTCTAACTACATTATGGAGTCAACCATGGACAAGAATCGCACTGAAGGCGCCAAGAACCAGGTCAAGGGCACCGTCAAGGAAGTCGTGGGCAAGGTCACCGGCGACAAGACGAAGGAAGTGGAAGGCAAGATCCAGAAGGGTGTGGGTGAAGTGCAGAGCGACGTGGGCAAGGCCCGCGACGACGCGCGCCGCTGAGTCTCATCCCACGGCTCTCTGACCGCATCAGCGGCAGAGGGCAGTGGGAGGTCAGCTGAGCGCCGTATCAGGGTGTTCTTCATCTGCCACGCCTTCCATCCGCCGTGTTCTCCACCGGCGTAGGCGATTCGGCCTCTGAGCAACAGCGCGGCATGGAACAAGCCTGGCTGCTCCAATTGCGTTTCTTCCAACGATTCGGCATCTCCCTCGGGCGCTATTCCAGCAGCCCCATCAGGGAGTGGTGCACCGCCACGCCCGCCAGCGCCCCCTCGCCCACTGCCAGCGCGATGCTGCCTGCCATCCGGGCCGCGTCGCCGCAGGCAAACACGCCCGGTACCGTGGTCTGCTTGGCCGAATCGGTGGTGATGCACCCACCATCCTTGAGCTCGCAGCCCAATTGCTCGGCCAGATCACTGGACAACCGCGAATGCGGTGAAATGAACAGCGCATCCACCTCCACCCGGCGCCCGTCGGCGAGCACCACGGTAGCGCTGTCTTCCACCGCGCGTACGCGGGTCGATTCGACCACGACGCCGCACGCGTCCAGCCGTGCACGCTGTGCGGGATCGATCCTCGCGGAGGCTTCGCTGCAGAACAGCGTGATGTTGCCCCAGTCGCACAGCAGCAGCGCCTGGGCCGCGCCACCATCCTTCGCGCAGCCGATCACCCCGATGCGCCCTTCGAACACCTCGTAGCCGTGGCAGTACGGGCAATGAAAAACGCTCCGGCCCCAACGTTCGCCGATGCCCCGGATGTCGGGCAGATCATCGGTTACGCCGTACGCCAGGATCACCCGATCCGCCAGAAACGCCTGGCCGGCGTCCACCTCGACCCGGAAGGTTCGGCCCTCTTTCGATGCAGGTACCGTTGCCGTAGCAGAACGGGCAATACCGGCGAGCCAGGTCAACGTGGGATAGCGCAACAACTCTTCGCGGGCCTGGGAAGCGATATCCGCCGGCGGCAGCCCCTCCCGCCCAAGGAAACCATGCGCGACGCGCGCATTCCGGTTGCGCGGCGTCCCCCCGTCGATGATCAGCACCTTGCGGCGGGCGCGCACCAGCTGCAGCGCGGCGGACATGCCCGCGTAGCTGCCACCGATGATGATGACGTCGTAACGATGGGGAGGCAGATCGGCCATGGCGCTGTCCCGGGCGTTGGGAGAGTGACGAATGCGCCAGAGTGCGGGAGCCTGGATCAACGCCGTGCGTGCTGCGCGTGAGCCTGGGCATCACACCGCCCGCACGATCCGGCAGCCTGGAGGGACCGGCATGTTCTTCGACTGCTACTGCCCACGCCGTGATCGCACCGCTTCGGCTCACGCACGCCAGGTTGAATTCCGGGGGCTGAAGCCGCTACGTTGTCGGTGCGTTCACCAAGGAAGATCACCCATGCACGGAAGGCCAATACGACCCATAGCAACCCGGGCGGCAACGCTGACGGTCGCCCTGTTCGCCGCTGCCGCGGCTGCCGCCGCCGAGCCGGCCAGCTTCTTCACCGCGCTGGATGCCTACGGCAACAACGACTACGCCGCCTGCGGCGCCACCTTGAGTGACCTGTACACGCACGGCATCCCCTTCCCCGACGGAGGCGAGCTGCTGCTGATCGAATGCACGGCGGCAGCCGGCGATCATGCCGCAGCGTTTGCGTACGTCGATGCGCTGCTCGCCAGTGGTCGCCTGCCACTGGAGGACCTGCGGACCAAACAGCGTCCCGGGCTGAATGCGCTGCGCGCCGATCCCGCATGGCCAGCGGTGCTGCAGCGGGTCATCGCCGAAGAAAAGAAGCACGAGGCGCTGCGCGATGCGCCGTTGAGGCAGGCCTTGCTCGCACGCGAGGCAAAGGACCAGACCGCGCAACATGCCGCCATCGCCGCTGGTGGCGGCGATGCGTGGCGGCAGACGGCGCCGGTGAGCGAAGCCAATGCAACCTGGTTGAAAGCCGTGATCGCCGAAAAGGGGTGGCCAGGCACCACGCGGGTCGGCCGCGACGGGGCCAAAGCCGCATGGCTGATCGTGCAGCACGCCGACCATGACCCCGCGTTCCAGGCGCAGGCGTTGGCGTTGATGCAGACCGCCGCCGAGACCGGCGATGCCGACGCCGCGGATGTAGCGCTGCTGACCGACCGGGTGCTCATCGCGCAGGGCAAGCCGCAGCGTTACGGCACGCAGTTCAAGAGCGCCGCCGACGGCGTGATGGAGCTTCAGCCCACCGAAGACATGCAGACCCTCGACGCCCGGCGGCGCGCGGTGGGACTCCAGCCTCTGGAGGCCTACAAGGCAATGCTCTCGGACAGCTACGGAAAACCGGTGAGATAGCTTGGCCGGCCACCGGCGGTAAATCGATCCGGCGCGCCGCCGCCAGTACTTCTACCTAGGCCGTGGCCCGTCTATTTTCGGGTGCCAACACAGACCCCGCTGGCCACACTGGGGCCTCAGTCCATCGAGGCGTGACCATGAGCCAGGAACTCCCCGGCAGCATCCTTCCGATCCCCGACCAGGCCTACCAGGGCCCCCTGTCGTTCGACGCGAAAAAGCTTGGGGTCAAGCTTCCTCCCATCACGGCCAAGCGCCCGCCGGACGGCGCACCCAATGTCCTGCTGATCATGTTCGACGATGTTGGCTTCGGCGCCGCCAGCGCGTTCGGCGGACCCGTGCATACGCCCACTGCCGATCGGCTGGCCAATAGCGGCCTGCGCTACACCCGCTTCCACACCACCGCCCTGTGCTCGCCCACGCGCGCCGCGCTGCTCTCCGGCCGCAACCACCACGCGGTGGCCATGGGCCACATCACCGAGACCGCCACCCCCGCGCCGGGCTATCGTTCAACACGGCCCAACTCGGTCACGCCGCTGCCGGAAATCCTGCGCCAGAACGGCTACAACACCGCCCAGTTCGGCAAGTGCCACGAAGTGCCGGTGTGGGAGTCCGGACCAACCGGCCCGTTCGACCATTGGCCGGCCTTCAGTGGCTTCGAGCGTTTCTACGGCTTCATCGGCGGTGAAACCAACCAGTGGACGCCCGCACTGGTCGATGGCGTCTCTGCCGTGGAGGCGCCTTTGGATCCGGACTACCACCTGATGCCGGACCTGGCCGACAAGGCCATCGACTATGTCCGCCTGCAGAAGAGCCTGACGCCGGACAAACCTTTCTTCGTGTACTTCGCACCCGGAGCGACGCACGCCCCGCACCATGTCCCGAAGGACTGGATCGCCAAGTACAAAGGCGCGTTCGATCAGGGCTGGGATGCCATGCGCACCGCTACCTTCGCGCGCCAGCGCGAGCTGGGTGTCATCCCCGCCGATGCCGTGCTCACCCCGCGGCCGGAGGGCATTCCGGCGTGGGAGGACATGCCGGCCGAACTCAAGCCGATCCTCGCGCATCAGATGGAAGTCTATGCCGCCTTCCTCGAGTACGCCGACCACCATACGGGCCGCGTGATCGACGCGCTGGAGGAACTTGGCGTGCTCGACGACACGCTGGTGTACTTCATCATCGGCGACAACGGCGCCTCCGCCGAGGGCGGCATCAACGGCGCCTTCATGCTCACCACCGCATCCAACGGCGGCGCCGAGTACGAGACCGCAGCATTCTGGCAGCAGCACCTGGACGAGGTGGGCGGACCCACGGCCTACAACCACTACGCCGTCGGTTGGGCGCATGCGCTGTGCACGCCCTACCAGTGGACCAAGCAGGTGGCCTCGCACTACGGCGGCACGCGCAACGGCACCATCGTGCATTGGCCGGCCCGGATAACCGGCAGTGGCGAACTGCGAAGCCAGTGGCATCACGTGATCGACGTGGCGCCGACCATCCTGGACCTCGCCGGGCTGGCACAGCCGCATACGGTCAACGGTGTCACCCAGGTACCGATGCACGGCGTTTCCATGGCCTACACCTTCAACGACGCCGATGCCGAGGAGCGCCACCTCACCCAGTACTTCGAGATCATGGGCAACCGCGGCATCTACCACAACGGGTGGACCGCGCAGACCAAGCACCGCACCCCCTGGGATGTGGTGGCCAAGGGCGTGGATTTTTCGCAGGACGTCTGGGAACTGTATGACACCACCCAGGACTGGACCCAGGCCGACAACCTGGCCGCCGCGCAGCCGGACAAGCTGGCCGAGCTGCAGCAGCTGTTCCTGATCGAGGCGGTTCGCCACAACGTCCTGCCGATCGACGATCGCGCCGCCGAACGCATGAATCCCGAACTTGCCGGGCGTCCCACGCTGACCACCGGCGACAGCCTGCGGCTGTACCCCGGCATGACCCGCCTGGGCGAGAACGTGGCGATCAACGTCAAGAACCGTTCCTACGCGGTAACCGCCGAGATCGAAGCGCCCGCCAGTGGCACGCTCAACGGCGTGATCGTGGCCCAGGGCGGACGCACCGGTGGCTGGTCGTTCTTTGCCGAAAACGGCAAGCTGGGCTACCACTACAACCATTGCGGACTGCTGCGGAAGACGGTGCTGTCCGAGGCCGACATCGGCACCGGCCGCCATCAGGTGCGGGTGGAATTCGCCTACGCGGGCGGCGGCATCGGGCGCGGTGGCACGGTCACCCTGTACATCGACGGGAAAGCTTCAGGCACCGGCGAGGTGGAGCGTACCCATCCGCTGTACTACTCCTTCGATGAGGGCCTGGACGTGGGCATCGACACCGGCATGCCGGTGTATGAGGGCTATGTGACCGAGCGCGGCAGGTTCAACGGGGTCATCCACTGGGCGGAGATCCAGCTGGACCAGGATGACCACTCGCACATGATCGATCCGGAGGCGCATCTTGAGGCGGTGATGCGGCACCAGTAGCGGCCGAGCTGACAGGGCCGTCAGGGACCGCCCGGCGCCGGGCGGGAGGCCGGGCGTGGGTGTGGGAGCGCCCTGATCTACCCGGCACGCCTTCAAGCGGCGGGCGAATACAGAGCGGATGGAGGTAGGTGTGCGGGTCATGGCAACAAGCATGACCCGGACCTACGCTGAACGTAAATCACGTTCAACGTACTCCGGGTACAAGGCCCGAAACGTCATCGGCGCCACTGCCCTTCCATAGCGCGTTTCGGACATCGACCTTCCGGTCGACCATGGTCGACGTGTCGACACTTCCCGTGAGGAAGCCCTTCCCAGGACACGGGTCAGAGCCTGATGTTCATCTCCCCGGATGCTTCGTTCCGACCCATCGGTGAACGCGGTATGTGCAGGGACACAGGTGGATGGGACCCGCCGTCAACAGCCATCGTCGACATCTCTGGAGAAACCGTGCTGCTCTGTTGAAGACCTTCCTGCACCGCTGCAAGCAATCGGCTGGCACAGCGCACAGCGCTTCCCAGGGCCGGATCCAGCCCGACGAGGTAAACGAAGCAGCCGTCGAACTTCGCCGACGCGGTCTCCAAGCCCTCTGAATACGCCATCTCCCGTTTGAGCGCCTTGAACCAGCGCTTGGGTGGCTCGGCGGCCAGCTCGATCACGACGGCGGCTTCGCCGAAGCCCAGCGGCATCGCTTCGATCTTCAGCACCTGGGGGTTTGACGGGGTCTTTTGTCTGGCGGCCATTGCCCTTCTCCTCTGGAACAATGACGGAAAAGTATCCTCAGCAGGCGCCAAGAGCGCGTCAAAATCTGCTGACCGCCGGCGCTGTTTCTCTGCAACTGCAGTGGCGCTGCGTAGCCGCGCAGGAAAAGCGCGACGGCGGCATCGCCTCTGGACTGACGGTGCTCACAGGCGCCGGAACAGCGCACTGGCATTCACTCCGCCAAATCCGAACCCGTTGGTCAGGGCGTATGCGATGTCCGCTTCTCGCGGCACACCGCCTACGATCGAGAGCCCCTCTGCCAGCGGATCCGGTTGGACCAGGTTGAGCGTCGCGGGGGCGACCTGATCACGCAGGGCAAGCACGGTAAAGATGGCCTCGATGCCGCCTGCCGCCCCGAGCAGATGGCCGGTGCTCGACTTGGTGGCGGAAATCAGAAGGTCGCCACGGGTGCCGAACAAGGCACGCATGGCGGCAAGCTCCGCCCGATCCCCGACCTGGGTCGAGGTTGCGTGGGCGTTGATGTGGTCGACCTGCCCAGCGGAAATGCCCGCCTGCGCCAACGCGATCTCCATCGCGCGGCGTGCACCGCTGCCGTCGTCAGGGCCGGCGGTCAGGTGGTACGCATCCGCGGTCGTACCGTAGCCGACCAGTTCGGCCAGCGGCCTGGCGCCCCGCGACAGGGCGTGATCCAGGCGCTCGATCACCAGCAACCCGGCGCCTTCGGACATGACGAACCCGTCCCGCTGCGTGTCAAACGGGCGGGACGCGGCTGTGGGTGTGTCGTTGAATGCGGTGCTGAGCGCCTTGGCAGCGGCGAAGCCGCCCAGGCTGACGCGGTGCATCGCCGCTTCCGCACCGCCGCACAATGCGATATCCGCTTCGCCGGACCGGATCAGGCGCGCCGCATCACCGATGGCCTGCACGCCCGCCGCGCAGGCCGTAACCGGCGCGCCCTGTGGGCCCTTGAACCCGTACCGGATCGACGCCTGCCCCGCCGCCATGTTGGCCAGGAAGGTGGGTGCAGTGAAGGGCGACAACCGGCCAGGCCCACGGCTTTCGGTGGTGTGGACCGCATTGACGATGGAACCAAACCCACCGATGCCCGTCGCAATCACGGTCGCGGTTCGCAGCAGGCCACGCTCATCGGCCGCGTTCCACTCTGCCTGCGCGAGCGCTTCGTGGGCGGCCACCAACGCGAACTCGACAAACCGGTCCATCTTCTTCAGATCTTTCGGCGCGATGATGCCGCCGGAATCGAAGCCCGCCTCAGGATCCTGTTCCCGGTCGGGCACGCGGCCGCCTACGTTGCAGTCCGTTCCGGCCGACAGCGCCTCGCCCAGCGGGCCAATCCCGGAGCGTCCCGCCAGCAGGCGGGACCACACTGTTTCCACTCCGCACCCGAGGGGGCTCACCACGCCCATCCCGGTCACCACGATGCGATCTTTCTCGGCAATGCGCATAACTCACTTCCCATATAAAAGAGGTCCCGGTCGCACTCAGGCAACAGAGGGCGTTTCCGCTCGGACCTTGAACCAGATGGCATACATCGCCGGCAGGAACACCAGCGTCATCACGGTGCCGGCGATGGTGCCGCCAATCAACGTGTAGGCAAGCGTTCCCCAGAACACCGAATGGGTCAGCGGAATGAACGCAAGCACCGCCGCCAGGGAGGTCAGAATCACCGGGCGTGCGCGCTGGACGGTCGCCTCGATGATCGCGTGGAAGGTCGCCATCCCTGCCATTTCGTTCTCGTGGATCTGGCCGATCAGAATGAGCGTGTTGCGCATCAGGATG
Source organism: Stenotrophomonas sp. LM091 (assembly GCF_001806305.1). Classification (NCBI taxonomy): domain Bacteria; kingdom Pseudomonadati; phylum Pseudomonadota; class Gammaproteobacteria; order Lysobacterales; family Lysobacteraceae; genus Stenotrophomonas; species Stenotrophomonas sp. LM091. The sequence continues at coordinate 424,768 of NZ_CP017483.1, forward strand.
CCCGACAGTGCAATGAGTCCCACCAATGCGTTGATGCCAAACGGCTGCTGGAACAGCAGCAGGGTCGGCACCACGCCGATCAGGCCCAAGGGGCTGGTCATGAAGACCATGATCATGGCGGAGATGGAGCGCACCTGCAGGATGATGACCAGCAAGGTGACCGCCAGCATGATCGGGAACAGCGGCAGCATGGCGCTCATCGCCTTACCGGATTCTTCAATGGAACCGGCCTGGGCAATGGCGTAGCCGTCAGGCAGCGACGCGATGAGCGGCGCAAGCTGCCTGCTGATGGCCGCTGATACGTCCGGTGGCTGCAACGCATCGTCGATGTCACCCCGCACGGTGATGGTCGGCACACGGTCGCGCCGACGCAGCACCGGCTCTTCCATGCGAACCTCAACGGCACCGATCTGCGACAGCGGCACGCGCTGGCCAGCGGCGCCAACCAAGGTGAAATCCGCAATGCGCGCGGGATCCAGGCGCGTGTCCCCGCCCGATCGAGCGACCACCTCCACGGTCCGGATGTCCTCACGAACGGCGGTGACCGGCACCCCGCTCAGGAAGAACTGCAACTGCTGCGATACCGACGCCGAGGTCATGCCCATCGCCTGCAGGCGGTCCTGGTCCAGCGTGAAGTGCAGCGTGGGCGTGCGCACACCCCAGTCGGTGTTCACGGTCCGCATCATCGGGCTGGCGTGCATGATCTGCTCCACCTTGGCGGCAATGCCACGGATGACATCCGGATCCGGACCGCTGACCCGATACGCCACCGGATACGGCGAGTAAGGCCCGAACACCAGCTGCGTCACGCGCACGCGGGCTTCGGGCGCCAGGCCCTCTGCCACGGCCTGGCGAAGCCTCGCCTTCAGCGCATCGCGCTGTTCCTGGCTGTCGGTGCGGACCACGATCTTGGCAAACGCAGGGTCCGGCAGCTCCGGCGAAATGGCGAGGTAGAAGCGCGGCGCACCCTGGCCGATGTAGGCCGTGACGATCTTCGATTCCGCCTGCGCCGACAGCCACGTTTCGACCTTCCTGGCCGCCAGGCTGGTCTGTTCGATGGCGGTGCCATAGGGCATCTGCACCTCGACCAGTACCTCCGGGCGATCGGAAATGGGGAAGAACTGCTTCTTCACCGCCCCCATGCCAGCCACCGAAAGCACGAACAGGCCGATCACCGACCCTGCGGCGAGCCACTTGCGCGCAATCACACGCGCCAGGATCGACCGGAAGCGGTTGTAGCGCGGCGTGTCATAAAGGCTGCTGTGACCGCCCTCCACTGCCTTCAGATCAGGCAGAAGCTTCACGCCCAGGTACGGCGTGAAGAACACCGCGACTACCCACGACACGATCAGCGCAATGCCGACGATCCAGAACATGTTGCTGGTGTATTCACCGGCGGTGGACCGGGCAAAGCCATTGGGCATGAAGCCCACGGCCGTCACCAGGGTGCCGGCCAGCATGGGCGCTGCCGTATGACTCCACGCGTAGGCCGATGCCTTGACCCGGCTGTAGCCCTCCTCCATCTTCACCACCATCATTTCGATGGCAATGATCGCGTCGTCGACCAGCAACCCCAGGGCCAGGATCAGCGAGCCCAGCGTGATGCGGTCAAAATTCTTTCCGGTGGCCGCCATCACCAGGAACACAGTGGCCAGCGTCAGCGGTACGGCAGCTGCCACCACGATGCCTACCCGCCAGCCCATGCTGACGAAGCACACCACCATCACCACCAGCAGCGCGACGAAGAACTTCATCATGAACTCGTCCACCGACGCGCTGATGTTCACCGCCTGGTCGGTGACCTTCTCCAAGGCCATCCCCACCGGGAGGCCGTCGTTGATCTTCTTGACCTCGGTGTCAAGCGAGGCGCCCAGATCCAGGCCGTTCCAGCCGTCACGCATGACGATCCCCAGCAGCATGGCCGGCTCGCCCCCGTTGCGGATCATGAAGGTCGACGGATCTTCATAGCCACGCTTCACGGTGGCGATGTCCTGCAACTTCAGTGTTCTGCCCTGCGCAACGATGGGGGTATCGCGGATCTTCTGCAGCTGATCCAGCGCGCCGTCGAGGCGGATGAAGATCTGCGGGCCCTTGGCCTCCACGGAGCCGGCGGGCGTCAACGCGTTCTGGCCGTTCAGCGCCGCGAACACCGCCTGCGGCGTGATCCCCAGGTTTGCCAGGCGTTCGTGGGAAAGTTCCACATAGATCCGCTCGGACTGCTCGCCAATGATGTTGACCTTCTTGACGCCGGGAACATGCAGCAGGCGCTGACGAAGGGTTTCAGCGTCGCGTGCAAGCACGCGGAATGGTTCGCCCTTGGCCTTCAATGCGAACAGCGCAAACGTGACATCGGCATATTCGTCATTGACCATCGGGCCGATCACGCCTGCGGGCAGGTTCGCGGCTTCGTCGGCCATCTTCTTGCGCGCCTGGTAGAACTCCTCCTGCACCGCGGACGGGGGCGTGCCGTCCTGCAGGGTCAGCGTGGTGAACGACAAGCCGGGACGCGTATACGTTTCACTGCGGTCATACCAGCGCAGCTCCTGCAGGCGCTTTTCCAGCTTCTCGGCCACCTGGTCCTGCATCTCCGTGGGCGTGGCCCCCGGCCAGGCCGTCACCACGGTCATCACCTTCACGGTGAATGCCGGGTCTTCTGCGCGGCCCAACTGGAAGAACGACACGATGCCGGCAACCGAGACCAGGAAGATCAGAAAAACCGTGATGGCGCGCTCGCGCACCGCAAGCGCCGACAGGTTGAACCCACTCACGGGTGGGCTCCCTTGCCCGCTGTGGCGGTGGCCGTGGCGGTATCGGCCAGACGAACCACCTGCCCTTCGTGGAGCAGGTGCGCGCCCAGCGCGGCCACGCGGTCGGATGCTTTCAACGCGCCCTCAACCAGGGCCAGGTCGTCCCCCAGCCGCTTGACCACTACCGGCGTCCAACGGGCGCTGGGTGGCTCGCCCCCGATGACCCAGACGCCGGTTCCGGTGCCAGGATCAAACACCGCGCCCAACGGGACCTCAACGCCCCCCGCCTCACCTGCGGTGCCTTCAACCGCTACCGTCACGGTAGACCCCAGCGGCAATGCGGTGTTGCCGTCCTCCAGGGTGTAGCGGGCTTCAAAGGTGCGGGTTGCAGGGTCTGCCGATTCGGAGAGCACGCGCAACCGTGCCGGCATCGAAACGCGCGCACTAAACAACGACGCCGATGCGGCCGAGCCGATCTGCGGGCGAAGCGTCTCGGGCAGTTGGACCACGGCTTCCCGACTGCCCGCACGGGCAAGCCGGGCGACGATCTGCCCCGCCGCCACTACCTGGCCGGGCTCGGCCAGAACGGCCATGACCACCCCATCGGCATCGGCAACAAGCGAGGTGTACTGACTGGCGTTGCGTGCCACCCGGGCCTGGGCGTCGGCCGCCCTGAGCTGCGCAGCCGCCGCGTCTGCCGCCGCCTTCATCTGATCGTAGGCCGAGCGCGACACCACGCCCTTGGCTGCCAGGTCGCGATAGCGCGCCTCGTCGGCCGTGGCCTGCACGCTCTGCGCACGGGCCGCGATGACGGCCTGCTGCTGGGAAGCGGCAGCCAGGTTCAGGTCGAGCGGATCCATCCGATAGAGCACGTCGCCGCGCTTGACCGTCTGCCCCGTCTCAACGCGGCGCTCAGTGACCTTGCCTCCCACCCGGAAGGCCAGATCGCTCTGCACCCGTGCGGCGATGGTGCCGGTAAAGGTGCGCGCGTTTCCCGCGCCCGGCTGCACCTGCGCCACCCGGACGATCGGCGGCGCGGTCCGGGGGTCGCTTTCACCCGGCTTGCTGCAGGCCACAAGGAACAACGGAACAACACAGGAAATGGCTGTGAGTACAGAACGGCGCCGCATACGGTCTTCCGGAGTGGGGTATCCGGGTGCATTCTGTTCCTAGTGACTAATCCAGTCAATAGTCACTAGGATGGAATCACAAGGCTCCGCAGGACCAGTTGGTGCAGCGCCTCAGGCGCTTCCGCATGCAGGGCCGATACGTGGGGCAGCGTCACCGGGTTCAGGTAAGGCACCAGAACCTGGTAGACGGCGCGGCTGGTGTCGCCCAACGGTGTCGTGCTCTCGAACACCCCGGCAGCGCGACCTTCCTGGACGATGTCCTCCACCCGCTGGCGGATGCGGTGCTTGTACGCCTGGACGGAGGGCCAATCGCCCGTCGCGGCCGCGACCGCGATTTCATACAGTCGCCGGTCCTGGAGGAACAGGCGAAGACTGGACGCCACAATCACGGTGAACAGCGCGCGGAGCCTCTCCGGCGGCGCCTGGATCCCTTCCAACGCGTCATCTACATCGCGTTCGATCTGGCTGAGGCAGTTGGCGCAGATCACCTCACCGATCGCCTGCTTGGAGGTAAAGAACTTGTAGATGTACGCCTTGGAAAAGCCGATGGCTTTGGCCAGGTCGGACACCGTGGTCTTGTCGTAGCCGTAATGGCTGAAGTGCGCGGTGGCCGCCTCGATGATCTGGGTGCGCACATCGTGCTCGGCGGGGCCACGCCCGGCATCGGGCACTGCGGAGGTTGAAATAGACATACCGCAAGGGTAGCGCTGCCAGATAGAGCGGGCAAATAGTGACCAATCGGGTATGGGTTCACCATCGCATGGTGCTCGCCCGACACGCGTCAGGGCGCAGACGCCCCTGACATCCGCGCCAGCACATCCGCCCGGCAGACATCCAGAAGCTCGTCGGCCAGCGCCGAATCGTCCGGGCAGGACCGGGACAGCACCATCGCCCCGACAGCCTGGGCCATCAAGGCGATCCGCCGCGCGCGCGCCTGTTCGGCGGTGGCGGCGTCGGACTGCTCTTCCGGCGTGGAAGCAACCGCCAGCTGCGCCTCGATGCCTGCCGCAAAGGCCGCCTTGACCCCCGCCGGCTGACGCGCCGCGTCGGTGCACAGCGCTGCCATGGTGCAGCCCTGGCCTGGCGCGTCCCGGTGCTCGCGGGAAAGGTAGTAGCGCACGAAGCTCTCCCGGTCCGTGCAGGTCGCGGCCTCGGCCGATTTGGCCAGGCCGCAGCTCGCCGCCTCGGCCATCAGGTCGGCCTTCGACCCGAAGTGCTTGTAGAAGCCGCCGTGGGTGAAGCCGGCGGCCGCCATCAGATCGGCCACGCCCACGCCGTCGTAGCCCCGCTCACGGAACAGCGTGGAGGCGGTGTCGACGATGTGCGCCCGGTTGGCCTGCGCCTGTGCCTTGGTGACCTTCATGACCCGGTCTCTCTTCACGCTCTGCCTTGGTGAAGCGCACTTTACCACGATAGATGACCACCATCATCAAACCGTTGACATCTAAGATTACGGTCATCATCATTGCTGCACGCTATCAGCCGTCGCCACCGCCGGGGCGGGACTACCCCGCGTTGACCGATACAACGCCCCGGTAAGCCGTCGACAACGCCCTGCCGCCCCCCGGCCGCCCGCCCCCTTCCACGAGACACACCATGAGCCAGCTTCCCACCGTCCTCATCACCGGCGCCTCCAGCGGTATCGGCACCATCTACGCCGAACGCTTCGCCCGCCGCGGCCACGACCTGGTGCTGGTCGCGCGCGACACGGCCCGCCTGGAGTCGCTGGCCGCCCGCCTGCGCCAGGACACCGGGGTCGACGTAGACGTCCTGCCGGCCGACCTCACCGTGCGCACCGATCTGGCCACCGTGGAAACCCGCCTGCACGACGATGCCCGCATCGGCATCCTCATCAACAACGCCGGCATGGCGCAGTCCGGCGGCTTCACCGACCAGTCGGCCGACAGCATCGATCAACTGGTCACCCTCAACACCGTCGCCCTGACCCGCCTGGCCGCGGCCATCGCCCCGCGGCTGGCCAACGCCGGCGAAGGCGCGATCGTCAACATCGGCTCGGTGGTCGGCTTGGCGCCCGAGTTCGGCATGTCCGTCTACGGTGCGAGCAAGGCCTTCGTCCTGTTCCTGTCGCAGGGGCTCAGCCTGGAGCTGTCGCCCAAGGGCGTTTACGTGCAGGCCGTGCTGCCCGCAGCCACCCGCACCGAGATCTGGGAGCGTGCCGGTATCGACATCAACACGTTGCCCGAAGTGATGGACGTCGGCGAGCTGGTCGATGCCGCCCTGGTCGGCTTCGATCGCCGCGAAACCGTGACCATTCCACCATTGCATGTGGCCGCCCGCTGGGACACGCTGGAGGCATCGCGCCAGGGCCTGCTCTCGGACATCCGCCAGGCGCAGGCAGCGGAGCGCTATCGCCCATGAAAGCCTTCCTCATCGACCGCTATGGCAAGAACGAAACGGGCCACACCGATGACGTGCCAACGCCAGCGCTGCGCGATGGCGATGTGCTCATCCGCGTGCACGCGGCCAGCGTCAACGCGCTGGACCCCAGGATCCGGCGTGGCGAATTCAAGGTGATCCTGCCGTATCGCCTGCCGCTGATTCTGGGCAACGACCTGGCCGGAACGGTGGAGCGCGTGGGCGCCGGCGTTTCCCAGTTCAAACCGGGCGATGAGGTGTATGCACGTCCCGACGATGACCGCATCGGCGCGTTCGCCGAGTTCATCGCCGTCAACGCCGCCTCCGTGGCCTTCAAGCCCGCCAACCTCACCATGGTGGAGGCCGCTTCGCTGCCGCTGGTCGCGCTGACCGCGTGGCAGGCTCTGGTCGAAACCGCCCAGCTCAAAGCTGGGCAGAAGGTCTTCATCCAGGCCGGCTCCGGCGGCGTCGGCACCGTGGCGATCCAGCTGGCCAAACACCTTGGCGCGTTCGTTGCCACCACCACCAGCACGCCCAACGTGGGATGGGTAAAAGCGCTGGGCGCGGATGTGGTCATCGACTACCGGCGGCAGGATTTCGCCGCGGACCTGCGCGACTACGACGTGGTGCTCAACAGCCTGGGCAAGGAGGAACTGGAGCGCTCGCTGCAGATCCTCAAGCCGGGTGGGCATCTGATTTCCATCTCGGGCCCGCCCACGCCCACCTTTGCCACATCGCGCGGGCTGGCCTGGCCGCTCAAACAGGTGATGCGCCTGCTCAGCCACGGCATCCGCAGCAAGGCCAGGAAGAAGGGAGTCACGTATACCTTCGTCTTCATGCGAGCCGATGGGGCGCAATTGAGCACCATCACCTCGCTTGTGGAATCCGGCGCGATCGCACCGGTCATTGATCGGGTGTTTCCGTTCCAGGACACCCAGGGCGCGCTGGCTTACGTGGAGAGCGGGCGGGCGAAGGGCAAAGTGGTGGTGGAACTGTAACGCCGGAGCGGCTCAAGCGCGCGCTATCCCGTGGCCTTGCCGCACGTCCAGGAGCAACGCGACTTGCATTATCGGGCGCTGCACCGCCTTGGGGTGATGCAGCCGATTGAGTGATTGAGGCTGCATGTTAATATTTCTCATTCGCGACTACGCCCCCCCTGCCTCCGATGACCCGCCCGTCGCTTCGTCTCTCTGCCCTGGGCTTGCCCCTGACCTTCGCCTGCCTTTCGGCACATGCCGCTCCGCCCTCCTCCCCCGATGTGCAACAGCTCGACGCAGTCCAGGTCCTCGGCCGCGCCCAGACCCTCTACCGGGTCGACGACGCCACGGTGGGCACGCGGACGGATACGCCGCTGGCGCTGGTGCCGCAGTCCATCCAGGTGGTGCCGCGTGAGCTGATCGAAGACCAGGCGGCCCGCCAGATCACCGACCTGTACCGCAGCATCAGCGGCATCAGCTTCTTCAGCTACGCCGGCGTGACCCTGCGCGGCTTCCGCCAGGAAAACGTGCTGTATGACGGCCTGCGCGGCGACCCCTATGCCGGTTTTTCGGTCCCGCAGCTGTTCAACATCGAGCGCGTGGAGGTCCTGAAGGGACCGGCCGGCGCCCTGTACGGCGGCGGTGATGCCGGCGGCGTCATCAACTACGTGACGCGCAAGCCGAAAGCCACGCCCGAGCGCCGCATCGAACTGCAGGCCGGCAACAACGATTTCCGGGCTGCATCGATCGAGGCCACCGGGCCGATGAACGCCGCTGGCAGCGTGCGCTACCGCGCCGGGCTGTATGGCGACACCGAGCAGGGCGTGCGTTGGAACGCAGACAGCGAAAGCGTGATCGGTGATGCGTCGCTCGCCTTCGACGTAGGCGACACCGGCGAGTTGACCCTGCAGTTCACCGACATCACCCAGAACCTGGGCGGCAACCGCCTGCGCGGCGTGCCGGTGGACGACAACGGCAGCTTTCTCACCGACCGGCGCTGGAACCACAACGAAGCCACCGACTTCCTCGACATGCGCGCCAAGGTGGCGCTGGCGCAGTACCGCTTCTCGCCCAGCACCAACCTGGACGTGGATGTGGGTGCGCGCTGGTTCGAGAACAACGAGCACCAGATCTACCACGAGCCGATGGGGCTGATCGACCGCAACCGCGACGGCGTGCCTGAATGGATGACCCGCCAGCTGCGCAACCAGATCCGCGACAACGATGCCTTCACCGCCAACGCCAACGCAGTGTGGCGTGTCAGCACCGGCCGCATCGAGCACAAGGTGCTGTTTGGCGCCGATGTGTACCAGCAGGATGCCGACTTCACCGCGCAGACGGCCAACAGCGCGGACCTGGCGCGGGGTGCCGGCCCGGTGCCGGGCATCGACCTGTTCAACCCGGTGTATGGCGCAAGTTCGTGGCGCGACTACAACCTGGCCGCCCTGCCCTGGCGGAGCACCAGCACGCGCAGCAAGCGCTATGGCGGCTACCTCCAGGACGAACTGACGCTGACCCCGCGCTGGCATGTGCTGGCCGGACTGCGCTGGGACGGGTTCAAGGACGATGACCGCATTGCCGGCACCGCGGTGGATGGCAACGACATCAGCTGGCGGCTGGGCAGCACGTACACCGTGCGGGAAGGCGTCAATTTCTACGCCAACATCGCCAGCGGCTTCATGCCCCAGAGCGCGGCCAACCAGAGCGCCGAGGCGGGCGGCCCGTTCGATGCCGAGCGCAGCAGACAATGGGAAGTCGGGTTGAAATCCCTGCTGGCCGAGCGCATCACCTTGAACCTGGCCGCGTACCGGATCGACCGCAGCAATATCGTGCAGGCCACCGGTGAGATCGTGGACGGCGTCAACCAACTGGCCGCCCTGGGCCTGGTGCGCAGTACGGGCATGGAGCTGGACCTGCTGGCCGATGTCACCGACCGCTGGGTGCTCAACCTCACCTACGCCTACAACGATGCGCGGGTGAAAGATGCCGGCAGCAACGGCATCACCAATGCGTCCGGCGATCGCTTCGCCAATGCGCCGCAGAACAAGCTCGGCCTGTGGACACGCTACGACCTGCCGGCAATCCATTCGGCCATCGGTTTCGGCGCCGATTACGTGGATGAGCGCGTCAGCCTGGATGGCCAACGGGTGAAGCCGTACACCGTGTTCGACATGAGCTGGAAGACCCAATGGCAGCAGTGGCAGTTCCAGGCCAACGTCAAAAACCTGTTCGACAAGGTGTACGCCGCCAGCGGCTTCAGCGAGCGCACCGGCCACTTCCCGGGTGAGCCGCGCCGTGTGTACGTGCAAGCTGCGTACGCCTTCTGAGCCCGCCCATGCGCCAGCCAGTGCCAGCGCCCCCGAACCGCCCGGCAAGCGCTGCCAGTGGGGCGCTGGCTGTGGCTGGCCCTGCTGCTGGTGTGGGCGTCACTGGTGCCGTTTGAGACCATGAAGTAGACGCACTCACCCGTCGAACGATGGCATCCTGCCCGTTCGCGCAGGAGCACAACGATGCGGACGACGGGAAATCTTCTTGCAGCAGCAGCTGTCACGCTGAAGGTCGGCGTGGTGTTCTGGGTGCTGGTGGCCTGGCGGACACCCGGCGGCGAGCCTTGGGATGCGCCGGCGTTCTGGACCGTCGTCTATCCCATCGCACTGGCTATCGCCGCGGTTCTAGGCGCCTGCTTCCCCCGCAAGGCGTGGCTGTGGGGACTGTTGCTCATGGCGCTGCAGGTGCCGGTGGTGGCCGTGGTCTCGGGCGTTGGCCCGTTGTTGCTGGCCGGACTGGTGTATGCACTGGTGCTGGCGTTGCCTGCGATGGCCATCGCGGCAGCGGCGGGCGCGCTACGTCGCCGCCTGCATGAGAGGGTTTGAGACGCTCAGCGCTTGGCCGCCTGCCACCCTGCCCGCACTGCGTCGGCAGGGCTGCAGAACATGCGCTCGCCGCGACTCGTGTCGATACTCGTGCGCGCGTAGTCCCGCTGGCCCGGCACGTGGTAGATCTTCTTGCCTTGGCGGGAGATGTTGCCCTTGATTTGGCATCCGCCCGGCGCCGGCTGCGTGGCCACCGGGGCGTGTCGCGCGGCCTGGTCACGCTTGCTGCGACGATAGTCGGCTGGCATCTGGAACGGCCCCTGCCAGAGGTTCCGCTGATGCTGGCGCGCGTCGGCTTCGTCTGCGATGAATGCCGTGGCGTACTGGCGGTACGCCACCGCCCAACCGGAGCGCACCATCCACCGATTGACCGACGCCCCCTGGACAAAGCACTCCGCCACCACCCTGCCGTAGCGGTCCGTGTCCTTGGGCTGGCAACGAACGGTTTTTTCCAGCAGATAGCCGTCCAGCGCGGCGGCTGACCGACGCCCACAGGGCCAAGTGCGCCCATCTTTACCGGTGCATTGCTGCGCGCTTTCCGGCGCATCGATGCCCCATAGGCGGATGCGCTGCTTGGCCACGGTGAGGGTGTCCCCGTCCGTGACCGTCGCGCGGCCGACCAGCTCTGCTGCCACACCAGGAACCGACGCAGAAACCAAAAACAACACCACCAGACCTTTCAACACCATCAACAACAACGTCCTTCAAGTGCACGCTCGGGAGCGAGCGCCAGTTAAAACAGGGCCGAGCACTTTAGCGGAAGCGGATACAGGACGCCGACTACATCGACAGTCCTTCACTCCCGACGTGCATTCCTGGTGTGGTCGCCTAGATATGAAACGCCGGACCTGCCGACAACGGCGCCGAGCTCACCCTGACCCGGAACGCGATGAGCAGGCTGGCGAGGAGCATCACCGCCGCGGCAACGACAAGGACTGCAACGATGCCGCCCAGCCCGAACACCACGCCACCCAACGCGGCGCCCGCTGCGATGGACGACTGCACCGCAGCGACCACCATCCCGCCGGCACTCTCGGCCTGGTCAGGCACCGCACGCGCGACCCAGCTCGACCACGCAACCGGCACGCCACCGAAGGCCAGACCCCACAGTGCTACCAGGATCGACAGCCCACCGACGCTCACCGGCAACAGGAGCATGCCCAGCGCGGCTACGCCAACCAAGGCAGGCATGAGCACCAGCGTGACTTTCAGACTGCGCTCCATGAGCCAGCCGGCCAGGAGAGTGCCAACGAAATTCGCCACACCGAACCCGAGCAGGATCAGCGCCAGGCCATCGGCGCTCATCTGCCCCAGGCTCTCCAACGTGGGGCGGATGTAAGTAAAGAGCGAGTACTGACCGGTGTGCGCCAGGACGCAGCCCAGCATGCCGACCGCAACGCCCGGACGGCGCAGCAGGGCCACCACCGACTCGGGAACTGCCGCCTTGCGGGGGGCCATCCGGGGCAGCGTGAACCACTGGAACGCAAACGTGAGTCCACCTACCGCCGTCGCCGCCCAGAACGCGCTGCGCCAGCCCAGCATCCCGCCGAGGTAGCTCCCCAACGGAACCGACACCACCGTGCCGACCGCAATCCCGCTGAAGATGATGGACAGCGCGCGAGGCACGCGCTGGGGCGGCACCAGCCGCATGGCCACGGCCGCTGCCATGCTCCAGAAACCGCCCAGCGCGATGCCCAGAAGGACCCGCATCACCAGCAGCACGCCCATGCTGGACGACAACGCCACCAAGGCGTTGGAGAGGATCATCAGGGCCGTGAAACTCAACAGCACCAGGCGCCTGTCTATCGAACGGGTCAACCGCGGCACCAGCAGGCCAGCGAACAGGGCCACAACCGCAGTGACCGTCACCGCTTGCCCGGCCAGCGCCTCCGACACCCCCAGGTCCGCCGCCATCGGCGTCAACAGGCTGGCAGGCAGATATTCCGCGGTGAGCAGCCCGAAGACCCCCATGGCCAGCGAAAACACCGCCACCCATGCCGATGAAGAAGGCTCCCCGCTCCCCCTGTCCACAGAATCAGGCGTGTTCGCGACATCAACTACGTTATTGCTCATCACAGATCCCAGTGCATTCGTGCAGCCGAGAGTCTAGGGAGCCAGGTCAGGATGATCTATGATTGTCCGACCTGTATTTTTGATCGAAACCCCGAACCGTCTCCATGAGCCACACGCCACTCCAGCCCACCGACCTGATCAGCGAACTGCTGACCGGCATGCGGCTGCATGGCGTTCAATACCGGCGCATTCAGACCGGACCGACCTTCGGGCTTGGATTTCCCTCAAAGCCAGGCCATGCCTACTTCCATTACCTGGCAGTGGGCACGGCGATTCTTCGTGGCGCAGACGGCAGCCAACACCGTCTATCCGCCGGGGATGTCGTACTTCTTCCCCGCGGAGACGAACACGCGTTGCTGTCGGGCGAGGACCATCCCGTCCAGTGCCTGGAAACGATCGACGCAGCCCCGCTGGGCGACGCAGTGAGCGGGATAGACACGTGCCCAAGCACACATGCCGTGCCCAGCGCGGTGCTCTTCCACGGCTGCATGGTGTTCGATCTGGGCGGCATGCAAGGGTTGAGCAAGGTGATGCCGGCGGTGATGTTGTGCGATGGCAACGCCACGCAGTTCCCTGGGCTGTTGCCGATGGTCGACGCGATGAAGCGCGAGGTGTGTTCCGGACGCATTGGCTATGCAGGAATCCTCGCCCGGCTGGCGGATGCAGTGGCCGCCATGATTGTCCGTGACTGGGTCGAGCGCGGTTGCGACGGCGCCTCCGGCCTGGTCATGGCCCTGCGCGACCCGCGTCTGTCACTGTCGTTGCTTGCCCTGCACAGAGACCCTGGGCGGGACTGGACGGTCGAAGCGCTGGCTGCGGAATCCAACATCTCACGGTCTGTCTTTGCGGAACGGTTCCAGACTGTCATGGGAACCGCGCCGCTGCGATATGTGACCGAGCTGCGTATGCACTTGGCCAGTCAATGGCTGAGCCAGCAGAACCTCTCCATCGAGGTGGTGGCAGAGCGTCTTGGGTACGCGTCGCAGGCGGCTTTCAGTCGGGCTTACAAGCGTGTTATGGGGTACTCGCCTGGTGCGACTCGGCGGGGGCGTGGGTTGGCCTCTGTGTAGGAGCGCCGCTAGCGCCGTTTTTGAACGGCCGCTGGGATCTGATCACCACCGATGTGTGACTTGGAGCGAAAAATGGTAACGAAAAACATGATCGCGACCACACTCCCTCCAAATCAGCATTGAAAGCACGCGCGGAAAATCTAGAATGGAAAAATACCATCAAAGCTGAAACCCAGGCTAGAGCGCACCAGGGCAAATCCATAACAGTTCCGCGACACGCATAGGTATAAATCAGCTCAACCTGCGGCAAATTCCTGCAAATGTTGCAGCAGGACTCGCTGCGTCTGCGCGTGGAGACGTCGAAGCAATGCCAGAAAGCATTGATGAGTGCGACGTCGATGAAGGATTCAAGAAAATCCTGAGCAGGCAACCAAAAGGGCATCCAAAGACACTAAATTGCCTTACAAAAGGCCTGATTACATGATCGCCCGCGGACTACGAGACCAACATGGAACACTTTGAATGCCTTGGATATTATCACGGCGAAACCAAACTTGACGCTTTACTGGCTGCACTGGATGTCAATGAGCGACCCATCCTTCCACGGGGAGATACAGATACCTACCTGTCGAACGAGGCCGCTGGAATCGAACTGACATTCTCGGACTCAGCATCACTCAGCGCCCCACAACGCGACTATCCGGCCGGAGCGCTCGTGTTGGTGAACATCCGTTATTACGGGATGAGGCTGGAAGAATTTTCGATCTACCAAGGCAACTTGCCTTACGGACTAACATTTGGCCTGAAAAAATCTGAACTCATTGCATTACTTGGCGAACCAGAATGGAGGAATCCAGAAGGACTTCGCTTGCGCTGGATACGCGGACACCACCGAATTCACGTGACTGTCAGCAAGAGCGAAGGAGCGATCATCGTCTCCTTGGGGCTTCCGCTTTAGGAACGAAGTCATTACCGAGACCTTAAAAATCGAAAGTGGAAAGGCAGAAAAATTAAAGAGTCACCCGCGACGTCCATCCACATCACACTTCGAACTTCCGCCCAAACAACCAAGAAAGCCCATTGCTGCTATCCCCCGTCTCCCGATGGATGTGTACTGCAAAGGTGCTGCGTTGCGAAACTTGAGCGAAACCTGATTTACACCACCAGCCCTTGAGGGTTGATGCATATGTGGTTGTCGAAATAGACAGGCAAAGACCTGCGGGGTGGCGGAGAGAGTGGGACTAAACGTCCCCTCTCCTAAACCCTTGATCTTCCTACAGAACTCAAACCGGACCGTGTCCTGGTGAGTGTCCTTGAAGTCTAGAGGTCAACCCGAACTTGAGCAACTCCAACGCGGCTGAAAATCATGCGTGGCGATTTGCACGGCGGCAAGTCAGAGGCTGCCAACGACGCAAGCCATTCGGCGGCCGACCGTCGCCTGTTCAAAGCGCTCGGAGCCGGAACTGCTGCCAGCATGCTGATCTAGCACAGGTAAGGCGCGAACAGTCTTTACTTCTCGCGGCAGTGCTACACCCCTGTCGAACTGGCGGCACATGATCTGTCAAAGTCTGCCTATGAATGTCCGAAACGGAATAAACCGCCCACAACACCGGCGCCCGCGTCAGCCCCCATCCCGCCATCTACGCTCGCCTTCTCTTCTAATACTGCCCCTGCGTAAAGCTAGATGGGCCAAAGCCGGAAATTGGCTCCGGCTTAGGCAGATGACTCTTCGCCACTAAAGTGAGACGCCAGAGATGTAACGATATTCTTGGGTTCTCCCCTCGTAGCCCCACGCGTCTGCATGAACTTCATGGATAACAACGTAACTCGCTGGGGCAAGCGGCCCAAATATCTCAGTGACAGCCTCAAAGACCTGGCGAACGTACTGACTTTTCTCATTCTTGGTGTTGGTGCCCTCGGTGACCTTGATGTCCAAATAGAACGTCACCAACTCTTGACCAGCAAGGCTCATTCCGCCGATGTACCAACCTTTAGGCGAAGTAGCATTGATCTCTACGGCAGTGAGCTCGCGCTTCTTGCCGAGCACGGTCGCTGTCAGTTCCGTCAGGACACTTGCGACTTGGTCTGATTGCTTTTGCGATGTGTCCGCCGAGACGTGAAAACTGAGATACGGCATACCGAGACTCTCCTGAGGTGTTTAACGCGCGAAAGACAGTGTATCGGGCCTAGCTGCCCGACACTGCTTTTGGCATGCAATAATCCGCCTGAGCGTAGAGCACCTGATCGGCGGCCAAAGCCTTCTACAGCTATGTCCAGAACGCTTCCAGCTTAGCGTCATCAGACCCCACTATAAAGCGGTACCTCTCGGACTCTACTCCGACAGCGCCGCACCCTATCTGCATCCGTTTTAAAGGACCAATGAATGACCAAACTGACCCTTGACTCTATCCTCACCGCCAAGCAAAAGCTTCAAGATGAGATCCAAGCTCTCGAGGCCCAAGAGGCTCAACTGCGGCAAGAGCAGACGTCTGATGCCCACGCGGAGATCTTGAACCTCATTGCTCAGTACGCTAAGAACTTCAACGCCAAGCAGAGATCTGAGATTTCTTCGTCACTCGCTGCGAGCGCCGGTCAGCCCCGCAAGAGTGCCGGCCCGAAGAAAGCCGTTGCCGCCAAGTATTGGCTGCCCCACACTCAAGAGACTTGGTCAGGCCGGGGGCGTACGCCGAGGTCATTTGCTGCATGGGAAGGCACGGCTGCATACAAAGAGTGGAAGTCCAAGCACCCTGACGAGAAATTCCCCGCTTATCCGGGCTAATAGTCAGCAAAGATCCCCATTGCCGGGGATCTTTTTTGCCAGTGCTTTTCCAAGCCACTTAGAACGTCGGTCGCCGCCCCTTCATCTTATGCTCCCAGCTCCCCGCTTCATCAGTGCGAGCTGGTGGTGGATCGATATCCGGGTATGGACTACTTGAGACGGCTGCGGCCGTGGAATCCATGAAGTGCTTGTCCAAGACTCCCCTTGCCTCAGTCATGCGCTTTCTGGCCTGGTCAATTCGCCAACGCTGGATTGCCGCAATCCTCGGTGACACATGGGTCTTCGCGCGGTAGACACGCTGACGGGCGCGCGTCGCTGCTTGCGTCTTCGGTGCATCAGCGTGCTCCGATAGCTTCGCCTGAGCATCAAGGAGCGCCATCCGCGCCCGATGCGGCCGCGCCATCATGTGCGCATACTTGGCCAAGGAGCGAGCAAGCACCTCAGTGTCTTCAAAGGTGAACGCTTTGCCAGCGTAGTCATCCACTCGCCGACACAAGATGCTGGCATGAGCGAGCTGGAACTCCGGCTCAATTTGGATTCCGGGGACGCTTCGAAGGAGCTCCAATGAATCTTGGGCGACTTCTCGCTGCGCTTCCAGCCAGTCCTCGATCAGCTTGGCCTCTGCATTGAGAACCTCCGCATCGCGTCCTGATGCTCTCGTGATCCGCTGCACGCGACTGAGATGCAGGGTTTGCCGGCTGTACTGATCGAAGCTCCGCGCGGCGATGGGGCGGCGATCCAACAGATGCTCCCGCACTCTATCCACGACATCGCGGGGATGACCTGCCCTGCCCTCCTGCGATGTGAGCCTATCTTCCGCCTTCGCCCGATCCCGCAAGGCAGCGGCGTGGCTATGACCCTCCGGCACCCCCGGATCGTTTATCAATGCTGCTTGGTGTGCCGAGATGGTGGCAACAAGCTTCATCGCCGCATCTTTGCCGCCAAGGCCCTGGACAGACCAAGTCAGGCGGCTCTTTCGCTCTAGGGCTGTCTTGACCTTCCCATTGTGCCTGCCTGGCGTGCGGGTCAGCTCCCGAGCACGTTCAAAGTTGCCGTTTAATGCCGCTTCTCGCGCTTGGGTCTTCAATTTTCGAGGATCAACCCGCTTTTGGATGCCGGCAATGTCGAGATGCCTGTTGATGGTGGCTGCAATCGCTAAGCGCAGCTCCTTGACGGCATTGCTGCCCTGCCCTTGCCTCCCATCGAACTCAGCAGCTGCGCGCTTGCCAAAGCCTTCTGGACCCACTTGCCTGGCGGACATCAGAAGATGCACATGATGGTTGCGCTGGTCCCCGTTTCGGCTAGGCGTGTGGATCGCCACCAAGACGGCGACTTGATAGCGATCCACCAAGAGCTGCCCCAGGTCCAGAGCCAAGGCCTTCCGTTGTGCTTGATCTAAGCTCTGTGGCAGAGCCACCTCTACTTCCCGGGCGACTAAGGCGTTCTTGCGTGTCTCGGCGGCCTCGTTGGCGTTCCAGAACTTTTGCGTGTCCAAGCACCAGGCCGGAGCACCCTTGGGGGCGAGCATCTGGGCGTGATCAACGCCGTGCCGGCGCGAGTATTGGTGCGACAGCCCGGTCGCCTCGTCGACGAGATCAAATCCAGCGCGATACGCTGCTGCTGCCACTGAACTATCGCCTTTGCCTCGGCCAAACGACTTCATGTGTGAGTGATAAATTGCCACGACTTCTCCTATTCATTTTTGGAGAAGCCAACAAAAGGCCATTTGCGTTATTCGTCTAGGCCTTCACAGCACGCGCGATTTCGTGCGCGAAATCACAGGGTTTTGCCTTGCTTTGTGGACCGCGGAGCGGGACACGAGGAGGCCAACGGCCTCCGCACTGCCGACAGGCAGCGCACGGAATTTCGAGAATCGAAAATTCCATCAGTGCGCTCTTGCATTGCCCCGATACCCATATGTGATATCGACAGAATCAGGCGTCTAACCTTGCTCGCCGAGCATCGACTGCAACACTCTGTGCTGCCCCACGCCTACATGAACGGTTCATTAACACGTATCGATTGCCTGTAATCTGGATCTGTCAGCGAGCCACTCAAACGCAAGGTCCCGCGGCGGTATGATGCGGATGCGGTGGCCGTCGGTGGTCACAGCCTAGGCCTAGGGAACGGCCGACCTCTTTGAGAGAGAGCAATGATCAGAAAGATCGCCATCCAGAATTTTAGAAGCTTTGATCCAGGTGCCGTCACAGCGATCGATTTCGCATCGGACAAACGCGTTGCATTCTTCTATGGCCTCAATGGTGCCGGCAAGTCGGCCATTGGGCAGGTTGTCCAAAGTTGCTCGTCAGGCCAGGAGCCCATCTCCGGCTGTTCGGTGACCACTTACCCTGCCGACGCTAGATATGAGTATTTGGTCTACAACGAGCGCTTTATTGAGACCCATTTCCGCAACCGCAGTGATGTTCCAGGCATCTTCACCATAGGCGACCCTGAGTCGTCAGCATTGGAAGCCGCCGAAGGCCTCGAGCAAGAGCTTGAGAGTTGGCGCGCGCAGCGCGATGGCCTCATTGAGCAGAGCCAGTTGCGCGAAAAAGAGAGAGCCGCAGCCCACGAAACAGCGCTTGGCGCGGCCTGGAAGACCTATGCTGCGCTGAAAGATGGCCCCTTCAAGCCTTGGTTGCCTTACGGAAACTCCAAGCAGAAGTTCTTCGACGCGCTCCAAGCCAAAGCTGCCACTCCCTACGACGGCGATCTGCCTACTTTCGATGAGCTCGCTCAGTCGCTTAATGAGCTCGGGGACAGTCACACCGCTCACAAGCCTCGGATTGAGATTGAACTGCCGAACTTTGGCAGAACCGAGCAAGATGAGATTTGGGAAGAGCCAATCGTGGGGTCCAGCGACAGTGCCCTTGCGGCTCTCATTAGGGACATTGGCAACCTCGACTGGGTCAACCAGGGCCGTTCCTATCTCGATCATAGCCAAGATCAGTGCCCCTTCTGCCAGCAAAGTCTTCCCCACGACTTCCCCGAGGAACTTGCCAAGCTCTTTGATGCGAGCTTCGACAGGCGTGTCGCCAGAGCGATGCTGCTTGCTGAGAGCTACGCCGCAAGTGTTGCCAGCCTTGATCAAGCCATTGCGCACCTTATCGAAACGGAACCCTTCGCTTCGGAGAACCAAACGTTAGAACTTGCCTGGTCCAATGCAAGTCGCCTGCTCAATGACAACGCGCAGAGAATGGCGAGTAAGGTCTTGTCCCCCCAAAGCGCTTTCGAGATGGAACCTAGCCAATCGTTCCTGACAGCTGTGCGCGAGGCAATCGATGTAGTTTCGAACCGTGTTGACGAGTACAACCGACGCCTGAGCCATCGCGATCGCGAGTTGAAGCGGATCGAGCACACCTTTTGGCATCGCCTGTGTACTGAGAACGACGGCACTCTGTCGCTTTATAAGACCACCTCCAAGGGTGCCCAGGATGCTCTGCAAGCAATCCAGTCTGCAATGGCCCTACTCCGCACTCAGATTTCCGAAGCTGAGGCACGCCTCGTTGAGCTGCGCGCTACAAGCAGCGGCACGGAGGAAGCAGTCTTGGCGATCAATACTCGCCTGCAATCCCTAGGGGTTGATTCCTTCCGAATTAGCAGAGGTGAGGACGATCTCTACCAGTTGGTGCGCCCAGGCAAGGGGCCAGATGTCTACGGCTCCCTTAGTGAGGGCGAGAAGACCCTCATCACCTTCCTCTACTTCGTCGAGCTCATCACCGGCTCTTCGGTATCGAACCAGTCTTCACCACTGGAACGCAAGATCGTCGTTATCGACGACCCAATATCCAGCTTGTCGCACAACTTCGTCTACGACATCGCCGCGACCATCTCTCGCGACATCATCGCGTTGGAGGACACGCGTGGCAAGAGTGTCAAGCAAGTGGTGGTCCTCACCCACAGCCTTTTCTTTCTCAACGAGCTCATCAAAGTCAGCAAAGGATCAAAGAACTTTGAACTAAAGCGCGTCCTGAAGAAAACCTACACCACTATCGTTCCTATGAAGATTGACGATCTGAAGAACGACTACGAAGCATGGTGGCAAGTCGTCCGCGATGCCTACCAAGATCAGGTCACATCCGCAACGGCGGCCAATGCAATGCGCTGCATTCTGGAGCGGTTCTTCTACTTCACCACGTCACAAGGCAAATTCAAGGAGGTGATGGATAAGCTCGCTGAGCAGGACCGAAGCTTCCATGCGTTGGGCCGCTATTTGTCTCACCACTCTCACGGCGATGCCAACACGCTCACGGACTTTGGCGAATACGATGTGAATTATTGCCTCATCAAGTTCAAGGCCGTGTTTGATGAGCTTGGCTTCACGGAGCACCATCGGGTGATGGCTGGGCTTTCCGAGGCGGCTTAGCCATGGAGCCCAGGAGGGCGCGGCCCGAGCCCCGGTCCCCGGTCCCCGATACCCGTTACCCGATACCCGCCATGGTTGCCTCCTATGCCCCCGCTGGGGCAGGCAGCCCGGCCCCTGGTCAACTGCGAGCTCCCCCCGCCATTCAGCCTGCCGGGGCGCGCTGATGACCTCCCCAGCAGCCCATTTCTGAGGGGGTACAATGTCCTCAGGAAAAGCCAGAGGCAGGGGGCCACATGGCGTCAAGGAAGCAATCGGGCGGGGCTTTGATCGTTGGCATCTTGGTCCTGATCGCACTCGTCCCGAAAGAAGTTTGGATCACGCTCGGCGTCGTCACCTTGGTCGGGGGCGTGTTTTACGCCTACTCTCGCTGGCAATCAAATAAGGTGCCCGCCCCGGCGGCAGGCACAGAACACCAGCCGACATTAGCGGAACTGACCCAAACTCCTCCGCGTCGAAAACCTCTGCCCTCAACAGTCACCACGCCACCGGGCCCGGATGGCGGGGACATGGGGCCACGCCCCATTGAGCGTGGAACAAAGGCCAGCGGGCGTACGACGGAAGGGAGTACTGTCGGCGATGTCGCCTCATCGACTCGGCAGCCGGCCCAGCCGGACGTGGCGCCGGACGCAACGACCCCGCCCAAAATCGACTTGGGGAACCTCGCGGCCGCGATGAATGCGGTCACTGAAAGACAATCTCAATCGGCAAGGGCCTATCGCGAGGCGATGCCTAGCGTTGCTCCGGCCAAGGACACCTTGGGGAATCTCACCGTGGCGATGAAGGCTGTCGCCGAACGTCAGGCTCTGCCCGCCGTCGCTGGCTCTGGATCCTCCGGCAATGCGGATCCCTTGATCATCGTGCCCTCTTTCAATCGGCCTCGTCCCAAAGAAGACCATCAGACGCCCACAGCGTCTGAGACTACAAAAAGCCAATCTCTGCCGGTGGCGGTGGCTTCGGCTGTGCCAATGCCCCCACCGCTCCCAGCAGCGCCACCTCAGGCCGTAATGGTCAGTGCGGCACCGGGGCAAGGCGCAAGCCACGGCGAACTCCACCGGATAGCGACGCCCAGCGAGGAGCAGCGCAAATTCACCGTGCCCCGTCCGCCCGAGGGTTGGGCAACCACCCGATGGCTCGGTCCTGAGGACAGCATCGAAATTGCCGGCCTGACCATCCGGGGTGGCTTGTTCTATACAGGGGTAAAGCTCCCCACCAAATACGCGGGCAATGACCCAAGCTTGGTGAACGCCGTCTTGGCCGTCGCTCCCACGGGGAACTTCCGTGTTCAAACTGTCGGGCACCGGCTGAGCTATGCCGAGTTCTCGCCGATGGAACGACGAGCTTACCTCAGCTGGCTGGCATCCGATCGCACTGACCCTGAGTGCTCGTACGGTTGTGTACACCTCTTCTTCTACGGCATCGAACGTCGCGTTTTGCTGGATGGGGTAACGGATGTCGGCAGCAAGAAAGACTGGCCAGCAATCAAATCGGCACTTCGACAGCTTGATGCGATCTACGGCACAGCCTACGGGTCTTTGCGTGTTTCCATCAACAGCTTGCTTGACTGGATGGAGCTCGACGCCGCAACAGAAAAGCTCTACTTGCAGCCGCTGCCTTCCTTTGAGCGCAGCATCGATGTGCCTTTCACTATCCGTCTAGCACTCGGTCAGTGTTCGGTAGATCGCGCCCCCATCCCGGGGCCCCTCGCACTTGCATGGGCAAGGCTCAATCCAGCCATCTCCATCCGCACAGCTGCAACGCGCTGTGAGACCGAATTCGACCGACTCTTTTTAGAACGCTACCGCGAACTCTTTGGCCCAGGGCTCGTCCTTACCAAGAACAAGACCAAGCTGAAATTTGCCAGGCAAGCCACCTCGCCCGGGCTCTATGGCACGACTCCTGTCACCAAAGCCTTTGGCGACATCCCCGATGTCACGGCACTGCGCGCACCACTGAACACCCTTACGTCGATTGTGAATCAGTGCGCCCAGGAGCTCGGAGCGTTTAGCCGACTGATTGGCAAGATGCCCGAGGCAAGAGACACCTTAGATGGATTGCTCTTGCTTCCGCCAAGTATCTGGCCGGATGCACCTCGGATAGCCCTAGCGAAGCTCTACGCTGACACGGGCGAGGCGACGATCACACTCCCCTTGTCCGACGTGCTTGACCGTCTCGGGGGCTTTTCAGGCGCGCTCGGACGAGAAAAGGTTCGAGATCTGGCGCGGGCTCTGGAATCGGCGCACATTGGCATCGAGCCCAATGTCCTTGAAGGCGCCCGCACACCGGGCACCGAAGACGACGTGGTGCTTTTTGCCATGTTGCCCGACCAAACGCACCAGGCCGACACTGACGCCTACCAGACGGCGCTCCTGACGCTACAACTGGCATCAACGGTTGCGCAATCGGATGGCGCGTTCAGCACCGAAGAGGTCGCCCACCTGACCGGGGAGATTGACGCTTGGAGCCACCTTAGTGCCGCGGACCATCGCAGGCTCCGGGCGCATCTTCTCCTCCTGTCGGTCGCCCCCATTAACCTTGCCTCTTTGAAGAAGAAGCTTGATCCGTTAGGTCAAAACACCAAGGAAGCGATCGCTGCAGCCATGGCCAACTTGGCGCAAGTAGACGGCATGGTTTCACCGGAGGAAGTTCGGTTCTTAGAAAAGGTCTACAAGACCTTAGGCGTTGAGCCCAAGCGCGTATTTAGCGATGTGCATGCACCTACTGCGCGCCGAGCAAGTGACGCACCAGATGCAACAGGATTTCGTCTTGACCCAGAGAGGATTGCAACACTCCAACGCGACACTGCGAAAGTCTCCGCCCTCTTGGCCAACATCTTTGCCGAAGAGCTCCCTGATCCAGGGGCTCCTCCACCTGGCCTCACGGTCGTCGAGGAAGAGCCAGCGGAAACCGGCTTGATTGGCCTGGACGACGCTCACAGTGCGTTGCTTCGTCTGATGTTGTCCCGCCCCACTTGGACCCGGGCAGAGCTCCAAGATACCGCTTCGGACTTGGAGTTGATGCTTGATGGCGCGTTGGAGCAAATCAACGACGCCTCTTTCGACGCCTATGACCTTCCCTTCTCCGAAGGCGATGACCCTTTGGAGATCAACCCTGAATTCATCGAGAAGATTGAGCAATGAGTAGCCCCATTCGCAGTAAGGACCGGGATGCCGTGGTCCAGTCGCTTCGCGCCGGCGTTGTCCCTCGAGCTGGACAACACCTCATCCAAGTCGGGCGCGCGCGAGAAGTGGAAACCCTTGTGAGCGACATTGATCGCCTCGCCGATGGCGGGTCCTCATTTCGATTGGTCATTGGCGAATATGGCGCTGGTAAAACCTTCTTCCTCAACTTGGTTCGCGCCATTGCGATGGAACGCAAGCTGGTGGTGGCCAGCGCTGACCTCAACCCCGACCGGCGCCTCCACGCTTCCGGCGGACAGGCCCGTTCGCTTTACGCCGAGCTGATGCGCAATCTCGCGACGCGAACGAAGCCTGAGGGAGGTGCACTGGCCGGTGTGGTGGAGAAATTCATCTCCACCGCAAAGGCCGATGCCAAGGCGCAAGGAGTGCCGACCGAACAAGTCCTCAGAGCCAAGCTCGAACAATTGACCGAGCTTGTGAACGGCTATGACTTTGCCGATGTCATTGCCGCCTACTGCCGAGGCTTTGATGAAGGCAACGAGCAACTTAAATCCGATGCGATACGTTGGCTTCGAGGCGAGTTCGCCACCCGCACAGATGCCAGAGCCGCGCTTGGGGTTCGCACTATCGTTGACGATGCCTCTGTCTATGATCAGCTCAAACTGATGGGACGTTTCGTGCGCTTGGCGGGCTTTAGTGGACTTCTGGTTTGTCTGGATGAGCTCGTCAACCTCTACAAGCTCGCGAACGCACAGGCGCGCAATTCGAACTACGAGCAACTGCTCCGCATGCTCAATGACTCTCTCCAAGGAACGGCGGTTGGCCTTGGCTTTGTCCTGGGTGGGACGCCGGAGTTCCTCATGGACACCAGGCGCGGCGTCTATAGCTATCAGGCCCTGCAAAGCCGCCTGGCGCAAAACACGTTCGCCGGCAACGGGCTTGTCGATTTCAGCGGGCCGGTTGTGCGCCTCTCCAGCCTCACGGCGGAAGACTTCTACGTGCTGCTGACCAAGATCCGTCATGTCTACGCCAGTGGCGATGAAGCGAAGTATTTGCTGCCCGACGAAGCCATCGAACAGTTTATGGCGCACTGCTCCAAGCGCCTTGGCGAGAGCTTCTTCCGCACTCCACGAACCACCATCACCGCCTTCATCAACCTCCTCGCAGTTCTTGAACAAAACCCAGGGGTGACTTGGCAGTCCCTGATCGGCTCGGTGGAAGTTGAGGAAGACCACGGTGGGGACACTGACCTGGCTGTGCAGACCGATGACGAGCTAAGCTCGTTTAAGCTCTGATCCCATGAGCCAATCCAGCGCCTTCCACCTCCTTCACCCAGAGATCCAGCGCTACTTGTGGGCGGAGCAATGGGAGGCGCTGCGTGATGTCCAGGAAATGGCCATACCGCTCATCCTTCCAGGTGATCGAGATGTCATCGTGGCGGCGAGCACCGCGTCCGGCAAGACGGAGGCCGCGTTCCTCCCGGCACTGACGCATTTCTTGGAGCGCCCAGCGCCGGGCCTGATCATCTATATCAGCCCCCTGAAAGCGCTCATCAATGACCAGTTCGGCCGCTTGGAACGACTCTGCGAGAACTTGGACATCCCGGTATGGCCATGGCACGGCGATATCGGCGCAACGAGCAAGCAACGATTTTTCAAGAAGCCGCTTGGCGTTCTATTGATCACACCCGAGTCGCTCGAGGCGATGTTCTGCAACCGTGGCACCGCTGTTGCAGGCATCTTCAAGTCTCTTTCATTCCTCGTGATTGATGAGCTCCATGCCTTCATCGGCACCGAACGCGGCAAGCAGCTTCAATCGTTGATGCATCGCATCGAGCTTGTGGTTGGCCGCATAGTGCCGCGCATTGGGCTTTCGGCGACGTTAGGGGATCTAAGCTCTGCCGCCTGCTTCTTGCGACCCAACGGCCAAGCAGCCATCGTTGATGCACCCGGTACTGGCTCTGAGCTTCAACTTGTTGTCAAAGGCTTCGAGGAGCCGATCCCGCAAGCTGGAAAACAGAGCGGAGACAGCTCCTCCAAGACAATCGCAGCACACCTCTATGCGAACTTGGCCGGCAGCAGCAACCTCGTTTTTCCCAATAGTCGGCGCGAAGTTGAGCGCTACACTTACCTGCTCAATGAGCTGAGCGAAGGTGCCAAGCGGCCGCGTGAGTTCTGGCCTCATCATGGCAGTCTCTCGAAGGAGATCCGGACAGACACAGAGGCCGCGCTCAAACAAAAAGAGCGGCCCGCCACAGCCATTTGCACCAACACTTTGGAGTTGGGAATCGACATTGGCGCCGTGAAGAGCGTCGCCCAGATCGGGGTTCCGCCTTCAGTCGCCAGCTTGCGTCAGAGGATGGGGCGTTCCGGGCGCCGTGAAGGCGAGCCAGCCATTTTGCGTGCATATGTGGTCGAGAACGCGATCGACGCCGAGTCAGATCTCCCAACCCGACTCCGGCTCGATACCGTTCACGCCATTGCGGTCGTGCACTTGCTCATCGAGAAATGGTTTGAGCCACCGATCGTCAACGGGGCGCATATGTCGACGTTGATTCAACAGCTCTTGTCGGCCATTGCCCAGTATGGTGGGCTCCAAGCAGCGCAGGCTTACAGCATGCTCTGCGCCAAGGGTGCTCCCTTCGACGGGATCTCATCGGCCGCGTTCATTGAGCTTCTTCGGCACCTAGGCCAACAAGACGTGCTGATCCAAGACGGATCGGGACTCTTGCTTCACGGCCCTGTGGGCGACAAGATCGTCAACCACTACTCTTTCTACGCCGCTTTTACCGTCGATGAGGAGTTCCGGATCATCGCTGGGGGCAAGTCGCTTGGGACACTGCCCATCTCGCAGATGCTCACAGTCGGCCAACGCATCTTGTTTGGCGGGCGCACCTGGCTCGTCGAGGAGATCGATGAGGCCCATAAGACCATCTATGTCGCCCCTTCCAAGGGTGGAACACCACCTTTGTTCAACGGCAGCGGCGGGCGCGTCCATACCAAAATCCGCCAAACGATGCGTGCGCTCTACCGAGGGCAGGTCGAACCGCGCTTTCTCGACGCCACTGCGCAACGCTTCTTAAATGAGGGGCGCGCGACCTACGCGCAGCATGCGTTGGACTCCGCGCTTTTGGTCAATCAGGGCAGCGAGTGGCTGCTGTTGACCTGGCTCGGTGACGATGCAAACGAAGCCATCGCTTGCCTTCTGAACGCCAAAGGCCTCAGGGCACAGTCAGGAAAACTTGGGGTCGAGATCAAGCGTGGGTCGGAGACCACGGACGAGATCGCGAAGCTCTTGGCAGAGATCGCCTCCCAACCGCCCCCCGCCATTGACACGCTGCTGGCTGAGGCCAAGAACATGGCAAGTCAAAAATGGGACGGACTCCTGTCCCCGACCCTGCTCAGGAAGTCCTACGCGAGCCTGCACTTGAACTTGGACGAAGCAACGGAATGGCTCGGAGCGTCCATCAAATCCTGATTCCGAGCCCGGTAAGCAAGAGGCCGGGCAGCCTGAGAGCTTCGTGTCAGTAACTGCATTCATTCAATCGAATGATTGATGCCCGATCCCGAGCTCTGAGGGACCTCGCTTGGGGGAATTGAGGGCTCTATGGGCTCAAGATCGGTGGGCAGGCCGTGCATCGATCCGTTGCTAAGGGAGACAAGCCTCACGAGACGACGCACTATCCTAAGCCGCCGCCGCCCAAGGGGGACCACAACCATGATTGACTTTGATCAAATCCAAGATCGGCATTTGCGCCTTTCCGAGGATGTCTACGTCGGTTCCGAGGAAAATCCAGATGAATATCTCAAGGATCTGACTAGTGAAATCACCTCAAATCGACGGGAGCCATTTCCGCTCACAGCGATCGTGATGGCTCCTGGGCTTCCTGGATTTGAGCTGGGCACTACGATTTCAGGCTTCTGCCTTGCGGACCTGAACGGGAAGTGGCTGGTTTACCGCCCCGAGAATGATCAATTTTACGCGTTCTGGGGTACCGACAAAGAGGCGCTGGGTGCCCACGGGGTTTGGGGAAGCCCACTCTCCTGTTGGTCTGCATAACAGACGACCAGCACGGTTCTTGGCACACCTGATCGAGGTGCCGCTTCTGCGAAGACCCGCTCACTCGGGCGTAGCCACCCAGCACGGTGCGTAATGCCCAGCGTCAAGGGTGCCGATTGGCACTATCGGAGACGAGTGCGCCGCCACAGGGCCCAAGTCGTTGATAACCAGAGTCTTGGGACTGGCGCCCAGCGCCTGCTGCCGCACTAGCGCTTGGCAGAACGCTTCTTAAGCTCCTGTACGATCGCCCGCTGCTCCGACGCGGGCAGGCGCGTGAACTCTTGAATCAACTCGGCGAGTTCATCGGTCTCAGCGTAGAGATAGGCCACAGACACCCCAAGCGCCTGCGCAAGCTTCTGGGCGGTCTCGCTGTCGCAATCGTGCACCGCGCGTTCGTACCTGTTGATCCGAACCCCGGCCACATCTTCTGGCAGTCCCATCGCCACTCCTAAGGCCTTTTGGCTGAGCCCGTTAGCTTGCCGCTGCTCCTTCAAGCGAGCGGCGAATACGACACGGACACTGCGGGCGTTGGGGGCACTCATGCCCCAAGCATGAACGTAAGCTACGTTCGCCGTAAATTACGTTGCCCGTATACTACGTTTATCGTATTCTTGGCCTGGCCGCAACCCCGGGCTCTGGCACAGCCCCATCGCACTGAAAGGACCCGTCATGTTGAAGCTCCGTGTGGCCGTCGTTGGCGTGTTGACCGCCTGCCTTGCCGCTTGCTCTGGAAGCGGCCCATCTCATGACGAACGGCAAAACGCCTTCTTGCAGTACGTTAAAGACAACAGCAACGAAAAAGCGAAGATTCGGGAGTTCCAGAGCGCGGAATGCGCCAAATCTGAGGGCACGCCGAGCTACAACTGCGCGGTGTCGAGCCAGGTGATGGCGATGGATCGCGACTTTGGGAACCAGATGGATGGCGTCTACACCTTCACCGAGGTCGGTGACACCTGGAAGATCACTGGCCGAGTCCAGTAGTCCGCTAATCGCTTAATCGCCCCCTTGCATCCGAGGAGCTCAAATGACTGTCGGCACATTCTTCCTTTTGCTCGTCGTAGGCGCCGGCGCGCTTTTCGCCGTAGGCGTGGGCAGGACTCTCAGGTCACGCGGTGACCAAGCAGCATTCGCGGCGGAGTTCGACCATTCCTATTTCCACAGCAACAGCGCCCTGGCGCTGTCTGTGGCGCGTTCCCGAATCAAGCTCCGCACGACTCAGGCAACGAAGATCTATCCGCTGAACGATGTCCGTGCGTGGGAAAAGCACTGGCACAACTCCAAGCGCCAAGGCTCGCTGACGCTTAGCGTTCGGGATGCTGATCACCCCGTGTGGACGATCAAGTTCTACCGGGAGAGTGACATGAATCGCTGGTATGAGCTGTTGAACCAAGCAATCAATGATGGACCGACGCTGTAACAAGTTCGCCGTAGCCACTAGCAGGACTTGACGGCAGAGCGCTTTGTGCTAGGAATCAGAGCAAGCCACAACTCGGATTCTTAGCATGAAACAAGACTTGACCCACTCACAGACACTCCTGGACGAACGGGAAGCTCAGCTGCGCCATGCTCACGTGGAAAGCTGGCTTGCTGATCAGCAAGCCGCCGGCTTCGGCCTGGACGAGCATATGGCTAATACCCTCAGTGCCTATCTTGAGGGCACGGTGGCTCTGCCGGAGCTCTTGACTGAACTTCGCCGCCCTTACCTTCATTGATGTCCAAACCGACCGGTAGAGCGGCAGGGCTGTACGGGATCGCGTCAGCAGCAGTGCCGGCAACCATGGGGAGCGCCCTGGACTGTTCGCCACGCGCCCGCTCAGCCGTGTGGCCCGCTGGGACTGGAAGAAGCTTGCCCTCCTTTCGGTAGCGGCCCAAGAGTTGCTCAAAGCTCGCTTGATCGTCGCCAACGACTCCCTCCCCCCGACGCGTGGCAAGGCGCTCCGCTAGATCCTGGGTCTTACGCTCAACCTGGAGTTCACCTAGACCGAGATGCGCATTGATGCGCTCAGAGATCATCGCTCGAATCCAGAGCACCTCACCGTACCCGTTGATACGCCCGTCCAGCGCTCTCGTCTTAGCAGTGAGGCCAGCGGCCTCCATACGCCTGGTCGTCGCTAAGAGGTGGGCGTAGAAGTAGCGAGGATCGTCCTTGGTTGGCTGGTGGTGGCTGGCTTGTAATGCAAAGCCATACCGGTCGATCAGCGCATGCGAGATGTCGAGAATAAGACTCCACCGTTCGCGATCATCGAGCTCGTGCGGCAAGGCGATGGTGAAGTCGCGGCAGACGGTGCTGTTCCGGCGACGCTCTGCCGCTTCAGCCGCCGCCCATAGGCGCTGCGGGTCATTGGTCCAAGCAGGCGACCCAGCGGGAGCCAAGCAGCACGCCTGAATGATCCCAGCCCGACCTCGGTAGTCATGCTTCGCGCCGGATTTTGGGTCAATAAGCAAAAACCCCCCTCGATAGGCAGCGGCTGCGATCGCCGAATGGCCCTTGGCCCGGCTGTATGTTTTGATACGTGTGTGTTCGATGGTCATGAAGCTTCCAGTGTCTTAGTCCATTGGTTATGGCTCAAGATTCAGGAAGCGCAATAGCTTGAAATGCACTATTTTTGAACGGTTTTCGTTGCCTAAGAGGGATCCACTCAAGTGGCGCATCCGCTTCGAAAGTATGCCCAAGACTAACGAAAGGCCGAGAAGAATGCCCCTTCCCTGCTGTCTGCTTTACATGGAGATTTGCAGCAGCTCGCGGGCTTTACTCAAACGCGTTCAATGGACGCTAGGAGCCAAGCTGCACCTTCACCTCGCTGGATGCATGAGGGCCTATCCCTGCATCATGGCCATTTGCAATCGCCCTGTTGCAGCCCGATCAACGGCGCCGATCCAGCTTGGACCAAGACAGCTCACCGGTGAGCTCAGAGAGCGCCTCTTCCTCATCGACGCGTGCACCAAAACGATCAACCTCTCTAGTGGGAAGTTCTTCAGCGTCGAACCATAGGAGTGAGGTCGTGGTGTCCGAGCCCGCGAAATGGCGACTGATCTCCGTCAGTTGCAGCCCTCTCTCCCAGTTGTCGAACCAGATGTCCTGAGCGACATCGTCCGACTCTGCCCCGCTCTTTCCCGCTGCTCGAAGCCGATAGGCTACCGAACCCGACGGAATGGTCGATCTGGGCGAAATCCACGCTCCAACCTGCCTCAGCAACGTCGATCGCGCGGCGTATCTGAGACCTCCGCGCTCCATCGTCACAAATGCGCAGGGCCGCTCGCTGAGGCTCGCGTAGCGAGATGCTGCGGCTGGGAATGACGTGCCAAAGTGCTCAGCCATCTCTTGAACAACTTCAATCGATGGCTCTTCTTTGGGAACGCGGGGAAGCCAGAGCTGATATGGCATCAAGAGCTCGGATGCGAACGTGTCACATGCAATCTCGTTAATGTGTCGCTTGGCATAAGACCAAGCGGGCACCTCTTCATGCGATGAAGGCAATCCAAGCACGATGTGAGCAATCTCGTGGCAGATCGTGAAGCGTTGCCGCTCCCTTGTCTCCTGGCCGTTCACCGTTACGATGCTTCGACCGCTAGCCTTTGTGATCGTAAAGCCGGACTCGCCAACGCCAAGCTCTTCCGTTCGCAGCTTGGCGTTGGCTGCCGCTAGGTAAGGAGACAGATCATCGCGAATCGTCGTCAGATCGATTCGAGCAATGAAGGATCTCGCTTTCTGCCTAACAGCAACCTCGTCCATGGCTACTCGTCCTCGTCGTCATCCTGAAACGCTTTTTGAACTCTGGATATGAGCAGAGCCGGATCTGGCCTTGCTGTGCCCCGGTGCCTCATGCCTGCTGCTGCTGAGAACACTTCGACACTGATTGTCGGGTCTTGTAACACAAACTCAACAAGCTTTGGATCCGCTTCAGGATGATCAACGAGCCACGACACCATTTCCTCATCCCTTTCCCCTGGCTTGAGCACATGCAACAGCTTGTCGACAAGATCGGGGGACGGGCTGGTCTTCTCGCCTGTCTCCAAGCGATAGACATACGCGTGATCGATTGACGAAAGCTGGCCCAATTCGCGCAAAGACATGGTCGCTCGCTCGCGTAGCGTTTTTAAGGCAAGGCCTAAGCCTGTTTGCGGCATTACTTACTCCTGGTCAGCAAGGGGCGCTTTCCACCGTCCCCGCGCCCCGCGGGGAAATTCACAAATGAGACTTGCATCCCGGTTTTGACCCTGCTAGGGTGTTGCCCATCCAGACAACACTTTCGCCTTTCCGGCTTGAGTGATTCACGCTCAGGGTGTTGTCTGGAGGAGCAACAGATTGTGCGCCATCGCTTTTCCCGAGGCAACTGCAATTAGATACACCAACAGTGCTGTTTAACCTGATCAAGGAGCTGTGAAATGGCAGGCAAGAACCAACATGTTGTTCCCCACCAGGACGGTTGGGCGGTCAGGGGCGCTGGCAATCAGCGCGCCACCTCACTGCACGACACTCAGCAGCAGGCCATCGACGCCGCGCGGGAGATTGCACGCAACCAAGAGTCAGAGCTGGTAATCCACCGCCCGAACGGCCAGATCCGGGACAAGGATAGCCACGGCCCCGACTCCTACCCGCCGGAGGGCTGACGTCAATGGTTAGCACCCCTCCTCCTACTTACCATGTGCTCGCCCTCTCGGGGGGCGGGTATCGCGGCCTCTACACCGCCACGGTACTGGCAGAGCTCGAAAAGGTGATGGGCAGGCCGATTGCCTCGCACTTTGACCTGATCTGCGGCACGTCAGCAGGAGGGATGCTGGCCCTGGGCTTGGCGGCGGATATTCCCGCTGCCGAGCTTAAAGGGCTCTTTGAGGATCACGGCAGCAAGATCTTTGGCTGCCGCAGCCTGGGTCGCCGGCTGCTCGGGTTCTGGTTGAAGGCAAAGCACGATTCGGCCGGGCTCAAGGGCGTGCTTCAAGACCGATTTGGCGACACTTTGGTCGGCGACCTTAAACATCGGGTCCTCATTCCTGCGGTGAACTACTCCACCGGCCGCGGTCAGTTCTTCAAGACGCCCCACCACCCCTCCTTTGAGCTCGACCACCACATGTCGGTGGTGGACGTAGCCCTAGCGACCGCAGCTGCACCTGTCTACTTCCCACTCTCGCGCAACAGTCGAGGCGTCTATGCAGACGGTGGGCTTGTTGGTAATGCACCTGGTCTGTTTGGGCTTCATGAGATCAGAACGTTCTTGGCGCCTGACCCACAAGCAATCATCCGCGTGCTGTCCATTGGCACCATGACCATTGGCGCCACCGTTCGCGGCGGGGCGGACCTGGATCGAGGCTTTGGCCGATGGGGTGGAGGATTGTTCGACCTTGTGATCTCTGCCCAAGAATCATCCGTCGACTACATGCTCAAGCAATCACTGGGCAAGCAGTATTACCAGATCGATGACCAGGCTACGCCCGACCAAAGCCGGGACGTTAAGGCCCTTGATCGCGTGTCTATCGGCGCAACCAACACGCTGCGCGATCGCGGCGTCCATGCGGCCCAGAGGGCATTGGGAGATGCAGATTTCCTGCCCTTCCGGAACCATCATGCTCCGAGCCCCATCTTCTATCACGGCCCCAACAAGAATACGCCGGAGACGTCATGCTAGACCTGAGCTCACTGTTCCACACCACTGTTGATGGCAACTCGTGCCTGCGCGAAGCGCTTGATCTCACTCCCGCTCAGCGCTCTGTGATTTCCGACGCTCGTGTTGAGGTTCGGAACTGTCTCCGCGCCGGCATTCCTCGGGTGCTTCGCGAACGCGGCTACACCAAAGATGTCCCGGAACCGCGCTTCTTTACCCAAGGCTCCTGGGCCTACAAGACGATCAATGCCCCGGCGCAGCCGCCCCAACAGGCGGACTTGGATGACGGCTGCTACCTTCCGCTGAGCTTTGTATCTGAGACCAAAAGGCCAAGCATTGCGGCCCGCGTGTTCTTCAATGCCGCGAAGGAAGCCCTTGCACCACTCGCCGATCGTATGGGTTGGGAGCTCACGGAAAAGCCTACGTGCATTCGCATGGTGATCGCCGAGCACGCCCATATCGATGTTCCGCTCTACGCCATTCCTGACGAAGAGTTCACCTCCCTCGCCAAAGCAACGATGGAGCATCACGCCCTTGATTCCATTGCTGAGGCTGCTATCAAGGCCGAGCGTGACGCCTGGTCAGCACTGCCCAAAGACAAGGTTCTCCTTGCGCATGGTGTCGATGATTGGGTTGCCTCTGATCCGCGGCCTATCAAGGCTTGGTTTCTGAACGAGGTCGAGGAAAAGGGTGAGCAATTCCAGCGCGTGGTTCGCTACTTGAAAGCGTTCCGAGACTGGCACTGGCCGACCAAAGGCCCCTCCTCCATTCTGCTCATGGCAGCGGCGGCGCCGTTGTTTGAGAAGCGGGAGCGTCGAGATGACCTTGCACTTCTAGATGTGGTCTCTGCCCTGCCGGATCGACTACGCGACGGCGTTAGCAACCCAGTTGAGTCGTCCGAGTCTTTCACCGCCCGCCTTGGTAAGGACGGGGTTGAAGAGGCCGCCAAGGCGTTTGAAGCCTTGGAGGTTGCCCTGCGCGGCTCGATCGACGCGTCTAACGCCGCGCAAGCATGCTCGTGGCTGCGCAAGGAATTCGGATCGCGCTTCCCCGACGAGCCTGACCGCGTGAAGGTCAGCAGCGTTAAGGCGACCATTTTAGCTACCGCCCCTCGGCAGGCCCGAGTGAGCTTGTTGGCAGGACGAAGGCTGGATGAAGCGGGCGCGGGCCAGCGAAGTGATTGAAGCCCTCAAAGAAAGGGGCTTCCATTACTCAGGGAAGGATGCTGACGGGTGGTTCACCTTGACCGGTGAGCTCGCCCGGAACGCATCCGAACAAGGTATCCGCTGCGAAGTTGCGCTGGATCCTGACTTCTTTGCACTTCCTCGTGTTCGCTTGCTGGACATTCCGAAACACTTCCCGGCTGCGGTGCCTCACATTGGCGCCTACGGGGATCTTTGCTACCTCGCCCCAGGCTCCATCGTCCTCAACATTTTCGACCCAGTGGGCCAAACGATTGCGTGCTTGGACCAGGCCGACCGTGTGCTTTGCCAAATCACAAAAGGCGAGCTGGTCGAGGATCTTGTGGAGGAATTTTTCGCCTATTGGAATGGACCTAACTGCTTGTTCGACGTCCTCGGAGATATCCCCGGGCGCCAGCACTGCTTGATCGCAGAAGGCGACGACGGCTTGCATTGGTTCATCACCGATAGCGTTGAGCGCACCACAAAGAAGATCGACCTTCTTGGTTTGAAGGTGACTAGAAGCCCACCACCTACGTATCGAATCAAGACGACCGCAATGCCACGCCCCAACCCCCGATCGTGGCCCCCTAAGACCGTCAATGACATCTTGGAGTGGCAAAGTCAGCTTGATCGGAGTTGCCGTCGCAAGATCCATGAACGCATCCAGCTGGGCGAACGAGAGAAGCGGATTTGCATCCTCATCTTCATCGACTCACCGCTCATGACCTACGGATTTGCTGTCATCTATGACCGCAGCAAAGCGAAGGTTAAGCTCGCGGACAGACGAGACACCACCTTTGGCCTCAAAGTGCTGCTCCTGACGGCAATGCGCATCGATGATCAGTACCTGGCTCAGCGCAACATTCCAGGCATGAGGACCCTCGCTGGAAAACGCGTCGGACTGATTGGATGCGGCACAATCGGCGGCTATCTCGCGGAGATGCTCTGCAAGGCGGGCGCTGGCACAGTTGGCGGCAAGTTGACGCTGGTCGACTTTGACAAGTTGCTCCCTCAGAATTTGGGCCGACATCGCCTGGGTTTTTCACATCTGCTGAAAAACAAGGCTGTTGCCATGGTCGATGAACTTCAACGCCTCTCTCCTGGGATTGAAGTTGAGGCCATCCAAAGGGATGCTCGGCAGCTTGCGCTCGATGATTTTGACCTGTTGATCGACGCAACTGGCGAGGAGTCACTGGGCCACTGGCTCTGCGATACGACACCTCGCACCGTTCCCATGATCTCTGCTTGGATTGAGGGCCCGGGGACTGCCGTCCGAGCAATGATCCGGACGGAAGACGTCAGCGCAGGCTGCTATCGATGCCTGTGGCACGGCAACCGGCGGGGTGAACTTCGTTCAGTGGTCGGGGACGTGCCCTTGCTTCTGGCAGGACATGGCTGCGAGGGGCTCTATGTGCCCTTCCCCGCCTCTGTTTCCGTGCAGGCGGCCAGCCTGGCCATGGACTTGGTGCTCGACTGGGTCAATGGCAAATCGTCGCCCACGCTGCGCACCAGAGTTCTGGATACGACCCAAACTGCAGCCGCCGCAGATTGTGACCTTCAACCGGATGCAGAGTGTCCAATATGCCGTTCATGAGTTCCTGGGGCAGCCCCGATCGCAAGATGCTGCTGAGCTTCTCTGCATCCACACTTGACGTGTTCAACAACCACATCCAGCACCGTGACACAGACTGCGAAGCAGGTGGACTGCTGCTGGGGACTGTCCATGGCGTCCACTTGCTGATCGATGAAGCAACGGCACCGACGAAATGGGACAGGCGCTTTCGATATCTGTTCGAACGAACGCCTCTTGGACATGCAGGCATTGCTCTGGCCCGATGGAAGGCAAGTCAAGGCACGGTTCGCTATCTTGGGGAGTGGCATACGCATCCCGAAGATCACCCTACGCCCTCCTCACTGGATCGTTCTGAGTGGCGACGTTTAGCGAACGATCGCAAAGACAATCGCCCCTTGCTAGCGGTGATCGTCGGCCGGAAGAGCCTACGAGTAGAGCTCGTTACGACGCTTGGGCCGGGCTTGGTGCTCCGATCCATCGAGTGAACGACCCCATAAAGCCCCGTCTCATGCTCGACGGGCCCAATGCCCGGCAGTTGAAGCTCAAAAATAATTGACAACCGTGGCCTATTCGCCAGTCGATGAACGCCAATGCGATTCGACGGACCTGATCAAGACGATCTGCGTGCACGATCTTTAAAGCAGGCCTCACGCCTGCCATATCGCTCCTGGTATTGAAGCTCGAAGAGCCGAGATTGATGCACGACCTGCTTCAAGGTGCGGCATCCGTACTTCACTGGCAACTGTTCGGGATCTCGCGCCTGAATAAAGCGCTCAGCGTTGGCGATGGATGTCCAACCATCCACGGACAACTCAGACATCGCCTCTCTAAGCAGTCGAACGATGCCTGAACTGGGCCAGTCAACTGAGCCATCGGGGGCAATACCGTTGATCACCAGGTCGCGGAAGACCTCAGACTGGACGAACTCGGCAGCAAGCTGGCGCGCTTGCTCCATGTTCTCAGCCCAGCTACGCAACTGTTCGAAATGATGATCAATACGAGAGTAGGCGGTGAGCAACGCTTGCTCGGCGCGCGCACAGCCCGGCACAGTCCAAATGTCGTGCTGATCAATGAAGTGATGGACCAAGTCGTTTCGGAGCCTTACCAGATCTTTGAGATCCGCTTGGGTCCGCTCAAAGTCCTCAGCGCCCATTTCAAGCCGGAGCTGCATTCGAACCGTTGCGACCTCACCAGAACCAGGGTCGGGCAGGTCGGTGTCGCGCCCAGAACCATGGACCAGATAGGACCCCACAAGTTTTCCGACCAAGAGCCCCAGGCTCTTTGTTGACGCGTCAGCGATACGAGCGGACCGGATTGCATCCAGGGACGATATGGGTCCACAGACCTCATGATGCGCCACGATGGCTTTGATTAAACGTTCGTACTGTTGAATGCGCAGAAGGCACCGGCCCAAGAGGCGCTGCACCTCCCGTTGGGTGAGCTGCAACGGGGCAATATCGGAGAAGTCATTCATCCAAGCGGGTTCCACGGGATCGCAAGCCCACCGAGATAGATTTCTCGGTCCATACACCATTCACTCGAAACAGCCAGTGCCAGTTAACGACGCTGTAGAGCTTGGCGGCCCGCTCTTGATATTCACTGCCAAGGGCGCGCACACCAGGAACGCCCACTGGCGCCGGGCCAGTGGAACGGGCTTAGCGACCGAAGCGGACCGCACTTTCTCGTCGGCCGAACCCCGCGGCAAAGAGGCTCCCCACCTAACCGTCAAGCCAGCCACGCCGCATGCTCATTGGCTCAACAGCTTGCTCTTTTGAGCATCGAACTCGGCTTGGGTCAAGACGCCTTGCTCCTTCAGCTTCAGAAGCTTCGCCAGTTCATCAGCGACCGATAGGGGTGTTGCGATAGGGACCGTTGCATTTGCGGACTCCTCTACCGCCTTGACGACCTGAGTGGTTGTGGGGCGGTAGTCACGCTCGACGGTGAACGTAAGTGCAGAGTCGCTGCGCGTCACGTCGAGCTGATAGGTCGGTGCCTTGGTCGCTTTTTCCAAGCCGTCCAAGAAGTCACCTTCGGCCTTGAACTTCTTTCCCGCCACTGAAGTAATAACGTCTCCTGCCTTGACGCCCGCTCGGTCCGCAGCTGCACCCGGCGTCACCTCACTCACCACGTAGCCGGCGTGCCTGCCGCGCGGAGCGACTTGTCCTAAGACTCCTAGCACGGCGTGGTTAGGGAACGTCGTTCCTGCGGGAAACGAGCCTCCAGCGCTGATTAGGAAGTTCATGATGCTGTTATGAAAATCCGCCCCGGAGAAAGGAGCACGCTGCATCTGGCCGAATGCCATCTGGGTCTCCAGCCAACCTGACACCTGGACGCGCGATACTCCGGAAATCTCACTGACGTTAAAGCGGAAGAAACGCCGTGGCGGTGTGGAGTAGCTGTTCCCGAGCAGCATCTGCCCCATGATGGACTGGCCGGTGCTCAATGGCGACTCGCAAACAACTTCTGTATCGCCGCTGCTTACGACCGTCCACTGGACGTCCATGCATTTGCTCGACAAGCGCGAAACCGCCACCGAGGCCTTGCTTGGGAAGACCGCCTCCGGCATACCGCTGGGAGTTACAGCGAACAGCTGGGAACCAGCCGCAGTGAACGGCAGGATGATGGAACCGAGCAGAAATATAAGCCTGTGAATGGTCATGCGCTCCCCCTAGAGCATTCGACGTCAAGGACTCCCGCAATAGTAGCCGTTTTGACGAAAACTACACAGGTCGGGGCGACCCGCCGACACGCTCTTGCTAGACCGAAGCAAACAGCCCGTCCCGAGGAACTGAACGGCGGGGAGCCAGATAACGTCGAGCAGATGCGTCGGCGAGCTGGCCGGATTGAAGCACAACCCGGCAACCCGGGGAATACTGCAATACTGGATCGCGAGGACGCAGAGCTTGACGTCCGGGGCGCGGTGACTTCCCCTTCCGATAAGAGCTTAGGCGGTGAAATGAACAATCCAGGTAATCCCCCTACTTCCATCCAAGACTACGCCAAGAGAACTGCGGGAACCTTGAATGCCGCAGGCGTGCTCGCCAACCGCCTTAGCCTGCCAGCTGGCCTGCCAGACAAATATATGGTGGCATGGACGCTGCTCAGGGTCTCATTCGATCATGCTGCGAGCATCAATTCGCTCCTCTACCACCATGGCATCGAACTGTCCGGATCAGCATTTGCACTACTCCGGCCAATGAATGAGGCACTCAAACGAGGCGCCTGGATTGCACTCTGCGCGACGGACGACCAAGTCCAAACGTTCATCACCAAAGACAAGCTCCCCAAAGTCAATCTCGCCGAACAGATCGAACAGGTCCCGCCCTTTGATGAGTTCCCTTTGTTTAGCAAACAGCACGCAAATGCCTGGGACAAGTTCCATAGCTTTACGCACGCAGGAAGCCAGATGGTTGGTGCCTATACGCAGGGGGAGAGCGTCGGCCCCGCGTTCCCGCCGGAGCTCATCATCGAGGTGCTAAATCACGCTGAAGCCATTGCGATGATGGTGGTCCAAATTATGGTAATGATTGCTGGAGATTTTGACCCGGACCTCGGGCATGCTGTTCTCGGCGAGCTTAACGAGATCGTCCCGGTTGCGAAAAGGCCGCAGTAAAACTGATGCTAGCCCTTGTGAGCGGGAACAGCTCCCAGCTGCAAACGCTCACTGACGGCGCCCTTCCAAGCCAAGACAGCATGGGCTCGCCGTGTAACAAGAGCCGATTTATACCTCCTGGCATCCGGAATGGAAGCGCCCCTGCCGCTTCCTAGCGTGAAAGCCAACGTCCTGCCGCGAAGCCACGCACTCGCCATCTCAAGGCAACGCCGCTCTGAGGCGCACCCAATCCCCAATCAATCGCACCATTCCCTTCTGGTCTGTGCGCCTGAGCAGCCAACGCGTGGCCACTGTATGCTCGGGGTTCTGGATTAGCCTAGAAAGGATGCAAGCATGTTCACTCCGGAGCAAACCGAGCGCATCGATGAAGTGCAATCTATCCTGCACTTTCCGCTGGATCGGCCCTATCAGCTTCTTTCAACAAAAATGCTGGTCTGGAACTACACAGCGTTCCAGACCGCGCTCACGATCTCCTGGCTTATCACGGGGCGTAGCGGAGAAGGCACGGCGGAAGTGGCGGAAACCTTGACCTTCATTTCAGGCCAACTGAGCCTTGGCAAATCCGACGAGGAAGCCCCATTACTCGCTGAGGGGGACTTGGCATCCTTGGGGTTACGTGATTACGAGACCTTGATAGCTTCGGCCGATTGGCTACCCTTGGAGAGCGCACGCCAGATGAATCCTAGCTTGATTTCCGAGGCATTCTCCCAATTTGCGACTGTGCTGCATCGTTCATGGCTTGATGACGAGTTGGCAAGAAAATATGCATCTTCTGCAACTGCCCAGCGAAAGCCTAAATTCGGCGGATAGATGGCATTGCCAGGTCAGCGTGAGCTTGGCTTTGTGCGAGCACTAAGTGCTCGTGCCAAGCTTGCATCTGGGCCAACTGCCGCTCGTAGTATCGCTCGGTGTCTGCTTTACCCTTTTCGTTGAGATAGTTCCAGGTTACGAGGGCGCACTCCCACTGACCGTTCAAGAGCGCTGCTCGCATCGCGTATTCCGCATCGGGGATCAGTGCCCTCTCAAGGATCGCTTGGCTTAGGTGAGCATCGCCCGTCCTGTTCGTTATGGAAAGCAGACTCATAAAGGCGCGATGATCATCCGACTGTGTGGACAGAGCAACGCGCACCAGAGCTCTTGCCGTCGTGCGATGGCCCCACGGAAATGCCAGTGCAGCTCCTCTGGAGCAAAATCGAGCGACATCTGACAGTCCTTGACGGAGTAGAAACAAAGCCACGCGCGTGTGACCTCTCTCGGCGGCCAAGAGAAACCCGTGCTCCATCCTCCAAGACGTGCTCGCTCGGCCTATAAGCACTCGCACACCTCCCAGGAAACCTCTCTCGCAGGCCTCGGTGAGCGCCCGATCACAGCGGGCAGCCTCATGCAATTGGCCAATCATCTTAATGAGCGCTGCGACGTCACGCCGTCTGACGGCCCGTACAGGCGTATCGAACTGTTCGTTGGCTATACAGCGGGCCGCGGGCGAGATTAGAGTCCTGACATGCACCCTAGAGCTCCGCGAGAGCAATCGCATATCGACCGTATGACCCCTGACGAGGGGCAGAAGATCAGGCGTCCAATGGCATTGTTCAAAGACAGCGTAGGTCATGGTGTGCTCCCCTACCTAACCTAGCGTCTGATCAATGCCTGTCAACATGCCCTCTCCGCAACTTGAGGGGGTGGTGCACGGGTCAGACGTTTACGCCTTGGGCCAAAGCCAAGCTACCCAGGAAACACCGCAGGCCGCCGGATTTTTTCGCTTGTTATGTCTCAAGATAGCACGGCCAGCGCCGCGACTCTCGCCCGCCTTGAGGCGCACTAATTTCAGATTGCCTAACTGCCTTCTTAAGTATATTTACTTTAGGCAAATGACCCGCCATTTACCCTGAGTTCATTTTCACGCCGAGACATAAGTCTCATTTATCTGGCTTTTGTTACTTTTAAACACTACACGCGCATTTATGGTTTGAGTTAGAAATCAATCACCGAGAGCACTGCGACGTATAGCCCCTGATTAAAATTGACGACATAAGCAAACCCAAGAATGGCGCACATTTTTGGCCATTGAACTTGCTTACATTAGGCAATCAACCGGCCAATATTTCTGTCTTGTTTTTGCATTGACAGATAACAGCCACACCTTATCAACAATCTACCTTCTTATTCCGGACTGTAGATGCAATTCCAACAACCAAAACTTCACCACTACTTGCAGCACCCTAAAGGCCAGCTCGCCATTAAGAGCATTCGAATTGGCAAAGTCGAATTTCACGACATCTTCGTCCAGGACAGAGCTGGCGCGCTTCATCTCCAAGATCTGGTTCAGGCAACCTACGATCACAGCGAAAAGCTCCGGAGACTTCGGCGCAACGGCACGCGCTATCCAGAGCCGCTTCCGCTGGCGACCCCTGCCCGTCTTCTCTCTGAAGAGGTCGATGATTTCCTTAAAGACAAAGAGCGACAGAACCTTCGCACCACCACAATCGATGCCTATCGCCGCACCCTGGCCATCTTGCAACGCGTCACAGGCAATACGTCTGTTTCGCGCATCGATCACGCCTCGATCTACGCAATGTGGGACTTGCTGCGCTGGGCTCCTGAAGACTTCATGACAAGCCCGAAGCTCCAAGGGCTCGCCGTCCAGGCACTCATCACTTGGGGCCAGCGCCAAGGACGCCCACAGCCGGCCAACGCAACGCTCGAACTGCATCGGCGCTTCCTGGCCTCTTTCTTCAACACCTTAGTCAAAGCGCGCGCCATTCCGCACTCGCCTATGGACGCGTTCAAGCCGGCTCGCGAGGATCTTCTGACTGATCAGGATGCACCTGAGCGACTGCTCTCAGAAGAGGAGGTGCAGAAGATCTTCAACCCCGACAACTTCGTGCCTTGGGCTAAGAAATACCCCCATCGGTGGTGGTGCCCGCTCATTGCGCTTTACACCGGGGCCCGCATTAACGAGATCGCGCAGCTCAAGGTGTGCGACATCGTCCAAGATCAGGGTGTTTGGTGCTTCTCAGTCCAGAAGACTGTTGACGAAGACCTGGCCCAAAGCACTGGCAAGCGCACGCGGCAGAGCCTCAAAGGCAAGAGCGCCAT
Organism: Stenotrophomonas sp. LM091; assembly: GCF_001806305.1. NCBI lineage: Bacteria > Pseudomonadati > Pseudomonadota > Gammaproteobacteria > Lysobacterales > Lysobacteraceae > Stenotrophomonas > Stenotrophomonas sp. LM091. The sequence continues at coordinate 467,361 of NZ_CP017483.1, forward strand.
TCGCAAAGTTCCCATCCACGAGAGCTTGATCCAAGCCGGATTCCTAGACTTCCTGACTGACATGAAGGCTTGCGGCCACCCTCGCCTGTTCCCACATCTCTCAGCAGGAACGTGCCGCAAGACCGGCGAAGTCAACGGGCGCTATAGCCAAGCCTTCGTCAACCAATTCGCGGCCTACTTGAGAGGACTGGGCTTTGGCAAAGGGATCGGCTCACACGCCTTCCGCCATACCCTTGCAACCGAACTAGACGCCAAGGGTGTGAGAGTTGAGCACATTGCGCTGATCACCGGCCACGCCCTCAACAAGAAGGCGCCCGTGCTCCAGGACAATTACGTGCACAAGTCAGCCAGCAATGTCAGGAAGATCCAGATTGAAGCCATGGCTCACTACCAGCCCTCTGTGTCACTGCCTGTCTACGTGCGCGGACAGTTCAGAGAACGACTGGGCAAGGAGACTAGGATGTACCCGTGAGCAGATCATTTAAGGCAAAGCTTCGCCCAAAAGGCCCGTCCGAGATCGGTATTTCGACCCCTCGCAAGAGAGCGCTCTCAAGTCGCTTGGTCGAGCACTTCTGGGAACGTGGGTGGCTGCTATGGACACACCAAGACAACGATCAGCGCCAATGGTCACTCCGCTTCGTCGACGAGCGTACCGAGACCCATACGTTCGAAACACTTATCGAACTTTGGCGATGGTGGGCGCAGCGTGTGACATGGGCATTCGTGGCAGAGGCAAGCGTGGAGGATGCCCTGGCGCTTTATCTCAGTCCTGACGATGCACTCTCTTCGGCAATTCGCCATTGGTCGATGACGTCTGGAGATTCATGCCTGATGAGAGATGGGGACATTGTGGACGCGTACAAGTCATTCTTCTTGCATATCCAAGGCGATCTTAAACTGGACTGGAGGGCGCATGAATCCCGACTTGCCGCTTCTTGCTCCGCGCACCACGACACTCTCTTCTTTGATCTCTTGCGGCGGCGCATCATCAACCACGAGCGGACCGCCCTCGATCAGGCAACCGCCACTCTCCAAGGGGCTACCCGGACACCAAGCCGGTTGTAGTGAAGCGACAAACCGTGCCAAGGTCATGGCCCCTCATCCCTGACCTGACAGCATGGCATTTACAGCCCTTGGAACGATCACAAGTGAGACATACCTTGCATCGCAGATCTTTGACGATTCGGCTTATCAGGTGATGCTGAACGAACCTCTGGTAGACGCCGCTGGAGATATGCTCGTGCCTGTGCGGAATGCGAACTCGCCGCATTTCCGTCGCTTGGGATCGGGCACGGCGGTCAAGGACGCGCCACGGCACCCGCGTAGCGCACGCCACGATGCGCTCATCACTGAACTCCTGGTGGACCTGCGCGCGGCCGGGGACAAGGTCAGTTTCTTCACCAACTACTTCGATGGTGGTGTCAAAACGGAGAAGACGCTCGTCGCATTTCCACAAGGCTTAGGCAGAAATTGGTTCTCGGAAGCGTCCATCATCTTCCCTGATCGATTGCGAATCAGACCAGACCTTGCAGGTAGCAGCAACACGGTCTTCGCGCCGAATGGGTTGCAACCATCAGTGATCATAGAAATCGTTGACACTCACCTCCCTAGCAAGGCTACGTTCGAACGTCTCTTGGACCTGTCCAAGTGTTGTCATATTGTCTTCTTCTACATCCTCGGTGACGGAAAAAACAACAGAAAGCAGAAGTTTAGCGGGACGGAGATCGACGAAGGCGGCTCACTACGCATCCGTATTACCCATGCTTTGATCGGCGGTGAGCTTGTAATCAATGGGGTCGCGGAAACTTTCCACGGTGTTATCGAACAAAATCTTAAAGGCGCTATGCTGACGCGTTTAAAAAGCAAATGCGGTAAATAGCAGAAATTTTCGTCGTTGGCTCAAGTAGTCGACCCCTAGTGCTCGAGTCGAATACGGCAGTACGGCTGCGTGCCGGGGTGATGTAGACGCCAAACGACGGGGCGGCGTTTCGCTTCTGGTGAGCTTTCAAGGTTAGTTCAGAGAACGGCTAGACGAGGAACCTAAGATGTATTCGAACACAGCGGCGCATGTCCCTGCTATTTCCGCCTGTGCGCGGCGACATGCATAAAGCCCTCCATATCGCGCAATTCCTGCAATCAAAGCGGAAACAAGTTCTGCACGATGAAGTCTACGAACACCCTGAGCTTGGGCGACAGGTAGCGACCTGAAGGCCACAGTATCCGGAACGCGGTGTGGTCCTGGTTATAGTCGTCCAGCACAGTGATCAGTTGGCCTTCGTCGAGTTGACGACGCACGGCGATGTCAGGGATGCAGGCAATACCGAGACCTTGTTCGGCAAAGCAAATCTGCGGGTCCAAGGAGTTGATCACCATGCTGCCTGACAGATCCATGGTGAGCGGCCGCCCGTCCCTGCTCAACGGCCATACGTCGGTTTTGCCGGTGCTGGGATACCGGTACAGCAGGCAGGCGCGGTCGGCCAGGTCTTCCGGTCGCTGCGGCACTCCCGTGCGCTGGAAATAGTCAGGGGCGCCGACGATGACTCTCCGGTAAGAGCCAAGTCCCCGCGCCATCAACCGGGAGTCACCGGGTTCACCGGTACGGATCACCGCATACGGCGACCGGACAGCAGAGCCATCCACGAGTGGTCTGGACCTGCCTCCGGCCTCGGCGTCATCGCACCAGTTCCCGCGATGGCAACACCCCCGCGCTCGCTTCGAGCACTTCGCGCTCCAAGGCACGCAGGAAGCCACTGAACCCGTGGGGTGCCCTGGCTGACCGGCGGGCACTTGTGGTAACCCCTGGTCGAGCTCGCCAAGCGATCGTTGCTCCCGAGCGCTGAAGTGCCTGAACCAGCGCCACATCCTCGCCCGTGACCAGCGGTGGGAAGCCGCCCGCCTTTTGATAAGCGGCAGCGCTGACGCCTAAGTTGGCGCCGTGGATATGGCGATGGCCGTCGCGCGCATGCTCGCGCCCTGCGAATGCTTGGCGCACGGCAGCCGGGTAATCAAGCCAGTCACGCACCTCCACTACCCCGCAAAACGCATCGGCCCCAAAGTTCGCTTGTTTCCAGAGCCAGTCAGACGGGACATGCGTATCGGCGTCAGTGCTGGCTATCCAGCGCGCGCCCAAGCCCAGGGCATGGTTGGCAGCCGCCGCACGTGCCACGCCCACGCACCGTGCTTCAATCGAGATGGACAAGGCACCGTGGTGCAAACACACGTCGGGCGTTTTGTCGGTACAGCAATCCAGCGCCACGACTGCAACTACGGGCTCGCCTCGAAGTCCAGGATGCCTGGCAGCCACGGTGATTGATTCCAGGCAGCGGCCGATGTCTGCTGCCTCGTTGTGGGCCGGCACTATCACTGCGATCACCGCAGGCCCTCCCTGGTCGGTCCGTGCATCGTAAGGTCCTCCGCCCGTAACGACGAACAGATACCCGCGGCGACGTAGCCAGACGGTGACCGCAGCGTGGTGAAAATGTGGAGCCCGCCCAAACGCCGTTCTCATGGCGGCGGGAGCAGCATAGAGGGCGATACCAAACACGGAGCGACCCATGAGCAAACTGCCCCTCAATCCCGGCGCCGAAGTGGATGACCAGGACAAAGCGCACACCCCGGACAAGCTCCGAAACGATGACGCCACGTGGAAAGACAAGGACATGCCTGAGGCGGAGCACACCGCCAAACCGGAAGATTACGAGCGTCCGGCAAAGCCCTGAGGGCCGGGTCCGGCGATTCCACCCTATTCAGGAGAGCCAGATGGCCTTGATCCATTCGATTTTGATGGGAGCCGTCGCGGGAATGCGCGCGATGACCCCTTTGGCCGCAGTGACCAATGCCGCGCGGAGCGGTAACTTGCCCGCCGACAACGGTGCCCCTCGCCTTCTGGCCAACAAGCTCGCCTCAGCAGGGATGCTCGCATTGGCAGGCGGAGAGCTCGTTGGTGACAAGATGAAAACGGCCCCCGACCGCATCGTTCCGGCAGGCATGGTTGCCCGCGTCGCTACCGGGCTCATTGCAGGCGCTGCGCTCGCTCCCCATCGGCAGCGAAAGCTTGGCGCGCTTCTGGGTGCTGGTGCCGCCGTTGGTATGGCCTACGTGACCTTCAACCTGCGCATGCGGGCGATCGCCCGCTACGGTCAAAGCAGCACCGGAGCCGTGGAAGACGCCATTGCCGTCGGCAGTGCTGCCCTCATCTCACAATGGGCTGCCGGGGGCGCCAAGCCAAGAGGACCTCGCGGATGAACCTCAAGGAGCCCACGTCCCTCGGTCGGCGGTGCTGGGCTATCGCCGAGGGCTACATCCCTGCGTGGAGCAACGGGCCGGAACCAGAGCTGCAAAGCCACGAGACCTGCTGCATCCTCAACACCGGCTCCACCGATGCGGCGATCACCCTGACCCTGTATTTCGAGGATCGCGACCCGCAGGGCCCTTACCGCTTCACCGTCCCCGCCCGGCGCACGTGTCACAAGCGCTTCAACGATCTTGAGGTGCCTGCCCCGGTGCCCGTGGCGTGGGTTTTTCGTGCGTCATCGAATCCGATGTTCCAGTCGTCGTCCAGCACACGCGGCTCGATTCACGCCAAGCCGAGAACAGCATCATGACGACCATCGCCTACCCGCTCTGACACTCCGGTCGATCCGGCCCCTGCACATCGCATCGACACCACTGGGCCGCGACGTTTACCAAGGCGTCCGCACACTGACCTTTCCTCAACCCCAAGAGGCTCAGCCGATGCCCGTGCCCAACTACCCGAAGCCGCCGTTCAAGGCGCAGCAGCAGTCGTTTCCCGGCAAAACCGACAAGCTCGACCCTCGGCCGGATCACGGTGAGGACAGCTACGTTGGTCACGGCTTACTGAAAGGAAAGAAAGCCCTGATTACCGGCGGGGACAGTGGCATTGGCGCGGCAGTAGCCATTGCCTACGCTCGGGAAGGCGCCGATGTGGCTATCGCGTTCCTTGAAGGCGAGGAGAATGATGCCGCCAGCATTGGGGCCCTCATAGAAGAGGCGGGCCAGAAGGCCGTCCTTTGCCCCTGCGACATCAGTGACGACGCCCAGGCTGAAGCGCTCATCAAGCAGGTCACCCGCGAACTTGGGGGCCTGGACATCCTGGTCAACAACGCCGCGTATCAGCGCTACTACGAATCCTTCGATGACATCACGTTGGACGACTGGCGAAAGACATTCGATACCAATGTGCATGCCGTCTTCAACCTGACCCGTCTGTGCGTGCCGCACCTGCAGGACGGCGGCTCGGTCATCAATACCGCCTCCGTGAACTCCAAGAAGCCCACGCCCAACATCCTGCCCTACTCGGCCACCAAGGGCGCGGTGGCCAACCTCACCATCGGCCTGGCCGGTCTTCTCGCCGAGAAGGGCATCCGTGTCAACGCGGTATTGCCCGGCCCGATCTGGACGCCCTTCATTCCCGCCGGCATGGCCGCGGAGGAAGTTGAGCAGTTCGGCAGCCAGACCCCGTTTGGTCGTCCCGGCCAGCCGGCCGAGCTCGCCTCGGCCTACGTGATGCTCGCTGCCGACAGCGCGAGCTACACCTCCGGCGCACTGCTTACCGTCTCCGGCGGCGCGGTCACCCTGTAAGGCCTGTTCTCCCTCCTCCCCCAAGGATTCCAATGACTTCCCGCAACCAATACGACATGCAGAACCCGCTGACCCAGTTCCCACAGCCGACCTACCCGGCCCAGGTTCAAACCCCGCCCGGCACTGTTCATGAGCTCAAGCCGGCGGCTGATCATGGCGAGAAAAGCTACGTGGGCCTGGGGCGCATGAAGGGTCGCAAGGCGCTGGTGACCGGCGCCGATTCCGGCATCGGCCGCGCAGTGGCCATTGCCTTCGCGCGCGAGGGCGCCGACGTGGCGCTGAACTACCTACCCGAAGAAGAAGACGACGCCGCCGAAGTGGTTGCGCTGATTGAAGCCGAAGGCCGCAAGGCGATCGCCATCCCGGGTGACCTCCAAGAGGAGCAGTTCTGCGGCGACTTGGTGGCACAGGCGGTCAAGGCGCTGGGCGGGCTGGACGTGGTCGCCAACATCGCCGGCAAACAATTGGCCGTGGAAAAGATCGAAGACCTCACCACCGAGCAATTCGACGCCACCTTCCGCACCAACGTGCATGCGCTGTTCTGGGTGTGCAAGGCTGCCCTACCGCATTTGCCCGCCGGCGCGACCATCATCAACACCGCGTCCATCCAGGCCTATCAGCCATCGCCCAACCTGCTGGACTACGCCCCCACCAAGGCGGCCATCGTGAACTTCACCAAGGCCCTGGCCCAGCAGGTGGCCGAGCGCGGCATCCGCGTGAACGCGGTGGCTCCGGGTCCGATCTGGACGCCTTTGCAGCCTGCCGGCGGCCAACCGCCTGAGGCCATTCCGGAGTTCGGCTCGCAGACGCCGCTGAAGCGGGCGGGCCAGCCGGTGGAAATGGCGTCGGCCTACGTGCTGCTGGCCACCCAGGAGTCGAGCTACATCACCGGTGAGGTGATCGGCGCCACCGGCGGCATGCTGCTGCCGTGACCGCTGGCTCCAGCGATGCCGATAGCGTGCCTGCCGAGCGCGACGCGGACGGGTATGCGCCCATCCACTCCTACGCCGCCATTGGCGATGGGCGCTCCAGTGCGCTCATCGCGCCGGATGGCAGCATCGACTGGTGGTGCGCCCCGTGCATGGACGCACCGCCCTTGCTCGACCGCTTGCTCGATGCCCCGGCCGGCGGTCGTTTTGTGGTCCACGCCCGCGACGTTCAGCAGGTGCAGCGGCGCTACCGCGACAACAGCAACGTGTTGGAAACGCACGTCCGCACCGCCACCGGCCTCGCCCGGGTGACCGAATCGCTCAACAGCGGCCCGGCCGGGCGGCTGCCTTGGTCCGAGCTGGCCCGCCGGTTGGAAGGCTTGGAGGGAGAGGTCACCTTCGATCTGCTCTACCAGCCGGGCACCCGGGCTGGGGCCTGCACGCCCTGGATGAGCGATACCCCAAACGGATGCGTCCATCACGCCGGCCCCGTGATGACGATGCTGCGCTATTCCGAAAGCGTGCAGATCGGCAATTGCAATGACCGGGAACTCCGCGGCACCGTGACCCTTCGGCCCGGCGACCGGGAGATCATCGCGCTGCTCGCCTCTCAGGACGAAGTGCTCCCGGTTCCGCCTTTAGTGGATATCGATACCCGCATCGACCGCTCCGATCGGGAGTGGCGCCAGTGGGTGGACGACCTGCACTGCGACGCAAGCCGCCGCGCTGAAGTCATCCGATCGGCGCTGGCGCTCAAATTCCTTTGGTTCGCGCCCACCGGGGCCATCGCCGCGGCGGTGAGCGCTTCGCTGCCCGAGCGCATCGGCGGCGACAAGAACTGGGACTACCGCTACGCTTGGGTTCGCGATGCCGCATACGTCATCAAGACCTTCCTGCGCGTGGGTGCGCTGCCCGACGCCAAGGCCGGCTTCAGCTGGCTGATGACCACCATCGGTCGCCACCGTCCCGGGCTTGCGCCGTGCTACACCCTTCGCGGCGAGCGGGTCGAAAAGGAACGCTGCATCGACGTGCCGGGCTACCGCAACAGTCAACCGGTGCGCGTGGGTAATGCGGCCTCTGAGCAGTTGCAGACCTGCGCCTATGGTGACGTTTTGGAGATGGCGAGCCGGATGATCGAAGCCGGCCACATCCTCGACCCCACCACCGCCCGGCTCTTATTCGAACTGGCTGACGAATGCGCCGACAACTGGATGCGCAAGGACAGCGGCTTCTGGGAACTGGGCGACGCGCAGCACTACACGATGTCGAAGCTGGAATGCTGGATGGCGCTCCGCCGAGCCTGCGAACTGGCCGAAGCTGGCCACATCACCACTGCCCGTTTGCCGCGCTGGCAGCGCGAGAAAGAGCGCATCCTGGACTGGATCGACGAGCACTGCTGGGATGAGGCAAAGCAGAGCTACGTGATGCATGCCGGCAGCGACCGGCTGGACGCGAGCCTGATGCTGGCGTCGCGCTTCGGCTTGGGCGAAGTGCGCCGGGAGCGTTTCATCGCTACTCGGGAGGCCATGCGGCGCGAACTGTCAGATGAGAGCGGCGATCTGCTGTGGCGCTACAGCGGCATGCAGGACTGCGAAGGCACGTTCATCAGTTGCGCGTTTTGGATGGTGGAAGCCTACGGCCTGCTGGGGGAGGCGGAAGAAGCGGATCGCTTGTTCGGATCGTTGCTGGCCCGCGTCCAGAACGACGTGGGCCTTATGCCAGAGATGTGGGATCCCCAAGCCGATGAAGGGCTGGGCAATACGCCGCAGGGCCTGAGTCACTTGGCTTTGGTGCACGCCGCTTATGCGATAGATGGTGAATGAGCCCGACGCCTCTTGGATTGCACGCCCTTGCTCGCCCCCGCAATGCGTCATCCGCTGCGTTCCTGACGTTGAGACCTCACGCCATCCCTGAGCATCGACCCGCGGCAGAGGAACCGTGACCGTTCATTGGCTGACTGGCTCCGGCCGTCCCGGGACGCCTATGATGACATTCAGATTCAGGCCCCGTCTTCAACGCAAGGGCCCTCAATGTGACCTTTTTAACATGCCAAATACTGGGCTGTTCTATCTGTTTGAAGTCAACGTGCAGCCAAGTCGGCCGGGCTCGGACGAGGAACCCATGGTGCTTAACGTCCAGGCTGAATGCCTTTCCTGCCACCGCGTCACCAATGCTACTGCCCCGCCGAGCCTCGTGAACATACCGGATGGCGGGGCGGTGCTGGAGTGCCCTGCGTGCGGGAGCCGCCAGGCGATTTCGGCCGCTCGTTTCATGGAGTTTTCGCAAAGATCAGCCGGTGGCCCTGCGTCCTCAGGTCCACCGCAGCAGTGATCTAAGCCTCAACCGCTGCCTCGGGCTCGCGAGCCTGGAGCAATGCGGATCCCTTGCGGTCCTGTGACTTCCGCCCCGCCATTGGACCGGTCACCGCGAACAAGCCGGCCGCATTGCGCGAGATGCCCCATTCGGGACCGCCGAGCAGTTCCCTCGCGCGATGGGGTCGCCGTCCTGCCCTGTGGATAGCGTCCGCGACTGCCTCTACCTCCTCTGCAAACCACCGGCACCCATTTACACAAATCTCCACCGGTTGATCGAAAGGACCAGGGTAGCTGGGAGCAAGTTCTTGCAGGTGCAGGGCAGCCTCCCGCACGGTCAACTCTCGGAACGCAGGCTGGGCAGTCCAGTCACTCAAACGCCTCAATGCGCCGGCCATCATCCTCAGATCCTCCTCTGGCATGAAGCCGCAATTTTCGTTTGAAATACGTGAAAGCAACGAGAGAATTCTGTCGACGATATGCGGACAGACCCTCCTCGTCCTACCCCTCTCAAGCTCGTTCACTTTTCGTATTCCTACGCTTCGGAGAAGTCACCTGGCCTAGACATTCACGGTCGTACGGTCTGTTCCACTCAATACGCATGAGTGGACCATGTCAAAACCGTTTTTCAGCAAAATTGCCTCCGCTGCATCCCGCGCTTCGGGCTCGCTGGGCGCCTTCGTGGCTGCCTTAGGCGTGGTTGTTGTGTGGGCGAGCAGCGGGCCGTTCTTCGGGTTAAACGACACCTGGCAGCTGGTCATCAACACTGGAACGACAATCGTGACGTTCTTGATGGTGTTTCTGATTCAGCACACTCAGAACGCGGACACCGCCGCCATCCACATCAAGCTGGATGAGCTGATCCGAGTGACCAGCAACGCCAACAACGAGTTGCTGAACCTGGAGGAGATGGACCAAGAGCGCTTAGAAGAAATCCGGCTTCGATATGAGCAATTGGCCAAGACGGCTGCTCACCTCAAAGCCAAGAAGGATCTGTGCATGCCATGCGCTGAAAAAGACGTGGCGAGCGTGTAGCACGCCTTCACAGATTTGCGCACCAACCTAACGAGAGAGCGTCTAATTTCAACGCTCACCTACCACCAGCCCGGAGAACCATTATGGCGATCAAAACCGCTGAAGACCTGTTCATCCACGAACTGTCGGACATTTACAGCGCGGAGAAGCAGCTGACCAAGGCGCTGCCGCGCCTCGCGCGCGCCGCCTCGAATCCGGACCTCGCCGCCGCCTTCGAAACCCACCTGGAAGAGACCCAAGGCCAGATCGAACGCATCGACCAGGTTGTGGAGGTGCTGGGCATCCGTCTCAAGCGCATCAAGTGCGCCGCCATGGAGGGGTTGGTCGAGGAGGGCAAGGAAGCCATCGACAGCATTGAGGAAGGCCCCGTGCGGGATGCCGCTCTTATCGGCGGCGCCCAGAAGGTCGAACACTACGAAATCGCGTCCTACGGCACCATCGCAGCCCTCGCCAAGCAGCTTGGTTACAAGGACGCGCTCCCGCTCCTGCTGGAAACCTTGGAAGAGGAGAAGGCAACCGACGAGAAGCTGACGCTCCTGGCCAAGTCCGGTGGGAACGCCAAGGCAGCCCAAGCGGCGTGAGGTAGAACCATGGAACGCGACCAGAAAGATCTGCCAATGCCGGGCGAGAGCAAGCGCGAAGAGACGCCTGCACAACAACAGCACAGAAAGGCACGCGCGGAACGCAACCATGAGGAGGCGCTGGAGGAGACTTTCCCAGCGAGTGACCCCATCTCTCCATTTGTCCCAGCCAAGCCTCCAGTGGATGAAAACTCCAACAGCGAACGTGCTGACGAGAACGCTGGTTACAACCAACACGGGCATGGGACGGGCGGCAAACCTGGCGAAGGCGAGCCTGAGGGCACTTCACAACGGGATGGGGCGACCCAGCCCAACTTTGGTCAAGCTGGAACGTCGGGCAAAGCGCCTTAACTCAGTGGCCCATCCCAGGAGCGGCACGGGCTGCCGCTCCTTCACTGAATTTCCTCACCGACAGGACTAACGTCGGAGTCGCTTGATTACCTCAAGGCCGCATGGGCATGTGGAAACGAAACGGTTTATCGATCGTGCTGCTTTTTTTGCTTCTCTGCTTTCTGGGAGGGCAGGTATGGACCGGGTTCTTGGCCCACAATCAAGAACTCGCTGAGGCACACCGTGCGCCATCGGACCTATGGAACTACCTCCACAGCGGACACTTCGTCAGCGCCACGTTTGAGAACTGGGAAAGCGAGTTCCTTCAGATGGGCATGTATGTCCTGCTGACCGTCAGCCTCCGACAGAAGGGCTCGGCTGAATCCCGCCCTCTCGACGAAGCGCAGGAAGAGGAGCGCGTTGAGCCCGGTCGTACGCCTTGGGCCGTCCGCAAAGGGGGGCTCTGGAAGACCTTGTATGGTCACTCTCTGGCAATCGCCTTCGGGGTCCTGTTCCTACTGAGCTTTTCGCTGCATCTTGCGGGCAGCTGGCGCGCGGAGGTCGATGAGCAGCTGGCGAAGGGATTGCCTGCCCCCACGTGGTGGGAACACCTGGGGAGCAGCAGCTTCTGGTTCGAATCGTTCCAGAACTGGCAAAGTGAATTCTTGGCTGTACTCGCTCTCGTGATCTTGACCATATTCCTCCGCCAGAAGGACTCACCCCAGTCCAAGCCGCTAGCGGCGCCTCACAGCCAAACGGGCGATTGAAGTGCAGGAGCAGCCATGAATACGCCCAGTCCCGCGCTCCTGATCATCGATATGTTCACGTTGTTCGACTTCCCAGAAGCCGGCCCCGTGAAGCCCAAGGCTCTCGAAGCCGCTCGGCACATTGCAAGGCTCGCCCAGCATTTCCGAAAGCGCGGCCATCCGGTCATCTACGCCAATGATAACTTCGCCAACTGGCAGATGGACTTCAAGGAGCTAGTAAGGCTCTGCTTGACGACGGAGGGCGAGTCATCCGCGATTGCCAAGTTGCTGCAGCCGGAACACGATGACTACTTCGTGCTCAAACCCAAGCACTCTGCCTTTCTTGCCACATCACTGACCGTGCTGCTTGCCAAGCTTGGCGCGAGGGAACTCGTCATTGCTGGGATGACTGCGGAGTCGTGTATCACGGCCACGTGTTTCGATGCCAACGCCAGGGAATACGATACCATCGTGGTGCAGGAAGCCGTCGCCGGCATCGGTTCCCGAAAGACCACGGCACTGCGATTGCTTGAAGAGTCGAAGGCAGCGACCGTGCTCAAAATTGCGAGCTACTTACGCCGCTAAGAAGTGTAAGCGCAATCCCATTGCGCAGCGCTTAGTAAAGGGCGTGTCTGTCGGCCAGAAGTAAGGCCCGGCGTGTCGGCGGGCCTTATCGGCGCCGGTCAAGGCTCCCGAGGATTGACATCGACAGCCCCCGCGCCCGGACCTGCCCCCAGCTCTGCTCCGGTCGCCGGGCGGGCCTCGGGGTCAGAGAGGGTTCGAGCGGCCATGGCATCCAGGGCCACCTGCTCCTTCTCGCTGAGACCCACCTCGCAACCCCCGTCCCCTCCGTCCAATGCTGCTTGGGCATCACGGTCGGTGACACGCTCCCAAAGCTCACCGCCGTTCCAGCTGCCTTCGACATCGCCGTCGCCTTGCGACATGTCCATGTAGAGGTCAGTAAACGCTGGATCGCCGGGGAGCTTGCCGGGCGGGAAGTTTGGCTGAATGCTGTAAAGCGCTTTTTCAAAGGACTTCTGATGGGCAATCTCGCGGGTCATGAGGAAGCGGAGCGCGTCTTTGATACCTGGGTCGTCCGTGACGTTGATGAGCCGTTCGTAGACGATCTTCGCGCGTGCTTCCGCAGCAATATTCGATCGGAGATCGGCCGTTGGCTCACCGATGCTATCCACGTATGCAGCCGTCCAAGGCACACCGCTCGAATTGACCAGCGCAGGCCCACCGCCATACAAGATCTGTTCGGTGTGGCTCGTGCTGTTTTGGCCCATTGAGCGCATGTCTTCGGCCTCCATCATGCCCTCGGACTGGATGGCCTTGGGGCCGCGGTTGAGCATGGCGATGATGGTGCCGATGATCTCAAGATGGCTAATTTCCTCGGTCGCGATGTCCATCAGTAGATCCTTGCGACCCGGATCCGCTTCGCCCAGTCCCTGCGTGAAATACCGCATGGCTGCGGCCAATTCCCCTTGCGGGCCTCCGAACTGCTCAAGCATCAACGCCGCCAAAGCCGGGTTGGACTTGCTGACACGAACGGTATACATCAGTTTTTTATGGTGCACGAACATCTTGGCATCTCCTGGACTGGCTGTGGCTTGCCTTGCTGGAACACGGGAGAGTTGACCTCTCATCCGTGGTAGATGCATGTTGCTGGGTAGGGCATCGATGTCTTGTAGAAAGCCGTGACGAAGAACTCGCCCTAACGCACACGCGCTCCTGATGCCTACCTAACGTTCTATGCAAGCTGTGGGCTTGCCGGCGACCAGAGCGATTGCGGCGGACTGCTCCACCTCCTCAAGTCACCGGTCGAGGCTCTGACACAATCGTCTTCCTCCCTTAGTAGCCCAAGGCGGTGCCAAGGAAATTACCCCGACGGCGGATGAGCTGCTTATAGGGTTCCGACAGACCTGCCCTTACCAATCTCGTGGTCCTGGGCGGCTTGGAGCACCGCATCGCAGGTTGCCGCCGACTGAACATCCAAACGGGCGTCTAGCGCCAACACTTGAAATGTTAGTGATGGGGCGGATCAGCCCGAGACTAAGCACCTCCCCCAGCTATTCCTCGGTCGGGCCCTTGGAGGTCGCGTTCTCGCTGCGGGGGGAAGGCTCCTTAGCCCCGCTGCCGTCTCCGTGCGTGTGCACACCTGTGGGGTCTTGGACTTGGACCACCGCCCCCTTTTGCCACGCGTCCGCCCCCGGGTCTATGCCGGGCACTGGAATATCGGCGCGGCGCTTTCGCTTGTCTTCGCTGCTGACGCCCAGCCGAGCATCGCGAGCCGCCACCATCGAGGGGTCCGCTTGCCCATCCGCCGTGAACCCCATCATCAACTGCGGCATCCCTCGGGGCAAATCCTTGTCCAGATCTGTGTGCCAGGTGTGCCACGTCTTTCCATAGGTGTGGATGAGCTTCTCCATGAGTTCATGCTCAGCCACCTCCGGAATCCCTGGTGCAATCAGCTGTCCCGATTTCACTTCGTGGACGTGGCTGTGCCAAAGCGCCCTCTCTTGCTCGGGGAGGCTAATGAATAGCTTCTCGCTGATGATGTATTCCACGCCCATCAGCTTGGCGTCTTTCAGATTGCCGTCGTAGATGGTGCACTGGATGACATCCTCGTTGAGGATGGAGCAGTGGTGGTGAGCCTCCATTTGGACCTTCATCTGGCCGTTGTAGAAATGGAACCCGTCCAGATAGGCGTTGATGGCGTCGACCGGAGGGCGGTCCTGCAGCACGGCGGCGCCAGCCTCCAGCGCTTTGGTCTTTGCGGTTTCTTCGGCCCCCGGTGCTTGGACGCTGGACTCTGTGTTCCCGCCTCCGCAGGCGGTCAAGGCAAGGGCTGCTGTGGCAGATAGGATGGGTCGACGCATCGTGCTTTACTCCCAAATCGGCTTCGAGGCAGGGGCCAGATCAATCGTCTTGCGCCCACCGGGCCAAGTTTTGTTGGATCGTGTTGATGTCCGCCCAAGGATCCTTGCGGCGCCGCTTCATCTTTTCAGGCACGTCCTTCATGGTGAAAGCATCCGCACGGGTCAACTTAGCCAGATCGCTCCAGGCGATGGGCATGGCCACGGGCGCGCCGGGCCGACCGCGTAAGGAATACGATGCCACCGCCGTGGCACCGCGGCCGTTTCGCAGGTAGTCCACAAAAATGCGCTTGTTCCGAAGGCTCTTGGTCGAGGTCGCTAGGAAGCGGGTCGGCTCCGACTGCGACAATGCCTCGGCGAACCCCTTGGCAAACCGCTTGGTCAGATCCCAATCGCACCCCGGGTTTAAGGGCACGACCACGTGTAGCCCCTTCCCTCCTGACACCCGCAAGAAGGATTCCAGCTCCAACTGTTCGAGCAGCCTGCAAATGTCCACGGCTGCCTTTTTGACCTCGGAAAACGGCACCTCTGGGCCGGGATCCAAGTCGAAGACCACGCGATCGGCCCGATCAGGGGACTCCGCGTGGCTGCCCCATGGGTGGAACTCCAAAGCGTTGAACTGCACCAGCTCCAGCAGGCTGGCCGCGTCGCGGACCACCAGGTAGTGCGCATTGATGCCGCTGTCTTCTTTCAGGCGGACCGAGTCCACCAGCTCCAAGCCAGCGGTGTGGTGCTTCTGGAAGAAACAGGGCTTGCCTGTCCCGCTGGGACACCGAATGACCGATAAGGGGCGATCAATCACCTCCGGCAGCAAATGGTCCATCACAGCCGTGTAGTAATCCCACACGTCCTGCTTGGTGGCCTTGATGTCAGGAAAGATCACCTTGGTAGGGCTGGACAGCTTGGGCGGCGTGCGCGCTTCACCTGCTGACTTGGCCGCCTCGCCCGCTGAAGATTTTTTGGACGCCTTCCGGGACGGCTTGAGCTGGGCAGCGTCCGTAGGCTTTTCCGCTGGAGGCGCGCTGTCTGAGTCGGCCAGGTCAGCCACGCCCTTGTCACGCCGGACGGCCTTGAGCGAGGGTTGGCGCAGCAGTTGCTGCCCGCCGATGCCTCGGTAAAACACCTCCACGACGAAGCGTGGCTTAAACCACATCGCCGACCGTAGATCGGTGTCCTTGGTGGGCACGTGGGCCGTTGGGGTCTTTCCACCGGCCCTGCCGATGAGCTGACTCAGCTCGTTGATGAGTTCATCTGAGAAACCCGAGCCCACCCGGCCGACGTAGAGCCAGCCGTGCTTTTGGTCAGGCTTGGCGAGAAGAAGCGATCCAAACCCGGCGCGGTTGCCCTTCGGGGAAGTGTAGCCAACCACCGCAAACTCATCGCTGGCCAACTGCTTGGTCTTCTTCCAGTCCTCGCTCCGGCCTCCGTGATAGGCCCGGTCAGCCCGCTTGGAAATAATGCCCTCGAAGTGGCGTTCACCTGCCAATTGGTAGGCCGATTCCCCGTCGCCCTCGATGTGTGAGCTGTAGGCCAAGTGGTCAGGGCTTTCCTTCAAGAGTTCCTGCAGGAGTTGCTTGCGCTCCGACAGGGGAGCGTTGGCAATGTCAATTCCATCGATGTGGAGGAGATCGAACAAGGCGTAGGCCAATGCCCCTTGGCGCTCTCCGGACAACGTCGCTTGGAGGAGGTTGAAGTCCTCCTTGGTGCCGCTGCCTGCAATGAGCTCCCCGTCCAATGCCCCCGACGTGAGTCCTAAGGTGGCCACAGCGTCCCGAATTTCAGGGATCTTTGATGTCCATTCCAACGCATTACGGGACCAAAGCCGCACCTCGCCCTCGGTGATCGTCGCCAGAATGCGGTAACCGTCCCACTTGATTTCGTGGACCCATTGGTCGCCCTTGGGTGGGGCATCGCCAAGCTTGGCCAGCTGCGGTTCGAAGGGGCCCTCGGGCGGTTTGGCTTTCTTTGCCTTGGTCAGCGCCAAGGCCTTCTTCGCCCAGTCAATTCGCCGCGGTTTCTTCAGCAATGCCACTGCGGTGAGCTTTTTCTTGTCGGCCTTACCAGCGCCTGCCCGCTTCAGGTCTTCCGCCGGAGGCGCGGTGACATCGCCGAGCAAATCGTCCGCTTCCACGTCACTGGCGAAGGCATCGTCGTCTTTGAACAACAACCACTGCGGCTGCTTGGCTGGCTTTCCCGACCGGACGAGGTGCCACCCACCCTTCAGCTTTGTGCCGAACAGCTCAAACCGAAGGTGACCCTTGGCAAGCTGCGCTTCGGGGTCGCCCGATGTCGCCCAGACACCGTGATCAAACTGGGCGACGTGCCCGCCTCCATATTGCCCTTTCGGGATGTCGCCCTCGAAGCCGGCATAGTCCACGGGATGGTCTTCCACCTCCACGGCCATGCGCTTGACCTTGGGGTCGTAACTGGGCCCTTTAGGAACGGCCCAGCTCTTGAGGGCGTCTCCTACCTGAAGCCGAAAATCGTAGTGGCGCCGGCTGGCGTGATGCAGCTGGACCACGAAGATCGCCCGTTGACCCTGCGGCAACCCTTTGCCGGGCTCTGGTTCCTTGGTTTTGTCAAAGCTACGCTTGCGTCGGTATTCGGTGAGGGACATGCCCTACTCCGTTTCACTTGCCCAAGTGCTTGCGAACCGCCACAGCAGTCGGACCCACTGCCTTCACCGCCGCCCGAAGTTCCTCAGCACTGACGCCCAGCGTCTTAGTCCAATATTGCAGCTCATAGTCCTCGTTGACGTTGATGCGGTCGCGATCCCGACTACCTGCGTTCTTCTTGTCATCAGTCATGGTGATCTCCTCCACTTTCCTGAAGCATTTGGGCGGTCAGCATTTACTGGCGCCGAGTCATTGGACCGCTACGTCCGCAGTCGAGACAAAGACTGACGGCCGAACGGTGTTGGGGGCGTAGGCCATCTCGCCTGCCGCCGAGATGACTTCCAAGAGGCGGGGCGCAACAGGGCCGACAGCCTTCCGCACTCCGATGAAGTGGACCCACGAACCCTCCACCTCCACCTTTGCTCCGGCGAGCTCTGGGCACTGACTCACCAATGCTCGAAGGTTCTGGATCCAGGTCTCGCAGGGGAGCGCATCCAGCTGGACCACGGTGGTGCCATCGCCCGCGTACAGATCAGCCATCTCCATCCGAGTTACACGCGGCGTTGCTGCCCTAAATTGTGGATAAGCGCTCATACGTTTCTCCTAACAAGGTTGGAGACGAATATCCGCTGCACAGAGGGCACGGGGTGTCAGCGTGGCGTCAAGGGTCCGTCAAACCGTTGAAGCCCCTGGTCCGCCAAGCGCAACGGGTAAGCGGCCCAGACCGAAAACACATTGTCGTGCGGGCAGCTTTTCTAGAATTTCCTGACCAGCCATGGTTGACCTGTCAGGAGGAATCGCTATGAGCTGTAGACGCAGCCGGACCTTCAACATCGAAAACCCGATCCCGCCATGGACGTAACGGCCTGGCATGTCCTGTATGTGCTCTGGTTGGCTGCGGGCGCCATGGATTTCTGGCTGCACGGGACCAGCAGTATCGAGTCCACCTCGGGCATTCCAGAGTCAAGGCTGCACTTGGCTCAGATAGCGATCCTCGGGTTGGCGACGGTTCTCTGGCTGGGATTCCAAGCCTCGCATGGGCTTTTCGCCATCCTCTTGGCACTGGTGTGCCTGCACGCAATAACAGGCTATTGGGACACGCGGGTGGCCTACCCCACGCGCGCGATTCGCCCGTTGGAGCAGCACGTTCACAACGTTCTGGACTTAGCGCCGTGGGTCGCGACAGGTGCCGTTTACTTGTCACTGCCTAGCGACCATGTCGGACCAGCCTTGGCATTTGACCCGGCCCCAGCTGCTCTATGGGCCTTTGCGCTTGTGCCCGCAATGCTTCTGGTGGTCTTGCCGGCCCTGGGTGAACTCCGTCGATGCTTAAGCTACCGGCAGACAAGATAAACCGGGAGTCCTCGTCGCCCCGTCGGAGAGTGGACCGCTCCGACGGGGCGTCGGCAGTGATGAGCGGGACTTTACTTCTTCGCCTCAACACCAGGGGTGGCATCGCGCACCAGGAACTCCTCGGTAACTTCCGGCAAGTGCGTTGCAAGCCAGTCCGCCATCGCCTCTTCCTGGACCAAAATTTCCTCACACACGCGTGCGGTTTCCGGGTCACCGGCGGTCTTGGCCGCTGCAATTAAAGCGGTGTAAGAGGCAATTTCAAAGTGCTCGAACACGTAGCCGGCCATCGCGCCTTTCACGATCTCGTCGGATGCGGTCATCCCACCCAGCGCCTGGCCGAATGCGGCCATCTTTCCCATCACGTCTTTGATGGTGGATGGAGAGCCGCCGAGGCGCTTGATGCAGCCCTCGAGCAGCTCTCGTTGTCCGATCGTCTCCTGGATGTGCTCTTCGATCCGCGCCTTCAGCACGGGGTAGTGCTCAATACGGGACGCCTGCCCCTTCAACATCGTCTCCGCCTGCCGCTCCATTGCATGGGCGTCGCGCAGCCAGTCAAGCAGGTTCTCTTTGGGTTCGGCCATGGAAATCTCCTGGTTGGACAAGGGAGAACGCACCCTATCCAGCGAGGCATCGCCGCGAGGCGATGTTTGGGTGAAGACCAGGCGAAGTCGTAAGACCCGGTCAGGCCGATAGCTCCCCTTGAAGCTCAGTGATCGCGCGATGGATGTCTTTGAGACGAAACGGCTTCTCCATCACGGGGGCGCGCTTAAAGCGCTCAGGCAAAGTGGTTTTACCAAACCCCGTTGTAAAGACAAACGGAATTCCGCGCTCCATCAGAACGTCTGCAACGGGGAAGGACTCTTGCCCATGCAAATTGACGTCAAGCATTGCCACATCGAACGCGACGCTTTTCGCACGCTCTAGCGCGTCTGGCAGATACTCCGCCTTCTCAACGACTGCGTAGCCAAGGGTCTTGATCGATTCCTCGAGCACATACATCAAGCTCGGCTCATCCTCAACCAAGAACACACTCACTTCTCCAATTCCGTCTGCCATACGGCCACCCTCCCGCGCTTCGCGTTTATCCGTGCAAGAACAGTGTGAGGGCGACGTGGCATCATTGTGTAAAGCCCACATCAAAGCGAGCACAGGAGCACACATTTTTACGGTTTCTTTACAAACCATCCCTTAGGGTGATGCGATCCTGGGGAGGATAGACGTGACACAGTTGGAACACCCCAAAGACGCGTTAAATGACGAGTCCCGACAGTTCGCCCTCTTGGTCAACGCCGTCACTGACTATGCAATTTACATGCTTGACGAGCATGGCGTAATTCGGACTTGGAACCCTGGTGGGCAGCGGATCAAGGGCTACACCGCCAAAGATGTCATCGGAACGAATTTCTCCCGGTTTTACCTCCCCGAGGATGCAGCTGCGGGCGTGCCGCAGCGCAACCTGAGGACAGCAGCCGCGGAGGGACGGTGTATCGAGGAGGGGTGGCGGATCCGGCAAGACGGTTCACGCTTCTTGGCAAGCGTAGTGATAGACCCCATCTGGGTCGACGGCGTGTTGGTGGGATACGCCAAAGTGACCAGAGACATCACTGAGCGTCATGATGCTCAAGAGCGACTAGAGAAGGTCCAGCACAGCCTGCTGCAAGCACAGAAAATGGAAGCCATCGGCAAGCTGACCCTTGGGTTGGCCCATGACTTCAATAACCTCCTGGCCATCATTGTCAACTGCCTTGACCTCATCAGCTTGAGGGTTAAAGACGGCCCTGCGTCGAAGCTGATAGAGACGGCCCTCCGGGCGGCGGAGCGTGGGGCGCTGTTCTCGCGACAACTACTCACGTTTGGCCGAGGCCAGAAGCTGTCTCCTGAGCCCTTGAATGTCGCCGCGGCGCTGCGTGAATGCCAAGAACTCTTGCAGCGTTCGGCGGGAGACGCGGTCGTGGTGACCTTCGACCTCGACCAGCATCTCCCCTTGGTATTCGTCGACAAGGCACAACTTGAGGCAGCGGTCCTAAACCTGGTGTGTAACAGCCGCGATGCGATGCCCGATGGCGGCACTATCACCATCTCGGCCTGCGCCAAAGAAACCCACGATCCCGCCTCAGAGAATCACGTCCCTAAGCCTCACGTCTGCGTGACCGTTGCGGATGATGGCGAGGGCATTCCAATCGCCCAACAGGCACGCGTGTTCGAACCATTCTTCACCACAAAGCCCTTGGGACGGGGCAGCGGTCTAGGGCTTAGCCAAGTCTTTGGTTTCACGAAACAATCAGGCGGCTTTCCCCAACTGAGCAGCGTTCCGGGAGAAGGCACCCGCATCGTGCTCTGCTTTCCTATCCACGAGCCTTGATATGACCATTAATTTGCTGTTCGTTGAAGACGAAGACGATTTGCGCACGGTGGTGGCCCAAGCGTTGTCCGAACAAGGATTCGCGGTCACCCCTGCATCCGATGGAATGGAAGCGATCGCCCAGTTGAGGGGGGGAACGCAATACGCCGTAGTCGTCACAGACGTGAGCATGCCAGGCGGCATTTCAGGCCTGGATGTGGCTGCGCAGGTTGCCGAGACACAGCCCGGCGCCCGTGTTTTGGTGGTATCGGGCCTTCAACGATCCCAACTCCCCCCCATCCCGGCATCCGTGCGTTTTTTGCCCAAACCCTATCGCTTTAAACAGCTGGTCACGGCGATCCACGAGCAGCTGGAGTAAGCCGCAAGGCCATGCGCCGACGCCGCGACCGCCCTGGCTATGCTGCCCAACACCAGAGCGCTCGCTGACGGCCTACCCTGCTAGTCGGTCAAGACGCATTGTCGGAGGTGCTCCACCTTGCTCTGTCTGGTCACGAGCATGGACGCGAAAAAGCCCCTGCTGCCGTTGGAGGGTTCAAAGGCCACGACAACTTCTATCCAGAAGCCCGACGTTATGCCGCTCGCCACCTCGAACTCGGCCTTGGATTGCCGCTGACTGCGCACTATCCCGTGCTTCGCTAAAAAGTTCTCGAGGTGCGCGCGAGACCGCAAGCTATCCAACTCCTCACATACTGATATCAGGTGCTCTTTGCTTGAGTCGATTCCGTGCATGGGGGGCGGCGTCTCCGGCCGGCGGCAGTTGCTAGAAGCCTATCTCGACTTGCGGGATTTCCCAACCCGGACCACGAACAAGTCACGCCGGGGACCAGCGCCTTCAAGCACCGTTGCCTACGGAGATCGCAACTCCTGCGCTGGGAGGGTGCGGCAGCCGGGTTGTGGCCCCCTCTGTCGCTGACGAGTCACCACTGTCGGGCTCCAGTCTTTCTTGAACTGCGGCAAGCAGGCGGCTGACTCTCCGGGCAGCGCCCCCGACACTCGGCTCCAGTCCCAAGACGTAGACAAAGCAACCGTCGAACTTCGCGGAGGCAGACTCCAGCCCTTCCGTGTCAGACATTTCGCGCTTGAGGGCCTTGAGCCAACGCTTGGGCGGCTCAGACTCCAACTCAACCACGACCGCAGCTTCGCCGAAGTCCAGCGGCATCACCTCGAGCCTCAGCACCTTCGGGACTAAGGAAATTCTTGACGGGTTGGTCATTGCCGTTCTCCTCTGGAGCAATGGAGGAAAAGTATGCGCACCCAGTGCAAAGGTCACGTCAAAATTAGGCGGCTGCTCGCGCCCTGCGAGGCGGCAAGGGGATCTCTACGCACGCCCTTAGAAGTTGTGGCTGCGCCAGACAGTCCACCTGTTCATAGATTGTTGGAGCCAAGCCCGCTGGAACCAAGCGCTTCACGGGATGAAAGCGGTTTAAGGGCGAATATGGCCAACAGCGTGCTTACATGCGTCGACCGATGGGATCAACCTCAACGTGCTTCAGAGCCTGCTCCACTTCGCGCCACTGATAACCGCAGCTATGACCTGCGTGACAGCCTTGATCTGGGTCGTCTACCTGAGCTTCTTCCTACGCAGCTACCGCCGGCAGCAGCGACCCTCCATCCTGATCACGTCGGGCGCGGGTAAGGACTTGGATGCGCACTGCTTCGTGACCAACTTGGGGCTGGAACCGGTCTACTTGCTCGATGTGGTCATTGACATGATTGAGCCAAATGGCAAGGTCGTGCGCGCGGTCATTCCCGAACGCACAGAGCGCTGGAGCCAAGCTGTTCCCGGTGACGATGGTGATGTCCGACGTGCGACTAACGTCGGGGCGCTCAGCAGTGGTGGCGAACGAGACCTGGGGCGATTCCGGACCCTAATCGAGCGCGCCAGCACCGAGAACCCGGACATCGTCGCCGAGACCGCCTTCACCAGTCTGGAAGTGACCGTGGTGACGGTCACCGCGAGCCAAGCAGAGCTGTGTGGGGCTTCGCGCTGCTATTGCATTAAGCACC
The DNA here is from genome assembly GCF_001806305.1 of Stenotrophomonas sp. LM091. Taxonomy (NCBI): domain Bacteria; kingdom Pseudomonadati; phylum Pseudomonadota; class Gammaproteobacteria; order Lysobacterales; family Lysobacteraceae; genus Stenotrophomonas; species Stenotrophomonas sp. LM091. Next base: position 490,111 of record NZ_CP017483.1, read on the forward strand.
GCGAAGGTGGTCAGGCTCGACTGAGAGCAAGAACCATCAAAGCCCGACAATTGCAGGGTTACTTTGCGCGCCGCAACCTGACTCGCTTGTTGACCGACCAGCTTGAATCCACGGCTACAGGCTGACTGCTATCGCAGTCACTGGCGCGCTTTTACCGCCTCGGAGGACGTCGCAAGCACTGTGCGCATTGATCTGCACCGGGTCATTGCTATCGCGGCTTGGTTGTACCCAGACGCCCCTTACGCCATTCGCGCAGGCGAGCAAGACGCCCGTCTTAGACTTGCGCCGAACTTTTTGCACCGCCATTCCTGTGCCGACTGGCGGCGATGGTACCCGTGTGGTTGAAGACCGCCCCATCGGCGAGGAAGACGTCGGTGCCCGTTGAGCCGCCTGCTGAGACGCGCAACGGCGAACTCGCGGTGCCAGCGAACTTGCTTGCATCCGAGTGGATAGCCGTCGCCGCATCTTGTCCGACGCTTACCCGCAGCGAGCTCCCGGACTGAAGGTCGAAAGTGCCAGCGGCTAGGCTGTTCAAGCCGAGGTCACCGCCCGTGACGCCCGGAGTGCCGTGGGCCAAACACGACGGTTCCGGAGTCGTTGTGAATGCCAACAGACCCCGCGCCGGTCGCACTGATGGCATTGGTTAGATGGGAGGCGCACTCCCGGTCAGAGCGCAGCCACGTCCGTGATTGACGTCTGCCCCTTCTGCAAGACGGCGACCAGCAGGCGTCCGCCGGCAACAGTCCGACCCACGCTGCTATTGAGATAGGTCGCCTGCAGCCGGCCAGCTTCCAGGACCGCCTCAAGTTCGAAGCTGTCCTTACGCCCACGCAACGGCTCCCCAGGCGATGCCACGCCGCCATCCAATGGCTGCACCCGTGCAGCACCACCGCCCGCATCCTTGGCATAGGCCGTGGCCACCATCCGGCCATTCTTCGGTGACCAGCCGCCCAGAACAAGCTCGCTGTGAAGGATATGGCGCGTCAGGCCCGCCTCCGCGGCCGCCTGAAGGTAGTTCGGCCAAAGGTGATCCATGGCCGGCCCCAGCTCAGCCATGAGCTGCTCCATGGTGAAATCGGCGCGGAAGCTCGCCTGAAGGCAAAGTTCGTAGATCTTCAAAAAAAACTGAGCGGAGCCGCGACTGGCCAGCACCAGGTTGTGCTGAGGGATGAGCAGCAGCTTGGCGCCCACCGATGACTTATGCGTCAGCGCGTCCTCGGCCCACGTATCGACCGCAACAAGGAGTTGGTCGGGGCGCAGCAATACATTGAGAATGCTCATAGGATCGCCACTGATCAAAAGACGGAGACTATCGCCCAGCTAACTTAGCTGTCCACCCGGATCCGCCTCCGTCCTCTTACTAGCTGGTATCAGCGCGGTTGGCGACCAACTGAAACCCGTGGAAGAGCACGTTGAGAAAGCACTCATCTGGGGGAGCCAAAGTGAAAAGGCCAAAGGCGGACATAGGCCTATGGCAAGCTCTTTCTCATGCACAAAACGCTAGCCAAGACGATCGCCTTCTCCGGACCACCGCGGTCCACGCCCCCAGTCGCCTCCCCGAAAACGATCTAAAGTTCCGCCTGGCCTGTGCCGATAGCGGGAGGAGCTAAAGCCTTCCAATCGCAGAACAAACAGGGCGTTAGGATGAATTGGGATAGTATTTACTCTGGAGCACCAGAGTGGTTTTCGGTGCTTGGGTTAGTCGCGGCAGCGCTACATATTTGCTGGCGAGCCGGTTCGCTGCACCCATTGAACAATCGCTTGCTGAGGTTGTTCATTAGCCGGGACGACATCCAGGACCCTTTCGTTAAGAAAAATCTCTCGGACTACTCTGCTCTTGCGGTTTTTCGGCTCACTTACGGAATCCCTGCCCGAACGCTGGTGGATGCTAAGAAGATCATCGGGAAGGCACAAGCGCGTAACGTGCCGCTTGACCTAGTTGGCTTGGCAGGCAGTGCGTTCGATCTTGATAGCTTTACGGTCATCGAAAAGAAACGCCCGCGCGGAATGGGTCTTGCCCTTTGCGGCCTGATGCTCTTTGCGTGCTTCTGGCTCACGTGGATCCTCGCGTACGGTGCAACCGAGCAGAGGCTACTCGTCTCACTCAATACCACCGGAACTTGGCTTTGGCTCGGGAAGGACCAAGCACAGATTGCCAAGCCTGCCCTATCAGGAGAGCGCCCGATCCTCTCCGTGGCGTCCTGCGCGGATACCTCGAAAGTAAATTACGAAGACCAAGGCGCGGGTGGATTTCGCCCAGCCGACCCAGATATCCTCTGTGACATCTGGGCAGATCCGAGAACGTCCGCGGAACTGATGAAGTCAGTTCGCGAACAACGCCTGACCTTCTTATTTGCCTCAGCGTTTCTGGCGTGGACCTGTCTCATGCTTTTCGACGCACTCAGGCGCGCTTTTGCAATCCGTGCTCTTGCTCGTTCCCTGCCACAGCCCTCAATACAGACTGACGCCCCGTCCGGCAGAAGCCGCTATAGGCTCGTCATGCTGCTGAAGTGCGGAGCATGGCTGGATTGGCGAGTTGGCATAAAAACGGACACCCTTAAGCCTCCCGCCGGAGGCGCTCGTCGCGGACACTGACTCAAGGCAACCCAGGTGGCTGTTGGGCGGTCGTCACGGTACCGATGGGAGTGTGTGACCTCAACTGCAGCGCTCGAGGGAAGCGCTGTCAGCGATCCGCATAGTCAACCAGAGCGGAGCCAGCGCGGCCTCGGCTCCTTGTAATAGGAGTGCTGGCAGCCCCTCTCACGCGTCTTTTGGGACCCGTTCAAATTCTCCGCTGTGGCAGCTTGTGCCCTATTACTAGAGGCTTGGTGCAATGATCCAACTCTTCCCGAACAGCATCGGACTGCCGAAGTGCTCGGTACGCATCCATGCAACTCCGATCGGTCTCCGTTATCCACCGATCAAATAGCCTCGTATCGCCCCCATCGAAGATATGCACGGCAGCCGGCCACCCCTTCTCGAGCAGCGCGACACGAAACGCGGAGACAAGCGACTTGTTGGGCGGACGATACGCCAACATGATATCATCGATGAAATCCACAGCCCCGACACTTCCAGCGGCATAAAGTGATTTCACCAACGCAGGTCGCTCAGCGAACCGGGATGCCTCGAAAAGCAATTGGCGTCCGGTCGCGATCTGACTCTCCTTGATCGCTGCCGCCAACGCCCCGTCCAGGGCATCGGCCGCATCGGGAAGAGCACTTTGAATGATCATCGAGGCAATATTGGCATGGCCCAGACCTGCGGCCACTCTCAACGCATGCTGCGCGCTCCTCCCATCCGACAGAGATGCCAGCGCCAGCCTCACAGCAGAACAGTCGCCCCTCACCACTGCAATCAACAGACGGCGGCGTTGTTCCTCGTCTTGGCCTTGCTCAAGATCAGACGGAGTCGCCGATCTGTCGGAATTCGAAGCTTGATCCATTCATCCACGTTAACTTAACGTCCCTAACTGTCAACGTGTGCTCCAGCGCCCCCCTGAAAGCTGCGACCTGCCGGAAAAAGAGAGCCGCAACGCGAGGACATGCACGGCAAAGGCTTTCAATTCAACCCTTGGGACCGATGCGGGTAAGAGCCCTCTCCGTCATTCGTAATCTTCCACGTTCGCGATGTCCAACTCGTAGTTGCTTGCGATGAGCATGCCTTCTTCGCTCAAGCTCTCGATCGTGGGCTCATTCACCCACTCCTCGATGGCAAATGACGCATCCGACAGGACCGCCACCTTGGCCATCCTCAAGGCGTCTTCCGGACTTTCAGCTTCGACTTCCAAATAGTGCGCGCACTGCGCCAGACCATTGAACTCGACTTCGTACTTCATGGGACTTCTCCTTACCGAGCACCCTGCTCGGCTTCGGAAACAAAGTTACAGTGAGTTGCTTGGACCATCGAGTACGAGCCCGTACCGACTAGCTGACGATCGATTCAGGTGATATGACCGTTGCTTCATCGAGCTCCTGCCTATCCAAGAGCGCCACTGTTTCTGCATGAGCTCGGTCGATATGGATTCGGTAGGCCTGTCGCCATAACCGCTTCTCGCGAAGGTTAGCCCAAGGCAGAGTCAATGCTTGATCAACGCCAAGCGCGGCGATCTTGGCGCCACGGGCGAAGGCCTCTTCTATCGCGTCTAGATCAAGGGTTGTGATGCCGGCATGCGAGATGATGCGATTGATCTTCTTATGCTTGTCGCGCATCACGATGAAGGGCGTCCCGTTTGCCGTTCTGCCAAGACGCCCTTCCAATTTTTCAGGCACGGCATGCACAGACTTGTTGACCAGCCCGAACCAGGTCAGGAGGTTGCCCTTGCTGATCATCTTGGGCCGGCCAACACTCTTGGCGAACGGGTTGGAATGTGCGCGTTTTAGAGCCTCGAACTGTCGCCGTGGGATGGCCAAATAGAACTCGGCCATTGACTGCGTGAAGAGTGTGGCCCTTGGCGCCTGATCCAAGAGCTGGCGGACCGTTTGATGATCTGATCGCGCTACAACGGACGATCTTTTGCCAGGGTTGGCAATGATCTCTAGGGCCGACCGAATGAACCCCTCTTCCAAACTGTCTTGATTGCTAATCAGTGTCATGAACATGAGCCTCCCGTCACCCAACGCCAGTCCCGGCTCTGTGCGAAGTATGGCCCAGCAACGTGCCCTGGCTCCATGCCTCTTATTGCGAGAAGCCCGACAGGGCAGATGACGACGCCGAAGAAGCGTTCTCCTCAGAGCAAACTCTCGCATCAGGTCGTGGAAGCCCCTGCGTCTGTTGGCCTTAGAGGCGCGGACACCAAGTTCGGTTTCCCTTGACTTGCCGGACACGGCGCCTGGCCAGAGTTGATTGACAAGATACCCATAGCGCAACGCACATGATCGCCTCGCTCTTCAAGGCCAACTGCAACCGGTTGCCGGAACAGTCCAATGCGACTACCGGCTCTCAGGCACCGAGGTATCGGTGCAGAAGATCTCATGCATGGCGGTCAACAGGGCGGCCACACGTGGGTCCGCCAACCGGTAGAAGATCGACCGGGACTCACGCCGGGTGGTGACTAGGTCCCGCTGCCGTAGCTCCGCCAGTTGTTGGGAAAGCGCCGGCTGCCGGATACCAGTTGCCTCCTCCAAACCACCCACAGTCGACTCCCCTTGAGAGAGCTGGCAGAGCAACAGCAGGCGCGACGGCGTGGCCATGAAGCGAAGCAGCTCGGCAACCTCTGGGACCCGTTCCTTCATGTCAGCGAGGTCAGCGGCGGTAAGGGAGGAGTTTTTCACAAGTAGAGACCATAGGAAGCCGTAGAGCCTAGCCCGAACGCCGCATGGCGGTCTGACCAAGGGAAGAGATGTGCCGATAGTTGCATAGTTTCCGCAATTATGAAACCTTAAGCTCTCCCCTTCCTCGTTAAGAGCTAACCGTGAACACCCCTGTCGCTTTGGATTCTGCTTTAAATAGGGCTCTTGGCAGCGGGCGCGAGGCACCCGCCGACCGACTTGCGGGTCATCGGTTCGTACGGGACGACACCAGAGTTTGCTTTCTAAAGCTACCGGTAGACTCGCCATGATGCTGACCCCTTTAGCGTGGTACTGGCCGCTCATCGGCGGCCTGATGATTGGCACAGCCGCAGGCGCATACCTGGTGTTCACCGGCCGAATTGCCGGCATCTCCGGCCTGATTGCTAATACCCTCGGCCTTCCGGCAGGTGGAGATCGCTCATTAGCTGCCCTGTTCCTGGCGGGACTGTTTGTGACATCGGGTGTAGCACTGGCGGTCAAACCCATTTCGCTGCCCTCGCTTTCAAGCTCGACTACACCGCTACTGATTCTGGGCGGACTGCTGGTTGGGTATGGAACGCGCCTGGGCTCGGGGTGCACGAGCGGCCATGGCGTCTGCGGCTTGGCTAGACTTTCGCCGCGCTCCATGGTTGCGACCGTCGCCTTCATGCTTATGGGAATGGCCACTGTGGCGCTTGTGCGCTTCATCGTCGGAGCTGGGACATGATCCGACTGATGGCCTTTCTGTGCGGCTCGTTGTTTGGCCTCGGCCTTATCGTCTCAGACATGGCGAACCCCGCGCGCGTGATCGCCTTTCTTGACGTCACGGGCGCGTGGGATCCTTCGCTGGCGCTTGTCATGATCGGCGCACTGATCCCCTCTGTCATCGCATATCGTTGGGCGCGTGCGCGCAATGCCCCACTGTTTGCTGCTGCGCTACATGTCCCGCAGCGCCGAGACATCGATCGCAACCTGGTGCTCGGTGCGGCAGTGTTCGGCATTGGTTGGGGATTGGCGGGCGTATGTCCTGGCCCGGCCGTCGCCCTGTTGGCGACGGGTCAACCGTTCGCACTCGTGTTCGCAGCTGCGATGGTTGCCGGCATGCTTATCCATGGGACTCTGCACCACCCCCGCTCAGCGAAGCAATGACCACGGCAACAGGACTGTGACCGCAGGGCCCACTGAAGGCTGAAGCGCCTCGGCCAGCGAATGTCCATACATCGAGGCCTCCCTCCCCTCTTTTCAAGCCATCGCGCGGTTTAGGCAATCTGCGCCCGGAATCAGAACCTTTAATTCTCCAGTGAGAACGTCCGCCTCCACCCGCGCGGGCTGATATGAAATGCCCGGTTGAAGCTCTGGCGAAACGCCACAGCCGTGCGATACCCAGATTGTTCTGCCACCTTTTCAACCGAAAGATCGGTAGATTCAAGCAACTCTTTCGCACGTCGCAAGCGCTCGACATCCAGCCAAGCGCCCACTGTCATGCCAGTGGCCTTGTGGAATCTCCGGGTGAACGACCGCCTGCTCATGGCTACCCGGCTGGCCAGTTCATCGAGCGAATGATCCGCTTGCAGATTCTCACGCATGTGGTCGAGCAACGCGCTCAACAGAGCATCCTGCGGCGAGGCGGGAACCGGCTGCTCAATGTATTGGGACTGACCTCCCTCACGATGGGGTGGCAGGACCATCAGGCGCGCGATTTTGTTGGCCTCCCGCGCACCGCAGAGTTTCCTGACCAGATACATGCAGCAATCCAGCGCCGCACCGGTCCCAGCAGAGGTCACCACGCGCTCTTCGTCAACATAAAGCGCGTTCATGTCGAGCTTCACGCGGGGAAAGCGTCTATGAAAGTCGTCCTCGGCAAGCCAGTGGGTCGAAGCTAGGCGTCCATCCAGTAGCCCGGCATAGGCCAATGCGTAGGCGCCGTAGCAGAGCCCCACCACATGCGCCCCACGACGATTCGCCGCGATGAGCTTGCTTTTCAACTCGTTGCTGGGCGCATTTCCCAGATCCGCCCACCCTGGAATGATGACCACCTCTGCTTCGTCCAGCAGTTCCAAGCCCCCGCTGGCGCTCACTCCCACCTGCCCCCCGCTCAGGGTTACCAAGGGCTCCTCAGCAGCAATGCGGACATTGAACAAGGCGCGCTCCTCCGAGTGGATGTCGAAGATCATCAGCGGCACGGACAGGTGAAAGGCGCTGATCCCCCGAGGGGCAACGACTACCACCTCAATAGGGCGGTGAACTGGTTCTGTTGCGCAACGGTTGATCATGGCCTGATCTAATCGATGTTAGTCCCGCGGGCCAGTATTGCAATCACCACGGAACTGTCAAGCTCTGTCTTACACATTCACACAGAGATTGCGCCATGAAAATGATGTCACTCGCCGTCGCAACCCTGCTGGCCCTGGGCCTCCAGACCAATGCACACGCCGCAGGCAACCCGCCGAGCACCACGTCTATCCAACAGATCCGAAACGCCACGGCAAAGATCGCCTATGGCGACACGGTGCTCTTGGTTGATCCGATGCTGGCCACCAAAGGGGCCTACCCCGGCTTCCCGGACACCTATCGCAGCGAACTGCGCAACCCGACTGTCGAGCTCCCGTTCGATGTGGCTCAGGTGCTCAAGGACGTGGATGCAGTGCTGTTGACGCACACCCACTTGGATCACTGGGACCCGGCCGCAGAGACGCTGATACCGCGTCAGATGACCATGTTCGTTCAGAACGAGGCCGACGCTGCCCAGCTTCGCGGTAAGGGGTTTGAAGATGTCCGGATTCTTCCAGCCCACGAAATGTTTGGTGGCGTGAAGATCTCGCGTGTTGCTGCCCAACATGGCTCGGATGCAATGTTCAAGGTGGAGCCGCTTGCGACGCTGCTGGGCAGTGTGACCGGCTTTGTCTTTGAGAAAGCCGGTGAACCGACCATTTATCTGGCTGGTGACACCGTCTGGACCGGCGACGTGCAGGATGCGATCAAGCGCTATACCCCGGATGTCATCGTGTTGAACACGGGCGACGCGCGGGTCAAAGGTTTCGACACCGGCATCATCATGGGCGTTGATGACACCTCTCGTGTCCATGCATTGGCCCCCAAGGCAAAGATCGTCGCCGTGCATATGGATGCGGTGAATCACATGACCGTTTCCCGCGCTGATCTTCGCCGTTACACCGTCGAGAAGTCCATCCAGGACAGCGTGCTGATCCCGGAAGACGGCGAAACCATCACTTTTTAAAGGAACACACCATGAAGACTGCACTGATTGTCGTGGATATCCAGAACGACTACTTCCCCGGCGGCCGCCTCACGCTTGAGAACAGCGAGCAGGCTTTGTCGGCAGCGTTGGACGCCATCGCGCAAGCCAAGCAGGCCGGTGAGGTGGTGATAGGTATCCAGCACTTCACGCCCAGCGACGGTCCTTTTTTGGCTAAAGGCACGGTGGGTGCCGAGTTGCACCCGGCCATCGCTGAGGCACTGAACGGCTGCGTAGTGATCGAGAAACAGCAAGCCGACAGCTTTCTTGGCACACCGCTGGGCCAAACCCTGGCCGCCCAGAATGTCTCCGACATTCGTCTAGTCGGCATGATGACCCAACACTGCATCACGCACACGGCGCTGTCGCCCGAGGCAGCTGGGCTTGATGTGACAATCCTCGGCGCAGGCTGCGCTGCGCCAACGGCGCTGATCAGCGATATCGCGTTGTCTGGCCTGGCGGGACGCTGCAAAGTCGTCTAAGCCGCACCGGAGCGCCTGCAATATGCAGGCGCCTCCTTACGGCGAGTGGACCTACTGCATCTGCCAATGGATACGTCTACGCGGCCTGCGTCTGACGTTGACGGAACGTTGCAGGTGTACAGCCCACCTCGCGCTGGAAGAACTTGATGAAATTGGGGGTGTCGCTGAAACACAGTTGTTCAGCGACTTCAAGCACCTTCAACTCCGTATGCGTCAGCAAGCGCTTGGCTTCGAGTGCCAGCCGCGCGGCGATGAAAGCCTTGGGGTTCATGCCTGCAGCGTCAAGCGTCGCTCTCGTCAGCGTCCTTTCAGCACATCCCATGGCCTTTGCGTAGCTGGAGACCTGATGCCAATCCCTGTGCTTCTCTTCAACCAGTCGCTCGAATTCTCTGAATCTACTTCCAGCTGGACGAGGGAGCTTCACCCGCCCATCGCCGCGCTCATCTGCCATGCGGATCCGCGTCAGTGCAGTATGGAGTTGATGGCGTAGCAACGCATGCACGCTTTGGGGTGAGTCATCGAGGCCTGCGTCGTCCTGCATCTGCATGATGCATCCGGTGACGACCCGCATCTCTTTCGCCGTCAGTCGTATCACGCTCCCCAGTCCTTCAAGTATGCGGCAACTCTTTTCCGCACCTGGGCAGGCCGTGGGCCAGGCAAACTCTGGACGAAACGCAACAATCCAGCCCTCCCAATCGGTTGGCGGGCCAAAGCTGTGCGCCATCCCCGGCGTCAACGCGAGCACCGTATTGGGTGCACATTGCACAAATTCGAAATCAATACGGTGAGTACAGGCCCCTTCGGTGACACCGACGAGGGTGTAGAACTCATAACGGTGCGCCAACTCGAGCATTTCAGCGCCCGCACGACGACGTAGCTCGGAGAAGGCAAGGATCTCCAAGTCCAGCCCATAGCCGGCTTGGGGATGATAAGGCAGCTGCCCGATATCCATGCCGCGCTGCTCCCTCCTTTTAGCCATCGGCATCCCGCCTTTCGTGTCCAATAATGACAATAGAAATGGACATATTGACCGTGAAACCCTGCGCTCTTTGGCCGAGAATAGCATCTTCACCGCGCGTTCCCATAGCATTCTTCACCCGCGCTCGATTCGATGCTTGCCCACCCGCCTCCTCAAGGCCTGACGAAGAAGAAGACGATGACCTATATCATTCATGGTGCCTCCGGCGCTCAAGGCGGACCGCTACTCAAGCGCCTCTCGGCGGCCGGAAAAAACGCCGTCGGTGCAGTGCGCGCATCCGAGGCACTGGCTGCAACACAGACCGTTCGCATTGACAATGCATCCGTGGAATCTCTGGTTGAGGCTTACCGTGGTGCGGATGGGGTGTTCATTCACCTGCCTCAGACAGACGAGGGCAGCCGTGTAACCTACGCACGCAACATTGCCCGAGCGGTTGACCTGGCCAAGCCCGGGCGGGTGGTAATCTCCACCAGCGGTATCATTGTCGATGAGCCTGACTCGCCATTGCAGGCCCCGGCTGATTCGGCGATGGCAATCTTGATTGAGGGTGTTCGCAGCACCGGCGTTTCGTATGCCGTCGTCGCACCGCGCCTTTACTTGGAAAACCTACTGCTGCCGATGGTCTTCGGGCCAACACAGACTGAGGGGGTGCTGCGGTACCCGCTCCGGTCGGACCAACCGGTATCCTGGAGCTCACACTTGGACGTAGCCGAGGTTGCTGAGCGTCTCTTCGAGCAGACGTCGGTCAGTGGCGTTGTGGGAGTTGGCCAGCTGCCAGGGCTGATCGGGAAAGATGTCGCAACAGGCTTCCAGCGCCACCTGGGGCGCGATGTCGCCTTTGAGAGCATCACGCCCCAAGCATTCGGGGCGATGATTGAACCCCTGATCGGTCCTGCGTCCGCTGCCATTGCCGCCTTCTACGGCGCGCTGCAAAGCAGTCCGACCAATACGATCCCTCACGACACCAGTGCGCAGACGTTGTTTGGTATCGCGCCGAGGAGCGTGGAACAGTGGCTTGGTGAAACTCTCGGCTGATCTTCGTTGACGCCCACGAGCATCGATCGACTGATCGGTCTCGTGGGCGTTTGGCCAACTATGGCTGATCCGAACTGCCTTACCCTAGCACGGAAGGGAGATGGGTCACTGCCGGAGCATTAGTTGAGAAACTCTCGGGTTAGCCACCGAGTCCGGCACGAACATCCTCAATATTCATATTCAAAATGTGTGCCGAACGTTGGGAACCGAAGCCATCAGCACAGCCAGGGGATGGATACCGCCTTCGGTGGGCGCTGGACAGCGATCCTCGCCCAATCATGTCTAACAGCACGTATAGGTCCCATAACGATCTGCTTGCGCCCCTACTGTGACCGCGACTCCAACCTACGCGCCTGGAAGGCAGTCCAAGCAGCTTTCCGGCGCCGGCGGCGGGATGACCAGCTTGCGCTGTATTTGACGCAACGCCGTCCGCACTCCCTCCTCGACGACTGGGTGATAGAACGGGCTGTCGATCATCTGCTGGACGGTATCTCGCCGCTGAACGCTCCACGACAGCAGGTGGCCAATGTGTTCGGCCGATGGGCCGACCATCTCTGCACCCAAGAAGGTTCCTGTGGCGCTGTCGGCGTAGACACGGATTACTCCGTGGTTCTCCAGCATGACCCGGCTGCGCCCCTGATCAACGAACGATGCCTCTCCAACCTCAAACGTGGCGCCACTCTCGGTCAACTGCCGGAAGGTAGCGCCTGCCATCGTGATCTGGGGGTTGGAAAATACGATCCCCAGAGGCGCCCTGCGCGGGCGTGGGCGCTCGTTTGGATAGCGGCCCGCGTTGTCGCCTGCGATGCGGCCGTCGTCTGCGGCCTCATGAAGGATATCGGCCATCCCATTGGCATCCCCGGCAACGAAGATGTGCGGGCAGGTGCTCTGACCGGTAGCGCGGTCGACGATGGGCAGCCCGTAGCTGTCCAAACCGATACCGGCTTTGTCCAAGCCGATTCCGAGCATGTTGGGCTTACGACCTGTCGCGGCAATCAAGAAGTCGAATGTCTCGGTGCTGCGAACACCCTCAGAATTCTCGGAGACCACTAATACGCGACCATCCTCCGTGAGCGAGGGTGTGACCTTTGCGCCCAGGCTCACAGGAACTTCTTCAGAGAAGATGCGCGTGGCCTCCGCCGCAACCACTGGGTCGCTCAGCGGTCCGATGAAGCGACTGCGACCGTAAAGGCGAACCGTCACTCCAAGGCGATGCAGGGCCTGTGCCAACTCAAGGCCGATGACCCCGCTGCCAACAACGGCCACTGAGCTGGGCAGATCAGTCCACTCAAAAACGTCATCGTTCACAAGAAGCCTGTCGCCCAGCGCCTCACGCCATCCCTCCGGAACGAAGGGGCTGGACCCTGTCGCTACAACGATGCGATCAGCTTCGACGATGGTAGATGATCCGACCAGAAGCTCATGAGCGGAGAGGAACGTCGCCTTGCCGCGCAGCCGGTGTTCCTCCGGCCACGCTTCTACCGACTCCACAACGAAGCCGACGAAGCGATCGCGCTCGCGGCGCACCCGAGCCATTACTTCCCGTCCGTCGACCTTGATTGCTCCAGGCATGACGCCAAAGCTCGGCGCCAACGTCAGCGTATGAGCAGCATCTGCGGCACTGATGAGCAGCTTGCTTGGCATGCAGCCAACCCTGGCACAGGTGGTGCCATAGACGCCACCTTCAATCACCACAAGGCTGTCGGTATGCGCTTTGGCCGCGCGGTAGGCCGTCATGCCAGCACTGCCGGCGCCAATGATTGCAACATCAACCTTGATACGAGTCATCTGATACCTCTTTTCGCCAGTGCATTGCAGTGGATTGCAGCACGATCGGCGGAGAATGAATCGACCTCAACTTGTGAACGGCTGATTCAAACATTTGGGAGTATTCGGTTGTCGACTATTGGCGTGCGCTATCGAGTCGCTTCTGAGCCCACTGCGCGATACGCGGTGCGGACAACGAGCCCAGGAGCCGGCCTACTTCTTGACCTTGCTCGTCATACATCAGGAGCATCGGCACAGCAGCGACCTTCAACGAGTCCAACAGCTGCGGATCCGTCGCTGCATTCACCTTGAGGAACCGGGCCTTTGTGCCCATTGCCTCGGCGGCGGTAGCGAAAGCAGGCTCCATCGTCTTGCAGGGAGGACACCATGGTGCCCCTATGTAGAGCAGAAGAGGATCGGCTGTGGAGCGCGCAATGCGGTTGAATCCCATGGCGTTCACTTCTTCCACCTTCCCAGCCCATGAAGGCACGGACGTGTTCATCGCTTCACCTTCTTTGCTAGGCGGGCGCCCCACAGAGGGCGCCCGCTTGGTCATGGCTTACTCGCCCTTTACGAACGGAGCGATCTGCTCGTGCAAAGCCTGCTTAGGCATCGCGCCGACGATCTCCTTGGCGACCTTGCCATCCACGAACACTTTCAAGGTGGGGATGGACCGCACCCCATATCGCTGAGCCAATTCCGGGTTCTGATCGATATCGACCTTGACCACCTGGAGCTTGCCTTCAAGCTCATCGGATATCTCTTCCAAGAAAGGCGCGATGGCTCGGCAAGGTGGGCACCACGGGGCCCAGAAGTCCACCAGCACCGGCGTCTTGCTTTCAAGGACGTCGGACTCGAAGTCGAAAGTCGTTGTGCTACGGGTTGCCATGTCACACCTCATCTGTGGCCCGCACGCGCGGGGTGGTTGATCAGACGACTGCTGCGTCGGCGCGAGCGCCATCGTAGGTCGGATAGTCGGTGTAGCCCTTTGCCCCGATCACGCCGTAGAAGGTCGACGGATCAGGCTTTGCCAGCGGCCAGCCGTTCTTCATCCGCTCCACCAGGTCGGGGTTGGAGATAAAGTTGGTGCCGAACGCAATCAGGTCGAGCTCGCCCTTGGCCAGTTCCGCCTCGGCCAGCTCCTGGGTGAACCCGCCTGCACCGATCAGCGTGCCCTGGTAAGCCTTCCGGAACGCCGCGCCAAAGCCGGCAGGCGTGCCCGCTGCCGAGATCGTGGTCTGGTAGTTCAGGTGCACGAACGCCAGGGTCCGCTCGTTCAGCGCCGAGGCCATGCTTGCCCAAGCTTCGACTTCACCTTCGAAGGCCTCCATGTCGTAGATGCGACCAAACGGGGAGACGCGAACGCCCACCTTCTCGCCGCCAATTTCAGCCGCGACCGCGTCGATGGTCTCCAGCAGCAGGCGCTGACGGTTCTCGATCGATCCACCATACTGGTCGGTGCGGGTATTGAGCTTGCTGCTTAGGAACTGGTCGAACAAGAACGCGTTGGCGGCCATAAGTTCGACGCCATCGAAGCCAGCATCCATGGCACGACGCGCAGAAGAGGCGAAGTCCTGAATGACACGCTTGACCTCATCGGTAGTGAGGGCGCGCGGCTTGCTCGGCAGCACCGGCCCTTCCTTGCCAGGTTCGACCCACGCATAGACCATCGTGGTGGTCGCCGGCACGTCACCCGACGAGACCGGCGCGACGTTGCCCGGCTGCAGCGAGACGTGCGACAGCCTACCGACGTGCCAGAGCTGGGCAAAGATCTTGCCGCCATTGGCATGCACCGCATCTGTGACTTTACGCCAGCCTTCGGTCTGCTCATCGGTGTAGAGACCGGGGGTATACAGATATCCACGGCCCTCGTCGGAGACGGGAAGGCCCTCAGTGATGATCAGGCCGGCCGAGGCGCGCTGACCGTAGTAGAGCGCAGTCAGCTCGCTGGGGATGTTCTCCGGCGTGCGGGTGCGGGTCATCGGGGCCATGACGACGCGGTTGGTCAACTGAAGGCCTGATAGGTCGAAGGGGGTAAACAGCTTGCGCATGATGGGCCTCTAGATTGGGAGCACAGCCTCGATTTGGGGCTGCTGTTGCAAATGTGGGGGTGGGAAAAGGCTCTCCGGAGGGCTTAGTCCTCCAGAACTTCCAGTGTGGAAACCATGCGAATGGCCTTGGAGAAGTTGGCGCGGTTCACCGAGGTCTTCGTCACAACCTGGTGCAGCTCTTCCAGACGCTCGCGCGAGGCATCCGCGTGCAGGCGAACCACGTAGCTGACTTCGTCGTAGCCGGGGTTCACGCTGTCATCCAGACCGAGGAACCCGCGCAGGTCCAGCTCGCCGTCGGTCTCGATTTCCAAGCTGTGCACCGTGATGCCCATGGCTGCGGCGTTGACGACGTAGCCCACGGTCAAGCAGGCATTGAGGGCTGCCATGAGCAGCTCCTGCGGATTGGGAGCCGAATTCTGACCGAGCAGTTCGGTCGGCTCATCCGCTGCAATCTCGAAGTGGCGCTCGTGCTTCACGCCAGCCATGGAGTAGTGGTTGACCGTCGCAACCGAGCGGGTCTGTCCATGCCACTTTGTCTTCACGTTGAAGCGGGCATTGCGCTTGGATGCATCTTCAGAGACACCTTTCGCAAAATGCTGGAGAGCGGCGACGTCGATGCCATTGGGCTTGTTGGACATTTTATAGTTCCTTTCTAAATTCTAAATGCGCGCTACGCGCGAGGGATCTGCCGAGCGCCCGAGGGCGCGGCTTGATTGGGATACATGGGTGGATAGGCTGCCGAAGCACCCGGTTGATCAGCGCGTGCAGCCGTCGATGCCGCAGCTCTCGCCTTCGCTTGCGCCGCTAATCGCTTCGGGCATCTCTCGTGCCGCATCCAGAATTGCCCGCTCGAACACGTTTGCTTCCTGCGCGCCGGAGACAAAGACCTTGCCGTTGAATAGGAACAAAGGAACACCGTTGGCGATGCGGCTCGCTTCCAGCTCATCGCGGTCGATCTCGGTGGAGACGCGTGCCGAATCGAACTCAAAGAGGGTATCGGTCACACCCACCTCTTTGGCCAACGACGCCAGCACGTCCTGGTCGAAAATGTTGAGCCCGTCTGTGGTCGCAGCCTTGTAGATACGCTCGGCCATCAGTTCGGCTACCTCGGGCGAGCTAATGCTCTTGATCAATGCGTGAGCAGCGCTCGTGTCTCCGAAAAGCATGGTGTCGAAGTTGTAGACCAAGCCTTCAAGGAGCCCGTTGGTGCTGACCGCGGCCATCATCCGATTAGCGCCGGCTGCACCGCCCAACTTCTGATGCAGTGCGGTCTTGTAGTCCATCGGCCTCATTCCCTTGGCGAGTCGATAGGCTTTGTTGGTTACTACGACCTGAACCTGGCCGGCCAACGAATTGACTGCCTTCTCGAACCGCTTCTTTGCAACCCAGCACCATGGGCAAACGAAGTCCGACCAGACTTCCACCATCACTGTTTTCATTGCCATCTCCATTGATATGTTGACACCTACTTACCTTGTAGTAGGTAGGTTTCTTTAACAAAAAGAAACCTGCTCCCCTCTACGAGAGAAGAGCAGTAGGCGTTTTCAGGCGTTCTCTACGATGAGCCGTACAACGCTAGGGCTCAACGGATCTTCGTCCTTGGTCGCCCAGTTGATAAAGCAAGACCCCTCCAGGATGCTCAACAGCAGGAACGCTTTGTGCTTGGCTCCGCTGCCTTCGGGAATCTCGTTTCGCTCGATGCCTTGCTCTAGCGCTCTGGAGAGCCAGCTCAACTGCATGCCGAAGAAGCGTTGCGTTAGCTGCTGCAAACTCAGCGGTAATGCCGACATTTCGGCAGCTAGGGCGCCGCAAAGCGGGAGGAGACCGCCGTCGGCGCTCGACCTGAAGATGTGGAGGAAGGCTTCGAGGCGGCCGATGACATGCCCGTGCTGCATCTCAATCCGCCCCAGTTCGACTCGAACGCGCTCGATGTACTCCTCCACGAGTGCCTTGCCTAGATCCTCCTTCGTCGGAAAGTGATGATGGATGCTTGCCTTTCGGATGCCCACCGACTCTGACAGATCCGCGTAGCTAAACGCGGAGTAGCCGCGTGTACGCATCAGCTGCTCAGCAGTCCGAATCAGTGCTTCGCGTGTGCCAAGGGCCATTAGTTCTCCTCAGGTTCCAATCTCTAAACCACACTTTACCTACCTCCTGGTAGGTAGTCAACAGTTGCATGCGTGTCCCATACTCGGCACCACGACGCGCCGCTTTTGTGTGCCCTGGTGCGACCCACAGACAGCCGTGCAGCGTGGAATTGTGAGAGAGGGAAGCAAGTGCGACAAATGGTCGCGGAGGATCAATTTGGCGACAGCTAGCGCCTGCCTCCTCTTCGCATCCCTTAATATCGGGGCTGTGCGCCCCCTTGCCCTCCACCGCTGGACCCACACCTTGGCATGCCTATCGATGCTGCTATTGGTTGTCGCTCCATTGATTAGCCGGGCGATTGCGCACCCGGCGCTCGGTGCGACACACGCACCCGATACACATGCAAGGCATCATTCGTACGTAGAACCAATGGCACCCAAGGCGGCTGATTCGCATCACATGGGGCATGGCATTCACCACGCCATGCCAATGGTGTCGGAGTCTTCGGATACAGCAGCTTTTGACACAACACCATCTCAGAAGTCAGCTGACCCACATGCCGAGCACGAGATGGGCGTGGACTGCGAATACTGTCTGATCGCTGCGCGGATGATCAGCCTGCTCGTGGCGCTGCTCTTGGCGATGGCCATCTGGTCGGCGGTCTTCCGTGCCCTGTTCGGCTTGGTCGATAGACGGCGCATCCGTGCTCCGGGCACGCTTGGGGCCCGCGGCCCACCGTCTGCCCTCACCTGCTGATCCAGCCCGCGACCTGAGGCGCAATGCGCCTTTTAGGTAGTGCACGTCTTTCTCGCTCCCCAATAGACCTGGGGCAAATAGACGCGGACCTGGAAGCTGCCCTCCCCTACTGACACCCGGCTCAAACGCCGGCTCTTCTGCTTGTCTCGGCCCTCCTCTGGCCGCGGCATATTGATGTTGTGGAAAATGAAAAAACTTCTCTCTACACGCCTGCTTACCGAAGCCATCGTGGCCGCAATCGCCTGCACCGCGCTAGCTCCATCACTGGCAGCTGCTCAGGACGGAACCGTGCTAACCCTGGGCACCGTGCAGGCGCGCTCCGCTGCCGAACGCGAGCTCTCAGCGCGTTCCGTATTCACCTCTGTGGACATCATTGGTGGCGATCTTCTGCAACAGCAGAAGGTCGACCATAGCTGGGAGCTGCTAATGAACGCACCGGGTGTGCAGGTCACCCAATTCAAGATGGGCTCCGATGCCGGCCGCTTTTCTTTCCGCGGTTTCAATGGCGAAGGTCGCATCAATGCGGTCAAGCTGCTGATTGATGGCATCCCAAGCAACGACAACGCAGGCGGCATGCCTTACCTGGATGCAGTTTTCCCACTGGATATCAGCGCGATGGAGATCGTGCGCGGGACCAACGACGCGCGGTACGGCCTGCACGCTATCGCCGGTGACGTTAACGTACTCACCCGCCGAGGCGGCAACGATGGCCAGCTTAGCGTGACCGTAGGCAGCTTCGGCACCGAAGATATTCAACTGGCGAAGGGATTTGAGACTGGTGCCTGGTCGCAGAACTACTTCGTTGGTTGGCGTGGCACGGACGGTGAGCGCGACCACGCGAATGGCACGCAGCGCAGCTTCGCCGGCAAGTGGTTCTATGCCGACCCAAACGGCCAATGGCGCGCTGGCCTCACCAGCCGGTATTACAAGAACACCGCACTGGAAGCCGGCTACCTCAGCTACTTGGAAGCGCGGGACAATCCAAAGCAGTCGCCCGATTACGCCCGCGATGACCGCAGCGAACGTGAGACAGTCCAGACCGCGCTGCATCTCGACGGCAAGCTAGGCACTGACTGGAGCTGGAACGCAAAGGCCTACCAGAATGACTACCGCAATCAGCGCTGGGTAACCTTTACCGCTGGCGGCGCGCAGCAGGAGCGCTTCAACGACGAAACCCACCGTGGGCTTATCCTCAACACCACTTGGCGCCCTACCACGACCCTTGCCGAGTTCGTGCTGGACGCAGGCGTAGATGGACAATGGCAGGATAATAAGGCTCGTCGCTATCGCACCGTGGTGCGCGAACGCCAAGCTACGCTACGCGATTGGGATTTTGACCTCGACACCCGCGGCGCTTACGTGCAGGCCGTGATCAGGCCGATCGACGCACTAAAGATCGTGCCAGCCTACCGCGTGGACCGAATCTACGGCGACTTCCTCAACGTGGCTGCCGCCACACGTGCGCCGGTCTATGGCTACGGACTGATCAAACAGCCTAAGTTGAGCGCGTCCTATGACCTAGGAGCGACCACGATCGCGTATGCCAACTGGGGCCGCACATTCCAGATCGGCAGTGGCAATGGCGCCTACCGCGCTCAGAGCAGCAACCTGTCCCCCTCGATTAACGAAGGGTGGGAAACCGGCCTCAAGTGGACTCCCGTACAAGGCCTACAGACCCGCTTGGCCTACTGGGAACAGCGCGCATCGGACGAAGTGGCAACCGTCCTTGGCGTCAACGGGGCAGTGGGCAGCAATGAAGTTAGCAACGTGGGTGAAACCCTTCGCCGTGGCTGGGATGCCCAGGTGACATGGCAGGCAAATGAGCAGTGGCGCGCTTGGGCTTCCTACTCGCGGCAGAAGGCTGTGATTGAGGCACCGGACCCGAGTGCGCCGCAGACCCGTGGTCGACAGATCGAGAACGTGCCGAATTGGCTGGCCAGCGCAGGCTTGGAATATGCGCCCAACGCCGACTGGGCTTTCAGTGCTTGGGGCAATGGCCAAGGTGACTACTTCGTTGAGCGCACCAATACACTAGGCCGCTATGGCGGCTACGCCCTGTTGAACCTGAGCGCGACTTACCGTCTGGATGAGCGAAACAGCCTTGCCTTGCAGCTGAAAAATGCCACGGACCGATTTTATGTATATGCCTGGTACGACAGCGGCTCTTCCGGATACTCACCAGGCGATGGCCGCGCGGTTTACCTGAGCTGGACTCGGGAACTCTGACATGGACGCCACCCCAACTGCACGCCAGCCGGAACGACGGCGTTTCTATCCCGCGGTGTGGCGGTGGCACTTCTATGCTGGGCTGTTCGTGCTGCCTTTCATCGTCTGGCTGGCACTGACGGGCGCCGTCTATCTCTACCAAAAGCCCATCGACCGCTGGGTGCACCGCGACTTGAAGGTGGCAGGGACGTCTCAGGGTGCGCCTGCACTCCCCAGCGCCCATATCGCCGCGGTAACCGCTGCCACCGCGGGGACAGCGTTCCGATATACCATGCCAGAGCGAAGCGATGGTAGCGTCGAGATCGGCACGCTGGGACCTGACGGGCGGCGCGAGGTCTATTACGTCGATCCCAGTTCGGCACGCGTGCTTGGGCACTTGCCGGAGAAGGGCACGTTCTCGGGCATCGTGCGGCGGTTGCACAGCCTCGATCTCCTAGGCGACTACGCCAGCGCATTGATCGAGATCGCCGCTGGCTGGTCCATCCTGCTTGTTCTTACTGGCGTCTACCTGTGGTGGCCACGGGGGCAAAAGAGTGGGATTACTACCGTGCGTGGCCGGCCGGCCCAGCGACTGTTCTGGCGCGACCTGCACGCGGTGACAGGCATCTGGGTCGGACTAGTGCTGCTGTTTCTTGCGATGACCGGCATGCCGTGGTCGGTGATATGGGGCAAGCAGGTCAACGCATGGGCCAACGGGCAGGACTATGGCTACCCTGCCGGCGTGCGGGTGCAGGTGCCAATGTCCCAGCAACGCCTAGCCGATACCACCGCACCCACCTGGTCAATGGAACAGGCGCAGCTGCCGGTGTCGGCCCCGCCACATGGTCGGCACGGCCCTGCCGACAAACATACCGGGCACGAAGCACACGGGGCTGGTGCACTCGGCGACCTGTCACCCCAGCTGGGCGCCATCGGCATCGACGCAGCCGTGCAGCGGTTCACTGCGCTTGCGCTCGCACCTGGCTATAGCGTGTCGCTGCCGCGTGGCCCGATGGGCGTGTACACCGCCTCGGTGTACCCAGAAGAACTGTCCGACCAGCGGGTGGTGCACCTGGACCAGTACAGCGGCCAAGTGCTGCTGGACATGGGCTATGCCGATTACGGCGCGTTGGGGCGCGGGCTCGAATGGGGCATCAACGTGCACTTAGGTCAGGAGTACGGCACGTTCAATCGACTGTTGTTGATCCTTGCCTGCGTTGGCATCGCGCTTCTGTGCATCAGCGGCGCAGTGATGTGGTGGAAGCGCCGGCCGCTTGGCGGAATTGGAGTGCCGCCACTACCGAAGGAACGGCGGACCGTGACCATCGTGTTCGCGCTGCTGTGCGTGGGCGGCTTTCTGTTCCCGTTGGTAGGACTTTCGCTGCTGCTAGTCGGGGTCGTTGATTTCGTTGTTAACCACGGCTGGCGCGTCTCAACTAGACCCCTGAATTGATGCGGACTGCGGCCCTTCCTATCACCCGGATTACGGGTATTCCGGGAGCACAGCTCCTAATGCTTGGAGGAATGATTGATGAGACGAATCGCCCTCACCTCGCTGTTCGCGACGACCCTGTTGCTCACTGCCAACCTGGCTTCGGCTAATGGGTCGAAGAATGCTCCATTCTCGTTGCCCGAGCTGCCTTACGCCAACAACGCCTTGGAACCGGCGATCGACGCGCGGACGATGGACATCCACCACGATCGGCATCACCGGGCCTACGTGAACAACCTCAACGCCAAGGTAAAGGACTACCCCGCCTTGGCCACGACTTCGTTGGAAGATATCCAAGCCAGCGTCTCGCGCTATGACGCTGCGGTCCGCAACAACGCCGGCGGCCATTACAACCACAGCCTGTTCTGGACGCTGATGTCGCCCGCGGGCAAAGGGGGCAGTCCCTCACCTGCGCTGAAGGCGAAACTCGTGCAGACCTTCGGTTCCCAGGAAGCGTTCCAGACCAAGTTCACCGAGGCCGCCACCAAAGTGTTCGGCTCAGGCTGGGCTTGGCTGATCCTCAGGCCGGATGGCTCGCTTGCTATCACCACCACGCCCAACCAAGACAATCCACTGATGGACGCGGTAGCAGAACGTGGCACGCCGCTGCTGGCGTTGGACGTCTGGGAGCACGCCTACTACCTGCACTACCAGAACAAGCGCGCTGATTACATCAAGGCCTGGTGGCCAGTGGTCAACTGGACCCAGGTCAACACGCGCTTTGACGCAGCCACGGACAAGCGCTGAAGGGGTGAAGTCACAGTTCTGCCAAATCAGTGACGGTTGCTTGCCCTTTCGTAGGCCGGGCATCGCTGGGATTGGGCGGAGCAATCAACCAGTGGCGCCAAGAGTCAGCCCTTTCCTGCTCGAGTTAGATAGAACGCAGGCGGATGGCCACCAAATATAGGTGCATGAGAAGGGCCGCCTAAGGTCGGCCCGCAACTTGCCGAAGGTGGCTACGATCTTGCTGCGCCCAGATAGAGCTAGTGACATAGCATCTCGGCTAAGCGTTGCAGGCTGCTTCCAGTCGCGCCTACAAGCGCTTCACAACACACTTTGCTGGCCCTACGCGCCGGGCCACCCTCGGTCTAACAAGGATAAAAATCGACGGATGGCCTTGAGGCGAGTCAACAATGGCACGTTCTATGAGGTAATCAGATACACGCGACTTCTAAGGCTAAGCCCGATCCTGTAATCCTGGTCGTCGGCTGATCAGCGGAGGCTGCATCACAGCCGGCGCGCAGGATGCGGCTTTGGGGGCAGACCTCTCGCCGCACTTTCACATCCCCTCTCCCGAACCTTCTCGTTCAACCGAAGCTCCTTGTTCTGCATAGCAGCGCCAACCCTCGCCATTGATCGATCAAGAGTCGCCTCAACGGCCTCGTCTGAGATCAGTTCACGCACGTGATCGAGATTGACCCGGCGAACCAATAAATCGGCCACCGCATCGTGAGCTCCGAGCAATGCAGCGCATAGCGCCGCTTCGGGATACGCAGACTTGTGGGCAAATTCCAACACTGACTTCACCACCTCCGCATGACCGTTCTTCGCTGCAACGAACAAGGCCTCTTGGCCGAACTTGCGCGGGGCAAAGCCGGTTCGGACAATGGCCCAAAGCAGAGTTCGGACCAACGGGGCATACCCCTTAGCAGCTGCAATGTTCAACCCTAAACTGTACGTATCCTCTGGATCGGGAAGCCCGGACCCGATCAGGAACTTGATAACGGCCTCATGGTTATGCTCTGCCGCAGCTTCAAATCCCCGCTGAGCGCATTGGATCTTGGACGAAAACGGTAGAAGGTGCTTGACCACTTCCAGATGACCTGACCTACAAGCCGCGATCAGTGCTCGACTTCCCCTAGCCTTAGCATCCGAGAACAAGACCAATTGGAAAACGACATCGGCATGGCCATGAAGCGAGGCCTCATATAGCGCTTGCGAGTCGCCCTCTAAAGGGCTGCAAGAGCGCATAAGCAGCTTGACGGTATCAACATGCCCATGTCTCGCTGCGAGGATAAGCGCATCTCCACTTTCGACGTTGCAGAACGGCATCAGCCTCGCCACGCACTCTGTCCTGCCAGACTTAGCGGCTTCGTTCAGTGGCTCGCTCTGCCAGGAGGCCGTCAGCAGCGGCAGGAGCTGCTCAATAACATTGTCACGATCCAGTCTGATCGCCAAGACAATGGCATTTCGAGCCGCCTCGTCTACATCCTTCTGCTTCTCGCAGAGAGATACGATCGCGCCCAAATCGCCCGCATGGATCGCTCTCTTAAGTCCTCGATAGAACTGTTCTTTGTTCTTGCTGCTCATCCTTCCAACGTATCGCCAAAATTGACTTCGTCAAGGCTCAAAGAGGAGTAGACCTGCCAAGCGTTCAATAGTTGACAGATGCGCGCTTTGCCTTAGAAACGGTGAATATCAACTTTTCAACTACTTATGAACGTCGAAGAATTCTGGAACAGTGCATACATCGCCGCACTCACTCGCTTGCCGGCAAGAGACGCCCGCCGAGAGGCAGATCTTGCGACCGAACTCTGCATCGAGCATTGGCGCTCGCATCGGCGTCATTGGGAGCCGGCCTACGTGACGATGTGGAAAGACCAAGATGTCACCGAAGCCGTGCCAAACCGTCATCCTGGCAAAGCTCCTCCGGACAATTTGTAGCGCGCGTTACAGCTTGAATTGAGAACCCTTGTAGGCGAGCTTGACTTGCTGCTCTCGGTCCAGTCTCTTGGCCACTCCAACAGCATCTCCGAGGCCGGAATAGGCGCCAAGAATGGAGGTCCCGAAGCTGGGTATAACAACAAACTTGCAGCTTGGCAAATGCCACGTCGTACCGATCAATAGACTGATCCGCCTGACCAAAAAACCCGAAGTTTCCGATACGAATTCGGTTTTAGCGACCTCAACTGGATGGGGATCAAACTTTTCGGAGAAAGCGTCCCAGCTACTGACTAAAGTGGAATTACTACCCGCTGGCGAGGACTTTGCTTGGTCCAGGCCTTGGAGGGTATCGCCAACCTTTTCTCGTGAATCCGCGTCAATACGATTTCCGTTGACGTCAAGGAAAGCGAAGCCAACATCATCTCGCCCCGGAACCGTGGTCGTGGCCGTTAAGCGCATTACTGAGTATTTTGGCGGGAGAGAGGTGCTCGCCTCCCCCTGCGCGCCCAGCCTATCCAACTTTACGATCACAAGCTCGCTGCTCATTACATCCTCCTTGACACGCTCGTTTTGGTTCTAGGTCAACACTGCCACAAGCAGTGGGTCTGCACCTAACATCACCCTCTCAATACGCGCCATCTCTTCCAGCAACCGCGCATCGTCCACCTTTGTATAACGGCCGGTGACGTCCCGACTGTTGCGATGATTGAGAAGCCGCTTCACCACCGCATACGAAGCCACTTCCTCGGCCACTGTAGCAAAGGTTCGGCGTAGGTCGTGGATCCGAAGCGCTTCGATCTCGCCAGCCTTTTTCAGGTCCTGCAAGATTGCCTCCGTTCAAGTAGGCCTCGCCCTGCTCCGAGCGCAGAACGCCCAAAGTTCGGCACTAACCCTTGACTGGCGTTCGCAGACGCAACTCGTAGTTCAACGACGCTAGTCCCGGCGAGTGTTTTCCCATGCCGTTGAGCTTCTCCTTTGCGTTGAAGGCGCGGCTGTAAGTGGCGTGATGCTCGTCATCGAGCTCATGCCCCACGATCTGAGCGCGCAGCTCAGATGCCACACCGAGTGTTTGAAGTTCTTGGATGAAGGTCTTCCGCAAAGAGTGAAAACCCCGCTTTGCCTTAGGCCAGTCCTTGCCGATTATCGCCAGGTGCCGGCTAAACGCCTTCGTGATCCAATTTCCCTGACCATTGAGCGCGTCCCCTTTGGCCTGCGGAAACAAGCGCTTGTGCCCTGCCGATTTGCGCGTTGCAACCCAGTCCATGAAGCCTAGCGCCAACAGGTCCGGATGCAGAGGAACGGTCCGAAGGCTGACCTCCGTTTTGACTTTTTGGTTCTCGCCCTCGTCAGATATTCGAATGCAAGGGAGCTTCCCTTCCAACACGATGTCTGCAATCAAGAGCTGCCCCACTTCCGACGCTCGTGCGCCTGTGTAGAGCCCAAGAAGCGACGCCCATCGAGCATTCTCAGAGAGCTTCTCGAAGTTTCTAGGCGAGAAGATCGTTTGGATCTGATGACGGTCATACGCCTTGAAACCGAGCTTGCGCCGAGCGCGCTTCTCACGGAGCGAATAACTCACATGACCTGTCGCGGGATTGTCGTTTTTGGGGAAGTAACCGGACGCGATGGCCCAGTCGAAGAAGCCGCCCTTTCCTCCCACATAGCTTTGCTTGTTCGTCAGCGTCGGCGTCGATGCCCCACTGTCACGAAGATGTTGATACCAGCGCGCAAGATCGGGCCTTGTGACAGTGTGGAGCTTTGACTTAGGCCCCAGGAATGCGACGAGCGACTCCACTGCGGCTGTCTTGATCGTGTAAGTTTTAGGCAACGTGCGCGGCTTGATGCTTGCAAGCCACGCGTCGCGCGCCTTTTCCAACGAAATTGTCTCGCTGACCTGAGGACGCGGTTCGCGAACAGGCCTAGGCTCGGGGTCGAGCATGCCGATGGCCGCCACCTCTGCCGCGGTCGCGAAGCTCTGCGCTTGGCGGAACAGACGGACATCATCTTCGCTGTCGATCTGCCAGCGTTCCGTGATCGTGCCATCCGCCGCTTGCGTCCGATGAAGCGTCAGATCGCGCCGATCTCCGCCGCCGCTCAATCGCTCGACGAGCGCTTCCAGATCCTTCTTACTAAACCGATCCACCCGTTGATCCCTCAACACGTCATAGGCGTGAGCATAGCCTGATGCCAAGACGATCGCGCGAAGTCTGGCTGACGCCAAGTTTGCGGTCCGAAGCGATTGCTTGATGAGCTTGCGGCCGATGACGACTTGCAAGTCGCTCGGGACACGCTGACGAAAGGCGTAGGTGCCGGAGGGAGTACGGATGAGGTGGTGGGGAATGCGCATTTCGGGAGATGTGTCCCGATTTGTGTCCCGTTGGAAGACCCAAATATCAAAAATAAGTCCAATAAAATCAATGGCTTATATAGATATTGGCGGAGAGAGTGGGATTCGAACCCACGGAAGGAATGACCCTTCGCCGGTTTTCAAGACCGGTGCCTTAAACCGCTCGGCCATCTCTCCGTATCGGCAGCGCTTCCGCGCCCCGCGTGCCCCGGTCATTGCAACCCGGGCAACCGGTTCGGGATCGCCCCGTCCGGCATGGCTCCCCGGCTTGGGCCGGGGGTCGCATTCTCGCATTTCAGGTGGGATTTGCCCACCCGCCGGCTGTCGGGCTCAGCCCGCATCCACCGCCAAGGCACCCAGCGCACTCGCCTTGATCTTCTCCTTGGCCCGCTCGCACGCGCCACCGCAATCCAGGCGCGAGGCCTCCAGCTGCGGCGGCAGGTGTTCGGCCAGGAAGTCGATGAACACGCGCACCGCCGGCAGCAGGCCGCGACGGGAGGCGAAGACGGCATGGCAGATACCCTGCGGCAGCGACCAGTCCGGCAGTACCACTTCCAGTTCGCCGTTGCGCACGGCGTCGGCGCAGACGGTTTCCGGCAGCATGGTGATGCCAAAACCGTCCTTGACCATGCTCTGCAGCAGCGGGAAATCGAAACCCGCCACGCGCGGCTGCAGGTCCACGCGGCGGACCGCGCCTTCCGGGCCGTGCAGTTCCCAGCGCTGACGGGCTTCGTCTTCGCTGATGCTCAGGGTGACGTGGTTGGTCAGTTCGTCCGGGTCTTTCGGGCGGCCGGCGCGATCCAGGTACTTGGGGCTGGCCACCAGCAGTTCCTGCACCTGGCCAAAGCTGCGCATCACCAGGCTGCCATCGTCATCCAGGCGCGAGCGCACGCGCAGGGCGACGTCGTAGCCTTCGTTGATGATGTCCACGCGGCGGTTGCTGATGTTCAGCTGCAGCCGCACCTTGGGGTACTGCGCCAGGAAGATCGGCAGCAGCTTGGGCAGCTGCATCTGCGCGAGCGAGACCGGCACGCTGGCGCGCACCAGACCGCGCGGCTCGGCGCTGAGGCGATCCACCACCTCACGCGCGGCTTGAGCCTCGGCGAGCATGGTCTGCGCGTGGCGATGCACGCTGGTGCCGACGTCGGTCACCGCGAAGCGGCGCGTGGAGCGCTGCAGCAGGCGGGCGCCCAGGTCGGTTTCCAGCTGGCTGATACGGCGGCTCAGGCGGGATTTGGGGATGCCCAGCGCGCGTTCTGCTGCGGCGAAGCCACCATGATCCACCACCATGGCGAAGTAGTAGAGGTCGTTGAGGTCTTGCATACCGAAGTTCCAGATATAGAACAATACGTGGTATTCAACCACCTTTATTCCAAACAGGCAACAACCTAACCTGATCTCCGTCGGCGGCGCCTTGCCCCGCCCCTCCCCAGATAACAGGTGATTGCCATGAAGCTTCTTCACATCGACGCCAGCGTGCTTGGCGACAACTCGGTTTCCCGCCAGCTCTCCGCCGCCGTGGTCCAGCAGTGGCGCGACCAGGTGCCGGGTCTGGAAGTGAGCTACCGCGACCTCGATGCCCAGCCGGTCCCGCACCTGCGCAGCTCGTCCCTGGCCCAGTCCGATCCGGCCGAAGTGGCTGACGCCGAGCAGGTGCTGGCGCAGTTCCTGGCCGCCGACGTGGTGGTCATCGGCTCCCCAATGTACAACTTCAGCGTCGCCTCCACCCTCAAGGCGTGGATCGACCGCCTGGCCGTGGCTGGGCGCACCTTCAAGTACACCGAGAATGGCCCGGTGGGCCTGGCCGGCGGCAAGCGCGTGATCGTGGCCAGCAGCCGCGGCGGCCTGCACACCGGCGCCCCGACCGACTTCCAGGACCCCTATCTGCGCCAGGTCTTCGCCTTCTTCGGCATCGACAACGTTGAGTTCGTGCGGGCCGAGGGCATCGCCTACTCGCCGCAGCACCGCACCGATGCGATTGCCCAGGCCCTGGCCGCGCTGCCGCAGCCGGAAGAACTCGCCGCAGCCTGAGCCGCGCAGGACCCACACCGTTCCCTCCCCCTCGTCGTGACGGTGTGGGTGTGGCAGAGATGGCCCCTCCCGGGGCCATCTTTTTTGGATGCGGTTCGGCCTTACTGCAGTTCGCAGTCGCGTGTCATCGGTGATCCCAGGATCATGCCGTTGCCCGTGCAGGCCGCGAGCACAGTGTCGCCTTTGCCGAGCGCGCCGGCCTCTTCCCTGGAGAGGCCGGAGATCATCACCTGGTCGACGCTTCCGGCCTTCAGCTGCACCTGCGGCTTATCCATCAGATCCGTCTGGATGCTGGCAACTTCGCCGGTGATCAGCAGCCGCTTGCCTTTGTAGAGGACGTCGGCGGCGACCTCATTGGCCTCGTAGTCCCGATGGAGCTGGCGCGCCGTGATTTCGACAGGCACGACAGGCGCGATGGTGATGTCCTGCTGGCGGCCCTTGTCCGCGTTGGCCTGGGCATCGAGGGCCGGCTGACCGATCGCGCTGACGGTGCCGGCGAACACCACGACGCCCACGAGGTAGACCAGTGGGGAGGCGACGAGGGACAGCAGGAGCTGGGCGATGCCTTTGCCGGCGCCGCCCTTGGCCATCGCCACGACCGCCAGGATGAAGGCCACCAGATTGAGCGGCCAGCCGAGGATGAGCCCGAGCCCCGGAAACGGGATCAGGAAGCACAGCCAGGCGATGCCCAGCATCAGCCATGCGGCGATGCCGGCGGGATTGGAGGATGGGAGGGGTGCAGCCGCTGTAGTCACCGTGCGTCCTGTGGAAGTAGATGTCGGTGCCCAGCCTGTCCGCTGTGTGCTGCAGGAAATGGGCATCGATCACACCACCACGTGCGGGCCGTATGGGTCGCCCACCGGATGCTCATCCGCGAAGCCCCGTGCCTGCCGTCTCTGCGGCCTTCCACGCCGAGTGCCGCCCACTCGGCTACCAACCTCTCCTACATTTCATCGCGGCGTTTTCTGACCTGCCTCTCTTCCTCACTGGAAGCCGCATCGCTGACGCAATCAACGCTGCAGCGGCGCGGCAATGGCCGCTAAGCTGAAGGCTCTTTACACATGGCTGATTCCGCATGGATTACCGCGTCATCCAGACCCACCGCAGCGAGTTCCCCCACCCGATCACCCTGCAGCCCGGCGATCCGCTGCAGGTCGGCGAGCGCTACCAGGGGCCCGAAGGCTGGGACAACTGGTATCTGTGCCAGACGCCGGGCCAGGCCGCCGGCTGGGTACCGGCGCAGGTGATCGGCCGCAACGCGCAGGGCGATGCGATGGCGGCCGAGGCTTACTGCGCGCGCGAACTGGACGTGGATGTGGGTCAACACGTGCGCGGTGAGCGCGAGCTCAACAGCTGGGTGTGGTGCGAGCTGGTTGGCGGCACCACGTCCGGCTGGGTGCCGTTGGGCGTGTTGGCGCCGATGACGAACGGGTAGAGCCACCCCATGGGTGGCTGCAGGTGATGCATGACCGGTACGGAAGCCACCCATGGGGTGGCTCTACCGAAGCACCAACAAAAAACCCGCCTTCCGGCGGGTTTTTTACACGCGTCACAGCACCGGATCAGCCGATGACATCCAGCCCGCCCATGTAGGGCTTGAGCACGTCCGGCACGGTGATGCTGCCGTCGGCGTTCTGGTAGTTCTCCATCACCGCGATCATCGCGCGGCCGACCGCCACGCCCGAACCGTTGAGCGTGTGCAGCAGTTCGGGCTTGCTGGTTTCCGGGTTGCGCCAGCGGGCCTGCATGCGGCGCGCCTGGAAATCACCACAGTTGGAGCACGAAGAGATTTCGCGGTAGGTGTCCTGCGAGGGCAGCCACACTTCCAGGTCGTAGGTCTTGATGGCGGCAAAGCCCATGTCGCCGGTGCACAGCAGCACCTTGCGGTAAGGCAGGCCCAGCTTTTCCAGCACGACTTCGGCACAGCGGGTCATGCGCTGGTGCTCTTCATCGCTCTGCGCAGGGGTACAGGCGGCGACCAGTTCCACCTTCTCGAACTGGTGCTGGCGGATCATGCCGCGCACGTCGCGGCCGCCGCTGCCGGCTTCGGCGCGGAAGCAAAGCGAATGAGCGGTCATGCGCAGCGGCAGCTGCTCGGCGTCGATGATTTCATCGCGCACGATGTTGGTCAGCGGCACTTCCGAGGTCGGGATCAGGTAGCGGGTGGACTCGCCCACGGCGGTCTTGAACAGGTCGTCCTCGAACTTCGGCAGCTGGCTGGTCCCACGCAGCGACTCGGCATTGACCAGGGTCGGGACGTTGGTCTCTTCATAGCCGTGCTCACCGGTATGCAGGTCGAGCATGAACTGCGCCAGGGCGCGGTGCAGGCGCGCGATCGGGCCACGCAGCACGGTGAAGCGCGAGCCGGACAGCTTGGCCGCGGTCTCGCCATCCAGCCATCGGTTGCGGGCGCCCAGCTCGACATGATCAAGCACCGGGAAATCGAACGCGCGCGGGGTGCCCCAGCGCTTCTGCTCGACATTCTCCGATTCATCCTTGCCCGCCGGCACATCCTCGGCCGGCAGGTTCGGGATGCCCAGCGCGATCGCTTCGATTTTCTCGCGCAGCACATCCAGGGCCAGTTCCGAGGCTTTCAGTTCATCGGCGAACGCGGCCACCTCGGCCATGATCGCCGAGACGTCTTCGCCCTTGGCCTTGGCCTGGCCGATGGCCTTGGAACGGCTGTTGCGCAGGCTCTGCAGCTCTTGAGTACGCACCTGGATCCGCTTGCGATCGGCTTCCAGCGACTCCAGCCCGGAGACATCCAGCTCGAAACCGCGCGAGGAGCGCAGGCGTTCGGCAAGGTCGGCGGGCTGTTGGCGGAGCAGGGCTGGATCGAGCATGGCGGCAGAGGGGTCTACGGATTCGGAGGGGGATTATCGCCTGTTATGCGTTTTTCTGCCGCCGGTTCATCCCCGGCGTGGCAGAATCGCGGTGATCCATACGGTATGCCCCATGTCTGCTTCCCGCTCGACTTCTGGCAAGAACATCACTTTCCAGCTGCCCCGCCGCAGCCTCAAGATCGCCGCGATCGCCTTCGGTGCGGGCGTGCTGCTGTTCCTGGTGGTGTGGCTGAGCAGCCGCAAGGACGGCTTCTACAAGGCCGACCCCGCCGCGCAGACCCCTGCCCAGGTGGCCGAGGTCGAGCCCCTGCCCGAGCCACTGGCGGCTGCGGCCGGCTCCAGCGACATGCCCGACGCCAAGGCGCCGCCGGCCAATGAAGAAAAGCCGCAGCTGGTGGAGACCGCCCCGCCGCCGCCGGCTGCGCCCGCCGCACCTGCCGCGCCCGCTGCGCCTGTGGCGATGGCACCGAGCGACCGCCCGCAGCCGATTGCCGACCAGTCGCCGCCGCCCAGCTACCCGCCCGCCGCACTGCGCCGGGGGGATCGCGGCACGGTCGTGGTCCGTGTGGATGTGGATGCCACCGGCTATCCCTCGGCCGTGACCTTGATCCAGCGGAGCGGTTCACGCGACCTTGATCGTGCCGCGTCCGATGCAGTGCGCCGCTGGCGCTTCCAGCCGGCGCAGAGCAATGGGGTGCCGGTGCCTGGCAGCCTGGAAGTACCGTTCGACTTCACTCCGCAGTGATTCATCACCGCATCACGCGGTGATTTTGCAACGGCTCAGCAAACTGAACCTTGATGGCAATGCAGTCGCGGCGTTGACGGTGCGCTGACACATCCGCAACCGGGTACGCGCAAGACTGCGGGTGTCACATCGACACCAGGAGTCAGCCATGAGTGTTACCCATGCCCCGGACATGCCCCGCTCGCCGCAGCATCAGCGCGACGTGATCGATGAACCCCACAATCGCCGTACGTCACCCTGGTTGTGGGTGGCGTTGATCGTGGCGATGTTCGCCGCTGCGCTGGTGTGGCTGCGATATGCCACC
Organism: Stenotrophomonas sp. LM091; assembly: GCF_001806305.1. Lineage (NCBI taxonomy): Bacteria > Pseudomonadati > Pseudomonadota > Gammaproteobacteria > Lysobacterales > Lysobacteraceae > Stenotrophomonas > Stenotrophomonas sp. LM091. Next base: position 522,426 of record NZ_CP017483.1, read on the forward strand.
CCGGGCGATACCAACGACGCGCCGGTCGGCCAGCGCATGTTGCCCGCCACCGAGACCGCACCGGTAGCGACGACGCCGGCCCCGGCGGCGCGCCAGGCGGCTCCGGCCGCCGAGCAGCGCAAGGCGACCCCGGCCGTGCGCAATCGTGAGGCCCGCCCGCTGGCGAGCAATGCCAAGCCGGCCTACCCGCGTACCGCGCTGCGCAGCGGCGTGCAGGGCAGCGTGGTGGCCAGCCTCAACGTGGATACCCGCGGCCAGGTGACCGATGCCAACATCGTGCAGCGCAGTGGTACACGTGATCGCGATCTGGACCGTGCGGTGCTGACCACCGTGCGCGATTGGAAGTTCGAGCCGGCCATGCATAACGGCCGCGCCGTCGCCAGCGTGGTGCGCGTTCCGGTGGATTTCCGCACCGAGCGCTAACCTGATGCACTGAGGCAGAAACGAAAAGGGAGGCCAATGGCCTCCCTTTTTTGTTCCGTGAAGTACTGCGACGACGCAAGGTCAAGGTAGTGCCGCGCGCTGCCCGGCAACCACGCATACCCGACATCTGGACGCAGCAGCGGCAGAACCCGGCATTATCTCAGCCGGCGCGAAGCCCGAAACCTGCGCCGGTCGCCAGACCATCGAAATCCGGGAACGAGGTCGCTACGTTGGCGATGTCATTGACCCGCACCTCGCCCGTGCTGAGCTGGCCGGCAATGGCGAAGGCCATCGCGATGCGGTGATCGCCATGGCTTTCGATGGTGCCGCTGCCCAGCGCCGCGCCGCCATGGATCGTCGCGCCGTCCTCGGTCTCGTCCACCTGCACGCCCAGCGTGCGCAGGCCGGTCGCCATCGCGGCCAGGCGGTCCGATTCCTTGACCCGCAGCTCGGCCGCGCCACGCACCACGGTGTTGCCCTGCGCGGCGGCCGCGGCGACGAACAACGCCGGGAACTCATCGATCATGTCCGGCACCAGCGCTTCGGGAATCTCGGCGCCGTGCAGGGGCGCGTAACGCACCACCAGATCGGCCACCGCTTCCCCACCCTGCTCGGCATGGTTCTCTTCGGTGATGTCCGCGCCCATCAGTCGCAGCGCGGCCAGCAGACCGGTGCGGCGCGGGTTGAGGCCGACCGCGCGCAGGCGCAGTTCGGAGCCCGGGATGACGCTGGCGGCCACGAGGAAGAACGCCGCCGAGGAGAAATCGGCCGGCACCACGATATCGGTCGGGCGCAGGCGCTGGCCACCGCGCAGGCGGGCCTTGCCAGGCGAGAAGTCGATATCCACGCCGAACGCGCGCAGCATGCGCTCGCTGTAGTCGCGGGTCGGGTGCGGCTCGATGACCGAGGTTTCGCCCTCGGCATACAGCCCGGCCAGCAGCACGGCGGATTTGACCTGCGCACTGGCGACCGGCGAGGCGAACGCGATGCCGCGCAGCGTCTGCCCGCCCTGCACGCGCAGTGGCGGCGTGCCATCGGCCTCGGTCTCGATCTTCGCGCCCATCTCGCCCAGCGGGCCGGTCACGCGGCGCATCGGACGGCGCGACAGCGATTCATCGCCGACCATCACCGAATCGAACGGCTGCGCGGCCAGCAGCCCGGCCAGCAGACGCATGCCGGTGCCGGCGTTGCCGCAATCCAGCGGTGCGCTCGGCGCCTGCAGGCCATCCACCCCCACGCCGTGCACGATGCGCTGCGACGGCGACGGGGTGTCGATGCGCACGCCCATCTGCGAAAAGATCGCGGCGGTGGCGCGGGTGTCTTCGCCTTCCAGGAAGCCATCGATGCGCGACACGCCATCGGCCAGCGCGGCGAACATCACCGAACGGTGCGAGACGGACTTGTCGCCGGGGATGGTCAGGCTGCCCTGCAGGGGCTGGCCCTTGTGGGCGATCCAGTACGGAGATGCAGTCATCGGAAATCCTATGGGGCGGGGCCGCCGCAGCGGCGATGCAACGGTGTGCGGAAGGGCCGCAGTGCCCATGCGGGCACCGGGCCGGGCGTAGTGCTCAGCGCGGCTACGCCGTTCGGATCAGGGCACGGCGACTGGATAGGAGCCGAGGATCTTGATCTGCGCCGAGTGGGCTTTCAGTTCGGCCAGGGCCGCCTGCATCGCCTCGTCGTCAACGTGGCCAGCCAGGTCGATGAAGAAGCCGTACTCCCACTTGGCGTTGTGCGAGGGACGCGACTCGATCCGGTTCATGCTGATGCCATGCCGCGCGAACGGGCTGAGCACATCGAACAGCGCGCCAGGCTTGTCGTGGATGAACACCAGCACCGAGGTGCGGTCGTGGCCGGAGGTCGGGAAGATGTTGCGGCCGATCACCAGGAAGCGCGTGGTGTTGTCCGCATCGTTCTGGATCGGCTTGGTCACCACCTTCTTCAGGCCGTACACATGCCCGGCACTCTCGCCGCCGATCGCCGCGGCGTCATCGGCATTGCGGGCGCGGCGCGCACCTTCGGCATTGCTGGACACCGGGATCTTCTCGGCCTTGGGCAGGTTGGCGCGCAGCCACGAGGAGGTCTGCATGAACGACTGCGGGTGGCCGTAGACGCGCTCAACATCTTCCAGCCGGCCGCTGCGCGACATCAGGTACTGCTGCACGCGCAGTTCCACTTCGCCACAGATCTTCAGGTTGGAGGTCAGGAACATGTCCAAGGTGATCTGGATGGTGCCCTGCCCCGAGTTTTCCACCGGCACCACGCCGAAATCGGCGTTGCCCGCTTCCACTTCCTGGAAGACTTCCTCGATGCTGGCCAGCGGCAGGCCCAGCGCCGAGCGGCCGAAGTGCTTGAGCACGGCCTGCTGGCTGAAGGTGCCTTCCGGACCGAGATAGCCGATCTTCAGCGGCTCCTGCTGGGCCAGGCAGGCGGACATGATTTCGCGGTAGACGTGGACCAGCACTTCATCGCTGAGCGGGCCTTCGTTGCGGTCCACCACCATGCGCAGCACCTGGGCTTCGCGCTCGGGGCGGTAGTAATCCACGGCGGCGGCGAGCTTGCCCTTGGCCTTGCCGACCTGGTGGGCGAAGTTGGCGCGCTCGGCGATCAGTGCCTGGATGCTGCGGTCGATATGGTCGATCTTGGCGCGCACGTCCGACAGCACGGGCGCGGCAACGGCCGGCGCGGTATCGCGCTTGGCGGCCTTGGCCTTCTTCGCGGGGGCAGCAGCCTTGGGCGTGGTCGGCGCCGGCGTGGCGGCCTTGGGCTTGGCGGGTTTGGTGGCCATCTTGGTTCCAATTGCTGTGGGGCGGCAGGCGCCCCGGGGAAAACGAACGCGTCAGCCGTTGCGCTGCTGGAAATCGCGCATGAAGGCGGCCAGCGCCTGCGCGCCCTCCACCGGCATGGCGTTGTACAGCGAGGCACGGATGCCGCCGACCGCCTTGTGACCCTTCAGCGCCAGCAGGCCGGCGGCTTTGGATTCACTGACGAAACGGGCATTGAGCGTGTCGTCGGGCAGGAAAAACGGGATGTTCATGCGCGAGCGCGCGGCTGGCACCACGTTGTTACGGTAGAAGCCGCCGGACTGGTCGATCGCCTCGTACACCAGGCCCGACTTGACCGCGTTACGACGCGCGAATTCTTCCACGCCGCCTTCGGCCAGCATCCACTGGAACACCAGGCCGGCCAGGTACCAGTTCCAGGTCGGCGGGGTGTTGAGCATGGAATCGCGGGCGACATGCGAGCGGTAATCGAAGATGTCCGCGCGCGGCTGGCCGCTGCGCTCGAGCAGGTCGCGGCGCACGATCACGACCGATACGCCGACCGGGCCGAGATTCTTCTGCGCCCCGGCGTAGATCAGGCCGTACCGGCTGACATCCAGCGGTTCGCTGGCGATCGACGAGCTGAAATCGGCGAACAGCGGCACCGTGCCCACGTCGGGGGTGTCACGGAACTCGACGCCGTGGATGGTTTCGTTGGCGGTGATGTGCACGTACGCGGCATCGTCGGAGAGCTGCCAGCTGGCGCGTGCCGGGATGTCGTGGAAGCCGTTGGCCTCGCTGCTGGCAGCCACGTTGACCGAAACATACGGGCTGACCTGCTTGATCGCGGTCTTGCCCCAGTGCCCGGTGAGCACGTAATCCACGGTCTGGCCGGGCTGGGCGAAGTTGAGCGCGAGCAGGGCCTGCTGGGTGGTCGCGCCGCCGGCCAGGAACATCACCGCGTAGTCGTCCGGAATGCCGATCAGGCGGCGCAGATCGGCCTCGGCCTGGGCGGCGACGGCCATGAACTCCGGGCCGCGGTGACTCATTTCGACAATGGAGGCGCCCGCGCCGTTCCACTCCAACATCTCTTCCTGCGCCTGGCGCAGGACCGATTCCGGCAGGGTTGCAGGGCCGGCACTGAAATTGAACGCGCGCGTCATGTCACACCTATGGGGCAAGACCCCTAGTATGCCGCAGCGCACCAGCCTTTAGGCCTTGCAGGACAAGGCGAATTTGGTTGCAAACGAATCTAATGGCCCACGCCAGGTGTGCCTGATTGCCGGCCAGGGGCCGGCACTACCTCGCCCCGAACCAGAGCAGGCCGCTGATCGCTGCCGCGAGCAGCAGCGCACTGACCAGCAGCCACGGCCAGCGGCTCACCCGCTTGGGCACGGCCACCGGTTCCGGGCGCTGGCGCGCTTCGAAGCCGTCGTCTTCTTCCTCGACCACGATGCGCTTGCGGCCGTCATGCGGCACCTCGAGCACGAAGCGGTGCTGGGCATCGAAGACCAGCTGGTCACCGGGCTGCAGCCAGCAGTGGCGAACGGTGACGCCATTGACCCGGGTCGACTCGCCGGCGCCCAGGTCGCGCAGCAGCAGGCGCTCGCCGTGCTGCTCAAGGCGGGCGTGCTGCTCGGCGAAGGCCGGGTCGTCGATGACGATGTCCGCCTCCGGCCCGCGCCCGATCACGCGCGGGCGATCCAGGGTGAAGCTGCGCCCGTGGTGCTGGCCGCCGACGCCACGCAACAGACGCTGGTCATCGCCACCGTCATCGCTGCGCGGCGGTGCGTGCGCAACGGCCTCGCAGTCGCCCTGCACCACCATCTCCACGCCATCGGCGTAGACGGCGTCGCCCGCGCGCAGCAGCGCCATCCGCCGCACCGGGCGGCCATTGACGTGGATGCCGCGGATGCCGCTGGCGACCTGCAGCCACAAGCCGCGGTCGTCCAGGCAGAACTGGGCCAGCAACAAGGTGCCGGGAGTGTCATCGCCAAGCCGGACAGTGCCCGAAGCATGACGCACGATGCGCTGCACCCCGGGCCGCAGGGGCTGGTCGGGGTGTTGGCGTTGAGTAAAGTGGACTAGCAGGTTCTGCACGCGGCGCAGCCTAGCAGGTTGAATGTCAGGGAAGAAGAAGTGTGACGCAGACCTTGGAGTTGTGCCTGAGGATGCGCACAATGCACGCCCGAATCCGCGCCGTTGTCCGCCAGGAGACTGTATGTCCACCATCGATATCCGTCACGCCCACTCCCTGCCCGCCGAAAACGCGCGCAAGGCCATCGAAGAAGTCGCCGCCAAACTATCCGAGCGTTTCGGCCTGCAGTCCAGCTGGGTGGGCGACGTGCTGAACTTCAGCGGCTCCGGCGTGGATGGCGCGATCGCGCTGCAGCCCGGCCAAGTGCAGGTCACCGCCAAGCTCGGCTTCCTGCTCTCGGCCATGAAAAGCATGGTGGAAAGCGAGATCCAGCGCGTGCTGCAGGAAAAGCTCGGCTGAACCGACACCCGGCCCGGCGCTGCACAGGCGCCGGCCATCACATCGCTTGAAGCCGGCGATGCATACGATCCAAGGGTGTCCACCCACAGGGATCGCCCCATGAATTCACCCAACGACTTCGACGATCGCATCCCCGGCGAGAAGCCCTCGCTGCAGGATCAGGCCGAGCGCTTCTCGCGCAAGCTGACCGATTCGGCCCAGCAGATCTGGCTGGCGGGGCTTGGCGCCTTCGGGCGCGCACAGGCCGAAGGCAGCCGGGTCTTCGACAACCTGGTCAAGGAAGGCGAGAACATCGAGGCCCGCAACCGTGAGCAGGCCGGCGATACGCCGCGCTGGCGCGACAATGTCGAGGAACACCTCGGCGAGGCCCGTGAAAAGGCCAGCGGCACCTGGGACAAGGTCGAGAAGGCCTTCGATGACCGGGTCCAGGGCGTGCTCAAGCGCCTGCACATCCCGACCGCCGAGGACGTGGCCGCCCTCAATGCCCGGATCGACGCCCTCACTACCCGGGTCAACCGCGCCGAGGCCCGCAATGCCTCCCCGTCGGCCGATCCGTCGCCGGGGACGCACCAGTCGCCGACCTCCGACGCCTGACTGAACTGATCCGACCTCGTTTGTTGCAAAGCAGCACGACTTTGTTGACAATCGAAATCGACCCGCCAATCGCTTCCACCGCCGTTTGTTCCCTCCCCTCACGGCTTTGGATTGGCGGGTTTTTTGTGGGCGCTCGATCGCCGCACCGCCACAAAGTGAGACGGCCGTCACCGACGTGATCGACGGATGCCCATGCGTGCGACAACGACGCGCCGCTGACGTGCAAAGGCGCATATAAACTGTCTATCGCACTTCCCTGTTCATATCCCCCTGCATGCTCTCCTGGATTCTGGCCCTGCTGTTGGCCCTCATCGCCTGGTTCCTGGCCACGGCCTACTTCTGGCTGATCAAACGGAAGCGCAAGGAGACCCAGCTTGGCCTGAATGCCCTGGCCGGCATGCACTGGCGGGAATTTTCCCTGATCGTCCGGCGTGCGATGCACGAGCAGCGTGGCCTGCAGGACGTGCCCGATGAGGCCGTGGACAGCCGCCAACCCCGCAGCGATTTCCTCATGCACGACGGCCCGCAGCGCTGGCTGCTCTCCTGCAAGCACGGGCGCGCTTACCGGATCGGCACGGCGGCGGTGAATGAGCTGGGCGCCGCCGCGCGCCTGGCTGGTGCCCGCGGCGGGATCCTGATCACCGAAGGCAGGGTCGAGCGCGATGGCCGCATCGCCGCTGAAAAGCAGAATGTCGAGGTTCTGGACGGCCCGCTGCTGTGGCCGCTGCTGCAGCCGTATCTGCCCGGCGACATGGAGTCCCGCGTACAGGCCGGTGCCCGTCGCGAGGCGATCCGCCGGATTTCGATCGCGGCGCTGGGCGCGGCGACTCTGGGCTTGATGGTCGGGCTGGGCTCGCTGACCGCGGGACTGGAAAGGCAATGGGCCGACGACGAGTCCACGACGACCGCGCCTGCCGCCATGACTCCCGCCACAGCGGCCCCGGCGCCGGCCGATACCGCCCCCACCGCCGCACCGGCACCACCCGCGGCAGCGCACGAGGGCCGTCCAGGCCCGGCGACTGACGCGGCCCCCGCTGCGATGGACGCCAACCCCGACAACGCCACGCTGGACCGCTATCAGCACGAACTGTCACGCAACGTGGCCACCCGCCCCGGCGTGGCCAGCGGCATCTGGCTGACGCGGCAGACGCTGGCGATCAACCGCACCGGCGAGATCGATGCCATCTGGCCGCTGATCTGCGAGGAAGTGACCCGCTACCCGGCACTGCGCACCGTGCGCATCCAGCTCAACCCGCGCCCCGGCGTGGATGAGCCGGTCCGCTGGCGGCAATGCACCACGCTGTAACGGTCAGCGCGCGCCCGGCGAGAATCGGGCGACCAGGTCGTAGGCATCGCCCAGGAACATCTGCCGCACGCAGGTGATCGGCTGCTCGCCGCGCCAGGTGAGGCGGTCGATGACCAGGCATGCCGTGCCGGGTTTGACCTGCAACAGCGTAGCGGCCGCGTCATCGGCGCCCCACGCGCTGATCCGGTGCTGGGCGCGCGTCCACGACACGTTCTGCAGCAGCCAGCTGCCGGGCGCCGTCGTCTCGAAATCCACCGCCAGCACCTCCGGCACGCCGACCGGACTGATCAGGCGATGCTCCAGTGCCAGCGGCCGGCCATCGGCCAGGTGCAGGCAGCGGATCGCCAGCAGTTTTTCGCCGCCGGCCAGGGCGGTTTCCTCCGCGACCTGCTCGCGTGGGCGACGGTAGGCGCGCTCCAGCAGCTGGTAGCCATACACATGCCCGCGCGCTTCCACCGCCATCGCGATATCGGGGATTTCCAGCGCCACCTGTTCCAGGTGCGGCGGCTGCCGGGCGACGAACGAGCCCGCACGGCGGCGGCGCTCGATCATGCCGCTCTCGGCCAGCGCGGTCAGCACCTTGTTCACGGTCATCCGCGAGCAGCCGTACTGCTCCATCAGCTCGTGTTCGTAGGGGATGCGGAAGCCAGGCTCCCACTGTCCACTGAGGATGCGGCTTTCCAGATCGGCGCGGATGCGCTGATTGAGGGTTGCTGCTTTCTTGCCCGTCACTCTGGATTCCTGCATGGGAGGGTCGGATCAGACCCTCAACAACGGTCGAAGTGCCGCGGCGAACCGTGCGGCCACCGCCTCGCGTTGCGGGTGGCGACCGTCACGGACCAACTGGCGCCCCTGGCGCCATACCGATCGCACGGCGCCATTACGTGCGGCGAACACCCAGCTGTCAAGCAAGGCATCGCCGTCGCGGGCGATCAGCGCCGGGTGATCGGGATCGAGCTCGACCAGGTCGGCAGGTGCGCCGACCTGCAGCCCGCTGGTCACGCCCAGCGCCTGCGCAGCACCGTTCAACGACTGTTCGTACAGCCAGCGGCCGGTGGACTGGCCATCGCCCGGGGCCAGCACGTTGCGCCCACGCAGGTGCAGGCGCTGGCCGTACTCGAGCAGGCGCAGTTCTTCGGCGGCGTCGATCAGGACGTTGGAGTCGGAACCGACACCGAACCGGCCACCGGCGCGCGCGAACGCCTGCATCGGGAACAGGCCGTCGCCCAGGTTCGCCTCGGTGATCGGGCACAGCCCGGCCACCGCGCGACTGGCCACGATCTGCTGCAGCTCCGCCCCGGTGATGTGGGTGGCGTGCACCAGGCACCAGCGTGCGTCCACCGGCGCGTGTTCGTACAGCCACTGCACAGGGCGCATCCCGCTCCAGGCCACGCAGGCATCGACCTCGCGGGTCTGTTCGGCGATGTGGATGTGGACCGGGCCGGTGTTGAGGGGCAGCAGCGCCGACAGTTCCTCGCCGGTCACCGCGCGCAGGCTGTGCGGGGCGAAACCGAGCACCGCATCGTCCTGGCCCTGCAGCGCGCGCGTGCAGCCCTGCAGCAGCTCGGCAAAACCATCGACATCGTGGATCAGCCGGCGCTGGGCCGGGTTCGGCGCGGCGCCACCGAAATCGGCATGCGCATAGAACACCGGCAGCAGGGTCAGGCCGATCCCGCTGGACCGGGCGGCAGCGGCGATGCGCTCGGCCATTTCGGCACGGTTGGCGTAAGGCGCACCGTCCGGCCCGTGATGCAGATAGTGGAACTCGCCAACCCGGGTGAACCCGGATTCCAGCATCTCCACATAGGCCTGCTCGGCGATCGCCTGCATGGCATCGGGCTGCAGATGCGCCAGGAAGCGGTACATCAGCTCCCGCCAGCTCCAGAAGCTGTCCCCGCTGTTGCCACCGATCTCGGTCAGCCCGGCCATGCCGCGCTGGAAGGCGTGGCTGTGCAGGTTGCCCAGGCCCGGCAGGGCGATGGCCAACGCGGCATCACCCGCCTCGGCCGGCATCCCCGGGGTCACCTCGACCAGCATGCCGCCCTGGCTGGCGATGCGCACATCGCGCGCCCAGCCCTGCGGCAGCAGCGCGCGGGCGGCGTGGAAACGAAGGATCGGTGCGGGGTTGGCTGGCATCACTGGACATCCCGGAAGAGGCGCCTATATTGTATAGACATATACACCGATGTGGTTGCTGCCATGCACTGTGACACCCTCTGGTACCACGCCAACCTGATCACCGTCGATGGCCCGGGGCTGGGCGTGATCGAGGATGGCGTCATCGCCGCGACCGATGGGCGCATCGTGCATGTCGGCGCGGCCGGCTCGGCCGATCATCTGCAGCCGGCCCAGCGCATCGACGTTGGCGGGCGCTGGATCAGCCCCGGCCTGATCGACTGCCACACCCACCTGGTCTATGCCGGCAACCGCGCCGGTGAGTTCGAGCAGCGCCTGCAGGGCGTGAGCTATGCCGATATCGCCCGCGCCGGCGGCGGCATCGTCTCCACCGTGCGCGCCACCCGCGCCGCCAGCGAAGCCGACCTGCTCGCCGCCAGCCTGCCCCGCCTGGACGCCATGTTGGCCGAAGGCATCACCACGCTGGAGATCAAATCCGGGTACGGGCTGACCCTGGCCGACGAGACCAAGCAGCTGCAGGTCGCGCGCGAACTGGGCCGCCAGCGCGCGGTCGAGATCGTGCCGACCTTCCTCGGCGCGCATGCGATCCCGCCGGGCCGCGAGGCGCAGGAGTACATCGATGAGGTCTGCAACGTCATGATTCCGGCCGTTGCCGCCGCCGGGCTGGCCGAAGCGGTGGACGTGTTCTGCGAGAACATCGCCTTCAGTGCTGCGCAGGCCGAGCAGGTGTTCGTCGCCGCGCAGCAGCACGGCCTGGCGATCAAGATCCACGCCGAGCAGCTGAGCAACCAGCACGGTGCGGCCCTGGCGGCGCGTCACGGTGCGCTGTCGGCCGACCATATCGAACACCTCGACGCCGACGGCATCGCCGCGATGCGCCGCGCTGGCACCGTGGCGGTGCTGCTGCCGGGCGCGTTCTATTTCACCCGCGATACCACCCTGCCCCCGATCGCCGAACTGCGCGCGGCGGGTGTGCCACTGGCGCTGGCCACCGATTCCAACCCCGGCACCTCGCCCCTGACCAGCCCGCTGCTTGCGATGAACATGGCCGCCACCCTGTTCCGCATGACCGTGGAGGAATGCATCGCCGGCTTCACCCGTGAAGCCGCACGCGCACTCGGTCGCCAGGACCGGATCGGCCGGCTCGCCGTCGGCCTGGACTGCAATCTGGCCGTGTGGGACATCGAGGCGCCTGCCGACCTCGTCTACCGCATGGGCTTCAACCCCCTGCACGCCCGCGTGATGCGCGGCCAACCCGTCTGAACCTAGTGATGTCTGGAGATTTCATGAGCACTACCCTGACCCTGCACCCCGGCGCCGTCACGCTGGCGCAATGGCGCGCGATCCATGACGGCGCGCGGGTGCGGCTGGACCCGGCTTCGGCCGCCGCCGTGCTGCGCAGTGCGCAGACCGTGGCCGACATCGTCGCCAAGGGCGCTCCGGTGTATGGCATCAACACCGGCTTCGGCAAGCTGGCCAGCGTGCGCATCGAGCGCGAGGATCTGGAAACCCTGCAGCGCAATATCGTGCTCTCGCACGCGGCCGGCGTGGGTGAGCCGATGCCGGCGCCGGTAGTGCGCCTGATGATGGCGCTGAAGCTGGCCAGCCTCGCCCAGGGCGCCTCGGGCATCCGCCCGCAGACACTGGCCCTGCTGGAAGCGTTTCTGCAGCACGATTTCATTCCGGTGATTCCGTGCCAGGGCTCGGTTGGCGCCTCGGGCGACCTGGCCCCGCTTTCGCACCTGGCCAGCGTGATGATCGGTGTCGGCGAAGCCTTCGTCGATGGTCAGCGCCTGCCTGCTGCCGAGGCACTGGCGAAGGTCGGCCTGGCCCCGCTGGTGCTGGGTGCGAAGGAAGGCCTGGCCCTGCTCAACGGCACGCAATACTCCACCGCCTATGCACTGGCCGGGCTGTTCGCGATCGATACCGTGTTCCGTGCGGCGCTGGTCACCGGCGCGCTGTCGGTGGAAGCGGCCAAGGGCTCGGACACGCCCTTCGATCCCCGCATCCACAGCATCCGCGGCCAGCGCGGGCAGATCGCCACCGCCGCCGCGCTGCGCACCCTGATGCAGGGCTCGGCGATCCGCGAATCGCACCGCGACAACGACGTGCGCGTGCAGGACCCCTACTGCCTGCGCTGCCAGCCGCAGGTGATGGGCGCCGCGTTCGACGTGATGCGCCAGGCCGCGACCACGCTGGCGATCGAAGCCAACGGCGTGTCCGACAATCCGCTGGTGTTCACCGATACCAACGAGGCGCTGAGCGGCGGCAACTTCCATGCCGAGCCGGTCGCCTTCGCGGCCGACATGCTGGCGATGGCCGTGTGCGAGATCGGCTCGATCAGTGAGCGCCGCACCGCGATGCTGGTCGACCCGGCGCTGTCCGGCCTGCCCGCGTTCCTCACCCCGAAGCCCGGCTTGAACTCCGGCTTCATGATTCCGCAGGTCACCGCCGCCGCGCTGGTCTCGGAAAACAAGCAGCGCGCCTACCCGGCCAGCGTCGATTCGATCCCGACCTCGGCCAACCAGGAAGACCATGTCTCGATGGCCGCCCACGGTGCGCGCCGCCTGATGGCGATGGCCGAGAACGCGGCCAACGTGATCGGCATCGAGCTGCTCGCCGCCGCGCAGGGCTGCGATTTCCACGCCCCGCTGCGCTCCAGTGATGCGCTGGAAGCGGTGCGCCAGCGCCTGCGCGCACAGGTGCCCACGCTGGAAGACGACCGCTATTTCCATCCGGACATGGTGGCCGCGACCGATCTGGTCCGCAGCGGCGTGCTGGCCGACGGCCTGGGCGACATCCTCCCGCCGCTGGAGCCCCTGTCATGACCGCGCACCCGGACTGGCTGCAGATCCATCGCGGCGATGCACCGTTGATCGTCAGCTTCCCGCATACCGGCACCGAGCTGCCCGATGCACTGGCCGCGCAGTTCATCTCCCCGTGGCTGGCCCGCCGCGATGCCGACTGGTGGGTGCACGATCTGTATGCCTTCGCGCAGCAGATGGGCGCCACCACGATCCGCTCGGCGGTGTCGCGCTCGGTCATCGATCTCAATCGCGACCCCAGCGGCAGCTCGCTGTACCCGGGCCAGAACACCACCGGCCTGTGCCCGCTGACCACCTTCGACAACCAGCCGCTGTACCGCGATGGCCACGGCCCGGACGAAGCCGAGATCGCGCGGCGCCGCGCTACCTGGTTCATGCCCTACCACGACGCCCTTGCCGCGGAGATCGCGCGCCTGCGTGCGCAGCACGGCACCGTGGTGGTGTACGACGCGCACTCGATCCGCTCGCATATTCCGCACCTGTTCGATGGCCAGCTGCCGCAGTTCAACCTGGGCACCAATGGCGACACCACCTGCGACAACGCGCTGACCGATGTGGTCGACAACCTGTGCGCGATGAGCGGCATGAGCCATGTCCGCAACGGCCGTTTCAAGGGCGGCTACATCACCCGCCATTACAGCGACATCCCTGGCGGCGTGCACACGCTGCAGATGGAGCTGGCCTGCCGCGGCTACATGCACGAGCCCGAGGCCGTGGATGAGCACAGCTGGCCCACGCCGCTGGATCCCGATCACGCCGCCCCGCTGCGCGCCACGCTGCAGCAGGTGCTCGATGCCTGTCTCGACTTCGCTACGTCCCGGAGTGCCGCATGACCCGTCTCGATTCCACCCGCACCATCCTAGCCCCGACCGGCACCACGCTCACCTGCAAGAGCTGGCTGACCGAAGCCCCGCTGCGCATGCTGATGAACAACCTGCACCCGGACGTGGCCGAGCGCCCGCAGGAGCTGGTGGTCTATGGCGGCATCGGCCGCGCCGCGCGCGACTGGGAGAGCTACGACAAGATCGTCGAGACGCTGCAGCGGCTGGAGGATGACCAGACCCTGCTGGTGCAGTCCGGCAAGCCGGTCGGTGTGTTCCGTACCCACGTGGACGCCCCGCGCGTGCTGATCGCCAACTCCAACCTGGTGCCGCGTTGGGCCACCTGGGACCACTTCAACGAGCTCGATAAGAAGGGCCTGGCCATGTACGGCCAGATGACCGCCGGCAGCTGGATCTACATCGGCGCACAGGGCATCGTGCAGGGCACCTACGAAACGTTCGTGGAGATGGGCCGCCAGCATTACAACGGCAGCCTGGCCGGCAAATGGCTGTTCACCGGAGGCCTGGGCGGCATGGGCGGCGCACAGCCGCTGGCCGCGGTGATGGCCGGCGCCTCGTGCCTGGCGGTGGAATGCCGCAAGAGCAGCATCGAGATGCGTCTGCGCACCGGGTATCTGGATACCTGGACGGATGACCTCGACGAAGCGCTGCGCCTGATCGAGGAATCCTGCACCGCGAAGAAGCCGCTCTCGGTTGGCCTGCTCGGCAACGTCGCCGACGTGCTGGACGAGCTGCTGGTGCGCGGCGTCAAGCCGGACCTGCTGACCGACCAGACCTCCGCGCACGACCCGGTCAACGGCTACCTGCCGCAGGACTGGACCGTGGAAGAGTGGGATGAAAAACGCGTCTCCGCGCCGAAGGACGTCGAAGCCGCCGCGCGCGCCTCCATGGCCAACCACATCCGCGCCATGCTCGCCTTCCACGCCCTCGGCGTGCCGACCGTGGATTACGGCAACAACCTGCGCCAGATGGCACTGGAAGAAGGCGTGGACGATGCGTTCGACTTCCCCGGCTTCGTGCCCGCCTACATCCGCCCGCTGTTTTGCCGCGGCATCGGCCCGTTCCGCTGGGCGGCGCTGAGCGGCGATCCGGAGGACATCGCCAAGACCGACGCGAAGGTCAAGGAGCTGATCCCGGACAACCCGCACCTGCACCGCTGGCTCGACATGGCCGCCGAGAAGATCAAGTTCCAGGGCCTGCCCGCGCGCATCTGCTGGGTCGGCCTGGGCGATCGTGACCGACTCGGCCTGGCCTTCAACGAGATGGTCGCCAATGGCGAGCTGAAGGCGCCGGTGGTCATCGGCCGCGATCACCTGGATTCGGGCAGCGTCGCCTCGCCGAACCGTGAAACCGAAGCCATGCAGGACGGCTCCGATGCCGTCTCCGACTGGCCGCTGCTCAATGCGCTGCTCAACACCGCCAGTGGCGCCACCTGGGTCTCGCTGCACCACGGCGGCGGCGTCGGCATGGGCTTCTCGCAGCATGCGGGCATGGTCATCGTCTGCGACGGCACCGAGGCCGCGGCCAAGCGCATCGCGCGCGTGCTGTGGAACGACCCGGCCACGGGCGTGATGCGGCATGCCGACGCGGGGTATGAGATCGCAGTGGAGTGCGCGAAGGAGAAGGGGCTGGATCTGCCTGGGATTCTTGGCTGATGGGTGGGCCCCGGCCGCGTGCCGGGGTCTGCAGCTCAAGGTAGTGCCGGCCCATGGCCGGCAACCACGCGATCCTGATTCTCACGCAATGCAATCGCATCGTTCCTGGCGAGCCGGCCAGCGGCCGGCACTACCGATATCGGGTTTTTTCCGGCGGCCGTCGCCACCCCATACGCCCCACAAGGGTGACGAACCCGCAACATCCTGTTAACTTGCGCGCCCCACATGAAGTTGACAGGGTGCTGCGGCGACGCGCGTCTTGTCCGCACTGATACCGCGCACGAATGACTGCCCACCCGAATCGCTCCACCGCCCCTACCCTGTCCCTGCTCGCCGCCGCCCTGCTGGCCGCCCAGCCGCGCCGCCGGCCCGCTGGCCAGGCCATCACGCTGGACGCGGTGAACGTCACCGCCGCCGATGCCACCGAGGCTGCGCGCCGCGCGCTCGACCGGGTGCCCGGGGCAGGCAATGTCGTCGATATGACGCAGGTCGGCCAGGGCCGCGTCGCCGGGACCGCCGATGTGCTGGCCTACCAGCCCGGCATCAGCGCGCAGAGCGCTGGCAATGAAGGCGTCAAGGTCTCCATCCGCGGTTCGGGCCTCAACCGGGCGCCCGGTGCGCATGCCTCCGGCCTGTCGGTCTCGCTGGATGGCCTGCCGCTCACCGGTCCGGGCGGCACGCCGTACGAGCTGCTGGAGCCGCTGTGGCTGAGCCGCGTGGAGGTGCTGCGCGGTGCCAACGGGTTCGAGCGCGGCGCGCTGGCGCTGGGCGGTGCGGTCAACTACATCACCCGCAGCGGCCGCGACACGCCCGGGCTGGAGCTGCACTACGAAGCGGGCGCACGCGGTTACCAGAAGCGCGGGATCAGCCTGGGCGGAGTGCGGGACGCGGTTGATTACTTCCTGGCCTACACCGATACCGAGTACGACGGCTATCAGCAGCACGCCGCCGGCAAGGGCAAGGGCGCCGTGGCCAACGTCGGCTGGCAGCTCACGCCGGATCTGGAGACACGCTTCTTCCTGCGCTACCGCGAGACCGATCACGAAACCCCGGGGCGCCTGACCCGCGCGCAGATCCGCAACGATCCACGCGCGGCGAATCCAGCCAACCTGGCGATCGACGCGCGCCGCCCGCAGCCGGGCAGCACCTGGATCGGCAACACCACGACCTACACCATCGATGACGATTCGTCGCTGCAGGCCGGCCTCGTCTATCACAAGTACCCGATGGACTTGAACGAGAGCCTGTACCGCCAGCAGCTGGACTACGCCAACCTCAACGGCACGCTGGACTACCGCCGCCGGCACGCGCTGTTCGGGCATGACAGCGTGACCACGATCGGCCTGCGCGTGACCCATGATCTGGACGCGAACGTGCGCGAGACGCTGCGCTTTGCCAGCAACGGTTACGCCGCCGGCACGCACACCCGCGACTTCCAGCATTACGGAACCGACAGCGTGCTGCACCTCGGCAACGACCTGGCGCTGAGCGAGACGCTGCGCCTGCAGACCGGGCTGGCGTTGATCCACACCCGCCGCGATGCGCAGGTCACCTGGCCGGCCACGCCGGAACGGCTCTCCGAACGGCAATGGGATTACGCGCCGCGGCTCGGCTTCACCTGGCAGCAGACGCCGCAGACACAGTGGTTCGGCAACCTGAGCCGTTCGGTGGAGCCGGCGCATCCCTGGTCGATGATCTGGGGCTCGAACCAGTATTTCGCCGCCGGTAACGGCGCCTCCACCGGCCGCCAGCGCGCGCCAGTGGAACTGGACAACCAGACCGCAACCACGCTGGAACTCGGTGCACGCGGCGACAGTGTGCTCGGCCGCTGGGAGCTGACCGGCTATTACGCCCGTCTCAACCACGAGCTGCTGACCGTCGAGGTGCAGCCGGTGCCGAACCTGTTCATCGCCGAATCCAACGCCAGCCCGACCGTGCACCGCGGCATCGAAGCCGGCCTGGACAGCGCACTGTGGCAGGGCATCGGCGGTCGGCTGTCACTGCGCCAGGCCTACACCTTCAGCGACTTCCGCTACCGCGATGATGCGCGCTTCGGCAGCAACCGCCTGCCCGGCCTGCCGCGCCACTACTACCAGGCCGAACTGCGCTACGACCACCCGGCCGGCGTCTACGCCGGGCTCAACACCGAGTACGCCTCGAAGATGTTCGTCGACTACGCCAACAGCATGGCCGCCGACAGCCACGTGATCTTCGGCACCCGCATCGGCTACGACGCCCCCGGTGGCCGCTGGCAGGCCTGGGCGGAGCTGCGCAACCTGGCCGATCGCCACTACGCGGCCACGGTCACGCCGGGCTACGACGATGCCGGCAAGGATGTCGCCCGTTCCACGCCCGGTGAGGGGCGCGGGGTGTATGCCGGGGTGCGTTGGCGATTCGACTGACGTTATGGCGCCACCTTTTGGCCAGCCGGCTGCCAACGGGGATCAGCGCGCCAGTGCCTTGGTGACGGCCGCTTCGGCCAACGGCACCATCCGCGCATAGCCGGCCGGCGTGGGATGCACGCCATCGGTGGCCAGTTCCGGGTCCAGGCCGCCGTCCTTGTTGGTCATGGCCGTGTGGTAATCCAGATAGACCAGGCCCTGCTGCTCCGCATAGGCGCGCAATGCCCGGTTGAGCGCGGTGACCTTGCCGGCGGGCTGCACGCCGCGTTGCCACGGGTAGTCGCTGACCGGCAGTACCGAGGCCAGCACGACGCGGATGTTGTGCGCCTGCGCCAGTTCCACCATCGCGTGCAGGTTGTCTTCGATCATCGCCTGCGTGGTCGGCCCGGTGTTGCCGGCGATATCGTTGGTGCCGGCGAGGATCACCACCAGCGCCGGTTTCAGCGGGATGACATCCTGCTGGAAGCGCACCAGCATCTGCGCCGTGGTCTGCCCGGAGATGCCGCGGTTGACGTACGGCTTGCCCGGGAAGAAGCGCTCGCTGCCGGTTGGGCCCCAGCCTTCGGTGATCGAGTCGCCGTAGAACACCACGCGCTTCGTCCCCGGCGCGACCGGCATCAGTGCGGCGTTCTCGGCGCGGTAGCGCTGCAGCTGCGGCCAGTCCAGCAGGCGCTGCTGCATCTCCGTGATCTGTGCGGGCGTCGCCTTGTCGGCAGGCACCAGATACAGCGGATTGACCGCAGGGCCATCCTGCGCCTGGGCCAGTGGGTGAAGCGCGCACAGCACCAGGCCGGCGGCAAGGGCTAAGGGACGGGTCAAGGCTGGCACGGTGCGGCGCTCCGGTAAGGGCAAGCCAGCAGTCTCAGCGATCCGCCACCAGCGATTCAAGCTGCAGCGCGACGCGATCGAACGGGCCGATGTCACGCATCGCGCGGCACATCGCCACCGCGCCTTCCACGCTGGCGATGATCATGGTCGCCAGCGCGTGCGCCTGGCCGGGCGTACGGGCGTCGGTGCACAGCGCCTCGCTCAGCCGGGCTTCCCAGCAGGCAAACACGGCGGCGGCCGCCCGCTGCGCATCGTCGGGCGCCGCATCGATCGGCTCTTCAACCGCAGCCGCCAGCACCGGGCAGCCCGCATGGAAGTCCGAACGGATCAACCGCTCGCGCCACATCGCCAGAAACAGCGAAAGCCCCTCGGCACCACCGGCCTGCAGGCAAGTGGCCAGCACGCTGTCGACTTTGGCGCCGGCCAACGTGGTCGCCTCGGCCAGCACCTGTTGCTTGCCGCCCGGGAAATGGTGATAGGTGGACCCGAATGGCGCCTGCGCGCGCTTGGCGACCTCGCGGACACTAGAGGCATTGAGCCCGTACGTGGCCAGCATTTCCGCTGCCGCAGCCACCACACGTTGCGGGGCATCGGAATGGCGTGCGCTCATGGCCGGATTCCTTGCTAAGACAGGTGTCATAGACTAGCGTATTTGCATTATGACAACTGTAATAGAAATGACGGCCCGCTCATGAATCTCTGGTTCCGCCTGCTGCTCCTGCTGCTGTCCACCCCATTCAAGCCGAAACTGGCCGCGCCGTTTGCGGTGTCGCGACTGAACTTCCGGGTGCTGCCCAACGACATCGACAGCAACCTGCACATGACCAACGGGCGCTACTGGACGATCTTCGACCTGGGTCGCCTGGACCTGGTGTTCCGGATGGGCCTGGGCCGCGTGGCCTGGCGCTCGAAGTGGGCGCCCATCGTGAGTGGCGGCACCATCCAGTTCCGGCGCGAGCTGAAGCCGTTCCAGCGTTTCGTACTGGAGACCCGCATGGTCGGCTGGGCCGGCACGCGCATCATCATGGAACAGCGCGTGTTGATCGGCGAGGAAGAGAAAGTCGCCACACGCGCGCTGCTGATCACCGGCGTCTACGACCGTCGGCACCGCCGCTTCGTCTCCACCGATCAGATGATGGAGGCCATTGGCGCGCCGATCGTGCCCTCGCCCGAACTGGGCAAGGCGGCCCAGGCGTTGCTTGCCGCCGAGATGGCGATGAAAGAAGACTGACCTCGCATTGCGTCACACCGATGACGGCGCGGCTCACGTAGCGCGCCAGGACAGAATCTCTGCTTTGGCCGCCATCGCGTGTTCAATCACGCGCAGGCACTTCACGTCAGGACTGATCAGATACCACTGCTCGCTGTTGCGCAGCAGTGGCAAATCCGCCCGATGATCGGTGTAGGCGATGCGCCACGGCGGCGGATAGCCGCGCTCGGTCAGCATGGGAATCTTGTTCTCACCGATGCAGTGGTTTTCGCTGACCCAACCGCCGACACACGGCCGCAGGGTCGAGGCGACCAGCGGTACGTCCTTCAAACCTTCGCGTTCCAGCAACGCGCGCGCCAACGGCTCCCAGCAGCCGGTGGCGATGACAACCTCGTCGCCCTGGGCAAGATGGTGGCGCAGTCGTTCGACGCCCTCAGGCAGGAACACAGGCTCCGGGCCGGCGAATACCTCGTCGGCATGCACCACGGCAAGCCTTGCCAGCGCCTCGCGGCTGCGTCCGAACGTCGCCATCCACACGGCGAAGCGTACCGGTCTCCGTCGCGTGCGCGGTAATGCCCAGAGCGGCGCCAGCACCGGCAGCGCGAGCATGACACCGGCGATCCGCCACGGTTGGCGGCGCAGCAGACCTTTGAAGAACCGGCTTGCCGTTTCCCAGCGGGTCAGCGTCAAGTCGAAATCAAATACCACCACACTGCGGTCTGACATCCGTATCAGCTCCTTTCAGAAGACGCCCTGCACCAGCAGTTTGTCGTCATCGGTCGGTGTGAGCACCAATCCGTAAGCCTCGTTTCCGCGATGGAAGCCTGCCGAGCAGATCGCGTCCCAGCCTTGCCCGCAATCCACCTCGGGATGCGCGGCGAAGCTGGGTTCGCCCGCGTTGTCGGGCGCGGATGCGAGCCATCCGGCCTTGATGAGCAGCGCCTTGGCCTGCGCGTACGGCATGCCGACAGTAATGCCGATCTGCGTCCACGCTGCGGGCAGCGACGGTGCATCAGCGGCATGCACGTGGCCGGCAGACAGCAGGAGCACCACAGCAAGGAACATCGATTTCATCGGCATCACATCAACACCATGGCTGCACAGGATAAAGCGCAGAACCCATCAGAACCCATCCAGTGTCCGCAGCAGTGAGCCAAAGGTCAGATAGAACGAAGTGTGCCCACCCTGCGCGCGCCCATACCCCAGGAACACCGGCCCCAGGAACGTATCGGCGCCGACGAACAGGCTGCCTGCGGTCTGCATGCCATCCAGGCTGACATCCTCGCGGCGCTGCCAGAATCCGCCCCACTCCACACTGCCGCCGACATACAGCGGGATGGTCAGCAGCGAATCGGCGTGCGCGACGCGACGGTAATACACCACCCGGGCCAGCGCGGTCTGCGGCGCGAAGATGGATTCTTCCGGATAGCCGGACAGATTGCCCAACCCACCCAGGAAGCCGTAGGTAGCCAGCAGGTCATCGCCACCGTGTGCGGAGGAGGCGCGCAGGCCCCCCAGCCAGCGGTTGTGACCGTGCGCCCATGCCCCATCCCACTGCACCCGCGTGACTGCGGCCGAGTTATCGGTGCCCAGCGCATCCAGGTAATGCTGGCGGGTCAGCGACAGGCGTTGGCCGCGGCTCGGGAAGGCGGAGCTGTCGATCGAATCGTGGCGCAGCTGCCAGCCGATGCTGCCCATATCGGCACGGTAGTTGCCCAGTTCGCTGGGATTGCCGACATCCAGCCGCAACCGCTCGCGTCCCCGCTCACCGAACAGCGCCAGTTCCCAGTCGGGGTGCGGCGAGTAGGCCCAGCGCAGTCCACCTAGCCACTGGCTGTAGCGGAACTCGGCCAGTGCGCCGCCGCGCATCAGCGCCAGGTCCAGATCGGTGGCACGGTACTTGGCATAGGTGGACAGCGCATGCCGGCCGCTGCCGCCGAATGGCCGGTAATACTCGGCGAAAGCCTCCTCGACTTCGCCCAGCCCGACGCGCAGTTTGAGCTCGGCGCCCTGCTCGCTGAGCCCAGTACGGGTCAGCTCGGTGATGAGCTGGTAGTTGCTGCTGCCATCGAAATCATCGGACAGGCGCAGCGCGAAGTGCAGGAAGTCCGGCCCCCAGCGTTTGTCCTGCGGCGCGAGGATCAGGCCCTGCTGCCCGTCGCGCTCATCCAGCCGCCATTGCACCTGTTCGTAGCGG
Organism: Stenotrophomonas sp. LM091; assembly: GCF_001806305.1. Lineage (NCBI taxonomy): Bacteria > Pseudomonadati > Pseudomonadota > Gammaproteobacteria > Lysobacterales > Lysobacteraceae > Stenotrophomonas > Stenotrophomonas sp. LM091. Next base: position 544,103 of record NZ_CP017483.1, read on the forward strand.
CCTTCGCCGTAAGCGGTGGCGACCTTCTGCTCCACGCGATCCGGTTCCAGTGGCTGGCCCACTTCCGGCTGCAGGCGCTGCTCGATGTAGCGCGCGGTGCGCGTTCGGTCGTGCAGCACATCAATGAAGGCCACGATCGGCGTCTCGTAGGCCGGCGGGCGATGCTGTCGCTGGAAGGCAGCGTAGCGGCCGTCGTCCACCTGGAAGCGCCGGACGGAGACCACCTCGGCCTGTGCGGCCTGCTCTCCCACTCCCACCGCCTGCGGTGAACGGTTGAAATCCTGGCTGCCCATGTCGCCCAGCGGCGGCGTGATCAGCAGATCCTGCGGCCCCAGGGTGGCCAGCTGCGCGAGTACTTCGCGCTGCATCAGCACGCTGGCCATCTGGTGGCTGATCGCCAGCGGCGAATCCAGTTGCGCCTCGGTCATCAGCGGCGAGCCGACCCGCGACACGATCAGTCGCTGCGCCCCCAGGCGGCGCGCCTCATCGATGGGCACGTTGTCGACCACCCCGCCGTCGACGAGCAGATGGTCCTCATAGCGGACCGGCGCGAACACCCCCGGCACCGACATGCTCGCGCGGATGGCCAAGGCCAGGTCGCCCTGCCCGAACACTACCTTCTCGCCGCTGACGATGTCCGTGGCAATCGCCCGGAACGGAATCGGCAACGCGTCGAAGTCACGCACCTGCCAGGTCGGCAGCAGCAGGCGGCGCAGCAGCATCTCCAGCTTCTGACCCTGGATCAGCCCCTGCGGGAACGCGATCTTGCCGTTGCTCAGGCCGACTTCGACGCCGCCCAGCAGGCGCAGGTCATCTTCCTTGCGGCGCATGCTGCGCTCATCGCGTGGCGGTTTGTCGCGCAGCACCTCAGCCCAGTCGATCCGGTCCAGCACTGCTTCGATCTCGTCGGCCGTGTAGCCGGAGGCATACAAGCCGCCGACCACCGCGCCCATCGAGGTGCCGACGATGCAGTCGATCGGCACGCGCTCGCGCTCGAGCACCTTGAGCACGCCGATATGGGCCGCGCCGCGGGCACCGCCACCGCCAAGGACCAGGCAGGTGCGGGGGCGGTCGAGAACCTGCGTTGCGGAATCAACGGGCGCGGGAGCGGTCTGCGCCACCGCCATGAGCGGGGCGAACGCCAGCGCTGCCAGGACGAACAGCCAGCGGCTGCACCGACGCCGCGTGGCGGGACCGGTGGGTTGTAATGGTGTCTGCTGCATTCGATCCCTCGCTCCCCGGTACCCGGCATCCCCTTGAAGCGCACTTTGCCTGCCGGGCCGGGCGAGGTCCACCCGTCGCGCGTCGGCCCGACATCTCAACGGCCGATGGGAAGAAAGCCCACCAGTGCCACAACCAGACAGACCAGGCCGCCAGCCAGCGGCAGATAGGTGGCCCATACCGGCGCCCCTTGGCCGATCGCGAAGGCGACGAACGCTTCCCGTATGCTTCGGCCGGTCAGGAACGGAATGACGACCAGTGCCAGCAGGGGCAACAGCGAGGCGAGCCCGAAGCCGAGGAATGCCGGCCGGTGATCGTTGCTGGCAAATCCGCCCAGCGGGTACAGGGCCAATGCCACTAGTAATCCCACGAAGAACAGGGCGTTGGCGACCCGGATCGTGGTGCGATGACGGCGCCGCAACGCGGCCCGGGACCAGCCACGGTAGTGCGTCTGCAATCCCCTCGCCCAGTACGCGACGAGCCATGTTGCGATGATGCCGCCAACGATCCCGCTGCCCGCCGGTCCCCAAGACTGGATATCCATGCCTGCGTCCTTGTGGTCTGAGCCGAGTGTAATTCCATCCCCCGCCCAGGAATGCAGAACGGCCGCCCATTGAGGGCGGCCGTGGGTCTGATGCGAAGCGCAGCCGAGGGACCAGCGGCGTTACCGATGCCTCGGCTCAGCGTTTGGCCGGCGGCGCATTCTTCACATAGGTATCGAACCAGTTCAGCATTTCCGATACCAGCTGCTCGTTGGATTCCAGTGCGGTGTACCAATGCGGTTCGTGCGGCAGCATCACCAGGCGGGTGGTGCCGCCATTGCCGCGGATCGCCTGGAACAGCTTGCGCGACTGGAACGGTTCGGTGCCCGGGTTCGCATCGTCCTCGCCGTGAACCAGCAGCAGCGGCAACTTGATCTTGTCGGCATAGAAGAACGGCGAGGCCTTCAGGTACACGTCCTGCGCCTGCCACACCGAGCGGCGTTCATTCTGGAAGCCGAACGGGGTGAAGGTCTTGTTGTACGAGCCGCTGGTGGCGACGCCTGCCTTGAACAGATCGGTATGCGCGATCAGGTTGGCGGTCATCAGGCCGCCATGGCTGTGGCCGGTGACGCCGATCCGGTTGCGGTCGACCACGCCCAGGTCCACCGCCTTGTCCACCGCGGCTTTGGCATCGGCCTCCAGCTGTTCCAGATACGTGTTGTAGGCGGTTTTGGGGTCGCCGACGATGGGGAACGAGGCGTTGTCGATGATCGCGTAGCCGGCCAGCAGCATCAGCCGGTACGGCGCCAGGCGGGTGAAGGTCTGCTGCGAACCGGAGACCTGCCCCGCCTGTGCCGCGTTGGCGAAATCGGCCGGGTAGGCATACAGGATCGCCGGCACGCGCTGGCCTTCCTTGTAGCCCGGCGGGGTGTACAGGGTGAACGACAGATCCACGCCGTCAGCACGCTTGTAGGTGACCAGGCGCTTCTGGATCTGGCGCACTTCCGGCGTCGGATCCACCAGGTGGGTCAACGCGGCCGGCTTGGACACGACCTGCGCTTCGCCCGGCTTGGCGTCGGCGACGTCCTCGCCAAGCAGGCGCACGAACGCATTCGGCGCATCGGTCACCGACTGGTGCCACGTGAGCAGGTGGCCCGGGATGGCGCTGAAGCCGATGAACTGCTCGTAGGCATCGGCATCGCTGCGGAAAAGACGCTCCGTCTTCAGGCTGCGGAGGCTGAGCGCATCCAGGAAGGGACGATCGCCCTGCGGCGAAGCACCCTGCCCGCGCAGGAAGACCGTGTTGCCTTCCTGACGCACCACGTAGGCGCCGTTGGGCAGGCGCTGGTACACGAAACTGCCCGGGTCCTCGTACAGCTCATCGCTGGAGAGATCCCACAACAGCCGGCCTTCCTGCCTGGGGTTGTCGACGTTGACGATGCGGGTCTGGCGCCAGTGGCGGTTCTCGTCGTTCTCGTCGAGGAAGGCAACGTCCGGCTGCGCGGTCCAGGCCAGGCCTTCGAAACGCTGCGCGGTGCGGGCGATCTCGGTGGGCTTGGCGGTGAACGGGGCTTTGAGCATCAGCACGCGATCACGATGCGGGACGGTGACTTTCCAGTCGCCCTTGTCCAGGGCTTCGGCATAGACCAGCGTGGCCGGATCGGTGGCGCGCCAATCGAAATCGCGCGGGCCTTCCGGCACGCCGTGCACCGGCACGCGGTCGGCCAGCGGCAGGCTGGCGATCGGCGTGCTGCGGCCGCTGGCGATATCCAGCACGGCCACGTCATTGGCGAAACGCTGGTAGGTGACCGCATGCGAGAACGGTGCCTTGAGTGTTCTCGTCAGCACATGCACGCCATCCGGGGCGGCTCCGATGCTGTCCAGCAGCGCCGGGGCGCCGACGGTGCGCACGGTGTTGGAAGCGGTATCCACCACTGCCAGCTGCGACTGGCCGTAATAGGCGAACAGCGCTTCATCGTAGGCACTGGTCAGCGTATCGCGGGCTTCGTAGGTGCTGCTTTCGCCAGCCGTGCCCAGCGACTCCTGGATGTCCGGGCCGATCGCACCTTCGGCGCTCGGCGCCTGTCCCTGCTTGGCAGGCACCAGCTTGACCAGCAGCTGCTGGCTGCCGCCGAGCCACTGTACGGTGCTGCCGAAGATCGGGTTCAGCGCGACGTTGGGCACCTGGCGGACCTGGCCGGTCGCTGCATCGCCGATCCACAGCTGCACGCTGTCATCGACCACGTTCTGGAAGGCGAAGCGTTGCCCGTCGGCCGACCACTGCGCCATGCCGGCGCACCCGCTGGGCAAGGACACCTTGGTGGAGCGGCCACTGGCGGTATCGACCACGGTGAAGTCGCCCACGCACGGTGGAATGCCATAACCACCCGGGGTGTCGTGGCGGCTGCGGTTCTTCGGCTCCAGGCGCACGCCGGCCAGCTTCAGATACGGCTGGGCGACGCGGGTGATCGACGGATAGGTCTGCGTGGTGGTCAGCAGCAGGCGCTGGCCGGTCGGGTCGACGCTGGGCGTCGGCGGCGGCGGTGCCTTGAGCACCTTGAGCAGGCTCTCCGGCGGCGTGGCGTAACCGGCAAAGGCCGGTGCAGCGAGCAGCAGCCCGAAGGTGGCAACGGCAACGGCCGCAGCCAGCGAAGTACGACGGATCAGCATCCTTATCCCCTTGCAGTGTCAACGAGTGCCCGCAACAGGGGCATGACCCGAATCTAGCACCGCCGGGACCGGTGTGAATGGGCCGGAAGGGCCAACCGCCCGACACTGCAAAGCGAATCCTTCCACCGTGCCGGGTAGCGCCCCCTTACGCGTCACGCCCGGCCTTGGCCCGGCTAGAATGCCCCATGCGAACCGTGCACGCCCTCCGATATGTCACCCCGCTGCGCGAAGGCGGCTCCCTGCCCGCCGTGGTCGAGACCGACGACGACGGCATGGTGGTGCTCAAATTCCGCGGCGCCGGCCAAGGACCGAAGGCCCTGATCGCCGAACTGATCGCCGGCGAGATCGCCCGCACGCTCGGCCTGCCGATCCCGGAGATGGTGTTCGTGGAGCTCGACCGCGAGTTTGCCCGGACCGAACCGGACCCGGAAATCCAGGATCTGATCCGTGCCAGCGAGGGCCTGAACCTGGGCAGTGATTACCTGCCCGGGGCAATCAACTACGACCCGGCGGCCATGCAGCCCGATGCCGAGCTGGCCTCGAAGATCGTGTGGTTCGATGCCTTCACCAGCAACGTGGACCGCACCGCGCGCAATCCCAACCTGATGGTCTGGCATCGCAGGCTGTATCTGATCGACCATGGCGCAGCGATGTATTTCCATCACGACTGGGCCAGTGCCGGGGAGGCCTGCAGGAAGCCGTTCGTGCTGATCCGCGATCATGTACTGCTGCCGTTCGCCACGCGGATTGCCGAAGTGGATTCTGCGCTCGCGGTGATGCTGCCCGATGCCGAAATCGAGCGGATCGTCGGCCTGGTGCCGGACAGCTGGCTGGTGGACGAACCCGCCTTCGACAGCCCGGCGGCTTACCGCCAGGCGTATATCGATTATCTGCAACACCGCCTTCGCGTACGCGCGGCTTTTGTACAGGAGGCCGTCCGTGCCCACACTGCACACCTATGACTATGCGGTGATCCGCGTAGTGCCCCGCGTGGAGCGCGAGGAATTCATCAACGTCGGGGTGATCGTGTCCTGCCCGGGCGCAAAGCACCTGGAAGCAGCGATCGAGGTGGATGTGGAGCGGCTGCGTGCCTTCGCGCCGACGCTGGATATCGAGGGCCTGCAGCCGTGGCTGGATGCGATCGTGGCGATCTGCCGCGGTGACGCGAACGCCGGGCCGATCGCTCAGCTGCCTGCGCGTGCACGTTTCCATTTCCTCACCGCCAAGCGCAGCTCGGTGGTGCAGATGTCAAGCACGCACGTCGGCCGTACTGCAGAGCCGACAGGCGTGGTCGAGCATCTGATGCGGAAGATGGTGCGGGTCCCGGCGTAGCGCCGTCGGGGCGGCGGGACCGTCACCATTCAGACCGGCCAGCGGCACCACGAAAACGGATAGCCATGCAGACCGCTGGCCAGCCCCGCCCGCATCGGGAGGGACAGGATGTCGGTGGCGCGCGCAAGCAGGTCGCGCTCATCGCACCGGGAATGATCGTGGCAGCCCGGTTGCCAGATCCTGCCCTGGTTCGCATTGCGTTGAGTGAGCGCGTGCGCCGATCGCGATTTCAGCCAGCGGACCACACTCGTCATCGGGTGCCTGCGAAGCCGGAACAGCCAATGCACGCGGTCGGGCATGATGGCCCAGGCGAAAGATTCCGTGCGTCTTTCCGCATCGGAAGCACGCAGCCAGCGCGCGACATCCTGCGCATTGCCGTGATGATGGAACAGCGGGAATTGATGGGTGGTGACAGTGGTGACGACGTAGCAGGCATTTGACAGCGGACATCGCGCAGATCGAACAGAGGAACTCGGCATCCGGCCAGCATGGCAGCGCGTGCCCTCCAGGCTCACCGGGAGAGAACGCGGTCCGTTGTCAGATTTTTGCGCGAAGCGCTGTAGTCTCGCAACGAGCGGCCGGGCGCTGCCCGGCCTTGCGTCAATGGAACGCCGGCCACATCCGACGCGGCGTCCCTCACCCCTTCGGCAACGCGTAGGCGATCACGTAATCGCCGGCCGGGGTTTCCATGAAGTGATGACCACCGGCCATGATGACCACGTACTGGCGGCCACCGAACTCGTAGATCATCGGGTTGGCCTGGCCGCCGGCCGGCAGCTTGGCATGCCAGAGTTCCTTGCCGGTTTTGAGGTCGATCGCGCGCAGCAGATCATCGGTCGCCGCGGCGATGAAGATCAGGCCGCTGGCCGTGACCACCGAACCACCGTTGTTGGGCGTACCGATCTCGATCGGCAGGCCGGAGCGGATGCCGAACGGCCCATTGCCGCGGGCGCTGCCGAACGGGCGGTCCCACAGGGTCTTGCCGGTACGCAGGTCGACCGCGCGGATGCCACCGTAGGGCGGCTGCTTGCACAGCAGCTTGGTGAACGGCAGGCGCCAGCCGGCGTTGACGTCGATGGCGTACGGCGTGCCCACCTGCGGATCGCCCGCGCCTTCGGCGCCGCCCTTGTCGGCGGTCACATCCTCGCGCGGCAGCCACCCCAGTTTGTCCGCCTTCTCGCGCGGCACCAGCCGGTTGTAGTTGGGCATGTCGTTGTAGTTGGCAACGATCACGCCTCGGCGCGGATCCACGGCCACGCTGCCCCAGTCCGAGCCCCCGTTGTAGCCGGGATACTCGATGGAATGACGGTCCGCGGTCGGCGGCGTGTAGAAACCTTCGTAACTGGCCTTGCGGAACTGGATGCGGCAGACCAGCTGGTCGATCGGGGTCATGCCCCACATGTCGCGCTCGGTGAGGTCCGGCTTGCGCAGCGTGTGATACAGCGAGAACAGCTGGGTGGGCGAGCGCTGTTCGGGCTCGACGCCGCCCGTGGGCACCTTGCGCTCTTCGGCGGCGGTCAGCAGCTTGCCGGTGCGACGGTCGAGAATGTACATGTCGCCCTGCTTGGTCGGCAGCAGCAGGGCCGGGACTTTGCCGGCGGCGGTCGGGTAGTCGATCAGGGTCGCCTGCGACCCCATGTCGTAATCCCAGACGTCCTTGCGCACCGCCTGGAAGTGCCAGGCCGGCTTGCCGGTGTTGACGTCGATCGCCACCAGCGAGGTGGCGTACCGGTTTTCGTTTTCGGTGCGCGAGCCACTCCAGTAATCGCCGGCCGAGTTGCCCATCGGCAGGTAGACCAGCCCAAGTTCGTCGTCGCCGGTCGCGGTGGTCCACATGTTGGGGGTGCCGCGGGTATAGGTCTCACCCGGCGGCGGTGCGCCGTTGCGCTCCGGGCGGACCATGTCCCAGGCCCAGCGCAGTTTGCCGGTGACGGCATCGTAGGCCTGGATCACGCCGGACGGCGCGTCGCGGCGCTGTCCATCCAGCACCTGGTGGCCGGTCACGATCACGCCCTGCACGATCGCCGGCGGCGAGGTGATGGAGACATAGCCGGCCGGGCTGTCGCCCATGCCCACGGTGATGTCGACCTGGCCGTTGTTGCCGAAACCGGCGCACGGCTTGCCGGTGGCGGCATCGACCGCGATCAGGCGGCCATCCAGGGTGCCTTCGATGATGCGGGCGGCACAGGCGCCACGCGGCACCTGGGTCAGCACGGGCACGCCGCTGGGAACGGCCAGGTCCGCGGCCACATCGTTCAACGCGGTGTCCTGCGCGGTGGCGGGCACTTCGTAGTAGGACACCCCGCGGCAGGCGGCGGTGTACGGGATCGACTTGTCCTTGATCTTCGGGTCGTAACGCCAGCGCTCGGTGCCATCGGCGGCGTTGAGCGCGACCAGCTGATTGCGCGCGGTGCACAGGTAGAGGCTGTCGCCGACCTTCAGCGGCGTGGTTTCCGCACCCCAGCGCTTCTCCGGCAGGTCGCCAGTGCGGAACAGCCAGGCCTGCTCAAGCTTGGCCACGTTGTCCGGGGTGATCTGCTGCAGCGGCGAGAAACGCGTTGCCGCGTTGTTGCGACCATAGGCGGCCCAGTCGCCGTCCACCGGGCGGTCGGCCGGTTGCAGGGGCGCGTCGGCCGTGGGTGCCAGGCCGGTGCTGGTCATCGGCTCGGGGAAGGCGCCCTGTGCCTCGGTAACACCATGTGGCACGAAGGCCAGGGTGAAGGCCGCCACGAACACCAGCGCCAGCACGCCGGCGATGCCGCGCGAGACCTTGCGCGACACCGGGCGATCCAACGTCGGCAGCAGCAGCGACAGCACGAAGCCGATCGCCACGATCAGGCCCAGGCGCGGCACCCAGCGCCAATAGTTGCTGCCCGACTCCCACCACGTCCACAGCAGCGTGCCGACGAACACCAGCGCGAACCACAGCGCGCCGCTGTAGCGGCCCCGCCACAGCTGCACGCCGGAGATCAGCAGGCCGACGCCGGCCAGCACGTAATACCAGGAACCACCGAGGCTGGCGAGCCAGGCGCCACCTGCGGTGAATACAACGCCCAGCAACAGAATGACAATTGCCAGCACGGCCACCAGCCAATGGCGGGGGCGGCGGGTCTGCGTCGTGGTGGACATCGGTTTCTCCTGAAGCGCGAAGATCGCCGACGTTGCCGCCGGCCCCGCGGCTCTTATCCCACCGGGGTCGTGAACGTTGCGCGTTCTTTGCTGCAGCCGCCAGCGTCGGCACAGCCGACGATGAAAGCGTGCAATCTCCCTGCCCCACAACGAAAAACGCCGGCATCTGCCGGCGTTTTCCGTGTCACTGCCGCAGGGGCTTACGCCTCCGGCGGTGCCACCACCGGGCTGGCCTCGACGGCCGCCTGTGCATCTTCTTCCACACCCTCATCCAGCGAGGCATCCATGCGTTCAACCGCCTGGAGCTTCTCTTCCTTGGACAGACGGATCAGGGTCACGCCCTGGGTGTTGCGGCCGACGCGCGAGATTTCCGATCCGCGGGTACGCACCAGGGTGCCACCATCGGAAATCAGCAACACTTCGTCGCGCGGGCCCATCAGCACCGCACGCACCAGCTTGCCGTTGCGCTCGGTGGTCTGGATGCCGATCACACCCTGCGTGCCACGGCCCTTGCGCGGGTAATCCGGCAGCGGGGTGCGCTTGCCGTAGCCGTTCTCGGTCGCGGTCAGGATGTAGAGCGCGTTGTCATCGTCGGCGCCGTTCTCGATCACGGCATCGCCGCTATCGATCACGGTCTCGTCGACCTGGCTCTCATCCTCGTTCTCGTCTTCGCTGCCGCCGGCACTCTCGGCCACGATCAGGCTGACCACTTCCTCACCCTTGGGCATCTTGATGCCGCGCACGCCGGTGGCGGTACGGCCCATCGAGCGCACCTTGTCCTCACCGAAGCGCACGGTCTTGCCGTTGGAGGCGAACAGCAGGATGTCGCGCTCGCCATCGGTCAGGCCGACGCCGACCAGCGCATCGCCCTCATCGAGGTTGATCGCGATCTTGCCGCGCGCCAGACGGAAGGCGAACTCGCTGAGCGGGGTCTTCTTGACCGTGCCGTTGCGGGTGGCGAAGAACACGAACTGGCCTTCGGCGTACTCGCGTACCGGCAGCACGGCCTGGACCCGCTCACCGGCTTCCAGCGGAATCCAGTTGATGATCGGGCGGCCACGGGCGTTGGAGCCGGCCTCCGGCAACTGGTGGACCGGCAGCCAGAACACCTTGCCCGCACTGGTGAAGGTCAGCAGCGTGTCATGCGTGTTGACCAGCCACAGCTGTTCGATGAAATCCTCTTCCTTGGTCGAGGCAGCGCTGCGGCCACGGCCACCGCGGCGCTGGGCCCGGTAGGCACTGACCGGCTGGCGCTTGGCATAGCCGGCGTGCGACAGGGTGACCACCACGTCTTCCGGGGCGATCAGGTCGAGGATGTCCAGGTCTTCTTCGCTGTGGCGGATCTCGGTGCGGCGCTCGTCGCCGAACTCCGTACGCACGTTGATCAGCTCTTCGCGGATGACCTGCAGCAGACGGTCCGGATCTTCCAGGATATGGATCAGCCCGGCGATCGTTTCCAGCAGCAGCTTGTACTCGTCGGTCAGGCGGTCCTGCTCCAGCCCGGTCAGGCGATGCAGGCGCATTTCCAGGATCTGGGTCGCCTGGATCTCGGTCAGCTGGTAGCCGCCCGCGAGCAGGCCCACACCCTTGGGCAGATCATCCGGACGCGAGGCTTCGGCACCGGCGGCGCCCAGCATCGAGCCGACCAGGCCCGGCTCCCACAGGCGGGCGAGCATGCGTTCGCGCGCCTCGGTGGGGTTCGGCGAGGTCTTGATCAGTTCGATCATCTCGTCGATGTTGGCCAGCGCGACGGTCAGGCCTTCCAGCACGTGCGCACGCGCACGCGCCTTGCGCAGTTCGAACACGGTGCGGCGGGTGACCACTTCGCGGCGGTGGCGCACGAAGGCCTCGAGCATCTGCTTGAGGTTCATCAACTGCGGGCGGCCATCGACCAGCGCCACCATGTTGATGCCGAACACCGACTCCATCTGGGTCTGCTGGTAGAGGTTGTTCAACACAACTTCCGCCGACTCGCCGCGCTTGATCTCGATGAAGATGCGCATGCCGTCCTTGTCGGACTCATCGCGCAGTTCGCTGATGCCTTCGAGCTTCTTTTCCTTGACCAGCTCGGCGATCTTCTCGATCAACCGGGCCTTGTTCACCTGGTACGGGATCTCGGTGACGATGATCGATTCGCGGCCGTTGTCAGCCACTTCGACCTCGGCCTTGGCGCGGATGCGCACACGGCCACGACCGGTCCGGTACCCGGCGACGATGCCGGCGGTGCCGTTGATGATGCCCGCGGTCGGGAAGTCGGGGCCCGGGATGAACTCCATCAGGCCGTCGACGTCGATCTCGGGGTTGTCGATCAGCGCGATGCAGGCGTTGATCGATTCGGTCAGGTTGTGCGGCGGGATGTTGGTCGCCATGCCCACCGCGATACCGGCCGAACCGTTGACCAGCAGGTTCGGGAACCGGGTCGGCATGACCGTCGGCTCCAGTTCCTTTTCGTCGTAGTTGGGCTGGAAATCGACCGTTTCCTTGTCGATGTCGGCCATCAGCTCATGGGTGAGCCTGGACATTCGGGCTTCGGTGTATCGCATCGCCGCGGCGGAGTCGCCGTCGACCGAACCGAAGTTACCCTGGCCATCGACCAGCATGTAGCGCAGCGAGAACGGCTGTGCCAGACGCACCAGCGTGTCGTACACCGACTGATCGCCATGCGGGTGGTACTTACCGATGACGTCACCGACGATACGCGCCGACTTGAAGTAAGGCTTGTTGGCGTGCGCGTTGAGTTCACTCATCGCGAACAGCACGCGGCGATGCACCGGCTTGAGGCCATCGCGCGCATCCGGGAGTGCGCGCCCCACGATCACGCTCATCGCGTAATCGAGGTAACTCTTGCGCATCTCGTCTTCCAGGTTGACCTGGATGATTTCCTTGGCGGTTTCTGCCATTCGGGTTCCGTTGTCTGGTAGCGGTCCAGTCCGTCACGACCGCCCTTTCGGGGCGGTTGCGCCGGAATCTCGATTAACCGTTGGATTCTACCACAGCGGGCCATTTTCCGCCCGCTTTTACGGGGGTTTTACCGGCAAGAATCAGGAACTTACGGGGGCGTTGGCGGGCGCTTGGGCAGGCCGCGACCGTCGGTCGTGGCACGCGCCGCAGCCGGCCTCAGCCGAACGCGGCCTGCATGTTGGCTACCGTCGGGTTCAGGATCACCCCGCGCTCGGTCACGATGGCGTCGATCAGGCTGCCCGGGGTGACGTCGAAGACCGGGTTCCAGGCGGCGATGCCCTCGGCCACGGTACGGGTGCCGCCCACGCCGTAGAGCTCGCCGGGATCGCGCTGTTCGATCTCGATCTGCTCGCCGTCGGCAGTGTCCATGTCCACCGTGGAGGACGGCGCCACCACCATGAACTTCACGCCGTGGTGGCGGGCAGCGATGGCCAGCTGGTAGGTGCCGATCTTGTTGGCGGTGTCACCGTTGGCGCAGATGCGGTCCGCGCCCACGACCACCCACTGCACCGCACCGGTCTTCATCAGGTGCGAGGCGGCCGAATCGGCGATCAGGGTGGCATCGATGCCATCCTGCTGCAGCTCCCATACGGTCAGGCGCGCGCCCTGCAGCCACGGCCGGGTCTCGCCGGCGAACACGCGGGCGATGCGGTGCTGGGCCATGCCGGCGCGGATCACGCCCAGCGCGGTGCCGAAGCCGGCGGTGGCCAGCGAGCCGGTATTGCAGTGGGTGAGCACACCGCTGCCGGCCTCGATCAGGCCGGCGCCCAGCGCGCCCATGTGGCGGTTGGCGGCCAGATCCTCCTCGGCGATGGCCTGGGCTTCGGCGGCCAGCACCTGCTGCCAGTCGGCACCGGCCGGGGCCAGCGCGCGGCGCATGCGGGCCAGCGCCCAGGCCAGGTTCACGGCGGTCGGGCGCGAGGCGTTGAGGCGTTGCAGGGCCGGCTCCAGCTTCAACAGCGCTTGGGCGCCATCGTCGGCCTGGACCTCATTGGCCGCCAGTACCACGCCCCAGGCGGCGGCAATGCCGATCGCCGGTGCGCCACGCACGGTCAGCGCATGGATGGCCTCGGCAACCGCGTCGCTGTCGCGGCACTCCACGTGCTCGACGATGAACGGCAGTTTGCGCTGATCGAGCAGCTGCAGGCTCTCGCCGGTCCACAGGATCGGGCGGATATGGTCGTAACGGGCGTAGTCGATGTCGGTGGATGCGTTCATCGGGCCATTGTAGCGGCGTGCCGATGCAGGCGGAATCGCGCGCTCAGTTGACCGCGAACTCGGCGCGGCAGCCCTTGTCGACCCAGACCCCACGGCTGTCCCAGCCCCAGCTGCTGCCCTGCTCGCAGGGGGTGCCGGAGAGCTGCTTGTTGAGCGTGACACCGTGAGTGATCCCGGCGCCACAGAAGCGGCGCTGGCGCGACTTGGACTCGCATACCAGGATGCGTGGCACGTTGAGGAACCCGCTGCCATCGGCGGCACCGACCTCGAACTCGCCCTGGCAACCGCGGGTCACCCAGATCTCATTGCGGCGATAGCCCCAGCTGTGGCCTTCGCGGCACGGCAGCGAGGTGAGCTGGCGCAGCAGACGCACCGGCGCGCCCTGCAGCACGACCGGGCAGCTTTGCGGGCGCCCGTTGGATTCGCAGCGCACCACCCGCCGCGTGCGGCGTTCACCGTCGGCACGCGGCGCGGCAGCCGCGGTACGCGCGCGGAACTCGGCGCGACAGCCCAGGGTCACCCAGACGCCGGAACGGTCGGTGCCCCATTCCGAGCCTCGCACGCAGCTGTTGTCGGAGAGCTGGCGGATCAGATCGACACCGCCTTCGGTGGGGACATCGCAATGCACCCACCCCATGTCGCGCGATTCGCAACGCACCACCTGGCCGGCATAGCCGCCGGCCTGCGCGAGCGCCGTTTCAGGCATCAGCGCAGTCCACAGCAACACCGGCCACAAGGGCATGCCCGCGCCTACCAACAGCTTCATCAACACGATCCCCGCCACGCCTGAACAATCACATGACCCACCTTCGGACATCCGGTGTGATCAGAGCATCATCATGCAGCCCGTGCAAGACGCGAATGCGTCAAAACGCCTCAGGCGTGGGCGAAATCGAAGGCCAGCACATCGGCAATGCGGCCGGTGCGGTTCATCGCCATCAGCAGCCGGTCCACGCCCACCGCCACCCCCGCGCAATCGGGCAGCGCCGGCAGGGCCGCCAACAGGTGTTCATCCAGCGGGGGCAGCACGTCGCCGCGCGCGGTACGGATGGCATGGTCGCGCTCGAAACGCGCGCGCTGTTCAGCCGCGTCGTTCAGCTCGTGATAGCCGTTGGCCAGCTCCACGCTGCCCAGGTACAGCTCGAACCGTTCGGCCAGCGGCGGCGTGCCCGGCCGAATTCTCGCCAGTGCCGCCTGGGTGGCAGGCCAGTCATGCACCACCGTCATGGTGTCGTCACGGAAGTGCGGTTGGATGCAGTGGGTCATCAGCAGATCGAGCCAGTCATCCCGGGTCAATCCGTCCGCATCGATGCGGACCTCGGCCAGCGGTGCCTGCAGGTCTTCCAGGCTGGCCTGGAACGGGTCCAGCCCGACGTGCTGCTGGTAGAGACCACGGTAATCGATGACCTCCAGCGTCGCCTCGCGCTGGACCAGCTGCAGCGCATCGCGCACGAGGGCGGCGGTCTCGTCGATCAGGCGACGGTGGTCCCAGCCGACCCGGTACCACTCCAGCATGGTGAACTCGGGATTGTGGCGGCCGCCGGCTTCGCCGTTGCGGAACACACGACCCAGTTCGTAGCAGTCCCCCACCCCTGCCGCGAGCAATCGCTTCAGCGGGAACTCCGGCGAGGTGCGCAGCCAGCGTTGCGCGGTGCCCGCATCCACGTGCCCGCTGAAGCGGGTATGGAAGCTGTCGATGTTCGGCTCGGTATTGCCCGCTGCGGACAGGATCGGCGTTTCGACCTCGAGCACGTCGCGTGCGGCGAAGAAGCGGCGGATCAGTGCATTGAGCGTGGCACGCTGGCGCAGCGCGGCGATCACGCGCGCGCGTCCTTCAAGCGCTGGGCCAGCGGCAGGGTCAGCAGATCGCGGGTGTCATCCACGTAGCCGGTGGCCAGGTACAGGCGTCGCGCCAGTTCGTTGTGATGGTTCACTTCCAGGCGCATGCGCTCCACGCCACGTGCGTTGGCGCGCTGCTCGAGGATGGCCAACGCCTGCTTGCCGCGGCCCCGCCCACGCGCGGCATGGCTCAGGTACAGCTCATCGAGCAACGCGAAGTGGCCGCCCTGCTCCAGGCTGAAGCCCATCGCCAGTGCTCCATAGCCCACCACCGCGCCGGCCTCGTCCAGCCACAGCAGCACTTCACCGTTGCGGGGATCTTCCAGCAACGCGGCCAGCGCGTTCCGCACACGGGTGTCTTCGAAGTCGAGTTTGTCTTCGGCGTAGAAATCACGCATCAGCCCGATCAGCAACTCGGTGTCGGCGACGGTGGCCAGGCGGAAATCGAGGGGAACGGTCTGCATGCGGTTTCTCTTGTTCAGTGCTGCGCGAGGAAGGCGATCAGCTGGTCTTCGTCCCAGACCGGCACGCCCAGCTCCTGCGCCTTGGTCAGCTTGGAACCGGCTTCCGCACCGGCGACCACGAAGGAGGTTTTTTTCGACACACTGCCAGCCACCTTGGCGCCCAGCGCTTCCAGCCGGGCCTTGGCCTCGTCGCGGTTCATCTGCGTCAGCGTGCCGGTCAGCACGGCGGTCTGGCCGTCCAACGGGCCGGCGACCTGGTCGGCCTGCTCCGGCGCCAGTGCCAGCAGCTTCTGGCGGTAGTCCTCGGCCTTGAGCAGCATCGGGCCGTGACCTTCGCTGTCGAGCCAGTCGGCCAGCCCGAGGGCTACCTCGTTCGGCAGGCCGGCGGCCACGAACCGCACCGGCTCGGCGTCCAGCAACGAGGCCGCATCCGGCAACATGGCCACCAGCTTCTCCGCGCGCAGCCGGGTGATGCCCGGAATCTCCGCTTCGACCAGCAGCTGAGCGAAATCCAGCCCCTCGCGCAACTTGGCGATCGGCGGGTGCACATCGCTGATGCGCACCTGCCCGACCTGCAGCAGCGCGTCGATCGCCTCCTGGTTGCCGGCCTGTTCGAAGAAGTGGCCGAGCGATCGCGCCACTTCGCCGCCGATGTCGGGCACGCGCTTGAACAGCGGCCACGGCAGATGACGGATCAGTTCGAGATCGCCGAACCAGGTCGCCAGCGCCTTGGCGGTGCTCTCGCCGACATGCTCGATGCCCAGCGCGAACAATAGCCGCTCCAGCGTGGTGGTGCGGCTGGCGTCGATCGCGGCGATCAGGTTGTCGGCCCACTTGGTCGCGATCTTCTTCGTGTTCCAGGCGAACGTGGCCGGCATCGCCAGCGCCTGCGCGCGCCATGCCTCGTCGCTGCCATCGAGCTTGAGGATGGCCCTCAGGTACTCGCCGCTGCCTTCCGGCGGCAGGTGCAGGCCGATCTGGCTGGCCAGCGCCTCGGGCGATTCGGCATCCAGCACCAGCTTGAGCTGCAGCAGTTGATCGCGCTGCAGGCGGTACAGATCGGCTACGCCGCGCACGATACCGGCGTCGACCAGGGTCTCGATGTACTTGCCGCCCAGGCCGTCGATATCCATGGCGCGGCGCGACGCGAAGTGCGCGATGGCTTCCTTGCGCTGCGCCGGGCAGCTCAGCTCACCCGAGCAGCGCCAGGCGGCCTCGCCCTCTTCGCGGACGATCTCCGAGCCGCACACCGGGCACTGCGAGGGCATCTGCCACGGCGTGGTGCCGGCGGGACGACGGTCGGCGATCACGCTGACCACTTCCGGAATCACATCACCGGCGCGGCGCACGATCACCGTATCGCCCACGCGCACATCCAGGCGCGCGATCTGGTCGGCATTGTGCAGCGTCGCGTTGGAGACGATCACGCCGGCCACGGCGACCGGCGCCAGACGCGCGACCGGGGTCGCCGCACCCGTGCGGCCGATCTGGATCTCGATCGCCTCCACCGTGGTGGTCTGTTCCTGCGCCGGGAACTTGTGCGCGATCGCCCAGCGCGGTGCGCGCGCGACGAAGCCCATCTGTTCCTGGCCGGCGCGATCGTCGAGCTTGTAGACCACACCGTCGATATCGAAAGCCAGGCCATCGCGGCGTTCGCCGATGTCGCGGTAATAGGCGAGCAGCCCGTCGGCGCCCTCCACCACCTGGCACAGGTCACTCACCGGCAGCCCCCACGCGCGCAGCTGCGCCAGCGTGGCCGAATGGGTGGGCGGCAGCTCGCCGCCTTCAACCTGGCCGGTGCCGTAAGCGTAGAAGCTCAGCTTGCGCCTTGCGCTCATCTTCGGATCGAGCTGGCGCAGCGAACCGGCGGCGGCGTTGCGCGGATTGGCCAGCACTTTGCCGTCATGCAGGCGCGCATCGGCGTTGTAGGCCTCGAAGTCGGCACGGGCCATGTAGACCTCGCCGCGCACTTCCAGCACCGCTGGCCAGCCCTCACCCTTGAGCACCTGCGGGATCACACTGATCTGGCGGAGGTTCGCGCTGACATCCTCGCCGGTGGCGCCATCGCCACGGGTCGCCCCCTGCACGAAGCGGCCCTCCTCGTAGCGCAGGCTGATTGCCAGGCCGTCGAGTTTGGGTTCGGCGGAAAAATACAGCGTGCTGCGACGCAGGCGCTCGCTGATGCGGCGCACGAAATCCTGGACTTCCTCATCACTGAAGGCATTGCCCAGCGACAGCATCGGCACCGCATGGCGGACCTCGGCGAAACGCGAGGACGCCTTGCCACCGACCTGCCGGGTCGGCGAATCGGCCGCGGCCAGCTCCGGGTGTGCCTGCTCGATCGCCTCCAGCTCGCGCACCAGCAGGTCGTACTCGACGTCGGGGATCAGCTGCTCGTCGCGCTCGTGGTATGCCTTGCCGGCATCCTCGATCTGGCGGCGCAGGACGTCGGCACGTGCGGCGGGGCTGGGGGTCATGCGGGAGGCGATCCTGGTGGGGCATTCAATTTTACCCCTCCCCCCGCTCCTGCGCGCAGTGAAGAACGCTTGCCGCCGATCCGCCGTGGCGCTAGCGTGCGCCGAACCCCTTGTTTCCGGTGCCCCGTGACGCCTGCCCCCACCACTTCCCGTCGCTCGTTCCTGCAGTTGGCCGGTGCCGGCCTGGCGTTATCCGGCCTGGGCGTGCTGCCTGCATCCGCCGCGCCGTCGCGTGCGCTCCCCGCCAGCACAGGACCGGTGCTGCTGAACTTCAACGAATGCCCGTATGGGCCATCACCGGCTGCGCAGGCGGCGGCGCGCGACATCATCGCCAGCAGCGGGCGGTATCTGTTTGGTCTGGCCGGCGAGCTGCGCGATCTGTTCGCCCAGCAGGAAGGCATCGACAAGGATCACGTGCGGCTGTATCCGGGCTCGAGCGAGCCACTGAACCGGGCGGCCGTGCTCTGGACCTCGCCTGGTGCGGGGCTGGTGGTCGCCGATCCCACCTTCGAGGCGCTGGGCGATCTTGCCGCGGCGCGTGGGGCCACGGTGGCCAGGGTGCCGCTGCGCGCCGACGGGGCACACGACGTGCATGCGATGGCGGCGGCTGCCGCGACGGTCAATGCCGGCCTGCTGTATCTGTGCAACCCCAACAATCCCACCGGTTCGATCACCCCGGCGGCCGACATTGCCTGGCTGCTGGCCAACAAGCCGGCCCAGACCCGCGTGCTGGTGGACGAGGCCTACCTGCAGTACAGCGAGCAGCGCTCGGTGATCGGCCAGGTGATGCAACGCGACGATGTGATCGTGCTGCGCACCTTCTCCAAGCTCTACGGCATGGCCGGCCTGCGCCTGGGGCTGGCGGCCGCGCATCCGGACCGGCTGAAGGAACTGGCCAGCCTGGGCGACAACCCGCTGCCGGTCACCGCGATGGCGGCGGGACTGGCGAGCCTGCGTGATCCGGGATTGATCGCGCAGCGCAAGGCGGAGAATGCCCTGGTACGGCAGGAGACCATCGGCTGGCTCGGTAAGCGCGGCTTTAGCTGTGTGCCGTCGGAAGCAAACTGTTTCGTGGTCGATGTGCAGCGCGACGGCGCGGCGTTCTCTGCGGCGATGGCCGAACAGGGCGTGGTCATCGGGCGCAGCTGGCCGATCTGGCCGCAGCGGGTGCGCGTGACGGTGGGCACCGCGGCCGAAATGGCGCGGTTCCGTGCGGCCTTCGACACGGTGGTCAGCCAGAACAGGTAGAGCCGACCGTTGGTCGGCTCTACGGCAATCACCAGCGCGGGGCCTTGGTCAGCGGCGGGGCCTGGTGCTGGCGGTCGTAGGCGCGCAGCTCATCACGGATGTGCGCGATGCGCTGGCGACCCAGGGCATTGCGGCTGTCATCGAGCACGACGCCATCGAGCAGCTCGCCCATGCGCTGCACGGTCGGCAGCATCTTTTCCCAGGCGTCCAGCGCGGTCAGCGGCGCCGGCAGGGTCAGGAAGAAGGCGATCGCCGGCGTTTCCATCTCGCGGATGTTGGCCATATCGAAACTGCCCGGCTTCATGATGCTGGCCATCGAGAAGATCGGGCCGCGCTCGGGGTGGCCTTCGACCAGGCGGTGGAAGACATTCATGTGGCCGAACACCAGGCCGGTCTTTTCCGCAGCGACGACGATGTCTTCGCCACGCAGCTGCTCGCCCGCGCGCGCAGCGACGAACAGCGAGACGATCTTGTCGAAATCCTGCGTCGCACGCTTGCCCAGGTCACTGGCCGGCGCGGCGTCCACGTCCGGCAGGCCCAGCTCGGGCTGGGTAACGCCGTCTTCGCCGACAACGGGGGCAGCGCCCTCGGCCGGGCTCTCGCCCTCGCCCAACACGGGCTCACGGCGCTGGCCGCTGGTGCTCTCCGCACCTTCGACGCGACGGCCCTGCACTTTCTTTTTCGGACGGCCAAACAGGAAGATCGCAGCGATCAACAGCAGGCCGGCGGCCAGGATGCCGATGCGGAGCAGTGCCATGTCGGACATTCGGGGGGGTCTCCGGCTAAATCATTCAGGTACTTAAGGATGGCACGTCAGGCCGCGCCCGCCAATCGTGCGGCTTCCTCCA
Source organism: Stenotrophomonas sp. LM091 (assembly GCF_001806305.1). Classification (NCBI taxonomy): domain Bacteria; kingdom Pseudomonadati; phylum Pseudomonadota; class Gammaproteobacteria; order Lysobacterales; family Lysobacteraceae; genus Stenotrophomonas; species Stenotrophomonas sp. LM091. Next base: position 563,992 of record NZ_CP017483.1, read on the forward strand.
GGTCGACACTGACCAGTCGGCTGACGCCCGGCTCGCGCATGGTCACGCCGGAGAGCTGGTGGGCAGCTTCCATCGTGGCCTTGTTGTGGCTCACAAACAGGAACTGAACCTTCTCGCTCATTTCCTTGACCATGTTGGCCAGGCGACCGACGTTGGCTTCGTCCAACGGCGCGTCCACCTCGTCCAGCAGGCAGAACGGGGCTGGGTTGAGCTGGAAGATCGCAAACACCAGCGCCACCGCGGTCATCGCCTTCTCGCCACCGGACAGCAGCGAGATGCTCGACACCCGCTTGCCCGGCGGCCGCGCCATGATCGCAACACCGGTGTCGAGCAGGTCTTCACCTGTCAGCTCGAGGTAGGCGTGGCCACCACCGAACAGGCGCGGATACAGCTGCTGCACACCGGCGTTGACGCGGTCGAAGGTGTCCTTGAAGCGGCCGCGGGTCTCGCGGTCGATCTTGCGGATCGCGTCCTCCAGGGTTTCCAGCGCGGTGGTGAGGTCGGTGTTCTGCGCATCCAGGTACTCCGAACGCTGCGACGCCTCGCCGTATTCCTGGATGGCGGCCAGGTTGACCGGCTCCAGCCGGCGCATGCGGCCATCGATCTGGTGCACGGCCTGCTCCCAGTCGGTGACCCGCGCATCCTCAGGCAGGCTGTTGATCACGTCCTGCAGCACGAAGCCGGCCTTCTCCACCGAGGCCGACAGCTGGTCGGCACTGAGCACCAGCGCCTGCTGGTCGAGCTTGCGCTGGGAAATGCGCTCGCGCTGCGCCAGCGCCTGTTCGTCGCGCTGGTGGCGGGTCTGCTCGAACGTGCGCAGTTCGGCATCGATGCCATCGAGCAACGTACGGGCTTCGCCCAGCACGCGGTCGGCACGCACACGCTCGCCCAAGGCGTTCTGGTGTTCGGCTTCGAGCGCCTTGACCGGCGAATCACCTTCGTCCAGCTGCGAATGCAGTTCACCCAATCGCGTATCCAGCTGCCCACGCTGGGTACTCATGCGCTCCAGCGCCTGGCTCAGCGAGGCGATCTGCGCGCGTTGCGATTCCAGCGTCAAGGCGAGCGAATGCGCCGCCTCGCGCACGTTGCGGGCCTGGTCGCGGGCCTGGTCGCGGGCATCGGTAAGCTGGCGACGCTCGCCTTCCAGCGCGGCGCGGACCGATTCCAGGTCGCCCATGCTGGTGACCGCATCGTCCAGCCGCGAACGTGCTTCGCGCACCTGCTCGCGACCGGCATCCAGCGTCTCCAGCAATTGCACCAGCTCGCCTTCGATGCGGTCGATGCGGGTGCGTGCGGCCTCCACCTTGCCCTGCTGGCTCTGCAGCTGGCCACCGAGCTCGGAAACGCTGCGATGGGCCAGGTACAGCTGGCGCTGCGCGTCTTCGCGTTGCTGCTCACCGGCCAGCAACTGGTCACGGAAGCCGGCCAGCTGCTCTTCCAGGGCCGCTTCGCGGTCCTGCAGTGTTTCAATCTGCTCGCGCAGGGTAACAATCTCGCGTTCGCGCAGCAGCGCGCCCTGCTTGGCCGCGCCGGAGCGCGACACGCGCACCCAGCCCTCGCCCAGCCGCTCGCCACCGCGGGTGATGACCGAGTCGCCCTCGCCCAGTGTCGCCTGCAGCGCACGGGCGGACGCGAGATCCTCGGCGGCATGCAGGCGTGCCAGCAGCCGACGGATCGCAGTGGGGCCCTGCACTTTTGCGGCCAGCGAGGTTGGCGCGACATCCAGCGCGTCCTGCTCAGCCGAGACCAGCGCGATACGGCCTTCGCCGAGTTCGCCCAGCGCGTCCACCAGCGATGCCGGGGAATCGACCAGCACGCCCTCGATCAGCTGGCCGAGCGCGGTTTCCACGGCGTTTTCCCAGCCGCTCTCCACGGTCAGGCGTTCGCCGACACGCGCGCCCGAATCCAGCCCGCGTGCCTTCAGCCAGGCCACCGCGGCGCCCTGCTCCTGGCCCAGTGCGGCCTGCTGCAGGGTCTCCAGTGACGACAACCGGCCGCGGGCGGCCTGGGCCTGCTTGCGGATCTCGGCCAGCTCGGTCTGCCCGGCGCGCTGGCGGTCCTGCAGCCCGGCCACGGCCTGCTTGCGTTCTTCCACCTGCTCGTTGAGCGTGTCCAGCGAGGCCTTCTGGGTCTCGTGCTGGAGGTGCAGTTCTTCGAACACCTCGGCCAGGGCGTCCAGATCCAGCCCGGCGCGCTCGGCCTGCAGCGACTCGCGGCGGCGATCGGCTTCCAGCACCTGGCGGTCCAGATAATCCACGCGGGTGCGCTCGACTTCGCCTGCGCGTGAGGCTTCGGAGGTGCTGCGGGTATGGCTCTCCCAGCGCTGCTGCCAATCGGCCAGCCGGGCCTCGGCATCACGCAGGGCTTCCTGCTTTATCTCATTCTCTTCCTGCAACTGCTCCAGGCGCGGCTCGGCATCGTCCACCGCCTCGCGCAGCACCATCAGCTTGGCCTCATCGCCACTGATGTGCTGGCCCAGATCGGCCAGTGCCTGCTGCGCTTCATCGCGCGCCTTGTTCAGTCGCTGCGACATCTCGCGCTGATGCTGGATCTGCTGCTCCAGGCGGGCCAGCGTGCTGCCGACCTGGTAGACCTCGGCCTGCGCGGTGTTGAGCGCATCGGAGGCCTCTTCGCGGCGCAGGCGGCTGGTTTCGATGCGGGCTTCGGCATCGCGCTGCTCGGCGATCAGCTGCTGCAGGCGGGTCTCCTCGCGCGAGAGTGCTTCGCGCAGGCCGCCCAAGCGGCCATCCAGCCCACGGTATTCCAGCGCCTTCCACTCGGCGTCCTTGACCTTGCGCTCTTCCTGCAGCGCCTGGTACTGCTCGGCCTGGCGCGCCTGGCGCTTGAGGTGCTCGAGCTGTTTGCCGATCTCCTCGCGCAGGTCGTTGAGGCGGTCAAGGTTCTCGCGGGTATGCCGGATGCGGGTCTCGGTTTCCTTGCGGCGCTCCTTGTACTTGGAGATGCCGGCAGCTTCTTCCAGGTAGACCCGCAGATCTTCAGGCCGCGCCTCGATGATCTTGCTGATCATGCCCTGCTCGATGATCGAGTAGCTGCGCGGCCCCAGGCCGGTGCCGAGGAACAGGTCGGTGATGTCACGGCGGCGGCACTTGGTGCCGTTGAGGTAGTAGTTGCTGCTGCCATCACGGCTGACGGTGCGCTTGACCGAGATCTCGTTGAACGAGGCGTACTCGCCGGTGATGGTGTGGTCGGTGTTGTCGAAGATCAGCTCGACGGCGGCCTGCGAGACGGGCTTGCGGGCCGAGGAGCCGGAGAAGATGACGTCGGTCAGCGAGTCGCCACGCAGGCGGCTGGCGGAGCTTTCGCCCATGACCCAGCGCACGGCGTCGATGATGTTCGATTTGCCACAGCCATTGGGGCCCACCACGCCGGTCATGTTGGTCGGCAGGTGCAGCGTGGTCGGATCGACGAAGGATTTGAATCCGGACAGCTTGATCGTGGACAGACGCATGGCGTGATGGTTTTCCGGGCGAAGGCCTGAAGCGACCCCCACCATGATGGATTACGGAGCGGATTTACCCCTCAAGCCATTGATATTGCAGGACTTCAATGACCCCGGGGGCGACGCGATAGCCTGAGTATAACGGGGCCGGTGTTCAGCGCGCTGCGGGGGCGGCTCCAGCCCGCATTTCCAGCGTGGGGCCAGGCACCCTCCCGTCTGTATCGTCACGGCGCCAAGCCGTTGCCGTTGCCACAAACAAAAAACGGGCACCCTCGCGGGTACCCGTTTCAGTGACGCCCGCCTTTCGGCAGGAATCAGGCCTTTTCGGCTTCCACAACCACCTTGACGGTGGTTTCCACGTCGGCGTGCAGGTGAACAGTCACCTCGTACTCGCCCACGTTGCGGAAGGCGCCTTCGCCCAGGATCACTTCGCTCTTTTCCAGCGGCAGACCGGCAGCGGTGAAGGCTTCGGCGATATCGCGCGGGCCGACCGAACCGTACAGCTTGCCTTCCGTCGAAGCGTTGGCAGCGATGGTCACGCTCTTGCCTTCCAGCTGCGCCTTGCGAGCTTCGGCATCAGCGTGGATCGACTGGGCCTTGGCTTCGTAATCAGCGCGCTTGGCTTCGAACTCGGCCACGTTGGTCGCGGTGGCCGGAACGGCCTTGCCGGTCGGGACGAGGAAGTTGCGGCCGTAGCCCGGCTTCACGTCGACCAGATCGCCCAGACCGCCGAGGTTGGTGACCTTCTGAAGAAGAATCAGCTTCATGGTGTAGCTCCAAATGTGTATTCGTTAGCGAGGCCCAGGCCCCGCAGCGATGGCTGTCCGAATATCCGAACGGCAGATCCTTCACACCGCCCGACGCTTCACAGCGCGGGCGGCGGGATCTGCGAAAGCGGCGACCCGCAGGCCGCCCGCCTTCATCAGACGTCGTGGTTGTCGGTGTACGGAATCAGGGCCAGGAAACGGGCGCGCTTGACGGCCGTTGCCAGCTGGCGCTGGTACTTCGACTTGGTACCGGTCACGCGGCTCGGCACGATCTTGCCGTTCTCGGTGAGGTACTGGCGCAGGGTGTTGAGATCCTTGTAATCGATCTCCTTCACACCTTCGGCCGTGAACTTGCAGAACTTACGACGACGGAAGAACTTGGACATGTCAGTGCTCCTTAAGCGGCCGAAGCGGCGTCTTCGCCGGCATCGGTGTCAGCGGCGGCGGGGGTGGTTTCACCTTCTTCGTCATCACGACGACGACGCTCGCCACGCTCGGGCTTGTCACCCTTCTCGTCCTTGCTCTTCATGATCAGCGACTGCTCGGTGTCAGCTTCGTCACGCTTGATGACGAGGTTGCGCAGCACGGCGTCGTTGAAGCGGAAGCTTTCCACCAGCTCGCTCAGCACAGCCTGGTCGCACTCGATGTTGAGCATGACGTAGTGGGCCTTCACCAGGTTCTGGATCGGGTAAGCCAGCTGACGACGGCCCCAATCTTCCAGACGGTGGATGGTGCCGTTGCCGTTCTCGACCAGCGCCTTGTAGCGCTCGATCATGGCCGGGACCTGTTCGCTCTGGTCCGGATGGACCAGGAACACGACTTCGTAATGACGACTCATGTGTTTTTACCTTTCGGATGTGGCCCTTTGAGGGCCGGACAGCCCCCCGCAGGTGAACGCGGTGGGGCAAGGGTCCTGCCCGGAATCAGGCAGGAAGCCGCGCATTGTGGCAGCAGAAGGGATGGCAGGCAAGCCGGGCGGGCTGAACAGGCCCGGCGCGCGGGCGATCAGGCCTTGTCGGCCTCGGTCGTGAAGCTCTCGCCGCAGCCGCATTCAGCGGTGGCGTTCGGGTTCCTGAACGTGAAGGTCTCACTCAGCCCGTGCTTGCCGAAGTCGATTTCGGTGCCGTCGACCAGCTCGAGGCTGGTGGCATCCACATAGATGCGGACCCCATCCTGCTCGAAGACGGTGTCGCCCTCGCGCTCATCGCGGGCCAGATCGGTGATGTGGCCCCAGCCGGAACAACCGGTGCGGGTCACGCCGAAACGCAGGCCCAGCGCGCCGGGCGTCTGCTCGACGAACTTCTGCACACGGGCAAAGGCAACAGGGGTAAGGCTTACGGCCATGACAGGCAACTCCAGCGGATCGTGATCATTATAGGCGCCCCGGACCGCAAGAAATGCCTCGCAAGCCGAACACCGCACCCGTTAAACTCCGTGTTCAGAGATCGAGTCGATCAACAGAGGATTCAAGTCATGACGGTGGTCAGCGTTGAACATGCGCTTGCCGGGAAGATCCCGGAAGGCGGCGAGGCAACAGTACGCGGATGGGTCCGCACGGTGCGCGGCTCTGCGGCGCTTGCCTTCGTCAATGTCACCGATGGCTCCTGCTTCGCCCCCATCCAGGTGGTGGCCAATGACACCCTGGCCAATTTCGACGACATCAAGAGCCTGACGCCGGGCTGCTCGGTGATCGCCCGCGGCACCCTGGTCAAATCCCAGGGCAAGGGCCAATCCTTCGAGATCCAGGCCAGCGACATCGAGATCGTCGGCCTGGTCGAAGACCCGCTGACCTACCCGATCCAGCCCAAGCCGATGAGCCCGGAGTTCCTGCGCGAAGTGGCGCACCTGCGCCCGCGCACGAACCTGTTCGGTGCGGTCACCCGCATCCGCAACTGCCTGGCCCAGGCCGTGCACCGGTTCTTCCACCAGAACGGCTTCAACTGGATCAGCACCCCGATCGTGACCACGTCCGATGCCGAGGGCGCCGGCCAGATGTTCCGGGTCTCGACGCTGGACATGGCCAACCTGCCGCGCAACGAAAAGGGCGAGGTGGATTTCAGCCGCGATTTCTTCGGCAAGGAAACCTTCCTGACCGTGTCCGGCCAGCTGAACGTCGAGGCGTACTGCCTGGCGCTGAGCAAGGTCTACACCTTCGGCCCGACCTTCCGCGCCGAGAACTCCAACACCACCCGCCATCTGGCGGAGTTCTGGATGATCGAGCCGGAAATCGCCTTCGCCGATCTGGCCGAAGATGCGCGCCTGGCCGAGCAGTTCCTGAAGTACCTGTTCCGCGCGGTGCTCGATGAGCGTGGCGACGACCTGGCCTTCCTGGCCGAGCGCGTGGACAAGAACACGATCACCAAGCTGGAAGGCTTCATCAACGCCCCGTTCGAGCAGATCGACTACACCGAAGCGGTGAAGCTGCTGCAGAACTCGGGCAAGAAGTTCGACTTCCCGGTCGAATGGGGCCTGGACCTGCAGACCGAGCACGAGCGCTGGCTGACCGAAGAACATATCGGCCGCCCGGTGGTGGTGACCAACTATCCCGAGCACATCAAGGCGTTCTACATGCGCCTGAACGACGACGGCAAGACCGTCGCGGCCATGGATGTGCTGGCCCCGGGCATCGGCGAGATCATCGGCGGCAGCCAGCGCGAAGAGCGCCTGGATGTGCTCGATGCACGCATGGCGCAGTTCGGCCTGGACCCGGCGCACTACGGCTGGTACCGCGACTTCCGCCGCTACGGTTCGGTGCCGCATGCCGGCTTCGGCCTCGGCTTCGAGCGCCTGGTGGTATACGTCTGCGGCCTGAGCAACATCCGCGACGCGATCCCCTACCCGCGCGCACCGGGCAGCGCCGAATTCTGATCGACCTACGGAGGCACTGAACCATGACCCTGTTCTTCGCGCTGTGTTTCGTCGGCGTGGCGATCGCCGGGTTCAGTGCCTTCGTGATCTTCTGGCCGCTGACCCTGGTCCACATCCGCGACCGCCACCCGGCGCTGGCCAATCGCTTCGGCGCGGGTGCCTTCCTGCGCCCGGACGCGCTGCGCTGGCTGCTCGGCCGCGACTATCGGCAGAGCAGCGACCGCTCGCTGACCGGCCTGGCCACGCCGGCCTGGCTCTCGCTGCTCACCCTTCTTGCCGGACTGGGCATGGCTGCCCTGCTCTGGCTGCTTTCGATGGTACTGACATGAACGACGCTACTTCCCACCACGACGAGTGGTTCCTGGCCAGCCTGGGCAACACCCTGATCTGGGCGCGCCTGCGCGTGCGCCCGGCCGGTACCGCCGAGGTGCTGGACAGCGACGGCAACACGCTGAGCTACGACAGCGAAGACACGGCTCGCTCGCAGCTGTTCGACGCCGAGTTCGTCGCCTACGACGGCCTGGATGAAGAGGACGCGCTGGTGCGCGGCTTCTCGCTGCATGAAGTGCAGCCGCCGCAGGCCGACAGCGACGATGCCCTGCACGGCCGCATGATCCAGAGCCTGGGCGCCCGCGCGTAACCGACGATGTTCATCCCGTCCGCCTTCGTCGAGACCGACCTGATCTGGCTGGACCGGCTGCTGGCGCGCGATGCGTTCGTCACCCTGGTGACCAACGGCGCCGACGGCTACCCGCAGGCCACGCGCCTGCCGGTGGTGTACACGCGTGATGCCGGCGGCATCCTGATCGAAGGCCACTGGGCCAAGCCGAATCCGCAGGCGGGCCATGCCGGCCCCGCGTTGATGCTGGTGCACGGCCCGCATGCGTATGTGTCGCCGGGCTGGTATCCGGACAAAGATGCGCAGGCGCGCGTCCCCACCTGGAACTACGCCGCGGCCGAACTGCGCGGCGTGCTGGAACCGGTCACCGACCCGGACGCACTGGTAGCGATGCTGGACGCACTGAGCACGCATTACGAAGGCACCGTGGGCGGCGATTGGGACCTGCTGCCGATCGAGCCGCGCCAACAGCGCATGCTTGGCGGCATCGTCGGCTTCCGTTTCCGCCCGGCGCAGGTGCAGATCAAACTCAAGCTCAGCCAGAACCATCCCGAGGCCAACCAGACCAGCGTGATCGACGCGCTGTCGGCACTGGACGCCCCGGCATCACGCGAGCTGGCGCAGTGGATGCGCTGGCGCCGCGAGGGCGGCCCCGCCGCCGACTGACCCTACCCACTCCTGCGACGACGCGGCCACCCTGGCCGCGCCTTGCCCCCACCCGACGTCAGGGACCCCGCACGATGAAAGACATCCACAAGCTGCTGCAGAACAACCGCGAATGGGCGGACCGGATCGAGAAAGAGGATCCGGAGTTCTTCCATCAACTGGCCAAGCAGCAGCACCCGGAATACCTGTGGATCGGCTGTTCCGATTCGCGCGTGCCCGCCAACCAGATCATCGGCATGGCGCCGGGCGAAGTGTTCGTGCACCGCAACGTGGCCAACGTGGTGGTGCACACCGACCTGAACTGCCTGAGCGTGATCCAGTACGCCGTGGATCAGCTGAAGGTGAAGCACATCCTGATCGTGGGCCATTACGGCTGCGGTGGCGTGCATGCCAGCTTGAACAACACGCGCGTGGGCCTGGCCGACAACTGGCTGCGGCACGTGGGCGATGTGGCGCAGAAGCATGCAGCGATCATGGATGCGATCGAAGAGCCCGAACTGAAGCATGCACGCCTGTGCGAGTTGAACGTGATCGAGCAGGTGGTCAACGCCTGCCGCTCGACGATCGTGCAGGACGCCTGGGCGCGTGGCCAGAAGCTGATGGTGCACGGCTGGGTGTACAGCCTGAAGGACGGCCGGGTGCGCGAGATGGGCATCGACGTGGGCGCACCGGAAGAGCTGCAGGCCGCATACGAAAAGGCCCTGTCCTATGTTCCGCGCCACGGTCGGCGCGACTGATTCTTTCTCTTTCGGACAGCGCCCATGCTTGCCTCCCCCATCAATCTGCTCGCCTGGATCGAAGAGCACCGGCATCTGCTGAAGCCGCCGGTTGGCAACAAGATGATCGAGAACGGCGACTTCATCGTGATGGTGGTCGGTGGCCCGAACAGCCGCACGGATTTCCATTACGACGAAGGCCCGGAGTGGTTCTATCAGCTCGAGGGCGAGATGACGCTGAAGGTGCAGGAGGATGGCGCGGTACGCGACATTCCGATCCGCGCGGGCGAGATTTTCCTGTTGCCGGGCGGCGTGCCGCATTCGCCGCGCCGCCCGCCGGGCGGTGTGGGCCTGGTGGTGGAGCGCAAGCGGTTGGCGCATGAGCGCGATGGGTTGATGTGGTTCTGCGAGCAGTGCAATCACAAGCTGTACGAGGAGTTTTTCGCGCTGGAGAACATCGAGACGGATCTGCCGAAGGTGTTCGATCGCTATCACTCTTCGCTGGAGCTGCGCACGTGCGATGCGTGCGGACATGTGGATCCGTTGCCTGCGAAGGTGGCTGTTGAGGGGTGATGGCTTTAGAGCTTTAGAGCTCTAAAGCCGGCCGTTAAGTGGGCTGAGAGTGGGCCGGTGGGGGCGGGTTTCCTGGACCCGCCCACATCGGCCCGTCCACTGGAACGTCACTGCATACGCTTTGGCTTTGGCTTTGGCTTTGGCCCCGGCCTCCACCTTGAGCGCCAGCTGCCAGCCACCAGTGCACGCCAGATCAGCGCCGCAAGCCAGATTCAGCCCACGCCCCCACCACCCGGATAAACTGTCGGCTCACTGACACCGCCGGTTGCACCATGTCCGAGATCCTCAGCCGCACCCATGCCGTTGCCCTGGACGCCGCCGATCCGCTGCGCAGCCTGCGCAACGAATTCGTCTTTCCCCAGCACAACCACCGCGACCAGACCTACTTCGTCGGCAACTCGCTGGGCCTGCAGCCGCGCGGGGCACGTGCCGCCGTCCAGGAAGTCATGGACAAATGGGCCTCGCTGGCCGTCGAAGGCCACTTCACCGGCGAGACCCAGTGGCTGCACTACCACCGCCTGGTGAGCGACCAGCTTGCCCGCGTCGTGGGCGCCCTGCCCAGCGAAGTCGTGGCGATGAACACCCTCAGCGTCAACCTGCACCTGATGATGGTCAGCTTCTACCGGCCCACCGCCGAGCGCCCCGTCATCCTCATGGAGGCCGGCGCCTTCCCGACCGACCGGCATGCGGTGGAATCGCAGCTCCGCTTCCATGGCTTCAACCCGGAGACCGACCTGGTCGAAGTGCAGCCCGATGAGCCGAATGGCACCATCTCGCTGCAAGCCATCGAACGCGCCATCACCGAGCATGGTCCCCGCCTGGCGCTGGTGCTGTGGCCCGGCGTGCAATACCGCAGCGGCCAGGTCTTCGATCTGGAGGCCATCACGCGCATGGCGCGCCTGCAGGGTGCCCGGGTCGGCTTCGATCTGGCCCACTCGGTCGGCAACGTGCCGTTGCAGCTGCACGACATCGCACCGGATTTCGCCGTGTGGTGCCATTACAAGTATCTCAACGCGGGCCCGGGCGCCGTCGCCGGCTGCTTCGTGCACGAGCGCCACCACCGCGACGCCACCCTGCCGCGTTTCGCGGGCTGGTGGGGCCATGAAGAGGCCACGCGCTTCAAGATGGCCCCGCAGTTCGTGCCCGCCGTGGGCGCCGAAGGCTGGCAGCTCAGCAACCCGCCCGTGCTCGGCCTGGCCCCGCTGCGCGCTGCGCTGGAGGTGGTCGACAAGGCCGGCGGCATCGACGCGCTGCGGGTCAAATCGTTGCGCCTGACCGGCATGCTGGATGCACTCGTTCGCGCGCGCCTGTCCGGCGTGCTCGAGGTGCTGACCCCGTCCGAACCGGAACGCCGTGGCTGCCAGCTCTCGCTGCGCGTGGCCGGTGGCCGCGAGCGCGGCCGCAGCCTGTTCGAGTACCTGCAGACCGTGGGCGTGCTCGGCGACTGGCGCGAGCCCGATGTGATCCGCATTTCGCCGACCCCGCTCTACAACCGCTACCTCGACCTGCACCACTTCGTCGAGGAAGTGGAAGCCTGGGCTGGCCTCTAAGCCGCCCTCCCCGCCCCCACGGACATTGACTTGATCGCTACCCCCTCCCGCTCGCTGAGCATCATCGGCGCAGGTCTGGCCGGTTCGCTGCTTGCCATCCTGCTGTCCCGCCAGGGCTGGCAGATCACCTTGTATGAGCGCCGCGGCGACCCACGCGTGAGCGATTACGAGTCCGGTCGCTCGATCAACCTGGCGCTCGCCGAGCGTGGCCGCCATGCGCTGCGCCAGGCCGGTGTCGAAGACGCGGTCATGGCCAAGGCAGTGATGATGCGCGGGCGCATGATCCACCCGCGCGAGGGCGAACCGCAGCTGCAGCGCTACGGCCGCGATGACAGCGAAGTGATCTGGTCGATCCACCGCAAGGACCTCAACACCACGCTGCTGCAGCTGGCCGAGGATGCGGGCGCCACCGTGCATTTCCACCGCCGCCTGCACACCGTGGATTTCGATGCCGGCTACGCGCGCTTCATCGATGACCGCGACGACCAGCCGCACGATATCCGCTTCGATACCCTGATCGGCGCCGACGGTGCCGGCTCGGCGCTGCGCGCGGCGATGAACCGCAAGCAGCCGCTGGACGAGCGCATCGCCTTCCTGGATCACTCCTACAAGGAACTGGAGATCCCGCCGACGGCTGAAGGTGGTTTCCGGATCGAAGCCAATGCGCTGCACATCTGGCCGCGCGGGCACTACATGTGCATTGCGCTGCCCAACGACGAAGGCACCTTCACGGTCACGCTGTTCCTGCCCAACGAGGGCGACCCGAGCTTTGCCACCACCAACAGCGGGGCCGAGGCCGAGGCGCTGTTCGCGCGCGACTTCCCCGATGCACTGGCGCTGATTCCGAACCTGCGCCGCGACTGGGAGCAGCACCCGCCGGGCCTGCTCGGCACGCTGCACCTCAAGCACTGGCATATGAAGGGCCGCGCGGTGCTGATCGGCGATGCCGCGCACGCGATGGTCCCGTTCCACGGCCAGGGCATGAACTGCGCCTTCGAAGACTGCATCGCACTGGCCGGGCATCTGCTGGAGCAGGATTCGCTGGCCGAGGCCTTCGCTGCCTTCGAAACCGACCGCAAACCGAACGCCGAAGCGATCCAGCAGATGGCGCTGGAGAATTACCTGGAAATGCGCGACCGCGTGGCCGATCCGCAGTTCCTGCTGCAGCGCGAACTCGAACAGGCGCTGCAGGCGCGGTGGCCGACCCGCTTCGTGCCGCATTACACGATGGTCACCTTCCTGCGCACCCCGTATGCCGTAGCGCTGGCCCGCACCGAGCTGCAGCGGCGCATGCTGGAGGATGCCACCGCCGGGCACGACAGCCTGGCACATATCGACTGGGCCGCCCTGGAGCGCCTGGTCCACGAACAACTGCCAGTCCTGGAGGGCGCGCACTGATGGCCGACAGCTTCCTGTTCTATGACCTGGAAACCTTCGGCCAGGACCCGCGCCGCACGCGCATCGCGCAGTTTGCCGGTATCCGCACCGATGCCGATCTGAACATCATCGACGAGCCGGTCAGCTTCTACGTCAAACCGGCCGACGACCTGTTGCCCTCGCCGGTCGCCACGCTGATCACCGGCATCACCCCGCAGCATGCCCTCAGCGCCGGGGTCACCGAGGCCGAGGCATTCGCGCGCATCAACGACCTGATGTCGCGGCCGGGGACCTGCACGCTGGGCTACAACACCCTGCGCTTCGACGATGAGTTCGTCCGCCACGGTCTGTTCCGCAACTTCTACGACCCCTACGAACGCGAATGGCGCAACGGCAATTCGCGCTGGGACCTGCTGGACATGATGCGGCTGCTGCACGCGCTGCGCCCGGACGGCATTGTCTGGCCGCAACGCGAGGATGGCGCGACCTCCTTCAAGCTGGAACATCTGGCCGTGGCCAACAACGTCCGCCAGGGCGATGCGCACGAAGCATTGTCCGATGTGTACGCGACGATCGGGCTGGCGAAGCTGTTCAAGCAGGCGCAGCCACGGCTGTGGGACTACGCGCTGAAGCTGCGTGACAAGCGTTTCGTCGGCGGCCTGCTGGATGTGGACGCGATGCAGCCGGTGCTGCACATCTCGATGCGCTATCCGGCCCAGCGCATGTGCGCCGCGCCGGTGCTGCCACTGGCGCGCCATCCCTTCATCAACAACCGCATCATCGCGCTCGATCTGGAGGGCGACATCGAACCGTTGCTCGAGCTGCCGCCGGAAACCATCGCCGCGCGCCTGTACACCCGCGCGGCCGACATGGCCGAGGGCGAGCAGCGCGTGCCGCTCAAGGAAGTGCACCTCAACAAGGTGCCGGCGCTGGTCGCATGGAACCATCTGCGCCCGGCCGACCATGCACGCCTGGGGATCGACCCGGCCGCGATCGAGGCCAAGGCCGAGCGGCTGCGCCAGATCGGACCGGCGCTGGCCGAGAAGGTCCGCCAGGTGTATGCGGGCGAGCGCAGCCTGGCGCCCAGCGATGTCGATGCCTCGCTGTACGACGGCTTCCTGGCCGACGGCGACAAATCCCTGATGTCGCGGATCCGCACCAGCCCGCCGGCCGAGCTGGCCAGCTTCGCCGAGCGCCTGCGTGACCCGCGCATGCCCGAACTGCTGTTCCGGTACCGCGCCCGCAACCATCTGGACACCCTGGACACCACCGAGCGCTCACGGTGGAACGATTATCGTCGCCAGCGCCTGCTCGGCGATGCGTCGCTGGGCGAACAGACCCTGCCGCAGTTCACCGCGCAGCTGGATGCACTGGCCGCAGAGCACGCCGACGATGCCGGCAAGCTCGCCCTGCTGCAGCAGCTGCGCGACTGGGGCACCCACCTGCAGAGCAGCCTATGAGCACGTATTTCAGCCCGGCCACGTTCACGTTCCTGCGTGGCCTGGCCCGCAACAACGACAAGACCTGGTTCAACGAACACAAGCCGAAGTACGAAGAACATGTCCGCCAGCCGTTCCTGCGGTTGATCACCGATCTGCAGCCGGACCTGGCCGCGGTCAGCGAGCACTTCCGCGCCGACCCGCGCACCGTGGGTGGCTCGTTGTTCCGCATCTACCGCGATGCGCGCTTCTCCAACGATAAATCGCCCTACAAAAGCTGGCAGGGCGCGCGCCTGTTCCATGAGCGGCGCAAGCAGGTGCCGGCCCCGTCGTTCTACATCCACCTGCAGCCAGGCGAGAGCTTCGTCGGCGCGGGGCTGTGGCATCCCGAGCCGGCCACCCAGCGCAAGGTGCGCCACTTCATCGTAGACAATCCCGGCAGCTGGAAGGCGGCCGCGCATTCCCCGGTGCTGCGCAAAAAGTTCGATTTCGAGGAAAGCGAAAAGCTGGTCCGTGCCCCGCGGGGTTTCGAGCCGGATTTCGAGTTCATCGACGATCTGAAGCACCGCAACTGGGTGTTCTGGCGCTCGCTGGACGATGCCACGATGACCGGCCCGCGGCTGCGCCAGACCATCGCGGCCGACCTGGTCACGCTGGCGCCATTCGTGGACTACCTGTGCGCGGCGCTGGACCTGGAATTCTGAGCTTCACGTGCGCTGACGTCCGCTGCGGCAAGCTGGGCACCATGACGACAAGGCAGACCCGATGAAGAAACTGCTCTGGTTGCTGGTCACCATGCTGCTGGTGCTGGCCGGCATTGTGTTCAGCGGGCCCTACGTGACCGTGCACGGCCTCAGCCGCGCGATCGAACAGCGTGATACCGCCAGGCTCGACCGTTACGTGGATTTCCCGATGCTGCGCGCCAACCTGCGCGCCCAGCTCAGCGACTACGTGGTCCGTCGCGCCGGTCCGGACATGCAGTCCAGCCTGTTTGGCGCGTTGCTGCTCTCGGCCGGCGACCGGCTCAGCGCGACCGCCGTGGATGCGCTGGTGACGCCGACCGGCATCGGCGCGCTGCTGGAGGGCCATACCCTGTGGAAGCGGGCCAGCAATGACCTGGACAGCCCGAGCAACGATGCCTACGCGGCGCCACGGCCGGCGCGCCCGCTGAAGGGGGCGACCCACCATTTCGACTCGCTGTCGCGCTTTACCGCCACCACCTACACGCCGCAGGGCGCACCGGTGGTGTTCATCCTGCAGCGTTCGGGCCTGCGCTGGCGGCTGGTGGACATCCGCCTGCCGCTGAATCCTGACACCACCGCCCCGTCGGTCCTGCCGATCCGGTAGGTACCCACCGTTGGTGGGTACATTGGCGCCACCGTTGGTGGATAGCCGGGCCCAACGTGCATCCGGGCGCTGCATCAACCGCCGTTGGCGACCCCGTGCGGCACATGCCCGGCCGCCACGCTCTGGTGCTGCAGCGCGCTGTCGATGTTGTGCTGGGAATCATCGAAGAAGATGTCCGCGCCGAACGCTTCCAGGAACGGCCCCTTGTGGCGGCCGCCAAGGAACAGCGCTTCGTCCAGACGCACGCCCCACTCGCGCAGGGTGCGGATCACGCGCTCGTGCGCCGGCGCCGAGCGCGCCGTCACCAGGGCGGTGCGGATCGGCGCATCCTCGCCTGAGGGAAACACGGCCTGCAGCGTATGCAGGGCCGAGAGGAAATTGCGGAACGGGCCACCACTGAGCGGCTCGCGGGCGTTTTCCCGCTCGTGGCGACCGAACGCTTCCACGCCCTGCTCGCGCGAAATGCGCTCGCTTTCATCGCCGAAGATCACCGCATCGCCATCGAAGGCGATGCGCAGCTGGCCCAGCGGACGGCCCAGATCGACCTGCTCGGCCGCGGCAATCGTCTCGCCCGGCGGCTTGGGCAGGATGGTGGCCGCGGCGATCCCGTGCAGCAATGCGCGGCGCACCGATTCCGGGTTGGCCGACAGGAACAGATCGGTGCCGAACGGCTTCACGTACGGCCAGGTCGGCTCACCTGCGGTGAAGGTCGCGCGGATGATGCCCAGGTCGTAGTGCTGGATCGAATTGAAGATGCGCAGGCCGGTGTCGGCGGAGTTGCGCGAGAGCAGGATCACTTCCACCCGCGGCTGTTCCGGCGACTGGCCCTGGTTGAGCGCCAGCAGCTTGCGCACCACCGGGAAGGCCACGCCGGGGCGCAGCACATCGTCTTCGTGCTTGCGCTGGTACTCGGCATAGGCGTCGACGCCTTCGGCCTCGAACAGCGCATGGCCCTCTTCCAGATCGAACAGGGCCCGCGAGGTCACGGCAACGGTCAGCAAACGGGGGGTGTTGTCGCCCATGGCAATCAGCAATCCAATGCGGCCGCAGCGGCCGGCCATCCATTCTCCCACAGAGCATGGCCGCCACGGCCAAGCGCCCTCAGAACATGAACTGCTCGCTCAGGATCCGGTCTTCCAGATTGTGCTCCGGGTCGAACAGCATGGTGACGCGGCGCTCGCGCGATTCGCGGATGGTGACTTCCACCACATCGCGGGTTTCGTGCGAATCGGCGGTGACGCTGACCGGGCGCTTGTATGGGTCGAGCACGCGGAAACGCACTTCCGTGTCGGCCTTGAGGATCGCACCGCGCCAGCGGCGTGGGCGGTACGGGGCCAGCGGGGTCAGTGCGATGGTGTGCGAGCCCAGCGGCAGGATCGGGCCGTGCGCGGAATAGTTGTAGGCGGTGCTGCCGGCCGGGGTGGCCACCAGCACGCCGTCGCCGATCAGCTCGGCCACGCGTTCCTGGCCATTGAGGTCGATGCCGATGTGCGCGGCCTGGCGGGTCTGGCGCAGCAGCGAGACGTCGTTGTAGGCCAGCGAGCCGGTGGTGGTGCCCGACTCGGTCAGCGCCAGCATCTCCAGCGGGCGCAGGTTGGCCGGCTCGGCCGCAGCCAAGCGTGCCGGCAGGTCGTCATCACGGAACTGGTTCATCAGGAACCCGACCGTGCCCAGCTTCATGCCGAACACCGGTTTGCCCAGCGCGCCATAGCGATGCAGGGTCTGCAGCAGGAAACCATCACCGCCCAGCGGGCACAGCACCTCGGCCTGCTCGGGCGCGAAGTCGCCATAACGCGCCCGCATCTGTGCCAGCGCAAGCTGCGCCGCTTCGGTGGAGCTGGCCAGGAAGGCGATACGGGGGGTGTCGCTCATCGGTGAATCCGGGTGGGGTATGCCGGCAAGAGCATAACCGTTCGTGCCGGTCGCGGGCCTGCACGAACGGAAACGAAAACGGCCCCGCCGAAGCGGAGCCGTGTGTTTCTCATGCAATGCAGTTACCAGACCCCGCCCATCCCTCTGGAGCAGAGCCCCCCTGAGTCAGGGGGGCGCGCCGAAGGCGCGGGGGTCTGGACGCAGGGTTTGCATGGGGCCCACGGTCTGCAGAGCAAACCGTGGGGCGTCAGCGCGAATGCGCTTACGCACCATGCGAAGCCAGCTGGCCCAGGCGCTGCACCGCGACCGAAACGGTCGGGTAGTCCAGGGTCTTCTGCTCGGCCAGTTCGGCCAGCATCGCCAGGGTGAAGCGCAGGCTGCTGTCATCGCGGCCCATCCAGGCGGCGACCTTGGCTTCGGCGCTGCTGCCCTTCATCGACAGGACCTGGGCAGCCAGGTTGCGATGGTGGGCGGCCAGCTCGTCGCGCAGTACGCCACGGGCCACGGCGTGCCAGCGGCCATTGACCTCCAGCGCGTCGATCTGCTCGAACAGCCACGGCAGCTGCAGGGCATCGCCCAGGCGGAAGTGGACCTTGGAGACGTCCACCGGCTTGAGCTTGCGGGTGCGGGCCAGCTCGATGATGTCGAACGCCGGCTCCAGGAACTGCAGTTCCGAGAGCTGCTGCGACAACGCCGGCGGCAGACCCTTGTCCTTCCACTCCTGCACGCTCGCCTCGTAGGCCGGGCGCTGCGAATCCGGCAGCACGCCCGAGGCATCGCGGATGTCGTTGAACGCGGCCTGGTAGCGGTTGACGGCTTCGGTGATGCCCGGCATGGCGCCCGGACGCGACAGCAGCCAACGCACGAACGAGCGCTGCAGCTTCCAGATCACTTCCAGTGCGTCGATCTGCACCGACTCCGGCAGCGTGCCGTCGAGGGCGTCGATCTGTGCCCACAGGGCGCGCGCGTCCAGCGTTTCACGGCTGATCGTGTACGCCTTGGCGACCTCGGCCACGGTGCGGCCGGTGTCTTCCTGCATACGCATCAGGAAGGTGGCGCCCATGCGGTTGATGGTCTGGTTGGTCACGGCCGTGGCGATGATTTCGCGCTTCAGGCGGTGACGCTCCATCGCGTCGGCGTACTTCTTCTGCAGGGGCGTGGGGAAGTAACGCTGCAGTTCCTTGGACAGGTACGGGTCTTCCGGGATGTCCGACTCGAGCAGCTGCTGGAAGGCCACCAGCTTGGAGTAGGACAACAGCACCGACAGCTCCGGACGGGTCAGGCCCTGGCCACGCGCCTTGCGCGCGGACAGCTCCGCATCCGAGGGCAGGTACTCGATCTGGCGATCCAGCAGCCCCTGCTGTTCCAGCGTGCGGATGAAGTGCTGCTTGGAGCCCAGGCGCTTGACCGCCATGCGTTCCATCAGGCTCAGCGCCTGGTTCTGACGGTAGTTGTCCATCAGCACCAGCGCGGCCACTTCGTCGGTCATCGAGGCCAGCAGCTTGTTGCGCTGCTCGACGGTCAACTTCTTGGCCCGCACCACATCATTGAGCAGGATCTTGATGTTGACTTCGTGGTCGGAGGTGTCCACACCGGCCGAGTTGTCGATGAAGTCGGTGTTGAGCAGCACGCCGGCCTGGGCAGCTTCGATACGGCCCAGCTGGGTCATGCCCAGGTTGCCGCCCTCGCCCACCACCTTGCAGCGCAGCTCGCCGCCATTGACGCGCAGCGCGTTGTTGGCGCGGTCGCCGACATCGCTGTGCTGCTCGCTGGCCGCCTTGACGTAGGTACCGATGCCGCCGTTCCACAGCAGATCGACCGGTGCCTTCAGGATCGCGCTCATCAGATCGTTCGGGGCCATCGACTTGATGCCCTCGTCCAGGCCCAGCACGTCACGGACCTGCGGGGTGATCTCGATCGACTTCAGCGTACGCGGGTACACGCCGCCGCCCTTGCTGATCAGCTTGGCATCGTAATCGGCCCAGCTGGAACGCGGCACGGTGAACAGACGCTCGCGCTCGACGAAGGTCGTGGCCGCATCCGGGTTCGGGTCCAGGAAGATGTGGCGGTGATCGAACGCGGCGACCAGGCGGATGTGGCGCGACAGCAGCATGCCGTTGCCGAACACGTCGCCGGACATGTCGCCCACGCCGACCGCGGTGAAGTCCTGGCTCTGGCTGTCACGGCCCAGCGCACGGAAGTGGCGCTTGACCGACTCCCACGCACCGCGCGCGGTGATGCCCATGCCCTTGTGGTCGTAACCGACCGAGCCACCGGAGGCGAAGGCATCGCCCATCCAGAAGCCGTGCGCCACGGCCAGGCCGTTGGCGATGTCGGAGAAGGTCGCAGTGCCCTTGTCGGCGGCCACCACCAGGTACGGGTCGTCCATGTCATGGCGCACGACATCCACCGGCGGCACGATCTTGTTGTTGACGATGTTGTCGGTGATGTCCAGCAGGCCCTGGATGAACAGCTTGTAGCAGGCCACGCCGTTGGCGAAGATCGCATCGCGGTCGCCGTTCACCGGCGGGGTCTTGGCGAAGAAGCCACCCTTCGCACCGACCGGCACGATCACGGTGTTCTTGACCATCTGCGCCTTGACCAGGCCCAGCACCTCGGTACGGAAGTCTTCGCGACGGTCCGACCAGCGCAGGCCACCACGGGCCACCGCGCCGAAGCGCAGGTGGGTACCTTCCACGCGCGGGCCGTACACGAAGATTTCGCGGTACGGGCGCGGCTTGGGCAGGTCCGGCACCAGCGCCGAATCGAACTTGAAGCTGATGACGTGGCCCGGGCGGCCCTCGGCATCGGTCTGGTAGTAGCTGGTGCGCAGGGTCGCATCGATCACGCCCATGAAGCTGCGCAGGATGCGGTCTTCATCCAGGCTGGAGACGCGGTCCATCAGCTTCAGCAGCGCATCGCGCGCGGCATCCATCTGCACGGTGCGGTCGCCCTTGCGTGCATCGACCACGGTCTTGAGCACTTTCAGGGTGGCTTCGTCACCACCGGCAAGCACGGTCAGGTGTGCGCGCAGCTGGGCCTGGCCCTCGGCGATCGCATCCTTGCTCTCGTTGCCGGTGGCCGGGTCGAAGCGGGCTTCGAACAGCTCCACCAGCAGGCGGGCCAGCAGCGGGTAACGGGTGAAGGTGCCTTCCACGTAGGCCTGCGAGAACGGCACGCCGGTCTGCAGCAGGTACTTGCAGTAGCCGCGCAGCATCGCCACCTGGCGCCAGTGCAGGCCGGCAGCGAGCACGAGGCGGTTGAAGCCGTCGTTCTCGGCATCGCCATGCCACACGCGGGCGAAGGTCTCGCCGAAGGCTTCATCGACGCTCGGTGCATCGATCGCACCGGCCACCGATTCGACTTCGAAGTCCTGCACGTACACCGGCGCGTTGTCGACCGTCAGGCGGTACGGACGCTCGGCAATCACGCGCAGGCCCATGTTTTCCATCATCGGCAGCGCGTCGGACAGCGGGATGTCATCCAGCTGGCGATACAGCTTCAGGCGCAGGCCTTCACCGCCTTCGCGCTGCACGGCCTGCAGGCTCAGGCGCAGATCGTCCGGGCCGGTCAGCGCATCCAGCTGGCTGACGTCGTTGGCGGCGATCTCGGTGCTGGAGTCTTCGATGTAACCGGCCGGCAGCGCCTTGCCGATACGCGCGGCGATGCGCAGGCCTTCGCTTTCACCATGACGGGCGACCAGCGCTTCGCGCAGATCGTCCTGCCAGTTGCGCAGCACCTGGGCAAGCTTCTGCTCCAGTTCGCTGGTGTCCACTTCCAGGGTCTGGCCAGCCTTCGGGCGCACGATCAGATGCACCTGGGCCAGCGGCGATTCGCCGAGCACCACGGAGCTGTCCACATACTCACCCTGCAGGGCGTCCTTGAGCATGGCTTCGATGCGCAGGCGCACATCGGTGTTGAAGCGTTCGCGCGGCAGGTACACCAGCGCGGAGATGAAACGGCTGTACTTGTCACGGCGCAGGAACAGGCGGCTGCGCACGCGCTCCTGCAGGCCCAGCACGCCCATGGCGGTGCGGAACAGTTCGTCCTCGCTGGACTGGAACAGTTCTTCGCGCGGCAGGGTTTCCAGGATGTGGCGCAGGGCCTTGCCGCTGTGGCTGCTCGGCGCCAGGCCGGACTTGCTCATCACGTATTCGTGGCGCTGGCGCACCAGCGGGATTTCCCACGGGCGGCGGTTGTACGCGCTGGAGGTGAACAGGCCCAGGAAGCGCTGCTCGCCGATGATCTTGCCCTTGGCGTCGAACTCCAGCACGCCGATGTAATCCATGTAACCGGAGCGATGCACGCGCGAACGGGCATTGGTCTTGGTCAGGATCAGTGCGTCCTTCAAACCGGAGGTGGCATTGAGGCCCTGCGCGGCCAGGGTCTTGACCGGGCGCGCGGCGGACTTGTCCTGCCCGCGCATCAGGCCCAGGCCGGTGTCGTTCAATGGCGCCAGCACATCTTCCTTGCCCTGCTTCTCGACGCGGTACTCGCGGTAACCGAAGAAGGTGAAGTGATTGTCGGCGGCCCAGCGCAGGAATTCCTGTGCTTCGGCGCGCGAGGCGGCATCGACCGGCAGCTGGCGGCTGCCGAGATCGTCGGCCAGGCTCTGCGCCTTGGCACGCATCGCGTCCCAATCGCGGACGATGGCACGCACCTCGTCCAGCGCCTTGATGATCGCCTTCTCGACGTCGGCCATGGCTTCGGCCGGCTGACGGTCGATTTCCAGCAGCATCACCGATTCGGCGGTGCCGTCGCTGACCGTGGTCAGCTTGCCGGCCTTGTCACGCGCGAAGCGGATCACCGGGTGACCCAGCACGTGCACGCCAACGCCGTGTTCGGCCAGCGACATCGTGACGGTGTCGACCAGGAACGGCATGTCGTCATTGACGATCTGCAGCACCGTATGCGGCGACTCCCACCCGTTGCCCTTCAGCGTCGGGTTGAACACGCGGACGTTGGCCTTGCCGGGCTTGCGCACACGCGCGAATTCCAGCGTGTCCGCTGCCAGTGCGGCCCACTCCTCGGCGCTGTGGTGCGGGAACTCGTCCGCCTCCATGCGCTTGTAGAAGTCGGCGGCAAAAGCCACTGCCTCGGCCTGCCCGGCCGACGGGTAGCGCTTGCGCAAGGCCGTGTACACCGGCTCCAGCGAGAAGCCCACTGGCGAAACAGTCTGCGTATCGGCTGGTTTGGATTTGTTTTTCACGGTCTTGGCTGCTGGTTTTTGCGGTTTCATGACGGAGCGGTGCGTGTTGCTCAGTTGGGAAAATGAAATTGTAGGCCTACCGCACAGAAATACCTTGCTGCAGGACGGAATAAGGTGATTCGGGTTGGGTCCCGTTTACATCGGCGATGTCAATTCGGCGACGTACGGATCAGCGCATCGGCGCTTCCTCCGTCGCAGCATCGGCCGCTTCGGTTGCAACTTGACGTTGGTCATCAAAACGCACCGAAAGACAAGGCTTCTACAATTCTGAACTGGACGGTATAGTCCACCGCGTGACTCCCCCACACCCCGCCGCCAGCACGATGGACGCGCGCGATCATCGCGTGTTCGATGCCGTGCGCGAGTTGCTGGCCAGCCAGGGGATGCAGCTGAGCATGGACGCGGTGGCCCAGCACGCCGGCTGCTCCAAGCAGACCCTCTACAGCCGCTATGGAAGCAAGCAGGAACTCCTGCGCCGGGTGATGCAGCGGCATGTGTGCCGCGCGACCGCCGGGCTGCGCTCACTGGATGGTGATGACCTGCGTGGCAGCCTGCTGCAGTTCGCCAACGATTACCTGGATCACTTCAATCAGCCCCACGTGGTCCAGGCCCGGAGGCTGATCGCAACAGAATCCAGCCAGTTCCCCCAGGAAGCCCGCACCCTTTACCAGGACGGCGCCGGGGCACTGGCACTTCATGTTTCTGAATGGATGGCAACCCGGTCCGCGCAAGGCCAATTGAGGCATGACGACCCGCACTTCATGGCTGAACTGCTATTGAGCATGATCGCCGGCTTGGATTTCGAAAAACAGCGCTTCCACATCCCCCATCGCGCTGACGCCACCGTGCGGCGCCGCTGGGCAGAATTCTCCGTCGACAGCTTCCTGCGCGCGTTCGCTGCGCCCGAAGCCGCCACGGCTTCGCATTCAAACCAACACCGGAGCTTCTCCTGATGATCGCCCCACTCCGCACCCTTGCCCTGACGTGCGCAGTCGCCCTTGCGTTGACCGCCTGCAAGAAGGAAGAGCAGCAGGCCCCGCCGCCGCCGGAAGTGGGCGTGATCGAGGCCAAGCCCCAGACCCTGCCCCTGCAGCGTGAGCTGGTCGGCCGTCTGTCGCCGTACCGCAGTGCCGATGTCCGGGCCCGTGTGCCGGGCGTGCTGCTCAAGCGCGTCTACCAGGAAGGCTCGGATGTGAAGGAAGGCCAGGTGCTGTTCCTGATCGATCCGGCACCGCTGCGCGCTGCGCTCAACGCCGCGCAGGCCGAGCTGACCTCGGCCCAGGCCACCGCCGCGAACGCCAAGGCCGCGGCCAACCGCGCCCGCTCGCTGGCCCCGCAGGCCTATGTCTCCAAGTCCGATCTGGACGCGGCCGAAGCGACCGAGCGTACCGCCGCCGCGGCGGTGCAGCAGGCCCAGGCCTCGCTGGCCAGCGCGAAGATCAACCTCGGCTATGCCGAAGTGCGTTCGCCGATCAGCGGCCGCGCCGGCAAGCAGCAGGTCACCGAAGGCGCACTGGTCGGCCAGGGCGATGTCACCCTGCTGACCACCGTGGACCAGCTCGACCCGCTGTACGTGAACTTCTCCATGAGCGTGGATGAGCTGACCCAGATGCGCGCGGCCCAGGCCAAGGGCGCATTGGCCCTGAGCGGGGACGGCAAGTCCACCGTGCAGGTGAAGCTGGCCGACGGCACTGTCTACGACCAGCCGGGCACGCTGGACTTCTCCTCGACCACGGTCGACCCGGCCACCGGCGCGGTCTCGCTGCGCGCGGTGCTGCCCAACCCGCAGCAGATCCTGCTGCCGGGCGCCTTCGTCAGCTTCCAGGCGACCCTGGGTGAGCGCAACAACGCCTACCTGGTGCCGCTGCAGGCGCTGCAGCGCGACACCACCGGCGGCTACGTGCTGGTGGTCGGCAAGGATGGCAAGGTCATCCGCAAGAACGTGAAGAGCGAAGGCCAGCAGGGCAGCAACTGGCTGGTCAGCGGTGGCCTGGATGCCGGCGACCAGGTGATCGTGGCCGGCGTGCAGAAGGTCAAGGAAGGCGCCCCGGCCAAGGCCGCCCCGTGGAACCCGGCCGCCGGCAACGGCAGTGGCCAGGCTCCGGCGGGTGCTGCTCCGGCAGGCGCCGCTCCGGCCGATGCCGCCCAGCCTGACGCCGCTGCCGCCCCGGCCGATGCCGCCGCCACGAAGTCCGACGCCGCTCCGGCTGCCGAACCGAACAAGCAATAACGGGAATCCTCCGTCATGCCTAAATTTTTCATTGAACACCCGGTATTCGCCTGGGTGGTCGCGATCCTGATCTCGCTTGCGGGCGTGATCTCGATCCTGGGTCTGGGCGTGGAGTCCTACCCGAGCATCGCACCGCCCCAGGTGACGGTGAGCGCCACCTACCCCGGCGCCAGCGCCGACACCGCCGAAAAATCGGTCACCCAGGTGATCGAGCAGCAGCTGACCGGCATCGATCACCTGCTGTACTTCAGCTCCTCCTCGGCCTCCAACGGCCGCGTCACCATCACCTTGACCTTCGAGACCGGCACCGATGCCGATATCGCCCAGGTCCAGGTGCAGAACAAGGTCTCGCTGGCGACCCCTCGCCTGCCGACCGAGGTGACCCAGCAGGGCGTGGTGGTGGCCAAGGCCAACGCCGGCTTCCTGATGGTGGTGGCCCTGCAGTCCGACAGCGCCTCGATCGACCGCGATGCCTTGAACGACATCGTCGGCTCGCGCGTGCTCGACCAGATCTCGCGTATTCCCGGCGTGGGCAGCACCCAGCAGTTCGGTTCCGAGTACGCCATGAACATCTGGCTCAACCCGGAAAAGATGCAGGGTTACGGCCTGTCGGCCACCCAGGTGCTGGCCGCGATCAAGGACCAGAACGTGCAGTTCGCAGCCGGCTCGCTGGGCTCGGATCCCTCGCCTGAAGGCCACTACTTCACCGCGACGGTCTCGGCCGAAGGCCGCTTCAGCTCGCCGGAAGAGTTCGAGAACATCATCCTGCGCGCCAACACCGATGGCTCGCGCGTGCTGCTCAAGGACATCGCCCGGATCGCCTTCGGTGCGAACAACTACGGCTTTGATACCCAGTACAACGGCAAGCCGACCGGTGCCTTCGCGATCCAGCTGCTGCCGGGCGCCAACGCACTGAACGTGGCCAACGCGGTCACCGCCAAGATGGACGAACTGGCCCCGAGCTTCCCGGCCGGTGTGAGCTGGTTCTCGCCGTACGACAGCACCACCTTCGTGAAGATCTCGATCGAGGAAGTGGTCAAGACCCTGATCGAAGCGGTCGCGCTGGTCTTCCTGGTGATGCTGATCTTCCTGCAGAACTTCCGCGCCACGCTGATCCCGACCCTGGTCATCCCGGTCGCGCTGCTGGGCACGTTCCTGGGCATGAGCATCATCGGCTTCACCATCAACCAGCTGACGCTGTTTGCGATGGTGCTGGCGATCGGCATCGTGGTCGATGACGCGATCGTGGTGATCGAGAACGTCGAACGCATCATGACCGAGGAGAAGCTGCCGCCCAAGGCCGCCACCCAGAAGGCCATGACCCAGATCACCGGTGCGGTGGTCGCCATTACCGTGGTGCTGGCGGCGGTGTTCATTCCGTCAGCCCTGCAGGGCGGCGCCGCCGGTGAGATCTACAAGCAGTTCGCGCTGACGATCGCCATCGCGATGGCCTTCTCGGCGTTCCTGGCGCTGGGCTTCACCCCGGCGCTGTGCGCGACGTTCCTCAAGCCGACGCACAACGACAACCCGAACATCGTCTACCGCACCTTCAACAAGTACTACGACAAGGTCAGCAACACCTACGTGGGCCACATCACCTCGGCGGTGAAGCATGCCCCGCGCTGGATGATTCTGTTCGTGGTGTTGACCGTGCTGTGCGGCTTCCTGTTCACGCGCATGCCGGGCAGCTTCCTGCCCGAAGAAGACCAGGGCTATGCGCTGGCGATCGTGCAGCTGCCGCCGGGCTCGACCAAGTCGCAGACCAACCACGCCTTCGCCCAGATGCGCGGCATCCTGGAAAAGCAGGATGGCTTCGAAGGCATGCTGCAGGTGGCCGGTTTCAGCTTCGTCGGTTCCGGTGAAAACGTGGGCATGGGCTTCATCCGCCTCAAGCCCTGGGCGGACCGCGACATCACCGTGCCCGAGTTCATCAACAACATGAACGGCGCGTTCTTCGGCATCAAGGAAGCGCAGATCTTCGTGGTCAACCTGCCGACCGTGCAGGGCCTGGGCCAGTTCGGCGGCTTCGACATGTGGCTGCAGGACCGTGGCGGCGTGGGTTATGAGCAGTTGACGCAGGCCCGCAACATCCTGCTCGGCAAGGCGGCGCAGGAAAGCGACCTGCTGACCGGCGTGCGCCCGAACGGCCTGGAAAACGCCCCGCAGCTGCAGTTGCACGTGGACCGCGTGCAGGCGCAGACCATGGGGCTGTCGGTGTCGGACGTGTACAGCACCATCCAGCTGATGCTCGCCCCGGTGTACGTCAACGACTTCTTCTATGAAGGCCGCATCAAGCGCGTGACCCTGCAGGCCGATGGTCCGTACCGCACCGGTGCGGAGTCGTTGAACAGCTTCTACACGCCCAGCACGCTGCAGACCAACGCCGACGGTACGCAAGCGATGATTCCGCTGAGCACCGTGGTGAAGTCCGAGTGGGTGTCCGCCCCGCCGTCGCTGAGCCGCTACAACGGTTACTCGGCGGTCAACATCGTCGGTTCGCAGGCGGAAGGCCGCAGCTCGGGCGAGGCGATGCAGGCGATGGAACGGATCGTCAACGACGACCTGCCGGCCGGCTTCGGTTACGACTGGTCGGGCATGTCCTACCAGGAAATCCTGGCCGGCAACGCCGCGACGCTGCTGCTGGTGCTGTCCATCGTGGTGGTGTTCCTCTGCCTGGCCGCGCTGTATGAAAGCTGGTCGATCCCGGTGGCGGTGCTGCTGGTGGTGCCGCTGGGTGTCCTGGGCGCGCTGGCCTTCTCGCTCGCGCGTGGCCTGCCGAATGATCTGTACTTCAAGATCGGCCTGATCACCGTGATCGGCCTGGCCGCGAAGAACGCGATCCTGATCGTGGAGTTCGCGGTGGAACAGCGGGCCGCAGGCAAGAACCTGCGCGAGGCGACCATCGAAGCCTCCCGCCTGCGTTTCCGCCCGATCCTGATGACCTCCTTCGCCTTCATCATGGGCGTGGTGCCGATGGCCATCTCCACCGGTGCCGGCGCCAACGCACGTCACGCGATCGGTACCGGCGTGATCGGCGGCATGGTGTTCGCCACCTTCCTGGGTCTGCTGATGATCCCGGTGTTCTTCGTGGTGGTCCGCCGCATGCTGGGCGACAAGCTGGACGAACCGTCCAAGGAGTTCCTGGAACGCCAGGGCGAAGCCAATACGGCGCACCGTCCGGATCGTTAAGGGACAGGGGCAGCCACGGTTGCCCCACCGCAGGTGACCACCGTGGGTGGTCACGCTGACACGAAAAAGCCCCGGCGCGAGCCGGGGCTTTTTCGTGTGTGATGCATGACCGGTCACACCATGTGTGGCTGACCGGAAGCGACCCCGGTAGTGCCGGCCGCTGGCCGGCTCCTCCGGTTGCCCGGGAAGGGCCGCCTGGTTGCCGGCCAGCGGCCGGCACTACCTGGCGCTCTCAGCGCAGCAGCGCCACCGCCGCGCAGACGATCACGATGGCCAACGACGGCCATTGCATCGGCAGGTAGAAGAAATGATGGCGGGCATGCTCGCCCGCCGCGCGCGGGCCGCGATTGAGCACCAGGCCCAGCACCACATTGATTGCCGCGCCGATCCCGAATCCGATCAACAGCTGCGCCAGCGAGGTGTTGCCTTTGGCAACGCTCGGATCCGGCCACAGCCACATCAACAGCAGCAGGGCCGCGATGGGCGTGAGCAGCGTCAGGAACCCTGCGCCTCGATAGATCACCATGGAATCTCCTGCAGAACGGAACCGCATATTCTGCACTACCGCGCGTGCCGACCAACGGTCGGCACCTGCCCGGCTGGCGGCCGCGAGGCCACGGCCGCCGCCAGCGGGCCACGACCGTGGGTCGTGGCCGTCGAACCTCAGCGCAATCCCGTCTCGTTGCGCGCGATCACCAACCGCTGGATCTCCGAGGTGCCCTCGTAGATCTCGGTGATCTTGGCATCACGGAAGTAACGCTCCAGCGGCATTTCCTTGGAGTAGCCCATGCCGCCGTGGATCTGCACCGCCTGGTGGGTGATCCACATGGCCGCTTCGGAGGCGGTCAGCTTGGCGATCGCCGCTTCATTGCTGAAACGCTTGCCCTGGCCCTTCACCCATGCCGCGCGCAGGGTCAGCAGCAGGGCTGCGTCCAGCTTGCATTTCATGTCGGCGATCTTGGCCTGGGTCATCTGGAAGGTGCCGATCGCCGCGCCGAAGGCCTTGCGGTCCTTCACGTATTCGATCGTCGCTTCATACGCGGCGCGCGCAATGCCGATCGCCTGCGAGGCGATGCCGATACGGCCGGCGTCGAGCACCCCCATTGCGATCTTGAAGCCCTCGCCTTCCTTGCCGACGACATCCTCGGCGGCCGCCACGTAATCCTGGAACTCGATTTCGCAGGTGGCCGAGGCACGGATGCCCAGCTTCGGCTCGGTCTTGCCGCGGTGGAAGCCGGCCTTGTCGGTGTCGATCATGAACGCGGTGATGCCGCGCGCGCCCTGGTCCGGATCGGTCATCGCAAACAGCACGATGTACTTGGCGACCGGGCCGGAGGTGATCCAGCTTTTCTTGCCGTTGATCACGTAAGTGCCGTCGGCCTGCTTGACCGCCCGGCAGCGCATCGCCGTCGCATCCGACCCGGACTGCGGCTCGGTCAGCGCGAACGCGCCGATGGCCTCGCCCTCGGCGATGGCGCGCACGTACTTCTGCTTCTGCGCTTCACTGCCATGGGTCAGGATGCCGTTGCAGAACAGCGAATTGTTGACCGACATGATCGTCGAATGCGCAGCGTCTCCGGCGGCGACCTCCACCATCGCCAGGACGTAGGCGATCGGGTCCATGCCCGCACCGCCGTATTCTTCAGGCACTTCGATGCCCATCAGACCGTTCTCGCCCAGCAGGCGGATGTTCTCCAGCGGGAACTCGCCGGTACGATCGTGGTGTTCGGCGCTGGGCGCGATTTTTTCCTGCGCGATACGGCGCGCAACGTCCTGCAGCATCAACTGCTCTTCGGTAAAGCTGAAATCCACAACACCCTCCCGGGTACAGAGTGAAAGGGGCCGCAGTGCGCGCGGCCCGGTCGGGCGATTGTACCGGGGGGCGGGGAGAGGACGCCTGACTTGACCGCACCGCCGCCAAAGGACGAAAATATCTCTATATCGCGATAGGTAGATATTTATGGATCTCGAGGACTGGTCCGTCCGGCTGAAAGTGTTCGCCGACGCCACCCGGGTGCGCCTGCTGGCGCTGCTGGAACAGGAAGAACTCACCGTGGCCGAGCTGTCGGCCATCACCACGCTGGCCCAGCCGCGGGTGTCCACCCATCTGGCCCGGCTCAAGGAAGCCGGCCTGGTCCGCGACCGTCGCTCGGGCGTCTCGGCGTATTACCGCTTCGATGACGCCGCGCTGGATCCGGCGCAGCGCGCATTGTGGCATGCCCTGAGCACCGGCAGCGACGATCCGCTGCTGCGCCAGGATGCTGAACGCGTGGCCGCGGTGATGGCCAGCCGCGCCGCCGACCAGAACTGGGCCGACAGCGTCGCCGGCGACATGGAACGCCATTACTCCCCCGGCCGCACCTGGGAGGCACTGGCGCGCACCGCGCTGCCGCTGCTGGAAACCGGTGACGTGCTTGATATCGCCTCCGGTGACGGCGTATTGGCCGAACTGGTCGCCCCGCATGCCAAGCGCTATGTCTGCATCGATACCAGCGCGCGCGTGGTCGCCGCCGCCAGCGAGCGCCTGCGCCGGCTGGCCAACGTGGAAGTGCGCGAAGGCGACATGCACGCCCTGCCCTTCCCCGACCAGAGCTTCGATCTGGTGGTGCTG
Organism: Stenotrophomonas sp. LM091; assembly: GCF_001806305.1. NCBI lineage: Bacteria > Pseudomonadati > Pseudomonadota > Gammaproteobacteria > Lysobacterales > Lysobacteraceae > Stenotrophomonas > Stenotrophomonas sp. LM091. Next base: position 594,485 of record NZ_CP017483.1, read on the forward strand.
ATGCACGCACTGACCTACGCGGCCAAGCCGGCCCAGGCCGTCGCCGAGGGCGCGCGCGTGCTGCGCCCAGGCGGTCGCCTGCTGCTGTGCAGCCTGGCCCGTCACGAACACCGTGCGGCCGTGGACGCGTATGGCCACGTCAACCTTGGTTTCAGCGACAAGGAACTGCGCAAGTTCGTGGAGAAGGCCGGCCTGGTCGTCTCCAGCCTGGAAACCGTGACCCGCGAGAAGCGCCCGCCGCATTTCGAAGTCATTTCGCTGATTGCCAGCAAGCCCTGAGGTCTGCCCATGCCATCCCTGCCCTGGCTCCACCCCGACCGCGTGCATGCGCTGGAAACGGCGCTGGCCCAGCGCATCCTGATCATCGATGGCGCCATGGGCACGATGATCCAGCGGCACGGACTGGAGGAGGACGACTACCGCGGCGAACGTTTTGCCGGGGGGTACGACCATCATCACGGCCCCGGCTGCGACCATGCCGCACCCGGCGAGCCCCCACAGGGCCATGACCTCAAGGGCAACAACGACCTGCTGTTGTTGACCCGCCCGGAGGTGATCGGCGACATCCACACCGCATACCTCGAGGCCGGCGCCGATCTGGTGGAGACCAACACGTTCAACGCGACCTCGGTCAGCCAGGCCGACTACCACCTTGAGCATCTGGTCTACGAGCTCAACAAAGCCGGTGCCGCGGTAGCGCGTGCCTGCTGCGATGCGGTAGCGGCGACCACGCCGGGCAAACCGCGCTTCGTGATCGGCGTGCTCGGCCCGACCAGCCGCACCGCCTCGATCAGCCCGGACGTGAACGATCCGGGTTTCCGCAATACCAGCTTCGATGCGCTGCGCGAGACCTACCGCGAGGCCATCGATGGGCTGATCGACGGCGGTGCCGACACCCTGATGGTGGAAACCATCTTCGACACGCTCAACGCCAAAGCCGCGCTGTTCGCCATCGAAGAGGTCTTCGATGCCCGCGGCGGGCGGCTGCCGGTGATGATCTCCGGCACCATCACCGATGCGTCCGGGCGCACCTTGTCCGGGCAGACGGCAGAGGCGTTCTACGCCTCGGTCGCGCACGGCCGGCCACTGTCGATCGGGCTGAACTGCGCGCTCGGTGCCAGCGACATGCGCCCCCACGTGGAAACCCTGTCCACCGTGGCCGAGTGCCTGGTCAGTGCACACCCGAATGCGGGCCTGCCCAATGCCTTCGGCGAGTACGACGAAACCCCGGAAGAAATGGCGACCACGCTGCGCGAATTCGCCAGCGCCGGCCTGCTCAACCTGGTGGGCGGCTGCTGCGGCACTACTCCGGCGCACATCCGCGCGATCGCCGAGGCGGTGGCCGATCTGCCGCCGCGCCGCCTGCCGGCGCCGCCGCTGGAAGACGCGGCATGACCGCACCTGCTCCCCGTTCCCGTTGTCGTTGACCTTCCTCCGCCAGCCCGTGCCAGCCTGCCCATGACGTCTTCCCGCCACACCCGCCTGTCCGGTCTCGAGCCGCTGGTCATCACCCCGGACCTGCTGTTCGTCAACATCGGCGAGCGCACCAACGTCACCGGCAGTGCGCAGTTCCGCAAGCTGGTGAAGGAAGAGCGTTACGAGGAGGCGGTGGAAGTAGCGCGCCAGCAGGTCGCCAATGGCGCGCAGATCCTCGATGTGAACATGGACGAGGGCCTGATCGATTCCGAAAAGGCGATGACGCGCTATCTGAATCTGATCATGTCCGAGCCGGACATCGCGCGCATTCCGGTGATGGTCGATTCGTCCAAGTGGAGCGTGATCGAGGCCGGGCTGAAGTGCCTGCAGGGCAAGAGCGTGGTCAACTCGATCTCGCTCAAGGAAGGCGAAGCGCAGTTCATCGAACAGGCCCGCAAGGTGCTGCGTTACGGCGCGGCCGCGGTGGTGATGGCCTTCGATGAGGACGGCCAGGCCGATACCTGCGCACGCAAGGTCGAGATCTGCACCCGCGCCTACCGGATCCTGACCGAACAGGTCGGCTTCCCGCCGCAGGACATCATCTTCGACCCGAACATCTTCGCCGTCGCCACGGGTATCGAGGAACACGACAACTACGCGGTCGACTTCATCGAAGCCACCCGCATCATCAAGCGCACCCTGCCGCACTGCCATGTCTCCGGCGGTGTCTCCAATGTGTCCTTCTCCTTCCGCGGCAATGAAACCGTCCGCCAGGCGATCCACTCCGTGTTCCTGTTCCATGCCATTGGCGCGGGCATGGACATGGGCATCGTCAATGCCGGCGCGATGCCGATCTACGATGACCTGGACCCGGAACTGCGCGAGCGCGTGGAGGATGTGATCCTCAACCGCCGCCGCGACGGCACCGAGCGCTTGCTGGAGATCGCCGAGCGCTACAAAGGCAAGAAAGGCGAAGTGCGCGGCGAAGATCTGGCCTGGCGCGAGAAGCCGGTCAACGACCGCCTTGCGCATGCGCTCGTACACGGCATGGACGCCTGGGTCGAGCAGGATACCGAAGAAGCGCGTGCGCGCTCGACGCGGCCGCTGGATGTGATCGAGGGGCCGCTGATGGACGGCATGAACATCGTCGGCGACCTGTTCGGCGCCGGCAAGATGTTCCTGCCGCAGGTGGTCAAGTCCGCACGCGTGATGAAAAAGGCGGTGGCCTACCTGCTGCCCTACATCGAGGCCGAGAAGGCGCGCAGTGGCGACACCGCCAAGAGCAACGGCAAGATCATCATGGCCACGGTCAAGGGCGACGTGCACGACATCGGCAAGAACATCGTCGGCGTGGTCCTGGCCTGCAACAACTTCGATGTGGTCGATCTGGGCGTGATGGTGCCGGCGCAGAAGATCCTCGACGCCGCGCGTGCTGAAAACGCGGACATCATCGGGCTGTCCGGGCTGATTACCCCCTCGCTGGAAGAAATGAGCCACGTCGCCCGCGAGATGGAGCGGCAGGGCTTCACGATGCCGCTGATGATCGGCGGCGCCACCACCTCGCGTGCGCACACGGCGCTGAAGATCGACCCGCATTACAAGGCGCCCACGGTGTGGGTGAAGGATGCTTCGCGCGCGGTCGGCGTCGCGCAGTCGCTGATCTCGCGCGAGCTGCGCGATGCCTTCGTGGCCGCCAACGAGGCCGACTACGCCGACATCCGCCAGCGCCACCGCAACCGTGGCGATGCCAAGCGCCTGGTGCCCCTGGCCAAGGCACGCGCCCAGCGCTTCATGGGCGACTGGGCGAACTACACCCCGCCGACGCCGCGCAGGCCGGGCCTGCATGTGCTCGACGATTACCCGTTGGCCGACCTGGTCGAGGTGATCGACTGGACCCCGTTCTTCCAGGCCTGGGAACTGGCCGGCAAGTTCCCGGCGATCCTGACCGACGAGATCGTCGGGCCCCAGGCGACGGATCTGTACCAGGATGCCCGCGCGATGCTCACCCGCATCGTCGAGGAGAAGTGGCTGACCGCCAAGGCGGTGTTCGGGCTGTGGCCGGCCAACAGCGTCGGCGATGACGTGCACCTGCGCACCGACAACGGCCCGGCCGTGCTGCACTTCCTGCGCCAGCAGGTCGACAAGCCGGTCGAGCGCCCGGACTTCTGCCTGGCCGATTTCATTGCCCCGGCCGACACGGGCAAGCAGGACTGGATCGGCGCGTTCGCCGTGACCGCCGGCATCGGCATCGACCCGCACGTGGCCCGTTTCGAGGCCGACCATGACGACTACAACGCGATCCTGCTCAAGGCACTGGCCGACCGCCTGGCCGAAGCCCTGGCCGAGCGCCTGCACCAGCACGTACGCATGGATTACTGGGGCTACCAGCCCGATGAGCAGCTGGACAATGAGTCGCTGATCGCCGAGAAGTACACCGGCATCCGCCCTGCCCCGGGCTATCCGGCCTGCCCGGAGCACAGCGAGAAGGCCACGCTGTTCCACTTGCTCGATGCCGAGCGCACTGCGGACATGCAGCTGACCGAGAGCTTTGCGATGCTGCCCACCGCGGCGGTATCGGGCTATTACTTCAGCCACCCGCAGAGCCAGTATTTCGTGGTCGGCCGGGTCTCGCGCGAGCAGGTGGTGGACTATGCCAAGCGCAAGGGCGTGGATCGCGTGCAGGCCGAACGCTGGCTGGCCTCGAACCTGGATTACGATCCGGAATGACCGCGTCACCCGAGCCACGGTCGGGTGCTACCGGCATAATGCACGGGTAGGCACCCACTGTTGGCGGGTGCGCGCCCTCCGAGACCCTGCATGACCGCCCCCACCCGCGACGCCGTCCCGGCCGTCCGTCTGTCGTCGTTCTACCTGTTCTACTACGCCGCCCTCGGCGCGTTCACGCCCTACTGGTCGCTGTTCCTGACCTCGCGCGGCATGAGCGTCACCGCGATCAGCGTGATGATGGGGCTGTGGTATGCCACCCGTATCGTCGCGCCGACCACGTGGACCTCCATTGCCGCCGCGTCGCCGCGCCCGATCTTCTGGCTGCGGCTGGGCTGCGTGCTCACCCTGCTGACGTTCTGCGCCTTCCTGCTGCCGTTGCCGCAGCCCTGGCTGTACCCGGCGATGATCGCGTTCTGTTTCTTCTACAACGCAGTGATGCCGCAATTCGAATCGATTACGCTGACCCACCTGGGCAGCGACAGCCATCGCTACGGACTGATCCGGGTGTGGGGCTCGCTGGGTTTCATCGTGGTGGTGATGCTGTTTGGCTGGATCATCGAAGGTGACGGCGGCGCCGGCAATGCACACCTGCTGCCGTGGCTGATGCTGCCGCTGTTCGGCCTGCTCACGGCCTCGGGCTTCGCCAACCGCTATGCGCGCAACCTGCAGCGCAGCGACGGCGATGCCACTGGTTTCTGGCAGATCGTGCGCAAGCCGCAGGTACTGGCATTCTTCCTGGCCGCCTTCATGGAGCAGCTGTCGTTCGGCCCGTATTACACGTTCTTCTCGGTCTACATGGACCACCACGGCTACGCGACTTCCACGCTGGGCGTGTTGTGGACGGTCGGGGTGGTGTTCGAAGTCGGCGTGTTCTTCACCATCGGCCGCTTCTTCCGCCGCTATGACGCTAGCTGGATGCTGCTGATCGCCCTGCTCAGCTCCACCGTGCGCTGGGCGATCACCGCACTGTTCCCGCAGAACCTGCCGGTGATGCTGGTCGCCCAGACCGCGCATGCACTGGGCTTTGCGGCCTTCTTCGCCGCTGCGATGCAGATGCTGGCCACCTACTTCCCCGGCCGCCTCAATGGGCACGGCCAGGGCGTGTTGTATGGCTTCTCCTCGGGCGTGGGCGGTGTGCTCGGTGCGTTGATCGCGGGCCAGCTGTGGCCGATCGATCAGGGTCGCACCGCATTCCTGGCGGCCAGCGGATTCGCGCTGGCCGGCGCCCTGCTGTGCTTCTTTGCGATCAGCCTGCCGCTGTTGCGGGCCGCCCGCCGAAAGCCCGGGCCCGTGTAGCGCCACGCCGTGCGTGGCCCTGCCGTCACGTTGGTGCCGGTACGCTCGGGACTCCCCAACCCCGGAGTCCCCATGCGACGTTCCCTTCGCCTGCCGACCCTGTTCACCGCCCTCGTGGCGGCCTGTGCCACCGCGAACGCAGCTCCCCCGATCATTCTCGACAACGCCCGCGTGTTCGACGGCGAACGCGACCTGGGCATCACTACGCTGACCCTGCGCGACGAGCGCATCGCGCACATCGGCCCACCACCGCCCGCACTGGCCAAGGGTGCCAAGCGCATCGACTACCAGGGCAAGGTGATCCTGCCCGGCCTGGTCAGCAACCACATCCACGTCGGCAATACCGACGGCCTGGAGCATGGCGACCGCTTCTACACCCGTGATCACGTGCTCCGCGACCTGCAGCAGTTCCAGCGCTACGGCATCACCACGGTGACCGCGCTGGGCATGAACGGCGCTGCGTTCACCACGATCCGCGCCGAAGTCCGTGACCAACCCACGCTCGGTGCGCAGCTGTACGGCGCCGGTGGCGGCATCGGCGCGGCCGCAGGCGCCCCGCCGGCCAAAACGATGGGGCTCGAGCACGACCCCGTGGCACGCCCGACCACGCCCGACCAGGCCCGCGCCGCGGTCCGCGCGCAGCAGCAGGCCGGGGTGGACGTGATCAAGCTGTGGGTGGACGACCTCGGTGGCCGCTTCCCGATGATGGCGCCGCCGATCTACCGCGCGGCGATCGATGAGGCGCACCGGCACCAGCTCAAGGTGGCCGCGCACATCCACGACCAGGCGCCGGCAGCGGATCTGGTCGAGGCCGGCGTGGACATCATCGCGCACGGCATCCGCGATACGCCGGTCGCCCCGGCGCTGGTCAGCGCGATGCGCGACAAGGGCGTGTGGTACATCCCGACGGTCAACATCGACGAGGCGAATTATCTGTACGCAGAGAACCCGCAGTGGCTGCAGCAGCCGTTCGTGGCCAACGCCCTGCCGGCAGCCGTGCGTGAGCGCTGGCAGCAACCACAGTGGCAGAAGGCGCAGCTGGCGGGCGATGGCATCCCCAAGGCACGCGCAGCGGTGGCCATGAATCTGCGTAACCTGAGAACGCTGCACGAGGCCGGCGTGAACATCGGCTTCGGTACCGATGCCGGCGCGATGCCGCAGCGCGTGATCGGCGTCGCCGAGCATCGCGAGCTGGAGCTGATGACCCAGGCCGGTTTCACCCCGGCGCAGGCGTTGCAGGTAGCCACCGCCGACGCCGCACGCCTGCTTGGCCTGGACGATCGCGGGCGGATCGCGGTCGGACGCCGTGCGGATCTGCTGGTTCTGGGGGCCAACCCGCTTGAGGACATCCGCAACAGCCGCCGGATCGATGCGGTCTGGCAGGCGGGCCAGCAGGTCGCCGGCCCGATCGAGGCCGAAGCAGGAACGGCTGCCCGCGACTGATCGCGGGCGATGGGATTCAGGGGGCGGCGGCCGGCGCCGTCGCCTCCAGGCGCTTCAGCTGGGCCTGGAAATCAGGCAGCAGCAGACGATTGCCATAGCCGCTGAGATGATCGCCATCGAAGAACAGCGGCTTGCCCTCGCGGGTCGGCAGGCACTGCTCGCCGGGGCACAGCAGCGGCATCGGATCCCAGATCGACGCCCCCGGCAGCGCATCCGCCACCTGCTGCAGGCCGGCCAGCACCGGCGCACGCAGCTGCTCGATCTCGCTGCGCGGCACAGTCATGCCATTGACGCAGATCGGGTTGTGCCGGTTGAACACATCCGAACAGCGGTACGGCGGCGCGGGCAGTACCGGCTTGGGCGCTTCCAGCACGATGTGCACGCCGCGCCCAGCCATCGGGGTGAGCTGAGCAATCCAGGACGCGACCTCGGCCCTGCGACCGGCATCGGCCGCCGCGCTCAGATGTTCGGCACGCACCTGCGCGATATCGAACACGGTGTACTGCTCGGACAGACGCGGCAGCCTCAACCCGGCCAGCAATACCACATCGCCCGGCTGCGCACGGGCCTGGATATCCTCCAGCACGTTGCGCACATACGCATCACACGCCGGATTGGGGCCCTGCCAGGCACGCAACCCGACCAGCGCGCAGCCCCCGCTGCCGTACAGCCGGATCGTTGCGCCATCCAGCACGGCCAGGCGCTGCAACATCTCGTGGTAGGCCAGCGCATGCGAATCACCGGCCACGAACAGCTGGCGCGTGGAGGCGGCGCGTCCAGGGCACTGGCCGCGCTCGTACAGGCGTGCCTGCCCGCCCTGCACCGGCACGTTGCTGACCCGCACGCGGCAGTCCGGGATTTCCTTCTTGAGCCCCTTGGCATAGGGATACCAGTCCAGCGGGGCGCGGCTGACCACGCTGAGCGAGGTGTACTGCTGGGTCTTGACCAACGCCGTCTGCAGCCCGGCGCCAAGCACCAGGACGGCCACCCCGACCGCGACCCAGCGTGCGTTGCTGATGCGCCAGCGTCCGCCATGCCGCAGGGGCTGTTCCACCCAGCGCCAGGACAGCCAGGACAGCAGCGCCACGCACAGCAGTGCGGCCGCGCCGGTGGCCACCTTCTCAAGGCCCACCGTCCAGCGGAACAGCACGAAAACCGGCCAGTGCCACAGGTACAGCGAATAGGACAGGCGGCCGATCGTCACCATCGGCGTGGTCGCCAGCGCGCGGCCGATCCAGCCCCCTGGCGCGCGCTGCAGCAGACCAAGCAGGCCCAGCGTGCCCAGCACCGGCCAAAGCCCGTCGATCCAGGGCGAATGGCCCGGACGCGCGGACCACAGCCCATAGCCCAGTGCGCCAACGCTGAGCAGCAGCAGCGGCGAGCGCCAGCTGATGCCGCGCGGCGATGCCGTCAGCGGCGTGAACCGGCCGCTGAGCGACAACACCTGGAACAGCAGCACGCCAGCGCCCAGCTGCCAGAACCGCGTGGTGGTCAGATAGAACGCATCGATCTCATGGCCGCCCTGGCGCGCACGGAACACCGCATACCCCAGCGATGCCGCGACCGCCACGCCGAACAGCCCCAGCGATACCCAGCGCCCGCGCGGGCCTTTGGCCCAGGCCAGGAACAACAGCGGGAACAGCAGGTAGAACTGCTCTTCCACGCCCAACGACCAGGTGTGCGTGTACGGGTTGAATTCGGTGCGCGGTGAGAAGTAATCGTTGCCGGTACTGGCCAGCACCCAGTTACTCAGCCCGACGAAGGCCATGCGCCCGGTCTTGTCGCTGGTTTCGCTGAGCCACGATTCGGGAATCAGCAGCGCACTGAGCATTGCCGTGAACAGCAGGCAGACCACCAGCGCCGGGGCGATGCGGCGCATGCGGCGCGCATAGAAACGGGCCAGCCCGGCCCAGCCGCCCACCGCCGGCAGGCGATCCACCGAGGCACTGACCACGAAGCCGGAGATGACGAAAAACACGTCCACGCCGGTGAAGCCGCCGGGCAACCAGCTGGCCTTGAGGTGGTAGAGGATGACCGCCAGCACTGCGATCGCACGCAGGCCATCGATGTGTGGGAAATACCCGGGACTGCGTTCCTGCATGGCCCTGCTCCTGACATGCAACGGGCGCCTGCCGGCGCCCAGTGCATTCAACAATGGTGGCGTCGGCTTACCAGACCAGGTCGTCCGGCACCTGGTACTGCGGATCGGCGTACGGATCTTCGCCAGCCGGTGCATCCGGATCGACCTTCAGCGCCACCGACGGTGCGAACACCGCTTCGGCCTCGGCCAGTACGGCGGCAGTGACCAGCACGTACCGGCCGTTCTGCTGCAGCACACCGAGCTCGCCGGCATTGAGGGCCTTGAGCTGGTCGGCCGTCACATAGATGCGCTTGATCTTGCCGCCATAGGGGAAATGGCGCGCGATGTCGGCTGCTTCGGCGTTGAGGGACTTGCCTTCCAGCAGGACCTCCAGCTTGGCCTTGGCCTCGCGGCGGATACGCGCCTCTTCCTGCTTCAGGCGCTCGGCCTCGATGCGGTCGTCCTTTTCCTTCTGCGCACGGATCGCATACGCCTTGGCGAGATCGATATCCTCGCGCGAGCGCGGCTTGCCAGGCGCGCCCTGAGGGGGCGGGCGCCGGCAGGACGGCCCTTGCCCGGTGGACGGCGATCACCGTCACGCGCGGGCCGCTGGCCCTCGCCGGGCTTGCCGGCCGGGCGTGCGCCCTGCGGCTTGCCGGCCGGTCGGCCATCGCGGCGCGCATCGGGCCGACGGTCCGGCTTGCGGTCGTTGGTTCGTTCGGGTTTGGGCGCGGCTTTGAAGCCAAGGCCCAGCAGCTGGTCGCGGAGAGTATCGCTCATGACGTCAGATCAGTAATGCGGAGGCGGCGGCTCTTCGGCCGAATCGGAATACAGCGCGGTGCGGACCTTGCCGAGGTCTTCAAGCAGGATGCGGGTCAGGTCGGCATTGCGATTGCCTTCCATGCGCGCATCGGCCAGGGCCTCGCTCAGTTCGGCCAGCGCCTGCTCCTGGAAGGAGACGCGCATTTCCAGCTCGATCAGGCGTGCTTCCAGTGCCTGTTCGCGCTCGGAGGGTGTGGACTCATGCATTCAACGAACGTCCCCGGCCAATGCCGTAGTAAGCCAGGCCCGCGGCTTCGATTTCCTGCGGGTCGTACAGATTGCGGCCGTCGAACACGACCGCATCGCTGAGCATCTCACGCAGGCGGATGAAATCCGGACTGCGGAACTGCTTCCATTCGGTGACCACGACCAGCGCATCGGCGCCGTCGAGGGCGTCATAGGCATCGTCGCAGAACACCAGGTCATCGCGCTCACCGAAGATGCGGCGCGCTTCGTCGGTCGCTTCCGGATCATAGGCGCGCACCCGTGCACCGGCTTCCCACAGCTGCGCCAGCAGGCGGCGGCTGGAGGCTTCGCGCATGTCATCGGTGTTCGGCTTGAAAGCCAGGCCCCACACCGCGAAGGTCTTGCCGCGCACGCCTTCATCCTCGCCACGGTCGTAGTGGCGCTGGATCAGCGCGTACAGATGGCCCTTCTGATGTTCGTTGACGGCTTCCACCGCGTTCAACAGCTTGGGCTCATGGCCGTACTGCTGGGCGGTCCGGGCCAGGGCCTGCACATCCTTGGGGAAGCACGAGCCACCGTAACCGGCGCCGGGATAGATGAAGTGCCAGCCGATGCGCGGATCCGAGCCGATGCCCTGTCGGACCTGCTCGATGTCGGCACCGACCTTCTCGGCGATGTTGGCGATTTCGTTCATGAACGAAATCTTGGTCGCCAGCATCGCATTGGCCGCGTACTTGGTGAGCTCGGCCGAGCGCACGTCCATCTCCACCACGCGGTCGTGGTTGCGGTTGAACGGCGCATACAGGCGGCGCATCAGCGCCACCGAGTCGGGATTGGACGCGCCCACCACGATGCGGTCCGGCCGCATGCAGTCGGCGACCGCGTCACCTTCCTTGAGGAATTCGGGATTGGAGACCACGTCGAACGCGATCTCCACGCCGCGCTCGGCCAGCGCCTGGGCGATGGCCTCACGGACGTTGTCGGCCGTGCCTACCGGCACGGTCGATTTGTTCACCACCACCACCGGCGCGGTAATGTGCCGGCCGATGGTGCGGGCCACGGCCAGCACGTACTGCAGGTCGGCACTGCCGTCCTCGTCCGGTGGCGTGCCCACGGCAATGAAGATCACCTGGCCATGCGCGATCGCGGTGGCGGCGTCGGAGGTGAAGACCAACCGCGACGCAGCGTGGTTGGCCTTGACCATCGGCTCCAGGCCGGGCTCATAGATCGGGATGATCCCGTTGTTGAGCCCGTCGACCTTGGCCTGGTCGATGTCGACACAGATCACCTGATGGCCAACCTCGGCCAGGCAGGTACCCGTGACAAGACCGACATAGCCGGTACCGAATATCGCAACGCGCATGGGCGGTGGGGCTCCAGATCCGTTACGGCAGAACGTTCAGCAGCTCGACGTCAAACGTCAGCGTCGCGTTCGGACCGATCGGACCACCCGGGGTGCCCTGCTCGCCATAGGCCAGCTCGCCCGGAATCCAGAAGCGGTACTTGGAGCCGGTCGGCATCAGCGACACGCCTTCGGACCAGCCCTTGATCACCTGGTCGAGGCCGAACTCGATCGGCTGGCCGCGCTGGTAGCTGCTGTCGAACACGGTGCCGTCGAGCAGCTTGCCTTCGTAGTTCACGCGCACCTTGCTGGTCGGCATCGGACGCTCGCCCGAACCCGGACGCAGCACCTGGTACTGCAGGCCCGAGGCGGTGGTCACCACGCCCGGCACGGTCTTGTTCTTGGCCAGGAAGTTGTTGCCTTCCACGCGGTTGGTACCGGCCTGGGCGGCGGACTTGGCGTCCATCTCAGCCTGCTTGCCCTTCATGAAGCCTTCCAGCGTGGCCTTGGCCTGCTCGGCGGTCATCTTCGGGGTGCCGTTGTTGAAGGTGGTGCTGACCGCATCGAACAGCGCGTCCAGGTCCAGATCGTCCTTCAGCGGCGCCAGCGACGGGCCCACGGCGAAGCTGCCCAGCATCAGGCCGACCTTCTCCCGGTCCACCTTCGGCGGCGCGGTGCCCGGGGCAACGCCCGGAACCGGCTGGCCGCTCTTGGCCATCACGGCCTGGCGCAGGGCGGCGTCGGTCTTCTGGGCCTCTTCCTGGCTGATCAGCGGCTGCTTGCCTTCAAAGGCATTCGTCACGCCGCGGCGCAGGGCGGCCAGGTCGATCTCGCTGGAGATCGGACCGAACGAATTGGCGACATCGATACCGATGGCGTAGCCCAGCTTTTCGCGTTGGGTATTCAAAGTGGAAGTCTCCTTGACAGCCGCGCGGGCGGCTGGTTGTTGCGACATCGCGGTACCGGTGGCACCCATCGCCAGAATCAGAACCGACGCCGCGGCGCCGCGCATTCCCATCTTCATTCGCTGCATTCCTGGAAGTGACTGGACGCCGACGTCGGCGCGAAAGCAACCATTGTCGCACGCGCGTCCGAGATGTCGATATCGTCAGTGCTTGTTGGCCGTGACAGACAGTTCACGTTCGATCGCCGCGACCAGTTTCGGGTCGTCCGGCGTGACCTTGCTCGGGAACTGCGCCACCACCCGGCCATCGCGGCTGATCAGATACTTGTGGAAGTTCCAGCCGGGCGACACGCCCGTGGCCGTGGCCAGGCTGCGATACAACGGCGTCGCCTCCGGCCCGGTGACGACCACCTTCTGGAACATCGGGAACTTGACGCCATAGGTCAGCGTGCAGAACTCCTGGATCTGGGCTTCGTCACCCGGCTCCTGGCCCTTGAAGTCATTGGACGGGAAGCCCAGCACCGAGAAACCACGCGCGGCGTACTTTCGCTGCAGCGCTTCCAGGCCTTCGTACTGCGGGGTGAATCCGCACTTGCTGGCGGTGTTGACCACCAGCAGCACCTTGCCGCCGTACTGCTTGGCCAGATTGACCTCGCCCTTGCCGGCCAGCGGGCGATAGCTCACATCCAGCAGATCGGCCGCCTGGGCCGAGGCGCCCACCAGCAGGCCGGCCGCCAGCAACAACACGGACCACCGCGCCCGGCGCGGAATGCGGCCGCAGCGGATGGGCGACAACAAAGACACGTGATGCATCGCGACACTCCAGAGTGGGGAAGAACGAAGGCCTGAATGCGCCCGGCGAGGGCGGCCAGGACGGCGGCGGGCACTATATCACCGGTGTTTTTGCCGCCGGACGCCGTTGGTCCGCCGGCAGGACGCCTCGCCGCAATGCGCCGTGGCCGGGCACGGCCCCGTCGATGCTGCCCGCCGCATTCAGCGCCGTTTTACAGCGTCTGGCGGTGTGGACCGACAGGCCAACCTCACCGATTCGATCACCTGAATACGGCGCCCACTTGCCATACCATTGACATCAATGAATGTGCGCTGGCCCGCATCGGCAGCTCACGTGCCGATATATATCTTTATATTCAATAACTTGGGAAACCATGGAGGCTGTCATACGCCCCCTGCCATCAGTTGGGTTGCTCGCCCTGTTGATCTTCGGCGTGCCGGTGTTATAGTTGCATACAACACCAGTCACCTAGACAGGGGAAGCCCATGAACCGCATGCGCCACCACCACGCCGCCAAAGCCGTCACCGCCGCCTCGGCGTTGCTGCTGCTTGGCTGGTTCGGCATCCCCTCCGGTGACGCTGGCAGCCCTGCCAGCGCCAATGTGTTTGAAGGCCCGCAGGACGCAGGCGTCATCGAGGCAGGGACCGCCGACGGCGCCCCCACGCCCCCCCGCCGGCTGCACAGCTCCCTGTCCATGCCTTACTTCTCATTCGCGCAGTCGCTGAACCCACGGAGCTGACCATGAGCGATATTCAATGGAGCGATGGTGCTCCGATCTACCGCCAGCTGAAAGAGCGCGTGATCGCCATGATGCTTGACGGCATCATCAAGCCGGGCGACGCCCTGCCTTCGGTCCGGCAGGTTGCCGCCGAGTACCAGCTCAATCCCATCACCGTTTCGCGCGCCTACCAGGAGCTGGCTGATGAAGGCCTGGTCGAGAAGCGCCGCGGCCTGGGCATGTTCATGACCGAAGAAGCGGCCACGCAGCTGCGCAGCAGCGAGCGCGACCGGTTCCTCAATGAAGAATGGCCGCTGGTCCTGGAACGCATCCAGCGCCTGGGCCTGAACCTCGACGAATTGCTGCCCCAGGGGAAATCCTCATGAATGCCGTTGCAAGTGATGTCGTCATTTCCGCTCGAGGCCTGCGCAAGGCCTATAAACAGACCGTGGCACTGGACAACACCAGTTTCACGATCGCGCCCGGCCGCATCACCGGCCTGATCGGCCCCAACGGCGCCGGCAAGACCACCCTGCTCAAGGCGCTGCTGGGCCTGACTGCGGTGGAAGGCGAGCTGCGCGTGCTCGGGCTGGACCCGACCGTACAGCGCAACGCCCTGATGAACGATGTGTGCTTCATCGCTGACGTGGCGGTGCTGCCGCGCTGGATGAAGGTGCGCGAGGCCATCGATTTCGTCGCCGGCACCCACCCGCGTTTCGACCGGGCGCGCTGCGAACGCTTCCTGGCCTCCACCAAACTGCATCCCAAGCAGCGCGTGCGCGAACTGTCCAAGGGCATGATCGTGCAGCTGCACCTGGCGCTGGTGATGGCCATCGATGCCAAGGTCCTGGTGCTGGACGAACCGACCCTGGGCCTGGACATCCTGTACCGCAAGGAGTTCTACCAGCGCCTGCTGGAGGACTACTTCGACGAGCAGAAAACCATCATCGTCACCACCCACCAGGTGGAAGAGATCGAGCACATCCTCACCGATGTGATGTTCATCCGCGATGGCCGCATCGTGTTGACCACCGACATGGAAGACATCGGCGAACGCTATACCGAAGTGCTGGTGTCGGCCGATGCGGTGGAGGCCGCACGCGCGCTCAAGCCGATCGACGAACGTGCCCTGCCCTTCGGCAAGACCGTGCTGCTGTTCGACGGGGTGCCACGCGCCCAGCTCACGCCCCTGGGCGAAATCCGCAGCCCGGGGCTGGCGGATCTGTTCGTGGCCATCATGAAGGGAACCTACGCATGAACACCGTCAACCATCCCATCAGCAAGGCCAGTGCGTTCAAGTGGCTGCTCAAGCGTGAGTACTGGGAAAACCGCGGCGGCTTCCTGTATGCGCCGGTGATCGCCGGCGGCATCTCGCTGGTGATGAGCCTGCTCGGCATCGTGTTCGGCCTGGTCGCCATGCACCGTGCGGTCAAGAGCGGCGGCATCCACATCGACAACGAAAGCGTCAACATCAACGGCCTGGACCTGAGCCTGCTGACCAGCAAGCTCGATGCCAAGGACCTGCACGACCTGGCCAATGGCCTGGACCTGACCCTGATCCTGAGCTCGGGCTGGCCGCTGATCGTGCTCGCCTTCGTGGTGTTCTTCTACTGCCTGGGCGCCCTGTACGACGACCGCCGCGACCGCAGCATCCTGTTCTGGAAATCGCTGCCGCTGTCGGATACCGCCACGGTGCTGTCCAAGGCCGTGAGTGCGCTGCTGATCGCCCCGATCATCGCGGTGATCGCCTCGGCCCTGACCATGCTCGGTTTCCTGGTGATGATCTCGATCGTGGTGATCGCCCACGGCGGTGATCCGATGATGCTGATCTGGGGCCCTGCCAGCCCGCTGACCATCATCGCCGGCCACCTGTCCTGGATTCCGGTCTACCTGCTCTGGGCGCTGCCGACCGTTGGCTGGTTGCTGCTGTGCTCGGCCTGGGCCAAGACCAAGCCGTTCCTGTGGGCGGTGATGCTGCCGCTGTTCGCCGGCATCATCGTCAGCACCACCAAGGTGATGACCCTGTTCGACCTGACCGGCGGCTGGTTCTGGAAGCATATCGTTGGCCGCCTGCTGCTCAGCGCGGTCCCGGCGAGCGACCAGTTCTACCGCGGTGAGTCCATGTTCAGTGGCAACGGCAACATGGACAACCTGGTCAACGAACTGGGCCCAAGCCACCAGCTGGCCGCCCTGGCCATGCCGGAACTGTGGATCGGGGCTGCCGCCGGCGTGGTGTTCCTGTTCCTGGCCATCCGCCTGCGCCGCCGCGCTGGCGAAATCTGATCCCCCGCCCTTCTTCGAGGAGCCACCCATGATCCGCACGCTCGCTGTTGCTTCCCTGTTGCTGCTGCCGCTGACCGCGCTCGCCAATGAACCGCAGTGCAGGTTCAACGAACCGCGCGACCTCAAGCTCGACCTGGCCGGTGCCAAGGCCGTGGTGTTCGAAGTGAACCAGCATGACCTGGTGCTGCAGGCCGGCCCCGGTGCGGCCCAGCTCGGCGGGCGCGCCTGCGCCTCCAACGCGGACTGGTTGCGCCAACTCACGGTCACCCAGCAGAAGGTCGGCGACAAGCTCGTCGTCCGCCTGCAGCGCGAAGGGCGCAGCCTCACCATGAGCGGCAGCAGCTATGCCTACCTGGACCTGCGCGGCACGGTGCCGGACACGCTCCTGGTCCAGATGAAGGTCGGCTCCGGCGATGCCAGCGTCAGCGGTGCGCATTCGCTCAGCGCCGATGTCGGCTCCGGGGATATCAAGCTGGAGAACATCAAAGGGCTGGTGACCGCGGCAGTCGGCTCGGGCGATGTCATCCTCGATGGCGCCGGTGCACTGAACCTGCTCTCGGTCGGCTCGGGTGATTTCAAGGCCCGCAACGTACGCGGCGACGCCAAGGTCGGCACCATCGGCTCGGGCGACTTCGAGCTGGATACCGTCGGCGGCAATGTCGAGATCGGCGTGGTCGGCTCCGGCGACACCGACGTGCGCCAGGCCAAGGGCAACGTGCGGATCGGCACCGTCGGCTCCGGCGATACCGAGCTGCGCGACATCGGCGGCAGCGTCACGGTGGAACGCCATGGCTCCGGCGATGTGACGGCCCGTGATGTCGGTGGCGACCTGCGCGTGGCCAACAGTGGCAGCGGCGATATCCGCCACAGCAATGTACGCGGCCGGGTTGAACTGCCGCGCGGCAAGTAAGCCTCTTTACCCTCAACGGATACGGACCATGACAACTCGACTGCTGCTGCCTGCCCTGCTGTTGTGCCTGCCCATCGCCGCCTGTACCGCCCCGGACAGCGGAAAGGGCAAAGCCCCCGCCGACCAGAGCGCCGCCGCCCCGGCCACCAGCGCGCTGGATACCGACAGCATCGGCAAGACCGTGCAGGAAGCCACTGACAAGGCCCGCCGGGAAATCGCCCAGGGCAACATCTCCATCTCCAATGGCAAATCACCCAAGGCCGAGATCAGCCCCCAGGGCGACCTGCTGATCGATGGCAAGGCGGTGCCGGTGGATGCCCACCAGCGTGCGCTGCTGCAGGACTACCGCAAGCAGGTCGAGTCGCTGGCCAGTGCGGGCATGGAGATCGGCGTGGCCGGCGCCAATCTCGGCGTGAAGGCGGCCGGTGAGGCGATCAAGGGCATGTTCTCCGGTGACACCCAGGGCATCGAAGCGCGGGTGAACGAGGAAGCCAGGAAGATCGAAGGCCAGGCCCAGAAGCTGTGCGGCCTGCTGCCCGGGATGATGGCCCGGCAGCAGGCGCTGGCGGCCGCGCTGCCGGCCTTCCAGCCTTACGCGACCATGGACCAGAAAGACATCGACGACTGCGGCAAGTAACCGGGCCCTGCCTGCGACGATGCGTCGCAGGCAGGCCCTTCCCGGCGCCAGGGGACTACAATCTGCGTTCCCGCCGCACGCGTTGTTGCCTGCTCATGAAGAAGCTGAGTCTGTTGCTGTTCGCCCTGTTCTGCCTCGTCGCCACTGGTTGCGACCAGGAGTACCGCAATCACCGCGCCGAGCGCAGCAAGCCGAAGATCACCGTCAGCGACGGCATGGTCACCGTGCGCCGCGCACCTGCGCCGAACATCATCATCCTGCCCAACGGGCACATGAAGATCGACGAGATCGAGATCCCGCTCAACGAAGAGCAGCAGGCGATGCTGCAGGGCATGTTCGGCCAGCTGCAGGTGCTGCGCCAGAACACCTTGACCGATGCTCCGCCGGACCCGGCCAAGCGCTCGGTGAAGATCCAGGTGCCCGATGGCATGCAGCCGATCCCGCCGGACCTGACCACGAAGATCCCCGAATTCAAGGACTACACCGAGACCTTCGGCAATCTGCAGGCCGACCGCCACTGACTGAGCCCCGCAGCGGCCGGCAGGCCCCTGGGCAAATGTCCCCCGTCCGCCGCCTGGCAGCGACGGCCTCCGCCTTGATTTTGCCCTGGGGCCCGCCGGCCGCTACGGGGCTCACGCACAAAAAACGGGCCATTCGGCCCGTTTTTCGTTTCAGGTAGTACGCGCGCTCAACCGCCGCCGCCACCACCGGCGTGGATGCCGCCGGCGGTCAGCGCGGCCGGATCGAGCAGCTTGCGCAGCTCGGCCTCGGACAGACCGCTGTCTTCCTTGGCCACCTCCAGCACCGGGCGCTGTTCCTTGTAGGCACGCTTGGCGATCGCGGCGGCCTTCTCATAGCCGATGATCGGGTTCAACGCGGTCACCAGGATCGGATTGCGATCCAGTGCCTCGCGGACGCGATCCTCCCGCACCTTCAACCCGGCGATCGCGGTATCGGCCAGCAGGCGGGTGATGTTGGCCAGCAGATTGATGCCATCGAGCAGGTTCGCGGCGATCAACGGCAGCGTCACGTTCAACTGGAAGTTGCCGGTCTGGCCGGCCACGGTGATCGCGGTGTGGTGGCCGATCACCTGGGCGCACACCATCACGGTGGCTTCGGGAATCACCGGGTTGACCTTGCCCGGCATGATCGAGCTGCCCGGCTGCAGCGCCGGCAGTTCGATCTCGCCCAGACCGGCCAGCGGACCGGCATTCATCCAGCGCAGGTCGTTGGCGATCTTGATCAGTGCCACCGCCAACGCGTTGAGCTGGCCGGACAGTTCAACCGCATCGTCCTGCGCGGCCAGGCCTTCAAACTTGTTCTCGGCGCTGTCGAACTTGATGCCGGTCTGCTGCTTGAGCTGCCTGGCCACCTGCGCGCCGAAACGCGGGTCGGCATTGATGCCGGTGCCGATGGCGGTGCCGCCCAGCGGCAGCCGACGCAGGCGCTTGAGGCTGTCTTCGATACGCTCCTGGGCAGAGGACAACTGCGCCGACCACGCACCGAATTCCTGTTCGAAGGTCAGCGGCATCGCATCCATCAGATGGGTGCGGCCGGTCTTGACCACCTTGCGCAGCGCGCGGCCACGCTTGTCGATGGTCTTGCGCAGGTGCACCAGCGAAGGCAGCAGCTGCTCATGCACGCCCAGCAGCGCCGAAACGCGCAGCGCGGTCGGGATCACGTCGTTGGAGCTCTGCCCCTGGTTGACGTGATCGTTGGGATGCACCGCGGTCTTGCCCGCCTTGCCGGCACGATTGGCCAGCGTGGCGATGACCTCGTTGGCATTCATGTTCGAGGAGGTGCCCGAACCGGTCTGGTACACGTCGATCGGGAAGTGCGCGTCATGGCGCCCATCGGCGACTTCGGCAGCGGCCGCCTCGATGGCCTTGCCGATGTTGCGCGGCAGATGGCCCAGCTCGACGTTGACGTTGGCCGCAGCCCCCTTGACCAGGCCGAGCGCGCGGATGAAACCGCGCGGCATGCGCTGGCCCGACACCGGGAAATTATCGACGGCGCGCTGGGTCTGCGCGCCCCACAACGCATCGGCGGGCACCTGCAGCTCGCCCATGCTGTCGTGTTCAATCCTGAAACCCTTGCTCATTGCTTCAACTCCGCACATCTTTCGTGGATGAAAGGGAACCTGCGGCTGGCAACGGGCCTGATTCCCTGGCTGGCGGCTCTGATCACGATACTCCCAAGCACCGTTGAAACCCAACCACGCGGTGGATCGGCTAGACTCGGGATTCGTTTTCATTCAGACAGACTGCCGCCCCCATGGGTGACGATCCCGACAGTAGTACCGGGCGTGCGAGCGCGCACGCACCGATGACCGGCCTCGCCGCCCTGGCGACCGCGGGTGCCATTCCGCTCCATGCAGCAGCGCTGCGGGGCCGCGGATGATCGGCAATCTCCTGCTTCTGCTGCTGGCCCTGCTGCTGGTGGTACTCAACGGCTTCTTCGTGGCCGCCGAGTTCGCCCTGGTGAAGCTGCGCCATACCCAGGCCGTCGGCCTGGCCGAGAACCATGGCTGGCGGGGACGGCTGCTGCTCAACGTGCACTCGCACCTGGATGCGTACCTGTCGGCCTGCCAGCTGGGCATCACGCTGTCCTCGCTGGGCCTGGGCTGGGTCGGTGAGCCGGCCTTCGCACACCTGCTGCAGCCGTTGTTCGACACCTTGGGGCTGACCCCGGAAGCCTCGCGCCTGACGTCCTTCATCATCGCCTTCAGCCTGATCTCGTTCCTGCACATCGTGCTGGGCGAACTGGCGCCGAAATCGATGGCGATCCGTCGCCCCGAGGCGATGTCGCTGTGGACGGCCGCGCCGCTGTACCTGTTCTATTGGGCCATGTACCCGGCCATCTGGCTGCTCAACAACAGCGCCAATGCGCTGCTGCGCCTGGCCGGCTGGGGCGATGTGGAGCACACCTCGCACCGCTATTCGCGCGAGGAGCTCAAGCTGATCGTGGGTCGCCAGCAACCGGTCGGCACCGCGCCGGACCAGGACCTCACCTTGATGAGTCACGCGCTGGAACTGCCCGAGCTGGTGGCCGGCGACCTGATGCGCTCCCGCGACCACATGCGTTCTTTCCGCGAAGGCATGCGCCTGGCCGACGTCATGGCCGAGTTCGCCGAAAGCCGCTACAGCCGCTACCCGTGGTTCGACCGCGATGGCGAGGAAGTGCTGGGCATCCTGCACATGAAGGACCTGCTGGTCGAGATCGCTCGAGGCAATCCCACCGACGACCTGCGCCCGCTGCTGCGCCCGGCCAACCTGATCGCGCTGGAAACCCCGGTACCGCTGGTGCTGGAGCGCTTCCGCACCGGCACCACCCACCTGGCGCTGTGCGTGGAAGAGCACGGCCGCATCCTGGGCTACTTCACCCTGGAAGACCTGCTGGAAGTGGTGGTCGGGGATATCGAGGACGAACACCCGCATATCGTCAAGGATGCCCCCACCCGTGGCGCCGACGGCACCCTGCTGGTGGCCGGCTCGACCTCGATCTTCCGGCTTGAGCGGCTGCTGGGACACGACCTGAGCGCGCCGGACCACCTCAATTCGGTCGGCGGGCTGATCGTGCACCAGCTCCAGCGGCTGCCCGAGGAAGGCGAGCAGCTGGAGATCGACGGGCACCAGTTCACGATCAAGCGCATGGCCGGGCACCGGATCCAGGCGGTGACGGTGCGCATGGCACAGGCCGAGGACGCCGGGGCAGCGTAGAATGGCGGCCCCCGCTGCCACCGATCTGCGCCCTGCCATGTCCGAATTCGCCCTGCTCGCCCTGTCCCCGCTCGATGGCCGCTACGCCGGCAAGGTCGACGCCCTGCGCCCGATCTTCTCCGAATACGGCCTGATCAAGGCCCGCGTGAAGGTGGAAGTGGAATGGCTGCTGGCACTGGCCAATGAGCCGGGCATCGTCGAACTGGCGCCGTTCTCGGCTGCCGCCACCGCACGCCTGCGTGCCCTGGCCGACGACTTTGCCCCGGCCCACGCCGCGCGTGTGAAGGAGATCGAGCGCACCACCAACCACGACGTCAAGGCCGTGGAGTACTTCATCAAGGAGCAGCTCACCGCCGATGCGGAGCTGGGCCCGGCGCTGGAGTTCGTGCATTTCGCCTGCACCAGCGAGGACATCAACAACCTCAGCTACGGGCTGATGCTCGAGCAGGCCCGCCGCGAGGTGCTGCTGCCCTCGCTGGACAACATCGCCGGCGTGCTGCGTGCCCTCGCCCATGCCCAGGCCGCCCAGCCGATGCTCTCGCGCACCCATGGCCAGACCGCCTCGCCGACCACCCTGGGCAAGGAAGTGGCCAACGTCGTGGCCCGCCTGGAGCGCCAGCGCCGCCAGATCGCCGCCGTCGAACTGACCGGCAAGATCAATGGCGCGGTGGGCAACTACAACGCGCACGTCATCGCCTACCCGGACGTGGACTGGCCGGCCTTCGCCCAGCGCTTCGTGGAAAGCCTCGGCCTGGTCTTCAACCCGTACACCACCCAGATCGAGCCGCACGACAACGTCGCCGAGATCGGCGATGCCGCGCGCCGCGCCAACATCATCCTGATCGACCTGGCGCGCGACGTCTGGGGCTATATCTCGCTGGGCTACTTCAAGCAGAAGCTCAAGGAAGGCGAAGTCGGCTCCTCGACCATGCCGCACAAGGTCAACCCGATCGACTTCGAAAACGCCGAAGGCAACTTCGGCATCGCCAACGCCCTGTTCGAGCATTTCAGCGCCAAGCTGCCGATCAGCCGCTGGCAGCGCGACCTGACCGACTCCACCGTGCTGCGCGCGGTCGGCACCGCCTTCGGCCATACCCAGGTCGCCCTGGACTCGCTGGCCAAGGGCCTGGGCAAGCTGACCGTCAATCCGGAACGCCTGGATGCCGACCTGGACGCCGCATGGGAAGTGCTGGCCGAAGCGGTGCAGACCGTCATGCGCCGCCATGGCCTGCCCAACCCGTACGAACAGCTCAAGGCGCTCACCCGCGGCCAGGGCATCACCACCGAATCGATGCAGGCCTTCGTTGAATCGCTGGACCTGCCCGCCGACGCCAAGCAGAGCCTGCGCGCGCTGACCCCGGGCGGCTACATCGGCCTGGCAGCGGACCTGGCCAAGGCGATCTGAAGGCATGGGCGCCGCCCCGCTGCGCCCCCGAACTACCGTCTACACGCTCCAAGGATCTCCCCCATGGCCGCACGCAAGATCAAAACCCCCGTCATCGAAATCCAGGCCCGTCCCGGCCTGCCGCTGGGCATGCCCGCCGCTACCTTCCTGCGCGATTACTGGCAGAAGCGCCCGCTGCTCATCCGCGGCGCCTTCCCCGATTTCGAGACCCCGGTGCAGCCCGAAGACCTCGCCGGTCTGGCCTGTGAAGAAAGCGCGCTGTCGCGGCTGATCACCCACGACCGCGCCACCGATGGCTGGACCGTGCGCACCGGCCCGTTCCAGGAAGAAGAATTCCCCGGCATGCCGGACCACGACTGGACCCTGCTGGTCCAGGACGTGGACAAGTGGGACGCCGACGTGCGCGCCCTGATCAGCCACTTCGATTTCCTGCCGCGCTGGCGCATGGACGATGTGATGATCAGCTTCGCCGCCACCGGCGGCTCGGTCGGCGCCCACGTGGACCAGTACGACGTCTTCCTGCTGCAGGCTTACGGCCACCGCCGCTGGCAGATCGACGCCAGCGAATCGATCAAGGGCAAGCGCCCGCCGCTGGACTTCCGCGACGACGTCGAACTCAAGCTGCTGCGCCGCTTCAAGCCGACCCACGACTGGGTGCTGGCCCCGGGCGACATGCTCTACCTGCCGCCGAACGTGCCGCACAACGGCGTTGCCGAAGACCCCTGCCTGACGTTCTCGTTCGGCATGCGCGCCCCGGCCTCGGCCGAACTGATCAGCGACTACCTCGATACCCTGATCGAGGGCGCCGACGAGTCCATCCGTTACCAGGATCCGGACCTGAAGGTGCCGGAGGATCCGAACGAAATCGACGTGGTCTCGATGAACCGCGTGGTCGAAGCGCTCAACGCCATCCGGATGAACGATCCGGACAAGCTCGGCGACTGGTTCGGCCGCTTCATCACCACCTACCGCGCCGCCGGGGAAGTGATGGCGCAGGGCGAACCGCTGCCGCGCGAAGAGATCGAAGCCGCCCTGGGTGCCGGCGTGGAACTGCATCGCCACCCCTGGGCGCGCCTGGCCTGGCGCCGTGCCAAGCGTGGCGCCAGCCTGTACTGCAGCGGCCTGGACTTCGCCCTGCCGGTCAAGGATGCCCAGGCGCTGGCCGGCGCCGAACAGATCGGTGCGGCGCTGTACCAGAAACTCTCGGCCAAGGGCCGTGATGCCGTGCAGGCACTGGTCGCCGGCGGCTTCTACCAGCTGGTGGAAGACACGGGGCTGGAGGACGAAGACGACTACGTCGCCGAGTACGACATCGTCGACGGCACCGAGGCAGTCGACGTGGTCGACGACGAGGCCATCGAGGCCGACGTGCACGAGGTGACCATCCATGACGACGGCATCGAGGTGATCGTCGATTTCGACGACAGCGACGAGACCGACGGCAAGGACGAGCCCCAGCGCGGCTGACCGCCCCCGCCATGACCGGCCCCGGCTTCCAGGTTGATGTGGTCGACTACCCGGTGCAGCACGCCGCGCTGCACCGGGTCCGGTTCACCGTGTTCGTCGACGAGCAGCAGGTCCCCGCCGAACTGGAGATCGACGCGCTCGACCCCCTGAGCGTGCATGTCCTGGCCTGCGACACCGCCGGCACCCCGATCGGAGCCGGACGGCTCACCCCGGACGGCCGGATCGGCCGCATGGCGGTACTGGCCGCCTGGCGTGGCAAAGGCGTCGGCGAAGCCCTGCTGCTGGCCCTGGTCGACCAGGCCCGGGCCCGGGGCTGGCGCGAGGTCGGGCTGCATGCGCAGCTGCCGGCCCGCGTGTTCTATACCCGGCAGGGCTTTCTGCCGGAAGGCGCGATCTTCGAAGAGGCCGGCATCGCCCACCAGCACATGCGGCTGGCCCTGTCCGGTGCAGTCGCGATCGAGCGCGCCGAAGAGGCCGTGGCGATCACCACCGCCTTGATCCACCGCGCCCGCCGCCAGCTGTGGATCCACAGCCGCCAGCTCGACCCCGGCCTGCTCGATGCACCGCCGGTGCTGGAAGCGTTACGCCGCTACGCCACCGCCCGCCACGACAAACAGGCCTGGCTGATCGTCCACGACAGCACCGCCATCCGTCAGGCCGGCTCACCCGTGCTGAGCCTGCTCCAGCGGCTGCCGAGCGTCTTCCGGGTGCGCGAGGTGAGCGATCCGATCGACCGCGCGACGCCATCTGCCTGTCTGCTCAACGACACGGGCGACTACTACTTTCGTCTGAGCGGCCACCGCTTCGATGGCGAGGCCGGGCTGGCCCAACCGGCACGTTCACGACCGTTGCAGGAAGGTTTGCAGCGCTTATGGGAACGTTCGCGTGATTGCAGCGAACTGCGGGCACTCGGCCTGTAGCCCACCGCGCGGCCCCGAACCTGTCTGGGAATGACACCGCGGTTCCCGCACTGGACCGTACGGTGCCCCTTCCTGTCGCGTTGGGGGTACAATTTGGGGCGTTAGATACCGCCCGCGCAGGCTATTCACTTTTCCCTGCCGGATCATCGAAGCCTTACCCCACAAGCGAATCCGACTCTCCATCGTGGACAATCAACTGAAGCAGTTTGCGCAATCTTCGCAGCTCGCCGGCGGCAACGCCTCCTATATCGAGGATCTGTACGAGCAGTACCTCGTTTCTCCGGACAGTGTCGATCCCAAATGGAAGACCTACTTCGACGGCTTCCAGGGCCGCGAAGCCGGTGATATTCCGCATTCGGCCGTCATCGCCCACATTGCCGACGCCGCCAAAAACGCCATCAAGAGCGGCACCGCCGATGGTGCCGGCGACGAGCGCGAGCGCAATGTCGGCCGCCTGATCACCGCTTACCGGTCGCGTGGCCACCTCGGTGCCCGCCTGGACCCGCTGAGCCTGACCGCGCCGACCAATCCGCCGGATCTGGGCCTGCCGTTCCACAGCCTGTCGGAAAGCGACCTGGGCAGTGAGTTCAGCACCGGCGGCGTCGCCGGCCAGCCGCGCATGAAACTGCGTGACCTGCTGGAGCGCCTGAAGAAGACCTACACCGGCTCGATCGGTGCGGAATTCATGCACATCTCCGAGGTCGAGCAGCGCCAGTGGCTGTACCAGCGCCTGGAAATGGCCGGTGGCAACTACAACCTGGACGCAGACACCCAGCGCCGTACCCTGGAGCGCCTGACGGCTGCCGAGGGTCTGGAGCGCTACCTGCACACCAAGTACGTGGGCCAGAAGCGCTTCTCGCTGGAAGGCGGCGATTCGCTGATCCCGATGATGGACACCATCATCCGTGACGCCGGCAAGGATGGCGTCAAGGACGTGGTGATCGGCATGGCCCACCGCGGCCGCCTGAACGTGCTGGTCAACACCCTCGGCAAGAGCCCGCGCAAGCTGTTCGACGAGTTCGAAGGCAAGTTCGAGCACGACGACCACGCCTCCGCCGGCGATGTGAAGTACCACATGGGCTTCTCGGCCGACGTCGCCACCGCCGGCGGCGCGGTCCACCTGGCGCTGGCGTTCAACCCGTCGCACCTGGAAATCGCCGATCCGGTCGTGGCCGGCAGCGTCCGTTCGCGCCAGGAACGCCGTGGCGATACCGCCCGCAAGCAGGTGATGCCGATCCTGATCCACGGTGATGCGGCCTTCGCCGGTCAGGGCGTGGTGATGGAGCTGTTCCAGATGTCCCAGGCCCGCGGCTTCGCCGTTGGTGGCACGGTGCACATCGTGGTCAACAACCAGGTCGGCTTCACCACCTCCAATCCGGAAGATTCGCGCTCCACGCTGTACTGCACGGACGTGGCCAAGATGATCGCCGCGCCCGTGCTGCACGTGAACGGCGACGATCCCGAAGCGGTCGTGTTCGCCGCCAAGCTGGCCTTCGAGTTCCGCCAGAAGTTCAGCAAGGACGTGGTCATCGACCTGATGTGCTACCGCCGCTGGGGCCACAACGAAGCCGATGAACCGGCGATCACCCAGCCGCTGATGTACCAGGTCATCCGCAAGCACCAGACCACCCGCGAGCTGTACGCCGCGACGCTGGAAGCGGCCGGCGTGATCGAAGCCGGTGGCGGCAAGGCCCTGGTCGATGCGTACCGCAACAAGCTCGATGCCGGCGAAGTCACCACCGAGCTGGCCCAGGTCGAGAAGACGCCGGCCACCAGCAAGATGTACGTGGACTGGCCCAAGCTGCTCAACGGCAAGCTGTCCGACGCCGTCTCCACTGCCGTGGGCATGGAGAAGGTCAAGCAGCTGGCGCAGATGATCAACACCGTGCCCGAAGGCGTGGAACTGCACTCGCGCGTGGCCAAAGTCTATGACGACCGCCGCAAGATGGCCGCAGGCGAGATCCCGGGCGACTGGGGCTTCGCCGAGAACCTGGCCTACGCCACCATCCTCGACGAAGGCAACAACCTGCGCCTGGTCGGCCAGGACGTCGGCCGCGGTACGTTCACGCACCGCCACGCGATCCTGCACGACCAGAAGACCGACAACTACTACCTGCCGCTGCGCCAGCTGGTCGAGTCGCCGGAACAGGCCACCATCATCGATTCGCTGCTCAGCGAAGAAGCGGTGATGGCCTATGAGTACGGCTTCTCCACCACCGATCCGAACACCCTGTGCATCTGGGAAGGCCAGTTCGGCGACTTCGCCAACGGCGCCCAGGTCGTGATCGATCAGTTCATCGCCGCCGGCGAAGCCAAGTGGGGCCGCATCACCGGCCTGACCCTGCTGCTGCCGCACGGTTATGAAGGCCAGGGCCCGGAGCACAGCTCCGCACGCCTGGAGCGTTTCCTGCAGCTGTGCGCGCTGGAGAACATGCTGGTGTGCGTGCCGTCGACCCCGGCACAGGCGTACCACATGCTGCGTCGCCAGATGCGCATGACCACCCGCAAGCCGCTGATCGTGATGTCGCCCAAGTCGCTGCTGCGCCACAAGCTGGCCGTGTCGACCCTGGACGAACTGGCCAACGGCGAGTTCCAGCACCTGATCGGCGATGCCAACGCAGACGCCAGGAAGGTCAAGCGCGTGGTGCTGTGCTCGGGCAAGGTCTACTACGACCTGCTGGAAGACCAGACCAAGCGTGGCCAGGACGATGTCGCCATCATCCGCGTGGAGCAGCTGTATCCGTTCCCGCGCGTGGCACTGGCAGCAGAGCTGAAGAAGTACGGCAAGGCGGCCGATGTGGTGTGGTGTCAGGAAGAACCGCAGAACCAGGGTGCCTGGTACCAGATCCGTCACCACCTGCAGGCGTGCCTGGCCGATGGCCAGAGCATCCATTACGCAGGTCGCGCCCGTTCGGCATCGCCGGCCGCTGGACACATGGCTGACCACATCATCGAGCAGCAGAAGCTGATCGCCGATGCCCTGGTCAACCCGTTCAACGACTCGGTCGCTGAATAACTCTCCCCCTCATTCTAGAAAAGACAAACCAGGAAGCTCCCGCATGGCCACCGAAGTCAAAGCCCCGGTACTGCCCGAATCCGTCGCCGACGGCACCATCGCCACTTGGCACAAGAAGGTCGGCGATGCCGTCAAGCGCGATGAAAACCTGCTTGATCTGGAAACCGACAAGGTCGTCCTGGAAGTGCCGTCGCCGGTCGATGGCGTGCTGAAGGAGATCAAGTTCGAGGTGGGCGCCACCGTGACCTCCAGCCAGGTCGTGGCCATCATCGAAGAAGGTGCGACCGCTGCTGCTGCGCCGGCCGAAGAGAAGAAGGCCGACGCCCCGGCCGCTGCTCCGGCACCGGCCGCTGCCGCTCCGGCCGCTGCTGCAGCGCCGGCCCCGGCCACCAAGTCCGCTGCCGATTCGCTGCCCCCGGGCGCCCGCTTCACCGCCATCACCGAAGGCGTGAACCCGGCCGACGTGGACGGCACCGGCCGCCGCGGCGCGGTGACCAAGGAAGACATCGTCAACTTCGCCCGCAACGGCGGCGCCGGCAAGTCCGGTGGCGCACGTCCGGAAGAACGCGTGCCGATGACCCGCATCCGCAAGCGCATCGCCGAGCGCCTGATGCAGTCCAAGAACGGCACCGCGATGCTGACCACCTTCAACGAGGTCGACCTGTCCAAGGTCTCGGCCGCGCGCAAGGATCTGCAGGACGAGTTCGTCAAGGCGCACGGCATCAAGCTGGGCTTCATGAGCTTCTTCGTGAAGGCCGCCGCCAACGCACTGCAGCGCTTCCCGCTGGTCAATGCCTCGATCGACGGTGACGACATCATCTATCACGGCTACTCGGACATCTCGATCGCCGTGTCGACCGAGAAGGGTCTGGTGACCCCGGTGCTGCGCAACGTCGAGCGCATGTCCTTCGCCGATATCGAAAAGACCATCGCCGACTACGCCAAGAAGGCCCGTGACGGCAAGCTGAGCCTGGAAGAACTGCAGGGCGGCACCTTCACCGTGACCAACGGCGGCACCTTCGGTTCGCTGCTGTCGACCCCGATCATCAACCCGCCGCAGAGCGCCATCCTGGGCATGCACGCCATCAAGGAGCGTCCGATCGCGCAGAACGGCCAGGTCGTGATCGCGCCGATGATGTACCTGGCGCTGTCCTACGATCACCGCATCATCGACGGCAAGGACTCGGTCCAGTTCCTGGTGGACATCAAGAACCAGCTGGAAAACCCGGGCCGCATGCTGTTCGGCCTGTAAGACCTCCCACCCCTCCGCGCCCGCGCGGAGGGGTTCTGGTTTTACGGCACTGCACCGCACTGCCCTGCTCTCTCCCCCGGCGCCTGCGCGCCACCGGCTTCAAGCGAAGCTCGGGAATGCAACAAGGAACTATCAATGGCTGAACAATTCGACGTCGTCGTCATCGGTGCCGGTCCGGCCGGCTACCATGCCGCCATCCGCGCCGCGCAGCTGGGTCTGAAGACCGCCTGCATCGACGCTGCGCTGGGCAAGGACGGCAAGCCGGCCCTGGGTGGCACCTGCCTGCGCGTGGGCTGCATCCCGTCCAAGGCGCTGCTCGATTCCTCGCGCCAGTTCTGGAACATGGGCCACATCTTTGGCGACCACGGCATCAGCTTCAAGGATGCCAAGATGGACGTCGAGGCGATGGTTGGCCGCAAGGACAAGATCGTCAAGCAGTTCACCGGCGGCATCGCCATGCTGTTCAAGGCGAACAAGGTCACCGCGTACTACGGTTTCGGTGAGCTGCAGCCGGGCAACATCGTCAAGGTCAAGCAGCACGACGGTTCGGAAGTCGAGCTGAAGGGCACCAACGTCATCATCGCCGCCGGTTCGGATTCGATCGAACTGCCGTTCGCCAAGTTCGATGGCGAAACCATCGTCGACAACGTCGGCGGCCTGGATTTCACCGAAGTGCCGGCTCGCCTGGCCGTGATCGGTGCCGGCGTGATCGGCCTGGAACTGGGCAGCGTCTGGAAGCGCCTGGGTTCGGAAGTGACCATCCTGGAAGCGCTGCCGGACTTCCTGGCCGCGGCTGATGCCGAAGTGGCCAAGACCGCCCTGAAGGAATTCAAGAAGCAGGGCCTGGACATCCGCCTGGGCGCCAAGGTCTCCAAGGCCGAGGTGACCGGCAAGGGCAAGAAGAAGGAAGTCGCCCTGACCTACGCCGATGCTGAAGGCGAAAAGAGCCTGGTCGTGGACAAGCTGCTGGTGGCCGTCGGCCGTCGCGCCGCCACCAAGGGCCTGCTGGCCGAAGGCACCGGCGTCAAGATCAACGAGCGTGGCCAGATCGAAGTGGACGCACACTGCCACACCGGCGTCGATGGCGTCTGGGCGGTCGGTGACTGCGTGCGCGGCCCGATGCTGGCGCACAAGGGCTTCGAGGAAGGCATTGCCGTGGCCGAGCTGATCGCGGGCCTGCCGGGCCACGTCAACTTCGACACGATCCCGTGGGTGATCTACACCGAGCCGGAGCTGGCCTGGGTCGGCAAGACCGAGCAGCAGCTGAAGGCCGAGGGCATTCCGTACAAGGCCGGCAGCTTCCCGTTCGCCGCCAACGGCCGTGCCGTGGCGATGATCGAGCCGTCGGGCTTCGTGAAGGTCCTGGCACACGCCGAGACCGACCGCATCCTGGGCATGCACCTGGTCGGTGCGAACGTCTCCGAGCTGGTGCACGAAGGCGTGCTGACCATGGAGTTCAGCGGTTCGGCCGACGACCTGGCGCGCATCTGCCACGCCCACCCGTCGCTGTCGGAAGTGGTGCATGACGCCGCGATGGCCGTGAGCAAGCGCGCGATCCACAAGGCCAACTGAGCCTTGTTGATGGCGTAACGAAAAACCCCGCTTCGGCGGGGTTTTTTGTGGGCGACAGGCAGCGCCGGCCGCTGCACGGGCCCCTTCGCAATTGGTAGTGCCGGCCGCTGGCCGGCTCCTCGCCATTGGTAGTGCCGGCCGCTGGCCGGCTCCCCGCCATTGGTAGTGCCGGCCGCTGGGCGGCTCCTCGCCATCCCGACAGCAAGAGCCGCCGGCCAGCGGCCGGCACTACCCGATCCCATTCCTGTTCAGGCCGTTGCGACGCGCCCGCCACCCAGCAGCCGCGCCGGAAGCATCAACAGCGCACGCAGGAAGGCAAACAGCGCCGAGAACGTGATGCCGACCAGGCGGAACGGCAGGCTGACCAGCCACACCAACGGCCACGCCACCAGGGCCAGCAGCGCCAGCGGCCAGCACAGCACGAACAGCAGGCACCACACGCCCAGCACGAACAGGGTCTTCATCGTCGGTCTCCTTCGACTCGGGGCAACGTCGCCCACCGGGCCACGTTGCCCCGCGCCGGGGAACGCGACAAGCGCGCTGCGACGAAGCACGCCCCAGCGCGGATGAAGCTGCCGCTGCGGCGATGAAACCGGCGTGCCGACCGTGGCCGGCGCGCCGCCCACTCACGGTACCGGCGGTGACTCCACCGCGCCGCCCTGCCCGCCCGAGGTCAGGCGCAGGCCGATGCTGCTGGCACGATCCGCGCCGCGCGCCTGTTCATGCCCCAGCAGCAACGACAGGCTCCAGCCACGCTGGATCGCCAGATCCACGCCGGCCTGCAACGACAACACATCATCGTTGTAGCTGCGGAGTGCTACCTGGTAGTCCTGCGGCCGTGACCACGTCGCGTAGTTCAGCGAAGCCATCCCGCGGTCCTGCAGCGCCCGCCGGTACTCGATGCTCCAGAACGGACGCAACCGGCTCTCGGCCGATACCTGCGCACTGCCTTCCATCCCGATGGCCAGCGCGCGGTTTTCCACGGTCTGGCGGCCATAGGCGAGATCCAGCACGCCCAGGCCGTGCTCGCGGTAGGCATCCAGGGTGGTACGGCTGGCATCCCAGCGGGCGTACCCGGTCAGCCGGGTTGCCGCCAGCATCTGCTCGTAGCCCAGGCCGAGCGAACCGAACCACTGCGTGCCATCGCGCCGCGCCTGCGCCTGCGCATCGGCATCGGTGCTCCAGCGCTGCAGATCGAACTGCAGGTTGCCGGTGGCGATCATCGCGTCCACGTACAGGTGCGCGTTGCCACGCCACAGGCCGTACAGCGCCAGCGAGCGCTGGTCGGCGCGCAGGCGGGTGCGATCGTCGTCCTGGTCGCTGTCGCTGCGGCCCACGCTGCCCGCCACGCCGAGCAGCGTGCGTTCGCCGAAACGGCGGTCCACACCGACGCTCAGCCCGTCGCTGCGCAGGTCATAGCGGCCGCCTGCGGTGGCCCCGCCGCGGCCGTAGCTCGCGCTACCCGCGGCCCAGGTTCCCCAGCCGGCCGGCAACCACGCCGCGCCGGTACCGAGCGCGCTGCCCAGCGGCAGCGATGCGGCGTTGGGGCCGCCACCGCCACTGGACACCGACAGCGTGTTGCTGGCGGGGTTGCCGCCGTCGCGTACCTGGCGCAGGCGATCGCGGATGTTGCCCTGTTGCGCGGCGGCGAAACGGACGCTCGCTTCCACCTGCGCCTGCAGCAGTCCGGTGACGCCCGGGTCACGGGTCGGGTCAGGGCGCACATTGACCATCAACCGCAGTTCCACGCGGGCGGCGGCGTAACCACCACTGGCGGCCTGCTGTGCGGTGATCACGGCGCTGCCTTCAGCGTGTACCTGGACTGTGCGGCCCTCAATGCTGGCCACCGCCGGCGCGCTGCTGTGGAAGGTGAACGCACCGGGGCTGACACTGGTCGGCAGCGGCAGCTCGAAGCTACCCTGCTCCAGCAGACGCGACATGTCTGCCGCCCAGGCCAGCACCGGCACCGCGGCGGCGATGTCCACGTCCAGGCGCTGCTGTGCGGCGGCCTGGTGATTGGCGTCGCCGGCCTGGTCGGCGGTCAGGCTGCACCGCCCGGACGCCAGCATGACCACGCGCGGGCCGTCCACGCTGCACACCGCCGGGGTGGTGCTGGCGAAGATGATCGGCTGCCCCGAGGCGCCGCCCTGGGCGCTCAACAGGAAGCTGCCTCCCGCGCTGAACACCGGGGCGCCGGGATCGGCGACGAAGGCGCTGATGGCCTGCGCGGCCTGCGCGACCACGAAGCGGTAGCCGAGCGCGGCGGTGAAGCCATGCGCATCGCGGACCTCGACCTGCACCTCGAACGTGCCGGCCTGGATGGCGGTGCCCTCAAGCAGCCCATCCGCAGTCAACCGCACGCCCGGCGGCAGCTCGCCGGACAGCAGCCGGAACGCATACGGGGCGACGCCGCCACGCACTGGCAGGCGCGTGCTCACTGCCTGCCCCAGGGCGACCTCCGGCGGTGCAGTGTCGCCGGGGATGATCTGCGGCGCGTCCACCAGCAGCACCATGCTGCGGCGGGCCTGGAACGGGCCGTCGCCGGTGCTGCTGTCGGTAACCTCGACATCGACCGCAAAACGGCCGGCAACCACCGGCGTGCCGATCAGCTGCCCGCCCGGCGTCAGCGCCATCCCGGCCGGCACTGCGCCCCCCACCAGCGCATAGCGGTAGGGTGCGCTGCCGCCGCGGCTGAGCAGCTGCAGCGTGTAGGGGCTGCCGGCGGTGGCCGCGTCGGGCACGATGTCATCGATCGCTACACTCGGCGCGGCCACGGTGATCGTCACGGTCGCCGGTGCGGAGGTGCTGAAGGCATCGCTGGCGGTGTAGTCCACGCTGTCGGCGCCGGCGTAACCGGCGTGCGGCGTGTAGCGCAGCGTGGTGCCCTGCACCTCCAGCGTGCCATGCTGCGGCGCGCGGACAACATCGAGGCGGGTGGCGGCACCCTGCAGCGTCAACGGCAGCACGATGCCCGCTGCGCCGTAAGCGATGCCGATGCGGCTGTCCGCCGCGCCCAGGACCGGCAACGGAGTGACCGCCGCCGAAGGCGCCGAGGCCGCGCCTTGGCCGTGTTCGCTGCGTGCGACCACGATGAAACGATACGCGGTGCCGTTGGCCAGCCCGGTCACGGCAATCGGCGAGCCGCTGCCGGTGGCGCTGATGCCGCCCGGTTGCGCGCTCACGGTGTAGTCGAGGATCGCGCCGCTGCCGGCGCGGGCCGGCGCAACGAAATGCACCAGCACCTGGCCATCGGCGGCCACGCCACGCACATCGGCCGGCGCGCCCGGCAGCTCGACGCCGACCAGCACCGCCACCGTGCTGCCGACACCGTGCAATGCCGTCGCCGCGTCGGTGCCTTGCGCATTGCGCAGGCTGCCTGCAGCGGCCTGCAGCGCCTCCACGGCGATCCCATCCTCATCGAGGTCATCGGCCTGCACGGTGTAGCCAAAGCGCAGCACGGTGCCCTGCGCATCGGCCGCCTGCGCGAGCAGCACGGCCTCGCGCTGCTGTGCGCCGATACGCAACTGCAGTACCGGTGGCACGCCGACCTGCAGCGGCTGGTCGAAGCCGACCTGGAACGCCAGCGTCTGCCCCGCCAGATAGCGGCCCGCTGCAGGCGGAGTCACCCGCAGCACGCGCGGCGCATCGAGCACGGTGAGCGCGTCCGATGGCGCCGAGGCCGCGCCGCTGCCCACGCGGTTGATGGCGGTAACGGTAAAGCGCTGCGCGACGCCGGCAGGCAGGCCACCGATGCGCAGCGGGCTGCCCGCGCCGCGCACGCTCTGCCCGCCTGGCAGCGCCTGCACGAGGTAGCCGGTGATCGGGCTGCCACCGTCGAACGCGGGGGCCACGAAACGGATCTCGGCAGTCTGGCTGGACGCCAGCACGACCTGCACGATCGCGGGCGCACCCGGTGCAACCGCCCGCACGTCGAAGCGATGCGAGACGCGTACGGCGGCGCGGGTGGCGGCATCGCCGGGCTGGTCGGCATCGATGCCGCAGGTGCCGGCCGCCAGCAGGGTCAGCGTGCCGTCGGGGCCCACGCTGCACACCGCCGGTGTGGCGGCCGTCCACTGCACCGGCAACTGGCTGCTGGCGGTGGCGGTCAGCCGCGGTGACGTGCCGAGATCCTGCGGGCCCGGATCGGCGAACTGGATCTGCTGGTCGGCCATCGGTACCACCGGTGCCGATGGCGCCGAGGCCGCGCCCGTGCCGGCCGCGTTGCGCGCGGCGACGGTGAAGCGGTACGCCGTACCGTTGCGCAGGTTGGTCAGCACCGCCGGCGATTGTGCCATCGGTACCTGCAGGCCACCGGGCTGCACGGTGACGATGTAATCCAACACCGTGCCGCCGCCGTTCTGCAGCGGCGGATCGAAGGTCACCGTCGCCGTACCGTCGTCCGCACGGACGGCGGTGATGGTCGGCGCATCAGGCGCCACGGCGCCCACGGTGATGCCAGCAGTGGAACCGACACCGGCCAGGACCAGCACCGCATCGACGCCGTCGGCGTTGCGCAGGGTGCCCCCGTTCAATCCGAGCGATTCGATCGCGATCCCCTCCAGATCCCGCTGGCCGGGCAGTACGGTGTAACGGAAATCAAGCGTGGTGCCGCCCGAGCCGGCGTCGTACTGCGCCGCCACGCGCTCGCTGCCGATCACCAGCATCAGCTGCGGCGTACCCGTCACCTGCACCGGCTGGTCGAAGACAAGCTGGAAGTCGAGCGACTGGCCGGCAACATAGCGACCCGCGGCCGGTACCTGCACCGCGCTGATCCGCGGCACGGTCGGCAGGGTGACCGGGTTGGAGGCCACCGACATCGTCCCGGGACCGCTGGCCGTGCGTGCGCGCACATGGAACGTGTAACGTCCCCCTGCCTGCAGGCGCTCCACCCGTACCGGGCTGGCGGCACCGGAAACCACCGATGCACCTGGCAGGGTGATCACCTCGTAGGCCGTGATCGCGCTGCCGCCATCACTGCCAGGCGGGTCGAAGAATACGTCCACGCTGGTGGCGCCCGCGCGTTCGGCGCGCAACAGGGTGGGGGCCGACGCGGTGCCGGGCACCACCATGAAACTGCGCGCCACCGGCGTGGCTGCGGTGATGCCGGCCGTGCCGGGCTGCTCGGCGAGCACGGTACAGGTGCCGGTGCTGAGCAGGCGCACGCTGGCAGGCGCTTCGGCCTGGCACACCAACGGCGTCTGGCTGCTGTACTGCACCGGCAGCCCGCTGCTGGCCGTGGCGGTGAGCGACAACAGGGTGCCGACCGGCTGTGGGGCCGGCAACGGGAAGGTGATGGCCTGGCTGGCCTGCGGGGTGACCGTGTTGCTCGGGTCCGAGTCGACACTCACCTCGGTGCCGTTGTCGGCACGCACGCGGAACTGTACCGGCACGCCATTGGCCAGCCCGGTGACGGGGATCGGCGAGGCGCTGCCTGTGGCCTGCGCGCCGCCGCTGGAGATCACGACGTAGTGCGCGATCGGCGCCCCGCCGTTGCGGGCCGGCGCCTGGAAGCTGATGCTGGCTTCGCCGTCTGCGGCGGAGGCGACCACCCGGGTCGGCGCGTCCGGTACACCCGCCGCGACGCTGCCCGCGTAGCCCGAACTGGCGCTGGCCCTGGTCGCATCGGCCACGGTGATGGTGGCACTGAAGCCACCGGCCTGTTCGGGCACGCCATGCACGCGGCCATCGGGCTCCAGCACCAGGCCGGCAGGCAGTTGCCCTGCCGTGATGGTGAAGGCGTAGGGCGCGGTGCCGCCGCGAACCCCCAGGGTCTGGTCGACGTTGCGGCCCACGGTCATCACTGGCGGCGTGGTGGCGTCCAGCGTGAGCGGCGCGGCCGAGGCGTTCTCACAGTGTACGACCGCGTTCATGAGGTAGCCGCCGCGGGTACTCACGGAAAGGTACAGGCCGTTGGCCACCAGGTATCCGGCCGGCGTACTGCCCGTATGAGGGCCTGGCGTCCCGGTGAAACTGCGGTAGTCGTATGCCACCGAGGAAAAGTTCGCCGCACGCAGGATGACGCTGTCCGACTGGGCCAGGTTGATACGGGGGTCCAGCCCGCTGTCGAGGAAGGTGACGGAGACGATGTCACCCGGGAGGAATTTCGTGGGCTGCTGACTGGTCGTCATCGTGACGCCACCGCTCAACGCGTTGACCGCCGCACACCCCGGTGATTCGGCCATGGCCATGCCGCTGCCCAGCACCAGCTGCAGCACACCGGCGCCCATCCAGATGGCGGCCCGCGCCAGCCTGCCCTTCCCTGCCCCTGACAGCATCCGCACTTCCCCTTGCCCGTCCGTTCAGCGCGCGCCGCCGTGGTCCGGTCGGCAACGCCGTCGCTGTGGTGATCGTCGAGATGGGGAAACGCACACGGCCGCACACCGCGTGGCGGTGGCGACATGGCTGGATTCCCCTGGTACCGGGTGCGGTAACGGCCCGGCGCAGGGGATCTTTAGCGGTTTGTGGGCGCCATCACGGTGCAGGCCAATGCGCGATGCCCCGGCCGCTTACTCGAACGAACCCACCGAATCGTGCGACAGATTGTCGAAGCGGGTGTATTCACCGAAGAACTTGAGCTTGCACGAGCCGGTCGGGCCGCCTCGGTGCTTGCCGATGATGATCTCGGCCAGGCCCTTGTCCGGGGAGTTTTCCTTGTTGTAGTAATCGTCGCGGTAGATGAAGACGATCATGTCCGCATCCTGCTCGATAGCGCCGGATTCGCGAAGATCGGCCATCACCGGGCGCTTGTCGGTACGCGTTTCCAGCGAGCGGTTGAGCTGGGACAGGGCGATCACCGGCACGTTGAGCTCCTTGGCCAGGCCCTTCAACGAACGCGAGATTTCCGAGATTTCGGTCGCGCGGTTTTCGCTGTTGCCCGGCACGCTCATCAGCTGCAGGTAGTCGATCACGATCAGGCCCAGGTCGTGCTCGCGCTTGAGGCGGCGGCACTTGGAGCGCAGGATTTCCGGCGACACGCCTGGCGTATCGTCGATGAAGATCTTGGTTTCCTTCAGCATCCGGATCGCGCCGGTGACGCGGCTCCAGTCCTCGTCTTCCAGCTGGCCGGTACGCAGGCGCTGGGCGTTGATGCGGCCATTGGAGGAAATCAGGCGCATCGCCAGCTGCGAGGCCGACATTTCCATCGAGAACACCGCCACGCCCTTCTTGGATTTGATCGCGGCGTACTCGGCGATGTTCAGCGCGAAGGTGGTCTTGCCCATGGCCGGACGCGCGGCCAGGATGATCAGGTCGGTCGGCTGCAGGCCGGCGGTCATCGCATCGAAGTCGGCATAGCCGGTCGGCAGGCCGGTGATGTTGCCGCCGTTTTCGAAGCGGATGCGCAGCTCTTCGAAGGCATCCTTCAGCGCGCCGGGCATCGCCACGAAATCGGTGCGGCCGCGCGCGCCCTGCTCGGCGATCGCGAACACGGATTTTTCCGCGGCCGAGAGCAGCTCGCTGCTCTCGCGCCCTTCAGGCTGGAAGCCATCGTTGACGATGTCGGTGCCGACCTGGATCAGCTGGCGCAGCACCGCCTTGTCGCGCACGATCTCCGCATAGGCGGCGATGTTGGCGGCCGACGGCGTGGTGCTGGCCAGTTCGATCAAGTAGGCGCCATCGCCGACCAGCTCCATCTTGCCCTGCGATTCGAACCACTCGCCCAGGGTCACCGCATCGAACGGGCGGTCGCGCTCGGACAGCTCGCGGATCGCGCGGTAGATCATCTGGTGATCGCGGCGGTAGAAGTCGGTTTCGGTCAGCTGGTCGTTGACCCGGTCATAGCTTTCCGGGGCCAGCATCAGCCCGCCCAGCACCGCCTGCTCGGCCTCGATCGAATGCGGCGGCACGCGCAGGGCGTCGATGCGCATCTCATCGCGATCAAAGCGGTCACCGCGGTCTTTGCGGTCGGAACGGAAACCAGAACGGGCGGACATGGGGGGCGTACTTCCTGCAGTGTGAGGCGTGGGACATGGTAGGCACGCGGGGAGCCCCGCAGCCATGCACAAACCTGTGGATAAGCAGTGGATGGGCTGGGGATACCGGCGCCTGCCGGAACGATCGGCCGGGGCCGTCGCAGTGCGTGCGACGGACGCCCTTGCGACGCCCGTCCACGCCATTATCGCAGAAGCGCCACCCGCCCGCGGTGGATCAGTGCGTGCCGCCGTGGGTGCCGACCCAGGCGATGAACCTGTCCACGAAGCCCTGCAGGAAGTCCTTGGTGCCCTCGTTGCTGATCGTGCCCTGCTCGTCGATCAGCCCTTCCTTGAAGTGCAGGAAGGCCTCGGGCTGGCCCAGCACCGGCATGTCCAGGTAGGCCAGGATGTTGCGCAGGTGCTGCTGGGCCAGGGCGGTGCCGATCACGCCGATCGAGGCACCGATCACCGCCGCCGGCTTGCCGGCGAAGGCACTGTCGCCATACGGGCGCGAGCCGAGGTCGATGGCGTTCTTGAGCACGCCCGGCACCGAGCGGTTGTATTCGGGGGTGACGAACAGCACCGCATCGGCGTCACGGA
The DNA here is from genome assembly GCF_001806305.1 of Stenotrophomonas sp. LM091. Taxonomy (NCBI): domain Bacteria; kingdom Pseudomonadati; phylum Pseudomonadota; class Gammaproteobacteria; order Lysobacterales; family Lysobacteraceae; genus Stenotrophomonas; species Stenotrophomonas sp. LM091. The sequence continues at coordinate 633,904 of NZ_CP017483.1, forward strand.
TCTGCTGTTTGAGGCGGACGCCCTGGCTGGGGTAGTCCTTGTCGAAATCCTGGTTGTACAGCGGCAGGTCGCCGATCTCCACGTAGGAGAACGCCGCCTTGCCGGCGGCCAGCTTCTCCAGCGCGCGCGCCAGCGCCTGATTGTGCGAGCCCTTGCGCAGACTACCGACGAGTACGGCGATCTTGTATTCGGCCATCACGTTTGCTCCGTTGGGGGGAAAGGCCCAGCCTAGGCGGACCTACCTTCGGCAACGGTGAAGGCGACGTCAGCCACGCATGGCGCGGCGCTACGGCCGGCACCACATACGCTAGAGCCACCCCATGGGTGGCTGCCTTCCGTGACCGGACCCGCACGCGTGGCGCTATGCGCGCGTCACGTCGGCGCGTGCGTTGCGCCAATGTGCCTGCCAGGCCTGGAACATCAGCACGTTCCACAGGTGCGTGTGCCATTTGCGCTCGCCCTGCTTGAACTGCTGCCACAGCGGGGCGACCGCCTCGACATTGAACACGCCCTCCTCGGCCAGCCGCGCCGGATCCAGCAGATCATCGGCCCAGCCGCGCAGGTCACCCTTGAGCCACGCGCTGACCGGGGCACCAAAGCCACGTTTGGGGCGGTGCACCATGTCCTGCGGCACGTAGCGGCCCAGCACGCGCTTGAGCAGGTACTTGCTCACGCCATCGCGCTCCTTCATCGCCATCGGCAGCGACCAGGCAAACTCGGCCACGCGCCAGTCCAGCAGCGGTGCACGGGCTTCCAGGCTGACCGCCATGCTGGTGCGGTCCACTTTGCACAGCAGGTCATCGGGCAGGTAGGTGCTGAAATCAGCCAGCATCATCGCGTCGGCCGGCGAACCTGCCCCGTGCAGCGGATCGGCCAGGTCGTAGAAACTGCCGGCCGCCTGCGCGCCACGTACCGCAGCGACCGGGTCGCGCCAGCGGGAAATCCGGTTGCGGTAGACATCGCCGATGCCGCGCGCGCCCGACTCGGCCAGCAGCGCGGCCAGCCCACCGGTGCGCGAGGCCTCGCCCTGCGTGTGTGAATGGCTGGCCATCCAGCGCCGCAGCGGCGCCGGCACCTTGCCCAGCAGCCGCCAGTTGCGCATCGCCCGCTGGTAGCGGGTGTAACCGAAGAACAGTTCATCGCCGCCGTCACCGGACAGCGCCACCGTCACGCCCTGCCGCGCCAGCCTGGCGACCAGCGCCGTGGGCACCTGCGAGGCATCGGCGAAGGGTTCATCGAACATCGCCGGCAGGCTGGGCACCACCGCCAGCGCATCGGCGCCGCTGACATACAGCTCGGTGTGATCACAGCCCAGGTGCTGGGCCAGCGCCTTGGCCAGCGGCGCCTCGTCATGGTCCGAACCGGTAAAGCCGATGCTGAAACTGTGGACCGGCTGGCTCGATTGCGCCTGCATCAAGGCGGCCACCACCGACGAATCGGTACCGCCGGAGAGGAACACGCCGACCGGCACATCGGCCACCATGCGCAGCGCCACGGCGTCGCGCAGCACCGCATCCAGGCGTTCTTCGGCCTCGGCATCGTTGCCCGTGAACGGCGCGGCCAGCGCCTGCTGCATGCGCTCGCGCGCATTCCAGAATGGCTGCTGCAGCTGATCCGGGCGATGCGCGGCAGCACCGGCGGCCACCGCCTCGGCATCCAGCCGCAGCACGCGGCCGGGCATCAGCTTGAAGCAGCGCTCGTGGATGCAGTGCGGCGCGGGAATGTAATCCAACCGCAGCAGCAGCGTCAGCGCATCGCGGTCGACCTCGTTGTCGAAGGCCGGGTGCTGCCACAGAGCCTTGAGCTCGGAGCCGAACACCAGCGTCTCACCGGCCCAGCCGTAGTACAGCGGCTTCTTGCCGACCCGGTCGCGGGCCAGCCACAGACAGCGCTCGGCGCGATCCCACAGCGCGATGGCGAACATGCCGTTGCTGCGCTGCAGGGTTTCCTCGAAGCCCCACTGGGTGATCGCGGCGAGCAGCACTTCGGTATCCGAATGGCCGCGGAAGCCATGCCCCAGCGCTTCCAGCTCGGCGCGCAGCTCGGCGAAGTTGTAGACCTCGCCGTTGTAGGCCAGCACGTAACGCCCATCCACCGAGGTCATCGGCTGATGGCCCAGCGGCGACAGGTCCAGGATGCTCAGCCGGCGATGCGCCAGCGCGATGCCGGCCGAGGCATCGGCCCATACCCCGCTGTCATCCGGGCCACGGTGCACCAATGCGTCGCCCATGCGCCGCGCCTGTTCTTCCAGTGCTGCCTGCTCCCTTGCCGGAGCGGGCAGCAGCATGCCTGCCAATCCACACATGTATCAATGGTCCTGCGCCAGCGCGAGGGCGGCGTTCAATACCGCATTGTCGCTTGGAAGCACGCACAATGCTGCCCCCGCCAGTGGCGTGTAGGTATCGGCCCCGCACACCCGCTGGATCGGCAGGTGCCCCAGCCCGGCCTCGACCAGCGCGGTGATCACGCCCTCCCCCACCCCGGCGCTGTGCCGGCCCTCATCGACCACCAGCACGCGCTGGGCATCGGCGGCCTGGCCGCTGATGAACCCGGCGTTGAGCGGCACCAGCCAGCGCAGGTCGACCACCCGCACCTGCCAGCCCAGCTGCTGCTCGATCGCCCGCGCCGCACGCAGGCTCATCGGCACGCCGTTGCCATAGGTGAAGATGACCAGGTCACTGGCCTCCGGCGCGTAGACCCGGCCCTCGCCGAGCACCAGTGCCTGGTCCGGTGCCGGATACGGGAACAGCCACTGGCCATCGCCCGGCGCGTGCAGGTCCTTGCTCATGTACAGCGCGATCGGCTCGAGGAACACCGCGACCCGGCCATCGACCGTCGCCAGCGCCGCCAAGGTGCGCAGCATCATCGCCGCATCGTCGCCGCGCGAAGGACAGCCGACCACCAGGCCGGGGATGTCGCGCAGCGCGGCGATCGAGTTGTCGTTGTGGAAATGTCCGCCGAAGCCCTTCTGGTAGCCCAACCCCGCGATCCGCACCAGCATCGGGTTGCGGTACTGGTCATTGGAGAAGAACTGCAGCGAGCACGCCTCGCCCCGCAGCTGGTCGGCCGCGTTGTGGAGATAGGCCAGGTACTGGATCTCGGGAATCGGCAGCATGCCCAGGTTGGCCAGGCCCTGCGCCATGCCCAGGATCATGGTTTCATCCAGCAGGGTGTTGAACACCCGGCGCGGGCCGAACGCCTTGAGCAGGCCCTTGCTGACCGTATACACCCCGCCCTTCTGCGCGACGTCCTCACCGAACAGCAGCGTGGCCGGGTACTTGGCCATCAGATCGTGCAGGGCCTGGTTGATCTGGATCGCCAGGTGGCGCGGCGGTTGTGTTTCGGGCAGCTGCGCCGCACCGCCAAACGCAGCGACGCGCGCCTCATCAGCGGCCGTGCGCGTGGCTTCTGCCTGGACGGCCGCCGGCGAGTAGGGGGCCAGCGGCGCCACGACCTCGGCCAGATCGGTCAGCTTCGGCCGTCGATCCGCTTCGGCGGCCGCGGCGAAACAGCGTGCGCGCACGCGGTCGTAGAGATCGAGCACCTGCGCGGCGGTCATCCAGCCGGACTGCATCGCAATCGCCGCCGAGCGCAGCAGTGGATCGCTCGCTTCTGCCGCGCACAGCTCCGGCAACGGCCGCCATTCGATTTCGAAATCGGTCCCCGCATGGCCCATCAAACGCGTGGTGCGCAGGTGCAGGAAGGTCGGCCGCCGGGTCTGCCGGCAATGGGCCAGCGCGCGCTCCACCTGTGCATGCCCCTCCACCAGATCCAGGCCATCAGCGTAGAAATAATCCAGGCCCGGGCGGTGCGCGAAACTCTGCGCGATCCAGCCATCCGGGGTCTTCACCGAGATGCCGATGCCGTTGTCCTCGCAGACAAACAGGATCGGTGCCGGCAGCCGCTGGTACGCCGCCCACGCCGCGGTGTTGAACGCAGTTTGCGCGGTGGCGTGGTTGGCCGAGGCATCGCCGAAGGAGCAGATCACCACGCTGTCGCCGGGAATCGGCAGCGTGTGGCCGATGCGTCGCCCACTTTCGATGGCCAGCGCCGTGCCCAGGGCCTTGGGCAGGTGCGAGGCGATGGTGGAGGTCTGCGGCAGCACCCACAGTGGTTTGCTGCCCCACACCTTGTGGCGCCCACCGCTGGCCGGGTCGTCCCGGCTGGCCGCGAACGAGAGGGCCGCGTCCATCACCGGGTCCATGCCCGGCAGCTTGCGGAAGCGCTCGGCCATGAAACCGCCGGAGCGGTAATGCAGGAACGCCGGATCGGTATGCCGCGCCAACCGTGCCACCAGCGCATTGCCCTCATGGCCGGACGAGCCGATCGTATAGAAGACCTTGTTCTGCACGCGCAGCACGCGCGCCATCAGGTCCAGATGGCGGCTGACCAGCTGTGATTCGAACAGTTCGGCGAAACCTTGAGCATCCAGGGTGCTGCCGGGCAGGATCGGCGCGTCGGGTGCCGGCGTCGGCGCGGGATCGCCGCGCCACTGCTGCACGAAATCAATGAAGTTGGCGTCGCAGATCTCGGCCCGGTTGAGGCCCTTCATGCGCGCGGGAATCGGCTCGGGAACCACGGCAAACATGCATCACCCTCCGTGACGTGCTGCTTAGGCGGACAACCGGATGGGGCGGCCTGCCCACGATGCCGAGTCTGGCCTCACCCCATCGCATTTGCCAAGCGCGGGTGCAGCATCACCGCTGCGTGGCGCGACGCTGCTGCCACTGCTGCCGTGACTGGCCCCAGATCTCGATCGGCTTGCCGGCGTGCGGCGGCGGCAGCTCGCCCATGCGCAGCAGCGAGCTGCCGAGCTTGCGCGCGACCACCTTGGAGTTTTCGTTGGCCGCATCGATGGTGTGGATGATCTCTTCCCAGCCGAGCGTGTCGAACGCCCAGTCCATGCTGGCCACCGCCGCTTCGGGCGCATAGCCCTTGCCCCAGCTCTCGCGGCGGATGCTCCAGCCGACCTCGGTGCCCGGCCAGTCCAGCGGTTGCCACGGGCCCATGCGGCCAACCCACTCGCCGCTGCTTTTTTCGATCACCGAGAACATCGAAAACCCATACAGGTGCCAGCTGCCCACCAGGCAGCTGAAACTGCGCCATGCCTGGGAGGGGGCCTGCACGCCACCCAAGTGCTGCATCACCTCAGGGTCCGAGCAGAAACGCAGGAAATCATCGAAATCCTCGGCGCGCGGCGGGCGCAGGATCAGGCGCTCGGTCTCCAGCTGGAGGTCGAAAATGCTCATGGCGTCCTCGTCTGTTGCGTGTGTACCGCCATGATCGCAGACGCAGCCACCGGCATGCCGTGCCCCGTTCCCTACAACGCAACACGCCGGCAGTTGCCGGCGTGTTGGTGGTGCGTTGGAACGGCTGCGCTTTACTGGTTGTTCGCGCCCAGCGCGGCGGTCTGGGTGACCAGCTGACCGTCGATCACCGGCAGGCGATCGCTGCTCGGCTTGTTGTCCATCTTCACGGTCTTTTCGGCGCCGTCGTAACGGTAGGTCACGTTATAGCCGGTGACCGCATTGGTGGTGCCCATCGGGATGCGGTTGCCCGGCTTGCTGGCCATGCGCATGGTGCCGGTGGTGCCATCCTCATTGCGGTAGGTGACGTTGTAGCCGGTCACCCGGGTCGACTCGGAGGTCGCGGTCTCGGTGTGGCACTGGCGCTCGGTGCGGTTGACCACGCGGCCACCCACATGGCGCTTGTCCACCTGGTTGCCGATCATGCCGCCGGCAACGGCACCGGCGGCCGTGGCGGCCTTGCGGCCATTGCCACCGCCGACCTGGTTGCCCAGCAGGCCGCCGATCACGGCACCGGCAACGGTGCCGCCGACATTGCCATCGCGCTCGGGCAGGCGTTCCTGGACCACCACGTCCTGGCAGACTTCATGCGGGGTCTGCGTGCTGGACGTCTCGCGCACCGGCTCGGTGCCGATCACGGTGGCGTAGGCCTTTTCCTTCCTGGTCAGCGGATCGACCTTGACGATGTCGGCGTACTCGAGCTTGCCGGCCTTGTCTTCAATGGCCAGCTGGTCGGTGCGCGCGCCATCGTCGGCGAGTGGCGTGGTGTCCAGGGTGGGCCGGGTCTGAGCAGCGGTCACCGCGTCGGGCGAGGCACTGCCGCCCTTCATGAAGGCAGCAGTGGCGATCCCGCCGACCAGCAGCGCACCTGCAGCGACCAAAGCAGTAGTAGTTGTACTTTTCATAACCGGCTCCTTGCGGACGATCCGCAACGTTCTTGAGTGAATTCCAGCACGGCCAGCCTGAACGGAATCTCGACGGATCGTGAACATCCCCCCGCCCATTCAGGTTCGGTGAGCCCCAGGCTCGTGATAGCGTTTACAGCATCTGCCCAGGAGTGCCCCATGTCCAATCCCATACTGTTGCCGGTGCTGGAATGGGCGCGTCGGCTGCGCTACCCCACCCTGTTCAAGATCACGGCCGCGCTGTTCGCGGTGACCCTGGTGATCCCCGACCCGCTGCCGTTCGTGGATGAAATCCTGTTCGGCCTGGGCACGCTGCTGCTGGCCAACTGGAAACGACGCGGCGACTCGACGCCACCACCATTGCCGAGCAAGCGCCGCGCGTGAGGTTGGTCGACAGTCATTGCCACCTGGATGCGGGTGAGTTCGATGCGGATCGGCCTGGGGTGATCGCGCGCGCCCGCACGGCGGGTGTTTTCGCGCAGGTGGTGCCGGCCGTCACCGCCGCCAGCTGGCCCGGGCTGCGGGAGGCCTGCAGGCTGGCCGACGGATTGCACCCGGCATACGGACTGCACCCGATGTTCCTGGATCAGCACCGCCCCGAGCACCTGGACGAACTACGCGCGTGGCTGGAGCGCGAGCGCCCCTGCGCGGTTGGCGAGTGCGGGCTGGATTTCTTCGTCGAAGGGCTGGACCCGGGCACCCAGCAGCATTGCTTTCTCGGCCAATTGAGGCTCGCGCGCGAATTCGATCTGCCGGTGATCGTACATGCGCGCCGCGCGGTGGATGCGGTGATCGCGGCGATCAAGCAGGTCGGGGGCCTGCGCGGCGTGGTGCACAGCTTTTCCGGCAGCCCCGAGCAGGCGCGGCAACTGCACCAGCTCGGCTTCCTGATCGGGCTGGGCGGCCCGTTGACCTATGACCGCGCCCAGCGCCTGCACCGTCTAGTCGCCAACATGCCCCTGGAGCAGCTGCTGCTGGAGACCGACGCACCGGACCAGCCGGATGCAGGCATCCGCGGCGAGCGCAATGAGCCGGCGCGGTTGCCGGTGATTCTGGAAACGGTGGCGCGGCTGCGCGGGGAGCCGGCGGCGGTGATTGCCGCGCAGACCACGGCCAATGCCGAGGCATTGTTCGGCCTGTGAGTGGACCGGTCCGCCCGGATCAAGCCTCGGCGGCCGCTGCACCCTTCTTCGGCTTCATCAACATCTCCAACGCCTTGCCCACCGCCGCAAACGCGAACGCACCGGTGATGTGGGTGGCCGCGCCCAGGCCCGCGCCGCAGTCCAGCTTCAGCGCCGCATCCGCGCCAAGGTTCGGACGGATGCCACACACGCTGCCGTCAGCCTGCGGGTACTTCACGTTCTCCAGCGAGTACACCGCCGGCACGCCGAAGTAGCGCGAGGCGTTCTTGGGGAAGTTGAAGTCGCTGCGCAGTTTCTTGCGGATCAGCGCCATCATCGCGTCGTGCTCGGTGCGCGACACATCCCGGATCCGCACCAGGGTGGGATCGGTACGGCCGCCGGCAGCGCCCACGGTCAGGATCGGCAGCTTGCGGCGGCGGCACCAGGCAATGGTCTCGACCTTGACCCGGAAGCTGTCGCACGCATCGATCACCAGATCGAAATCGCGGTCCAGCAGCTCGACCATGTTGGACACGGTCAGGAACGAGGCGATCGCATCGACGCTGATGTCCGGGTTGATCGCGCGGCAGCGCTCGGCCATCGCCTCGGCCTTGTTGCGGCCGTACTGGCCGGCCAGCGCGGGCAGCTGGCGGTTGGTGTTGGAGACACAGATGTCGTCGGCATCGATCAGGGTCAGATGCCCGACCGCCGTGCGCGCCAGCGCTTCCACCACCCACGAGCCAACCCCGCCCATGCCCACCACCGCCACCCGGCGGGTGGCGAGCAGATCCACGGTGCCTACCCCATACAACCGGTCGATGCCGGCAAATCGTTCGCGCAGTACGTCGTTCATGCGGACATTTTAATGCGCGCAGGCCAGCGCCGGTACGCGCCGTGGACAGGACGCGTCGTACCATCGCCGCAGCCACCCCTCAAGGAAGCCTTCACCATGAACGATCCCGTGACGCCGTCCCGCCGCCCCTCCGCCGCCTATCGCTACCTGTTCGTCGGCCTGCTCGGGCTGGTGATCGGCCTGATCGCCACGGTGATGGTCTCGCGCGCCATCCAGGCCCGCCAGGACCCCTTCCCGGATGCGCTGATGCACGTGATGAACCGCCAGGTGGAGCTGCTGCAGGCGGCGCAGGCGCAGAACCGCTGCAGCCTGGCCGATACCGTGCCGCGGCTGCAGACCCTGCGCTCGCTGTCCAATGATCTGGACCTGGCCTTTCCCGGCCTGAAGGACAGCCAGGGCTTCCAGCAGCACGCCAGCGCCCTGCGCGCCACGCTCAACGAGGCATTGGCCGCGCCGCCGACCGACTGCCCGGGCATGGCCACGCTGGTGGAAAAGATCCAGACCGATTGCAAGGCCTGCCACCAGGATTTCCGCTGATTCATCTTCCAGCCACGCTGGCAGCCCGGGATTGGCACGCTGTTCACGCAGCACAGGACACGATCTGCCCCATGCGCACCAGACGCATTCGACCACCCCTCTGGCCAGGAGATACACCATGAAGATTCAACTGATCGCCGCCGCTGCTGTTGCCACCGTCGCCCTGGCTGGCTGTGCCACCACCTCGCCGGGCTACGGCAGCAGTGGCTACAACAACGGTTACGGCAATTCCGGCGGCAACTACAACACCAACCGCTGCGCTGACTGCGGCATCGTGACCCGCATCAACCAGGTCGCTTCGGGCCGCAGCGCGCCGAGCGCGACCGGCGCGGTCCTGGGTGGCATCGTCGGCGCGGTCGCCGGCCATGAAATCTCCGACCACACCGGTGGCAGCCGTGGCAACAAGAACATCGCCGCCGCCGCAGGCGCGGTGGGTGGTGCACTGGCCGGCAACCAGATCCAGAAGAACGTGACCAGCGATACCTTCGACATCACGGTACGCATGGATGACGGTCGCACGGTCGTGGTCAACCAGCGCGATCTGGGCGGGATCCGCGAGAACACCTATGTCCGCGTGGTCAACGGCAAGGTGATCCTGCGCTGATCTGCCCCGCACACGGCGTGCAATGAAAAGGGCCCGCTTGCGCGGGCCCTTTTCATGTCTCAACCAGGCAGGACCCGGCGTGCGCTCAGAGCGGCTTGACCTTGTCGGCCTGCAGGCCCTTCTGGCCAGTCACCACTTCGAACTCGACCGCTTGACCTTCCTTCAGGCTCTTGAAGCCCTGGGATTCGATCGCACGGAAGTGCACGAATACATCTTCGCCGCTCTCACGGCTGATGAACCCGAAACCCTTCGCGTCGTTGAACCACTTGACGGTGCCCTTCTCAGCCATCTCAGCTACTCCCTAACTGTCTTGTTGTTGGATACACCCGTACAGGCGGCTGACAGCAAGGGGGAAGCGAGGTGCAACGATGCAGCGGATCCGGAAGATCTACCATCATCAGGCCACGATCCACGGTGACCTTGCCAAGCTCAGCGCCTGCAACTTAACCCGAGCAAAACGAAAAAGCAACTAGCCAAAAGCTTGCGATGTCAACCCCATTTCAGGAACCATACTGGACAGCATGGACCCTTCATTCATCTTGTATCTGCTAGCCGTCCTCTTGGTGCTGGTCGGCATCGCCGGCATCATCCTCCCCGCCCTGCCCGGCATTCCCCTGGTGTTCGCCGGCCTGCTGCTGGCCGCATGGGCCGATGGCTTCGTGCATGTGGGATGGCTGCCGCTGACGCTGCTCGGCCTGTTGACGCTGGTTTCCTTCGCCGTGGACATCCTGGCCACCGTGGTCGGCGCGCAACGCGTAGGTGCCAGCCGCAAGGGCCTGTGGGGTACGTTCCTGGGCAGCATCGCCGGCGTGTTCTTCATGCCGATCGGTCTGTTCGTCGGGCCGTTGGCCGGCGCCCTGCTGGGCGAGTACTGGCACACACGCGAGCTCGGGCGGTCCACCAAGGTGGGCCTGGCGACATGGCTGGGCATCCTGCTCGGATTCGCCCTGAAGCTGGCGCTGGTGATCGCGATGCTGGGCCTGTTCGCCTTTGCCTGGATCTTCTGACCGCCCACGACACGCGGACTTTCACACCCCGAGCACACCACTGACCGGCATAAACCCGGTCAGATCGATGGCATCGCGTGCTGGCAGGAATGCCGGGCAGCGGCGACACTGTGCGATCAGACCCATTCATTTTTGTCACGCGGCCCTGCTCCCATGACCCTGCCCTATTCCCGCTCCGCCCTGTTCACTGCCCTGGCCCTGGCCGGCACCGCCCTGCCCGCTGCAGCACAGGAGGCGGCACCGAAGCCGGCGTCACCGGAGGCCTGCGCACTGGTGGACACCGACGCGGCGCGTCTGGCGTGCTACGACACGCTGTTTGGTCGTACGCCGGACGTGACCCTGGCCGCCGATGCGGCGGCCACCGCCGCAAAGCAGGAACGCCGCGAAGAGCGCCAGGCCGCACGCGGGGCCGATGCCGATGCGCCTGCGGCACAGCGGGTGAAGCAGCGTCTTGGCGAAGTGTTCAAGAACGACGGCCACCAGGACGCCCTGGCCAACGCCGGCAAGGGCTCGCTGCTGGACAGCCGCTGGGAACTGGCCCAGGACTCCAAGCTGGGCGCCTTCCAGCTGCGCGCCTACAAGCCGGTCTACCTGCTGCCCGCCTTCTGGACCAGCGACAAGAACCAGATGCCGCAGTCGCCCAACCCGGTCAATACGGTCACCACCTCGCAGCAGCTGGACAGCGCGGAACTGAAGTTCCAGCTCAGCTTCAAGACCAAGGTCGTGGAGAACCTGTTCGGCGACAACGGCGACATCTGGGCCGGCTACACGCAGAGCTCGCGCTGGCAGGCCTACAACGCCGACAACTCGCGTCCGTTCCGTGAGACCAATTACGAGCCGGAAGTGATGCTGATGTTCCGCAATGGCTACTCGCTCGGCGGCTGGCGCGGGCGCATGAGCGGGATCAGTGTCAACCACATGTCCAACGGCCGCGCCGATCCCCTGTCGCGCAGCTGGAACCGGGTGATCGCCACCGTCGGCCTGGACCGCGAGAACTGGGCGCTGGTCCTGCGCCCGTGGTATCGCATCCCGGAAGACCGCAAGGACGACAACAACCCGGACATCTCCGATTACATGGGCCGCGGCGACGCCACCCTGACCTGGAACAAGAACGGTCACGAGGTCTCGCTGATGGCGCGGCACTCGCTGCGTGGCGGTGATCGCTCGCACGGTGCGCTGCAGCTTGATTACGGCTTCCCGATCAGCAACCTGCTGCGCGGTCACGTGCAGATCTTCGATGGCTACGGCGAGAGCATGATCGACTACAACCACAAGGCCACGTATGTGGGCTTGGGTGTGTCGCTGCTGGAGTGGTATTGATGGCGGTGACGATCTGGCACAACCCGCGCTGCAGCAATTCACGCGGGGCGCTGGAACTGCTGCGTGAGCACGGCATTGAGCCGGTGGTGATCGAATATCTGAAGACGCCGCCCAGCCGTGCCACGCTGGCCACCCTGATCACGCGCATGGGCATCGCCCCGCGCGCGTTGCTGCGCAGCAAGGAGCCGGCCTATGGTTCGCTCGGGCTGGACGACGCCGCGCTATCCGATGCCGCGCTGATCGAGGCGATGGTCGCCCATCCCGAACTGATCAACCGGCCGATCGTGGAGACCCCGCGCGGGACACGCCTGTGCCGGCCGCCGGAGACGGTGCTGGAGATCCTGCCGGCGTAAGGCTGCGCCTCAGCTGCCTCCGCAGCGGCTGGTACACCGGTTGTTATCCTCGCCGCAGGTCAGTGCGGGCAGCCGGTTGCGGCAGTAGTCGCTGCTGGCCTGACATGATTTACGCAGGTCCGGGTTGTCGATCTTGTCGCACTTCGCGTCGCGCTGGGTCGCCACCCCGGCGCCACAGCTGTCGCCGCTGCCAAACCCGGTACGGCTGGTCATGCAACTATCGTACTGACGCTGGCACTGCTGCATGCACTGATTGGCAGCGGTGACCTCGCGCAGGCTGGGCGGGGCGGCGTGGAAATCGCCATCACTGCTGCAGGCGCTGACCAGCAGGATCAACAGCAGGGCGAAAAGCATCCGTGGCATCGTCGTGCTCCGTGTGGAAGGCATCCGGCCGTGGCCGGCATGTGTGCATGCCCGGACTGTAGCACTGCTTGTTTTCCGAATTAATAGCCGGGCTGCCACCGCAGCCGCAAATGCCCCTTCCGTTACGTCGGCTCAGGCGCTCACAATAGCGCCGCCCTTCTAACTGGATGCCAGCGGATGACCCGACCACGTCGCTCGTTCTTCGCCTACGGCTCGGCTCTGTTGGGACTGCTCAGCCTGATGGGCGTGGCCTGCTTTCATTTTCCGGATCTGCTGACCAGCCGCGAGTTCCGCGCGGTCTACAACGAACAGTTCGCCCGCCACCTGCTGCTGGTCGGGCTGGCCGCCTCCTTCATCATGGGCACCCTGGCGATCCTGCGCGACCGCAACAAGCGGATCGCCACGATCGGCGTCGGCAGCGCCACCCTCGCGGTGCTGCTGGGCGGTACCAACGTGCAGTTCGATGCGATCGGGCAGACCCCCTACTCGCTGGGTCTGGACTGGTTCGTGCTGTCGCTGTTCTTCTCGGCGCTGGTGTTCGTGCCGCTGGAGCGCTACCTCGGCCAACGTACGCTGTCGCCGCTACGGCCGGGCTGGCGTACCGATGTCGGCTATTTCTTCATGAGCCACGTGCTGGTGCAGTTCATCCTGATCCTGGTGACCGCCTCGACCTCGACCATTGCCGGGCTGGCCGCGTTTCCTGCGCTCAAGACGTTGATCCAGTCGATGCCGGTGTGGCTGCAGTTCCTGATCGCGGTATTCGTCGCGGACATGGCCCAGGCACTTCTGCACCGCGCGTATCACAACACCCCATGGCTCTGGCGCTTCCACGCCGTGCACCACTCCAGCCGGCACATGGACTGGCTGGCCGGCTCGCGCATCCATTTCGTCGAAATCGTCATGACCCGCAGCTGCGTGCTGCTGCCCCTGCTGGTGCTCGGCTTCTCGACCCCGGCGATCAACGCCTACGTGATTCTGGTGGGTCTGCAGGCGGTGCTGGCCCACGCCAACCTGGGCATCCGGTTCGGCTGGCTGGAGTACCTGCTGGTGCTGCCGCGCTACCACCACTGGCATCACGCGCGGCAGCAGGAGTACGTCGACGTCAACTACGCCATCCACCTGCCGTTGGTAGACATGCTGATGGGCACCTTCAAACTGCCACGGGATCAGCGCGAATGGCCGCGGGAATACGGTGTCATGAAACTGGAGACCGTGCCCAAGGGGCTGCTCAACCAGCACCTGATGCCATTCCGCGCGCGCCGCACCTTCGACGAGTACGTCGACTGAATCCAGTCAGCGCCAGTCGTTGATGCCCTCGCGCCGGTAGACCTCGGCGAACGCCGGCCGTGCTTTCAGGCGATCGGCGTAGGCCTTCAACGCCGGCCAGGTGTCACTCGGCGTGGGCATGTTGCGCGACCAGCGCATCAGCATCACCAGCATGAAATCGACGACGCTCAACGCGTCGCCCAGCACATACGGCCCGCGCGTGGACAGATGCTCGGCCAGGTGCTGCCACGCGCCTTCCAGCCGCTCGCGCGCCCGCTGGCGGGTCGCCTCCACATGCTCGGGGCCGGCCATTTCCTGCGGGTAGAACCACGCCCGGTACGCCGGCTGCACGGTGTTGGCACACCAAAACATCCAGCGGTAGGCCTCGGCGCGATCGGCAGTCCCCGGGGCCGGCAGCAGAGCCGCGTCCGGATGGCGGTCGGCCAGGTGCAGCGCGATCGCTGCCGCTTCGGTCAATACCTGCCCGTCCAGCACCAGCGTCGGCACCAGGCCTGCGGGATTCAACGCGAGATACGCGGCATCCTTGTGCTCGCGCTTGTCGAAATCCAACAGCACCAGATCGTGCTCGATCTGCAGTTCCAGCAACAGCCAATGGACGACCAGGGCGGCGGTACTCGGCGATCCATACAACGTGGTGCGCATGCGTGGGTGCCTCTCAGGGGAAGGCCCGCATTATGCGCGCGCCACGCGCAGGGGTGGACAACGAAAAACGGCGCCCTCGGGCGCCGTTTTCGTTTCAGCAGCGTATCAACCCGTGGCCGATACCTGCCGTATTGCCGCGACCGGAAGCCTCAGGCAACCACGACCGGAATCTTGCCAATGCGGGCCTGCCATTCGCGCGGGCCGGTCTGGTGCACGGACTCGCCGGTGGAATCCACCGCCACGGTGACCGGCATGTCCTGCACGGTGAACTCGTAGATCGCTTCCATGCCCAGATCGGCGAAGCCGACGACCTTGGCTGCCTTGATCGCCTTGGACACCAGGTACGCCGAGCCGCCGACCGCCATCAGGTAGGCCGACTTGTTGTCACGGATCGCCTCGATCGCCGCCGGGCCGCGCTCGGCCTTGCCGACCATGCCCAACAGACCGGTCTGCTCCAGCACCTGGCGGGTGAACTTGTCCATGCGGGTCGCCGTGGTCGGGCCGGCCGGGCCCACCACTTCGTCGCGCACCGGATCGACCGGGCCGACGTAGTAGATGAAGCGGCCCTTGAGGTCGACCGGCAGCGGCTCGCCCTTGTCCAGCATTTCCACCATGCGCTTGTGCGCGGCGTCGCGGCCGGTCAGCAGCTTGCCGTTGAGCAGCAGGGTCTGGCCCGGCTTCCAGCTGGCGACGTCTTCCGGAGTGATCGTGTCCAGATTGACACGGGTGCCCTTGGAGGCGTCGTAGGTGATCTGCGGCCAGTCTTCCAGCGAGGGCGGGTCGAGCATCACCGGGCCACTGCCATCCAGGGTGAAGTGCGCATGGCGGGTGGCCGCGCAGTTCGGGATCATCGCCACCGGCAGATTGGCGGCGTGGGTCGGGAAGTCCTTGACCTTGATGTCCAGCACGGTGGTCAGGCCGCCCAGGCCCTGCGCACCGATGCCCAGCGCGTTGACCTTGTCGAACAGCTCCAGGCGCAGCTCTTCGGCGCGGTTGGAGGCGCCACGGGCCTTGAGCTCGTTGATGTCGATCGGCTCCATCAGCGATTCCTTGGCCAGCAGCATCGCCTTCTCGGCGGTGCCGCCGATGCCGATGCCGAGCATGCCCGGCGGGCACCAGCCCGCGCCCATGGTCGGCACGGTCTTGAGTACCCAGTCCACGATCGAGTCGGACGGGTTGAGCATGGCGAACTTGCTCTTGGCTTCCGAACCGCCGCCCTTGGCCGCCACGATCACCTCCACGGTGTCACCCGGGACGACCTTGACGTTGACCACGCCGGGGGTGTTGTCCTTGGTGTTGACGCGCTTGCCTGCCGGATCGGCCAGCACCGAGGCGCGCAGCTTGTTGTCCGGGTAGTTGTAGGCGCGGCGCACGCCTTCGTTGGCCATGTCCTCCACGCCCATGGTGGCGTCGTCCCAGCGCACGTTCATGCCGATTTCCAGGAACACGGTGACGATGCCGGTGTCCTGGCAGATCGGCCGGTGGCCTTCGGCGCACATGCGCGAATTGATCAGGATCTGGGCCATCGCCTCCTTCGCGGCCGGCGACTCTTCGCGCTCGTAGGCAGCGTTGAGGCTCTTGATGTAATCGACCGGGTGGTAGTACGAGATGTACTGCAGCGCGTCGGCGATGGACTGGATGAGGTCTTCCTGCTTGATCGATGTCACGACTTGCTCGCTTGCTGGAGGCTGGCGGGGGTTGGACCGCCGATTTTAACAACTACCGCCCGGCGGCGTTGAGAATCGCTCGCGGTGGCGGGGTTTGGTGCAAAGTGGGCGCCCCGCCTTGTCACAGCGGCCTGCCCGGCCGCGTCCTCCTGGCATGACCCCGACCGATACCTTCCAGACCCACCGCCCCCGCCTGTTCGCCTTGGCCTACCGCCTGCTGGGCAGCCGCAGCGACGCCGAGGACATCGTCCAGGACGCCTGGCTGCGCTGGCAGGGCGCCGACACCGGCGTGATCCGCGACCCGGAGGGCTGGCTGGTCACGGCCACCACCCGGCTCGGCCTGGACCGGCTGCGCGCCCTGCGCAGCGCGCGCGTGGAGTACGTCGGGCCGTGGCTGCCCGAGCCGCTGGAGATCGCCCTGGACCCGGACCCGCTGCAGGACCCGGCCCAGCGCCATGCCCTCGCCGACGAGGTCTCGGTGGCTTTCCTGGCACTGCTGGAGCAGCTCAAGCCGGATGAGCGCGCCGCCTTCCTGCTCAAGGATGTGTTCGACTACGACTACCCGGACATCGCGCCCCTGCTGGAGCACTCCCCGGCCAACTGCCGGCAACTGGTGCACCGGGCGCGGCAGCGACTGCAGACCGGCGCCCCACGCTTCACGGTCTCGCCCGCCCAGCACCGCGACCTGCTGGCGCGCTTCATGGCCGCCTCGCAGCAGGGTGATCTGGACGCGATCCGCGCCCTGCTCGATGCCAATGCCGAGATGATCTCCGACGGCGGTGGACGCGTGACCGCAGCGATCCGCCCCCTGCTCGGCGCCGAGCGCATCGCGCAGCTGTACTGGGCGATCGCGCGCCGCAACGGCCAGCATCCGGCGCAGCTCGGCCAGGTCAATGGCGAGCCGGCGATCCTGCGTTTCGCGGGCGACCAGCTGCACTCGGTGACGATGATCACGGTCGATGCCGGACGGATCGTGCGCGTGCTCAGCGTGCTCAATCCGGAAAAACTCACCGGCCTTGTCACAGCGCGCGATGCTGGCGCGTCCTCCTGATGAAGACGGCCATTGCGGCCGTCATGGAGTCCCCGATGTCCACCTCACCGCGCGTTCCATACACCCGCCTCGCCGCCGAGGCCTTCAAGGGCCTGCTCGCCACCAGCAAGGCCGTGCACGACAGTTCGATCGACCCCGTATTGATGGAACTGGTGTTCCTGCGTGTCTCGCAGATCAATGGCTGCGGTTACTGCATGGACATGCATGCCACCACCCTGCGCAAGGGCGGCATCGAACCGCGCAAGCTCGATACGCTGCCAGCCTGGCACGAGAGCCGCTTCTTCGATGCGCGCGAGCGCGCCGCGCTGGGCTGGGCCGAGGCGCTGACGCGCTTGAGCAGCGCCGCCCCGTCCGATGCCGCCTACGACGCCCTGGCACCGCATTTCGATGAGAAGGGCATCAGCGACCTGAGCATGGGCATCGCGGTGATCAACGCCTGGAACCGCCTCGGCGCCGGCCTGCTGCCGCCGCTGCCATAAGCAACGGGTAATGCCGGCCGCTGGCCGGCTCCGCACGATGCTGGGTGCCACCTGGAGCCGGCCAGCGGCCGGCACTACCACCGGGTAGCGGTGCACCGGCTGCACCGTTCTGCGGGGCGTACGCGTCTGCAATCTGCGCAGGCACTGACTTCATGCATCAACCACGGTCACGGCGCGCACAATACCGCCCATGCCCGCCTCCCCCGCTGCCGGTGCACCCGGCCAGAAGAATCCCAGCCTGCGTGAGCGCGTCAATGCGATGCGCAACCTGCCCCCGTTCCTGCGCCAGGTCTGGCAGACCAGCCCGGGGCTGACCCTGGCCAGCCTCGGCCTGCGCGTGATCCGCGCGTTGCTGCCGGTGGCGATGCTGTACGTCGGCAAGTTGATCATCGATGCCGCCGTGCAGCTCAGCCAGCATGATGCCGGCTTCCCGCCGTTCGGCGAGGCGCTGTCCACTGGCCTGCTCAATCCCCTGCTGGGCCTGCTCGCGCTCGAGTTCGGCCTGGCGATGGCCTCGGACCTGCTTGGCCGCATGGTCAGCTACGCCGATACCCTGCTGTCGGAGCTGTTCACCAACGTCACCAGCGTGCGCTTGATGGAACACGCCGCCGAGTTGGACCTGGAGGATTTCGAAGACCCCGACCTGCAGGACAAACTGGACCGGGCACGGCGCCAGACCATGGGCCGGATGAACCTGATGAGCCAGCTGTTCGGCCAGGTGCAGGACAGCATCACGGTGGCCAGCCTCGCGGTCGGCCTGATCGTGTACGCGCCGTGGTTGATCCTGCTGCTGGCGGTGGCACTGATACCGGCCTTCATCGGCGAATCGCACTTCAACGCAGCCGGTTACAGCCTCAACTTCCAGTGGACGCCCGAGCGCCGACAGCTGGAGTACCTGCGCCAGATCGGGGCCAGCGTGGAGACTGCCAAGGAGGTGAAGATCTTCAACCTCCATCGCTTCCTGATCGATCGCTACAAGCTACTGGCCGAGAAGTTCTATCTCGCCAACCGTGCGCTGGCCCGCAAGCGTGCGATCTGGGGCACGCTGCTGGCAGCACTCGGTACGCTGGGCTATTACGCCGCCTACGCCTACATCGCCTGGCGCACCGTGCGCGGCGATTTCTCGATCGGCGACCTCACCTTCCTGGCCGGCAGCTTCCTGCGCCTGCGCCAGCTGCTGGAAGGCCTGCTGATCGGCTTTTCACAGGTTGCCGGCCAGGCGCTGTACCTGGACGATCTGTTCTCGTTCTTCCAGATCGAACCGGAAATCCACTCGCGCCCGGATGCCATCGCCATCCCGCAGCCGATCACCCAGGGCTTCGTGTTCGAGAACGTCGGTTTCCGCTATCCCGACGCCGAAAGCTGGGCGGTGCGGCATCTGGATTTCGACCTGCGTGCCGGTGAAGTTCTGGCGCTGGTGGGTGAGAACGGTGCCGGCAAAACCACCCTGGTCAAGCTGCTGGCCCGCCTGTACGACCCCGATGAAGGCCGCATCCTGCTCGATGGCCGCGACCTGCGCGACTACGACCTGGATGACCTGCGCGCCAACATGGGCGTGATCTTCCAGGATTTCGTGCGCTACAACCTCAGCGCCGGCGAGAACATCGGCGTCGGCCTGGTCGAGGCGATGGGCGACGACGCCCGCATCCGCGACGCCGCCCGGCGCGGCATGGCCGACGAGGTGATCGCCGGCCTGCCCGGTGGCTACGACCAGCTGATCGGCCGCCGCTTCAAGATGGGCGTGGACCTGTCCGGTGGCCAGTGGCAGAAGATTGCGATCGCGCGGGCCTACATGCGCGATGCGCAGGTCATGATCCTGGATGAACCGACCGCGGCGCTGGATGCGCGCAGCGAGTTCGAGGTGTTCCAGCGCTTCAAGGAACTGTCCGACAATCGCACTGCGGTGCTGATCTCGCACCGCTTTTCCTCGGTGCGCATGGCCGACCGCATCCTGGTGCTGGCCGGCGGCCGGATCGAGGCCAGCGGCACCCATGCCGAGCTGATGACCCAGGGCGGCCGGTATGCCGAACTGTTCGAACTGCAGGCGGCCGGTTACCGCTGAAACCCAGACACGACAGGCCTGTCCGGCCAGTCAATGAGAATTTATCTCATTTGAGATAAACTAGACCCGACGAAACCGACCAGAACCCCACCCCCATGTCTTCCGCTTTTGGCGCCGAAACGGTGCTTGAGGTCCGTCACTGGACCGACGCCTACTTCAGCTTCACCACGACCCGCGACAGCGGCTTCCGCTTCGAGAACGGCCAGTTCGTGATGATCGGCCTGGAAACCGAAGCGCGCCCATTGCTGCGCGCGTACTCCATCGCCAGTGCCAACTGGGAAGAAAACCTGGAGTTCTTCAGCATCAAGGTGCAGGACGGCCCGCTGACCTCGCGCCTGCAGCACATCAAGCCGGGCGACAAGGTGCTGGTCGGCAAGAAGCCTACCGGCACCCTGCTGATCAGCGACCTGCACCCGGGCAAGCACCTGTACCTGCTCGGCACCGGCACCGGCCTGGCGCCGTGGCTGTCGGTGATCAAGGACCCGGAAACCTACGAGCGCTTCGACAAGGTGATCCTCACCCACGGCGTGCGTTACGAAAAGGACCTGGCCTACCGCGAGCTGTTCGAGAAGGAACTGCGCGAGCACGAATTCCTCGGCGAGATGATCGGCGACAAGCTGCTCTACTATCCGGCCGTCACGCGCGAAGCCTTCCCCAACCAGGGCCGCCTGACCTCGCTGATGGAAAGCGGCGAGATGCAGAAGACCCTCGGCCTGCCGCCGCTGGATCCGGAAAACGACCGCGCCATGATCTGCGGCAGCCCGCAGATGCTGGCCGACCTGCGCACCGTGCTGGACAGCCGCGGCTTCCAGACCTCGCCGCGCATCGGCACCCCGGGCCACTACGTCTTCGAACGCGCCTTCGTCGAAAAGTAATCGCGGCGCCTGGCTCCGCGCGGCTGATCGACCAGCCTGCGCGCCAGCCGGACAGAGCCCGGCTCTACGGAGCTGATTCGCCGACCGCGGCCCTGCCGGGCAGAGCCGACCCTTGGTCGGCTCTCGCGGCAACGATCGCATGCACGTTGGGCTATATTCCGCGTCAGCCCGGCAACGGCCGGGCCTGACCTGGAGCCGTACCGATGATCAGGAAGATCCGCCCCGCCCTCGCCTGCCTGCTGCTCGCCATGAGCCTGGCTGCCAGCGCCGCCGTGCCCGCGACGCCCTCACCGAGAGCCGGCGATATCCCGCCGCAGATCCTGGGCAAGGACCGCCAGGGCAATGTGGTGGACCTGGCCAGCCAGCGCGGCAAGGTCGTCATCGTCACGTTCTGGGCCTCGTGGTGCGGCCCGTGCCGCAAGGAACTGCCGATCCTGGGCCAGCTGCAGAAGGTCATCGGGCATGACGCGCTGCAGGTCTACGCGGTGAACCTGAAGGAACCGCGCGCCGATTTCGCCGCCATCGCCCGCAGCCGCAAGGCCCCGCCACTGGACTACATCCACGACGCCAAGGGCGAGGTCAGCGACCAGTACGGCATCCAGACCATCCCGCACATGTTCATCATCGGCCACGACGGCAGCATCGCCGGCGTGCATCGCGGCTACTCCGAGCAGAGCCTGCCAAAGATCGTCGACGACATTCTCGCCCTCCTGCCCGAAGACGTGCGCAACCGGAAAGCAGGCAGCTGATTCCACCGCTGTGGTGTAGAGCCACGCCATGCGTGGCTGGAACGTTGGGCGAACCGGTAATGCGAGGAGCCGGCCAGCGGCCGGCACTACCGGGATCACGGAGCCGGGCAGAGCCCGGCGTTACGCCAGCGCCGCTTCGATGTCGCCGCGTAGCGACTCGGGCTTGTCGGTCGGCGCATAGCGGCCCAGCACCTGCCCATCGCGGCCGACCAAAAACTTGCTGAAGTTCCACTTGATCCCCCGCGTGCCCAGCACCCCGGCCTTCTCGGCCTTGAGCCACTGCCACAGCGGATCAGCGCCGTCGCCGTTGACCTCGACCTTGTCCGACATCGGGAAACTGACCCCATAGGTCAGCGAACAGAACTCCCCGATCTGCGCCGCATCGCCCGGCTCCTGATGCCCGAACTGATCGCAGGGAAACCCGATCACCACCAGCCCGCGCGGCCCGAATTCCCGCCACAACGCCTCCAGCCCCTCGTACTGCGGCGTGAAGCCACACTTGCTGGCCACATTGACCAGCAACAACACCTTGCCCCGGTACTGCGCCAACGCCTGTGGCTGGCCCGACAGGTCCACGAACGGGAAATCGAAGGCAGTGGTCATGGCAGGGGCTCCGGTGGAAAGGCCTCTCATCTTAGCTCGCCCAGCGTATTCGGCCTGGTGGGCTGAGGAGCCGGCCGGTGGGCCGAGGAGCCGGCCAGCGGCCGGCACTACGCCTCGGGACGGCAACGACCAGGCTGGCTCTTGCAGTGGCTGCAGCCTTCTCTATGCCCTGGCCTGGCCAAAACATGCCTTTCGACACAAGCCGCTCCCCAATGGCCCGGGTTACCCTCAAAGACTTGTCTGACCGGAGAATTCCCCTTGACCACCCGTCTTGCCCTCGCCGTCGCCGTGACCCTCGGCCTGGCCCTGCCCGCCTATTCCGCCACCGCCGCCACCCCGGCCGCGACCACCGCCCAGCAGGCCAACCCGTTCTTCGCCGACAGCCCGCTGCCGCTGCACTTCCCGCAGTTCGACAAGATCAAGGACAGCGACTTCGCCCCCGCCTTCGACGCCGGCATGGCCCAGCAGCTGAAGGAAGTGGAGGCGATCGCCAACAACAAGGCCAAGCCGACCTTCGACAACACCCTCATCGCCCTGGAAAAGAGCGGTGAAACCCTGGACCGCGCCACCACCGTGTTCTTCAGCCTGGTCGGTGCCGATACCAACGACGCACGCAAGAAGCTGCAGGCCGACTACTCCGCCCGCTTCGCCGCGCACAGCGACGCCATCGCGCTCAACGGCAAGCTGTTTGCCCGCATCCAGACCCTGTATGACACCCGCAGCCAGCTCGGCCTGGACGCCGAAGGCGTGCGCCTGGTCGAGAAGTACTACGAGAGCTACGTCCGCGCCGGCGCCAAGCTGTCCGAAGCCGACAAGACCAAGCTCAAGGAAATGAACGCCGAGCTGGCCAACCTGGGCACCAAGTTCAGCCAGAACGTGCTGGCCGAAGTGAATGCCTCGGCGATCACCGTCGATGACGTCAAGGACCTGGACGGCCTCTCGCAGGAGCAGATCTCCGCCGCTGCCGAAGCCGCCAAGGCCCGTGGCCAGGACGGCAAGTACGTCATCACCCTGCTCAACACCACCGGCCAGCCGCCGCTGACCAACCTGGCCAACCGCGCCCTGCGCCAGAAAATCTACGAAGCCTCCATCACCCGCGGCAGCCGCGGCGGTGAGTACGACAACACCGCCCTGGTCTCGCGCATCATGCAGCTGCGTGCCGACAAGGCCAAGCTGATGGGCTTTGCGAACTTCGCCGCCTACAACCTGACCAACCAGACCGCCAAGACCCCCGAAGCGGTCAACGCCATGCTCGGCCAGCTCGCCCCGGCCGCCGTCGCCAACGCCAAGCGTGAAGCCGCCGACCTGCAGGCGATGATCGACAAGGAACAGAAGGCCGCCGGCAAGCCCACCTTCAAGCTGGAAGCATGGGACTGGGCGTTCTACAGCGAGAAGGTCCGCCAGGCCAAGTACAACTTCGACGAATCCCAGCTCAAGCCGTACTTCGAAATGAAGAACGTGCTCGAAAACGGCGTCTTCCACGCCGCCCAGCTCGAGTTCGGCCTGACCTTCAAGCAGCGCACCGACCTGCCGGTCTACCACGACGACGTCACCGTCTATGACGTGTTCGATGCCGACGGCAGCCAGCTGGCGATCTTCATCTTCGACCCGTACGCACGCGCCTCCAAGCGCGGCGGTGCGTGGATGAACTCGTACGTCTCGCAGTCCGAGCTGACCGGCTTCAAGCCGGTGGTCGCCAACCACCTCAACATCCCCAAGCCGCCGGCCGGCAAGCCGACCCTGCTGACCTGGGATGAAGTGACCACCACCTTCCACGAATTCGGCCACGCCCTGCACGGCATGTTCTCGAACGTGAAGTACCCCTACTTCTCGGGCACCTCGGTGCCGCGCGACTTCGTCGAGTTCCCCTCGCAGGTCAACGAGATGTGGGCCGATGACCCGGTCATCCTGAAGAACTACGCCAAGCACTACCAGAACGGCACGGCCATGCCGCAGGCCCTGCTCGACAAGGTCGTCGCCGCCGCCAAGTTCAACCAGGGCTTCGCCACCACCGAATACCTCGGTGCGGCCATGCTCGACCAGCGCTGGCACCAGATCGGTCCGGACCAGGTCCCGGCCGCCAAGGACGTGATGAAGTTCGAAGCCGAGGCCCTGGCCAAGGACGGCATCTTCTACGCGCCGGTCCCGCCGCGCTACAAGACCCCGTACTTCAGCCACATCATGGGCGGCTACTCGGCCGGCTACTACGCCTACATCTGGTCTGAAGTGCTCGACGCCAATACCCAGAAGTGGTTCCGCGAAAACGGCGGCCTGAGCCGCAAGAACGGCGATCACTTCCGCCAGACCCTGCTTTCCAAGGGCGGCAGCGTGGATGCAATGGAACTGTTCCAGAACTTCGCCGGCCATGCCCCGCAGATCGAGCCGCTGCTCGAAAAGCGCGGCCTGACCTCGGGTGACGGCAAGAAGTAAGCGTCCGCCTCAACGACGTGCACAACGAAAAACGCCCGGCACCGCCGGGCGTTTTTTTTGTGCCGCCAGCTCATCTCACCGTGGCGCTACGTAGCCTCCAGGCACGCCATTGGGCGACAACACCAGCTGCCACAACTGTGCATGCCGGCAGCGGAAACTCGCCATCGAACCGGCCAGATAGAACCGCCACATCCGGCGGAACCGTTCGTCATACCGCTGCGCATCCAGGCGCGGCCACGCCGCCTCGATGTTGGCCCGCCACGCCTGCAGGGTCCGGTCGTAATCGGTGCCGAAGTTGTGCCAGTCCTCCAGCACGAACACCCCTTCGAACGCGTCGGTCACCTGCGCCGCCGAGGGCAGCATCGAGTTCGGGAAGATGTACTTTGCGATCCACGGGTCGGTGCGATGCCGCGACAGATTGCTCCCGATCGAATGCAGCAGGAACAATCCTTCCGGCCGCAGGCAGCGCCGCGCCAGCTCGAAGTACCCGCGATAGTTCTTGTCGCCCACGTGCTCGAACATCCCCACCGACAGGATCGCGTCGAAGGACTCCTCCACGTCGTGGTAGTCCTGCAACCGTATCTCCACCGGCAACCCCGCGCACAACTGCCGCGCATAGTCCGCCTGCTCCTGCGAGATCGTCACGCCGACGCCGGAGACGCCATAGCGCTCGGCCGCGAACTTCAGCGCCTCGCCCCACCCGCAGCCGATATCCAGAATGCGCTGGCCGGGGCGCAGGCCCAGCTTGCGGCAGATCAGATCGAGCTTGGCCTCCTGCGCCGTGTCCAGGTCCGCAGCTTCGCGCCAGTAACCGCAGCTGTAGACCAGCCGCTGGCCGAGCATCGCCTCGTACAGATCATTGCCCAGGTCGTAATGGCGACGGCCGACCTCGAAACTGCCGGCGCCGGCCTGCAGATTGAACACCCGCGCCTTGATCGCATCGGCCAGATCGCGCCAGCCGTGCACGCGTTCGTCCAGATGCGCCTGCATCAGATGAAAGAGGAAGTCGTCCAGCGCGCGGGCATCCCACTGCCCCTCCATGTAACTCTCGCCCAGGCCCAGCGAGCCCTGGGCCATGACCCGTGCATAGAAGCGCGGGTCGTGCACCGTGATGTCCTGCGGCTGGTCACCGTCAACGGTGACCCCCGCTTCGTGCAGCAACCCCGTGACCCGTCGTTGCAGCCCAGCGTCCACATCGCCTCCGTCGATCAGCCCCGGGCGAACAACCCCGCGACATCCTGACCCACGTGCGGCACCAGCACGGCGGCCGGGACGTCCACGGTCTGCGTGCCGTCCGAGTACGGCCCTACCTGGTAGGGCGGGAACACGAAGCGTATCGCAGAGATGCGTCCGTCGGAACCGGTCAGCGGCTGGAACTGGCTGAAGTTGTCCGCGCTGGGCCCGGTGCCATCGGCGATCATCCGGCTGGCGTTGCGCAGGGATTCCTGCATCTGCGCAGGCTCCATCTCATCGCCGCTCAGGCGCGTGGCCACGCGTTCGCGCAGCTGGTCGGCCACGTAGTCGCTGATCGCCTTCCAGCCCTTGGCATCGGCCACCAGCTTGTCGGCGGTCAGCATCTGCTGCTGCTCCGGCAGCCATACGAAGCGTGCCACCAGCGGCTCACCGTGGGCGCCACCGGTGTAACGGCTGCCATCGGCGGTCACCACCACCAGCTGCGGCGTCTCCAGCACCTTCTCGAAGGTCAGCGAGAGCTCGTAGGGCATGGTCGGCTTGTCGTTGCCCAGCCCGTCCAGCGCCTGCTGCAGCTCGGCCCGGGCGCTGTCGGCATAGCTGCCCAGCGTCTTGGCCAGGCCCGGATACCGCGCGATGTCCGGCGGATAGGTAATCCCGACCACCGCCTGCGGCGAGGTCTCGATCACGTCGCGCAGCTCGACCGGCGCATCCGGCGTCGCCGTCGGTGCAGCCGGTTCGGCGGCGGTATCGGCCGCTGCCACCGGCGCCTGTGCGTCACCGTCGCGCTTGCAGCCTGCCACCACCACCAAGCCCATAGCCAAGGCCAACGCGCTGGTGCGCAGCGCGCAACGGTTTCCTGCGATGTTCATCCTGAAATCCCCTTGTTGTAACCCACCATCATGATCAGCCATCCCTGAGGCATGACCCGCTGCCCTCATCGGACCAGCAGGTCGTCGTACTCCTCGTGCCGCTGCAGGAACGCTTCAGCGTACGCGCAGGCAGGCACTACCTTGAATCTGTGTTCGCGCGCGTAGCGCAGCGCCACCTTGGTCAACTCACCGGCCACGCCGCGGCCGGCGATCGGCTCGGGCACCTCGGTGTGGGTGATGATCATCCGCTTGCGCTTGATCTGGTAATCCAGCAGCGCCAGATGCCCTTTGACCCGGGCCTGGAACCGGTGATGGGCCAGATCGTGCTCCACCTCGTAAGCCAGTCCGGGCGGCGTGACCGAAGCCATGAGCGGTGTCTCCTGCGGCGACTGCAGCGATAGTGCGCAGCCGGCCGCCATGATCGCGTGAAGCCTGAACAGGGGCAAGCAGCGACGTGGCGCGTCACATCCGGCCCTAAAGGCTGGAGCCGCCACGCCGATATCGGATCCGGACAGGGCGTAAAAGCTGGCATGGCTTTTGCGAAGACCTGCCTGCACGCACCCGCTCTTCCGGAGGTCCGCATGGACAACACCGCACCTGCCCCCGCCGCCCACGGCGATGCCGACAGCTCCCTGCTCGAGGGCCTGTTCCAGCTGGCCGTGAACGGCCAGACCCAGGGCTGGGAATTCGACCAGATCAACCACGAGGTCTACGCCCGGCTGCTCAGCACCTATGGCGTGGACGGCAAGAAAGCCGCCTGACGGTTGCCGGGCTCACGACCAACGGTCGTGAGCTCCCCCCCGACGCGACGACGCATCGACCCACCGTCGGTAGGTACCGACCGTGGGTCGGTACACCCGCCCCCCAGCGCGACGACGTAGGTACCGACCGTTGGTCGGTACGCGCCGAATCAACCGCCGAGGCGGAAGGTCGGGTTGCTCAGCTCACGCAGGAAGTGGCTGAAGATGCTCGGCTGCATGGCCAGCATGAACAGCACGCCGAAGGCCGCACCGGCCAGGTGCGCGCTGTGGTTGATGCGGTCGCCGCCACGGCGGTCCATCCAGATGCTGTAGCCCACGTAGAACACCGCATAGATGATCGCCGGGGCCGGAATGAACAGCACCAGGATGATCGACCACGGCTTGATCAGGATGAAGGCGAACAGCACTGCCGAGACCGCGCCCGATGCCCCCAGGCTGAGGTAGTTCGGATTCTTCTGGTTCTTCAGGTAGCTGGGCAGGATCGAGACCAGCAACGCACCCAGGTAGAACGCCGGATAGGTCAGGTAGCTGCCGCTCAACTGCAGCATCACCTGTTCGATGAAGCCGCCGAAGAAGAACAGCGTGATCATGTTGAACGCCAGGTGGGACAGATCGGCGTGGATGAACCCGTAGGTGATCAGGCGATCGTACTGACGGTTGCGGTCCACTGCCGGCGGCCACAGGATCAGGCGGTCGGCCAGCGCGCGGTTCTTGAACGCCATCCACGACACGATGACGGTGATGGCGATCAGCAGCAGGTTGACTGGGGTCATGTCAGGCTCAGGCGGTGCGGTAGTTGTCGACCATACGATAGCGCTTGGCATACCAACCGAAGGCCAACGCCGCCAGGAACGCAAAGCCGGCGAAGAAGAACATCAGGAACGCCGCCTCGCTCAAGCCGGTACTGGCGATCTGGTGGGTCACCGTGTCGTTGCGCACCGCCGCGTTGGACAGCAGCACCCACAGGTTGCCGATGGTGGTGGTCAGGTTCCAGAAGCTCATCACCACGCCCTTCATCGCCTGCGGCGCCTGGCTGTAGGCGAACTCCAGGCCGGTGGCCGAGACCAGCACTTCACCGAAGGTCAGCAGCGCGTACGGCAGCATTTGCCAGAAGATGGACATGACGTTGCCACCATCCATCATCACCTGGATACCGCCGACCACGATCCAGGCCAGGCCGCTGAAGGCGATGCCGGCGGTCATCCGGCGCAGCGCGGTCGGCTCGAAGCCGAAGCGGCGCAGCATCGGGTACAGCACCAGGTTGTTGAACGGGATCAGGATCATCACCAGCAGCGGGTTCAGCGCCTGCATCTGCGAGGCGGTGAACCAGCTCGGCATCGCCATCTGCTGGCCCTGCAGGACCCAGGTCGAGGCCTTCTGGTCGAACAGCGAGAAGAACGGGGTGGTCAGCGCGAAGATCACCAGCACGCGCAGTACCGAACGCACGCCCTCCACGGCCTCGGCCGGGTGCACCGCCCGGGCGCGGTCCAGCTGCATCCAGGTGCCACCGCCGATACCGGCCAGCAGCAGGACCAGCGCGATGCACAGGCAGATCACGATGCCCAGGCTGCCCACCAGCCCCATCGAGGCCACGGCCAGCACCGCGCCCAGAATGGCCAGGGTACGGCCCGGCCGCCCCTTGCCCGGCGCGTGCGCCGAGAGCGCCGTGCGCACCACGTTGCCGAACGAATGCGGGTCCTTCGGCGGCAGCGGCACCAGCACGTAGCGCTTGCGGCCCATCCAGAACACGAAGGTGGCCACGAACATCAGGATGCCCGGGATGCCGAAGGCCCACGACGGACCCAGGTTCTTCAGCGCCAGCGGAATCAGCAGCGAGGCGAACAGCGAGCCGAAGTTGATGATCCAGTAGAAGGCGTCGAACACGACCTTGGCCAGGTGTTTGTTGCTCTGGTCGAACTGGTCGCCCATGAACGAGGCCACCAGCGGCTTGATGCCGCCGGCACCCAGCGCGATCAGGCCCAGGCCGACGAAGAAACCCTGGCGGCTGTCTTCGAAGATGGCCAGGCAGGCGTGGCCGGCGCAGTAGATCAGGCTGAACCACAGGATGGTGTGGTACTTGCCGAAGAATTTGTCGGCCAGCCAGCCACCGAGCAGCGGGAAGAAATACACGCCGATCATGAAGCTGTGCATGATGTCCTTGGCCTCGCCGGCCCGGCCATCGGCCGTGATCTCCTGCAACAGCAGCGAGGTGATCAGGAACTGCACCAGGATGTTGCGCATCCCATAGAAGCTGAAGCGTTCGCAGGCCTCATTGCCGATGATGTAGGGAATCTGGCGCGGCATCTTTCCTTTGCCGGCGCTGGCGGCTGCGATATTGCTCATCCTGTGGGGCTGTCCTGCGAACACGAAAGGACCAAGATTACCGGAAGCCCCTACCCCAGCGCACGCTGCACAGCTGCATGACAGGGGCCACCGGACATGGCAGGCGGGCGGGAATCCCATCCGCGCGATGGCACCCGTGTCACGGATCCTCGACGGCGAAAGCGTAAACTTATCGTTATGCGCACGCACATCACCGGTGGGACCCGAGGTTGGACAGGCTGGATCCTGCTGCTGTTGCTGGCCGCGCCCGCCGCCGGCGCGCACGCGCGCCAGGCCGAGGACGCCCTGCCCTCGCTGAAGATCGCTACGCTGGAACTGCCGACCCAGGACGATGCCCAATGGCAACAGCGGCGTGACCAGGTGCTGCAGCTGCTGGAGTCGATGCAGCCGGACGTGATCGCGGTGCAGCGGGTGCTGCAGACCCAGGGCCGCAACCCCGCCTGCTGGCTGGCCAGCCGGCTGCGCTACAGCTGCGATTTCGTCACTGCCGATCCGCCCAGCCAGCCGCTGCGCCACGGCAGCGCCATGCTGACCCGGCTGCCGGTGACCGATGACGCCGTCACCCTGCTGCACCCGCCGGGGCAGTTCAGCGCGGCCGGGATGCTGCGGGTCAAGCTGCGCGAGGAACTGATCAACATCTACGTGGCCCGGCTGCGCCCGGAACCGGACGACGCGCAGATCCGCCGGCACCAGACCACCGATCTGATGACCTGGATCGGCGCGACCGCCGACGGCCTGCCTTCGCTGATCGCCGGCGACTTCTCGGCCGAGATCACCGAGCTGGTGGGAAGTACCCCGGGCTTCCAGCCGGCCCGCAAGAACCCCGGCGAACGCGTGGATCCGCCGTCGCTGGCCGGCGCGGCACGGGGCCACGGCCTGGACGTGCTGTTCCAGGTGAAGCACTTCGGCGGCATCCGCCAGGACAGCATCAAGCTGCCGGCCAGCGAGGGCGACGCTGCGGCGATGCGGCTGGGCACCATGGCTACCCTGCGCCTGCAGACGCCGGAAAGCACCAGCGCGCCCTGACCGGCACCGTTTGCGGGGGCGCAACGAAAAACGGCCAGGCATCACTGCCTGGCCGTTGGTGTTTCAGGTGACCGTGCCGATCAGGCGATGGCTTCCTGGTAACGACGCTCGACTTCGTTCCAGTCGACGACGTTGAAGAACGCGCCGATGTATTCCGGGCGACGGTTCTGGTACTTCAGGTAGTACGCGTGTTCCCACACGTCCAGGGCCAGGATCGGCGTGTTGCCGTCCATCAGCGGGCTGTCCTGGTTGGCGCTGCTTTCCACCACGACCTTCTTGTCCGGGGTGACGCTCAGCCAGGCCCAGCCGCTGCCGAAGCGGGTCAGCGCGGCCTTGGTGAAGCCCTCTTTGAACTTCTCGACACCGCCCAGCTGCGAATCGATCGCCTTGGCGACGTCACCGACCGGAGCGCCGCCGCCGTTGGGCGACATCACGGTCCAGAACAGAGTGTGGTTGGCATGGCCGCCGCCGTTGTTGCGCACGACGCCCTGCAGGTTTTCCGGCAGCGACTTGGTCTTCTTGACCAGCTCTTCCACCGGCAGGTCGGCATATTCGGTGCCTTCCAGCGCAGCGTTGACGTTGTTGATGTACGTCTGGTGATGCTTGGTGTGGTGGATTTCCATCGTCGCTGCGTCGATATGCGGCTCGAGCGCGTCGTAGGCGTAGGACAGCTTGGGGAGGGTATAGGCCATGTGGTTCTCCTGGTAGCTCACTCACCCGGCAAAGACCGGGCGTTGCGGAGTCGATGATGGGGATGGCCGACAAGCTTACCAAGGGCGATGTAAAGGAAACTTCGTCCTGCGTGGTCGATGGCGTGTCGGGCGCGTTACGCGACAGTGACGGTGTACGCCGCTGCGGCGCAGGCCCCGCGGTGCAGCATGCCTGTTCGGCTGGGCCTCACCGTGCCGGGCGACGATCGCAGTAGAGTAGTGGCCTCGCCCCTCTTCGCTGGCCCCTCATGCGCAAGCCGCTGTTGTTGTTGATCGCCATCGTGCTGCTGGTGGGAGGCCTGGCCGCCATCAAGCTGGCCCAGCGCCCGCCCGCGCCGCAGTTCGCGCCATCGCTGACCCAGCCCGACAGCGCGCCGGCCGCCCCTGCACCGACGTCATCGAGCCGGACGACGCGCGATCCCCTGCCCCCGTTCCTGCCGGCCGAAGCGCGCGACACCATCGCGCTGATCCAGCGTGGCGGCCCGTTCCCGCACCGGCAGGACGGCAGCATCTTCAGCAACCGCGAACAGCGGCTGCCGCAGCGGCCGCGCGGCTATTACCACGAATACACGGTGGACACGCCCGGCGCAGGCAATCGCGGCGCACGGCGCATTGTCACCGGCGGCACACCCCCTACTGGCTGGTTCTATACCGATGATCACTATGAAACGTTCCGCAGTTTCGACGTTCCACCTGCCGGGAGCTGGCAATGACGCATGACGGATTCGAGTTGGGCCTGCACGACATCAACAACGCCGGCATCTATGCGATCGGCAACGATGATGTCGCCCCGTTGTCGGCGGCGATGCGCGATGCCGGCCTGCGTGTGATCCAGATCGACCTGGCCGGCTGCGAGGACAAGCGCACTTTGCTGATGCGGCTGGCCGCCCGCCTGGACTTCCCGACCGGCTTTGGCGGCAACTGGGATGCACTGACCGACAACCTGCGTGACCTGGCGTGGCTGCCGGCCAATGGCTATGCCCTGTTCTTCAACGACGCCGATGCGCTGCGCAGCGAGGCGGGCGCGGAGTTCGACACGCTGCTGGATGTGCTGGACGAAGCCAGCCGCTACTGGGGCGAGAGCAACGTGCCGTTCTGGGCGTTCGTCGCGCTGCAGGACGCGGACGTGGAACCGGACGCGGACCCCGCACCGTAACGCCCAGCATCCGGTAGAGTCACGCCATGCGTGGCTGCGAGGCGCCGTGACACCCGGCCGAAACCCAGCCACGCATGGCGTGGCTCTAGCCGCCGCCGAGGCCGCGCCTCATCGGCTGCCTTTGTCTTCCTGCAGTTCCTTCTTGAACGGGATGTCCGGCGGCGGACGCGCGATGGCTGGCTGGTCCTGCATGTTCGGATCGCTCAAGCCACAGCCGCCGCCGAACTGCAGCACGGAGATCACGCAGGAAATCGACGAGCTCGTGCCAGGTATCGGAATCTCCACCGCCTTGATGCCCTTGCGGACCCATTCGGCCAGCAACGATTCGTTGGGCGCCCAGTATTTGTCGAACGAGGTCGGGGTGTAGTCGTACGGCGGGCGCTTGAGCCAGGTGCCGGACTGCGCGATGCGCTCTTTGCTCCAGCCATCTTTCTCGCCGCCCGGTGCGCCCCGCTCGCTGTTGCCGTGACCCTCCTGGCCGGGAACGCGCACACTGCCATCGGCCTTGAACAGACTGCTGCCATTGCCCTGGGTCGCACTGACGGCACGGCCATTGAGATCGGCGTCCTGCGGATGATTGGCCGCGCCCCAGTCATCGGACCGGTTGGGCGTGGTCCAGCTGCCGGGCGGTGCCTTGGATGGGCTCGCCGGGGCGCGGGTCGCGGCCGGCGCCGTGGACGTGCTGGCCGCCGTGCTGGCATTGGCGGCCGCCGGCGCCGTCGCCGTACTGCTCGCCGCGGCCGGTGATGGCGGTGCCGGACGCGGTGCGGCGTTGGGCACCGCGCGTTCGCGCACGGCGACCTCAGGCGATCGGCCCGGTACGGCCACCTCGCGCGTGGGCAGCGTGGCCACGTTCACCGCCGGCGCGGTCACCGGCCGGATCTCGCGTTCGCGCACCTGCACCTCACGTTGCGGCACGGTGGCCTCCACCCGGGGCCCGGCAATGGCCACGGTGGGGGTCGGGGCTTGGACCACCGTGACCTGCCGCTCCTGCACGGTCAGCTCGGGCGTGCGCAATTGCGGTTCGGCCGTGCGCGGGGCCGGCACGGTGGTACGCGGCGTCGGCGCTTCCACCGTGACCACGGTGCGCTCACGCACCGCGATGTCCTGCGGCTCGCGCGTCATCACCCGTACTTCGGTGCGCGGCACGCTGGTCGGCGGCACCACGAAATCGGTCGTGGCCTGGGCCACCTCGGTCGCCTGGACGGGCTGCTCCACCGCCGGCGTCGCGGGCGCCGGTGGCGCCGGTTGTGGCTCGCTTGGCGGTGCCGGCGCCGCGGTCGGCTGCGGGGCCGATGCTGTGCGCGCATCCGCCTCGGCCTGCGCCATCGCCTGCGCATTGGCCATCGCCGCAGCGATCGCCGCGTCCGCCGTGGCCGGCTCGGCAGCGGCCGGTGACGCCCCTTGCTCCTGCTGCGGGGTGCCGCGGCCGACGAACTCCACCTGCACGCGCCCGCTCTCGCCGCCCTGTTCGGGCTCGCTTGGCGGGCGGATCAAGGCCACCCACAGCAACAACAGCGCGAACATCAGATGCAGCAGCGCGCTGATCAGCGCCGAGGTCCAGCGCATCCAACGCTGATCGCGCGGGGCCGGGTCCCAGCCCTGCCAGAGCAGCCGGCGCATCGCCTGGATGAAACTCAGTTCGGGCAGGCGCCCACCCGCGGGCATCGGCTCACGCTGGGCCAGTTCGGCAAGTACTTCGCTGGGCCGGAACGGCCGCGGCAATGGCGACAACGCGCGCAGCCACAGGCCCCACCCATAGGGGAGGCCCGTGGTTTTTTCGAGAATGCGCTTGTCCGGCTGGCGAGCCAGCAGCCAATCGAGGATGTCGTCAGCCCGGCGCAGTGGCACGCAGCGCGATCAGGCAGCCGTGCCGCGGGGAATGTACGGCGCGTCGCCACTCTCGTGGTCGGTCGCGTCGCGCACCGCGGTGATGCCGGGCACACGTCCCATCAAGGTCTTTTCGATGCCCTGCTTGAGCGTGACGTCGGCCATGCCGCAGCCCTGGCAGCCGCCGCCGAAGCGCAGCAGCACCACGCCCTCGGCCGAGACTTCCTGCACTGCGACCTTGCCGCCATGCGAGGCCAGCTGCGGATTGACTTCGTTCTCCACCACCCAGCGCACCCGCTCGACCAGGGAAGAACCTTCCGTCGGCGCCTCGCCTTTGATCTTCGGCGCCTTGATGGTCAGCTGCTGGCTGCCGGTGGCGTTGGTGACGAAATCGATCTCGGCGCCATCAAGCCAGGCCACGCTGGTGGCGGCCACGTAGAGGGTGAAGCCATCGCAGTCCACCGCCCACTCATCACCGAGCAGCTCGCCGGGATCGGCGAACTCCAGGCGGGCATCGGCGCGCGGGGTACCCGCATCGACGGCGGTAAGGCGCACACCCATGCCGGGCACGGCCTCACGCTCGATCAGCTTGCGGAAATAGGATTGGGCAGTGTCGGATATCTGGATCATCGGGCTATTCTAGCCAATCCCTTGTTATGCGCTCATTCGGTTTATACACCCGACCGCGCATTGTTCAGTCATCCAGATGTGGAGGAACCCATGGCCGACCTGATTCCGCTGGCGCAGGCCCATTGCGTGCCGCGCAAAGGCAGCGACCACAAGCTCGGCACCGCCCGGGTCACCGAGCTGCTGGCCCAGATTCCCGGATGGGAGCTGGCCGAGGCCGGCCAGGCGCTGACCCGCACCTTCCGCTTCGACAACTACCACGGCACCATGGCCTTCGTGAACGCCCTGGCCTGGGTTGCCCATCGCGAAGACCACCACCCGGACCTGGGCGTGCATTACGACCGCGCCGTGGTGCGATTCTCCACCCATGATGTGGGTGGCCTGAGCGAAAACGACTTCATCTGCGCGGCGAAAGCCTCGGCCCTGACGGAGTAAGCCCATGAAACTGCAGTACATCGTGCTGTCCAGCCTTGCCGTGGCAGCCCTGGCCGGCTGCAACAAGACGCCCGAACAACCGGCCGCCCCGGTCGCTGCGCCCACCGAGGTCGCCGCGGTCAAGACGCCACCGCCGGAGTACCCCATCGAACTGGCCTGCCAGGGGATCGGCGGCACCAGTACCTTCAAGGTCACCATCGCCGCCGACGGCCAGCCCAGTCAGGTCCAGCTCGCCAGTGGCAGCGGCAACGCCCAGCTCGACGAGCAGGCGCAGAAGGCGGTCCAGGCCTGGCAGTTCAAGGCGGGCACCCGTGCCGGGCAGACGGTCTCGACCACGATCCAGGTACCGGTCAGCTTCAATCCGCCGCAACCCAAGCCGGACGAGTGCTTCGCGATCGAAGAACGGCTGCGTCGCGGCGGCTGATCGCCGCAGGGTGTTGAGGTCAGCCGCCGCAAACCGCGCATCATGGATCGTCAAGGCGCCCGTCGGATCGACGCGTCGCCACGCGCCCGGTGAACACCGCCCTCACGGAGCACCGCATTTCAGCGGCCCGGTTGGGAGGTGGGGACCGCACGGCGCACTTTTCTCGTACAAGGACGCGTTGGCGGATGCCTGATATTTCCACTGAAAACGTATGGATCGCCCTGGCGGTCACCCTGGCCGCCGGCCTGGCCACCGCGCTGGGCAGCCTGATGGTGCTGTTCTCGCGCCGCCCCAACCCGCGCCTGCTGGCGTTCGGGCTGGCGTTTGCCGGTGGCGCGATGGTCTTCGTCTCGCTGACGGAGATCCTCAACAAGGCCATCGATTCATTCACCCAGGCCTATGACGCCCGACTGGGCTTCGCCTACGGCACCGCGGCCTTCCTGGTCGGCGTGCTGCTGATCGTGGTGATCGACCACCTGATCCCGAACCCGCACGAGAGCCTGGACAAGCAGGACCCGCTGTTCCGCGACAACAACAAGGCCTACATCAAGCGGGTCGGCCTGCTGACCGCCGTGGCGATCACCGCGCACAACTTCCCCGAGGGGCTGGCGACGTTCTTCGCCACCCTGGAGAGCCCCTCGGTCGGCATGCCGCTGGCCTTCGCCATCGCCATCCACAACATCCCCGAGGGCATCGCGATCGCGGTGCCGGTGTATTTCGCCACCCAGAACAAGTTCTATGCGTTCGGCGCCAGCCTGCTGTCCGGGCTGGCCGAGCCGATCGGTGCGGCGATCGGCTATGTCGCCCTGTCCGGGGTGCTCAACCATGCCACCTTCGGCTGGGTATTCGGGATCATCTCGGGCGTGATGGTGTTCCTGGCCCTGGACGAACTGCTGCCGGCGGCCAAGCGCTACGCCAAGGGCCACGAGACCGTGTACGGCCTGGTGGCCGGCATGGGCAGCCTGGCGATCAGCCTGGTGCTGTTCAAGTGGTGATGCGAGGCGCTCTATCCCGGCAACTCCGGGTCCTTTCAACCGGGTAACGTCGGCGCAGGGCCCCACCGCCGGGTAGTGCCGGCCGCTGGCCGGCGCTTCCCTTGTCGGTCGTGATTGTGCAGAGCCGGCCAGCGGCCGGCACTACCCTTGTCGGTCGAGATCGTGCAGAGCCGGCCAGCGGCCGGCACTACCCTCCGTTCGGCGCGGCTTTGACCGCCTTATTTGAGCCGGTTCAACACCTCGACCAGCTCCTCGGCCAGCGGCGCATTGATCAGATAAGGGGTCTTGCCCGCATCCAGCGCGAACTCCAGCGAGGCCGCGTGCAGGAACAGGCGTTTCAGGCCGATCTGCTCACGAAGCCGCTTGTTGACGTCCGGATCGCCGTATTTGTCGTCACCGGCCACCGGATGACCCAGATG
Source organism: Stenotrophomonas sp. LM091 (assembly GCF_001806305.1). Classification (NCBI taxonomy): domain Bacteria; kingdom Pseudomonadati; phylum Pseudomonadota; class Gammaproteobacteria; order Lysobacterales; family Lysobacteraceae; genus Stenotrophomonas; species Stenotrophomonas sp. LM091. The sequence goes on from NZ_CP017483.1 coordinate 670,907, forward strand.
CTGGGCATGCACGCGGATCTGGTGGGTCCGGCCGGTTTCGATCCGCACTTCGCAGTACGAATGGCCGCCCTTGCGCTCCAGCACCTTGAAGTGGCTGATCGACTCCTTGCCGATCGGATTGACCTGCACGTGGCGCTCGCCACCTTGGCGCAGGCCCACGTGCAGCGGGGCGTCCACGGTCATGGTGCCATCGGGCATGCGGCCGGCCAGCAGCGTCAGGTAGCGCTTGCGGATGCCGGCGCCGTGGTCTTCACGCAGCAGCGCCTGCAGCTCGCTCAGGGCCGAGCGCTTCTTGGCCACGATCAGCAGGCCGGAGGTATCCCGGTCCAGACGATGGACCAGCTCCAGGGTCTTGCCCGGCCGCAGTGCGCGCAGGGTTTCGATGGCGCCGAAACTGATGCCGCTGCCGCCGTGACTGGCCACGCCCGACGGCTTGTTCAGCGCCAGCAGCCGATCGTCTTCGAACACGATGGCATCTTCCAGCCGCTTCATGAACGCGGCCGGCGGCCCCGCCTTGTCGCCCTCTTCGTTGAGACGGACGGGCGGCACCCGGACTTCGTCGCCGCCCTCCAGCTTGCGCTCGGCCTTGGCGCGGCCGCCATTGACGCGGACCTGACCACTTCGCACGAGCTTGTAGATCAGGCTGCGCGGTGCACCCTTGAGCTGGCCGAGCAGGAAGTTGTCCAGGCGTTGCCCGGCACGGTCGGCCGGAACAGTGATGATACGTACGCTGGTCATGGCTTCAGCGGCTTTGGGGGTGGGCTCGGTAACGGTCATTGGCCTTTTATTCTGTTACACTCGGCGGGCGAGATAAGGGATTGATTTCGTTGGAAGTTGCTCTGGGCCAGAAGCCCGACTTCCCGCGATTCCGGCACAGTGCGCAGCCACCGCCCCCGGGGCGGCCATGTTAGCGGCTCACCGGCGGTCCCGGCCATCGCCGGATGTCTGACACACATTCGCGCTGAACATGTCCCTGTGGCGCTCCAGCCTGGCTGAAAGCTGCCTCCGGCCCAGTTACACCCAAACCAAAACAAATGAAGCGCTCCCGCGGCCTGCCGTGGTGTCGTAGCGCTGGAAACCCAAACCGCCCTCCCCGCGCATGCGCGATGGGCGGTGAAGCGTGACCAGAAGCGAAACCCCATGGCGTTCCGCGCGGTAGCAGCGCGCGAGGAACGCAAGAATGAAGCGAATGCTGATCAATGCCACGCAGGCTGAAGAGCTGCGGGTAGCCATCGTGGATGGCCAGACGCTGTACGACATCGACATCGAACAGCCGTCCAAGGAACAGAAGAAGTCGAACATCTACAAAGGCCGCATCACGCGCCTTGAGCCTTCACTGGAAGCGGCCTTCGTCGAGTACGGCGGTGAGCGCCATGGCTTCCTGCCGCTGAAGGAAATCTCCCGCGATTACTTCCAGGCTGGCGTCGACCACAACAAGGCCGGCATCCGCGAGCTGCTGCGTGAAGGCCAGGAAGTCGTGGTCCAGGTGGACAAGGAAGAGCGCGGCAACAAGGGCGCTGCCCTGACCACGTTCATCTCGCTGGCTGGCCGCTACATGGTCCTGATGCCGAACTCGCCGAGCGCCGGTGGCGTCTCGCGTCGCATCGAGGGCGAAGACCGTGCCGCGCTGAAAGACGCGCTGGACAAGCTGAACATCCCCGACGACATGGGCGTGATCATCCGCACCGCCGGCGTCGGCCGCGATGCCGAAGAACTGCAGTGGGATCTGGATTACCTGCTGCAGGTCTGGAAGTCGATCGCCGAAGCGGCACTGACCAAGCCGGCATCGTTCCTGATCTACCAGGAATCGCGCCTGATCGTGCGCGCCCTGCGTGACTACCTGCGCGCTGATGTCGGCGAGATCCTGGTGGACACCGAGGAGCTGTACGAGACCGCCCAGGAGTTCATGCAGCAGGTGATGCCGCAGACCCTGCGCAAGCTCAAGCATTACAAGGACGACATCCCGCTGTTCAACCGCTTCCAGATCGAATCGCAGATCGAAGGCGCGTATGAGCGCAATGTCCGCCTGCCGTCCGGCGGCTCGATCGTGGTCGACCAGACCGAAGCGCTGACCGCCATCGACGTGAACTCCTCGCGCGCCACCAAGGGCAGCGACATCGAGGACACCGCCTTCCAGACCAACCTGGAAGCGGCTGAAGAAGTGGCCCGCCAGCTGCGCCTGCGCGACCTGGGCGGCCTGGTGGTCATCGATTTCATCGACATGGCCTCCAACAAGCACCAGCGCGAAGTCGAGAACCGCCTGCAGAACGCGCTCAAGTACGACCGTGCGCGCGTGCAGCTGGGCCGCATTTCGCGCTTCGGCCTGATGGAAATGAGCCGCCAGCGCCTGCGCCCGAGCCTGGGCGAATCCAGCCAGATCGTCTGCCCGCGTTGCGATGGCCATGGCCGCATGCGCAGCGTCGAGTCGCTGTCGCTGTCCATCATCCGCGTGGCTGAAGAGCATGCGATGAAGGAGAACACCGGGCAGGTGCTGGTCCAGGCCCCGGTCGAGATCGCCAACTACCTGCTCAACGAAAAGCGCAGCGCGCTGCGTGAGATCGAGCAGCGCCATGACGCGCCGATCGTGATCGTGGCCGATGAGCAGCTGCACACCCCGCATTACGAAGTGACCCGCCTGCGCGAGAACGAGCTGGGCGAAGAGAGCGGCAAGCCGAGCTACCAGCGCGGCACCCCGCGCAAGCTGCCGGTGCATGCACTGACCAAGGCCCAGCTGAACATCCCGGTCGCCCCGGTGGTGACCCAGGTCAAGCACAGCCAGCCGGCCCCGGTGCGTGAAGCCCCGGAACCGGTGGCCGCACCGGCCCCGGTCGCCGCCCCCGTGGCCGCCCCGGCCGCCACCGGCGTGGTGGGTTGGCTCAAGCGCATCTTCGGTGGCGAACCGGCCCCGGCCGCCGCACCGCAGCCGAGCAGCCGCCCGGGCCAGGACGGCAACCGCAACGGTCGCAACAAGGACCGCAACGGCAAGGACCGCAACGGCCGCCGCGATGAGCGTGGTGAGCGCGGCGGTAACGGCAATGCGCAGGCGCAGGGCCGTGGCAAAGACCGTGGTGAGCGTGGCGAGCGCGGCCCGAAGGGCGAGCGTCGTGACGAGCGCCGCCAGGACACCGCCGCACCGGCCAATGGCAACGCAGCACAGGTGCAGGCGCCCAGCCAGGGCAAGCCGCGCAACGAGCAGCAGCCGGCCAAGCCGCGCAATGAAGCGCGCAATGACCAGCAGCAGCCGAAGCTGAAGCAGAAGCAGGGCCAGAACGGCCAGGCCAAGCCCCAGCAGAATGACGGCGACAAGCCGGCCGTGAGCGAAAAGCCCGCGCGCCAGCCGCAGGCCGATGCACCCAAGCCGACCACCGCTGCCCCGGTCGCCGCCGATGCCGCGGTGATCGCCGCCGCTGCCGTGGTCGCCACCGATGCTGCTGCATCGGCTGCCCACGCGCAGGACGCGACCAAGGCCGTTGTGGCCGAGGACGCGCAGGCTGCAGTGAGCGAGGCCACCGAACAGGGTGACGCCCCGGCCAACGCCGAAGACGGTACCGGCGAAGGCGCTTCGCGTCGTCGTCGCGGTCGTCGCGGTGGCCGTCGTCGTCGTCGTGGCAACGGTGAGCAGGCCGCCGGCAGCGATGGCCTCAATGGTGACGAGAACGGTCTGGATGACGAGGGCGACGATCAGGATGGCGATCAGGACGGCGACACCGCCGCCCCGGCCGAGCGCCAGGTCGCCAACCATGGTCAGCCGCAGCCGGAGTTCGAGTTCGACGACGAATCCGGCAACGCGCCGGCCGCTGCCCCTGCCCAGGTCCAGGCCCCGCGCCCGGCGCCGGCAGCCGCTGTCGCCGCTGCCGCTCCGGCGGCGGTGGTCAGCAGCCCGGTCGTGACGGCGGGCCACACCGAGCCGACCCCGGCGCCGGTGGCAGCACCGGTCGCCGAAAAGGCACCGACCCCGGTCGTTGAAAAGGCCACTGCCCCGGCAGCCGAACCGGTCGCCGAGAAGGCCCCGGCCTCCTACAACGACCCGGTGCCGTTCGTGGAAAGCCCGAAGCCGACCCCGGCCGCTGCGCAGCCGGCTGCACCGGTGGAAGCACCGCGTGTGGTTGAACCGGTGGCTGCTCCGGTGGCTCCGGCTCCGGTGGCTGCTCCGGCGGCTCCGGTTCCGGCGGCTCCGGCTCCGGTGGCTGCTCCGGCGGCTCCGGTTCCGGCAGCTCCGGCCCCGGTCGCTGCTCCGGTGGCTCCGGCCCCGGTGGTTGCTCCGGCGGCTCCGGCTCCGGTGGCTGCTCCGGCAGCTCCGGCTCCGGTCGCTGCTCCGTCGGCCCCGGTCGTCGAGACCGCCCCGGAAGAAGTGAAGGAGCCGACCGCCGCACCGGTGCAGACCAGCATGCTGGATGCCGTCGATGCGACCCAGGCCCCGGCACAGCCGGCAGCGCCGCCGGCACGCACCGAATCGGCCCCGGCCGGCCCGGTCGTGCATAACGGCCAGCTGTTCGGTGCGACCGCCAGCGAAACCCCGGCCACCACCAATGCCGCCGAACAGGCCGCCCAGGCCGAGGCCCGCGAGGACATCCCCACCGATGCCCCGCAGGCCGACGAAGGCGACAAGGCCGACCAGGAAAAGAAAGACACGCTCTGATCCTGGGTGAGTGACGCAACAAACAGACAGCGGCCTTCGGGCCGCTGTCTGCGTTTGGGCGGTTGGATGGCGGAGCCAGCGGCGCGGGTCAGGCAGTCATGATGGCGGCGTTGAGCGTATCCACGCACGGCGTGGATCTACACAGGCCGCGGGATGCAGCAAGGGTAGATCCACGCCATGCGTGGATCCCGGATCGGTCGCATCAAGGGCAGATCCACGTCATCCGTGGAGGCAACCGGTAGCGCACTACACCATCACCGGCGACGCGGCGCGCGCCTCAGGGCGTCGTCGCGCCAGCGTTGCCGGTACCCGGCGCGAACTGCAGCCGGGTCCACACGCCGTAGTGATCCGAGGCCCAGCGGCCATCGGCGTACGGCTGATCGAACAGGAGCTTCGCTTCGCGGGCAAGCAGGCGATCCTGCTGGAAGAAGATATGGTCGATGCGCGATGGTGCATCGTAGTAATGGCGGTTGAGCGTGCTGACCTGGGCCAGCTCGTTGTTGACGTGCACGCTGCCGTAGCTGTCGCCGTAGTGATTGCGCAGCTCGCTCAGATCGCCTGCATCCACCAGCGCATTGAAGTCCCCGGCCACGACCACCGGCGCATCACCTGCGGTCTGCGCGATGAACGTCAGCAGATCGGCCACCTGCTCGCCGCGGATGCGGCTGCCCACCTCGTCCGAGCGCTCGTTCAAGTGCGTGGCATAGACGTTGACCGGCCGACCGTCCACATCGATGCGCAGATGCGCCACGGTGCGGTAGTCGTTGATCGGTGCCAGCAGGTGGTCGTTGCGCGTCAGCACCGGGCGCCGGGTCAGCAGTGCATTGCCATAGCGCTTGAAACGCCCCGGCGGATCGGTGGAAACGAACTGGTACTCATAGCCCAGCTTGCGCGCCAGCCACGCGGCCTGGTTGCGCACATGGGGCTTCTGGATCACCTCCTGCAACGCGATCGCATCGGGCTGCAGGGCCTGCAGCTCCCGCAGGATCACCTGGCGGCGGGCCGGCCAGTTTTCCCGGTCGTGGTGCAGGTTGAAGGTGACCATGGTCATCTCCTGCCCGGCCCCTGCCCCTGCGGCCTGCGCCATCGCGACCACCGGCGCGAACGCCAGCACGGCGGCCAGCAGGCCGCGCCTCATCCTCATCATCTGCCGCATTACGGTGCCTTGCGTTCCGCCCGGCGTACCGATGCCGGAATCTCGATCTCGACCTTGGCCGGCACCTGCATCACCCGCAGCTCGCCGCCCACCCATTGCGCTGGCTCACCGTTGATGGTGGTGGCGCCCGGCTCGCCGCTGTACGGCCATGGCAACACCACGCCACCGGCGGGCGGAATCAGGCCGGCCGACACGGTCAGGGTGAGCTGCTTGTCATTGCGGACCAGTGCGTAGTTGAGCTGACCGTTCGGCGTGCGCAGGCCCTGCACGCCGACGCCCTTGCCTTCCAGCCAACGCGACGGCACCCCGGCGGCCAGCACCAGGCTGTCGTCGATGTCGCGGCTGTAGGCGAACATGTCCAGCGCGGAGCGCACGAAGTCCGAGGCCACCCAGGCGTGGGGCAGGTCGCCCAGGAAGAACGGCTTGCGCGGCGTGCGCGAGACCACTTCGGCCCACTGGTTCCAGGGCTGCGGCGCGCGGTCCTTGAAGAAGAACTCGGTCGCCTGCCAGGCGCGGTCGCGCCAGCCCAGGCGCACGAACGCAGCCACGTTGCGCCACTCGTACGGGGTGTAGTCCTTCCACTCGCGCTTGCCATCACGACGCGCTTCGAACTCGCTCCAGTAGCGCTCGAAGGTGTTGTTCAAGTACGGCTGCGGCAGGCGCCCCTGCTCACCGGCCGGGGCCAGTGCGATGGTGGTCGAGGTCGCGTCGAAATCGCCCAGCTCGGCCGAACCGGGCAGGTAGTCGATGCTGTGCTGCGCGGTCGCTGCCAGCAACGAGGCCTGCAGGTCGTCACGGAACTGATCGCGCGACTCGCTGATCTGCATTGCCTCGGCCTTGCCCAGGGTGCTGGCGATGATCGCGGCGTCCTTGTAGCCACGCAGCGCCCAGAAGTTGTCCCAGTAGGAATGCATCGGCTTGGCCGAATAGCCTTCGTGGCTGATCGAGACCGGCATCATTCCGTAGAAGGCCGGGGTGCGGGCGCGGTTTTCCTCGGTGCGCTCGCTCAGGCGCAGCTGCTCCATGTACTGGTAGGCGCCCTGCACGTGCGGCCACATCACTTCCAGGAAGGTGGTGTCGCCGGTGTAGCGCCAGTATTCGGCGATGTTGAAGATCAACTCGCCGTGGCTGTCGTTCTCCGGCACCGGATCGCTGCCGCGCGAGTCCACGCAGCACGGCACCTTGCCGTTGTCGAACTGGTACGGCGCGTACCAGTTCACGTACTGGCGCACCGCATCACTACGGCCCATGCGCAGCAGGCCCTCGGAAATCATCGCGCCGTCGCGGATCCAGCTGCGCGAGTACGAGCGCGTGCCCGGCTGGATGCTCGGCCCGATCCGCGAGATCAGCATGTGCGCCAGCGCGGTGCGCAGGGTATCGGCCAGCGGCTTGCCGGCGGCCGGCACCTGCAGCGTCACCTGGTCCAGCTTGGTCCGCCACATCGAGGCGACCTGCTGTTGCGCCTTGGCGGCATCAAAGACCTTGGGCATCGTCCAGTTGCCGGTCTGCGGCAGCACGATGGCGACCTCCCGGCTCTGGCCGGGCTCCAGCTTCCAGCGATACAGCAGCGCGCCCGAGGCCAGGCCGGTGCCGTCCTTCACTTCGGTGGTGCCCGGCAGCTTGCCGCTGGCCAGGTGGACCACGTCCAGCTTGCTGTCGAAGGCGGTGGCGAAGGCCGCATCCGGCGCCTGCGCCGGATACAGGCGCGGCTTGCCGTTGACGTCCACATGGGTCGGGTCGACCGACAGGTTGTCGATCCGGCTCACACCGCCAACGGTGTTGAGGAACTGGGTCGGCGGGTTGACCTGCCACGGGCGCACCGCCAGGGCCAGGGTGTACTCGTGGGCGACCTTGTCCGGGTTGCGCAGGGTGTAACGCCCGACCAGCTGCGCATTGTCCGGGGTGCCCTGCACGAAGCCGGTGACCTGCAGGCCGGCCTTGTCGTGGGTCCAGCCGACATTGGCGATCGGCAGGTAATCATCCTGCAGCGACTGGCTCGTCTTGACGTCGGCCCAGCTCAGCAGCTTGTTGTCCACCAGCACGAACGGCTCCACGCTGAAGCTGGACTTGGCCACTTCCAGCGCACCGTCTTCGCCGATCAGGGCCTGTTCGCGACCGCCATCCAAGCCCAGCAGCGTCCAGTACGGCTGTTCACCGGTGAAGCCACGCGGCACCGAACCGCGCGGCAGGTCGGCGCCCACCGAGCGGACGAAATCATTCGGGGTATCGGCGAACTCGAGCGGCTTGAGCGTGATGTCACGGATGCCGTAGCGCCAGCTCGGGCCGCCCTTGAGGTCGAAGCGCAGATAGCGCGCCTCGGTATCCGGCAGCGCCAGCCAGTCGCGGCCACCGCCGCCGGCGGTCACCTCGCGGCGCGTGTCCCAGCTGCGCCCGTCGGCCGAGGAGCGCACTTCATACCGCGTGGCCTCCAGCCCGGGCAGCCACTCGATCACCGCCCCGCCGAACTCACGCACCTTGTGCAGGTCCAGGGTGATGGTCTGCTCGGCCACGCCGCCGCTGATCCAGACCGTGTCCGGCTTGCCATCGACGATGCGGTTCTGCAGCGCGGTGGCGGTATCGGCGATCACCGATGGGCTCAGCGAAGAGGTATCGGCCGCCGGCAGTCCCTGCAGCGTGAGCCGGTCGAAACAGACCGTGCCCTTGCCGCCGACCTTGCTGTAGATGGTGAACTCGATCGCGGCGCTGCGCTTGAGCGTCGGGTCCGTTTCCGGCCCCCAGGCCTTGTCGATCTGGCGCTTGCGGTACTGCACCGGTGCCCAGGCCTTGGGGAAGGCATAGCCGGGGCGGTTGACCCACCAGACGTTGTCGCCGCTGGCGTCGATCAGCTTGAACTGCAGATCGTTGGCCGGGGAATCACCGCGCAGCTGGAAGCCGAACTGGTAATTCTCCGGGTACTGGATGCCCAGCTCGCGGCGGATGCCGACGTAGCCGGACACGTTGTGGAAGTCGTAGTCCAGGCAGAGCGCGCGCCCGCCGCCGTTGCCGGCGACGCTGCGCAGCGAGCCGCTGACCTGGTCGGAGACGACCAGCTTCCAGGGCGTCATGTCGTCGAAGCTGTCCAGCACCTTGGGTGCGGGCAGCACCGGCGTCGCCGGCGGTGCGGCCGAGGCCGCCAGTGACCAGACCAGACCCAGACCCACCGCGACGACGGCATGCTTCACCCTTTGACACTCCCCAGCAACAGACCTTGGATGTAATAACGCTGCAATGCCAGGAACAGCAGCAGCACCGGAACCACCGTGACCACCGCGCCGGCCATCATCATCTCAACGTCCATGATGTGCTCGCGCGAGAGCGTGGCCAGGGCCACCGGGAGAGTGTAGTGCTCTTGGTCGGTCAACACGATCAAGGGCCACATGAAATCGTTCCACGCGGCCATGAAGGTGAAGATCGACAGCGTCACCAGCACCGGCTTGAGCATCGGCAGCACGATCTGGAAGAAGATCCGCAGCTCCCCTGCCCCGTCGATCCGGGCCGCTTCGAGCAGCTCGTCCGGGATCGAACGGGCGTACTGGCGGACTAGGAAGATGCCGAACACGGTCGCCAGCGCCGGCACGATCACGCCACCGAAGTTGTTGACCAGGCCCAGCTGCTTCATCAGCAGGAACAGCGGCAGCATCGCCACCTGCGCCGGGATCACCAGCGCGGCCAGCAGCAGCTGGAAGATGCGCTCGCGGCCGGCGAAGCGCAGCTTGGCGAAGGCATAGCCGGCCATGGTGTTGAGCAGCAGCGAGCCGAAGGTGATCGCCAGCGACACCATCAGGCTGTTGACGAAGTTGTTGGCCATGCCGGTACGCGCGAACAACTCATGGTAGTTCGCGGTCGTCAGCGACGAGGGCAGCAGCGGCGGCGGGAAATGCGCCGCCTCGCCGGTCGGCATGAACGACACCGACAGCATCCACAACAGCGGCGCCAGGCTCAGCGCGGCCAGCACCAGCAGGCCACCATTGACCCACCAGGCGTGCCAGCGCGATTGACCGATTTCACGACTCATACCAACTGCCTCTTGCGGCCGAAACGCAGCATGATGCTGGTCACGCCCAGGATGATCAGGAACAGCAGGAACGCCACCGCGGAGGCGCGGCCCAGGTTCCACCACTTGAAGCCTTCTTCAAACATGAAGTACAGCACGCTGACGGTGCTCTGCAGTGGGTCGCCACGGGTCATCACGTAGGGCTCGGCGAACAGCTGGAAATAGCCGGACACGGTGATCACGCCGACCACCAGCAGCACCGGGCCGAGCATCGGCAGGGTGATGTGCAGGAACTGCTTCCAGCGCGAGGCGCCGTCGATCCGGGCCGCCTCGTACAGGTCATGCGGGATCGCCTGCAGGCCGGCCAGGAAGATCACCATGTTGTAGCCGAAGTTCTTCCACACCGCGAACAGCATGATGGTCGGCATCGCCCAGTTCGGGTCGCCCAGCCAGTCGATCGGGCTGATGCCCAGGTGGCCCAGGCCGTAGTTCACCAGGCCGTAGCTGGTGTGGAACAGGTAGCGCCAGATCACCGCCACCGCCACCAGGGTGGTCACCACCGGGGCGAACAGTGCGGTGCGGAACAGCGCCTTGAAGCGCGCGGCCGGGGCGTTGAGCAGGATCGCCGCGCCCAGCGACACCGCGATCGACATCGGCACACCGACGATCACGAAGTAGGTGGTGTTCCACAGCGACTTCCAGAACATCGGGGTCTGCAGCAGGTCGATGTAGTTGCCCAGGCCGACGAAGCGCAGGTTCTCGCCGTCGGCCAGCGCGTACAGATCGAAATCGGTGATGCTCAGGGCCAGTGCCGAGAACACCGGCAGGCCGAAGAACACCGCGATGACCAGGATGGCCGGGCCGGCGAACATCCAGCCGGCAAGCGAACGCTGCTTCATGGCGCCGCCTCCGTGGCGACCGCGCTGGAGTGCTGCTTGTCGCTCACCCCGGAGGCGTCGCGCCGGTGCTGCTCATGCATCCAACGGCGTTTGGCGAGGACCTTGTCCACGCGTTTGTCCAGTTCTTTCACTGCCACGTCCTGATCCATGCCACCACGCACCACCTGTTCGGTGATGATCCGCATTTCCTGCACGATGCGCTCCCACTCCAGCACCTTCGGCGTGGGCTTGACCCGCTCGAGCTGGTCGCGGAAGGGCTGCGCCAACGGGTCGTTGGCCAGCGAGGGGTAATCCCAGGTGCTGCGCCGGGGCGGCAGGTCACCGATGATGGAATGGAAGCGTTCCTGGATCGCCGGGCGCGACAGGAACTCGATCAGCTTCCACGACGCTTCCTTCTGCTGCGAGGAGCGGAAGATCACCAGGCTGGTTCCACCGGCGATGCCGGCGCCGGGGCCGTCCGGGCCCGGCAGCGCAGCGGTGCCCCACTGCCCTTCCAGCGCCTTGGGCTGCAGCTTCTTGAACTCGCGGATGTTCCAGGGGCCGGACACGTAGAACACGTTGAAGCCACGGAAGAATTCATCCCAGACGTTGGAGATCTGCGTCTCGGACATGCGCGGGGCCCAGCCCTGCGCGAACATGTTTTCGTAGAAGCCCAGCGTCCTGCGGAAGCCGGGGCTGCTGAAGTTGCCGCGGGTATCGTCATCGCGCAGCAGCGGGTCCGGCTGCTGCAGGGCGAAGGACAGCTGCTGCTCGAACTCGTTGATCGGCATCAACACGGCATAGCGGTTCGCGCCCTGCATCTTCTTGATCGCCGCCATCATCGCGTTCCACTCCTCCCAGGTGCGCGGCGGATGGTCATAGCCGGCCTTGGCGAGCATGTCCTTGCGGTAATACAGCAGGCGGGTATCGACGTACCACGGCACGCCGACCAGCTCGTCATGGATGACGTTGGTATCCCAGATGCCCTGGAAGTAATCGGCCGGGTCCACCACCTTGGACTGCGCCACGTAGGGCTGCAGCGGGGTCAGGGTATTGAGCTCGGCGAATTCGGGAATCCAGGTATTGCCCAGCTGGCACACATCCGGCAGGCCGTCGGCCGCGAACGCGGTCAACAGCTTTTCATGCGCGGCCGTCCACGGGATGTTCTGCACGTCCACATGGATACCCGGGTTTTCCGCCTCGAACTCACGGATCAGGCCGGTGACGACTTCGGCCTCGCGGCCCATCGCCCAGAAACGCACGGTCACGCCTTCCGGTTCTTTCCGGCAGGCACTCAACAACAGGCTGCCGACCAGCAGCAGCAACAGACTCAACCCCAGCTTCGGGCGCGACGACGATGGCACTGCTTACTTCCCCTGCTGCTGGTTGCGGTTCGAATTGGAATTGTTCTTCTGTTCCTGGGCGGCTGCCGCACGCGATTCGGCGATGCCGACCGAGCGGGCCGAGGCCGCCTTTTCATCTTTCTGCAGTTCCATCGGCTGGTCCTCGCCTTCCGGCGTCAGCCAGCCACCGCTGAAGCCGGCGCGCTCCAGACCCTTGCGGATATGCGCGTTCTTCTTCATCACGTTCCAGACGAAATCGTTCCGGTAGTTGGCGATCATGGTCAGGATCGGCCCCTGGTCGATGCCGATGTAATCGCTGGCCACCCAGCCGCGATCCGGGACCAGGCGACCGGTCTTGATCGGGATGTCGTAGTTGAAGCTCGGGTTGAACGAATCCAGGAACCCGTAGCTGGAGTAGATGTAATCGCCGTAGCGCTTGTGCATCTCCACCGCGGCCGGGATCACTTCTTCCGGGGCGAACACGATCGAGGAGATCGCGGCGGTCGGTGCGATGGTGCCGTCATCGAAATTCTCGCGCAGGCCCGCGCCGCGCGAGGAGTAATGGCGGAACTGGCGCTGCTCGCCGCGGTATTCCTGGGTGGTGTTCTGCGGGCCGTCGCTGGCGGTCAGGCCCCACACGTTCTGGCCGTAATCCTTCCAGTTCATCGGGTTGGCGATCGCGTATTCGCGCTGCGCCAGGGCGGCCGAGCGGCTGTTGAGGAAGTAGGTGCTGCCCCGCTCGCGCATGTAGGCATCCTGGATGTCGCGGAAGTCCACCCACACGTGCGTGTACTGGTGGCCGAACAGCGGGCCGAAGGACAGGTATTCCTGGCCCTGGTAGACGCCCCAGTCGTTGTCGTAGGTGCGCGTCCAGACCGTCCAGGCGTCCGGGCTGACCGGGTGGGTCGGCGAGCCGAGCGCGAGGATGTAGACCATCATCGCCTCGTTGTAGCCCATCCAGTCGTGATCGATGAAGCCGCTCTCCGGGAACCAGCCCATCGAGATCAGCGGTGCGCGCTGCTGCAGCCAGGGCCAGTCCACGCGCTTGTAGAGCGTGTCGGCGATCTCGCGGATCTCTTTCTCGCGCGCGTCGTCACCGTCGTAATAGGACTGTGCGAACAGCACGCCCATCATCAGCAGCGCGGTATCCACGCTGGAGAGCTCCACCCAGCTGTCGTAGCGGCGGCCTTCCTGCATGTCCAGGAAGTGGTAGTAGAAGCCCTTGTAACCGGCCTTGCCGGTGCGCTGCGGGCCCATCGGCAGGTCGCGGAAATACTTCAGCGTCAGCAGGGTGCGGTCGATCGCCTGGGTGCGGCTGACCCAGCCGTTCTCGATGCCGATCGGATAGGCGGTCAGCGCATAGCCCACCGAGGCGATGCTCGCGAACGGGCGCGACGGGTAACGGTCAGGGCTGAGCCCGTTGACCTCGTTGGTGGTATCCCAGAAGAACTGGAAGGTGCGGCGCTCGATATCGTCGAACAGCGGCGGCAGTTCCGGCTTCATCGGCCGCGGCGGCACATCCGCCTCGACCAGGATCACGGGCGGCTTGGGCTTGGCCGGCTCCTGCTGGGCCTGCGGCTGACAGGCAACGGCGGCGACGCTGATCGCCGCAGCGGTCAACAGGTGGCGTGCCTGCATGGGCCAACTCCTTCTACGGTGTTCGTGACTGGGAAGCATAACGTCCAATGACCTGAAATCGTTTACAGAACGCCGCTTAAAAAAACCACGCGTGCGTGGTCCGAACAAGCGGGTCATTGCCCAGGCCGCTGCCACCCTCCGTGGCAGCGGCCTGGACAATGGACTGGCCCGAAGGCCAGCCATTGCCATGAAACCGGCCCCGTCCAAAGACGGGGCCGTTGTTGCATCAGAAGCGGAAGCCGACTTCTGCCTTGACCTGACGCGGCGTACCGATGATGTCGCCGGTCTCGTTGTAGCTGGCCTGCAGCTTGCCGTTGGTCTTGACGTAGTTGTAGGTCGAGAAGTTGTCGAAGTTGAACACGTTGATGATGTCGATACGAGCGTACAGCTCGGTCTCGCCCGGCATCTTGAACGTCTTCGTCGCCTGCAGATCGACCGAACGGTAGCCGAAGATCTTGCCACCCAGCAGGAACTTGCCATTGGCATTGGGCACGGCTGCCTGCGGGGTCGGCAGGTTGTAGCCACTGGCCTGCGGCACCGGGTACCAGTCGTTGACGGCGGTCGGGGTAGCCAGGGTGACCTTGCCACCGAAGGTGATGCCCCAGAAGCCCGCGTACGAACCGGTGACCACCAGGCGGTGGCGCGGCGCGCCGTTGGAACGGATGGTCGGATAATCTTCGATCAGGCCGCGGTCGAAGGCGTACTTCTCGTTGATGTCACGGTTGTGGCGCGCGGTGGTCCAGGTGTAGGCCACCGAGGTGCCCCAGCCGCTTTCCTGGGTGAACGGCTTCTGCGCCGACAGCAGGACCTGCGTCGCGCGGGTCTTGATGCCCTGCTGGCCGATGATCAGGCTGCCGAAGCCCGGCACGTTGCAGCTCCAGGCCTGGCTCAGGCCCGGGTCGGTGCCGCCGCACAGGCGCGGGTCATCGAAGAACTGGCCGGTCGGGTAACGGTTGCCCAAGGTGAAGGCGAAGCCGTCGTAGCTCAGGGTGCGGGAAATGGTGGCATCGGTCAGCCACTCACCGACCTGGTTGCTCATGCCGAAGCTGAACTGGTCCGAGTACGGCACCTTGAGGTTGTTGTTCAGCAGATCGACTTCCAGGCCGGCGTTGCTGGTCGAACCGACCAGGGCCTGCAGGTTGCCGATGCCGTTGAGCAGGTTCGGGTTCCAGTCATAGCAGGCGGCCTGGCCGTCGATGCAGGTGCCGGTGGCCGGGTTGCGGAAGTAGATGGTCGGCTGCGGCAGGGCCAGCTTGGTGGTTTCCAGCTGCAGGTTGTCGAACAGATCGCGGTCATACGAACGACCGGCACCACCGTGGAACACGTGCTGCTCGTCGGCATTGACGTCATACGAGAAGCCCAGGCGCGGCTGCCAGGCATCCTTGAACGCCTTGCGGTTGTGGCCGTTGCTGATGTAGTCGCCGATGTTCAGGCCGCCCAGCGCCAGCGAATCGGCGTAGGTCTGGCCCGCGGCGGCGCGCGGATCCTGCGAGTAGATCGCGTCGACCACCTGCTGCGGGGTCACGAAGTCCAGGTAGGACGGGGTCTTCTCGTAGTCCCAACGCAGGCCGAGGTTCAGCTGCAGATGGTCGTTGACCTGCCAGTCGTCCTGGATGAACAGGCCGATCTGCTTGGACTTCGAACGCACTTCGCCCGACACGCCCGACACGCCGGTCACCGGCTTGACGAACTGCGCCTTGTACGGAATGGAAGACGGGAAGTCCGGATCACCCAGGCTGTAGGTGAAGGTCGGATTGATCTGCGCGGCATCGGATGCGTACAGATCGATCTGCTTGTACTTGGCGCCCATCTTGATGGTGTGGTCACCCTGCCACTCGATGCCGTCCAGGGTCAGGTTGTCTTCGATCGACCAGCCCTTCTGGCCCTTCACCTGCGAATCCAGCGCCGATGCGCCACCGATCTTCACCACGGTGCGGTCTTCGGTGCCGTCCGGTGCGGTGTAGGTGATGCCGTTGGCCAGGGTCAGCGGGGTCGGGTTGTTGAACGAATCTTCGTGGGTGACCATCAATTCGTTGTAGTAACGCTCGCCGCTGTGGTTCCAGCGCAGGGCGTAACGACGGTCGGTGTTGACCACTTCGCG
This sequence comes from Stenotrophomonas sp. LM091, assembly GCF_001806305.1. Classification (NCBI taxonomy): domain Bacteria; kingdom Pseudomonadati; phylum Pseudomonadota; class Gammaproteobacteria; order Lysobacterales; family Lysobacteraceae; genus Stenotrophomonas; species Stenotrophomonas sp. LM091. The sequence goes on from NZ_CP017483.1 coordinate 686,656, forward strand.
GCCGGCTTCCGGCGAGGTCTGGCCGCTGAACTGCGACTGGGTTTCATCGCGGTCCTGGAAGGTCAGCTCGATGCGATCGTTGTCGGTCGGCTCGAAGTCGATCTTGCCAAAGATCAGATCCTGCTGGAACGGCTGGCTGGCCGGGCCGAGGCCGGCGGCGCCTTCCGGGGGCAGCAGGGCGGCAGCGCGGCCGACCGCGCCGTCCGGCGCGATGGTGACCGGCAGGTCGAAGCGCTTTGCTTCGTAGGTCACGAAGAAGTGCGCCTTGTCCTGGATGATCGGGCCACCCAATGCAAAACCGTATTCCTTCTCGGCCGATGCCTCTTTGCTCTGGCCAGCCTGGCGCTCGGCCGGGGTCTTGGCGCGCATGTCTTCGTTGGTGTAACGGTAGAAGGTTTCACCCTTGAACTCGTTGGTACCGGACTTGGTGGCCGCGGTCACGGCCGCGCTCGACACCTGGCCGTATTCGGCCTTGTAGTTGCCGCTGATGACCTTGTATTCACCGATCGCCAGCTGCGGGAACGGGTTGCCGGCACTGCCGGACTGGCCGGCCACGCCGCCGCCCTTGACGTAGCTCTTCTGGCCCACGCCGTCGATGTAGACGTTGGTGCCGTCGGAGTTGGTGGCACCGCCGCGCAGCGAGGTGTTGCCCTTGGCATCACGGGTGAAGATCAGGCCCGGGACCGCGTCGGCGAATTCCAGGAAGTTGCGCGACACCTGCGGGGTGGTCTGGATCTGCTGCAGGCTGACGGTCTTGCCCACTTCGGAGGTACGCACTTCCTGCAGCAGGGTCGGTGCAATGACGTTGACCGTGTCCAGGTTGGTTGCGTTGGCGGTGCCGCCGTTGGCCGGTGCGCCGCTGAAGTTCAGGGTCGCGGTGGAGGCCACGGTGACCGTCACCTTCTGCGTCTGGCCATTGGCCACGACGTTGTAGGTGCCAGGGTCCAGGCCCATCAGCGAGTAGCTGCCATCGGCACGGGTGGTGGCGCGGCGCACGGTGCCGCTGGCCACGTTGGTGGCGGTGACTTCGGTGCCGGCGGCAGCCTCGGCGACCTGGCCGCGCAGCGACGAGGTGGCCGACTGCGCCATCACGCTCGGGGCGGCGCCCAGCATCAGGCAGGTGACCAGCGCGCTGGACAACAGACTGCGTGCGGGCGCGCGGTTGCGGTGATTGGAATACGTCATGTAACTCTCCGGGTGGTGGTGGCCGTCTTTGCGGCCCCTGTCGTTTTATGTGGTGCGTTTTTTTAGGGCGTCACGACCAACGGTCGTGACCTACTGCTCGGTTCTGGCTCTGCTCGAATCACGCACGATCAGGGTCGGTACAAGCGTCTGCTTGTCGCCGGCCCCTTCTGTGTTGTTGCCATCCATCAACTGCAGCAGGCGCGTCGCGGCCTTATCGCCGAGGTCGGCGATACTCACCTGCATCGTTGTCAACGATGGGTGAACGAAACGTGCCAGCGGAATGTCATCGAACCCCGCCAATGCGACATCGAACGGGACACGGACGCCTGCCTGCGCGAACGCATACAGACACCCCAGCGCCATCATGTCGTTGGCGGCGAACACCGCGTCGGGCAGCGTGCCGGCTGCCAGCAACTCCTGTCCGGCGCGATGGCCGGAAGCTTCGTCAAAGTCACCGGGCAACTCGATCCCTTCGGCAGCATCGCCGAAGGCCGCCAGCGCATCGCGGAAACCGCGCAGGCGCTCACGGGCGTCGTAGTTGAGGTCCGGACCGGAAATGAAGGCGATGCGCCGATGCCCGACGTCCAGCAGGTGGCGGGTCATGGCCATCGCGCCGGCATGGTCATCGATGCTCAGCACCGGATGATCCTGCTCGGGCAGATACGTGTTGATCAGCACCGTGGGCAACGACTGCGGCAGGTTGTCGGTCAGGAAGCCCGGGCTCTCGGCATACGGCGAGAGCACCAGCAACCCGTCGACACGGCCGCGCATGGCCCGCAGGGCCGCGCCCTGCTGCTCCTGGTCACCGTGGTAACTGGACACGAGCAGATGCTGGCGACGCTCGCGGGCCACCCCATCGATGCCGCGCATCAGTTCGGAGAAGAATTCGCCATAGAGATCGGGCAACACCACGCCAATGGTATTGGTCCGTCGGCTGCTCAGGCTCCGGGCCGCTGCATGCGGGGTGTAGCGCAGTCGCGCCGCCACCTCCAGCACCAGCTTGCGCACGGGCTCGGCAACATTTTCATGGCCATTGAGTGCGCGCGAGACCGTGGCAACAGAGACACGGGCTTCACGGGCGACATCTTTGATAGTGATCGCTGCCTTGTTCACTTCGCCGCCCTCCACGGCTTAGAGATCTGGGCTTGGCGCGGAATGTAAGCGTTTTCAAACCCGGATGTAAACACTACGTTAGCCTCATGTCGTACGGCGGTAACCAAAAGCTGTCCATGGCGACCCTGTCCGGGACCGACCAGGACAAGGCGGGACAAGGGTTTCAGCGGTTTTTGACCGGTGTCTCGGCGCGAATGGACAACGCGTGGATATCGGTCTCCATCATCGTCCCCAGGGCCGCATAGACGGCCCGATGGCGCGCCAGTGGGAGCTTTCCTTCGAAGGCTGCGCTGACCACGTGCACCTTGAAGTGCCCCCGGCCATCACGCGCGCCCTCGTGGCCGGCATGGCGATGACTGTCGTCCTTGACCTCCAGCAGCTCCGGATCCAGCGCCTGCTGCAGCGCCTCGCGGATGCGGTCGACCCGGTTCAAGGCAGGACCTTGCGGAACGGACGCACCTGGACGCGCACGTAGACGCCCGACTCCACATAGGGATCGGCGGCGGCCCAGTCCTGGGCGTGGGTCAGCGAATCGAACGCGGCGATCACCACGCTGCCGCTGAAGCCGGCCGGACCGGGATCTTCGCTGTCGATGGCCGGGCACGGGCCGGCCAGCAGCAGCCGGCCTTCATCCTGCAGGGCCTGCAGCCGGGCCAGATGGGCCGGGCGCGACGCCAGACGGGCGGCCAGCACATCGGTGCCGTCATAGCCTTCAATCACATACCACACGGGCAACTCCGAGGTCTTGTTGAATCGATCCCGCGCATTCTAGCGGGGCTGGCTGGACACTGGCGCCCCAACCCCGTAGTCTTAGCTCCATTGCACGTGGCTGGACGCAGCGCCCCGTCGGCCCCCGGCTCCACCGCCAGCCGACGACCGATCCACTGCCCCACACCAGCACACGTAGACGACCTCCCCGTAGTTCTGTCGCTGCCCATCGCGGCGCGCCTTGCTGTTTGAAGTGTGGAACCGCGCCGACCCAGGCGTGTCATGGCTTGCCATCCTGCCGCCCGGGACCGTTCCGGACGCTGGCATGGTGCGGCGACCGGTCCGTTGCAATACTGACGTCTATTTGATGACTGCCGAACTCGCGCCCGACGCGAACCCGCCAACCCGAGTGCCCGCCCCACAGCAGCAGGAAATGCCGCTGGCCGTGGTGCATGGACAGCCGGTCCTGCAGATCCCGCAGGACCTGTACATCCCACCGGACGCGCTGGAAGTCATCCTGGATGCCTTCGAAGGTCCACTGGACCTGCTGCTGTACCTGATCCGCCGGCAGAACCTGGACATCCTGGACATCCCGGTGGCCGAGATCACCCGCCAGTACGTCGAGTACATCAACGTCATGCAGGAGCTGCGCTTCGAACTGGCGGCCGAATACCTGGTGATGGCGGCGATCCTGGCCGAAGTGAAGTCGCGGATGCTGCTGCCGCGGCCGCCCAGCATCGAGGGCGAGGAAGCCGATCCACGCGCCGAGCTGGTGCGCCGGCTGCAGGAGTACGAACGTTTCAAGCAGGCCGCCGAAGATATCGACAGCCTGCCCCGCCAGGACCGCGACACCACCGTGGCCCACGCCTTCGTCCCCGACCGCGCGGCCGTCAAGCTGCCGCCGCCGGTGGATCTGAAGGAAATGCTGATGGCGCTGCACGACGTGCTCAAGCGCGCCGAGCTGTTCACCGGCCACGCGATCAAACGCGAGGCACTGAGCGTGCGCCAGCGGATGGGCGACGTGCTGGGTCGTCTGGAAGACGGCAGGTTCTACCGGTTTGAAACGCTGTTCACCGCCGAAGAAGGCAAGCTGGGGGTGCTGGTCACCTTCCTGGCCCTGCTCGAACTGGCCAAGGAACAGCTGCTGGACATCGTCCAGGAAGCTCCGCTGGCGCCGATCTACGTCAAGTCCCTGGCCGCCGGCAACACCAACGAACCGCTGCAGTTCAACAGTGAGTTCGACGACAACGACGCCGCCAACGAATCCGACTGAGCACCCGACCCACGTATGGATCAACCGCTGATCAACCGTATTGTCGAAGGCGCCCTGCTGGCCGCCAGCGAGCCGTTGACGCTGGCGCAGCTGCAGGGTCTGTTCCCGGAAGAGGAACCGGCACCGCCGGGCAGCATCGAACGCGCGCTGGAACTGCTGCGCGAGGGCTGCCAGGACCGCGGCGTGGAACTGGTCGAGGTGGCCTCCGGCTTCCGCTTCCAGGTCACCAGCGAGGTGCACGGTTACATCACCCGGCTGTGGACCGAACGCAAGACCCGCTACACCCGCGCCACCCTGGAAACGCTGGCCCTGATCGCCTACCGCCAGCCGATCACCCGCGGCGAGATCGAACAGGTCCGCGGCGTGGCGGTCAGCAGCAACATCATCCAGGCCCTGGAAGAGCGCGAATGGATCCGCGTGATCGGCCACCGCGACGTGCCCGGCAAGCCGGCGCTGTTCGGCACCACCAAGGGCTTCCTGGATTATTTCGGCCTCAAGCGCCTGGACGAACTGCCGCCGCTGTCCGAGCTGCGCGACCTGGGTGAGCTGGAACCGCAACTGCCGCTGGACAGCGAAGGCCAGCCGGCCGGCCGCCAGCCCGCTGGCGCGGCGACACCGGATGCGGCGCTGGACAGCGACGCGGCCAACGACGACGACGCCCCGGCGCCGACGGACCCGGCGGACCCGGCGGAGCCGCTGGATCCTGCAGCGCCGGTGGATCCTGCAGACCCGGTGGACCCGGCCGCCGCCCGCCTGGCCGCCCGCGTGGCGCTGGCCTCGGCCCGGCTGGCGGAGCAGCCGGCAGATCCGGACAATAGCGAAGCTTCCGCCGATGCGGACGCTTCGGACACCCCATCCCATGCGCCGTTGTCGCCTGCCGACGACGACGCGGATACGACCGCCAGCGATGGCGAACCCGATACCGCGCCGGGAGAGCGCGCGGCGCCCCAGAACGAAACCGAAAACAACGCCGTCGCGAAGACGACCGTGGCTGTTGACGAAGCCGATCCCGAACCAGAGGCCGACGCATCCGTTGCCGGCCGGAGCCAAGTAAATGAGTGACACCCCCGCAAGCCGTCGTTGAACAAGCTTTCGCTCAAGCGCGAAACCGCCTCCGAACAGCCCAAGCTCGAAGAGCGCCTGCACAAAGTGCTGGCGCAGGCGGGCCTGGGTTCGCGCCGCGCGCTGGAACAGCGCATCGCCGATGGCCTGGTCAAGGTCAATGGCGAGGTCGCGCAGACCGGCCAGTCGATCAAGAGCGGCGACAAAGTCGAACTGGACGGCCGTGGCTTCGTGGCCACCGCGCTGACCGAAACATCGCGCGTGCTGGCCTACAACAAGCCGGAAGGCGAAGTGACCACGCGCGAAGATCCCGAAGGTCGCCCGACCGTGTTCGAAGCGCTGCCTGCCCTGAAGGGCGCGCGCTGGATCGCGATCGGCCGCCTGGACATCAACACCACCGGCCTGCTGCTGGCGACCACCGACGGTGAGCTGGCCAACGCGATGATGCACCCCTCCTACGAGGTCGAGCGCGAATACGTGGTGCGCGTGCGTGCCCCGGAAGGCGAAGAGAAGGTGCCGGACAGCATCGTCGACCGCCTCGCCCGTGGCGTCGCGCTGGAAGACGGCCCGGCCAAGTTCGACGAGATCGAACGCATCGGCGGCACCGACTCGCACGACTGGTTCCGCGTGGTCGTCAAGGAAGGCCGCAACCGCGAAGTGCGCCGCCTGTGGGAATCGCAGGGCTGCCAGGTCAGCCGCCTGAAGCGCACCCGCTACGGCAAGGTGAGCCTGCCGCGCGAACTGCTGCGTGGCCAGTCGGTCGAACTGCCGGCCAAGCAGGTCGAAGCACTGCGCGCCGAACTGAAGCTGGAAGAAGGCGCGCCGTCGGCGCTGACCCTGCAGCCGGTGATCGGCCAGCGCCGCGCCGCCAAGACCACCGTGCGCGTCTCGCGCGAGGGTGGCCGTGGCAACGCCTACGTCAACGGCCACAACTCGGCCGATGAAGGCCGCGAACTGCGTCGTTTCGACAACGTGCGCGAAGAGCGCGGCCGTGGTCGCGGCGGCAAGGGCGGCGGCTTCAAGGGTGGCCTGACGGTCAGCGGCGAAGCAGCAGCCAAGCAGTCGCAGCGCCCGTTCAAGGCGCGCCCGGACAAGGGCAACCGTGCGCTGCCGGAAGGCAACCCGGCCGCGTTCCGCAGCTGGTATGTGCCCGACGGTGTCAGCACCGGCCCGAGCGGCCACCGCAATGCCGGCCCGGGCGCTGCCCGTGGCCCGGGTGCACGTGGTCCGGGTGCCGGCGCAGGCGCCGGCGGCCAGGGCCGTCCGTACGGCAAGCCGAAGGGTCCGGGTGGCGCAGGCGGCCCGGGTCGCGGCAGCTACGGTGGCGGCGCTGAAGGCCGCGGCGGTTATGCCGGCGGTGGCGAAAGCCGTGGCGGTTATGGCGGCCAGGGCCGTCCGGCCGGTCCGGGCGGCGGTGGCAACCGCGGCGCCCAGGGTGGCCAGGGTCCGTCCCGCCATCCGTATGGCCATCCGGGCAATGCGCCGAGCTTCCCGTCCGACCACGCCAATCCGGGCGCCAGCCCGTACGGCAGCGCGCGCCCGGCGGGCAACCGCGGTCCGGGTGGTCCGGGCGGCAACCGTGGTCCGGGCGGCGCCAATGCGCGCGGTCCGGGCGGCAATCGCGGCCCCGGTGGTCCCGGCGGCAACCGGGGCCCGGGTGGCCCGGGTGGTCGCGGTCCGGGCGGCCCGGGCGGTCGTCCCGGCGGCAACCGTGGCCCGGGCGGCGGCGGTCACCGTGGTGGCGGCCCGCGCGGCGGCTGATCAGTGACACAAAAAAACCCCGGCTTCGGCCGGGGTTTTTTGTTGGGTCCGCGCGGGCGGCGATCAACCCGGTCGTGGAGAGCCACCCCATGGGTGGCTGCGCGTCATGCCCAAGATGGTGGTGCAGCCACGCGTGGCGTGGCTCTACCCCTCAACGTCGCTCGATGGTGAAGCGGCCTACACCCACGCCCAGGTCCCAGCCCTTGCCGGTGCCCGCCAGAGCGAGTGAGATATCGCCCTTGGTCATGACCTGGGCATTGCTGGATTTGTCGGCACCTGCGTGCGCTTCAACGGCGGCATAGGAGCCGATCAGGTCGTTGACCGAGTAGGCGCCGGAGAACTTGCCCTTGCCATCGACGATCTTGGACTTGCCCACGGTGAGGCCGCCGCCCTTGGCGGTGATCTTGACCGGAATGCGCGCGCCGTTGTCGCACTGGATGGTGCCCGTGCCGGAAGCGGTCTTGTACAGCACCGACCACCCGGCCAGGTTGTAGTGCAGCTCGCAATCAATGTTGCCGGCGGCCTGCGCAGCCGGGACGGCCGAGATACCGGCCAATGCGATCAATGCCAGGGAGAACTTCTTCATGCGGGTCCGCTCGTACTGAAGGGGTAACGCGCCGAATCTAGCAGCGTGCGCGTGTGGCGCGGATGATGCACACCGCCCGCATCCGGCGTCTGTTCAGCCCGAGCGGCCCCGGTAGTGCCGGCCGCTGGCCGGCTCCAGGCAATCCTGCAATGCCCATGAGAACCGGTCGCTGGCCGGCGATGCGCACCGCCTGCAACGTGCAGAGCCGGCCAGCGGCCGGCACTACCGTTTCAGCTGCGTTCCTGAAGGCTGAAGCTGTCCGCATCAAGCATCGCCGGGAAGCGCGCGCGGTGCGCGGCCAGGGCCGCTGCCGAGATGGCGGTGGTGACCACCTGCTCGCGTTCGCGCACTTCCACCTGTGGCTGGCCCAGGAAATCGATCACGGCACTGTCGCCGGCGTAATGCAGCTCGTTGCCGTCCACGCCGATCCGGTTGACCGCCGCCACGTAGCAGAGATTCTCGATCGCGCGCGCGCGCAGCAGCGTCTTCCAGGCGTAGGCGCGTGCCGAGGGCCAATTGGCCACGAAGATCTGCAGATCGAAATCCAGCTGGTCGGCGCGCTCCACGTTGTAACGGTTGCGGCAGAACACCGGGAAACGCAGGTCATAGCAGACCTGCGGATTGATCCGCCAGCCCTTCCACTCCACGCTCAGGCGCTGCCTGCCGGCGGCATAGCGCTCATGCTCGCCGCCGTAACGGAACAGATGGCGCTTGTCGTAGTACTGCAGCTCGCCATCCGGCGTGGCCCACAGCAGACGGTTGTAGACGCCCTCGCCTACCCGCAGCTGCACGCTGCCGGTCACCGCCGCGCCCAGCCGCACGGCCTGCTCGCGGATCCACGCCACGGTCGGGCCGTCCATGCCTTCGGCCTTGTCGATGGCGTCGTTGGAGAAGCCACTGGTGAAGGTTTCCGGCAGGATCACCAGGTCGGTCTGCCCGGCCAGCGGTGCCAGCAGCGCACCGTAGTAGGCACGGTTGCCGGCCGGATCGTGCCAGCGGGTGTCGCCTTGGACCAGGGAAATACGCAGATCCTGCAGTTCGGCCACGGTGCCCATCACAGTGCCCGCAGGCGTTCGATCGCCGCGTCCATCGTGGCGTCGTTCTTGGCAAAGCACAGGCGAACCAGGCGCTGGCCGGCGGGCGCGGTTTCATAGAACGGCGACAGCGGGATCGCCGCCACGCCCTTCTCGATCGTCAGCCACTTCACGAATTCGTGGTCGGGCAGATCGCTGATCGCCGAATAATCCACCAGCTGGAAATAACCGCCCGGCACCGGCAGCGCCTTGAGCCGGGTACCGGCCAGCTGCTCGCGGAAGCGGTCGCGCTTGGCCTGGTAGAACGCGCCCAGTTCCAGATGATGCTGCGGCTCGTCGCGGATCATCGCGGCGAAGCCGTACTGGGCCGGCCCGAAACTGGTGAAGGTGTTGTACTGGTGCACCTTGCGGAATTCGGCGGTCATCGCCGGCGGCGCGATCGCATAGCCGATCTTCCAGCCGGTGCAGTGGTAGGTCTTGCCGAAGCTGGAAATCACGAACGCGCGCTCGCGCAGTTCCGGATGACGCAGCGAGGATTCGTGGCGGCGACCGTCGTAGATGATGTGCTCGTACACCTCATCGGAGATCAGGTAGATGTCGGTGCCGCGCAGCACATCGGCCAGGGCCTGCATGTCATCGGCCGTCAGCATCGCGCCGGACGGGTTGTGCGGGGTGTTGACCATCAGCAGACGGGTGCGCGGGCTGATCGCCGCACGCACGCGGTCCCAGTCCACCGCGAAGGTCTGCGGGTCCAGCGGTACGTGCACGGCGCGCGCACCGGCCAGGTCGATCGCCGGTTCGTAGCAGTCGTAGGCCGGGTCGAGCACGATCACTTCCTCGCCCGGGCGGACCACGGCGTGGATGGCATTGAAGATCGCCTCGGTGGCGCCGCTGGTGACGGTGATCTCGGTGTCCGGATCAACCTGCGCGCCGTACAGATCCAGCGACTTCTGCGCGATGGCCTGGCGCAGCGGCGCCACGCCGGTCATCGGCGGGTACTGGTTGAGCCCGCCCTGCATCGCGGCGATGGTTTCATCGATCAGCCGCTGCGGTGCGGAGAAATCCGGAAAGCCCTGACCAAGGTTGACCGCGCCGTGTTCGGCGGCGAGCTGGGACATCACGGTGAAGATGGTGGTGCCCACCTTGGGCAGCTTGGTTTGCGGTTGCATCGGCAGCAGGGAAAGAACCGGGGGAACTCCCAGTGTACGCAAATCATCCGACCCGTTCCCCCGATACAATGGCGGCCCATTCCGGTGCAAAGATCCCGCCCCTTGAACGCCCCTCCGTTGCTGGCCGCGCATGGCCTTGGCTTCAGTCGCAACGACGAACCCGTCTTCGGCCCGCTGGACCTGCACGTGGATGCCGGGGAAGCCCTGCTGGTGCAGGGCGACAACGGTGCCGGCAAGACCACCCTGCTGCGGGTGCTGGCCGGGCTGCTGCGCGCCGGCAGCGGCCAGGTGGAGATCGATGGCAAGCGCGCCGGGCACAAGGAGCGCGCCCACTATGTGGCCTATCTCAGCCACCTGCCCGCACTCAAGCCGGACCTGGACACGCTGGAGAACCTGCATTTCCTGTGCGGACTGCACGGCCGCCGCGCCCGCCAGATGCCCGGCAACGCGTTGGCGATCGTCGGCCTGGCCGGCTATGAAGACACCCTGGTGCGACAGCTCTCGGCCGGGCAGAAGCGCCGCCTGGCGCTGGCCCGCATCTGGCTCTCGCCCGCGCCGCTGTGGCTGCTCGATGAGCCCTACGCCAATCTCGACCTGGACGGCATCAACCTGGTGAACCGCATGATTTCCGCGCACCTGCGCAGTGGCGGCGCCGCCCTGGTCACCACCCACGGCGCCTACGCGGCCCCGCCGGTGCGCACGCGCCTGCTGACCCTGGGAGCGGCGGCATGATCGCGCCAGGCACCGAACCGGGTCTGTGGCAGACCGCACGGGCCCTGATTGCCCGCGACATGCGCCTGCTCTGGCGGCGCCGCGGCGATGCGCTGCAGCCCTTGCTGTTCGCACTGCTGGTGGTGGTGCTGTTCGCACTGGCGCTGGGCCGCGACCCGGAGGCGATGGCGCGCGTGGCCGCGGCGGTGATGTGGCTGGCGGTGCTGCTGGCCGGCCAGCTGGCGCTGGACTCGCTGTTCCGCAGCGATGCCGAAGATGGCTCGCTGGAGCAATGGCTGCTGGCCCCGGTTCCGCTGGCCTGGCTGGTCCTGGTGCGGGTGCTGGTGCACTGGGTCACCACCGCCCTGCCGTTGATCGTGATGTCGCCGCTGCTGGCGGAAATGCTGCATCTGCCGCATGACCAGCTGCCGATGTTGCTGGCATCGTTGCTGCTGGGAACGCCGTTGTTGAGCCTGATCGGCGGGGTGGTCGCCGCGCTGACGGTCGGCATCCGGCGCTCTGGTATTCTCGTGGCGCTGCTGGCCCTGCCGCTGTATGTGCCGGTGCTGGTGTTCGGCGCGGGCAGCGTGGCCGCGGTCGCCCGCGGCCAGGACCCGATCGGCGCCCTGCTGATGCTGGGCGCCGGGCTGGTGGTGGCGCTGGTGCTGGCCCCGCTGGCGACAGCCGCGGCGATCCGCATCTCGCTGAGTTGAGCGGTATGGCGTACTGTCGGTGGCGTGTGCTGTGTTGTGAGCGTCACCTGCCTCCGCGTCATCCGTTGCCGAGCCACTCCACGTCCGTTTCATCGCCGCCTTTCGTTGGATAGCCACTGCCGCATGCACCCGATCGTCCGCTGGTTCCACCAACTCGGTTCCCCGCCCACCTTCGACCGCTTTGCCGCGCGCTGGTCGCGGGTGTTCTACCTGGCGGCGGTACCGGTGCTGCTGGTCGGTATCTGGCAGGCGCTGGCCGTCGTGCCGGCCGATTCCAAGCAGCTGGACAGTTTCCGCATTCTTTACATCCACGTCCCCAGCGCGTGGATGAGCCTGTTCGTGTTCGCGCTGATGGCGCTGTACGCGGCGATCGCGCTGATCTGGCGGATCAAGACCTGCGAGGTACTGGCGATGGCCTGCGCCCCGCTCGGCGCCGGCTTCACCGTGATCACCCTGCTGACCGGCAGCATCTGGGGTAAGCCGACCTGGGGCACCTGGTGGGACTGGGACCCGCGCATGACCACCGAGCTGATCCTGCTGTTCCTGTACCTGGGCGTGATCGGCCTCTACCACGCCATCGAGGACCGTCGCAGCGCCGCGCGCGCGGCGGGCCTGCTGTCCATCGTCGGGGTGAGCCTGTTGCCGGTAATCCGCTATTCCGTGGAATGGTGGGGCAGCCTGCACCAGGGCCAGACCATCCGCCTGTTCGGCGAGTCCACGCTGGATGCCAGCATGGCGCTGCCACTGTGGCTGATGGTGATCGGCACCAAGCTGTGGTTCGCCGGCTCGCTGCTGGCCAAGGCCCGCGCCGACAACCTGCTGCGCGAGGCCGGCAAGGCCTGGGTCACCGCCGGCACCCGTGCACCGCTGGAGGACACCCGCCCATGACCCACCTGCCCTATGTGATCGCCGCCTATGCGGTGTTCGTGCTGGTACTGGGCAGCGATGCCATCGGTTCCTGGCTGCGCCTGCGCTGGGCGCGCCGCCTGGCCGCGCGCCGCCAGCAGCGCCAGCAGGCCCGCACGGCCGCCGGCAACGCACCGCCGCTCGCGCCGGAGCTGACCCGATGAATCCGGTCCGGCGTCGCCGCCTGCTCTGGGTGATGCTGCTGGTGCTGGCCTCCGGTCTGGCGACCGCGCTGGTGGCGATGGCCCTGCAACGCAATATCGCCTACCTCTACACACCCTCCGAAGTACTGCGCGGTGATGCCGGCGACCATGCCCGGTTCCGCCTGGGCGGCATGGTGGTCAAAGGCTCGCTGCAGCGCGCGCCCGGCTCGCTGGATGCGCACTTCGTGGTGACCGATGGCGATGCCACCCTGCCGGTGGTCACCTCGCGGATCCTGCCGGACCTGTTCGCCGAAGGCACCGCGGTGGTCGCCACCGGGCGCCTGCAGGACGGCCGCTTCGTCGCCGAAGAAGTGCTGGCCAAGCACGACGAAACCTACATGCCCAAGGAAGTAGCCGACAAAATGGGCCAGGCGCACACCAAGCACGATGTGCCCGTGCCGGCACCGGAGACGTACTGAGTGCTGCCGGAACTGGGGCAGATCCTGCTGGTCACCGCGCTGTTGATGGCCGTGCTGCAGACCGTGCTGCCGTTGTGGGGCGCCCATCGTGGCCGCGCCACGTGGATGGCGGTGGCGCGACCGGCGGCGTACGCCCAGCTGGCGCTGCTGCTGGGCGCGTTCGGCGTGCTGACAGCGGCCTTCGTCACCCAGGATTTCTCGGTGCGCTATGTGGCCGAGAATTCCAACTCGCTGCTGCCGCTGGCCTACCGTTACTCGGCGGTCTGGGGCGCGCATGAAGGCTCGCTGCTGCTGTGGGCGCTGGTGCTGGCGCTGTGGTGCGGCGCAGTTGCGCTGTGGTCCAAGCGGCTGCCGGCCGAGGTCTGCGCGCGCGTGCTCGGGGTGCTCGGCATCATCAGCATCGGCTTCCTCGCGTTCTTGATCTTCACCTCCAATCCCTTCGCGCGGCTCATTCCGGCGCCGCTGGAAGGACGTGACCTCAACCCGCTGCTGCAGGATCCCGGGCTGATCATCCACCCGCCGATGCTGTACATCGGCTACGTGGGTTTCTCGGTGCCGTTCGCATTCGCGATCGCCGCGCTGCTGGAAGGCCGCGTGGACGCGCGCTGGCTGCGCTGGACGCGGCCGTGGACCAACGTGGCCTGGGGCTTCCTGACCATCGGCATCGCACTTGGCAGCTGGTGGGCGTATTACGAACTGGGCTGGGGCGGCTGGTGGTTCTGGGATCCGGTCGAGAACGCCAGCTTCATGCCCTGGCTGGCCGGTGCGGCGCTGATCCACTCGCAGGCCGTCACTGAAAAGCGCGGCAGTTTCGCCAGCTGGACGCTGCTGCTGGCGATCGCTGCCTTCGCACTGTCGCTGCTCGGCACCTTCCTGGTGCGCTCGGGCGTGCTGACCAGCGTGCACTCGTTCGCCGCCGATCCCTCGCGCGGCACCTTCATCCTGATCTTCCTGGCGCTGGTGATCGGCGGCGCGCTGCTGCTGTACGCACTGCGTGCCGGTGCGCTGACCAGTGACGACCCGCGCCGCGGCTTCCTGCCGACCTCGCGCGAGACCCTGCTGCTGGCCAACAACCTGCTACTCGCCGCGGCCTGCGGCATGGTCCTGCTCGGCACGCTGTACCCGTTGCTGGCCGATGCCCTGGGTCTGGGCAAGGTGTCGGTGGGGCCGCCCTACTTCGGCACGCTGTTCGTGGTGTTGATGGCGCCGCTGGTGGCGCTGCTGCCGTTCGGGCCGCTGGTCAACTGGCAGCGCGACCAGGCCTCGCGCCGGTTGGCGATGCTCGCCCCGTGGGCCGGGCTGGCCGTGCTGCTCGGCGTGGTCGCCTACTTCATGGCGCCGCAGGGCGCGTTGAAGACCGCCGCTGGCGTGACCGGTGCGGCCTGGGTGGCGTTGGGTACCGGGCGCTTCGTCTGGACCCGCCTGCGCGGCAACGGGAAGTTCACCGCCGAAATGGTCGGCATGCTGCTTGCCCACGGTGGCGTGGCCGTGTTCCTGGCCGGCGCGCTGCTGGTGGAGGCCTTGAACGTGCAGCGCGAAGTCGCGCTGGCCCCGGGCCAGTCGCTCGTGGTGGGCACGTACGAGGTGCGTTTTGAAGGCGTGGACCACCAGCAGGGACCAAACTACGTGGCCGATCGCGGCCACCTGCGCGTGTTCCAGCATGACCGCCAGCTGGCCCTGCTGCATCCGGAAAAACGCCTGTACGCCAGTGGCGGGCAGGTGATGACCGAGGCCGGCATCCACGCCCGTCTCAACGGCGATGTTTACGTGGCACTCGGCGAGTCGCTGGGCAACAATGCATGGGCCGTGCGCGTGCACATCAAACCGTTCGTCCGCTGGATCTGGCTGGGCGCGCTGCTGATGGCGCTGGGTGGTTTCGTCACCGCTGCCGATCGTCGTTTCCGTCGTCCCTAGGAGTTTCCCGTGTCCGATCCCCGCCCCGCCTCCCGTCCGCTGCCGCCCGTGGCCATCGTCATCGGGGTGCTGTTCTTCTTCGGGCTGCTGGGGCTGATGATCTACGGGGTGATGAAATCCGGCGCACCGGATCGCGACGTGCTGCCCTCGGCGCTGATCGGCAAGCCGGCCCCGGCCTTCGAACTGCCGGTGTTGCACGATCCACAGATCAAGGTCAGCAGCACCGAGCTGCGCGGCGCCCCGTATGTGCTCAATGTCTGGGGCAGCTGGTGCGCGGCCTGCCGTGACGAACATCCGATCCTGACCCGATTCGCCGAAACCAAGCGCGTGCGCGTGATCGGCTACAACTGGAAGGACGAGCCGGCCGATGCGCTGCGCTGGCTGGAACAGCTGGGCAATCCGTTCGTGCTGGTGCTGAGCGACATCGAAGGCCGCACTGCGATCGACTGGGGCGTCACCGCCGCGCCCGAGACCTTCCTGGTCGACGCCAGCGGCGTGGTGCGCTGGAAGTACAGCGGCGCGCTCAGCCAGCGCGTGATCGATACCCAGCTGATCCCGGAACTGGAAAAGGTGGAGCGTGCCCATGCCGATGCCCAGCCGCAGCTGCCCGCTTCGCCGTAACCGCCTTGTCCGGCTGGCCAGCGTCGTGCTGATCGCGCTGACGCTGGCCGTGGCGTTGCCGGTGATGGCGCAGGCCGTCTCCGACCCGACCCCGTTGCAGTACCGCGATGCCGCCGAGGAAGCCCGTTTCCACGCGCTGGCTGCCGAGCTGCGCTGCGTGCAGTGCCAGAACCAGTCGCTGGCCGATTCCAATGCGCAGATCGCGCACGACCTGCGCCGGGAAGTGCTGATGCTGATGCAGCAGGGCAACAGCGATGCACAGATCAAGCAGTTCCTGGTCGACCGCTATGGCGAGTTCGTGCTGTACCGGCCGCCGATGGAGGCCCGCAATGCGCTGCTCTGGTTCGGCCCGCTGGCGGCATTGCTGATCGGTGCCGGCGTATTGATCTGGGTGGTGCGCCGTCGCAGCCGTGGAATCGAACCGATGGACAAGAGCGAGGAGCGCTGGTGAGTCTCTGGATGGCCCTGAGCGCTGCGGTCGTTGCCGCTGCCGTCGCTGCACTCGTGTTGCGGCCGCTGCGTGCAGGCGGCCAACGCGGCCCCTTCGTGATCGCGATGCTGGCCCTTGGGTTGGCCGGTGGCGCGCTGTACCTGCTGGTCGGCACGCCGGATGCCGCCGAGCGAACCGCGGCCAACGACGAGCCCGCCACGCTGGAAGATGGCGTCCAGGCGTTGGAGCAGGCGCTGGCGAAAGATCCGCAACGCGCCGATGGCTGGGCACTGCTCGGCCGCTCGCAGCTGGCGCTGGGCAAGCTGGACGAGGCCACGGCGGCGTTCGACCGGGCCGTGCGGCTCGCGCCGGACGACCCTGGCGTGCTGGTCGAAGCGGCCCAGGCACGGGCCCAGGCAGCGCCGGGCAAACAATTCGATGACCAGGCCCTGCAGTGGCTGCGCCACGCCAACGCGCTCGCGCCGGAGAGCGAACGCGCTGGCTGGCTGATCGGCATCGCCCTGCGCCAGCGCGGGCAGGACGCCGAGGCAGCGGCCGCCTGGGAAGCGCTGCTGCCACGGCTGGAGCCGGGCGCGGCGCGCGCGTTGCGCGAGCAGATCGCCATCGCGCGCGGCAATGCCGGTCTCCCGCCCCTGCCGGAGACGCCGGCCCCTGCGGCGGCCGGGAATCACGCACTCGCGGTACAGGTGCGGTTCGCGTCGGAAACCGCTCCGGATCCGGCGCTGGCCAACGCCACAGTGTTCGTGATCGCGCGCGCGCCCGACGGCCCGCCGATGCCGATCGCCGTGCAGAAACACCCGGCCAGCCGGTTGCCGCTGCTGGTTACGCTCGGCGATGGCGACAGCCCGATGCCGACCAGCACCCTATCGCAGGTGCAGGAGGTGGAGGTCTTCGCGCGGCTGTCGCGTTCGGGCCAGGCCAACCGCCAGCCGGACGATGTGGAAACCGCCCCGGTACGGGTGCGCCTGCCGCATGCCGGGCCGGTGCCACTGGTGTTTGATCGCCCTTGATCGCTGCGCGGCCGCGACGCAGCGTGCCGCCCACCACCACGGCGCCATCGCGGCGCCCGGCTAAACTGCGCGCATGACTGAATTCATTCCCCCCGGCACCCGCTACCACGCCCTGCCCTCGCCGTTCGCGTTCAAGCGCGGCGGTGAGCTGCGCGATGCCCACGTGGCTTACGAAACCTGGGGCACGCTTGACGCGGACGCCGGCAATGCGGTGTTGATCGTCACCGGGCTCTCCCCCGATGCGCATGCGGCGGCCAACGCCGACAACCCGGCCGCCGGCTGGTGGGAGGCGATGGTCGGCCCTGGCAAGCCGATCGATACGGATCGCTGGTTCGTGATCTGCGTGAACTCACTGGGCAGCTGCAAGGGATCGACCGGCCCGGCCAGCATCGACCCGGCCACCGGTGAGCTGTATGGCCTGCGTTTTCCCGAGCTGTCGATCGAAGATGGGGCGCGTGCGGCGGTAGAGGTGGTGCGCGCATTGGGCGTGACCGAACTGGCCTGCGTGATCGGCAACTCGATGGGCGGGATGACCGCGCTGGCGCTGCTGTTGCTGCATCCGGGCATCGCACGCAGCCATATCAACATTTCCGGCAGTGCCCAGGCACTGCCGTTCTCGATCGCGATCCGCTCGCTGCAGCGCGAAGCGATCCGGCTCGATCCGCAGTGGAATGGCGGTCGTTATACGGATCAGGCCTATCCGGAATCAGGCATGCGCATGGCGCGCAAGCTCGGCGTGATCACGTACCGGTCCGCCCTGGAATGGGACGGCCGCTTCGGCCGCGTGCGCCTGGATTCGGATCAGGCCGATGACGATCCGTTCGGCCTGGAGTTCCAGGTCGAAAGCTATCTGGAGGGACACGCACGCCGTTTCGTGCGCTTCTTCGATCCCAACTGCTATCTGTACCTGAGCCGCTCGATGGACTGGTTCGACCTGGCCGAATACGCCGACGGCGACGTGATGGCCGGGCTGGCGAAGATCCAGGTGGACAAGGCGCTGGCGATCGGCGCCAACACCGACATCCTGTTTCCGGTACAGCAGCAACAGCAGATCGCCGATGGCCTGCGCGCCGGTGGTGCCGACGCACAGTTCATCGGGCTGGATTCGCCGCAGGGCCACGATGCGTTCCTGGTGGACTTCGCACGGTTCGGGCCGGCGGTCAGCGGGTTCCTGTCCTCACTCTGAGTTGGACCATGCGCCTTCAAGGAAAGATCAGCGAGTGGAACGACGCGCGCGGCTTCGGCTTCGTGCAGCCCAATGGCGGCGGCGAGCGGTGCTTCGTGCATATCCGCGCGTTCGCCGCACGTGATCGACGCCCGGTGTTGGGCGATGTGATCACCTATGACGTGCAGACCGATGCACAGGGGCGCCGTAATGCCGCCGCGATACGGTTTGCGCTGGGCCGCGATGGTCGCCGCCCTGCTGCACGCGCAGCGGCGCGGGGTGCGGGGCCGGATCGATTGCCACGTACGGCCATTGCGCTGGTGTTCCTCGCAGGCCTCGTTGCTGTGGCGCTGTGGAAGCACTGGCCGATGTGGGTGCCGGGCATCTACCTTGTCCTGAGCGTGGTCACGTTTGCGTGGTACTGGCATGACAAATCCGCCGCCCAGAATGATCGCCAGCGCACACCGGAAAGCACGCTGCAGGGGCTGGCCCTCCTGGGCGGCTGGCCGGGGGCATTGATGGCGCAGGCCCTGCTGCGCCACAAGAACCGCAAAGCGTCCTTCCAGCGGGTGTTCTGGGTAGCGATGGTGATCAACGTCGCAGGCTTGGGATGGCTGATCCGCGACGGCAGGTTCCTCGGGTAGATCCACCTCAAGCGTGGATGACGTTCCACGCTGTGTGCAGATCGCCTTCGCTGCTACCCTTCCAACCGCCCGTCCCGCAAACGATAACTACGATGCACGATGCCGTCCGGCAGTTCGTCGTGGGTGATCATCAACAGGCTACGGTTGCCCAGCGCCGCGACCATGTCGTGCAACAACGCATGCGCGGTATCCACGTCCAGGCCTTCGGTCGGTTCGTCCAGCAGCAGGATCGGCGCGTCGCGCAGCAGCGCACGTGCCAGCGCCAGGCGCCGCGCCTGCCCGGCCGACATGGTCGCGCCGTTCTCGCCCACCCAGGCCGAGAGCCCGCCGATCTGTTCGGCCCACCTCTGCAGTCTTACCTCTGCCAACACCTGCCACAGGCGCGCGTCGCTGGCCGCTGCATCGCCCAGCCGCAGGTTGTCCGCCACCGTGCCGGCGAACACCGGCGCATTCTGCGGCAGCCAGGCGATCTGGCGGTGCCACTCGGCCTGCGCGAATCCGCGGATATCGGCATCGCCGTAACGCACGCTGCCCGCCTCGGGATCCCATAGCCGCAGCAACAACGAGGACAGCGTGGTCTTGCCACTACCGCTGTCACCGCGGATCGCGATCCGTTCGCCGGGCGCGAGCTGCAGCTGCACCTGGTCCAGCAGCACCCTCGCCTGGCCGGGCCAGCGGAACACCACCTGATCAAACCGCAGCGTGGCCGGCACCGCGGGCACGGCCACCGGCGCCTGCGCCTCGACCACGCCCGGCGCCTGATCCACGATGGCCTCCAGCCGCACCGCGGCGACGCGGCCGGACAACCACGATTGCCAGGCCAGACCGATGCCGGCCCACAGCTCCAGCAGTGCGACGGTGAGGAACACCAGTGCGGCCGCCAACGCGGCATCCACACTGCCGCGCTCGAAGGCCTGCAGGGCCAGCCACAGCATCGCCACCAGCCCCCCGCGCCGCACAGGCCATGCAGCGCGTTGCCGCTGATCAGGCGCCAGCGACGGCGCTTGTCACGTGACTTCAGCTGCTTGGACGCGACCAGCACGCGCTGATTCCAATGCTCGCGCGCCTGCAGCGCGGCGAGGTCGGCCGCGCCTTCCAGGCCTTCGAACGACTGCGTGCGCAGCTGCGCGCGGTGCAGCGCGCGGTCACGCTCCTGGTCCGCGGCGCCCCGCACGGTCAACCACGGCACGCCGACGCCGATCAGCAAGGCGAGCAGCGCCAGCAGGCCGGCCGCCGGCGGATAGATGATGCCGGCCGAGACCACCGCGACCAGCGAGATGCCACCGAGCGCCAGCAGCGGGCCGATCGCGCGCACCAGCAGGCCGTCGACCTCGCCGATATCGGACATCAGCCGCGCCAGCAGTTCACCGGTGCGCACCCCTGCCAGGCGGGCCGGCGCCAGCGGCAGCGCGCGACGGAAGAACCACACGCGCAGGTCGCGGGCGATGCGCAAGGTGACATCGTGGCCCACCAGCTTTTCGAAGTAGCGCGACACGATCCGCGCCATGGTCAGCCCGCGGATGCCCGCCGAGGGCGAGAAGAAGTTGAAGCCATTGCCGAGCCCGGCGGCCCCGGCCAAGGCGGCGGCGGTCAGGAACCCGCCGGACAGCCCGAGCAACGCGGTACCGGCCAGCATCGTGGTCCACAGCAGCAGCACGGTCAGCAGCAGCCGGCCGCGGTGCCGGGAGAACACCCCCTTCAGCGAATCGATCCGGACAGCCTTCATGGCGACACCTCCGAGGCCAGGCGTGCACCGCCGGCGGTCAATGTCAGGCGGGTGTCGGCCCACCGCATGGCGGTTTCGCTGTGGGTGGCGATCACCACGCTGCGCCCACGCGCGAAGGCAGCCAGGGTGCGCAGCAGATCGGCTTCGGTCTCCGGATCGAGGAAGGCGGTCGGCTCGTCAAGCAGCAGCAGGTGTGGGTCGCGCAGCAACAGCCGCGCCAGGCCGATCCGGCGCGCCTCGCCGCCGGACAAGCCGAAGCCGCGTTCGCCGATCACCGTGTCCAGCCCCAGCGGCAACGCGGCGGCGAAGCGCATCACCTGTGCCGCCTCGGCCACGGCGCGCAGGTGCGCATCGGTCGCGCCCGGTGCGGCCAGGCGCAGATTGTCGGCGATCGTGCCGTGGAACAGATAGGGGCGCTGCCCGGCATAGCCCACTTCCAGCCCGGGGCGCAGCACGATGCTGCCCTCGCGCGGTGGCAGCCACCCGGCCAGCGCTTCCAGCAGCGTGCTCTTGCCGCTGCCACTGGGCCCGACCAGCGCCACGCGTTGCCCCGGTTCGATCTGGAACGAAAGGTGCTGCACCACATCGTGGTGCGCACCGAGCGGGCGCAGGCTCACGTCGCGTACGACCACCGGGGGCGCGTGCTGTTCCAACAGCTCCGGCGCGCGCGCGGTGGCGGGCGGTGCGTCATCGACAACGGCTGCGGCAGGCAGCTCGCCAAGCAGGCGCTCCACTTCCGCCGCGGCGGCGAGCGCATTGGCGCGGTCGTGATAGTGCGCGGCCAATCGCCGCAGCGGTGCGTAGAACTCCGGTGCCAGCAGCAGGCAGAACATGCCCACGCCCAGGGTCGGCACCTGCGCATGCAGCGACATCAGGCCCAGGTAGCTCAGGCCAAGGTAAAGCGCGACCATCGCGACGCTCACCGAGGCGAAGAACTCCAGCACCGTCGAAGAGAGGAAAGCGATCCGCAGCACTTTCAGGGTGCGCTCGCGCACCCCTTCGGCCGCGCTGGCCACACCGTCCAGCTCGGCCTCGCCGCGCCCGTACAGGCGCAGCAGGCCGAGGCCCTTGATGCGATCGGCGAAGTGGCCGCTCATCCGCGCCAGTTCGCCCAACTGCGCGCGCCCGGCCGCTTCAGCGCCCCAGCCGACCAGCATCATGAAGAACGGCACCAGCGGCGCGGTGAACAGCAGGATCAGCGCGATCACCCAATCGGTCCAGGCCACCGCGATGGCGATCAGCAGCGGCACCACCACCACTTCGATGCGGACCGGCTGATAGCCCGCGTAATAATTCTCGATCGCATCGGCATGGGCCAGCATCAGTTCGCCGAGCTCACCGGTGCGCTGCTGGCGCAGCCACAGCGGACCGTGGCCGAGCAGCCGCTGGTAGACCCGTTCACGCAGGGCCAGCCGCGCGGCATCGGCGACGTCCCCGGCGGCCGCCTGGGTCACGCTGCCCAGCAGGGTGCGGATGCCAAGCACCGCCAGCAGCCCCAGCAGGACCGGGGTGGCCTCGGCCAGCGGGCGGTGATCGACCAGCACGGCCTGGATCAGCCACGCAATGGCGGCCGCCTGGCCGATCAGCAGCGCGCCGGACAGGCAGATGCAGATCGCCGCCAGGCGTTGCTTGCCGCGCGCGGCGGCGGCCAGCCCGCCCAGCCAGTGCAGGCGCTGCCGGCGCAGGGCGGTTGTCTCAACAATCGACGCGTCGGGGGGTATGCTCAAAACAAGTCACTGGCGGCCACAGGGAGGTTCCGTCGATTGTAGTAGGTGCTGGCCCCGCCCCCGTGCGGCCAGCGGTCGCAGGGGCGGGATGGCATACGATCCCCGTGCGAGTGCGTTTGTACATTGATCTGAATCAAGGCTGTTTGAAGTTGCTGGTCACAGAATTCACCCCGTAGACCCCCTTCCCGCCACCTGAAACGGCAAAACCCAACGAGGTAGCCAGGCCATGATTGATCAGACAGTCGTAGAACTGTCGCGGCTGCAATTCGCTCTGACCGCGATGTACCACTTCCTTTTCGTTCCCCTCACGCTTGGCCTGTCGTTCATGGTGGCCATCATGGAGAGCGTCTACGTCATGACCCGCAAACAGGTCTGGCGCCAGATGACGCTGTTCTGGGGCACGTTGTTCGGCATCAACTTCGCCATCGGCGTCGCCACCGGCATCGTGATGGAGTTCCAGTTCGGCATGAACTGGTCGTACTACAGCCATTACGTCGGCGACATCTTCGGCGCACCGCTGGCGATCGAAGGCCTGATGGCATTCTTCCTGGAAGCGACCTTCATCGGTCTGTTCTTCTTCGGCTGGAAGCGCCTGAGCCCGGTCAAGCACCTCACCGTGACCTGGCTGATGGCCTTGGGCACCAACCTCTCGGCGGTGTGGATCCTGATCGCCAACGGCTGGATGCAGAACCCGACCGGCGCGATCTTCAATCCGGAAACGATGCGCATGGAGGTGGTCGACTTCGCCGCCGTGCTGTTCAACCCGGTGGCACAGGCCAAGTTCGTGCATACGGTCAGCGCCGGCTACGTGACCGGCGCGGTGTTCGTGATGTCGATCAGCGCCCTGTTCCTGCTGCGCAACAAGCACAAGGACATGGCCCGTCGCTCCTTCGCGGTGGCGGCGGCCTTCGGCCTGCTCTCCTCGCTGTCGGTGGTGGTGCTGGGTGATGAAAGCGGCTATGCCGCCAGCGAACACCAGAAGATGAAGCTGGCCGCGATCGAAGCGATGTGGGAAACCGAGCGTGCCCCGGCCGACTTCACCGCCTTCGGCATTCCGAACCAGACTACCCAGCAGAACGATTACGCGATCAAGATCCCCTACCTGATGGGCCTGATCGCCACCCGTTCGCTGAACCAGCCGATCCCGGGCATCCTGGAGCTGGTGGAACGTGCCGAGCACCGCGTGCGGGGTGGCCAGCTGGCCTACGGCGCGCTGGAACGCGTGCGCAAGGACAAGAACGACGCCGAAGCGCGTGAGATGTTCGACCGTCATTGGCAGGATCTGGGCCACGGCCTGCTGCTCAAGCGCTACCGCGAGGACATCCTCAACGCCACCCCGGAAGAAATCTCCAAGGCCGCGATGGACACCGTGCCGCGGGTCGCCCCGCTGTTCTGGACCTTCCGCATCATGGCCGGGCTGGGCTTCTATCTGATCGCCTTCTTCGCGCTGGCCTTCTACTACTCGTGCCGCCACAACTTCCAGGACAAGCGCTGGTTCCTCAAGCTCGCGCTGTGGTCGCTGCCGGCACCGTGGATCGCGATCGAATGCGGTTGGTTCGTGGCCGAGTACGGCCGCCAGCCGTGGGCGGTGGACGGCGTGCTGCCGACCTTCTACGCCGCCTCGGGCCTGGCCCTGCATGAAATCCTGACCACGTTGGCGGTGTTCACCGGGCTGTACACGGTGCTGCTGGTCATCGAAGTCAAGCTGATGCTCAAGGCGATCCGCAAGGGCCCGGACGACATCCTGCCGTCGCTGCAGGCTGCAGCCACGTCCCTTTCCCCCAATGCCGCTGCGCCGACCCACGGTCGGGCGTAAGGCAGGAGAACCCAGATGGAATTCATTGGACTCGATTACACCACGCTCCGCGTGATCTGGTGGCTGCTGCTCGGCATCCTGCTGATCGCCTGGGCGGTGATGGACGGTTTCGACCTCGGCGTGGGCACATTGCTGCCGTTCGTGGCCCGGACCGATGACGAACGCCGGCTGGTGATCAACACCGTCGGCCCGGTGTGGGAAGGCAACCAGGTGTGGCTGGTGCTCGGTGGCGGTGCGATCTTCGCCGCCTGGCCGCCGCTGTACGCGGTCAGTTTCTCCGGCTTCTACCTGGCGGTGTTCCTGATGCTGTTCGGGCTGATCCTGCGCCCGGTCGCCTTCAAGTACCGCAGCAAGATGCCCAGCAAGCGCTGGCGTGAGAACTGGGACCGTGCGCTGTTCGTCGGCGGGCTACTGCCGGCACTGATCGCCGGCGTGGCGGTGGGCAATGTGCTGGTCGGCGTGCCGTTCCACTTCGATGACAGCATGCGCATCTTCTACACCGGCACCCTGATCGGCCTGCTCAACCCGTTCGCCCTGGTGGCCGGCCTGGTCAGCGTGGCCATGGTGGTCTCACACGGTGCGGCGATGCTGGTGCTCAAGACCGACGGCCCGGTGGCCGAGCGCTCGGCCCGCTATGGCAGCGTCGCGGCGGTGCTGACCTTCGTGCTGTTCGCCCTGGCCGGCGTCTGGGTGGCCTTCGGCCTGCCGGGCTACCAGATCACCTCGCAGGTGGTCACCGATGGCCCGACCAACCCGCTGCTCAAGACCGCTGCCGTCGGCGCAGTGGCCGGTGGCTGGCTGCGCAACTACCAGAGCATGCCGCTGACCCTGCTGGCCCCGATCCTCGGGCTGGTGGGTGCGCTGGCCAGCGCGGTGCTGCTGCGGGCCCGCCGTGGCGGCCTGGCCTTCCTGGCCTCGGGGGCCTCGATCACCGGCATCATCCTGACCGTCGGCTTTGCGATCTTCCCGTTCCTGCTGCCCTCCTCCAGCCAGCCGGGCTCCAGCCTGACCGTCTGGGACAGCTCCTCCAGCCACCTGACCCTGGGGATCATGCTCATCGCCACGGCCATCTTCCTGCCGATCATCATCGCCTACACCTCCTGGGTCTACCGCGTGATGAAGGGCAAGACCACGGCCGAAGACATGAGCGACAACCCCAACGCTTACTGATGCGCCCCACGGCGCCATAGGAGACTTACCATGTGGTACTTCGCTTGGATTCTGGGTGCAGGGCTGGCCTCGGTCGTGGCCATTCTCAACGGCATGTGGTTCGAAGCCCGCGAGCAGAGCCGTACGGATCACGAAGAAGGCTAAAAAAAGGTTGCCGATCGGGTCTTCACACCGTATCCTTGTCGGCTCCTTCGGGGTGTAGCTCAGTCTGGTAGAGCGCTACGTTCGGGACGTAGAGGTCGCAGGTTCGAATCCTGTCTCCCCGACCACTTCGGTGGTCGTATTGAAGCCTGGGAACACGTTTCCAGGCTTCTTTATCAAGGGCCGTGGCAACACGGCACCGAAGGTGAAAAACGCGATCCCCCCTTGCCGCCGACCGGCGGGATCGATACAATAGGCGGCTCCTTACGGGGTGTAGCTCAGTCTGGTAGAGCGCTACGTTCGGGACGTAGAGGTCGCAGGTTCGAATCCTGTCTCCCCGACCATCTGATGGTCACAATCAAGCCTGGAAGACATCACTGTCCTCCGGGTTTTTTTGTGTCTGGGGATTGGCACGCCGGGTAGCGGCTGCGGATTTCCCCTTCGCAGCTGCCGGTGTAGCGGTAGCCTTGCCCGAGCATGCAGCGCTGCAGGTCATCGAACGTGCGGCCCAGGGCCTGCTGGATCGCCGCCGCGTTCGAACCCTCCGGCGTGGAGACGTGGTAACCGCCATTGGCGGCGCCGCCGCACCCCAGCCAATCGGCATTGCGGGTCGCGCCGTCATTCCCAACCTTCTCCCAGGTGTCCCGTGGCGGCACGAGGGCGCGGCCGACCGATGGATCGCCATTCATCCACATGCCGCCCATGCCGCAGGCGCTGAGGCTGAAGGCCAGGCACAGGGCAGCGACGCCGCGTGGGTGCCGCTCAATCACACACACCCCGCAGATACGCTTCCGCCCGCGATGCGGGTGACGCGGCCGAGGGTTCGGGCGGCACCGCGCGGAACGTGATGCCCGACTGCTCGGCCGCACTCTGCAGCCCCTGCATCTTCGGCGACTTGCCTACGACTGTCAGGGTCAGGTGCGAAAGGCGCTGCTGTTTGAAGGTATCAAGTGCCGACTGCACTGCCTTGCGCGTGACATCTTCGCTCTCACCGGCGACAACCAGGCGGGTCATCGGTGGTTCGGCGCCGCGGGCCATGAGGGCCTTCAGTTGATCCATCCAAGCGGCCTTGCCCACCACCGATCCCATCATCAGGTTGGCCACGCGGTTGCCCGCCGAGGGAACATCGATGTAGAACGCCGCACATTGCTCTGATGGCACTGACTGCGGCGATTGAGGTACCTCCGCCGGGTCGGCGAACGCTGCGCCCGCGATGCCGAGAAGGCCCAGATACAGCGCAACGCGGGCATACGTTCCAGGCAGTGGAAGAAAGGGTGACGGCATGTTCTCTGGCTCCCAAGCAGGGTGGTGATCATTGCATCGACATCACGGACGCCCGTGCGGCTCAGCGCGCCGGCAACGCATCGTCCGCGCGCTGGCACGCGGGGAACCTGCTGGGAATCTCTCCCTGGCAGGTACCGGTGTAGTGATACTCCTTACCCATCATGCAGCGTTGAATCTGGTCGAATTTCTCACCGGAGCGCGCCGCCGTTTCGGTACCTGTAGTGCCTGAGACCACGGCGTAGCTCCCCTTTTCCGTGCCGCCGCAGGACACCCAGTCGAGCTGACGCGCTTGAGGTGCTCTCGACGGGTGCTGCCAGTTCTCCATCAAGGAGGGCGGGTTGGCCAACCGCTGATACGCCGCTTTGTTGCAGTAGACCATCGGTGTCTGCGGGCCACAGATATGACCGTTGCCGATCATGCAACCGGAGAGAAGCGCCACGGCCAGCGCCGCAGCAGCGATTCTCATCGGCCTCATCGCGTTCAACGCGGCGAGGACTGGCAGGCCGGATAGCGGCTCGGGATGTCACCTTCGCAGGTGCCGGTGTAACGGTAGCCTTTGCCCAGCATGCAGCGTTGTGCCGCATAGAGCTTGTCACGGGAAAGATCCGCCGTTTCCTTGCCCGTAGCACCTTGCCGGTCTGGCGAGATGTTCCCACTGCGCTGGCCACCGCAGGCCTGCCAGTCCGTGTCACGCGCCGAGGCGCCGGCGCCCGGCTTGCTCCAGTCATGGCCCGGCGGAACCAGGTGCGAGGTCGCATTGGGATTGCCATTCATCCACATGCCGCCGATACCACAGGCGGTCAGACCCGTGGCCAGGCACACCCCGAACACGACGCGAAAAACATGCTTGCCTTTCATTACCACCTCCTGAGAATCGTCCATGAACAGCCTGCCATCCTCACCGCGACGCGCGTGCAAGGATGGAGATCGCTTCCCATACCTGCGGTGGAAGTGCCTTGGCCATCGCGAACGGCGCAGCTACGGGAATGGCCACCACACTCCATCCTTCATGCACCATCTTCAGCGGCGACGGGCGACCGCGGGTTGCATTGCCCTGCTCATCGTACAGGCCACCCCATTGGCCGCCGATCATGTCGTGCGGGCCGGCGAAGTACTCGATAAGCCTGTCCTGCCACGCGCCAGACGCGTACGGCGTGCCCTTCAAGGTGCCCTCGATGCCCTGGATGCCACCGGTCAGCCCGCCCATGCCCTTGCCTGCCGGGCTCTGCAGAAACTCCGACAGCGTCATCTTCGCCTTGGCCGAATCCCATTGCACACGCCCCTTGTCGTCCAAGGCGAGTGCTTTGCTCCCCGGCAGGGTCATGCAGCGCTCGTTGCTCTCCCCGCACAGCTGATCCAGGTCGACGCGCGTACCGCCCAGCTTGATCCCATCGCCGTCAACACCAACGCTGATCCCATTGATGTTGTTGAGCACCGTGGGATCCTTCGAGGTCGGGTCGACTTCGGGATTGGCAGGGTCCACCACGCCGGTAAAGATGCTGGAATTCTTGATCATCTCCTGCCGCATCCAGTCCGCCGCACTGGCCAGCGCCTCCTTGGACACCGCGCTGGTCGCCGAGCCGGTCACCGCGCCGATCAGGATGTTGAGCATCTTCTCCTGCGTGCGCAGTTCATCGGCTTCAGCCTGCAGCGCAGCCTTCTGCTCCGGCGTGGAGGCTTCCTCGTAACGCTCCCTGATGCTGGCACCGCGACTGGCGACATAGCTGCCCACGGCACTATGGGCCTGCTGGGTGAAGGCCGCACTGATCTGCGCTTCGGCCTGCACCTTCTGCGCGAGCTCCACCGGATCCCAGTTACGGATCAGCCCGTTGGCATCGTCGCCACTGAGCACACCGCGATTGAGGCTGGCCAGGGTGTCGTCGATGCTCTTGCCGGTCTTGGCCAGCTGCGCGTTGCCATCGGTGATGGTCAGCCCGCCTGCGCTGATGCCGCTGCGGGTGGTGCTGGCATCGCTGCCCGTGTCGCTGGCATAGCCGGGTGCGGCAGCGCTGGCATCGTTGCCGAAGTTCTGCCAGGACCAGCTGCTGCCCTGCCCGGCCGCACCGGTGGACCCTGGCGTACCGTCGTTGCCACGGCCGCTGTTGCCGCCACTGGACGGGGCGCCGGTGCCGCTCTTGCTGAAGCCGCCGGACAGACTGAGGCTGCTGGCCTTGTAATCGCTGCGGTTGTCCAGATCGCGCACGCTCAAGGTGCTGGTGATCAGCTGGTTGCGGCCGTCGGCGATGGCCTGTTCGCTGGAGGCGATCACGCCACCGATCAGATCGGTGTTGCCGCCCACGCGTACCTGGTAGCCGCCGTCGCCCGCCTTGATCCCGCTCTGCTCGACCACGCTGGCGTAGTCGCCATCGACCTTGGTGTTGCCATAGCTGGCGCTGCCGGAGAAGCCCAACCCGACCGTGACACTGCCGCCGACACTGGTGTCCTTGCTGTGGAAGGTGGAGGTGTCCTGCAGGCTCTCGATGTTGAGGTCACCGCCGATGTCGCCGATCACCTGGCGGCCACTGGCCACCGCGCCACGCAGGGTGGTGTCGCCGCCGGATTGCAGCACCAGCGTGTTGCCCGCATTGACGTGGCTGTTGGTCCAGTTCACGTCGGTGCCCTCACCCTTGCCCTTGGAGCCGCTGGCATTGGCGGTGATGCCGGCGCTGGCGCCACCGGAGCCGATGCTGATGGCCACGCCGACACCGCCGCTGGCCGCGCTGCTCTTGCGATCGGTCTCCAGCGTGTTCTTCGCCGCCAGCAGGGCGATATCGCCATCTGCCCGGAGGTACGCGTTGTTGCCGGCGGTGATGTTGCTGCCGACCACGGTCAGGTCCGAGTCCTTGCCCGCGCCGGTGGCGCTGATGCGCACGTCTCCGCCTGCGGTGATGCTGGAACCGGCGGCGTTGTCGTGCGTAGTGGTGGTCTTGCTGTCGCTGCGTGCGCCGCCCACGGTGATGGAGATGTTGATGCCGCCCGCCGCACCCGGATCGGCCTGCACTGCACCCACCGCTGCCGCCGTGTTGAGCACGGTGGTCGCTGCCGCCAAGGTCTTCATGCGGCTGTCGTCGGTCTGGCTGGCCGCCTTCTTCATCTGCTCGGCGCTCTGGATCGCCGAAATCACCGGCGCGGTCAACGCCACCGTCAGACCAGCCTGGCGGAATTTGTCCTCCTGGGTGGCGACGCCCGTCTCGCGGGCTTCCACGATGTCGACCTTGCGCGCATGGATGTCGATGTCGCCCTCGGGCGCGACGACGTGGCTGCCGACCTGCCGGTAGTTGTTGCCCGCCACCATCACCACGTTGCCCGCGGTGGAGCCGATGGTGGACGCCGCGGCACTGGTGCTCACGTCCTTGGCATCGCGGCTCTGCATCTGCGTGCCGACCGTGAACGCGACGCCGCCGTTATAGAGGAACCCGCTTTCGTCCTTGCGCTTGTAGTGGCTCTCGCCGCGCGTGTTGGTCGCCGCCTGCACGGTCAGATCGTTGTCGGCCAGCAGCACGGTGCCCGCATCGGAGACCACGTTGCTGCCGGTCACGGTGATGTTGCTGCCGCGCACCGCCACCTGGTGCCCGCTGAGCGTGCTGGCGATGGCCTGGGTTTCCTCCAGGCTGTCGCGCGTGGTGTTGGTGGTGGACTTCAACAGCCCGCGATGGGTGTGCTTGCGGCCCTCGCTCCAGTTGTTGCTCTGCTCGCCGCTGGCGATGGTGACGTCGTTGTCGGCCATCACCGAAATCGCGCCATCGCTGCTGTAGACCTGCGCGGCGCGCAGGTCCACGTCGTGGCCGGCCTGCAGCTGCACCGCGCCAGCTGCGTCGATGGTAGTGCCGACCTCGCGCTCGTAGCCTTGGCGCAGGTAATTGTCGTTGTTGCGGACATTGTTTTCCTGGCGTGCCTCGGTGACCGTGCCCAGGGAGAGATCGCGGCCCGCCGCGAGCAGGGTCTGGCCCTGTGCGCCGGCATTGACCACCTGGGCGCCGTCCATGCGCAGGTCGCGACCGGCCTTGGCCAGCAACGTGGCGCCCTGGTCGCTCACGAACAACCCGGCCACGCGGTCGATGTTGGTCCGGCTGAAGTCGCTCAACCCCGCGGTGTTCTGACCGCTGCGGGTGGTGGTGACCAGGTTCAGATCACGGCCGGCGCTGGCGACCAGCACGCTGCGCGCATCGATCAGGCCGCCGAGGTTGTCCAGATCGGTACGCGCGTTGGCACTGACCGTGTCACCGCTGATGCGGCCGTCGAGGTTGCGCAGGTTCTGCGCGTCGATCTTCACCGCGGTGCGGCCGGCGATGGTGCCGCTGTTGACCAGGTCGCCGCGCAGGTTCAGCTCCACCGAGCGGCCGGCCAGTAGCGTGCCGGTGCCGTCGATATCGCCGGGTCGCACGCGAACATACACCTGCGGAACCAGGGCGGTGGTGGTGCTGCCATCGGCCAGGGTGACGCGCTGCTCGACCAGCCAGACGATGTCGCTGGTGAGCTGGGCCATCTGTGCCGGGGTCAGCGCCACGCCGGGGCGCAGGCCCCATGCGTCGGCGATGGTGGCCGCGTTGTCCAGCAGCGCGCGGTACTGCGCTTCATCGTCGGCGTAGCCGTCCAGAAAGCGGCGGCCGGTGAGCTGGGCGACCTGATCGCGGACCAGCTTCTGTTCGTAGAACCCATCGCCCAACCGCTTCTGCACGTTGGCCGGGTCCACCCCCATCTTCTGCAGCAGGTAGTCCGAACCGAGCCAGTTGCGGTAATCGGCAAAACGCGGATCGGTTTCGACCAGGTACTGGCCGGCATTCGGCCCGCTCTGGAACAGGCTGCTCTGCGGCAGTTCGGCCTCCACGCCGATGGTGCGGATCACGGTCGGCTGGTTGCCCGCCGCGCCCTGCGCACCGGTGCCCGCCGTGCTGCCGGGACCGGCCAGCGAGGCCACGCTGGCGCTGACTTCGGTCACCTGGCGCTGCCCACCCACGGCACCGGCATCGGCCGCACCCCCGACCTGCCCACCGACGGAACCGGTGCTGACCCCGCCCACCTGGTAGCCGCTGCCACCGTCGCGGGTGTGCTCGGCCGTCCGGGTCACGCCCAGATTGATGGTGCGCACTTCATCGGCCGGGCGATAGGCGATCTTCCGGTCCCACTTGCGCTCGTGATAGCGCTTGAAACCACCGCGCCAGCGACTGTAGGTGTAGTGGCTGGTGCCTTCCTCGTGCACCCGGTACTCGCCGAATGCGTCGATGTTGCGCAGGTTGCCGAGATCGCCCAGCAACGCGCCGCCGGCCAGGATCTGGCTCTTGTCGTTGATCAGCTCATCGCCACGCAGCGTCATGTTGCCGCCGGAAATGATGCGACCCGGCGCGCTGGAGGTGACCTGGGTTTCGTACTCGGTGTGGGTGACGTCGTACTGGGTCCAGTCCTTGACGTCGCCGTTGCCGTTCTTCCACCAGTACTTGCCGGCACGGCTCCAGCTGGACCAGGTGAACTCGCTGGCATCGTGCATGCCGGGCGTGCCCTTGGGCTGGATGTACAGCTTCTTGGTCGGGCCCACCACCATCACTTCAGTGGTGGCGAAATGCTCGTTGCTGTTGAGCAGGCGCGTGGCATCGATACTCAAGCCACCCAGCGACTCGATGGTCGCGCTGGCGTTGTGCACCGAGCCGGCGCGACCGACTGCATGGCCCTGCGCATCCAGCGCACCGCCGATGTTGAGTGCGCTCTCGCCACCGCCGGCACTGAAGATCAGCGCCTGCTCGCGGTTGACCACGGTGCCGGCGCCGATGTCCAGGCGCTCACGCGCAGCAATGGTGGCTGCGCGGGTGACGCCCTCCAGCGTTTCATCACTGTTGACCAGGGTGGTGGCACCGATCGACAGGCGGTCGCCGTAGATGCGGCCGGTGCCTACGTTGAGGATCACATCGGCATCGACGCGGGTATCCACGCCGTCGATCAGCCCGCGGTTGCCGAGCACGCCATCGGCGCGCACCTGGGTGCGGATGCCGCTGATCTCGCCAGTGGCCAGGTTGTCGATCTGGCCGGCGTGCAGGTCCAGATCACCGGCCTGCACCTTGCCCGCGTTGGTCCACAGCCCCTGCGTGGAGACCGTGGCCTTGCCGTTGGCGGTGATCTGGCCATCGTTGCGGTAATCCTGCTGCAAGGCCAGCACCAGATCGCCCTGCGACAACACCCGGCCCGTGCCATTGAGTGCGTTGGCATGCAGCGTCTGGTTGCCCGCCGACAGCAGCGTGCCATCGGCGTTGCCGACCTGACCGGCGCGCACGTCCAGACTGCCCGCCGAGGACACCAGGCCTTGCTGGTTGAACAGTGCATCACCGGCCTGCAGCGCGATGCGCTGGTCGGCGGCAATCATGCCGGTGCTGTTGTCGATCTGCGCGGCGGCGAGGTCCACGCTGCCGCCCTGCAGGCCGAGTGCAGTGCTGCCGCCAGCGGTGGCGCGGTTGTCGATGCGCGCGGCATGGGCGACCAGATCGCCACCGGCCACGGCCAGGCCGGCCTGGTTGACCAGCTCACCGCTCAGATCCAGGGTCAGATTCTGGGCAGCCTGCAGGCGGCCGCCGCTGTTGTCCACGCGCTGCGCCTGCAGCAGCAACGAGGCCCCGCTGCCGACCTGCCCTCCGCTGCGGTTGTCCAGCGTGGCCAGCCTCGCGTCCAGCGCCGTCTGCGCCTGGACAAGGCCGGCACGATTGTCCAGCTCACCGGCACGCAGTGTCAGCCCGGCACCGCTGACGATGCCACCGCGCGCGCCCGCGTCGGTATTGCCCAGCCGCTGGCCGTGGGTATCGATGCGCATCGCCGCACTGGACTGCAGCAGGCCAGCGCGGTTCTCCAGCGCACCACTGCGGACATCCAGCGTGCCGGCGGTGGCGGCGATGATGCCCTCGCTGTTGTCCACGCTGCCAAGGCCGGTGTCCAGTGCAAGGGATGCACCGGCCAGGGTGCCGCGCACGTTGGCCAGTCCCTGGCTGGCGACCGAGAGCGCACGTTCGGCCTGGATCACACCGGCGGTGTTGTCGATATCGCTCGCGCTGTCGAGCGTGACATCGCCCTCGATGGACGCCAGCGTGCCGGCGTCACGGTTGACGATGCGGCCGGCCTGCACCTGCAGCGTGCCGTTGGCAGCGACGGTGCCGGCGCTGTTGTCCAGCGCCTGCGTCACCGCCACGTCCAGCGTATCGCCCGCGTTGACGGTGCCGCCGCGGTTGTCGAGGCTGCCGGCGCGCAGCTGCTGCGCACCGCCGGAGGCGACCAGGCCGCCCTGGCGATTGTCGAGCAGGCCGTCCACGCCCAGCTGCAATGCACTGTCGCCGGCCGCCTGGACCGTGCCGGCCTGGTTGTCCAGCTGGCCGGCCCGAAGGCTCAGATCACCGGCGCTGGCCAGTGTGCCGCGCTGGTTGTCGATCGCGCCGCTCACCTGCAGCGTGGAGGCCGCCTCACCTGCCGCCAGCAGTTTGCCGTCGCGGTTGGCCAGGCTCCCAGCCTGTACGGCGAGCGCACCATTACCGATGATCTGGCCGTTCTCGTTGAGCAGCGCGTTGGTCACCCGCAGGGCCAGCGCGTCGGTGCCGGTGGCGATCAGTTCGCCATGACGGTTGTCCAGCTGCCCGGCGTCGATCGCCATGCGCGCCGCCGAGGTGATGCCGCCGGAGACGTCAATCGCCTGGCCCTGCAGTTGCAGCGCGCCATTGCTCAGCAGTTTGCCGCCCGCCCCGGCCAGCGTTGTGGCGTTGATATCCAAACGGCCGCTGCCGGCCTGCTGCACCTGGCCGCCCGCGTTGCGCAGCAGGGGGTGTCGATGGCCAGATCGCCGTTGCTGGCGAGCGTGCCGCCGTCGTTGTCCAGTGCAGTGGTTGCCCCGATACGGTTGCCCTCGCTGCCGGTGGCCAACAGCTGGCCGCCACGGTTGTCGAGCGTATCGACCTGGACATCGAGCGTGCCGGCCTGCAGTTCCGCCTGGCGGTGATCGACCGTCCCTGCGCGCAGGGTAAGTGTGCCGGCCGTGGCGATCTCGCCGCGCTGGCCGTCCAGCATGCCGCTGGTGAGCTGCAGGCCGTCGCTGCCGGCGTGCATCAGCTTGCCATCGGTGTTGACCAGCACCGCGCTGGTCAGTGCCAGCGAGGCAGCGTTGCTGGCGAGACTGCCGCCGGTGTTGTCGAACGTGCCCGCCACCTGCAGCTGCGCAGGTGCGCTGCCGCTGTGGGCGATCGTGCCGCTGCGGTTGGACAGCTGCACGGTGCGCGCATCAAGCGCGCCGCCGACGTTCATGACGCCGGCGTCGTTGTTCAGCGCCTGGCCCTGCACGCGCAGGTCACGCCCCGTGGTCAGCTCGCCCTGCCGGTTGGACAGGCCGCCCCCCTCCACCGCCAGATCGCGCACCCCGAGGCGACCGCCGTCGTTGTCCACGTGGCCCGCGCGCAGATCGATATCACCTCCGGCAAGGACCGCGCCGGCATCGTTGTCGAGCACGCCGGCAATCACCACGCGGCCCTGTGCGAGCGGCGCGGTGGCCGGCGGCGTCGAGCCCGGGGTGCTGCCACCGGTGCCACCGTTGCCGCTTCCGGTTCCCGTGCCCGGGCTGCCCGTGCCGTCGCCATCGCCCGGTGAGGTCGGCGCCGTACCGTCCTGCCGGGCCAGTGCGCCGATGCTGCCCTTGTCACGGTTCTCCAGGCGCCCGCTCTGCACCGCCAGGACCTGCACGCCAGCCTGTTCGATGCTGCCGCCGCGGTTGACCAGCGAGGCCGCCTCCAGGTCCAGACGGGTGCCATTGAGCTGGCCACCCGTGTTGTCCAGATCCTGACCGGTGCGCAGGTTCAGTTCACGCCCGGCACTGACCAGCCCTTCGTTGCGCACACCGCCGCTGGCAGCGATACGCGTATCGTCGCGCGCCTGCAGTTTGCCGGTGTTTTCCAGCCGGCCATCGACAGTCACGACCAGTTCGCCGGTCTGCGCCCCGAGGTTGCCCGCGTTGCGCACGCCCACGCCGTGCTCGGTGCCCATCAGCAGGATCTTGTTGGCGTACATGCCGCCCAGCTGGGCCACATCGAGCGCGTACTGCGGCGCATTGCCTTCGGCGGCCTGCGCCTGCACGCGGCCCAGATCGGCGCTCACCGTGTTCGCGCCGGTGGTGACCTGCAGCTGCTGCGCCCACAGGCCCGCATTGAGCTGCACCGAGCGTGCGATCAGATCGGTGTAGTCGACCCGGCTGGCATCCATGCCGGCACCGAAGATGTGGATCGCTCCGCCCTGCACGCGGTATCCCTCCAGCGCACCGCCATTGAACATCGGGGTGCCGGTGGTCAGGGTGATGCGGTTGGCGTTGATGAAGCCGCAGCCATCGCAATCGATGCCGGCCGGGTTGGCGATCACCACCTGCGCGCGGTCGCCGGCCACTTCCACATAGCCGCGCAGCTGGCTCGGGTTGGCGCCATTGACCTCGTTGAGGATCACCCGTGCGGTGCCGCCGGCCAACCACGGATTGCCCTGCACCCAGCCACCGAGCTGCGACTGCGTATTGCCGCGTGAGTTGTTGAGGATGGCGCCCTGCTGGTCAACGTCGAAGCGCTGGTAGGTATTGCGCGAAACACCGGCAGCACTCGGCGTCTGGATATTGATCTGCGGCGTGCCGTTGGCGGTTTCCAGCACGGTCGGGCGCTGGTTCCCGGGGGCATTCGGGTCCGCGACCACCTGCGCCGCCGCCAGGCCGGTTACGCCTACCCAGCCCAGCATCACCCACAGCGCGAACGCCATCGGGCGCAGTGCCGCCGTGCGATCGCCATCCTGCCCGGTACCGGCGCCGCCGGGGCGCGGGGTGATCTCCGCGGCGACCTGCCAGAGCATGAGGGCGTGGTTGAACACGAGGCGGTACAGATGCTTGTTCATGACAATTCCTTTGTATGCGTGCGGTCGGTGCGGCGCGAACGCGCCCGCACTGAAATCAGAACGACCAGCTCAGGGTGAATCCGGTGACGGTGTAGGCGTTCTGGAAACCAGAGGGCTTCTTCAGCGGGGCGCCGACGAAGCCGTCCCAGTACAGGCCGCGATACGACCCACGCAGGCCGATCACGCTGCCCGCCAGGTCGTTGCCTACCTGCCATTGCGTGGCGCTGCCGCCGACATGGCCGTAATCGGCGCCGACGTAGAATTCCTGCCCGCCGCCCAGGGCCAGGCCGATATCGTTGCGGATCAACCAGCCGCGCTCGCCCATCAGCGACATCTCGCCATCGAAGCCGCGCACGGTGTAGCGGCCACCGATCGCGAAGCGGTCCTGCGGCACCAGCCCGCCACGGTTCCATTGCGCTCGCCAGCTGCCGGTGTAGCGCAGGCGCTGCTGGCCGAGCTGGAACGGGAGGCTGAGCTGTGCGTCGGCGAAGTAGATCTTCGGGTGCGAGGTGGCTTCACCGAACAGCTCCTCGGGCGCTGCGATCGAGCCGAAGGCCCCAGTGCCACGGCGGAAGCCGACAGTGCCATCGAGCGTGGCCTGGCCGATGAAATGACGGTGGTTCAGGCCGAGCTCCCAGCCGCCCATGCGCCGGCGCTGGACCAGGATTTCGGTGTCGTCGATGAAGTTGCGCGAGTCGCGCTCCCAGGCACGCAGATACATGCTGGTCTTGCTGCTCGCGTTGCGGAACAGCAGGCGCGTAGCCCGTACTTCGGCGTTGTAGCTCTCGCCGCTGTAGAGATACGACTGCTGGTTGCCGGCCACGGTCTGCTCGTACTCGTAGCCGCTGCGCGTGGCGCCGAACAGCCAGTAGCCGACGGGCACGGAGTAGTGGAAGGTGAAGCCCTTGGTGCCGCGCTTGCCGCCGCTGAACACGTCATGGTTGAGGTTGACGTAGAACAGGTCGTTCTGGCGCAGCGCGTGGTCCAGCGACATCGTCGCACCGGCCTGGGTCTTGCCGGTGGCCTTGCTGCCGGAATCGTCCAGGCTGAGGTTGAAGCGGACCAGCCGTTGCTGCGACCACTGCACCACCAGGTCGCTCTGGCCAGGTGCGGCGTCGGCGCCTTCGGCCGGGCTGATCTGGATGTCGGCCTCGGCGGTCGGCACGCGCTTGAAATTCTCCAGCCCCTGTTCGATATCCCGCAGGTTGAGCAGGTCGCCACTGCGTGCCGGGATCGCGTTCCACAGGGTGGCGTCGCGATGGGTGCCCTCGGCGAAACGGATCTGGCGGAGCGTGCCGGGCACCACGGTCAGTGCCAGCGTGCCGGTGGTGAGGTCCTGCGGCTGGGCCAACACGCGCGTGGTGACGTAGCCGCGCTCGACGATCGCGTTCTGTACCCGCGACATCACCACGTTGATGCCGGCGGTGCCCAGGCAGCGGCCGAGCGCCGGATCGCCTTTGACGTTGGCTGCGGGCAACGCCCACTGGAAACGGTCGGCCTGCTCGCCTTCCAGGGTGATCCGGTTGATCACGAAGCAGGGTGCTTCGTCCTGGGGCAGCCGCTCCGGTGCGGCCACCGGTGCGTCCTGAAGACGTGCATCGGGCCGGGTTTCAAGCTGCTCGCGCAGGGCGCGTTCGCGCTCCTGCTGGCGAAGCAGCTCCTGATCGGGGGCGGGCAGCTGCTGGGCATGCACCGGCGTGCAGATCAATGCGACGGCGGCGGCCAGCGGGGCCAGCGGGGCCAGGAGCAGGGTGCGCCGGGAAGCGCGGTGCATACCGGCGCGAGCCGGGGTGGGTAGTGCGTTGTTTGGCATGCAGGATCTCGAACGTGGGCTGGCACGAACCATCGTTCGCTATAGACCGCCCCTATGGAGGCCCGCCAATTTAAGAGCTATTCGCGACATGAGAACCGTCAAAAACCCCACCCACCCCGTAAGAGAACTACCCGCTCGCTTGTAGGGATTTTCCTAAATAGTCATTTTTTTGACGCAGCGCACATGGAAGGGGACCGCGTGGCCCTTGTTGTGAAGGCGTTTTCACACGTAGCGCCCCGGGCTGCGCGCGGGGCGGCATCGTGCCCGCGGCCGGGCCTGTCGCGTCCGCGCCGCATCACCTCGCCCCACCCTGCGCGACCTGTCGGGATCGAACCCGTACAATGCCCGGTCCTGGCCCTGCTTACGGCAGCGGCCCAGTCCCCTACCCCGCAGCTGCCGGCCACTGGCCGGTCTCTGCCGTTGCACCCGCGCGCCGGCATGGCCGCGGTGCGCCACCTGTCAGGAAACATGCTGATGACTCACCCCACCCCACCGTCCCAGTCCCTGCTGCACGGGCGCCTTCTTGCATTCGCCGCGATCCTGCTGGCCGCGTTGAACCTGCGCACCGCGGTCACCTCGCTGACCCCGCTGCTGGATGTGCTCGGCCAGACCTTCGGCTTCGGCACCACCATGACCGGCGTGCTTGGCATGCTGCCGACCGCAGCGTTCGCCCTGTTCGGCGTGACCACCCCGGCAGTGGCGCGTCGCCTGGGCCTGGAACGGACCGCCCTGCTGGCCATGAGCCTGGCCACCGCAGGGCTGCTGCTGCGGTCGATGGCCGGCGGCGTGGGCAGCCTGCTGTTCGGCTCGGTGGTGGCGCTGGCCGGCATGGGCATCGGCAACGTGGTGGTACCGCCGCTGGTGAAGCGCTACTTCGCCAACCGCGTGGGCACCATGAGCACGCTCTACATCACCGTGTTGCAGATCGGCACGATGATGCCGGCCCTGTTGGCGGTCCCGGTCGCGCAGCAGGCGGGCTGGCGTGTGTCGCTCGGCATCTGGGCGCTGATGTCGCTGGCCGCGGCGCTGCCGTGGCTGATGCTCTCGCGTGCACGGCCGCACCCGGACACGATCAGCGCGGCCAACGATCCGTCCAGCGCGCCGCACGGCAAGGTCTGGAAAACCCCGCTGGCCTGGGGCATGACGCTGATGTTCGGCATGACCTCGCTGATGACGTACTCGATGTTCACCTGGCTGCCGCGGATCGTGGTCGAAGCCGGTGCGACGCCGGCCTTCGGCGGCATCATGGTGGCCATCTTCGCGGCCTGCGGCCTGCTGCCGTCGCTGACCATGCCGGCCCTGGCCGTGCGCCTGCGCAACCCGTTCGGGCTGGTGCTGATCGGCTTCAGCGCGTTCCTGATCGCCTTCGCCGGCCTGTTGTTCGCGCCGATGAAGGCCCCGTGGCTGTGGGCGGTGCTGCTCGGCATCGGGCCGTCCACCTTCCCGCTGGCGCTGACCCTGATCAACCTGCGTACCCGCACGCCCGCCGGCTCTGCCGCGTTGTCCGGCTTCATGCAGGGCGTGGGCTATGCCTTCAGCTGCCTGGGCCCGTTCCTGTTCGGCTGGCTGCATGCCGTCAGCGACGGCTGGCACCTGCCGTTTGCTTTCCTGGTGCTGTGCGCGGTGGTGCTGTTGTGCGCCTCGTGGGTCGCCTGCAAACCGCAGAAGCTCGAAGACCAGTGGTAAGCGCCGCTGGCGCGTCCATCTACACGCGTTGTGCGCAACTGCTGACGTAGCGTGTCGCTAACTGACCCGGTGTGCTGCACCGGGCAGTGTTCGGAGCCGCTGGCGCCGCCAGCCGGCTGAACAGCTTCATCGCGATGGAGTGCGCTTTCCATGCTGGCGACATGGGTTGAACGTGTAGCAATTCAATGACTTGCCTCTCCCCTCCGGGTTCCACCCGGGGGCTGATCGGTCGTACCCGCGTCTTGACGATTTGGCAACAACTGCGCAGTCAGGCACGATTGGCATGTGATGTGCGTCACACTTTTGACGCTACGCACTTTTGAAAGGACGCTCCAAGGGGGGTTCCATGTACGACCATCGGCCGCTGGCGCTCAGCGTCGGCCTGGCATGCGCCGCACTCGCTTTCTCCGCTCCGGCTCCGGCATCCGCCGACCCGCGGGCGGATGCGTTGGCCGAGATCGGCCACTACCG
Source organism: Stenotrophomonas sp. LM091 (assembly GCF_001806305.1). Taxonomy (NCBI): domain Bacteria; kingdom Pseudomonadati; phylum Pseudomonadota; class Gammaproteobacteria; order Lysobacterales; family Lysobacteraceae; genus Stenotrophomonas; species Stenotrophomonas sp. LM091. The sequence continues at coordinate 727,017 of NZ_CP017483.1, forward strand.
TGACCAGGCCCATTGGCTGGATGCGCTGGCCGTGATCGAGCGGGCCCGGGTGCAATCGCCCGACGACGAACTGCTGTATCGGCTGCAGGTGCTGACCCTGTCCGACATCGGCAACGCGCACCGCGCCTGGCAGCTGTACCTGGCACGACCGGACCTGTTCGACGCCGCCCAGAAAGAACGGCTGGAAGGCAATTACCTGGCCAAACTCGTGGGCTGGAGCCTGGCCTACGGCCCCAGCGAGGACACCCGCCTGGATGAAGCCGATGCGGCCCTGGTGCAGATGCAGCAGTACCTCGAGCGCGACGGCACCACCGTGCAGCAGGCCCCGCTGAGAATCCGCTACGACCGCCTGATCCTGCTCAACCGGCTGGGCCGCCATGCACAGGTACGCGATGAGTACCGCAGCCTGCTCGCCGAGGGGCACCCCGTTCCCAATTACCTGCTGGCCGCCGTCGGCGATTCGCTGATGGCCACCCAGCATCCCGCCGAGGCGATCCCGGTACTGGAAGCGGCGCTCAAGGCCGATCCGTCGCTGCCGCAGGCGCGGTCGGAACTGGCCTACGCCTATCTGGAAGACGAGCAGGCTGATACCGCCATCGCCCTGCTGAAGAAGTGGCAGGCCGATGAGCCGGCCTGGCGCTGGGCAAACGGTGCCAAAGCGCCGTATGCGAACTGGCCGCGCTACGAGGCCGATCTCAACCTGGCCATGGTGCGCGCTTACAGCGGCGATCTGCCCACCGCCCAGCATGACCTGGAGAAGATGGTCGAGATCGGGCCGGGCAACACCGGCACGCAGTCTTCGCTGGGCAACATCTACCTGATGCGCGGCTGGCCACGCCGGGCGCTGGAGCGCTACAGCATGGCCAACACGCTGGACCCGCGTGACGTCCCGGCGCGGCTGGGCCAGTACGACGCCTACGTGCAGATCCAGCGCGATGACCTGGCGCGCCCCCTCCACGACACCCTGCTTGCCGCCTACCCCAACCAGCCTTCCGTGCAGCGCATGGACCGCAGCTGGCGTGCGCACCGCGGCTGGCAATGGCATGCCTACGCCGAAGGCGGCCGCAGCTCGGGCGGTAGCGGAGCCTCACCGCTGGGCAACGACGACGGTCGTTACGGCGTGGAAGTGCAGTCGCCGGTCCTGGACGACCGCTGGCGGCTGGTCGCCTTCGCCGACCGGCGCAGCGTGGATTTCCAGGACCAGACCATCGACCCGCTGCGGGTCGGCGTGGGCACGCGCTACCGCTACGGGCGCGCCGATGCCGAAGCCTTCGTCAACCGCGCCAATGACCACATCGGCGATACCGGCCTCAGCGCCGGGTTCGGCTGGCAGTTCAGCGATCAATGGCATGCCGGCATCACGGCCGCACGCAACGATCCGGATGCCTCGATGCAGGCACGTGTCTCGGGCCTCACCGCCGACAGCATCGCCCTGGCGGCGGACTATCGTCGCGATGAACGTACCCACTGGAGCCTGGGCGCCAGCCAGTTCCGTTACGACGACGGCAACCGCCGCGATACCGTCAGCACCGCCATCGAGCAGCGCCTGATGACGCGGCCCACCGTGTTCCTGGACGGCCTTGGCAGCCTGTACGCCAGCCGCGGCAGCCGCGACGACGTGCCCTACTTCAATCCGTCCGAGGATCACTCGGTGGAAATCGGCCTGCGCGTGGACCAGCAGCTGTGGCGCCACTACGAACGCCACTTCCGGCATCGCCTGACGGTCTCGGTGGGCCAGTACTGGCAGCAGGGGTATGGCAGCGCGATCGTGCCCTCGGCGGAGTACCGCCACGAATGGCAGCTCGGCGAAGGACGCATTTTCGAGTACGGCATCAGCTGGTCGCGACCGGTCTATGACGGGCAGCGTGAACGACACATCGGCCTGGATGCCGGCCTGCGGTGGGGAGAATGACATGCGGCACATGGACTTGAAACGCTGGACCCACTGGCTGTTGCTGGCCCTGCTCACCGTCGTGCTGCCGGCCCAGGCCCAGCAACGACCGGCCATGCTTGATGCGGCCGATAACGGGTTGCTGGTGCTCAGCTACCACGACGTCCGCGATGAGGTGGCCGAACGCGGCGACCCGGATGCGTATGCCGTCAGCACGCAGAACTTCGCCGCGCACCTGGACTGGCTGTCCGCGCACGGGTATCACCCGGTCTCGCTGTCGCAGCTGATCACCGCCTCGCAGGGCGGCACGCCGCTGCCGCCCAAGCCGGTGCTGCTGACCTTCGATGACGGCCTGCGCAGTGTGTACAGCAAGGTCTTCCCGTTGCTGCGCGCCTACAACTATCCGGCGCTGGTCGCCGTGATCACCGATTACGTGGACATGCCGGCCGGGCGCCAGATCGATTACGGCTACCGCCCGTTCACCCGCGATGATTTCCTGACCTGGGCGCAGCTGCGCGAGATGCAGAAGAGCGGGCTGATCGAACTGGCCAGCCACACCGACAACCTGCACCATGGCGTGCAGTCCAACCCGCAGGGCAACTCCACGCCGGCGGTGATCACGCGCATCTACGACCCGACCCGCAAGACCTATGAAACCGCGGCCGAGTACGAAGCCCGCCTGCGCGCCGACCTGGGCCGCAGCGTGGAGCGCATCCAGCGCAATGTCGGGGTCACCCCGAAGGCGATCGTATGGCCGTACGCCGCCTACAACGCACTGAGCAACGATATCGCCGAGCAGTTGGGCATGCCGGTGTCGTTCGACCTGGAAGGGCGCAGCACGCCGGTCAAACGTGATCTGCATGGCCTGGCGCGCTTGCTGGTGACCAACAACCCGACCGTGGTGCAGCTGGCCTACGAACTGCGCCGGGATGTGGAACGCGATGGCATGCGTGCGCTGCAGATCGACCTGGATGCCGTCTACGATACCGACCCGGTGCAACAGGGCAAGAACCTGGATGCGCTGATCGACCGGGTCAAGAAGATCGGCCCGACCCACGTGTTCCTGCAGGCCTTCGCCGATCCGGACGGCAATGGCTCGGCCGATGCGCTGTACTTCCCCAACCGGCATCTGCCGATGCGTGCGGACTTGTTCAACCGCGTGGCATGGCAGCTCAAGACGCGCGCCGGGGTGAAGGTGTTCGCGTGGCTGCCGGTGCTGGGTTACGAGCTCAAAGACCCGGCCATCCGCAAGGCCCTGGCCATCGAGAGCCCGGAAAGCGATGGCATCTTCCGGCTGGATTTCACCCGGCCGCAGGTGCGCCGGATCATCAATGACATCTACGAAGACCTGGCGATCAACTCCTACTTCGAGGGCCTGCTCTTCCACGATGACGCCTACCTGCGCGACACCGAGCTGACCCAGTTGCCGCCCGAAGGCGATGACGGTGCACGCACCCAGGCACTCATCGATTTCACCCTGGAGCTGCGCAACGCCGCGCAGCGCTGGCGGCCCAAGCTGGGCACGGTGCGCAACCTGTATGCCCAGCCGGTGCTGGAACCGCAGAGCGCCAGCTGGTTCGCCCAGCGCCTGGACCTGTTCAACAAGGCCTACGACCACACCGCCCTGATGGCGATGCCGTGGATGGAAGGCAGCCGCAGCCCGGAACGCTGGCTGGACCGGCTGGTGGTGGCGGTGAAGCAGCACGATCCGCAGTTGTCGCAGACGATGTTCGAGCTGCAGACGCTGGACTGGCGCACCGGCAAGCCGATCCCCGGCGACCGCCTGCGCGCGCAGATCCGTCGTCTACAGGCGCAGGGCGTGCGTCATTTCGCCTGGTATCCGGATGACTTCATCGCCGGACGTCCCTCCACGTATGACGCCCGCGCGGCCATGTCGGCCCGCAGCTTCCCGTACGAGGAAAAGTGAGGTCGCCATGCATCCTCTTCTCTACGCGCTGTTCCAGTTCGCCTTCTTCTACCCGATGGTGATGGCGTTCTTCTGGATGTCCGGCGGCCTGTATTACTTCTTCCGGCGCGAGCGAAAGGCCCGTGACCGTGATGACCCGCCGCCGATGGATGTCTATCCGTTCGCCTCGATCCTGATCCCCTGCCACAACGAAGCGGAGAATCTGGACGACACGCTGGGCTCGGCGCTCAAGCAGAATTACCCGGATTTCGAAGTCATCGCCATCAACGATGGCAGCAGCGACGATACCGGCGCGCGGCTGGATGCGCTGGCCGCCCTGCACCCGCGGCTGCGGGTGGTGCACCTGGACCGCAACCTGGGCAAGGCCAATGCGCTGCGCATGGGCGCGCTGGCGGCACGTTCGGAGTTCCTGGTGTGCATCGATGGCGATGCGATGCTGGAGGAGTACGCCACGCACTGGATGGTGTGGCACCTGACCTCGGGCCCGCGCGTGGGCGCGGTCACCGGCAACCCGCGCATCCGCAACCGCTCCACCCTGCTGGGCCGGCTGCAGGTGGCCGAGTTCTCCTCGATCATCGGCATGATCAAGCGGGCGCAGCGGGTGTACGGGCGCATCTTCACCATCTCCGGGGTGATTGCCGCGTTCCGTCGCACGGCCCTGCACCGGATCGGTTACTGGTCCGATGACATGGTGACCGAGGACATCGACATCAGCTGGCGCCTGCAGCTGGACCATTGGGACATCCGTTACGAGCCCAATGCGCTGTGCTTCATCCTGATGCCGGAAACCTTGAAAGGGCTGTGGCGGCAGCGCCTGCGCTGGGCCCAGGGCGGTGTGGAAGTGCTGCTGCGGCATGGCGGCTCGCTGTTCCACTGGCGCAAGCGCCGCATGTGGGGCGTGCTGCTGGAGTACATCCTCAGCGTGCTGTGGGCCTACACGATGCTGGCGATCATCGTGTTGTGGGCGGTGGGCAAGTTCATGGTGCTGCCGCCGGAGCTGTACATCGCCACGCTGCTGCCGCAGTGGCATGGCGTGATCCTGGCCCTGGTCTGCCTGATGCAGTTCGCCAGCAGCCTGATCATCGACCGCCGTTACGAAACGCATATTGGACGTAACTACTTCTGGGTGATCTGGTACCCGATGGCGTACTGGCTCATCAGTCTGTTCACGACCCTGGTGGCGTTCCCCAAGACGTTGTTCAAACGTCGTGGCAAGCGCGCGGTCTGGGTCAGTCCTGACCGGGGTATCCGATGAACACCGTCAAATCCACCCGCCGCTTCGATTCGCGGCTGATCCAGAAACCGCGCCAGCAACCGCGCCTGCAGCGCACCGCCTGGGGCTTTGTGACCATCGCCTTCTGGGCGTTCTACTTCTACCTGTGGGCACCGCTGGTCACGCTGATCTCGTGGCTGCTCGGCGGGCGGATGGCGTGGGCGCAGCTGTACGAACAGAAGCAGACGGTCGATCCGTTCGTGGTGATCGCGCTGCCGGTGATGCTGGTGTGCTGCGCGGCGCTGCTGATCGCCTGGGCCGAGTACAACCGCATGCGGTTCACCGGCAAGGAGCGCCGGCTGCCGCATGACGATGTGACCCGCGAGGAGATGGCGCACGACCTCGGCGCGAGCGTGGCGGTGGCCGCGTCGCTCGCCGATGGCAAGTCGGTGACGCTGCACATGGACGAGCACGCGCGGCCGGTACGGGTCACCGCGGGGGCATTGGCGGTCGCATACCGGTAATCGCGCGGGTGTTGGCCGACCGGTCGTGCCGGCCGCTGGCCGGCGCCACGGATTGCCAGGATGCGAAGGAGCCGGCCAGCGGCCGGCTCTACCGGGTCACGCGCGCGTCTGGCCTTCGCCGCGGACGACGAAGCGTTCGACGGTGAGCGCCTCCAGCCCCATCGGGCCATAGGCGTGCAGGCGGGTGGTGGAGATGCCGATCTCCGCACCCAGGCCCAGCTCGCCCCCGTCGGAGAAGCGCGAGGAGGCGTTGACCATCACCACCGCCGAGCGCAGCGCATGCACGAAGTGCTCGGCTGCCGCGGCGTCTTCCGTGGCGATCACTTCGGTATGGTCCGAGCTGTACTGCTGGATATGCGTCAGTGCCTGTTCCAGGTCATCGACCACGCGCACGGCGATGATCAGATCCAGATACTCGGCGGCGTAATCCTCCTCGCTGGCCGGCTCGGCATCGGGCAGCCACTGCCGCGCCACCGTGTCGGCGCGCACCCGCACGCCGCGCTCGGCCAGTGCCTGCGCGGCCAGCGGCAGGAAGTGCGGCGCAAGGTCGGCATGGACCAGAAGCGTCTCCAGCGAGTTGCAGGCCGAGGGTCGGCTGCATTTGCCGTCCACCAGCAGGCGCAGCGCAAGCGCGGGGTCGGCGGCGCGGTCCACGTACAGATGGCAGACACCCTTGTAGTGCTTGATCACCGGCACACGGGCATGCTCGGCCACGAAGCGGATCAGGCCTTCCCCACCGCGCGGAATCGCCAGATCGATCAGATCGTTGAGCTGCAGCAGGGCAAGCATGGTCTCGCGGCGCAGATCCTCCACCAGGGTCAGTGCGGCATCGGCGACGCCCGCCTCGCGCAGCGCGCGCTTGAGCGAGGCGGCAATGGCAGTGTTGGAGTGGATCGCCTCCGAGCCACCGCGCAGGATCACGCCGTTGCCGGCCTTGATACACAGCGCGGCGGCGTCGGCGGTCACGTTCGGGCGCGCTTCGTAGATCATCGCGATGACGCCCAGCGGCACGCGCACTTTCTGCACCCGGATGCCATTGGGACGCACGTCATCGCGGGTCACCTGCCCGACGGGATCGGGCAACGCAGCAACCTCGCGCAGCGCGGCGGCGATACCGGCCAGACGCTGTGGGTTCAGTGCCAGGCGGTCCAGCATCGCGGTGCCGATGCCCTTTTCCGTCGCCGCCGCAAGATCGCGTGCGTTGGCCGCGAGAATCGCATCGGTATCGGCTTCCAGCGCGGCGGCCATCGCGTCGAGCAGATCGGCCTTGGCCGACGCAGACAACTGCGCCAGCTGCCGGGCAGCGTCCCGGCAGGCCAGCGCCTGGCTGCGGATGTCGGTGGTGGAGCTGGCGACCATCTCAATATCCTCGGAAAAAACGGTAGAGCCACGCCATGCGTGGCCGGGGGATGTCGAACGGACCCAGGTTGCGCAGCCACGCATGGCGTGGCTCTACCGTGGATGTTCTTACGCTTTACAGCAACACCAGATCGTCGCGGTGGATGACATTGCCACCGTAGTTGTAGCCCAGCACGCTCTCGATGTCGCGCGAGTGGCGCCCGGCGACGCGGCGGATGTCGCTGGCCGAATACTGGCTGACGCCGCGCGCCAGGCAGACCTCCCCACTATCAAGGCGCTGCCGGATCTCGACCATGTCCCCGCGGCGGAAGTCGCCCTCGGCGCCCAGCACCCCGCCAGGCAGCAGCGAAGCGCCCTTGCCGCGCAGCGCATCGGCTGCGCCGGCATCGACCAGGATCGCGCCCGGCTCCAGCGGCGCGTGCCGCAGCCAGTACTTGCGCGCGGCCACCCGGGTCTGGGCGGCATGGATGCGGGTGCCGAACAACCGCCCCTGGCTGAGCGCACGCACCACCTCGGCACTGCGCCCGTTGAACAGGCAGGTCTCGATGCCCACCCGCCCGGCCTTGGCTGCGGCTTCCAGCTTGGTGTGCATGCCACCGGTGCCGGCGCCACTGCCGGCGCCGCCGGCCATCGCCAGGACCTCCACGGTCAACTCGGGCACGTCATGGATCGGCCGTGCCTGCGGATCGCGACGCGGGTCGGCGCTGTACAGGCCGTCGATATCGGTGGCGATGAACAGCACATCGGCGTCGATCAACGCGGCTACGGTCGCAGCGAGGTTGTCGTTGTCGCCGAGCTTGAGCTCATCCACCGAGACGGTGTCGTTCTCGTTGACCACCGGCAGCGCGCCCAACCGCAACAGCTCGTTGAGCGTGGCGCGGGCGTTGAGGTAACGGCGGCGGTTGCGCAGGTCATCATGGGTCAGCAGCACCTGCGCCACCGGGCGTTCGAAAAAGCGCTGCCAGAGCCCGATCAGCTGTGCCTGGCCCAGCGCCGCGAGCGCCTGCCGCGCTGCCATCGCCGCGCCGGCTTCCAGCGCGCGCGGCACGATCGCCCTTCCGGCCGCAACCGCGCCGGAGGATACGATCACCACCTCGCGCCCAGCCAACACGTTGGCCGAGACGAACTGGGCCAGGCCCAGTGCGTGGCGTGGCGAGAGGCCGCCGCCGTCAGCGGCCAGCAGGCTGCTGCCCACTTTGAGTACGGCGCGTTTCCACTGCGGGACGGCTTGTTCGGTAAACGGCGAAGGCACGGGCTGGTTCATGTGGTCGGCGCGCTCAGCGCGTGCTCCATTCGTGGATACGGGCGGTGGCGCTGCCGTGCAACAGCAGCGGATCACTGTCGACCAGCGCCTGCGCAGCGGCCAGGTCGGCGATGTCCTGCAGCACGTAGGCGCCGCCGCTCTTGTCGGTGAAGCCACCGGTCAACAGCAGCTGGCCGCGGGCACGCACCTCATCGAGAAAACGCGCGTGTTCGGCACCGACCTCATCGCGGAAGTCCGGCGTACGGGTGACCATCACCAGGTAACAGGTTTTCATGGCGCTCCTTTCTCCAGGCAAGGCCCGGCGAGACGTTGCAAAAACGGCGGCCTCGCGGCCGCCGTCGTGATCACACCAGCGCCGCCCAGCGGGCGCGCAGTTCATCCAGCCGCAGGTCGGCCGCCGCGCCGGGCGACACGCGCGCGGCCAGGCTGCCTTCGGGGGTTCGCCCCTGCCCTGCCGTGTCCGCCGCCGCGGCGGCGGCCTTGTAGGCCTCGCGGAACGGCACACCGGCCACGGCTGCCTCCACCGCGACATCGGTGGCGTACATGCCCGAGTCGATCGCCGCGCGCAGCTTGTCGTCGCGCCATTCCAGGTTGGCCAGCAGCGCCGGCAGCAGTTCCAGCGCGGCCAGGCCGCGGCCGAAGCCGTGGAAGATCGCACCCTTGCTGCTCTGCAGATCGCGGTGGTAGCCCGAGGGCAGCGACAGCAGCTGCTCGATCTCGGTGCGGGCCGCGGCCACGCTGGCATGGGTGGCGCGCATCAGTTCGATCACGTCCGGGTTGCGCTTGTTCGGCATGATCGAGCTGCCGGTGGTGTACTGCGCCGGCAACGCCACGAAGCCGAACTCGCCGCTGGTGAACAGCGACAGGTCCCATGCGATGCGGCGCAGGTCCAGGGTGGCGCCGCCGAGTGCTTCCAGCGCCGCCAGTTCGAACTTGCCGCGCGAGAGCTGCGCGTAGATCGGCGAGATCTGCATGCGTGCAAAGCCGAGCGCTTCAGTAGTGTGCGCGCGGTCCAGCGGCAGGTTCACGCCGTAGCCGGCGGCCGTGCCGAGCGGATTGGCATCGACCAGGTTGAACGTGTCGTGCGCGCGGATCGCGTTGTCGATGAAGGCCTCGGCCCAGCCGGCCCACCACATCCCCGCCGAAGACACCACGGCGCGCTGGATGTGGGTGTAGCCCGGCACGGGGAGGTCCTTCTCGGCCTCGGCACGATCCAGCGCGACCTTGGCGATCTCACGGCTCAGTTCGGCCACGCGCAGCAGCTTGTCCTTCAGCCACAGCCGGGTCGCGACCAGGATCTGGTCGTTGCGGCTGCGCCCGGTGTGGATCTTGCGGCCGGCATCGCCGAGGCGCTCGGTCAGGCGCGCTTCGATCGCCGAGTGGCAATCCTCGAAGCGCTCATCCAGCACGAACGCGCCACTGCGGAAATCCTCGGCCAGCACGTCCAGCTCGCGCTGCAGGCCGATGCGCTCGTCATTGCCGAGGATGCCGATGTTCTCCAGGCCCTGCGCGTGCGCCTTACTGGCCGCCACGTCGTAGAGGAAGAACTCGCGGTCCAGGATCACATCATCGCCGGCCAGGAAGGTCTGGATCTTGGCGTCTACCGCCACGCCGGGCTTCTGCCACAGAAGGTCTGCCATGTCTTGCTCCATAGGCGGAATCGCTCCGCCGGGTTGTCAGGGCGCGCGCAGGGGGCGCGCAGCGCCGTGGGAATCAGTGCGGGATGGAGGCCAGTTCGTCCAGACCCAGCGCCAGGTTGAGGTTCTGCATCGCCTGTGTCGCCGCGCCCTTGAGCAGGTTGTCCAGGGTCGCCACCACCACCACGCGCTTGCCGCCCGGGGCCACGTCGAAGCCCCCGATCTGAACGCCATGCCGGCCGGCGATCTGGCTGACCCACGGCGCTTCGTCGAGCACCTCGATCAGCGCCTCGTCGGCGTAATACTTCTGGTAGAGCGCGATCACATCCTCGCGCTTGACCACCGTGTTGAGCCACAGGTTCACCGTCATGGTGATGCCGCGGAAATGCGGCGCCACGTGCGGCATGAACTCGACCGGCACGCGCAGGTGCGCGGTCACTTCGCGCTCATGCACATGGTTGGTCAGCGCATACGGCATCAGGTTGTCGCGCAGCAGCTCGGGGTTGTTCTTGTCCGAGGGCGTGGTGCCGGCACCGGAGTAACCGGAGACCCCGAAACACTGCGGCGGGCCGGCCAGCTGCTTCAGCAGCGGGCTGATCGCCAGCTGCATCGCGGTGGCATAGCAGCCCGGGTTGCTGATGTGCTTCTGGCCCAGGTAATCGCCGCGGGTCAGCTCCGGCAGGCCGTAATACCAGCTCGGCTCGAAGCGGTGATCGGCCGACAGGTCGACGATCACGGTCTCCGGCCGGGCCGCATCCAGCGCGGCGACGAACGGTGCGGCCAGGCCATTGGGCAGCGCCAGGATCACCGCGTCCATGCCCTTTGCAGCGACGGCATCGGCATCCAGGTTTTCGAACTGCAGCTCACCCTGCCAGTCGCCGTGGTGATCGCTCACGCGCTGGCCGGCCAGCTCGCGCGAGGAGACGAAGCCCAGCTGCAGGCTCGGGTGGGCGGCGATCAGCTTGATCAGCTCGGCGCCGGTGTGGCCACGTGCGCCGACGATGCCGACGGTGAAGATCTTGGTACTCATGCGTGTGCGTCCAGGCGGTGCTGCAGGTGGCGTTTCACCCCCTGCCATTCCGCATCGATGATGGAGAAGATGACGGTGTCGCGCGGGGTGCCGTCCGGGTGGCGCTTGTGGTTGCGCAGCACGCCGTCCTGCTTGGCGCCCAGCCGCGCGATCGCGGTGCGCGAGGTGACGTTGAACCAGCTGGTCTCGAACACCACGCTCAGGCATTCCAGCCGCTCGAAGGCATGGGTGAGCAGCATCAGTTTGGTTTCGGTGTTGATGCCGGTGCGCTGGGCGGCTTCGCCATACCAGGTGTAGCCGATGCTCAGGCGCGGCACCTCGGCGTCCAGATCGTAGTAGCGGGTGGTGCCGACCACTTCATCGGCATCGTTGAGGACCACGAACGGCAGCACCTTGCCCTCGGCCTGCGCCTGCAGCGCGGCCTGGACATAGGCGGTCATGGTCTTCGCACTCGGCACCTGGGTGTACCAGAGCTTGGACAAGGTGCCATCCCCCAGTGCGCCGCGCAGGCCATCGATATGCGCCATCTGCAGCGGCTCCAGCCGCGCATGGGTGCCGGCCAGCGTGGGGACCTTGGTCCAATCGGCAAGATTCATCGGGTTCAGCCCTCCAGGCTGGGGGTGCGTGCGGCGCAATGCTCGACGTACGCTTTGATGCGGTCGAAGCCGTCGGCGCCGAACCAGAACACCTTCCAGTGGCCCTGCTTGTAGCAGCCATCGGATTCGGCGTAATAGAAGTGATTGATCGGGTTGCCGTTGCGCGAGCGCCAGAACAGCTGCGGAGTTTCATCCAGCATGACATTCCAGACCGCGCGGCCGAGGCCTTCGCCCTGCGCGTCATCGAGCACCGCGAACTTGTCCAGGTAGACCCCTTCCGCTTCATCGGTGAGGATCACCGCAGTGCGGTAGTTCTCGCTGACGTAGGCACGCAACAGCTTGGTCTTCTGGAAATAATCCGCCACCAGGGTGCGGCCGAAGCTGGATTCGATCAGCTGCTTGAGGCGCGGCAGATCGAGTTCGTCCCAGCGGGTGGCGCGCAGCACTTTCTCGCCCTTGCGCACCAGCGTGCCCGAGCCCTTGTGGGTGAACAGTTCCTTGGCCAGGTCCGCCGGGCGGGTGATGGAGACCGAGGATTCCAGCGGCAGCCGATCCAGCAGGTCCTTGATCTGTTCGATCTTGACCCGCATGCCGCCATGGATCCACGGCTGCTGCATCAGCTGGTCGTACTCGGTGGAGAGGTTGATCGAATCGATCACCTTGCCCTCTTCATCCAGCAGGCCGCCGGTGCCGGTCAGGAAGATGATCTTGTACGGCTGCAGTTCCTGCACCAGCTCGTTGGCGGCGAAATCAGCGTTGACGTTGAGGATCTGCCCGCAGCGGGTCTCGCCCAGGCTGGTGATCACCGGGATCGACCCGGCGCGCAGGCTGGCCTCGATCGGGGCCAGGTTGACCTTCTTGACCTCACCGACCAGGCCGTAGGTGGCCTGGTCCAGGTACTCGGCTTCGAACACGCCCCCGGTGATCGAGGTCGCGCGCGCGCCATTCTGCTGCAGCGCTTCAACCAGCTGCAGGTTGGAGGCCTGGAACACCCGGCGCACGATCGCCAGGCCTTCGGCCGAGGTCACGCGCAGGCCGTTCACGGTCTGCTTCTCGATGCCGGCCGCCGAGAGCTCGGCGTCCAGCTGCGGGCCGGCACCATGCAGCACGATCGGGGTCAGGCCGACTTCCTGCAGGAACGACAGCGAGGAGGTCAGCGCGTCCAGGTCATCGCGCAGCACCGCGCCGCCGACCTTGACCACGGCGAAGCGTTTGGCGTCCAGCTGCGAGAAACGCTTGAGGTACTGGCTGATCTCCTTCGCGCTGGCCATGCTCGAGAGCAGGCGCACGATGGTCTGGCGGGTCTGGCGGTGGGGCTGGGAAGAAGGCATTTCGATATCGTCGCAGGCGGCCGCAGCCGCGATGGGAGTTCCGTCAGTGGGGGACCACGACGGCGTCATTCGATCAGGCGCCGTGCGCGATGATGCGGTGCACGGACTCGGTGTAACGCTGCAGCTGCTCCAGCGTCACGAACTCATCGGCGGTGTGGGCCTGGGCGATGTCGCCCGGGCCGTACACCAGCGTGGTGTAACCGCCGGCCGAAAACAGCGAGGCCTCGGTCCAGAAATCCACCGCGTTGCCGATCGGGATATCCAAGGCATCGGCCACGTCGCGCGCAGCCAGACGGCGGTTTTCTGCTTCGGCGATATCGCCGGCCGGGAAGCTGGGCCCGCGGAAGGTCTCGGTGAACACCGCGGCCTCCGGTTCGGCGAAACCGGCAAAGGTGGCCAGCAACGCGTCGATATCCATCGACGGCAGCGGGCGGAAGCCGAAGCGCACCTCGGCGGCGGGCGCGATCATGTTGGCCTTGATGCCGCCTTCCACGCGCCCGATGTTGAAGCGCAGGCCGGTCAGCCCGCCAAAGCGTGCATGCGACAGCGACTCGACATGGTCCAGCGCGCGGTTGCCCCAGCGCATCGCCTGGTGCAAGGCGCTGGCGGCCGCATCCTGCTTGCCCGAGGCATGCCCGGCCCGGCCCTTGAACTGCATCAGCACCGAACTGATGCCACGGTGCGCGAGCACCGCTTCGCTCATCGTCGGCTCGGCGACCAGCACCGCTTCGTACGGAATGCCCCGGGCGAGGAAGGCGGCGATGCAACGCGGGTCGTTGGCCTCCTCGTCGCTGGAGAACAGGAACGCAGCATCGCCATCGCTGGCGTTGGCCGCGGCCACCAGGGCCGCCGCAGCGCCCTTGATGTCGCACACGCCCAGCCCGATCACGCGATCGTCCGCACGCCGCATCACGTGCGGGTCGGCCGTCCAATGCGGCGAGTCCGGCACGGTATCCAGGTGCACGTTGAACAGATACTTCGGCGTGCCACGCACCGCATACAGGCTGACCGCACCGTCGCCATGGTCGAGCACCTCCACGCTGAACCCGGGCAGGTTCGCACGCAGGTAATCGAAGATGCCGCCAGTGGTGATCGCACGCGGCGGGTTGCGCGTGTCGAAGGACACGAGCTGCTGCAGGTGATCGAGTGTCTGTTCAAGCATGTGTCTGAGTATCCGTAGGGTTCAACATCGGTAGTGCCGGCCGCTGGCCGGCTCTGCAATGATCCAGCCGTGCCACGCGCCGGCCAGCGGCCGGCACTACCATCGATCGGCGTTGCCAGGTGCCGGCCAGGGGCCGGCACCCCGGTGCATCGCCTTAGCGGTTCACCTGCGCGTACAGGGTGGAGCTCATGCCGAACAGCTTGATGAAGCCTTCCGCTTCTTCCACGCCCCAGTCGGCCGACTGCGCATACGTAGCACCCTTGGTGTTGAGCAGGTGCGGCGACTTCACCGCAACGGCGTCCACACGGCCACCGCGGGTTTCCAGCACCACTTCGCCGTTGACCTTGGCCTGCGAGGACTTCAGGAAGGCCTCGATGTCGGTCTTGAGCGGGTCGTGGTAGAAGCCTTCGTACACCAGCTCCACCCACTTGCGCGCCACGTCCGGCTTGAAGCGGTTCTGCTGCTTGGTCAGCACGGCGTCTTCCAGCGCGCGGTGCGCGGCCAGCAGCGAGACCAGGCCCGGCGCTTCGAACACGATGCGGCCCTTCAGGCCGATCACGGTGTCGCCGGTGTACACGCCACGGCCCACGCCGTACGGGGCGAACAGCTTGTTGAGCCTGGCCAGGATCTGCTCACCCGGCAGCGCCTTGCCGTCCAGCTCGACCGCTTCGCCTTCGACGAACTTCAGGGTGACCGTCAGGGCCTGTTCCGGCCATTCGCTGCGCGGTGCGCACCAGCCGCGGGCACCCTCGCCCGGGGCTTCCCAACGGTCGATCTCGCCGCCGGACATGGTCAGGCCGAGCAGGTTCTCGTTGATGGTGTAGGCCTGCTGCTTGGCCCGCACGCCGAACCCGCGCTCTTCCAGGTACTTCTGCTCGTAGGCGCGGGTCTGGGTGTGTTCTTTCTGGATCTCGCGGATCGGCGCGACGATCTGGTAGTCGCCCAGTGCCTTCACGGCCAGGTCGAAGCGGACCTGGTCGTTGCCCATGCCGGTGCAGCCGTGGGCGATGATGTTGGTGCCCAGTTCGGCGGCGCGCTTGAGCGCGGCGTCCACGATCAGGTAACGATCCGAGACCAGCAGCGGGTACTGACCCTGGTAGCCCTCACCGGCCCACACGAACGGCTTGACGAAGCCACTCCAGATGGCCGGGCCACCGTCGACGGTGACGTGGCTGGTGACGCCCAGTTCGGCGGCACGCTTTTCGATGAAATCGCGCTCTTCGTCATCCACGCCACCGGTATCGGCGAACACGGTGTGCACGTTGTAGCCGCGCTCCTGCAGGTAGGGCACGCAGAAGCTGGTGTCGAGTCCGCCGGAGAAGGCCAGGACGATGTCTTTCTTGCTCATGGGGGTCAGGTCCAAGTGGGAATGCAATGTGGAATGCGTTTTTCGAGGCGGTAGAGCCACGCCATGCGTGGCTGCTATTCGTTGGGCGTCGCGAAGCCACGCATGGCGTGGCTCTACGGCCGCCGTGCTGCTTATCGTCCTGCCAGCGCCGACATGATCGCCTTCTGCACATGCAGGCGGTTCTCGGCTTCGTTGATCGCGATGCACTGCGCCGAATCCATCACGCCGTCGGTCGCCTTCACGTTGCGGCGCAGCGGCAGGCAGTGGCTGAAGACACCGTTGTTGGTCAGCGCCATCTTGGCTTCGTCCACGATGAAGTGCTTGTACTGGTCGCGGATCGGCTTCTCCGGCTCCCAGTTGCCGAAGAACGGCAGCGCGCCCCAGCTCTTGGCGTAGACGACATCGGCGCCGGCGTAGGCGCTGGCGATGTCATGGCTCACCTGCAGCGAACCACCGCTCTCGGCCACGTTCTGCTCGGCCCAGCCCATGTAGCGCTCATCCAGGATGTAATCCGGGGTCGGGCACAGCAGGGTCACGTCCATGCCCATGCGGGTGGCGATGGTCAGCGCCGAGTTGGCCACGGCGGTGTTCAGCGGCTTGGGGTGGTAGGTCCAGGTCAGCACGTACTTCTTGCCGCGCAGGTCCTGGGTGCCGAAGTGTTCCTGCAGCGCCATCACATGGGCCAGTTCCTGGCACGGGTGGGTGATGGTTTCCATGTTGATCACCGGCACCGGCGAGTACTTGGCGAAGCTCTTGAGCACTTCGTCTTCGCGGTCCTTGGTCCAGTCGATGAACTTCGGGAACGCGCGCACGCCGATCAGGTCGACGTAGCGGCCCAGCACCCTGGCCACTTCGGCGATGTGCTCTTCGGTATCCCCGTCCATCACCGTGCCCAGGTTGAACTCGATCGGCCAGGCATCCTTGCCCGGCTGCAGCACGATCGCGTGGCCGCCCAGCTGGAACGCGCCCAGCTCGAAGCTGGTGCGGGTACGCATGGAGGGGTTGAAGAACACCAGGGCAATCGACTTGCCCTTGAGCTCGTCGCCCAGCTTGTTGCGCTTGAACAGCGCGGCCTGGGTCAGCAGGGCATCCAGGTCGGTGCGGCTCCAGTCCTGGGTGTTCAGGAAGTGCTTCAGGGACATCGATCGATCCTTTGCGGCTGGTTTTCCACCGTTTCCGGCGGAGGTTGGGGGCGCCGGGGCGCGGTCAGGGCTCAACAAAACACATACAGATGAAACTTTTCAGATCGCAGAAACGAAAAAACCCAGCGCGGGGGCTGGGTTTTCCGAACAGACAGCACGAAGCTCCGGTTACCCAGCGAAAATGTGGGGTTCCGGTCGGCGGGCACGCGACGTCATGCCCGTAGCCATACGGGCGGCGCTGGTGTCGTGCTGGAAGTCGGTGAGTTTCATGGCCGCCCATCTTTGCATGCACCCGGGGTGGGTGCAAGGCCTGAATGGAAATTCAGGTTGAAGGTGTCGCCGATGGGGCGACGGGAGGGGTCACGGATTGGCGCCGCCGGCCTGTTCATTGCCGACCCAGGGGGTGATCGAGACCCGGATCTTGAGCCGGTTGCCCGGGTCTTCGGGCAGGCGCGAGCGGTACTTGGTGCCCTTGTAGACGTAGTCCACGTCATAGGCGATCGGGCGGCGGAACTCACGGCCCACCGGAATGATCTTGCAGTCCCGGGTCAGCAGTGGACCGGTATTGGCCGGCGCGGCCTCCACCACGACGGTTTCCGAATAGCCACTCTCATCGGTGCTGCCATCTTCGCGGCGGAAGATCGAGCGCACCGAATCCATGAAACGTCCGAAACGACCCTTGTCTTCCTGCGGCTCTTCGCCGGTGACGTTGACCGGAGCCAGCGTGCGGGTGGAGACCGGCTCGCAGTGCTCCTCGGTACGCGTGGCGCGCAGGGTCTGGAAGACCGGCTCCACGTTGAGCACCTGGGCGTAGTCGAACTTGACGTTCTCCACGATCACCACCCGGTTGCGCACCTCACCGTCCTGGGCGCACGCCCCGAAGGCGGCACTTCCGAGCAGGCAGACCAGCGTCAACAACGAAGCGGATTTCATTGGCAACAAGGAAAAGGACAAGGGGGATAGTTTAGGCAGTGCCAGGCACAAGGGGCTGAACATTACCCTTCCGTGACGCGTATGCCCATAGGCCGGGCCCAGACGCGGCCCCGGGGCGCGCCTCCACGGGGCCGATCGGCTGAAGCCTTCAGCCGGCGGCCGTGGTGACGCGAACGCCTGCATGCCCTGCCCCGCATCCCCCCAAAGGCCCCGACACGTTCTAAAATCGACCGCTTACCCCCGCTCCCGACCCTCATGACCCTGCGCCTGCACAACAACCTGACACGCCAGCTCGAAACGTTCACCCCGCTCGATCCGACCTGTCCGACCCTGTATGTGTGCGGCCCCACGGTCTACAACTACGTCCATATCGGCAATGCCCGTGGCCCGGTGGTGTTCGGAGTGCTGGCCGACCTGCTGCGGCGCCGTTTCGGCGGCCTGCGCTATGCCCGCAACATCACCGACGTGGATGACAAGATCAACACGGCCGCGCGCGAGCAGCAGGTCCCGATCAGCACCATCACCGACCGCTTCGCCGCCGCCTACCGCGAGGACATGGCCGCGCTGGGTGTTGTCCCGCCGGACATCGAGCCGGAAGCCACCGCGCATATCCCGCAGATCGTGACGATGATCGAGCAACTGATCGCCAACGGCCACGCCTATGCGGCCGAAGGCCATGTGCTGTTCTCGGTGGGCTCCTACGCCGATTACGGCAAGCTCTCGCGCCGCGACCCGGACGAGATGCTGGCCGGCGCGCGCGTCGACGTGGCGCCGTACAAGCGCGACCCGGGCGACTTCGTGCTGTGGAAGCCCTCCAGCGACGAGCTGCCCGGCTGGGCATCGCCCTGGGGCCGTGGCCGCCCGGGCTGGCACATCGAGTGCTCGGCGATGGCCGCCGCGCATCTGGGGCCGACCATCGACATCCATGCCGGCGGCGTGGACCTGCAGTTCCCGCATCACGAGAACGAGATCGCGCAGAGCGAGTGCGCGCACGGCGGGCAGACGTTCGCCAGGTTCTGGCTGCACAACGGCATGCTCAACTTCGGCGGCGCCAAGATGAGCAAGTCGATCGGCAACATCGAGCGCGTGCACGACCTGGTCCGCCAGCATGCCCCCGAGGCGCTGCGCTATGCGCTGCTGTCGGCTCACTACCGCCAGCCGCTGGACTGGTCCGACGCGCTGATCGAGCAGTCGGTGCGTACGCTGGACCGCCTGTACGGCACCCTGCGCGACCTGGTCGACGTGGATGCCGCTGCGGTGATTCCGGCCGAGATCGAGGCCGCGCTGGATGACGACCTCAACACGCCGCAGGCACTGGCCGAGCTGGCCCGCATCGCCGGCGAGGCACGCAGGGCCGGCGACGCCGACAAGGCGCACTGGAAATCCGCCCTGCTTGGCGCCGGTCTGGCGCTGGGCCTGCTGCAGCAGGCGCCGGCCGCCTGGTTCGGTACTGCAGGCGGCACCGATGACGATGCGGCCATCCAGGCCCTGATCGACGAACGCGCCGCCGCCAAGCAGGCGCGTGATTTCACCCGTGCTGATGCGATCCGTGACCAGCTGGCCGCCGAAGGCATCGTGCTGGAAGACACCGCCCAGGGCGTGCGCTGGTCGCGCAGACGCTGAACGACCGCCCGGCTGACCGTCGGGCGCTGCCAGACACTGCCCGGTCCGCCGGGCGTCGCCACGACACAGGCCCGGCCACGGACGGCCAGGCTGCTTCCCCCGCAAACGCACGGTCACCCACGGACGGCGAACACCGACCCGGAGCCCCCATGACCCCCACCTCCCCGTTCCCGCTCGAACCCACCGCCGCCGAAGCCCAGGCTGCCATCGCCGAGGAATTCGCGTTCTTCGGTGACTGGTCCGAGCGCTACCAGTACCTGATCGACCTGGGCCGCAAGCTGCCCGCCTTCCCGGAAGAATGGAAAACCGAAGCGCACCGCCTGCTCGGTTGCCAGTCCATGGTCTGGATCGTGCCGGAGGGCAACGCCGAGGCCCTGCGTTTCCACGCGATCAGTGATTCGGCGATCGTCTCCGGGCTGATCTACCTGGCCCTGCGCGTGTATTCGGGCCGTTCCGCTGCCGAGATCCTGGCCACCGAGCCAAGCTACATCCAGGACATCGGGCTGTCGCGTCACCTCTCGCCGACCCGCAGCAACGGCGTGGCGGCGATGCTGGCCTTCATCCGCGACACCGCGCAAGCGCAGTCGTGACGCTCTCCGCCGATCCGCAGGAGCCCGACAGCGCCCTGCAACTGCTGGCCCGCCCGGGCTTTTCGCTGGTGCTGGCGTATCGCATCTTCGCGATGCTCTCCTACCAGATCGTCGCGGTGACGGTCGGGTGGCATATCTACGAAGTCACCCGCAATCCGTTCTCGCTGGGCCTGATCGGCCTGGCCGAGGTACTGCCATTCTTCTGCGTGGCGCCATTTGCCGGCTACCTGGTCGACCACCTGCCCCGCCGCCGGCTGGGCATGGTCGCCTGCAGCGGGCTGGTGATGACCGCGCTGGTGCTCACCGCGGTGGCCCAGGGTTGGCTGCCGTTCCACGGGGTGTGGCCGATCTACGCGGCGATCGCACTGACCGGCATGGTCCGCGCGTTCCTCTCGCCGATCTACAACGCGCTGTTCGCCCGTGTGCTGGAGCGCACCCAGTACGCGCGCGGCGCGGGCCTGGGCGCGGTGGTGTTCCAGGCGGGCATGGTGGCCGGCCCCGCGCTGGGCGGCGTGCTGGTGGCCTGGGGCGGCAAGGGGGTGGCCTACGGCGTGGCGGTCGGCGTGTCGCTGATCGCGCTGGGCTGCCTGGCGGCGCTGCGTGTCTCCGAGCCGGTGCATACGGGCCCGGCGGCGCCGATCTTCAAGAGCATCGCCGAGGGCGGCCGCTTCGTGCTGGGCAACCGGATCATGGTCGGGGCGATGGCGCTGGACATGTTCTCGGTGCTGCTCGGCGGGGTGGTGGCGATGCTGCCGGCGTTCCTGCACGAGATTCTCCACCACGGCCCGGAAGGCCTGGGCGTGCTGCGCGCGGCGCCGGCGCTGGGCTCGGTGTGCGTGGGCCTGTGGCTGGCGCGTCGCCCGTTGCAGCGCAATGCAGGGCGCGTGCTGTTGTTCGCGGTGGCCGGTTTCGGGCTGTGCGTGATCGGGTTCGGGTTGTCGTCGAATTTCTGGTTGTCGGCGGCGATCCTGCTGTTCTACGGTGCCTTCGATGGTGTCTCGGTGGTCGTGCGTTCGACGATTCTGCAGTTGGCGACGCCGGAGGAGATGCGCGGGCGGGTGTCGTCGATCAATGGCATTTTCATCAGTTCGTCCAATGAGCTGGGCGCGTTCTATGCGGGCACGATGGCGAAGCTGCTGGGGCTGGTCCCGGCGGTGGTGCTGGGGGCTTTGCGGTGTTGAGCGTGGCCGGCATCACGGCGTGGAAGAATCCGACGCTGCGGCGGTTGAATCTGCGCGATCTGCATTGAGGATTTGGCCAAAAAAAACCCGGCCGAAGCCGGGTTTTTCGTAGAACAGCACAATCAACAGCGCGATCAGTCGCCCTGCTGCTTCTGCAGGTGCTCCCAACGCTCCTGCGCATCGATCGTGCGCTCAGCGGTCAAACGGGCTTCCAGACGATCCAGACCGATCTCTTCGCCGGTATCCACGCAGAAACCGTAGTCACCGTCTTCCAGACGCTTCAGCGTGCTGTTGATCTTGCCGATCAGCTTGCGGTAACGATCACGGGTACGCAGTTCCAGCGAGTTCTCGGTCTCACGGGTGGCGCGCTCGGCCTCATCGCCGATATCACGCACTTCTTCCTGCAGATTCGCGATGGTCTGCTTGGATTCCTCGACCAGATCATTGCGCCAGTGCTGCAGGCGCTGGCGGAAGTACTCCAGCTGCAGCGGGCTCATGTATTCCTCTTCCGCGCTCGGCTTGTAACCGTCGGGCAGGATCGGACGACCGGTGGCTTCGTCAGTCTTGTATTCCACCACCTTCACCTTGGTGCGCGGGGCCGGGGCGGCCGAACGCGCTGCCACGGCAACGGCGACCTTGCCGACCGGGCGGGACACGGGCTTGGGGGCGGACTCGGACTTGGCGGGGGTTTTTGCAGGCGATTTCGAAACGGGCACGGGATTCTTGTTTTGCGGGGCCTTGGAGGCGGGGGTGGCTGCGACCGGCGCCGGCGCGGAGGCCGGAGGGGTGACAGGTTTGGCCGCGCTCTTGGCCGGGACAGACTTGGCCGGGGCCGGCGATGCCGGCTTCGGTGCGGACTTCACTACGGGTGCTGCAACCGGCTTGGCGGCCGGCTTGGATGCCACGGGCTTGCTGGCGGTCTTGCTGGCCTTCACCGGCGTGGCCGGTGCCTGCTTGACCGCGGTCTTCTTCGCCGGTGCCGGCTTGGATGCCGGTTTGGCGGCAGCAGGCGTCACGGTCTTCTCGGCCGCCGTCTTGCTGGCAGCGGTTTTCTTGATGGGCGCCTTGCTTACCGGCTTGCCCGCCGCGCGCTTGGCGGGCGTGGCAACCGGCTTGGCGACCGTCGACTTCTTGGCAACGACCTTCTTGGCGACGGTCTTCCTGGCCACCACCGTCTTGGCAGCAGGCTTCTTGGCGACCGCCTTCTTGACGGCTTTGGCGGGCGACTTGCTGGCCGCCTTCTTGACGGGTGCCGTCCTGGCAGCCGGTTGTTTGGATGCAGGCTTGCCCGCCGGCTTGGCGGCCGGCTTCTTGGCAACGGACTTGGCCGCCAACTTCTTTACAACAGGCTTGGCGGTTTTCTTGGCGGCCTTGACGGCCTTCTTTGCAGTTTTTTTAGCAGCCACGAAACGCTCTTCCTTGGATTCCCCGGGGCCCGGGAAAGCGGGCCTTTATAGCCTACCCGACCAGCAGCAGCAACCACACCGCCTACTCCGTTCAGCCCCGGAGTCGCAAGGCGTGCGACCGGTCCACCTGGCTGGCGGGCCGACGTGCGCAGTTCGGTACCTGACCCGGCGACACCGCCGGGGCGGCCCGTCGCGCGCGTGGGTGCGGACGGGTCCAACGCCCCATCCTGCGACAAATGCGGCCTTCATGCCAACTGGAATAAGATTGGGGGGTGATCTCACGCCTGCTCATCGCCCTGCTGCGCTTCTACAAGCGCTTCATCAGCCCGCTGCTGGGGCCGCGTTGCCGCTTCATGCCCAGCTGTTCTGAATACGCCATGCAAGCCATCGCCACCCATGGCCCCGCGCGCGGCAGCTGGCTGGCCGCGCGCCGGCTGGGCCGCTGCAATCCCTTCCACCCCGGCGGTATCGACGAGGTGCCGCCGCGCGCCGCGCACGACGCCGCCTGCCGCTGCACAGGAAAACACTGAATGTCCTCCACGCTCATCGTCAACGCCCGCCTGGTCAACGAAGGCACCATCACCCAGGGCGACCTGCGCATCGAAGATGGCCGCATCGCGCAGATCGGCCCCGGCCTGGACGCCCGTCCGGGCGAAACCGTGGTCGATGCCGCCGGCCGCTGGCTGCTGCCCGGCATGATCGACGACCAGGTCCATTTCCGTGAGCCCGGCCTGACCCACAAGGGCGACATCGCGACCGAATCGGCCGCGGCCGTCGCCGGGGGCCTGACCAGCTTCATGGACATGCCCAACACCAACCCGCCCACGCTCAATGCCGAGATCCTGCAGGCCAAGTACGATGCCGCCGCCGGCCGTGCACGCGCCAACTACGGGTTCTACATGGGCGCCAGCAACGACAACCTGGCCCACATCCAGGCGCTGGACCCCAAGACGGCGCCGGGCATCAAGGTCTTCATGGGTGCCTCCACCGGCAACATGCTGGTGGACAACCCGGAAACGCTCGATGCGATCTTCCGCGATGCGCCCACGCCGATCATCACGCACTGCGAAGACACGCCGATGATCGACGCCAAGGCCAAGGAGTACGCCGAGAAGTACGGTGATGCCCTCAGTGCCGAGCAGCACCCGGACATCCGCTCGCGCGAGGCCTGCCTGAAGTCCTCCGAGCTGGCCGTGTCGTTGGCGAAGAAGCACGGCACCCGCCTGCACGTGCTGCACATCTCCACCGCCGATGAGCTGGCCCTGTTCGAACGTGGCCCGCTGATCCGCGCCGATGGCAGCCGCAAGCAGATCACCGCCGAAACCTGCATCCATTTCCTGCGCTTTGACCGCAGCGATTACGCGCGCCTGGGCAACCTGATCAAGTGCAACCCGGCGATCAAGGAAGCCAGCGACCGCGAGGCGCTGACCCGCGCCGTGGCCGATGACGTGATCGACGTGCTCGCCACCGATCATGCGCCGCACACCTGGGAAGAGAAGCAGAAGCCCTACGCACAGGCGCCGTCCGGCCTGCCGCTGGTGCAGTACGCGCTCGTGGCCGCGCTGGAGCTGGTGCACGAAGGCAAGCTGGAGATCACCCAGGTCGTGCAGAAGTTCGCGCATGCCCCGGCGCAGCTGTTCGACGTCAGCCAGCGCGGTTACCTGCGCGAGGGCTACTTCGCCGATCTGGTGCTGGTCGAAGACGTGCCCTTCACCGTCAAGCGTGAAGACGTGCTCTCCAAGTGCGGCTGGTCGCCCTTCGAGGGCACCACCTTCCGCTCGCGCATCGCCTCGACCTGGGTCAACGGGCAGTTGGCATGGGATGGCGAGAAGCTGGTGGGCTCGCCGAATGGCCAGCGCATGAGCTTCGACCGCTGATGCGGGCACGGTTGCTGAGTGCGGCCCTGGCGGCCGCCGGCGTCGCGGCGATCGGCAGTCTGCTGCCCTCGCCCGTCATGGCCCAGGCCGAGGCGCGCGTGGTGTTCCCGGCCAGTGCCTCGCAGGGCGCGATGGTGATCGGCAAGGTGCCGGCCGGCAGCGTCGTGCAGTACGGCGGCCGCACCCTGCGCGTGAGCGGGTACGGCAGCGTGGTGTTCGGCATCGGCCGCGATGAGAAGGGCCCGCTGCAGGTGCAGGTGAAGCGCCCGGACGGCGGCAGCGAGACGGTCAGCATTGCGGTCACCCCGCGTGACTGGCCGACCGAGCGGGTCAACGGCGTGCCGCCGAAAACGGTCAATCCACCCCCGGCGATCGCCGAGCGGATCAAGCGTGAGCAGGCCCAGGTCACCGCCGCGCGTGCCCGCGATGACAACCGCGCCGACTTCGCGCAGGCCTTCATCTGGCCGGTCCAGGGCCGGATCAGCGGCCGCTTCGGCAATGCGCGCGTCTACAACGGGCAACCCGGCTCAGGCCATTCGGGCATGGACATCGCGGTGCCGACCGGCACCCCGGTGAAGGCACCGGCGGCGGGGGTGGTCACCTTCGCCGGTCCCGACCTGTATCTGACCGGTGGCACGCTGCTGCTCGATCACGGCTTCGGGATCAGCTCGAACTTCCTGCACCTGTCGCGTATCGACGTGAAGGTCGGCGACCGCGTTGAACAGGGTCAGGTGATTGCCGCCGTGGGCGCGACCGGCCGCGCGACCGGGCCGCACCTGCATTGGGGCATGAACTGGTTCGATACCCGCATCGATCCGCTGCTGGTGCTGGAACGGAAGTAACGCTGTGGTAGGTGCCGATCCTGGTCGGCACGGTCGCACAGAGCGTGCGGACCAAGGTCCGCACCCACCAGAAACAGTCAGCCGCGCGCCCCCCACCAGGCCAGCCACAGCGTACGCATCGGCGTGGCCTGGTACTGGCGGTCCTGCGCCCAGGTCTTCTGCCGGGCGCGCGCCAGGGCGGCGTACAGACGGCGCGGGCGCGGGCCTGCGACCCGGGCTGGCCACTTCGCCAGCAGCTGCTGCGCCCACCGGCGTGGCGCGGCGCTGTCGTCCTCGGCCAGCAGCGAACGCGGAATGGCAGCGACGCCACTCTCGTGCAGGCGCTGGGCCAGGGTCTGCACCAGCACCGGCGTGGCGACATCGCCACGCGCCGGCGTCTGGAACATCACCGCTTCCACCGCGGCCACTGCGGCCGCATAGGCCTGCAACGACCGCAGCGCCTGGGCCGGATCAACCGGTACCGCGCGCGCTTCGATCAGGTCCGGCAGGGTATCTGCCAGCTGCGCCCACGGCGCGCGGACCGGCTCGAGCACCCGGCCCAGCGGATGGCGCGAGCGCTGCACGGACCAGCTGCGCAGTTCCTCGCCCCACCACGCCAGCTTGGCGTCGGAGGGCATCGGGTCGCCGGCGGTATTGAGGATGTCGTCGAACTCCTGCAGCAGCGAGAACCACGCCACCACCAGGGTGCGCTGGCGCTCGGGAACGAAGCGTTCGGCCACCTGCCACTCGGGCCAGCGGGTCCGCCACTTGTCCAGGAAACTGTCCAGGGCGCTGGAAGTACTCACGATGTATTCCTTGAAAGGCTAGAGCGTGCGCGGAAGCGGCCACGCCTTGGCATGTTGCAGGTGTTCGGGCAGTGCGACGAGGGTGTCGGCACCCCACGCCAGCGGATCGTCGGCGTCCAGCCGGTAGCCCCACAACGCGGCGACCGAGGCCATGCCGGCGGCGTTGGCGGCGACGATGTCGCGCTCGTCATCGCCCACATAGACACAGGTGCCCGGGGCGATGCCCATGCGTTCGGCGGCGACCAGCAGCGGCAGCGGATGCGGCTTGCGCTGGGCCAGGGTATCGCCGCCGATCAGCACCTTGCAGCGCTGTTCCCAGCCCAGCTGCGGCACGATCAGCCGGGCCAGGTATTCGGGCTTGTTGGTGACGATGCCCCAGGCACAGCCGGCCGCATCAAGCGCCTCGAGCATGCCGGCGATGCCGTCGAACAACACGGCGTGCTGGCCGATCAGGCCTTCGTAGCGCTCCAGGAACTCCGGCACCAGCGCATCGCGCTCGACCTGCCCCAGCGCGGGGAACGCCACCGAGACCATCGCACGCGAGCCTTTGGAGACCACCGGGCGCAGCGCGTCCAGGGTGATCGGCGCGCGCCCGCGGGCGGCCAGCATCGCATTGGCGGTGGCCAGCATGTCCGGCGCGCTGTCCAGCAGGGTGCCGTCCAGATCGAACAGCACCGCCGGCGGGAAACCGGCCTCAGACACGTGCGACGTCGTCCGGCTTGACCGCGTGGGCCAGGTAATTGATGTCGGTGCGCGTGCTCAGGCGGGCACGGTTGCGCCACGGCTCATAGGCCATGCCGCTGACATCGCGCAGGTTGAAATCGGCCTCGCGCAGCCACTTGCCCAGCTCGGCCGGCTTGATGAAATCCTGGTAGTGGTGCGTGCCCTTGGGCAGCAACCGCGCCACGTACTCGGCGCCGACAATCGCCACGGCGAACGCGGCCGGGGTGCGGTTGACGGTGGAGAGGAACAGCTGGCCGCCGGGCTTGAGCAGGCGGTGGCAGGCGGCGATGATCGCGCCCGGGTCCGGCACGTGCTCGAGCATTTCCATACAGGTGACCACGTCGAAGCTGCCCGGCTGTTCGGCGGCCAGGTCTTCAGCGGCCTGCACGCGGTAGTCGACGGTAACGCCGGTCTCCAACCCGTGCAGGCGTGCGACCTTGACCAGCTCCGGGGCCAGGTCGATCGCGGTCACGTCCGCGCCTTCCTTGGCCAGCGCTTCGCTGAGCAGGCCGCCGCCGCAGCCGATATCGAGCACGCGGGCGCCGCGCAGGGTCACGCGCCGGGCGACGTACTGCAGGCGCACCGGGTTCAGGGCATGCAGCGGCTTCTGCGGGCCGTCGACGTCCCACCAGCGGTTGGCGAGGGCGGCGAACTTGTCCAGTTCGGCCTGATCGAAATTGGTGGACGCATGGGGGGTGTTCATGGGGATCCTTGGTGCATCAAGCACGGATGTGTCGGATACGCTCGCGCCACTGGCGCGCGTTGGCGACGATCGCCGCGGTGTCCATGCCGACCAGTTCGCGCTGGACCAGCTTGGGCTGGCCGGCGATCCAGACATCGCTGACCTGATGGCGGCCGGCGGCATACACAAGCTGCGAGAGCACATGGTGCAGCGGTTGGGTTTCCAGTGCGGACAGGTCCACGCAGACCAGATCGGCCTGCTTGCCGACTTCGATCGAGCCGATGCGGTCACCGAAGCCCAGCGCGCGGGCGCCGCCAAGCGTGGCCGCACGCAGCGTGGTGGCCGCGTCCAGCGCGGTCGCGTCATTGGCGACGGCCTTGGCCAGGATCGCCGCAGTGCGGTTCTCGCTGAACATGTCCAGGTCGTTGTTGCTGGCGCAGCCGTCGGTGCCGATCGCCAGGTTCACGCCAGCACGCTGCAGCGCGCAGGCCGGGCAGAAGCCGGAGGCCAGCTTGAGATTGGATTCCGGGCAGTGCACCACGCTCACGCCGCGCTCGGCGCACAGGTGGATTTCGGCCTCTGTCAGCTGGGTCATG
The DNA here is from genome assembly GCF_001806305.1 of Stenotrophomonas sp. LM091. NCBI lineage: Bacteria > Pseudomonadati > Pseudomonadota > Gammaproteobacteria > Lysobacterales > Lysobacteraceae > Stenotrophomonas > Stenotrophomonas sp. LM091. The sequence continues at coordinate 754,679 of NZ_CP017483.1, forward strand.
TGCACGGCGATCAGGCGGTCGTTGACCAGGCCCAGCCGGTCCAGGCGCGCCAGCGGGCGCTGGCCGTGCAGCTTGAGCGAGTCGCTGATTTCCTGCGCGGTTTCATGCGTGTGCAGGTGCACCTGCATGTCCAGTTGGTCGGACAGCATGCGCACGCGTTCGAAATTGGCGTCGTTGACGGTATACGGCGCGTGCGGCGCGAACGAGGTGCCGATCAGCGGATCGTTGCGCCACTGGTCGTGCAGCTCGCCGGCCTTGGCGAAGTACTCGTCGTCGGTCTTGGCCCAAGCGGTCGGGAAATCGATGATCACCGCACCGACCAGCGCACGGAACCCGTGCTGCTTGTAGACGGCGGCCTGGACGTCGGAGAAGAAGTAGTTTTCGTTGGCGCAGGTGGTACCGCCGCGCAGCATCTCGGCGATCGCCAGGGTAGTGCCGTCGGCCACGAACTCCGGCCCGATCACCGCCGCTTCGACCGGCCAGATGTGCTGCTGCAGCCAGACCATCAGCGGCAGGTCGTCGGCAACGCCCCGCAGCAGGGTCATGGGATTGTGGGTGTGTGCGTTGACCAGACCCGGCATCAGCGCCGCCTCCGGGCGCGAGACGGTCTGCTTCGGCGCAAAGCGCTCGCGTGCTTCGGCACGCGGCAGGATCGCGATGATCTCGCTGCCACGCACGGCCACGGCATGGTCTTCCAGCACCACCGCATGCGGTTCGATCGGGACCACGTAACCGGCTTCGATCAGCAGGTCACAGGTTTCGGGAATGCGGGCGGTGTCGGTCATGCGGACTCACTTTGCTGGAGAAACAGGTCAGCCTGCGGCAGGGCCTACCTCGAACCTTCAGAAGACCGGCCCCTACTGGACGGCTACCGCGATGCTTCTGGAGGACTGGCCCCTGAGTCAGGGGCGGCCGCGAAGCGGCGGGGTATGGGTGCTGGTGAGTCGGGGCCCACGATCCGCAGCGCGGATCGTGGGAGCGCCAGCGCGAATGCGCTGCCGCGTACCCGGATTACTTGCCTGCGCGTGCGGAGTATTCGCCCGAACGGGTGTCGACCTTGATGATTTCATCCTGGTTGACGAACAGCGGCACGCGGACCACCGCGCCGGTTTCCAGGGTGGCCGGCTTGCCGCCGCCGCCCGAGGTGTCGCCGCGGACGCCCGGATCGGTCTCGGTGATCTTCAGCTCGACGAAGTTCGGCGGCTGGACGAAGATCGGCTCGCCGTTCCACAGGGTGACGATGCAGGACTCTTCGCCCTTCAGCCACTTCTCCGCGCCGCCCATGCCGGCCTTGGTGGCCTGGACCTGCTCGAAGGATTCCGGGTCCATGAAGTGCCAGAACTCGCCGTCGCTGTACATGAAGTCCATGTTGGTATCCACGACGTCGGCCTTCTCCACGTCATCGGTCGCCTTCATGGTCATTTCCACCACGCGGCCGGACTTGATGAAGCGGTACTTCATGCGGGTGAAGGCCTGGCCCTTGCCCGGCTTGACGTATTCGGTCTCGGTGATGACCGCTGGTTCATTGTTGACCAGGATCTTCATCCCGTTCTTGACGTCGTTCATGCCAACAGTGGCCATGCTGAAACTCCTGAATGGGCAAACGCCGCGCAGGCGCGGCGAGCCGGATAGAATGGGAAATCCCACCGACACCGGTGGGGTGACTCGATATTTCTGACCCACATGATAACCGCAGGCCCCCATTCCATGCAGCTTTCCGCCACGCCCCTGGCCGCCCCCGTCCGCTGGCAGCAACGGTGGCGCGAGGCGATCCGCGACCCGCGCGAGCTGCTGCGGCAGCTGGGGCTGGATCCGGTGGCGCTGGGGGTCTCGGATGAGGCGGCCGGCCAGTTCGCGGTGCGCGTACCGCAGGGCTTCGCGGCCCGGATGCGCCACGGCGACCGCCATGACCCCCTGCTGCGCCAGGTTCTGCCGATCACCGACGAGCTGAAGGTCGTGCCCGGCTTCAGCCTGGATGCGGTCGGCGACGGTGCGGCCAAGAAGGCCACCGGGGTCATCCAGAAGTACCGCGGCCGTGCCCTGCTGGTCACCACCGGCAGCTGCGCGATCAACTGCCGCTACTGCTTCCGCCGCCATTTCGACTACGGCACCGAAAACGCCGCCCGCGAGGGCTGGCGCGATGCGGTGGACGCGATCGCCCAGGACCCGGACATCGATGAGGTCATCCTGTCCGGGGGCGATCCGCTGTCGCTGGCCACGCACAAGCTGGTCGAGCTGACCGCGGCGCTGAAGCAGATTCCGCACCTGCGCCGGCTGCGCATCCACAGCCGCCTGCCGGTGGTCCTGCCCGAACGCGTGGATGACGAACTGGTGCAGTGGATCGCCTCGCTGCCGTGGCCGGTGGCGTTCGTGATCCATGCCAACCATGCCAACGAGTTCGATGCGTCGGTGGATGCCGCGATGGCGCGCCTGCGCGCGGCCGGTGCCACCCTGCTCAACCAGGCGGTGCTGTTGCGCGGGGTGAACGATTCGATCCAGGCGCTGCAGGCACTGAGCGAGCGCAGCTTCGCCGCCGGCGTGCTGCCCTATTACCTCTACCAGGTGGACCGGGTCGAGGGCGTGGCCCATTTCGAAGTGGCCGACGACACCGCCAAGGACCTGCATGCGCAACTCACCGCGCGCCTGTCCGGCTACCTGGTGCCCAAGCTGGTCCGCGAGATCTCCGGCGACAGCAGCAAGCGCCCGGTCTGATCAGCTGCCCGATTCGAGCAGCTGCACCACATCGGTCGCGCTGACCGGATGGCTGAGCCAGTAACCCTGGGCCAGGTCGCAACCGCGCTGGGCCAGCAGGTCGAACTGCACTTCCTGCTCGATGCCCTCGGCCACCACGGTGATCCCCAGGGCATGGGCCATGGCGATGATGGCCGTGGTCAGGGCCAGGTCGTCCGCATCGCGCTGCATGTCGGCCACGAAACTCTTGTCGATCTTGACCCCGTCCACCGGCACCTGGCGCAGGTGGCTCAGGCCGGAGAAACCGGTCCCGAAATCGTCCAGCCACACCTTCACGCCGGTCCGGTGCAGCTTGTCCAGCAGGGCGGCGGCCAGCATTTCATCGCCGATCACCGCCGTTTCGGTCAGCTCCAGGTGCAGCCGCGAGGCCGGCAGGCCGGTGTCGCGCAGGCAGTCGGCGACCAGCGTGGGCAGTTCGCCGCCGCGCAACTGCCGCGGGGAGACGTTGACCGAAACGAACAGCCCTTCCCCATCGCCCCCGACCGGCCACTGCACCGCCTCGGTGCAGGCCGCGCGCAGCACCTTGGGGCCGATCACTTCGATCAGCCCGCTCTGCTCGGCCACTTCGATGAAGACCGACGGCGGGATCGTGCCCAGGGTCGGGTGCTGCCAGCGCAGCAGCACTTCCACGCCGACCATGCGGCGGTCGCGGGTGCGGAAGATCGGCTGGTAGGCCAGCCGCAGCTCGCCCCGTTCCCAGGCACCGCGCAGCTCCTGCTCCATGTGCACGCGGCGCTCGACCGCATGGTCCATTGCCCGGCTGTAGTAGCGGTAGCAGTTCTTGCCGGCCATCTTGGCCTGGTACATCGCGATGTCGCCGTTCTTGAGCAGCGTGGTGGCGTCGGCAGCGTCATCGGGGAACAGGGTCACGCCGATCGAGGAGCCCAGGAACAGCTCCCGGCCCTGCACCACCAGCGGCTTGCCCAGTTCGCGCACCAGGATCTCGGCCAGTTCGCGGGCGCCGGCGGCGACATCGCCCTCGCCGATCAGGATCACGAATTCATCGCCGCCAAAGCGCGCCAACAGCGCCTCGTCCCCACCGGCCTGGGCCACCGCCGCGCTGATGCGCTGGGCGAACTGCAGCAGCGCCTCGTCGCCGGCCTCGTGGCCGAGCGTATCGTTGACGCGCTTGAAGTCGTCCATGTCCGCGAACAGCAGGCCCAGCCGGTGGCCGGAGGCCCGCGCGGCCATCAACCGGTGGTCCAGCGCCTCGCGGAATGCCAGCCGGTTGGTCAGCCCGGTCAGGGCATCGGTATAGGCCATGTGCCGCACTTCGCGGTCGTGCCGGGCGATCGCCTGGCTCATCCGACCGAATGCACGCATCAGCTCACCGACTTCATCCTGGCGCCGGATCTCCGGCATCTGCAGGGTGTAGTCACCGGCCTCGATCTGGCGCGCCGCCCCGGCCAGCCAGCGGATCGGCGTCACCAGGGTGCGCTGCACGTAGATGATCACTACCGCACCAATCCCGACCAGCAGCCCGAGCATCAGCAGCAGCCAGCCCAGGTGGCGCTTGCCGACCTGCTGCAGGCGGTCGCCCAGGGTCTGGTTGGCCTGCTGCTCCATGGCCTGCACATCGTCCAGCGCCATGCCCACGCGCACTCCGCCGATCCGCTGGTTGCCGATCATGATCGGCATCGCGTTGTCGAGCACCTTGGGCGACTGCTGGACCACCAGCTCGCGCGCGCCGGCGGCACCGGCGGCGAGCGGGTCGGTCATCGGCTGGCCGAACTCCAGCACGTCCACCGTGCCGTCGTGGATCAGCCGGCCGTTCTCGTCGAACACCAGCACATAGCGCACCACCTGCTGCCGGGAGGTGTTGCGCACCAGCGCCCCGACCTGCTCCAGGTCGTTGTAGTACAGCGGGTTGGCCAGCGCATCGGACAACTCGCGGGCCAGTGCTTCACCACGGCTGCGCACACTGCGGTCGAACAGGTCATGGATGACCGTGCCGCTGAGATGCTGCACCTCGTCCTGCATCGTCGCCTGGCGCCCCAGCACCACGGCCACGATCGCCACCACGACCAGCATCGCGCCGCCCATCGCCAGCACGAAGCGGGCCTGCATTCCCGAACCCAAGCGACTCATTCCACTTCCATCCGCACGCGCGTCAAGCCTTGTTTCAATTCATCCAGCCGGTGCTGCATCTGCGCATCCACCCGGTGGAACCCGGAAGTACCAAAAAATGTCTTCAATGCCGGCTGCGCCTGGGGATCGGATGCGGCATCCAGCAGCACCTGCTGCAGCCGGTCGCGCACCTTCGGATCCAGCCCTTCGCGCACCATCTCCACCGCACGCGGATACGGTTCGGTGCGATGGATGACCCGGAAATCACGCAGGAAGTTGGCCGGAATGCGCTTGCCATCAGACCAGTCCACGCTGCTCACCGCACCGGCATCCACCAGGCCCTTGTGCACGAAGGTGGCGATGTTCGCTTCCGACCGTGCGAAGACGTAACCGACGGTGTCCGGGGCGGCGACATCGCCCAGCGAGGAGAGAATCTCCGGTGTCTCGCCGTGCTGCAACAGGGTCATCACCGGCACCAGATAGGCGCTGGTGGAGGCCGTGTTCTGCAGGGCCAGGGTGTGCCCGCGTAGTGCTTCCAGCGTCTGGATGGGGCTGTCGCGGCGCACGAAGAACACGGTGCGGTACTCGCGCACGCCGCTGCGTTCGGTCAGCAGCAAGGGCCTGGCACCGCTGCGCAGCCCCAATGCGACGGCGGTGCCGGAGGTCTCGGTCACCCAGTCCACGCGGCCGCGGCGCAGGTAGCTGCCCATCTGCTGGGTATCGCGCGCCATCAGGATCCGGCCTTCGGTGATGCCGACGTCGTGCAGGCGCGGAATCACGTAATCAAGCAGGGGCTGCAGCTGCGCATAGTGTGACCTGGGGTCGTCGCTGATCCGTCCCAGCACCAGGACATGGGCGGGTCCGGCAAACGCCGGACCGGTCATCGCGGCGATGGCCAGACACAGCAGCACGCTCTGCAGCAGCCTTCGCAGTCCCGACAAGCCCATCACTCCCCCCAAGGAATCGAGACAGACTACCCGAAAAAATGAGAACTGCGTCAGCTTACAGAGGCTTGTTGGTCGCCAATCGCGCCATGCGCTGTGCGTCGGACAGGATGCCGCGCAGCAGGCGCACTTCCTGTTCACTCAGCTCGGTGCGCAGGAACAGGCGGCGCAGCTTGCGCATCGCCGATTCAGGCGCACGGCCCTTGTGGAAGTCGATCTCATCCAGGGTGTCGCCAAGCTGGCCGAACAGGCCTTCGACCTGCGCATGGCTGGCCGGGGCTTCGCCGAAGCCGGGCTCGGCCGGCGCGGCGACCGGCGCATCGGCTGCGCCCAGGATCGCCATGCGCACTTCGTAGGCCAGGACCTGGACGGCGGCCGCCAGGTTCAAGGAGCTGAACTCAGGGTTGGACGGGATATGGACGGCGGCATGGCACAGCTGCAGCTCTTCGTTGGTCAGGCCGGTGCGCTCGCGGCCGAACACGAAGGCCACTTCGGCCGGTTCGACAGCCTTGGCCAACACGCGCTGGGCGGCCACGGCCGGCAGCAGTTCTTCCAGCTGGACCCGGCGCGAGCGGGCGGTACAGCCCAGCACGAAGCGGCAGTCGGCCACGGCCTCGGCCAGGGTCGCCACCACCGGGGCATCGCCCAGGACATCCTCGGCCCCGGCCGAGCGGCGGAAGGCCTCTTCATCCAGCGGTTTCTCGGGCGCGACCAGGACCAGGCGGCCCAGCCCCATGGTTTTCATGGCCCGTGCGGCCGCCCCCATGTTTCCGGGGTGCTGGGTGCCGACCAGGACGAAGCGGATGCGGGCGGGAGCGGTTTCTACGGACATGAACGGGCCAAATGCGAGCAGGACAGCGACAAATGGTAAACTGTGCGACCGGCCTCTGCGCCGGGACCGCTCTTTTCCCCCGCCAAACCCCTACTCTGCCTTTACGGGAGCTTTTCGCCATGCAGAAACCCGCCGTCACCGTCATGGTCAAGGCCGCCCGCCTCGCCGGCAACGTCCTGTTGCGCAACATCAACAAGCTCGAGGCGTTGAACGTCGTGCAGAAGGGCCGCATGGACTATGCCAGTGAAGTCGATGCAGATGCGGAAAAGGTCATCGTCAAGGAACTCAAGCGCGCCTATCCCGAGTACGGGATCATGGGTGAGGAAGGTGGCGTGCAGTCGGTCAACCGTTACATGTGGGTCATCGATCCGCTGGACGGCACCAGCAACTACCTGCGCGGCTTCCCGCATTACTGCGTCTCCATCGCCCTGGTCGAGAACGGTGAGCCGATCGACGCGGTGATCTTCGATCCCCTCCGCAATGAGCTGTTCACCGCCAGCCGGGGTGCCGGCGCGGTGTTCAATGACCGCCGTATCCGCATTGCCGAACGCAAGGATCTGGGCGGCGCGATGATCCATACCGGTTTTGCGCCGCGTGAGCGCCAGCGCACGAGTGCACAGCTGAAGGCCGTCGATGCGCTGCTGGTGCAGGCAGAAGATGTGCGCCGCACAGGTTCGGCGGCGCTGGATCTGGCCTATGTCGCCTGTGGCCGTGCCGATGCGTATTTCGAGGCCGGCGTGAAGGCGTGGGATATCGCCGCCGGTGTGCTGCTGGTCCGCGAAGCCGGTGGCCGCGTATGCGACTTCAAGGGCGCCACGCCGGCCCGCATGGACAGCCGTGGTCCGGAAACCCAGCAGATCGTTGCCGGCAATGTGAAGATCAGCGATGCGCTGCAGAAGGTGCTGGTCAATACGGGCTACGCGGCGGAGTTCGACGCGAAGTTCTGATCGGGCTGGTTCTGGTCTGCATGACGACGGCGCCTTCGGGCGCCGTTGTTGTGTGTGGGAACAAAAACGCCCGGCGAAAGCCGGGCGTTCTGGTCAGCGCATCGCGGTGCGGATCACACCACGGTGTTGTTGGCAGCGCGCAGGGCGGCGATGCGCTCGTCCAGCGGGGGGTGGCTCATGAACAGCTTCCTGGCGGCGCCGCCAGCGATGCCGAAGGCGGCGATCTGGGTCGGCAGGGTGCTCTGGCCGTGGTTGACCTTGAGGCGCTCCAGGGCGGCGATCATCTTCTGGCGGCCGGCCAGGTGCGCGCCACCGGCGTCGGCGCGGAACTCGCGGTGACGGGAGAACCACATGGAGATCATGGTGGCGAACAGGCCGAACACCATTTCCAGGACGAACACGATGATGTAGTAGGCGAAGCCGCGGCCGCCGCCTTCGCGGTTGCCGGACAGGGCGCTGTCGATGAAGCCACCGACGATGCGGGCCAGGACGATCACGAAGGTATTGAGCACGCCCTGCAGCAAGGCCATGGTGACCATGTCGCCGTTGGCGACGTGGGCGATTTCATGGCCGAGCACGGCTTCGGCTTCGTCTTCGCTCATGTTGTGCAGCAGGCCGGTGGAAACCGCGACCAGCGCCTTGTTGCGGTTGGCGCCGGTGGCGAAGGCGTTGATCTCCGGACCGTCGTAAACGGCCACTTCGGGCATGCCGATGCCGGCTTCACGGGCCTGGCGCTCGACCGTGGCCAGCAGCCAGCGTTCGGTCTGGTTGCGCGGCTCGGTGATCACCACCGCGCCGGTGGAGCGCTTGGCCATGAACTTGGAGAGCAGCAGGGAAATGAACGAGCCACCGAAGCCGAAGATCGCTGCAAAGATCAGCAGGCCGCTCATCTGGTTGGGATTGACGCCCGCCACCGACATCACGATGCCGGCCAGGATCAGCACCGCAAAGTTGGTCAGAAGGAAGAGAGCAATGCGACTGAACATGGGAAAAGGACGCTCGTTGGAGGTTGATGACTGCAAATCTGCGGGGACTTCAGCTTGAATTCAAGTCGCAAACTGACCGACGATTCATAGTCCATGTCCGATTCCTCCTATTGCGGGCGCTTCGCGCCCTCGCCCACCGGCCCGCTGCACCCCGGCTCGTTGCTGGCGGCGCTGGGCAGCTGGCTGCTCGCGCGCCATGCCGGCGGCCGCTGGCTGGTGCGGGTGGAGGATGTCGATCCTCCTCGAACGGTGCCCGGTGCAGTGAACGGCCAACTGGCCGTGCTGGCCGCCTTCGGGCTGTGCAGTGACGGGCCGATCGTCCACCAGAGCCAGCGCGGCGCGCTGTACCGGGCGGCGCTGGACCGGCTGCTGCGCGAGGGCAAGGCGTTCGCCTGCCATTGCAGCCGCAGCGAGCTGGCCGCGCAGGGCGGCATCCATCACCACTGCGTGGCCCGCGCCGCGCGCGCGCAGCCGGCGGTGAGGCTGCGGGTACCGCCCGGCAGCGTGGTGGGGTTCGAGGACGGCCTGCAGGGCCGGATCGTGCAGGACGTGCACGCCGAGGTCGGCGACTTCGTGCTGCGCCGGGCCGACGGTTACTGGGCGTATCAGCTGGCGGTGGTGGTCGACGATGGCGCGCAGCACGTGACCGACGTGGTCCGGGGAGCGGACCTGCTCGATTCCACCCCACGCCAGATCCTGTTGCAGCAGGCGCTGGGCTTGCCGACCCCGCGCTACCTGCACCTGCCGCTGCTGCTGGGTCCCGATGGCCGCAAGCTCTCCAAGTCCGAGGCCGCTCTGCCGATCGACCCTGCCGACCCGCTGCCGGCCCTGCGCCGGGCCTGGGCGCAGCTCGGCCAGGACCCGGCGATCGGCGCGGGTGTCGAGGACGTTTCCAGTTGGCTGCACCAGGCGGCGGCCTGCTTCGATCCGGTGCGATTGCCACCGGGCGACATCCCCATGCGGCAAGCGGCTGACGGGGCTGCCCCTTTTGCTCGCTGATGTTGCAGAATCCTGTTCCCCCTTGTTGGCCCTGCCTTTCGGAGTAGCTGCTCATGACATCTCGCGTCGCACTGGTCACCGGTGGTACCGGCGGTATCGGCACTGCCATCTGCCAACGCCTGGCCGACCAGGGCCATCGGGTCGCCACCAACTACCGTGACGAAGCCAAGGCCAAGGCCTGGCGCGAGAAGATGCTGGCCCGCGGCTGCGATGTGGCGATCTTTCCGGGCGATGTATCCGAGCCGGACACGGCCGAAAGCATGGTGCAGGCCGTCGAAGCGGCGCTGGGCCCGGTCGAGATCCTGATCAACAACGCCGGCATCACCCGCGACACCACGTTCCATCGCATGCGTGCGGACCAGTGGCACGACGTCATCAACACCAACCTCAACTCGGTGTTCAACGTCACCCGCCCGGTGATCGAGGGGATGCGCCGCCGCGGCTGGGGCCGGGTCATCCAGATCAGCTCGATCAACGGCCTGAAGGGCCAGTACGGCCAGGCCAACTACGCGGCGGCCAAGGCCGGCATGCACGGTTTCACCATTTCCCTGGCCCGTGAGAACGCGGGTTTCGGGATCACCGTGAACACCATCTCTCCGGGCTACGTGGCAACGGACATGGTGATGGCCGTGCCGGACGAAGTGCGCGCCAAGATCATCGCCGACATTCCCACCGGCCGCCTCGGCAAGCCGGAGGAAATCGCTTACGCGGTGGCGTTCCTGGTCAACGAGGAGGCCTCCTGGATCACCGGCTCCAACCTGGACATCAACGGTGGCCACCACATGGGGTGGTAAGGGCGGCGATGCACCGAGGGCGCGCGGACCGGGCGGGATGTGCGGGCCAACGGCGGGCGAAGGGCCAAATTGCTGCACCCTATGCTGCGCAACATAAATGCGGGCCCTTGCTACTTATGGCGGTTGCATAGGCTGCTGCACTGCGCCATGCTGCGCGCCTACTGTGATGAGTGACTGCTTCATGGCTGCGACCCGCATTATCAAGAAGTATCCGAACCGCCGGCTCTACGACACGGAAATCTCCAGCTACATCACCATAGAGGATGTGCGCCAGCTGATCCTGGATGGTGAGGACTTCGAGGTGCGCGATGCCAAGAGCGGTGATGACCTGACCCGCTCGGTGCTGCTGCAGATCATCGCCGACCAGGAACAGGACGGCGAACCGATGCTGTCCACCCAGCTGCTCAGCCAGCTGATCCGCTTCTATGGCGATTCGCTGCAGGGCTTCATGGGCAATTACCTGGAGCGCAGCATGCAGGTCTTCCTGGACCAGCAGCAGCAGTTCCGCCAGCAGATGGGCAATCTGCTGGGCCAGACCCCGTGGGCGATGATGAACCAGCTGACCGAGCGCAACATGGAGATGTGGCAGGACTTCCAGCGCAACATGGGCACCGGCTTCGGCGGCCGCCCGGGCGGCACCGGAACCGGTACCGGTACCGGCACGGGAACCGGCAAGAAGCCGGAAACCCCGGCGCCCGGCGCAGGCAAGACCCGCCGCTGAGACCGGTTCCGCTGCAGAAAAGAAAAAGGCGCAGCCTCCGGGCCGCGCCTTTTCTCGTTCCGGGGCCAGGCGTCACTGTCGACGCCCCTGTGCCCGATGCCCTCAGCGCTTGGGCTTGGCGCAACCGGTGCAGACGCGCTCGACCTTGTAGCCCTTGGCGCGCAGCTTCTCCACGACCCCATCGCTGCCCAGCAGATGCAGCGTGCCGACCACCACCAGCGTGCCCCCCTGCCCGGCCTGCAGGTGCTGCTGCAGCTTCGGCACCCAGGCATCATTGCGGTCGGTGTTGATGCGCTTGTACAGCTGCGGGTACTGGCCGCGCATCTCGGTGGCCATCGAGGTCCACAGCAGCTTGTCGTCGCCGCGGCGCCAGGCATCGTGCAGCTTGCGCCCCATTTCATCGCCCTTGCCGGCCTGCTCCAGGGCTTCGGCCACCATCTGCTGCTGTTCCTTGGCCGACATGCCCGACAGCACCGCGATCTGCGTGTCGATATCCTCCAGCCCGGCAGTCGCCTTGCCCGCGCTGGCGGCCCGTGTCATGAAATGCCGGTCCAGCCCCAGCGCCGGGTCCAGGCCCATCTTGGTGAACTGGCTCAGGGTGATGGTCAGGCCGACGAACCACGGTTTCATGCCCTGCAACTGGGCCAGCGGCAGCTTGTTTTCCTGCGCATAGGCCTGCAGCCGGGTCCAGGTGGCCGCATCGAGGTCGCGTTTGAGTTCCGAGCCATCGGTGCGCATCGCCGCCTGCACCATCTTCTGCGCCAGTTCGGGCGACTCCATGTCCTGCGGCGAGAGTTCGAACACCACCCGCTGCGAGGCGGCGAAGGCCTGGTCGACATCCGCCGACAGCGGGTAGTCCGTGGGCTGCAGCAGATGGAACGAACCCAGCAGGTACACGCGGCTGTCGCCCGGACCGGTGACCTTCCACAGCAGTGGAACCGGCGGGCTGGCCTTGGCGGTTGCGGGTGCACGCGGCGCGACCGGGCGCGCGTCGGCGCTGACCGTGCCGGCCAACAGGCCCGCAGCAATCAGCAACGGGGACAACAGACGCGACAACATCGACATGTTCAAGCCTCTCCTTCGGGGGCGTGGTACGCCTGCTCACCGGCGTCCACGCGCAGGTCCAGGCGGTTTTCAGGGGGCGTCAGCGGACAGGTGGCAAAGGCCGTGAACGCGCACGGCGGGTTGTAGGCCTGGTTGAAATCGATCACCACGCGGCCCTGGTCATCCGGCGCAGGCAGATCCAGATAACGGCCGGCCGGATAACTGCCGTGACCACTGGTACGGTCACCGAAGATCACGAACAGCGCGCGGCCCGGCTCGCCTATGGCTTCCAGCCGCCAGGTGCGGCCGTCGCGCTCGAACTCCAGGGCGCCCGCATTGGGCATGTTCGTGGTCAGGCCGGTGATGTCCACCATCGGCAGCGTCTTGCCGGCCGGGTGCGGTACGAAGCGCGCCGTGACGCGCCACGACGCGCCGCCCGGCCAGTACGTCAAGCCGGTGAAGTTCATCCGCGAAGGCGCCTCGGCATGCTTGACCCGCAGCGCGAACCGCTCGCCGCGATGGATCAGGCTGAGTCGGCCCTTGCCGTCGTCGAAGGCGATGACGGTCGGGGTCGGATCGCGATCGCTGAAGAAGCGGATGCGGCCAGTGACCGGCTTGCCATCCACCTGCATCGCCACCCCACGCTCGGGCGTGAACCAGACGGCGTCACCCTCGCGCGCGACCATGCCCAGCTTGTCCGGGCCGACCGCCAGGCGGATGCCGCTGCCCGGGCCGCGACCGATGTAATGCGCTTTGTATTCCAGCCAATGCAGGCCGACCAGGCTGGTCCAGCCGTCGGCGGCATGCAGTTCCTCGTAGCGCTGTTGGCGCCACTGCTGCTGTTCGGCCTCGAAGGCCGGATCGATCGCCACCTTCGCAGGGGCATCCACCGCTTTCTCGCCACACCCCGCCACGCTCACTGCCAGCAGCACTACGGCCGCCCACACTCCCCAGTGCTTGTTCATGACCGTCCTCTCAACGTCCGCGCAGGAACCAGCGGTCGATTTCCGCCAGCGAAAAACGGGCCCAGGTCGGCCGGCCGTGATTGCACTGACCCGAGCGTTCGGTGATTTCCATGTCGCGAAGCAGGCCGTTCATTTCCGGCACGGTCAGGCGCCGGTTCGCGCGCACCGCGCCATGGCAGGCCATGGTCGACAGCAGTTCGTCGCGGGCGCTGGCGATGCGACGGCTCTGGCCATGCTCGCGCAGGTCGGTCAGCACATCGCGCAGCAGCGCCTCCGGCTCGGCATTGGCCAGCAGGGCGGGAATGCTGCGCACGTGCAGCGAGCCGGGGCCGGCGCGGGTGATTTCAAAGCCCAGCGAGGTCAAGGTCTCCGCTTCGCGTTCGGCGGTATCGGCGTCGCGCTCGCCGACCGCCAGAGTGATCGGCACCAACAGCGGCTGCGCATGCAGGCCCATGCCGTCGTGTGCGGTTTTCAGGCGCTCGTAGCCGATGCGTTCGTGCGCGGCATGCATGTCCACCACGATCAGGCCTTCGGCGTTCTCGGCGAGAATGTAGATGCCATGCAGCTGCGCGATCGCATAGCCCAGCGGGGGTACGCCACTGTCGGCCGCCGTGACCGGCAAACCACTTTCGGTTGGCATCGGCGGCAGGCTGCCGCCGGCGGCGTTGCCACCGGGCGCGCCATACAGCGCCGCATAGGCGGAAGGGGCATCGGCCACGCGCAGGCCCAGTGGCGATTGCTGCGGGCGCCAGTCGCCGCCCATGCCACCCCCACCGCCACCACCGGCTGCACTGCCGGCGAGTGCATAGCCACCACTGCCTGATGACGGCAGACCGTAGGCCGGCGCCGCGGTCGCGGCACTCTCCGTGGCGTGCACCTGCGTGCCGGCGGCGGTCATGCCGGCGCGCGTTTCCGCCAGCGCTTCCTTGAGCGTGCGGTACACAAAATCGTGGATCAGGCGCGAATCGCGGAAGCGCACTTCATGCTTGGCCGGATGCACGTTGACGTCGACACGGGTCGGGTCCAGCTCCAGGAACAGCACATACGCCGGCTGGCGACCATGGAACAGCACGTCGCCGTAGGCCATCTTCACCGCGTGGGCGACGCTGCGGTCACGCACCGAGCGGCCGTTGACGTACAGGTACTGCTGATCGGTGCTGGCCCGCGAGTAATGGGGCTGCGCGATCCAGCCGTGCAAGCGCAGGCCGGCACCGCTGTGGTCCACGCGCAGCGCCTGGTTGGCGAAGTCTTCGCCGAGTGTTTCGCCCAGGCGCGCGTCCGAGTACAGATCGCCGGGCTTGTAGCGGCGCGAAGGTTTCCCGTTGTGCGACACGCGCAACTCGACATCCGGCCGCGCCAGCGCGAGCGAGCGCAGCCACTCTTCGATATGGCCCAGCTCGGTGCGCTCGGCGCGCAGGAACTTGCGGCGGGCCGGCACGTTGTAGAACAGCTCGCGCACTTCCACGGTGGTGCCCGGCGCATGCGCGCGCGGGGTCACCTCGCCAAGCCGGCCGCCTTCGATCTGCAACGCCGAGCCGTGCTCGTCGATGGCACGGCGCGAGCTCAGGGTGAAGCGGCTGACCGAGGCGATCGACGGCAACGCTTCGCCGCGGAAGCCGAGCGTGGCCACCGACTCCAGATCATCCAGGCTGGCGATCTTGCTGGTCGCATGGCGCGACACCGCCAGCGGCAGCTCTTCCGGCGCAATGCCACCGCCGTCATCGCGGATGCGGATCAGCCGCACGCCGCCCTCTTCCAGGTCGATATCAACCCGCGTGGCGCCGGCATCCAGCGCGTTCTCGACCAGTTCCTTGACCACGGACGCGGGCCGCTCGACCACTTCGCCAGCGGCGATCTGGTTGATCAGGATCTCGGGAAGCTGGCGGATGCTCATGCGCACCTCCGGCTGACGGAGGTGAGGGGCGCAGCGGCGAGGGGGATTCGGGAAACAGACGTCATCCCGTGATGATAGCGTGCGCCGGGCGGTGGCTGGCGGGCTTACTTGCTGCCGCCCGCCACGGTACCGGCGGCGTCGATCTCGGCCTGGGCGCGCGCAGCGTACAGGGTGCCCGGCGGCGGCTGGCGGCTGAAGAAGGTATGCACGCCATCAAGCACGGCCCCGGCGATCTGGCGCTGGTAGGCCGGATCGATCAGGCGGCGCTCTTCATCCGGGTTGGAGATGAACGCGGTTTCGACCAGCATCGCCGGCATGTCCGAGGTGCGCAGCACTGCGAAGTTCGCCCGTTCGATGTTGGGCTTGTGGTTCTTGCCGATCCGCTTCAGGCCGCCCAGCACATGCCCGGCAGCGTCTTCGGAGGCCTTCATGTAACCGCTCTGGGCCAGATCCAGCAGCACGTTGGCCAGGGTGCCTTCGGTCTGCTGCAGGCGTACGCCACCGACCAGATCGGCGGCGTTTTCCTTGTCGGCCAGCCAGCGCGCACGCTGCGAGGACGCGCCCTTGGTCGAGAGCACGTAGACCGACGAACCAGTGGCCGCGCGGTTCTCGGCGGCATCGGCGTGGATCGAGATGAACATGTCGGCCTTGGCGGCGCGCGCCTTCTGCGCGCGCATCGGCAGCGGGATGAACACGTCGCTGTCGCGGGTCAGGTAAGCCTTCAGGCCGGGCGTTGCGTTGACCTGGCGGGCCAGTTCACGCGCCACTGCCAGGGTGATGTCTTTTTCGCGCTTGCCGGTCGGGCCGACCGCGCCGGGATCCTGGCCGCCGTGGCCCGGGTCGATCGCGATCACCAGCGGGCGCATGCCGGCACGCATCTTCACCCGCGAGGCGTCGCTGGGCATGGCCGGACGCGGGTTCTCCTGCGGCGTCACCGGGGTCGGCGTCGGCGCCGGGGTGGGCACCGGCGCACTGGCGACCACGGCCGTGGTCGACTGACCGGCGAGGATGGCGGCCGGTGAAGCGCTGTTGCTGGCGGCATTGGCGGTGCCGGCAGCGGCCACGTTGACGGTGGTGGCGGTGGTCGCCGCCGGGCCCGGCGCCGGTGCCGAGGTGGCGACGGTGGCGCTGGCCTGCTGACGTACCGAGGCGGTCAGCAAGGCGGTGGCGCGCGCGGCGTCGCTGCGCGCCTGTGCGGATTGGGCAGCGGCCTGCGCGGGGGTCGGAGCGGCTGCGGCCGGCGTGGAAGCCGCTGGCGCAGGCGTCGGCGTCGGCGTCGGCGCAGCAGCAGGTGTCGGGGTCGGGCTCGACGCGCTGGCCACGCGGGTGGACGTCGGCGCATCGCCCGGCCACTCGATCACCAGCCGCGATTGATCCCCCTGCTTGATCATCTGCGGGCGGAACGGCGCGACCGATTCGGCCAGGTCGAACACCACGCGGAACGTGCCCGGCACCGGCTGCCCGGTTCGGACCGCCGTGACCACACCCTTGGGCGCCGGCAGTTTGAGGTTGCGGATCGCGCTGGAGTCCGGGAAATCGACCACCAGGCGGTTCGGACCGGCCAGGGACAGGGTCTTGTAACCCCCGCTGCCGGCCAGCGAAATCTCCGCACGGGTACCGGTCGCACCGGTCTCCACGGCCACCTGGCGGACTTCGCCCGCCCACGACAGCGCGCTCGCCAGACAGAGTCCGACGGCAGTGCAGATGGCGGTGAGTGATTTCCCCATTGGCATGGGTCTGGATTCAATCACCGCGCTGAATGAAATGCAACTCCTTTTCCCTTAATAATCCGTAACCTGCCGGTGGTTCCTAGTGTCAGCCGACAGAAAGGGCCTGCAAGTCGCCCCCCTGGGGGAGCCGTTCGAGCCATTCGCGACCGGCAGGACTGGTCGCCGTGAGCCGGGCGCGCCGCCCCTGGCCATGGATCTCCAGTGCGACTTCCAGATCGGTCGGCGGCAGCGCACCGGCGCCGCGCTCGGGCCATTCGACCAGCCACAGCGAGGCGCTGCCCTCGTCCAGCCCCAGGAAATCCAGCTCCTGCGCATTGCCGATCCGGTACAGGTCCAGATGCCAGGCCTCGTGCCCGTCGGCCAGCGGGTAGCGTTCCACCAGGGTGTAGGTCGGGCTGCGGATCGCGCCCTGCACGCCCAGCGCGCGCAGCAGGGCGCGGGCCAGGGTCGACTTGCCGGCCCCCAGGTCGCCCTGCAGCTGCATCACCGCCTGCGACGGCCGGGTCGCGGCCAGCCATTGCCCGAGCAGGTCGGTGTCCTGGGTCTGCGCGAGGAAAAACTCGATCATGTTCAAACGTCCGGATTGACCAGCCGGCGCAGCGGCGCCAGCAGATCGGTGGGAAGCAGGCCCCGCTGGCCGTCACTGGCGGCGGCATCGCCGGCCAGGCTGTGCAGCAATGCGCCGGTACTGGCCGCATCGAACGCGCCCAGGCCCTGCGCACGCAGGGCGGCAATGATGCCGGTGAGCAGGTCGCCCATGCCACCCACGGCCATGCCGGGGTTGCCGGCGGCGATCACCCGCGGCACCGAGTCGGGCGCGGCGACCACGCTGCCGGCGCCCTTGAGCACCACCACCGCGTGGAACCGGTCGGCCAGCGCTCTGGCGGCAGTGAAGCGGTCCGCCTGCACCTGCGCCGTGCTCAACCCAAGCAGGCGCGCGGCCTCGCCCGGGTGCGGGGTCAGGATCGCATCACCGGGCGGCTGCGGTGCCTTGGCCAACAGGTTCAGGGCATCGGCATCGATCACCAGCGGCTTGCCGCTGGCCAGCACCTGCCGCCAGAGTTCGTGGGCCCAGTCGTCCTGGCCCAGGCCCGGGCCGATCGCGATCACCCCGGCGCGTGGCAGCAACGCCTGCAGGTCCTGCGCGTCCTGGACGGCATGCACCATGGCTTCGGGCAGCCGCGCCAGCAGCGGTGCGACATGCGCTGCCCGGGTCGCTACGCTCACCAGCCCTGCGCCCGCGCGCAATGCCGATTCACTGGCCAGCATCACCGCGCCGCCGCTGCCGAGATTGCCGCCCACGCACAGCACGTGGCCGGATTCGCCCTTGTGGGTGTTGGCGCGGCGCGCCGGCAGTTGCGCGCGCAGGCGTGGTTGCTGCCAGCACTCGGCGCTGTGCTGCACGCCCTGGTCGGCGCCGGCGGGCAGTTCCAGCGCGGCCAGCCGGCGCCCGCCGACATGCTCCAGCGCCGCGCCGGTATACAGCCCCTGGTGACGCACGATGAACTGCAGCGTGACCGTGGCGCGGATGGCGACGCCCGGTATGTTACCGGTCTGCGCATCCACGCCGCTGGGCACGTCCAGCGACAGTACCGGCAGGCCCGAGGCAGTGATCGCGTTGATCAGATCGGCCGCCCCACCGGCTGGCGCGCGGTTCAGGCCGATGCCGAACAGCGCGTCCACGAGCAGGTCCACCGGCGGCAGGCCGCCATCGAAATGCGCTACCGCACCGCCGGCGGCGATGAACGCCTGCTCGGCCTGCTGCGACAACGTCGTGGCCGGGGCATCGGTCGCCAGCCGCAGCACCGTCACCTGGCGGCCGGCTGCACGGGCAAGACCGGCCAGCACATAGCCATCGCCGCCGTTGTTGCCGGCCCCCACCACCACGCCGATGCGCTGCGCCTGTGGCCAGCGCTCCAGCAGGCAGTGCCAGGCCGCCAAGCCGGCCTGTTGCATCAGCGAGGCTCCCCCATCGCCCAGCAGGGCGCTGGCCTGCGCATCCAGGCGGCGCGCGGCGGTGATATCGAACAGTTCAGCAAGCTCGGGCATGCCGGGATTCTATACTTGTCGCCCAGGCGCAGCCTTGCCGCGCCCTTCCCAGGCTCCGTTTCCGCCCAGGCCATGTCCGCCGTCCCCCTCCCCGCCCCCGTCCACCTGGCCCGCGCCGCCGACCGCATCCGTGCGATCGCGCGCGTGCATGGCTTCCAGCGCTGCGGCGTGTCCGGGATCGATCTGCGCGAGGACGAAGCCCACCTGGCCGACTGGCTGGGCAAGGGCCTGTACGGCACGATGGAGTGGATGGCGCGGCACGGCACCCTGCGCGCGCGGCCGGATGAACTGCTGCCGGGCACGGTGCGGGTGATCTCGGTCGGCATGGATTACGGCCACAAGGATGACGCCGAAGCCTGGAACACCCTGCATGATGGCGACCGCGCCTACGTAGCGCGCTACGCCTTGGGCCGCGATTACCACAAGCTGATGCGCAACCGGCTGCAGAAGTTCGCCGACAGCATCGCCGCCGAGATCGGTCCCTTCGGCTACCGCGTGTTCGTCGATTCGGCCCCGGTGCTGGAGCGCGCCCTCGCGCGCAATGCCGGGCTGGGCTGGATTGGCAAGCACACCTGCCTGATCGACAAGCAGGGCGGTTCGTGGTTCTTCATCGGTGAGATCTACATCGACCTGCCGCTGCCGGTGGATACACCCGCGAGCGCGCACTGCGGCACCTGCACGCGCTGCATCGATGTCTGCCCGACCCAGGCGATCATCGCCCCGCACCGCCTGGATGCACGCCGCTGCATTTCCTATCTCACCATCGAACATGACGGTGCGATTCCCGAGGAGATGCGCACCGCAATGGGCAACCGCATCTACGGCTGCGACGACTGCCAGCTGGTCTGCCCCTGGAACAAGTTCGCCAAGCGCACCGACGAGCCGGATTTCCGCGCGCGCAATGACCTGGACACCGCCTCGCTTGCCCAGCTGTTCGCCTGGGAAGAAGACGAGTTCCTGCGCCGCACCGAAGGCAGCCCGATCCGCCGCAGCGGGCATGAACGCTGGCTGCGCAACATCGCCGTGGCGCTGGGCAATGCGCCGACCCATGCCGAGACCCTGGCCGCGCTGCAGGCACGGCGCGAGCACCCTTCGGCGATCGTGCGCGAGCATGTGGCCTGGGCCCTGCAGCAGCACGCCGACCGCGCCACCGCGGGATGAAGCATCGCCGCCGACGTGCGACCATGGCCCCCCGTTCGTACCGTTTGGCCTGATGCCCCCCATGGACCGCAGCGCGCAGATTCTCACGCCCAGCCAGCTCAACATCCTGGCCCGCGACCTGCTGGAAGGCGCGTTCCCGCTGATCTGGGTGGAAGCCGAACTGGGCAGCGTTACCCGCCCGGCCTCAGGCCATATGTATTTCACGCTGAAGGACGCGCGCTCGCAGATCCGCGCGGCGTTGTTCAAGCCCAAGAGCCAGTGGCTGAAGTTCGTGCCGCGCGAAGGCATGCGCGTGCTCGCGCGGGGCCGGTTGACCCTGTACGAAGCCCGCGGCGAGTACCAGATGGTGCTCGACCACATGGAAGAAGCCGGCGAAGGCGCCCTGCGCCGCGCCTTCGAGCAGCTCAAGGCGCGGCTGGAGGCCGAGGGCCTGTTCGCGCCCGAGCGCAAGCGGCCGATGCCGGCCCATGTGCGCCGCCTGGCGGTGATCACCTCGCCCACCGGCGCGGCGGTGCGTGACGTGCTGAGCGTGCTGGAACGGCGTTTCCCGATGCTTGAGGTCGACCTGCTGCCCAGCCTCGTGCAGGGCGACAGCGCCGCCGCGCAGTTGACCTCGCTGCTGCGTTCGGCCGATGCCAGCGGCCGTTACGATGTGATCCTGCTGACCCGCGGCGGCGGCTCGATGGAGGATCTGTGGGCGTTCAACGACGAGCAGCTGACCCGCGCGATTGCCGCCAGCCAGACACCGGTGGTCTCTGCGGTGGGTCACGAAACCGACTTCAGCCTCGCCGATTTCGCCGCCGACCTGCGTGCGCCCACGCCCTCGGTCGCGGCCGAACTACTGGTACCCGACCAGCGCGACCTGCTGCTGCGCGTGCGCCGCCTGGATGCGCGCCTGGCACAGCTGCAGCGGCACAGCCTCGGGCAAGCGATGCAGCGCGCGGACCGCGCCCTGCTGCGCCTCAACGCACAGAGCCCTCAATCACGCCTGCAGCTGTTGCAGCGCCGCCAGCAGGATGTCGCGCGCCGCCTGCACGCAGCGTGGACGACACAGCATCAGGGCCGCCTGGCCCATCTGCGCCACGCCGCGGCTGTACTGCGCAGCGGTCACCCGCAGCGCCGGCTGGATGCCCTGCGTGAGCGCCTGCAACGGCTGCTGCCGCGTGCGGACAGTGCAATCGGCCGCCAGCTGCAGCGCGACAACCTGCGCCTGCGCGCGCTCGCCCGTTCGATGGAAGCGGTCAGCCCGCTGGCCACGGTCGCGCGGGGTTACGCCATCCTGACCCGCGAGGACGATGGCAGCCTGGTGCGTTCGCCGCTACAGGTGCGCCCCGGCGATACGCTCAAGGCACGCGTGCAGGACGGCGTGATCGAGGTAACGGTCAACGAACCGGCGCGCTGACCCAGCGCGCCCACGCCACGCCGTTCGCCTTCAACGCCCCGCGCTTTCGCAGAACTTCTGCCGGTATTGCATCGCCTTGGGCATCAACGCCTGCAGGTTCTGAATGCGCGTGCCCGGGTTGGGATGCGTGGACGCGAATTCCGAGGTCGACTGCCCGCCACTGGCCTGCCCCATCCGCTCCCACAGCGGAATCGCTTCCTGCGGGTCGAAGCACGCTGCGGCGGCCAGCATCAGGCCCACTTCATCGGCCTGGGTTTCATGGCTGCGCGCATAGGGCAACAGGTAGCCGTAGCCCATCGCCGACATCATCATCTGCTGCTGTTGCGGGTCCATGCCGCTGGCGGCGCCAGCCATCTGCCCGATCTGGGTCATCTTCTGCTGGGCCATGCGCTGGGCCCCATGGCGCAGCAAGGCATGCGCGATCTCATGCCCCATCACCACCGCCATCGCATCCACCGTACGCGCGACCGGAATCAACCCCGTATAGACCGCCATCTTGCCGCCCGGCAGGCAGAACGCATTGGCCTGGTCGGACGGAATCACGTTGACCTCCCATTCGAAGTCACGCGCGAAGTGCGCAGGCTTCAGCCCATGTTCCTCGGCGAGCGCGGTTTCCACCACGTCGACCTTGGCGATCAAGCGCTGGGCGATCGCCTGGATCTCGCGCGACTGTGGCGCATTGGGATCCAACGGCCGCTCCTGGGCCAGGATTTCCTGGTAGGCCTGCAGGCCGAGCGCCTTCTCTTGGCTTGCATCGAGCGAGCTGTCGATCAACACGCTTTCGCCGGTGTACGGATCCACCGCACGGTTGGAGAACCAGTAGAACGCGGCATAGCCGGCGAAGGCCAGCAGTACCCACCAGCGGATGTTGCCGAACAGGCCCGGCCGCCGGGCGCGGCCCTGCTGCTGACCGCCGAATGGATCGTTGCGCATGCGCTTGCTTCCTGAGATGGCCGCGGCACCCTGCCCGACACTGCGCCAATCCTAGAACGCGCGGTGGGTGGCAGGGTGAAAATCCGGCCCGGCGCGCCGCTGGTCAGATGCCGCGGACCAGGCGGAAGCCGATCCGGGCGCTGGTGGTGTCCGAGTCCTGCGACTGCCGCCACGCCGCGCGGGTCTGTACCGGTGCGTTGGCCCAGTTGCCGCCACGGATCACGCGCTGCCGGCAGCCGGGGTTGAACCAGGCCACGCCATCGGCAGGTGCCCGCCGGTAACTGGCATGCCAGCAGTCGGCCACCCACTCGCTCAGGTTGCCGGCGATGTCGTGCAGGCCCCAGGGGTTGGGATCGAAGCTGCCCACCGGCGCCGGGCCCCAGTATCCATCGCCGTAGCCGACGAAGGCGTTGTACCAGTGCCGGCCGGAGGGTGAGACATCCTCGGCGCCGGTGAAATTGCCGGCACGCGCGGGCGGCGTGCCCGCATCGCCCCACGGGTAGCGGCCACTGCTGCCGGCGCGCAGCGCGTATTCGAATTCGGCCTCGCTGGGCAGCCGGTACGAGCGTCCGGTCTGTTCGGACAGCCAGGTCGCGTAATTCTCGGCATCGCGCACGCTGACGTGCATCACCGGCAGGTTGGCGATCGCCTCGGCGCCGTTGTAATCGGACTGCCAGTCCACGCCGCTGCGGCGGACGAAGTTGCCGCTGCGCTCGTCGTACACGATCGAATGCCCGCGCCGCGTGGCACGTGGGCGGGCCTTGGTGGCCTGCACGTAGCGGCGGAAATCGGCGACCGTCACTTCGGTGATCGACATCGCAAAGCCGCGCTCGAACCGCACGTAATGCGAGGGTTTCTCGGCATCGGTCGCGCCCAGTTCGTTCTCGGCGGCGCCCATCTGGAATCCGCCATGCGGCACCACGATCATCTGGGGCCCGCGGCCACCATCGCGCAGAGCATCGCTGAACACCTGCCGCGGCCGGAAGCTGCCGTAATGGGTGACCAGTTCGATGCGCTCGCGCAGCTGGCCCACGACCGGATCGCCGGGCAATGCGATGCGCAGGGCGTCTTCCAGTTTCTGCCGCGCCGGCTTGAGACCCTGCGGCGTGGCCAGATCACGCAGGCCCTCGTTGCGCAGCCGCGCCAGCGTGTCAGAGCGGATGTTCTCGATGCGCTCGAAGGCATCGGCGATGGTGATCGAAGAGTCGCGCACCTTGGCCGCTTCGGCCAGCCACGTTCCCGCGGTCGCAAAGTCAGCGGCCCGCGCGGCCGTTTCCGCACGCCGGATCAGTGCGCTCTCTGCGGCCGCCAGCCCCTGCCGGGCACGCGGATTGTCCGCATCCAGCGCCAGCGCCTCGCGGAAATTGGGGATGGCGCCATCGCCGTCTTCGCCGATGCGATCGGCACGCAGATCCTCTTCACCGGCGCGGTTGTAGGCCACCACGCGCTGGGCGATCTCCACCCGCGACTGCAGCTCACGTACCTTGGCATCGTCGGGCGCCAGGGTCAGCAGGACCAGGGCCATCTCGCTGGCCTGGGCCAGCGCCTCACGCTGCTTGAGCGGGCGGTCCAACAAGGCGGACGCTTCCTGCAGCAGACGCTGACGGGCGCGTTTCAGGCCGGCCTGGGCCACCCTGTCCTTGGGATCGCGCTGCAGCAGCGCCAGCCAGATCGGAATCGCATCCTCGGCGCTGCGGTACAGCCGGTCTTCCTCGAAGGCGCGCGCGGCGTCACGGCGTGCCTGCGCGACTTCGCCGTCGACGAGGGTGACCGCAGGTGGCTGCCAGCGCTCCACCGTCTCGGCCGCATCCTCGCCACCGATGGTGACCTGCGCCACCGGTGCGCTGGGCGTGGGCCGCGGCGCAGCGGGCGTGGCCGCTGGGGTTGCCGGGGCGGGCGCAGGCGCGGGCGAACAGGCGGCCAGCACCCCCAGCAGTGCGGTGAACAGCAGCGGCAATGTGCCTGGCGGTCGCAAATGGGGGTCCTTGGGGCATGGCATCGTCTTGCAGTGCCTGCACCCTGCCGCACGCCGTGTGCCCCGGGTGCAGTCGCGTTCCAGGCGGCATGCCGCAGGTGCGGACAGGCGATCATCATAATCGCCACCGTCGCAGGCGGCGACCGCTGGCGGCCCGGGCGTTCATCGCACTGCGCAGGCATGCCGGCCGTGGCACGGGGTTAGGCTATCCTCCCCGACCTGAGCACCCCTTTGCAGTACATGGAATCCCACGTGGCTTACTGGATCAAAACCCCGGCGGAACTGGACGAGCGCTTCCGCCAGCGCCCCACCCGCATCGGCCTGGACACGGAGTTCATCCGCGAGCGCACCTACTGGCCGCAACTGGCCCTGGTACAGATGGCGGTCGGCGATGAAATCCTGCTGATCGACCCGCTGATCCCCGGCATGAACGAGGCCCTGGCCCCGTGGCTGACGGATACCTCGATCCTCAAGATCATGCACAGCGCCAGCGAAGACCTGGTCACCTTCAAGGTCGCCTGCGGCGTGCTGCCACGCCCGCTCTTCGACACCCAGATCGGCGCTGCGCTGGCCGGCATCGGCGGCGGCATGGGGTACCAGAAGCTGGTCACCGCGGTCACCGGCGTCACCCTGGCCAAGGGCGAGACCCGTTCGGACTGGATGCGCCGCCCGCTCTCGGAGGCACAGCTGGAGTACGCCGCCGACGACGTGGAGTACCTGTTCCAGATCCACGACACCATCGACGCACGCCTGGAAGAACTCGGCCGCCGCCAGTGGCTGCAGGACGATGCCGAGCGCCTGCTCGCCAGTGTGGAACACGATGAAGAGCGCTGGCCGCATGTGGCGATGCGCTCGGCGCAGTTCATGGATACCCCGGCACAGCTGCGCCTGCTGCGCCTGCTGCGCTGGCGCGACGTGCAGGCCCGTGCCAGCGACAAGCCGCGCAGCTGGGTGCTCGACAACGAACTGGCTGCCGTGCTGGCACGCACGCCGCCGGCCGATGTGGATGCGCTGTCCAAACTGATGGAAGGCTTCCCCAAGGCCCCGCGCAAACTCGCCGCGCAGGTCTGGCAGGCGCTGATCACCCCGCTTGCCGATGAAGCCGAAGCCCCGCTGGCGCTGCCGGCCACCGATGCCAACAAGCAGGCCCTCAAGCGGCTGCAGGATGCGGTCAGCGCGCGCAGCGCCGAACTCGGCCTGCCCGACGGCGTACTGGCCTCGCGCAAGCACCTGGAAAGCTACATTGAACGCCGCCAATGGCCCACGGCGCTGGCCGGCTGGCGCCAGGCGCAGCTGGAGCCGATCCTGGCCCCCCTGCTGCCACCTGCCTGAAACGACAACGCCCCGCATCTGCGGGGCGTTGTCTCTTGGATCCGACGCACCGGTGCCGCAGCAGCGCAGCACCGGCGACGTGGGTCTTACCAGTTCATGTTGAGCGACACACCCACGGTGCGCGGTTCGTTGTAGACCGCGGCCATGTAGTTCTCGATCACACCCTTGAGGTTCTTCTCATTGGTGATGTTGCGCGCGAACAGCGCCACTTCCCAGGCACCGTAGTTGGCCGAGTAGCCCAGCTTCAGGCCGCCTTCGAAGCTGCCCTTGGAGTTGAACTCGGCCGAGTCGTACAGCACGAAGCTGGTGTAACCCTGCTTGTTCCAGTCGGTGGAGACGAAGAACACATCGGCGTCATTGACCGGCATGTCGTAACGCGCGGCCAGGTTGATGTTGTACTTCGGTGCATTCGGCAGCGGGTTGCCGTTGATCTGCGCGAAGGTGTTGGCACCAACCTTGATGGTCGGGTCATTCACGGTGCACACCACGGCGCCGTTCAGGGCGCAGACCTGCGCGTACACGCGGTCGTCCTGGATCTTGCTGTGCAGCAGGCTGACGCCGGCGCTCAGGGCCAGGTTCGGGATCGGGCGCAGCTCCATGTCCGCTTCCAGACCGTAGGCCTTGGCCTTGTCGGCATTGAACAGCACGCCGTTGCCGTCCGAATCGTTGCCGTTGAGCTGGATGTCGTTGACCACATAGGTGAACGCAGCCGCGTTCACGCGCAGGCGGTTGTCCCACAGGCTGCTCTTGATGCCCGCTTCCCAGGACAGGATGGTTTCCGAGTTCGCCGTGGTGAAGTCGGCATTGAACACGGCCGAACGGCCCTGGATGGTCGGGCCGCGGAAGCCGCGGGCCACGCGCGCGTACACGCTCAGCTGCGGGTTGAACGCATACATCGCGCTCAAGTCCCAGCTCGGCGTGGTGTCGGACATCTCCACGTAGGTGCGGCCCTTGTAGGTCACGGCACCGGCGGCGGTATCGGCGGTCTTGAGCAGGCGGGTCTTCTTCTCGTCCTTGGTCTGGCGCAGGCCGGCGGTCAGGGTGAACTTGTCGGTCACGTCATAGCTGACCTGGCCGAAGCCGGCCCAGGAGGTGTTGACGTTGCGCAGGCGCACCCAGTTGTTCGGGTTGCGCGCGTTGCCCTGCAGGAACCAGGCGCGCTGGTAGAAATCGGTGGTGTCGCGACCGTCGAAGTAGAACGCGCCGACCTGCCACTTCAGGCGGTTGTCGTCGGCGTTGGCCAGGCGGAACTCCTGGGTCCACTGGTCCAGATCGCGGATCTGGCCCATCGACTGGCCGTAACCGTTCGGCACGCCGTTGACCGGGTAGTTCACGGCCGCGCCGCCGTCGGTGTCACCGCGGCTGTAGCCGGAGGTGGTTTCGTAGGCGGTGATCGAGGTCAGCGAGACGTTGCCGAAATCGTAGATGGCCTTCACCGAGCCGCCGTAGGTCTTGTAGGCCTGCGGGTTGTTGTCGGCTTCGTCGTAGGCGACCTGGTCGCGCGGCACGTCGGTCTTGTTGGAGCCCTTGGTCAGCGCGCTGCGCAGGAACAGGGTCGAGGTGCCGTCATAGTCGCGTGCGTGGGCCGAGGCCAGCAGCGAGAAGTTCTCGGTCGGCTGCAGCAGCAGCTGCGCGCGCACGTTGCGGTCGTCGAAGCCGCCCATGGCGTTCTTCTTCGGCGAGACCGTGCCATCGGCGCTGGGGCCGCGGTAGGTGTTGTCGACGTAATCATCGCGGTGCTGGTACAGCGCCGACACGCGGAACGAGGCGATATCGTTGATCGGGCCACCGAAGCCGCCGTCGATCGCCACGCTGCCGTAGGTACCGTAGCTGGCCTGCACGCGGCCGCTGTAGTCCTGGCTCGGCTTGATGGTGTCGAACTTGACGATGCCGGCGGTGGTGTTGCGGCCGAACAGCGTGCCCTGCGGGCCGCGCAGCACTTCGATCTGGTCCACGTCATAGACCGGGTTGGACTTCAGCACCACGTGCTCGAGCACCACGTCGTCCTGGATGATCGAGACCGGCTGCGACGCACCCAGGTAGAAGTCGATGTTGCCCAGGCCGCGGATGTAGAAGCGCGGGAAGATGCGGCCGGTGGTGGTTTCAGCGTAGAAGCTGGGCACCTTGCCCGACAGCGCCAGCAGGGTGTCGTCGCCGCCGGCGGTGTAGTCGCGGATCTTCTCGCCCTGCACCACACCGACCGAGACCGGCACTTCCTGCAGGTTGCGCTCGCGGTGGTCGGCGGTGACGGTGATGGTGTCCAGCGAGGTCGCGCTGGCCGACTGCGCGTCCTGCGCCGAGGCGGCAGCGGACAGCATCAGCGCAGCCGAGGCGCAGGCCAGCGCCAGGGCGTGGCGGCGCGGCAGCAGGGCGGCCGGCAGGGAACGGGAAAGAAGACGCGTCGACACAGGGGCGTGGCGTAGAGCGGGCATGCAGAGGTCTCTGGTAGTACAGATCGGGGCAGCCGGCGAGATGGCCGGGCACCATAGGAAATCGACACCGCTGTGGAGACAGCGATGCGGCACGGTATTGGCTGGATGTTGCAGATTGGTGTCAGGGCGTTCTGGGCGACGGCTGTCCGGCCCCCCTGGTCCACTGGCTATGCGGCCGCGTTTTCTGGCGCGGATTATGCCCGGCCCACGCGCGCGCCGGAAGGGCAGCGTTCGGGTTTGGACGCCTACCGGGCCATCGGCCACATGTCGCCCGGCACTTGTCGCCCTGGCGGCGGCGAACACTGAACCGGTCATCCATGAGCAGACCACTCGCTGGAGGATGCCCTGCACGCGGCCACCGCCGGGATGGCGCAGTGGCTGGAGCAGGACGACCGGTTGAGCCTGTCCGAGACAGCGCAGGTGCTGGGTAGTTCGGTCAGCTTCGTGGTGGCCAACCTGGCCGGGCGCAGCGTCGGCGTGGCGGCCAAGCTGGACAAAGCGCTGCTGCGGCAGGTCGAACGGGCACCTGGCAGGACACACGGCGCCGGCCCGTGACCCGGACCAGGCACCCCTTGGCAGGCAACGCCGGTCGGCGCTAGACTAGGCCCATCGCGAGGTACGGCCGAGGTCGGGTACGCCACGCAGTTGCACCACCCGTGGGGCCATAGCTCAGCTGGGAGAGCGCGTCGTTCGCATCGACGAGGTCAGGAGTTCGATCCTCCTTGGCTCCACCACTATTCAAGACAACGCCCCGGAAACCAGGTTTCCGGGGCGTTGTTGTTTCTGCAGGTTGCGCGGGTTGCTTACGCGCCCTCGGGATTGTCCTTGCGCTCCGGCCGGCGCGTGCCTGCATCGTGGATCGCCTGATCGGTCTGCGCCGGCCGCTGCTTGGCGGTTTCGTCCTGCTTGCGGTCCTGCTGGCTCTCTTCGATGCCTTCCTGCTTGCCTTGTTCGCTGGGCTTGGTGTCTGCCATGGTTCTACTCACTGATGCGGGCACCGGGACGGCGCCTTCAAGGGCAGACTAACCAGCCGATCGTGATGCACGAATCACGATCGACACGGCCTCGCACACGTCGCGCTCACGCGCGATACGCCGGTCAATCCAGCTTGACCACCAGCTTGCCGAAGTTGCGCCCCTTGAGCAGCCCGAAGAATGCCTCCGGCGCGTTCTCCAGGCCCTCCACGATGTCTTCGCGATACTGCACGCGGCCGTCCTTCAACCACTGTCCCATCTCGCGCAGGAACGCCGGGAAGAAGGCGTGCAGGTCGGACTGGATGAAGCCGCGCACGGTCAGGCGCTGGCGCAGCACCTGGCTCATGAAACCCGGCAGCCGGTCCGGCCCGGGCAGCACCGCGCCGCGTGCGTTGTAGGTGGCGATGGTGCCGCACACGGGAATGCGCGCGAAATCGTTGAGCAGCGGCGCGACCGCATCGAACACATGCCCGCCGACGTTCTCGAAGTAGACATCGATGCCGTCGGGCACCGCCGCGCGCAACTGCGCGGCGAAATCGTCGGCGCGGTGATCCAGCGCCACATCAAAGCCCAGTGTTTCCAGGTACGCGCGCTTCTGCTCGCCACCGGCAATGCCGACCGTGCGCGCCCCCTGCAGCTTGGCGATCTGCCCCACGGTTGCGCCCACCGGGCCACTGGCAGCCGCCACCACGAGCGTTTCGCCCGGCTGCGGCTTGCCGATTTCCTGCAGGCCCACGTACGCCGTGAATCCGGGCATGCCGTACACACCCAGTGCAGTGCTGATCGGCAGGTCGTTGTCCTCGAGCTTGCGGCTGAGCTGATCGCCATGGATGACCGCGTGCGTCTGCCAGTTGCCCGGGGCCAACACATGCTCGCCGATGGCGAAACCGGGATGGCTGGAGGCGAGCACTTCAGCAACGGTGCGCCCTTCCATCACCGCATCCAGCGCAACCGGTGCGGCGTAGGACGGCCCCTCCTCCATGCGACCACGCATGTAGGGATCCAGCGACAGATAGCGATTGCGCAGCAGCACCTCCCCCGGGCCAGGCGCGGGCACCGGCACGTGCTCGATACGGAAGTTGGATGAGACGGGAGCACCGTTCGGGCGAGAGGCGAGCACGATGCGGGTGTTGGTAAGTGCGTTCATCAGCGGATCGCTCCAGGGAGACGGAAAAGGAAACCCGACAGTACGCCGTCCGGGCACGTGCGAGCGGGGGGTAAAACAGCGTTCCATCGGTGCAGGACGATGCGGCTGTGCAATCACCTTGTGCGACAGGGACCGACCATCCCGATGGCGCCACAGCATTCCATCCGTACGCTGCACCGCGCATGCGTTGCCCGCGCCGCCGGCCAGGGCGCATGATCGCGTCATGAACGTTCCCGCTTCCCGCCGACGCCGCTACCTGCTGCCGGGGTTGATGTCCGCCACCACTGTGTTCGGCCTGGCATGCTGGGCAATCCTGGCGACCGAGCCCGGTTGCCTGGCCGCGCAAGGCCACTGGTCGTCCGGTGCAGGCAAGTGCCACACGCGCCTGTGCCTGCTGCAGGGCGACTGCGGCGAGATGGCTTCACCCATCGTGGCATGCAACAAGGTGCAGGTCGGCGACAGCCGTGGCCGCGTGTACTTCCACCTGGGCAATCCCCTGCCCGGTGCAGGGGCCAACGCGGAGTGGCCCGCAGGCAAAGCCGACAACGGCATGATCCGCGCACGCTTCGAGGATGACCGCCTGGTCAGCCTGGCCTGCCCGGTCACGCCGTAGGGCGTGCGCGCCTCCATTGCAGCGGGCTCATGCCCATCTCGATCCGGAACATGTAGTTGAACGCCGACGCCGAGGCATAGCCCAGCTCGTGCGCGATTACCGTGGGCGAACGCCCCTGCGCCAGCCACTCGATGGCGCGCAGCAGGCGCAGCCGCAACCGCCACTCACGCAGGCGCATGCCGGTCTCGCGTTCAAAGTGGCGCGCCAGGGTACGCGGCGATGCACCCAGCAAGGGCGCCCAGTCCTCCACGCTGCGGGTGTCGGCAGGTTGCTCGTACAGCGCCTGGCACCAGCGCTGCAGGCGCGCATCCTGCGGCCAGGGCAGGTGCCGGGTGTGCTGCCGCTGGCGCGGCAACTGCGCAGTGATCAGGGTACACAACGTGGCGTAGTAGGTGCGGTCGTGATCGGGCACGGTGCGATCGAGTTCAATGATCAGTTCGCGCAGCAGCGGTGACACATCGAGTACCGCGCAATGCGTGGGCATACCCAGTTCCGGCCCATCGGCCACGTAAAGATTGCGGAACGCCGAGGTGTTCAACGCGCCCGTGTGATGGAGCGTGCCGGTCGGCACCCACAGCGCCTGCTGCGGGGTGATCACGTGACGTGCCTGCCCGGCGCTGGCCTGCAGCACACCCGTGCTGGCATGGACCAGCTGGTTCCAGCCGTGCACGTGCGGCGGGAAGCGCTCGCCGGCCTCCAGTCGCTGGCTGCGCGCCACCACCGGCCAGGGCAGACGCCGCAGCGGCGGCACCGCGACTTCGCGCCAACCCGCCGCAGTGGGTTCAGCCATGGCCATGTGACGTCTCATCGACAGGATGGGTCATTCTATCGAAAGACGCGATCACCTCCGTCCACGACGATGGGCCCTCCCCGCTGCCCTCCCTACCCATGTCCCTCACGATCCCGCCTCCTCGCCACGCCTGGCAGGTCATCACGGCCGGCATCTGCGCGCTGGTACTCACGGTTGGCCTGGCGCGCTTTGCCTACACCCCGCTGCTGCCGGTGATGCGGCTCGACGCCGGGCTCACGGCCGCCGGCGGCGGCTGGCTGGCCACGTTCAACTATCTGGGCTACCTGGCCGGCACCGTGCTGGTCGCCCGGGTCGGCGACATGCAACTGAAATTCCGCTTCTACCGCATCGGACTGGTCCTGGCAGTGGTATCCACCGGCCTGATGGGCACCACCACGGACATGGCCATCTGGGGCGTGCTGCGCTTCGTGGCCGGCCTGTCCAGCACCGCCGGCCTGCTGCTCGCCTCCGGGCTGGTGCTCAACTGGCTGCTTGCCCATCAGCGCCGCCCACAGCTCGGCCTGCACTTCGCCGGCCTCGGGGTGGGGATCGCGGTCTCGGGCCTGGCGGCTGCAGCGATGGCCGATCAACTGGCGTCCTCCCGGCAGTGGATCGCCTTGGGCGCCCTGGCGGTGGTGTTCCTGATCCCGGCCTGGGCATGGATGCCGCCGCCGGCAGCGATCTCCAGCGCGACGGGTGCCAACGCTCCCCCGCCACCCGGGCGGCGCTGGCGCTGGCTGCTGATCGCCTCGTACTTCTGCGCGGGGGTCGGCTTCGTGGTCAGCGCGACCTTCATCGTCGCCATCCTGGTGCAGACCCCTGCCTTCGCCGGCCGCGGCAGTTGGGTGTGGGTGCTGGTCGGCCTCACCGCCATCCCCTCGACGTTTGCCTGGGACCGGCTGTCTAACCGGCTCGGCCTGATCCGCGCATTGATGCTCGCGTATGCGTTGCAGGCCACGTCCTTCGTATTGCCCTTGCTGGATGGCGGGCTGTGGGCCGGCGCGGCCAGCGCGGTGCTGTTCGGCCTGACCTTCGCCGGCATCGTCAGCCTGACCCTGACCGTGGTCGGTCGCCACTACCCGCACAATCCTGCCAAGGCGATGGCGACGTTGACGCTGAGTTACGGCGTCGCCCAGATCATCGCCCCCGCGATCGCCGGCACGCTGGCGCGCGACAGCGGCAGCTACCAGGGCGCATTGGTGCTGGCAGCGATCATGATGGTGATCGGCATCGTGCTGTTGTGGTGCATGCCCAACAACGCACGATCCGCCCCGGGCTGATCAACTGCACCGGCGCAACGCATCCGCCTGAACCGACGTTCATGCGCTTCGGTGATGTGCTCGAGCCCGCTGGATCAAGCACTTGGATGTGGGCGGACAAGGGTTTGGAAACAAATGTGAAATTTTTTTCGCGAAACGCTTGCCGAACCCCTCATACCTCCGTATTATTCGCGTCCTCGCCAGCGGCAACGCAGCGATGAAGTGGCCGGGTAGCTCAGTTGGTAGAGCAGGGGATTGAAAATCCCCGTGTCGGCGGTTCGATTCCGTCCCCGGCCACCACAATTTCAGATGACCTGCAGAAATGCAGGTCATTTTTTTTGTCTGGCGTTCGACCAGGCCACATCGCGCATCGTTCAATGAAGGCGCGTCTGCACATGGTTCGTGCGCATTGCAGAGCGGGCAAAGCGACCAGGGATGATGTCCTGCGTGACGCAATGGCATGCCTTGCCGTTCTTCGCCACGCGCTGGCATGCTCACCTGGCGGACAGGGTCGTCTGCGGCCACGCTTGTTCGCACCTCATGGCCGCGCACACAGGGAGAAGTGAATGTCGAACGGCATCGACGTGCTGCAGGCGCAGGTCGCGCAGCTGAAACGCAGTCAACGAAGACTCACGCTGGGCTACGCGGGGTTCGGCTTACTGGCCGGGGCGGCGTTGATGATGGGGGCGACGTCGCAGCGCAGCGCCAGCTTCGACGTCATCGATGCCCAGCGCATCAACATCAAGGAACCTGATGGGACGTTGCGACTGGCGATCTCCAATCGCACGCTCTTTCCCGGGGTGCTCATCCACAACAAAGAGCAACCGCATCCGCGCCCGATGGCAGGCATGCTGTTCTTCAACGATGAAGGCACGGAAAACGGCGGGCTGATCTACAACGGCTCGCTCGACAAGAACGGCAAGCCCTCCAGCGGCATGAGCCTGACCTTTGATCGCTATCAGCAGGACCAGCAGATGCAGTTGCTGGGCGTGGACGAAGCAGGGACACATTCGGCAGGGCTGACCTTCAATGACGTTGCCGACGGCCTGGACCGTCCGTTCTTCTCCAAGCGGGACGAAGCACTTCATCGGAATGGCGTTCCTGCGATCACCGAGCGCGTGTTCCTTGGCAAATCAGATGCGCGCGATGCCATGCTGACCCTGCGCGATGGTCAAGGAAAGCCGCGGCTCGAGCTGGTGGTCACGCCCGCGGGAGACGCCAAGGTGCGCTTCCTGGACGAGAACGGCAACGCCACGCGGGAACTCTCCGCTGACAGTCGGTAGCGCGGGTGCCGCACGCTGCCACGCGCACGCCAGCGACGTGAGACGGCCACTGCATGACGGAATATTCACAATTTCCGTCCTGCCTGTGCCTAAGCTCGCTGCGTCTTGTGTGGAGTGTCGACAATGCGCAGCCGCTATCTGATCAGTGCCCTGCTCGCCCTCGCCGCCACCGGGTCGGCCTGGGCGGCCGCGCCGGTGACCTCGGTGGAGGCGCTGGACATGGACCGCTACGCCGGCCAGTGGCATGAGATCGCGCACCTGCCGGTATCGTTCCAGAAGAAGTGCGTCGGCGATATCACCGCCACCTACAGCCTGCGCGCGGATGGCCGGATCAGTGTGCACAACGCATGCCGCCAGGCCGATGGCGATCGCGTCGCCGCCGATGGCGTGGCACGGCCCGTCGAGGGTCACCCTGGCAGGCTGCAGGTGCGCTTCGTGCCGGACTGGCTCTCCTGGGTCCCGCTGGTCTGGGCCGACTACTGGGTGATCGCCCTGGATCCGGGCTACCAGTGGGCGGTGGTCGGCGAGCCGGACCGCAGATACCTGTGGATCCTCTCGCGTTCGCCGAGCATGGACACCGCCCTGTTCGAGCAGCTCAAGGCGCGCGCCGAGGCGATGGGCTATGACCTGGCCCCGTTGCGGGTGATGGCGCCGCTGGACTGACCTGGCGCGCCGGCCACGCGCCGCGCCGCCGCCCGGCCGTGCTCCCCAGACTAAAAGCACGTGGCCCGGTCATCCCGGTGCCCTACCCTTGCCCCCTGCTCCCCTGGAGCAGCACGGACACCATACGCCGTAGTATGCTCATACCCATGCAGTATCCGCCCGAGGATTGCGCCATGTCCCACCGCTTCCGTTCCGCCCTGCCCATCGGCCTGATCGCCGTCGCCTGCCTGGCCCTTGCCGCCTGCAACAAGACGGTCAAACGCGTCTCCGAGCCGGCCGCCAGCGTGCAGGAACTGACGGTGCGTGCCGATGGCAGCTGGACGGTCGCGCTGCGCCTGCAGAACTTCAGCTCCATGCCCATGACCTTCGACAACGTGTCCCTGCAGCTCAGGGTGAGCGATCAGGACGCCGGTGCGCTGCAGCTGCAGCCGGCGCTGTCGATTGGTGGCGTGTCGGCCGACGTGGTCAACGTCGACCTCAAGCCGAGCTCGGGCGCGCGCCTGGTGATGGCCGACGCGCTGGCCGGCAACCGTACCCTGGCCTATTCGCTGAAGGGCTCGGTAAGCGCGACCCCGCAGGAAAAGAAGCAACGCACCTTCGAGATTGACAGCCGCAGCACGCTCAACCAGGCCCCTGGCCTGCCCGGCGTCCTGCGCTGACCGGCGGGCTGTCCGCCACCCTTCGCCACTGATCGAGACCGTCCCCGATGAGCAGCTACACCGCCCCGCTTTCCGATATCCGTTTCGCCCTGCATGACGTGCTCAAGGTCGAGCCGCTGTTCGCGCGCCTCGGCCTGGCCGATGCCACCGCCGATGTGGTGGATGCCGTACTGGAAGAAGCCGGCCGTTTCAGTGCCAGCGTGCTGGCGCCGTTGAACAGCGTGGGCGATGAGATCGGCTGTGTACTGGACCAGAGCACCGGCGAGGTCACCACCCCGCCTGGCTTCAAGCAGGCGTACACGCAGTTTGTCGAGGGCGGCTGGACCGGCCTGACCGCTGCGCCGGAGCTGGGTGGCCAGGGTCTGCCGCACACGCTGGGCGTGCCGCTCAACGAAATGATCAATGCCGCCAACCTGGCGTGGGGCAACTTCCCGCTGCTCTCCCATGGCGCCATCGAGGCGCTCAAGCAGCACGGTGAGGCGTGGCAGCAGGAGGCCTTCCTCAAGCCGCTGATCGAAGGCCGCTGGACCGGCACCATGTGCCTGACCGAACCGCATTGCGGCACCGACCTGGGCCTGCTCAAGACCAAGGCCGAACCCAACGCGGACGGCAGCTACGCCATCACCGGCACCAAGATCTTCATCACCGCCGGCGAGCACGACCTGACCGACAACATCGTCCACCTGGTGCTGGCCAAGCTGCCGGATGCACCGGCCGGCGCCAAGGGCATCTCGCTGTTCGTCACCCCGAAGTTCAAGGTGGACCGCGAGGGCAAGATGGGCGAGCGCAATGCGCTGCGCTGCGGCTCGATCGAGCACAAGATGGGCATCAAGGGTTCGGTCACGTGCGTGATGAATTTCGACGGCGCCGAAGGGTATCTGGTGGGCCAGCCGCACAAGGGCCTGCAGGCGATGTTCACCATGATGAACACCGCACGCCTGGGCGTTGGCCTGCAGGGCATCGGCCTGTCCGAACGCGCCTACCAGAACGCCCTGACGTACGCCCGCGAGCGCCTGCAGTCACGTTCGCTGAGCGGCCCGAAAAACCCGGAAAAGCCGGCCGACCCGATCCTGGTCCACCCGGATGTGCGGCGCATGCTGCTGACCATCAAATCGCTGGTGGAAGGCAGCCGCCTGCTGGCCCTGCACGCGGCCACCCTGATCGACGTCGCCCACCATGCGCAGGATGCCGGCGAACGCGAACGCGCCGACACCCTGGTGAGCTTCCTCACCCCGATCTCCAAGGCCTGCCAGACCGAATGGGGCATCGAGAACACCTACAACGCGCTGCAGTGCTTCGGTGGCCACGGCTATATCCGCGAGCACGGCATGGAGCAGCTGGCACGCGATGCCCGCATCACCACGCTGTATGAAGGCACCACCGGCATCCAGGCACTGGACCTGATCGGTCGCAAGACCGCCTCCAGCCAGGGCGCCGGCCTGAAACTGATGCTGGCTGAGATCGAGGCCTTCGCCAAGGCCAATGAAGGCAACCCGGCGCTGGCCGAGTTCATCGCCCCGCTGCGCGCCAAGGCGGACGAATGGGGCAAGCTGACCCTGGCGACGCTGCAGCGCGCGGCCACCAACCCGGACGAACTGGGCGCGGCCAGCTTCGATTACCTGTTCTATTCGGGCTATGTGGTGCTGGCCTACTGGTGGGCACGCAGCGTCGCTGCCGCCGATGCCTCCGCGCAGAGCGCTGCGTTCAAGCAGGCCAAGCGCGAGACCGCCCGCTTCTACTTCGCCCGCGTGCTGCCGCGCACGCTCAGCCACGCCGCCGCGATCCAGGCCGGCGCCGAACCGCTGATGGCGATGACCGACGCGCATTTCGGCGAAGGTTGATCGGTCGCCAGACCACCGACGCCTGATCGTCGGTAGGTGCCGACCGCCAGTCGGAGCACCGATACCTGATCGTCGGTAGGTGCCGACCGTTGGTCGGCACCCCGATACACGTTCTGGAGAAAAGCCCCCTTGATGTTCAAGGGGGCGCGCCAACGGCGCGGGGATAAGGTGGAATGCCCGGGGCCGAATCGTTACCAAATTGGTAGGCGCTTGCCGCCTATACCCATTTGGTAACGATTCGGGTATAAGCTGTTTTCCCGATGGAGACAGACACTACACGCTTGGGTCTGATCGATACCGGAGCCTCGTCCGCCCCGGTCGCCGAGGTATCGCCGATCGTTACGCTGCATCGGCCCGGCTCGGTACGGTTATTGGCCCTGGACGCCCACGGGCGCGTGCTCGACTGGATCAATTGGCAGGACGCGTCCTGCCTCTACGCACGCGGTGCGGTCGCCTGGACCCTCGGTGACCCCTGCCTGCACATCCGTGGCGGCATCTGCCGCACCACCGGCCTGCAGAGCGGCCTGGACCTGCACCCGATCATCGCCGCCCGCGGGCATGCCCGTTCCCGTGCGATCGACCCCACCCCGAATCTCTCCAATCCGGCCCTGTTCGCGCGCGATGCGCATCTGTGCCTGTACTGCGGGCAACAGTTCAACCGCCCGCAACTGACCCGCGACCACGTCATGCCGATCTCCAAGGGCGGCCTGGACGTGTGGGAGAACGTGGTCAGTGCGTGCTTCCACTGCAACTCGCGCAAGAGCAACCGGACCCCGCAGCAGGCCGGCATGCCGCTGCTGGCCGTGCCTTACCGGCCGAGCTGGATCGAACACATGATCCTGTCCAACCGCAACATCCTGGCCGACCAGATGGCGTTCCTGAAGGCGCAGCTGCCCAAGCGGTCCAAGCTCTGCGCCTGAGTGCGCTGCGACGTTCTGTCGCAGCTGCCGTCACCGTTTACTCACTGAAAAGGCGGTTTGCTTGCCCCACCCCCATTTGGGGGGGAAAATAGGCGCTCAGAAGAAGCGCGATAAACATGATCGACTCCGCCCGCTATCCCCGCCTTGCGCGCATCCAGTCACCGGATGACCTGCGCAGGTTCGATGAATCAGAACTGCCCGCGATCGCGGATGAACTGCGTGCCTACCTGATTGAGTCGGTAGGCAAGAGCGGCGGCCATTTCGGCGCCGGCCTGGGCGTGATCGAACTGACCGTCGCCCTGCACTACCTCTATCAGACGCCCGTGGATCAGCTGGTCTGGGACGTGGGCCACCAGACCTACCCGCACAAGATCCTGACCGGCCGCCGCGACGAGATCCACACGGTCAAGCAGAAGGACGGCGTCGCGCCGTTCCCCAAGCGCGAGGAAAGCGAGTACGACACCTTCGGCGTCGGCCATTCCTCGACCTCGATCTCCGCGGCGCTGGGCATGGCGATCGCACGCCAGGCCGAAGGCGATGACCGCAAGGTCGTGGCCGTGATCGGCGATGGCGCGATGACCGCCGGCATGGCTTACGAGGCCCTCAACCACGCCGGCGGCATGGAGCAGGAACCGAACCTGCTGGTGATCCTCAACGACAACAACATGTCGATCTCCGAGGCCGTCGGCGGGCTGACCAAGATGCTCGGCCGGGCCACCGGCAGCCGCACGCTCAACGCGCTGCGCGAAGGCGGCAAGAAGATCCTCGGCGACAAGAAGCACAACCCGACCGCGCGCTTCGTCAAGCGCTGGGAAGAACACTGGAAGGGCATGTTCGTGCCGTCCACGTTCTTCGAGGAAATGGGCTTCCATTACACCGGGCCGATCGACGGCCACGACGTGCCGGCGCTGGTCGCCACGCTGAAAACGCTCAAGAGCCTGAAAGGCCTGAAGCTGCTGCACGTGATGACCACCAAGGGCAAGGGTTACGAGCGCGCCGAAGGTGACCAGATCGGTTACCACGCGGTTGGCCCGTTCGATCCGGACAAGGGCCTGGTCGCCAAGGGCGGGGCCAAGAAGCCCACCTATACCGACGTCTTCAGCGACTGGCTGTGCGATGCCGCCGCAGCCGAACCGAAGCTGATGGGCATCACCCCGGCGATGCGCGAGGGCTCTGGCCTGGTGCGTTTCAGCAAGGAATACCCGGACCGCTACTTCGATGTGGCCATCGCCGAACAGCACGCCGTGACCCTGGCGGCGGGCATGGCCACCCAGGGCGCCAAGCCGGTGGTGGCGATCTACTCGACCTTCCTGCAGCGCGCCTACGACCAGCTGGTCCACGACGTGGCCGTGCAGGAGCTGGATGTGCTGTTCGCGATCGACCGCGCCGGTGTGGTCGGCCCGGATGGCGCGACCCATGCCGGCAACCTGGACCTGAGCTTCCTGCGCTGCGTTCCGCACATGGTGGTCATGGCCCCCTCCGATGAGGCCGAGTGCCGCCAGATGCTGACCACCGGCCTGCGTCATGTCGGCCCGGCAGCGGTGCGCTACCCGCGCGGCAGCGGCACCGGCGTTGCGGCCGGCACCGACCTGTCCACGCTGGAAATCGGCAAGGCCGAGTTGCGCCTGCCGGGCAGCCGCATCGCCCTGCTCGCCTTCGGCAGCACCGTGACCGCCGCCGAACAGGTGGGCCGCGAGCTGGGCCTGACCGTGGTCAACATGCGCTTCATCAAACCGCTGGACCGTGCCCTGCTGCTGGACCTTGCGCAGCGCCACGAAGGCTTCGTCACCATCGAAGACAACGTGGTCGCCGGCGGTGCCGGCTCCGGCGTGGCCGAGCTGCTCAACGCCGAGAACGTGCTCAAGCCGTTCCTGCACCTGGGCCTGCCGGACAGCTTCCAGCACCATGCCAGCCGCGAAGACCTGCTGGCCGAAGCCGGCATCGATGCCGCCGGCATCCGCCAGGCCGTGCTCAAGCGCTGGCCAATGCTGGTCAACAGCGGCCAGGCGCTAAGCGCAGCGGGCTGACGCACTGTCGGCCACCGTCGGGTGGGCTCGCCGCAGAAACACCGAGGCCGCGTCTGATCGACGCGGCCTCGTTCGTTTCAGCCTGCATCACGCACCCTGGGGCTGTGCAGCGGCCCTCAGTAAATCTGGAACTGCGCCCGGCAGCCGCCGTCCACCCAGACCCCGGTACGGTCCCAACCCCAGGTACGGCCTTCGATACAGGCGTTGCGCGAGGTCTGGCGGATCAGCCGCGCCTCGCGGCGCACATTGGCCACGCAGCGCTGACGGCGATGGTCATTGGAATCGCAGGTCAGGATCTGGCCCCGGCCACTGTTGCCGCCGCCGTTGTGCCCCCAGCCACCGCCGCCATTCCAGCGGCCGCCGCGGCCACCTTCGGCGATGAACTCGGCCCGGCAACCCTGCGTCACCCATACGCCGTTGCGGGCCTGGCCCCAGGTCTGCCCTTCCACGCAGGGCGAGCCGGAGATCTGCCGCACCAGACGGGCACGGCCCGGCAAGGCGCATTGCTGCGTGCGGTTCTTGATCGACTCGCAACGCACCGGGCCGCCGCTGTAACCATCGTCGTAGTAGCGGTCGTAGTTTTGCGCCTGGGCGGCACCGGCCAGCGCCATCAGGGCCGGCACCACGGCCCAGCGCAATCGTCTGGCTGCCTGGGAAGGGCGGTTGTTGGACATGGGGGACCTCGATGCTGTGTGGGGAGGCGCACAGGATCGGTGATCGTCCGGCCGGGCGACATAGGCCAGAAGTCGCTGATTTCATGCCCTATTTAGGTACCCGACGCGAGGCTGACTGGGCCGACCGAAGCCGGTCACATCCGTTCTGGTGGCTGCTTCACGGCCGCTCAGCCGTAGCGCACGGCGTCCACGTAGGTTTCCAGCACCTGCACCCGGACGGCGCTGCTGTTGCCGGTTTCGGCAAAATGCTCGCGCGCCAAGGCATCGGCGAAGTCAAAGGCGGTGGCACCGTTGCGGAATGCGATCGGTGCGGATTTGGCCGGATGCACGACGTGCCAGCGGCGTTCGATATGTTGCAGTTTGATCACCATGCGGATCGTTCCTTTGCGGCATGCCTGGGCGAGAAGCTCACGACGGGAGGGATCCATCCCTCAGCAGGAACGATAGAGCAGGCCGCAGCCTACGGGTATCGGATTAGTCTGATTTTGCTCAACTATCGGTACCAAGGAACCGGAAAGGTTCGGCCGGCTGGAATCGGGGCAGCGCGTCGCCGGCGAACACATTGCGCTGGTCCGGCCCCAGGTCGAGTTTCAGCACCGGCGCACCGCGCGAGAAATCGGCCTTGTTGAGATCCACCCAGAAGGTATTGGGGGTCATCGCCGATTCGAAGAAATACAGCTTGCGCTTGTGATCGGCGACGGTTCGCCAGCGGGTGGAAGAAATGTTCGGCTCCCCCGGCGTGGTGATTCCATAGGGCACGGACACATTGCGGATCACACTGAACACGCTCGCCAGTGCCACCACCGGATCTTCGCTTTTCGGAATGGCGTTGATGTAGAACTTCGCGCGTGCGAACCGATCGGCCGAGCGGTTGGTGCCGGGCAGCATCACGGTGCCGCCAATTTCCTGCCAATACGCGTTCAGCGCCAACTGCTGGTCGAACACGGGCGAGTTGGTCATCACCTGGTAAGCGCGATCGTGATGGATCACCTGCCTGCCGTTGATGTATTCGACGATGGCGCTGTCGCCGCTGGCGTCGGACAAGGACAGGTGCAGCGTGGCCAGTCGCGGTTCGCCCGGCACCTTGTCGGTCACGATGGAAAACGGCTCGCGTTCCAGCGCGGCAACGGCCTCGGCAACGGTGGCGAAATTGTCGAGCGCGTACTGCGCCCACAACGAAATCGCCAACCCGGGCTTGCTGCCACGCTGCTGTGGGTACTCCGATTCGGCCAACCACAGCAGATTGGCTGACAGTCCCGCTTCGTTGAGGCCGTCGGTGGTGGAGATGTCGTAGCCGGTGGCGACGACGCTGCCGTAGCGCGACGTCCAGCGGATCGAGCGCGGCCCGGCCTGGCCATCGCGGCTGATGCCTTTGGGCAACACCCATAGATTGGTGGCGACATCGCTTTTCCAATCCATCGAGCGGGCGGTGATCACGTCCTGGTTGTCGCCCAGGTACACCACGCGCGTGCAGGCATCGGCCTGGGCGCAGACACAGGTGAGTGCCGCAGCAAGCGCAATGTGACGCATCGAAAACAGCAGTTTCATGGGGTGCCTCCTGGCCGTGGCGCTGACAAGCTGGCGTCGAACCTGATACAGGCGATACCCACGCAGACTCGTCGCAAGCATCCTGCTTCAACGCATCATCGCTTCCACGGCGCTGGTCATGCACTACAAAGCAGCATCGGCGGAACCGTTCTGCGTCATATCAGCCCACGCCAAGTGATGGAGGAGTGAACCCGGCATCCTGCACGTGGCATCGACGGACCCAGCGCGAGACTGCCGGCGACCTCAAGCGCCCATGGAGGGTCCATGTCCATTCGAGCCGCCCTGCTTGCCCTGCTCGCCGCCCTCACCGCCTGCGCCCATCCTGCACCGCCACCCTCACCCACTGCGGGCGTACCGGGCGCAGACCGCGATGCGCACGGGTGCATCGGCTCGGCAGGCTACCGCTGGTGCGAACGCACACAGCAGTGTGAGCGTCCCTGGGAGCTGGCGAAGGCCAAGGGGCTGGAGAATACCGCCGAGGTCATCACCGCCTACTGCGCTGAGCCGCCGGCCGGGCCGGCGAAACGCTGATCCCACACGGGATCAGCCGTCCTTGTTCTTGCCGCCGAAATCGAGCGGCTTGTTGTCGCCGCCGCCTCCGTCATTGAACCGGATGTTCAACTCATTGCAGCGGCTTTCACGGCGGGCGACCTGCGCCGGCAGGTCCTTCACCTGCGGCGAATCCTCGCACTGCGGGCGCGAGGCGACATCGTCATAGGTGGCGCACCCGGACAGGCCAGACAGGGCCAGGCCGGACGTCACCATCACACCGAACAGCGAATGTACGCGCATCGAACCGGCACCTGAAAGGGGGACCTGTCCGTTGTCCCACGACGCCTCTGCCCGATCACCTGCCATTGGTCATGCCGGGGTCGCTGCCAGCACCGGCCGCGGATCCACCGGCAGCACCACCAGGAACCGCGCGCCACCACCGGGGGCGCTGTCCACGGCGATGGTGCCGGCATGCCGCAGCACGATCTCACGCGCGAGATGCAGGCCCAGCCCACTGCCGCTGCCGCTGGGCCGCAACCGATGGAACGGCTCGAACACGGACAGCCGCTCGGCCTCGGGCACACCAGGGCCTTCATCGCTGACCGACAGGCTGCCGTCATCGTGCAGCGCCACCGCGATCATGCCGCGGCCACCGCCGTGCGCGATGGCGTTCTGCAGGAGGCTGGCGATGACACGGTGCAGTGCATGTGGATCGCCGCGGACCCAGATCGGCTGGTCGGGGGCGTCCACCGAGAAGCCGTAACCGGCATCCACGACCAGCGGCGCCACGTCGGCGGCTACCTCGCGGGTCAGTGCGGAGAGGTCGATGCGCTGCGACTGGCTGCCGTGGCGGTCCAGCCGCTGCAGATCCAGCAGCTGCTCGGCGATGTTGCTCAGGCGGCTCAGGTCCAGCTGCAGGCGCGAGCGTGCCTCGCCGGGCGGCAGATCGGCCAGCCGCGTGGCCAGGATCGCGATCGGCATGCGCAGCTCATGCGCTGCGCCGGCGAGGAAGCGGTCCTGGGCGTCGTAGCTTTCACCGATGCGGCG
Source organism: Stenotrophomonas sp. LM091 (assembly GCF_001806305.1). Taxonomy (NCBI): domain Bacteria; kingdom Pseudomonadati; phylum Pseudomonadota; class Gammaproteobacteria; order Lysobacterales; family Lysobacteraceae; genus Stenotrophomonas; species Stenotrophomonas sp. LM091. The sequence goes on from NZ_CP017483.1 coordinate 798,574, forward strand.
CACGGCCGCGTTGAACGCATCCACCAGCGGGTAGATCTCCAGCGGTACCGCACGCGTATCCAGGCCGCTGCCACGCTCGTTGACCTGGATCGCGGCCGCCTGCGCTGCCACGCGGTTGACCCCGCGCAGCGCGCGGTGGATCACCCACGGCGCCACCACCAGCGTGATCACCAGCACCGGCAATGCGATCCAGCCCCCCAGATAGCGGAAGATCAACAGCAGCTGCCGCACGATGCTGCGTTCGGGAATGCCGCCCACCGCCACGTGCAATCGCCCTTCGGGCCGATCCACGACGACCACGCGCACGGCAAGCGCATCGGCATTGATGCGGGTGCGGATATCGGTCTGCTCGATGTGATCCAGCCGCGCGACCAACGGGCGGTACTGCACGGGCACCTCGCCATGCACCAGCCGCCGGCCGCGTTCGTCGGCGGCGGCGAACCAGAACGTGGCCGGCGGGCGCGGCACGGCCAGGGCGACCTTGGGTGGATCCGCCTCCAGCCCCTGAGCGCCAACGGAGATCGCCGATGCGATCTGGTCACTGGTCTTCCAGTCGATGTAGGCCGAGCGACGGTCGCCGTAGGTCAACACCATCGCACTCAACGCCAGCGCGATGGTCGCCGCCTGGATCAGGCACACCTTCCAGACCAGGTTGAAGACCAGGGAATCGGGTTTGAGCAGTCTCACGGCGTGTCCTTGAGCAGGTATCCGATGCCGCGCATGACATGGATCTCCACGCCGGCATCGGCTTCCAGCAGCGCCTTGCGCAGCTTGGAGACATGCGCATCCAGCGCGTTGGACTGGATCGCATCGTCAAAGCCGTACACGGCCTCCAGCAACGAAGCGCGGCCCACCGTGCGCCCCTGGCGCAGCGCCAGCGCTTCGAGCACCAGCAGCTGCCGCCGCGGCAATGCCAGCAGCACATCGCAAACGCGTGCCTCGCGCGCCACGAAATCGAACTGCAGCCGGCCCAGTGACAACACCGGCAGGGTGATCTGCGAGGGGCGCCGGGAGATCGCGCGGATCCGTGCGAGCAGTTCTTCCACGGCGAAGGGCTTGGTCAGGTAATCATCGGCACCGACATCCAGCCCGGTGACCCGGTCGGCCACCGAAGCGCGCGCGGTCAGCATGATCACCGGCAGGTTCGGCACCCGCTCACGGGCGACCTGGACGAAACTGGCGCCATCGCCATCGGGGAGCTGGCGGTCCAGCAGGAGGATCTGATGTACGCCGGCCTTGAGCGCTTCATCGGCCTGGGCCATCGAGCCGACCATGTCGACCACCATGCCATGGCGCGCCAGGCTGACCTGGATCGCGCTGGCCATTTCCGGATCATCTTCCAGGAGAAGAAGGCGCATGGGAGCGGTGCCTGCGGGGTACGAAGGAGGCGATGGTACCGCGCACGCCGACGTAACGTTCCGACAATGTAGGGCGCCCACCATGAGGCTCCGGTTGTTCCCCTTCGGCAGGTCCATGCACGTCCGTTTCCGCTTTTCGCGTCCTTCTTCCGCTCTGCTTGGCCTGGCCCTGGGCACTGCGTTGACCGCCACCGGCGCCCAGGCCGCCGATGCCCCCGAAGCGGGCAGGAAAGGAAGCGTCGGCATCGCCGTTGTCGCCCTCAAGGCCCCGTACGCCGGCTATGACACCGATCGTCTGGCCGCCCCGATCGTCAGCTGGGAAGGCCGCTCGTTCTTCTTCCGCGGTGGCAGCGTGGGCTATCGCCTCCACCAGACCGCGCAGTCCGAACTGGCACTCACCGCCTCGCCGTACGTGATGCGATTCAAACGCCGCGACAGTCATGACCCGCAACTGCGCCAGCTGGACAACCGCAGCCTGTCCGGGATGCTGGGCGTGTCCTGGCGCCACCAGGCCGACTGGGGCGTGCTGCAGGCCAACGCGCAGGCCGAAGTGACCGGGCACGGGGGCGGCTTCTCCGCCGATGCCCGATACGCCTACCCGGTTCCCGCCGGCCGCGTGACCTTCATGCCTGCGGTGGGGGTGACCTACACCAGCGCCGATCTCAACGACTACTACTTCGGCGTGAGCCAACGCGAAGCGGCCCGCAGTGGCCTGGCGCATTACTCGGCCGGCAGCGGCGTGTCGCCGTACATGGACATCGCCGCGGTGATGCCGTTGGGACCGCGCTGGACCGCGACCGCATCGATCCGTCGCACGTCGCTGGCCGATGCCGTGCGCGACAGCCCGATGACCCGTGGCGATCACATGGACACCGCCGCCCTCTCCCTCAGTTACGGATTCTGATCATGCGTCAGGGAATCGTACGTCGTGTCGCGGATCTGGCCTTGCAGATCGAACCGGACCGCGCTGCCGTTCTTGAATGGATTCTGCATTCCCCCCTGCCCGCGCTCGACGGGCAGACCACGTTCGAACTGGCCTGCCAAGGCCAGGGCGAACGCGTCGTCACGCTGCTGGACACCCTGCTGCGGCAGGGCGGTCCGGCGCTGCCACGCGGCTGAACCCACGTTTTTCCCCCACCGGTGTCCTGGAGGCGCGAATGCACAACGCAACCGATACCCTGCTGCTGCGAGCAGCCAATGACGACCTGGCCGCGCATGCGATCGTGGCCAATCTCCACCGCGCGATCCAGCAGCGCATGGACCGTGACAGCCAGGGCCATGGCCGGTTCTCGCGTGCCTACATCGCCGAGCTGTTCGATATCGGGCGCACCATCAGTGCGCAGTGCCGGCCGCACCACGTCGACAGCGACTGGATCACCGCACGGCGTGCGTGGCTCGATGCGGTCCTGCGCGACCATCCGCTGGACCGTGGTGATGCGCAGCTGACCGCCGCACGGCATGCCGCCGATGGCTTCCTGCTCCGCGCCTGCGTGCTCGGCTGTGACGCCACGCCGGACGCGGCGACCGAGCGCGTGCGTGATGCCCTCATCGCCATGACCCGGCCGGCGCGCTGAGCGACATCGCACACCGCCCTGCGGGCGGGTGTCGCCGACACCTGCACATGACCGCCGAAATCACCGTGCTACATTCCGGCCAAGGGGCAGGCTGACTGCGCCTGATGCCGGTATCGGCCGGCCTGGAGCGTGCGCATGCGGTGTTCGGCCCTGCTGGTTTCCCTGCTGTTCTCCGGTGCGGTGCACGCGCAGCAGGACGCGCCGCCGGACCTGGCCTTCGATCGCCCCGGCATCGGCTTTGCCGCTTCGACCCTGCCACGCGGTGGCGTGGCGCTCGAGGCGGGGCTGCCCGGTTTCAGCCGCGACCGCGACGACGCGGGCGTGCTGAGCACGCAGTACAGTGCCGACATCAACCTTCGTATCGGATTGGCCAGCCATGTGGAACTGCAGGCCTTCACCTCGCCCTGGAACCAGCTGCGCGTGGCACCGCGCAATGCCCCCGCCGAGCGCAGCAGCGGTGCCGGTGATGTGGGCGTCGGCCTGAAGTTCGCCCTGCCCCTGCCCTCGGACACGCACGCCGTGGCGCTGTTGGCCAGCACCACCTTCGCCACCGGCTCGCGCGACTTCAGCGAAGGCGCCACGCAGTACGCGCTGGGTGCGAGCTACGAGTACGCGTTCAACGATCACTGGACCGGCGCGCTGTACGCCAATGTCACCCGCGGTGGCAGCGAGGACAGCGTGACCTGGGCACCCAGCCTGAGCTTTGCCGCCACCGATACCATCAGCACCTATCTGGAGGCCGGCTTCACCGATACCGACGGTGAGCCTTCGACCGGAATAGCGGGGGCTGGCATCACCTGGATGGTGACCCCGACAGTCCAGCTGGATGCCTCGTTCGACGTGGGCCTGGATGAGGACAGCCCGGACACGCAGGCCGGGCTGGGGGTATCGGTGTATTTCCAGTGAGCTGCGTGTGCTGGAACGAGAGCCACCAATGAAAAGGCCTGCGCGAAACCGCGCAGGCCTTCGTTCCTGACCGTTGGCGCAGGCGCGCGCCGGGTCAGGTGACCTTCTTGGCGACGGTCATGCCCAGTACGAACAGCACGACGGCGATGATGATGCCCGCCCAGAAGAGGAACTTGGCAATGCCGATGGCGGCGCCACCGATGCCCGCAAAACCGAGGGCGCCGGCGATCAGGCCGATGACAGCAAAAATGATGGCCCACTTGATCATGATGATCCTTTCCCCGAATCGGGTTGAATGACAGGACTCCACGGTAGCCACTGGGCTGTCTCACCTTCGTGAACGCGTCGGCTGAACGGTGTGAAGTCAGGGGCGGGCCATGAGCTGCATGTTCATCGGCTGATACCGCAGGCCGGAGGATTCGGCCGCCTCGCCTGCGCACGCAAAGCCATAGCGCTCATACGCCGGCACCGACGACAGCGAAGCGCTGACACTCAGCACGTCCACGCGTGCGTGATCGATCATGGCGGCCATCAGCGCCTTGCCGATGCCCTGCTGCTGAGCGGCAGGGTCCACGAACAACATCGCCACGTGGCGGCCCTCCTTGAGCTCGGCCACACCGACGATACGGTCCTGCTGTTCGAACACCAGCATGAGGTTGTCGTGCGACATCCGCGTACGGAATCCTTCCACCGAAGCGATGCGGGAAAACGTCTCGATACCAACTGGGGTCAGTGAATCGGCCACCGATCCCATGAAGGCCGCCATGCAGATGCGGCTGGCCTGTTCCAGATCCGCCGCTACCAAGGTGCGCACCGCCATCTTTTTCTCTTTCCTCGTCCATGGGGTTGAGCAGTCACTCTACCCCGATGGCCCCTACCCGCCCATCCTTCGTCGCATGCGCGGGGCAGGCGAGGAATCCTCATCCGGCACATCGGGCAGGGGCGAGCGCTCGGCGGTACTGCTGCCCCGGCCCAATCGCCAGCCCCGAACACCCGCGTGCGCATGCTTGGCCCCTGCGCATCGCCCTGCGCGCCACGATCATCTCCAGATGATCCAGCGCCGGATGCTGGCCGGCGGCATTGGGCGCCGTGGGCACGCGCCTCAGGCGATACGCCTGTCGATCAGAACGTGTGTTCCGGGCCGGGGAACGTGCCTGCCCCCACCTCTGCCGCGAACTCACGCGCCGCCTTCTGCAGCAGCCCGTGCATGTCTGCGTACTGCTTCACGAAGCGCGGCAGCTTGCCGGTGCGCAGCCCGGCCATGTCCTGCCAGACCAGCACCTGTGCATCGCACTCGCTGCCCGCCCCGATGCCGACGGTGGGGATCTTCAGCGCCGCGGTGATCTGGGCGGCAACCGCGCCGGGCACCATCTCCATCAGCACGGCGAACGCACCTGCCGCCTCCAGCGCACGCGCCTCCTCGATCAGGCGGGCGCCATCGTCGCCCCGCCCCTGCACGCGGAAGCCACCCAGCTGATGCTCCGACTGCGGCGTGAAGCCAATGTGCGCCATCACCGGAATGCCACAGCTGACCAGTTTGCGCACCTGGGGCACCATCTCGATGCCGCCCTCCAGCTTGACCGCATGCGCCCCGCCTTCCTTCATGAAACGCACGGCGGTATGGAAGCACTGCTCCGGCGAGGCCTGGTAGGAACCGAACGGCAGATCGGCGATCACCAGCGGCCGTCGCGTGCAGCGGCTCACCGCGCGCACCAGCGGCATCAGCTCATCGACCGTGACCGGCAGCAGCGAGTCGTTGCCGAACACGTTGTTGGACGCCGAATCGCCGATCAGCAGCACCGGAATGCCGGCGTCTTCGAAGATCGCCGCGGTATACATGTCGTAGGCGGTGAGCATCGCCCACTTCTCGCCGCGCTCCTTCATCTGCTGCAGATGCGGGATACGCATGCGCGGGGCCGGGACCGGGGCACTGCCCGGGGTCGCGTAGGGATGGAGCTGTTCGGTCATGCGAAGGATCCTGGTGGGGGAACAACGTGGGGTCAGAGTGTGCCGGTTCCGCTCAGCAAGAGCACCGCGATCAGGATCATCGCGGCGCCCGAGATGCGGCCGACCACGCGTGATGCACGCGGGCGGGTACGCAGCACGGCACCGGCGCCATACCCCACGGCCAGATAGACCGCCGCGCAGCTGACCAGATGCACCATGCCCAGCGCGAGGATCTGCACAGGCATCGCCCATGCCGCGCTGGCGGAAATGAACTGGGGCAGCAGCGCCAGGAACAGCAACAGCACCTTGGGATTGAGCCCGCTCACGCAGGCGCCCTTGACCGCCCAGTGGCGCCAGCCCGCCACGGCCTGCCCCGCTTCGGCGGCGGCGACCGGCGGATGGCGCAGCAGCCCGATGCCCAGCCACAGCAGATACAGCGCGCCCAGGACGGTCAGTACGTGCAGCGCGACCGGTGCCTGGGCGAACAGCGCGCCGACGCCCGCAGCGACCAGCCCGATCGCCAGCAGGTGACCGGACAACAACCCGGCCACCGCCGGCACTACCGCGCGCCCGCGCAGGCCGGCAGCGATCGCGTGCGCCCAATCCGCGCCGGGGGTGAGCACGAAGAGGATCGAGACCGCCCAGAAGGCGGCAATGACGCTGGGTTGCATGGGGGTCCAAAGGGCGGTCTTGCCGCGATCCGTGTGCCAGACAGAAGAATATTCCCGCTCCTTTGGAATGTGCTTCCAAATACTTGCCCGGCACGGCCACTCAGGAGGAAACTCTCGCGCATGGACATCACCGACCAGCGGATTCTTGCCGAGCTGCAGAAAGACGGCCGCCTCACCGTGACCGAACTGGCCGAGCGCATCGGCCTGAGCGTCTCGCCCTGCCACCGTCGCGTGCGGGCGCTGGAACAGTCCGGCGCGATCCGGGGCTACCGCGCCGAGCTCGATCCCGCCGCGCTGGGCCTGAAGTTCTCGGCGCTGGTGTTCATCACCCTGCGCGACGGCGACCGCCACGCCGTGGACGCTTTCGAGCAGGCCGTCGCCGAGGTGCCCCAGGTGCTGCAGGCGCAGCGCCTGTTCGGCGATCCGGACTACCTGCTGCACGTCATCACCCGCGACCTGGCCGCGTTCCGGCAGCTTTACGACGAACACCTTTCCGCCTTGCCCGGCGTGCAGCGGCTGACCTCGACCCTGGTGATGAAGGACGTGGTGATCGACCGGCCATTGCCGTTGCACGGGCATTGAGGTAGCCGCACTGAAGCGTCCCCCGCGCGGTGGCTCAGCGCTCGCCGAGGAAGCTTCTGACCTCGGTCCACAACGCGACACGGCGCGGCTGCAGGTGCAGCCAATGGTTGCCCCCGGAAATCTTGACGTCGCGTTTGTCGCTGGCACCGCGCAGTGCATCGAAGAGACGTCGCGCGTCCTCATCGGTGGTGACGTGATCCCATTCGCCGCGCACGATCAGCACGGGAATCTGGATCAGCGCACTGTCAATCAGGGACTGTCCGCCCCATGACGCGGTGACATCGGCTGATGGGCCATTCGGAATGCGTACCGACGGGGGTGTTCGTTGTGATGCCGTTGCGTCGCTGGCCAGGTAAGCCGCACACCATCGATCCAGTTCGGCCTCATCGACCGGCGTGGGCAGATCCTCAGGCATGCCGGTACGTTGGCGGGGCCGCTGCGCTGCTTCGTCAATCAATGCCCAGGTCTCGGTGGGACTCCCCATCGGAGTGCCATCGCGGGGCACGAGCGGGCCGAACAGCACCAGCCGCGACACCCTGTCGGGGTACTGGATCACCGCGCGCTGCGCGGGCAAGGTGCCCCAGGAGTGTGCGATCAGATGGATGCGGGCCTCTGGCCTGACCCTGCGGATGTACTGCAGCGCCACACCGATCTGTTCGGCAGCCGCGTCGTATCGACCGAAGGGTGAGCCAGCGTTCGTCTCCGCGGAAAATGCCCTTGGCCGCTGCGCGTCGCCGTAGCCGGCGAAATCCAGTGCCCAGGCATCAAATCCGGCCTGCTGCAGATCATCCATCCAGGACACACCCTGCATCCTCCACCCCACCGCCAACGCACTGGGAAACGTGGCGCCGTGCACGTACAGGACCACATCACCGTCCGCGGGCTGGCGATGGAGGGCAAGCTTGAGCGATTCGCCAGCATGCTGCCATGGCAACGTGTATGACTGGGTAGGAGGCAACCGGGATGGACCTCGCCCGCCAACGGGAAACACACTCGCACCCAAGGCGAGTCCAGGAAGTTTCAGCATCGCTCTGCGCTTCATGGGATCAGTCATGTGAAGATGCGCGCAGTATCCTGCGCGCCCCGCCCTCAACGCTTCGGCGAGTATCGAACCATGACCACCCTGCCCCCTATCGCCCGGATTGCGAGCCTGATCGGTGATCCGGCACGTGCGCGGATGCTCTCGGCCCTGATGGATGGCCGCAGCAGAACCGCTGGCGAACTGGCACGGGAAGCGACGATCGCACCACAGACGGCCAGCAGTCATCTCGCGAAACTGGTCGAAGGCGACTTGCTTGTCATCGAGAAACAGGGGCGACATCGGTATCACCGATTGGCCAGCGCCGAGGTGGCGCATGCGCTGGAAGCGATGCTCGTCGTGTCGGCTGCGACCCAGCCCCGCCATCGGGTGGGGCCTGCGGACACCGGGCTTCGGCGCGCGCGTGTCTGCTACGACCACATGGCCGGTGAGATCGCCGTACAGCTGACCGAGCACTGGCTTCAGCGGGGCTGGTTCGTCATCAACGGCGACACGTGGCAGCTGACCGCATCGGGCCGCGAGGGCCTTCAGGCGATGGGGGTTGTCCTTCCCGCCGGGCAACGAAGGCCAACGTTACGCGGCTGCATGGACTGGAGCGAACGCCGTTGTCACATGGCAGGCCAACTCGGCATGGCCCTGCTGCAGGTGATGCTGGCGCAGGACCTTGTGAGGCAGCGACCAGGATCGCGCGTGTTGAATCTCACCGCTCACGGCGAGCGTGAGTTGGCCCGCTGGCTCAGGTAACGCGTGAAACGCCGCAGGTACCGAGCAGCCAAAAAGAAAAAAGGCCTGCGCATCGCTGCACAAGCCTTTGATCGAATCACCAACATTGGTCGGGACGGCCGGATTTGAACCGACGACCCTCTGCCCCCCAGGCAGATGCGCTACCAGGCTGCGCTACGCCCCGATGATGCTGGCAATGTCCCCGCCTCTCAGCGGGCCGACGAGTATAACGGGTTTGCGTGAAAAATGGTTCAGCGGCGCAGCAATTGAAGCACTTCTTCCAGTTCCATCCGCGTCTGCTTGATGATCTGGTTGCTCAGCGCCGATTCCTCGCGCGCATCGGCGCCTTCCAGGCGCAGGCGCGCGCCGCCGATGGTGTAGCCCTGCTCGTAGAGCAGGCCGCGGATCTGGCGGACCATCAGCACGTCGTGGCGCTGGTAGTAGCGGCGGTTGCCGCGGCGCTTGGCCGGCTCCAGGCTGGGGAACTCGGTTTCCCAGTAGCGCAGCACGTGCGGCTTGACGTCGCACAGTTCGCTGACCTCACCGATGGTGAAGTAGCGCTTGGCCGGTATCGGCGGAAGTTCTCGGTTACTGCCCGGATCCAGCATATGCCTCTACCCTTTCCTTGAGCTTCTGGCCCGGACGGAAGGTGACCACCGTACGGGCGGAAATCGGAATTTCCTCACCGGTCTTGGGGTTGCGACCCGGGCGCTGGTTCTTGCGCCGCAGGTCGAAATTCCCGAAGCCGGACAGCTTCACCTGACGTCCCTGTTCCAATGCTTCACGCAGCACATCGAAGAACGCGTCGACAAATTCCTTGGCTTCGCGCTTGTTCAGACCGACTTCGTCGAACAGCTTCTCGGCCATCTCCGCCTTGGTCAATGCCATTGCCTGCTATCCCCCATGCTTCCCGCTCAACCGCGGATCCGGGCGTGATGTTCACGCTCCATGGCAGAGACCGCCTCGGCCACCACCGCATCCACGTCGCGGTCCGTCAGAGTGCGCGACTTGTCCTGCAAAATCAAGCCCATAGCGAGACTCTTGAAGCCCGGCTCGACCCCCTGGCCGACGTACCGGTCGAACAGCGTGACCTCGCGCAGCAGCGGGCCGGCAGCCCGGCGCAGGGTGGCTTCCAGGTCGGCCCAGGCGGCGGCCTCGGGCACCAGGAAGGCCAGGTCGCGGCGCATCGACGGGAAGCGCGACAGCTCGGTGGCGCGCGGCAGGGCGCGGGCGGCCAGCGGGGCCAGGTCGAGTTCGAAGGCGACCACGTCCACGTCGATATCCATGGCCTTGGCCAGGCGCGGGTGGATCTGGCCGATCCAGCCCAGGCTCACGCCGTCACGGTAGACCTCGGCCGAGCGTGCCGGGTGGCCGTACGGACGCTGCGAGGGCCTGAACTCGAGCTCGGCGCCGCTGGCAGCGGCCAGCGATTCCAGGTCGCCCTTGAGGTCATGGAAGTCGACCTTGCGGGTCGGCAGGCCCCATTGCTGGGTGTCGGCATCGCCACAGATCGCGGCAGCCACGCGCTGGGTTTCCAGCGGCGCGGGCTGGCCCTCGCCAGCCTGCTGGTGAAACACGCGCCCCAGTTCGAACAGGCGCACGCGGCCCAGCTGGCGGGCGGCGTTGCGGCCCAGGGTGGCGACCAGGCCCGGCAGCAGCGACGGGCGCATCACCGCCAGTTCGGCCGACAGCGGGTTGGCCAGCGCGACCAGCCCCTCGCTCAGCTGCCACTGTGCGAGCAGCGCGGCATCGACGAAGGCGTAATTGATGGTTTCCTGCAGGTCACGGGCCACCAGCTGGCGGCGCACGCTCAGGTCGTCCAGGCGGGTCTCGGTCGGCATGGCGATGCGCGAGGCGCCGCCCGGCAGCGTGGTCGGAATCTGCTCGTACCCGTGGATGCGGGCCAGCTCTTCGATCAGGTCTTCTTCGATGGCGATATCGAAACGGCGGCTCGGCGCGGTGACCTGCCAGCCATCGGCGGTCGCGGTCACGTCCATGCCCAGCGCACGCAGGATGCGCTCCACATCGGCATCGGCGATCTGGATGCCCAGCACGCGCGCGATACGGGCGCGGCGCAGGCCGATGGTGGCGGTCGCCGGCAGATCGGCGTCGCGCACGGCCTCGGTGACCGGCGCCGGCGTGCCGCCAGCCAGGTCCAGGATCAGGCGCGTGGCGTACTCGATCGCCGCGCGCGGCAGCACCGGGTCGACGCCACGCTCGAAGCGGTGGCCGGCATCGGTGTGCAGGCCCAGCTTGCGGCCACGGCCCATGATCGCGGCGGGCGCGAAGTGCGCGGCCTCCAGGAACACGTTGGTGGTGTCGTCGGTGACGCGCGTATCGAAGCCGCCCATCAGGCCGGCCAGCGCGATCGGGCGGTCGGCATCGGTGACCAGCAGGAAGCTGTCGTCCAGCGCGGCGTCGCGACCATCGAGCAGCTTCAGGGTCTCACCGGCACGCGAACGACGCACGCCGATGCTGCCCTGCAGGGTGCCCAGATCGAAGGCATGCATCGGCTGGCCGAGTTCCAGCATGACGTACTGGGTGACGTCCACCAGCAGCGACACCGGGCGCACGCCACTGCGGCGCAGGCGCTCGGCCATCCACAGCGGGGTCGCGGCATGGGCGTTGACGCCCTCGATCACGCGACCAACGTAACGCGGCGCTTCGGCGCCAGCGTCCAGCTGGATGGACAGTTCACGCGTGCCCACGGCGGCCACCGGCGCAGCGTCGAACGGCACCACTTCACTGGCGCACGCAGCGGCCACGTCGAAGGCGATGCCGCGGATGCTGAAGCAGTCGGCGCGGTTCGGGGTCAGCTTGATCTCGATGCTGGCGTCGGGCAGGCCGAGGTACTCGACCAGGGTCTGGCCAACGGGGGCATCGTCGGGCAGTTCGAACAGGCCGGACGCATCGGTGTCCAGGCCCAGCTCCTTGGCCGAGCACAGCATGCCGTTGGATTCCACGCCGCGCAGCTTGGCCGGCTTGATCTTCAGCTCGCCGATCTGCGCGCCTACCATTGCCAGCGGTGCGACCAGGCCCGGGCGCGCGTTCGGCGCACCGCACACGATCTGCAGGTGCTCGCCCTGCCCCGCATCGACCTGGCAGATCTGCAGGCGGTCGGCTTCGGGATGGCGTTCGGCGGAAATGATCTTCGCCACGACCACATGCTGCAGGCCATCGCCCAGCGCATCGACCTCTTCCACTTCCAGACCGATCGCGGTCAGCACCGCGCTGAGTTCATCGCGCGAGACGGTGGTCGGGACGTGGCTGCGCAGCCAGTTTTCAGAGAATTTCATGGTGTCACCCTGGTGGACCCGGCGCAGGCGCCTGGGCGGTGATGAATGGTGGTGCGACGTAGCGCCGGGGGCTGCCCGGCGGTTCCGCTGTTACGCGAACTGCTTCAGGAACCGCACGTCGTTTTCGAAGAACGCGCGCAGGTCGTTGACGCCGTAACGCAGCATCGCAAAGCGCTCCACGCCCAGGCCGAAGGCGAAGCCGGTGTAGCGCTCCGGATCGATGCCGACGCTGCGCAGCACGTTCGGGTGGACCATGCCGCAGCCAAGCACTTCCAGCCAGCGGGTGCTGCCGTCAGGCTGCTGCCAGGCGATGTCCACTTCCGCGCCGGGTTCCACGAAGGGGAAGTAGCTGGGACGGAAACGCATCTCGAAATCGCGCTCGAAGAACGCGCGCACGAACTCGGACAGCGTGCCCTTCAGATCGGCGAACGTGGAGTGCTCGTCGACCAGCAGGCCTTCGACCTGGTGGAACATCGGCGAATGGGTCTGGTCGCTGTCGCTGCGGTACACCTTGCCGGCCGCGATCATGCGCAGCGGCGGAGCGTGCTCGCCCATGTAGCGCACCTGCACACCGGAGGTATGCGTGCGCAGCAGGCGGCCATCGCCGAAATAGAAAGTGTCGTGCATAGCGCGCGCCGGGTGGTGCGGCGGGAAGTTCAGCGCTTCGAAGTTGTGCCAGTCATCTTCGATTTCCGGGCCTTCGGAGAGCTCGTAACCCAGGCGGCCGAAGATCTCGGTGATGCGCTCCAGGGTACGGGTGACCGGGTGCAGGCCACCGCGCTCTTCGCGACGGCCCGGCAGGGTGATGTCGATCGCTTCGGCGGCCAGGCGCGCGTCCAGCGCAGCGTCTTCCAGCACGGTCTTGCGATCACCCAGCGCGCTGGTCAGCGCGTCACGGGCACGGTTGATGGCTTCGCCGGCGGCTTTGCGCTCATCGGCCGGCAGGCCACCGAGCTGCTTGAGCTGGGCGGTGATGCTGCCGTTCTTGCCCAGCAGGGCCACGCGCAGGGCTTCCAGCGCGTCGGGGCTCTGGGCAGCGGCCACGTCGGCCAGTGCCTGCGTGGTCAGGGATTGGATGTCACTCATGGATAGCCGGAGCCTCGCGTCGGTATGCCATCGCGATGCGCGTCGGGCCGACCCCCGTCGCCAGCGCTGTCGATCGATGGCACCGGGAGGGCCACCGCCAACACAAAAAAGAATGGGGAAGGACTTGCGCCCTTCCCCATGCATTTGTCTTACCCACAGCCGTTGCGCGTGAACGGCAACGGCAGGGGAATGGACTTATGCCGCCAGTGCGCCCTTGGCCTTTTCGGCCAGTGCAGCAAAACCAGCTGCGTCGTGCACGGCGATGTCAGCCAGGACCTTACGGTCCAGGGTGATGCCGGACTTGAGCAGGCCGTTCATGAAACGGCTGTAGCTCAGGCCGTTGATACGGGCAGCCGCGTTGATGCGGGTGATCCACAGCGAACGGAAATTGCGCTTCTTCTGCTTACGGCCGATGTAGGCGTACTGCTGTGCCTTGATCACGGCCTGCTTGGCAACGCGGAAGACCTTGCGGCGAGCGTTGTAGTAACCCTTCGCCAGGGTCAGAATTTTCTTGTGGCGGCGACGCGCCTGTACGCCACGCTTTACTCGTGCCATGGGTCAGTCCTCAGAGGTAGGGAAGCATACGGTTCAAACGGCCTGCGTCTTCTGCACGAACATGGTTCGTCTGACGCAGATTGCGCTTCCGCTTGGTCGACTTCTTCGTGAGGATGTGGCTGCGGTTGGCGTGGCCAGCCTTGAACTTGCCGGAGGCGGTCTTGCGGAAACGCTTGGCCGCCGCCCGGTTGGTCTTGATCTTGGGCATTGCTATGTCCTTGATGATGTTTTGTCACTGACCAGGGCGGTGGCATTGCCACACTTTCCGTCCGTGCCCTTGCCTGCTTGTAAGCCCGGGATCCCCGATGGGAACCAGGCCGGTCCTGTTTGCCGTTGGAACAGCGTGCCTTTGTGGGGCGGGAAACCGTTCAAAACAGCACCCCCGCAAAACGGGGCCGCCCATTATGCCCGTGTATACGGACAGTTGCAAACGCTTGATTGGGCGGGTGTTTACCGCGGCGCGGCCGAACCTGAACGGAACGGGCGCGAGCCCGGGCGTGACGCCAGGCCGCGCGCGGGAAACGACAGAAGGCGCCGATGGGCGCCCGCTGCGTGGTGCACGAAGAGGTGCGGCCGGAGCCGGGCAGCCGACCAACGGTCGGCTCTACCTCCCGCCGGTTCGGGCAAGGCCCGATGGCCGGTTACTTCTTCTTCGGCGCGATCATCATCACCATCTGCCGGCCTTCAAGGCGCGGACGGGACTCGATCACGATGTCTTCGCCCAGATCACCTTCGATCCGGCTGGCCATCTCGCGACCCAGTTCCTGATGGCTCATTTCACGGCCACGGAAGCGGATGTTGACCTTGATCTTGTCGCCCTCTTCCAGGAACCCGCGCATCTTGCGCAGCTTGATCTGGTAATCACCTTCATCGGTGACCGGGCGGAACTTCACTTCCTTGATCTCGACCTGCTTGGTCTTCTTCTTGGCCTCGTTGGCCTTCTTCTGCGCTTCGAACTTGAACTTGCCGAAGTCCATGATCTTGCACACCGGCGGATCAGCCTGCGGCTGAATCTCGACCAGGTCCAGACCTTCGTCTTCGGCCATCGACAGCGCTTCGTCACGCGTCAACACACCAATCATTTCTCCGTCGCTGCCGATCACGCGGACGCGCGGCACCCGGATTTCCTGATTCTTGCGGTTCTGTTTGTTGTCAGGGGTACTGATATTGCAATCTCCCAGAGGAATCAAACCGGCCCATCGCGGAGCATCCGCAGGGCCGGGACTTTCTTACACGGACTGTTCTGCCTGCAACCGCTCGATGAAGGCCTGGACGGACATGCTGCCCAGATCTTCGCCAGAGCGCGTACGCACGGCCACGGCGCCGTTTTCCTTCTCACGGTCGCCAACCACCAGCAGGTACGGGACCCGCTGCAGCGTATGCTCGCGAATCTTATATCCGATCTTCTCGTTGCGCAAATCGGCGTTCACGCGGAACCCTTGATCTGCAAGGGTTTTCCTGACTTCACTGACGTATTCAGCCTGAGCGTCGGTGATATTGGCCACCACCACCTGGGTCGGGGCCAGCCAGGCCGGGAACTGGCCGGCATGGTGCTCGATCAGGATGCCCAGGAAACGCTCCATGGACCCGACGATCGCGCGGTGCAGCATGACCGGATGCTTCTTCTGGCTGTTTTCGTCCACATACTCGGCGCCAAGGCGGCCAGGCATCATGAAATCGACCTGCATCGTGCCCAGCTGCCAGGTACGGCCGATGGCATCCTTGAGGTGGTACTCGATCTTCGGGCCGTAGAAGGCGCCCTCGCCCGGCAGCTCCTGCCATTCCACCCCGCAGCTGGACAGGGCCGAGCGCAATGCGCCCTCCGCCTTGTCCCACGTGCTGTCATCGCCCAGGCGCGATTCGGGCCGCAGCGCGATCTTGACCTGGATCTCCTCGAAGCCGAAGTGCTGGTACACCGCCAGCGCCTGCTGGTGGAACGCGGTCACTTCCGCCTCGACCTGGTCTTCGGTGCAGAACACGTGGCCGTCGTCCTGGGTAAAGCCACGCACGCGCAGGATGCCGTGCAGCGCGCCGGAGGGCTCGTTGCGGTGGCAGGCACCAAACTCACCGTAGCGGATCGGCAGATCGCGGTAGCTGTGCAGCCCCTGGTTGAACACCTGCACGTGGCCCGGGCAGTTCATCGGCTTGAGCGCGTAGGTACGCTTCTCCGACTCGGTGAAGAACATCGCGTCCTGGTAGTTGTCCCAATGGCCGGACTTCTGCCACAGCGACACGTCCAGGATCTGCGGGCAGCGCACTTCGCCGTAGCCGGTATTGCGATACACCTTGCGCATGTACTGCTCGACCACCTGCCACAGCGCCCAGCCCTTCGGGTGCCAGAACACAAGGCCCGGGGCCTCTTCCTGCAGGTGGAACAGGTCCTGCTGCTTGCCGATGCGACGGTGGTCGCGCATCTCCGCCTCTTCGATGCGCTTGATGTACGCATCGAGCTGCTTCTTGTCGGCCCAGGCGGTGCCGTAGACGCGCTGCAGCTGCTCGTTCTGCGCGTCGCCGCGCCAATAGGCGCCGGAAATGCGGGTCAGCTTGAAGGCCTTCAGGAAGCGCGTGTTGGGCACGTGCGGGCCGCGGCACATGTCCACGTATTCCTGGTGGTAGTACATGCCCATCGCCTGGATGTCCGGCGACATGTCCTCGATCAGGCGCAGCTTGTAGTCCTCGCCACGGGCCTTGAAGATCTCGATGACCTCGGCACGCGGAGTGACCTTCTTGATCACGTCGTAGTCCTGCGCGATCAGCTCGCCCATGCGCTTTTCGATGGCGGCCATGTCTTCGGGCGTGAACGGACGCTCGGAGTAGATGTCGTAGTAGAAGCCTTCGGCGATGACCGGGCCGATCACCATCTTGACGTCCGGGTACAGCTGCTTGACCGCATGGCCGACCAGATGGGCGGCGGAGTGGCGGATGATCTCCACGCCCTCCTCGTCCTTGGCGGTGATGATGCGCAGGCTGGCATCGTGGTCGATGACGTCACTGGCATCGACCAGCACGCCATCCACCGAACCGGCGATGGTGGCCTTGGCCAGGCCGGCGCCGATCGACTGGGCGACGTCCATGACACTGACGGGATGTTCGAATTCACGGCGGCTGCCGTCGGGGAGCGTGATCGCGATCATGAGAGTGCTTTGGTCTGGTGGCCCGCAGGGGGCCTGGAGAATCCGGGGGCGAGGCAATAAAAAAGCGCCACGAAGGCGCCTGCGTCAGGGGCCGTCGGGGGCGTTCAGCGGTGGGCGGTGGTAGTGCTCATGTCACACGCTAGACCGGCGCAGGGCGCGGGCCACCTTGTTGCCTCGATAGAGATGCCCTGATCTTAAACCAATCTGCCGATGAATGCGCCGCCGCGCGCCGGCATGCCCCTGCCCAGGCGCCTGAATGTGTACGTGTGGCGCCCATAAACGGCAATGATTACCATGCGCGGGTTACTGTCCTGACCAGGACAGGGTTGCCGATTGGATTCCCCCATGCCCTGCCCCGCTTCCTTCCCGGCCTGCCGCGCCCTGCCGCGCGCGCTGGCGGCCACCCGATGATCACGGTCGCCCTGACCTCGCTTGGCTTCTGCAGCCTGGCGCTGGCCGGCTCGGCGTTCTCGGCGCTGGCGCTGTATGCCGCCTCGCCGCACTGCCGCTGGCCGCGCCTGCGCCGGGCCGGTCGCCTGGGTCGGCAGATCAGCCTGGTCGCCGCGGTGGCGGCGCTCTGGCTGTGGATCGCCAATCTGGGCATCGCCACCGGCGTGGTGGTGATGCTGTGCAGCTGGATGCTGGTGGCGATCGCGCTGCCCCTGCTCGCCGCCTGGCACCGCCCGGCGCAGGTGACACGCTGATGTGGGCACGGGCCGGCGCCGGCGTCCTGGCGGGGTTCTTCGTGGCCGCCGCGGCGACCGGGCTGATCGCCTGGCTGCCACCGGGGCCGTGGCAGAACGCGCTGGTACCCAGCCTGATCGCGTTCATCCCGCTGTGGATGCTGGCTGCGATCTGGGCCTTCAGCTTCCGCACCGGGCTGCGGGCGTGGGCCGTGATGAGTGCCACCGCCGTGGCCGGGTTCGGCCTGCTGTGGCTGCTGCGCCTGACCGGCGCGGTGCAATGAGAGCGATGCGATGAAGTTCAGTTCCCAGACCCTGCGTACCTTCACCACCGTGCACACGTGGGTCGGCCTGGTCGCCGGCTTCGCGCTGTTCGTCGCGTTCTACGCCGGCGCGCTGACCCTGTTCCACCACGACCTGCCGCTGTGGCAGACCCCGCATGCGGTGGACACACCGGCCGCGAGCCTGGACGACGCGCAACGCCTGCTCGATGGCGTGCTCGAACGCCACCCGGCCGCGCGCGCCCACGTCGGCATGACCTTCCCCGGTGGCGATCACCCGCAGCCGATCGCGTATTGGCAGGATGCCAAGGGCACCTGGCTGTACGCGTGGCTGGACCATTACGACGGCAGTGTCACGCCGCCGCAGACCGGGCTGGCGGAGCTGGTCAACGAACTGCATTACAGCCTCGGCCTGCCGGTCGCGGGCACCTACCTGATGGGCATCGTCAGCCTGCTGTATGGCGTGGCCCTGCTCAGCGGGCTGGTCATCCACCTGCCCAGACTGCTGGGCGATCTGTTCGCGCTGCGCCCGGGCCGCAACCTCAAGCAGATGTGGCAGGACGCGCACAACGTGATCGGCGTACTCAGCCTGCCCTTCCACCTGATGTTCGCGGTGACCGGCGCACTGCTCTGCCTGGTCTTCCTGCAGATGGCGGCGCTCAATCCGCTGATCTTCGACGGCAAGCTGCTGCAGGCGGTGCCGGCAGCGATGGACACCGCGCCGATACGCGAGCCCAGCGGCCAGCCAGGCGATGACACCAACCTGCGCATGCTGCATGCCCGCGCCATCGAGGTGGCCCGGGCGCAGGGCGTGGCTGATTTCGAGCCGGCCTTCCTCAAGCTCGCCCATGCCGGCGATGCCAACGCCACGATCGAGATCACCGGCGAATCCGGCGGCACCCTGGGGCCGCTCGGCGCGGTCGGCCTGGATGCGGCCAGCGGCCGCCTGCTGAGCAGCCAGTTGCCTGGCCAGCGCGATGCCAACCACGCCACCCTGAGTGCCGCCTATGCGCTGCATTTCGGTGAATTCGGCAATGGCGTGGTGGTGTGGCTGTACTTCCTGCTCGGCCTGGGCGGCGCCTTCCTGTTCTACTCCGGCAACCTGCTGTGGATCGAATCGCGGCGCAAGCGACGCCAGGTCGAACAAGGCCGCGCGCAGATCAACATGGCCCGCGCGACAGTGGGGGTATGCATCGGGTTGTGCGTGGCGATCTCGGCCAGCTTCGTCGGCGCACAGATCCTGGAGCAGGTCGCGCCGCAGGCGGTGGACCACGGCATCCGCTGGATCTGTTTCGTCACCTGGGGCGTCTGCGCCCTGTGGGCGGCGCTGCGTCGCCCCGACCAGGCGGCCCGTGAGCTGCTGTGGGCGGCCGCGATCAGCACCGCGCTGGTAGCGGTAATGCATGGCGCCCTGACCGGCTTCTGGCCATGGGCGAGCGCGGCACGGGGCTACTGGCCGCTGTTCTGGGTGGACGCGGTGGCGCTGGCACTGGCCTTTGGTTTTGCCACCCTGGCGCGTGCGAGCCTGCGCCGGGCACGCCATGGTGATCCGAACAGCGTCTGGAGTGCACCGCGCTGATCGCCTCGAAGGCTTGCGGCGGCGGGCCTTCAGAATTCTTCAGCCGGGTTTCCAGCACTTCAGATCGCCCCATGGCGTAGTCGGCCCTCATCTCGAGGAGCCTTGCCCATGCACCCCTGTCGCCCCCGTTTTTCCGCCGCGCTGATCTTCGCCCTGGCGGTGGCCCTGCCACCGACCGCACTGGCCGGGCCCACCCAGTTGGACGCAGCCCGGATCACCGCGCTGGAGTCGGCGATCGCCAGCCAGGACATCAAGCAGGTCACCAGCATCGTGCTGCTGGTGGACGGCCAGGTGGCGTACGAGGGCTACTTCAACGGCGGCACGGCGGATACCCTCAACGACGTGCGCTCGGCCAGCAAGAGTGTCACCGCGATGCTGGTCGGCGCGGCGATCGGCGACGGCTCCCTGCCCGGCGTGCAGGCCCGCGTGTACGACTACTTCCCGGCGTTCACGGCCCACCATCCGATCGACCCGCGACTGCGCGCCACCACCGTGGAAGACCTGCTCACCATGAGCACGCTGTGGGAATGTGATGACGAAAACGCGTTCTCGGCCGGCCACGAGGAACGCATGTACGTGACCGAGCACTGGCTGGACTTCGTGCTGTCGCTGCCGGTCAAGGGCTTCGCACCGTGGATGACGCGCCCGGAAGACAGCCCGCACGGTCGCGCGCATGCCTACTGCACGGCCAATTCCTTCGTGCTCGGCGCGGTGCTGGAACAGGCCACCAAGCAGCCCTTGGCCGACTACGCCGCGCAGGCGCTGGAACGACCGCTGGGGATCACGACGAGCAGATGGAACCGCTCCCCGGAAGGCATCGGCATGGGCGGCGGCGGGACGCGCTACCGCAGCCGGGACCTCGCGCGGCTGGGCGAGCTGGTGCTCGCCGAGGGGCGCTGGCAGGGCAAGCAGCTGATCCCGGCCCGCTATGTCCGCGCGATGGTCAGCGCCCAGGCCACCACCGGTGATGGCAGCGACTACGGCTATCAGTGGTGGGGGCTGAAGCTTCCGGTCGATGGGCACCAGACCACGGTCTGGTCGATGTCCGGCAACGGCGGCAACTACGTGTTCGTGATGCCCGGCAAGAAGCTGGTCGCGGTGATCACCAGCCAGGCTTACAACCGCAGCTACGCCCACCCGCAGTCGCGCCGCATCCTTACCGAGTTCCTGCTGCCCGCGCTGCGCTGAGGCCATCGAGGTCTGTTGGCCGCCATGGGGCGGCCAACACCCGGGCGCGCTGGGCGGATACGTCTGTCT
Organism: Stenotrophomonas sp. LM091; assembly: GCF_001806305.1. Lineage (NCBI taxonomy): Bacteria > Pseudomonadati > Pseudomonadota > Gammaproteobacteria > Lysobacterales > Lysobacteraceae > Stenotrophomonas > Stenotrophomonas sp. LM091. The sequence goes on from NZ_CP017483.1 coordinate 819,245, forward strand.
CGATCGTGTCGAGCAGTTCCTGCCAGCCGGCCGCACCGCGCAGCGGCGCAAACAAAGGGGTGGCGCGCAACCATGCCGCATCGCGGAAGCCGGCGTTCACCGCGTGATGCAGGGCCACCAGCGCAGCGGCCTCATCGCCCTGGGCCTGCAGCAACATCGCACGCTCCAGCGCGGTGTCGGACCAGCCATCATCGCCTTGCCCTTCCAGCATCTGCAGGCGCTCGGCGATCCAGGTCGGGGCAGGCGCCGGATCGCCATAGAGGCCGGCCAGGGTCTGCCCCATCGACTGCTGCGGGCGCAATGCCCGGCTCTGCTCGAAGGCTTCAGCGGCGCCCTTCCGATTCCCGCTCAACAGCAGCATCTCGCCCTGCAGGCGCAGCAACTGCGGATGTGGCGTCCCGCGAGCCAGTGCCTGATCCAGCGCCTGCTGTGCTTTGGCCGACTCCCCCATTGCCAACAGGCTGTGCGGCCAGGCGATGTTGGCGAACACATTGTCCGGATAGAGCTGGAAGTTGTGCGCGTGCCGGCGAGCGGCCGCATCGGTGAACCCCAACAGCTCAAGCTCGCGTGCGAGCTGCACGTCGCGGAACCGAACCCGCTCGGGCGCGCGCAGCGACAGGTTGTCCTGCAGGGCCTGCGCGAGGTCGCCTTTTTCCTGCTGCAGATAGGCCAGCGATGCGCGCGTGCGCTCGTCACCCGGGTCGCGCCGCAGTGCCTGCCGGTAGTCCGCCATGGCGCGCGACATCGCACCAAGGCAGTCGTGGGCATAGCCGCGTGCGGCCCAGCCGGCGGCATCTTCCGGCGCCTTGAGCACCAGCTGGCTGCTCAACACCAGCGCCTCCTGCGCACGCTCGCGCGCGCCGTTGAACAGACAGGCATCGGCCGCCAGCGCCCGGGCGAGTCCACGCCGTGCGATAAGCGATTCAGGGTCGATCTGCAGCGCCTGGCGGTACAACGCGATCGCCCGTTCGTTGTTGCTGGCCTGGCCGATACCCGCGTAATAGGCGGCGCGCTGCAGCACCGCCTCCGCTGGCGACGCCGGTGCGCTGGCGGGACGTACGAAAGTAAACACGACGGCAGCAGCGGCGACCGTTACCCCAGCCAGCCAGACCCACCGTGCGGGTGCGCGCGCGCCCGGTGCGACCGGAGTGCCCTCCGTGCTGGCGCTGGCAACGGCATCACGCATCACCGGCTGCGGCGAGGCGCACAACTGGTAGCCACGGCCACGGACCGAGCGGATGTAGCGCGGCCGGCGACCGTCATCGCCCAGCGCCTGCCGGAGCAGCTTCACCCGCTGGCTGATCGCATCCTCGCCGACCACCGCCGGTGCCCAGACCTGATCGGCGAGCGTGTCGAAATCGACGACGGCGTTGCCGTGGGCCAGCAGGCAGTCCAGCAGCCGCCAACTCAACCCGGCGACCGGCAATACCTGATCCCCTCGCCGCACCTGCTGGGCAGGGCGGTCGATGTGCAGATCCAGCAGGCGGACAGTCTCCATGGCGGCAAGCATAGGGCACGCCGCGTGCGTGGCGGCGGCGTTCGGCGCGCTTACTTCGCAGGTTCCCGGAACGGCGCCACCATGGCCTTGAGCAGGCTACCCTGCGCGTCGTCACCGGTCAGCTCCCACATGAAGACGCCGCGCAGACCGCTGTCCTTGGCGAAGCTGGCGCGCAGACCGATCGAGGTAGGATCCTCATAGCTGACGAAGACCTTCCCGGTGGCGTTGTACAACCACGGCGTCTGCGCGACCGGGTGCCAGTGCCGCTCCCAGCCGGGCTGGCCGAGCATGCTGGCCTGGATCTGCGCCCAGTCGCCGGCCGGATGCGGCGCGCTGTAGCGCTGGTAGAGGCCCTGGTTGGCATCGCCCTCCAGCTGGAACCCACGGCCGTAGAACGGCACACCCAGCACCAGCTTGTCTTTCGGCACACCGTGCTGCTCGTAGTAGGCCACCGCGCGGGCCACGCTGTTCCAGCGTTTCAGTTCCGGCGCCAGCGGATCTTCTGGTACCTCATGCAGCGGCGCGTTGAAGGTGGACACCGCCGAGAAGCCGGTGCCCATGTCGTAGCTCATCAGGTTGATGAAATCGAGCGCGCGGCCGAGCTCCTTGAGTTCATAGCTGCGGGCCGGATCATACGGGCCATCGGTCTGCACGCGGCCGGCGGGCAGCGCAGCGGTGACCAGCCGGTGCTGGCCGTCTTTCTTGTCCAGCGCATCGAGCTGGCGGCGGAACTCGCGCACCAGCAGGGTCATGTTGCGGCGATCTTCCGGGCGGTCGGTGATCTCGGTCGGGCCGCCATATACCGGGAACTCCCAGTCGATGTCCACGCCATCGAAGCTGCCGCGATGGCGCTCGAAGAACATCGCCACGCAGGAGGCCACGAAGCGTTCGCGGCTTTCCGCGGTCAGCGCCGCATCGGAGAACCCGCCCGCGTTCCAGCCGCCGATCGAGATCAGGGTGTGCAGCGTCGGATGCGCACGCTTGAGCGCGGCCAGTGCCCTGAAATGTGCATCGGCCTGCGGCGCGACCGCGCATTGACCTTGGTCGATGGTGGCGAACGCATAGAACAGATGGGTGAGCGTATCGGCCGGAATGGTCTCCACCGGGTAGCGGTCCGCCGAACCCCCCGGGTAGTACGCGCCGATCACCTTGGGCAACGACTCCGTGGCGGAGGCGGCCTGCGGCATCACGCTGGCGATCAGAACGGCCAGGACAGCGACGGTTGGACGGAACATGGGATCTCCCGGGGCGAAGGCGAAGCCACGTTAGCAGCGTGCTGTGGTGCGCGGGCGCTTTGCGCGGTGATGTCCTGCGAATCCGTCCAGCGGACACTGACGGCTGACCCACGCAGGCCTGGCGGCTGTCCTCAGGCCGTGCGGCAACACCCGGTACGCGCCACGCACGCGTCACTCGAAGTCGCCGCCCGCAGCGGACGACCGCGCGGTCTGTCCCGCTCTGCCGCGCCGCCCACCCGCGCCGCCCGCATGTATGCCTGCATGCGTGCATGCCTGCATGCCTGACGGCGACAGGTGTTCACCCCCGCCTTGCGTCATCGGTTTTACAGTTCAGCGATAGTGACTGCCTGCTGCGTGACACCGATGACCGACCTGCATATCGACCGATTGGACCACCTGGTCCTGACCGTGGCGGATGTCGCCGCGACCTGTGAGTTCTACCACCGCGTGCTGGGCATGGAGGTGGATACCTTTGGCGAGGGGCGCAAGGCGCTGCGCTTCGGCCTGCAGAAGATCAACCTGCATGCGCACGGCAACGAATTCGACCCCAAGGCCGAACGGCCGACACCGGGCTCAGCGGACCTGTGCCTGATCACCTACGCGACCATGGACGAGATCCTGGCGCACCTGCAGGCGCAGGGCGTGACCGTCGAAGAAGGACCGGTCCAGCGGACGGGTGCCACCGGACCGATCCTGTCAGTGTATTTCCGCGATCCGGACCGGAATCTGATCGAGGTATCGCGCTATCTGGCGTAATGCGCCCCCACCCAACGGCAGCCATGCGTGGCATGGCATGGCACTCCACCGCGAACCGGCGCTGTTGGTTGGACATGCGGGCACAAAAAAAGCGGGCCGAAGCCCGCTTTTTTTTGTCTGCGAAAGCGTGAGGACCAACGGTCCTCACCTACCGTCCGATCGGCGTGGGCCGATCACTCGGCGGCAGCGGCGCCTTCGCCTTCTTCGACGGCCTTCATCGACAGGCGGATACGGCCCTGCTTGTCGACTTCCAGCACCTTGACCTTGACCACATCGCCTTCCTTCAGCACGTCGCCGACCTTCTCGACGCGGTCGCTGGAGATCTGCGACACGTGGACCAGACCGTCCTTGCCCGGCAGGATCGTGACGAACGCACCGAAGTCCATGATCTTGGCGACCTTGCCTTCGTAGATGCGGCCCGGCTCGACGTCCGAGGTGATCTGCTCGATGCGGGCCTTGGCAGCCTGCGCAGCGATGGCGTTGACCGAGGCGATGACGATGGTGCCGTCATCCTGGATGTCGATCTGGGTGCCGGTTTCCTTGGTGATGGCCTGGATGGTGGAACCACCCTTGCCGATCACTTCGCGGATCTTGTCCGGGTGGATCTTGATGGTCAGCAGGCGCGGCGCGTAGTCCGACAGCTCTTCGCGCGGGGCGGTCAGGCCGTGGGCCATTTCACCCAGGATGTGCAGACGGCCAGCCTTGGCCTGCTGCAGTGCCTGCTTCATGATCTCTTCGGTGATGCCTTCGATCTTGATGTCCATCTGCAGGGCGGAGATGCCCTCAGCAGTACCGGCCACCTTGAAGTCCATGTCGCCCAGGTGATCTTCGTCACCCAGGATGTCGGACAGGACGACGAAGCGATCGCCTTCCTTGACCAGACCCATGGCGATACCGGCCACCGGCGACTTGACCGGCACGCCGGCGTCCATCAGGGCCAGCGAGGAACCGCAGACCGAGGCCATCGACGAGGAGCCGTTGGATTCGGTGATTTCCGACACCACGCGGATGGTGTACGGGAAGGCTTCCAGCGACGGCATCACTGCCAGCACGCCGCGCTTGGCGAGGCGGCCGTGGCCGATTTCGCGACGCTTCGGGCCCATCATGCGGCCGGTCTCACCCACCGAGTAGGGGGGGAAGTTGTAATGGAAGAGGAAGTTTTCCTTGTACTCACCGGCAACGGCATCGATGACCTGGCCATCACGGGCGGTGCCCAGGGTGATGGTCACGATGGCCTGCGTTTCACCGCGGGTGAACAGCGAGGAACCGTGGGTACGCGGCAGGATGCCGGTCTTCACCGAGATCGGGCGGACGGTGTCCAGCGCACGGCCGTCGATGCGGACCTTGGTGTCGAGCACCGAGTTGCGCATGGTGCTGTATTCCAGCTCGCCGAATTCCTTCGACAGCTCGGCCGGGTTCCAGCCATCAGCGGCCACACGGCCTGCCAGCGACTCGGTCACGTCCTTCTTGATCGCCGAGATGGCGTCACGGCGCTGCAGCTTGTCGCGCACCTGGAAGGCTTCGCCCAGGCGCGGGCCGATGGCTTCCTGCAGGGCGCTGATCAGCGCGGTGTTCTTGGCCGGGGCTTCCCAGGTCGACGGCTTGGTGCCGGCTTCCACGGTCAGCTCGTTGATCGCGTTGATGACCTTCTGCATTTCGCGATGACCGAAGGTCACGGCGCCCAGCATCACGTCTTCGGACAGCAGCGCGGCTTCGGATTCCACCATCAGCACGGCGTTGGCGGTACCGGCGACAACCAGTTCCAGCTCCGAATCCTTCAGTTCGGTCACGGTCGGGTTGAGGATGTACTCACCGTTCTTGTAACCCACCTTGGCGGCGGCGATCGGACCCTTGAACGGGGTGCCGGCCAGCGACAGCGCGGCCGAGGCGCCGATCAGGGCAGCGATGTCACCATCGATGTCCGGGTTCAGCGACATCACCGTGGCGATGATCTGAACTTCGTTCTTGTAGTCTTCCGGGAACAGCGGACGGATCGGGCGATCGATCAGGCGCGAAATCAGCGTCTCTTTTTCGGTCGCGCGGCCTTCGCGCTTGAAGAAACCGCCCGGGATACGGCCACCGGCGTAGAACTTCTCCTGATAGTCGCAGGTCAGGGGGAAGAAGTCCTGGCCCTCACGCGCGCTCTTGGCGGCAACGGCGGAGACCAGCAGCACGGTGTCGTCGAACTTGACGATGACGGCACCGCCGGCCTGACGGGCGATTTCGCCGGTTTCAAGCGTGACGGTGTGCTTGCCGTACTGGAAGGTTTTGGTGATTTTTGCCACGGGGGTTTCCTTGGATGATGCTTTCTTCAATGGACCGCGGGCGACCCTTGCCGCCGACGGGTGACCGGTTGTCCGGCCCAGGCGTTTATTGCGGTACTACCAAAACAAAACCGCGGCGCATTCCTGCGCCGCGGTGGGGGTTCGTGCTTAGCGACGCAGGCCGAGCTTTTCGATCAGGGCCTTGTAACGCGGAGCGTCTTTCTTCTTCAGGTAGTCGAGCAGGCTGCGGCGACGGTTGACCATCTGCAGCAGACCACGACGGCTGTGGTGATCCTTCTTGTGGGTCTTGAAGTGGCCGGTCAGCAGTTCGATGCGGGCGGTCAGCAGGGCGACCTGGACTTCCGGGGAGCCGGTGTCAGCCGCGCTGCGCTTGTTTTCTTCAATGACCTTCTGGGTGTCGATCGACATATCAGTTTTCTCTTGGATGCGTGGCCCGCAGAAACGTCCGGTTGACGTACCGCGCGACTCGCCGTTAACGAAAGGATGAACCCGCAGAACGCGGGAAGCCTGAAAAGGCCGCGAAATTGTAACGTCAGCGGCCGTCCGGGACAAGGACCGGGGTGGTGCCCGGCCGGGGCCGGTCAGAGGTTGAACAGGCGCTGCGGGGCCAGCAGACCGGTCTCGTCGACCTGCCCCAGGCCCTGGATCGCCTCGCCCGGCCCGAACACGACCACCCCACCCTGCGGCCAGCCGCCATCGCGGATGCGCTGGCCCACGCGGAAGCGAGGGGTCTGCTCCTCGTTCAGCGTGATCCGGGGGTAATGCGCCAGACCCGCGTCCAGCGGCAGCAGCAGGGCCTCCATGCCGGCCTCATCGCCCTGCTCGGCCAGGCCGCGCAGGGTCTCCAGGGTGACCATCGGCGCCTCACGGAAGGGATCCACCCACAGCCGGCGCAGGCCGGCGATATGGGCGCCGCAGCCCAGGGTCTCGCCCAGATCGCGGGCCAGGCTGCGGATGTAAGTGCCTGAACCGCAGGTCACCCGCAGCGACAGACGGGTCGGCTGCTGGTCCAGCACCTCCAGGGCGTGGACCTCCACGTCGCGTTCGGGGGCCTCGATGGCCTCACCGCGGCGCGCCTTCAGATACAGCGGCTCGCCGCCCTGCTTGAGCGCGGAGTAGATCGGCGCGCGCTGGCGGATGGGGCCGCGCAGCGGTGCCAGCGCCGCCTCCAGTTCGGCCGCGCTGATGGCCGGCACCGGCCGCTCGCGCAGTACCGCACCATCGGAATCATCGGTATCGGTGGTCTGGCCCAGCACCACCTCGGCGTCATAGGCCTTGGCCGAGCCCAGCAGCAGACCGGCGATCTTGGTGGCTTCACCAAAGCACAGTGGCAGCAGGCCGGTCGCCAGCGGATCCAGGCTGCCGGTGTGGCCGCCCTTCTCGGCGCGGTACAGACGGCGTGCCACCTGCAAGGCTGCGTTGGAGCTCATGCCGGTCGGCTTGTCGAGCAGCAGGATGCCATCCAGGCGACGGAACGAAATTCGGGGTGCCATGCATTCAATTCAAATCGGCGCCGTGTGGCGCTGCCGGTCAATCCGGCCTCCGGCGGAGCGGTCGCACTGCGACAGGCCCCGCCCCATAAGACAACAGCCCTTGCGGGCTGTTGGTCCATCAGGCGTTCTTTTCGCCTTCGTCGGCAGCATCGTCGCCACCGTCGTCATCGCCCTGCCGGCTCTTCTCTGCCGCCAGCGTATCGGGCAGATCGCGCAGGATGTTGTCGATGCGCTCGCCGCGATCCACCGAATCATCGTAGTGGAAGTGCAGTTCGGGCACATGGCGCAGCTTCATCGCACGCGCCAGCTCCATGCGCAGGCCCCAGGCCAGTTCCTTCAGGCCCTTCATCGCTTCCACCGAACGTTCGGGCATCAGCGCCGTGACGAAGATCTTGGCATGTGCCATGTCACGGGTGATTTCCACGTCGGAGACGCTCACCGAAGGCAGGCCGTGTTCACGCACTGCGTTGTGCACGAGTGTTCCCAGTTCACGGCGGATCTGGGCGGAAACACGGTCGGTTCGATGGAAGGTCTTTGGCACGGTAGGCGGACTCGTCTTGAAGGGTGATGCGAAAGCGAAAAAGCCGGACCGCGTGATGCGGTCCGGCCTGGAACATTACAGGGTGCGCGGCACTTCGATACGCTCGAAGCACTCGATCTGGTCACCCGGCTTGACGTCGTTGTAAGCCTTCACGCCGATACCGCATTCGGTACCGTTGCGGACTTCCTCGACGTTCTCCTTGAAGCGACGCAGCGATTCCAGCTCGCCTTCGAACACCACGACGCTGTCGCGCAGGACGCGGATCGGCTTGCTGCGCTTCACCGTACCTTCGATGATCATGCAGCCTGCGACGGCACCGAACTTCGAGCTGCGGAACACATCGCGGACCTGGGCGATACCGATGATCTCTTCGCGGATTTCCACGCCGAGCAGACCGGAGGCCACCTGCTTCACCTGATCGATCACGTCATAGATGATCGAGAAGTAACGCAGGTCCACACCGTTGGACTCGATGATGCGACGCGCGGAGGCGTCGGCACGCACGTTGAAGCCGATGACGGTGGCCTTGGAGGCAACCGCCGAGTTGGCGTCCGATTCGGTGATGCCGCCCACGCCGGAGTGGATCACGTTGATGCGGATGTCGTCGTTGGACAGCGCGACCAGTGCCTGGCTCAGCGCCTGCACCGAACCCTGCACGTCGGCCTTGATCACCAGGTTCAGCACCTGCTGGCCATCGCCCTTGCCCAGGGTCGCCATGATGTCTTCCATGCGGCTGCCAGCGGACTGCACCAGGCGCGATTCACGGCGCTTGGTTTCGCGCTGCTGCGCGACGTCCTTGGCCAGACGCTCGTCTTCGACCACGACGAAGTCATCGCCGGCATCCGGCACGCCGGACAGACCCAGCACCTGCACCGGAATCGACGGGCCAGCCTGGTCGGGCTGTGCGCCGGTTTCGTCGAACAGGGCGCGCACGCGGCCGTACTGGATACCGCAGACCAGGTAATCGCCCTTCTTCAGCGAACCCTGCTGCACCAGCACGGTGGCGATCGGGCCGCGGCCCTTATCCAGCGAGGACTCGATGACCACGCCGCTGGCGCGGCCGTCGGCCACGGCCTTCAGCTCCAGCAGTTCGGCCTGGATCGAGATCGCGTCCAGCAGGTCGTCGATGCCCAGGCCAGCCTTGGCCGAGATCTCGACCATCTGGGTATCGCCACCGAAGTCTTCGGACACGACCTGCTCGGTGAGCAGCTCGTTCTTGACGCGCATCGGATCGGCGCCGGACTTGTCGATCTTGTTGATCGCCACGATCAGCGGCACACCCGCCGAACGGGCGTGCTGGATGGCTTCCTTGGTCTGCGGCATGACGCCGTCATCGGCCGCCACCACCAGCACCACGATGTCGGTCAGCTTGGCACCGCGGGCACGCATGGACGTAAACGCCGCGTGGCCCGGGGTATCCAGGAAGCTGATCACGCCCTTCGGCGTTTCAACGTGGTACGCACCGATGTGCTGGGTGATGCCACCGGCTTCGCCCGTGGCGACCTTGGTGCGGCGGATGTAATCCAGCAGCGAGGTCTTGCCGTGATCGACGTGGCCCATGATGGTGACCACCGGCGGACGTGCCACCGGCTCGCCCTGGTTGCCACCGGCCAGCGCCAGCAGCGCGTCTTCGGCGTCGTTGGTGTTGGCACGGATCACGTTGTGGCCGAGTTCTTCGGTCACCAGCGCGGCGGTGTCGTGGTCGATGGTCTGGGTGATGGTCGCCATGACGCCCATCTTGAACAGCGCCTTGACCACATCGCCGCCCTTGACGGCCAGCTTCTGGGCCAGATCGGCGACGGTGATGGTGTCGCCGATGGTGACGTCACGCACGATCGGAGCGACCGGACGTTCGAAGCCATGGGCACCACCGCCACTGCGCGACTGGTTGCTGTCACGGCGGCTGCCGTGCTGCACGCGCCCGGTCGGACGACCGCGCGAGTTGCTGTTGTTGCCGCGGCGGGCACGATCGGCAGCCGACAGATGCAGCTGACCGGCAAAGCGGTTGCCACCATCGTCGTCGCGCTTGGCGCCCGGACGGTTGTTGTTGTTCGAGTTGCGATCGTCCGAACGCGGCGCCGGACGGGCAGCCGACGGTGCCGCCGGGCGCGCATTGCGCGCCGGTGCATCGGCAGCAGCCGGCTTGGCGGCAACCGGGGCCGGGGCCGGCGGTGCGTTCTTGGCCGCTTCGGCAGCGGCTTCAGCCGCCTTGCGCTCGGCTTCGGCACGTTCCTTGGCGTCGATTTCTTCCTGACGCTTGCGGGCGATCTCTTCATCGCGCGCACGGTCCTTCTCGGCCAGTGCGCGCTGCTCGTCCAGATTGCGCTGGCGGGATTCCTCCAGCTTGCGCAGGATGTCGGCGCGCTCCTCATCCGCGGTCATCGGCTTGCCGCTGGCGTCCTTCATGTAGGTACGCTTCTGACGCACTTCCACGTTGACGGTGGTCTTGCTGCGGCCGGCACTGACGGTCACTTCCTGCAACTTGCGACGGTTCAGGGTGATCTTCTTGGCGGCTTCGTCGGTGCTCTCGACGGGCTGCTCGGTCTTGCCGTGCGAGCGACGAAGGAAGCCCAGGAGCTTCACCTTCTCGGTACTGGTCACGACCTGGTCGGGACCGCTGAACTTCATGCCGGCTTCGGCAAGTTGTACGAGCAGTTTATCGACCGGGGTATTGACCAGTTCGGCAAGCTTGCGGATGGTGGTTTGCTGCGACATTCGGATCCTATGATCTGGTTGGCGCTCCCTCGAAACGTGCGAAGGCAGCGCGGAGTCTAAGCCCTGAGCGGGTCAGGGCACTGTTCATCGCTGGCTCATTCGCCGCGCTCCAGGCGGGCGATCTCCTCGGCTCGGGCGGCAAGGATCAGGGCGGCGGCGCGCTCCTGGTCCATGTCCTCGATGCCGAACTCGAGGATCTCGTCGGCGGCCAGGTCCGACAGGTCCTCACTGGTACGCACGCCGTGACCGGCCAGGGCGTAGGCGGTTGCCTCGTCCATGCCTTCCAGGGCGAGCAGGTCTTCCGACGGCGAGCCGTCCTCCAGACCTTCTTCCACCGCCAGCGCTTCGTTGAGCAGCGCATCGCGGGCACGGGCACGCAGCTCTTCGACGATGTCTTCGTCGAAGCCTTCCACGGCCAGCAGTTCGCCGACCGGGACGTAGGCGATTTCTTCCACGGTGTTGAAGCCTTCGGTCACCAGGATGGCGGCGATTTCTTCATCCACTTCCAGCTTGTCCATGAACAGCTGGCGGGCAACGCCCTGCTCTGCCTCGGACTTGGCGGTCACCTGGTCCTGGGTCATCACATTGAGCTGCCAACCGGTCAGGCGGCTGGCAAGACGGACGTTCTGGCCGCCCTTGCCGATCGCCTGGGCCAGGCGCTCTTCCGCCACGGCCAGGTCCATCGAGTGCTTTTCTTCATCGACGATGATCGACTGCACTTCCGCCGGCGCCATCGCATTGATGACGAAGTTGGCGGGGTTCTCGTTCCACAGCACGATGTCCACGCGCTCGCCGTTGAGCTCGTTGGACACGGCCTGCACGCGCGAACCGCGCATGCCGATGCAGGCACCGATCGGATCGGTACGCGAATCATGGGCCAGCACGGCGATCTTGGCGCGGTCGCCCGGATCACGTGCGCAGGCCTTGATCTCGACCAGGCCCTGGCCGACTTCCGGCACTTCGAGCTTGAACAGTTCGATCATGAATTCCGGGGCGGCACGGCTGATGAACAGCTGCGGGCCACGCGGTTCCGAACGGACTTCGGCCAGGTAACCGCGCACGCGGTCGCCAGCGCGCAGCACGTCGCGCGGAATGCCCTTGTCCTTCGGGATGAAGGCCTCGGCGTTGCCGCCCAGGTCCACATAGATGTTGCCGCGCTCGGCGCGCTTGACCACACCGGTGACCAGTTCGCCAACGCGATCCTTCCACGCATCGACCACCTGCTGACGCTCGGCCTCGCGCACGCGCTGGACGATCACCTGCTTGGCGGCCTGTGCGGCGATACGGCCGAAGTCCGGGTTTTCGATCTGCTCTTCGATGAAATCGCCGACTTCCACGCCGTCGGCTTCATCGATGGCGTCCATCAGACGGATCTGGCGGTCCGGAGACTCCATGACCACGTCATCGGCCACCACTTCCCAGCGGCGGAAAGTTTCGTAGTTGCCGTCCTTGTGGTCGATCGACACACGGGCCAGCACTTCTTCTTCCGGGTAACGCTTTTTGGCAGCCGAAGCCAACGCTGCCTCGATGGCATCGAAGATGACTTCGCGCGGGACGCCTTTTTCGTTGGCGACCGCATCCACTACCAGCAAAAGTTCCTTGCTCATTGGCTCACTCCGCGCGCGGCTTTTTGGCCGCCGGCTCGTTGGATGGTTTCTTGTTCGCCTTGCCACCCTGTTTGGGTGCCGGGCCAGTCGGTTTGGTCGGAGCCAGGCCGAGGGCGGCCCAGTCCGGCATGATGCGTGCCTTGTCGATGTTTTCGATGTCGGCGGTGAACGGAGCATTGTCGACCTTGAAGGTCACCGTGCCCTGTTCGATATCCACGGCGAGAATCTCGCCCTGCAGACGGCGGCGGCCGTCCTGCGGCAGGCTGAGCGTCACCTTGGCCGATTCGCCGATGGCGCGCTGGAACTGCTCACCGGTGAACAGCGGGCGGTCCACGCCCGGCGAAGACACTTCCAGCGTGTAGTTCGCCGTGATCGGGTCTTCGACGTCCAGCTGGGCGGACACTTCGCGGCTGACGCGCTCGCAGTCGTCGATGTTGACGATGCGCTCGGGCTGTTCGGCCAGCGGCACGTCGATGTACAGGCGCAGCGTGGCACCACCCGGGGCGGTCAGATATTCCACGCCCAGCAGCTCGAGACCCAGCGACTGAACGGTGGGGGCGAGCAGATTCGCGATTTCGGTTGCCTTGTCGCTCACAGTCGGCCTTGATTCGTTGAAAAGAAATACGGTCTGGTCCATGGCTTGGACCACCTTCCGGAAACAACAAAGGGCCCGTTGGGCCCCTGTCCGGTACAACTCCGGTCATGCTGGATTCCGGTGCAGATGCGCACGTGGTGCGAGTCTGCGAGCCCAGCGTTCCGGGGGGTCACGGCGGCCTGGGTACAGGTTGCCGTTCCTGGAAGCCGGTCGCGGGGCCTGTTCATATCCCTTGAGGGGATAGGAATAGACAGTCCGCTAAGCCACTGATGATAGCCGTTGCACCGCGCTGGTGCAATGGTTGGGGTGGCCTCTGGCGTCCCTGTTCGAAAAGCTGAACAGCCAAGCGGCTGTGTAACCCTCGTCGTGGGCAGCGGCGCGGGCAGGTCCGAAGAAGGCGCCGTGACCCAACGAAAAAAGCGACCTCGTTGCCGAGATCGCCTTTTCGTCTACTGCATCTGCACTGCAGATTTTCTGTGGTAGCGGGGGCAGGATTTGAACCTGCGACCTTCGGGTTATGAGCCCGACGAGCTGCCAGACTGCTCCACCCCGCAGCAGAAGCGGAATTGTAAGGGAGTTTTCATTCCCGTGCAACCCCATGTTGAAACGAATACCTCGCACCGAGGAACGGCAGCCGGGGAACGGTTTCCCCTCTCGCCCAGGAACGGCAGCCGACCAACGGTCGGCTCTACCGGGACTGGAACGAAAAAAGCGACACCGTTTCCGGTATCGCTTGATTCGTCCACTGCCTCCGGTTTGCACCGGAGCTATATGGTAGCGGGGGCAGGATTTGAACCTGCGACCTTCGGGTTATGAGCCCGACGAGCTGCCAGACTGCTCCACCCCGCAGCAGAAGCGGATGAGTCGTGTACCAACCAACGGTTGGTACCTACCGCAACGATGTTCTGGCGAAACCGCTGCATCAACAACTCAGGAGATGAATATTACACGAGTTGCGCACGTTTGTATCGTTTTTTACGAAATTTGTGCAAATGCCTGCTGGCACCACACCATGATCGGGTTCCACGCCACGCCCAGGGCCAGCAGCGCCAGCGCGTTCACGCCCAGCACCACACCCAGCACGCGGTCGTTGTTGGCCGGCAGCGGCTCGCCCACCGGCTCATCGAAGTACATGACCTTGATGACGCGCAGGTAGTAGAAGCAGCCGATCACGGCGCAGATCACGCCGACCATGGCCAGCCACAGCATGTCGCCCTGGATCGCCGCGCCGAGGACGGCCAGCTTGGTCCAGAAGCCCAGGAACGGCGGGATGCCTGCCAGCGACGCCATGATGCACAGCACCAGGCCGGCCATCCACGGGTTGCGGGCATTGAGGCCCTTGAAGTCTTCGATCTTCTCCGCTTCAAAGCCGTTGCGCGACAGCGCGATGATCGCGCCAAACGCGGCCGTGGACATGATCGCGTAGCTCAGGGCGTAGAACAGCGCCGCCGAGTAGCCACGCTCGCCACCACCGGCCATGCCCATCAGCAGGAAGCCGATGTGCGAGACGGTCGAGAAGGCCAGCATGCGCTTGAGGTTGGTCTGCGCGATCGCCATCAGGTTGCCGATCACCAGCGACAGTGCGGCCAGCCCACCGATCAGGTACTTCCACTCGTCGGCCAGCGGGCCCACGCCCATCTCCAGCAGGCGGTAGGCCATGCCGAACGCGGCCAGCTTCGGGGCCGAGCTGATGAACAGCGCGACCGGTGCCGGGGCACCCTGGTACACGTCGGGCAGCCACATGTGGAACGGGGCGGCACCCAGCTTGAAGGCCACGCCGGCGATCATGAACACCGCGCCGGTCAGCAGCAGCATCTTCTCTTCGGTGTGCGGAATGGCAGCGTTGATCGCATCCAGATGCAGCGAGCCGGTGGCGCCGTAGATCAGCGACATGCCGTACAGCAGCAGGCCCGAGGCCAGCGAACCGAGCACGATGTACTTCATCGCCGCTTCCGAGGCCAGGCCGTTTTCACGGTTGCTGGCGACCAGTGCGTAGGAGCACAGCGCCAGCAGTTCCAGGCCCAGGTAGACCATCAGCAGGCTGCCGGCCGAGACCAGGATCATCATGCCTGCAGTGGCGAACAGGATCAGCACCGGGATCTCGCCCTGGTAGAGCTTGCGCTCGCGCAGGTAGCTCCAGCCGTAGATCAGGGTCAGGCCGCTGCACAGCACGATCACGGTCTTCATCACGTCGGCCGCGTTGTCGCGGACGAACATGCCGTGGAAGACCTCGCCCTGCCCGCCCACTCCGGTGGCGAGCATGATGAACACGACCGCCAGCGCAGCGATCGAGAACAGGTGGGTCCAGATCTTGTTCTTCTCACTGATGAAAAGATCAAGCATCAACAGGGCGAACGCACTGCCGACCAGCACCAGCTCGGGAGCGAGCGGCGGGAGGTCAGCGGCGGTCAGTGGCAACAGCGGCGAGGTGGTCATCATCAAATCCTGGAATCAATACTCTCGACGGCCCGATTACAGCAGCTTGCTGGATGCGATCTGCATCGCCAGCTTCGCGATCGAGGGCTCCATCAGGTCGGTCAGCGGCTTGGGGTACAGGCCCAGGGCAAGGGTGCCCACGGCGAATACACCCAACACCAGCCACTCGCGACCGTTGATGTCCTTCAGTTCGGCGACATGGGCGTTGGCCACTTCACCGAAGAACACGCGCTTGTACAGCCACAGCGTATACGCCGCGGTGATCACCAGGGTGCTCGCCGCGCCGAGTGCCAGCCACGGATTGCGCTGGAAGCTGGCCATGATGATCATGAATTCACCGACGAAGCCGCTGGTACCCGGCAGGCCGGCATTGGCCATGAAGAACAGCATGGCGAAGGTGGCGAACCAGGGCATCACGTTGACCACGCCGCCGTAATCGGCGATGCGGCGGCTGTGCATGCGGTCGTACAGGACGCCGACGCAGGAGAACATCGCGCCGGACACGAAGCCGTGCGAGACCATCTGCACCATCGCGCCCTGCAGGCCCAGACGGGCGGCATCCGGGTTGCCGGCGTCGCGCACCAGCCACATGGCGATGAAGGTACCCAGGGTCACAAAGCCCATGTGCGCGATCGACGAATAGGCGATCAGCTTCTTCATGTCGTCCTGCACCAGGGCGACCAGGCCAACGTAGATCACCGCCACCAGCGACAGCGCGATCACCAGCCAGGCCCACTCATGCGAGGCGTCCGGCACGATCGGCAGGTTGAAGCGCAGGAAGCCGTAGCCACCGATCTTCAGGGCGATGGCGGCCAGGATCACCGAACCGGCGGTCGGCGCTTCCACGTGGGCGTCCGGCAGCCAGGTGTGGACCGGGAACATCGGCACCTTGACCGCGAAGGCGATCAGGAAGGCGAAGAAGATCCACGTCTGTTCCTTGCCCGACAGCTGCAGCTGGTACAGGTCGGCCAGCTGGAAGCTGCCGCCCTTCAGGTACAGGTAGATCAGGGCTACCAGCATCAGCACCGAGCCGAGGAAGGTGTACAGGAAGAACTTGAGCGCGGCGTAGATGCGGCGCGGGCCGCCCCAGACACCGATGATCAGGAACATCGGGATCAGCATCGCTTCGAAGAACACGTAGAACAGCATCGCGTCCGTCGCCGAGAAGATACCGACGGTGACACCCTCCAGGATCAGGAAGGCGGCCACGTACTGGTTCACGCGCTTGTCGATCGCGCTCCAGGCACCGATCAGGGCCAGCACCGAGACCAGCGTGGTCAGCAGGATCAGCGCGATCGCGATGCCGTCGACGCCGAGGTTGTAGCCGATGTCGTAGGCGGGGATCCAGGCGCGGGTCTCGACGAACTGCAGTGCGTCGATTCCCCTGTCATAGCCGCTGAGCAGCGACAGGCTGGCCACGAAGGTCAGCACCGCGACGCCCAGGGACGCCCACCGGGCGGTTTGGGCATCCCGGATGGCAAGGATCAATGCACCGCCGATGATCGGCAGCCAGATGAGAACACTAAGTAGGGGCCAGTTCGACACGTCTTCTTATTCCGTACAGGTCATCAACGCAGGTAATGCATCAGGACGCCCAGAAGGGCAATCAGGCCGATGATCATCGCGAAGGCGTAGTGATAGAGGAAACCGGATTGGGTGCGACGCAGCAGGTTGGCCGCCAGATCGATCAGGCGCGCCGAACCGTTGACCACCACACCATCGACCACATTCGTGTCGATCGCGCGCGAAACCTTGCCGAGCTTGATACCGCCGCCGGCGAAACCGCCGATCCAGAGCTTGTCGAAGCCGTACTTGTTCTCCAGCACCGACACGATCGGCGCGAAGGTCTTGCGGGCCTTGCCGGCCAGTTCCGGCTTCCACAGGTAGAACAGCGCCGCCAGCAGGAAGCCGACCACCGTCAGGATGAAGGCCGGGGCCATCATGCCGTGGATCGCGAAGGCCACCGGGCCGTGGAATTCTTCGGCCAGCGCACCAATGGTGTTGCGCGCCGGGTCGTAGAAATCAACGATGCCGGTGAAGAACGAGTGCACCTGGCCCGGGATGGTGGTGTCGGCGTGGTGGCCGGCCCAGTCAGTGCCATACAGCATCGGACCGATGCTGAAGAAACCGATGACCATCGAGGGAATCGCCAGCAGGATCAGCGGCAGCGTCACCACCCACGGGGTTTCGTGCGGCTCATGCGCGCCATGGCCGTGGCCATGATCGTCATGATGCGCGTCGCCATGGTGGGCGTCGGCTGCGTGCGCGTCTGCGGCGTGATGATCGTCATGGCCATGGCCGTGATCGTCATGCGCATCGCGGAAGCGTTCCTTGCCATGGAAGGTCAGGAACAGCAGGCGGAAGCTGTAGAAGCTGGTGACGACCACGCCACCCAGCACCGCCCAGTACCCGTAGGTCGCCACCCAGCTCGAGGAGACATGCGCGTGGTGCTGCGCGGCCTCGATGATGGTGTCCTTGGAGTAGAAGCCGGAGAAGAACGGGGTGCCGACCAGGGCCAGCGTACCGATCCACATGGTGATGAAGGTGATCGGCATGTACTTGCGCAGGCCGCCCATCTTGCGCATGTCCTGCTCGTGGTGCATGGCGATGATCACCGAGCCCGCGCCGAGGAACAGCAGCGCCTTGAAGAAGGCATGGGTCATCAGGTGGAACACGGCCGCCGAGTAGGCCGACACACCCAGGGCGACGGTCATGTAGCCCAGCTGGGACAGCGTGGAGTACGCGACGACGCGCTTGATGTCGTTCTGCACGATGCCGATCAGGCCGGTGAAGAACGCGGTGGTGGCACCGATGAACAGCACGAAGTTCAGCGCGGTCTGGGACAGCTCGAACAGCGGCGACATGCGGGTAACCATGAAGATGCCCGCGGTGACCATGGTCGCGGCGTGGATCAGGGCCGAGATCGGGGTCGGGCCTTCCATCGAGTCCGGCAGCCAGACGTGCAGCGGCACCTGGGCCGACTTGCCCATCGCACCGATAAACAGGCAGATGCAGATCACGGTGGCGACCGACCAGATCACCGGCTCGCTCATCACCGGAATGGAGGTGCCGAACAGGTTGATCGTGCCCGACCAGATCTGGATCAGCGCATCCGGGTGGCCCAGCACCTGCGCATTGGCGAACACGGTGGCGTAATCGAGGGTGCCGAACACCCACAACACGCCGGCGATGCCGAGGATGAAGCCGAAGTCACCGACACGGTTGACCAGGAAGGCCTTCATGTTGGCGAAGATGGCGGTCGGGCGCTTGAACCAGAAGCCGATCAGCAGGTACGAGACCAGGCCCACCGCTTCCCAGCCGAAGAACAGCTGCAGGAAGTTGTTGCTCATCACCAGGGTGAGCATCGAGAAGGTGAACAGCGAGATGTAGCTGAAGAACCGCTGGTAGCCCGGGTCGTCCTGCATGTAGCCGATGGTGTACACGTGCACCAGGAAGGACACGAAGGTCACCACGACCATCATCATCGCGGTGAGCTTGTCGACCATGAAGCCGACGTGCGCCGAGTACTGGCCCACTTCGAAGAACGTATAGATGTTCTGGTTGAACGGCTGGGCGCCGCCCCACAGCAGCATGTACAGCACATAGCTGGACAGCACGCAGCTGACCGCCACGCCGAGGATGGTGACCGCCTGCGCGCCAGCGCGACCGACCTGACGACCGAACAGGCCGGCGATGATGCTGCCGAACAGCGGTGCGAGCACCACTGCGATCAACAGACTCTTGGAGAGAGTGATTTCCATCTACGGATCAGCCCTTCAGCGAATCGACTTCGCCGACATTGATGGTGCGGCGAGTACGGAACAGGGTTACCAGGATCGCGAGGCCGATGGCGGCCTCGGCCGCGGCCACGGTCAGGATGAAGAAGACGAACAGCTGTCCGGCCGTATCACCCATCTCACGCGAGAACCCGACGAAATTGATGTTGACCGACAGCAGCATCAACTCGATGGACATCAGCAGCACGATGATGTTCTTGCGGTTGAGGAAGATGCCGGCAAGGCTGATGCAGAACAGCACCGCGCCGAGCGCCAGAATGTGGCCAAGCGTGATCATGGCTGCGCCTCCTCGTTGCTGGACGGCTTGATGTTGGTGTGCACGACCGGCTTCTCCGCGTCCATCTTGACCACGCGCAGGCGGTCGCTGCCCTTGACCATGGTCTGCTCGGACGGGTTCTGGGTCTTCAGGCCGGTGCGGCGACGCAGGGTCAGCATCACGGCGGCAACCACGGCCACGGTCAGGATGACGGCGGCGAACTCGAACGGCAGCAGGTATTCGGTGAACAGGCTGCGGGCCAGCCAGGTGATGTTGGAGGTGTCGGCAGCCAGCGCGGCAGCGTTGTCGGCCGGGAACGGATTGACCGCCCTGCCCTTCACGCCGATCAGCACCAGCATCTGCACCAGCATCGTGACCGCCACCACCAGGCCGAGCGGCAGGTAACGCACCCAGCCCTCACGCAGGTTGGAGGGATCGATGTCCAGCATCATCACCACGAACAGGAACAGCACCATGACCGCGCCGACGTAGACCAGCACCAGGGCCACGCCCAGGAACTCGGCGCCGACCAGGATCCAGATGCAGGCCACGGAGAAGAAGGTCAGGATCAGGCACAACACGGCATAGACCGGATTGCGCACGCTGATCACCGCCGCGGCGGAAATGCCCGCCACGATGGAGAAGACCCAGAAACTGATATTTACCCAATCCATCATTCGACCTCAGCGGAAAGCGGCATCGGCGGCGCGACGCTCGGCGATCTCGGCTTCAAGCCGATCACCGATGGCCAGCAGCTGCGGCTTGGTAACGATGTTCTCGCCACGGTTCTCGAAGTGGTACTCGAGAATGTGGGTCTCGACGATCGAGTCCACCGGGCAGCTTTCTTCGCAGAAGCCGCAGAAGATGCACTTGAACAGATCGATGTCGTAACGGGTGGTACGGCGGGTGCCGTCCTCGCGCTTGGCCGAATCGATGGTGATCGCCAGCGCCGGGCACACCGCTTCGCACAATTTGCATGCGATGCAGCGTTCCTCGCCGTTGGGGTAGCGGCGAAGCGCATGCAGGCCGCGGAAACGCGGCGACTGCGGGAACTTCTCCATCGGGTACATCAGCGTGTACTTGGGCTTGAAGGCGTACTTCAGGGTCAGCCACAGACCACCGAGCAGCTCAAGGAGCAGCAGGCTTTTGAAGTAATGGGTAATTCGGTTCATCGCTTAGACGCCCTTCTGGATCACGCCGTAAAACACCATCAACGCCGTCACTGCAATCCAGAAGATGGTGAGCGGGATGAAGACCTTCCAGCCCAGACGCATGATCTGGTCGTAACGGAAGCGCGGGAAGCTGGCACGGAACCAGATGTAGGAGCTGGCGAAGAAGAAGACCTTCAGCAGCAGCCACGGCCAGCCGCCCACCCAGATCCACTCAACCCACGGCGCAATGGCCTGGTTGCTGAGCTGGATGTCGAACCAACCTTGGAACGGGCTCAGCCAACCACCGAGGAAGAAGATCGAGATCAGGAAGCTGATCAGGATCATGTTGGCGTATTCGGCCAGGAAGAACAGCGCGAAGGCACCACCGGAGTACTCGACCATGTGGCCGGCCACGATTTCCGATTCACCTTCCACGACGTCGAACGGCGCGCGGTTGGTTTCGGCAACGCCGGACACCCAGTACACGATGAACAGCGGGAACAGCGGCAGCAGGAACCAGTCGAACAGACCGGAGTTGCCCGCCTGCGCCATCACGATGTTGCTCAGGTTGAGGCTGCC
Source organism: Stenotrophomonas sp. LM091 (assembly GCF_001806305.1). Lineage (NCBI taxonomy): Bacteria > Pseudomonadati > Pseudomonadota > Gammaproteobacteria > Lysobacterales > Lysobacteraceae > Stenotrophomonas > Stenotrophomonas sp. LM091. The sequence goes on from NZ_CP017483.1 coordinate 840,189, forward strand.
CGAAGCGATCATCACGCCGACCAGGGCAAAGCCCATCGCGATTTCGTAGCTGATCATCTGCGCCGAGGCGCGCATGGCGCCCAGGAACGCGTACTTCGAGTTGGAGGCCCAACCGGCCAGGATGATGCCGTACACGCCCAGCGAGGTCATCGCCAGCAGGTACAGCAGGCCGGCGTTGGCGTTGGAGAGCACGATCCGGGCGTCGAAGGGAATCACCGACCAGGCCGCGAAGGCCGGGCCCAGGGTGATCAGCGGCGCAAGGATGAACATCGCCTTGTGCGAGCTGCTCGGCTGGATGATTTCCTTGAACAGCAGTTTGAAGACGTCGGCGAAGGCCTGGAAGATGCCCATGCCGACATACATCGGGCCATGACGCACGTGCATCCAGCCGATCAGCTTGCGCTCCCAGACCACGTAGAAGGCCACCGAGATGATCACCGGCATGGCGATCACCAGGATCTTCAGGATGATCCAGAGCAGCGCGCCGATGTCGCCCAGTGACAGCAGCCACTGGTGCAGCGGATCGACCGCGTTCAACAGCAATTCGTTCATGCAGCCACCACCGTTACGCGTGCGGCACCCAGCGGTGCGGTTGCACCGTGGCCCGATTCAATCCAGACCGACCCAGCGGCAACGCGGGCGTCGACCACCACCGGCAAGGTGGCACGGCCGGCATCGGTGCCGACCTTGGCCATCTGGCCTTCCACCAACTGCAGGCGGGCAGCGTCGTCGGCGTTGAGCACGATGCGCGGGGCGTTGTTGAGCGGATGCGACTGCAGCGCCTGGGCACGACGGACCACCGCATCGGTGCGGTAGATCGCGGCGGTCGAGGTCACTTCCAGGCCCTCGCCCGCCACCGGCGTGGCCGCCGAAGACGACACGTTGACGCTGACCGCGGCCAGGCTGGCGCGCAGGCCGGCCAGATCGGTGAACTCGAAACCGGCCAGCGACAGTTCGCCGCCCAGTGCACGCAGCACGCGCCAGCCTTCACGCGCCTCGCCCGGCAGCTTGCCGCCGGCACGCGCCGACTGCTCGCGACCATCGAGGTTGGTCAAGGTGGCATCCACTTCCGGCAGCGCGCCGATCGGCAGGATCACGTCGGCCACATCGCGGGTCGAGGCACAGGCGAACTGGCTGAAGGCCACCACCTGGGCACCGGCCAGTGCCTTGCGGGCAGCGGCGGCGTCGGCGAAGTCCAGGCCCGGCTCGATGCCGTAGATGGCGTACGCCTTGCGCGGCTGCGCCAGCATGGCGTTGACGTCCTTGCCGGCCGGCAGCACGCCGGCGCGGGTCAGGCCCACGGCATTGGCGCCCTGCGGGATGCGGCACAGCTTGGCACCGGTCGCAGCGGCGAAATCACGCGCGGCGGCGCGGATCGCGGCAGCCTGCGGGTGGTTTTCGGCGATGCCACCGACGATCAGCACGGCATTGCTGGCGCCCTTGACCGCGTCGCGCAGGTCGGCATTGCCGAGCGCGTCGATGAAGGCCGACGGGGCAACGATCTGCTTGCTGGCCAGCTTGAACGCGAAATCGAAGTCCACCGGGTTGACGGCATGGATCTTCGCGTTGCGCGTGGTCTGTGCCTTGCGCAGCCGGGCATGCAGCAGCGGCAGCTCGTGGCGGATGTTGCTGCCGAGCACGACGATGCTGTCCGCGCCTTCGATCTCGGCCAGCGGCAGGCCGAAGACTTCGGCGGTGGCGGCGTCGGAGAAGTCGCGGTTGTTGATGCGGTGATCGATGTTGGTGGTGCCCAGGCCGGTGGCGAGGCGGGCCAGCAGCGCGCCCTCCTCGTTCGAGGCCGACGGGTGCACCAGCACGCCGAGGTCGTCGCCCTGGTTCGCGGCGAAGATTTCCTTGGCGGCGGCCAGGCCTTCAGCCCAGCTCACTTCCTTCCACTCGCCGTTGACCTTGCGCAGCGGCTTGACCGCACGGTCATCGCTGTACAGGCCCTGGTGCGAATAGCGGTCGCGATCGGACAGCCAGCATTCGTTGACGGCTTCGTTGTCGCGCGGCACTGCGCGCAGCACTTCGCCGCGACGCACGTGCAGGAACAGGTTCGAGCCCATCGCGTCGTGGTAACCCAGCGACTCGCGTGCAGTCAGTTCCCACGGGCGGGCGCGGAACTGGAACACCTTGTTGGTCAGCGCGCCGACCGGGCAGACATCGACGACGTTGCCGGACAGCTCGGTGGTCAGCGGCTTGCCGTCGTAGGTGCCGATCTGCAGGTTTTCACCGCGGTACATGCCACCCAGCTCATAGGTACCGGCAACGTCGGCAGTGAAGCGGACGCAGCGGGTGCACTGGATGCAGCGGGTCATTTCGGTGGCCACCAGCGGACCGATGTCCTCGTCGGGCACCACGCGCTTGCGCTCGTTGAAGCGGCTGACCGAACGGCCATAGCCCAGCGAAACGTCCTGCAGCTCGCACTCGCCGCCCTGATCGCAGATCGGGCAGTCCAGCGGATGGTTGATCAGCAGGAATTCCATCACCGAGCGCTGGAACTTCAGCGCCTTTTCACTGCGGGTGGCGACCTTCATGCCATCCATAACCGGCGTGGCGCAGGCCGGTGCCGGCTTGGGCGACTTTTCCACGTCGACCAGGCACATGCGGCAGTTGGCGGCGATCGGCAGCTTCTCGTGGTAGCAGAAGCGCGGGATCGGAATGCCGGCCTTGTCGGCGGCCTGGATGATCATCGAGCCCTTGGGCACGACCAGGGACTGGCCGTCGATTTCGACGGTCACGTGATCCGGTGGCACGCTCGGGTTTACGGGTTGCGCGCTCATGCGGCGGCTGCCTCCACCTTCTTGCCGTCAACCATCGAATGACCGTTGACGATGTAGTACTCGAATTCGTCCCAGAACTGGCGCAGGAAGCCCTGGATGGGCCATGCCGCCGCTTCACCGAACGCACAGATGGTGTGACCTTCGATCTGGCCGGCCACCGTCTTCAACTGATGCAGGTCTTCCATCGTGGCCTTGCCGGCGACGATGCGCTCCAGCACGCGGTGCATCCAGCCGGTGCCTTCACGGCACGGGGTGCACTGCCCACAGGATTCCTTGTGGAAGAACTGGCTGATGCGGCAGGCGAACTTGACGCAGCAGACGCTGTCGTCCAGCACCACGATGGCGCCCGACCCCAGACCGGTGCCCAGGGCACGCAGGGTGTCGTAGTCCATCTGCAGGCCCTTGAGCTCTTCAGCCTTCAGCACCGGCATCGAGACGCCGCCCGGGACCGCGCCCTTGAGCGTGCGGCCCGGCTTCAGACCACCGGCCATTTCCAGCAGGTCGTCGAAGGTGGTGCCCAGCGGCACTTCGAAGTTGCCGCCCTTCTGCACGCAGCCGGAGACCGAGAAGATCTTCGGGCCGCCGTTCTTGGTCAGGCTCAGGCCCTGGAACCACTCCGGACCGTTGCGGATGATCGCCGGCACCGAGGCATAGGTCTCGGTGTTGTTGATCGTCGACGGCTTGCCGTACAGGCCGAAGTTGGCCGGGAACGGCGGCTTGTAGCGCGGCTGGCCTTTCTTGCCTTCCAGCGATTCCATCAGCGCGGTTTCTTCGCCGCAGATGTACGCGCCGGCGCCCAGCGCACCGTAGATGTCGATGTCCACGCCGCTGCCGAGGATGTCCTTGCCCAGCCAGCCGTTCGCGTACGCGTCGGCCAGGGCCTGCTCGAAGTTCTCGAACGGCTCGTGGTGGAACTCGCCACGCAGGTAGTTGTAGCCCACGGTCGAGCCGGTGGCGTAGCAGGCGATCGCCATGCCTTCCACCACCGAATGCGGGTTGTAACGCAGGATGTCGCGGTCCTTGCAGGTACCCGGCTCGGATTCATCCGAGTTGCACAGGATGTACTTCTGCATCGTGCCCTTGGGCATGAAGGACCACTTCAGGCCGGTCGGGAAGCCCGCGCCGCCACGGCCGCGCAGGTTGGACTGCTTGACCATCTCGATGACCTGCTCCGGCGAGATCTTCTCTTCGAGGATCTTGCGCAGGGCGGCGTAACCGCCGGTCTTGAGGTAGTTTTCATACGACCACGGAGTGTCGTAATGCAGGGTGGTGTAGACCACCTGGTGCGGCAACGGTGCGGGACCGACCGGACCACTGGGTGCGTGATGATGTGCCATGTCTTACTCCAACCCGTCCAGCAGCTCGTCGACTTTCTCGACGGTCAGGCGCTCGTGGTAATGGCCGTTGATGACCATCATCGGCGCACCGGCGCAACCGGCCAGGCATTCTTCTTCGCGCTTGAGGTAGATGCGGCCATCGGCGGTGGACTGACCGGTCTTGCAACCGAGCTTCTTCTCGGCGTGCGCGACCAGGTCTTCGGCGCCGTTCAACCAGCAGCTGATGTTGGTGCAGAAGGCGACGTTGTGGCGGCCGACCTTCTCCAGTTCGAACATCGAGTAGAAGCTGGCGACCTCGTAGGCCCACACCGGCGGCAGGTCCAGGTACTTGGCGACGCCGGCGATCAGCTCGTCGGTCAGCCAGCCCGCATTCTGTTCCTGTGCGGCGTGCAGGCCCTGCAGGACAGCCGAGCGCTTGCGATCCGGCGGGAACTTGGCCAGCCAGTGATCGATGTGCGCACGGGTCTTGTCACTCAAGACCACCATCGGGTCGACGTCGCGCGCCGCCTCGAAATTACCTGTCGCCTTCATCGGCCGACCTCAGCGAATACGAAATCGTTAAAAACCAGAACCTGCAGCGCCGGCAGAAGCCGGCGGGTGTCAGGCATCGTGCAAGCGGATGCGATCACCGGTCCACCTCACCGAACACCAGGTCGTAGGTGCCGATCATGGCCACCACGTCGGCGAGCATGTGCCCGCGCACGACCGAGTCGATCGAGGACAGATGGGCGAAGCCCGGCGCGCGCAGGTGCACGCGGAACGGCTTGTTGGCGCCATCGGACATCAGGTAGCAGCCGAACTCGCCCTTGGGTGCTTCGACGGCGGCGTAGGTTTCGCCGGCCGGGACGCAGTAGCCTTCACTGAACAGCTTGAAGTGATGGATCAGCGCTTCCATGTCGTCCTTCATGTCTTCGCGGCTGGGCGGCGCGACCTTGAAGTTCTTGACCATGACCGGACCCGGGTTGGCCTTCAGCCAGGTGACGCACTGCTTGATGATGCGGTTGGATTCGCGCATCTCGGCCACGCGGCACAGGTAACGGTCGTAGCAGTCACCTTCCTTGCCGAGCGGGATGTCGAACTCGACCGCGTCGTACTTGGCATACGGCTGCTTCTTGCGCAGATCCCAGGCGATGCCCGAGCCACGCAGCATCACGCCGGTCATGCCCCAGGCATGGGCCAGCTCCGGGGTGACCACGCCGATGCCGACCGTACGCTGCTTCCAGATACGGTTGTCGGTCAGCAGGGTTTCGTATTCGTCCACGCGCTTGGGGAACTCGACGGTGAAGTTCTCCAGGAAGTCCAGCAGCGAACCTTCGCGCGAGGCGTTGAGGTTCTTCAGGGCCTTGCCCTTGTGCCAGCGCGATTCCTTGTACTTGGGCATGTGGTCCGGCAGGTCACGGTAGACGCCGCCCGGACGGTAGTACGCTGCGTGCATGCGCGCGCCGGAGACCGCTTCGTAGCAGTCCATCAGCTCTTCGCGCTCACGGAAGGCGTACAGCATGACCGCCATCGCGCCCAGATCGAGCGCGTTGGAACCCAGCCACATCAGGTGGTTCAGGATGCGGGTGATTTCGTCGAACATGGTGCGGATGTACTGCGCACGCTCCGGCGCCTCGATCCCCATCAGGGTCTCGATCGCGCGCACGTAGGCGTGCTCGTTGCACATCATCGACACGTAATCCAGGCGATCCATGTAGCCGATCGACTGGTTGAACGGCTTGGACTCGGCCAGCTTTTCGGTACCACGGTGCAGCAGGCCCACGTGGGGGTCGGCACGCATGATGGTTTCGCCGTCCATTTCCAGGATCAAGCGCAGCACACCGTGCGCGGCCGGATGCTGCGGACCGAAGTTCATCGTGTAGTTGCGGATCTCCTGGCGCAGTTCGGCCGGGTTGCTCGCAAAGGCCTGGCTGGCCTGGGTGAATTCACTCACTTGCTTGCCTCCGACTGCGCGGATTCACCGGCAGCGGTCTGGAAACGGGCGTCGTCACGGATCACGCGCGGCACGCCGACACGCGGTTCGACCGAGGTCACCGGTTCATAGATGACGCGCTGTTTTTCTTCGTCGTAGCGCACTTCGACGTTGCCGATCAGCGGGAAATCCTTGCGGAACGGATGGCCGACGAAGCCATAGTCGGTCAGGATGCGGCGCAGGTCCGGGTGACCTTCGAAGATCACGCCGAACAGATCGAACGCTTCGCGCTCGAACCAGTTCAGGCCCGGCCAGATGTTGGTCAGCGAAGCGACCACCGGCAGTTCCTCGTTCGGCGCAAAGCAGCGGATGCGCATGGTGAGGTTGTGCTGGTAGGAACGCAGCTGGGCGACCACGGCAAACCGCTGCAGCGGGATCGGCTGCGGCTGGGCGCCATCGCTGGTTTCGCGGGTGGGGAATTCACCCCAGGCGAAACGGCCGACGGACTTGCCCTCGACGCCACGGCTGAAACCCTGGGACGACACATCGGCCGTATCCCATTCGTCGCTGCCATAACCGAGATAATCCAGGCCGCACAGGTCAACGGCCTGCTCGAAACCGAATTCGTCGCGCAGCGCCAGAGCGGTGGCATGCCAGTCAGCGGCGGGCACTTCCAGCGTCACTTCGCCGCGGGGTTCGACCACGAAGACCTGCGCACCTGCGAAACGTGCGGAAAGTCGGTCGATGAAGGAATGTGCTTGCTCTGCCATGGGGGCTTGGCGTGCTCTTGTCAGGAGGGATGTCAGCGGGCGATGGTCTGCGTACGCCAGATCTTCTTCTGCAACTGCAGGATCCCGTACACCAGCGCTTCGGCGGTAGGTGGGCAGCCGGGGACATAGATGTCCACCGGCACCACGCGGTCACAGCCACGCACTACTGCATAGGAGTAGTGGTAGTAGCCGCCACCGTTGGCGCAGCTGCCCATCGAGATGACCCACTTCGGGTCCGGCATCTGGTCATAGACCTTGCGCAGGGCCGGAGCCATCTTGTTGACCAGGGTGCCGGCCACGATCATCACGTCGGACTGACGCGGCGACGGGCGGAACACCACGCCGTAACGGTCAAGATCCAGGCGCGCCGCACCGGCGTGCATCATTTCCACTGCGCAGCAGGCCAGACCAAAGGTCATCGGCCACATCGAACCGGTACGCGCCCAATTCAACAGCGCATCGACGCTGGTGGTCACGTAGCCCTTTTCGAGCAGGGGGTTGTCGCCTTCGGGGCGCAGGATGTCATCGACCCGCCCTTCCGGGACCGGGTTGTTCATCAGGCCGTCGAGCGTCTGAATTACTCCCATTCCAGCGCTCCCTTCTTCCAGACGTAAATGAAACCGAGGAAAAGCATGCCCACGAAGAGGCCCATCGTGACCAGCGAACGTGCGCCCAGTTCCATGAAGACCTGGGTCCACGGCACGATGAAAATGATTTCCAGATCAAATACGATGAACTGAATCGCGATCAGGTAGTAGCGCACATCGAACTTCATGCGCGCGTCCTCGAAAGCCTCGAAGCCGCATTCGTACGGCGAGAGCTTTTTAAGATCAGGACGTCGGGGACCGAGGAATCGGCCAACCAGCATCAGCGCAACGCCGATACCGGTGGCAACGATCAGAAACAGCAGAGACGGCAAATATTCGGCCAGCACAGCGATTCTCTCTTGCCTCTGCCGCTGCGCCTGCAGGCGCTTTGGCATGGGGGAGTGGACGGATACCGCTACCTGGCGCTTTGCGCGCCAGACGAACCCGCTTACAAACAAATGGTGCCCAAGAGGGGACTCGAACCCCTACGACTCTCGTCGCTACCACCTCAAGGTAGTGCGTCTACCAATTCCGCCACCTGGGCTTACGATCGCACCGGTTGTTCTCCAGTGCGCCGCATATTGTAACCGTCTTCAGCGAGTCTGGGTGCCTTCCGAAGGCTTTTCTTCACCAGATTTCGGAGTTTCCGCCTGAGCCGGCACAGTGGCCGACGGAACAGGCTGCTGCGCCGGGGCTTCCGGGGCCTTGGGCACGGCCGGAAGCTCGCCTGCCGGTGCGGCCGGCGCAGTGGCGGCCGGCGCCGACATCAGGCCGAGGTCCTGCTGTGCTGCCGGGCGCGAGCCATGGCTGGCGTACCAGGCCATGAAGAGGCTGATGCCGAAGAACACCACGGCCAGCCACTTGGTCGACTTGGACAGGAAGTTGGACGCACCACGTGCGCCGAACACGGTACCCGAGGCGCCGGCACCGAAACCCGACCCTGCGGCCGCGCCGGAACCACGCTGCATCAGGATGAGCGCGATCATGGCCACTGCGACCAGCACGTAGACCACATTGAGGATCAACATCAGCATTTCGAATCCGTCCTCGGACATGTCGTGCCGGCGGTTGGGCCGACAACGTAACTAATTAGCGCCCCGCCGCCGCGGCAGCGATGGCAAGGAAGTCCGCGGCCACCAGCGAGGCGCCGCCCACCAGCCCACCATCGACATCGGGCTGTGCGAACAGTTCCGCGGCGTTGTCGGGCTTCACGCTGCCGCCATAGAGGATCGACAGTGAATCCGCAATTCTAGCATCGAGCTTGGCCACTTCGCCACGGATGAACGCGTGGACCTGCTGGGCCTGCTCCTTGGAGGCGGTCCGGCCGGTGCCGATGGCCCAGACCGGCTCATAGGCGACCACGGCCTGGGCGAACCCTGCGGCCCCGACCAGATCCAGCACCGGGGCCAGCTGGGCGGCGATGACCGCCTCGGTCTGGTTGGCTTCGCGCTGCTCGAGCGTCTCACCGACGCACAGGATCGGGGTCAGACCGGCATGCAGGGCGGCGGCGAACTTGCGGGCGACCAGTTCGCTGCTTTCAGCGTGGTACTGCCGGCGCTCGGAGTGACCGACCAGGCCGTAGCGGGCCCCGACTTCGGCCAGCATGGTGGCCGAGACTTCACCGGTGTAGGCGCCCTTTTCATTGCTGCTGACATCCTGGGAGCCGAACGCGACGGCGCGGCCTTCGAAGGCTTCGACCAGCTCGCCCAGATACGGCAGCGGCGGCAGGACCACGACGTCGACGCCCTGCAGCGGGAGGTCGGCAACCAGGTCACTGACCAGGTCGGTGGCGAATTGGCGGCTGCCGTGCAGCTTCCAGTTACCGGCGACGATCTTGCGGCGCATGGCGGGGGCTCCTTTGGGTATCAGCCGGCCATGATAACGGATGCAACGAAATGGCGTTGGTGGGAAAACGCTTACATTTCAATTGGATATTTATTTTCCGCTGGGGACGAAAAGCACGTGCAAGGGCGACAGCGGCGGCGGGGGCGCCCGGGCTGGGCGGGCGCAGGTGGGTTGGCGCGCATCGGAGTGCGGTGGAGCAAGCCGGCCAGCGACCGGCACGACCCGGAATGAAGAAGGCCGCCTTTCGGCGGCCTTCGTTCTTGCCCCGGCAGGATCGCTTACTTCAGCTTGATCTCGCGCAGGCGCTCTTCCAGGAAGCCGTGGGCGGTGATCGGCTCCGGGTAGCGGCTCGGGTTCTCCGGGGTGATGCAGGTCGGCAGCACGTCGATCAGGAAATCCGGGTTCGGGTGCAGGAAGAACGGCACCGAGTAGCGCGGCTGGCGCGCCTGTTCGCCCGGGGGATTGACCACGCGGTGGATCGTGGAGGGGTACACATGGTTGGTCAGGCGCTGCAGCATGTCGCCGATGTTGACCACGATGGTGTCCGCGTCGGAGGTGAACGGCACCCACTTGCCCTCGTGCGACTGCACTTCCAGGCCGGCCGCACTGGCGCCGACCAGCAGCGTGATGAAGTTGATGTCGCCATGGGCCCCGGCGCGCACGTTCGGGATGTTCTCCGCCGTGATCGGGGGGTAATGGATCGGGCGCAGGATCGAATTGCCGTTGTTGGTCTTGTCGGCGAAGAAATCCTCCGGCAGGCCAATGTGCAGCGCCAGCGCCGACAGGACGCGCGAGCCCAGCTTGTCCAGCGCCTGGTAGATCCCGTAGCCCCGCTCGCGGAAGCCCGGCACCTCGCTCGGCCACAGGTTCGGGGCCATCACCTCGCGGTACGGGGAGTCGTCCGGGATCTCCCGGCCGATGTGCCAGAACTCTTTCAGATCAAAGTGCTGCGAGCCCTTGGCGGTCTCCACGCCGAAGGCCGTGTAGCCGCGCGCGCCGCCACTGCCCGGCACGTGGTACTGGCGCTTGGTTTCTTCGGGCAGCGCGAAGAAGGCCTTGAAGACCTCGTAGGCGGCGTCGATGTCGGCCTGCGGGATGCCGTGGTTGCGGATGCCAGCAAAGCCCCATTCGCGGTAGGCCGCACCCAGCTCAGCCACGAACGCATCGCGGTCGGTGTCAAAACGGGTGATGTCGAGGGTGGGGATCTGGCTCACAGCGATTCCTGCTTGTTCATGGTGGTCGGTGGGCCAGCTGTGGCCCGGCTGAACATTGTGCCAGATCGGGCCAACCCCGCCACCGATACATTGATACAAACCGATACAATGCGCGCGCCCAGACGGCCAGAACGGGCCAACGGTGACGCTGACGCGCTGCCCCCTTTACTCCTTGCCCCGCCCGCCTGATGGATGCCCTGCCCTCCCCTCATCGCCGATGGCGTTGCGCCGGCTCACGCCGGCAGGGCCGACCCCGTGGCCGATGTGCACGCACGACCTCCCACCCACGGCACCGCACAGCGCATGGGATGCGCTGGCGCGATTCCGCAGGCAATGACGACGGCCGCCCGCGCCTGCCGCGGGCGCGTTTCCACACATGGACTGTCCACCGATGAACGCTCCACTGAAAATTCTCCATACCGAGGCTGCCAAGGGATTTGGCGGGCAGGAGATCTACATCTACCGCCACATGCTGGCCATGCGCGATCGCGGCCATGACGTCTCGCTGCTGTGCCAGCCCGGCGCGCGGCTGGGCGAGATGGCACGCGAAGCCGGCTTCACCGTGCACGCGCTCAGGATGGGCGGCCTGCTGCGCATGCTGCGCGGCATCTGGTCGGTCTCGCGCCTGGTACGTCGCCATGGCTATGACGTGGTCAACACCACCAGCCGCCGCGACAGCCTGATTGCCGCCGCCGGCGCCCGCCTGGGTGGCACGCCGCTGGTGGTGCGTTCGCGCCACCTGATGAGCCCGATCAACTCGCTGCTGACCTACACCGGCCTGCCCCACCGGGTGATGACCGTGAGCAGCTTCGTCAAGAAACTGATGGTCAGCCGCGGCATCGACGATGCGCGTGTGGGAATCGTCCCGCCGATCGCGGTGCCGCCGCAGTGGTCGCAGATCGCCAAGCGCGACCCGTGGCAGTGCCTGCAGGACACCCGCGCCGACGTGCGCGCCGAACTGGGCTTCAGCGACGAGCAGATCGTGGTCGGTTGTGTCGCAGTGCTGCGCGAACCCAAGGGCCACCTGGAGCTGCTCAAGGCGATGGCGCCACTTTGCCAGGCCAACCCGCGCGTGCAGCTGGTGATCGTCGGTGATGGCCAGCCGGTGATGGATCGCCTGATCGCCCTGCGCGAGCAGTTCGGCATCGCCGCGCAGGTGCACCTGCTGGGTTACCGCCAGGGCGCTTGCCGGTTGATGGCCGGCTTCGATATCTTCGCGCTGGCCACCCACAAGGAAGCGGCCGGCACGGTGTTCCTCGAGGCCGCCTACGTCGGCGTGCCGATCGTGGCCACGCGCGTGGGCGGCGTGCCGGAGATGGTGGTGGAAGGCAGCAATGCCCTGCTCGCGCCGCTGGGCGACCAGGCCGCGCTGACCAACGCACTGCGTACCCTGATCGAACAGCCCGACCGCCGCCAGCAGATGGGCCTGGCGGGCTGGGAATGGATGCGCAGCGCGCACCGCTTCACCCCGACCGGTCACACTGAAGCGACCGAACACTATTACCACCAGTGGTTGAAGGAACTGGGCCATGGCCAACGCTAGATCCGTCCCGGTGCTGATGCACCACCATGTCTCCCCGTCCCCGGGGATGATCACGGTCTCGCCGGAAAACTTCGAAAGCCAGATCGCCTGGCTGGCGGCCAATGGCTGGACCTCGCTGACGCTGGACCAGTACGCGGATTTCCTCGCGGGCAAGCCGACGCCGGCCAGGTCGATCGTGATCACCTTCGATGACGGTTACCTGGACAACTGGGTGTACGCGCATCCGATCCTGGCCAAGTACGGCATGCACGCGGTCGTGTTCGTGGTGACCGGCTGGATGGGCGAAGGCGATGTCCGCCCGCATGCGGGCCAGCCCGGCGCCACCCTGCCCGCGACACCGGACCATCGCGGCTGCGAGGAGGCGATCCTGCGCGACAACCGCCCGGACGATGTGATGATGCGCTGGAGCGAGGCGCGCGCGATGATCGCCGCCGGCACCTTCGAAGTACATTGCCATACGCACACGCACACCCGCTGGCTCAAGCAGGCGATCTCCCGCGAGCACAAGCGCCAGGGCATCGCCGGCGACCTGTCGGTGGCGCGCGATGTCCTGCAGCAGCAGCTGGGCGAGGTCTCGGACACTCTGTGCTGGCCGTACGGCGACTTCGACGAGGACTATGTGCAGATCGCGCGGGCGCACGGCTTCAAGTACCTGCATACCACCCATCCGTTCGGCCGCAACGTGGTCGGTGGCGATCCGGAACACATCTACCGCTTCGCGATCCGCAACCGGCCGGCGAGCTGGCTGCGCAAGCGCATCGCCTACAGTTACCACCCGCTGGTCGCGCCACTGTTCAACCGCTTCAAGGCGAAGAAAAAGAAGATGGTGCCGGGGCCGTAACGCGCTACCCCGCCGCAACGAAAACGCCCCGGTTTCCCGGGGCGTTTCCAGTTTCCGGCCGAGCTTACCGGCTCAGGCCGCGGCCGCCGCCTTCACCGCCGCCGAGAGGCTGTCCAGCGTGGACTGCATCAACTCGGCGCTGTCGGCCTCGACGGTGACACGCACCACCGGCTCGGTGCCCGAGGGCCGCAGGAACGCGCGGCCGCGCCCCTTCACTGCCTGCTGTGCAGCCAGCAGCGCAGCCTGCACGCTCTCGGCCTGTACGGTGGCCTTGGCAGCGCCCTGCAGGCGCACGTTGACGGTCTTCTGCGGCACCTTGTTGAGTACCGACAGCACCTGGCGCAGCGAGGTGCCGTCACGGCGCAGCACCTCCAGCACCTGCAGCGCACTGACGATCGCATCACCGGTGGTGGCGCGGTCCAGGCACAGCAGATGGCCGGACGCTTCGCCGCCGAGCACGCCGTTGTTTTCCACCAGCGCCTGATGCACGTACCGGTCACCGACGTTGCTGCGCTGGAACGGGATGTTCAGCCGTTCCAGTGCCTGCTCCAGGCCGAAGTTGGTCATCAACGTACCGACCACCGGGCCATGCAGGCGACCGCTGCGCTGCCAGGCCTGGGCCAGCACGAACAGCAGGTCATCGCCATCGACCGGATTGCCCTGGTCATCAGCCATCAGCACGCGATCGCCATCACCGTCGAAGGCGATGCCGAAATCAGCGCCGACTTTGCGCACTTTCGCGGCCAGATTGTCGATGTGCATCGAGCCGACGCCATCGTTGATGTTCAGCCCGTTGGGTGCATCACCGATGCTGACCACCTGCGCGCCCATCTCGCGGAACAGCAGCGGGGCAACGTGGTAGGTGGCACCGTGCGCGCAGTCGAGCACGATCTTCAGCCCACGCAGATCGAACCCGCGCGGCACGCTGGCCTTGCAGAATTCGATGTAGCGGCCGACCGCATCCCGCGCGCGCATGGCCTTGCCCAGCCGCTCGGACTCGACCGTGGTGAACGGCGCATCGAGCGCCGCTTCCAGGGCCAGCTCGGTGGCGTCATCGAGCTTTTCGCCATCGGCGGAGAAGAACTTGATGCCGTTGTCGTAATGCGGATTATGCGAGGCGCTGATGACGATGCCGGCATCCGCACCGAGGGTGCGGGTGAGGAAGGCCACCGCCGGCGTCGGCATGGGGCCCAGCAGCTGCACGTCCGCACCGGCCGCGACCAGCCCGGCCTCCAGCGCGGCTTCGAACATGTAGCCGGAGATGCGGGTGTCCTTGCCGATCACCACCACCGGGCGGTGCCCGTTGCGCTCGGTCAGCGCGCGCCCGAGCGCATTGCCCAGACGCAGCACGAAATCGGCGGAGATGACGCCCTCACCGACCTTGCCGCGGATGCCGTCGGTGCCGAAATACTTGCGCGACGCCATCAGGCCGCCGCGTCCGGTGCCGGCGCCGGCTGGCGTGCCAGCATGGCCAGGATTTCGGACAGGCGATCGCGCATCTCGCGGCGGTCGCAGATCTGGTCGATCGCGCCGTGCTCGAGCAGGAACTCCGAACGCTGGAACCCTTCCGGCAGCTTCTCGCGCACGGTCTGCTCGATCACGCGCGGGCCGGCGAAGCCGATCAGTGCCTGCGGCTCGGCGATGTTGATGTCGCCCAGCATCGCGAAGGAGGCCGACACGCCACCGGTGGTCGGGTGGGTCAGCACGGAGATGTACGGCAGGCCGGCATCGCGCAGGCGACCCAGCGCGGCCGAGGTCTTGGCCATCTGCATCAGCGAGAACAGGCCTTCCTGCATGCGCGCGCCGCCACTGGCGGAGAAGCACACATAAGGCGCACCGATCTCCAATGCCTTTTCCGCAGCCAGCGAGAAGCGCTCACCGACCACCGATCCCATCGAGCCGCCCATGAAGGCGAAATCGAACGCCGAGGCGACCAGCGGGCGGCCCTTCATCAGGCCCTGCATGGCGATCAGTGCGTCGTACTCGCCGGTGTTCTTCTGCGAGGCCTTGATGCGCTCGCTGTACTTCTTCTGGTCCTTGAACTTGAGCAGGTCCGTCGGCCCCAGGCGCGCACCGATCTCGGTGGTGCTGTCCGCATCGAACAGCGCGGCCAGGCGCGCACGCGCGCGGATGGCCATGTGGTGGCCACACTTGGGGCAGACTTCCAGGTTCTCTTCCAGCTCAGGACGGTAGAGCGCGCTGCCGCAGCTGCTGCACTTCTCCCACAGGCCCTCGGGGACGCTGCGCTTCTTGCTGGGGACGTTGTCGGTGCGGATGCCAGACGGCATCAACTTGCTGAGCCAACTCATGCGGGATGCTACTTCCGTTCAGGGCGGCCCGGGGGCCGCAAAGGCGGACAGTCTAGCTCACCGTTTCCATGCTCGGGCACCCCCCGGGGGTTGCCGGGGGGCTGACGTAAACCATTCTGGTACGTACGTTTGCGTGCTTCAGGCGGCGTCGAGAGCGCGTCGCAGCGGCGTGAGGAATGCCTGCGCGGTCCGTGCTGCGCCCGTGGCATCGGGCGCCTCGCCCAATGCGGCCACCAGCGCACTGCCCACCACCACGCCATCGGCCTCGACGGCCATGGCCGCCGCACTGGCCGCATCCTTGATCCCGAAGCCGGCCACCACCGGCACGCTGGAGCGGCTGCGCAGGTCGCGCAGGCGGGCACTGGCGGCGCTGCTGTCCAGCCGTTCGGATGCGCCGGTCACGCCGGCAAAGCTGACGTAGTAAAGGTACCCTTCGGCCATCGCGGACAAGGTATCCAGACGAGCGTCGGCCGTGGTCGGCGAGGCCAGCAGGATCAGCGCCAGACCGGCCGCGGTGAAGATCTCACGGGTTTCGGCGGCTTCTTCCGGCGGCAGGTCGACCAGCAGGATGCCGTCCACGCCCGCGGCGATCGCCGACTGCGCGAAGCGGGCCGTGCCATGGATCTCGATCGGGTTGAGATAGCCCATCAGCACCACCGGCGTGGTGACATCGTCCCGCCGGAAGGCTGCGACCGTTTCCAGCACGTAGCGCAGCCCCGCCCCGCGGCCCAGGGCGCGCTCGGAGCTGCGCTGGATGGTGGGGCCGTCGGCCATCGGGTCGGAGAACGGCACCCCCAGTTCGATGACGTCCGCACCGGCAGCCGCCAGGGCGTGCATCACCGGCACGGTGGCGTCCAGGCCAGGGTCACCAGCGGTGATGAAGGGAATCAGCGCCTTGCGACCTTCATCGCGCAGGCGGGCAAAACAGGCATCGATACGGTCCACGGACATCTCAGGCACATCCTTCAATCAGTTCAACGGCGCCACTGGCGCCCCAGTACAGCTTCGATATCACCCCGTCGAAGATCTCCAGCCGGATCGCCAGATCCGAACCAGGGTCCTGCCAGGTCAGGTATTCGCCCGTTTCCGGGTCATAGGCATGCGGTGCGCGCGTACTGCCCGGCGGCAAGCGCTTGAGCGCTTCATCCAGCGTCATGCCCAGGCGCAGCCCGAACGGCCCCGGCTGGGTGATGGCCTCGTAGGAGTCCTCGATCGGGGCCAGTTCAAAGCGCTGCACGTGATCGTCATCGACCATCATCGACACGCCCTCGGGCAGGTTGCCCCGCTCGTAGTACTCGCACGCACCGCTCGGCTCGCCCTCGCTCAGCCCGGCCGAATGCCAGGGGCCGTCGGCGGCGAGCTCGGTGAAGCGCTGCCCGATCAGCACATCGCCGGCATGATCCAGCGCGACCGAGACCACCGAAGGGGCGGCCTCGTCAGCCACGGTGGCCTCCGCCGCGGCAGGCGGCGCCGGCTCGTCCTCGATCGGGCGATTGGCGATGTCATCGTCATTGCTGGCCAGTTGCCGCGCCGGTGCGACCGCACCGACCGCTGCGGCAGGTGCCGGCAGCACCGGCGGATCCGGCGGGGTGCATCCGGTCAGGCCGACCACCATCAGCAGCGCACTTCCCTGGCGCAGCAGCGGATTCACAGCACCAGACCCTCGCGCGCAGCGATGGTGTGTACGTCCTTGTCGCCGCGGCCGGACAGGTTGCACAGCACCAGCTTGTCGCGCGGCAGTTCGCGGGCGATCTTGATCGCCTGCGCCACCGCATGGCTGGATTCCAGCGCCGCCAGGATGCCTTCGCTGTGCGCCAGCTGGTGGAACGCGGCCAGCGCTTCGTCATCGGTGATGCCCACGTACTCGGCGCGCCCGGCATCGGCCAGGAAGGCGTGCTCCGGGCCGACGCCCGGGTAGTCCAGGCCAGCCGAGACCGAATGGGTTTCGGTGATCTGGCCGTCGTCATCGCAGATCACATAGGTGCGGTTGCCATGCAGCACGCCCGGGCGGCCGGCCGCGATGGAGGCGGCATGACGGCCGGTCTCGATGCCATCGCCGGCCGCTTCGGCGCCGACGATGCGCACGTCGCGATCGTTGAGGAACGCGTGGAACAGGCCGATCGCATTGCTGCCGCCACCGACGCAGGCGGTGATCGCGTCGGGCAGGCGGCCGTAATCGGTGAGCATCTGAGCGCGCGCCTCGCGGCCAACGATCGCGTTGAAATCGCGCACCATGCGGGGGTACGGATCCGGGCCGGCCACGGTGCCGATGATGTAGAAGGTGCCGCGCACGTTGGTGACCCAGTCGCGCATCGCCTCGTTGAGCGCGTCCTTGAGGGTGGCCGAGCCGGAGGTGACCGGCACCACTGTCGCGCCGAGCAGTTTCATGCGGTAGACGTTGATCTTCTGCCGCTCGATGTCGGTGGCGCCCATGTAGACCACGCATTCCAGGCCCAGGCGTGCGGCCACGGTGGCACTGGCCACGCCATGCTGGCCTGCGCCGGTTTCGGCGATGATGCGCTTCTTGCCCATCCGCGCGGCGAGCAGCGCCTGGCCGATGGTGTTGTTGATCTTGTGCGCGCCGGTGTGGTTGAGGTCCTCGCGCTTGAGCAGGATCTGCGCACCGCCGACCTGCTGGCTCAGGCGCTCGGCATGGTAGATCGGGCTGGGACGGCCCACGTAGTGGGTCAGGTCCTTGTCATAGGCGGCGATGAAGGCCGGATCGCGACGTGCCTGGTCATAGGCGGCGGCCAGCTCCTGCAACGGCCCGATCAGGGTCTCGGCGACGAAACTCCCGCCATAGCGGCCGAAATGGCCGTTGGCATCGGGGTAGGCGTGGAAATCGACGATGGGGGACGTGGGGGAAGCGGACATAGCGCGACAGCCGGTGGAGACAGGCTGCCAATTTAACGCACCTGTCATGACAGGAATATCGATAATATCTGTCGCGACCTGTCAGGAAAACTCACATGACCGACGGACCGTTGCCCCCGCTCAATGCGCTGCGCAGCTTCGAGGCGGCCGCCCGCCTGGGCGGGGTCGGCCGGGCGGCCGACGCCTTGCATGTCACCCATGGCGCGATCAGCCGCCAGTTGCGTCTGCTCGAAGAGTACCTGGGCGTTGCGTTGTTCCAGCGGGAAGGCCGTGGGCTGCGCCTGACCCGCGCCGGCACGGACCTGCAGGCCGCCTGCGAAGGCGCCTTCGAACAGATCCGCGAGGCGGTCGTGGCGCTCAAGCGCCAACAGCGGCCCGAAGCGCTGGTGCTCGGCTGCAGTGGCAGCATCCTGGCGCGCTGGATGATTCCGCGCCTGCAGGCGCTGCAGAGCGCCCTGCCCCAGCTGCCGTTGCACTGGTCTGCGCAGGACGGCAGCTTCACCAGCGAACAGCAGGGTCTGGATGCGGTCCTGCTGCTGGCCCAGCCACCGTGGCCGCGTGGGTGGCAGGTGCGGGAACTGGCCCCCGAGCGGGTGGGCGTGGTGATCAGCCCCCACCACCCAGCGGGGGCACGGTTGCGCCATCAGCCGCCGGCAGCGTTGCTGGCCGAGCCCCTGCTGCACACCACCTCGCGCCCGCAGGCATGGCCGGCATGGGCGCTGTCGCACGGGTTGGACCCGGCGCAGTTGCAGCTGGGCAGCGGCTTCGAGCATTTGTACTACCTGCTGGAAGCGGCGGTCGCGGGCCTTGGCGTGGCGATCGCGCCGGAGCCGCTGGTCGCCGATGACCTGGCCGCAGGTCGGTTGCTGGCACCGTGGGGATTCGGCGCAACCGGCGGGTTCTGGGTTCTGGCGACGCCGGAGGGCGCGGCGGACCCCCGGGTGGATGCGCTGGCGGACTGGCTCACGGCGCAGCTGACGGGATGAGCGCGCCACGACCAACGGTCGTGGCCTACGCGTGGGGCCTGCGGATCAATCCGCTTCGTGGCAATCGGCGCGGCGCACTTCTTCCACGAACTTGCGCATCTTGTAGCCGTCCTTGATGCCCGGCTCGGACTCGATACCGCTGGAGACATCCACGCCCCATGGCAGGGTCGCCACGATCGCATCAAACACGTTGTCCGGGGTGATTCCCCCGGCCAGCAGGAACGGCCGGTGCAGACCGGTCGGCAGGCGGGTCCAGTCGAAGGCCACGCCGGTTCCGCCGCCGCCGCCGGGAGCGTGGCTGTCGAACAGGAATCCGGCCGCGCTGGGGTATCGCAGCTGCAGCTGACGGGCGTTGACCTCATCCTTGCCGCCCATCGCCACGGCCTTCAGGTAGGGCATGTTGAAGCTGCGGCAGAACGACTCGTCTTCGTCCCCGTGGAACTGCAGCAGGGTCGGCCGGACGGTACGCAGTACCTCGCGCACCTCTTCCTTGCTGTTGTCGCGGAACAAGGCCACCACATCCACCATCGGCGCGATCGCCTGGCGCATGGCGCGCGCTTCGGCCGGGGCGACCCGGCGCTTGCTCTCGCGGGCGAAGATGAAGCCGACCGCGTCCACGCCGAGCTCGCCGGCCAGGCGCACATCACCGGCACGGGTCATGCCGCAGAACTTAATACGGGTGCGGTAGAAGGAGCGGCTCATAAGGTGACCTCGGCAGGCAGCTGCCAGTTGTCGGGGTACAGGGGACCAACGAAGACCAATCCCTGCGGCGGAGCGGTCGGGCCGGCGACGGTACGGTCGCGCCCGGCCAGCAACTGCTCCATCCACGAGACCGGTTGCTCACCACAACCGACCAGAATCAGTGAACCGACGATATTGCGCACCATGTGATGAAGGAATGCATTGGCCTGAACGGCGACCTCCACCACCTCGCCCTGGCGGGTCACCGAGAGCGACTGCATGTTCCGGCGCGCGTGCAGGGCCTCGCACTGCACGCTGCGGAAGGCACTGAAGTCGTTCTCGCCCAGCAGGGCCTGCCCTGCCGCATGCATCAGCCCGGCATCCAGCGGCCGGCGCTCCCAGCTCAAGGTCTGCCGATACAGCGCCGGGCGGACCTGGCGATTGAGCAGGCGATAGCGGTAGCGTCGCGCGCGCGCGGCGAAGCGCGCATGGAACTCATCGGCCACCGGAACGCACCAGCGCACGGCGATCGAGCGCGGCAGGCGGGTGGTGGTGCCCAGCATCCAGCTGCGCGGATCGCGCACGACATCGGTATCGAAATGCACGACCTGGCATTCGCCGTGGACGCCGGCATCGGTACGCCCGGCACACACGACCTGGATCGGCGCATTGGCCACCGAGGACAGCGCTTCCTGCAGGCTGGCCTGCACGCTCGGGCAGCCGCTCTCACCGAGCTGCTGCCAGCCTTTGAATTCGCTGCCGTCGTATTCCACGCCCAGTGCGTAGCGCATGGTGAACCTCTGTGTTTTGGGGGACCGGCGCAGGCGCCGGGTGGTGCATCAGGCAGCGTCGCGCTCGGACCACACAGCCGGTTCGCTGGAAGCGAACGCGACGTGCTCCAGCGGGCGTGCGCGGGTTGCCATCGGGCGGACGTGGCTCATCCCAGCCGCGCCAGCAGTTCGCGCGCCTCGGCCTGGCTGTGCGGGTCGGCACCGACGGCCACTTCGTGCAGCAGGGTGCGCGCGGTCTCGGCGTCGCCGAGGTCCAGATAGGCAATGGCCAGTTCCAGGCGGTCGCGGCCAGGGCTGCCGACCGGGGCGATGGGGGCCTCGTCGGCCGGCGGAGCAGCGGCATCGGCAATGTCATCCGCGCGGGCCGTGTCATCCGCACTTGCGATGGCCGGCGCAGCGTCGAGACCCTCAGGATGATCGCTCGCCTCTGAACCGTGCGCTTCACCCGCCGCGGATTCGTCCGGGAATTCGAAGACGCCGCGGAACGAGGGGTGCGCTTGGGCTTCCAACGCGTGCGCCGGCGGCTCGATCAGCGGTGCCGGGTCACGGAACAGCGCATCGTCCACGGTCACATGCTGCGCGTCGGCCTCGATGCCGTAGGCGGATGCAGCCGTGGCCTCGACCTCCGGCAACACCGGCGCTTCGTCCGTCGCGGGGGCGCTCCAGCGAGGATCATCGAGAGGAACCTGCGGCTCGGCGTCGTGCATGGAAGGCGTGGGCGAGAAGACCGGCTCACGGCGCAGCCCGGCATAGACGTCGGCGTCGGCAACGGCTTGCTCGTCGGGCAAGCGGTGCGCGTCATCGCGGTGTGCGGCCAGTTCGTCCCCATCATCGGCCGCCGGCACGGCCGCGGCCAGCGAGGCGCCGTCGAGCCCATCACGCGCCAGTGGCGGCAGCGGCGACGGCTTGCGGCGGCGCACCAGCGCCCAGCCCCGACCACCAGCAGCAGCACGACCAGGCCCAGCCAGTACCAGCCACCGCCGGCGCTGTCGCGCGTACCGGGCGCCTGCTCCAGACGCTGTTGCGCGGCGGCCAGGTCGGTGTCCCTCATCTCGATCAGCGAGGCCTGCTGCGCCTTGAGTTTTTCCAGCTCGGCCACGCGCTCACGCAGTTCCTGGATCTCGGCATCGCGCGTGGCAACGTCTTCCTTGGCCTGTCGCAGTTGTTCGTTAGCCAGCATGTCGCCCTCGGTGCCGGCAGCGGTGCCGGTGGTTGTACCTGCGGTGGTGCCTGCGGCGGCAACGGCCGGCGCGATTTCAAGGCGAGCGCCCTGGGTGGCGGCCGGGGCCACGGTGGCGGGTGCCGGCGCTGCGACGACGCCACTGTCGGCCGGTTGCGGGATCGCCGCACGCGACTGCCGCCACTGCGCGGTGTGCTCGCGCACGATCGCCGCAGCCTGCTTTGCATCGATCTGCGCCACCCCGTCGGCGCCCGGCGTGCGCAGCACCGCGCCCTGTTTGAGCAGGTTCACGTTGCCACGGATGAAGGCATCGGGATTGGCCCGCAGCAGCGCGATCATCGCCTGGTCGCGGTTGATGCCCTGCTCGCGGGCCAGCGAGCCTGCGATCTGCGAGAGGGTCTGCCCACGCTGCACCGTGACGCTGCCATCAGCGGCGACCGGCGCAGTGGGTGCCGCACGTGGCGCGGCCGGGCGCGGCGTGGTGACCGGTTGCGCACCACGCGACGGCGTGGCGGCAACAGGTGCGGGCTCACGGATGATGGCGTTGGACATCGCGCCGGCAGGGGCGACGATCTCCGGCTCGGCCACGGTGGCGGCGCTGTTGGGCGCGTCCACCAGGGCGGAATACTCACGGACCAGGCGGCCCTGCCCCCAGTCGGCTTCGATCAGGAAATTCAACGAGGGCGTGGCGACCGGTGCCTGGCTGCTCACGCGCACCACGGCGCGGCCCTGCGCATTGCGGGTCAGCTCGAACTGCAGCTCACTGACCAGCCCGGACGGCGGCTCAAGGCCCACCCGGGCGAACGTGGCCGACGAGGCCAGCGCGACGCGGAGGTTTTCCAGTTCCGACGGATCGGCGGAAATGACGGGGATTTCGGCCAGCAGCGGCTGGCCCGGCTTGGACAGCACCCGGATATCGCCCAGGCCCAGGGCCATGGCCGAACTGCTGGCCAGGGCCAGCAGCAGCGTCGATACATACTTGAGCGGACGCACTGCGCCCGGAGCCCGGTTCTTCATGGCGGCCAATATAACGGCTCCCCCCGTGATCGGCGATGTTTCAATGCGGGTTGTCGGCGGCATCCCCATGCCGCCGACAGCCACGCGATCAGCCTTCGGCGGCGACCAGCTCGGCCAGCTGCACGGCATTGAGGGCCGCGCCCTTGCGGATGTTGTCCGAGACGATCCACAGATTCAGGCCACGCGGGTGCGACAGATCCTCGCGGATGCGGCCGACGTACACCGCATCGGTGCCCGAGGCATGGGTGACCGGGGTCGGATAGCCACCGGCCTCGTGCTTGTCCACCACTTCCACGCCCGGCGAACGCGCCAGCAGCTCGCGCGCCGCGTCCGGGGTGACCTTGTCACGGGTTTCGATGGTGACCGCTTCGGAGTGACCGTAGAACACGGGCACGCGCACGGCGGTCGGGTTCACCAGGATGCTGTCATCGCCAAGGATCTTGCGCGTTTCCCAGACCAGCTTCATTTCTTCCTTGGTGAAACCGTTGTCCTGGAAGTCATCGATGTGCGGGATCAGGTTGAACGCGATCTGCACCGGGAAGCGCTGCGGGTCGATGTCCTGGAAGCTGAGCAGCTGGCCGGTCTGCTTGCCGAGCTCTTCCAGCGCCGAGCGACCACCGCCGGAGACGGACTGGTAGGTCGCCACGTTGATGCGCTCGATGCCGTACTGGCGGTGCAGCGGGGCAAGTGCGACCAGCATCTGCATGGTCGAGCAGTTCGGGTTGGCGATGATGCCGCGCGGACGGTGCTTCAGCGCCTCCGGATTCACTTCGGAGACGACCAGCGGCACGTCATCGTCGTAACGGAAGGCCGAGGAGTTGTCGATCACCACCGCACCGGCGGCGGCGAACTTCGGGCCAAACTCCTTGGAGACGCTGCCACCGGCAGAGAACAGCGCGATGTCCACGCCGTTCGGATCGAAGGTGCTCAGGTCCTGGACCTTGATCTTCTCGCCCTGGTACTCGATCTCGCCACCTGCCGAGCGCGAGGACGCGAGCAGGCTCAGCGTGGCGATCGGGAAGTTGCGCTCGGCCAGGATGGCCAGCATGGTTTCGCCGACAGCACCGGTGGCACCGACGACGGCGACGTGGAAACGACGATCTGGATTGCTCATGGGGAAACCTCGTGTTGGGCGTACCGACCAACGGTCGGTATCTGCCGGAATGTTGAATGTGCGTGCCGACCAACGATCGGTACCTGCCGTGCCTTGGGGATGCGTACCGACCGACGGTCGGCACCTTCCGGTTCGGGAACCTCGCCTGTTGGCCAGCGCGGTTCCCTATCGTTTTGCGTCGTCGATTTTTTTGCCGCCCACGGTCGCGCCGCCGGTTTTCACGGCAGCGACAGCGTCGGCATTGATCGCGCTCGGCGGATGGCCCGCGTTCGGCCCCTGCCCCAGTGCGGCGGTCAGGTTGTCCACGGCCAGCTGCACCATCGCCCGGCGCGTGGCCTGGCTGGCACTGCCGATATGCGGGGTCAGCACGATGTTGTGCAGGGCGAGCAGCTCCGGGCGCACCGTCGGCTCGCCTTCGAACACATCCAGCCCGGCCGCGGCCAGGCGACCCTTGGCCAGGGCATCGGCGAGCGCCAGCTCATCCACGATGCCGCCACGGGCGATGTTGACCAGGGTGGCGGTCGGCTTCATCTTCGCCAGCGCGGCGGCATCGATGATGTGATGCGAGGAGGCGTTGTACGGCAGCACCAGGACGAGGTGATCCACCTGCGCCAGCAGGGTGTCCAGGTCCACGTACTGCGCACCGACCTCGGCCTCGGTGGCCTCGGGCAGCCGCGAGCGGTTGTGGTACAGCACGCGCATGCCGAAGCCGTGCGCGCCGCGGCGGGCGATGCCCTGGCCGATGCGGCCCATGCCGAGGATGCCCAGCGTGCTGCCGTGGATATCCGCACCGAGCATGGTCTGGAACGACCACTGGCCCCATTGGCCATCGCGCAACCAGCGCTCGGATTCGGTGATCCGGCGCGCGGTGGCCATCAGCAGCGCGAAGCCGAGGTCGGCCGTGGTTTCGGTCAGCACGTCCGGGGTGTTGCTGGCCAGGATGCCGGCGGTGCTGAGCGCGTCGATATCCAGGTTGTTGTAGCCCACACCGACGTTGGCGATCGCGCGCAGCCGCGGCGCGTTGGCGATCTCGGCCGCGCCGATGCGTTCGTTGAGGGTGATCAGCGCGCCATCGACGCCAGCCAACTGCTCGGCCAGCCCCTGCGGCGTATAGCGGGTGACGTCGCCGGTCATGGTCAGGTCGAAATGCTGCCCGAGCTGCTCGACGACATCGTCGAACAGGGGCTGGCTGACCCAGACCTTGGGGCGCGGGTCAGCCATCGATCGTGCCCGGGATGCGCGGGGTGATCTCGCCGACATCGCCGCACTGGGCGCGATGCCGCAGCGCCTGGTCCATCAGCACCAGTGCCATCATCGCCTCAGCGATCGGCGTGGCGCGGATGCCGACGCAGGGGTCGTGGCGACCGGTGGTGATCACCTCGACCGAGGCACCGCTGGCGTCCACCGTGGCACCGGGCAGGCGCAGGCTGGAGGTCGGCTTGAGCACGATCGAGGCGGTGACCTGCTGGCCGGTGGAAATGCCACCGAGGATGCCGCCGGCATGGTTGCTGGCAAAGCCCTGCGGGGTGAGCAGGTCACGGTGCTCGGTGCCCTTCTGCGCGGCGCTGGCAAAGCCGTCGCCGATCTCCACGCCCTTGACTGCATTGATGCTCATCAGCGCGGCCGCCAGATCGCCATCGAGCTTGCCGTAGATCGGCTCGCCCCAGCCCGGCGGCACGCCGTCAGCCACCACGTTGACGCGCGCGCCGACCGAATCACCGGACTTGCGCAGCGCATCCATGTAGCTTTCCAGCGCCGGCACCTGATCGGCGACCGGCCAGAAGAACGGGTTGTCTTCCACCGCCGACCAGTCGAAGCCGGTCGGGGTGATCTCGCCCAGCTGCGAGAGATAGCCACGCACCGTGACGCCATGGCGCTGCAGCAGCCACTTCTTGGCGATGACGCCGGCAGCGACGCGCATGGTGGTTTCGCGCGCGGACGAGCGCCCGCCACCGCGCGGGTCACGGATGCCGTACTTCTGCCAGTAGCTGTAGTCGGCATGGCCGGGACGGAACTGCTGGGCGATGTTGGTGTAATCCTTGCTGCGCTGGTCGGTATTGCGGATCAGCAGGCCGATCGGGGTGCCGGTGGTACGGCCTTCGTACACCCCGGACAGGATCTCGATCTCATCGGCTTCGCGCCGCGCGGAGGTGTGCCGGCTCTTGCCGGTGGCGCGCCGCTGCAGGTCGTGGGCGAATTCGTCGGCGCTGATCTCCAGCCCCGGCGGACAGCCGTCCACCACGCAGCCGATCGCCGGACCGTGCGATTCGCCGAAGGTGGTGACGGTCAGCAGTTTGCCGAAGCTGTTGGAACTCACGGCCGCTGCGCTGCCAGTTCGGTGATGCGGGCGCTGTGCGCGATCAGTTCGCGGCACTCCACGGCGAAGATGCCCATCTGGCCGACCTTGAACTCGACCCAGCGGAAATCCACTTCGGGCAGCAGCTTGTACAGGTGCTGCTCGGACTCGCCCACTTCACAGATCAGCAGGCCATCCTCGCTCAGGTGCAGCGGGGCATCGCGCAGGATCTTCAGCACCAGGTCCAGGCCATCGTCACCGGCACGCAGGCCCATTTCCGGCTCGTAGGAGTATTCCTGCGGCAGGGCATCGGTCTCATCGTTGGTGACGTACGGGGGGTTGGTGACGATCAGGTCGTAATGGCGACCGGTCAGGCCGTTGAACAGGTCGGACTTGAGCAGGGTGACGTTCGGCGTCTGCAGCCGTTCCTTGTTCTCTTCGGCCAGCGACAGGGCCTCGTCGCTGAGGTCCACACCATCCACTTCCCAGTTCGGGTAGTAGTGGCCCATGGCGATGGCGATGCAGCCCGAGCCGGTGCACAGGTCGAGGGCGCGATGGACATCGCGGCCGGCCAGCCACGGCTCGAAGCCGCACTCGATCAGTTCGGCGATCGGCGAGCGCGGCACCAGGGCGCGCGCGTCGCTCTTGAAGCTCAGGCCGGCGAACCAGGCCTCACCGGTCAGGTAGGCGGCCGGGATGCGCTCGTCGATACGGCGCTGGAACAGCTCCAGCACGCGGACCTTTTCGTCCTGCAGCAGGCGCGCCTGGCCATAGGCCGGGCCAAGGTCGTGCGGCAGGTGCAGGCTGTGCAGGACCAGCTGGGTGGCTTCGTCCAGGGCGTTGTCGTAGCTGTGCCCGAAGGTCAGCCCGGCGGCGTTGAAACGGCTGGTGCCGTAGCGGATCAGGTCGATGATCGTGTGGAGTTCGGCGGCCGTTTCGGCAGTCATGGCGGGGCAACAGACAAAGTGGCCCTCGATTATAGGCGCTGGGGCGGGCCGGGGCATCCGTTGCAGTCGAAACGGGTGCGGCTGCCGCATGGGACGCCACCGCCCGCATCCCTCTATCATGGTGGCCACTTCCGGGACGGGGCCCTTATGTTCAATCGCAATGTCGGCATCATCCTGCTGATCGCCCTGGCCGCTGGGCTGGGCCTGGTCGTGGCCCAGAAGGTCTTCGCGCCCAAGCCGGGCGGTGAACGACCCGCCACGGAATCGATCACGTTCTACCCGCAGCCGCGCCCGCTGCCCGATTTCAACCTCGGCCAGTCCGACGGCACCCGCCTGATCCCCGGCGAGCTGAAGGGCCATTGGACCCTGGTGTTCCTCGGCTTCACCTTCTGCCCGGACGTCTGCCCGACCACGCTGGCCGATCTGGCCCAGGCCCAGAAGCAGTGGGAAGCCCTGCCTGAAACACTGCGCCCGCGGCTGGTCTTCATTTCGGTCGATCCCGAGCGCGACACCCCGGCGCGGCTGGGCGAGTACGTCCACGCCTTCCACAAGGACACGCTGGCGGCCACGGCGGATGTGCCCTCGCTGGAGCGCTTCGCCACCTCGCTGGGCTTCGTGTTCCAGAAGGTGCCGGGCAAGCATTTCGATGAAAACCCCGAGGACTACACCCTCGAGCACTCGGCCAGCCTGGCCGTGCTGGACCCGGAAGGCCGCCTGGCCGGCCTGATCCGCCCTCCTTTCCAAGCGCAGGCCATCGCCCGCGACCTGCAACTGCTGACCGAGAAATCCGCCCCATGAGTTTGATGACCACGCTGAGCTACGCCCTGCCCCACCGCCTGCTGTCGTCCATGGCACGCAGACTGGCGTACTCGAGCAACCCGCGGATCTCGCGCTGGCTGATCGATACCGTGACCGCCAAGTTCGGCGTGAACCTGGCCGAAGCCGCCAACCCGGACCCGCGCAGCTACCGCACCTTCAATCAGTTCTTCACCCGTGCGTTGAAGCCGGGCGCGCGCGTGGCCGATGCCGATCCGCGCACGCTGGTCATGCCGGCCGACGGCCGGATCAGCCAGCTGGGCACGATCGAGGACGGGCGCATCTTCCAGGCCAAGGGGCAGTCCTTCACCGCCGCCGAACTGCTGGGCGATGCCAAGGATGCGGAAGTCTTCCACCACGGCCTGTTCGCCACGGTGTATCTCTCGCCGAAGGATTACCACCGCGTGCACATGCCGTGGACCGGCACGCTGCGCGAGACGGTGCATGTGCCGGGTCGGTTGTTCAGTGTCGGGCCGGCGGCGGTGAACAAGGTGCCCGGGCTGTTCGCCCGCAACGAGCGCCTGGTCTGTCACTTCGATACCGATTTCGGCCCGATGGTCTCGGTGATGGTCGGCGCACTGCTGGTCTCCGGCGTGGAGACAGTGTGGGGCGGCGAGGAGATCCCGGCCTACGGCGATACCATCACCCGCAAGGATTACCGCGGCAAGGGCATCACCCTGGAGCGCTTTGCGGAGATGGCGCGCTTCAATTACGGCTCGACCGTGATCGTGCTGCTGCCGCCGGGCGTGGCCGAGTTCGCGCCGCATCTGGACGCCGAGCATGCGGTGCAGTTGGGGCAGGCGCTGGCCACCCTGAAGTGACGGTAGTGCCGGCCCATGGCCGGCACTACCCGGGCTCACGCCCATAAAAAAACGCCCCGGGAAACCGGGGCGTTTTTTTGTGTGCGATGTTCCGCTCGATCAGACCTCGACCGGGCCGACGTCCATGCCGTCGTAGTCTTCCACGCCGTTCGCTTCGGCCAGCGCCTGCAGCTCGTGGTTGCGGGCATCCAGCGAGGCTTCGGTGTGGACCTCGGCGCGCTCCACGTGCAGCACGTGGTACGGGGCCTCGCCCTCTTCCAGGTCCGGCTCGAACACTTCCACCAGGGTGTACCCCATCTCGACCAGCTTCTCGCCCAGGCCGTGCAGTGGCTCCGGGGTGGTGTTGACGAAGAAGTAGCCCCACAGCATCGGGCCGTTGAGGTCCCAATCGGTGTTTTCACGGATGTTGGCGAACATCTCGTTGATCGCGGTGATATCCATCTTGCTGTCCTGTCTGCGTGTTGCGGTGAGCACCGACCCGTGGCCGACGCTGCGATGGATGTGCTGGGCCGGGCGGCCGCAGGCGTGATGCCGGCGAGCCTACCCGGTTATGGCTTACTTGTCGCAGCCCTGCAGCTTGATGCTCTGGCCCTGCCTGAGCGAATAGGCCGGCGCCTTGAGGCCGTTGGCCCGGGCCAGGGTCGGTACGTCGCACTGGAACCTGGCCGCGATCTTGCCAAGGGTCTCGCCTTTGCCGACCTTGTAACTGCGGGCCGGCTTGGCCTTCGGCTTGGCGACCGGCACGGCGACGGGCGCAGCCGGGGTCACCGCCGGCATGGCCTGGGCCTGGGCGACCGGGACCACGCTGCCCACCGCCACGTTGCCGGTGTAGCTGACGGCCGTGGGACGCACGATCGCCGCATTGAGGTCGGCGGTGATCAGGGTGCGGGCCAGATCGGCACGCGGGCCGCTGACACAGAAGCGGTTGTACAGCCCGGCGATGCGGGTGGTCGCGTTGATCGTGGTGCCGGCCGGAATCCAGCCGTCGGCCTCATAGCGCGGGTTGAGGTTGCGCAGCGCGCGCATGTAGCCGTCGCGGGTGCCGGCGCTGCCCAGGCAGATGGTCAGCTCATAGATCGTGGTCGACTTGGCCAGGCGGATGGTGGCCGGCTGTGCGCTGATCTTCGGGAACTCCACGCCGTACTGCTGCGGGTGCAGATAGATCCAGGCCGCGGCGATCACCATCGGCACGTAGTCCTTGGTCTCGCCCGGGAACTGGTTGTAGACGCTGTCGGTCCAGAAGCTCTGGCCCGGATACTGGCGGAACACCCGGATGGCACGGCCCTCACCGCCGTTGTAACCGGCCAGCGACAGCTCCACGCTGTTGTTGAGCTCGCGCATGCGCTCGTTGAGGTAGGTGGCGCTGGCCTCGGCCGCGCTGCGCGCATCGAAGCGGGTGTCGAAGCCGGTGCCATCCGGGCCCAGGCCGAAACGACGGCCGGTGGCCGGCATGAACTGCATCAACCCCGCCGCGCCCGCACGCGAGGACGCATGCACCCGCCCGTTGGATTCCTTGGCCATGATGCCGAACAGCAATGCTTCGGGCAGGCCACGCTTTTCCCACTCCGGCCACATCACCGCCCGCAGGTTCTGGTAGTTCTCGTAGCTGGTGAGCAGCGCCGGGCGCATGTCGGTCAGCCAGCGGCGGATGCCCGCCTGCACGGCCGGGTTGTACTCGACCATGGTGTCGAAGGCGTGGCGCTTGTCATTGAGCAGCGCTGCGGCGCGGGCAGCTTCGGGCACGTCGGCAGCCAGCGGGCCGACATGGTCCGGGTCGGCCTCCAGCAGGGTGCCGTCGGCGATGACGGTGCCGTCCTCGCTGTCCTGCTGGCTGTCGGCGTTGCTCTTGAGCAGGCGCTTGTAGGTCGGCAGCAGGTTGCTGACCTGGCAGCCCTTCTGGGCCACGCAGGCGCTGATCACATCCTCCATGTCCTCCAGCGCGGCATCGGCCTCGCTGGTGCCTTTCGGGTCGGCATTGTTCACCAGCACCAGCGCCGCGTTGTAGCGCTTCTCGGCGGCTGTCATGCGCTGATCGAGCGCCTCCACCTTGGCCTTGTCGCGGGCGGAGACGCGCTGGGCATGGGCCTCGGGGACGAACGACAGCATCGCGGCGACCGCCAGCAACGGCCAACCACGGACAAGCAAGACAGGAACGGGCATTTTTGGCACTGTGTGCGAACGATGGGGCAGAGTAGCCGTGCCGCTTGCATCGGGGCAACCCGTCTGCCGGCCGGTCAGTGCCGACGTTTAGAATCCCGCCTATTCACACTGCGAGTTGACCATGGATCCGATTCTGCTCGGCAAAGGCATCACCGACGATATCCCCGTCACTCTGTTGCCGCGGCTGGGCAACCGGCACGGCCTGGTGGCCGGCGCGACCGGTACCGGCAAGACCGTCACCCTGATGACGCTGGCCGAAGGCTTCTCGCGGATCGGCGTGCCGGTGTTCCTGGCGGATGTGAAGGGTGACGTGTCCGGCCTCGCCGTAGCCGGTGCCGGGACGGATGCGCTGCTGCAGCGTGCGAAGGACCTGGGCGTGGCCGACTACGCGCCCGCCGCCAGCCCGACCATTTTCTGGGATCTGTACGGCAAGCTCGGCCACCCGGTACGCACCACGGTGAGCGAGATGGGCCCGACCCTGCTGGCCCGCATCCTGGAGCTCAACGACACCCAGGCTGGCGTGCTGGACATCGTGTTCAAGCTCGCCGACGACCGCGGCCTGCTGCTGCTCGACCTGGATGACCTGCGCGCCCTGCTCGGCCTGGTCGCCGAAGAGCGCAAGGACATCTCCACCGAATACGGGCTGGTCAGCGCGCAGACGGTGGCGGCCATCCAGCGTTCGCTGCTGCGCCTGTCGCAGGACGGCGGCGAGGCCTTCTTCGGCGAGCCTGCGCTGGAGCTGGCCGACATCATGCGCGTCAACCACGACGGCCGCGGCGTGATCGGCATCCTCGCCGCCGACCAGCTGGTACTGAAACCGCGGCTGTACTCGACCTTCCTGCTGTGGCTGCTCTCCGAGCTGTTCGAAACACTGCCGGAAGTGGGTGATCTGGAGAAGCCCAAGCTGGTCTTCATCTTCGACGAAGCGCATCTGCTCTTCGATGACGCACCGCCGGCGTTGGCGCAGCGCATCGAGCAGGTGGTCCGGCTGATCCGCTCCAAGGGCGTGGGCGTGTATTTCTGCTCGCAGTTCCCCGATGACGTGCCGGCCAACATTCTTGGCCAGCTCGGCAACCGCGTGCAGCACGCGCTGCGTGCGTTCACCCCGCGCGACCAGAAGGCGGTGAAGGTCGCCGCCGAAACCTTCGTGCCCAATCCGAAACTGGATGTGGCTGCCACGCTGGCCAAGCTGGGTACCGGCGAGGCGCTGGTCTCCACGCTGCAGGACAAGGGCATCCCCTCCCCCGTGCAGCAGACCCAGATCGCACCGCCGCGCTGCCGGATGGGCGCGATCAGCGAGGCCGAACGTGCGCAGGTGCGCGCCGGCAGCCCGGTCGGCACCCGCTACGACACCGCGATCAATCGCGACTCGGCGGCGGAACGGCTGGCGCAGCGCGCGCAGAAGACGGTCGAGCAGGCGGATGCGCCGAAGGCCCGCACCCGCCAGCAGGATGAGGCGCAGGAGGGCGGCTTCGGGCAGAGCATCAAGGATGCGATCTTCGGTACCAAGCGCCGCCAGGGCATGATCGAAACCATGGCCAAGCAGACCACCCGTACCGTCGGCACCAAGCTGGGCAACCAGATCGTGCGCGGCCTGCTGGGCGGTATTTTCGGCGGAAAGCGCTGATACTCCGTGTCGCGCCCCATGGCGCGGCACCTTTTGACGAGCACAAGCAGACCTGATGTCGCGTTGGCGTCCCCCCGCGGAAAAAAGCACGGCCCTGATCACCGCACAGGGCCATCAGCGGCTGAAGACCGAACTGGATGAACTGTGGCGGCACAAGCGCCCGGAGGTGGTGAAGGCCCTGGCCGCAGCCGCCGCGGAAGGCGACCGTTCCGAGAATGCCGAGTACACCTACCGCAAGAAGCAGCTGGGCGAGATCGACCGGCGCGTGCGTTACCTGACCAAGCGACTGGAGGCGCTGCGCATCGTCGATACGGCGCCGACCGATCCGAACGCCGTGTTCTTCGGCGCGACGGTCGAGCTGGAGAACGTCGACTCGGGCGATATCCACGTGTACCGCATCGTTGGTCCGGACGAGACCGACGCCGGTGCCGGCTGGATCAGCATCGATTCGCCCTTGGCCCGCGCATTGCTGAAGAAGCGCGTGGACGATGAGTTCGAAGTGGAACTTCCCAGCGGCCGCCATGGGTTTGCGATCCTGTCGGTGGCGTATCCCGGCTGACGGCAAGTGCATCCACGCGTGGCGTGGATCTACAGGTGGCGCCGGAAACCAGCGGGGCTAGAGCAGCCGCCGAATCACCCCAGCGCTGCGGGATACACGCGCCCCGGGCGCAACGGGCGGAAGTAGTCGGCCCGCGCATAGAAGGCCGCCGCCTGCCGCGCGTGCCACCCGGGAATCCCCGCCAACGGCAACGGACGCAGCTCCAGCGGATCACCAAGCCGCCCACCATCCGCGATGGCCTGCGCCACCGCCGCGACTGCACTGGCATCGTCATCGCCCTGTACCAGCACGCACTTCCCGACCAGCAGGCGGTCCGGCAGCAGGGCCTGCTCCAGCAGCGCATGCCCGATCACCGCCGCGACGGCGATATCACCGTTGCACCAGTGCCCTGCTCCGTCCACGAACAGCGCCGGCCAGTCGTGCCGGTCCCATGCGCCCAGCAGCGCAGGGTCGCGCACCCGCACGATCACGCCTGTTTCGTCGAACTGGGTCAGTGCAGCCTGCGCACGGTTGCGTTGCCCCGGCGCCATCGCCGCGATGTGCCGGCATTGCTGTTGGTTGAGCGCGCGCTTGATGGCAGGGTAACGCGCCCAGATCAGGGCGTTGAACAGGTCATGCCAGTTGTCCGCACGCGTGGCGATCCGGCCGCGCCCGGCGATGCGCGTTTCATAGTGCAGGCCGTCGGCCAGCAACGCCTCGTCCTGCTCGGCCAGATGCTTGTCTGGCAACGCGAGGCGCGCATCAAGTGCTGCGATGGTGGGCCAGTCGGGTGCGCCCATCAGATCCTGGAACTCGCGCAGCCCGGCATAGATCGGCTGTGCGAAGCAGGCCGCATCCACCGCGTTGCGCGGTGGTGCGATGAAGCGGCGTCGACCGCCAGTATCGGCAGCCGACGCCGATACGATCACAGCACGTGCAGATCGAACGGCTTGCGCGCTTCGGCGGCGAGGATCGCGTCACCGAACAGATCGTGGTCGTCGCTCTCGGTGATCTCCACATCGACGAACTGACCCACCCGCAGCCTGGCTTCTTCCGCGTTCTGGATATGCACCAGACCGTCGATCTCCGGCGCATCGGCCTTGGAACGGGCCACCGCGATGCCGTCTTCGATGGCATCGACCAGGCACTGCTGCACGGTGCCGATCTTGGCTTCCAGGCGCGCGGCGGAAATCTCCGCCTGGCGCTCCATGAAGCGGGCCAGGCGCTCCTGCTTCACTTCTTCGGGCACCGCACCGGGCAGATCGTTGGCGGTCGCGCCGGTGACCGGCGAGTAAGCGAACGCACCGACGCGGTCCAGCTGCGCCTCGTCCAGGAAGCTCAGCAGCTCCTCGAACTCGGCATCGGTCTCGCCGGGGAAGCCGACGATGAAGGTCGAGCGCACCGTGATGTCCGGGCAGAGCTGGCGCCAGCGCTGCACACGCTCGAGCGTCTTGTCGACCGCGCCCGGGCGCTTCATCAGCTTGAGGATGCGCGGGCTGGCATGCTGGAACGGGATATCCAGGTACGGCAGGATCCGGTTCTCGGCCATCAGCGGCACGATCTCGTCCACGTGCGGGTACGGGTAGACGTAGTGCATGCGGGTCCACGCATCCAGCTCGGAAAGGCCTTCGCACAGCGCCTTCAGGCGGGTCTGGTAGGCCTTGTCGCGCCACATGCGCTCGGCGTACTTCACGTCCACGCCATAGGCCGAGGTGTCCTGGGACACCACCAGCAGTTCCTTGACGCCACCACGCACCAGCCGCTCGGCTTCGCGCAGCACCTCATCCACCGGGCGCGAGACCAGCTTGCCGCGCATCGAGGGGATGATGCAGAAGCTGCACTTGTGGTTGCAGCCTTCGGAAATCTTCAGGTACGCGTAATGGCGCGGGGTCAGCTTGATGCCGTAATCGGGCACCAGATCCACGAAGGGATCGTGCTTGGGCGGCAGCGCGGCGTGCACGGCCTCCATCACGCTCATGTAGTCCTGCGGACCGGACACCGCCAGCACGTTCGGGTAGGCCTCGCGGATCTGCTCCGGGCGTTTGCCCAGGCAACCGGTGACGATCACCTTGCCGTTGGCGTTCATCGCCTCGCCGATCGCATCCAGCGACTCGGTCACGGCCGAATCGATGAAGCCGCAGGTGTTGACCACCACCACATCGGCCGAGTCATAAGAGGGAACGATGTCGTAGCCCTCGGACCGCAGCTGGGTCAGGATGCGCTCGGAATCGACAAGGGCCTTCGGGCAGCCAAGGCTGACGAAGCCGACTTTGGGGTTCAGCTGGGACATGGATCGCAAGGACTCTGGGGGCCTGGGCCCATGCCGGAATGGCGTGGGGACCTGGGGCCGGAAACGGCGGCAAGTATACCGGCGTTCAGCCCGCGCCCCTGAACCGGATCGGGTCGATCCCGCCAGATACCGCATGCCCGCTGACATCACGCTAACCCGCGCGGGGCCGATAATGAATGCCTGAACCAACGGAGTCTCGCACCATGGGTGAGTGGATCACGCTCGATACGCATTACGGACCGGTCCGCGCCTGGCAGGCAACGCCGGCAGGCAAACCGCGCGGGGGCCTGGTGGTGATCCAGGAGATTTTCGGCGCCAACCCGCACATCCGCGCGGTGGCCGACGACTATGCCGCCAAGGGCTATGCGGTGCTGGCCCCCTCGTTCTTCGACCTGGCCGATTCGGCCCCGGACGGGACCGAACCGCCGGAACTGCCTTATGACAGTGAAGGCGTGGCCGCCGGCCTGCAGATGGTGGACGAACTCGGAGTGGAAAAAGCGCTGGAGATCGTCCGGGCCGCCGCGTCGCGGCTGGCACCGGCTGGCAAGGTCGGCACGGTGGGCTACTGCTGGGGCGGCAGCATCGCCCTGCTCTCCGCGCTGCGCCTGGGCCTGCCCTCGGTCAGCTATTACGGCGCCCGCAATGTGAAGTACCTGGACGAAACGCCCAAGGCGCCGGTCATGTTCCACTTCGGCGCCCAGGACAAGAGCATCCCGCCTGAAGCGATCAAGGCCCACCGCGAGAAGCTGCCGCAGATGGCCACGTTCGTCTACCCGGCCGATCATGCCTTCAACCGCAGCGTCGGACATGCGTATGATCCAGACAGCGCCCACCTGGCGCTGGAACGCACCCTGGACTTCTTTGCGGAGCATCTTGGATGAGCGAGTTCGAACTGGATTCACGCCTGGCCACCGACAGCGTACTGGTAGCAGAAGGGCCGTTATCGCAAGTGCGATTGATGAACGATGAAAGGTATCCCTGGCTGATCCTGGTCCCACGCCTGAGTGGCGTGACCGAATGGATCGACCTGGATGGCGAGCAGCAGGACAAGCTGCGGACCGAATTGAACCGGGCGTGCAAGGCGCTCAAGGGCACCGATGGGGTCGAGAAGATCAACATCGGCTCGCTGGGCAACATCGTGCGCCAGCTGCATTTCCATGTGATCGGGCGCCATGTCGGCGATCCGGCATGGCCGGGCCCGGTCTGGGGACAGGGGCAGGCACACCGTTTTGACCCGGAGGTGCTGGCCGAGCGTGTCGCACTCTGGAAGGAACGGCTAGGATATTCGCCCCAGCCCTAGCGGACCCTGCCCCTGATGCGTTCCAACCTTGTCGCCGCCATCGTCCTGATCCTTGTCGGCCTGTTCCTGCTGGCCAGCAATCTGGGCTGGACCAACATGAACATGGGAAAGCTGATCCTCACCTGGTGGCCGGTCGTGCTGGTGGCGGTTGGCATCGGCCTGCTGTTCGGCCGCAAGTAGAGCGGACCGTTGGTCCGCTGCTTTTCGGCCCACTGCTTTTGGGCCCGCTGCTTTTGATCACCACGCCGCACGTCGGACCAAGCCACAAAAAAAGCGCGGAGTACTCCGCGCTTTTTTTGTGGTCGCCCCTTGATGGGTGACGGTAACCGCAGAAGCAGCCGACCAACGGTCGGCTCTACCAGGCGCGGACGCGGCAGCACGCCCGGGGATCGATCAGGTGCGCCGCGCCACCGGCGTGATCATCAGGTCCGCGGCAGCGTGACGCCGGTCTGGCCCTGGTACTTGCCACCGCGGTCCTTGTAGGACGTCTCGCAGATATCGTCCTTGTCAGCCTGGAAGAACAGCATCTGGGCCACGCCTTCGTTGGCATAGATGCGCGCCGGCAGCGGCGTGGTGTTGCTGAATTCCAGGGTCACATGCCCTTCCCACTCCGGCTCCAGCGGGGTCACGTTGACGATGATGCCGCAGCGCGCGTAGGTGCTTTTGCCCAGGCACACCACGAGCGTGTCGCGCGGGATGCGGAAGTACTCCACGGTGCGCGCCAGCGCGAAGCTGTTGGGCGGGATGATGCACTCATCACCCACGATGTCCACGAAGCTGCCCGGGTCGAAGTGCTTCGGGTCCACGATGGTGGAGTTGATGTTGGTGAACACCTTGAACTCGCGCGAGCAACGGACGTCGTAGCCGTAGCTGGAGGTGCCGTAGCTGACGATGCGCTGGCCGTTGGCCTGCTTGACCTGGCCAGCTTCGAACGGCTCGATCATGCCGTGCTGCTCGGCCATCTGACGGATCCAGCGGTCACTCTTGATGCTCATGTTCGATCCTGGCTGGGGACAATTGGACAGACGCCCGGGCCAGCGATTCTACAGCGACCTGTGATGCTCGCCTACGCGCTTCAGCGTGACCGGGAAAGGCGCGAATCAGCCCAACCACTCTCGCTCTAAAGTGAGACATATAACCTCTAATTATCTCATTTTTACAGAATGGTTGCGCCGCGAAGAACTGTTCATTATGGTTTCATTAAGCCTGAACGCTCGATTCAGGTAGGGATATTCAGTCACCGTAAAGCATCACGCAAAGGAATCTGATGAAACACACCATCCATGGACGCAAGTTCGCCCGTACCGCACTCGCCTTGATGTTGAGCGCATGCATCGGCACCTCTTTCGCACAAAGCACCTCCGGCAACATCAACGGCAGCGCTACGGCGGAGAAGGTTCAGGTCAAGAGCCTGGCCTCCGGTGCCACCCGCGAAGTCACCGTCGGAACCGACGGCCGCTTCAGCTTCTCGCAGTTGCCCATCGGCACTTATGAGGTCACCACCTTCAGTGGCGGCAGTGCGGTGAACACCACGCGCGTCAATGTCGTCGCCGGCCAGTCGACCACTGCCAGCTTCGCCTCGGCATCCAGCGGCGCCACCTCCCTCGACACGGTCAATGTGCGCGCGCTCAGCGCGGCCAATGCCATCGATCTCGGTAGCGTGGAATCGCGCACCACCTTTACCGCCGACCAGCTCAATTCCCTCCCCGTGGCACGCGATATCACGAGCGTTTCGCTGCTCACCCCCGGG
This sequence comes from Stenotrophomonas sp. LM091, assembly GCF_001806305.1. Classification (NCBI taxonomy): domain Bacteria; kingdom Pseudomonadati; phylum Pseudomonadota; class Gammaproteobacteria; order Lysobacterales; family Lysobacteraceae; genus Stenotrophomonas; species Stenotrophomonas sp. LM091. Next base: position 878,518 of record NZ_CP017483.1, read on the forward strand.
ACCGTTGCATCAAGTGGATATTTCGGCCCGGCATCGTTCGGCGGCGCCTCGGCCGCAGAGAACAGCTACTACGTCAACGGCTTCAACGTCACCAATCTGTACGACAGCCTGTCGTTCTCCGAGATCCCCTACCAGGCCATCGACCAGCTGGACGTGCAGACCGGCGGTTACGGCGCGCAGTACGGCTTCTCCACCGGCGGCGTGACCAGCGTCAACGTCAAGCGCGGCACCAACGAATGGAAGGGTGGCTTCAGCTGGACCGGCGCCCCGGATTCGCTGCGCGAGAGCGCGCCCGATACGTACTACGACGATGGCTCGCTCTTCCGTTCCTATGATCGCAACAGCAGCAGCTCCAACGTCTACAGCGTCTGGGCCGGCGGCCCGCTGATCGAAGACAAGCTGTTCGTGTTTGCGATGGGCCAGTTCAGCAACTCCAAGACCGGCAATTACGGCAACCGCGGCTCGCAGTACACCACCAATGGCCGTCCGCCCTCCGCTACCGCATTGTCCACGTCGGCCTACGACTATGAGTCCAAGACCCCGTACTGGCTGTTGAAGCTGGACTGGTACCTCAACGACAGCAACCACCTCGAGTACACCGGTTTCGACAACAGCCGCCGCTACAATTACGACTACTACAACGCTGCCTATGATGATCCCAGCAGTGGTGGCGAACCGGCCAAGACCAGCGCCCTCGGCGCGCTGATCGGCAAGTCCGGCGGCCAGACCGACGTCTTCAAGTGGACCAGCTACCTGACCGACAACCTGACTGCATCGCTGCAGTACGGCCAGATGCGCAACCGCAGCTCGGAGCACACGATCAGCCCCGACGGTGTGATGAGCACCTACGACGGCGACATCAACAGCCCGCAGGGCAGCTGCCCCTACGTTCTGGACTACCGGTCCGAGACCGGCGGAACCGGCCGGCAGATTGGCTGCGCCGTGGCCAGCACCGTCGGCATCTTCGGCGGCCGCAACGAGCGCAAAGGCACCCGCCTGGATCTCGACTGGCAGCTGGGCGACCACAAGATTGGCTTCGGCTACAGCGACGAGAAATGGACCTCCGTGCAGGGCACGTCCTACTCCGGCGGGGCCTTGTGGTACCTGGAAGATGACTATGCCGAGCGGGTGAACTTCCGCAACGGCGGTTCCATCGAAATCAAGCAGCAGTCGTGGTACCTGCAGGACAACTGGCAGATCACCCCGAACTTCATGCTGTATGCGGGCATCCGCAATGACTCGTTCGACAACAAGAACTCGGACGGCATCTCCTTCGTCAAGCAGGATGACATCTGGCAGCCGCGTGCAGGCTTCTCCTGGGATATCCTGGGCGACGGTCGCAGCAAGCTGTTCGCCTCGGTTGGCCGGTACTCGCTGCCGATCGCCGCCAACGTCGCGCTGCGCGCAGCCAGTGCCTCGTACTATCTGGACGAGTATTTCACCTACAGCGGCATCAATCCGAACGGCTCGCCGATCGTCACCGGCAGCTTCGAGGACGGTGCGTATGACGCAGTGATCAACGGCGAAAGCGGTGCTACGCCTGATCCGCGCGCAGTCGCGTCGCGGGGCCTGAAGCCGTACACCCAGGACGAAGTCATCCTGGGCTACCAGCAGCAGATCAATTCGTCGATCGATTTCTTCAATGACTGGACCGTGGGCATCAAGGCCACCTACCGTCGTATCAACAATGCGATCGATGACACCTGCGACTCCCGCTCGCTCTACAACGCTGCAGTCGCTGCCGGCTATGACCTGTCCAACTGGTCCGACCCGTGGACCGTGCCGGAAGGCCTGCCCGGCTGCTGGATCTACAACCCCGGCAGCGACCTGAACGTCACCCTGGATGTCGACGGCGATGGCACGGTGGAAGAGATCAACGTGCCGGGCGACACACTGGGGCCGAAGGCCAAGCGCACCTACAAGGCCGTCACCCTGAGCGCGGACAAGCAGACCGAGCGCTGGTACGCCAGCCTCTCCTACACCTGGTCCAAGCTGGAGGGCAACTACGAAGGTCTGGTCAAGAGCACCAACGGCCAGGATGACACCGGCACGACCTCGGACTTCGACTTTGCCGAGATCATGTACGGCGCTGATGGCTACCTGTTCAACGACCACCGCCACAGCTTCAAGCTCTTCGGCGGCTTCAAGTTCACCGACGAGTGGTCGGTCGGCGTCAACGTGCTGGCCCAGTCCGGCGCACCGAAAAGCTGCCTCGGCGGCGGCTGGGGCAGCTTCGACACCGAGTACGGTTATACCGGCGTGTTCCACACCTGCGAACAGGGTACCGACGAGATCTCCAAGGTGGGCAGCGCTGGCCGCACGCCGTGGCAGTTCACGGTCAGCCCGAACATCACCTACACGCCGAACTGGCTGGAAGGGCTGAGCATGCAGGTCTCGGTGATCAACGCCTTCAACAACATCAAGCCGGTCCAGGTGTACGAAACCAAGTACGGCCGCCCGAGCTCGGCACCGACCATCCGGACCTTCTACAACTACAACACGCCGAAGTACTTCAACGATCCGCGCTATGTCCGGTTCCAGGTGCAGTACGACTGGTAAGCCGAAAACCCGCGTTGCTTTCTCTCTTGACCGCCGGCCTCATGCCGGCGGTTTTTTCTGCAGGGAACAAAAGCCTTACAGCAACGAGGACAGGATCGGGATGGCTGCCCGCGGCCGCTTGGCCACTTCCTCGATCAACCGCTCGGCCGCGCGCAGGTAGGCCTGGGCCGCAGAAGACGCCGGCGCGGCAGCAGTGATCGGCGTACCGGCATCGCCCTGTTCACGGATGCCGATCTCCAGCGGCAGCGACCCCAGCAGCGGCACCCCGTACTGGGCGGCCATGCGCTCGCCACCGCCCTCGCCGAACAGATGCTCGACCTGGCCGCAGTTGCTGCAGGTATGCACGGCCATGTTCTCGACGATGCCCAGCACCGGCACCTCCACCTTCTCGAACATCTTCAGCGCCTTTTTCGCGTCCAGCGTGGCGATGTCCTGCGGCGTGGTGACGATCACCGCACCGGCCAGCGGAATCTTCTGGGTCAGGGTGAGCTGGATGTCGCCGGTGCCCGGCGGCAGATCGATCAGCAGGTAATCCAGGTCGTCCCACAGCGTGTCATTGAAGAACTGCGTCATCGCCGAGGTGGCCATCGGCCCGCGCCAGATCATCGGCGTCTCGTCCTCGATCAGGTAACCGATCGACATGGTCTCCACCCCGAACGCGCGCATCGGCTCGATCGACTTGTTGTCAGGGCTTTCCGGACGGCCACTCAGACCGAGCATGGCGGGCACGCTGGGGCCGTAGATATCGGCATCCAGCAGGCCCACGCGCGCGCCGAGCGCGGCAAGTGCGACAGCCAGGTTGACCGCGGTGGTGGACTTGCCGACCCCGCCCTTGCCCGACCCCACTGCGATCACGTTGCGCACGCGCGGATGCGGCGACAACCCCTTCTGCACTTGGCTGGCGTGGGGACGACGCACTTGGCTGGCACTCACTGCGGGCACTCCGGGAACACAACAATTGGACGCAACACTATACAACCTTGACTGCACCTGACTGAAAATCCCGATTGCTACGAAACCATGCAATTTTCGTTAAGTTCATGTTACGGTCGAAACGCACTACGTTGAGCGTTTTCCGCGCGTTCCGGGAGGGAATCATTGGCGTCAGTGCTTTCTGTTTTGTTCTATGGACTATCAATGAATTACAGCACCACCGCACGTCGCAACACGCTCGCCGCTGCACTGTTCTCCGCCCTGATCGCCACCGCAGCCGCTCCGGCCATGGCACAGGATAAAGCCACGACGCTGGACAAAGTCACCGTCACCGGCTCGCTGATTCCGCAGACCGATATCGAAACCCAGACGCCGGTGATGTCCATCACCGCGCAGGACATCCAGACCCGCGGCTTCACCAGCGTGGCCGAAGTCCTCCAGCAGTCCTCGCTGACCACCGGCGGCCTCCAGGGCGGCCAGACCTCGGCGTCCTTCACCCAGGGCGCGGAAGCCTCGGGCATGTTCGGCCTGAACCCGGGTTACACCAAGTACCTGATCAACGGCCGTCCGATGATGTCGTATCCGGCGCTGTACAACGGCGGCGATACGTTCAACAACATCAGCGGCATTCCGATCGACATCGTCGAGCGCATTGAAGTCCTGCCGGGCGGCCAGTCGTCGCTGTACGGTTCGGACGCCATCGCCGGCGTGGTCAACATCATCCTCAAGGAACGCATGGACGGTGGCAGCATCTCCGTGCGCGGCGGCACCTACACCGAAGGTGGCGGCAACAGCGTTCGCTTCAGTGGCGCGCACGGTTTCAGCGCGTTCGATGACCGCTTCAACGCACTGGTCAACGTGCAGATCGAGTCGAGCAACCCGATCTGGGGCTACCAGCGCGACCTGACCCGCACCACCAATGCCAACGGCTACACCGCGCAGCTGCCGAGCAACGATTTCGCCGTCATCGACGCCGATACCAACCGCCTGTACATGATGGACCCGAACAACTGCGCCAACGTGGCCAGCCAGTTCGGTGGCACCACCGTGCTGGGCACCCGCCCGACCGGCCAGTCGTGCGGCACCTACTTCGGCGCCGGCTACAAGACGCTCAAGAACGGCAAGGACAGCGGCCAGTTCTATTCGGCGATGACCTTCGACGTCAACGACAACCTGCAACTGTTCGCCGACGTGCTGTACAGCAAGGAAAAGACCGAGTACACCTCCGGTTCGAGCTACCTGTGGTGGGGCACCAAGAGCGGCATGGGCGGCTTCTACGACCAGTCCTCGGGCAAGGTAGTGAACCTGCAGCGCGCGTTCGCCCCGGAAGACATCGGTGGCCAGGGCTACAACGACGTCCTCAACAGTGACGAGAGCCGCTCCTACCAGGTGACCCTGGGCGCGAAGGGCATGGCCGGCAACTGGGACTACAGCGCCAGCTTCACCCGCGGTGAGTACAAGCTCACCGAAAACAAGTTCATGCGTTGGAAGGACCCGATCAACAACTACTTCGCCGAACACGTGCTGGGCCCGCAGCTGGGCACCACGGCCGACGGCTGGGGCATCTACAACCCGAACTACGACGCGTTCTACTCGCCGATCTCGCCGGAAGATTTCGCCAGCTTCACCGGCTACGCGACCAACCGCAGCCGTACCTGGCAGAACCTGGGCCGCGTGCAGATCACCAACGGCTCGCTGTTCTCGCTGCCGGGCGGCGATGCCGGCTTCGCCGTGGTGGTTGAAGGTGGCAGCGAAGGCTGGGACTACTCCCCCGACCAGCGCCTGCTGGACGGCCAGGTGTGGGGCTCCTCGGCCGTGGCCGGCAATGGCCACCGCAGCAATTATGCGGTGACCTCCGAACTGCGCATGCCGGTGCTGGAGCAGGTCACGGTGACCGCTTCGGGTCGCTATGACGCGTTCAAGATCGCCGACAACACCGTCGACAAGGCCACCTACAGCCTGGGCCTGGAGTACCGTCCGATCGACAGCCTGCTGTTCCGCGGCAAGTACGGCACTGCGTTCCGCGCACCGACCCTGTCCGATGCCTTCCAGGGCAAGAGCGGGTACTACGCCGCGAACTCGACCGACTACTACCGTTGCGGCACCCTGGGCTATGCACCGGGCAACACCGCCGACTGCCGTTACCACGACAACGTCTCGGTGTACTCCGAGCGGGCCGGCAACCCGGACCTGGAGCCGATCACGGCCGATGTCTGGAATGCAGGCGTGGTCTGGGCACCGATGGCGAACCTCTCCATCTCGGCCGACTACTACAACTGGAAGATCGAGAACGAAGTCGATACGGCCAGCACCGACCAGCTTCTGCTGGCCGAGTACTACTGCCGCAACGGCCTGCCCAACGGCTCTTCGGCCAGCTGCCAGAACGTGGCCGACTGGGTCGTGCGCGACGCCGCCGGCAACCTGAGCAGCCTGTACACCCCGAAGATGAACGTGGCTCGCCAGAATCTGCAGGCCGTGACGGTCGGCTTCAAGTATCTGCAGGACATCGGCCGCTTCGGCTCGCTGCAGTTCTCGGCCAACTACACCAACATGCTCAAGCGTGAAGTGCAGTCGCAGCCGGGTGAGGAGTTCCAGGATCTGCTGGGCAACCCGATCGCGATGTGGAACTACGACAACTTCGCCAAGGTCCGCAGCGATGCCTCCGTGGGCTGGTCGGTCGACAAGTTCACCACCACGCTGTACGCGAACTACATCGGCAAGACCCCGAACTACCTGGCCGGCATCAACGGCTATGACTACGTCCACCCGGCATCGGGCAAGGCGGCAGGCAAGTGGGGCTCGTACACCACGTACAACCTGAGCGTGAACTATCGCGCCCAGGATGACCTGACGCTGTCGGTGATGGTCAACAACGTGTTCAACAAGATGCCCGACGGCCAGGCTTACAGCTACCTGGGCACCTCGGGTGCGCCGTACAACACCGGCCTGTACAACGCGTACGGCCGTGCCGTGTACGTCCAGGCCAAGTACGACTTCGGCAAGTAACCGCCGCAGGCCACACCGGCGACCGTGCAGGGCCCTGCCCTGCCGGTTCGCCATCCGGAGCGCCCCGAAAGGGGCGTTTCGCGTTTGTGGGGCTGCCACGTCACCCGCGCCGCCACCGGCGCGAAAGAGGAAGCGAAACCGGAACGACGACCTCGGAAACAGTAATCGTTTTCAACCGCTACCATTCAGCATTGCGTCATCCACTCCGTTGTTACAAATTGTTACATTTTCATACACGACTGATTTTCAAACACTTTTTATCGAACCTCCAGCCTTATGGCCAATGGCTATGTGACTGAGCTGTGTAAGCCTCGTTAAGCCCGTGTTACGTTCGATGACGAAGCACGGAAAGCTTCACACGCAGATGTAATCGCTTCCATGGACGGCCCTACCCACGTCGACACCGCACTCGGGGATGCCCATGTCTCGCCACAGCTCCACTCTGTCTCGCCACCCGCTGACCGCCGCCGTACTGACCGGCATGCTGCTGACCAGCGCCGTCACCGCCTTTGCCCAGGACACCGGTACCACCAACCTGGACAAGGTCACCGTCACCGGTTCGCTGATCCCGCAGACCGAGATTGAAACCCATACCCCGGTGGTGACCATCACCGCCGAAGACATCCAGACCCGCGGCTTCACCAGCGTGGCCGATGTGCTGCAGCAGTCCTCGCTGACCACCGGCGGCCTGCAGGGCGGCCAGACCTCCGCCTCGTTCACCCAGGGCGCTGAAGCGGCCGGCATGTTCGGCCTGAGCCCGAGCTACACCAAGTACCTGATCAACGGCCGGCCCATGCTGTCCTACCCCGCCCTGTACAACGGCGGCGATACGTTCAACAACATCAGCGGCATCCCGATCGACATCGTCGAGCGCATCGAGATCCTGCCCGGTGGCCAGTCCTCCCTGTACGGCTCGGATGCGATTGCCGGCGTGGTCAACATCATCCTGAAAGAGCGGATGGACGGCAGCGTACTCAACGTGCGCGGCGGCACCTACACCGAAGGCGGCGGCAGCACCTTCCGCGTCAGCGGCGCGACCGGCTTCAACAGCGCCGACGATCGCCTCAACGTGCTGGTCAATGCCCAGTTCGAGTCGAGCAATCCGATCTGGGGCTACCAGCGCGACGTCACCAAGACGACCAATGGCAAGGGCTACACCGCCCAGGTGCCGACCAATGACTTCCTGGTCGTCAATCCGGCGGCCGGCAACGCCTACCTGATGATGGATCCGAACCTGTGCGCCAACGTCGCCGGCCAGTTCGGTGGTACCACCGTGCTCGGCACGCGTGCGGCCGGCCAGTCCTGCGGCTCGATCTACAGCCCGGGCTACAAGACCGTCAAGAACGGCAAGGACAGCGCGCAGGTCTACAGCTCGTTCACCTTCGATGCCAGTGACAGCCTGCAGCTGTTCGGCGACGTGCTGTACAGCTATGAGGACGTGAAGTACGCCACCGGCTCCAACTACACCTGGTGGGGCACGGCCTCCGGTTACGGTCGCTTCTGGGACCAGACCAGCGGCCAGTGGATGAACCTGCAGCGCGCGTTCGCCCCGGAAGACATCAGCGCCAACGGCTACAAGGACATCCTCAACACCGACCGCAACAAGGCTTACCAGGTGACCCTGGGTGGCCGCGGCACGCTGGGCAACTGGGATTACAGCGCCAGCTTCACCCGCGGCGAGTACAAGCTGACCGAGCGCAATTTCGTGCGCTGGGCCGATCCGATCAACAACTACTTCGAAGAGCACGTACTGGGCCCGCAGTTGGGCACCCGCAGCGGCTACGCAGTGTTCGCGCCGAACTGGGACGCCTTCTATGCGCCGATCCCGGCCGGCGACTTCGCCACCTTCACCGGTTACACGGAGAGCCAGAGCCGCACGTGGCAGAACCTGGGCCGTTTCCAGCTCACCAACGGCACGCTGTTCTCGCTGCCCGGCGGTGATGCCGGTTTCGCCGTCGTTGCCGAAGCCGGCAGCGAAGGCTGGGATTACACCCCCGACGAGCGCCTGATGGACGGCAGCGTATGGGGCACCACCGCGGTCGCCGGTGCAGGCCATCGCAGCAACTACTCGCTGACCTCCGAGCTGCGCCTGCCGCTGCTCGATTCGCTGACCGTCACCGGTTCGGGCCGCTATGACGCCTTCAAGATCGGTGACAGCACCGTCGACAAGGCAACCTACAGTGTCGGCGTCGAGTTCCGTCCGATCGAGAGCCTGCTGTTCCGCGGCAAGTACGGCACCGCGTTCCGCGCGCCCAGCCTGTCCGATGCGTTCCAGGGCCTGAGCGGCTACTACGCCAACGGCTCCACCGACTACTACCGCTGCGGCCAGCTCGGCTATGCGCCGACCGATACCACCGGCTGCGCCTATGACAGCGTCTCGGTGTTCGGCCAGCGTGCCGGCAACCCGGACCTGGAACCGATCACCGCCGATGTGTGGAATGCCGGCGTGGTCTGGGCACCGTTGAGCAACCTGTCCTTCTCGGTCGATTACTACAACTGGAAGATCAAGAACGAAGTCGACACGCTGAGCTCGGACCAGCTGCTGCTGGCCGAGTACTACTGCCGCAACGGCCTGGTCAACAACACCTCGGCCAGCTGCGACAATGTCAACGAGTGGATCACCCGTGATGCGTCCGGCGTTCTGGACGAGATCTACACCCCGAAGATGAACGTGGCCAGCCAGAACCTGCAGGCCATCACCGCCAGTGCCAAGTACGTGCAGGAACTGGGTCGTTTCGGTGCACTGCAGTTCTCCACCAACTACACCAACATGATCAAGCGCGAGCTGCAGCCGCAGCCGGGCGATGAATACCTGGACCTGCTGCGCGATCCGTACAACATGTGGATCTACGACTCCTACGCCAAGGTGCGCGCCGATGGTTCGCTGGCCTGGGCCTTGGACAAGTGGACCACCACGCTGTACTTCAACTATGTCGGCAAGACCCCGAACTACCTGGCTTACGCCGGCAACGGCTACGACTACGTGCACCCCTCGGGCGCCAAGGCTGGCAAGTGGGGTTCGTACACCACCTACAACCTGAGCGTGAACTACCGGGCAGCGGAGAACATGACCTTCTCGGTCATGGTCAACAATGTGTTCAACAAGATGCCCGACAACCAGGCGAGCAACTACCCGGGCACCTCCGGTACGCCTTACAACAATTACTTCTACAACATCTACGGCCGGGCCGTGTATGTGCAGGCCAAGTATGAATTTGGCGGGAAGTAACACGATAGCCACTCAGCACTGACACCAGAAAGCCCCGCCGAAAGGCGGGGCTTTTTTCGTGCGGCATCGTACATTCGGAATGCGATTACCGGTTTCATCCCACTTGTTAATCACGGCCCTGTTCAGCAGCCAGGCCGCAGCGCAATATGAATAAAGTTTCATGTTCATCCAGCCCATTGTTTTTCAAGATATTTCAACAACGCCTCGCCTTCGCCGCAGACAGATCGCGGCCATTCAGCGTATTTCACGTTAAGCGCGTGTTACGTTCGCGGCACGCCGGTACCGACTGAACGCAGAATGAAACACCCAAGGACGGCCATGCAGGCCTGATACCGGATCGTTGTTGCACGCAATCAAGAGGTCCCACGGAAGGGCAAGCCACGACATCACCACTACATGGGGTTGCACATGTCTCGCCAAGGTAATTCGATCTCGCGTCATCCGCTTGTCGCCGCCGTCCTCACCGGCCTGCTGCTCACCAGCGCCACCGTCTTCGCACAGGACAACGCCGCCACCAATCTCGACCGCGTCACCGTCACCGGGTCCTTGATCCCGCAGACCGAGATCGAGAACCACACACCGGTGCTGACCGTCACCGCCGAGGACATCCAGACCCGCGGCTTCACCAGTATCTCCGAGGTGCTGCAGCAGTCTTCGCTGACCACCGGCGGCCTGCAGGGCGGCCAGACCGCCGCCTCCTTCACCCAGGGTGCCGAAGCGGCCGGCATGTTCGGCCTGGACCCGGGCTACACCAAATACCTGATCAACGGCCGGCCGATGCTGCAGTACCCGGCGCTGTACAACGGCAGCGACGCGTTCAACAACCTCAGCGGCATTCCGATCGACATCGTCGAGCGCATCGAGATCCTGCCCGGCGGCCAGTCCTCGCTGTACGGCTCTGACGCCATCGCCGGCGTGGTCAATATCATCCTCAAGGAGCGCATGGATGGCGGCGTGCTCAATGTCCGCGGCGGCGCCACCACCGAAGGCGGCGGCAACAACATCCGCGTCAGCGGCGCCAGGGGCTTCAACAGCGCCGATGACCGCTTCAATGCACTGGTCAACGTGCAGTACGAAAAGAGCAACCCGATCTGGGGCTACCAGCGCGACCTGACCCGCACCAACAACCGCGTCGGCTACAGCGCGCAGGTGCCGGCCAACGATTTTCTGGTCTATCTGCCCGCCGACAACAACGCGTTCGTGATGATGGACCCGACCCGTTGCGCCAGCGTCGCCGGTCAGTTCGGCGGCACCACCGTGCTGGGCACGCGCGCGGCCGGCGAGTCCTGCGGCTCGGCCTACGGCGCCGGCTACCGCACGCTGAAGAACGACAAGGAGAGCAGCCAGTTCTACAGCTCGATGACGTTCGATGTGAACGACAACTTCACCCTGTTCGCCGATGCGCTGTACAGCCTGGAAGAGGTCAAGTACACGCCGGGTTCGGGGTATACGTTCTGGGGCAGCGACCTGAGCTTCGGCGCGTTCTATGACCAGGACACCGATCAGTACATGAACCTGCAGCGCGCGTTCGCGCCGGAGGACATCGGGCCGAACGGCTACAAGGACATCCTCAACACCGACCGCAACAAGGCCTACCAGGTCACCCTGGGCGGGCGTGGCACGTTCGGCAACTGGGATTACAGCGCCAGCTTCAGCCGCGGCGAATACAAGCTGACCGAGCGCGGCTTCGTGCGCTGGGCCGATGACATCGACAGCTACTTCGAGAACCGCGTGCTCGGCCCGGTGCTGGGTACCACCGATGACGGCTACAACATCTACAGCCCGAACTGGGGCGCGTTCTATTCGCAGCTGCCAGCCGGCGATTTCCAGACCTTCACCGGCTACACCTACAACCAGAGCAAGACCTGGCAGAACCTGGGCCGCTTCCAGCTCACCAACGGCTCGCTGTTCACCTTGCCCGGTGGCGATGCAGGCTTTGCCGTGGTCGCCGAAGCCGGCAGCGAAGGCTGGGATTACCGCCCGGACGAGCGCTTGATGGATGGCAGCGTGTGGGGCACCACCTCGGTGGCCGGTAATGGCCATCGCAGCAACTACGCGGTGACCTCCGAACTGCGCCTGCCGCTGATCGACTCGCTCACCGTGACCGGCTCGGGTCGCTACGACGCCTACAAGATCGCAGACAACACCGTCGACAAGGCCACCTACAGCGTCGGCGTGGAGTTCCGTCCGATCGAAAGCCTGCTGTTCCGTGGCAAGTACGGCACCGCGTTCCGTGCGCCGACCCTGCCCGACGCCTTCCAGGGCGAGAGCGGGTATTACGCCAACGGCGCGGTCGACTACTACCGTTGCGGCCAGCTCGGCTATGCCCCGGCCGATACCCTCGCCTGCCCGTACGGCAACGAGTCGGTGTTCGGCGTGCAGGCGGGCAACACGGAGCTGGAACCGATCACCGCCGATGTCTGGAACGCCGGCGTGGTCTGGGCGCCGATGAACAACCTCTCGGTCTCGGTCGACTACTACAACTGGAAGATCGACAACGAAGTCGACACCCTGAGCTCGGACCAGCTGCTGCGCGCGGAGTACTACTGCCGCAATGGCCAGGGCAACCCGACCTCGGCCAGCTGCGAGAACGTCGCTGACTGGATCACCCGCGATGCGGCCGGCAACATCGAGCAGATCTTCACGCCCAAGCTCAACGTCGCGCGCCAGAACCTGCAGGCCCTGACGGCCAGCTTCAAGTACGTGCAGGACATCGGCCGCTTCGGCTCGCTGCAGTTCGCCAGCAACTACACCAACATCCTCAAGCGCGAGCTGCAGCCGCAGCCGGGCGACGACTATCTGGATCTGCTGCGCGACCCGTATGCGATGTGGTACTACGACGCCTACGCCAAGGTCCGTACCGATGGTTCGGTGGGCTGGGCCAAGGACCGCTGGACCACCACGCTGTACTTCAACTACATCGGCAAGACGCCGAACTACATGTCCTACCTGGGCGAGAGCTTCGACTACGTCCACCCGTCCGGTTACAAAGCCGGCAAGTGGGGCTCCTACACCACCTACAACCTCAGTGTGAACTACCGGGCGCTGGACAACCTGACCCTGTCGCTGATGGTCAACAACGTCTTCAACAAGATGCCCGACGGCCAGGCCCACAGCTACGCCGGCAACATCGCCTCGCCGTACAACAGCAGCATCTACAACCCGTACGGACGCGCGGTGTATGTGCAGGCCAAGTACGATTTCGGCACCAAGACCAACTGAGCCGAACCCGGGATGACACCCCCAGGCCCCGCCGCAAGGCGGGGCTTTTCCATGGCCGCTGCCGGGCGGGGCCACGTCCGCAGTTGACCGGATCAGACCTCTTGCCATCGGCCATGACCTTCGACACCCTTGCAGGCCGGGCCGGCGGCGTATCGTCTGGCCCACAGGCTCTTCGGGGCCATTCCTGCACGACTTTTCCGGCCTGGAGGCCAATCACGTGATCGCACGTACACCCAAACTGGTACTGCTGACCCTGGCCGTTTCGGCCGCGCTGGTCGGCTGCGGCAAGAACGAAACCCCGGCCACGGACAGCGCAGCCTCCACCGCCGCGCCGGCGGCCCCGGCCGCCACCGAGTACAAGCTCGACGAGAGCAAGCTGCCGGCCTACAACGCCTTCCACCCGTCCGACCTGGACACCAGCATGGACGCCTGTGGCGCGTTCGGTGACTACGTCAACAGCAAGTGGCTGGCCGCCAATGAAATCCCGGCCGACCGCACCAGCTGGGGCGCCTTCACCATCCTGGACGAGCGCTCGGTCGCCGTGCAGCACCAGCTCGCCGAGCAGGTCGCGGCGGTCAAGAACCCGGCCGGCATCGAGAAGATCGTCGGCGATTTCTGGGCCACCGGCATGGACGAGGCCAAGATCAACGCCCAGGGCATCGAGCCGATCAAGGCCGACCTGGCCGCCATTGACGGCCTGCAGGACAAGGACGCGATCGCCAACTACCTGCGCACCAGCGCCGCCAAGGGCGAGAACGTGCTGTTCGGCTTCGGTCCGGAAGCGGACTTCAAGAATTCCAGCATGAACCTGGCCTACGCCAGCCAGGGCGGCCTGGGCCTGCCGGACACCACCTATTACACCGACGCCAAGAACGCCGACAAGCTCAAGGCTTACCAGGCCCACGTGGCCAAGGTGCTGGAACTGGCCGGCGTGGCCACGGCCGACGCTGAGAAGCAGGCCGCCGATGTGGTCAAGTTCGAAACGCGCCTGGCCAAGGCGTCCAAGTCCAGCGTCGAGCTCTCGCGCGATGTCTCGCTGTTCTACAACCCGGTCACCGTGGCCGACGCGGACAAGCTGACCCCGAACTTCAGCTGGACCGAATTCTTCAAGGCCCAGGGCATCGCCGCCCCGGAGAAGTTCTCGCTGGCCATGCCCAGCTTCCACCAGGAAGTGAGCAAGGCACTGGGCGATACCGATCCGTCGGTGTGGCGTGCCTACCTGCGCTTCCACACCGTGGACAGCGCCTCGCCGTACCTGGCCGATGCCTTCGTCAATGAGAACTACAACTTCTACGGCAAGACCCTGAACGGTCAGAAGGAGCAGAAGCCGCGCTGGAAGCGCGTGCTGGGCACCATCGAAAACGATGCCGGCGACGCCTTCGGCCAGCTGTACGTGAAGGTCGCCTTCTCGCCTGAAGCCAAGGCCAAGATGGAAGAACTGGTCAAGAACCTGGCCGCCGCCCTCAAGGAGCGCATCCAGGGCCTGACCTGGATGAGCGATGAGACCAAGGCCAAGGCCATCGCCAAGTGGGAAACCTTCACCCCGAAGATCGGCTACCCGGACAAGTGGCGTGACTGGAGCGGCCTGGCCACCGGCCGCGACAGCTACCTGGGCAACGTCCGCGCCGCCAATGCGTTCAACTACAAGTTCGCGCTGTCCAAGATCGGCCAGCCGGTGGACAAGACCGAGTGGGGCATGACCCCGCAGACGGTCAATGCCTACTACAACCCGCTGCAGAACGAGATCGTCTTCCCGGCCGCCATCCTGCAGCCGCCGTTCTTCGACCCCAAGGCCGATGACGCGCTGAACTACGGCGGCATCGGTGCGGTGATCGGCCACGAAATGACCCACGGTTACGACGACCAGGGCAGCCGCTTCGGGCCGACCGGCAACTTCGAGAACTGGTGGACCGAGGCGGACACCAAGAACTTCAGCGGCCTGACCGGCAAGCTGATCAAGCAGTTCGACGGTTACAAGGTGGACGGCCAGCCGGTCAACGGCAAGCTGACCCTGGGCGAGAACATCGCCGACCTGGGTGGCCTGGCCACCGCCTACGACGCCCTGCAGAAGGCCTCGGCCGGCAAGGAAGATCCGAAGGTCGACGGCTTCACCCGTGACCAGCGCTTCTTCTTCAACTGGGCCACGGTGTGGCGCACCAAGTACACCCCGGAGAACATGAAGGTCCGCCTGGCGACCGACCCGCATGCCCCGGCGCAGTTCCGCGCGATGGGTGCCCCGTCGAACCTGCCCACCTTCGCCGCGGCCTTCCAGTGCAAGGCCGGCTCGCCGATGGTGCGCGCTGGCGACCAGCAGGTCGTGATCTGGTAACAAGCGCCCTTTATTGAGCGTTGCGCACGCAAAGGCCCGGGATTTCCCGGGCCTTTGCTTTTGGTGCGGGGGGCACCCATCACGCTCTTTTCGCTTTGCTTGGTACACTCGCGCGATCCCAATCCTGCTGGATTCGCTTTACATGTCCAACCTCCGTCCGCTTGCCATTGCCCTGGGCATCAGCCTGGTCACCCTGGTCGCTGCTCCCGATGCGCACGCCGCGCCGAAGAAGAAGGCCGCCGCGCGTGCGCCGGCCGTCAGCGCCCAGTGCAGCGACTTCTACGAGGCCACCAATGCGACCTGGCTGAAAGCCAATCCGGTGCCGCAGACCGGTGCCACTACCGCACTGGGCCAGCTTGCCGACCGCGCACGCCAGCAGCAGCGTGAACTGCTGGATGGCGCGATGACCGCGCCGCAGGGCAACGTGCAGAAGCTGCTCGGCGACTTCTGGGCCAGCGGCCTGGACGAAGCCGCCGTGGAAGCCGATGGCTCCAACCCGATCGCCCCGCTGCTGACCCGCATCAACGCGATCAAGAAGGCCAAGGACGTGCCGGCCTCGATCGCCGCGCTGCACCAGGTGGGCATCCCGGTGGCCTTCAACTTCGCCCCGGACGTGGACCTGAAGGCACTGGACCGCCACATCGGCTACTTCATGCAGGGCGGCATGGGCCTGCCGGACCCGGCGTTCTACACCCGTACCGATGCCGACACCGTCGCGCTGATGGCGCGCTACCGCACCTACGTCAAGCAGGTGCTGGCGCTGACCGGCACCCCGGCGGACAAGCTCGATGCCGAATCGCAGTCGGTGATCGCACTGGAAACCGAACTGGCGCGCAATGCGCAGTCGCTGGCTGGCATCAACAACCCGTTCAACAACTACGCGCCGATCTCCACCAAGGAGCTCAACAGCCGTTACCGCAACCTGCAGCTGGAAGCCTTCCTGAAGGCACAGGGCGTCAATGACGACCTGGTCTCGCTGTCCGATCCGGCGCTGTTCAAGCAGCTCGACGGCATGGTCACCCGGCTCAAGCCGGAGCAGTGGAAGGTCTACCTGCGCTGGCGCGTGGGTGATGCGATGGCCCCCTACCTGTCCAAGGCCTACCGCGATGCCGAGTTCGAGTTCCGCGGCCGCGTGATGCGTGGCCAGACCCTGCCGCCGGCACGCTGGGAGCAGGTGCTGGATGCGATCAACGTCGCCGCCGGCCCGATGGTCGGCCGCGAGTACGCCGCCAAGCATCTCTCGGCCGACGACCGTCGCAAGGCGGCGCTGGTGGTGGACAAGATCCGCGAAGTGCAGATCGATGCGGTCAAGCGCAGCACCTGGATGAGCGATGAGGCCAAGACCGAAGCGCAGGCCAAGCTGGCCGCGCTGAAGATCGAGATCGGCACCCCGCTGCGCGATCTGGACTACACCGTGCAGCCGATGGGCCGTGGCAGCTTTGGCGGCAACATGCTGATCGCCTCGACCTGGCGCCACCGCGAAGAGATGAAGCGCATCGGCAAGGGCAACGCCGACCGTCGCTGGGACGTGCTGCCGCAGCAGCCGGCCCTGGCCTACGACATCGCGCAGAACCGCCTGATCGTCACCGCCGCCGTGCTGCAGGGCCCGGTGTTCAATGCCAAGGGCGATACCGCCGACCTGTTCGGCAGCTACGGCGCGCTGGTCGCGCACGAGCTGACCCGCGCGATCGATGCCAAGGGCGCGCTGGTGGATGCCAAGGGCGAACTGCGCAGCTGGTGGACCCCGGCCGACAAGACCGCCTGGACCCTGTTCGGCAACCGCGTGGCCGCGCAGTACAGCGGCTATGACTACCCGGGCGTGAAGGGCGCCAAGGTCAACGGTGAACTCACCCGTGAAGAGAACCTGGCCGACCTGGCCGGCCTCGAACTGGCGTGGGAGGCCTACAAGGCCGTTGAGCCGGCCGCCAAGCCGGCCGCACAGCAGGGCTTCTTCCGTGCCTGGGCGAGCCTGTGGCCGCAGCAGCTCTCGCCGAACGTCGCCGCCCAGCGCCTGAGCTCGGACATCCTGGCCCCGGGCCGCTGGCGCACCAACGGCCCGCTGTCCAACCTGCCGGCCTTCGGTGCCACGTTCACCTGCAAGCCGGGCCAGCCGATGCAGCGCGTGGACAACGACCAGATCAAGGTCTGGCGCTGAGCCCCGCTGCACAGCAGAAACGAAAAGGGCGCCCACTGGGCGCCCTTTTCATTTAACGGGGACGGAGGTGGTTATTGACTACCTCCGTCCCTGTTATTTGCCTTACTTGATGCTGCGCAGATGATTGGGCCGCTTCGGCGGGCCCGGCGGTCGCCGGTTCTTGAACGGCGGTTGGCCGCGCCAATAGCGGATCAGCAGCCAGCCGAACAGCATGCCGCCCAGGTGGGCGAAATGGGCCACGCCCGGCTGCCAGCCGGTGGCGCCCAGCATCAGCTCCATTGCACCGAACACGATCACGAACGTGCGCGCCTTCATCGGGATGGGCGGGAACAGCAGCATCACCCGCTGGTTGGGGAACAGCATGCCGTAGGCCAGCAGCAGGCCGAACACACCACCGGAGGCACCCAGCACCGTGGCCGGATCGGCCAGCATCATGCCGACCACCAACTGGCACAGGCCGGCGCCAGCGACACACACCAGGTAATAGGTCAGGAAACGCTTCTCGCCCCAGGTCTGTTCCAACGGCGCGCCGAACATGAAGAGCGCGAGCATGTTGAAGAACAGATGGCCGAAGCTGCCATGCAGGAAGCCATAGGTCAGCAGCTGCCAGGGCTGGAAGTTGCCGCCGGGCGAGAACGGATCGAAGCCGCCGCCCAGGGGCTGCAGCATGAAGGGCTCGAACGTGGCATTGCCGAGCAGGAACGGCTGCTGCAGCAGGAACAGCACGGCGTTGGCGATCAGCAACGCTTTGGTGACGGTAGGCAGGCGGGGAAACATGGGGGCATCCGTTGGAACTGCCTCCATCATAGCCGCAGCACCCCGCTGCGATCTGCGCGCCAGCGCCCGCGTTCAACCCGCAGGCAGCGTCAGCCCGGTCCCCACAGGGCGGCATCCAGATCGTTGGCACCGGCCACCGGCATTCCCTTGACCCGGCCGCGCTCCACCACCACGCCCTCGGCACGCAACCGCTGGCTCTGCTCCTTCCAGCCGGCCGAGCCTTCCGGCATCGCGATGCGGCCGTCCGAGCGCAGCACCCGGTGCCACGGCAGAGCTGGATCGTCATTCATGCCGAGCACGCGTGCGGTCAGCCGCGCCCTGCCCGGCAGCCCGGCCTTGGCGGCGACCTGGCCGTAGCCCATCACCTGCCCGCGCGGAATCGCATGGATCACCGCCAGGATCCGCGCCCGTGCCTGTGCGGCCGCGTCATCGCCCATGGCAGCGGCGTTCACGCGCGGACCCGGCTGACCAGCAGCACGCCGAGCAGGACCAGGGCCGTGCCGAGGATCTGCCACGTTCCCATGGGTTCGTCGAGCAGCCATAGACTCATCACGATGGTGGAGACCGGACCGAGCATACCGACCTGCGCGGCCAGCGACGAGCCGATCCGCTTCACCGCCAGCATGATCGCCATCACGGGCAGCACCGTGCAGACCGTCGCATTGATCAGCGACAGCCAGTACACCGGCGGGGGTGCCTGGCCCAGGGCGGACATCGGGTGCAGCACCGCGAAGTGCAGCACGCACAGCACGCAGGCTACGCAGCTGGCGTAGGCGGTCAGGCGGATCGCGCCGATCCGGGCCACCACCTGGCCGCTGCCGAACAGATACAGCGCATAGCTCAGCGCGCTGGCGAACACCAGCGCACTGCCCAGCACGATGCGCCCGCCTTCCAGCTGCAGGTCATGGCCGAACGCCAGCAGTACGCCGAGGTAGCTGAGCACCAGCGCGGCCACCTGCCAGCGGCCGGGGCGCTTTTTCAGCAGGACCAGGCTGATCAGCAGCACCAGGGTCGGGTTCAGATACAGGATCAGCCGTTCCAGGGTGACGCTGATGTACTGCAGGCCCTGGAAGTCCAGCAGGCTGGACAGGTAGTAGCCGGTGAAGCCCAGCCACACCACCCGCCCACGGTCGCCCCAGGACAACGCCGGCGCGCGCCGTGCCGACCATACCGCCAGCACCGCGAACAACGGAAAGGCCATCAGCATCCGCAGTGCCAGCAGCGTGGTGGCATCCACGCCGTGCCGGTACGCAAGTTTGACGATGACCGCCTTGCCCGAGGCGGCAATGGCCCCGATCGCGGCCAAGGCGATGCCGCCGGCGGCGATGCGACTGGAGGACGTGGGGAACGAGGAAGCGGGTGACGACATCAGGACGGCGAACAGCCGCACGGAGGCGGCTGGGCAGCAGGTGGGGCGGCCATTGTCGCATGCTGGCGGCGGGTGTTTTGTGCCGGTAGACCCTGCAGGAACGGCGCTCCGAGCCTGTTTCAACGGCGGAAAGGGCTCGGCCGACCGACAGACCCGGCGCCTGCGGAAGGCTGTGCCGCTTCGTGCGCGGTTGCCACGCATGGCGTGGCACTACCTGGATCCCGGGCGCGGCTTCGGCGGCGACACGCCGCTGGCGCGCTTTCAGCGCATCAGTACGACTTCTTCTGCCGAGGTCGGATGGATCGCCACGGTGTCGTCGAACTGGGCCTTGGTCACGCCCATCTTCACCGCCAGGGCAAATCCCTGCAGGATTTCATCGGCGGATTCGCCCAGCAGGTGCACACCGACCACGCGCTCCTCCTCGCCCACGCAGACCAGCTTGAACACGCTGCGCTGGGTGCCGTCGGCCAGCGCCTGCAGCATCGGGCGGAAGTTGCTGCGGTACACGCGCACGTCGCCGTACTTCGCACACGCCTCCTCTTCACTCAGCCCCACGGCGCCGAGCGCCGGATGCGAGAACACCACGCTGGCCACGTTCTCATAGTCCATCTTCGCCTGGGGCTGGCCACCGAACAGGCGGTCCATCAGCTTGCGCGCCGCGGCGATCGCCACCGGGGTCAGGCCGACCTTGCCGGCGATGTCACCCACCGCGTGCACGCTGGGTACCGCGGTGGTCTGCCACGCATCGACCTCGACCTCGCCCTTGTCGCCCACCACCACGCCGACCGCCTCCAGCCCGAGATCGGCACTGTTGCCGCGCCGGCCGGTGGCAAAGAACACGGCATCGAATTGGCCATCCGCGGGTCCATCGTGCCCGAACGCCACAACGGCATCGCCGTCACGGCGCAGCTCGCGCAGGCGGTAGCCGAAGTGGACCTGCACGCCTTGATGGCGCAGATTCTCGGCAAGTTGTCCGGTGAGTTCCGCATCGAAGCGCTCCAGCAGGCGCTCGCCACGGACCAGCAGGGTCACGCGGCTGCCAAGGGCCTGCAGCAGCCCGGCCAGCTCGACCGCGATGTAGCCGCCGCCGACGATCGCGACGCGTTCGGGCGCGCTGCACAGGTTGAAGAAATCATCGGAGACCAGGCCAAGCTCGGCGCCGGGAATGTCCGGGCGCTGCGGATGCGCACCGGTGGCGATCAGGATGTGCGCGGCGCTGATGCGTACACCATCGCTGCATTCCACGGTGTGCGCGTCGACCAGCCGACCACGGCGCGGCACGCGCACCACCTTGTTCTCATCCAGGCGCTTGAGATAGCTGGCATGGATGTTGGCGATGTAGGCCTGGCGGTGTACCACCAGTTCTTTCCAATCCAGCGAGGGGCGTACCGGGACATCGAATCCCATCGCCGCGGCAAGGCCGATGCGTGCAGACAGATCGGCGGCCAGCCACATCGCCTTCTTGGGGACACAGCCGACATTGACACAGGTGCCACCGAGTTCGCCCGGCTCCAGCATCGCCACCCGCTGCCCATGCTGCGCAGCGCGGAAGGCCGCGGCCAGGCCGCCGGAACCACCGCCCAGCACGATCAGGTCATAGTCGTATTGCGTCGTCATTGGCATCGCTCAACTCGGTAAGGGGCAGGATCGATCGCCGGCGCGCGGGCAGTTGATCAGCTCTGCCATCAACCGCCGGTGCCGCCGCTCATGCGCATTCCCAGCATGCCATGACCGACCGCGATCCAGACGTGAGGGGCTGGGCGCGACGGGTCAGGTCCGGCGCAGCGGCGGCCACTGCAGATAGGTCATCGCGCGCCAGATCCACTCCAGCGGCCCGAAGCGGAAGCAGCGCAGCCACACATGGCTGATGCCGACCTGCAGCGCGAACAGCGCCAGCGCAAAGGGGATCTGCCACAGCCGGGGCATCGCCTCGAACGCGCCCAGTCCGTATCCATAGAACACCCAGGTGCAGACCAGCGACTGCCCGATGTAGTGGGTCAACGCCATCCGCCCCATCGGCGCCAGCAACTGCAGCCGCGCGCGCCAGTGCACGATCCAGGCCAGGTACCCCAGGCACATCAGCAGCCCGGCCAATGCACTCACGGCGTAGGCCACGCCACCGGCAAGATCCAGCGTGCCAGGGGCCTGGTACGGATGCCAGATTGCACTGCCCAGCATCAACACCAGGCCGACCGGCAGGGCGATCCAGCGCAGCCGCGCATACAGCCGCGCGAACCGTTCCGGCTCGGCCAGCGCGCCGCTACGGGCGAACCAACTGCCGATCAGGAACATGCCCAGCACTTCCGGACCGATCACGAAGATGCCCGAGAGCATCGCGCCGAGGTCGCGCAGGCGTTGGCCGACGGCCTCGCCCCACGTGCCGTGCGCGTACGCCTGCCGTTGCAGTTCGATCGTGCGCTGGGCCTGGGCGATCGCCTCGCGCAGCGGGTCCTGCGCGTGCTCCATGCTGGCCATCCAACTCATCAGTGCACCCAGCACCAACACCAGCCCGGCCGCGCCCAGGTAGCTGATCGCGCCCATCGCCGGCAGCCAACTGCGCGGCGCTTCGCGGCAGGCGAGCAACAGCAGCGAGATCAACGCGTAGATCACCAGGATGTCGCCGGACCACACCAGCAGCGCATGGCACAGGCCGATCAGCAGCAGGGCCGCGCTGCGGCGCAGATAGAACGGTGCGAACGCGCGGCCAGCCGTTTCGGCGCGCTGCGCCATGACGGAAAAGCCGGCCCCGAACAGCAGCGAGAACAGGGTGAAGAACTTGCCCTGGACCAGCACGTAGATCGCCGCGTCGGCCCAGTAGTCCGCGCCCTGCCAGTGCGGGTCGATGCCGGTGAAGGACAGGTCCAGCGGACCGCTGAACGCCTCCATGTTCATCAGCAGGATGCCCAGCAACGCGAACCCGCGCAGGATATCGATGACGGCGATGCGCTCATGCGCGCCCACCGGCTGCAAAGGAGAAGAAGCTGCGTTCACAGGCAATCCGCTGACCAGGTCCGTCATTATGCCGTGCGCACGGCGGCCTGCCGCGGAAACGAAAACGGCCCGCCGAAGCGGGCCGTTGGATCAACGAGGGGGCGCAGCACTCAGTGCTGGTGGCCGCCGTCGCCGTGCACGTGGCCGTGCTCGATTTCTTCCTTGCTGGCTTCGCGCACGTCGACGATCTCGACGTTGAAGTGCAGGTCCTTGCCGGCCATCGGGTGGTTCAGGTCGACGTCGACCACGCTCATGCCGACCTTCTCAACGGTCACCGCGCGCGGGCCGAAGTTGGTCTGCAGCACGACCTGCTGGCCCGGGACCAGCTTGCTGGTACCGAAGTGCTTCTTGGGCACGCGCTGGGTCAGGCCTTCGCGGCGCTCGCCGTAGGCGTCGGTCGCCTTGACGTCCACCTCGAAGGTGGCGCCGGCTTCCTTGTCCATCATGGCGTTTTCCAGGCCCGGGATGATGTTGCCGTGGCCGATCAGGATCGCCAGCGGATCACGGTCCCTGGAGCTCTCGATCGGCTCCTGGCCCTGCTCGGCGACGGTGTAATGGAAACGGACGACGCGGTCTTTTTCGATCTTCATGCGCAACTCTGGTCTGGAGACTGCCGAGGGCAGACGGGTGAGGCGGGTTGTGGCCTGCCGGATACGCCGCCATCATGACGGCCTTCTAAGGTCGCGCATTATCCGGACAACATGCACATGACGCCAGTTTCGCGCCTGACCCGCCTGCCCGGCCACGTGGCCCTGCTGGCGATCATCGCCCTGCTGAGCGCCTGCGGCGGCGGCAAGACCACCCGCCCGGCCCCGCCGCCCGCCCCGGCCCAGGTCTGGCCCAGCGTCACCCCCAACGACCCGCAGGCCGCCAACTCGGTGCTGATGCGCGCGATCGGACTGGTCGGCACGCCCTACCGCTATGGCGGCAACACCCCCGAATCCGGTTTCGACTGCAGCGGCCTGGTCGCGTATGTGTACCGGGAAATGCTCGACCTGCGCCTGCCGCGGACCTCGCGCGATCTGGCCGCGGTGCAGGGGCCGAAGATCGACCCCAAACGACTGGCACCGGGCGACCTGGTGTTTTTCGGCGACAGGGGCAACGTCTTCCATGTCGGGATCTATGTGGGTGAAGGGCGCTTCGTGCATGCCCCGAGCACCGGGGGCACGGTCCGGCTGGACTCGCTCGGCGGCCCCTATTGGAAGGACCACTACACCGGCGCGAAACGCGTCCTTAACTAAGCTGAACAGGGGTAAGGTACAAATTTGTGACGCGAATCACATAGTTGTAAACGAAAAATTAACGGAATTTGTACCTAATCACTGCGCTTACACGGCATCATCACCCATCGTTTTTATTCAGTGACCGCCGCGTGACGACAGACGACCTGACTTGCAAAGGCCAGACCGCCGCAACCCGGCGACGTGCCCGACCCGCTTTCCTCGCTGCAGCGCTCTGCCTGGCCAGCCTTCCGGCCTGGGCGCAGTCCGCACCGACGATCGCCCCCGAAGCTTCTGCAACCCCTGTCACTGTTGCCCCCGATTCCTCCG
Organism: Stenotrophomonas sp. LM091; assembly: GCF_001806305.1. Lineage (NCBI taxonomy): Bacteria > Pseudomonadati > Pseudomonadota > Gammaproteobacteria > Lysobacterales > Lysobacteraceae > Stenotrophomonas > Stenotrophomonas sp. LM091. The sequence continues at coordinate 902,638 of NZ_CP017483.1, forward strand.
CGCCGGCCAAGCCCAAGGCTGATGCGCCGGCCCGCAGCAAGGCCGATGCCGCTGCCAGCGCCACCCTCGCCGCCCTGCTTCCGCACCTGGCGGCCAACGACACCATCCCCCTCATGGACCGTTCGGCGATGTTCGCCGGCGATCTGAGCCGCCTGCTCGCCAATTACGATGCCAGCACCGGCGCGATTACCGTGGCCGGCGACGCCGCCGAAAACGGCAAGGTCCAGTCACTGCTGCGCCGTGCGATGACCCTGCTGGGCACCCCGTACCGTTGGGGCGGCACCTCGCCGGACAGCGGTTTCGACTGCAGTGGCCTGGTCGGCTATGTGTTCCGTACCGCACTGGGCGTCGAGCTGCCGCGTGTCTCGCGCGAAATGGCCCATGACGGCGCCGCCCAGCTGATCAACGACCGCAACGCCCTGGCCGCTGGCGACCTGGTGTTCTTCGGCCGCAAGGGCCGTGTGGACCATGTCGGCATCTATGTGGGTGAAGGCCGCTTCCTGCACGCCCCGAGCACTGGCAAGGACGTCCGTGTGGACAGCCTGGTCAGCGGCTACTGGGGTGGCAAGTTCATGCAGGCCCGCCGCGTCGACCTCTGAGCCGCCCTGCGGGACCACCGGATCGAAGGCCGCTGCCCTGCAGCGGCCTTTTTCGTTGGGCCGCGGAAGTGGCCGCTGAGCGCCCCAACCCGCGTTCCCTTCTCTGTCACGGTCTTTTTCCCGACCGGCGACGCGCCCGGCGCACACGTGCTGCGGCGGGGGACGGACCCGGACGTGGGGCGGCACGTCCGTGGCAACCGATCAGGCAGCAGATACCGCCCGCGATTCCTGTCGACAAGGTGACGCATGGCGGCTGTCCCCGATTTTCCTGCCCGGTGTGTGATCTGGTTTGGGCAACCCCTCGCGCTTGAACGGGCAACGCTGGCTGCGGCCGGCTGGCAGGTCCGCAGCGTGGCCCCCGAACAATGCGCCGGGATCGGCATGCGCGGCAGCGACCAGGTGGTCGGCCTGCTGGACCTGCGCACGGTGGTGCCGGCCAACCTGGCCCACCTGCAGCAATTGCTGGTCGATCACCGCCACATGAGCCTGCTGGCGCTGTTGCCTGCTGCGCCGCTGCGCTCCTCGCCGGTGCTCGATGCGCTGCTGGCGGCGTGCGTGGATACCTATGCCGCCCCGATCGACCTGCCGCGCGTCGTGCAGCGGCTGCAGCAGCTGGCCGGCGCCGAATCCCTGCCCGCCGCCCACGGCCCGCAGTCCCTGATCGGCGACAGCGCGGTGCTGCAGGTCACCCGTGCGGCCATCCGCAAGTACGCGCCGGTGGACCTGCCGGTGCTCATCACCGGCGAGACCGGGACCGGCAAGGAACTCGCCGCCCAGGCGCTGCATGCGCTGTCGGCACGGCATGCGCGCCCGTTCCTGGCAGTGAACTGCGGCGCCATTCCGGCTGCGCTGGTCCAGTCCGAACTGTTCGGCCATGAGCGCGGCGCCTTCACCGGTGCGGCGACGCGGCGCCTGGGCCTGTTCGAATCGGCCAGTGGCGGCACCGTGTTCCTGGACGAGATCGGCGACCTGCCGCTGGATGCGCAGACCAACCTGCTGCGGGTGCTGCAGGAAGGCACGGTCGAACGCGTCGGCAGCAACCGGCCGCTGGAGGTCGATGTGCGCGTGCTCGCGGCCACGCACGTGGATCTGGAGAAGGCGGTCGAACAAGGCCATTTCCGTCGCGACCTGTTCTATCGGCTCAATGTGCTGCGCCTGCCGTTGCCGCCGCTTCGTGAGCGCGGCAGTGATATCGCACTGCTCGCCCACCATTTCCTCAGCAGCTTCCGGCATCGCCATGTCACCCGCGCGCGCGGCTTCACGGCCGAGGCGGTGCAGGCGCTCGAACGCTTCGGCTGGCCGGGCAACGTGCGCGAGCTGCTCAATCGGGTCCAGCGTGCGGCGATCGTCAGCGATGCCGAGCTGATCACGGCGGCGGACCTGGAGTTGAGCCAGCCGCTTCTGGCCAGCACCGAACGCGGCCTGCACGGCGCAAAGCAGATCGCCGAACGCGAAACGCTGCTGCATGCACTGCGCCAGCACGATTTCAACGTCACCGCCTGCGCCCGTCACATGCAGGTCTCGCGGGTGACGGTCTACCGGTTGTGCCGCAAGCACCAGCTCGCGCTGCCCGAACTGCGTTGAGCCGCACGGCGCAGCGAGTGAGCGGGCGCGCTCACAGGCTGTACGGCACTTTGAAGGCCAGGGTGAAGTCCGGTGCATCCGGGGTCAGGCCGATACCCAGCAGGCTGACCAGGGTGGTTTTCTGGTTGAGCGCATAGGTGATGCCCAGGTTGAGCGTGCCTGCATTGGCGTCGCTGCCGATCACCTTCAACCACTGCCCGTTCTTGTAGCGCGTGGAGGCACGCGCGCTCAGCTTGTCACTGAAGGAGATGCTCAGGCTGGTGCGCTCATTGAACGCGAACGCCACGCCGGCGCCGAAGTAATAGGAGCCTCCAAGCTTCACGTCGCCCGGGTTGGTGGTGTCCGGGTTGGCATCAATGTCATCGAAGCTGCGCGGGAAGGAATGGATGTAGCCGATGTTGGCGAACAGGATCGCCGGGTCGGCGGTCTTCACGGCCGACAGGCCGACGTTGGCCTGCCACACGCCGTTGCCGGTCGGTTGCTGCTCGGGCACGGCAAAGCGGATGAAGTCATCGTCATCGCGCTCGAGCACCTTCCAGTCCAGCCCGTACGGCGCCCGCCCGGTCGGCGCGGTCGCGCCCACGGTGAGCACGGTTTCGGGAAGCCGCCCGCGCTCGGCGAACAGCCGGTAGTTGGCGCTCAGGCCAACGTCGCCAATGCCGTTGCCCGTGGTCTCTTCCTGCGCGATGGCCGCGGCCGAGCCACCGGCACCGCCCTTCTGGAACACCGTCTTGCGCGCCAGGTACGGCACGTCCAGGTTCAAGGTCAGGCGCGGACTGATGCCCCAGCGCGCGGCCAGGTTGTAGGTCAGCGTGTCCGACTCCACGTTCTCGATGGCGATGTTGCCGAGGAAGATCGCATCCAGCGCCAGGAAGCCGTTGAGGCTGAGCTGCTTGCGGTCGTAGCGGGCGTAGGAAAGGCTGTTTTCAATCGTGAAGCGGCGGCTGAAGAGTGCGGCCTGCTGCTGTTTGACATCATCCACGCTGCGCCGCGACTCCTGCTTGGCCTGCTGCGCTTCGGCCGCCGAGCTGGCATAGCCATCGGCACTGGCCGGTGCGGCCGGGGTGCCCGCCGGCAGGGCCTGCTGCGGGGGAGGCGCGCTGGAGGCCACCGGCGCGGTCTTGCCGGTCAGCCGTGCCTGCATGGCCTGCACCTGCATGTCCAGTTCGCGCAGGCGACGTACTTCCTGCGCGTAGTTGGCCTTGAGGCTTTCCAGCTGCGCCATCAGTGCCTTGACGTCGGCCTCGTCAACCGGCGCAGGCTGTTGCGCCTGCGCCTGGGCGGACGCAGCCGCCATCAGTGCCAGCGCCGCCAGCGCCAGCGGTGTTGCGCGGATCATCGTGTGCATTGCCTTGGCCCACTGTTGTGTTGACGCTCCCCCTGCCGTGCCGATGGATCACTGGCCCGGCCCCATGCCTACCCCGCGTACCAGCGTCATCGCCTGCGCCACGTTCTGGTTGAGCGGCACGTTGTTGGCCATTGACTGCCTGACAAGGTCGATCTGCAGCCGGTTGGTGACCGACTGCCCATCACTGCCCAGCGCGATGCTCTGCCCGACGCTGCCGTTGCGGATCCACTGCTGGACCGCGCCGACACCCTCGATCTGCAGCTGCACCTTGGCCGTGTTGCCTTCCAGTTGAGCCAGCGCACTGACCCCGCCCTGTTGCACGGTGGCCAGGTTCACGCCTTCGCCGGTGGGCGTTGGCGCGGTGCCATCGCGCACGGTCAGCTGGGTGGCGTTGCTGGCCAGGTTGCCGTCACCGGCGACCTGGATGCTCTGGCTCAGGCCGGCCACGTTCTGCAGGCCGCTGGCGTCCACGCTGCGCCCGGGTGTCACCGGCAGTGGCGCATCCGCAGCGGTGACACTCACGCTGGGCGCGAAGCTGATCTTCGGCGTGTTGCCGCCGTGGCTGAAGTCCATGCCCAGCTTCAGCGCGCTCTGTGCCGACTGCCCACCGGCGGTCTGCCATTGCGAGACCATGGTGACGCCGAACCACGCCACAGTGTTGCCACCAACGGTGTAGCGGCCACGCATGAGGTTCAATTCCGGATCGGGGATTTCGCTCAATCCCTTGCCGGGCCGGCTGTCGTCGGCATGTGCCGGTGCGATGCCCAGCAGGGCAAGCAGCACGATGCCGGGCGTCCAGGTTGCGATGTTCATGTTGCCTCCTTAAAACAGATCGGCATGGGTGAATCCGAAATCGACCAGTTCCGCGTCGGTGATCGGTCCCTGCCTGGCGTACAGCGAACGGGCACTCGGCCGTTCACCGGGCTGCAGCAGCACCGTGTTGCGATCGAAGTCACTGCCGATCACGACAAACACGGCGCGCGACGGCCACGCCTGGAGAAATTCGCTGACGGGAATGCTGCGGTTGCCCAGGATCGGGTCGGCCACATCCACCACATCGCCACGGACCTGCTTGAGGACCACGAAATGGCGGAAGCCCCGCACATCCATCAGCACCAGCCCGGGCACGCGCAGTGAGCGCAGGCGCTCTTCATTGACGCGGTAGCCGCGTCCACGCATGCCCATCGATTCGACATAACGCTTGATGTCCAGCAGCGAGAACCCGCGCTGGTGGACCAGTTGTGGATCCGAGACCCCCATCATCCCTTCGATCACCGTGCCCTCATCCGCCTCCAGGTGGTAGGCGTAGCGCAGGATCGTGGCCAGGGCTGCCGCCCCACAGCTGTAATCGGTGTGTTGCCTTACCACGTTGCGGAAGCGCCGTTCCTGCATGCTCTCCACGCGCTGGGTGAGCACCGCCCCGTTGGGCAGCACCCCGCTGAAGCCGATGTCGCCGGCCCGCACCAGGCCGATGGGCATCATCAGCATCGACAGTGCCCAGGCCAGCATCCAGGTGCGCATACGTGTGGACATGGTCTACTCCGGCTCAGGAAGGAGCCCCTGCCCCAAGGGGGAGAAGGGACAGGGGCTCCCGGGGAGCCCGGTCATTGGCGGATGACCGGGTTTGTTGCGCTCAACGCGTACTGCCTGCGAAAACGGACAACCTTCTTACTGTTCCGGACCGCCGCCGCCACCGCCGCCGGTGGAGGGCTGCGCAACCGCCAGGGCCAGGCTGTTGGCCTGCAGGTTGCCGGTACCGGAGGCCACGTTCACCCCGATGTTGCCGGAGGCGCCGGAGAACGCACTGCCGGACAACGCCGCGGTGTTGGTCGCATCCACGTTCACCCAGCGGGTGGTGGAGACGGTGCCGCTCAGGCTCGCGTAGAGATCGGCCACGCCCAGTTCGACGAACTGGCTGGTGCCGCGCTCATCGGTATCGAAGGCAATGCCGCCCACGCCCGGACGATTCGGGTTGGCGGTGGCATTCTGGATATCGCTATCCAGATCGATGTGGCCGTTCGCGCTGCCGCTCGGGTGATCCAGCGCGCCGCTCCAGCTGTCCAGGTAGTAGTTGTCTTTCTGGTAGGCACTACCCGTGCCGCTGTAACGGCCCGCCCCCACTGCCAACGTGGCGCCGGCGACGCGACCGCTCAGGTTCACGTCCACGGTGTCGGTCATCGACTGCAGGTAGCCGGCGTTGCTGACGGTGTTGCCGGAGGACACCTGGTTGGAGCTGATGCTCGAGGTCGCATAGGCGCTGGTGGCGACCGATGCGGCGAGCGCGTTCTTCTGCTCGTTGTTGTTGCCGGAAGCGACGTTGGCGCCGATGTTGCCGGACGCACCGCTGAAGGCATTGCCACCCAGGCCCGCAGCGTTGGTCACGCCGGAGTTGATCGTGGTGTTGCCACCGCCGAACTGGTTGACGAAGACTTCCGCATCGGCCATGCCGAAGCTGAAGGAGGCATCGGCGGCGGACAGCGAGGCGGCGTTGTCCTGCGCGTTGTTGTCACCGGCAGCAACGTTGAAGCCCAGGTTGCCGGAGGCATCGGCACCGACGTCGTCGGCGATCGAGGCGCTGTTGGTCACCAGGCTGTTGCCGGCCAGATTGTTGGTGACCGACTGGCGGTTGTCGATGACGGCGATGGCGGCCGAATCAATGTCGATCGAGCCGGTGATTTCCGGATCACCCGAGAAGCTGATGTCCGAGCTCAGGCGCAGGTCCTTTTCAATGTTGACGTCGACGCCGTGGTTGTTCTTTTCCTGGCGCTCGTCAGCCTGGATGTTGCTGTTCTTGTTGACGTTCTCGGTGACGTTGCGGTTGCTGGTCACGTTGCGGTTGCTGGTGACGCTGGTGTTGCTCGTCACGTTGTCGTTGATGGTGGTGTTGGTGGTGCTGTTGTTGTTGCGGGTGTTGTTCCAGGTCCGGTTCCAGGTGCGCGAATCGGTATCGGTGTTGGTGGTGGTATTGGTTTCGGTGTTGGTATCGGTGTTGGTGTTGGTGCGCGTTTCAGCCACGTTGTGCAGGTGGTTGATGTTGGCGCTCTGGTTCTGGTTGTCGCGGTCATTGCCCCAGCCATTGGCGCCGGCGGAGGCGGATGCAGCGGCGACGGCGATGGCCAGTACGGTCCGTTTCATGTTGGTGTTCATGGTGCCCTCTCTCTCATCACAGACAATCGGGTGGATGTGACTACTCACGGGGTGGACTGCACCGAAATGCTCAGTTGGTTTGCGGTGGCGTTGCCGGATCCCGCGATCTGATTGAGTTGCAGGACGCCGTCGAATCCCTGCAGTGCGGAGGCTTCGACCGCCACCCTGCGAGTTCCGGCCGACCGACCGCTGTTGACGGCCCCCTGCCCCCCTGCTGACGCGAGCGCGCCCGACGCGGCCAAGGCCTCGTCGTTCGTTTCGCGTATGCCCTGTTGCGCCAGCGTGGCGGTGACGACGTTGAGCGTCGCGTTGCCATTGCCGCTGGCCTGGTTGATCGATGCGACGCCGCTGGCGCCGTTCAGTGCCTGGCCGCCGATCGTTGCGCTGGCGTCCATGGCGGTGTCGCTGATGCTGAGGTTGTTGGACTGCTGCTGGCGCGCATCGACGTTGATGTGGGCGTTGCGGCCGTTGGCGATGCCCATCAGGTTGGCCTGCTGGTTGAGATCACCGGCGGCCATGTTGACGGTCATGGCGCCATCGGCGCCGGCCAGGGTGCGGCCGTCGATGCGGCTCTGGTTGAGATAGGACAGCATCGCGGCGTAGTCGTTGCCCTGCTGGGCATGCGCGGCCAACGGCGCGAGCATCAGGCCCGTGAGCAGTGCGGTGCGCAGCACGGTGTTCATTTGCCGGGCCCGCCCGCAGGCTGGCCGAGCGGGAACTGGGCGAGCGCGCCGCGCACCTGGTCGCCTATGCCGCGGGTCGCGTTGCCGACCGCGCCCATGGGGCCGCCGATGGTGTTGCTGAACTGGCCGCTGGACAGCATGCCGCTGTCGGTGACCTTGCCGAGCGTGCCGTTGACGGTATGCCCGGTGACGCGCTCGATGGTGGTGGCGTTGCGCGGAATGCCGGCGCCGGTGTTGGAGCCGAGCGAGGCGTAATCGTCGTCGCTGAGTTCATCCATGCCGGTGGAGGTGCCGAGGGCGTGGCCGATTTCGCGGCGCGGCGAGGGGTCTGCGATGAGGGCCATGCCCGGAGGTGCGGGGCGATAGGCCGGTCGTGCGGAGACGTCACGCAGGAGGACGATTTCGCCGGGCTGGGCCTTGACGCCCTGGCGTGCGCCGGAGGCGTTGGCGGCGGCCGGCACGGCGAGTGCAGCGGCGAGCAGCCACAGGGTGATGTGTCGTGTGCGGTGTGCGGCAACGCTGTCCATGGCGACCTCCGATGACATGCGGAGGGGGGGAGCAGCATTCGTGCCAAGTTCTGTACGCCCGTGTTTGCTGGGCTTTCGTGCGGTTGGGGTTAATGGCGCGCAACATTGCTGTTACAGGGGCGTTGGCATTTGGGCGAATGAATGGGTCGGTGCGGTGATCACGCGTTGCTGACAGGTAGACGCGGTGCGGGTGTATCACGGGTGTTACACCGGGTGATACAGGGGTTTACGGTGCGGATTCAGGGTGGTTGCCTGGCGCGCGCAACGCTTCAACTGTTCACTGGCGGGGGCGGCCGGTGTGTCGAGCGCTGGGCCTCGCTACGCTTGTCGGCGAATGTCCCCCGGTGCGGGCCTGCCGGTCGCTTCGGGGCGTGACGCTCGCGGACACCCAAAGCGGAAAAAAAGACCGGCTCTCGCCGGTCTTTGGGTGCTGCGTTCGTGCCTGCATCAGGACGTTCGTTCTTCGCCTTCGTCCACACCCAGGTTGGTGGATGGGTTGTCGTAGACCGCGCGGTCGAGCAGGCCGGTTTCCTTGGCAACGATCACCGGGACCAGCATCTGGCCGGTCACGTTGGTCATGGTGCGCATCATGTCCAGGATGCGGTCGATCGCGTAGAGGTAGCCGATGGTTTCCAGTGGCAGGTTGGCCGCGCTCAGCACGACGGTGGCCATGACCACCGCGGTGCCGGGGACGCCGGCGGTGCCGAAGCTGCCCAGGACCGAGGCGATCAGCACGACGATGTACTGCTCGGGGGTGAGCGGAACGCCGGTGTACTGGGCGATGAAGACGGCGCACAGGGCGGGATAGATCGCGCCGCAGCCGTCCATCTTGATGCTGGCACCCAGGGGAACGGCGAAGGAGGCGTAGTCCTTGTTGACGCCGAGGTTGTGGGTGATCGAGCGCATCGCGGCCGGCATGGCCGCGAAGCTGGAGGAGCTGACGAAGGCCACCTGCATGCCGGGGGCGGCGCCGCGGAAGAATTTCAGCGGATTCAGGCCGTGCATGAGCAGGAGGCTGCCGTAGACCACCACGATGTGCAGCGCGCAGGCGATGTACAGGGCCAGGACGAAGTTGCCGAGCGGCAGCAGTTTCTCGAAGCCATAGCTGCCGACCAGGCCGGCGATCAGGCCGAAGGTGCCCAGCGGGGTGATCTCCAGCACGAAGCGCGTCACCTGGATCATGATGTCGCTCATCTGGCCGGTCAGCTTGCGTGCTTCGCTGACCTTGTCGCCCAGCTTGACCATGGCGAAGCCGAGCAGGCCGGCGAAGAAGATCACCGGCAGGATCGAGCCGCGGCCGGCGGCCAGGACGGTTTCACCGGCCGCGTTGACGCGGGTGCCGATGCCGGTCAACGCGTAGAACACGTTGGAGGGCACGACATCCATCAGCACCTTGATCACGCTGGGTACTTCGCGCGGGGTGTAGCTGTGGTCCATGCTCAGGCTGAGCGCGCCGCTGCCCGGCTGCATGAGGGTGCCCACGCCCAGCCCCACGCACACGGCCAGGGCCGCGGTGATGATGAACCACAGGAAGGTGCGCCCGCCGAGTGCCGCCACGGACTTCTGCCCGTGCAGCGAGGAAATGGCGTTGATCACGGCGAAGAACACCAGCGGCACCGCGATCATCTTGATCAGGGTAACGTAGAGATCGCCGAGGGGGCCGAACCAGGTTTCGGCCGCCGGACCGAGCAGCCAGCCGGCCAGTGCGCCCAGCACGAAGCCGCCGAGGACCCGTTGCCAGAAGGGGATCCGCAGCCAGGCAGAGACCAGCTTCATGTGCGTTCCAGAGATGATTTGACAGCTAGGCACCTTAGCCCAAGCCGGGCCGCGGAACGAGGCGTGGACGGAAAATCAGCGTGTCATCGGCGTGCCTTGCGGCGTTCTGCATAATGAACGCCCGTTTCACATGTGAGATTCATTCATCCATGTTCCGTTTCACGCCCCTGGTGGCTGCCGTCACCACCCTGCTGCTCGGCGCCTGCGCCAGTACCGCTCCCTCCTCCAGCGCCTCTGCCGGCGCGGTCCAGGTCGATGTGCCGGCCATTGCCCACCCTGCCGGGGAGACGCCGCAGTGGTGGTACCGCAGCGGCGCGGCACGGGCGGCCAGCACCGGTGCGATGGACGGCAAGGCCAAGAACGTCATCCTGTTCCTGGGCGACGGCATGAGCCTGACCACGGTGGCGGCAGCGCGCATCTTCGAGGGGCAGCGCAACGGGCACCCGGGCGAGGAGAACCTGCTGTCCTGGGAGCGCTTCCCTGCGACGGCGTTCAGCAAGACCTACAACACCGATTCGCAGACGCCGGATTCGGCGGGCACCATGACCGCGATCACCACCGGCGTGAAGACCCACATGGGCGCGATCGGCGTCAGCGCGGGCACCCGCAATGACTGCGCCGACAGCCTCGACAAGGGCCTGCTGACCTGGCTGCAGCTGGCCGACAGTGCCGGCATGGCGACCGGCGTGGTCTCCACCGCCCGCCTGACCCATGCCACCCCGGCAGCGACCTACGCGCACTCGCCGGAGCGCAACTGGGAGAACGACACCGATGTGCCGGAAGAGGCCAAGGCGGCCGGCTGCCGTGACATCGCCCAGCAGCTGCTGTCGACCTCGCGCTTCGGGCGCGGCCCGCTGGTCGCCCTCGGCGGCGGCCGCGGTGAGTTCACCACGGTGGAAGAGCGCGATCCCGAGTACGACGACAAGGTCGGCCAGCGCCTGGACGGGCGCAGCCTGGTGACCGAATGGCAGCAGGCGCACCCGCAGGGCGCGTACGTGTGGAACGCCAGGCAGCTGCAGGCGGCGGCCAATGCGCCGGCCATCCTGGGCCTGTTCGAGCCGGACCACATGCGCTACGAAGCCGAGCGCAAGGACGACCCGGCCGGTGAGCCGAGCCTGGCCGAGCTGACCAAGGCGGCGATCGCCAATCTGTCGCGCCATCAGGAAGGCTATGTGCTGATGATCGAGGGCGCGCGCATCGATCACGCCAACCACAGCGGCAACGCCTACCGGGCGCTGACCGATACGGTGGCGCTGTCCGATGCGGTGCGCGCCGCGGTCGAGGCGACTTCCGACCAGGACACGTTGATCATCGTCACCGCCGATCACTCCCACACACTGAACTTCGTTGGTTACCCGGCCCGTGGCAACCCGATCCTGGGCAAGGTCAAGGACAAGGGGGGCGAAGACGGTGCCGGCAAGCTGGACCTGGCCCGCGACGGCCTCGGCCTGCCGTACACCACGCTGACCTACGCCAACGGCCCGGGCTACACCGGTGCCACCAACCAGCAGCCGGTCGGCCCGAAGCGCTACCCGCACAACCCGAGCAGCTTCGATCCGACCACGGGTCGGCCGGACCTGACCGCGGTGGATACCGAGCATCCCGATTACATGCAGGAAGCGCTGGTCCCGGCCAAGAGCGAATCGCATGGCGGCGAAGACGTCGGCATCTGGGCACGTGGCCCGGGCAGCAAGGCGGTCCGCGGCACGATGGAGCAGAACGCGATCTACCACATGATCGTGCAGGCCACCCCGCGCCTGCGCCAGCGCCTGTGCGAAGCCGGCACCTGCGATGCCAGGGGCGTGCCGGTCGAGCTGCCCAAGCCGACCGCGTTCGAGCGCCAGGCGGGCGACAGCAAGTAATGCATCGACTGCTTCGCAATGCAGCGAACAGGGGCCGCCTCGCGCGGCCCCTGCTGCTGGTGGCCGGTCTGTTCGCATCGCCGTTGGCCTTGGCCGCCGGCACCGGCACCGGCACCGACACCGACACCGGCACCGACACCGGCACCGGCACCAGCTGCGCCGCCCTGACCCAAGAGGATGGGCTGCAACCGCTGCCCGGTTGCCAGTGGCTCGATGGGCATCTGGAACTCGACGCGGCGTCCCTGGCGTCGCTGTCCTACGATCAGGACGGGCTGGCAGCGGTCTACGCCGGCGGTGGATTCCACTACGTCCGTGCCGATGGTCGTCAGTTGCCGGTGATCACCTTCGACAACGGCCCGGACTACGTTGTGGAGGGGTTGGTCCGTGGGCGTGTCGGGCAGCGCATCGGTTACTTCGATACCCAGCTGCGCCAAGCCTTTCCGGGCACGTTCGATTTTGGCTGGGCCTTTGATGACGGGGTGGCCCGCGTCTGCGAAGGCTGCCGTCCGGGCACGCCGGACGACCACGGCCACATCGCGATGGTTGGCGGCACCTGGTATCGCATCGATCGGCAGGGGCGCCCGGCGATGGATGCCGGCACACCGTGATTCCCGCGTGGCAACGTCGCCACGCAGCCCCGATACTGCCGGTCTGCCTGAGATCGCACTTCCCATGACCTCCCTGCTGCCGCCACCGCCCTCTGTCGTCCGCCCTGTGCTGGTCGGCTTCAGCGGTGGCCTCGATTCCACCGTCCTGCTGCATTGGCTGGCCACCTCGCCGGCACAGCGGACGGCCGGCCTGCGCGCCGTGCATATCCATCACGGCCTGCAGGAACAGGCTGACGCCTGGACCGTGCACTGCACGCAGCTCTGTGCGCGCTGGAACATCCCGCTGCGGGTGATCCGCGTGCAGGTGCCGCGTCACCAGGGACAAGGCCTGGAAGCCGCCGCGCGGCATGCGCGCCGTGAGGCGTTCGCTTCGCAGCTGCTGCCTGGTGAACACCTGGCCCTGGCCCATCACCGCGATGACCAGGCCGAGACCTTCCTGATGCGTGCGCTGCGCGGCTCCGGCGTGGATGGGTTGGCCTCCATGCAGGTCACCAGCGCGTTTGGCGCCGGCACCGTGTGGCGGCCCTTGCTGGAGGTTCCGCGCAGTGCGTTGCGCGCACATGCGCAGGCCGAGGGGCTGGAGTGGATCGAAGATCCCAGCAATGCCAGCGATGACGCCGATCGCAACTTCCTGCGGCTGCACGTGCTGCCGCAACTGCGCCAGCGCTGGCCGCAGGCCGATGCGGCATTCGCCCGGAGTGCCGCCTTGTGCGCGCAGTCCCAGCACCTGCTCGACAGTGCCGACCGCGACGCATTGGAACGCTGCAGCGTCGGCCCCGGCGTGATCGACTGTGCGCGGCTGCTGCGCCAGCCGCTCGAGCGCCGCGCCCGGTTGCTGCGGCACTGGGTGCGCGGCAGTGGCCTGCCGCCGCTGCCGGCCGCGGGCGTGGAGGCGGTCGAACGCGAGCTGCTCCCGGCTGCCCACCACGCCGATGCGCAGTTCGCCTGGCAGGGGGCACGCATCCGCCGCTGGCGCGGGCAACTGCACCTGCTCTCGGCCAGCCTGGCCTTGCCGGCCGACTGGAGCGTGCACTGGGATGGCCGCGCGCCGCTGGCATTGCCAGATGGTGGCGAGCTGCGCCTGCTTGGCACGGACGCCGGTTTCGACAGCCCGGTGCAGATCCGCGCACGCCGCGGCGGCGAGCGCATCCAGCTGCCCGGGCGCACGCATTCCCATGCGCTCAAGGACCTGCTGCAGCAGCAGGGCCTGCCGCCGTGGCAGCGTCGCCAGCTGCCGCTGCTGTTCGACGAGGACACATTGCTGGCCGCCGGTGACCGGGTCATCGGTGCCGCCCTGCAACCGTGGCTGCTGGCCCATCACGCGCAGTTGCAGTGGACACCCGGCGCGGCCTGAATTGACCCCGCCCGGCCAGCAGCCCACACTTGGCACATGGCAAAGAAGTCCCCCAATGAAACCTCCCCGGTCGCCCACTTCGAGCAGTCGCTGGAAGAGCTGGAGCAGCTGGTGGAGAAGATGGAAACCGGCGAAATGAGCCTGGAACAATCGCTCAGCGCCTACGAACGTGGCGTCGGCCTGTACCGCCAGTGCCAGCAGGCGCTGGAACAGGCCGAACTGCGCGTGCGCCTGCTCAGCGATCCAGCCCAGCCCGACACCGCGGTGCCATTCGACCCGCCCAGCCATGACGGTTGAGGCCACGTTCGCGCGTTGGCGCGACCGGATCGAAAGCCAGCTCGACGCCAGCCTGCCCTCCCCGTCCGATGCCCCGCGTGGACTGCACCAGGCGATGCGCTATGCGGTGCTCGGGGGCGGCAAGCGCATGCGCCCGCTGCTCGTGTATGCAAGCGGCCGAATTTTCGGCGCCGACGAGAACGCACTGGACGCGCCGGCGATGGCGGTGGAGCTGATCCACGCGTATTCGCTGGTGCATGACGATCTGCCGGCGATGGACGATGACGCCCTGCGTCGCGGCCGCCCGACCACGCACATCGCCTTTGATGAAGCCACCGCGATCCTCGCCGGTGATGCCCTGCAGACGCGCGCGTTCGGCCTGATCGCCGATGCGCCGCTGCCCGCGTCACTGCGCGTGGCCTGCCTGCAGACGCTGGCCCACGCCTCCGGTGCCGCCGGCATGTGTGGCGGCCAGGCGCTGGATATCGACGCCACCGGTCATCAACAGCCGCTGCAGGATCTTGAGCGCATGCACGCGCTCAAGACCGGCGCACTGATCCGCGCGGCGGTGCGCATGGGCGCGCTGTGTGGCCAGGCACCCGCCGCCGATCTGGCAACGCTGGATACGGTCGCCTCGGCGCTCGGTCTGGCGTTCCAGGTGCGCGATGACATCCTCGATGTCGAAGCCAGTTCCGAACAGCTCGGCAAGACCGCCGGCAAGGACGAGGCACAGGCCAAGTCGACCTTCCCGGCACTGCTCGGCATGGACGGGGCGAAGGCGCATCTGCGCACGCTGAGCGAGCAGATGTTCGATGGCCTGGCCGGATATGGCGAGCCGGCAGATGCACTGCGTGCGCTGGCGAAACTGGCGGTCGAGCGGGATCATTGAGCGACCGTGCCGGCAGCCACGCATGGCGTGGTTGCACAACGCCAGGACACAGAAAAACGCCCGGGAATCCCGGGCGTTTTTCGTTCCAGCGCTGCGGATCGATTACTTGATCAGGCGCAGGGCGAACGGATAACGGTAGGCTTCGCCGTTGTTGGCCTTGACCGCTGCGATGATGCAGAAGATCACGTTGAGCAGGCCGACGATCGGCGCCAGCAGGCCACCGATGATGACGATGGTCAGCACGATGCAGATCAGCATCGCGATGGTGATGGTGATCTGGAAGTTCAGCGCTTCCTTGGCCTGGTCGGTGACGAAGCGCTTGCTGCTGTCGTCCTTGTTGATCAGCCAGATGATCAGCGGGCCGAGGAACCAGGTGAAGATGCCCAGCAGGTGGGCCACCAGCGCCATGGTGCGCTGATCGGCCGGTGCCGGGGCGCTCACCGGCGGCGGCGGGGTGGTGACGTTGTCGAAATCGCTCACGTGAAACTCCTTGTTCGAGGTAATGGGTATTGCACGCGGCAGGCTCCCCGCCTGCCAGGGCAGCCCCAATAGAATACGTCAATCGTTACCGGCAACGGTCATTCGTCCTACAAGGATCGAACCGGTGTGCACGTGCGAGCGGGTGTCGATGTCGGCACCCACCGCTTCGATGCTGGCGAACATCTCTTTGAGGTTGCCGGCGATGGTGATGCCGTCCACCGGGTAGCTGATCTCGCCGTTCTCCACGCGGAACCCGCCGGCGCCGCGCGAGTAATCACCGGTCACGCTGTTGACGCCCTGCCCCATCAGTTCGGTGACCAGCAGGCCATTGCCCATCTGCCGGGCGATCGAGACCAGATCGTCCGCGTTGGCGGTGACCTTGAGGTTGTGCACGCCACCGGCGTTGGCGGTGGTCGGCAGGCCCAGCTTGCGCGCCGAATAGCTGCCCAGGATGTAACGCTCCAGCACGCCATCGCGGATCAGCGCCGAATTGCGCGTGGCCACGCCATCGCCGTCGAAGGCGGCCGAACGCAGCCCGCGGCGCAGCAGCGGCAGTTCTTCAATGCCGAACCACGCCGGGAACAGCCGGGTGCCAACGCTGTCGAGCAGGAAGCTGGCGCGGCGGTACAGCGCCCCGCCGGAGACGGCGCCGAGCAGATGCCCGATCAGCGAGCGGGCCACCTCCGGCGAATACAGCACCGGCATCTGCGCGGTGGTCATCGAGCGCGGCTCCAGGCGGGCGACGGTGCGCTCGGCGGCGCGGCGGCCGATCGAGGCGGCATCATCCAGGTCTTCCCGGGCCAGGGCGCTGCTGTACCAGCCATCGCGCTGCATGCCATCGCCCTGCCCGGCGATCAGCGCGCAGCCGATCGAGTGGTGGCTGCTGCGCTCGCGGCCGATGAAGCCGTGCGAGTTGGCATACACCGACAGGCTCTGCGCGGTCGCGGCGGAGGCACCGTCAGAGTTGCTGATGCGGGTGTCGGCCTCACGCCCGGCCGCTTCGCAGGCCAGCGCCAGGTCCAGCGCCGCATCGGCGCTGAGCTCCCAGGGGTGCCAGCCGTCCAGATCCGGGAACTGGCGGGCCATCAGCGCCGCTTCGGCCAGCCCGGCGGCTTCGTCGTCCTCGGTGTGACGGGCGATCGCGCAGGCCTGGGCCACGGTCGACTCCAGGCTGCTCTCGCGCAGGTCGGCGGTACTGGCACTGCCCTTGCGCTGGCCGAAGTAGACGGTCACGGCGATGCCGCGGTCACGGGTGGACTCGACCGTTTCGACCTCGCCCAGGCGCACGTTCACATCCAGCCCGCGCTCATCGCTGCAGCTGACCTCGGCCTGGGTGGCGCCCAGGGCTTTGGCCCGCTCCAGCAGGCGTTGGGAGATGTCAGCCAGCTGCTCCAGGCGCTGCAGGCTGTCGTCGGCCGGGGAGACTTCAGGGGAGATCACGTTCAATGCTTTATCCTGTACAGGTGAGTGCCCGGCGCGACGCCGGCACAGTTTACGGATGTGGAAATAAGACGATGCGCGGACGCGACGAAGAAACCGGTGAATTCCTTGATATCAGCCGCAGCCAGAACCGCCGGGCTGCGCTGGACGTGCTGGCCCTGGGCGAGAAGCTGGTCTCGCTGACCCCGGCCCAGCTGGCGCGCCTGCCGGTGCCCGAAGACCTGCTGCCGCACATCGCCGAGGCCAAGCGCATCACCGCTCATATCGCCCACAAGCGCCAGCTGGCGTTCCTGGCCAAGCACATGCGCCGCGAAGACGACGCCGTGCTGGATGCGATCCGCAACGCGCTGGATGCCAACAGCGAGACCTCGCGCCGTGAAGTGGCCACCATGCACCGCGTGGAAGACTGGCGCGAGCGCCTGCTCAAGGACGGCGACAAGGCGCTGGGTGCGCTGCTGGATGAGTACCCGCATGCCGACCGCCAGGAGCTGCGCACGCTGGTGCGCAACGCCCAGGCAGAGAAGGCCAAGAACAAGCCGCCGCGCGCCTACCGAGAGATCTTCCAGGTGCTGCGTACGCTGCTGCTGCCGGCCGCGCTCGGCCTGGAGGGCGTGAACGCCTCGTCCGACGATGACCTGGACGACGCGGTCGATACCGATACCGACGGCGACGAGAACGCCGAGGACTGAGCCCCGGCGCTCACGCGGCACCGCCAGCACCAGGCTGGCGGCCGCGTCGTCGGGCAGCACGAGGGCACGCATCCCGGCTCAGGCCTGGGTGCCGCCCACGGTGATGCCATCGATCAGCAGGGACGGCTGGCCCACGCCGACCGGCACGCTCTGGCCATCCTTGCCGCAGATGCCCACGCCTTCGTCCAGGGCCAGATCGTTGCCGATCATGCGCACTTTCTGCATGGTTTCCGGGCCATTGCCGATCAGGGTCGCGCCCTTCACCGGCGCGGTGATGTTTCCGTCTTCGATCAGGTAGGCCTCGGTGGCCGAGAACACGTACTTGCCGCTGGTGATGTCGACCTGGCCGCCACCGAAGTTGACCGCGTACAGGCCACGCTTGACCGAGCGGATCATCTCTTCCGGATCGTGCTGGCCGGCGCGCATGTAGGTGTTGGTCATGCGCGGCATGGTCATGTGCGCGAACGACTCACGGCGGCCGTTGCCGGTCGGCGCCACGCCCATCAGGCGCGCGTTGAGCGAATCCTGCATGTAGCCGACCAGGATGCCGTCTTCGATCAGCGTGGTGCACTGGGTCGGGTGGCCTTCGTCATCGATGTTCAACGAGCCGCGGCGCCCGTCCAGGGTGCCGTCGTCGACGATGGTCACGCCCGGCGCGGCCACGCGCTCGCCGATCCGGCCGGCGTAGACGCTGGTGCCCTTGCGGTTGAAGTCGCCTTCCAGGCCGTGGCCGACCGCTTCGTGCAGCAGCACGCCGGGCCAGCCCGGGCCGAGCACCACGGTCATCACGCCGGCCGGGGCCGGGATCGCCTCCAGGTTCACCAGTGCCTGGCGCAGCGCCTCGCGGGCGAAGCCCTCCGGGCGCCCCTCGGCGAACAGTTCTTCATAGCTGTAGCGGCCGCCGCCGCCGGAGTAACCGGATTCGCGACGGCCATGCTGCTCGACGATCACCTGCACGTTCAACCGCACCAGCGGGCGGATGTCGGCGGCAAGCACGCCATCGCTGCGCGCGATCAGCACCGTGTCCACGCCCCCGGAGAGGCTGACCATCACCTGCTGCACGCGCGGGTCGGCGGCGCGCAGGTAGCGGTCCAGGCGCTTGAGCATCTCGACCTTGGCCTCGTTGCCCATGCCATCGATGGGGTCCAGCGCCGGGTACAGCGCGCGGCCGCTGCCACGCACCAGCGAGCGGGCCGACTGCGCCCCGCCCTCGCGCGAAATCGCGCGGGCCGACTGGGCGGCGGCCAGCAGCGCATCGCTGTGGATGTCATCGGAATAGGCGAAACCGGTCTTTTCACCGGCGATGGCGCGCACGCCCACGCCCTGTTCGATCGAATGCGCACCGTCCTTGACGATGCCATCCTCCACGCTCCAGCTCTCGCGGCGCGCGTGCTGGAAATAGAGATCCCCGAAATCGATGCCCGGCCCCAGCAGGGTGCCGAACGTGCGTTCCAGACCGCCCGCATCCAGCCCGGCGGGCAGCAGCAGACGGTCGGTGGCCAGCGAAAGTGCGTTGTTGTTCATGCTCTTTGATCTATGGGCGCCGGGCGCAATCGCAACCCGGGCGCGGGAAAGGGGTCAGCGCGCCGGGGGTGCGGCCGGCGCCGGCCTGGGCGCGGTGTCGCGGTCGATCACCTCGACCTTGGGTTCGGCCCAGGGGCCGGTCACGCGGTAGGTCTTGGCGCCGATCTCGCCCAGCGGCTTGGACAGCACCGCGTTGGCCGCCGCGCCTACCGCGGCGCCCACCGGGCCGCCGGCCACCGCGCCAACGACGGTCAGCAGGTTGCCCGCACGCGGGTTGACGTCGATGGTCTGGTCAAAGCGCTGCTGGCGCAGATCGGCCTGGCCGCGGATGGTGATGTTCGCCGCCGGGCCTTCGATCAGCACCTTGTCGGTGGTGGCCATGCCGTCGCCGAAGGCCACGCTGCCTTCGACCTGGTTGAAGGCGAAGCCCTTGGAGAAGAAATCGCGGAAATCGAACATCAACCGGCGCGGCAGCTGGGCCACGCTCAGCAGCCCGAGCACGCGACCGGCGCCCGGCTCCAGCTCCAGCAGCTGGCCGTTGCGGGCATGCACGTCGAGCTGGCCCTGCAGCGCGCCCAGCTGGAAATCCGACGGCCCCCCCTGCCACCCGGCAGTCATGCTCAGCTGGCCCTGCCCGCCACGCAGCTGGCCGCCGTAATCCAGGTTCTGCATCAGCCCGCCCAGGTCCTCGCTCCTGACCTGCACGTTGAACTGGCTGCGCGCGGCCGCGCCCATGCCCATCCAGCGGCCATCGACGTCGATCTCCTGCTTGGGCGCGCGGAACTGCAGCTGGTCCACGCTCAGGCCGTTGCCCATCGGGCGGGTGCGCAGCACCGCCTGGCCGAGCCTGGCCTTGCCGAACTGCAGGTCCTCGATATCCAGCGACAGCGGCGGCACCTTGGCCGGGTTGGTGTCATTGGCACTGGCCTGGACCCGTGCAGGCAACGCCACGTCCGGCGGCAGCAGGATCGGGGCGCCATCACTGGGCGCCTTGACCGGCGTGGGCAGCGATTGCCAGTGGACGCGGCTGAGCTTGCCGACGATGGTGCCGCCATCGGCATTGGGCACGCTCAGGCTGCCCGCCAGCGAGGGGCCATCCAGGCGCACGTCCACGCTGTTGCCGGTCGGACGCAGCTGCAGCCGGGTCTGCTCGAACACCCCACCGGCCAGCAACAGCTGGCCGACCTGCACATCCACATGGCGCAGCGGCATCGGGTCCTTGTCATCGCCCCCCTCGGGCGAACGGGCCAGGCCGATCCATTCCAGCGCATCCAATGAACCGCTGCGGCCGTTGACCACCAGCCCGCTGGCGGGGGGATCCCGATCCACATGGTCACTGCCGAGCGTGACCTGTACGCCGGTCTGGTTGTCATGGGTGCGGGCAGCCAGCGCCAGGCGCTGGCCGAACGCCACGTCCACGCGGCCACTGCCCATCGGCAGCTGCGCGGTCACGGCCGTGGCCAGCGGCGTGGCGGCCGGTTTGTCCAGCGGCGCGGGCAGCTCCAGCGTGGTGCCGACCAGGTCCGAATGCAGCTTGAGGACGGTCGGCGGCTCGACCTTGCTGCCGGCGGCGACCTTGGGCAGGGTCACCCCGATGGTCCAGCGCGAGGTGCCTTGGATATAGGGCTTGAGCCAGTTCAATTCCGGCGCGCGGTCCAGCAGCGCACCCGCCGCCAGCGAAGCGGTCAACTCGGATTCAAAGGCCTGCTGCGGGTCGCGCACGAACTCGCCGGCGCGCAGGCTGAGCAGCCCGTCCTGGCCTTGATGCCGCACGGCAAGCTGTTCCGCATCGAAGCCGCCATGGCCGTAACGGGCCTGGCCGCGCATGTTCTCGAAGACCAGGTCGAAACGCTTCTCGGTGAGCGTCGCACCGTTGAGATCGACCGTGCCCTGCAGGTGGCCGCCCCCTTCGTCGTGGTGCAGCGGCTGCAGCAGATCGAAGGTGACCGCAGCCGGTCCCTTCGCGGTCAGGTTGTCCAGGGTCTCGCCGTAGGTGGCCTGCAGCGGGCTCTGCTTGAGCATGGCCAGCAGTGCACCGGCATCGCTGCGGCTGGTCGCCTTGACGTACAGATCGGTCACGCCGAAATCCGGGATGCCGGCGTCGAAGTGGTCCACCGCCACGCCCGCCAGGTCGCCCTTGCCATGCAGTTCGAAGCCCGGACCAATGAAGGCGATGTCCGCATCGACCTTGTTCATCGCCGGCCAGTCGTGCTGGAAACGGATGCTGCCAGCGTCGATATGTCCGGTCGCTTCGAAGCGGCCATTGTTCTTGTCGAAGGGCCAGTCTTCCAGATCACCGGTCACCAGGCCCACGCCGCCGCGCACCTGCCCGGAGACCAGCGCGGCGTCCAGCCAATCGGTGGCGGCCTTGCTCATCTTGGAATGGATCCAGAAGCGTTTGGCGGCGGTCATCGGTACATCGTCGATCTTGGCCGCCAGCTCCAGCCACGGGCGCGTGCCGTTGTTCTGGAACCAGATCCCGCCGCGTACATCGGCCGCGTAATCGGTGCCCTGCACGCGCAGGGCCGGGGTGCCGATGCGCCATCCGCCGGCTTCATCGCGCCAGCCGACCAGGCGGCCAGCCAGGCGCACGTCGTGGCGCTCGCCGAAGCCGCTGGGCCAATCAAACTGCATGACCCGCTGCGGCTGCAGCTCCAAGGTGAAGCCATCGGCGTCGCCATCGAAGCGGCCACCCACGCCGCTGAGCCCTGGCGAATGCCCGACCGCGGCAAAACGGATGTCTTCCAGGTCGCCTTCGACCGACAACGGGCCGCCCTGTTCGCCCGCCACCCGCACGCGGGTCATCCGCACCTGCGGCGAGGCGTCATGCAGCCACTCGCGCAGGCCGGGATCGATCCTGTCGGTCAGCGCCAGGCCGCGCAGCAGCGCGGTGGCATCGATGTTGTCGCCGGCCAGCGCGAAATGCTGCCCGCCGGCCAGCAGCAGCCCATCCAGTTGCTGGGTGCTGCCTTCCATGCCGATCCGCAGGCGCGGCGCATCGGCGCGCCAGCCACCGTGCACCCAGCGCCAGCGCGCGCGCAACTCCAGCGTGTCCAGCGCCAGCTGCGGGTGGGTGCCGTCTGCAAGCTTCACGCCGCGGACCTGCACGTTCTGCAGGTCCGCATCCGTGGTGACCATCACCACCCGGTGGTCGCGCAGATCCACCCATGCATTGAATTCACCGGTGCCCTGCTGCAGACCGATGCCGCCGAACTGCAGCAGCGAGGACCACGCACGGAAATCGGCTGGATCGGCCGACAGCCACGCCTGCCCATCGCCGCGCTTGCGCTCGAACTCCAGCACCGCTGTAAGCGGCTGGGCGGCAGGATCGGCCCAGGCACGCGCGCCCACGCGAAGGCGCTGGCCGTTGACGCGCAGGCGAAGGTCGATCCGCGGCAGCGATGCGTTCACGCCCAGCGAGGGCGCATCGACCCGCAGCCGCCCGCCGATCACCTGCAGCTCGCCCAAGCGGCGCAGTGTTTCCAGCGGGTCACCCGCAGCCGACTGCGGCAGCCCTTGCACCGACCAGCGGCCGTCATCGGCGCGCTGCAGCACCAGCGCCAGGCCACGCAGGCGCAGCTCGGTCAACGAGTGACCCGGCAGCAGCCCGGCATACATCGACACCAGCACCTCGGCCTCGCCGATGCGCAGGCCCTGCCCTTCACCGATCCGCAGCCCTTTGAGCTGCAGCAGCGGCCCACGCCGGGTCCAGGCGGTATCCAGCGCATCGAAACGCACCGGCTGGCCGGCACGCGCGCTCAGCCATGCCGCCACCCTCTCCGGATGGCGCTCGGCCAGCGGCAGCAGCTGGCTGGCGGTGCCGACCAGCAGGGCCACGCCCACGAGCAGGACCGCCACCGCATACACGGCATGGCGGCGGATCCGGCGCAGGCGCAGGCGCAGCGGTGTGCTCATCGGAACCTGGGAACGCCGGACCGGCCGCGGTCAGAGCAGCACGACATCGAACTGCTCCTGCAGGTACTGCTCGTCCGCCTGGAAGCGGATGCTCTTGCCCAGGAACTCCTCCAGTTCGGCCACCGCCGAGGATTCCTCGTCGGTGATGCGCGCGACCACCTTCGAGGAGGCGATCACCAGCAGGCGGGCCGCATCGAACTGGCGCACCGCCCGGGTGATCTCGCGGAAGATCTCATAGGTCACCGTCTCGGCGGTCTTGATCGACCCCCGCCCGCTGCACTCCGGGCACGGCTCGGAGAGCTGGCGCTCCAGGCTTTCCACGGTGCGCTTGCGCGTCATCTCGACCAGGCCCAGCGGCGAGAAGTCATAGACGGTGGTCTTGGCATGGTCGCGGGCCAGCGCCTTCTCCAGCGTGCGCAGCACCTGGCGGCGATGCTCGGCGTCATCCATGTCGATGAAGTCGATGATGATGATGCCGCCCAGGTTGCGCAGCCGCAGTTGGCGCGCCACGGCCTGCGCCGCTTCAAGATTGGTGCGGAACACCGTCTCTTCGAGATTGCGCTGGCCCAGGAACGAACCGGTGTTCACGTCGATGGTGGTCATCGCCTCGGTCTGGTCGATCACCAGATAGCCACCGGACTTGAGCGGCACCTGCTTGTCCAGCGCCCGGCCGATCTCGTCCTCGACCCCGAACATGTCGAAGATCGGGCGATCGCCGCTGTACAGCTCCAGCTTCTCGGCCAGCACCGGCATGTACTTGGCCACGAATGCCTGCAACTGGTTGAAGGTCTCCTTGGAGTCGACCTTGACCTTGTCCACGTCCTTGCGGATCAGGTCGCGCACCGAGCGCAGCGGCAGGCTCAGGTCTTCATAGATCACGCTGCACGGGGCGGCATCGCGGCCACGGCGCTCGACCACGTTCCAGACCCGCGACAGGTAGGCCACGTCCTCGGCGATCGCTTCGGCCGGCTGGCCTTCGGCGTTGGTGCGCACGATATAGCCATAACCGCCGTGCTGGGCCGACAGTTCAGTCACCAGGGTCTTCAGGCGCGCGCGCTCGGCCTCGTCTTCGATCCGGGCCGACACGCCCACCACCTTGGACTGCGGCAGCAGCACCATGTAGCGCGAGGGAATGCTGATCTGCGTGGTCAGCCGGGCCCCCTTGGTCCCGATCGGATCCTTGACCACCTGCACCACGATGTCCTGGCCGTCGCGCAGCAACTCCACGATCGGCACCGAGGACGGCGGCGGCAGGGTGGTGCCTTCGGTATCGGCGCTGGCCACCGGGGCCGGGCGGATCACGTCGTTGGCGTGCAGGAACGCGGCGCGCTCCAGCCCGACCTCCACGAACGCCGCCTGCATGCCGGGCATCACCCGCTGGACCTTGCCTTTATAAATGTTGCCGACGACGCCACGGCGCCAGCCGCGTTCGATATGCAGCTCCTGCAGCATGCCGTTTTCGATGACGGCGACGCGGGTTTCCCGCGGGGTGACATTGACCAGGATTTCTTCAGACATGGGCGACTCCCTTCAGTTCAAACGCCTGCAGCAACTGCTCGGTCTGTTGCAGGGGCAAACCCATCACACCCGAATAGCTTCCCGCCAGGTGGCGGATATATCGTTCGGCGCCGCCCTGGATCGCATAGGCGCCGGCTTTGTCCATCGGCTCGCCCGTGGCCACGTAGGCGGCGATCCGGTCCTCGTCGATCGCCGCGAACGTCACCTCCGAGACCACCAGTACGCCCTGCTCCCGGCCGGCGGCGACCAGCGCCACGGCGGTCATCACCTGGTGGGTGCGCCCGGCCAGCGCGCGCAGCATCGCGCGCGCATCGTCGGCATCGACCGGCTTGCCGAACACGCGCCCATCCAGCACCACCTCGGTGTCCGAGCCGAGCACCACCGCGTCGGGGTCATGGGCGACCAGCGCCAGCCCGGCACGCGCCTTGTCGGCGGCGACCCGCTGCACGTAATCGGCGGCCGACTCGGCGGGCGCACGGACTTCGGGCACGTGAAGGTCGAGCGCCCGGAACGGTCGGTCCAGGCGCGCAAGCAGTTCGTTTCGTCGGGGGGATCGAGAGGCGAGATAAAGCATCGAGGAAGCATAACCTGAGGCTACTGTCTGAATCGCAAGCAACACCCTCCAATCGTCATCAACCCCATCAAACCTCACGACGCGTTCATCGCCCCGACACCAACCTCAACGTCTTCACAAGGAGATGTACATGCGCCGCCCGTCCCTGTCCCCGTTGCTGCTCGCCCTGTCCCTTGCCCTGGGAGCTTCGATGACCGCCCACGCCCAGTCCCAGCCCGCCATCGCCGTGCCGGCCGACGGCACCCTGCTCAACATTTCGGCCAATGCCGAGGCCAGGCGCGTGCCGGACGTGGCAACGCTGTCGGCCGGTGTCGTCACCCAGGCCGTGGACGGCAACACCGCCATGCGCCAGAACGCCGAGCAGATGACCAAGGTACTTGCCGCGATCAAGGCCGCCGGCATTGCCGAGCGCGATGTGCAGACCAGCGGCGTCAACCTGAGCCCGCAGTACCGTTACGCCGACAACGAGGCGCCGAAGATCACCGGCTACCAGGCCAGCAACACGGTCAGCCTGAAGGTGCGCGACATCGCCAAGCTCGGCAAAGTGCTTGATGCACTGGCCGCGCAGGGCGCCAACCAGATCAACGGCCCGCAGTTCGAGATCGACCAGCCCGAGCCGGTCTACGACGAAGCCCGCCTGGCCGCACTGAAGAAGGCCCAGGCCCGCGCCGAAACGTATGCCAAGTCGCTGGGCCTGCGCGTGCGCCGGATCGTGAGCATCTCCGAAAGCGGTGGCGGCAACTTCCGCCCGGTGATGATGCGTGCGGCGGCCGCGCCGATGGCGGCCGATGTCTCCACGCCGGTGTCGCCGGGCGAATCGACCGTGTCGGTCAACCTGGACGTGGTGTTCGATCTGGGCCGGTAACACGTCGCAGCAGAGCGGACCCACGGTCCGCTCCTGCCTGGGATGACGGCGCCTTGGGGCGCCGTCATGCTGTCCGCGGTCATAGCCCGACTGCAGTCCGCGGCGCACCGCCATCGTCGATGGTCAGGTCGCAGGGGCCGATGGCCGGGTGCCGGTGGAATTCTCGTTGCCGCGTTGGTGCGTCCGGAGAGCACCGCGACGGGGCTCTCCCCATTCATACAACGTGCTCACGCCATCGTTCCCGAATTAAGCAATTTTTCACACTTGCGTCACCTGCCGGAAACCTAGATTGGCGCCGTTGCCACCGTTCTGGTGTCGACTTATTGACATCTAGGTTTTCCCAGTCAGGAGAGAAGCTGTGAAACACCCGACCCAACGCCGCGACGACAGCCGCCGCAATACCCTGGCCCATTCCATTTCCACGATCCTGACCAGCGGCGCGCTGCTGCTGGTAGGGGCCATGGCGTCGTCCTCCGCGTTCGCGCAGGAGCAGGCGACCAACCTTGACCGGATCACCGTCACCGGGTCGAACATCCCCCGCACGAATACCGAAACCCCCTCCCCCGTCCAGGTGGTCACCCGCCAGGAAATCGACCGTACCGGCAAGACCACGGTCGCCGAGTATCTGCAGACCCTGACCGCGGACGGGTCAGGCTCCATTCCCAAGACCTTCGGCAACGGGTTTGCCGGCGGTGGCGCCGGCATCTCGCTGCGCGGCCTGGGCGCCGGCTCCACGCTGGTGCTGTTGAACGGCCGCCGCATGGCGACCTACGGCCTGGCCGATGACGGCCAGAAAGTCTTCACCGACCTGAGCACCATTCCGCTGGATGCGGTCGAGCGCATTGAAGTCCTGAAGGACGGCGCTTCTGCGATCTACGGTTCGGACGCCATCGCCGGCGTGGTCAACATCATCCTGCGCAGCGACTTCAACGGCGCCATCCTGCGCGCCTCCTACGGCCTGTCCGGCGACAGCGACGGCGATGCCAGGAAGGCCACCCTGACCGCCGGCACCGGCGACCTGGCCACCGATGGCTGGAACGCGTTCTTCAGTCTGGACGTGGGCAAGACCGACGCGATCAAGATCAGCGACCGCAAGAACCGCAAGTGGATCGGCACCGGTGATATCCGCCCGTGGGGCTATGGCAACAACGCCCAGTTCCTGGGTGGCGCCGCGCTTTCCGGCGGTACCCGTGGCGGTGTAGGTCCGAACGGTTCGGTGTTCGACGACCGTGCGGTGACGGATGACGACCCCGCCTTCCTCGTCGCGCTGCCGGGCTGCGCCGGCTTGACCACCATCCCCGGCCAGAACGATGTCACTGCCCAGCAGCAGGGCTGCCTGTGGGATCCGGCCCAGCTGTACCGTGACCTGACCCCGGAAGAGAAGTACGTCAACGTATTTGGTCGCGCCAGCTTCGCCTTCGGCGAGGGCGGTGAGATCTACACCGAAATCGGCTACTCCAAGAAGGAAACCACCTTCAGCAACACGCCCTCCGGCGTTTCCGGTGGCTGGGGCTATCCCGGTGGCCCGGTCAACGCCAACAGCGGCGATGGCGCCACCGTGCTCAGCCCGACCCACCCGGACAACCCGATCCCCGGCCAGGCCTCGCGCCTGCGCTACTCGGCCTGGGATGTCGGCCCGCGTGTGACCGAGAACACCAACGAGTTCAACCGCTTCCTGGTGGGCGTCAAGGGCAACTGGGGCGAGTGGAGCTACGACACGGCCTACCTGCATTCGGGCACCGACCTGGTCAACAAGCGTACCGGCTTCCTGAACTACGACGCCGTGCGTTGCGTGCTCGGCAACCCGGCCTGCCCGGCAGGCGTGTGGCGCATCGGCGACAACGCGGGGCTGAACTCGCAGGCCCTGTATGACTACATCTCGCCGGACATCAGCGCCCGCGCCAAGTCCAGCCTGGACATGTTCGACTTCACCGTGTCGCGCAGCCTGGCCGACCTCAAGGGTGGCCCGCTGGGCCTGGCGCTGGGTACCGAATGGCGCAAGACCAGCAACAGCCTGACCCCGCAGACCTTCACCGACCAGGGCCAGATCATCGGCCTGGGCTACTCGGCCTACGACGGTACACAGAACGTGTACGCCGGCTATGTCGAGCTGTCCGCCCCGGTGCTGGAGCAGTTGGAACTGTCCGGCGCGGTCCGTTACGACAAGTATGAGAGCGGCGAAGGCAAGGCGACGCCGAAGGTCGGGATCAAGTGGACCCCGGCCGACTGGATCGCCGTCCGCGGCAGCTATGCCGAAGGCTTCCGTGCCCCCAACCCGGCCGAGAACGGCGACGGTGGCCTGGCCGCGTTCTCCAACGCTTCCGATCCCGTGCGCTGCCCCGGCGGCAACCCGGCCCCGGGCGCGAACGATGACGATTGCGGCGCACTGCCGGTCGCCATCATCACCCGCCCCAACGCCGACCTGAAGCCGGAAGAGTCCAAGAGCTACTCGGTGGGTCTGGTGCTGCAACCGACCTCCAGCACCTCGATGACGGTCGACGCGTGGCAGATCAAGCGCACCAACGAAATCGCCCAGGGCAGTACGGCCGAAGCGATTGCCGCGGGCAATGTGCTGCGTGACAACAACCTGCTCAATGGCGTTCCGGGCACCGGCAGCATCCTGGCGGTCAATACGCAGTACATCAATGCGGCATCGACCCGCGTGCGCGGTATCGATACCGACATCCGCCAGACCTTCGACATCGGTCCGGGCCAGCTGGAGATGGACCTGCAGTGGAGCCACGTGCTCAAGTTCGAGCGTACCGATGCCGACGTGACCGTCGACTATGCCGGTACCCACGGCAACTGCGACGTCACCAACTGCATCGGCACCCCGAAGGACCGCATCAACTTCGGCACCACCTGGAAGCAGGGCCCGTGGAGCGTCAGCGGCGTGGCCAACTACATCTCCAAGATGGAGAACACCGACTTCCGCGGTCCGGACGGCTCGTATCAGTTCGCCTATGCCGACGGCACGGATGTCACCAAGATTTCCTCGTTCACCACCTTCGACCTGTCCGGTCGCTGGAACATCACCGAGGCCTTCGAACTGAATGCATCGGTGCAGAACCTGTTCGACCGCATCGCTCCGCTGGATCCGACCACCTACGGTGGCGTGAACTACAACCCGCTGCACTTCAGCGGTGCGATCGGCCGTTACTTCACCGTCGGTGCCAAGTACACCTTCGAATGAGGTAGCCGCACTTGGGGAACAAGGAGCCCGGGCAGTGCCCGGGCTTTTTGTTGCTCGGCCACGCGAGTTGCGCACATCGCAGGCAAAAAAAAGCCCCGCATCGCTGCGAGGCTTTTTTTCAAATCTTGGCGCCCGAAGTTGGACTCGAACCAACGACCCCCTGATTAACAGTCAAGTGCTCTAACCGGCTGAGCTATTCGGGCGGGGTGCGCATTGTAGCCCGTTTTTCGCGAGATGTAACCCGTCTGGCGACAACTATTTCACGCACGGTGATACGGATGATTGGCCAGCATGGCCGCAGCGCGGTACAGCTGTTCGGCCACGACCAGGCGCACCAGCATGTGCGGCAGCGTCAACGGCCCGATCGACCATTTCTCGTCGGCCATCGCCGACACCTCGGCCGAGTGGCCTTCCGGCCCGCCGATCAGGAACGCCAGGTCCCTGCCCTGCCCACGCCAATGCTCCAGACGCTGGGCCAGCTGCTCGGAACTGAGTTGGCGGCCCGGCACATCGAGCGCGACCACATAGGCATTCTTCGGCAGCGCGGCGATCACCCGCTTGCCTTCGTCATCGGTCGCGCGGCGCGCATCGCGGCCCTTGCCACGCAGGCCGGGCTCGATCTCGACCAGCTCGAACGGCAGCCAGTGCGAGAGCCGCTTCTGGTACTCGGCAAACCCCTGCGCGACCCAGGATGGCGCGCGCTCGCCGGTGGCGATCAACCTGGCTTTCATCGGTGTCCTCCGCAGCTACCGCAGGCGGCGCCGCAAAAGACAACGGCGCCATCGGCGCCGTTGTCGTGACCGGGCACGCTGCGATCAGCGTGCGTCGTAGTCGTCGTCCGCATCGTCGAGCAGCTCGATCGGCGGCTGGTCGCCCACGGTCCACAGGCGCTCGAGCGCGTAGAACTCACGCACGCGCGGCAGCATCACGTGGACGATCACGTCGCCCAGGTCGACCAGCACCCATTCGGCTTCGCGCTCGCCTTCCACGCCCAGCGGCATCACACCTAGCTTCTTGGCGAACTTCACCACTTCATCGGCAATCGACTTGACGTGACGGCTGGAGGTGCCCGAGGCGATCACCATGTAATCAGCGACGCTGGAGCGGCCGATGACGTCGATCTCAACGAGATCCTTGGCCTTCAGTTCTTCGGTGGCCCCGCGCACGCACTCGAGCAGCTGCATGACGGAGGGCGCCGGATTGGGCAGTTGGACCTTGATGGTCTGGGGCTGGGCTTGGTTGCTCAAAGCGGGTCAACTCGATAAATGTGGGGCCGATTATACGGGGCGGCGGGGCCGCGCGTATTCACGACGGTGTTGCGCCGTACAGGCGGTGACCGAGGATGTAGTCGGCCACCGGCGCCGGCAGCAGCGCCTGCCAGGGACCATCGGCCTGGATCTGCGCGCGTACGGCGGTGGCCGATTCCTCGCGCAACGGGGCCTGCAGACGCAGCAGGCGCCCGGCCGGGGCGGTGAACAGCGCGCGCTCGTGGCTGGCCCAGCGTCCTTCCAGGGCCTTGGCCAGGACCGGGTCGAGCGTCTCGGCCAGCGGGCTGCCCGGGCGGTCGGCCACGATGAAATGCGCCAGCTCGAACAGCGCGCCCCACTCGTGCCAGCTGGGCAGGGCCAACAGGCTGTCGGCCCCCACCAGCCAGGCGATGGGCTGGCGCGGGCCCAGTTCGGCGCGCAGCTCGCGCAGGGTATCCACGGTGTAGGACGGTACGCCGGGCTGGCGCTCGGCGCGGTCCAGCTCGTGCCGGTCCAGCAGCAGGCCCGGTTCGTCGCCGACGGCCAGGGCCAGCATGGCCAGCCGCTGCGCGGCATCGGCGCCAGGGGCGGCGCGGTGCGGCGGATCGGCGGCCGGCAGCAGGCGCACGGCCACCTGCAGCTGGTCGCGCGCGGCGCGGGCAATGGCCAGGTGGCCCAGATGAACCGGGTCGAAGGTCCCGCCGTAATAGATGCGCAGCCCCATGGGCTCAGGCCCGGGCGAGCAGGCGCACGGCACGGGCTTCGGACACGGCGATCAACAGCCGCTCCAGCGCCAGCCAGGCATCGCCATCGGCGCGCCCCTTGGCGATGCGGTCCACCAGCCCGGCCTCGGCCACGAAGCGCTCCCAGCGCTTGACCTCGGGATGGCGCTGCAGGGCGCGCTTGAACGGCGCCTGCCGCGATTCCCAGATGCCGCGGCTCTTCATTTCCGCGGCCAGGTTGCCACCGCGCGCCTGCACCCGCGCCAGACCGGCGGTGGAAAGCAGCTCGCGGATCACGATCGGGGTCAGGGCCGCCACGGCTTCGCCTTCGGCACGCAGCCCGGCGATCATGCGCAGCACCGCGGCAGGCTGGCCGGAGAAGGTCGCTTCCACCAGCCGGAACACGTCGTAGCGGGCGGCATCGGCCACCAGCGACTCCATCGTGTCCACGTCCAGCGTCTGGCCGTCGGCCAGCAAGGCCAGCTTGTCGATTTCCTGGGCGGCGGCCAGCAGATTGCCCTCCACCCGCTCGGCCAGGCGCTGCACGGCCTGCGGATCCGCGCGCAGGCCCTTGCCACGCAGGCGGCGCTCGATCCACTCAGTGAGTTCGTGCGGCTTGATCGCCCACGCCACCGAGATCACCCCGGCACGGCCCACCGCATCGGCCCACTTGGTCTGGTGGGCCTTGCTCCATTCGTTGCAGGTGATCAGCAGGATCACGTCCGGCGCCGGGTTGGCACAGAACTGGCTGATCACTTCAGCGCCTTCCTTGCCCGGCTTGCCGCTGGGCAGCCGCAGTTCCATCAGGCGCCGGGCACTGAACAGGCTGGGGGCGTTGAAGCTGGCGTCGAGCTGGTTCCAGTCGAAGTCACGGCCATCGGCATCGAACACTTCGCGTTCGTTGACGCCGTCGGCGCGTGCCCGTGCACGCACGGCGTCGGCCGCTTCCAGCACGCGCAGTGTTTCCGGCCCGGCGATCAGATACACCGGAGCCAGCGGCTGGCTGGCCGGTTGGCTGGCAAGCTGTTCGGGACGAAGTTCCATCCGGGCAGGCCGATCCGCGGGCGGAGCGGGCTCAGCGCCCCTGCGGCACGTCGGCCGGCACCGCCGGCGTGGCCGGGGTGGTGGCCGGCGTCGTGCCGGGCTTGGCCGGGGCACGGCCGTGCTCCAGCTCGGCACGGACCACGCTGTCGATGCGGCGCATGATCGAGGCTGACATTTCACGACGCAGTTCGTCGGCGAGGATCTCGCGCTCGGTGGTGGTACCGGTGGCGTCGGTCGGCGGCGACACGTAATCGCGCGAGAGCTCGATCACCTGCTGCGGCACCAGTTCGCTGCCGTCTTCGCGGCGGAAGATGAAGATCACCGCGTAGCGCAGGCTGTATTCCTGGGCACGGCCCTGGGCATCGATCGCGATCGGCAGATCGCCCCAACGCTCGGACAGCACCTGGAGCTGCGCGGCCGGTTCGGTGCTGTCGCTGTCGGCAATCTGCGCGCCCGAGGCCTGCAGGCCACGACGCAGCAGCTTGACCAGTTCGCTGTAGGGCGCGGTGGACACCACCTGCACCGCCGCCGTATCGGCTGGCAGCATCAGCTTGTTGCGCAGATGGAAGCCGCAGCCGGCGAGGGTTGCGGTCAGGACAAGGGCAAGCAGGAATCGGGTCATGGACACAGTCTGTAGGAGCCGGGCGGTCGCGGCAACAAGCAGTGATCGTGCCGGATGCCGCGTGAACAGGACTTGATACCGGGCGGCCTGCATGGCGCGTCCGGACCCTGCCCCTGGAGATCCGTGCCACCGGGCGCGCAGGCACCCGGTGGCACGACAGCATCAGCCCTGCGCAGCGGCCACGATGTTCACGATCTTGCCCGGCACGATGATGATCTTGCGCACGGTCAGACCTTCCAGGAACTTGGCCGCGTTCGGCTCGGCCAGGCCCAGCGCTTCGATCTGATCACGCGGGGCATCGGCAGCGACCTCGATGGTGCCGCGCAGCTTGCCGTTGACCTGCACGGCCAGCGTCACCGCATCGCGCACCAGCGCGGCCGGATCGGCCTGCGGGAATGCCTGGTCTTCCAGCAGTTCCTCAGCGTGGCCCAGCACCTGCCACAGCGCATGGCTGGCATGCGGGGTGATCGGGTTGAGCAGCAGCACGGTGGCGCGCAGCGCTTCCTGGCGGACCGCACGGCCCTGCTCGCTGACGTCATCGAACTTGGCCAGCGCGTTCATCAGTTCCATCACCGCGGCGATGGCGGTGTTGAAGCTGTGGCGGCGGCCGTAGTCGTCGCCGACCTTGCCGATGGTTTCGTGGGTCTTGCGGCGCAGCGCCTTCTGCTCGGCGTTGAGCGCGGCCACGTCCAGCGCCGGGGCGGCACCGTCGGCGGCGTGCTTCTGCACCTGCGCCCACAAACGGCGCAGGAAGCGGGCCATGCCGTCCACGCCGGCTTCGTTCCACTCCAGCGACTGTTCCGGCGGCGCGGCGAACATCGAGAACAGGCGCACGGTGTCGGCACCGTACTTGCCCACCATCACCTGCGGGTCCACGCCGTTGTTCTTGGACTTGGACATCTTCTCGGTGCCACCGATCACCACCGGCTGGCCGTCGGCGATCAGGGTCGCGCCGACGATGCGGCCGCGCTCGTC
The DNA here is from genome assembly GCF_001806305.1 of Stenotrophomonas sp. LM091. Lineage (NCBI taxonomy): Bacteria > Pseudomonadati > Pseudomonadota > Gammaproteobacteria > Lysobacterales > Lysobacteraceae > Stenotrophomonas > Stenotrophomonas sp. LM091. The sequence goes on from NZ_CP017483.1 coordinate 936,099, forward strand.
GCGCTGCACATCCACGTCGGCCGGGTTGATCCAGTCCTTGGAGCCGTCCGGGTTCTGGCGGTAGTAGGTCTCGGCGATCACCATGCCCTGGCACAGCAGGTTCTGCGCCGGTTCGTTGCTGTCCACCATGCGCGCATCACGCAGCAGTTTGTGGAAGAAGCGGAAGTACATCAGGTGCAGGATCGCGTGCTCGATGCCGCCGATGTACTGGTCCACCGGCAGCCAGTAGTTGCCGCGCTTGTCCACTGCGTCGCGGGCACCCGGGGAGGTGTAGCGCGCGTAGTACCAGCTCGACTCCATGAAGGTATCGAAGGTGTCGGTCTCGCGCTCGGCCGCGCCGCCGCAGTCCGGGCAGGTGGTCTTGCGCCATTCCGGATCGGCCTTGATCGGCGAACCGGTGCCGACGAAATTGACGTTCTCCGGCAGGACCACGGGCAGCTGCTCTTCCGGCACCGGCAAGGCGCCGCACTTCGGGCAGTAGATCACCGGGATAGGGCAGCCCCAGTAGCGCTGGCGGCTGACGCCCCAGTCGCGCAGGCGGTAGTTCACGCGGCGCTGGCCCTGGGCCTTGCGCTCGAAGCGCTCGGCCAGTGCTTCGAAGGCGCCCTGGAAATCCAGCCCGTCGAACTCTTCGGAGTTGACCAGTTCGGTGTCGCGGGTCTTGTCGCCATACCAGTCCTGCCAGCGCGTGGCGTCGTAAGCGCTTTCTTCCTTGCGCAGCGACTTCAACGCGATGACCTGGCGGATCGGCAGGCCGTACTTGTTGGCGAATTCGTTATCGCGCTGGTCATGGCCCGGAACGGCCATCACCGCGCCGGTGCCGTAGCCCATCAGCACGAAGTTGGCGACCCACACCGGCACCTGGGCGCCGGTGACCGGATGGATGGCGCGCAGGCCGGTATCCATGCCGCGCTTTTCCTGGGTTTCCAGTTCGGCTTCGGAGACGCCGCCCTGCTTCATCTCGGCCAGCAGCGCCGCGAGCGCCGGGTTGGACTTGGCCGCGTGCTGGGCCAGCGGATGCTCACCGGCGATGGACACGAAGGTCACGCCCATCACGGTGTCCGGACGGGTGGTGAACACGCGCAGCGGGTCCAGCGTGCTGCCATCGGCATCGCGCACGTCGAACTGGATCTCCAGCCCTTCCGAGCGGCCGATCCAGTTGCGCTGCATGGTCTTGACCGAGTCGGGCCAGCCCGGCAGTTCATCCAGGCCGTCCAGCAGTTCCTGGGCGTAATCGGTGATGCGCAGGAACCACTGCGGGATCTCGCGCTTTTCCACCAACGCGCCGGAACGCCAGCCGCGGCCGTCGATGACCTGCTCGTTGGCCAGCACGGTCTGATCGATCGGGTCCCAGTTCACCACCGCGTTGCGGCGGTAGGCCAGGCCCTTGCGCATCAGGCGGGTGAACATGCGCTGCTCGTGCACGTAGTACTCGGGCGTGCAGGTGGCGAACTCGCGCGACCAGTCGATCGCATAGCCCATGGCCTTGAACTGGCCACGCATGTGCTCGATGTTGGCGTAGGTCCACTTGGCCGGCGCGGTCTTGTTCTTGATCGCCGCATTCTCGGCCGGCAGACCGAACGCATCCCAGCCCATCGGCTGCAGCACGTTGTGGCCGGTCATCCGCTTGTAGCGGCTGATCACGTCACCGATCGTGTAATTGCGCACGTGGCCCATGTGCAGCGCACCGGACGGATACGGCAGCATCGAGAGGCAGTAGAACTTCGGCTTGTCCGAGGTCTCGGTGACCTCGAAGGCACGGGTGGCATCCCAGTACTGCTGGGCGGCGGATTCAACCTGCTGCGGATCGTAAACGTTGGGTTCGACGCTGGTCATAAAAACGCTAGTGCGGCGGCAAAGCGGCACAGGGTACCGCAGTGCGGCATAGGGCTCCAATCGAGGTGGCCCACCGCAGCGCCCAAACCCGTCATCTCATTGAATTGACTGGGGATTGGCCGAATACGTCATCGCCCTGCCCTGGCCCCGGCGCGGTGCCGGGGCGCAGCGGCAGGTGAACCGCGCTCAGGCACGGCGCGCGCCCGGGGCCAGCGGCAGTACCGCCACCAGCCAGACCAGCCACGCACCGAAGGCCACGCGCTGGGCCAGCGGTGCCGGCAGCAGGGCCTGCAGGGCGAACGCCGCCAGCAGCACGCCCAGCCCGCAGGCCAGGTGCAGCGCGCCCACGGCGCGCCACGCCGGCAGCCGCAGCGCGCCGATCCCGGACATCACCGCCCCGGGCACGAAGGCCAGCACCCAGACCATCCACGCGCTGGCGTGGTATTGGCTGGCCGGGTTGTCCAGGTCGCTGGTATCCAGCGGCAGCACGCCCATCGCGGTGAAGCCGACCCCGGCCAGCATCAGCAGCTGGGCGCCAACGCGCATCGACCACGGCGCCGTGCGCGGCACCCGCAGCAGCAGGCGCAGCGCCACCAGGCTGGCCAGCAGGCCGGGCAACGCGAACCCGACGATATTGAAGGCCAGCGCATGCGGCACGCCCATCGCGCCCAGCAGCGCCACCGGGTGGCCGATCGGATCGAACAGCGGCAGCGCCGCGCCGAAGCCCAGCACCGCGCCCACGAACAACACGGCGGCGGCAATGCCGAGCGCCCCTTCCCAACGTTGGATTCCCTGCATGTTGCTCACCCGGCTGCGTTACAAGGCCCGTATTGTCGCCGCTTCCACGCCGATCCCCGGCCGGGGTTGCGTCCGGCCGCGGCCGGCACCATACACTTGATCTCCAGTTTCCCGGTTGATTTGAAACCATGAGCGATCTGCCCCAAGTCTTTGACGCCACCACCGAGACCTTCGAGACCGAGGTCCTGCAGAAGTCCCTGCAGACCCCCGTGCTGGTCGATTTCTGGGCCACCTGGTGCGGCCCCTGCAAGACCCTGGGCCCGATGCTGGAAAAGCTGGCGGGCGAATACCACGGTGCCTTCGAGCTGGCCAAGGTCGATGTCGACAAGGAACAGCAGATCGCGGCCGCGTTCCAGATCCGTTCGGTGCCCACCGTGTTCCTGGTCAAGGGCGGGCAGATCGTGGACGGCTTCCCCGGTGCGGTGCCGGAGGGTCAACTGCGCGAGTTCCTGACCCAGCATGGCGTGGTCCCGCTGGAGGCGGCCCCGGACGAGGAAGAAGCCGTCGAGGCGCCCCCGCTGGATCCGCAGGCCCAGGTCGACGTGCTGCGCGCGGCGATCGCCGCCGAGCCGGACAAGGAAGAACTCAAGCTCGACCTCGCCCTGGCCCTGCTGCAGACCGGCGCCACCGCCGAGGCCACCGCGCTGATCGATGCGCTGCCGGCCAATCTGTCCACCGATGACCGCGCCGTGCGCGCCCGTGCCCGCCTGGAGTTCGCCAGTGCGCTGCAGGAGGCTCCGGCCGCGGAGGTGCTCGACGCGCGCATTGCGGCCAACGGCGACGACCTGCAGGCCCGCCACCTGCGCGGCGTGCAGCTGCTGCTGTCCGGCCAGGACGCCGCTGCGCTGGAGCAGTTCCTGGACATGCTGCGCCGGGATCGCACCTATGACGACGGGCGTCCGCGCAAACTGCTGATCGATGCCTTCAAGGTGATCGAGGATGAAGATCTGGTCGGCCAGTACCGCCGCCGCATGGCGTCGCTGCTGTTCTGATCGCCGGCGGCCAGCGCCTCTCGGGGCGCTGGCCAGTCGAACCTGCCTATCCCAACTGGCAGCTTTGATGTGTGACGTGAATCACGTTCAGAAACCCTGCACGGCTCCCGGGCAATAATGCCGCCGCGGCCCACTGGAGGCTGCGATCCATCGGGGAGGATGAGGTCTGGGCCATGGCGGCCTACCTGGCTGCGCCCCGCCTTGCAGGGCCGTGAATGACCGTGAGATTGACCCGATTGCCTCGTTTCGCTTTGGCTGCCCGCCTTGTGGTGCTGGTGGCGTTGCTGATATCCGCCGCGCCGCTGCTGGCACAGGACTGGACCTACCGGGTGCGTCCCGGCGACACGATCTGGGACCTGAGTGCCCGCTACCTCAAGCCGTCCATCGCCTGGGAACAGCTGCAGTCGCATAACGGCATCGCCGATCCCTACCGCCTGCCCCCCGGCAGCCAGCTGCGCTTCCCGGTGGCCTGGCTGCAGGTGCAGCCCGCGCCGGCACGCGCGCTCGCCGTGCGCGGCCCGGTGCAGAGCCAGGCCGACGGCCAGCCCCGTCGCGATGTGATCGAAGGCGATCTGCTGCGGATCGGCCAGGAGCTGGTCACCGGCGAGGACGCCAGCGTCACCGTGGTGTTCGCCGATGATTCGCGTCTTCAGCTGCGCGAGCGCTCGCGCCTGCGCTTCGACCAGCTCTCGCGCTACGGGCACACCGGCATGGTCGATACCCGCCTGCGGCTGGAACAGGGCCGCGCCAGCAACCGGGTGACCCCTGCCAAGGGACCGGCCTCGCGCTACATCATCGATGCACCGACCGCGACCAGCAGCGTGCGCGGCACCGTGTTCCGGGTCAGCGCCGGCCAGGACGGCCGCGGCGCGGCGACCGAAGTGCTGGAAGGCCGGGTGCAGGTCGGCAACCGCCGTGGCCAGCGCCTGGTCAGCCGCGGCCAGGCCACCCGCAGCCCCTCGCTGGACACGCGCCCGGCCGGCCTGGAGGCGTTGCTGCCCGCACCCATGATGGCGACCCAGCCGCAGCGGCTCGCCACCCTGCCGGCTGCCGTGGCCTGGCAGCCGGTCAGCGATGCTGCCGGATACCGGGTCGAGGTGGTCCGCGCCGATCAACCCGACGTGCTGCTGTTCGGGCGCGATACCGCTGCCACAACGCTCACCCTGCCCGACCTGCCGCCAGGCGAGCTGCGCCTGCTGGTACGGGCGGTCAGCGCAGCGCAGGTCGAAGGCCTGGACGCCAGGCAGGACTTCCTGGTGCGCGATCAGCCGGTCCCGCCGCTGACCGTGCGCCCACTGCATGGGCAGACCCTCAACAGCGCGCGCCCGCGCTTCGAGTGGACCCGGGTGGCCGAGGCCGAGCGCACGGTGCTGCAGATCGCCCGCGATCCGCAGTTCCTCACTCTTCTGCTTGAACAGGACACCCGCGCCACCCACCTGTGTCCCATCCTGGATCTGGCCCCGGGGGACTATGTCTGGCGCGTGGCGTCGGTGGATCGCAACGGCGACCGCGGCCGCTTCGGCCAGCCGCTGCCGCTGACCATCACCGACGAGCCGGTCGACCCGGCGCTGCAACCACCGGAAGCCGCCCAGGGCCAGCTGACCCTGCGCTGGCAGGCGGGCGAACCGGGCCAGCGCTATCGCGTGCAGCTGGACCGCCGCGGCGATTTCAGTGCGCCGCTGCTGGATCGCGAACTGGACCAGCCGGAGGTGTCGATCAAGCGCCCCTGGCGCGGCACCCTGCATGTGCGCGTGCAGTACATCGACGACGACGGTTACGCGGGGCCGTTCTCGCCGGCACAGCAGATCGCCCTGCCGTGCCGCACCTGCTACGCCACCGGGGGCAGTGCGCTGCTGTTGTGGCTGCTGCTGTGACGCCGCTGCATCTGCCCTGGCCCCACCGCCTCCTGCTGGCCGCGCTGGTCGGTGCGCTGGCGGTCGCGGCCAGTCACTGGCAATGGTTCTGGAAGCAGGACGAGGCGGTCTACGACGCCTACGTCGGCGGGTGGGAGTACACCCCCGACGCCCGCCTGCTGATCGTGGCGATCGACGACAACAGCCTGCAGCAGCTGGGCCAGTGGCCGTGGCCGCGCGGCACCCACGCGCGCCTGCTGGACCGGCTCACCGACGCCCGCGCCGAGCGCGTGGTGCTGGACCTGATGCTGTCCGAGCCGGATCGGCAGGACAGCTCCCAGGATGCCGAACTGGCCGCGGCGATCCGCCGCAACGGGCACGTGGTGCTGCCGGTACTGGCGGCCCCGGCCAGTGGCCCGCGCATGGCCGAGGAACTGCTGCCGATCCCGCTGATCGCCGCCAACGCGGCCAGCCTGGGGCACAGCGATATCGAAGTCGACGGCGATGGCGTGGCCCGTGGCCTGTACCTCACCGCCGGGATCGGCTCACCGCACTGGCCGGCACTGGGGCTGGCGCTGGCCGACACGCGCGGCCCGCTGCCGGGCCTGCATGACCCCCAGCCCGATCTGGCCTCGCCCTATCAATGGCGGCGCGACCACTATGTGCGCGTGCGCTACGCCGGCCCGCCCGAGCGCTTCCCGCAGGTTTCCTATGCCGACGTACTCAACGGCGAGGTTGATCCGGCCTTGCTGCGCGGGCGCCGGGTGCTGGTCGGAACGACCGCCAGCGGGATCGCGCCGCGCTTGCTGACGCCCACCACCCGCGAGCGCTGGATGAGTGGCAGCGAGTACCAGGCCAACGTCGCTTCGATGCTGCTGGCCGACAAGGTCATCAACCCGCTGCCGTCGGCATGGCAGAGCGCCCTCACCGGGGTGCTGGTCGCGCTGTGCTGCCTGTTGTTGACGCTGCCGCGGGCATGGCTCACCGGCGTGCTCGCCCTCCCGCTGACGCTGCTGCTCAGCTTCGTGCTGCTGCGTGCGGGCAACCTGTGGTTCGCACCGGCTGCGGCCCTGACCGGCATGCTGGCCGTGCTGCTGGCCTGGACGCTGTGGCGGGTCAGCGCCTGGCGTCGCCAGGCCAACAGCGATGCGCTCACCGGGCTGGGCAACCGGCTGCGCTTCGAGCAGACCCTGCAGGCCGAGCACGACGCCGGTCGGCGCAGCGGGCGGCCGCTGAGCCTGGTGCTGATCGATGTGGATCACTTCAAGCGCCACAACGACGAGTTCGGCCACCAGGCCGGTGACACCGTGCTGCGACGGATCGCCCAGGAGATCCGTGCGCACGCGCGCCGCCCGCGCGACATGGCCGCGCGCTTCGGCGGCGACGAGTTCGCGTTGATCCTGCCCGACACGACGCCGGAAGGTGCGGCGCAGGTGGTGCAGGACCTGGTCGCACGGGCGCAGGGGCTGGAGATTCCGGCCGGCCGCGGTGCGACCACCCATATCACCCTGAGCGCCGGCGTGTTCACCCGGGTGCCGACGCCGAGCACCGAACCGCGTCACTTCTTCGAAGGAGCCGATGCGGCGCTGTACCAGGCCAAGGCGGCCGGGCGGAACGGCTATGCGGCCGATGACGGCGGCCCGGGCTGAGCCCCCCGTCAAGCACCATACGCAAGCGAATGGTAGACTCCGGTCACCTCCCCAGCGTGACGTGATCCGAATGAAGGCCGCTGTCTTCCGCCACGGCATCAACCTGTGGCCGCCGTTCCTGTTCACCGGCATCCACGTGACCGATGTCAGCCCGGACTACCGCCATGTGCGCGTCGAGCTGCGCATGCGCCCGTGGAACCGCAACTACGTCGGCACCCACTTCGGTGGCAGCCTGTTCGCGATGACCGATCCGTTCTGGATGCTCACCGTGATGCAGAACCTGGGGCGCGATTACTACGTCTGGGACCGCGCCGGCGAGATCGAATTCCTCAAGCCGGGCCGCGGCACGGTGGCGGCCGAGTTCCGTCTGGACGAGCCATTGCTGGACCAGTTGCGCGCAGCCACCGCCGACGGCGGGAAATACCTGCACTGGTTCAGCAATGACATCGTCGATGCCCAGGGCGAGGTCATCGCGCGCGTGCGCAAGCAGGTCTACCTGCGCCTCAAGCCCGGGGCGCGCCAGCGCGCGGGGTGAACGACAGCGCGCTGCTATGCTCGCGCGCCGGCTCTACCCCACGGACGACCATGCGCCTGCCGCTTCTGATCACCCTGCTGCTCACCGCCCTGCCCGCCGTTGGCCAGGAACTTCGGATCCCGCCGGTCGCCTACCCGGTGCTGCCGGCCAGTGCCACCTCCGCGGCCGGCTTCGTGCCCGCCGGCTGGCGTATCGAGCAGCAGTTGAGCGGCGACCTCAACGGTGACAAGCGCGATGACCTGGTACTGGTGCTGCGCCAGCAGGACCCGCGCAACATCGTCGAACACGATGGCTTAGGGATCAGCCCGCTGGACAGCAATCCTCGCCTGCTTGCCATCGCCTGGGCCACGCAGGACGGCTACGCGCTCGCCGCGCAGAACCACACGCTGATCACCCGCCATGAGGCGCCGAACCTCTCCGACGTATTCGAGGACGGCGCAGGCGTCTCGATCGTGCGCGGCACCCTGCGCACCACCCTGTTCTTCTTTTCCAATGCCGGCAGCTGGTCCACCGGCTCGGCCAGCTTCACCTTCCGCTGGCAGGATGGCGCCTTCGCGCTGATCGGCTACGACCGCAGTTCGTTGATGCGCAACTCCGGGCAGACCGAAGAGCTGAGCATCAATTACTCGACCCGCCGGGTGCGCCACGCCGAGGGCAGCACCGACGCCGACCGCGAAACGGTGCGTTGGGAAACGCTGACCTCACCGCGCCGCTGGACCCTGGAGACGGTGGGCGACGGCAGCAGCTTCGAACCGCTGGCGGACGCCGAGGGGGGCTGAACCGCCGCCGCACCGCGCGCGGTTCAATGTGCCGGCGCCTGCATCGGCACCTGCAGGGTCGGCCCGCCCTCGTCCCTCACCACGCGCCGGTCCACCTGCAGCCACAGGCCATCGTCGCTGAGCACCGGGGTGCGGGTGGGCGAACGCAGCGCCTCCGGCAACCTCTCAAGCGCCACGGATGCCTCGCCAAGCTGCTGGCGCAGCCAGCGCTGTGCTGCTACCAGGCGCAGCATCGCGGCGGCGTCCTGCGGACGGCCCGCGTACTGCTGCATGTCCGGCCCAGGAAGATTGGCCAGGCTGCAGCCCAGCGGATTGGCGATGCACGCAAAGCGATCCTGCGCCGGCCCGGGAATCGGGGCGGGCGCATCGCGCGCTGCCACCAGCTCGGCACTGGCAGCGCACGCCCACGCGTAGCGCGGCGCCATGCGCGCCTGGGTACGGGGCACATCCAGCAGCAGGCGATTGCCCTTCGGGTCTCCGCTGGCCAGGCGCAACCCCGCCCCGGCCAGCGCGAACTCACCGCGCATCGCCGTGCACAGGCTCTGCTCGCCGGACGTCATGGGCGTCAGTGCGGCCTCACAGGCCGCAGGCAGCGTCGCATCGGCGGGCAGTTCGACCAGGATGTCGGCCAGCAGCCGCGCGTTGGTCTCCACCACCGCCGCGCCGATCATGCTGGTGATCAGCGTATCGCCCTGCCCCGTCATCCGGCGCCCACTGAGGATGTCCGCACACGCACCAGCGAGTGCGGCGCCACTGTCGCCACGCACGTGGGCAAGCGCATGCGCCGATACCGGGTCGAGCATCGGGTGGAAGACCGGCAGCGGCACCATCGGGTCGGTATCGAACGGCATGAACGGGGAGACGAAGTGCCCATGGCCGGCAATCGCGGCCACGCGCTGGTGAAGCGCATCATGACCGGCATGCGCGGCGGCGAAACGCTCCGGGTCGGCGCGCACCGCCGCAAGACAGCCCATGCCCCGTCGGCCACACCGCGCCAGCGCGGGCAGCGGCGTAGCGAGGTAGCGTCCTTCCGCGCTGGAGTCCACCGGCCGCTGGCCGGGCGTGCCGGTGCGCCAACGCTCCACATCCTGCGCCAGCACCGCTTCGCGTGCGTTGGCATCCAGTCCGTCGTAGCGCAGGGTCCACAACGCGGAGAAGCCGTTGCCGCCGTTCGTGGGCACGGGCGCCTGCAGCAGCCGCATCGCCTCGCGCTGCTCAACCGGCAGCGGCCAGAACCGCGAGGCCGCCCAGACCACCGCGACCGCCACCATCAGGCTCAGGATCGAGATGCCCACCCATTTCAGTCCATTCTTCAACACAGCATTCTCCCCGTACCCGCGTCCTGCGGGGACGGGCAGCGTAAACCGGGCATCGCCACCGCTACAATGCGCGGATGTCGCCCGAAGCCCCCCAACTCGTTCCGCGTCCCTCCCTGCAGCGCCTGTTCCTGACCGGCCTGCTGACCCTGCTGCCGATCTGGCTGACCTGGGTGGTGGTCAAATTCGTGTTCGTGCTGCTCTCGGGCATTTCCAGCCCGCTGGTGGTGCCGTTGTCCGAGCAGATCGCTGCCTCCTTCCCGCATTACCTGGGCTGGATCAAGGTCGAGTGGATGCAGGACATCATCGCCTTGGCCGCCACGTTGCTGGTGATCCTCTCGGTGGGTGTGCTCAGCCGCCGCGTGATCGGCCAGCGCCTGCTGCGCTGGTTCGGCGCGGTGATCAAACGCATCCCGTTGGCCAGCATCATCTATGACAGCGCCAAGAAACTGCTGGACATGCTGCAGACCGAACCGGGCAGCACGCAGCGCGTGGTGCTGATCGATTTCCCGCACCGGGACATGAAGTCGGTCGGGCTGGTCACGCGGGTGATGAAGGAAGAAGGCAGTGGGCGCGAGCTGGCCGCGGTGTACGTGCCGACCACCCCCAATCCGACCTCGGGCTATCTGGAAATCGTGCCGGTCGAGCTGCTGACCCCGACCGACTGGACCGTGGACCAGGCGATGAGCTTCATCATCTCCGGCGGTGCGGTCGCGCCGGAAACCATGCCGTTCACCCGCGCCGGCGATCGTTGAGCGTGGCGGCAGCCTCGCGCTGCCGCAGCTGACCGCGCGCCGTACATGACAAAGCTGACCGGGGGCCGATGCTGGCCGTACGCAGGCGAATCGGGCAAGCTCCCTCGTCTGTGCGTTTACGGAAACAGCCGATGCCCCACCCCGCCCGCGCCCTGGCGCTTGCCATCGCCGTACTGATGGCCTTCAGTGCCGCCGCTCCGGCCGAAGCCGCCAAGAAAAAGGCCACCCGGCCCGCCGCGGCCCAGTCCCGGCCCGCCGCCAAGCCCAAGGCCAAGCCGCGTGCACGCCCGGCCGCCGCCCCTGCCCGCCAGCCGCTGGTACGCCAGCAGAGCAAGGCCGCGCAGCTGGACCGGATCTACGATGAGTACTGGGATGCCTCGATGCGGCTCAACCCGCTGCAGGCCACCTTCCAGGGCGACAGCCGCCACAACGATCAACTCCCCAACATCCTCTCGGCTGCGTACCGCCAGCAGTCGCATGATTTCACCGTGGAATGGCTGGGCAAGGTCGAGAAGATCGGCCCGGATGGCCTGACCGGCCAGGACCTGCTGAGCTATGAAATCTTCGTGCGCGATGCGCGCATGTCGCTGGCGGCCGAACAGTTCCCGGGCTGGATGCTGCCGGTGAGCCAGTACTACAACCTCGGCAGCATCATGGCCATTCTCGGCTCCGGCTCCGGCGCCCAGCCGTTCAACACGGTGCAGGACTACGACGGCTGGTCGCGCCGTTCGCTGGGCATCCCCGCACTGTTCGAACAGGCCATCGCCAACATGCGCCAAGGCATGGCTGCCGGCGTGGTGCAGCCGCGCGACCTGATGGAAAAAGTGCTGCCGCAGCTGGATGCGGTGATCAAGCCCACCGCCGAGGAAAGCATCTTCTGGGCGCCGGTGCGCAATCTGCCCGAGGATTTCCCCGAGGCTGACAAGGCGCGCATCACGGCCGAGTACAAGCGCATGATCGAGTTGCGCATCATGCCGTCCTACCGCGCCCTGCGCGGCTTCATCGCCACCGAGTACCTGCCCGCCGCGCGCAGCACCGATGGCCTGGCCGGCCTGCCCGGCGGCAAGGCCTGGTATGCGCAGACCATCGTGCAGAGCACGGCCTCCACGCTGACGCCCGAGCAGATCCACGCACTGGCCGAACAGCGCGTGGCCTCGCTGCAGGCACAGATCGCCACGATCATGAAAGACAACCGGATCCGCGGCTCGCAACAGAAGCTGCTGCGCACGATGCGCACCGACCGCGATTTCCAGTACGCCAACGCCGATGCACTGATCAACCGCTACAAGCAGCTGCAGCGCCAGGTCAATGCGCGCCTGCCGACCCTGCTCGGCACGCTGCCCAAGGCGCCGATGGAGATCCGCGCGGTGGAGCCCGAGCGTGCCGCCACCGCCGGCGCGGTGAGCTACCAGCAGCCGCTGCCGGACGGCATGCGCCCGGGCGTGCTGTACATCAACACCGGCGATCTGCCGAGCCGCCGCCGCTGGGCCGCACCGATGCAGTTCCTGCACGAAGGCATTCCCGGCCACCACGTGCAGCTGGGCCTGCAGCAGGAGCTGGACAAGCTGCCGCGCTTCCGTCGCCTGGGCGGCGATATCGCCTTCGTGGAAGGCTGGGGCCTGTACGCCGAGTCGCTGGGTGAGCAGTTGGGCGTCTATCAGGATCCGTACGAACGCATCGGCTATCTCCAGGCCGCATTGACCCGCGCCGCACGCATGGCCGCCGACACCGGCGTGCACGCGCAGGGCTGGAGCAAGCGCCAGGCCGTGGACTACCTGGTCAAGACCGCGGACATGAGTGCCAGCGATGCCAATGCCGAAGTCGAGCGCTTCATGGCCCTGCCCGGGCAGACCCTGGCCAACGGCCTGGGCGAGCTGAAGATGATGGAGCTGCGCGACAAGGCCAAGGCGGCACTGGGGCCGCGTTTCGATGCACGTCGCTTCCATGAGGAAGTGCTGCGCGATGGTTCGATGCCGCTGGATATCCTGGATGCCAAGATCGCCCGCTGGATCGCCAACCAGGGCGGTGCAGCAGCACCCGCCCCCTGACCGCACAAGGAACCGGACATGCGCATCGTGCGGCATCTACGTGGGTGGATCGGCGCGATGTGCATCGCCGGCAGCGGATCAGTGATGGCCGCGCCGGCACTGACACCGCCGGATCAGGGCATCGATGCCCTGATGCAGCGCTACGACGGCCAGGTGCCGGGCGCCGCGGTGCTGGTCCTGCATGATGGCAAACCGGTGTTCCGGCGCGGCTACGGGCTGGCGGTTCTGGAAGATCGCACCGCCGTGACCGCACAGACCAACTTCCGGCTGGCCTCGGTCAGCAAGCAGTTCACCGCCGCGGCGATCCTGCTGCTCGCCGAGGACGGCGCGCTTGCTCTGGATGATCCGCTGAAGCGCTGGTTGCCCTCGTTGCCGGCCGCCGCCGATGCGATCACCCTGCGCCAGCTGCTCAGCCACACCAGCGGCCTGCTCGACTACGAAGACCTGATGGCCGCCGACGCGACCGCGCAGGTGCATGACCAGGATGTGCTGCATCTGCTGGAGGCTCAGGACCGGACGTACTTCACACCCGGCACGGCCTACCGCTACAGCAACAGCGGCTACGCGCTGCTGGCGCTGGTGGTCGGCAAGGCGTCCGGCAGCGATTTCGCGACCTTCCTGCGCCAGCGGATTTTCCTGCCGCTGGGCATGCGCGACAGCGTGGCCCATCAGGACGGGGTGGACGATATCGCCCGTCGCGCCTATGGCTACAGCGAGGTCGACGGGCGCTGGCAGCGCACCGACCAGAGCCTGACGAGTGCGGTGCTCGGGGATGGCGGCATCTATTCCTCGGTGGACGATCTGGCCCGGTGGGATGCCGCGCTGTATGACCAGCGGCTGCTGAAAGCGACATCGCTGACGCAGATGTTCTCCCCTGCCACGCCCACCGCCGAACCGGACGTGCCGTTCTACGGCTTCGGTTGGCGCCTCAACGGCGGCGCACACTGGCACAGCGGCGAGAGCATCGGTTTCCGCAACGTGATCCTGCGCTACCCGGCGCAGCGCCTCACCGTGATCGTGCTCAGCAACCGCAACGCACCCGAACCCTATCCGCTGGCGCTGCAGATCGCCCGGCGCTGGCTGGACACCCTGCAATGAACGCTTCGGACACCTCCCCGCTGACCGGCATCCACCACGTGGCCCTGATCGCCTCGGATTACGCCCGCTCGAAGGATTTCTATACCCGCGTGCTCGGTTTGCGGGTGATCGCCGAGAACTACCGCGCGGCGCGCGACTCCTGGAAGCTCGACCTGGCCCTGCCCGACGGCAGCCAGCTGGAGCTGTTCTCGTTCCCGGGGGCGCCGCCGCGCCCCAGCCGCCCCGAGGCCCAGGGCCTGCGCCACCTGGCCTTCCGCGTGCACCTGCTGGAGCCCATGATCGAACGTCTGGCCGCGGCCGGGGTGGCCTGCGAGCCGATCCGGGTGGACGAGTACTCCGGGCGCCGGTTCACCTTCTTCGCCGATCCCGACGACCTGCCGCTGGAGCTGTACGAGATCCCGGCCGACGCCGGCTGAACCGTGCGCCGGGCACGTTCCGTACCGGAGCGAATGGGTATACAGTCGGCCTTGTACCGGCCGTCTGCGCCGGCGTTCACGGACATCCCTGGGAGGGGAACATGCGCAAGACCTTCAAGACCCTGTTGCTGGCGCTGCCGCTGATGATGGCTGCGATGTCGGCCAGCGCAGCCGACGGCGCCGTCGGCCGCTGGAAGACCATCGATGACAAGACCGGCAAGGTGAAGTCGATCGTGGAGATCACCCAGGCCACCAACGGCACCCTGACCGGCAAGGTCGTGGACATCCTGCACTCGGACAAGGGCCCCAACCCGGTCTGCGATGGCTGCGAGGGCGCCAACAAGAACAAGCCGGTCAAGGGCATGACCATCCTGTGGAACCTCAAGGCCGATGGCGCCAACGCCTGGTCCGGCGGCACCATCCTGGACCCGGGCAACGGCAAGACCTACAAGTCCAAGATGAAGCTGCAGACCGGTGGCGCCAAGCTGGACGTGTCCGGCTGCGTGGCCTTCATCTGCCGCGCCCAGACCTGGGTGCGCGAGTAAGCCCCGCGCAGGTTCCAGCCTTGGTAACCCGGCTTCGGCCGGGTTACTGCGTTTTGGCATGCGATAATCCCCGGTTCCCCTGGCAACAGCGCTCACCATGACCCGCACCGCTCTCGTCACCACCGCCCTGCCCTACGCCAACGGCCCGCTGCACCTGGGCCACCTGGTCGGCTACATCCAGGCTGACATCTGGGTGCGCGCGCGTCGAATGAGCGGCGGCAAGACCTGGTTCGTCTGCGCCGATGACACCCATGGCACCCCGATCATGCTCGCGGCCGAAAAGGCCGGCGTGACCCCGGAAGCCTTCATCGCCAGCATCCAGGCCAGCCATGAGCGCGATTTCGCCGCGTTCGGCGTCGCGTTCGATCATTACGACTCGACCAACTCGGCGGCCAACAAGGCGCTGACCGAAGCCTTCTACCTCAAGCTCGAGGCCGAAGGCCACATCGCGCGCCGCTCGGTGGCCCAGTTCTACGACCCGGCCAAGGGCATGTTCCTGCCGGACCGCTACATCAAGGGCATCTGCCCGAACTGTGGCACCCCGGACCAGTACGGCGACAACTGCGAAGTCTGCGGCGCCACCTACAGCCCGACCGATCTCAAAGACCCGAAATCGGTGATCTCCGGCGCGACGCCGGAAATCCGCGATTCGGAGCATTTCTTCTTCGAGGTCGGCCGCTTCGAAAGCTTCCTGCGCGAGTGGCTGGCCGGCGACGTCGCCCTGCCGGGCGTGAAGGCCAAGCTGGGTGAGTGGCTCAATGCCGACGGTGGCCTGCGCGCGTGGGACATCTCGCGCGATGCGCCGTACTTCGGCTTCCAGATCCCCGGCCACCCGGGCAAGTACTTCTATGTCTGGCTGGATGCGCCGATCGGCTATCTGTCCAGCTTCCAGACGCTGTGCGCGAAGACCGGCGAAGACTTCGAGGCGCACCTGCGCGCGGGCACCAGCACCGAGCTGCACCACTTCATCGGCAAGGACATCGTGAACTTCCACGGCCTGTTCTGGCCGGCGGTGCTGCACGGCACCGGCCACCGCGCCCCGACCCGCCTGCACGTCAACGGCTACCTGACCGTGGATGGCGCGAAGATGTCCAAGTCGCGCGGGACCTTCGTGATGGCGCGCACCTTCCTGGATGCCGGGCTGGAACCGGAAGCGCTGCGCTATTACTTCGCGGCCAAGTCCTCCGGCGGCGTGGACGATCTCGACCTGAACCTGGGCGACTTCATCGCGCGCGTCAACGCGGACCTGGTCGGCAAGTTCGTCAACCTGGCCAGCCGCTGCGCGGGCTTCATCAGCAAGCGCTTCGAGGGCCGCCTGGCCGCTGCGCTGCCCGATGCCGCCCAGTACGACCGCTTCGTCGCCGCGCTGGCGCCGATCCGCGAGGCGTACGAGCGCAACGATCCGGCCAGTGCACTGCGCCAGACCATGGCGTTGGCCGATGAAGCCAACCGCTACATCGACGATGAAAAGCCGTGGGTGATCGCCAAGCAGGACGGCGCCGATGCGCAGCTGCAGTCGGTCTGCACCCAGGGCCTGAACCTGTTCCGCGTGCTGGTTACCGCGCTCAAGCCGGTGCTGCCGGCCACCGCCGCGCAGGCCGAGGCCTTCCTGGCGGCGCCGGTGCAGACCTGGACCGACATCGCCACCCCGCTGACCGCGCACACCATCGCGGTGTACGAGCCCCTGTTCACCCGTATCGACCCGAAAAAAATCGACGCCATGACCGACGCTTCCAAGGACACCCTGCAGGCCGCCACCCCGGCCCCCGCCGCCCCGGCCAAGCCGGCCAAGCCCGCTGCCGCACCGGCACCGGCGGTGGCCACCGATGGCGAGGCCGCGCCGGCCTACATCGGCATCGACGACTTCGCCAAGCTGGATCTGCGTATCGGCAAGGTGCTGGTCTGCGAGTTCGTGGAAGGCTCGGACAAGCTGCTGCGCTTCGAACTCGACGCCGGTGACCTGGGCAAGCGCCAGATCTTCTCCGGCATCCGCGCCAGCTACGGCGAGCCGGAGCAGCTGGTCGGCCGCAGCGTGGTGTTCATCGCCAACCTGGCCCCGCGCAAGATGCGCTTCGGCCTGAGCGAAGGCATGATCCTGTCGGCCGGTTTCGACGGCGGCGCACTCGCCCTGCTGGACGCCGACAGCGCCGCGCTGCCGGGCATGCCGGTCCGCTGACCGCGACGGCAGGGCGGCCACCGGGTCGCCCTGCCACGCTTTTCTGCCTGGAGGTGTGGGTTGGAACTGGCGCTGTTCGATTTCGACCACACGGTCACCACCTGCGATACCTACGGGCGTTTCCTGCGCCGTGTGGCCACCCCCGAACAGCTCGCGCAGGCCTGGTGGAAAGTGGGCCCGTGGCTGCTGGCCTATCGCCTGAAGCTGATCTCGGCCGAACGGCTCCGCCGCCGCGTCACCCGCCTGACCTTCACCGATCGCCATCTGGAGGACATCACCGCGCAGGCCGCTGGCTACGCGCGTGACGTGCTGCCCGGCGTGATGCGGCCGGAGATGCTCGAGCAGATCCAGTGGCACCTCAAGCAGCAGCACACGGTGGTGATCGTGTCCGGCTCGCTGGACCTGTACCTGCGCCCGTGGTGCGAAGCGATGGGGCTGGAGCTGATCTGCAACCGGCTGGAGAGCCGCGACGGGCGCCTCACCGGGCGCTATGCCGAGGGCGACTGTGCTCCGCACAAGGTGGCGCAGATCCGCCGTCGCTTCGACCTTCCGCGCTATCTGCGCATCCATGCCTACGGCGACAGCAGCGAGGACCGCCCGATGCTCGCCCTCGCCCACGAACGCTGGTACCGCGGCAACCCCATGAAGCCGCGCCGGACGGCGCCGGCCAGTGCCCCACCCGCCCGCGACAGCCGGGCCTGATGCCCCACCGCGCAGCCACCGCCACGCCATGAGTCTTCCCATCGACACCCTCACCGAACGCCTTGACCGGCTGTTGCCACAGACCCAATGCGGGCAATGCGGCTACGACGGCTGCCGCCCGTACGCCGAGGCGATGGCACGCGGCGAGGCGGGCGTCGATCATTGCCCGCCAGGCGGCGATGCCGGCGCACGCGCGTTGGCGGATGTGCTGGGGGTCGTCGCGCTGCCGTTCGACCGCTCGCGCGGCGAACACAAGGCACCGCAGGTCGCGGTGGTGATCGAAGCGGACTGCATCGGCTGCACCAAGTGCATCCAGGCGTGCCCGGTCGATGCGATCGTCGGCGGTGCCAAGTACATGCACACGGTCATCGCCGATCTGTGCACCGGCTGCGAACTGTGCATCCCGCCGTGCCCGGTGGACTGCATCGCACTGGTCAGCGTAACG
Organism: Stenotrophomonas sp. LM091; assembly: GCF_001806305.1. Lineage (NCBI taxonomy): Bacteria > Pseudomonadati > Pseudomonadota > Gammaproteobacteria > Lysobacterales > Lysobacteraceae > Stenotrophomonas > Stenotrophomonas sp. LM091. Next base: position 954,042 of record NZ_CP017483.1, read on the forward strand.
CGGTAGGGCCGGCCGCGGCCCTGCTCGCGACAGCGGCGACAGCGGGGCGCATGGCGATGCGTCGATCTCCATGGCGCCCCTGCTTCACGGCACGGTTACGGCAGGGCCGCCGTCACCACGATCTCCACTTTCCAGCTCGGGTCGGCCAGCTTGGCTTCCACGGTCGCACGCGCCGGGGTCATGCCTGCCACCACCCACTCATCCCACGCGGCATTCATGCCGGCGAAATCGCCGATGTCGGCCAGGAAGATCTCCGCGCGCAGGATGTGCTGCTTGTCACTGGCCACCAGTGCCAGCAGCTTGTCGATCTCTTCCAGTACCTGACGGGTCTGCCCGGTGATGTCCTGGCTGGTGTCTTCGGGGATCTGCCCGGACAGATACGCGACCTTGTTGTGGACGGTCATTTCGGACATGCGCGGACCTACGTCGAAACGTTCCAACATGGCGTTTGCTCCTCTGGATGAAACCGCATTGTCACCGATGCAGCGTGCGCCTGCCGGGGCCGGTGCGCAAAGCAGCCACAGCACGCACAGCGCCGCCGCTTGGCAAGCGTCGGCATCAGGCGCACGATTTGCCGGACCCGGCAGGCACGCCCGCCGTTGACTCTTTCATCGCCCATCCCGGAGCACGCTGTACCGATGACCGACACCGCCCCTGCTCCCACGCCGGCCCGCGCCCCTTGGCGTCGCGCCGCAACCGTCGTCATCCCGCTGGTGATCCTGGCCCTGGCCCTGCGCGGGCTGGCCAACGAATTCGACGAACACGGTTACCGCGCGATCCGCGAGGCGTTCCGTCACCTCGGCGCCGGCCAGATCGCATTGACCGTGCTGCTCGGCCTGGCCAGCTACGCCTGCCTGATCGGCTTCGATGCGATCGGCCTGCGCCGCAGCGGCAAACGCCTGCATCCGGCGCGGGTCGGCATCACCGCCTTCCTCGCCCATACGCTGGGGCAGACGCTGGGCTTTGCCGCGCTCACCGGCGGTGCGGTGCGCCTGCGTGGCTATGGTCGCGCGGGGCTGACGCTCGGCGAGATCGGCCAGGTGGTGTTGATGAGCACGCTGGGCTTCATGTTCGGCGCCTGGCTGCTGCTGGCGCTGGCCTTCGTGCTTGAGCCCGGCGCGGCCGCGCTGGCGTTGCCGATCCCGGTGCAGGCGGTGCGTGTGATCGGCGTCCTTGGCCTGCTGGCCTATGCCGGCACGGTGCTGCTGGTGGGGCGCGAGGGCCGCAGTTTCCGGATCCGCGGGCATGCGTTGTGGCTGCCGGATCGCCGCACGATGCTCGGCGTCACGGCACTGAGCGTGGTCGAACTGGTGCTGGCCAGCGCAGCCTTCTATGTGCTGCTGCCGATGGATACGCCGACCGGGCTGCCCGGTTTCGTCGGTCTGTACCTGGTCGCGGTGCTGGCCGGCCTGATCTCCAGCGTGCCGGCCGGCCTGGGCGTATTCGAGTGGAGCCTGTTGAAGCTGTTGCCACAGGTTGCCCCCGCTGCGGTGCTGGCGGCGGCATTGATCTACCGCGTGACCTATTACGTGCTGCCGCTGCTGCTGGCCACGGTGCTGGCGGTGGCGCCCGCCCTGCGTCGCCCGCTGCGCGCCGGTGCCGGTGCGACCCGGGTCGGCTGGACCGCCCTGCGCCCGTGGCTGCCGCAGATCATCGCGCTGGCGGTGTTCAGCGTCGGCGCCGCGCTGGTGATCGACGGCACCCTGCCGACCCCTCGTCGGCACCTGATCACCGCGTCGCTGCCCATCCTGGAAACCTCGCATCTGCTGGGCAGTCTGGCCGGTGTCGCGCTTTTGTTGATCGGTCAGGGCCTGCAGCGGCGCAGCCATGCCGCGTGGATGCTGGCACTCGGCATCTGCGTGCTGTCCCCGCTGCCGATCTGGCTGCGCGGCGGGCAGGTATTGATCGCACTGTCGGCGCTGCTCGTGGCTGCCGCGCTGTGGGCCTCGCGCCGCGAGTTCTACCGCCAGGGCGCGCTGCTGGATGAGGCCTGGTCGTGGCCGTGGATCCGCAACCTCGGGCTGGTGCTGGTGGCGGTGATCTGGCTGCTGTTCTTCGTCTACAGCCACGTCGAATACCAGAACGAGCTGTGGTGGCAGTTCGCGCTGCAGGGCAACGCGCCGCGTGCATTGCGGGCGCTGTTGCTGGTGGCGATCGCGCTGACCATCTTCGGCCTGGCGCGGTTGCTGCACAGTACGCGCAGCCCGCTGCCGGCCGCCGATGCCGCCACGCTGGACGCACTCGCCCCGATCCTCGCCGCCGCCGAGGACACCCAGGCCTGCCTGGTACTCACCGCGGACAAGGCCGTGCTGCGCGACGAGGCGCAACGCGGCTTCGTGATGATGCAGCGCTACGGCGGCTCGCTGATCGCGATGGGCGATCCGGTCGGCCCGCCGGAGGTGGTGCGTGCGCTGATCTGGCGCTTCCGCGAGGAAGCCGACCGGCTCGGCCTGCGCCCGGTGTTCTACCAGGTGGGCGAAGCGCATTGGCAGACCTACCTCGATCTCGGCCTGACCCTGGTCAAACTCGGCGAAGAGGCGATGGTCCCGCTGCAGGACTTCACCCTGGAAGGCCGCGATCGCGCCGATCTGCGCCAGGCCTGGAACCGCGGCAAGCGCGGCGGGTTGAGCTTCCGCGTCGCGCCCCCCGAGGAAGTACCGGCCCTGCTGCCGGCCCTGTCGGTGGTCTCCCAGCAATGGCTGGACGACAAGGCCGGTGATGAAAAGGGCTTCTCCCTGGGCAGCTTCGACCCGGCCTACCTGTCCCGCTTCCCGGTGGCGCTGGTCGAGGCCGAGGGCCGCATCGTGGCCTTCGCCAATCTATGGCAGGCGCCGGCCGGCAATGAACTGTCGGTCGACCTGATGCGGCATGTCGACGATGCGCCCAAGGGCACCATGGATTTCCTGTTCATCGAGCTGTTCCTGTGGGGCCGCGCGCAGGGTTTCCACCGCTTCTCGCTGGGCATGGCGCCGCTGTCCGGGCTCGCCCAGCATCGCCTGGCCGGGCGCTGGAACCGTTTCGCCAACGTGGTCGCGCGGCACGGTGAGCGCTTCTATGGCTTCAGCGGCCTGCGCCGCTTCAAATCGAAGTTCGCCCCGGTCTGGCGCGCCCGTTATCTGGCCGCGCCGGGCGGCGTGCACCTGCCCGCCGCCCTGCTCGATGCGACCCGGCTGATCTCCCTGGATCCACGTCGGCACGATTGAGGCCGCACCGGGACTGCCGGCGCTCAGCGCGCCGGCAGATGCTGCACGATGGTATCGGCGAGGCGATCGTAGTCACCTTTGAAATGATGATCGCCGGGCAGCTTGATGATCTGCGCGTTGCCCGCTGCAGGCAGCGACGGACACAGTGCATCGCGATCCTCTTCGCCATACACGCACAGTGTTTTCCCGGCGGGCAGCCGGGCCACTTCCGGCGCGATCGGCAGGCCATCGCCACCGCCGCCGAGCCAGTTGCTGACATGGAACTCATAATCGGCATTCTTGCCGACCGACAGCAGCGCGATCATCGAGACCGCCTCGCGCGTTGCTGGTGACAGCTGGTTGATCGCCGCAGGCAACACGTCGGCGCCCTGCGAGAAACCGACCAGCACCACGTTGCGGCGCTGCCACTGCCGGCTGTAGTGAGTGGCGATGCGCTCCAGGTCGCGGGCGAACCCTTCCGGCGTGCGCGCGGTCCAGAAGTAACGCAGTGAATCCACGCCGACCACCGGCACGCCGGCCTCGCTCAGCGACGCGGCCACTTCCTTGTCCAGCCCCGCCCAGCCACCATCGCCCGAGACAAAAATGGCGAAGGTGTCACCGGCTTTGGTGGTCGGCACATCGACCACCGGCAGGCCGTTGAGGTCATCCGGCGGCGGCGCCAGGCTGACGCCCTTCTGGGCGCCGATCACCTTGGCCGCCGCCAACAGCCCGGGCAATGCGTCGCCCTGCGCGGTGCGCTCGAACTGGCGCCCCATGCCGACCTTGCGCACGAACGCCGCCGACTCGCCCGCCGGGCAATGCACATCGCCGGCCGCGTTCAACCACGGGAAATTCAGCTCGGTCGGCTGCAGGCGGCCATGGCTGCTGCCGGCCCCGCAGACCTTGCGCTCGCGCACGCCGGACGGGCAGAACCCCGTGGTGATCAGCCCGGCGAACACCTGGGTGTCGGCCTGGGCGGCCACCGCGTAGGCCAGCGCCGCCCCCTCACCATCGCCGCCGATCAGCGGCAGGTGGTAGCCGGGCACGTGCAGATAAGCCTGGAACCAGCGCGAGAAATTCTCGACGTCGCCCGCACCGAACGCGCAGTCACCGCTCTTCTCGCGGGCCAGCACCTGGCGCAGATGCGCGACATCGACCTGGGCGACCAGCGCGCCCTCGGCACGCAGCGCGTCGATCCGCTGCTGGCTGTCGGCGCGGCCGGCCGTGCCGTCGAACCACACCACCACCCGTTGCGGGTGGCCGTCGGGCAGATGGACCGGCACGTTCTCGAAACGACCATGGCTGAGCTGCTGCGGTGGCGCGGCCAGCGCCGCCCCCGTCATCGCTGCCATCACCAGTCCCAGCATCACCCCCAAACCGGCTCGCCGCATCGTCGCGCATCCCATGGATAGAGTGCCAACGATACGCCCCTGCCCGGCCAAGGGCATGTACAGACCGTGGCCGGACGCTCAGCGCGACTCACGGCGCGCCTGGCGCCACAGCTGCCAGGCCACCGACACCAGCCACACCACCACCACTGCGATCACCAGCTTCTGTCCCGCGCCGCGGGGCGGGCCCCGCCACAGCACGTGCAGCCACAGCAGTGCGAAGCACAACCAGGCCCACCACCAGGCCGGAGCGGCCCAATCGCGCCAGCGCGGGTCGGCCCGCAGATACCAGCTCTGCAGCAGCATCGCCACGCTCACGCACAGGAACGCGGTATTGGCCGACAGCCCGTGCACCAGCGGCGCCAGCAGCGGCGCGCGCTCGGGCAGCCAGCTGTCGCCGATCGCCACCCCCATCAGGCCCAGCGCGGCGACCCAGAACAGCAGCGGCGCCGCCGCACTGCGGCGCGGCGAACGACTGTTGGCATGCAGCGAGACCGCCAGCAGCATGATCGCCAGCGCCAGCACGCAATAGGCGGTGCGCAGGGCCAGTCCCCAGGGGCCATGCAGGTACAGGCTCAGGGTGGCCTGCACCCAGTCCAGATCATCGCGTGCCCATTGCGTCCACAGCGCGGTGGCGACGAACAGCGCCAGCGCCACCAGGGTCGCCATGGCGACGCGTCCATGATGCTGGGCGGGCCAGCGGGAGGGGCGTGGCAGCGGCAGCGACATCGCGGCTCCTGGGGTCAGTCGGTGGCCTCGGGGTGGCGCTGTTTCCATGCAGCCAGGGCAGCGCGGTAACGCTGCAGCTCATCGCTGTACAGATCCAGCACGCACAGCGGGCAGCCGCTGCCGCAGCACTCGTTGGGGCCGGGTTCTTCCGGCGGCTGCGGACGCGGATCGGAGGCTGGAACGGACACAGGCATGGCCACACAGGGAGGAAAAACAGCGCACACAGTGTAACGGGCATGCTTCGCGCCGGGGCTTCAGCGCCCGACCCGCCGGCGCAGGTTGTCGCGCGCGGCCGCATCCAGCCGCTGGTGGAAGAAGTCGCTCAGGAAGATCCGCGGCTGCCCCAGCACCTGCTTGAGAAAGCGCCGCCGGTTGAGCCGGAACACAAAGCCCGGCACGTGTCCGGCGTATTCCTCGGCGATACCGCGGTCGTAGGCGTCGAACACTGCCGCCGGCGCCCCGAGAATGGCCATGTCGCAATCCAGGAACAGCGCCGCTTCGGGGTCGACATCGCCGGGCGCGAGCTTGCTGTGGCGGGCGGTCAGTTCGATCAGCTCGACCACCCGGCCCGCATCGATCCCGGCCGCCGGCAACCAGCGCGCGATCGCCTCGCGCGCCAGCGCCGCCGAACGGGCTTCGTTGTCGCCCCGTCCCGCCTCGTAGATGGCGTCGTGGTACAGCGCGGCCAACTGCACCTCGCGCGGCCGGGTCCAGCCCGGGCCGGCCTCGGCGACGGTGTTGCAGTGCTGCAGGACGGCCTGCACGTGCGACCAGTTGTGGTACGCCCGCGGCGGCAGGGCGTAGGCGGTTTCCAGCTGGGCACGCTGCCCGGCAGGCAGGGGGATCGGTTCGAAGCGCATGCACCATGATTGGCCGTCGCCGCGACGCTGGCAAGCCGGGCGGTGGTTTTTTGACCACCTTCCCAGAACCGTTGCCGTGCAGGCGGTGCGCGCGGTTATCCACACGTTTGTCGACCGCTGGTCCACATCCTCTGTGGATGGCGCGGACAGCCGATGAACGGCATGCCGGGGGCCAACAACGCGCCTAGACTGGACCCGACGGACCCCAGCGCCCTGCGAGGTGACGGCGATGACCGCGTGCAGATTCCTGCTGATGATGTGCATGGCCCTGGCCGCCGCACCGGCCTGGGCAGCCGACCCCGCGCCCGTTGTGACCACCGCCGGGCCAAGCGCGGCCGCCCCACCCACGCCCGCGCAGATCCTGGAGGTGCCCGCGCCGCTGCTGGCGCTGCTGCACGAACGGGTCATCGATCCCGGCTACTCGCGCGAGCGCCGCCTGCAGCGGCTGGTGGAGATGATCTTCGACGCACAGGGGCTGCACCTGGCCTACGACCCGGAGGCGACCTACACGATCACCGAAACCTGGCAGACGCGGCGTGCCAACTGCCTGTCCTTTACGCTGCTGTTCGTCACCCTGGCCAACCTGGCCGGCATCGACGCGCATGTCCAGGAAGTGGCGCAGGTGGTGAGCTGGTACCAGGCTTCCGGGGTGATCTACAGCGTGGGCCACGTCAACGCGGGCATCGTGCTGGACGGGCGCAACGGCACCGTCGATCTGGACCACAACGTGCTCTACGACCACCTCGGCCCGCAGCGCATCAACCGGCAGCGCACGCTGGCCCATTTCTACAACAACCGCGGCGCGGACCACATGACCGCCGGCGATATCGATACGGCCCGCGCCTACTTCAGCGCAGCCCTCGGCATGGCACCGGACTTCGTGGCGGCCTGGAACAACCTCGGCGTCCTCGATGCACGCATCGGCAACCTGGACCAGGCCCGCAGGGACTATGAAACCGCGCTGCGCCTGCAGCCGCGGCATGGCGCCAGCCTGAGCAACGCCAGCGCCCTGTACCGCCGCATGGGCGACACCCGCCAGGCTGGGCTGCTGGCGAGCCGGCTGGCGCGTGTGCAGCGCAGCGATCCGTTCGCCCAGTACATGTTCGGCGCCCAGGCCGAGCAGCGCCGGGACTATGCAGCAGCCGTGCGTTTCTACCGCCGGGCGGTCCATCTGTACGAGACGGCGCATCCGTTCCACTTCGCGCTGGCCCGGAGCTATTTCCTGGCCGGCGATGCACGCCGGGCCTCGATCGAAATGCAGCGCGCGCGGGACCTGGCCGGGGAGAGCGGCGATGCGCTCAGGTCCCGCTACCAGGCCAAGCTGGACAGCCTGCAGCGTTGGCGCCAGCGCGGCACAAATGCCAACTGAGCCGGCTCAGGCCTTCTTGAGGAAGCAGGTCTTCAGGACCAGGCCCTTGATCTTTTCCGAGTTGCCCTCGATGTGCTCGGCGTCGTCCTCGACCAGGCGGATGTTGCGGATCACCGTGCCCTGCTTGAGCGGGATCGAGGAGCCCTTGACCTTCAGATCCTTGATCACGGTGACCGTGTCACCGGCGGCCAGCACGTTGCCGTTGCTGTCGCGTACCACCAGGGCCTCGCCGCCGCCGTCACCGGCCGCCCACTCGTGGCCGCAGTCCGCGCAGATGAACAGCGCGCCATCGGCATAGGTGTTTTCCAGGGTGCACTGCGGGCAGGCGGGAATGGCGGACATCGACAGCTCTTCGGTAACGAAACGGCCACTAGTGTAACCGCCCGTTACCGCCTGCCCTTGCGTCGGCGGTCCCGTTGCCGCAAAGTGCGCGCCCCCTGACCACCGGCCCGGCCCACCGCATGAAACTCGGCATCGACTTTGGCACCAGCAACTCCGCCGCCGCCGTGGTGATCGACGGCAAGGTGGTGCCGATCCAGTTCGGCCAGGCCGAACAGTTCCGCACCACGGTGTATTTCCCCGAGGTGATGCGCGACCCGAACGACTTCGAACTGACCCCGGCGCTGGAGCACGATCTGGCCCGGCTGGTCGACGCCGCCGCGCGCGATGCCCGCGCCGCCGGCCAGGAACGCGCGCCTGATGCACTGCGCCGGGAGGCCCTGCGCGTGGTGCGCCGGCAGTGGATGGAAGAGCAGATGCGGGCCCCGCTCAGCTCCACCACCCTGCTGCAGAACGCCGTCTACGGCGATGACGCGCTGGAGGCCTACTTCGAAGAGAACGAAGGCAACCTGGTGCAGAGCCCGAAATCGATGCTCGGCTACAACCTGCACCCGCGCGCGCGCCAGACCATCGCCGGCATCGCCACGCACATCCTCGAGCACATCCGCCTGACCGCCTCGCGCCAGCTGGACACGCCGATCCGCACCGCCACGCTGGGCCGTCCGGTCCAGTTCCGCAGTTCCATCGGCGAGGCCGGCAACGCCCAGGCGCTGGAGATCCTGCACGGCGCGGCGATCGCCGCCGGCTTTGACAGCATCGATTTCCTCGAAGAGCCCGCGGCCGCGGCCATGCATTACCACGCCGAAAGCCCGCAGGAACACGACGCGGTGGTGGTGGACATCGGCGGCGGTACCACCGATATCGCCCATGCCCGGGTGGGCGGTGGCCAGGCCCCGACCATCCACCGTGCCTGGGGTATCGCCCGCGGCGGTACCGATATCGACCTGGCGCTGAGCCTGGGCGGCTACATGCCGCTGTTCGGCCGCGGCATCACCCGCGTGCCCGCGCATCACTACGTGGAAGCGGCGATGGTGCAGGACATGACCCGCCAGCGCGATTTCCGCCAGCACACCTACCGCGATGTGGATGCGCCGTTCGGCCCGCGCCTGACTGCCCTGCAGGACACCGGCAACACCGCGCGCCTGTACCGCGAGGTCGAACGCTGCAAGATCGCCCTGAGCGGTGTTTCCAGTCACGACAGCGCGCTTGGGTTCATCGAACGCGGCCTGCAGGTGCAGATCGATGCCTCGCGTCTGGAAACCGCCGCCGGCGGCTATCTGGGCGAACTGACCGCCCTGCTCGAGCAGGTCCGCAGCGATATCGGCCACGACCCGGCAGCGGTGTTCCTGACCGGGGGCATGTCGCGTGCCGGCTACCTGCAGCAGGCCGTCGCCAATGCCTTCCCGGGCTCGACCCTGGTCCGCGGCAATCCGTCCTTCGGTGTGGTCCACGGGCTGGCGCTGGCCGCCGCCAACTGACCCTGTTTTTGCACCAGGCCTTGTCGCACAAGGCCTGAAGAGGCGTGAACGGCCTTATTAACAAAACGTTACGCCGGAAGCGCTATCATCTTTCGGCTTCAAAGCGCAATGCGCTTGACGCAACAAGCACCATCTTCCGGGCCTCCCAGGCCACCGTCCTCTTCGATGCTGCCACCGTCCGGATTCGTCCGCGGTGCCGGGATCGCTCATCGCTGTGATCCGGCTCGTTCACAGCCTGCTGCACCCCGAGCCGCCAAGAGATCTTCAGATTGGGCGAACGCCTGGCTGCACTCCTTACATCGTCCGAGCCCGACCCCATCGACTGCCGTCGTTGCGATGCGGTGTGTTGTCGGCTCACCGTCACCGTCATGCCTGACGACAACGTGCCCGGCTACCTGCTGGACACCGATGCGCGTGGCGGCACGGTGATGGCACGCAACGAAGAAGGCTGGTGCGCCGCGATCGACCCGTATCACCTGCGCTGCACGATCTACTCGCAGCGACCCGCGATCTGCCGCCAGTTCGACATGGGCGGCGATGATTGCCGCCTCGTGCGGCAGGACTACCGTCGACAACAGCAGGATCTGTCGACGTTTTCTTCCACGCTTCATCCATAGCAGGAGCATCCATGGCTCGTACGCCAAAGACCTCCCCCAAGGCAAGCAACACCGTTCGCGTCGACCGCAAGCAAGGGTCCAACTCCGCCGTCAGCAGCCAGAGCATCGCTGCGGATCTGGCTGCCTTCCGTAAAGGTGGCGGCAAGATCGAAGTGCTGGGCAATACCCTGGCGCTGAAAAAAGCCGGCTGACGTTGCTGCCGACCGCACCGGCATCGGCCGGTGCGGTGGCCGCACTCAGCGGCCCAGGCTGACCCGCACGCTCCCGGAATGGGAGTTGATCGAAATATCCCCATCGCCCGAGCCCAGACGTGCATCCAGGCTGCTGCCCGGGCCATAGCGCGGCTTCTCCACCTGCCCGGCATCGGACTGGATACCCCCACTGAACGTCTTGACGTTCAGCTGCGCCGAGACATTGACCGGCAGCTTCAGCGCGACCGATCCGCTGACCGTCTGCATCGTCACCTTGCCGCCCGGCGCCATGCCGGTCGCGCTCACGTCCAGGCTGCCCGAGACGGTTTCCACCGCCAGCCGCTGGATCCGCCCGGCAGTGACGTTGACCCGGCCGGAGACCGATTCGGCCGCCACCTCGCCCGAGGCACCGCCGCCCGCCAGCAACTGGCCACTGACCGTGCGCGCGTCCAGCCGCGGGGTCTGCACCTGCGAGCGGATGCCGCCACTGACCGTGTTCAAGGTGGTTTCTCCGCTGCGCCCGGCCGCGATGATGCTGCCGCTGACACTGTTGGCCTGCAGGCGACGCACGTCGATGTCGGCCACGTCGATGTCGGCGCTGACGGTGCCCAGCTGCACTTCCACCGCGCGCGGAACGCGCAGCTCCAGCGTGGCCCCACCGTTGCTGCGGCCGCGCGGATACTCCACTTCCCAGCGCACGCGGTTGCTGCTCCTGTCCTGCTTGAGGGTGAGCCCGTCGGCCATCGAACCGGTCAGTGCCACGTCGTTGCGATCCCAGCCACGCACGGTGACCTTGCCGGCGATGTTGCTGATTTCCACGCGCCCGCCGGCGCCCAGTGGATGGCGCTCATTGACGCTGGTGGCGGCCTGGGCGACCAGCGGCAGGCACAGCGCCAGGGCCGCGATCAGGGACAGAGGACTACGCATGGGGATCTCCTTCAGGTGGGCAGGCCGGCGGAAAACACCGCCTGCTGGGTGAGTTGCAGGCGCAGCGCGTAGGTGCGCTGCAGTTGCCCGAGCAGATAGCCCGAGCGGGGGTTTTCAGCGATGGCGGCGCGGATGTTGACCGCACTGGCATCGAGTTCGTGCAGGGCCGGGCGCCACTCCTCGGTGACACCGTCGCTGGGCAAGGCGGCGATGGCCTGCTGGTATTCACCGGCCATGGCGTCGGCCTGGCGCTGCAGCAACGAGGGCGCCGGCGTATGCGGGACCGGCGTCGGCACCACCATCAGCAGCGCCAGCGCGGCGGCCAGGCCGAGCCCGATGCGCAGCGGCCAGCGCTCCCGCCGGCGGCGTGTCGACAGCGTTGCCACGGCAGCCGCCGGGGTCGGGGCCAAGGTCTGCGCCGGCAACTGTGCGGCAATGCCCTGCCACACCCGTGCCGGCGGGAGACGCTCGGCCGGCAGGGCGCGCAGCCGTGCGCTCAGTGCGTTGTCATCGGAATCATGGGGGCTCATGCGGTTTCTCCTAGGCGCGCGCGCAGCAGGCCACGCGCACGGTGCAACTGTGCTTTAGAACTGCCGACCGCCATCTGCAGCTGGTCGGCGATTTCCTGGTGTTTCCAGCCTTCTATGTCGTGCAGGACCAGCACTGCCCGGGCACGGGGCGGCAGTGTTTCCAGCGCGCGCTCCAGGTCCATGGAGGTACCGGCGCAGCGGTCCTGGGCCGGCAGCGTCGCCAGCGACTCCCAGCCCTCCTCGCCGGCATCGCGCGCATCGCCGGTGGCGTTGGCGCGCAGTTCCATCAGTGCCGCGTTCACGCCCAGGCGGTGCAGCCAGGTGCCCAGGCTGCTTTCGAAGCGGAACCCCGGCAGGGCGCGCCATGCCTGCAGGAAGGCCTCCTGCAGCGCATCCTCGGCACGGGCCGCGTGGCCGCCGCACAGCCGCCACAGTACGGCGTACACGCGCGGCGAATGCCGCCGGTAGATGCGCTCGTACGCGGTGACGTCACCGGCCGCCGCGGCACGCACCAGGGCGTGGTCATCGGCGGCGTCGGCCTCGGTCGGGGCGCTGGAAGGGGACATGGTGGTGTCGAGCATATCCGTTGGATGCGGGGCGCACGGAAAAGGTTTAAGCCGCCGCTGGATTTCTTTTTCTGCGCGGCCTTTAAACCTTTCCGGTGGCAGCGGCATCCAATCCGATGTCACTACCGGCGCTCGCCAAGGAGTATCCCCATGTCTTCCAGTTGCCTGGCCGTGCTGCTCTCACTGGCCACCAGCTGCACGCTGCCGTGGAGCCCGCTGCAGATACAGCTGTCGTTGGCGCCCGCAGCACCCGATGTGTGTGTGCAATACGCGCAGAACGCGCCGCTGTGCGCCTCGGCGATGATTGCTGCATTGGATGTGTACGGCAGGCCGCTGCAGTATGCCGATACCACGATGCGGTGACGCGCATCGGCATTACCATGGTGGGATCGGCACTATCGCTGCAAAGGAATTCCGCCCCCATGAAAGACCATCTGCCCGCCTGGACCCACGAATGGCTGCACTACGGGGTCCCTGCCCTGCAGATCCTGGTGACGCTGCTGGTGGCTTGGCTGCTGCGGCTGGTCGCCCGGCGCCTGATCCGCCGGGTCGGCGACCACTACACACTGCCGCCGGAAATGATCATGGGCGCGCGCCGGGTGTTCACCTTCGTGGTGTATTTCACCGTACTGCTGATCGTGCTCAACATCGTGGGCGTTTCGGCGACGGTACTGTGGACGGCATTCACCGGCTTCGCTGCGGTGGGCGCGGTGGCGTTCTTCGCCGCCTGGAGCGTGTTGTCCAACATTTTCTGCACGCTGCTGATCTTCACCACGCGCCCGTTCCGCCTGCACGATTACATCGAGCTGCTGGAGAACGGTGAGAAGCCCGGGCTCAAGGGCCGGGTGATCGACATCAACCTGATCTACACCACGCTGCAGGAAACCGGCAGCGGGCACGAAGGGACGGTGCTGCAGATGCCCAACAACATGTTCTTCCAGCGCACCGTGCGCCGCTGGCGGGATCCGTCGCAGGCACCGGGCGGGATCCAGGGGGACGGTTGAGGGCGCGTGCCACGCCGGTTGTAGATACCGACCGTTGGTCGGTATCTACCGAAGCTGGCTGTCCTTGCTGCCGCGGCGGTTGTAGCCGGTGCCTTCGTGCTGGGCGGCGTCTTCTTCTTCCTGGCAGCGCACGCACAGGCGCACACCGGGCACGGCCTTGCGCCGCGCCTCGGGAATGGGCGTCTCGCAGTGTTCGCAGTGGGTCAGCCCGGGGCCGTCGCGCAGCTGTGCGCGGGCCCGCTGGATGGCGTCATCGACAGTGGCGTCGATCTGATCCTGGACGGCGCCGTCGCCTGCCCAACCTGTCGCCATGATGTATCTCCCATGCCGGTGTCAGGACACCAGCATAGACCCGGCCCGACGCGGCCAGCCGACGTGGGGCTGAACGCGCACGGCGCCGGGTGAACGCTTCAGGCAGCGCTTACCAGACCAGGTCGTCGGGCACCTGGAACTGGGCGTAGTACGCATCATCCTCGGCGTTGCCGGTGCTCGGCTCGCTGCCGGCGGGCTGGCTGTTGTCGAGCAAGATCACGCTCGCATCGCGCTCGCGGACCTTCTCGGCCGCGGCGCGGGGCAGCAGCTCGAAGCCCTCGCCGTGGCGGGCGATCACCAGGCTGCCCGAGGCCAGTTGCCGGCGCAGCACGTTGTTGACCAGCAGGGTGCGGATCACGGTGCCGTCGTTGAAGCGGTATTCACTCTCGCCCTCGCGCTTGACCTTGTGCGCCTCGATGATCTGGCGGACCTGGGCCTGCAGCTCCTGCGCGTGCGCCCTGGCCTTGCGCTCGGCTTCCAGCGCGCGATCACGCTCGGCTTTCTCCGCACGCAGGCGCTCGGCCTCGCGCTGGCTTTCGCTGGGCGCGACCGGGGCCTTGCCGTGGCGGGCTTTCACCTGTTCACGGGCGGCCTGGGAGACCTGGGATTTCTTGACCAGCCCAGCCTTGAGCAGCTGCTCCTGCAGGGGATTTGCCTTCGCCATACACCTAGCATCTGTTGTTGCGGGATTCCGGGGGCCATCATACTGGTCTGCCCGCCCCGCCCCAACCGCCCGCATGACCGCCCTGAAGTACCTTGCCGGCTATCCCGACGCCCTGCAGCAGCAGGTGCGCGAGCTGATCGCGGGCGACCGGCTGGGGCCGTGGCTGGAGCGCCGCTATGCGCAGCTGCACACCGTGCGCAACGACCGCCAGCTCTACGACTACACCCAGGGCCTGAAAGAGCGCTATCTGCGCCAGTCCGCGCCGTTGTCCAAGGTGATCTACGACAGCAGGCTGCAGGTGCTCAAGCATGCCCTGGGCACCCACACTACCGTCTCACGGGTACAGGGCAGCAAGCTCAAGGCCAGCCGGGAGATCCGCATCGCCACGGTGTTCCGCGAGGCGCCGGCCCCGTTCCTGAAGATGATCGTCGTGCACGAACTGGCCCACCTGAAGGAATCGGACCACAACAAGGCGTTCTACCAGCTGTGTACCCACATGGAAGCGGATTACCACCAGCTGGAGTTCGATCTGCGCCTGTACCTGACCCACCTGGAACGCACGCCGGCCTGAGCCGCAGCGGCCATCATCGCGCAGCACCGGGCCCCAGCCAGTACACTCCCCGCCCGCTTCCCGTTTTATGTTGCCTGCCCGATGACCGACCCGATCCGACTCGACAAACGCCTGACCAGCCTGATCGGCTGCTCCCGTGGCGACGCCCAGCGCTATATCGAGGGCGGCTGGGTGACCGTCAACGGCCAGGTGGTGGAACAGCCGCAGACCCTGGTCACCGACGAAGTGATCGTGCTGCGCGAGAACGCCGAGGCAACCCGCACCGAGACCGTGAGCATGCTGCTGCACAAGCCGGCCGGCATGCGTTCGGACGAACTGTGTGCGCTGGTGACACCGGAAAGCCGCAGTGAGCTCGACGCCACCGGGGTGACCCTGCTGCAGCGGCATTTCCACGCCTTGCAGCTGGTGATGCCGCTGTCCGATGACGAAAGCGGCCTGGTCGTGGTCAGCCAGGACGGGCGCGTGATCTCGCACCTGAAGGACCGCGGCGCGACGCTGGAGCAGGAGTACCTGGTGGAAGTGAGTGGCGAGCTGGCGCCTTACGGCATGAAGCGGCTCGCGCATGGCCTGAGCTTCCGCAACTGGCCGCTGCCGCCGTGCAAGGTGAGCTGGCAGAACGAAACGCGCCTGCGCTTTGCGATCAAGCCGGTGCATCCGGGCCAGCTGCGCGACATGTGCCGCCAGGTCGGGCTGGAGGTCGTCAGCATCCGCCGCCTGCGCATTGGCCGCGTGGCGATGGGCAAGCTGGTCCCGGGCCAGTGGCGTTACCTGGCGCCGGACGAGCGTTTCTAGACCGTCCCGGCACTCGCCCTGCACGCCCCTGCCGCTTACGATCGGGGCATGACCGAGAAACGACCGTTCTGGCGCCGGCTGCTGCGCTGGCTGGGGATCATCGTGGCCTTGCTGGTGCTGCTGGTGCTCAGTGGCCTGCTGCTGGCCGATCACCTCACCCCGCAGGCGCTCGGCGAGCGCTCCACGGTGCTGCCCACGCAGGCCGACCAGACCGCGATCGATCGCGAGCTGGTCCGCCTGCAGGCCGAGCATCCCGGCCAGACCGGCGTGGCCTTCCTCTCCGATGGGCTCGATGCCTACGCCGCGCGCTCGGTGATCACCCAGCACGCCGGGCGCAGCCTGGACCTGCAGTACTACATCTGGCAGGACGACCTGATCGGCCACCTGATGGCCAACGAGCTGTACCGCGCCGCCGAGCGCGGCGTGCGGGTGCGCATCCTGCTCGATGACATGAATGCCCAGGACAAGGACGCGCTGATGATGGCGCTCGATGCGCACCCCAACATCGAGATCCGCCTGTACAACCCGTTCCGCAACCGCAGCGGGCTGTGGCGGCTGGTCGAGATGGTCCAGCGCGTTTTCAGCGTCAACCACCGCATGCACAACAAGTCGTGGATCGCCGACGGGCGCGTGGCGATCGTCGGTGGCCGCAACATCGGCGAGGAATACTTCAGCGCGCGGCAGGACGTGAACTTCCGCGACCTGGACCTGCTGGTGGCCGGCGAAGCGGTGAAGCAGGCCAACACGATTTTCGACGATTACTGGAACAGTGATACCGCCGTGCCGATCCGCGCGCTGGCGTTCTACACCGAGCCGCAGCTGCGCCTGCTGATCCGCGAAAGCGAGCACGAAGCGCGGCTGGACAGTGCCAAGCCCTACCTGGAGAGGGTCGCGCGCTCGCAGGCGCAGCGCTCGTACTACCGCGATGCACTGGACCTGCACTGGAGCGGCGAGGTGGAAATCGCCTCGGACCCGCCGATGAAGCACCGCCGCGACGACCAGGCCGGCTGGCTGGTGACGCGGCTGGTGGAGGAACTGGAAAGCACGCGGCACAAGGCGCTGTTGATCTCGCCCTACTTCGTCCCGGGCGAGGACGGAACCGAAGGGCTGGGCGCAATGGTCGCGCGCGGTGCCCAGGTCGGGGTGATCACCAACTCACTGGCGGCCAACGACGTGGCCGCCGTGCACAGCGGCTACATGCACTACCGTGCGCCGCTGCTGCGCAGTGGCGTGCAGCTGTACGAGCTCAAATCACGCGGCAACGTGGATGGCGGTGGCCTGTTCGGCAGCAGCGGGGCCAGCCTGCACACCAAGGCGTTCATGATCGATGACCAGCGTGGCTTCGTCGGCTCGTTCAACCTGGATCCGCGCTCGGCGTACCTCAACACCGAGATGGGCGTGTTGTTCAACGATCCGGTGCTTGCCGCGCAACTGCGCCAGGAGTATCTGCGCCTGGCCAGCCCGAGCCAGAGTTACTGGGTGGCCTTGGGCCCGGAGGGCGACGTGCGCTGGCTGGAACGCGATGCACAGCCGCCGCACTGGCTGTACCGCGAACCGGACGCTGGTTTCTGGCTGCGTGCCAGCGCGCGTGCGATCAGCTGGCTGCCCCTGGAATCGCAGCTCTAGCTCAGCCCGCCCGGGCCACGTCGTACTCGGCCTCGTCACAGTCCACGGTCTCCACCGCCCGGCCGTGGACCCGCCGCCAGATCCACTGCAGCGCGTGCGGCGGCGTGTCGTCCAGCTGTTCCAGCAGGGCCAGCGCCTGGGCCTGGCCGATCTGGCCGTGGCGGCACAGCAGGCTGGCCGCGGCCGCCGCGCGCGCCAGGCGCAGGCTGGCCGCCAGCCCACTGCCGCTCTGGCGGATCAAGGCATCGTGCACGGCCTTGGGCAGCTCCCATGCGGCGGCGATCCGGCTGGCCACCGGCAGGGTCCAGCTGTCCAGCAGTTCGGCCGCCAGCGCGCGCGGCGGCACCGCCACGCCGTGCTCGGCGCAGGCATCGAGCAGGTGCCGCATCACCAGCGCCGCCCCCAGGCCCTGGGTCAGACCAAGCCACTGCGCGGCGAAGCCATCTTCATGGGTCACCGTGCGCGCGTGATCGGCGGCGGCGCGCGATGCCAGCAGCGCGTGCTCCCAGATCACCGCGCTGAACTGCGGAAAGGCATCGCACTGCAGCTGCATCACCGGCTGCACCAGCACCGCGCTGATGATCTGGCGGATGCCATCGGTCCCTACCAGCGTGACGGCCCGCTGCAGCGTTTCCACCGGGCGTGTCTGTACCCGGTAGACCGGGCTGTTGGCGATGCGCAGCAGGTTGCCGGTCAGCACCGGGTCCTGGCTGATGATCCCGGCCATCGCGCGCGCCGAGGCGTCGCTGTCGTTGACGGTCTGGATCAGCTGCGGCAGCAGTTGTGGGCGGCGAGGCAGGTGGCGGGCCGACCAGTCCCGCGCCAGCAGCGAGGCGGTGACTGCATCGCGCAGCTCAAGCGCGTGCGGGGCCGCTGCATCGGCAGCATCGCCACTGCGGGGCACCAGCGCCAGCGTGTGCAGCCCGGCCTGCAGCACCGCCACGGGGTCGGTGCCTGGCGAAACGCTGCCCGCGGGCAACGCTCCGCATGCCTGCGTGGCGGCTGCGCGCGCCGTCGCGGGTACCGGCGCGACACGCCGCTGGCGGAGCAGCGCGACCCCACCCAGCAGCACCAGCACCGCAACCCCCACCCAGATCGCGACGCTCATGCCCATCGCCCCGGATGCACCGGGTCCCGCACCTGCCCTGTTGCGACTGCGCCCACGTGATCCTTCCTGCGATGACCGGCCATCCACACCGTTGCCACGGCATCGGCCTGCGCTTCAGCAACTTTAATGACAGCACGACGGGAGATCCCCTGACAGCACCCTCCATCGGAATGGACTAGAATGGCGCCGCGCGACCCGTCCGAGACCCGACGACGTCGCTTTTTTTGTTTTACAACCCACCTTTTGCTGGCGCGTTCGCCGCTGTTCGCCACCGTTCGCACCATCGGAGCCACCATGTTATTTGAAACCCTCGAAACCACCGGTCACGAACAAGTGGTGTTCTGCCACAGCCGCGATGCCGGTCTGAGGGCGATCATCGCCATCCACAACACCACCCTGGGCCCGGCCCTGGGCGGTGTGCGCATGCGTCCCTACGCCAGCACCGACGAGGCCCTGGCCGATGCGCTGCGCCTGAGCCGCACCATGACCTACAAGAACGCCCTGGCCGGGCTCAACGTGGGCGGCGGCAAGGCGGTGATCATCGGCGATCCGAAGCGGGACAAGAGCGAAGTGCTGTTCCGCGCGTTCGGCCGCTATGTCGATTCGCTGGGCGGCCGCTACATCACCGCCGAGGACGTGGGCACCGATGTCAACGACATGGAGAACATCTACCTGGAAAGCGAGTACGTCACCGGCGTGCACCAGGTACATGGCGGCTCCGGCGACCCGGCCCCGTTTACCGCTTATGGCGCGCTGCAGGCGCTGATGGCGGCGATGCAGCACAAGCTGGGCCATGAGGAAGTGGGCAAGGCCAGCATCGCGGTGCAGGGCCTGGGGCACATCGGCATGGAACTGGTGAAGCTGCTGCGCGACCGTGGTGCCAAGTTGTACGTCAGCGACCTGGACAGCGCGCGCGTGGATCGCGCCGTCACCGAGTACGGTGCCGAAGCGGTCAAGCCGGAGGACATCTACGACGTCAACGCCGACATCTTCGCGCCGTGCGCGCTGGAAGGCGCGATCAATCCGGACACGTTGCCGCGCCTGAAGTGCAGGATCGTCTGCGGCACGGCCAACAACCAGCTCTCCAGCCTGGAAGTGGGTGACGAACTGCATGCCCGCGGCATCCTCTATGCACCGGATTACGCGGTCAACGCCGGTGGCGTGATGAACGTTTCGCTGGAGATCGACGGCTACAACCGTGAGCGCGCGATGCGCCTGATCCGCAGCATCTACCACAACCTCGGCCGCATCTTCGCGCTGTCGCAGAGCGAGGGCATCGCCCCGCAACGCGCCGCCGACCAGATCGCCGAGTCGCGCATCCTCTCCATCGGCAAGCTGAAAATGCCGCTGGGGCGCAGCACGCCGCGGCGGGGCACGCTGCGCGGCAACTGAGCCGGCGTGACAAACGAAGAGGGCGCGATCATCGATCGCGCCCTCTTTTTTCATACACCTCGCAGTGAGACCGGCCGTCAGAACCCGGCCGAGTAGCGCAGCTGCACCTGGCGCAGATCGCCGCGCGGGCCGAAGCGCTGGTCATAGCCGAACGCCAGGCGACTGCTGCGGCTCAGCCACGACTCCACCGAGAGCCCGAACAAGCCGCCCGAGCGGGCCGGCTGCAGGCCTGCCAACGGTGCCCAGGCCTCCACGCCGACGAAGCTCGCCTGCGGATCCAGCCCGGTGCTGGACAGCAGTTGCTGCCACTCCGCGTAACCGCGCAGCGACCAGCTGCCCCAGCGCGTCTCCGCCCGCAGGCCGGCCAGCGCCTGGCTGCGGCTGGCAACGTTGCCTTCGGCGCGCAGGCCGAAGCCAAAGCCGCCGTCCTCGCTGAAGCTGTCGCTGTCCACGCGGGCATATTCCGCGCCCAGGTAGGGCGTCAGCCCCGCCCCCGCCGAGCCGAAGCGGTAGCCGGACTCCATGCTGGCGGTGCTGAAGTGGCCGCCGTAACGCGCGTTGACGCCGTACTGCCCAGCGCCCAGCAGCAGTTGCCGGTCGATGTTGCGGGTGAACTGACCGACCCCGACCTGGCCGATGGCATAGCCGTTGCCGACATTCCAGCCGGCATATACCTGCGCCTGCGACTGACGATCGCGGCCACGGTCACCGCCCCAGTCACGACTGCTGTTGCTGCGCGTCTCGCCGAAGGCGACGCCCATCATGCCGCTGCTGCCCAGGGCCAGATCCTGACCCATCATCCAGCCTTGGGTCTGCGCCCCCGTGCCGGCGAAGCTGCCCTGCCCCGCCTCGCCCAGCGCGCTGTGCCATGCGCCGCGCAGACGGGGCGTGGCCATCGCTGCATCCAGACGCGCCGACAGACCGCGACGGTTCATGTCGATCGCATCGAACGTCATCGCAGCGGCCAGCCCGTGCGCCTTGCCGGACAGGCTGTCCAGCGTCTGGCTCAACGCCTGGTCGGTGGGCGTTTGTTGGATGGCCCCCGCCGCTGCGGTCAGGTCGGGATCCAGCACGATCGCGGTCGAGGGTGCCGACGGCTGCAGGCGCGCATCGAGCGCCTGGAACGCCGCTTCCACACGTGCGGCCGAGGCCAGTGTGCCGACATCGGACGTGCGGGCCGCTGCAGCAGTGGTGACCGACGTAGGCTCCACGTCCAGATACACGCGGTTGGGGTCGTAGTGCACGGTCGCCTGCAGCAGTGGCAACGTGGCCGCATTGAAGCCCAGCGAGGAAAACTGCCCGTTGACGCCCCCGTCGGCCACCAGCACCTCATGCTCCCGCCGTGCGACGTAGCCCTCCGCCAACCCATAGACGAACAGTCCGCCATCCAGCGTCGCCCGGCCGCCGATGTGGAGCGGATCGGTGCCCAGCAACATCCAGAACTCACCCGTCGCGCTCTGGATGAAGTTGCCGTTGAGGGTGCTGTTGGCGTGGTCGCGGTTGAACAGGATGCCGTTGTTGTACAGATCGCCGTTGTACTGCGTGGCGATCCGCGGGTTCGCGTTGGAGTTGATCTGCATGACGCCGTTGTTGGTGATCGTCCCGTTGGTGATCACATCCCAGGCGTAAAGATAGGAGTCGGCGTCCACCACGATGTCGGATTGATACAGGTCGTTGATGGCTACGGTCGCCCCGCCGGTGATGCGCAGTTGCCCGGCATTGCGGTTCTCCCCGCCGAGCGTCATGCCCGGATCATCGATCCCGTCGACCACGTTGCCACCGCCGTCAACGACCACCCCGCCCGCGCCCGACAGGCCTCCCCACCAGACGGTGTAGGCGGTGCCGAGCGCCGCATGGAAGTCGCCCCAGTCCAGCCGACCCGGCCCGCGCACGGCGCGACCCACGTTGAGCAGGCCATGCCCGAAGACCGCATCGGTACCGGCCGCGCCCAGGTCGGTCGCGGTGCCCAGCAATACCTGCCGGACCTGGTCCGTGGTCAACGTCGGGAAGGCTTCCCAGACCAGCGCGGCGGCCCCGGAGACCAGCGGCGCCGCGTAAGAGGTGCCAGACCCGTACAGCAACGGACCGCCAGGGTTCTTGGGATCGAGGAAGACGGCCGTGCCTGGCGCGGCCAGGCAGTAATTGGCTGCCACACCACAGGCATTGGCGTAGGACGCGAGGGTATCGGGCTTGTTGGTGTCCACGGCGGTCACCGCAAGCCACCCGCGCTCCAGATCCGCCGCCGGCCGGGTATTGCCCGGGCCCGGCTGGCTGGGCAGTGCGGCCATGCTGGACGGATTGGCGCGGCTCTCGTTGCCTGTCGCGAACACCACCAGGCCGTTGTGGCCAACGATGAACGGGCGATACTCCGCGGCGATCGGTGCGGTGGCGGCCGTGTTGGTCCAATACAGCCCGCCCCACGAATTGTTCATGATCCGCACACCGTCGGTGATCAGATCCTGGTGGACGCCGGCCAGACCGAGCGCGCCGGTCACTTCGTTGCCATTGCCCGAGCCATCGTCGGCAGGCCGCTTGTCGGCGATGATCCGTGCCGAGACGATCAGCGCCTCCGGCGCGACGCCGCCCGGCCAGGCGCCGAACGCGCGTCCCGCCGCCAGCGAGGCCACCGTCGTGCCATGGCCGACCACGTCATCGATGTTGAGATTGTTGACCAGCGGATCGATGTAGGCGCGGCTGGACACCACCCGCCCGGACACCGCCGGATGGGTGCGGCTTACGCCGGAATCGACAACGCCGATGCGGATGCCCTTGCCGGTGAACTGCGCATCGCGCGCATTGATCACCGTCAGGTGTGCATCGACGGCCGGAGGCGGAGGCGTTACCGGTGGCGTTACGGGCGGCGTTGTGGGGGGCGTCGTTGGCGGCGGCGACGGGGGCGTGGTCGGGGGCGGCGACGGCTCCAGATCCCCCCGGACATTGCTGCCACCACCTCCGCAGGCACTCAGTGCCAATGCCAATGCCGCGGCCAAGGCCGACCTGCCGATCACAACCTGCTTCATCCCTGTTCCCCTAGTGAATGGACCTTCCCCACCTGCCTGCCCCCGGGCAGACACCGGCAGTCAATGCCGACCCTCTATACTGGGCCGACCCCCACGCAGTCTGCCGGGAAATGCGTCGGCTTCCAACGCCCGCGTTCCCATTCCGCTCTTAGCTCACGCACCAAAGAGATTGCACATGTCCAACATCGTCATCGCCGCCGCCAAGCGCACCGCCATCGGCTCCTTCCTGGGCCAGTTCAACGGCGTGCCCTCCCCGACCCTGGGCTCCACCGTGATCGCTGCGGCCCTGGAGCAGTCCGGAGTACCGGCCGCGGATGTTTCCGAAGTGATCATGGGCTGCGTGCTGCCGGCCAACCTCGGCCAGGCGCCGGCCCGCCAGGCCGCGATCGCCGCCGGGATTCCGGTGTCCACCGGCGCCACCACCCTGAACAAGGTGTGCGGTTCGGGCATGAAGGCCATCATGCTGGGGCATGACCTGATCAAGGCCGGCTCGGCCAGCATCGTGGTCGCCGGCGGCATGGAATCGATGTCCAACGCCCCGCACATGATCCCCAACTCGCGCACCGGCAACCGCTTCGGCAACTTCCAGGCCGTGGATCACATGGCCCACGACGGCCTGGTCAACGCGTACGACGGCAAGGCCATGGGCGAGTTCGCCGAATGCACCGTGGAGAAGTACCAGGTCAGCCGCGAGGACCAGGATGCCTTCGCGATCGAGTCGGTCCGCCGCGCGCAGGCCGCGCAGGCCAATGGTGCCTTCGATGGCGAAATCGTCGCGGTCAAGGTCAGCACCCGCAAGGGCGAGGTCGAGTACGCGCAGGACGAACAGCCCGGCCGCTCGGACATCGCCAAGATTCCGACCCTGCGCCCGGCCTTCAAGAAAGACGGCACGGTGACCGCCGCCAGCTCCTCGAGCATCTCCGACGGCGCCGCTGCCGTGGTGCTGCTCTCCGAGGACGATGCCGCCGCCCGCGGCCTGCAGCCGCTGGCGCGCATCGTCGGCCACGCCACCCACTCGCAGGCGCCGGAGTGGTTCACCACCGCGCCGATCGGTGCGATCCAGAAGCTGATGGACAAGACCGGCTGGACGCTGGACCAGGTGGACCTGTTCGAGATCAACGAAGCCTTCGCCGTGGTTGCGATGGCGCCGATCCGCGAGCTGGGCATCCCGCACGACAAGGTCAATGTCAATGGCGGGGCCTGCGCATTGGGCCATCCCATCGGTGCCTCGGGCGCACGCTTGGTGGTCACGCTGGTGAACGCGTTGCGCACGCGTGGGGCCAAGCGCGGAATTGCTACCCTGTGCATCGGCGGCGGCGAAGCGACCGCCATCGCTATCGAATTGATTTGATTTGGTTTAACGCGCATTTCTCAAAACTGAATGCGCGATCGCTTGACAGCCAATCGTGGCTTGTCATCATGTTGCCGGGCGCGCAATAGCGCGTTGCCTAATCTAACGACGAGGATTCACAACAATGAGCATCAACAAGCTGCTGATCGCAATGGCCCTGGGCCTGGCTCTGACCGCCTGCTCGAAGCAGGAGCAGGCTGCTGACGCCGCCGCTTCGGCCAACGAAGCCGCCGCTGACGCCCAGGCCGCTGCTGACCAGGCCGCTGCTGCTGGCGCCCCGGCTGCTGACGCTGCCCAGGCTGCTGCTGACACCGCCACCACCGCTGCTGACGCTTCGGCTGATGCCGCTGCCCAGGCTGCTGGCGCTGCCACCGACGCTGCTGCTGAGCAGGCCAAGGACGCTGCCAAGACTGCGGAAAACACCGCTGAGCAGGCCAAGGACGCTGCTGAAGAAGCCAAGAAGTAATCACTTCTTTCTTCAAGCAAGTCTGAAGAAGCCGCTGGTTCGCCAGCGGCTTTTTCTTTGGGCGCGTTTTGGTGGCCGTGCCGCCACCCACCGGTTCTTCACAGGCGCATGAATAGGCTGGCCTCCCATCCATCGCCGTTCTGGAGCGCCACATGAAGATCCGTCCGCTGACCACCTCCCTGCTGGCCGCTTCCCTGCTGCTCGGCCTGGCCGCCTGCAAGGGCCCGGAAGCCGAACAGGCGCGCCGTGATGCCGCCCAGGCCGCCGACAGCACCAACGCTGCCGCCCGCGAAGCCGTCGACAAGGCCGCTGCGGCGACCCGCAGTGCCGCCGACGATGCCGCCGCCGCCTCCGAGCGCGCTGCCGCCGATACCCAGCAGGCACTCGACCGTGCTGCCGCCGCCACCTCCGAAGCCGCCGGCGAAGCCAAGGTCGCGGCCAAGGATGCCGCGGCCCACGCAAGCGATTCCACCGCCGATGCCGCGCAGAAGGTCGCCGACAAGGCGCGCGACGTGGCCGATGATGCCAAGAAGAACGCCAACGAAGCCAAGCGCTGAATCGGCGTTACGCACCGCCACAGCGTGGTGACCAACGCCCCCTCTCCGGAGGGGGCGTTTTCATTGGCGGCCGCTTACGGCAGAGCGCGGCCCAGCACGGCCGCGAAGTCCCCGTCGGCCGGCAGCGTGCCGAAGGCCATCCCATGCTCGGCCCCCAGCCGTGAGCGGATGAAGGCGGACGCGTTCGGGCTCTGCGCGCGCAGCAGCACCGCGGCCTGCAACAACAGCGCCAGGCGCTCGGTGACCCGGCGTGCCTGCGCCTGCTCTGGTGGCACCGCCAACTGCGCCCGCAGTGCCCGCAACGCGGCGTCATAGAGGGCATCGGTCCCGGCCACCGCGTCCAGCTCAGCCTGCAGCGCCTGCAGTACCTGCGGCTCGCGCGACAGCGCACGCAGCACGTCCAGGCACTGGATGTTGCCGCTGCCTTCCCAGATCGAATTCAACGGCGCCTGCCGGTACAGCCGCGGCAGCATCGACTCCTCCACATAGCCCGCGCCGCCCAGGCATTCCTGCGCTTCGTTGACGAACACGGCAGCCCGCTTGCACACCCAGTACTTGCCCACCGCCGTGGCGATGCGAGCGAATGCCGCCTGCTGCGGATCGCGTTCGGCCTGGTCGACCGCACGCGCCACGCGCATGGCGAACACGGTGGCCGCTTCGGATTCGATCGCCAGGTCGGCCAGCACATTGGCCATCAGCGGATGCTCGCTCAACCGCGTGCCGAAACTGCTGCGGTGCCGGGTGTGGTGCAGTGCCTGCGCCAGTGCCATGCGCATCTCCGCCGCGGCACCAAGCATGCAGTCCAACCGCGTCATCATCACCATGCCGATGATGGTGGCCACTCCACGCCCTTCCTCGCCCACGCGCTGCGCCCAGGCCCCACACAGTTCCACCTCGCTGGAGGCGTTGGACCAGTCGCCAAGCTTGTCCTTCAGGCGCATCAGACGGAACGCGTTGCGGTTGCCGTCGGCCAGGCGCCGCGGCATGAGGAAACAGCTCAGCCCACCCGGCGCCTGCGCGAGCACCAGGAAGCCATCGGACATCGGCGCGGAGAAGAACCACTTGTGCCCGATCAGCGCATGGCTGCCATCGGCCTGCGGCTCGGCGCGGGTGGTGTTGCTGCGCACATCAGAACCGCCCTGCTTCTCGGTCATGCCCATGCCCAGGGTGATCCCGGCCTTGTCGGCAATCGGGACGTCACGCGGGTCGTAGTGCGGGGCCGCCGCCTTGTCCGCCCATTCGGCGAGCGCCGGCGCCTGGCGCAGCACCGCGACCGCCGCATGGGTCATCGTCAACGGACAGCTGGTGCCCGCCTCGGCCTGGTGATGCAGGTAGCTCAAGGCAGCGCGCGCGACATGCGCGCCGGGGCGGCCGTCGTGCCAGGACAGCCCCGCCACGCCATGCGTCTTGGCCGTGCTCATCAACTCGTGGTACGCCGGATGGAACTCGACGGTATCGATGCGGTGGCCCTGCGCGTCGTGCGTGCGCAGACGCGGGCGGTCGCGGTTGGCATCGAAGCCGAGCCGGTACAGCGCATCGCCGGCGAGGCCGCCGTAGCGCGCCAGCGGGCTCACGAAAACGCCACCTCCCTCGCGCTGGACGGCATCGGCCAGTGCATTGTCGTCGGCCCAGAGATTCCGGCCTCCGAAGGGCGGCGGCTGGTTGCTCACCTCGTGCGTCTCGAACGCGGGCCAGGCAGACGTCATCTCGGCGACCTCCTTGCAGACAGATGCACCGATTCTGCCGCATCCCCGTGCAGGCCGCCGTTCATGCGGATTCTCACCTCCTGCACGAGCGCGGCGGCACAGTGCAGGCATGAACGCCGATGCCGACAACGACGACCTGGTGGTGCTGCGCCCGGAGGGGCTGTACTGCCCGGCCGGTGATTTCCATATCGACCCGTGGCGGCCGGTGCCGCGCGCGGTGATCACGCATGGCCACGGCGACCATGCGCGCAACGGCATGGGTCACTACCACTGCACCACGCAGACCCTGCCGATCCTGCGTTGGCGGCTGGGCGATGTGGACTGCACCGCGCACGCCTATGGTGAACGCTTCACCCTTGGCGACACCGAGGTCTCCCTGCACTCGGCCGGGCATGTGCTCGGCTCGGCGCAGGTGCGGATCGCGCATGCGGGCCGGGTGTGGGTGGCCTCGGGCGACTACAAGCGCCAGCACGATCCGAGCTGCGCGCCGTTCGAGGTGGTGCCGTGCGATACCTTCATCACCGAAGCAACCTTCGGCCTGCCGGTGTATCGCTGGCCGGACACCGCACAGGTCGCCGCGGACATCGTGGCCTGGCGGCGGGAGTGCGAAGCGCGTGGCGAGGCAGCCGTGCTGCTGTGCTACGCACTCGGCAAGGCGCAGCGGATCCTCGCCGAACTGCTGCCGCTGGAAACGCAACCGGCGTTGCTGCATGGGGCGATCGCCACGGGCGTGGCGGTCTATCGCGAGGCGGGAATCCCGATGCTGGCCACCGAACCGGTCAGCGAGCAGGAACGCGGGGCGGCGTTCGCCGGCAAGCTGATCCTGGCGCCGCCCTCGGCGGCGGGCAGCGCGTGGATGCGCCGTTTCAAGCGCGCGCAGCTGGGCTTTGCCTCCGGATGGATGCGCGTGCGCGGCAACCGCCGCCGGCGAAACTACGATCGCGGTTTCGTCGTCTCCGATCACGCCGACTGGCCTGACCTGCTGCGCACCATCGCCGAGACCGGTGCGCGCCGCGTCATCGCCACCCACGGCAACACCGACGCGCTGATCCGCTTCCTGCGCGAGCGTGGCGTCGCCGCCGAGGCCTTCGCCACCGGCTACGGGGACGAAGAATGAAACGCTTTGCCGCGCTCTACAGCGAGCTGGACCGCAGCACCGCGACCGGCGACAAACGCGCCGCGCTGGTGCGCTACTTCCAGCAGGCCCCCGCGCACGACGCCGCATGGGCCCTGTTCCTGCTGGCCGGCGGCAAGGTCACCAGCGCGCGACAGAAGATCGCCGGCAACGCCGAGCTGCGCGCGTGGGTGGCCGAGTTGTCCGATGCGCCCGCCTGGCTGGTCGACGACAGCTATGACCAGGTTGGCGATCTGGCCGAGACGCTGACCCTGCTCATGAATGATCCGGCGCAGGCCGGCGCGGATATCGGGCTGGCCGACTGGATCGAGCAGAAGCTGCTGCCGGTGGCCAATCAGCCCGAGCCGGTGCGTCATGCCGCCGTCACCGGGGCGTGGCAACAGCTCGCCTTCGATGAGCGGCTGGTGTTCAACAAGCTGCTGACCGGCGCGCTGCGGGTGGGCGTGTCACAGCGGCTGGTGCAGCAGGCGCTGGCCGAATGGTCGGGCATCGACATCGCGCGCATTGCCCAGCGCATGCTCGGCAGCTGGGTGCCCGCGCCGGGCCTGCTGGCCGCCTTGTTGTCCCCCGAAGAGCGCCCCGAGGATCGCCAGCAGCCCTACCCGTTCTTCCTGGCCTCGCCGTTGGAGGCGGAGGTCGACACGCTGGGCCCGATCGACGACTGGCTGCTGGAATGGAAGTGGGATGGCATCCGCCTGCAGGTGCTGCGCCGCCAGGGTGAGGTCGCGCTATGGTCGCGTGGCGAGGAGCGGCTGGACGGTCGCTTCCCCGAGATCGAGGCGGCCGCGATGGCGTTGCCCGATGGCTGCGTGATCGATGGCGAGCTGCTGGCCTGGGCGGACGGCGACGATCTGCCGCTGCCCTTCACCGCCCTGCAGACCCGCATCCAGCGACTCAAGCCCGGCCCGAAGACACTGCGCGATACGCCGGTGCGCGTGCTTGCCTACGATCTGCTCGAGCTGGGCGGTGAAGACCTGCGCGCCCTGCCCCTCTCGCAACGGCGCGCGCGCCTGGCCGAGGTACTGGCCACGCTGGACGACCCGCGCCTGCGGCTGTCACCGGCGCTCAGCGTGGCGGACTGGCACGCGGCGGCACTGCAGCGTGACCTGGCCCGCGAGCGTGGCGTGGAAGGGCTGATGCTCAAGCGCGCCGAGTCGGTTTACCAGGCCGGGCGCCGGCGCGGCGACTGGTGGAAGTGGAAGATCGCGCCGCTGACCATCGATGCGGTGATGATCTACGCCCAGTCCGGCCATGGCCGGCGCAGCACGCTGTACACCGATTACACCTTCGGCGTGTGGGATGGCCAGACGCTGGTGCCGGTGGCCAAGGCGTACTCGGGCCTGGATGACAAGGAAATCCTCGCGCTGGACCGCTGGATCCGCGCGAACACGATCGAGCGCTTCGGGCCGGTCCGCAGCGTCCGTGGCGAGCAGGTGTTCGAGCTCGGCTTCGAGGCGGTGAACCGCAGCAAGCGCCACAAGTCCGGCATCGCGGTGCGCTTTCCGCGGATCCTGCGCTGGCGGCATGACAAACCCGCCAGCGAAGCAGACACGCTGGCCCAGCTGCAGGCACTGGCGCGGTGACGCGACGGGAGGCCATGGCCCGCCTGACAGCGTGGTTCGCCAGCCGGGGCTGGGCGCCGCTGCCGTTCCAGAAAGCGATGTGGAAGCATTACCTGGCGGGCGACTCGGGCCTGCTGCACACACCCACCGGTAGCGGCAAGACGCTGGCGATGTTCGGCGGGCCGCTGCTGCAGGCGCTGCACGATCCGCCACCACGCACCACGCGTGGCCGTGCCAAGACACCGGTGCCGGTCCTGCAGGTGCTGTGGATCACCCCGCTGCGGGCGCTGGCCGCCGATACCGCGCGCGCGCTGCGCGAGCCTTTGGACGCCCTCGGGCTGGACTGGCAGGTCGGCCTGCGCACCGGCGATGCCAGCGCGCGCGACAAGCGACTGGCGCGCGAGGGTCGGCTGGATGTGCTGGTGACCACGCCCGAGTCACTGGCCCTGCTGCTCAGCTACCCCGACACGATGGCCCGCCTGCAGCACCTGCGCTGCGTGGTCGTGGATGAATGGCATGAACTGCTGGGCAACAAGCGCGGCGTACTGCTGCAGTTGAATCTGCGTCGCCTGCGCGACGCCCTGCCCGCCCTGCAGGTATGGGGGCTGTCGGCCACGCTGGGCAATCTGGAGGAGGCGCGCGAGGTGCTGTTGCCCGACGTGCCCGACGCGCCGCTGGTGGCCGGCGCACGCCCGCGTCCAGTCAGCGTGGAAACACTGCTGCCGGCGCAGGGCGAGCGTTTTCCCTGGGCCGGCCACCTGGGCTTGTCGCAGCTGCAGCGCGTGCTGGAGAAGCTGCTCACGGTGCGCACCAGCCTGTTGTTCACCAACACCCGCGCCCATGCCGAACTCTGGCACCAGGCACTGGCGGCAGTGTGGCCGGAAGACCCGGATACCCTCGCACTGCATCATGGCTCACTGGACCCGGCGTTGCGCCGCGCCGCCGAGCAGGGCCTGCGCGAAGGCCGCCTGCGCTGCGTCGTCGCCACCTCCAGCCTGGATCTCGGCGTCGATTTCCCCAGTGTCGACCAAGTGCTGCAGATCGGCAGCCCCAAGGGCATCGCGCGGCTGCTGCAGCGTGCCGGGCGCGCCAGGCATCGCCCCGGCGAATCCGGGCACATCGTGTGCGTGCCCTCGCACGCGCTGGAGCTGGTGGAGTATGCCGCCGCGCGTCGCGCGCTGGCCCAGGGGCACATCGAAGCCCGCCGGCCGCTGCGATTGTCGCTGGATGTGTTGGCGCAGCACGCGGTGAGCTGCGCGTTGGGCGGCGGCTTCGCTCCGGACGCGCTGCTGGAGCAGGTGCGGCGCACGCACGCGTTCGCCGGGCTGGACAGCACGCACTGGGAGGCCGTGCTCGAGTTCATCGTGCAGGGCGGCCGCGCGCTGTCGCAGTACCCGGACTTCCACAAGGTGGTGCGCGATGACGATGGCATCTACCGCGTGCACGACCGTCGCGTCGCGCTGCGGCACCGGCTGTCGATCGGCACCATCACCAGCGATGGCAGTGTCATGGTGCAGTTCCTGCGCGGCGGCCGGCTGGGTGCGGTGGAGGAGCAGTTCCTCAGCCGGCTGCGCCCCGGTGATCGCTTCCAGTTCGCCGGTCGCCTGCTGGAACTGGTGCGGCTGGAGAACCTGACCGCGTATGTGCGCCTGGCCCGGGGCGGCGATGGCGTGGTGCCGCGCTGGCAGGGCGGCCGGCTGCCACTGTCCGACGCGCTGGGCCATGAAATGGAAACGGTGCTGGCCCGCCCTGCCGACAGCCCGGAGATGCGCTGGCTGGCGCCGCTGCTGGCCCTGCAGACGCGCCTGTCCGCACTGCCCGGTCCGGAGCTGCTGCTGGTGGAACACGTGCGGCGTCGCGATGGCCAGTTCGTCTTCGTGTATCCCTTCGCCGGTCGCCAGGTCAATGAAGGGCTGGCCGCGCTGATGGCATTGCGCTGGACGCGGCAGCACAGCAATACCTTCGGCTACGCGGCCAACGACTATGGCTTCGTGCTCGCACCGGCGCGCCCGGTCGAACTCGATGCAGCGCGCGTGCGCACCCTGCTGGCACCGGAGGGACTGCTCACCGATCTGCGCGAGAGCCTCAACCTGGGTGAACTGGCGCGGCGCCAGTTCCGCGATATCGCGCGGGTGTCAGGCATGCTCGTACCTGCACTGCCCGGCCGCACACCGCGCAGCCTGCGCCAGCTGCAGGCCTCCAGCGGGCTGCTGTACGACGTGCTGCGACAGCACGATCCGGACCACATCCTGCTGACGTTGGCCGAACACGAAGTGCTGCACGATCAACTCGATCTGGCAAGCCTGGCGCGTGCGCTGTCGAGGTGTCAGGCCCGCACGCTGAGCGTGCAGCATCCGACCAGCCTGGGACCGTTGTCTTTCCCGCTCTGGGCGGAACGGTTGCGCGGCCAGCTCAGCAACGAAGACTGGAAGACCCGCGTCCTGCGCGCCGCACAGCAACTGGAGAAGCGCCATGGCGCCTGAACTGCCGATCACCCTCGCCGGCGAAAGCGTCCATCTGCTTGGCGCGCGTGCGCTCTACTGGCCGGCGCGCGATGCACTGTTGATCGCCGATCTTCACCTGGGCAAAGCCGATCTGTTCCGGCGTTCTGGCATCGGCCTGCCCAGTGGGGGCACCTCCGATGACCTGCAGCGTCTGGGCGCGGTGGTGCAGCAGCGCGCCATCCGCCATCTGTGGATACTCGGCGATGTGCTGCATGGCGCTGCGCACCGCGCTGCGTGGTACCGCCAGTGGCAGGGATGGCGCGAGCAGCATCCACAGCTGTGGATCGGCGCACTGGAAGGCAATCATGACCGTGTGCTGCCCAAGGCCGACCTGGGCATCGAACTGCTGGGCGAGCGTATCCAGGAAGGACCGTTCCTGCTGCGTCATGCACCGCAGCCGCAGCCAGGGCTGCATGTGCTGTGTGGTCACCTGCATCCGCTGGCCCGCTTGCCCGGCATGCAGCGGCGTTGGCCAGCGTTCTGGATGCGCGATGGAATGACGATATTGCCGGCGTTCTCGGGCTTCACTGCCGGCATCGCACCGGTACTGGCCTCAGGCGAACGGCTGGTGGCCTGCGTCGAGGACCAGGCCATCGCGTTGCCGGCGCGCTGATCGGGACAGCGCGCGACGTCGGTGACGCAGCTACCTTGCCTGCATCAGGCAGCGGAGGCCAACAAGCTGGGCATCAACCGGATATCCGGTGCATTCGGATTGGGCCGCACCGGTTGCCGCTGGATCGCGGTCAACATCTCATGGGCAGCGCTGCGGATGCGCGGGTGGTGTTCCGGCGCAGCGTGCGTGATGAGGCTGGTCACATGGAACTCGAACACGTCTTCCATCACGTCCGGCTGATCCTCATGCAGCATCTGCAGCAGTCCGCGCAGTTTGCGGATTTCACTTTCCAGAGTTTCGGCCGAGAACAGCATTTCAATCTCCTTGGGTTGCGATCGGTCCACCGGACCGTAGGTCGCAAACGCAGCCCCACCCTACCACCCCGCAGTCGCGGGGCTCCAAGCGATCAGGCATCGGACAGCGCGTCCGTGGAAGCAGCAGGTCGCGCATGGATGAACCACATGCACGCTGCGTTTGCCTGAGTGTTGTCCCACGTGGGCGGTGAGTCCACCGTCAATGGATGTTATTCACGCCTTCACATCCGCTGCGATGCACTGCTACGCGGGGTTATCAGCAGATGCCGTCGCGCTCGCGCATGTCCTGCAGCCCGTGCATCGCCTGCATGAACGCGGGCGACAACGGCAGTCTGCCGAGCCAGCCGCGCTGCGTTCCGCTGAGGACGCGGAGCATGTGTCCACGCCCGCCTGGGATGCGGCCCATCGGCTGGAACAGCACATCGCGGGCGCGCGCCAGGCCATCCCGTTCGGACTGGAACAACGGCGTCAGCCAGCGGCTCCAGTACTGGTAGATCGCTACATGCGCGCGGCGCTGTGCCTGGTAGGCCTGCAGCGCATTGTCGCAATCAGCGTGCGCGCGCAGTGCGTCGCGCAATGCCAGTGCGTCCATCAGCGCCATGTTCACGCCCTGCCCGAGCTGGGGACTCATCGCGTGGGCGGCGTCCCCCACCAGCACCAGCCGCTCGCGGTGCCAGCGCGAGAGCACCGCGTCGCGATACCCGGCGCGAGCCAACTGTGTGGGTTCACACACGCCCGCCAACCGCGCGTGCGCCTGCGGCCACAACGTAGCGATCTCATCCAGCCAGCGCGCCATGCCGTCCCGCTCCCACTGGGCGAACCGGTCGCGTGGCAGGCTCCAGAAGAAGCTCAACTGCGGCACATCGTTGCCGGGTCGCGTGCCCACCGGCAGCAGCCCGATCATCTTGCGCGCCGCCACATAGCGTTGGCGCAGCTCATCGATGTGCGGCCAATCGCCGCGCGGCAGCAGGCACCATAGCGCGCCCCACGGGTATTGGCGGTCAAGCGATGTGCCCTGCACCTGCGCGCGCAGCGACGAGGCCGCGCCATCGGCGGCGATCACCAGATCATAGGGGCCATGCCAGCGCCCCTGTGCGTCACGCACGCGCCCCTGCGCGGTGTCCACCTCGACGATGGACGTAGCGGGCTGCAGATTGTCCGGCTGCTCCCACGCATCAGCCAGCAGCGAGAACAGCGCGCCGCGCTGCATGCCCACGCCGTGCAGCGCTGGATTCAAGTCGGCATAGCGCATGTCCATCACCGTGCGCCCGCAGGGGGTTTGGCCGTGCAGGCGGCGCACGGGGGCACCGTGCTGCATCACCGCAGGCAGCAGCCCCATCTGCCAGAGCACCTCCAGCCCGGTCGGCTGGAGCAGGAAGCCGGCCCCGACCGGACCGGGCCGCGCCGCGCGCTCGAACACGTGCACCTGGTGATGGTCACGTGAAAGCAGGATCGACAGGGCCTGGCCAGCGGTGCCGTAACCGACGATGGCGATGGTGCGACGAGGGGTCATGGGGGACTCACTGATGAAAAAAAACCCCGCCGAAGCGGGGTTTTCAATGCGCAGCCGAGAAAATCACTCAGCCGGCACGATGTTCGAGGCTTGGGCGCCCTTCGGGCCCTGGGTCACGTCATAGGTGACCTTCTGGCCTTCCTGCAGACTGCGGAAGCCCTTGGAGTTGATCGCGGAGAAGTGCGCGAAGACGTCGGCGCTGCCGTCCTCCGGCGAGATAAAGCCAAATCCCTTGGCGTCGTTGAACCACTTGACGGTACCGTTCGGCATGGTAATGCGAGACCTTCTTCTATGAATGGGTGGTGTACGCTCAACCAGCGCACTGGCGGAGTATGCAAACCTTGTACGGTAATGACAATCACCCCCGTGCCAATTCACCGATCAATTCGGGCAGGCCGGAGGAGGCGGCGTCCACATTGGCCAGCACTTCGGCCATCGTGATTTCATCGCCATCGCCACAGCCGGCGGCCCAGTTGGCCACGATCGCCAGGCAGGCGTAGTCCAGGCCGAGCTCGCGGGCCAGGCTGGCTTCGGGCATGCCGGTCATGCCGACCAGATCGCAGCCATCGCGGCGCATGCGCGCGATTTCCGCATTGGTTTCCAGCCGCGGGCCCTGGGTCGCGCCGTAGCAGCCACCGTCCTGCAGGCGCACGCCGGTCACCTTCGCCGCGGCCAGCACCTTGCTGCGCAGCATCGGCGTGTACGGGTGGCCGAAGTCCACGTGCAGCACGTCGGTGCCCGGCTCTTCGCACAGGGTGGAGATGCGGCCCCAGGTGTAATCGATCAGCTGGTCCGGGCAGGCCAGCACGCGCGGGCCGAACAGTTCGGTGATGCCGCCGACCGTGTTGAGCGCGAGCACACGCTGCGCGCCGATCTGCTGCAGCGCGGCCAGGTTGGCGCGGTAATTGATCTTGTGCGGCGGCAGCGAGTGGCCTTCACCATGGCGGGCCAGGAAGGCCACGCGCTGACCCAGCAGCGTGCCGACGCGGATCGGGCCGGACGGCGTGCCGTAGCGCGTCTGGACCTGGTGGCTGCTCACATCGTCGAGCTGGGCCAGCTTGTAGACGCCGGTGCCGCCGATGACGGCAAGGGAAATGTGTTCCATCATTCCTTCATCGCGTAGATGGCCGGCACGCAGCGCAGCGTTTCGTTGACGTCCATCCCGAAACCGAACACATAGCGGTCCGGCAGGTCGATGCCGGCGTAGTCGGCCTTGACGTCCGGCAGCGCGCGGTCGTGCAGCTTGACCGTCAGCGCGGCGATGCGCACGTCGGTGGCGCCCTGCTCCAGGCACCAGGTGCGCACGCCCTGCAGCGTGTAGCCCTCGTCGAGGATGTCATCGACCAGCAGCACGCGGCGGCCGAACAGCGCGGTGGCCGGCTTGTGCTTCCAGACCAGGTCGCCGCCGGTGGTTTCACCGCGGTAGCGGGTGGCGTGCAGGTAATCGAACTGCACGTCCTGGCCGCGTGCGCCCAGTTCCAGCGCGAGCTGGCCGGCGAACGGCAGCGCGCCGTGCATGATCGACAGGAACAGCGGGACCTCGCCCTTGTAATCGCGCGCGATGGCGTCGGCGATGCCAGCGATGGCCTTGTCGATGGTGGGACGGTCGACCAGCAGGTCGGCCTGGGCCAGGGCCTGGGAAATGGTGAGGTTGGGCATCAGACGGTTCTTCCAAGGGTGTCAAGCAAACGGGATTGGGTGGTGCCGTGGCGGGAATCGGCCAGCAGGCCGTCCCAGCCCAGCGCGCCGCGACCGATCAGGCCGAGCAGCGCAGCGGTGTTGAGGGTGCGACCTTCGACGGCGCGCAGCGATTCTTCCACCAGTTCGGGGTGGCAGACCAGCACCACGTCGCAACCGGCGTCCAGGTGTGCATCCACGCGCGCCTTCACGCCACCGGCGGCGAATGAAGCGGCCATGCCGATGTCGTCGGAGAAGACCACGCCGCGGAAGCCCATCTGTTCGCGCAGGATCTGCTGGATCCAGCGTGGCGAGTAGCCGGCCGGCTCCGGCGCGACCTGCGGGTAGACCACGTGGGCCATCATCACCGCATCGGCGCCGGCGGCGATGCCGGCCGCGAACGGGATCAGGTCCAGCGCGCGCAGTTCATCGAGCGAGCGCGGGTCGCTGGCGTCGTGGAAATGGGTGTCTTCCAGCACGGTGCCGTGCCCGGGGAAATGCTTGAGCGTGGCGGCCATGCCAACGCTGTGCATGCCGCGCACATAGGCGGCAGTGAACGCTGCGACCACCTGCGGGTCCGCGCTGAAGGCGCGATTGCCGATCGCCAGGTTGCCACGGCCCAGATCGACGACGGGGGCGAAGCTGAGGTCCACGCCACTGGCGCGCACTTCACTGGCCATCAGCCAGGCGTGCTGCTCGGCCAGGGCCAGCGCGGCCTCGCGATCGGAGGCATACAGCGCATCGAAGCCCTGCAGCGGCGGCAGCGCGCTGTAGCCCTCGCGGAAGCGCTGCACGCGGCCGCCTTCCTGGTCCACGCAGATCAGCTGCGGGCGCGGCGCGGCGGCGCGGATGGCCGCCGAGAGCTCGGCGATCTGCTCGCGCGAGGCGAAGTTGCGCTTGAACAGGATGACGCCGGCCACGGCGTCGTGCTGCAGCCACTCGCGTTCCTGGGCGGTGAGTTCGGTCCCGGCAACGCCGATCACGAGCATGGGGTGTCTCCAATACGGGGCGCCACCATGGCGCACTGCCGCATTGTCGCAGAACCCGCGCGCAGCGTCAGACCTCGCAACCGTCCGGGCCGCAGCCATCGCCGTGCCCCGCAGGGGCTGCAGGCGTGCGTTCGGCCGCGATCTGGCGCAGGGCCTGGGCGAACGCCTCCGGTGGCTGGGCCCCCTGGATGGCGTATTTATCGTCGATCACGAAGGTGGGCACGGACTGAATGCCGAAGCGCTGCGCCTGCGCCAGCTGCGCCTGGATCTCCTCCAGCCCCTCCTCTCCTTCCAGCAGCGCGGTGATGCGCTCGGCCTGGAGCCCGCCGGCGGCGCCGGCGGCGATCAGGGTCTGGGGGTCGGCCAGGTTGCGGCCCTCCACGAAATGCGCGCGGAACAGTGCCTCGCCGACCTCGGCCTGGACGCCTTCACGCCCGGCCAGCCACATCAGCCGGTGCGCCGGCAGCGTGGTCACCCGGACCTGGCCCTGGTTGAAATCCATCGGCAGGCCCTCGGCGCGCGCCGCGGCCTGGGTCTGGGTCAGGATCTGTTCGGTGCGCTCGGCACTGCCGAACTTGGCTGCGTACGCCTGGCGCAGCGGTACCGGGGCCGTGCCGGCGTCGGGATCGAGCAGGAACGGGTGCCAATGCACCTCCACCTCGGGCGCGTCATCGCCGAGCAACGCCAGTCCCTGCTGGAACCGGTGCTTGCCGATCCAGCACCAGGGACACACCACATCCGACCAGATATCGATTTTCATCTGGCCAGATTGTGGGCGGAAAGGCCGCTACACAAGGGCCGCGGATCAGCCGCGTTCAGCGCTGGACCAGCGTGAAAAGGGGTGCGCTGCCAGGGCCAGGTTGTAATAGCGCACCTGGTCGGTGACTTCCTCGCCTGCCCACTCGGGCAGCCTGACCGTCTGCTCGGCGTGCTCGAGCTCCACTTCGGCCACCACCAGCCCGGCGTTCTCGCCGAGGAATTCGTCCACCTCCCAGAGCAGCCCGTCGTGCTCGACCAGGTGCCGGCGCTTGTCGATCAGCCCGCCGACGCACAGCGCCAGCAACGCGCGCGCATCCTCCACCGGGATCGGATAATCGAACTCCTGCCGGGTGTGCCCGATCTCGCGCGACTTCATGTTGAGGAAGGCCTGCGCGCCCTGGATGCGCACGCGCACCGATGCCTTCTGCGCGCCGCTCTCCAGCGAGGCGGCGTCGTTGAGATAGCCCTGTGCCATCGGGATCACCGCGTGCGCAGCGGTGCGCCAGCCCTCACCGGTGACGCGGTATTTGCGTTCGATTTCAATGCCCATCCGCACAGTATGCGGCGATCGCGGCACCGCGGCCACGGCGTGCTTCTATACTGCCCGGCTGCCTTGCAAGGATGCCCCCGATGAAACCGCTCTTCCCCGCCCTGCTGATGACCCTGCTGCCGTTGGGCGCGCTCGCCGCCTCGCCGCCCACGCCTGCACAGATCGAGGCGGCGGTGATGGCCATGGTCGAGGCGGAAAAGACGCCGGCCGCCTCTACCCAGGATCTGCTGCTGCAGTCGATGTTCACCCCTCGCCGGTTCGAACATGGCCCGTGCTGGGCAAGCACCACGCTCGCCGGTGCATACGACTGCCTGGTCGGCATGGAGATCGGCCTCAAGAACCGCTACCGCATGCTGCGCTTCGTTCCACAGGGCATGGGCTGGGCGATGCAGCGCGCCGATGTCGACGCGCCGGTGCCCCCGCGCGAACGTGTCCGCGAGCTGCTCAATGCGCAGCTCGATCGCCGTGCCGCATCGATCGACGATGCCGCCACCCGCGAGGAA
Source organism: Stenotrophomonas sp. LM091 (assembly GCF_001806305.1). Classification (NCBI taxonomy): domain Bacteria; kingdom Pseudomonadati; phylum Pseudomonadota; class Gammaproteobacteria; order Lysobacterales; family Lysobacteraceae; genus Stenotrophomonas; species Stenotrophomonas sp. LM091. The sequence goes on from NZ_CP017483.1 coordinate 992,906, forward strand.
CTGCGCGCGTTCCAGCAGCGCCTGCAGATCTTCGCGATCGACGACTGCGAACTGCGCAGCACCCAGGCGCCGGAGATCCGCTGCAATGTCACCGCCGGGGATGCGACCGGGCGCGGCACCGAACCGCAGACCTATGTGTTCGACGCACACGGCCAGTGGCAGAACGCCGCGCCCGGGGACGGGCGCTGATCAGCGCTTTTCGAACACCGCGATGCTTTCCACGTGCGCGGTGTGCGGGAACATGTCCATCGCGCCGGCCGAGACCAGGGTGAAGCCCTGCTCGTTGACCAGGTAGCCGGCATCGCGCGCCAGCGAGCCCGGATGGCAGCTCACGTAGACGATGCGCTTGAACTGCTTCAGCGGCAGCTGCTGCAGCACTTCGATGGCGCCCGAGCGCGGCGGATCCAGCAGCAGCTTGTCGAAACCCTGGCGCATCCACGAGGCCTGGCGCTGGTCCTGGGTCAGATCGGCGGCATGGAACTCGGCATTCTCCAGCCCGTTGCGCACCGCGTTCTCACGCGCACGCGCCACCAGGCCGGCATCACCCTCCACGCCGACCACGTTGCGCACGGTGCGCGCCAGCGGCAGGGTGAAATTGCCCAGCCCGCAGAACAGATCGAGCACGCGCTCGTCCGGACCGGCATCGAGCAGGGCCAGCGCGTGCGCGATCATCTGCACGTTGAGCTTGGCATTGACCTGGATGAAATCCAGCGGGCGGAACGCCAGCTCGACATCCCACGGCGCCAGCTTGAACGACAACGGCACCTCGGCCGGCCACAGCGGCTGCACCGACTCCACGCCACCGGGCTGCAGCGAGATCGCAAAACCGTGTGCCTGGCCGAAGGCGATCCACGCGGCACGGTCGGCATCGCTGAGCGGCTGCATATGGCGGATGGTCAGCATGATCGCGTCATCGCCGGCGATGAATTCGATCTGGGGAATGTCGCGTTTGCCGTCCAGGGTCTCGATGAACTCGGAGAGCACGCCGACCTTCATCCCGATTTCCGGAATGACGGTCAGGCACTGGCTCAGGTCCGCGACGAAACGCGGGTCCAGCTCGCGGAAGCCGACCAGGGTCTTGTCCTTCTTCTCGACGCGGCGCACCGAGAAGCGGCCTTTGCGGCGGTAGCCCCAGCTGTCGCCCACCAGCGGCGGCAGCACCGTGCCCGGGGTGACGTGGCCGATCCGGGTCAGGTTGTCGATCAGCACCCGCTGCTTGGCCACGATCTGCTGCGACTCTTCCAGGTGCTGCAGCACGCAGCCGGCACAGACGCCGAAATGCGGGCAGCGCGGGGTCACCCGCTGCGGCGAGGCCTGGACGACCTCGATGGTCCGGGCTTCATCGAAATGACGATTGCGCGCGGTCGGCTCGGCGGTCACCACCTCACCGGGCAGCGCGCCGGTGATGAAGGTGACCTTGCCACCCTCGCCGTCGCGGCGGGCAACGCCACGGCCATCATGGCTGAGGTCGAGGATGTCGGTCTGGAAGGGAGTACGGTCGAGGCGGGAGCGGGTTCGGGCCACGTGGCAACAGGCTGCGGGCAAAAAGGGTGCGTATTGTCGCAGATACCAACTGCCAACTGACTTGCCGCCCGCTGAAACCGCTTGCAGGCGGGGACTTCGCGTTTAATATGGGCGCAGCTGACATGGAGGCAGCCCCAATGCAGATGACCCCGAGGGATCCCATGCCCCGATTCCTGCTCGTCGAGGACGACACCATCAGCCGCGGCTTCTTCAAGGCCGCGCTGGAAACCCTGCCGGCGCAGGTGGATACCGCCGATTCCCTGGCCACGGCCATGGACCGCGCCCGTGGCAACCAACATGATCTGTGGCTGATCGACGTCAACCTGCCCGATGGTAACGGCACCCAACTGCTGCAGGAGCTGCGCCGCTCGCGGCCGGACACGCCGGCACTGGCACATACCGCCGATGGCGACACCTCGATCCATTCGCGGCTGCGCGATGCCGGCTTCAGTGAGACCCTGGTCAAGCCGCTGAGCCGTGAGCACCTGCTCAAGGCCGTCCGCCGCGCGTTGGTGCATACCGCTGGCAGCCTGTCCGCCCCGGTGCTTGCCGACGCCGAGGAGGTGGAGGGCGAGCGCCAGGACTGGGACGAAACCACGGCCCTGGCCGCGCTGAACGGGCAGCGCCACCACCTCATCGCGTTGCGCGAGCTGTTCCTGGCCGAGTTGCCCGGGGTTCGCGACGCGGTGGCCCAGGCCCTGCGCGAGGACGATGTGCGGGCCCTGCGCGGCCAGCTGCATCGGCTGCAGGCCAGCTGCGGATTTGTCGGCGCCGCGCGCCTGGCCCGGGCGGTCCGCCAGCTGCACCAGGCCCCGGACTCCACCGGGGCGCAGAGCCGCTTTCGCGTGGCGGTCGACGCCCTGCTGCAGTGAGCACGGGCGGCAGCGCGTGCAGCGTTGCCGCGTGAGTCCCCCCGAAACGGCGCCGCGGGCCGCCTGCGCTCAGGTGCCCCGTCGCGCCAGGTCCTCCAGCATTTCCCAGGATTTCAGCCCTCGCCCGCCCAGGTGGTGCATCAGCACCGCGCGCATCGGCCGGCGCAGGCTGCCCAGATCCTCGGGCCCGGGCAGTTCATCGGCGGCCAGCGCCAGCAACGCACTGCCGGTCGCGGTGCCACGGCGCTGATCCACACCGCGGTCGCTGAGCAGCCGGCGCGGCCCCTCCTGCGGGTCCAGCTCATACCGTGCGGCCGGGTCGACCGGCGCCTCATCGCTGCCGTGCAGCAGATCGAAGCCGAAGCCCAGGGCCGCCAGCAGGTCGCGCTCGAAACGGCGCAGGGTCCAGGCCAGCGGCTCGCCATCGCGCAGCCGTGCGCGGACCTGCGCGTAATGGTCGTAAAGCTCGGGCAGCGGGTCCTGGCGGGGCGCCAGCCGCATCAGCAGTTCGTTGATGTAGAACCCGGCCAGCATCGCCTGGCCGGTCAGGCGTGGCGCAGCGTCCAGGGCCTCGGCCCCGCGCAGCTGGGCCAGCTCGCCCCGCTGCACGGCGGTCAGGCGGATCCACTGCAATGGCTGCAGGGCCGCGCGCAGCGCCTGGCTGCGCGGGCTGGATACGCCTCGGGCAAGCACCCCGATCCGGCCGTACTGCTCGGTCAGCACCTCCACGAGCAGACTGGTTTCCCGCCACGGGCGGGCATGGAGCACAAACGCCGGCTCATCCTCGATGCGCATGGTTCAACCGCCCGGGGTTGGAGGGGCCGGCTTATTCGTAGCCGAACGCCTTGAGCGCGGCTTCATCGTCGGACCAGCCTTCGCGCACCCGGACCCAGGTTTCCAGGAAGACCTTGGCGCCGAACAGACGTTCCATCTGCAGGCGGGATTTGGCGCCGATCTCCTTCAGGCGGGTGCCGGCCTTGCCGATCACGATCGCCTTCTGGCCTTCGCGCTCGACCCAGATCACCGCGCCGATGCGCAGCAGGTTGCCATCCTCGACGAAGCGCTCGATCTCGACCGTGGTCGCATACGGCAGTTCTTCGCCGAGCTGGCGCATCAGCTGCTCGCGCACCAGCTCACCGGCGAGGAAGCGCTGGCTGCGGTCGGTGATCTCGTCCTCGCCGAACATCGGCGGGGCTTCCGGCAACAGCTTCATCAGGTCGCGGACCAGCGATTCCAGGCCATTGCGCTTCTGCGCCGAGATCGGGTGCACCGCGGCGAACGTGCGGCCCTCGGTGACCTGCTGCAGGAACGGCAGCAGCGCGCCCTTGTCCTTGAGCCGGTCGATCTTGTTGACCACCAGCACCACCGGGATCCCCGAGTCGCTGAGCACGTTGAAGGCCAGCGTGTCTTCCTCGTCCCAGCGGCCGGCTTCGATCACCAGCATGCCCGCGTCCACGCCCTCGAGCGAGCCGCGCGCGGCGCGGTTCATCACCCGGTTCATGGCGCGCTTCTGCGCACGGTGCAGGCCGGGGGTGTCGACCAGCACGATCTGCCCTTCCGGGTAGCTGGCAATGCCGAGCAGCCGGTGCCGCGTGGTCTGCGGCCGGTTGGAGACGATGCTGACCTTGGCGCCCACCAGGGCGTTGGTCAGGGTGGATTTGCCGACGTTGGGGCGACCGATGACGGCCACGCTGCCGGAACGATGGGGGGTTGCTTCGTTCACTTGGAATCCAGTTGCTCGAGGGCGGCGGCAGCCGCCTGTTGTTCGGCCAGCCGTCGCGAGGCACCTTCGCCTTCGGTGCTGACAGCGGGGTCGGTTACGCCGCAGCGTACCCGGAAGGTCTTGGCGTGATCGTCACCCGATTCTGACACCAGCTCATACAGGGGCAATGCCTTCTGCCGCGCCTGCAGCCATTCCTGCAGCCGGGTCTTGGGGTCTTTCTCCGGCTTGCCGGTGGCCGGCAGGGCGTGCATCGAGGCGGTGAACCAGGGCAGCACCACGGTCCGGCAGGCGGCGAAGCCGGCATCGAGGTAAATCGCGGCGACGACCGCTTCCAGCGCATCGGCCAGGATGGAGTCGCGGCGATGGCCGCCGGTCTTCATCTCGCCCGGGCCCAGGATCAGGCGCTCGCCCAGGTGCAGCTCGCGCGCGATCACCGCCAGCGCGCCCTCGCGCACCAGTTCGGCACGGGCGCGGGTCAGCGCGCCCTCGTCGGCCTTGGGCCAGCGTTCGTAGAGCGCCTGGGCCACCATCATGTTGACGATGCTGTCGCCGAGGAATTCCAGCCGCTCATTGTTGGGCGTGCCGGCACTGCGATGCGTCAGCGCCTGCTGGAGCAGGCCCGGATCGTTGAAGGCGTGACCGATCAGGTCACCGCGTTGGAAGGTCTTAGTCGGCACCGCGGAGAGTCAGATCCTGGTTGGTGTCAAATTTGCCCACCACGTCGAGATTGCCGATCAGCTCACGGCGCACTTCGTAGTTGACCTTCAAGTTCCAGCCGCCGTCGATGCGGTCGAACTTGATATCGGAGGGCTTGAGATTCTCGGAATAGCTCATGTGGATGCGCTTGAAGAACAGCTCCTGGACCCTGGCCGGCTCCATGTTGGCCACCCCCGGCTCTTTGGCCAGGCTCTTCAGCGCCGTGCGCACGGCGTAATACTCCTGGTACATCGGGAACAGCTTCATCCCGATGTACAGGAAGAAGGCGACCACGATCAGCACCACCAGGAACGAGGTCAAGGTGATGCCGCGCTGCGATGTCATGTTCTTCATTGCGTTCTCCCCAGATACGCGTGTGCCATCAATCAATGGATACCCGTGCCGATCCGCGACGGCTCGAAACCGTCCTTGCAGAACCAGCCCGAGCAGTTCAGCCAGATCAGGAAGGCCTTGCCGCGCAGGTTTTCCTCCGGCAGCAGGCCCCAGAAGCGGCCGTCGTCGCTGTTGTCGCGATTGTCGCCCATCACCAGGTACTTGCCGGCCGGAACGGTCCACTGGCCTTCGCCACGGGCGTAGTCGGTCTCCAGCACCGTATGGGTGCGGCCCGGCAGGTGCTCGACCAGCAGCGAGCTGCCCTCGCCCTGGCCGTTGTGGCCGGCATACAGGCCCTTGTTGTCGTATTTGACCGGCTCACCGTTGAGGATCAGGCCATTGCCCTGGAACTCGATCTGGTCGCCCGGCACGCCGATCACGCGCTTGATGAAGTTCTCACCCTTGGCCGGATCGTTGTCCGAGTGGCCCGGGAAGTGGAACACCACCACGTCGCCCCGCTTGGGCTCGCCGAACGGGATCACCTTGGCGTTGTTCAACGGCAGGCGCAGGCCGTAGGAGAACTTGTTGACCAGGATGAAATCGCCGATCAGCAGGTTGGGCATCATCGAGCTGGACGGGATCTTGTACGGCTCGGCGATGAAGCTGCGCACCACCAGCACGATCGCCAGCACCGGGAAGAACGCCCGGGCGTAATCGACCACCACCGGCTCGGTGTCCAGCAGGCCGGCGCGCTGGGCGCGGCGCTTGGCGAAGTACAGCTTTTCAGCCAGCAGGATCAGGCCCGAGGCCAACGTCAGTACGACCAGGAGGAACTCAAACAATTTCATGCAGTGTCCTTGGGAACGATTGCAGCGGTGTGGTGTGCCCCTGCGCGTCCGGCGACACCGATCCGGTGCCGCCCGCCGCTGCCGGGAAAGCCATCCGGCCTTACTTGTCCATCTGCAGCACGGCCAGGAAGGCTTCCTGCGGGATTTCCACGCGGCCGACCTGCTTCATGCGCTTCTTGCCTTCCTTCTGTTTCTCGAGCAGCTTCTTCTTGCGCGAAACGTCGCCACCATAGCACTTGGCCAGCACGTTCTTGCGCATCGCCTTGACCGTGGTGCGCGAGATGATCTGCGAGCCGACGGCGGCCTGGATGGCCACGTCGAACATCTGCCGCGGGATCAGTTCCTTCATCTTCTCGCACAGCTCGCGGCCGCGGCGATCGGCATGGCTGCGGTGCACGATCAGCGACAGCGCATCGACCTTGTCGCCGTTGATCAGCACGTCCACGCGGACGAACGGACCGGCATCGAAGCGCACGAAGTGGTAGTCCAGCGAGGCATAGCCACGGCTGACCGACTTGAGCTTGTCGAAGAAGTCCAGCACCACCTCGGCCATCGGCAGTTCGTAGCTGATCTGCACCTGGCTGCCCAGGTAGTTGATGCCAAGCTGGCTGCCGCGCTTTTCTTCGCACAGCTTGATGATGTTGCCGATGTACTCCTCGGGGGTGAGCACGTTGGCGCGGATGATCGGCTCGCGGATCTCATCGACCTGGTTCACCGGCGGCAGCTTGGCCGGGTTGTCCATGTTGATGATGGTGCCGTCGGTCTTGAGCACTTCATAGACCACGGTCGGCGCGGTGCTGATCAGGTCCAGGTTGTATTCGCGTTCCAGGCGCTCCTGCACGATTTCCATGTGCAGCATGCCCAGGAAGCCGCAGCGGAAGCCGAAGCCCATCGCCTCGGAGCTTTCCGGCTCGAAGCGCAGCGCGGCATCGTTCAGGCGCAGCTTGTCCAGCGCTTCGCGCAGGTCCGGATAATCCTCGGCATCGACCGGGAACAGGCCGGCGAACACGCGCGGCTGCATTTCCTGGAAGCCCGGCAGCGGCCTGGCGGCCGGGTCGGCGGCCATGGTCAGGGTGTCGCCGACCGGCGCGCCGTGCACGTCCTTGATGCTGGCCGTGACCCAGCCCACTTCACCGGCGCGCAGGGCCGGCAGCACCTTGCGCTTGGGAGTGAACACGCCGACGTTGTCGACCTGGTGGTTGCGGCCGGTGGACATCACCTGCAGCTTGTCGCCCGCCTTGATCTGGCCCTGCATCACGCGCACCAGCGAGACCACGCCCAGGTAGTTGTCGAACCACGAGTCGATGATCAGCGCCTGCAGCTTGTCGGTATCACGCGGCACCGGCGGCGGAATGCGATGCACGATCGCCTCCAGCACGTCCTGCACGTTCAGGCCGGTCTTGGCGCTGACCGGCACGGCATCGGTCGCGTCGATGCCGATCACGGCCTCGATCTCGGCCTTGGCGCGCTCGATATCGGCGGTGGGCAGGTCGATCTTGTTGATCACCGGCACCACTTCCAGCCCCTGCTCAACGGCCGTATAGCAGTTGGCGACGGACTGCGCTTCCACGCCCTGGGCCGCATCGACCACCAGCAGCGCGCCTTCGCAGGCGGCCAGCGAGCGGCTGACTTCATAGGAGAAGTCGACATGCCCGGGGGTGTCGATGAAGTTCAGGTGGTAGGTCTGGCCGTCTTTGGCGACATACGGCAACGAGACCGACTGGGCCTTGATGGTGATGCCACGCTCGCGCTCGATCGGGTTCGAGTCGAGCACCTGCGCCTCCATCTCACGGGCCTGGAGGCCACCGCAAAGCTGGATGATGCGATCGGCCAGCGTGGACTTGCCGTGGTCGACGTGGGCGATGATGGAGAAGTTGCGGATGAACCGCATCGAATCAGAAGACATAGGTGGCGGCGGCGCGTCGCGTCGTCAGGATGACTGCGGATTATCGCATGGCCGGCCCGGTCCCGCGTGGGCCCGGCGGCGATTGTCGCCAACGGCCCCCTGGAAACGACCGGGCCCGCCGAAGCGGGCCCGGAAACACAGGCGGGGCGGGCTTACTGCCCGGCCTTGACCGCCACGAAGGCACTGTTGCCGTTGGCGCGGACCAGCAACATGACCACGTCACCCTTGCTGTAACCGCCCAGCGCCTTGTTCAGCGCGGCGACGCTGCCGACCGGGGTGCGGCCGACCTGCAGCACCACCAGCCCCGGCGACAGGCCGGCATCACGCGCCGACTGGCCGTTGACCCGGGTGATCCGCACGCCCTCGCCGGCCGACAGGCCCAGCTGCTGGCGCTGCGCGGCGGTCAGATCGGCCACGTCCAGCCCCAGCAGGGCATTGGCACCGGTCTCCGGCTTGGCCGCTTCCGCGGCCGGACGGGTGGCGCCGCGCTCGGCGTCTTCGGCCAGTTCGGTCAGGGTGGCGGTGATTTCCCGCTCCTTGCCGTCGCGCAGCACGCTCAGGCGGACCTTGCTGCCCGGCGGCAGCGCGCCGATGGCCGGCGGCAGATCACTGAAGGTATTGATCGGGCTGCCATTGACCGAGCGGATCACGTCACCCGGTTCGATACCGGCCTTGAGCGCCGCGCTGCCCGCGACCACTTCGTTGACCAGCGCGCCGCGGCTGTCCGGCAGGCCCAGCCCTTGCGCCTTGAGGCTGTCGATCGGCCCGACGGCCGCGCCCAGCTGGCCCCGGCTGACCCGGCCGGTCTTCTTGATCTGTTCGACCGCGCCCATGGCCAGGTCGATCGGGATCGCGAAGCTGATGCCCATGTAGCCACCGGACGCGGAGAAGATCTGCGAGTTGATACCGACCACTTCGCCGCGGGTATTGAGCAACGGGCCACCGGAGTTGCCCTGGTTGATGGCCACGTCGGTCTGGATGAAGGGCACATAGCGCTGGTCCGGACCGCCGGTGCTGCGCCCCACCGCGCTGACCACGCCGGCGGTCACCGAATTGTCCAGCCCGAACGGCGAACCGATCGCGACCACCCACTGGCCCGGCTTGAGCGTATTGGAATCGCCCACGCGCACCGTCGGCAGGTTCTTGGCGTCGATCTTGAGCAGGGCGACGTCGTACTGCTGGTCGCTGCCCACCACCTTGGCGGTGAACTCGCGGCGATCGCCGAGCTTGACCTTCACTTCACTGGCATCGGCAACGACGTGGTGATTGGTCAGCACGTAGCCATCGGCGGAGATGATGAAGCCCGAGCCCATGCCGCGGCCGCGGATGCTCGGCGTGCCGTCATCGGGGCCGTCGGCGCCCTGCCCCGGCATCTGGAAGTCCGGACCGAAGAAGCGGCGGAAGAATTCGGGCATGTCCTGGTCCGCCGGACCGGCCATGCGCGCCTGGCGGTTGCTGCGCACGATGGTGGTCTCGACATTGACCACGCCCGGACCGACCTGTTCGACCAGGTTGGTGAAGTCAGGCAGACCGCTGACCAGCTGCGGCGCCGGCGCCCGCGGAGCGGCGGCCGCCGCCGGGGCGGCAGCGGTGGCCGGCGACGGCGACTGGGCGCAGGCCACCAGTGGGAGCGTCATGGCGATCAGCGCCAGGGCGTGGGTACGGATACGGGCGGTCATCAGACACGAACCTCCGGGTCAGGAAAGAAAGGGGGGGGAACGCTCCGGCGCACGGGCCGGAGCGGAGCGTCGCCGCGACGATGCTCAGTCGCGGTGCCGGCGTGCGGGTTCGGCCGTTTCGGCTGACTCCTGCAGACGCGGCTCGAAGGGATAGAACGCAGCCTGCGGCGCCTGGGTGGAGAAGCTCGCATTGAGCGCCCCGCCCGCAGCCGGGGCCAGGCTGGACCGCGGCCAGGGCTTGGCCTGCAGGTTGCCGACCTCACCGAACGGGAACTGCCGCACGGTCGCCGCCGGCATGGCCGGGGTCAACGGCGCCTGGCTGGCAACCGCCCGCTGCGGTTCGGCACTGCGTTCGGCGGCGCTGCCACGCGCGGCCTGCTGGGTACGCGTGGCGCTGGCGCTGGCGCGGCGTGCGGTGGCCACGTCCTGGCGGCGGCTGGCCGCCGCCACCGCAGCCGCCGGCACCGCAGCCACGGCGAGTGCCTGTTCGGCGGCCGAGGCTTCGGTAACCGGTGCGGCCGGCAGTTCGGCCTGGCTGGCGATGATGGTGGTCGGCGCCTCCAGCGGGGCCTGGGCGGGCAGCTGTTCGCGCGTCATGAACATCGCCACCGCGGCCACGGAGGCGGCCAACGCTGCGCCACCGCCCCAGCGTCGCCAGCTGCCGCGCCGTTGCGCCTGCTCCGGGCCACGCTCCACCCTGGCCTGCATCGCCGGGGCGGGCTCTACGGCCACGGACGCGCGCACACGCTCGGCGAAATCGACCGGGGCCGGTGCGCAGGCCTGCCCGCGCAGCACATCGCCCAGCATCTGCCAGCGTTCGTTGCAGCTGGACAAGGCCTCATCGTGTTCCAGCCGACGCAGCATGAAGCGCGCTTCATCGGCCGACAGTTCACCATCGATCAGCGAGGACAGCTGCTGACGGTAATGGGCGTCGAATTTATCGGGGGACGCGCCCCGGGAAGCATCATTGGACATATCGTGGCTCATGCGCGGCTCTTCTCGCGGGTGGCGCTGCCCACATCGAGCAGCGGCCGAAGTTCAGTGTCGATCGCCTCGCGGGCACGGAAAATCCGCGACCGCACGGTGCCGATCGGGCACCCCATCTTCTGCGCGATTTCGTCGTAGCTCAGGCCCTCCACCTCGCGCATGGTGATGGCTGACCGCAGTTCTTCAGGCAGCGCGGACACTGCCTTCATCACCGTCTGTTCCAGTTCCTGTCGCATCAATTCGCGTTCGGGCGTGTCGGTGTCGCGCAGGCGGGTGCCGCTGTCGTACTGCTCGGCGTCCCCGATTTCGATGTCATCGGTGGGCGGGCGGCGGTTGTGCGCGGCGAGATGGTTCTTGGCAGTGTTCACGGCAATCCTGTGCAGCCAGGTATAGAACTGGGCGTCGCCGCGGAAACTGCCGATCGCGCGGTACGCGCGGACGAACGTGTCCTGGGCGACGTCCTGACATTCACTCCAGTCCGCGATGTAGCGCCCGATCAGCGCGATGACCCGATGCTGGTACTTGCGCACCAGGACATCGAACGCCGCGCTCTCGCCACGCTGCACACGTCGGACCAGCTCCAGGTCCAGCTCCTGTGGTGTTTCAACCTCGGCCATGGGGGGCCGCACTCCTATCAGCCCAACCGACGTCGGGCAATGAGACTGCCAATCCCGGGAAAAGTTCAGCGCTCGATCACACGGCGCCGCACCAGCTTTTAACCACCGTTCCGTTAAGGTTTCCGATCCAGGCAATGAATCGACGGTATCTCTCCCCCAGCTATAGGGATTTGACGGGGAGGAAACAACCTCTGGATCATAGCCCCCTTCTCCATACACAACCGGATGGAACGTTCCCATGCTCTCAGGCTTCGATGGGCTCCGCTTCTCGCATTGGCACCCGCAGATCCGTGACGATGGCGTCGTGGTGCTCAGCCTCGACCGCCAGGACAGCAGCGTCAATGCCATGTCGCAGGACGTGCTGCTCGAACTGGGCGACCTGATCGAGCGGATCGCGATGGACCCGCCCAAGGCGGTGGTGATCCAGTCGATCAAGGCGGCCGGCTTCATCGCCGGGGCGGACCTGAAGGAATTCCAGGCGTTCGACCGCCGCGGCACCGTCAATGACGCGATCCGCCGTGGCCAGAGCACCTACCAGAAGCTGGCCGAACTGCCCTGCCCGACCGTGGCGGCGATCCATGGGCATTGCCTGGGCGGCGGCACCGAGCTGGCGCTGGCCTGCCGTTACCGCGTGGCCTCCAATGATCCGTCCACCCGGATCGGCCTGCCGGAAACCCAGTTGGGCATCTTCCCGGGCTGGGGCGGCAGCTCGCGCCTGCCGCAGCTGGTCGGCGCGCCGGCGGCGATGGACATGATGCTGACCGGCCGCAATCTGTCGGCCTCGGCCGCGCGCAACATCGGCCTGGTCGACAAGGTCGTCGCGCCCGCCGTGCTGCTCGATACCGCGGTCTCGCTCGCACTGAAGGGCACCACCCGCCCGTTCAAGCAGCGCGCGACGGCGTGGATCACCAACACCTGGCTGGCGCGCAGGCTGCTCGCCCCGCAGATGGCCAAGCAGGTCGCCCGCAAGGCGCGCAAGGAGCACTACCCGGCGCCGTACGCGCTGATCAACACCTGGGCGCGCACCGGTGGCAGCCCGATCCAGACCCGCCTGGATGCCGAGCGTCGCGCGGTGGTCAAGCTGGCCGGCACGCCGACCGCACGCAACCTGATCCGCATCTTCTTCCTGACCGAACGCCTGAAGGCCCTGGGTGGCAAGGACCATGGCATCCAGCACGTGCACGTGGTCGGTGCCGGCGTGATGGGGGGCGACATCGCCGCGTGGTCGGCCTACAAGGGCTTCAACGTGACCCTGCAGGATCGCGAGCAGCGCTTCATCGATCCGGCCATGGAACGCGCGCAGGCGCTGTTCGCCAAGCGGGTGAAGGACGAGAGCAAGCGCCCGGCCGTGGCCGCGCGGTTGAAGGCCGATCTCGCGGGCGAGGGCGTGGCGCTGGCCGATCTGGTGATCGAAGCGATCATCGAGAATCCGGAAGCGAAGCGTGATCTGTACCAGTCGCTGGAGCCGACGATGAAGGCCGATGCGCTGCTGACCACCAACACCTCCTCGATCCCGCTGGACGAACTGCGCGACCACATCCAGCGCCCGGCGCAGTTTGCCGGCCTGCATTACTTCAACCCGGTCGCGCAGATGCCGCTGGTGGAAATCATCCACCACGACGGCATGGCCCCGGAAACCGAGCGTCGCCTGGCGTCGTTCTGCAAGGCACTGGGCAAATTCCCGGTGCCCGTCGCCGGTACCCCTGGCTTCCTGGTCAACCGCGTGCTGTTCCCGTACATGCTCGAAGCCGCCACCGCCTATGCCGAAGGCGTGCCCGGGCCGGTACTGGACAAGGCCGCGGTCAAGTTCGGCATGCCGATGGGCCCGATCGAACTGCTCGATACCGTCGGTCTGGACGTGGCCGCAGGCGTGGGCAAGGAACTGGCGCCCTTCCTCGGGCTGCAGGTGCCGGCTGCCCTGGCGACGGTGGAACAGGGCAAGCGCGGCAAGAAGGACGGGCAGGGCCTGTACAAGTGGGAGAACGGCCGGGCGCAGAAGCCGGACGTCCCCGCCAACTACGAGATCCCGGCCGATCTGGAAGACCGCCTGATCCTGCCGCTGCTCAACGAAGCGGTGGCCTGCCTGCACGACGGCGTGGTTGCCGATGCGGACCTGCTCGATGCCGGCGTGATCTTCGGCACCGGCTTCGCCCCGTTCCGCGGTGGCCCGATCCAGTACATCCGCGCCACCGGTGCCGATGTGCTGGTCGAACGCCTCAAGGTGCTGCAGCAGCGCTACGGCGGTCGCTTCGCCCCGCGCCCGGGCTGGGACTCGCCGGTACTGCGTGAGCCCGTGATCTGAGGCGCGATGATGTGATGTGACAACGCCACCGTGAGGTGGCGTTGTCGTTTGTGCTGCCGTCCCTGTGCGACCAGAACAACCTGTTACCGATACAGGCCTCCCGCCCCCACACCCCGCATGCGATCCTCCCGCTCTGTCCCCGCCAGCGAGACCGCCCGCATGACGACCATCATCGCCCCCCGCATCCATGACATCGGTGGCCTGCAGGTACGCCGCGCCGTGCCGACCCTGCAGGCGCGCAGCGTCGGTCCGTTCGTCTTCGTCGACCAGATGGGCCCGGCCGTGCTCTCCCCCGGCACCGGCATCGACGTGCGCCCGCATCCGCATATCGGCCTGGCCACCGTCACCTTCCTGTGGTCCGGCGCCATCGGCCACCGCGACACGCTCGGCTCGGACCAGGTGATCCGCCCCGGCGACGTCAACTGGATGACCGCCGGCCGCGGCATCGCCCATTCCGAACGCACGCCCACCGTCGAACGCGAGCACGACCATCCGCTGCACGGCATGCAGACCTGGCTCGCGCTGCCGAAGCAGTTTGAAGAGACCGACCCCGCGTTCTACCACCATGCCGCCGCCACCCTGCCCCAGCAGCGCCGCAACGGGGCCTGGCTGCGTGTCATCGCCGGACGCGCGTACGGCGAAGAATCGCCGGTCAAGGTCTTCGCCGATACCCTCAACGTTGCCATCGATCTGGATGCCGATGCGGAAATCGATCTCGATACCGGCCACGCCGAGCGCTCGCTCTACATCCTGGAAGGCCAGGCCCAGCTCGATGGCGTGGATGTTCCCGCCCAGCACCTGATCATTCCCGAGCCCGGTGCCCGCGGCCGCCTGCGCGCCAAGACCCCGATCAAGGCGATGCTGATGGGCGGCGAACCGCTGGATGGCCCGCGCCACCTGTGGTGGAACTTCGTGTCCAGCTCCACTGAGCGTATCGAGCAGGCCAAGCACGATTGGGAATCCGGGCGTTTCGGCACCATCCCCGGCGACGACAAAGAGTTCATTCCGCTGCCCACGTACTGACCTGCGCACCGCCATCGACCGTTCGTCGGGCATTGACGCCATCGTCACCCCGATGAACCCCGATTCAGCTACGTTGCGCCTGCCCACCCCGGGCATACACGTGGAGCACGTCGATGAGCATGGGCAAACGTCTGGCCGCCGAGTTCCTGGGCACGTTCTGGTTGGTATTGGGTGGGTGTGGCAGCGCCGTGCTGGCCGCCACGTTCGGCGGCGATGGCAATCCGCTGGGGATCGGCTTTCTGGGCGTCGCGCTGGCCTTCGGCCTGACCGTGCTGACCGGCGCCTACGCGTTCGGGCACGTGTCCGGCGCGCACTTCAATCCGGCGGTCAGTGTCGGCCTGTGGGCTGGCGGCCGCTTCCCCGCGCGCGAGCTGCTTCCTTACATCGTGGCGCAGGTGCTGGGCGGCGCACTGGCCGGCTTCATCCTGCTGCAGATCGCCTCCGGCGCGCCCGGTTTCCAGATCGATGGCAGCCAGGCCGGCGCATTCGCCAGCAACGGCTATGGCGCACTTTCGCCGGGGGGCTACAGCGTCGCCGCCGCCGCCCTCTGCGAAGTGGTGCTCACCGCATTCTTCCTGATCGTGATCATGGGCTCCACCCATGGCAACGCACCGGCCGGCTTCGCCCCGATCGCGATCGGCCTGGCCCTGACCCTGATTCACCTGATCAGCATTCCGGTCACCAACACCTCGGTCAATCCGGCGCGCTCCACTGCCGTAGCCCTGTTCGCCGGCAGCGGCGCACTGGGCCAGCTCTGGCTGTTCTGGCTGGCGCCGCTGCTGGGCGGGCTGATCGGCGGCACTCTCTACAAGTGGATGGGCACCGCGCCGCGCTGATGCTCAGGGCCGGGCGGGCAACCCCCGCCCGGCCGCTGACAAAGGAATCAACTGAAACCGTTATTTGTACACTGAGTCACATTCCGTTAAGGTCCCGAGCACTCGTCCGACACTGACGGCAGCGAGTGATCCGGTAGGCGCGCGGGGAATGCGCCACCACGGCCTGGGTTGTCGACGGCCACCGGAACGGCTGTCAGCGACGGACGCGATCATCGACCTTTGGGGGAATGCATGAACGTCCTGCGCGCTGTCGTGTGTGTGTGTCTGCTGGTGTCTGCCGGCGCCGTCGCGGCGCAAGCGACCAGCGAATGTCCGTCCCTGCCCGCCAGCAGCGGCCTGAACTGGCAGCAACTGGCCCAGCGTGACCTGATCCTGTGCAGGGCCAGCACCGCCGATGGGCGTGAAGTGCTCAGCCTGACCTTGAGCGCACGCAATCCGGAGCTGCCGTTGAACCGTGCGCTGCGCCAGGAAAAAGGCAGCTTCGCCGGTGAAACCCTGTACTGGTACCAGCCCGACCTGGGCGGCCAGAAGCCGCCGGGGTATGAAACCCGCCGCATCACCGTGGTCAAGTTCGACAGGAACCGCTTTGCCCAGATCGCGCTGTATGCCGGTGACGCCAGCGAACTCGGCTCGCTGCAATCGTTGGCGCAGGGCATGAGCCTGACGCCCTCGGCCGTCGCCGCCGGGCGCTGAGCACGAGGCCGGGACGGTGCACCGCACTCATCCCGCCATCCACGGTAGCGCCGGCCGCTCGCCGGCGCCTCCCACACCGTCAGGTGTCATGCGTTTGTCGGCCAGCGGGCGGTGCCAACGCCCCTCAGAAGCGGCCTTCCTGGAAATCCACGAAGGCCTGCATCAGCTCCTGCTTTGTATTCATCACGAACGGCCCATGCCGCATGACCGGCTCGCGCAGCGGGCGGCCCGCCACCAGGATCAGGCGCGCCCCGGTTTCACCGGCACGCAGGACCAGCTGCTCGCCGCCGCCCAGCACCGCCATTTCCTGGCGGGCCACCGGGCGCGCATCGTCGCCTTCGCCGATCTCCAGCCCGCCTTCGAATACGTAGGCGAACGCGTTATGGCCATCGGGCAGCGTGTAGCGCCAGCCCGCGCCGGCATCCAGCGTGATGTCCAGGTACACCGGATCGGTGGCCGGCTGCACGATCGGCCCGACCGTGTCGCCCACCTGGCCGGCGATGACCTTCACCTGCACGCCCCCGGCCGGTGCCGTCACCGGAATATGGTCCGGCGCGAACTCCTGGTACTTCGGCTCGGTCATCTTCTCGCGTGCGGGCAGGTTCACCCACAGCTGGAAGCCGCGCATCTGCCCCGATTCCTGCTCGGGCATCTCCGAGTGGATCAGGCCGCGGCCGGCGGTCATCCACTGCACGCTGCCCGGCGTGAGCAGGCCCTCGTTGCCATGGTTGTCCTTGTGCCGCATGCGGCCATCGAGCATGTAGGTCACGGTCTCGAAACCACGATGTGGGTGGCTCGGGAAGCCGGCGATGTAGTCCTCGGCGCGGTCGGTGCCGAATTCATCCAGCAGCAGGAACGGGTCCAGGTCGGGCAGCGAGGGGCCGCCGATCACGCGCGTCAGGCGCACGCCGGCGCCATCGGAGGTGGCCATGCCACGGATGGTGCGCAGCACGCGCACCGGGGTTGGGCTGCTCATGATGACTCCAGGATCGGTGAACTGCCTACAAGATGGGCGCGCCGGCCCCGCCGGCCAACCGCCACGCCCGCAACCAATTGTTCCAAGCGTGGTGTTCCGATGACGTGCACGGGCACGCACCGCGCCCACCCTACGACCAAAGTACTAGCGGCAAGCCCCCGCCATTGCATTGACCCCGTCAGTGCGAGGGCGGACTCTTACGACGATCTCCAGGGAGACGCAATCTCATGAAAGGTTTTTCGAAACTGGGTTGGGCAGTCATCGCACTGCTCGGCGCCTTCTGTCTAGGCACCGTCGCGCTGCGCCGCGGTGAACCCATCAATGCACTGTGGATCGTCGTCGCTGCGGTCTCCATCTATCTCATCGCCTATCGCTTCTACAGCCTGTTCATCGCCGACAAGGTGATGCAGCTCGATCCGACCCGGGCCACGCCCGCGGTGATCAACAACGACGGTCTGGATTACGTTCCGACCAACAAGCACGTACTGTTCGGCCACCACTTCGCCGCCATCGCCGGTGCAGGCCCGCTGGTCGGCCCGGTGCTGGCCGCGCAGATGGGCTACCTGCCCGGCCTGCTCTGGCTGGTGGTGGGCGTGGTCGTGGCCGGCGCGGTGCAGGATTTCATGATCCTGTTCCTCTCCAGCCGCCGCAACGGCCGCTCGCTGGGTGACCTGGTGCGTGAGGAAATGGGGCCGGTGCCCGGCACCATCGCCCTGTTCGGCGCCTTCCTGATCATGATCATCATCCTGGCGGTGCTGGCGATGGTGGTGGTCAAGGCGCTGGCCGAAAGCCCCTGGGGCATGTTCACGGTCATCGCGACGATGCCGATCGCGATCCTGATGGGCGTGTACATGCGCTACATCCGCCCGGGCAAGATCGGTGAGATCTCCGTGGTCGGTCTGATCCTGCTGCTCGCCGCGATCTGGTTCGGTGGCAAGGTCGCCGCCGACCCGGTCTGGGGCCCGGCCTTCACCTTCACCGGTATCCAGATCACCTGGATGCTGATCGGCTACGGCTTCGTCGCCTCGGTGCTGCCGGTGTGGCTGCTGCTGGCCCCGCGCGATTACCTCTCCACCTTCCTCAAGATCGGCACCATCGTGGCGCTGGCGATCGGCATCCTCATCGTCATGCCCGAGCTGAAGATGCCGGCCCTGACCCAGTTCGCCGCCAGCGGCGACGGCCCGGTCTGGAAGGGCGGGATGTTCCCGTTCCTGTTCATCACCATCGCCTGTGGCGCGGTCTCCGGTTTCCACGCACTGATCGCTTCGGGCACCACGCCCAAGCTGCTCGCCAATGAGCGCCACATGCGCTACATCGGCTACGGCGGCATGCTGATGGAATCGTTCGTCGCGGTGATGGCGCTGGTGGCCGCCTCGATCATCGACCCGGGCATCTACTTCGCCATGAACGCGCCGGCCGCCGTGATCGGCCCGGATGCGGTCTCCGCTGCGGCCTACATCAGCAATACGTGGGGCTTCATCATCACCCCCGAGCAGCTGGAGGCCACGGCCGCAGCGATCGGCGAGCCGACCATCCTGCACCGCGCCGGTGGCGCACCGACGTTGGCAGTGGGCATCGCGCAGATCCTGCACGAGGCGATCCCGAGCGGCAGCAACGCGATGATGGCGTTCTGGTATCACTTCGCGATCCTGTTCGAAGCCTTGTTCATCCTCACCGCGGTCGACGCCGGTACCCGTGCCGGTCGCTTCATGCTGCAGGACCTGCTGGGCAACTTCATCCCGGCCCTGAAGAAGACCGAATCGTGGACGGCCAACATCATCGCCACCGCCGGTTGCGTGGCGCTGTGGGGCTACCTGCTTTATACGGGCGTGGTCGATCCCTTCGGCGGCATCCAGACCCTGTGGCCGCTGTTCGGCATCTCCAACCAGATGCTGGCCGGTATCGCGCTGATGCTGGGTACCGTGGTCCTGTTCAAGATGAAGCGTGACCGCTTCGCCTGGGTCACTGGTGTGCCGGCGGTGTGGCTGCTGATCTGCACCACCTATGCAGGGCTGATCAAGATCTTCGACAAGAACCCGGCGCAGGGCTTCCTGGCCCAGGCGCACAAGTACCAGGACGCGATCGCCACCGGCACCCTGACCGCCCCGGCCAAGACCGTCGGCCAGATGCACCAGATCGTGGTCAACGCCTACGTCAACACCGGCCTGACCGTGCTGTTCCTGTTCGTGGTGTTCTCGATCCTGTTCTACGCGATCAAGACCATCTTCATGGCCCGCCGCACGCCGCAGCGGACCGACAAGGAAACCCCGTACGTGGCACTGCAGCCGCACCAGATGGCGGACCTGTGATGAGCACCGAACTCGTCCCCGCCGGTCAGTACCAGGCCCATCGCCGCATCTGGCGGCGCCTGGTGCAGACCGCGCGGCTGTGCTGCGGCATTCCCGACTACGACAACTACGTCCGGCATGTGCTGGAAAATCATCCGGACCGCGTGCCGATGGACTACAAGACGTTCTTCCGCGAGCGCCAGGAGGCGCGGTACAGCGGCAAGAACGGGGGGCGCTGCTGCTGACGCCGCAGCGTCCGCACGGTCCCGGCCGGAGGTCGCGACAACGTTGCAACCAAACGGCGGCGCGAAAGCGCCGCCGTTTCTGTAGATGGCCCCAGGCCGGTGCCTGGCCGACCCTCGGCCCTAGCCAGCGCTGCCGATGGCGTAGCGCGTCTGCACGAATCCGAACGGGTACACCACGGTGGCGCGATGCGTCAGGAGCGCTTCGGCCCCGGCCTCGCCGAACAACCGCAGGCCACCACCAACCAGGACCGGAATCGTGGTCACGGTGATCTCCCGCAACAGGCCCTCGGCGAGGAAGGATTGCACCGTGCGTCCGCCATCGATGTAGAGTCGGTCCAGGCCACGCGTTGCCGCTTCTTCCATCAATGTGGACAAGGCCCCGGAATGCAGCCGCACCGAGTTTGGTGCCGCCTCCGGAACGGCCTGCAGGGTGTGGCTCAGCACATAGACCGGCAGATCCGCGTAAGGCCATTCGGGAAAGGACAGCACCTTCTCGAGGGTGCGCCGCCCCATCACGATCGCCTTGATCGGCACCATGTAGGCAGCGTATCCACAATCCTCACCGGCCGGCACGCTCTGATTGGCGTGGTCGAGCCAGTCCAGACTGCCATCCGCGCGCGCGATACAACCGTCCAGACTGACGGCAATGAACGAAGAACAATGAGGTGTCACACGTCTCTCCCAGGTGTGGCGCCGGCCCGGGGCCGGCACGACCGGACTGCGCGTCCCGGACGGGCCGGTACGCGCGCGATCATGATCCCGCTTACGCGCCCGCCATCCACTTCAGGATCAGGCCAGTCACATAGGCCAGCCCGGTACCGGTGGCGTAGCCCACGGTGCCCAGCAGCACGCCGACCGGCGCCAGGCTCGGGTGGAACGCCGCGGCCACCACCGGCGCCGAAGCGGCTGCACCGATGTTGCCCTGCGAACCGATGGCGAAGAAGAACAGCGGCGCGCGCATCAGCTTGGCCGCGATCCACAGCACCAGGATGTGGGTCAGCATCCAGATCGCGCCCAGCGCGAACAGCCACGGGCGGTCGAGCAGCGAGAGCAGGTCCATCTGCATGCCGATGCAGGCGATCAGGAAGTACAGGAACAGGGTGCCCAGGCGCGAGGCACCGGCCGATTCGAGCCTGCGTGCACGGGTGAAGCTCAGGCCCAGGCCGAGCGCGGTGGACAACAGCACCACCCAGACGAATGCGCTGTCCAGGCTGAACTGGCTGGCCCAGCTCACATTCGCCTTGAACCAGCCGCTCAGCGGTGCGGCGATGGCATGCGCCAGACCGACGCCACCCAGTGCCACGCCGACGATCACCATCAGGTCGGTGAGGCTGGGAATGCGGGCGTTCTGCGCCTCGTAGGCGGAGATCCGGGCCTTCATCTCATCGATGGCACGGGTATCGGCGCCATTGCGCGTATCGATCTGCTGGGCGCGGTTGGCCAGGAACAGCAGCACCGCCATCCACAGGCTCGCGCAGGCCACGTCGACCACCGCGAACTGGCCGAAGGTGGTGGCATCGGTGCCGAACACTTCGCGCATCGCCACCATGTTGGCGCCGCCGCCGATCCAGCTGCCGGCCAGGGCGGCCATGCCCTTCCAGGTATCACCGGCCACGGTGGCCGGGTGGATCCAGGACATCGTCTGGAACGACACGATCGCGCCGAGGATGATGCCCAGCGTACCGGCGCAGAACACCACCAGCAGTTTCGGGCCCAGCTTCATGATGCCCTTCAGGTCGATCGAGAGCGTCAGCAGCACCAGCGCTGCGGGCAACAGCACGTCACGGGCGATCGGGTTGTACAGCGAGGTGTTATGGCCGTCGATCAGGCCGGCGGTGTTGTAGATGGCCGGGATGAAGTAGCACAGCAACAGCGCCGGCACCCACGCGAAAATCTTCTTGAGGATCGGGGTCGGGCCACTGGCGGCCCAGAAGATCACGGCCAGGGTGGCGGCGATCAGGCCGAGGCCGACGATGTCATTGGTGATCAGGGCAGTACTGGGTTCGGTCGGCATCAAGCCATCCTCTGTCGATCGAAGGGATAAAAAAAAGCGCCGCATAGAGCGGCGCCTCCGGAGCTTAACATTGTCTTCACGACGCCACACTTTGCAGCGCAGCGCGCGGGCCGATCACGACGCGGGCAGCGATGCGCGTTCAGAGCGACCCGGCAGCGAAGCGCCCAGATCGAGGATCACACAGGTACCGCGCGGCACACAGGGCTGGATCTGCAGCGCCCAGCCCAGGTGCTCGCACAGCCGGGCGATCAGCTCCAGGCCGATGCCGCTCTGCTCGTTGCGATCGCCGCGCGCCATGCGTGCATGTACGGCGGCGATCTCTTCCGGGCTCATGCCCAGCCCGGGGTCCTGCAGCGTCACCACGGCCTGCCCGGAGACCTGGATGTGGATGGTGCCGCGACCGCTGTTCTCGATCGCGTTGCGCAGCAGATTGCCGATCGCGGCCTGGACCACGCCGAGCGGGGCGATGATATCCACGCGCGCAAGGCCGTCGATCTCGATGTGCAGGTCCTTGTCGCCCATCAGATGGCGATGGTCTTCGATGATGTCCGGCACCAGCAGGTCGAGCGGAATGCGTTCACCGAGCGCGGCCAGCCGGGCCGGGTCGCGTGCGAGCACCAGCAGCAGCTGGATCAGCTGCTCCACCCCCTGGGCCGTGCGGTGCACACGCTGCATCTGCTGGCGCGCACGCTCTGGAATGTCCGGCTGGCCCAGCGCCAGTTCCGAGGCCCCGGTGATCACCGCGATCGGCGTACGCAGTTCGTGGCTGGCGGTGCTGATGAAGACCCGCTCGCGCTCGACGAACTGTTCGTTGCGCGCCAGGTAGTCATTGAGCGCGTTGGCGATCACGTACAGCTCGGAGCTGGCGCGCGGGTCCACCTCCACCCGTTGCCCGGGCACCCCCGGGTGCAGATCGTCGATGCGCCGTGCCAGCGAGCTCAGCGGCCGCACCAGCCGGCCGACGCCGAAGGAGGCCATCAGCACGGTCACGATGATCATCAGCACGCCGGCCAGCAGCACCCAGCGCGTGGCGAACTGCTCCAGCTCGTGGAAATCGTTGATGTCCAGCACCAGCGCCAAGCGCCCCAGCTGGGTGGTTTCACGCACCATCACCGCGCTGGCGCGGCCGTTGACCTCCACGCCGTCGTGCAGCCCCGGGTGCAGCGTGCGCAGGCTGTCCGGCACCGTCGGGCTGCCGTTGATGTAGAACAGCCGCAGCGTGTCCGAATCCTGCCAGCGGTAGTGCGGCTCGTGTTCGATGTGGTTGACGATGCTGTCCAGCTCGGAGTTGAGCAGCGCCCGCCATGCCGAGTGTTCGGCGTGTTCGTGCACGTAGTTGCCCACGCTGAACACCGCCAGCGAAATCAGCGCCAGGTAGCCCAGCAGCCACCACACCATGCGCCGGTGCATCGGCGATGGCGTGGGCGGGCGCTTACGCCACTTCATCTGCACCGCCCGCCGCGGAAACGCCGAGGCGGTAACCGACCCGCGGCAAGGTGTGGATCAGCTTCTGCTGGAACGGGCCATCCACGCTGCGGCGCAGTTCGTACACGTGCGAGCGCAGCAGATCCCCGTCGGGCAGCTCGTCACCCCACAGTGCGAATTCCAGCTGCTGGCGGGTCACCGCGCCGGGGCTGGCGCGCATCAGCACCTCCAGCAGCTTGCGGCAGGCCGGATACAGGTGCAGCGGCTTGCCGTCGCGTTGCGCCTCCAGGGTGGCCAGATCCAGCTTGAGGTCGGCCACTTCCAGCAGCTTGCGCGGGTTGCGCCCTTTGGCGCGCACCATCAGCGCTTCAAGACGTACTTCCAGCTCGGGCAGTGCGAAGGGTTTGGTCAGGTAGTCGTCGGCGCCGGCGCGGAAGCCGGCGATCTTGTCGGGGAGTTCGTCGCGCGCGGTGAGCATGATCACCGGCACTTCCGAGCCGTGGTCGGCACGCAGCCGGCGCAGCACTTCGGGCCCTTCCATGCGCGGCAGCATCCAGTCCAGGATCAGGGCGTCATAGGGCTGCGACACGGCCAGGTGCAGGCCGGTCACGCCATCGGGCGCGACGTCCAGCACATGGCCCCGCGATTCGAAATAATCGAATAGATTGGCAACCAGCTGACGGTTGTCTTCAATGACCAGCAGCCGCATGGGAGACTCTCTTGACCGGTTGGGCGCATGGTAGCGGGAACCCTGTCGGAATCCGGTCGCAATGGGGGTGGTTACGACGCTTTTCCTACGCTGTCGGGGAGACAGTGGCCGTTTTGCCAAAGAGCCTGGCGTGACCGAATCCTTCTTCCTGCGGCGCTGGCCGCGTGTGCTGGTCTGCCTTGCCCTGTTGCTGGCCCTGGCGGCGGGCATCGGCCTGCGCCAGCCCTCACCGCCCGATGAACCCCGTTTCGTGCTGGCTGCACGGGCCATGGTCGCCTCCGGGCAATGGCTGCTGCCTCACCGTGGCAGCGAACTGTACGCGGAAAAACCGCCGGTGTTCATGTGGCTGCAGGCCGCCAGCCACCAGCTGTTCGGCGGCTGGACCATCGCCTTCCTGGTGCCTTCGCTGCTTGCCGCTCTGCTGACACTCTGGCTGACCTGGGACCTGGGCCGGCGGTTGTGGAACCGGCGTGTCGGCTGGTGGGCGATGCTCGCCTTGTTCAGCTGCCTGCAGTTCGGCCTGATGGCCAAGCGGGCGCAGATCGACATGGTGCTGGTGGCGATGACCACCCTGTCGCTATGGGGATTGCTGCGCCACCTGCTGGAAGGCCGCAACCGGCCCGCGCTGTGGCTGGCCGGCTTCGCCGCCGGGCTGGGCACGGTGACCAAGGGCGTGGGCTTCCTGCCCCTGCTGGTGCTGCTGCCGTTCGCCGCCTGGCGCTGGCGCGTGCGCGGCGCCAGGCGGCCGGCCGGCACTGCCCGCGACCTGTGGTGGCTGCTGCCGGCCTTCCTGCTCGGCACGGCGGTGTGGCTGGCGCCGCTGGGCGTGGCGCTGCTGCACTCGGCCGACCCGGCCCTGCACGCCTATGCGCGCGAGCTGCTGTTCAAGCAGACCGCCACCCGCTACGCGAACGCCTGGCACCACGTGAAGCCGGCCTGGTACTACCTGCAGGTCATGGCGACCTTGTGGCTGCCGGGCAGCCTGCTGCTGCCCGCCCTGGTTCCGGCATGGTGGCGCCGCCTCAAGCGCCTGGATGGACGCTGGTGGCTGCTGCTGGGCTGGGCCCTGCTGGTGCTGGTGTTCTTCAGCGCCAGCCCGGGCAAGCGGGAGGTCTACATCTTCCCGATACTGCCCGCGTTGTGCCTGGCCGCCGCCCCGCTGCTGCCCGGGCTGCTGCGCCGGGCCGGGCTGCGCTGGTTGCTGTGGGCCTATGTCGCCGTCCTCGGCGTGGCGGCGCTGTATGTCGGCACCCAGCTGTGGTCGGCCAGCGAATGGGCGCACGTGCAACTGGCGCGGCGCGCGATGCCCGATACGCTGCTGCCCGTGCTTGGCGGCTGGCTGATCGCCTTCGGCGTGGTGTTGCTGGCGCTGGCCCTGTGGTGGCGCCAGCGCCGGGCAGGCGCGCTGGTGGTCGCGGCGGCCTTCCTGCTCTGGAATCTGTACGGCTGGGTGCTGATGCCGACCCTGGACCCGTACAGCTCCGCCTCGGCGGTAATGCAGCGCGTCGGCCTGCGGATCGGGCCGGAGGCCGAGCTCGGCGTGGTCGCCTGGCGCGAACAGAACCTGTTGCAGGCCGACCGCCCGGTGACCGATTTCGGCTTCAAGACCCCGTGGGACCAGCAATGGCAGGCCGCAGGGCCGTGGCTGTCACAGGCGCCGCGCCAGCGCTGGCTGCTGGTGCTCGATGAAGCGATCAGCCCGTGCGTGGACCCGGCGGCGGTGATCGAGATCGGCAGCGCCAACCGCAACCGGTGGCTGTTGTTCCCGGGTACTGCCTGGCAGGCCGACTGCCATGCCGCCGTCACGGCCACCGACACCGCGCAGGACGAGGAAGACTGAACGGCAGGCCGCGCTTAACCGGCGGCCAACATCGCTCCGACCGGTCTCCGACACTGCGCTGACGACCATGGCGCCGGAATCTTCCGCCGGCCCCTTTGTCCATGTTCCCAGCGTCCAGCGTTGCCCTTTCATCCACGTCGGCCACCGCGCTCACCCCACGCTTGCTCCGCGGCCACCTCTGGGTACCGCTGGCGCTGGCGCTGCTCGCCAGCGCGATGCTGATGGGCGCCGGTGGCGACCAGTGGCTGGCCGATCGCCTCTATCGACTCGAAGGGCAGCAGTGGGCGCTGCAGAACGCCTGGGTCACCACCCACCTGATCCACCAGGCCGGCAAGTGGACCAGCAATGTGGCGGCGCTGGTCGCGATCGTGCTGTGCTTCCACGCCTGGCGCACCGAGCGCGCACCCGCATGGCGCTGGCCGCTGCTGTATCTGGTGCTGGCCGTCGCGCTGGGCACCGGCGTGGTCTCGCTGCTCAAGTCGCTGACCAACATGGATTGCCCGTGGGATCTGGCCCGCTATGGCGGCACCCGGCAGTTCATCGGCTTGTTCGCAACACGCCCACCCGGGATGCCGCGTGGGGTGTGCTTTCCAGGCGGGCATTCCAGCGCGGGGTTTGCGTGGGTCAGCCTGTACTTCTTCGCGCTGATGGTGCACCCGGCCTGGCGCTGGCGCGGCCTGGCCGTCGGCCTGCTGGCTGGCGGCGTGTTCGGCGTTTCGCAGCAGCTGCGCGGTGCGCATTTCCTGTCGCATGACCTGTGGACGCTGGCCATCTGCTGGACGGTCTCGCTTGGCCTGTATCTGCTGATCGAACCGGTGCGGCTGCGCCAACGCGGCACGTCACCAGGCATCGCGCAGGGAGAAGTGGCATGAGCACCACCCTTCCGCGCGCCACGCGCTTGTCGGCGCTGGCCACCCTGCGTGCCTGGCGCCCGCAGTGCACCACCGAAACCCTGATCCTGCTCACCAGCATCTTCTTCGCGGTGGCCTGCAATGGCCTGTTCTGGCACAGCGCGATGGCCACGCATCCGGGCAGCATCGGCTTCGCTGTCTCGCTGTTGCTGTTCCTGGTGGGCGCGCACTGTCTGCTGATGGGGCTGCTGGTGTGGCGCTGGAACGCCAAGGTGGTGCTCAGCGTGCTGCTGATCGGTACGGCGCTGGCCGCGCACTACATGAGCAGTTACCACATCTATCTGGATGCGGACATGCTGCGCAACGTGCTGGCCACCGACCACAAGGAAAGCCGCGAGCTGATCACGCCCACCTTGATCGCGCCGCTGCTGCTGTTGGCCCTGGCGCCGATGCTGCTGCTGTGGCGCGTGCAGCTGCGCCGGCGCACGCTGGTCAGGGCGCTGCTGTGGCGCCTCGGTTTCCTGCTGCTGTCGGCCCTGATCGCCTTCGGCGGGGCGATGCTGTCCTTTCAGGAGATGTCCTCGCTGATGCGCAACCAGCGCGAAGTGCGTTATCTGGCAACCCCCGGCAACCTCCTGCTCGGCCTGCCCAAGGCGCTGCGCGGCGACAATCCGATCCAGCGCGCTCCGAAACTGCCGATCGGCACCGATGCCAAGGCCACCCCGCGTGCAGCCGGCAGCCGCCCGCGCCTGCTGGTGATCGTGATGGGCGAAACCGCGCGCGCGCAGAACTGGGGCCTCAACGGCTATGCCAAGCAGACCACGCCGGAGCTGGCCCAGGCCGGGGTGATCAACTTCCCGGACATGCATTCGTGTGGCACCAGCACTGAAGTCTCCCTGCCCTGCCTGTTCTCGGCGTACGGACGCCACGACTACGACGAGAAGAAGATCCGCGCGCACCAGTCACTGCTGCACGTGCTGGACCACGCCGGCATCGCCACGCTGTGGCGTGACAACCAGTCCGGATGCAAGGGCGTGTGCGAGGGCCTGGAGATGCAGGCGCTCGACGATGCCAAGCAGCCGAGCCTGTGCGCCAACGGGCGCTGCATGGACGAGATCCTGATCGACGACCTGGCCACCCAGGTCCGCGCCAGGCCCGGCGACCGCGTGGTGGTGCTGCATCAACTGGGCAACCACGGCCCGAGCTACTTCGAACGCTACCCGGCGCGCTTCCGCCGCTTCACCCCCACCTGCGACACCCCGGACCTGGGCAAGTGCAGCCGCGCGCAGATCACCAACAGTTACGACAACGCGCTGCTCTACACCGATCACCTGCTCTCGCGCACGATCGGCACGCTGAAGGGCATGGACGACTACGACACCGCGATGATCTACCTTTCCGATCACGGCGAGTCGCTGGGCGAGAAGGGCCTGTACCTGCACGGGGTGCCGTACGCGATCGCCCCGCAGGAACAGACCCGCGTGCCGATGACGATGTGGTTCTCCCCTTCCTTCGCAGCCAACCGCGGGCTCAACCTGGCCTGCGTGCGGGAGCGCGCGGGCAGGTACACCGACCACGACAATCTGTTCCCCTCGGTACTGGGGCTGATGCAGGTCAAGACCTCGGTGTATGAGCGTGGCCGGGATCTGTTTGCTGGGTGCGAGGTATAAGCAGGCTTGTCCCATGCGCACCGCCCCGTCTCACGGAGCACGGACGCATCGCCGTTGACCTTGACGTTGACGTTGGCGGTGCCAATCGAACCGCCTCTGCTGCCCTGCCCCTTGCGGTGCGCCCGGCGCTTCACTAGCCTTCGCCGGTCTGACACCACCCAAGGATGTGCCCGTGAACCACCGCCCGCTCCTGCTGGCCCTGGCAGTCAGTGCTGCCGCACTGACGCTGGCGGCCTGCCAGAAGGAACCGTCCCCCGCCGATGCACCGGCCACGGGCACCACCCAGTCCAAGGAAACCGCGGACCAGTTCATCGCCCGCGTCAACGCCGAGTACAAGGCCATGTACCCGGAAATGACCTCGGCGCAGTGGCTGTCGTCGACCTACATCAACGACGATTCCGAGCGCGTCGCGGCCAAGGCCAATGAACGCTGGCTCACCGTCCTCAACGGCTGGATCGCCCAGGCCGGCCAGTACGACGGCCAGCCCATGAGCGAAGACACCAAGCGCCAGATCCACCTGCTCAAGCTGATGACCTCCATGCCCGCCCCGCGCGACCCGGCCAAGCTCTCCGAGCTGACCCGCATCGCCAGCCGCATGGAGGGCGCCTACGGCTCCGGCAAGTACTGCACCGACGAGGCCAACCCGCAGAGCTGCCGCCAGCTGGGCGATCTGGAACAGGTGCTCGCGCGCAGCCGCGACTACGACAAGCAGCTCGACGCCTGGCAGGGCTGGCATGGCACCACCAAGCCGATGCGCGCCGACTACGAGCGCTTCGTCAGCCTGGTCAACGAAGGCGCCAAGGAAATGGGCTTCGCCGATGCCGGCCAGATGTGGCGCAGCGGCTATGACATGCCCGCCGACCAGATCGGCCCGGAAACCGACCGGCTGTGGGACCAGGTCAAGCCGATGTACGAGCAGCTGCACTGCTACGCGCGCACCAAGCTCGACGGCACGTACGGCAAGGACAAGGCCGAGGTCAACGGTGGCCTGATCGCCGCACACCTGACCGGCAACATGTGGCAGCAGGACTGGTCCAATCTGTGGGACCAGCTGGAACCGTATCCCGGTGCCGGCAACCTGGACATCACCGCCGCGCTGGAAAAGCAGTACCAGAGCAACCTGAGTGGTGCCCTGGCCAAGGCCGGCAGCGGCGCAAACGTGGAAGCGCTGTACAAGGCGCAGCGTGAGGCCGAACTGCGTACCGCCAAGCAGATGACCGAGCGCGCGCAGGACTTCTACGTCTCGCTCGGCATGCCGGCCCTGCCCAAATCGTATTGGGACAAGACCCAGTTCATCAAGCCGCTGGACCGCGACGTGGTCTGCCACGCCAGCGCGTGGGACATGAACATGGACGGCGACGTGCGCACCAAGATGTGCATCAAGCCCAACGAAGAGAACTTCACCACGATCTACCACGAGCTGGGCCACATCTATTACGACCTGGCCTACAACCCGCTGCCGCCGTTGTTCCAGGGCGGTGCCAACGATGGCTTCCACGAAGCGATCGGCGACACCATCGTGCTGGCGATGACCCCGCAGTACCTCAACTCGATCGGCCTGGTCGACACCCCGCAGGAAAGCCGTGAGGCGACCATCAACGCGCAGATGCGCATGGCCCTGAGCGGCGTGTCGTTCCTGCCGTTCGGCCTGATGATCGACCGCTGGCGCTGGGGCGTGTTCGACGGCTCGATCACCCCGGACCATTACAACCAGGCGTGGTGGGACCTGAAGGCCAAGTACCAGGGCGTGGCGCCGGCCACCGCGCGCGGTGAGGAATTCTTCGACGCGGGCGCCAAGTACCACGTGCCGGGCAACACCCCGTATACCCGCTACTTCCTGGCGCGCATCCTGCAGTTCCAGTTCTACAAGGGCCTGTGCGATGCCTCCGGTTACAAGGGTCCGCTGCACCAGTGCAGCTTCTACGGCAACAAGGAAGCCGGCCAGAAGTTCTGGGCCATGCTGAGCAAGGGTGCCAGCCAGCCGTGGCAGGCCACGCTGAAGGAGATCACCGGTGGCGACAAGCTCGATGCCGGCCCGATGATCGAGTACTTCACCCCGGTCAACGAATGGCTCAAGCAGCAGAACCAGGGCCAGATGTGTGGCTGGCAGGTGCCGGCGGCTACCGCTGCGGCGGCGCCGGCCGCAACCGCACCTGCGGCCCACTGACCGGTCGCGCTGGCCGCTGGTCCGCGCACCATGGCAAACGAAAAAGCCGGCCCTCGGGCCGGCTTTTTCATGGGAACCGATCGGTGCGCTTTGCCGGGCAACGCGCCGCCGACCAGCAGCAGGCCCTATGCGGCACCGCCATCACTCGGCCGGTGCATCTCCCTGGCGGGCACGCGGCTTCAGGCTCGCGGCCAGTTCCACCTTGAACTGGTCGAAGTCCATGCCGTCGGCCTTGGCCTCGGCATGCGCCGCGTCCTTGAGCGCATCCGAGTACACCAGGCGCACCGGGGTGCCCTGGCGTTCGTGCAGTTCAGCGGCCTGCATGATCAGGGCCAGCACCCGCGCCGCGCTGGGGGTCTGGCCGGCGATGCGGCCATCCATGCCCAGCACCCACTCGCCATCGCGGCGGACGATACCGGCCAGCAGCGTGCGCTGCTGGTCACGCAGCTCGGCATGCGGCTCAACCGGCGTGGCGTTGGCCTGCTCGCGGTTGGCGGCCTGGGTTTCGCGGCGCCGGCGGATGTCGCGGCGCAGTTTGGAGGTGGTCGACATGGGGAAATCCGGACTGCGGCAAAGCGCCAAGGATACCGCACGGGCCTTGGCGGGCCCGTGCTGGAGCCTGCGTGGCCAGTTCAATCGAGGACTTTTCCGCGCCGCCAATAGCCCATGAAGGTGATGGCCCGACGGTCGATCCCGCATGTCTTCACCAGATGCCGGCGGATCGCCATGACTGCCCCGGCTTCACCGGCGACCCAGGCATACAGCCCGTCCTGCTCGGCGCTGGCCTGCTCCCACAGGATGTCCTGGTCGATGTCGATCTCGGCCAGGGGCTGCTCACCGCCACCGATGCCGGACGGGCCGATCCGCGCCCGCACCGCGTCCTGCAGCCGCTGGCCATGCGCGGCGCCCTCGCGCGCGAGCCAGAACAGCTGCGCACCAAGCGGTGCCTGCAGCGGCAGCACATCCGCCTCGTGCTCGACCTCCAGGAAGGCCTGCACTTCCGGCGGCTGCGGCCACTGGGCCAGCGCCTCCAGAATGCCGGCCACGGCCGGCAGCGCGGTGTCGTCGGCGACCAGCAGCACCCGCTTCACCTGCGCCGGCGGTTTCCACTCGTACCCTTCGCTGCTGGCCTCGACCTGCGCGTCCGGCGCCAGCAGGCCGACCCGATCGCCGACGCGCGCCTGCATGGCCCAGCGCGAGGCGGGCCCGGTCGGGCCATGCAGCACGAAATCGACATCGACCTCGCCGGCGTCCGGGCGCAGCGCGCGGAGGGTGTAGGTGCGCATCGGCGCACGCTCGGCATCGGGCAGCGCGCGATAACGTGCGTACCAGTCCTCGCCTTGCGGCACCTCCGGTGCTGCCTGGCCGGGCAATGGGAAGAACACTTTGATGCGCTGGTCCGGTCCCTCGGTCTTCATGTTGGCCACGTCGGGCGCGGCGAAGACCATGCGGATCAGCGAGGGGGAGAGAACCGTGCGCTGCTTCAGCGCGACGTCGAACAGGCGGTAGGTCTGCTGTGCAGCCATGCAATCACCCTGGGTTGCGGCGGACATGGGGTCCGCAGGGGAGCGTAGTGGCTGTCGTGATGCACGAACTGGCTGGCGAGCGAACAGGATACGCCGCGGCGAAGCGTAAGCAACCGCGCCACGCCTGCATTCTGTGCAGGCGGGGCGTGCGTGTGGCTCACTCGATCGGCGTGAGCAGGTCGCGGCGGCGTTCGCAGTGCCGCTCCCAGTACCAGAAGCTGCCGCCGATGGCGAAGAAGCCTGCGTAGCCCAGGGCCAGATGCAGCGGGTTGCTGCTGAGCATCGGGGAGACCACGCCGGCCACCACGGTGTTGATCATCAGCTGGATGAACATCTGCATGGACGAGGCCAGGCCGCGCTGATGCGGATACATGTCCAGCACGGCCAGCGCCAGGATCGGGAAGATCAGCGCCATGCCGACACCGCCAAGGAAGATCGGCATCACTGCCCACGGCAGCGCGATCTGCGGCACCGACACCACGTAACCGACGTTCAACAGCGCCGAGACCGCACACAGCCCGAACCCGATCGCGATCTGCCGCTGCGCGGTGAGCCGGCCCGCCATCCGACCGGACAGGAACGAGCCCATGGTCATGCCGCCGATGGTGGGGATGAACAACCACGCAAAGCCGCCCTCGCCCAGTTGCAGATGCTGCATCACGAACACCGGCGCGGACGCGATGTACAGGAAGATGCCGGAGAAGTTGAAGGCACCGGCCGCGGCCAGACGGAGCAGGCGCGGGTTGGAGCCCATGCGGGCATAGCTGCGCAGCAGCGCGCGCATCGACAGCGGCGTGCGGGCCTCGACCGGATGGGTTTCGGGCAGCCACTTGCCGGTGGCCAGCAGCAGCACCACGCCGAACAGCACCAGGAACCAGAAAATCAGCGGCCAGTCGCCGCCACCGAGCAGGATCCAACCGCCGATGATCGGCGCGATCGCCGGTGCGACGCCGAAGATCATCGAGACCTGGCTCATCAACCGCTGCGCGTCGGCACCGTGGTACAGATCGCGGATCACCGCACGGCCGACGATCACGCCCACGCCGGCGGTCACGCCCTGCAGGGCGCGGAACACCAGCAGCGTGGTCATGTCGCGCGACAGCGCGCAGCCGATCGAGGCACCGATGAACAGCACCAGCCCGCCGATGATCACCCGCTTGCGGCCGAACGCATCCGACAGCGGGCCGTGCGCCAGGCTCATCAGGCCATAGAACAGCAGGTAGACGCTGATGGTCTGCTGCACTGCGACCTGGTCCACCTGCATGCGGTCGCCCAACAGCAGGAAGGCCGGGAATATGGTGTCGATCGAGAACGGACCGAACATCGCCAGGCCTGCGAGCAGCAGGGCCAGACGGCGGGTCGAGGGTGAGGCGGGCGTCATGCGGGCTTCCGTCAGCGGCCATGCGCACTGCACGGCGGGCGCCTGGCCCGGAACGGGCGGCGCCAGATGAATACGAGGATCCAGTGATCATAGGCCTTTGCCGCCCCCGGCACCATGCCCGGGCGCGCTTTCCCGGCGCTGCGCGGCCCCGTATTCATGTGCCGGAAAGGCCCAGTGGCCGAAAGCGCTGGGCTATAATCGCCTGGCTACATGGTGGGAGAAGCGGCGCTTTGTTTTGAAGCACCCGCTGCCGAAGGCGCAACGCCCGTAATCGCTCAGGCCCGATACCACCCGTACCAAAACTCTGGAGAGACCGGCGAGTGCCGGCGCCGAAGGGGCACGAAGCACGCCGATGCGCGCTTCCAAACTCTCAGGCAAAAGGACAGAGGGGCACCCAGGAAGACCGCAAGGTCCGGTGGATCGCTGTCGCCCGCGACGCGCCCTGGCCCGGCCGCCTTCCGAACGTGCGTGCCCACTCTCCGAGATGCCAGCCATGTCCCAGAACACCCCTACCCTGCGCGAGCTTGAACACAGCCACGCGTTCGTCGAACGCCACATCGGCCCCAACGACGCCGAAATCGCGCAGATGCTCGACGTGGTCGGCCACACCTCGCTGGACGCGCTGACCGATGCGATCGTCCCGGCCGGGATCAAGTCGCCGGCCCCGCTGGCCCTGCCCGAGTCGCTGACCGAAGTGCAGGCACTGGCCAAGATCCGCGCCATCGCCGACAAGAACCAGGTGTTCCGCACCTTCATCGGCCAGGGCTACTACGGCACGCTCACCCCGAACGTCATCCTGCGCAATGTGCTGGAAAACCCGGCGTGGTACACCGCCTACACCCCGTACCAGGCCGAGATTTCGCAGGGCCGCATGGAAGCACTGATCAACTTCCAGACCCTGTGCGCGGACCTGACCGGCATGGAGATCGCCAACGCCTCGCTGCTGGATGAAGCCACCGCCGCCGCCGAAGCGATGACCCTGGCCAAGCGTTCGGCCAAGTCCAAGTCCGATACCTTCTTCGTGCACGACGCGGTGCACCCGCAGACGCTGGAACTGCTGCGCACCCGCGCCGAGCCGATGGGCATCGTGCTGCGCGTGGGCACCCCGGCCGAGGCGATGGAAGCCGAGGCCTACGGCGTGCTGCTGCAGTACCCGGACACCTTCGGCCATATCGGCGACTACAAGGCGCTGGCCGATGCCGTGCACGCCCGTGGCGGCCTGGTCGCGGTGGCCACCGATCTGCTTGCACTGACCCTGATCGCCGCCCCCGGCGAATGGGGCGCGGACATCGTGGTCGGCAACTCGCAGCGGTTCGGCGTGCCGTTCGGCTTCGGCGGCCCGCATGCCGCCTTCATGGCCTGCCGCGACGCGTACAAGCGCTCGATGCCGGGCCGCCTGATCGGTGTCTCGGTCGATGCGCAGGGCAATGCCGCCTACCGCCTGACCCTGCAGACCCGCGAGCAGCACATCCGCCGCGAGAAGGCCACCTCCAACATCTGCACCGCGCAGGTACTGCTGGCCGTGATGGCCTCGATGTATGCCGTGTACCACGGCCCGGAAGGCCTGACCCGCATCGCCCGCCGCACCCACCGCCTGGCCAGCATCCTGGCCGCCGCGCTGCGCGGCGCCGGCGTGAATGTCGGCGAGCATTTCTTCGACACCCTGCACGTCAAGGATGTCGACGCCAAGGCGATCCACGCCAAGGCCGCCGCGGCGCGCATCAACCTGCGTGCGATCGACAGCGACGCGGTTGGCATCAGCCTGGATGAAACCACCACCCGCGCCGACATCGTCGCGCTCGGCCAGCTGTTCGGTGCCACCGTCGATGTCGATGCCCTCGACGCCGCCACCGCCGATGCCCTGCCGGCCGGCCTGGTTCGCACCAGCGACTTCCTGACCCACCCGGTGTTCAACACCCACCACAGCGAACACGAACTGCTGCGTTACCTGCGTTCGCTGGCGGACAAGGACCTGGCCATGGATCGCACCATGATCCCGCTGGGCAGCTGCACCATGAAGCTCAACGCCACCGCCGAGATGATTCCGGTGACCTGGCCGGAGTTCGCCAACATCCATCCGCTTGCCCCGGCCGACCAGGCCACCGGCTACAAGGAACTGATCGACGGCCTGGAAGCGATGCTGGTGGAATGCACCGGCTATGACGCGGTCAGCCTGCAGCCGAACTCCGGCGCGCAGGGCGAGTACGCCGGCCTGCTGGCGATCCGCGCCTACCACCGCTCGCGCGGCGAAGGCCATCGCGACGTCTGCCTGATCCCGGATTCCGCGCACGGCACCAACCCGGCCTCGGCGCAGATGTGCGGCATGAAGGTCGTGGTGACCAAGACCGACGCCAACGGCAACGTCGATCTGGACGACATCCGCATCAACGCGGAGAAGTACAGCGACCGCCTCGCCGCGCTGATGATCACTTACCCGTCCACGCACGGCGTGTTCGAGGAAGAGGTGGTGGAGATCTGCGAGATCGTGCACAAGCACGGCGGCCAGGTGTACACCGACGGCGCCAACATGAACGCCCTGGTCGGCGTGGCCAAGCCCGGCAAGTGGGGCTCGGACGTGTCGCACCTGAACCTGCACAAGACCTTCTGCATCCCGCACGGCGGCGGCGGCCCGGGCGTGGGCCCGTGTGCGGTCAAATCGCACCTCGCCCCGTTCCTGCCGAAGGTGCTTGGCGGCGAAGGCGATGTGGGCATGGTCAGCGCGGCCAGCTTCGGCAGCGCCTCGATCCTGCCGATCAGCTGGATGTACATCACGCTGATGGGCACCGCCGGCCTGCGCAAGGCGACCCAGGTCGCGCTGCTCAACGCCAACTACATCGCCAAGCGCCTGGCCCCGCACTTCAAGACCCTGTACACCGGCCGCAACGGCCTGGTGGCGCACGAGTGCATCCTGGACGTGCGTCCGCTGGAGAAGACCTCCGGCATCGGCGCCGAGGACGTGGCCAAGCGCCTGATCGACTTCGGCTTCCACGCCCCGACCCTGAGCTTCCCGGTCGCCGGCACGCTGATGGTGGAACCGACCGAAAGCGAATCGCTGCACGAACTGGATCGCTTCATCAACGCGATGATCCAGATCCGCGAAGAGATCGCTGCGATCGAAGACGGCCGCCTGGACCGCGAGGACAACCCGCTCAAGCACGCCCCGCATACCGCTGCGGTGGTGTCGGCCAGCGAGTGGGCCCACGCCTACCCGCGCGAGCTGGCGGCCTTCCCGCTGGCCAGCCTGCGCCAGCAGAAGTACTGGCCGCCGGTGGCGCGCGTGGACAACGTGTACGGCGACAAGAACGTGATGTGCGCCTGCATCCCGGTCGATGCGTACAAGGAAGACGAGGGCGTGGAGGTGTAGGTGTCGACCGTTGGTCGGCACGATGCCTGACAGGCGTACCGACCAACGGTCGGTACCTACCTTGATCGGCATGCATCTGGAATGAAAACGGCCCGCATCGCGCGGGCCGTTTTTTGTTGCGTGCCCTTGCGGGGTGTGCCGACCAACGGTCGGCACCCACCACCCGCCCGGGGTCAGTCGGCCCGGCGGCTGGCGCGCACGCGGCGGGCGACTTCGCTGCTGATGGCGATCACCGCCGTCAGCGCGGCCATCGACAGGAACTGCAGGCGCGTGTGCGACTCGGACAGCAGCAGGCCGAAGATCAGCGCCAGCACCCCCAACCCGATCACCGTCAAATATGGATACCCCGCCATCCGGAACGGCAAGCGGGTGCCGTCGCGGTTGGCACGGTGGCGCAGGATCAACTGCGACAGCAGCGAGATGGTCCAGACCAGCAGACACGTCGAACCCACGATGTTGAGCAGTACCGGCAGTACCTTGTCCGGGAACAGCAGCTCCATCACCGTCGCCGCAAAGCCGAAGAGCACGCTGGCCAGCACCGCGATGATCGGCACCTGGCGCGGATCGGTCCAGCCCAGCACGGCCGGCGCCTCGCGACGCTGGGCCAACGAGTACATCATCCGCGACGCGCCGTACAGATTGGCGTTGAGCGCCGACAACAGCGCGATCACCGCGATCAACGTGATCGCCGTGGCTGCGCCAGGAATCTTGGCCGCTTCGAGCACCGCGGCGAACGGCGAGCGGAGCGCCTCGCTGGTCCACGGCACCACCGCGATGATCACGCTCAGCGAGCCGATGTAGAACACCAGGATGCGCCAGGCCACGGTGCGGATCGCGCGGGCGATGCTGCGCTCGGGATCTTCGGTTTCCGCCGCGGCCACCGCCACGATCTCGGTGCCGCCGAAGGCGAACACCACCACCAGCAGCGCCGCGCCGATGCCGGCCAGGCCTTTGGGCATGAAACCGCCGTGCTCGGTGAAGTTGCGCAGGCCAGGCGAGGCCACGTCCGGCAGCCAGCCCATCAGCAGCGCCACGCCGATCAGGATGAAGCCGACGATCGCGGCCACTTTCAGGATCGCGAACCAGAATTCGAACTCGCCGAAGTTCTTCACCCCGAGCAGGTTGATCGCGGTGAAGAACAGCATGAAGGCCAGCGCAGCCATCGGCACCGGGATCGCCGGCCACACCGTGGCGAGCAGGCCAGCCGCACCGACCGCTTCAGCGGCGATCACGATCACCAGCTGCACCCACCACAGCCAGCCCACCGTGGCACCGGCAGTGGCCCCCATGGCATCAGCGGCGTACACCGAGAACGCGCCGCTGGTCGGCTTGGCTGCGGCCATTTCGCCCAGCGCGTTCATCACGATGATCACCAGCGCGCCGGCCACCAGATACGACAGCAGGACCGCCGGGCCGGCGGCCTGGACGCCCACGCCGGAGCCGAGGAACAGGCCGGCGCCGATCGCGCTGCCCAGGCCCATCATGATCAGCTGGCGGGGCTTGAGCGCGTGCCCGAGGCGGGTATCGGCGGGCGGAGTGGCAGGAGCCGGAGTCTGGGATGCGGGCATCGGAATCGATTGGCGGGCAACAAGTGCGACACCATACCCTGTCGGCCGCGCGGCGGCATAGGCCACAAGCCCCACCCCGCCTCAGGCGGCGGCGCGCTCCCCGATCTGGGCGCGATAGGCCCGGGGCGACAGCCCGACCTCGGCCTTGAACTTGCGGGTGAACGCACTCTGGTCGGTGAAGCCACAGGCCTGCCCGATGCTGGCAATGCTGTCTGGGCCGTGCAGCAGGTGCACCGCCATCTGGATGCGCAGCCGGGTCAGCACCTGCTGCGGGGTCATCTGGAACACCTTGCGGAAGGTGCGCTCCAGCTTGGACAGCGAGAAGCCGGTGATGTCGAGCAGGGTCTGCATGCGCACGTTCTCGGCGTAATGCGCATTCAGATGGGCCAGGGCCAGGCGCAGCTGTTCGTACTGGGTGCCCAGGCTGTCCTTCTGGCCGAGGTCGCGCGAGATGCCGATCAACCCGCGGATCTGCCCGTCCACCAGCAGCGGCCGCTTGCAGGTCAGGCACCAGCCCGGCTCGCGGTTGGCGAACAGATGCAGTTCCATCAGGTTCTCGATGACCTTGCCGGCCAGCACCTGCTCGTCCTGGGTGGCGTAATCGGCCCCCAGGCCGGTGGGATAGATCTCCGCCGCGGTCCGCCCGATCACCTCCTTGCGCGACTTCAGGCCCAGCCGGCGCAGCATGGTCTGGTTGATGTGCGTATAGCGCCCGTCGCAGTCCTTCATGAAGAACAGGACGTCGGGGATCGCATCAAACAGGGCTTCGATGTCGGCGGGTTCAACGCGCATGCGGCTGGGAAAGACAGGAGAAGACGCGCCCAAGGATACCTGCCCGCGCGCGCCTCACCCAGCGCCCGGGCGCCGCATGTGAAGCGCGGGTGCAAGCAGCGTCGTGTTTTCGCACCTTCGATTAACGCCCGGCCCGCCAGTGTGAGGTGATCCCCCTTCCCGCCAGCTCCCGGAGTCGCCTCATGGCCGCCAGCAAGAAAAGCACGAAGAACGCCCCCGCACCCGCCACCGATGTCCGCGGCGAAGGGGATGAACTGCACCAGCGCGCGGGCAACGGCCACCCCGGGCTGACCACCAACCAGGGCATTCCGGTCGGTGACAACCAGAACTCGCTGCGCGCCACCCCGCGCGGGCCGACCCTGCTGGAAGACTTCATCCTGCGCGAGAAGATCACCCACTTCGATCACGAGCGCATCCCCGAGCGCATCGTGCATGCCCGCGGCAGCGCGGCGCACGGCTATTTCGAGCTGACCCGCTCGCTTGGCGAGTACACAAGGGCGCGGATCCTCAACGAAGTGGGCGTACGCACCCCGGTGTTCACCCGCTTCTCCACCGTGGCCGGTGGCGCCGGGTCGGTCGACA
Source organism: Stenotrophomonas sp. LM091 (assembly GCF_001806305.1). Classification (NCBI taxonomy): domain Bacteria; kingdom Pseudomonadati; phylum Pseudomonadota; class Gammaproteobacteria; order Lysobacterales; family Lysobacteraceae; genus Stenotrophomonas; species Stenotrophomonas sp. LM091. The sequence goes on from NZ_CP017483.1 coordinate 1,032,343, forward strand.
CCCCGCGTGACGTGCGCGGCTTCGCGGTCAAGTTCTATACCAAGGAGGGCAACTGGGACCTGGTCGGCAACAACATCCCGGTGTTCTTCATCCAGGACGCGATCAAGTTCCCCGACCTGATCCACGCGGTGAAGATGGAGCCGGACCGGGCATTCCCGCAGGCAGCCAGCGCGCACGACACCTTCTGGGACTTCGTCTCGCTGATGCCCGAGTCGATGCACATGATCATGTGGGCGATGAGCGACCGCACGATTCCGCGCTCGCTGCGCACCATCGAGGGCTTCGGCATCCACAGCTTCCGCCTGATCAACGATGCCGGCGAGTCGACCTTCGTCAAATTCCACTGGCGGCCGAAGCTGGGCATCCAGTCCACCGTCTGGGACGAGGCGGTGAAGCTGCAGAGCGCGGACAACGACTTCCACCGCCGTGATCTGTTCGAGGCGATCACCACCGGCAACTTCCCCGAGTGGGAACTGGCGGTACAGCTGTTCACCGAGGAACAGGCCGAGGCCTTCCCGTTCGACCATCTGGATTCGACCAAGATCATTCCCGAGTCGCTGGTGCCGCTGACCGTGATCGGGCGCATGGTGCTGGACCGCTGGCCGGACAACTTCTTCGCCGAAACCGAGCAGGTCGCCTACTGCCCGGCCAACGTGCCGCCGGGCATCGACTTCAGCAACGATCCGCTGCTGCAGGGCCGCCTGTTCTCCTACCTGGATACCCAGCTCAGCCGCCTGGGCGGCCCGAACTTCCATCAGATTCCGGTCAATGCGCCCAAGTGCCCCTTCGCCAATCATCAGCGCGACGGGCACATGCAGATGAACATCCCCAAGGGACGGGTCGCCTACGATCCCAGTTCGCTGCAGGGCGACAGCCCGCGCGAGACCGCCGATGGCTTCCCGAGCCACGCCACCGCGCCGGATGACGGCCGCAAGGGGCGCGTGCGGGCAGACAGCTTCGCCGATCACTACAGCCAGGCCCGGATGTTCTTCCGCAGCCTGGAGGCACCGGAACAGGCCCATCTGGCCTCGGCGCTGGTGTTCGAGCTGTCCAAGGTGGAGACGGTCAAGGTGCGCGAGCGCACCGTGAGCCATCTGCGCAACATCGATGAGGCCCTGGCCAAGCGGGTTGCCGATGGTCTGGCGATGCCGGCCCTGCCCGAGCCGGCCGCCACCCAGACCCCGGCGCAGGATTTCCCGAAGGCGCCGGAAGTGCGCATCATCGGCCGCACCAAGGACCTGCTGACCGGTCGCTGCATCGGCATCCTGTTCGACGAGGGCTCCGATGCGGCGCTGATCGCCAACCTGCGCAAGGCGGCCGACAAGGCCGGCGCCAGCGTCAAGCTGGTTGCGCCCAAGATCGGCGGCGCCAGGCTCAGTGACGGCAAGACGCTGGCGGCGGATGGCCAGCTGGCCGGTACGCCGTCGGTGGTCTTCGATGCGGTGGCCGTCGTACTCAGCCCCGAGGCGGCAAAGAAGCTGGGCAAGGAATCGGCCGCAATCGATTTCGTCAGCGATGCCTGGGTCCACCTGAAGGCGATCGCCGCCGATGATGGCGCGCAGGCGCTGTTGAAGATCGCGCGTGTCGGCAACGATGCCGGGGTGGTGGAAGCCGAGGATGCCAAGGCCTTCCTTGCCGCCGCCGCTACGCGGCAGTGGGCCCGCGAACCGAAGGTGCGCACGCTCTCCTGAGCGGCGCCACCTTCGTCACCAGACAGGAGCATGACCATGCCGCGCGGTGATAAATCCAGCTATACCGACAAGCAGAAGCGCAACGCCGAGCACATCGAGGAAAGCGAGAAAGACCAGGGCCGCAGCGAAGCGGCTGCGGAGCGCATCGCCTGGGCCACGGTCAACAAGCAGGATGGTGGCGGGAAGAAGAGCGGTAGTGCGAACAAGACCGCCGCCAAGACCACGAAGACCTCGAAGACCGCGGCGACGAAGAAGGCAGCGGTAAAGAAAACAGCTGCGAAGAAGGCCGCTGCGAAAGCAGCGCCCGCGAAGGCCACCAAGAAGACTGCAAAGAAGACGGCGAAGCAGGCCGCTGAAAAAGCGACGACGAAAACCGCGATCAAGAAAACGGTAAAGAAGGCGACGAAGAAGACCGTCGCCAAGCAGGCCACCGGCAAAGCAGCCTCGAAAACCGCCACCGGGGCGCCGGCGAAAAAGACGGCAGCGACCGGCGCCCGCAAGCGAGCGGCCGGCAAGTCCTGACATACGCGCAGGGCCGGCCGTGCATCTTACTGCACGCTGAAACTGGCGACCGTGGCGTGCTCGGTTCCCTCGATGCGCAGATCGATGGCGAAGCGGTCGCACAGCCGGTGCACGATCGCCAAGCCGAGCCCGAAGCCGGCGCTGCCCTCGCCTTTCGCGAATGGCTGCATGATCGTGTCAGGGTCACCTGCCGGCGCCGTGTTGCGGATGCGCAGTCGTCCAGCCGCCACATCGATGTACACCTCACCCGCCCGGGTATGCGCGAACGCATTGCCGACAAGATTGGCCAGCAGCATGTGCAGCACCGGCCCCGGTACCGGCAGCCTCACGTCGGCTGGCACGTCCACCCGCACCGCCACCGGCTTGCCCTCCAGCAGCACGGCCTGCTCGACCACCACCTGTTCCAGCACCGGCAGCACCGCCAGTGGCGTCGCGTCCTGTTCCACGTTCTCTTCGCGGGCCAGTGTCAGCAGGGTGATGACGGTCTGTTCGAGTTGACGCGCCGAATGCTGGACATGCGCGAGCTGCCGCCGCCCGGCCCCGGACAGGCCAGGTTCGCTGGCCAGCTGTTCGGTGGCACTGCGGATCACCGCCAGGGGCGTGCGCAGCTCATGGCTGGCATCACGGGTAAAGGCATGCTCGCGCGCAATGAAGGCACGCACGCGCCCGCTCAGATTGTCCAGGCCGCGGGCGAGCACGCCGACCTCGTCATCGGGGAAGTCCCCGGCGAACCCCACCGGCAACCTGTCCGGCGCCATGCCGTCGACCAGCGCCGCCAGCTTCGACAAGGGACGCGTGGTCCGTCGCGCCAGCCATGCGCCGGCCAGGATGGCGACCACCACCACGGCCAGCCCGGACCAGACCAGCAGCGCCAGAATCTGGCTGCGCATCGGCCGCACCACCAGCTGCTGGCTGACCTCGGCGACCAGCCATCCCGGTGTACCGGCTCCGCCCGGCGGCAGCGCGCGCAGGTGATAGTGCCGCCCTTCGGTGCCGCCGATCTCGCGGCGCCACGGCTCAGCATCGAAGGCGGCCTTGAGATCCGTGGGGAAGCTGGCAGGGCTGTCATGGACCGCCATGAACGCATTGCGCGGTGGCGACCAGGTCCCACTCGCGGCCCGCTGCTCCAGTTGCTGCTGCGCTTCCTGCTCAAGCATTGCATCGAAGAACCGGTCTTCGACGCTGTACACGAACACCGCCACGTACAGGCCGAACAGGCCGGCCACCGCCAGCGCGAACACCGCGAAGGCCAGCATCAACCGGTTGCGCAGGCGATGCACCCGTGCCGTCATGCGTCGGCCTCCAGCCTGAAGCCGACCTCGTGCACGGTCTTGAGCATCGGCCGGTCGAAGGGCTTGTCCAGCCCCTGTCGCAGCAGATACAGATGCGAGCGCAGCGGATCCGAGGGCGGTGCTTCATCGCCCCAGAGGCGCCGGATCAACTCGCTGCGGGTCACCGTACGCGGCCAGGCTTCGGCAAGCAGCACCAGCAGGCGGTAGGCCGTCTGCGGCAACTCGATCGGCTGCTCACCGCGGTGTACGGTCCCGCTGCGGCGGTCGATGCCGAGAGATCCGACGCGCAGCACATGCCCGTCGCGTCGGCCGTGCCGATGGGCCAGGGCCAGGCACCGCGCCAGCAGTTCCTCGCCTGCGAACGGTTTGACCAGGTAATCATCGGCACCGGCCTGGAAGCCGACCAGCTTGTCGGCCAGCGTGTCGCGCGCGGTCAGCATCAGGATCGGGATGTGGCGGTCGGCCTGCTCACGCAGATGGCTGCATACGCGCAGGCCATCCATGCCCGGAAGGGTGAGGTCCAGTACCAGCACATCCGGCGGTTCTTCCAATGCCATCCGCAGGCCACTGCGGCCATCGGCGGCGAAGGCCACGCGATGGCCGCGGGCCTCCAGCAGCGTGGCCATGCCGGCGCGCAGCGCCGGGTTGTCCTCGATCACCAGGATGTGCAGGCCATCGTCCATGGGTCAGCCTTCGATCGTGTCCTTGAGCTGCCTAGCTTCGGCCATGTCCGGGTGGGTTTCCAGCAGTTTGCCGAGTACCGCGCGCGCCTGTGCCACCTCGCCCAGCCGCCAATGCGCCTGTGCGATGCCCAGCGGCAGCTGCGGTTCGCTCATGTACGGGGCGGCCAGCTGCATGATCGACAGCGCGTCACGTACCGCCGCATCGTCCTGCGCGGCCTGCAGCTGGTAGTAGCCGAGCACGCCGATCAGCTGATCGTGATAGCCGGTACGGTTGCTGGCCAGCTCGCGCTTGACCGCCTCGCCTTCACCGGCCAGCAGGCGTTGCACCAGCGCCATGCTGGCCTCATCGCGCCACGGCGTGCGCGCGATCGGCGTGCGGCCGGTGGCCCGCACGATCGCCTCGGCCACGGCCGGTGTCGAATAGGGGTTCTGCCCGGTGATCAGGCGCCCGTCCACCACCAGCTTGGGCATCATCAGCGGCGCCTGCTCCCAGCGCGCGCCACGCTCGCGCAGCGCGGTTTCCAGCAGGAACGGAAACTCCTTCGCCCAGCGCTTGCCGAACACCCCTTCCTCTGCATTGGTGAAGCCGGTCATGCGGCGCCCGGCCACCAGCAGCGATCCGTCCGCCAGCCGCACGTCCACCAGTGCGGCCGGGCCGTGGCAGACCGCCGCGACCACCGCGCCACGGTCGTGCATCGTGCCGAGCAGCCCCCGCAGCGCGGCGTCGGCCGGCAGGTCGAACATCGCGCCCTTGCCACCGACCACGTAGACCGCCGCATAGTTGGCGGCGCTGAGGGTCGCGGTGGCGCGGGTATCGGCCAGCAGTGCGGCCGCGGCCGGATCGGCCAGGACGCGTGCGTTGAAGGGCTCCTCGGCGTTGAACTTGTCGGCCTCGACCGGTCCGCCTTGCGGGCTGGCGACCTGCACCGCCAGGCCGTTGTCGCGGAAGATCAGGTAGGCCTGCGCGAACTCGTCCATCTCGAAGCCGGGACGGGTCCTGCCCTGGTCGCGGCCTTCGCCGCTGACCACGATCAGCACGGTATCGGTGGCCGCAGGGCGGGCATGCACGGTGGAAACGGCCAGCAACATGGCCAGGGCGGCACCGGTGCGGCGCAGCAGGGACAGCATCATGGGCGACACTCCTTGGAAGGTGGCCCCAGCCTGCCGCGCCGATGTGAATCAGATTTCAAGCTGTCGCGCACGTACACGCAGCTGAACGACCTCACTGCGCCGGGCCGGGTCGATGGCTCCCCCGGCCCGAAGATGCGAAAATCCCTCCCCCTCCAGGGCAGGCCCCGCGCCAGCCGATTCCCGAGATACCGTGAAGACCCCCCAAGGCTTGCAGGCGCTGATCGACGACGGCGTGATCGATGAAGTGCTCCGCCCGCTCAAGAGCGGCAAGGAAGCAGCGGTATACGTGGTCCGCAGCGGCGACGATGTGCGCTGTGCCAAGGTCTACAAGGACATGGCCCAGCGCAGTTTCCAGCAGCGCGTGCAGTACCAGGAAGGCCGCAAGGTTCGTGGCAGCCGCGAAGCGCGCGCCGTGGGCAAGGCGAGCAATTACGGCCGCAAGCAGCAGGAAGCGGCCTGGAAGAACACCGAGGTCGAAGCGCTGTACCAGCTGCGCGATGCCGGCGTGCGCGTGCCCGAGCCGTACGGCTACTTCCACGGCGTGCTGGTGATGGAGCTGGTCACCGATGCCGAGGGCTATTCCGCCGCGCGCCTGGGCGAGGTCGAGCTCAGTCCTGAACAGGCCCGCGAGTTCCACCGGATCCTGGTCCGCCAGGTGGTGCGGATGCTGTGCTGCGGCCTGATCCACGGCGATCTGTCGCCGTACAACGTGCTGGTCGGCCCGGAAGGCCCGGTGGTGATCGATTTCCCGCAGGTGGTCAGTGCGGCGGGCAACAACGCCGCGCGCACGATGCTGCTGCGCGACGTCAACAACCTCACCGCCTATCTGGGCCGCTGGGCGCCGGAACTGCTGGAGACCTGGTACGGCGAAGAGATGTGGGCGCTGTTCGAGGCCGGCGACCTGCTGCCGGACAGCGTGCTGACCGGCGAATTCGAACAGGATGAAAGCAGCATCGACCTGGATGGCGTACGCCATGCCATCAACGATGCGCGCGAAGAAGCGCTGATCCGCCAGCAGGGTCGCGAGGCGGCGGAAGAGAACGACGACTGAGCCCGTCCGCCGGCAGCGTGCGCCGGCGGACGGGTTCGACCGGCACAACGCCCCGCCGACGCGGGGCGTTCCGGTTTACCCGGCGGGCCGCGCGATCATGCCGCCTGCAACGGCGCCGGCCGGACCCGCGCCGTGGCATCGGGTTCCAGGGTGAACACCGCCACCGACCCGGTCAGTGCGTGCGCCTGCTGCTCCAGCGCGCGGCTGGCGGCGGTGGCTTCTTCCACCAGCGCCGCATTCTGCTGGGTGACCTGGTCCATCTGCACTACCACCTGGTTGACCTGCTCGATGCCCGCGGCCTGTTCCTTGGTCGCCGCGGCGATGTCGCTCATCAGCTGGTTGGTGCGCGAACTGGCCTGGGTCAGGCGGGCGATCGCCGCTTCGGACTGCACCGTGACATTCAGCCCGGTCCTGACGTTGGCGCTGGCGTCGTCGATCAGCTCCTTGATCTCCTTGGCCGCGGTGCCGGCACGCTGGGCCAGGGTCCGGACCTCGGTGGCGACGACCGCGAAGCCGCGCCCGTTCTCGCCGGCGCGGGCCGCTTCCACCGCAGCGTTCAGCGCCAGGATGTTGGTCTGGAACGCGATGCCGTCGATGACCGAGGAGATCTCGGCGATGCGCGCCGAGGACTGGTCGATCTGGCTCATCACCGCCGCCATCTGCGCGATCGCCTGCTCGGTCGCCTTGACCGCGGCACCGGCTGCATGGGCTTCAAGGTCGGCCTGGTTGGCCAGTTCGGCGTTCTGCCGGACCGTGGAGGTCAGCTCTTCCATCGACGCGGCCGCCTCCTCCAGATTGGCGGCCTGCTGCTCGGTGCGGCGCGACAGGTCATTGTGGCCGGCCGCCAGTTCCTGCGCGGCATCGTTGATGCTGCCGGCCGCGCCCTGGATCTGACGCACGATGCCGGTCAACTGCCCGGCGGTCGCCGTGGCATCGTCGCGCATCTGCGCGAAGACACCCTCGTAGTGGCCCTCCATCCGCGCGGTCAGGTCGCCGGTGGAGATCGCGCGCAGCACCTGCGACAGGTCGGCGATGCTGCTCTGTGAGCTGGCCATCATGCCGTTGAGCTGGGCCACCATGGCCCGGAACTGGAACTGGAAGGCCTGCTCGCTGCCGCGCACCGAGAAGTCACCGGCACGCGCGGCGGCGGCCAACGTTTCGATCTGCTGGTTGATCGCCATCAGGCTGTCCTTGACGTTGGCCATGGTGGTGGTCAACACGGCCTTCTCGCCGGGGTAGCTGTCCAGGTCGCGACTGAGGTCGCCGATCGCGTAGCGCTGCATCACCTCGACCATGTGGAACTCGACGGCGACGTGAGAACCGACCAACGCGTTCGTGGCGTGGATCATCCGCCCGAAATCACCGGGGAAGGCCGTCTCATCCATGCGATGGCTGATGGCCCCGGCTTCATGCTGACGCGCCATGTCCAGCTGCGCGGCGATGGCGCCCTGGACGCTCTGCCGAACCGTGGCCATCGCGTTGCCGAGCTGGGTGATCTCATCGCGGCCGCCCAGATCCACGTCGTCGGCCAGATCACCCTTGGCCATCCGGTTGGCCAGACCGACGGCGCGGGCCAGCGGACCGGTCAGGCTGCGGCCGATCAGCACGGAGGCGGCGATGCCGACCACCAGCGCGATCGCCCCCAGCACCAGCAACTGCAGCAGGGTCCGCTCACCCAGCCGGATCGCCTCGGCAGCGGCCTGGCGGCTTTGCTTTTCCTCGTAGACCACGCCATTGCTGAGCGCCTGGTTCCAGCCATTGGCCGCCTGCTGCACGGCGCCGAGGGTGAGCGCCGTGGCACCGGCAACATCGCCCTGCTGCAGCTGTTCGCTCATCTGCTTGTTGAGCGGACGCGCCACCGCGCGGGCCGCCGCGATGGCCTCGCCGATGGTCTTGTCCTCGGGTTGCGTGGGCAGCGCCTGGTAGGCGGCCCAGCTGGCTTCATAGCGCGCGACCAGCGCGGCGATGCGCGCTTCGTCATCGGCCAGACCGTCGCCCTGGCGGATCAGCATCTCCCGGCGCACGACCATCATCTGGTTGTTGGCATCGAGCATGTCCGAGAGCAGCCTCACCTTGGTCACGTTGACCTCGACCACCTGCTGCATCGCGCGCTTCTGCACGGCGCTGCCGGTCGCGCCGGTGGTCACGACGGCCGCCACCAGCAGCAACAACAGGCCAAAACCCATACCTAGACGCCAGACGACACTGACGTTGCGCAGATAATTCATGAGACATCCAAAAACGTGGGGGGTGGGCTGGTATCGGCGCCGGGGCCAGCGGCTTGACCGACTGCCGTGATCACGCTGTGAATGGATTCACCTTAGGCGCGCCGTAGGCGGATTCCCGTACGCCACTCAGCCGCGCGTCAGGGTTTTCACGGCGAGTGCGCACACCGGGCAGGCATGGTGGAAACACGTTCCCGCTGGAGTTGCCGATGTCCCTTCGCCTGCACCGAATCGCCCGCCTCACCGCGCTCGCCCTCGCCTTGGGAGCGTCCTCCGGCTGGGCGGTCGCACAGACGGCACCCGCGCCCACTCCCGCTGACACGGCCACCGCCAAGACACCCGTGGCGACCGGCGTCCGCTCTGATCTGCACGCGCAGGTGTTGCTGGATCGCGCCCATTTCTCGCCGGGGCAGATCGATGGCGAAGTCGGTTCGAACCAGAAACGCGCGGTCTCCGGCTTCCAGGCCGCGCGAGGATTGAAGGTCACCGGCGAACTGGACGATGCGACGTGGAAGGCCCTGCAGCCGGACAGCGCTCCGCCCCTGGTGCGCTATACGCTGACCGCCGAGGACGTTGCCGGCCCGTTCAACCCCGTGCCGAAGGGCCCGGCCGAACAGGCCAAGTTGAAAGCGCTCGGCTTCGGCTCGGTGGAAGAAGCGCTGGGCGAACGCTTCCATGCCTCGCCGGAACTGCTGAAAACCCTCAACCCGGGCGTGGACCTGGGCAAGGCCGGCAGTGTGATCCAGGTACCGAACATCTCCGTCACGCCGCTGGCCAAGGCCAGCAAGCTGGTGATCGACAAATCCGACTCGACGCTGCGCCTGTTCGATGCCGAGGGCAAGGTGTATGCGCAGTTCCCGGTTTCCTCGGGCAGCAAGCATGACCCGCTGCCGATCGGGAAGTGGAAGATCCTGGGCATTTCGCGCGATCCGACCTTCCACTACAACCCCAAGCTGTTCTGGGACGCCAAGGCCGGTGACAGCAAAGCGGTGCTGCCGCCCGGCCCGAACAATCCGGTCGGCGTGGTCTGGATCGATATCTCCAAGCCGCACTACGGCCTGCACGGCACCCCGGAGCCCGGCCACGTTGGCAAGACCGAATCGCACGGCTGCGTGCGCATGACCAACTGGGATGCGCTGCAGGTGGCCGACGCCGTGGATGCCTCCGTGCCGGTCGTGATGCAGGAGTAAGCAGATGAAGATCCTGCGACTGCTGGCGGTGGGCCTGGTCATCGGCGTGGTCGGGTATTGGCTGCTGGGGCCTGGCCCCTCTGCCCGCCTGGGAGCCGCCGAGCCGGCCAAGATAGGCTCGGCCACGAGTTCCACCCGCGCCGCACTCGATGCGCCACCGCCACCTGCTGCCACCCCGGCCCCGACGCCGGTACCGATCCAGACCACGCCCACACCGCCCGCGCCTGACGCGGGCGGTGCCGCACCGGCACCGGAAAACGCGGCCGGGGCCTTGCTGCTCCCGGTGCAGGGCATCGGTGCCGAGCAACTGCAGGACACCTTCACCGATGCACGCAGCGAAGGTCGCGTGCACGATGCGATCGACATCCTTGCGCCAAACGGCACGCCGGTGCTGGCGGTTGCCGATGGGACGGTCGAAAAGTTGTTCGACAGCGTGCGGGGCGGGCTGACCGTGTACCAGTTCGAGCCGAGCGGCCGCTACTGCTACTACTACGCGCACCTGGACCGCTATGCCGACGGTCTGGCCGAGAAGAAGACCATCAAGCGTGGCGAGGTGATCGGCTATGTCGGCAGCACCGGCAATGCCAGCCCCGACGCGCCGCACCTGCATTTCGAGATCCACGTACTGGGCCCGGAAAAGCAGTGGTGGAAAGGCGAATCCATCAATCCCTATCCGGTGCTGAAAGGTCAGCAGGCGCTCTGATCAACGGGGGCCGGGTAGCGTCCCGGATCGCCCGCGCCAGTTCCCAGGCACGGCCGCGCAGCGCATCCAGGCGGTCATTGAGTTCGCCAGCGTCTGCCTTCCACTGGAAGCGGCCGTTGCTGTAATCCTGGCCAAGCGCGAGGTCGTTGAAAGACCCCATGCCACCGTAGGCGCGCAGCAGGCTTTCCGGCGCGCCGGCATTGCCCTGCTCGAGCTGGGTGATGACGCGCCGCATCCAGTCCGCCCAGTGGCGTTCGCCGTCGCCGCGCAACAGCACTTCAAGCTCGGATACCACCGCATGCAGGGCGAGGTACGCGCTGCTCATGCCGATGCCCGCCTGATCTCCCGTTTCCATGCCGCCCCGGCGTCTCGTTGAGTGGCTGCACAGCATGCCATGGTGTCGATGGCGCGGGCGCGAACGTTGCGGTCAGCTGCCCGGGCGCACTCAGTAAAACTACTGGCGCGAATGCGGGAAATTGCCGTTGTCGTGGTCATCCACGCGGCGGACACTGGGCCCTGACGGCACGCCCTGCCCGTTCTGGAGAAGACCGTGACGATGTCCGCGCCCCGTATCGCCCTGCTCGCGTTGTCTGGCGTACTCGCAGCAGGTGCTGCCGCGGCGCAGGACCTGCCTGCCACCGCATCGGACCGCTTCGCGATGCTGGATCGCAATGGCGATGGCAAGGTCAGCCGTGATGAGTACGACGGTGACGCGTTCTTCCGTGTGGTCGATGCGGATCACAACTACCGCGTGAGCGTCGATGAAGTGCAGGCGGTGCTGGGGCCGCAGCGTGATGGCGAGTTCTCGGCAGCCGAATGGGTACGCATCGCCGACCAGAACGGTGACGGCGAAATGAGTGCCGAAGAGATGCGCCGCTCCTCGGAGATGCGTTTCCAACGGCTGGATGCGAACCAGGACGGCAACCTGGAGTTGTCCGAAGTGCGGATGGGCATCGGCCAGCGCTGAGGCGCCCCCGCCACGAAAAAGCCCCGCTTTCGCGGGGCTTTTCCTGCACCTTCAGGCACTACCGGGCATGCCCGGCACGCCCGCGCCTGATCAGGCGAACGGGTCCTGCAGGACCATGGTGTGGTCGCGGTCCGGGCCGGTCGAGACGATGCTGACCGGGCAACCGGCCAGCTCTTCCAGCGCGCGCAGGTAAGCGCGGGCGGCCGGCGGCAGGTCATCCCAGTTGGTGATGCCGTGGGTGTTCTCGGTCCAGCCCGGGAACTCCAGGTACACCGGCGTGCATTCTTCCCAGCCCTGCGCGTCCAGCGGCGCGTACTCGGTACGCTTGCCACGGTATTCGTAGGCGATGCAGACCTTCAGCTTCTCCATGCCGTCGAGCACGTCCAGCTTGGTGATGCACAGGCCGCTGATGCCGTTGATGGCCACGGCGCGCTTGAGCGCGACGATGTCCATCCAGCCGCAGCGACGCGGGCGGCCGGTCGAGGCGCCGTATTCGGCACCGCGGTCGCGGATGCCCTGGCCGACTTCATCGTCCAGCTCGGTCGGGAACGGGCCACCGCCGACGCGGGTCGCGTAGGCCTTGGCGATGCCCAGCACGTAGTCGATCGCATCGGCGCCGACGCCGGCACCGGCCAGTGCACCACCCACGGTGGTGTTGGAGCTGGTGACGTACGGGTAGGTGCCGTGGTCGATGTCCAGCAGTGCGCCCTGGGCGCCTTCGAACAGCACGCGCTTACCCTGCTTGCGCAGGTCGTGCAGGATGCCGGCGACGTCGGACTTCATCGGCTCGACGTATTCGCCGAAGGCCAGTGCTTCGTCGTAGGTCTTCTGGAAGTCGACCGCGTCGGTATTGAGGTACTTGGTCAGCACGAAGTTGTGGTAATCCAGCGCGGTGCGCAGGAGTTCTTCCAGCTGGGCCGGGTAATGCAGGTCGGCGATGCGGATGCCGCGACGCGCCACCTTGTCTTCATACGCCGGGCCGATGCCACGGCCGGTGGTGCCGATCGCCTTGCCGCCGGCAGCGCGTTCGCGCGCCTGGTCCAGGGCGATGTGGTACGGCATGATCAGCGGCGCGGCCGGGGAGATCTTCAGGCGCGAACGCACTTCCACGCCGGAGGTTTCCAGCTCGGCGATTTCCTTCTGCAGCGCGGCCGGCGAGATCACCACGCCGTTGCCGATCAGGCACAGCGCGTCTTCGCGCAGGATGCCCGACGGGATCAGGTGCAGCACGGTCTTCTTGCCATTGATGACAAGGGTGTGGCCGGCGTTGTGGCCGCCCTGGAAACGCACTACGGCACCGATTTCCTCGGTGAGCAGATCGACGATCTTGCCCTTGCCTTCATCGCCCCACTGGGCACCAAGCACTACGACAGACTGACCCATGACGGGCTCCTCATATGTTGCGGCCATCGGGGCCGCGGACGGGTAAACCGTGGCAGGGCTGGCCAGCGCGGTGATGGCGGCTCCAAACGGGGAGCGGCCGGCGATGGAAGGCCCAGACACGGAAAAAGCCGAACGGGGAGGCCCGTCCGGCTTTTTTGCATTATCCGGGTTTCCCTGGGCAGGTGCCACCCCGCTGGCGGCCCGTGTTGGCAACCGGTCAGGACGGGGGCCCACCGGGTAGTACCGGCCAGAGGCCGGCAACCGTGTCAGGGGCCGGGCAACGTCCGGCGCTATGCGTGACGGATCCACCAGAGCGTGGTCAGGCCGGCCAGCAGGATCATCCCGCCCCACGCACGCAGGGCGCTGCTGCGCAGCATCAACAGCTGTTCGGCCATGCGCTTCCAGGCCAACGGGGCGGCGAACAGGAACAGGCCTTCAAGCACGGCGACCAGGCACAGGGCCGAGAACAACTCTTTCATGACATCTCCACCAACAAAACGGGGACCCGGTCTGCACCGGGTCCCCGTGGGTTACCTGCCGCCTGCGGCCTCAGCGATCGCTCTTGAGGTACTGCAGGAACGGGTCGTTCTTGTCGAGCACGATCACGCCGTTACCGTCGGCCATCGACCCACGATAGGCCTCCAGGCTGCGGTAGAAGGCGTAGAACGACGGGTCGGCCGAGCCGGCCTTGCCGTAGATGCGCGCGGCTTCGGCATCGCCGGCACCACGCAGCTGCTGCGCATCGCGCTCGGCTTCGGCCACGATCACCGTGCTGTCGCGGTCCGCCTGGGCACGGATGGTCAGCGACTGCTCCTCACCCTCGGCGCGCAGCTTTGCGGCCTCCTGCTTGCGCTGAGCGCGCATGCGCTCGTACACATCGTTGATCACCTGACTGTCGGTGGGCAGGTCGATCTGCTTGATGCGCAGGTCGACGATCTCCATGCCCAGTTCCTTGACCGCCTTGTTGATGCCGGTCAACTGGTTGGCGATCAGTTCGGTGCGGTCGCCCGACACCAGCTGCTGCAGGGTGCGCGAGTTGATCTGGTTGCGCAGCGAGTCGGTGATGATCGGCGCCAGGCGGGCGTTGGCCAGGGTCGCATCGCCGCCGGTGGCGCGGTAGTAGCTGCGCACGTCGGAGATCCGGCCGATGGCGAAGAAGTCCACGCTGACGTCCTTCTGCTCGGCGGTGAAGTAACGCGCCGGCGCGGTGTCCAGCACCTGGAAGCGGCGGTCGAACACCCGCACCGTTTCCACCAGCGGCACCTTGAAGTGCAGGCCCGGCTTGATGTCCGCACGGACCACCTTGCCCAGGTTCAACACCATCGCGGTCTGGTCCTCACGGACCACGTACACCGAGCCCAGCAGGCCCAGCAGGACCGCTACGGCCAGACCAATCCACAGTGAACTTCTCATCGGCTGCCCTCCTCACGACCGGTCGGGCGCGTCGTCGGACGCTCCGCATTGCGAACGCCATCCACGGCCGTGCTGGCAGGCAGCGACGGCAGCATGACTTCCGGGGTCACCGCCGGAGCGGCGTTGGTGCTGGTGCGGGTGTCGCCCGGCATCGGCACGTAGATCAGCTGGCGGCCATCGCCGCCGATGATCTTGCGGTTCTCCGAGAGCACCGTCTGCACCGTTTCCAGCCACAGGCGCTTGCGGGTGACTTCCGGGGCGTCCTTGTACTGGGCCTGCAGCAGGCTGAAGCGCTCGGCATCACCCTCGGCCTTGGCAACCACGGCCTGCTTGTAACCTTCGGCGGTGGTACGTGCACGCGAGGCCTGGCCGCGCGCTTCCGGCACGACCTTGGCCGCGTAGGCCTGGGCTTCGTTGATCAGGCGTTCCTTGACCTGCTGGGCACCGTTGACCTCGTCGAAGGCCGGCTTCACCTCTTCCGGCGGGCGCGCATCGGGCAGGGTCAGGCCGGTCACGACCAGACCGGTCTGATAGGCCTTCAGCGAGGTCTGCAGGCGCTCTTCGGCGACCACGGCCAGCGGGCCGCGGTTGTTCAGCACGGCATTGAGATCGGCACGACCGACCTGTTCGCGCACCGCGCTCTGCGCCGACTGCTCCAGCACCTGGTCGGCCGAGACCGAACCGAACAGGTACTGCTGCGGATCGGCGATGCGGTACTGCACGTTGACCGAGACGTTGACGATGTTCTCGTCCCGGGTCAGCACCGGTACCTGGCTGCTGAAGGTCTTGATCTGGGTGGCGTTGACCTTGGTCACCGACTCGATCGGCCAGGGCAGCTTGAAGTTCGGGCCGGGCCCCAGGATGCGCGAGAACTGGCCAAAGCGCAGGACCACACCGCGTTGCTGTTCGCCGATCAGCTGGAAGCTGGAGAACAGCAGCAGCAACACCGCAGCCACCGCGACCCACCGCAGGATGCCGCCATCGAACAGGTCTTTCAACGGACCGGGCAAACCGCCCCAACCGCCGCCATTGCCGCCACCGCGAGGACCGAACGGCCCACGTCGATTCTCGTCGGGGCCTTGTCCGCCCTTGTTGCCGCCGGGTGTATTCCAGGCCATGCACGCTCCATCAAGGTAAGGTTGCCTGCGGGCCACTCCCGCACCGTCAACCGTTAAAACGTTGTCGATTCTACTAGATGGGGCAGATCGACAGGATTGGAAGGGGTCACGCATCTCCGGGAACGATTCATAACCGCAGCGGGTAAGGTAGTGGTTTCCCCCCGTCAGGCATCTTCATGGCAATTCCCGACCGGTTCAACGCCTTCCGCATCCACCAGGACGATACCGGCTACCACGCCGGGCTGGAACCGATCGGGCTGGCGCAGCTCAACCCGGGCGAGGTGGTGATCCGCGCGCACTGGTCCTCGGTCAACTATAAAGATGCGTTGGCTGGCACCGGCAAGGGCAGGATCCTGCGGCGTTTCCCGCTGGTCGGCGGCATCGACGTGGCAGGCACGGTGGTCGCCTCGACCGATCCGGCCTACGGCGAGGGTGATGCGGTGCTCGCCACCGGCTGCGGGCTGAGCGAGACCCGCGATGGCGGCTACAGCCCGTATGTGCGCCTGGCCGCCAGCGCGGTGATCCGGCAACCGACGGGACTGACCCC
The DNA here is from genome assembly GCF_001806305.1 of Stenotrophomonas sp. LM091. Taxonomy (NCBI): domain Bacteria; kingdom Pseudomonadati; phylum Pseudomonadota; class Gammaproteobacteria; order Lysobacterales; family Lysobacteraceae; genus Stenotrophomonas; species Stenotrophomonas sp. LM091. The sequence goes on from NZ_CP017483.1 coordinate 1,048,259, forward strand.
GCGCGAGGCGATGATCCTGGGCACGGCCGGCTTCACCGCCGCGCTGGCCCTGGTGCGGATGCTGGACAACCGGCAGACCCCTGCCCACGGGCCGCTGGCCGTGACCGGGGCCACCGGCGGGGTCGGCTCGCTGGCGGTGGACATCTTTACCCGCGCGGGCTTCGAGGTGCATGCGATCAGTGGCAAGGCCGACCAGGCCGACTATCTGCGTGGCCTGGGTGCGCGCGAGGTCCTGCCGCGTGAGGTGCTGGCAACCACCCGCCCGATGGAGTCGGCGCGCTTCGGCGGTGGGCTGGACAACGCGGGTGGCGCGATGCTGACCAGCCTGCTGGCCCAGACCGTGCCTTACGGGTCCGTGGTCAGTGCCGGCCTGGCCGCCAGCGCGGAGCTGGAGATGACGGTGATGCCTTTCATCATCCGCGGCGTGTCGCTGATCGGGGTGTCCTCCTCCAGTGCACCGCGCGAGCTGCGCGAAGCGGTCTGGGAGAAGCTGGGTGCTGCGTGGAAGCCGGCGCATCTGGACGCCATCTGTACGGGCGAAATCGGGCTGGATGGCCTGCCGGCGGCGTTCGATACCCTGCTTGCCGGCGGCAACCACGGCCGCACGGTGGTACGAATCGACTGAGCGTGGCAGCCGGGCGACGGACGGCACGCCCGGCGCTTCACGACGGCGCGATGCCCGCACTACACTGCGGGCATCACACGGGGAACACCATGGCACGCATTCTGATCGTCGACGATTCACCGTCGCAGCTGTTGGGGATACAGCGGATCGTCGAGAAACTCGGGCACCAGATCCTGACCGCCACCGACGGCGCGGCCGGGGTGGAAGCGGCCAAGGCCGAGCTGCCCGATCTGGTGCTGATGGACGTGGTGATGCCCAACCTCAACGGTTTCCAGGCGACCCGGACGCTGGCCCGCGACGCCTCGACCAGGCACATTCCGGTGATCCTGGTGACCACCAAGGACCAGGACACCGACCGCATGTGGGGCATGCGGCAGGGGGCGAAGGCCTACATCACCAAGCCGTTCTCCGAAGACGAGCTGTCGGAGGTGCTGGAGCGCGTTTTCAGCCACCAGGAACCGCCGACGGCGTGATGCCGATGCCTCACACCTTCTCGCCGAAGGCCTTGGCCAGCGCCTTGTAGGCCTTCTTCTGCGCCTCATCGGTGGGCGCCGGTGCGATGATTTCCAGCTCCACGATCTGATCGCCATCCGGGTTGCCCGGCAGGCCACGGCCACGCAGGCGCAGCTTGCGCCCGGCATCGGACTCGGCCGGCACCTTCAGGTCCACCGCACCGCCCAGGGTCGGCACGCTGATGCTGGTGCCCAGCGCCGCCTGCCACGGGGTCACCTGCAGGGTGTACAGGATGTTGCGGCCATCCACCTCGAACTGCGGGTGCTCGGCGTACTCCACTTCCAGCAGCAGGTTGCCGCCACCGGTGCCCTGCCCTGTCAGGCGGATCACCTGGCCCGGGCGGATGCCCTTGGGCACGCGCACATCCAGCTGCTTGCCGTTGACGTTGATGCGCAGGCTGTCGCCCTGGTAGGCGGCCTCCAGCGGGACCGACAGCTTGGCGCGGGTGTCGCGGGTCGGCTGCGGGCCCTGGCTGGCACCGCCGAAACCGCTGGCACGCCCGCCGCCACCGCCGCGCTGGCGCGCGAACAGACTTTCGAAGAAATCGCTGAAGCCGCCGCCACCGGCGCCGCCCCCGAACACCTCCTCGAAATCATAGCCCTGCCCACCGCCGTAGTTCGGCGGGGTATGGAACTCCTCGCCGGGCCGGTAGCCCTGCGCCTTGAGCTGGTCATAGGCCGCGCGCTTCTGCGGATCGCGCAGCGCCTCATACGCCTCGTTGACCGCCTTGAATTTGTCCTCGGCCCCGGCTTCCTTGCTCACATCCGGGTGGTACTTGCGCGCCAGGCGGCGGTAAGCGGTCTTGATCTCAGCATCGCCCGCGGTGGGTTCCACCCCGAGCGTGGCGTAGTAATCCTTGAATTCCATCCAAACACCTCGACTAAGTTCGGCCACCCGCGTGGGCGGGCGCCGTCCGCGCAATTCTAGCTGCTGCGGGTCGGCCCACCGTGACGCCGGGGGCGAATGATCCTGCGCAATGCGGCGGACATCCCGGGCGGCTACGCTGCCCCCGTGGCCCGCCTTTCCCACTGAAGATGGGTCTGCACGGCCGGTTTTCAACATGTTGACATGGCCATCCCATGCCCCTCACTACCCTGCCTGTGTCCAAGGAGTCCGCATGACCATCCACGTTGGCGACCGCATTCCCGAAGTCACCCTCAAGCGCATCCGCGAGGGCATGGAGACCATCGACACCCATGCCCTGTTCGACTCGCGCAAGGCGGTGCTGTTCGGCGTGCCCGGCGCATTCACCCCGACCTGTTCGGCCCGGCACCTGCCCGGCTTCATCGAGCAGTTCCCCGAATTCCGCCACCGCGGCATCGAGGTGTTCTGCATGGCGGTCAACGACCCGTTTGTCATGAAGGCCTGGGGCGAGAGCCAACAGGTCCCCGAGGGGCTGCAGATGCTGTCCGACGGCAATGGTGAATTCACCCGGGCGCTGGGCCTGGAAATGGATGCCAGCAGTTCGGGCATGGGCACGCGCTCGCGTCCCTTCGCGCTGTATGTGGAAGACGGTGTCGTGCGCGAAACCTTCATCGAGGAACCCGGAAAATTCGAGGTGTCTTCAGCGCAGTACGTGCTGGAGCATCTCCCCCGCTAGACCCACGCAACAAAGGAAACCGGCCAGCCATGTCCAAGCCAGCCAACAAGCAACACAACGCCGCTCCCGACAACGCCCGTCCGCCGGGCATCAGCGACACCGCGACCCTGCGCGCCAAGGCCCGCAAGGATATCGAAGACGGCGCGATCACCGACAGTTACAGCGCCGACCGCGAGGCGGTGATCAAGCTGCTCAACGATGCGCTCGCCACCGAATACGTGTGCGTGCTGCGCTACTACCGCCATTACTTCATGGCCAAGGGCATGCTCGCCGACGCGATCAAGGCCGAGTTCCTGGAGCATGCACAGCAGGAACAGGCGCACGCCGGCAAGCTGGCCGAACGCATCGTGCAGCTCGGCGGCGAACCGGACCTCAACCCGGATACGCTTACCGCGCGCTCGCACGCCGAGTACAAGGAAGGCAGCGACCTGCGCGACATGGTCCGTGAGAACCTGATCGCCGAACGCATCGCGATCGACAGCTACCGCGAGATGATCAACTTCGTGGGCGACAAGGACACCACGACCAAGCGCATCCTGGAAGAGATCCTCGCCCAGGAAGAGGAGCACGCCGACGAATTCGCCGATCTGCTCGACGGCTGGATCGGGGAGTAACCCCGGCCACGTACCGGCTCCGCGCAGGACCCGGACAGACGTGTAGTGCCGGCCGCTGGCCGGCTCCGCGCAGGATCCGAACAGACGTGTAGTGCCGGCCGCTGGCCGGCTCCGCGCAGGATCCGAACGCACTGCGATGCCGGCCAGCGGCCGGCACTACCGGCGTCTTCGCGGCGCGACGTCAGCGCAGGATACGGAACCGCACCTGCGTCCATGCACCATCGGCCGCCAACGCGGTCAACGTGTGCTCGCCCACCTCGTCGAAATCACGCTGGAACAGTCGCGCGCCTTCGGTGCGGGCGATCCAGCGGTCGTCCAGCAACCAATCGACCGTGGTCTCATTGCCCAGCGCCCGCAGTTGCAGGCGCACGCCGTGTTCGGCATTCGGTGCGCGTGCGAGGGTGGCGCGGTCGTTCAACCCTTCGATGTGCAGGGTGCCACCGCTCTCACGCCCATCGTCGCTGCAATCCGGCGACAGGGCCGGCAACTGCGAGGCCTGGCGCTGGGCCTGCGGCAACCACGGTGACAACAGCGCCGGCCAGCGCGCGATCTCGCGCTGCTCTACTTCGTGCGGCCGACTGCACTCGGGCGACAGCCGCAGCCCGGTGCGCGCATCCACCTGGAACCGCTGCAGACCCGGTTGCCACAGCCGCGCCTCGCGCTCGGCAAAGGTCGGCGGTACCACGCCATCCAGCACGAAGGCCGGCATCCGCCGTTGGCACAGCGTCGCTGCAGTCTGTTCGGCCAGGCCACCGGTGGGCCAGCAGATGTCGGTCTGCGCCACGCTCGCCGGCATCGGTGCCGCGCTCGCATCGCCGGCCTGGCGCGGCAGACTGTCGACCACTTCAAACATCAACGGCAGGGCGGTCACCGCACCGTATTGGCCGGGCAGCGGCGTGCCATCCGGTCGCCCGACCCAGACGCCCACCGTGTAATGCCGCGTGGTGCCGATCGCCCAGGCATCGCGGTAGCCGTAGCTGGTGCCGGTCTTCCAGGCCACGCGCGGGCGGCCGGTGACATCGAAGGTACCGGTGCCATAGCCCGGGCGTGGATTGGACTCGAGCACCTCCCGCGTGATCCACGCCGCGCCGGGCGACATCAGGCGCCGCTCGATCACCGCATCCCCGGCGGTGTAACGCACCCGCCCGGCGATGCCGTTGCGGTTGAACGCGGCGAAGGTACCGACCAGATCCTCCAGCCGCGCACCGGTGCCGCCCAGAATCAGCGACAGGTTCGGCGCACTGCCGTGGGGAAACCGCAGGTTGATGCCCGCATGCGACAGGCGTGCGGCGAAACGGGCCGAGCCGACCCGGTCGAGCAGGTCCACCGCGGGCACGTTGAGCGACAGGCGCAGGGCCGTGGCGGCACTGACCGGCCCGTTGAAGGCCGCATCGAAGTTGCCGGGGCGATAGCCGCCAAAACTCTGCGGCGCATCCACCATCAGGCTTTCGGAATGGATCAGGCCATCGTCCAGCGCCATGCCGTACAGGAACGGCTTGAGCGTGGAGCCCGGCGAGCGCCACGCCTGGACCATATCCACATGGCCCAGCCGCTGCTTGTCGCCGAAGGCCACCGAGCCGACGTACGCGCGGGCTTCCAGCGTGCGGTTGTCCACCACCAGCAGCGCCGCCGAGGTGCGCTCGGGCAGCTGCGAAAAGTACGAGGACACCCGTTCCTCCAGCGTGCGCTGCAGGCCGATATCCAGCGTGCTCTCGATCCGCGCGGCCCGTGGCTGTGCCGAACGCAGGCGCTGGGCGAGCAGTGCGGCATGCAGCGGCGGCTGCAGGGCGCGGGTGACCACCGGTTCGATGCGGGCGTCGTCGACCTCCTCGCGTGACCACACACCGAGGGACACCATGCGTTCGAGCACCTTGTCGCGCGCGCGTTGGGCCGCTTCCGGGTGGCGGTCCGGGCGCAACCGGCTGGGTGACTGCGGCAGCACCGCCAGCAACGCCGCCTCGGCGTGCGAGAGCTGCGAGGCCGGTTTGCCCAGATAGGCCCAGCTCGCCGCTTCCACGCCTTCGATGGTGCCACCGTAGGGCGCACGCTCCAGGTACAGCGCCAGGATCTGAGTCTTGCTCAGGTGCAGTTCCAGCTGCACCGCGCGCAGCAGCTGCTTGGCCTTTCCCCAGGGCGTGCGCGTATGCGGATCGAGAATACGCGCGACCTGCATGGTCAGGGTTGAACCACCGGAGACGATCCGCTGCTCGAACAGCCATTGCTTGCCGGCCCGCAGCAGCCCCCACGGATTGATACCCGGATGCCGCCAGAACCAGCGGTCTTCGTAGTTCAGCAGTGCCTGCAGATACAGTGGCGACACACTGTCGGCCGAGGCCGGGTAGCGCCACACGCCGTCGGCGTCGGCGAACGCGCGCAACGGGGTGCCATGGCGTGCGACCACCAGGGTACTGGTATCACGCTGCCTGGGCAGCGGTGGCGGAAACGCGAGATCCAGCACCAGCAGCAGCGTGAGCACCGCAGCCGTACCCCAACGCAGGTACGGCAGCACACTGCGCACCGCCGACGCCCACCACCGCTTGGAAAAATGAGACGTCATGTCAGGTCAGCAACGAGGCAGGCGGGCCGTCACGCGGACGGCCCGCCCTGCGATCAGGGCTGCACCACGGTCAGCGATGCCGGGAGGCTGCGCCCTACGCCGCGCAGGTCCGGACGGTACATGTCCTCCACCAGCGGTGGCGGCACGCGGTAGGTGCCCGGCGTGACCGCACGCACCAGATAGAACACCTTGGCAGTGCTGCCACGCGAGAGTTTCAGCGCGGCCACATAGCGATCGTCGCGGAACTCTTCGTGCTTGATGTTGGCCGCATCGCCGCGGTCGTTGACGCTCAACCCATCGACCACCACATCGGCCCACTGCTTGGCATCGCCCAGGTTGAAGTTCTCGATCTCCAACCCGGCCGGAAGCAGATCGGTCAGCAGTGCATCGGGCATGTCCACGTTCGGGGTGACACTGACCCGCACGATCAGGGCCTCGCCTTCCTTCAGCGGCCGCGGCGTCCACGGCTTGCCGTCGGTGGTGTACCAGCTGCGCTCCACGCCCAGCGTGCGGCTGTCCGGTTCGGGCGGGTTGCGCGGAATGCCGGCCACTTCCAGGCTGGCGAACATCGGCGGCTCCCCCTGCGGGGTGAAGCGCACGCCCTTGGCCAGCGCGGCGTAGTCGAAGCTGCGGCCGAACATGCGGCGCGCGGAGATGCTCTCGCTTTCGCCACCGACCACCAGTTCACCGGATACCAGCTTCTTCTGGTTGGCCGACAGCGCCTTGCCCATGCGCGCCAGCGCCACCTGCTCCTGGGTGCTCAGCCACATCCAGCCACTGTTGCGGCGGGCGTCCAGCGCGCGGCCGAGATCGACCGCACGTGCATCGTAGGCCGGCTTGGACAGCTTGCGCTCGTGCAGCAGCGCGATCATCAACGCGTCATCGCGCACCGCGCTGCCGTAATCGCCGAAGTAGGCCGGGCGGTCGTCCGCGCTCTTGGCGAAGCCGGCGGCAATGGCCGCATCGCCGCGCTTGTGATCGCCCTGCAGCGACAGTGCGATGCCCAGGTGCACCAGCGACAGGCCGGTCAGCGACTTGCTGCGCTCGTTGTCGTACAGCGCGCGCAGGGTCCCCAGCGGTGCACGGTTGACCCGTGCCAGCACGTAGCCCGAATACGCCTGGTTGGCGAACTTCAGGTTCTCGCGGCGGTCCTCGCCATAGAACTGGTTGCCACCGGACAGCAGGTCTTCGCTCAGCCGGTTCAGTGCCTTCTGCAGCACGTTGTCCGGCACGGCGAAGCCGGCGTCCTTGGCGTCGAGCAGGAACTCGGCGATGTACGGCGTCAGCCAAGGATTGATGTAGCCGTCGTCGCCCCACATCGAGAAGTTGCCGTTGGCGACCTGCATCGAGGCCAGGCGGCCGAAGGCCCCTTCCATGCGCTCACGGCGGGTCTTGGCATCCAGCCCGTCCGCGCCCAGCATGGCCGAGGTCGCCTCATCCAGCATCAGCGCCGCGTAGCCCTTGCTGGTGGTCTGCTCGGCGCAGCCATACGGATAGTTGAGTGCGCCGTTCAAGGCACTGGCGAACGGAATCGGCGGCAGCGCACTGACCAGCATGCGCGCGGTCACCGAGTCGTTCATCAGGCCATCGGCGAGCCCGGCCTCCATCGTGACCGCGGCCAGCGGATCCAGCGTGCGGGTCTGTGCGCGCAGCACCTGCGGCCACGCCGCGCGTACCGGCAGGTCATAGCGGCGATCGACCTTGAAGCCGTTGCCATCCACGCGTACGCGGACCTTGGCTACCGTGTAGCCCTCGCGCGCGGTCAGCGGGAAGCTCAGCGTGCTCTTGGCGTCGGCGTTGAGCTTGAGCGTGCGGCTGGATTCGCCCAGGGTGAGCGGCCCGATGCCATCGACCTGCACCTTGAACTCGCCCGGCGTGCCGGTGAAGTTCTGCACGTCCAGGGTCACGGTGCTGGTATCGCCGGGCGCCATCACGCGCGGCATGCTCGCCTCGGCCAGGATCGGCGCGCGCACCACGGTCTCCACGTCACGCTTGCCGTACTGGTCATCGGCATACACCAGCGCCGAGACGCGCAGGGTGCCGTTGAAATCAGGCACCTTCAGCGCGACCCGGGCGATGCCCTTGGCATCGAGCTTCACCGGGCCGGAGAACAGGTCCACCGTCTGCACGCGCGCGGTCGGGCGCTTGGCCTGCGGCATCGCCGCCAGTGCCATGTCGCCGCCGAACTTCAACTTGCCGCTGCTGCCGTCGAAGCTTTCGATCACGCGGCTGTAGATGTCATAGGCATCCACACCCAGGCGGCGCTGCGCGAAGAAGTGCGCGGCGGCATCGGGCACCGGGAAGCGGGTGATGTTGAGGATGCCCACATCCACCGCCGAGACGGTCACATGCGCGACCTTGCCGGCCAGCTGCGGGGCACTCACGGTGACCGGCAGCGTCTGCTCCGGACGCATCTGCTTGGGTGCGACCAGGCCGACCGCGATCTGGCGTGCCTTGCGGTCCATCGGCACATGCACCACGCCGACCGCACGGGCCGGGGTGATCTTGCTCGGGGCACTGCCGCCACGGAACACCAGCGCGGTGATGTAGACGTCGTGGCGTTCCCACTCGGCCGTGACCGGAATGTCGTAGGTGCTGCCCGGCTTGGCGTCGATATCCTGGACGTAGAGCATCTTGTCGCTCTCGACCATCAGCACGCCCTTGCCGGCATGCGGCGGGGTCACGGTGACGCGCACGGTATCGCCGGCCTTGTAGCCGGTCTTGTCCAGCGCGAGCTTGACCTTGTCCGGGCGCGCATCCAGGCCGCGGTTGTCGTCGTTCCAGCTCCAGCCGGCATTGAACGGATAGCGGCTGGTCAGCCCGGTGGCCGGGTCGAACACGTCCAGCCGGTACTCACCCCACTCCACCGGGACATCGACACCGACCGCCGCACTGCCGGCGTCGACGGTGCGGGTGTCCTTGTTCTCGAAGCGACGGGTGAAATCGTAATCCCAGCGGTTGTCGTTGAAGGTCCAGTGATAGTCGCGCAGCTCGCGCACCAGCGTGACCTTCAGGCCCTTGGCCGGCTGCGGCCTGCCCGCCGCGTCCACGCGCATCAGTTCGAAGCGCGCATTACTGTTGGCATCGGCGCCGTCCTTGGGATCGAACAGCGGGCGTACACCGACCAGCGCCGTTGCCGGCCACATCACCCGCTTCAGGGTGCGGGTCACCGTGCGGCCACCGGTTTCATACACGCTGCCGGACAGTACGACGGCGATCGGCGCGGTCGGCTTGACCTCGGCCGGCAGCTCCACGTCCTGGCGCAGCTTGCCGTCGGCCGGGAACTCGGTATCGATGACGTCACGCGCCTCGCGCGGCAGCGCGGTGGTCGGGTCGCCGAAGAAATAGCCCGGCAGGGACTCGACCGGCGACTGCTCGGCCGCCACGGCCAACCGTGCGGTGAAGCGGTTGCCGTCGGCCGGCGCACCGTACAGATACGCGGCATCGGCCTGCAGCTTGAGCGGCTCGCCCGGCTTGAGCGTCTTCTGGGCGCTGTCCAGGTCCAGCTTCATGCGCTCGGGCAGGAATTCCTCGATGCGCAGGGTCATGCCCTGGATCGCTTCCTTGCTGGCCGGGTTGGTGCGGAACTCCACCTGCCAGCGCCCGGTCGGGGCCTCGGCCGGAATCAGCTGTTCGAAGCTGAAGTAGCCCTGCTCGCCCGGGGTCAGGCGGGTCTCGCGGAAGGTCTTGCCGTCCGGCTGCTTCAGGCGCAGGAACACGGGCTGAGGCTTGACCGGCTTGCCGTCGTTGTCACGCAGCAGGGCGGAGATGCGCACGGTCTCGCCCGGGCGGTACAGATCGCGGCCCGACCAGGTGAACACGTCGAACCAGGCGTTGTCGCGCCCGGCCACGGCGAACTCGCTCAGGTCCAGCGCGGGCTGATTGAACGGCAGCATCGAGGTGTCACCGCCACTGCTGGCGATCAGCACGTGGCTGGCATCCAGCGTGTAATTGAGCAGCGCATTGCCGTTGCCGTCGGTTGCGCCTTTGAGCACCACCTCGCCTTTTCCATCCAGGATGCGCAGCTCGATTTTCTTCAGCGACGCCCCGCTCTGCAGCGAGGCGGTGTGCACGAACAGTTTGTCCTTGTAGGCGCGCGTATGCAGGCCGATGTCGCTGACGGTGAAGAAGGCGGTGTCGTACTCGCCTTCGAACGAACCGCTGCGCTTCATCACCGCGAAGTACAGGCCCGGCTGCTGCAGCTCCTTGATGTCCTGGGTCGGCAGGTAGGTGAGCACGCGCTCGTTCTGCTTGCCGCCGATCACGAAGCGGTTGACGTAGACCGGCTCGGCCAGCTGCGACATCGGCGTCTTGTCGCCGTAGTCGCTGTCCAGCTCCCAGCTGCCGCGGCGGCCGCCGCGCTGGTACTGGCTGAAGAAGTTCGGCAGTTCCTTCTCGCGCACGCGCAGGAACTCCACGTCCACTTCGGGCACGTTGACCGAGACCACCGGCAGGCCGCGGCTGTCCTTGGCCGGCAGCACGCTGCCCTGCGAGGCGAACCCGGCCACCGGCTTGAGCTCGCCGGTGAAGACCTTCTGACGCAGCTCCTTGCCGATCCGGCTGCCATCGGCGGCGAGCAGATCGGGGGAGACGATCAGCGAGTATTCCTTGGCCGCCTCCACGAACGGATAGCGCAGGGTCTTGCCGTCATCGGACAGCGACCAGCTGCTGTCCTCGGTGCCGACCTTCTCGGCGAAACGGACCAGCGCGTCGAAATCCTGGGTGCCGACCAGCGGGCGCGAGAACTCCAGCGCCAGCGACAGGCCGTCACTTTTCTGATCGGGGTAGGCCCGGACCAGAGTGAACTCGGTGATGGCCTCGGCCTTGGCCGCGATCGGTGCGCCGGAGGGGGCTGGCAGCTGGCCACTGTCGTTGCGCTTGCAGCCCCCGACGCCGATGGCCAGGCCGGCGACCAACGCCAGGCCTGCGATTCCCTTCCAGCTCCACTGCCCGAACCGACTGCGGCTAGCCATGACGTCACTCCTTGAACAAGGCGGCCAGTATACGGGCCGTCCCGGTCCGTCCGGGGGGCGGGGAGCCCTGCCAGTGCGGGCGTCATGGTGGGCGGGCAGGTGCGCGGCGAGAGGCAGCGAAGGGCAGCCGACCAACGGTCGGCTCTACGTGGCGAGGTAGAGGTCCACGTACTCGTGGACGGGCATTGCCTCCAGCGCGACCGGGTCCAGCGAGGCCTCGAGGATCCGGCGCTGCTGCACGGTCGGGAACACCCCGGCCAGGTGCCGGCGGAACTTGTCCTCCAGCAGCGGGATGCCCTCGGCCCGGCGCCGGGCGTGGCCCAGCGGGTACTCGACGACCGCCTCCATCGTGCTGCCGTCGGCGAAGGTGACGTGCAGCGCGTTGGCGATGCTGCGTTTGTCCGGGTCCAGGTAGTCGGCGGTGAACTTCGGGTCTTCCACGCAGGTGATCTTCGCCCGCAGCGGATCGATGCGCGGATCGGCAGCGACGTCATCCTCGTAGTCCTCGGCGACCAGGCGGCCGAAGATCAGCCCGATCGCCACCATGTACTGCACGCAGTGGTCGCGGTCGGCCGGGTTATGCAGCGGGCCAGGCTTGTCGATGATGCGCAGGCAGGCCTGCTGGGTGCGCAGGGTGATCTGCGCGATGTCCTCGCTGCGTTTTCCGGTGGCGCGCATCTGCGCATGCAGCTGCATCGCCGCTTCGACCGCGGTCTGCCCATGGAACTCGGCCGGATAGCTGATCTTGAACAGCACGTTCTCCATCACGTAGCTGCCGTACGGCCGCTGGAAGCGGAACGGCTGCCCGCCGAAGGAGACATCGTAGAAGCCCCAGGTCGGCGCGGTCAGCGCACTCGGGTAGCCCATCTCCCCGGCCGCGGCCATCAGCGACAGGCGCACCGCACGGCTGGTGGCGTCGCCCGCCGCCCAGCTCTTGCGCGAGCCGGTGTTGGGCGCGTGCCGGTACGTGCGCAGCGACTGCCCATCCACCCACGCCAGCGACACGGCATTGAGCATGCGCTCGCGATCCAGGCCGAGCATGTGCGACACGACCGCCGTGGAGGCCACCTTGACCAGCACCACATGATCCAGCCCGACCCGGTTGAAGGCGTTCTCCAGCGCCAGGCAGCCCTGGATCTCATGCGCCTTGACCATCGCGGCGAGCACATCACGCATGGTCAGCGGGGCGCGCCGCAGCGCCTCGGCATTGCGGCTGAGCCAATCGGCCGTGGCGAGGATGCCGCCGAGATTGTCGGAGGGGTGCCCCCACTCCGCCGCCAGCCAGGTGTCGTTGAAATCCAGCCAGCGGATCATCGCACCGATGTTGAAGGCCGCCTGCACCGGGTCGAGCTCGAACCGGGTGCCGGGCACGCGTGCCCCGTTGATCACGCGCATGCCCGGCACCACCGGCCCGAGCAGCTTGCTGCAGGCCGGGAACGAGAGCGCGGCCAGCCCGCAGCCCAGCGTATCGATCAGGCAGTGCCGCGCGGTGGTATACGCCAGCGGCGAGCTGACCTGGTAGTCGCGGGCGTAATCGACGATGTCGGTCAGGACCGTGTCCCACGGTGGGCGCTGGTTGCTGTGGCTGTCATGACCGGACATCGTGATGCTCCTGTTGGGGGTTACAAGGTCGTCGCGGGCACCCGTACGGCACCGTCCATCAGTACGCGGGCACTGCGGCTCATGATGGCCTTGGTGACCGTCCACTGACCGTCAACGAGGGCCGCCTGCGCGCCCACGCGCAAGGTGCCCGAGGGATGACCGAAGCTCACCGATTCGCGCTCGCCGCCCCCGGCGGCCAGGTTCACCAGGGTGCCCGGGATCGCGGCGGCGGTACCGATGGCGACTGCGGCAGTGCCCATCATCGCGTGGTGCAGCTTGCCCATCGACAACGCGCGTGCGTGCAGATCGATATCACCGGCCGCGATCTGCTTGCCGCTGGAGGACACGTAGTCCTGCGCCGGGGCGACGAACGCGACCTTCGGCGTGTGCTGGCGGGTCGCTGCCTGCTCGATGGTCTCGATCAGCCCCATGCGCACCGCGCCGTGGGCGCGGATCGCCTCGAAGCGGGCCAGTGCGGCCTTGTCCTCGTTGATCGCCGGCTGCAGTTCGGTGCCGGTGTAGCCCAGGTCGGCCGCGTTGAGGAAGATGGTGGGAATGCCGGCGGTGATCATCGTCACCTGGAAGCTGCCCATGCCGGGTACGTCGAGCGTATCGACCAGGTTACCGGTCGGGAACATCGCCCCGCCCTCGCCATCGTCGGACGGGTCGAGGAACTCCAGCTGGATCTCCGCCGCCGGGAAGGTCACCCCGTCCAGCTCGAAATCGCCATCCTCCTGCACCTGGCCGTCCACGATCGGCACATGCGCCAGGATGGTCTTGCCGATATTGGCCTGCCAGATCCGCACGGTGCACAAACCGTTGTGCGGGATCCGGGCCGGGTCAATCAGTCCGTTGCTGATCGCGAACGGGCCGACCGCGGTGCTGAGGTTGCCGCAGTTGCCGCTCCAGTCCACGAAGGCGGTCTCGATCGAGACCTGGCCGTACAGGTAGTCCACGTCGTGATCCGGCACCGACGGCGCGGAAATGATCACGCACTTGCTGGTGCTGGAAGTCGCGCCGCCCATGCCATCGGTGTGTTTGGCATACGGATCGGGCGAGCCGATCACGCGCATCAGCAGCGCATCGCGCGCCGGACCAGGCACCTGCGCAGCGGCAGGCAGGTCGGTCAGCTTGAAGAACACGCCCTTGCTGGTGCCGCCGCGCAGGTAGGTGGCGGGAATGCGGAGTTGCGGGAGATGGGTCATGACGTTGAGCGCTCTGCCAGGTTGAAGTGAACTCGACCACGCCACGCGGCGCCCATCCGGTAACGGATGTGCATCAGAGCGAGTCCAGGACCAGCGCGTCGAGTCCGCGCCGGGCATTCCAGATGCGGATCACCTGGATCCGCGCAGCGTGTTCGATGTAGTAGACAAGATGGTCGTCAAAATGACGTATCGGATGGAACCGCAACAGTGTTCCCGTTGTCGCCAACAGCTCCGCGTGCCGCGTCGATCCCGCGCCAGGATGCCGTTCGAGCATGCCGACCGTGGCTTCCAGCGCGTCAATGAAGCTCAGTTCCAGCGTTGTGCCACCGTGCTGTGCGTACCGCGCGGCCGCGTCATCAGCGTCCTGCACCGCCAGGGGATGCCACCGCGCACGCGTCATTTCCCCGCGCGCGCCCGTGCACGTTTCCGCATCTGCTCAAAATGACCGGGCTCAAGCGGGGCCGCAGGTCCGGATGCAAGACCGTCGGCGATCAACTGCCGCAAGAGGTCCTCAGCCTTGCGACGCTGGCGTTGGCGAATGAGATCACGCACGTAGTCGGAGGTGCTGGAATACCCTCCTTCGCTGACTTCCTCATCGACGAACTGCTTGAGTGGGTCGGTGAGCGAGATGTTCATGGTGGCCATGTAGAGCCCTCTTGGCAATTTTTGCCATCAAAGTGTGCGCCTGCGGCCCCACGGCCGCAAGCGCATGCTGTTCATGCGTCACATCACCTGCGCCGATTCCAGGAAGTCCTGGGCGAACCGCTGCAGCACGCCGCCGGCCTCGTAGATCGAGACTTCTTCAGCGGTATCCAGGCGGCAGGTGACCGGCACCCGCAGCTGTTCACCGTTGCGGCGATGAATGACCAGGGTCAGCTCGGCACGCGGCACACGCTCGCCGAGCACGTCGAAGGTCTCGGTGCCGTCGATGCCCAGCGTCTTGCGGTTCACGCCTTCCTTGAACTCCAGCGGCAGCACGCCCATGCCGATCAGGTTGGTGCGGTGGATGCGCTCGAAGCCTTCGGCCGCGATCGCTTCCACACCGGCCAGGCGCACGCCCTTGGCGGCCCAGTCACGCGAGCTGCCCTGGCCGTAGTCGGCACCGGCGATGATGATCAGCGGCTGCTTGCGGTCCATGTAGGTTTCGATCGCTTCCCACATGCGGGTGACCTCGCCTTCGGGCTCCACGCGCGCCAGCGACCCCTGCTTGACCTGGCCATCAACCACGGCCATTTCGTTGATCAGCTTCGGGTTGGCGAACGTCGCACGCTGCGCGGTGAGATGGTCGCCACGGTGGGTCGCATAGGAATTGAAGTCTTCCTCGGGCAGGCCCATCTTGGCCAGGTACTCACCGGCCGCGCTGCTGGCCATGATCGCGTTGGAAGGCGACAGATGGTCTGTCGTGATGTTGTCGCCCAGCACCGCCAGCGGGCGCATGCCGGTGAGGCTGCGGGCACCGGCCAGCGCGCCTTCCCAGTACGGCGGGCGGCGGATGTAGGTGCTCTGCGGGCGCCAGTCGTACAGCGGGCTGATCGGTGCGCCATGTTCCACCTTGAAGGTGAACATCGGGTCGTAGACCTTGCGGAACTGCTCCGGCTTGACGCAGGCCTTGACCACCGCGTCGATCTCGGCATCGCTCGGCCACAGGTCCTTCAGCGTGATCGGGTTGCCGTCGGCGTCATGGCCGAGCGCGTCCTTTTCGATATCGAAGCGCACCGTACCGGCGATCGCATACGCGACCACCAGCGGCGGCGAGGCCAGGAACGCCTGCTTGGCGTACGGATGGATGCGGCCGTCGAAGTTGCGGTTGCCCGAAAGCACGGCGGTGGCATACAGGTCGCGGTCGATCACTTCCTGCTGGATCTTCGGGTCCAGCGCGCCACTCATGCCGTTGCAGGTGGTGCAGGCGAAGGCCACGATGCCAAAGCCCATCTGCTCCAGTTCGGTCAGCAGGCCGGCTTCTTCCAGATACAGCTGCACGGCCTTGGAGCCGGGCGCCAGCGAGCTTTTCACCCACGGCTTGCGGGTCAGCCCGGCGCGGTTGGCATTGCGGGCCAGCAAGGCGGCGGAGATGACGTTGCGCGGGTTGCTGGTGTTGGTGCAGCTGGTGATCGCGGCGATGATCACGGCGCCATCGGGCATCAGACCATCGGCCTGTTCCTGCTTGCCCGAGGCCAGCTTGCCTTCGTCGGCGATGCCGCGCGCGGCCAGGTCGGTGGTCGCCACACGCTTGTGCGGATTCGACGGGCCGGCCATGTTGCGCACCACGCTGGACAGGTCGAACTGCAGCACGCGCTCGTACTGCGCGGTGACCAGATCATCGGCCCACAGGCCGGTGGCCTTGGCGTAGGTTTCCACGAGTGCGACCTGGTCGTCCTCGCGGCCGGTCAGGCGCAGGTAATCCAGGGTCTGCTGGTCGATGTAGAACATCGCCGCAGTGGCGCCGAACTCCGGCGTCATGTTGGAAATGGTGGCGCGGTCGCCGATGGTCAGCGCATTGGCGCCCTCGCCGTAGAACTCGATCCACGCCCCGACCACGCGCTCCTTGCGCAGGAACTCGGTCAGCGCCAGCACCACGTCGGTGCAGGTGATGCCCGGCTGCGGGCGACCGGTGAGTTCCACGCCGATGATGTCGGGCAGGCGCATCCACGAGGCACGGCCGAGCATCACGCTCTCCGCTTCCAGGCCGCCCACGCCGATCGCGATCACGCCCAGCGCGTCCACGTGCGGGGTGTGGCTGTCGGTGCCCACGCAGGTATCGGGGAAGGCCACCCCGTCGCGCACCTGCACGACCGGCGACATCTTCTCCAGATTGATCTGATGCATGATCCCGTTGCCCGGCGGAATCACGTCGACGTTCTTGAACGCCTTCTTGGTCCAGTTGATGAAGTGGAACCGGTCTTCATTGCGGCGGTCTTCGACGGCGCGGTTCTTCTCGAACGCGGCCTTGTCGAAGCCCGGGAATTCCACCGCCAGCGAGTGATCCACGATCAGCTGGGTCGGCACCACCGGGTTGATCTGCGCCGGGTCGCCGCCGGCATCGGCGATGGCATCGCGCAGGCCGGCCAGATCGACCAGGGCGGTCTGGCCCAGAATGTCATGGCACACCACACGCGCCGGGAACCACGGGAAATCCAGGTTCTGGCGGCGCTCGATCAGCTGGCGCAGCGAGGCCTCCAGCGTTGCCGGGTCGCAGCGGCGCACCAGGTTTTCGGCCAGCACGCGCGAGGTGTACGGCAGCGTGGCATAGGCACCGGGCTGGATCGCATCGACCGCGGCACGGGTATCGAAATAGTCCAGCGCGGTGCCGGGGAGGTTCTTGCGGTACTGAGTATTCATGGCTGGCGATAGCTGCTTGTTGGCGGGCCGGGGCGTCGTGACACCGGCGAAGAAGGAGTAGCGACGCCGCAACGGAGCAGACCGGCATCGCGCCGGCCTGTTCCGCAAAGCACCCGCGAACGGGTGCGGTACGTCGGTCTTACTTGCGCTGGTCGATCGGCACGAAGGCCTGGTCTTCCGGGCCGGTGTAGTTCGCGCTCGGGCGGATGATCTTGCCGTCGATGCGCTGCTCGATGATGTGCGCGCTCCAACCGGAGGTACGCGCGATCACGAACAGCGGGGTGAACATCGCCGTCGGCACGCCCATCATGTGATAGCTGACCGCGCTGAACCAATCCAGGTTCGGGAACATCTTCTTGATGTCCCACATCACCGATTCCAGACGCTCGGCGATGTCGTACATCTTGACGTTCTGCTGCTCGGCGGACAGGTCGCGCGCGACCTCCTTGATGATGTTGTTGCGCGGGTCGCTGACGGTGTAGACCGGGTGGCCGAAACCGATCACGACCTCCTTGCGCTCCACGCGGGCCTTGATGTCGGCCTCGGCATCATCCGGGCTGTCGTAGCGCTTCTGCACTTCGAAGGCCACTTCATTGGCGCCGCCGTGCTTGGGACCGCGCAGGGCACCGATACCGCCGGTGATCGCGCTGTACATGTCGCTGCCGGTGCCGGCGATGACGCGGCAGGCGAACGTCGAGGCGTTGAACTCGTGCTCGGCGTACAGGATCAGCGAGGTGTGCATCGCCTTGACCCACGAATCCTGCGGCTTCTCACCGTGCAGCAGGTGCAGGAAGTGGCCACCGATGGAGTCGTCGTCGGTTTCCACGTCGATCGCACGACCGTTGTGGCTCCAGTGGTACCAGTACAGCAGCATCGAGCCCAGGCAGGCCATCAGCTTGTCGGCGATGTCGCGCGCGCCCGGATGGTTGTGGTCATCTTTCTCCGGCGACACGCAGCCCAGCACGGAGACGCCGGTGCGCATCACGTCCATCGGGTGCGCCGACGGCGGCAGTTCTTCCAGCGCGGCCTTGACCGCGGCCGGGATGCCACGCAGCGACTTCAGCTTGGTCTTGTAGGCGACCAGCTCGGCGCGGGTCGGCAGCTTGCCGTGGACCAGCAGATGCGCGATCTCCTCGAACTCGCTGCTGTTGGCCAGATCGGCGATGTCATACCCGCGGTAGTGCAGGTCGTTGCCGCTGCGGCCGACGGTGCACAGCGCGGTGTTGCCGGCGGCGGTGCCCGACAGGGCGACGGATTTCTTCGGCTTGAAGCCGGGGGCGGTAGTGGTGTCGCTCATGATCCCTCCAGAAAACTAGTGTGCGGTCTTACTTCTTGGCGGCGAACAACGCATCGAGCTGCTGCTCGAAGGCGTGGTAACCGATACGGTCGTAGAGTTCCTCGCGGGTCTGCATCGCCTCCACCACATTACGCTGGTGGCCCTCGCGGCGAATGGTCTCATACACGTTCTCGGCCGCCTTGTTGGCAGCACGGAACGCGGACAGGGGGAACAGCTGGATGGCGACGCCGGCCGAAGCCAGTTCATCGCGGCTGAACAGCGGCGTGGCACCGAACTCGGTGATGTTGGCCAGCACCGGCACCTTCACCGCATCGACGAAGCGGCGGTAGGTGTCCAGATCGTAGGCGGCCTCGGCGAAGATGCCGTCGGCACCGGCCTCGACGCAGGCGATGGCGCGCTCGATCGCGGCATCCACACCGTCCACCTGGATGGCATCGGTGCGCGCGATCAGGAAGAAGTCCGGATCGGTCTTGGCATCGGCGGCGGCCTTGACCCGATCCACCATCTCGCCCTGCGACACGATCTCCTTGCCCGGCCGGTGACCGCAGCGCTTGGCGCCGACCTGGTCTTCGATATGGCAGGCAGCCGCGCCGGCCTTGATCAGCGACTTGACGGTGCGCGCGATGTTGAACGCGCTCGGGCCGAACCCGGTGTCGATGTCCACCATCAGCGGCAGGTCGCACACATCGGTGATGCGGCGCACGTCGATCAGCACGTCTTCCAGGGTGTTGATGCCCAGGTCCGGCAGGCCCAGCGAGCCGGCCGCGACGCCGCCGCCGGACAGGTAGATGGCCCGGTAACCGGCACGCTTGGCCAGCAGCGCGTGGTTGGCGTTGATTGCACCGATCACCTGCAACGGGGATTCGGCGGCCAGTGCGGCGCGGAAACGGGCGCCAGCGGAGGAAACAGGGGTGCTCATGCGGCATTCCATCGTGGTTGACCGGTGGATGAGCGCAAGGGCCGTGCCAGCTCGCAAGTGGCTGATTTCATTGATTCAACACCGTCACGGGGATGTTTCACCTTGAAACATTGAAACACCTGTAACATGGCTGGAACTGAAACATTGAAACACGCCCATGTCGATCAGCCTGCCCCGCCACCGCTCCCGCCTGTCTGATCCGGAGGCCGGCCAGCTGCCGGTGATCTGGACGGTCAGCGTGTCGCGCTTGACCGGCCTGCTCGGCGATGTGATCCCGGAGTTCGACCGCCGCGCCCGCATCGTGCCCATCAACCTCGGCTTCGAGGAGGCGGTGGATGTGATCGGCCAGCGCCTGCGCCGCGAACACTGTGATGTGGTGATCGCCGGCGGCTCGAATGCGGCCTACCTGCGCAGCCGGCTGGAGGTGCCGCTGGTCCCGATCCAGGCCAACGGCTTCGACCTGATGGAAGCGCTGGCGCGCGCACGCCGGATCGCCCCCAGGATCGGCCTGGTCACCCATGCCACCGATGTGCCGACCTTCGGCAGTTTCCAGCACAGCTTCGGGCTGGACATCGAGCATCGCCGCTTCGTCACCCGCGAGGACGCGCGCGACTGCATCGCCGACCTGCGCGCCAATGGCATCGAGGTCATCGTCGGCACCGGCATGGCGATCGACCATGCCGAGCAGGTCGGGCTGCCCGGCGTGCTGCTGTATTCGGCCGACTCGGTACGACAGGCCTTCGAACATGCGCTGGAGCTGACCCAGACCCTGGCCCGCTCCGGTGCGTCCTCACTGCGGCGGCGGGCACCGCCCAAGCGACGCGATGCCGACCATGCCCTGCTCGGCGACAGCGCCGCGATGCAGCAGGTGCGCGAGCACATCGCACTGTATGCGCCTTACGACAGCACGGTGCTGATCACCGGCGCCACCGGCACCGGCAAGGAACTGGTGGCCCGGCAACTGCACAGCGCCAGCGGCCGGCGTGGCCGCTTCGTCGCGCTGAACTGCGGGGCGATCAGCGAATCCCTGCTCGAAGCCGAGCTGTTCGGTTACAACGAAGGGGCATTCACCGGCGCCCGCCGCGGCGGTCGCGTGGGCCTGGTGGAAGCGGCCGACGGCGGCACCCTGTTCCTGGATGAGATCGGCGAACTGCCGTTGCCGCTGCAGACCCGGTTGCTGCGTGTTCTGGAAGAACGTGAAGTGCTGCGCGTGGGCGCCACCGAGCCGACGCCGGTGGACGTACGCGTGGTCGCGGCCACGCTGCAGACGCTGGAATCGCTGGTGGAGGCACAGCGCTTCCGCCGTGACCTTTACTACCGCCTGGCCGCACTGCGCATCGGGCTGCCGACGCTGCACGAACGGCGCGAGGATGTGCCGCTGCTGCTGGAACACTTCTTCAGCCTGCTGGGCGGCACGCCGTCGCCGCTCGCCGCCCCGGCGCTGCAGCGGCTGTGCGATTACGCGTGGCCGGGCAACGTACGCGAACTGCGCAACATGGTCGATCGGCTGCGCATCCATTGGCCGCACGGGCGGGGCGAGCTGGCGCTGGCCCAGATGCAGGCCTGGCTGCCGGAGCTGGCGTCCTCGCCCGTCGCCGCGCGCGCCGTAGCAGACGCAGCGCCGGACGGCCCGCCCCAGCGCGCGGCCACGCGCCCCGGCAACGACACGCTGCAGCAGCTGCTCGATGCCCACGGCGGCAACCGTGAGCAGGTCGCCCAGGCGCTGGGCGTGTCGCGTACCACGCTGTGGCGCTGGCTGCGCAGCACCGCCGGGTAAGGACGCGGCTTACGCCACCCCGCGCAGGTCCACCGTGGGCCGATGCGATGCCGAGCCATCCCAGTCCACCACCAGCCCTGCTGCAGTGAACGCGTCCACAATCCTGCGCCCGACCTGCTCCATGGCAGCGCCGGCGCCCTCCGGCCCGGCCCAGAAGCCCAGGCTCAGATCGCTGCTGCGCTTAGCGCGGTTGAGGTCCTGCCGGGTGTAGAAGCACAGTCCGATCAGGCCGGCGTCCATGCCGCCGCGCGCGATGAACTGCTGGGCGGTGTCGGTGAAGCCATCCTCCTGAGTCAGGCCAACGTCCTGCGCGGTGACGATGCCCTGTTCTTCCAGACGGGCGAACACCGCGGTGATCCTGGCGTGCGCGGCGCGCCAGTCGGCGGCCCGCATCTTCTGCGGCGGCCGCGGCTCGGCCTTCACCGGGATGGGGTGGCCGGTCACCCCAGACAGCAGCGCCTGCACCTCCGGCACCATCGCGTTGACGACAATATGGTTGCCAAAGCCATCGTGCACCGCCGGGTTCGCACCGGCGTCGAGCAGCATCTGCACCGGCGCGCACTCCCGCGCGAATTCCGCGGCCAGGTACAACGCGGTCCGCCCGCCGCGACCGAGGTGTTCCAGCGGGCTTCCTGCATCGATGAGCAAACGCAGTACCTGCAGATGCTGGGCGGCCGGGGTGTCATTCGTGGCGCGCGCCGCACATTCCAGCGCAGTGAAGCCGTAGGCGTTTTCTGCGCTGACATCGGCGCCCGCCGCAAGGCCGGCCTGCACGGTCGCCACGTCGGCTGCCAGGGCGGCCGCGCACAGATCGATGGCGGGCGAAGAAGCGGATGCGGTCGTCATGTAACAGGTCCGTGCACAGGTGGATTCCTCCGGAAGTATGCAGGAGCCCGCATCGCGGGCGCTGCGCGCCACTGTTCGCGCCGTTGGCGAAGCGCCGCGGCCGGTCCACAGCGCATAACGCCCCGCGCCCAGCACGCACACCCACGCCAGGGCCACGCCCAGCGGCACCTCCGGCAGATACAGGAACCAGCTCAGC
This sequence comes from Stenotrophomonas sp. LM091, assembly GCF_001806305.1. NCBI lineage: Bacteria > Pseudomonadati > Pseudomonadota > Gammaproteobacteria > Lysobacterales > Lysobacteraceae > Stenotrophomonas > Stenotrophomonas sp. LM091. The sequence continues at coordinate 1,070,322 of NZ_CP017483.1, forward strand.
CAATCCAAAGGCCCCAGGCCGGCCGGGATCCGCCCGATACCGTCGGTGAAGGCCGCTACCGCGCAGATCATCATCAGCGCTGCGGCCGACAGGCGCGGCAGCACGCCAAGCACCACGGTGGTGCCCAGCACCCATTCCACCATCGCCACTGCAGGGGCGCTGACCTCCGGCCACGGGATACCCGCCTCCACCAGTGTGGCCAGCATGCGATCCCTGCCGTCGTCGGTGAACAGCTTGTTCCATCCCGATACGGCGAACATGGTGCCCGCGGCGATGCGCGACAGCAGTAACAGCAGCGAAGGGGCGACACGGGATTCAGCAGGCAGGACAAAAGGAAACATGGCAGGGCGGTCCCAAGGCAGACATCGTCGTCCGCCCGATCCTAACCGGCGCCTTCCCACCCGGCGCGCCCCGTGCAGTTTGCGAGGAACGCGCCCTTACGGGAACAGCAATCGCTTGCTCCACTGCCCGTCGTGATCGACCTCATAGCACCAGCGCTCGTGCAGGCGGAACTGCGCGCCGTACCAGAACTCGATCCGCTGCGGCACCACGCGCAGGCCGCTCCAGCCGTCCGGGCGCGGCACATCGCGGCCGTCGAAGCTGGCCTCGGTGGTCGCCACGCGTGCATCGAACTCCTCGCGTGAGGCCAGCGTCTTCGATTGCAGCGATGCCCACGCGCCAATCTGGCTCATGCGCGGGCGCGAGGCGAAGTACGCATCAGCCTCGGCATCGCTGACCTGCTCCACTCGCCCTTCGATGCGCACCTGGATGCCGGCCTCGCGCAGGCTGCGCCACAGAAACAGCAGCGCGGCCTGCGGATTGGCCTGCAGCTCACGGCCCTTGTGGCTGTCCAGGTGGGTGTAGAACACGAAACCGCGTTCGTCGAAGGCCTTGAGCAGCACCGTGCGCGCCGAAGGCTGGCGGTTCTGGTCGGCCGTGGCCACCGTCATCGCATTGGGTTCGACTTCCCGGCTCGCCTTGGCTTCTTCAAACAGCCCGGCAAAGGTGGACAACGCTTCGGCATACAGATCGGTCATGGCGGTTTTCTTGTCACGCGGTTTGGGTTTATTGTCGCTGCATGCCTGCACCTGCGTACATGCCCCCGACAAAAGGTTTTCCGGATGCGCTGGTCGCGCAGGCGCTGGATGACGCATTGAGCTGCGGTGCGGCCATCCCAGTATTGGCGATCAGCGGCCTGCAGGGGAGTGGCAAATCGACGCTGGCCGCCCAGGTCGTGGCGCTGGCGGAAACGCGCGGCCTGCGCGCGGCCATGCTGTCCATCGATGATGTCTACCTGACCCGTGCCCAGCGCCAACGCCTTGCGCGGCAGGTCCACCCGCTGCTGCTGACCCGCGGCCCGCCGGGCACCCACGATCTGGCCCTGGCTCATGCCACGCTGGACGCGGTCGCCGCCGGTGGGCCGGTCGCCTTGCCCCGGTTCGACAAGCTCGCCGACGAGCGCCTGCCCGAGAAGGATTGGACACGCATCGACGGTCCCCTCGACCTGCTGGTGTTCGAAGGCTGGTTCCTTGGCACGCCCGCGCAGGGTGAGGCCGAATTGGAGCCCCCGCTCAATGCACTCGAGCGCGAGGCCGATGTGGATGGCCGCTGGCGGCGCTGGTGCAATCAGGCACTGGCCGGGCAGTACCCCGCGCTGTGGCAGCGATGCGACCGGCTGTGGTTCCTGCAGCCGCCGGATTTCTCGGTGATCCCGCGCTGGCGGTGGCAGCAGGAGCAGAACCTGCAGGCCGCCCAGCCCGACCGCAGCAGCATGAGCCGCGCCCAGCTGGAGCGCTTCGTGCAGTACTACGAACGGGTCAGCCGCCAGGCACTGCGCACCCTGCCGGAACGGGCAGACAAGGTGATCGCGCTGGACGAGCAGCGCCGGATCGTCGCCACGCGCTGACCGGCGCGGGAGCCGGGCCCGCGGCGATCAGCTGACCAGGAAGGTCACGCGCAGGTTTACCCGCCACTCGGTGATATTGCCTTCGCCATCGGTCACCACCTTGGTTTCATTGATCCAGGCGCCCTGGATGCCTTTGACCGTCTCGGAGACCTTCTTCAGGCCGCTGCGCACGGCGTCTTCGACGCTGGTCTTGGACGAGGCGTTGATCTCGATGATCTTGGCGACAGACATGGTTCGCTCCGGTGGCGCGCGGGACAGTCCGCACCCGCCCACCATGGGGGCCGCCGCGTAAAGGCGATGGCACGGAGATGTTAGGATCGAGGGTAATGAATCCCGCTCCGAACCTGATCCTGATTGGCCCGATGGGCGCCGGCAAAACCTGCATCGGGCGCCGGCTGGCCGAGCGCTTCACGCTGGACTTCGTGGATGCCGACCAGGCCATCGTGGACAGCACCGGGGCCAGCATTCCGGCGATCTTCGAACTCGCCGGGGAAGCCGGGTTCCGCCAGCACGAACGCCAGGTCCTGCACGCTCTGCTGGACGGCCATGGCCAGTTGATCTCCACCGGGGGGGGCGCCGTGCTGGACCCGGACAACCGCGCGGCCATCGCCCGGCGCGGCTTCGTGGTCTACCTGCGGGTGAGCGTGCCGGCCCAGCTGGAGCGGCTGGCCCGCGACCGCGGCCGCCCGCTGCTGCAGCGCCCGGACCGCGAGCAGGTGCTGCACGAAATGGCCGCCGCCCGCGATCCGCTCTACCAGGGCCTGGCCGACCTCACGCTGGATACCGATCTCTACACGCCCGCCGAGGCCACTGCGCAGCTGGTGCTGCGCCTGGCCGCGCAGTGGCAGCGACAGGAAACACCCGAATGACCCCCGCCCCGCGTACCGTTGCCGTCAGCGGCGACACCCCCTACACCATCCACATCGGCCCCGGCCTGCTTGGCCAGGGAGAACTGCTGGCCCGCCATGTGCGTGGCCGCCACGTGCTGCTGCTCAGCGACTCCTCGGTCGCCCCGCTTTACCTGGCAGGGGTGAAGGCGGCGCTGCTGGCCACGCGCCCGGACCTGCTGATCGGCGCGCTGGTGCTGCCGGCCGGCGAAGCCTCCAAGACCCTGGCCCACTTCGGCGATGCGATCACCGCCCTGGCCGCCCTCGGCGCCACCCGCGATGCCTGCGTAATGGCCCTCGGCGGTGGCGTGGCCGGTGACCTGGCCGGCTTCGCCGCGGCCTGCTGGATGCGCGGCGTGGACTGCGTGCAGCTGCCGACCTCGCTGCTGGCGATGGTCGATTCCTCGGTCGGCGGCAAAACCGCGGTAGACATCCCCGAAGGCAAGAACCTGGTCGGGGCGTTCCACCCGCCGCGCGCCGTCATCGCCGATACCGCCGCCCTGCGCACCCTGCCGCCCCGCGAACTGCGCGCCGGCCTGGCCGAAGTGATCAAGTACGGCGCGATCCGCGATCCGCTGTTCTTCCAGTGGCTGCAGGCCGAGCATGCCGCGCTGCTGGCCGGCGATGACACCGCGCTGGCCCAGGCCATCGCGCGCAGCTGCGAGCACAAGGCCGAGATCGTCGCGCGCGATCCGCTGGAAAAGGGCGAACGCGCCCTGCTCAACCTCGGCCATACCTTCGGCCACGCGATCGAGACCGAACAGGGCTACGGCGCGCCGGGCAACGACAACCTCAACCACGGCGAAGCGGTCGCGGTCGGCATGGTGCTGGCCGCGCGCCTGTCGGCCCAGCTGGGCATGAGCGAGGAGGCAGACACCGAGCAGCTGCGCGAGCTGCTGCTGCGCTACGAACTGCCGGTGGCCATTCCGGCCGGCCTGGCGCCCGAGGCGCTGCTGGCCCGGATGCGGCTGGACAAGAAGAATGTCGCCGGCCGGTTGCGGCTGGTGCTGTGGCGTGGCATCGGCCGCGCCGAAGTCGTCGCCGACGTCGACGAGGCCGACGTGCTGCGCGTGCTGGCCGCCGGCTGAGCCTGCGACGTTCCGCCGCACCTGCCCCGTTGCTGACGGCCGCCTCCGGCGTTCACGGCTACAATCGGGGCATGCGCGTCTTCCTGCACCAACATCCCCGCGGTGCCGATCCGGCCCGCTATCTCCAGCTCACCCTGCAACCGGACCTGTTCGGCGGCTGGGAGCTGCTGCTGGAGTCCGGCCCGATCGGTGGGCGCGGGCAACTGCGCCGCGAGCTGTACCTGCAGGAAGACCTGGCGCTGGCCGCGTTCGAAAAGGCACGCGATGCGCACCTGCACCGCGGCTACGAAGTGACCTACACCAGCGGCGACGCGCCGCACTGAGCGGCCACCGCCGCACTGACCCCATTCGGCCCCGCGCCACCAGATCCCAAGGAAGCGTTCCGTGACCAGCCCCTCCCGCCATGATCGCCTGCTGCGCGCCCTGCGCCGCGAACCGGTGGACTGCACCCCCGTCTGGCTGATGCGCCAGGCCGGTCGTTACCTGCCCGAGTACCGCGCCACCCGCGCCAAGGCCGGCAGCTTCCTGGCGATGGCCAAGAACCCGGATATCGCCTGCGAAGTCACCCTGCAGCCGCTGCGCCGCTTCGACCTCGACGCGGCGATCCTGTTCTCGGACATCCTCACCATCCCCGATGCGATGGGCCTGGAGTTGTACTTCGTCGAAGGCGAAGGCCCGAAGTTCCGCCACCCCGTCCGCGACGCCGCCGCCATCGCCAGACTGGCCGTGCCGGACATGGAAACCGAACTGCGCTACGTGATGGACGCCGTGCGCGTGATCCGCCGCGAACTGGACGGCAGCGTGCCCCTGATCGGCTTCTCCGGCAGCCCGTGGACGCTGGCCTGCTACATGGTTGAAGACGGTGGCAGCAAGGACTTCGCCCGCATCAAGGCGATGGCCCTGAACGAACCGGCCGCCCTGCACCAGCTGCTCTCGGTCGTCACCGATGCGGTGATTGCCTACCTCGCCGCCCAGCGCGCGGCGGGCGCCCAGGTCCTGCAGGTCTTCGACACCTGGGGCGGGGTACTCAGCCCGACCATGTACCGCGAATTCTCCCTGCGTTACCTGACCCGCATCGCCCAGGAACTCGAACGCGGTGAAGGCAGCGACCGCACCCCGCTGATCCTGTTCGGCAAAGGCACCGGCCTGCACCTCGGCGCCCTGGCCGACACCGGCGCCGACGCGCTCGGCGTGGACTGGACCCTGGACCTCGCCGACGCCGTCGCCCGCACCGGCGGCCGCGTCGCCCTGCAGGGCAACCTCGACCCGACCACGCTCTACGGCAATCCGGCCGCCATCGAACGCGCCGCCGGCCTGGTCCTGGACAGCTACGCCCAAGGCAACGGCGGCTCCCGCGAAGGCCATGTCTTCAACCTCGGCCACGGCATGTCCCCGGACATGAATCCCGAGCACGTGCAGGTGCTGGTGGAAGCCGTACATCGTTTGAGCCGACGCTGATCGCCAGCGGCAGGTAGCCGGCCAGCGGCCGGCACTACACGGGCACGGCCGACGAAGCACGCGTTCTGCATCCAGGACGCGTGCTTTCGTTGTTGCACGCCCAATGCTTCGGCTTCGGCTCTTGACCACACCCTGATCCCACATCGGCGATCATATCGCCCTCGTTGACGAAGGCCCCGCACCATGACGACCAGCAGCTACGCCTCGATCCGGCCCCTGTTGTGGCTCGTATCGCTGGCCATCTTCATGCAGATGCTGGACTCCACCATCGTCAACACCGCATTGCCCGCCATGGCCCGCAGCCTCGGCGAAAGCCCGCTGCAGATGCAGTCCGTCGTCTTCAGCTACGCCCTGGCCGTCGCCACCTTCATCCCCGCCTCCGGCTGGATCGCCGACCGCTTCGGCACACGACGCACCTTCCTGGTCGCGATCATCCTGTTCACCCTCGGCTCGCTCGCCTGCGCCCTCGCCCAGACCCTGCACCAGCTCGTCGGTGCGCGCGTCCTGCAGGGCATCGGCGGCGCCATGCTGCTGCCGGTCGGGCGCCTGGCCGTCATGCGCTCCGTCTCGCGCGAAGAATTCCTTCGCGCGATGAGTTTCATCGCCATCCCCGCCCTGATCGGCCCCCTGATCGGCCCGACCCTGGGTGGCTGGCTGGTCGAAGTCGCCTCCTGGCACTGGGTGTTCCTGATCAACCTCCCGATCGGCATCATCGGCTACGTCGCGGCGATGAAGATCATGCCGGACCACTACGCCGAACACCGCACCCGCTTCGACATCGCCGGCTACCTCATGCTTGCCTTCGGCATGGTCGTACTGTCCCTCGCGCTGGACGGCATCTCCGGCATGGCCACCCCGCATGCACTGGTCATGCTCATGACCGTCGCCGGCCTGGCCGCCCTCGTCGGTTACTGGCTGCACGCCGCCAACTCCACGGCGCCGCTGTTCTCGCTGGCGCTGTTCCACGTGCCCAGCTACCGCATCGGCATCCTCGGCAACCTGTTCTCACGCATCGGCAGCAGCGCCATGCCGCTGCTGATTCCACTGCTGCTGCAGGTCGGCATGGGCATGAGCCCGATGAAGGCCGGCCTGTTGATGATCCCGGTCGCCGCAGCGGGCATGGTCTCCAAGCGCTACGCGGTCAAGCTCGTCGAGCGCTTCGGCTACCGCCGCGTGCTGATGGTCAACACCGTGCTGGTCGGCCTGGCGATGGCCAGTTTCATCTTCATGACGCCCGGCCAGCCGCTGTGGATCCGCATCATCCAGCTGGCCCTGTTCGGTGCGGTCAATTCACTGCAGTTCACCGTGATGAACACCGTGACCCTGCGCGATCTGGACCGCGACTTCGCCAGTGCCGGCAACAGTCTTCTTTCGATGGTGATGATGCTCGCCACCGGTTTCGGTGCGGCCGCTGCCGGCAGCCTGCTGGCCGCGTTCAATCATCTCGATGCGTCGCACGGCGCGACGGCCGCGCTGCACGCCACCTTCGTCTGCGTCGGCGCCATTACCCTGACCTCCACGCTGATCTTCTGGCAGCTGCCGGACACGCGGCCCTCGCCGCGCGATGTCGAGGAAGTCGCCGAGTAACCGCGCGCAGACGTCCAGCGGTCTGCGGTCTGCGGTCTGCGATCAGCTATAGGGACCGTCAGCGGACCAACGGTCCGCTGCTACCGGGGGCGTGCAGCACCCGCGCGATCGCCTCCACCAGCAGATCGCCGGTAACCGGTTTGCGCAGGAAGGCATCGAAGCCTGCGTCGCGGGCCTGCTGCTCGATCGATGGATCGGTGCGCGCGGTGACCGCGATCAGCGGCATCTCGAACCCTTGGCTGCGCAGATGCTCAGCCAATGCGATGCCGCCCAACCCCGGCAGATCCAGATCCATCAGCACCACCTCGAACGGCGCCTCGCTGACCTCGCGCAGCGCCGACAACGCGTGCTCGGCATGCACCACCTGGTGGCCACGCGCCGACAGCAGGCCGCTGACCACCTCGGCCACGGTCAGATCGTCCTCCACCAGCAGGATGCGCAGCGGCGGCAACACCCATTGCTCGCCCTCGGCCGCGCCCGGCATGCCGGTGGCCCCCTGCTCCAGGGGCAACGGCAGGGTCACCGTGAAACGCGTTCCCACGCCGAGCTGGCTCTGCACGCCGATCTGCCCCTGCATCGCCAGTGCCAGTTCGCGGCAGATCGCCAGGCCCAGCCCGCTGCCCCCGTACTGCGCGGCGGTGCGGGCGCCATCGGCCTGCTCGAAGCGGCGGAACAGTCGCTCCTGCTGATCGGTGCTGATGCCCGGCCCGGTATCGGATACCTCGATGTGCAACCCGCGGCCGGCCGTGATCGCACGCAACGTCAACCGTACTTCGCCGTGGCTGGTGAACTTGACGGCGTTGCCCAGCAGGTTCAGCAGGATCTGGCGCACGCGCAGCTCGTCACCGACCGTGCGGGTGCCGGCCGGCAAGGTGTTGTCGACCACGAACCGCAGCCCCTTCTGCCCGGCCAGCGCGGCCATCAACGCACAGACATCATCGATCGGTCGCTGCAGCTGGAACGGCTGCGCCTGCAGTTCCAGGCGCCCCGACTCGATCCGGGCCAGGTCCAGCGCGTCGTTGACCAGATGCAGCAGGTGCTCGCCGGCGTGGCGGATCGACTCGGTATAGCCACGCTGCTGGGGGTTCAATGGCGAGGACAAGAGCAGCTCGCTCATGCCCAGCACCCCGGTCATCGGCGTTCGCACCTCATGGCCCAGGTTCGCCAGGAAACGGGTCTTGGCCGCCGAAGCCTGCTCGGCCAGTTCCTGCTTCTGCAGGGCCAGCTGGTACGCATGCCGGCGCTGCAGCCGGCGCCGGTACAACCAGGCGAACAGACTGAGCAGCAGCAACACGGCCGAGGTCAGCAGCAGCAGGCCCGACAGGCTCCGCCACCACGGCGGCAGCACCCGGAACTCCAGCACCTGCACCCGCGACCAGATGTGGTCGGCCGAGCGGGCCTGCACTTCCAGCCGGTAGCGGCCCGGCGGCAGGCGCGAGAACAGGCGTTCGCCGCCGGGTCCCACTTCCACCCAATCCGGGTCGTAGCCGGCCAGCCGGTAACGGTAGTTGTTCGAGGTGGAATCGGCGAAGGACAGCAGCCGCGCGACGATCCGCAGGTCGCGGTCGCCGTCGGCGATGTCCAGCGGCACCGCATGGGTCAGGTCCAGGACACGCTCGCCACGGCGCACCTCGACCCGCTCGATCACCAGAGGCGCCCGTCGCGTCGCCGGCTTGACCTGTGCCGGATCGAACACCACTACGCCGGCCGGCGTGCCACCCACGATGCGACCACTCGGGGTCAGCGTCAGCGTGCGGCGGCGGAATTCCTGGCTGGGCAGGCCATCATGGACGCCGTACTGGCGCACGCTGCCGGCTTCCGGATCGACACGCACCAGGCCGCGTGCATTCGCTGCCCAGACCACCCCCTGCCGGTCCACCACCAGCCCGGTGGCGGTGATCGCGGGGTAGCCGGCACTGCTGCCGACCACTTCCTGCAGGGTCAGCCGATCGCCCTGCCAGCCGTAGTGCGAGAGCTTGCCTTCCTCGGAAAGCCAGACACTGCCATCGCCGGCCAGCGCCATCGCATGCACGCTCGCCGCGGGGCCACCGGGCAGCGGCTCGAAACGCGAGCGCGCCGCGACCCACTGCAGTAGTCCCTGCCCGGTGGCCACCCACAGGCGGTCCTGGGGACCGCACCGGATATCGAGCGCGTTCTGGCCCGCGCTCAATCCAGCGTGGCCCAGCGCGATGCGATGCAGGACGCGCCCATCGAGATCGCGCTGCTGCAGCCCGGTGGCCGACGCTGTCCACAGGCGCTGCCCGTCGCACAGCGCCAATGATTCGATCGCGCCCTCCATCGTGGCGTCCACCGCCGCGTCGCTGCCCCAGCGCCGCATCCGCTTCTGCCGGGGGTCATAGCGCAGCAGCGCGTCCCAGGAGCCGATCCAGACCTGCCCTCGCGGATCCTCCAGCACCGACTGCAGCCATTGCGTGCCGTCCACCCAGGTCCGGTGCTGTTCGATTTTCCCGCTGACCGGGTCGAACTTGTCCAGCGCGCCGTGCGTGCCCACCGTCCACACACCGCCGTCGGCGGCCGCGCCCATGCCCAGCACATACGCATTGCGCAGCGAGGCCGGGTCATCTTCCAACCGCGACAGCACCGAGAACTGCCACCATCGCGGCAGCAGATGCCACAGGCCGCCGTTGGTGCTGGCCAGCCAGATGCCACCCTCGCGATCTTCGTAGGCGCCGGTCCAGTTCGGCCGCACCTGCCCGCGCGCGATCGCGCTGTACAGCGGCACCTGCTGGAACTGGCCGTCCATCGCACGGCCCAGGCCCGAGCGGGTATCCAGCCAATACCCGCCCTGCTCGTCGCGCAGCATCATGCCCAGGATCTGATCGCCATCGGCAACGGCCCAGGGTGCCGGTTCGAAGCGGCCATCCGGGCGGCGCACCGCCACCCCGACATTACTGCTGATCCACAGGCTGCCATCGGCCTCGGCGGTGAGGCCGTTGATGACGCGCGCCGACAACTGGGCACTGGGCACCGGTTCGAAATCGTGTCCGGTCCAGCGCGCCAGGCCGGCCTTGGATCCGATCCACAAGGTGCCATCCAGGGTGGTGGCCAGATTGCCGACCGATGCCGCCGGCAGGCTGCGCGGGTTGCCGGGCTCGGGCATGAAGCGGGTCAGCGTGCCATCACGCTCCAGCCGGTGCAGGCCGCCCTGGTAAGTGCCGAACCAGATCGCACCGTCCGGCGTGGAAGCCACGCTCCAGATCGTGTTGCTGCCCATCTCCGGATGGCTGTCGCGATCGTAGAAGCGGATCTCGCGGCGATCGGCCGACATCATCGCCAGGCCGGCGTTCTCCGTACCGATCCACAGCTGATTGCGCGCATCCACGTGCACGCTCCAGACATGGTTGTCGCGCAGGCCGTCCTCGGCGCGCCAGATGCGGTAATTGCGACCGTCGTAACGGGCCAGCCCATCATTGGTGGCAATCCACAGATAGCCGTAGCGATCCTCGGCCATGCGATTGACGGTGTTGGATGGCAGGCCATCGAACACGGTGAGCTGCCGCGGCGTCGGCGGTACCGGCTGGGCCGACGCAAGCGCCGGCCAGAGCACACACAGGCCGATCAGCAGCGGCCACAGCACACGCAACACCAATGGCTCTCCCGGGTCTGTCCCTCGATTCACTGCCGTCGCCCGGAACGGGCCTGTCACCCCTGACCACCCCGGTCGTCGGGCAACGCCCCGCATAGTAAACCGTTCCCTGCGCCGGCACGATCCACGCGCGGCAGGGCGAGCCGTTGCATCGCCGTATGCAGCGCATCGCCCTGCAGCGGCTTGTGCACCAGACCGTCCGCGCCGGCGGCGATGACCTGCAGCTCCAGGTCCAGCTCCCGTCGCGCCGTCAGCACCAGTATCGGCAGGCGTTGGCCCTGCTGACGCAGCAGGCGCAGCAGTGACAGCCCGTCCATGCCCGGCAGGTCCAGGTCCAACAGCATCAGCTGGGTGCCGGGGCGGGCCAGCGCGGTCAGTGCCGCCAGCGCGTGCGCGGCATGCACGACGGTGTGACCGCGCAGCCGCAGCAGTGCGCCGACCACCTCGGCCACCAGCGGATCATCTTCCACCAGCATGACCTGAAGGGCATCGAGCGCATCGCCCTGCGGTGCGGTCGCGTGGGGCTCGATCGCCTGGCAGCCTTCCAGCGGGACACTCAGCATCCCCTGCCAACGATGGTCAGGCAGCCGCGACACGCGCAGGTGCCCGTGCATCGCGCCGATCAGCACGTCGACGTCGGCCAAGGCCTCGCGCACCTGCAACGGCGCTGGGGACGGACAGGCCCCCGGTTCGGCGAGCACATCCAGCAGCAGGCCACTGCAGCCTGGCCGCCAGGCGATGCGCAGGGTCAACCGCACAGCCCCGGTCTGCCCTGCCAGCCCGCACGCGAGCAGTTCCACGGCTTGCCGCAACCGGTCCGGGTCGCCCACGGCACTGGCACCGGGCTGCAATGGCGGAGCCAAAACAAGGCGGCAGCCACCCGCCTCCAGACCCCCGGCCACGGCGGCATGTACCTCGTCCCACCACGGACCGATGGCAAAGCCCCGTGGATGCAGCACCACCTTGCCGGCCTGCAGCCTGGCCATCTCCAGCGCTTCGTCCACCACCTGCAGCAATGCACGCCCGCCCTGCTGGATATGCAGCACCTGTTCGCGCGCGCCTGCGGGTAACGGCGTAGCCAACAGCAGTTCGCTCATGCCAAGCACGCCGGTGAGCGGTGTCCGGACTTCATGCCCCAGCGTGGCCATGTAGCGCGCCTTGGCCTGCGCGGCCTGTTCGGCACGTGCCTGGCGGCGCGTGGCCGCCCGCCAGGCGAGCGCGCGCTGCCGCCGCTGCCTCAGCGTCCACACCAGCAACGTGCCTGCACTGGCGGCGAGCAGCCACAGCAACGCCCACGCCCCGGGATGCGCCCAACCGTTGTAGGCCACGTGCAGGTGCACCTGCTGCAGGGCCGACCATTGCCCATCCACGTCACGTGCCTGGAATTCCAGTACATGCTCGCCGGCCGGCAGGCGGGGGAAGCCGCGCGCGCCGCGTCGCCCGGCGCGGACCCATTCGGGGTCTTCGCCCCGCAGCCGGAATCGATACCCGCTCACACCGTCGGGCCGGCCGCTCAGCAGGCGCGCCGACAACTGGATGTCGCGATCATCGGCGTTGAGCTGCAGTGGATCGGTGGAAGGCAGCTCGACCCAGCGCCGTTGTCGGCGCACCTTCACCCGGTCGATCACCAGCGATGCCGGCGTCGTGGCGTCGACCATGCCCGCCGGATGCAAGGCGAGCACGTCGCCGTTGGCCTCCAGGGCGAGCAGATGCACTCCGGCAGCAACCAGGCCAGTATCGAACACCATCAGCGGCAGGCCATCATCGGCGGTGTACAGCCGCGCATTGCCGCGCTCCGGGGCCAGGCGCACCACCCCGCGCGCCGTGGTCGCCCATAAGGCACCATCCGGGGCGCCGCTCAATCCGCGTGGCAACGCGGCCGGTACTCCCTGCGCCGCGTCAACCCGTTGGCTGTGAGGCGGGCGGCCGGGCGCATGCTGGTAGGCCGACCAGCCCTCCGCATCGGCTGCCCACAGCCACCCATCGGAGGCCAGATGCAGCGCGCCGATCTCCCGCCGGCCGCTGCCCGGCACCGGGAGAAAACGGCTGGCCGCCACATGCCACTGTTTGAGACCTTCGCCGTCCCCCAACCATACCTCTCCGCCAGGGCTGCACTGGAGCGCGAGCTCCGCCACGCCCGGACGCAGGCCCGCCGCCGCGTAGGCAGCACTGGCCAGGACGCGGCCATCGCCCGCACGCTGCTCCACGCGGCCATTGCCGGCCAGCCACACGCGATCGCCACAGGCCAGCAACGCGGCCTGCGGCGACGTGCCCGGCGACACACTGGCCGCCCCCACCTGCCAGCGCTGCCGACGCCGGCGCAGCGGATCGATCCGGGTCAGCCACGGCGCCGCGAAGACCCACACCACGCCCTGCGGATCTTCAACCACCACATGGCGATCGGCACGTGCTGGATCCTGTGCATAGGACCACCGCGCGGGGGAGAAGCCCTGCTCCGGCGAGAGACGGGCGAGCGTGCCGCCGCGTGCCCACCATGCGTGTGCGTCTGCCGCCGGGGCCAGGCTGCCTGCCGCACCGGCGACGGGTCCGGCCGGTGCGGCGAAACGCTCGAAGTGCCGCCACTGGGCGCCGAGTCGCCATACGCCCTGGCGGCTTCCCGACAACCAGACCCGCCCCTGCCGGTCCTCGAACGCCTGCCCGATACGCGACACCTCGCGCCCGTGCGGCCGGGGCAGTTGAAGTGCGTGGTGGTTCCGGCCGTGCTGATCCTGCCACCACACCTGGTCGCCATCGCCGAACCAGTCCCCGCCACGCCGCGCCGCGCCGAGCCAACGGGCGGGTGTGCGGTGCCCGGAAACGGGTTGCAAGGACGGCAGCTGCCGCACCCGCGAACCCTCGCCCGTGCTGGAATGCAACCGCCCCTGCGAATCCAGGCCGAGCGCGGTCACCGGCCGAGCGGAAGCGCCGAGCATCGCAGGCGTCTGGAACCGGTCGTGCTGCCACCTGGCCAGCCCGGCGGCACTGCCGATCCACAGGCCGCCGTGCGGATCGGACACGAGCCGCTCCACCCGTGCCGACGGCAAACCACCACCGCCAGCGGCCGGCAGGTACTGACGCAGGAAGTGATCGCGGTCGAGCCGGAACAGACCGGCCTCGCGGGTACCAAACCAGACGCTGCCATCGTCCATGGGCTGGATCGCCAGGATCGGGCTGGCCGCCACCGTGGGTACCGCCGGCCCCGCCCACCGGGCGAACTGCTGGCGGTCAGCGGAAAAACGCTGCAGATAACCGTTGCCGGTGCCGATCCACAGCTGGTCATGGCCATCGAGGGCCAGGCTGCGCACCACGTTGTCGGCCAGGCCGTGTTCCATCCGCCAGATCCGGAACCCGCTGCCGTCATAGCGCGCCAGGCCGTCGCCGGTCGCGAACCAGAGATAGCCCTTACGGTCCTCCACGATCTGATGCACCACGTTGGACGGCAATCCGTCGACGGTCGTCATCCGTACGCCATGGCTGGGCAGCGCCAGCACCGGAAACGCCTGCAGCAGCCAGACCAGCAGCCCCCACCGTCCCCACCGGCACCCTCGGTGCGGCGTGCCGCTCATGCGCTGCGCCGGCATCTGGCCAGTCCATCGCCCAACGCCGCCCGGCTCACGGGCAGGCGCAGGAACAGCTCGAAGCCGGCCGCGATCGCCTCGCGCTGCGCAGCGGCATCCGCACGCGCAGTCAGTGCTACCCGTGGCACCCCCGGCCACCGCCGCGACAGCCGTGCCCCCACGCGTTCGCCATCGACCCAAAGGGCGGGATCGACCACGATGACGTCCCAAGCCGCACCGTCCGCGGCGGTGGGCGGCAATGCATCCGCGCCGGGAAAGTGGGTGGGCAGATGGCCCAGGGAGGCCAGCATGGCCAGCAGCACCTCGGCGACGACCGCTGAGGGATACACCACCAGCACCCGCAGTGCGCCGGCCGCAGCCGGCCCCGGCAGCGCACATGCTGCAACGATGCCGGTGGGGAGCTCACCGCGCGGCAAGGGCAGCGCCACCTGGAAACAGGTGCCCTGGCCGGGAGCGCTGGTCACGGTGATATCGCCGCCCATGGCCACTGCCAGATCGCGTGAGATCGACAATCCCAGCCCACTGCCGCCGTAACGGGCCGCGGTCTGCGCGCCATCGGCCTGTTCAAAGCGCTGGAACAGGCGCTGGCACTGCGCCGGCGTCATGCCCGGTCCGGTATCGCACACCCGCAGCACGATCCCTTGGCCATCGTGTACGCCGTGCGCCTCCAGCCGCACCGTTCCCTGCGCGGTGAACTTCAGCGCGTTGCCGAGCAGGTTGAGCAGGATCTGGCGCAGGCGACGCGCATCGCCGATGACGCACGCCGAGGCCGGCAGCGTGCTGTGCCACTCCAACGCAAGCGCCTTGCCCTGCGCCACCGGCAGCAGCAGCGCGTGCAGTGCTTCGATCATCCGCTGCAGCACGAACGGTGCCGGCTGCAACTGCAGTTCCCCTGATTCGATGCTGGCCAGATCCAGTGCGTCATCCATCAGCCGCAGCAGGTGCTCACCGGCATGGTGCAGGCTGTTGACCCGGCTGCGCTGGCCTGGCGGAAGCGGTGAGCGCCGCAGCAGTTCGCTCCATCCCAGCACCGCGGTCATCGGCACCCGGATGCGGGTCCCCAGCGTGGTCAGGAAACGGGTGCGCTGCACGGATGCGCGCTCGGCATGCCCCTGCCGGGCACGCAGCCAGCGCCAGCGCCGCTGCCGACCGCGGCGTACGTGGAAGCGCCATCCCCAGAGCCACACCGCGCCCAGCCCCGCGGCCGCGGCGGCCCACCGCGCCGGCGGCGCCTGCCACCATGCCGGGGCCACCTGCAATGTCACCCGGCGCACCGGCGACCACCGGCCGTTTCCCTGCCGGGCCTGCACCTCCAGCGTCTGCAGCCCCACCGGCAGACGCTCGAACACGCGCAGCCCGGTGGCATCGCTTTCCTGCCACTGGGCCTCGTGATCCTGCAGCCGGAACCGATACTGCACGTGCGACGGCGCACCGCTGCTGAGCAGCCGCGCGGCAACGCGCACATGCCGATCAGCACCCGAGAGCGGCACCGGGCCGGCGCCGACCGGCAGCGTGATCTGTGCCTTGCCACGGCGAGCAGTGATTGCATGGATGACCAGGCCCGGCGCGCGCTCAGGGCCCCCGACACCGGCCGGATCAATCAGCAACAACCCGCCTTCGCTGACCGCAGCGGCAAGCCGACCGTCGGCGGTGCGCACCAGCCCGTGCGGCAGCACGCCCTGCGCCGGCAGCCCCTCATCGCCGCCGAAGTGGCGCACGCCGCCGCCGTGCGGGTCGACCCGGACCAGGCCACGTGCATCGCCTGCCCATGCAACGCCCGCTGCGTCGACCACCAGTGCGCGTGCCAGCAGACGCGGATACCCGTGCGCAGGGCCGAAGCTGTGCGTCTTGCGCAGCTGCTGGCCATCCCAGCAGTAGCGCCGCAGTACCCCGAGGCTGCTGATCCAGTAGTGGCCATCCTCGCCGCGGGCGATCGCCCCCACTTCGCCGCGCGGCGCTCCCTCCACGACCGCGAAGCGTTCCTGCGCCGGCAGCCAGCGTTTGACGCCGCTGCGGTCGGTTGCCCACAGCCGGCCATCGTCATCGCACAGCAACTGGGGGCCATGGCTCGGCGGCACCAGCCCGAGGGTGTGCGGCGCGGCGGACAACTGCAGCACACCGTCGGCATCGCGTCGCTGGATGCGGTCGGCACGCCCGAGCCACAACGATCCATCGCCGCAGGCCTGCAGATCGACCCTCCCCGCCTCGCCGCCCACGCCCAGCAACCAGTGACGGCGCCCACCGCTGCCCGGCAGATAGCGCGACAACGTATTGCCACTGGCCACCCATACCTGGCCGCGACGGTCTTCGGCGATGGCCACGGTGCCGGCACGCAGGTGATCAGGGCGGTAGTCGATGCCCAGGTCGCTGCGCCCGCTCACCGTATCCACGCGCTGCAGGCGCCCGCGATCGCCGGCGATCCACACCCGCCTGCCATGGGAGGGCGCCAGGGCCAGCACGTGGTCGCCATCGAGTCCGGGCCAACCATCACGGGCGGCCGCCAGCAGCGTGAACTGGCGCCACCGCGCGGGCAGGTGCCACAGGCCCTCGCCGCGGCCGACCCACCACAGGCCGCCGACCCGGTCCTCCAGGGCATGGCTGACCGCGGCCGTGCTCATCACGGCGCCGGCGTATCCACGCAGCGGCACCGGCTGCGGCGCCTGCCCGCGCGCGTGAAGTCGCAGTCCTGTTGCGCCGGCGCTCCAGAGGTCGCCCGCGGTACTGCGCAGCACCGGCATCGCCGTGCCCTCCGGCATCTGATACAGCTCGCCATCGCGCCACCGGTACACCCCCTGCGGTGTGCGCACCCACACCCCGCCGTCCGGATCGGGCCAGAGCGCGCGCACGTCACCGCCCTGGTCGTCCTGCAGCGGCACCTGGGTGAAACGATGGTCCTCACGCCGCAGTGCCCCTGCCGGCGTCCCGATCCACAGCCGGCCCTGGCGGTCGGTGACCAGGGCAGTTACGCGGCGCACGGGGCCGCCGTGCAGCTGCAACGGCACGCGTTGCCAGCGGCCGTCCGGCTGCCGTGCGAACAGGCCGTCGTCGAGGGTGCCCACCCACACCACACCATCGGGGGTGCTGGTGATCTGCATGACGCCGATGCGCGGCAGGACCACCGCGCCATTGCCCGGCACGCTCTGGATCTCGCGGCGATCAGCAGACAGCGTCAGCAGGCCCTGCGAGGCGGTCGCCAGCCAGAGCTGGTCCTGCGCATCCAGATGCAGCGCGCGTACGTCCACATCCAGCAGCCCCTGTTCCCTTCGCCACGCGCGGAAACGGTGACCATCAAAGCGCAGCAGTCCATCGTCGCTGGCGAACCACAGATAACCGTCGCGGTCTTCCACGACCGCACGCAGCGCTGCGGTCGGCAGCGCATCGGCAGGGCCCAGCGGCCGGGGCCAGGGTGCCGTGACGGGATCGCCGGCCAGAACAGGGACCGGCAGCCAGAGCGCGAGACCCAGCATCACCGCAGCCCAGCGATGGCCCATTGATGCGGATCGGCCTCCCCCCACGCGTACCCCGACCGTCCTCTCCTGCATGAACAGCACGGTATGCCGAAGCCACGCGAAGCGGGCTGGCAGGATCTGGACCCGGTCACAGTCCGATCAATCAAATTTCAGATCAAAAAAGAAACTACGAGGCATGGCATTGATCGCACCGGTGCGCGCTGTGCATCGGCTGATCAGTGTCGGGGCGACTTCCCGGCGCGCGCCTGCACGATCGCATCGATCAGCATGTCACCGGTCACCGGCTTGCGCAGGAAACCGTTGAATCCGGCCGCCAGCACCTGCTGCTCGGCGTAGGCATCCGAGCGTGCGGTCACCGCGATCAGGGGCAGCTCATAGCCCATCGCACGCAGTTGTCCGGCGATCGCGATGCCGTCCAGCGCCGGCAGGTCCAGGTCCAGCAGACCCACATCGAAGCGGCCTGCCGCCACCTCGGACAACGCCGCCAGGCCGTGCAGCACGTGCACCACCTCGTGCCCGCGCGAGCGCAGCAGCCCGGCGATGACATCGGCCACGGTGGCATCGTCCTCGACCAGCAGGATGCGCAGCGGCGGCAGTTGCGTGCGCGTGTCATGGCCCGCCTCACGCGGCGTGCCGAGCGGCTGTACGGTCCAGGGCAATGGCAGCGATACGGTGAATCGGGCGCCATCGCCCAGCCGGCTGTCGATCTCGATCCGGCCGCCCATCGCCACCGCCAGTTCCTGGCAGATCGCCAGGCCCAGGCCACTGCCACCGTAGCGCGATGCGGTCCGTGGGCCATCGGCCTGTTCAAAGCGATGGAACAACCGTTCCTGCTGGTCCTGGTTGATGCCCGGCCCCGTATCGGAGACCTCGAAAATGATCGCGCGACCCTCCTCGCCCAGTTCGACCCCCAGGCCGACATGGCCATGCTCGGTAAACTTGATCGCATTGCCGAGCAGGTTCATCAGGATCTGCCGCACACGCATCTCATCGCCGCTGACCTGCACTGGACCCGGCAGGTTGAAGCTGCGTTCGAACGCCAGCCCACGGTGGTGGGCCATCGGTTCCATCAAGGCTTCCACCTGCTCCAGCAACGACATCAGATCGAACGGACGCAGATCCAGCTCCAGCCGCCCTGCCTCGATGCGGGCCAGGTCCAGCGCGTCGTTGACCAGCCGCAGCAGATGTTTGCCGGCATGCTGGATCGAGCCGGCATACCCCCGCTGCACCTCATCCAGTGGGGTCGACAGCAGCAGTTCGCTCATGCCCAGCACGCCGGTCATCGGTGTGCGCACTTCGTGCCCCAGGGTGGCCAGGAAGCGGCTCTTGGCCTGTGACGCCTGCTCGGCCAACTGTTGTTTGTGCACCGTCAGCTGCCATTGCTGGCGACGGCGCAGGCGCGCACGTGCGACGTACGCCAGCGCGGCGATCCCGATCAGGCCCAGCAGCACATAGCCCACGATCGCCCAGCCACTGCGCCACCATGGCGGGCGAACCTCCAGGTCCAGCGTGCTGGGCGGCGTCCACGCGCCGTGCGGCGTCGCGGCCTGCACCTCGATGCGATAGTGCCCGGCGGGCAGGCGCGACAACAGCCGTTCGCCGTCGGCCGCCTGCATCACCCAGTTCTGGTCATAGCCGGACACCCGGTAGCGGTAGCGGTTGCCATGCGGGTTGGCGAACGACAGCAGGCGCGCGGACACGATCAGGTCGCGGTCCTGCGGGCCCAGCACGATCGGTGCCTGCGGCGGCAGCATCTGCTGGCCCTCGGCATCGTCACGACGCACCTGCACGCTGTCGATCACCAACTGCGATGGCGGCAGCACCATGTCCGCCGCGTCCGGATCGAAACCAACCAGCCCGGTCGCGGTCACTGCCAGCACCCGGCCGTCGCGTGTCTGCACGGGCGGGCGATTGCTGAACTCCACATCGGGCAAGCCGTCGCGTTCGCCATACAGCCGCAATCGACGTTCGCTGCCCTGCCAGCACACCAGGCCGCGTGGCGTGGTCGCCCATACCTGCCCGTGGCTGCCCAGCGCGAGCCCGCCCATCGACACCGCCGGCATCCCTTCGGCCGCGCCGACGCGTTCGCGCAGGCTCATGCTGAGCCCGTCCCAGCGGTACCGTTCCAGCGCGCCCTGGCGCGCCAGCCAGAGTTCATCCGGGCCCGTCCAGGCGGCATCGTAGATGCTGCCGCGGGAAATCCCGGGCACCTGTTCGAAACGGTCGTTGCGCCAGCGCATCAGCCCCATCTGGTCGCCCATCACCCAGAGCTGCCCGCGCGGATCGAACACCATCTGCTCGACCGGATTCTCGGTCAGCCCGCGGTTCTGGTCGTTGCGGATCGTATCGAGCACGTTGCCGCGGGCGTCGCGGCGCTGGATGCCGAAGTTCATGATCGACAGCCACAGCTCGCCATCCGGTGCCTGCCGGATCAGATCGATGCGCTGGCGTACATCGGCGCCACCGCCGATCTTCCACTCGCGCAACGTGCCGGTGGCCGGCTGGTACAGATTCAGACGGCCCGCGCGACCGATCCACACGGCGCCGTCCTCGCGGGGCAACAGCGACCACGCCGCGCCCACCCCGATCTGTTTGTCGTCGGCGATCTGGCGCAGCTGCCCCTGCACATCGAGACGGTAGAGCCCGTGCGCGCCGGAAATGTAGAAGTCGTCCCCCGCCGCTGCCGCGCCCAGCAGGTACACACTGTCCAACGGCTTGCCGTCGAGCTGGTACCAGCTGGAGAAACGCTTCCAGTCCGGGGGGAGGTAGGCCAGTCCCTGGGTCAGCATCGCCACCCACAGGCCGCCTTCATGATCCTGCAGCATGTCCAGCACGCCACTGCGCGCGGTCAGGAAGCCACTGCCGGCATCACCGGCGAGCAGCCGCGCGGTGCTGGCATCGCCGCGGTAAAGACCATCGGCGGTGCCCAGCCAATAGCCGCCGTTGCGGTCGTGGATCACCGTGGCCGCACGTACATCGGCGCTGAGCTTCCAGGGCGCCGGACGGGCCTGGTCATCGGCACCGATCTCGAACAGCCCGCCTTCGGTGCCCGCCCAGACCGTGCCATCGGGCTCGCGGGTCAGGCGGAACACGCTCTTGCCGCCCAGCAGGGCCGGCGCGATCCGGGTGAAACCCTCGCCATCCCAGCGGGCGACACCGTTGGAGGTCCCCACCCAGACCCGCCCCTGCGGATCGGCCAACAGAGTGTAGATGGTGTTGTCGGGCAGACTGCGCGGATCGCTCGGGTCGGCCTGGTACCTGACCAGCGCCCCGTCTTCGCTGCGCCGGCATATGCCGTGCTGGTTGGTGCCGATCCACAGCGACTGCGCGGCATAGGCCAGCGACCAGAACTGGCCCTCGCACGCCTCGCTCAGGGCGGTAAAGCGGGTGAACGCCGTCCGGTCCGGACCCAGCATGCCCAGGCCAGCACCATTGCTGCCCACCCAGACGCGGTCCAGCGGATCGATCAGCAGTGTTTCCACCTCGTTGCCGGGAAGCGAGCCGGGGTCGGCCGGATCATTGCGCCACACCCGCAGGCCGACGCCGTCCACGCGGGCCAGGCCGTCATCGGTGCCGGCCCAGATGTAGCCCTGGCGATCCTGGGCCAGGGCCAGCACCATGCGCGACGGCATGCCCTCGGCCGCGCCCAGGCGGCGCAAGCGTGGCGTTTCCGCCGATATCCCTGCGGCTTCCAACACTGACGGCACTGCGCACAACCACAGCCCCAACAGCACGATGCCTGCACCCCAGCGGCGCGTGCTCATCGATCCGGTCTCCCTGTTGGTGCGGATTGTCACACAGCGATCAGGACGGTGTCCGCATTCCGGGCCGACGGCCGTGGATGGAACGGGCTGTTTCCGTCCTGCACAGGGAACACGGCACGGGCGCCACGTGCTGTTGTCGGCCGCACCACGATCTGTTGCAGCCATGACGCTGCATCCCATGACACGGCTGTGCGTATGATCGCCCCAGACCCTCATGGAGCCAGCGCCTTGCTCAAGCGCCTGACCCTTTCGCTGCTGTTGTCGGCCCTGCCGCTGCTCGCCATCGCCGCCCCCGACAGCTACCGCCTCGACCCGGTGCATACCCGCGTGCTGTTCGCGGTGGAGCATGCCGGCTTCTCCCACGCACTGGGCACCGTGTCCGGCAGCGAAGGCGTGCTGGTGTTCGACCCGGACGACTGGCGCACGGCACGCCTGGAGGTCAGCGTGCCGATCCGGCGCCTGGACCTGGGCGATGACAAATGGAACAAGGCCACGCTGGCGCGCAACCTGCTCGACGGTGAGCGTTTCCCGGAAGCGCGGTTCGTCTCGACCCGGGTCGAACCGATCGATCCGACCCACGCCAACGTGATCGGCCAGCTCACCGTGCGCGGGGTGACCCGCGAGGTCACGCTGGCGGTCACCCTGAACGCGCTCAAGCGTCATCCGCTGCCGCCGTTCCGCCGCACCGCCGGTTTCTCGGCCACCGCCACACTCAGCCGCAGTGCCTTCGGCGTGGATGGCTGGGCCTCGATGATCGGCGATGACGTGCAGCTGCGGATCGAAGCGGAGGCCGTGCGCGATCGCAGCGCGAGCGAGCCGGGCGATCCTGCCCCTGCCGATGTGCCGGGAACTCCGGCCCCGCCGATCGACTCAGATACCCCACAGCCGGTCCAGGAGACCACGCCATGACCGCCAAGAACACCCCGACCCGCTGGGGCGGCGTCAGCCAGACCCTGCACTGGCTCATCGCCGTACTGATCCTCGCCCTGGGCATCGTCGGGCTGACCATGGGCGAACTGCCCAAAACCCCGAAGTACTTCTGGGTCTACACCATGCACAAATCGATCGGCATCACCGTGCTGGCGCTGGTGGTGACCCGGCTGCTGTGGCGGCTGTACGCCGGCGCCCCGCAACCGGTGCCGGGCACGCCAACCTGGCAGGAACGCGTCGCCTCGGCCACGCACTGGCTGCTGTACGTGCTGATGTTCGCCATTCCGCTGTCAGGCTGGCTGTACGACTCGGCCAGCGGCCTGCGCCCGTTCCGTTGGTTCGGCCTGGTCGATGTGCCCAAACTCAGCCCGCCCGATGAACGTGTCACCCAGATCTCCCACGCCATCCACGAGTGGGGCTTCTGGGTGCTGATCGCGGTGGTCGTCGCCCATGCCAGTGCTGCGCTTTACCACCATTTTTACCAACGCGATGCCACGCTTGCGCGCATGCTCCCGCAGCGCTGGCTTGCCTCCCCCCAGAAGGATTGACCATGAACATCAAGCTCACCTCTCCCGCCGCGGTCGCCGCCGCCCTGGCCGGCCTGCTGGCCACCGCCCCGGTGCTGGCCGCCGATTACGTGCAGGCGCCCGGCTCGGTGCTGGCCTTTGCCACCAAGTACGACGGTGAAGTGTTCACCGGCACCTTCCCCGGCTTCGACACCAGGATCAGCTTCGATCCGGCCAAGCTGGACGATGCCAAGCTGGAAGTGACCATTCCGCTGGCCAGCGCCAAGAGTGGCAACAGCGACCGCGACTCGACCCTGCAGGGCGCGGACTTCTTCAACGTGGGCAAGTTCGCCCAGGCCAAGTACAGCGCCACCAAGTTCCGTTCGCTGGGCAACAACCAGTACGCCGCGGACGGCACCCTGGAGCTGCGCGGCGTCAGCAAGCCGGTCACGCTCACCTTCACCTGGACCCCGGGCGCGCAGCCGGTGCTGGCCGGCAAGGCGACGGTCAAGCGCCTGGACTTCGGTGTGGGCGGCGGCGACTGGGCCGACACCAAGACCATCCCGAACGAGACCGCGATCAGCACCAAGGTCGTATTGAAAGCAAAATAAGCCGCGCCGGCTACAGGTAGAGCCGACCGTTGGTCGGCTGCCGCAACGATGATCCCCGGGCAGCCGACCAACGGTCGGCTTTACCGGATCCAGGCTTCTACCGCCGCCACGTCGAACGGCCAGTCCAGTTCCCGGCCCCGTGCATCGCGCAACACCGGCACCCGGAGCCCGTAGCGGGGCTCCAGCGCGGCATCGTCATCGATGAACACACTGTCCAGATCGGCCACCCGGGCCTGGGCCAGCACCGCCAGGGCCTGGTCGCACAAATGGCAGTCATCACGCTGGAACAAGGTAAACACCGGCCCACCCGCCTTGGGAAATGTTGCGCCGCACTCAAGGCTGGCGCCTGCGACAGCATAGAATAGCGCTCCATCCGATACCCGCAGTTTGGCAATCATGGCTGTCAGCACGTTCGACGTTTTCAAGATCGGCATTGGCCCGAGTTCTTCCCACACCGTGGGACCGATGAAGGCTGCCGAACGTTTCGTGCACCGCTGGCTGCTCGATCCGGGCCATCTGCAGGACGTGGTGCGCATCCGCGCCGACGTCTACGGTTCGCTGGCCCTGACCGGCCGTGGCCATGGCACCGACAAGGCGGTGCTGCTCGGGCTGGAAGGCCAGCGCCCGAACCTGATCGATCCGGACATCATCCCCGAGACCCTGGAGCGGATCCGCAGCAGCAAGCGGATCCGTCTGA
The DNA here is from genome assembly GCF_001806305.1 of Stenotrophomonas sp. LM091. Taxonomy (NCBI): domain Bacteria; kingdom Pseudomonadati; phylum Pseudomonadota; class Gammaproteobacteria; order Lysobacterales; family Lysobacteraceae; genus Stenotrophomonas; species Stenotrophomonas sp. LM091. Next base: position 1,094,411 of record NZ_CP017483.1, read on the forward strand.
TGGGCCAGCACGAGATCGCCTTCGACGAGAAGCGCGACCTGGGCCTGAACAAGCGCCAGAAACTGCCGTACCACACCAACGGCATGCGCTTCACTGCCTACGGCGCCGATGAGCAGGTGATCGCCACGCGCGACTACTACTCCGTCGGTGGCGGCTTCGTGGTCAACCAGGACGATGCGGCCGATGACCGGATCGTGCCCGATGAAACCCCGCTGCCCTATCCGTTCAAGAGCGGCGACGAGCTGCTTGCCCAGACCGCACGCAGTGGCTTGAGCATCGCCCAGATGATGTTCGAGAACGAGAAGTGCTGGCGTACCGAAGACGAGATCCGCGAGAGCCTGCGTGAAATCTGGAGCGCCATGCAGGCCTGCGTGGCACGCGGCATCCGCCAGGAAGGCACCCTGCCCGGCGGCCTGCATGTCTCCCGCCGCGCACCGGCGCTGTACCGCGAGCTGTCCTCCAAGCCCGAAGCGGCGATGCGCGACCCGTTGACCACCCTAGACTGGGTCAACCTGTACGCGCTGGCGGTGAACGAAGAAAACGCCGCCGGTGGCCGCGTGGTCACCGCCCCGACCAACGGCGCCGCCGGCGTGCTGCCGGCCGTGCTGCATTACTTCGACCGCTTCTGCCCCGGTGCCAACGAACAGCGCGTGTTCGATTTCCTGCTGACCTCGGCGGCGATCGGCATCCTGTACAAGGAAAACGCCTCGATCTCCGGTGCCGAAGTAGGCTGCCAGGGTGAAGTGGGCGTGGCCTGCTCGATGGCCGCCGGCGGCCTGGTCGCCGCGCTCGGCGGCAACCCGAGCCAGATCGAGAATGCCGCCGAGATCGGCATGGAACACAACCTCGGCCTGACCTGCGATCCAATCGGTGGCCTGGTGCAGATTCCCTGCATCGAACGCAACGCGATGGGCGCGGTGAAGGCGATCAACGCCTCGCGCATGGCGATGCGCGGCGATGGCAAGCACAAGGTCTCGCTGGACAAGGTCATCAAGACCATGCGCGACACCGGCCGCGACATGCAGGACAAGTACAAGGAAACCAGCCGCGGCGGGCTGGCGGTCAACGTCATCGAGTGCTGATCCGCCGCCCCCGGATGTAGAGCCGACCGTTGGTCGGCTGCTCCCGGTCGCATCATCGGCACCCCTGCACGGCCACTCCGGTACAGTCGTACTTCCCCCGATGGAGACCGCCATGCGCATCCTGGCCGCCGCCCTGCTCGCCTGCCTGCCGCTGACCACCCTCGCCGCCGACACCTACGGCCCGCGGCTGGAAGGCTTCGACTACCCCTATCCGGTCAAGATCTTCCGGTTCGAGTCCCAGCGCCAGCCACTGGAGATGGCGTACATCGACGTGCCCGCCGGCGGCAAAGGGTTCGCCGGTACGGTCGTGCTGCTGCACGGGAAGAATTTCTGCGCGGCTACCTGGAAGGACACCATCGCAGCACTGAGCGCGGCCGGCTACCGGGTGATCGCCCCGGACCAGATCGGCTTCTGCAAATCGAGCAAGCCCGAACGCTACCAGTACTCGTTCGGCCAGCTGGCCGCCAATACCGAAGCGCTGCTGGAGCACCTGGGCTACGGTGAGGGCAAGCTGCACATCGTCGGCCATTCGATGGGCGGCATGTTGGCGGCACGCTTCGCGTTGATGTATCCCCAGCGCTTGCTCAGCCTGTCACTGGTCAACCCGATCGGACTGGAAGACTGGAAGGCCAAGGGCGTGCCGTGGCGCAGTATCGATGCCTGGTATGCGGGCGAGTTGAAGACCAGCTTCGACAGCATCAGGAAGTACCAGCTGGACGTTTATTACAACGGGCAGTGGAAGCCCGAGTACGAGCAGTGGGTGCGCATGCAGTCGCGCATGTACGACGGCCCCGGCAAACAGGCAGTGGCGTGGAGCCAGGCGCTGACCTCGGACATGGTGTTCAACCAGCCCGTCGTCTATGAACTGCCGAAACTCACGGTCCCGACCACCTTGTTCATCGGCCAGACCGACCGCACCGCGATCGGCCGTGACCTCGCGCCGCCCGCGCTGAAAGCGACGCTGGGCAACTACCCTGCGCTGGGCAGGGCGGCGGCCGCGGCGATTCCCGGCGCCACCCTGGTGAGCTTCGAGGACCTGGGCCACTCGCCGCAGGTGCAGGATCCGGCCCGGTTCAATGCGGCACTGCTGAAGGCGATCTCACCACACGACTGACCTGCCCACCCCCCGGTAGTGCCACGCCATGCGTGGCAGCAGCCGTCCTCACCCTTATCCGCCGACGCAGCCAGCCCACCCTGGCGCTACCGCGTGCCTTGGTGGGATCGCGCGGCAATCAGCCCCGCACGATCGCCAGCACGTCGTCCAGCAATGCGGCGGCGGTGACTTCCGCGCCGGCGCCCGGCCCCTGGATCAACAGCGGCTGGGCGTGATACCGATCGCTATGAATCGCCACCCGGTTGTCAGTCTGTGCACCGCCGGCCAGCGGATGGTCACGCGGGAGCACACGCAGCCCCACCGACGCACCCTCGTGATCGAAGCCGCCGACGAAACGCAGGCAACCGCCCTGCTCGCTGGCCTGCCGCCAATACTGCTGCAGCGGGGCATCCAGCAGTGACAGCTGGGCCAACGCATCGGCCGGCGGCAACACCGCCAGCGCGTCGGGCACCAGTGAGGCGACCTGCACCTGCTCGGCACGCAATGCGATGCCGCTGGCGCGCGCCAGGATCAGCAGTTTGCGACGGACATCTTCACCGGACAGATCCACACGCGGGTCCGGCTCGGTGTACCCGGCGCCCGCTGCCTCACGCACCCACGCAGAAAACGGACGCTGGCCATCGTAGTGATGGAACAGCCATGCCAGCGAACCGGACAGCACGCCCTCCACGCGATGGATGCGGTCGCCACCGGCAACCAGCGCGCGCAGGCTGCTCAGCAGCGGCAGGCCAGCCCCCACCGTCGCACTGTCGCCGTAGCGCGCGTCGCCCTGCTGCCCGCTGTCGGCGATGGCCTGGGCACGTGCGAGCTGCGCACCCTGGCCGAGCTTGTTGGCGGTCACCACGTGCACGCCACGCGCCAACCACTGCTCGTGCCAGTTGGCGACCTCGTCACTGGCCGTCGCATCGACCACCACGTCACCGCGCTGCAGGCCCTCGGCTTCCGCCCAGGGCTGCAGTGTCACCGCACCGCGTGCGGCCAGGTTGGCCTGGGCAAGTTCGTGCGCGGGGGCCTGTTCGCAGGTGCGCGCCGTGCGTGAATTGGCCAGCCAGGAAAACGACGGCAGCGTGACGCCACGGTGCTGCAACGAGGCATACCGTTCCACGAAAGCGGTGCCGACCGTGCCGGTGCCGAGCAGCGCCAGTTTCCGGTTGGCAACCAGCGGTAGATTCAGCACCGCGCTCATGCATCCACCTGTTTACGGCGCTGCACGTCGCGGTGCTGATCGATCACGACCTGGGCGCGTTCCAGCCCGGCCTGCAGATCGGCCACCAGATCCTCCGGCGATTCAATGCCGACCGACAGGCGCAGCAGCCCTTCGCTGATGCCGGCATGCGCGCGCGCTTCCGGAGTCATCGCTGCATGGGTCATGGTGGCCGGGTGCGCGACCAGGCTCTCGACGCCGCCCAGCGATTCGGCCAGGGTGAAACAGCGCAGGCCATCGACGAAGGCGCGCACCGCCGCGTGCGGATCATCGCCCGGGCACGAGGCCAGTTCGAAGGACAGCATCGCACCGAAGCCGCTCTGCTGGCGCGCCGCGATGGCATGGCCGGGATGATCGGCCAGGCCGGGGTAGTACACGCTGGCCACCGCATCGCTGGCGGTGAGCAGATCGACCACGGCCACCGTGTTTTCCTGGTGCGCGCGCAGCCGTGCACCGAGCGTGCGCAGGCCACGCAGGGTCAGGAACGCATCGAACGGCGAGCCGGTCAGGCCCAGTGCGTTGGCCCACCACACCAGCTGCTCGTGCACCGCCGGATCGCGCGCGACCACCGCGCCGCCGACCACATCGCTGTGCCCGTTGATGTACTTGGTGGTGGAGTGCAGCACCAGGTCGGCACCGAAGCTGATCGGCTGCTGCAGCGCCGGCGACAGGAAGGTATTGTCGACGACGACCTTGGCACCGGCCTTGTGCGCGGCGTCGATCACGAAGCGCAGATCGGTGATGCGCAGCAGCGGGTTGGACGGGGTTTCGATCAGCACCAGCGTCGGCGACTGCGCCAGTGCATCGGCCAGCGAGCGCGGATCGGTCAGGTCGGCGGTGATCAGGCCGAAGTGCCCCTTCTTCGCCAGCGCATTGAACAGGCGCCAGCTGCCGCCGTACGCATCATGCGGCACCACCAGGGTATCGCCGGGCTGCAGCAGCGCATTGAGCACCAGGTTGATCGCGCCCATGCCGGTGGACGTGATCACGCCACCGGCGCCCCCCTCCAGTTCGGCCAGCGCTTCACCCAGCAGATCACGGGTGGGGTTGCCGCTGCGCGTGTAGTCGTACTGGCGCTTGTTGCCGAAGCCATCGAAGCTGAAGTTCGAGGACAGCACGATCGGCGGGGTCACCGCGCCATGGGCGGTGTCACGGTCGATGCCGGCACGCACGGCGGCGGTGACGCGGCTACAGGACGGCTCGGTACCAGCGGAACGGCTCATGCGGTTTCTCCGGGGGATCGAAAAGCGGTGGCGAGGATCGCGTCGATGCGATCGGTTTCTTTCAGGAAGGCGTCGTGGCCATACGGGGAGCGCAGCACGCGCAGGCTGCCGCGCGGGCCCAGCCCTTCCACCAGACCGACGCAGTCGGCCAGCGGGACCAGGCGATCGCCTTCCACGGCGACCACGACGGTCGGGACCTGGATGGCGGTCGGGTCGATGCGGTGCAGGTCGATCGATTCGGACAGGCGCAGGTAGGCATCGACCGGCGTGCGGGCCACGTACTGCGCACCGGCGGCATCCAGGTAGTCCTCGGCGGCAACGCGCACGCGGCCATTGACCACTTCCGGTGCGGCATCGAAGCGTTCACCGAACTCTTCCGGCGTGCGGTAGCTGAGCATGGCGAACTGGCGCGCCAGCGACAGCCCGTGGCTTTCGGCGCACTGCAACTGGCCAAGCGCGACCGCGCGACGCTGCAGCGCGCGCCAGGCGGCGGCATACGGATGCGGGCGGTGCGCGCCGCTCACCGCAATCAGCTTCTGCAGGCGCTGGCGGTGGCGGAGCGCGAACTGCTGGCCAACCAGCGCACCGTAGGAGTAACCGACGAAGCACTGCAGGCGGGCGATGCCAAGATGATCGAGCAGCAGGGCCAGCGCGTCGGCCTGGTCGGCAGTATCGATCGGCAGGTCCAGCGCGCCGTCGGCACCAATGAAATCGAACGCCAGGATCCGCAGCGAGGCCGGATCCAGCGCGCGGCCCGGGGCCACCAGGCCTTCGGCCCAGCCCTTTTCCGGAAATTCGGCATTGGCCGCCACGTGGCGGTGGGCGGAGATGCCACCGGCCAGCACCACCACCGGCGCGTCGGCGCGGCCCACGATTTCGTAGCGCAGCCGCACCGGCCGCGGTCCACCGTGACGCATCGACAGCACCGCCGCGATATCGCCGCGCACGGCGTTCAGCCCGGCGTCGACGGGGACGCTGAGCGGGGCGAAAGTTTCGGTGGCGGCAGGGGCGGCGGTGGCGAAGCTCATGGCGGTATCCAAAGGAGGAAAGCGGCCATCGAGCTTTCGCGGAGCTCGCGTTCGAAGCGCACGCACGGTGCACGGTTCGAACCATCTTTCGGAAGACACCAACGGTCTCCGCAGGATTTGGCACCTACGCAGGTCGCTTTCGCGTCTGCGGGCTGCCCCGGCTTCAAAGGGCCTGTCCCTCTGCCGGTCTCGATGGTGCAGCCACGATGCCAGCGCCTTTGGCTGATGTCAATCCCTTCATCGGCATGAAGAGATATATATTCCAGATCATCATCAGTCACGCATACTCCATCTTCCCTGCTTACCGGCGAATGCCTTGCGCTGCCTGCGTCTGCCCGCACTGACCGTGTTGATCCTGGCGGCGCTGAACGCCTGGGCCGGCCCGGGCGCAAACTGGCGGGACGGCTGGCGGATCGACCGGCCGACGCCCGCCACCGCCGTCCAACCGGCCGGCCAGGCAGGTGCGCCGGCCTTGGCGGTGCTGACCCTGGAGGGGGAAGGCGACCGTTGGCAGGCACGCGTCGACAACCGCCTGGCGGGGCCGGTCCAGGTCGCACTGGCATCCTCACCCGGTGCCCCCGCCCTGCCGGGGCTCCCCGTGCAGACCGTGGTGGCCGCTTCGGCCAGCGTCGTGGTGGTCCACGTCCAGCCGCCGGCCGGCACGACGACGATCCGGCTGGCGCTGACCGCCGTTCCCGGCGATCCCACCGCCCGCCCGCAGGACGTGGCCTACCAACTGCCGTTTGACGCCGCCCGCATCCAGGTCAGCCAGGCGCCGCAGGGTCGTTTCAGCCACGGCGACGCGGAAAACCGCGACGCCATCGACTTCGCGCTGCCCGAGGGCACGGCCGTGCTCGCGGCGCGGGCGGGAACCGTCATGCAGGTCCAGACTGATTTCCAGGGCAATGGCCAGGACCGCGACCACGATCTGGGCCGGGCCAACCTGGTGCGGGTGCTGCACGAGGACGGCAGCATGGCCGTGTACGCCCACCTGCAGCACAACGGCGCGCTGGTCCGCCAGGGCGAGCAGGTCCAGGCCGGGCAGCGCATCGGCCTGTCGGGCAATACCGGCTACAGCGCCGCGCCGCATCTGCATTTCGCAGTCCAGGTCAATGCAGGGATGCGGCTGCGCTCGATTCCGGCCCGGATTGTCAGCCCGCAGGGCGAGCTGCGCTTCGCCCGCGCCGCCGATGAGACCGGGGCGTCCGCCCTTCACTGACCCCGGTCATGCCCGCCCCCGCTATACTGGGCGGCTCATCTCCATGAAAAGCGCCCCGGGCGGGCGCGTCACGCCATGTCCGAAGTCGCTACCGAAGCTGCGCGCCGCCGCACCTTCGCCATCATTTCCCATCCTGACGCCGGCAAGACCACGCTGACCGAAAAGCTGCTGCTGTTCGGCGGTGCGATCCAGATGGCCGGTTCGGTCAAGGGACGCAAGGCCGCGCGCCATGCGACCTCCGACTGGATGGCGCTGGAAAAAGAGCGCGGCATCTCGGTGACCTCCTCGGTGATGCAGTTCCCGTACGAAGGCAAGATCGTCAACCTGCTTGATACCCCCGGCCACGCCGACTTCGGCGAGGACACCTACCGCGTGCTCACCGCGGTGGACTCGGCGCTGATGGTGATCGACGTGGCCAAGGGCGTGGAAGAGCGCACCATCAAGCTGATGGAAGTCTGCCGGCTGCGCGACACGCCGATCATGACCTTCATCAACAAGCTCGACCGCGAGGGCAAGGAGCCGATCGATCTGCTGGATGAAGTGGAAAGCGTGCTGGGCATCCAGTGCGCACCCGTGACCTGGCCGATCGGCATGGGCCAGCGCCTGAAGGGCGTGGTCCACCTGATCAGCGGCGAAGTGCACCTGTATGAGCAGGGCCGCAACTTCACCCGCCAGGATTCGACCATCTTCCCCTCGATCGATTCGCCTGGGCTGGCCGAGAAGATCGGTGAGCGCATGCTGGCCGATCTGCGCGACGAGCTGGAGCTGGTGCAGGGCGCCAGCCATCCCTTCGACGTGGAGGCCTACCTGGCCGGCAAGCAGACGCCGGTGTTCTTCGGTTCGGGCGTGAACAACTTCGGCGTGCAGCCGCTGCTGGACTTCTTCGTCGAGCACGCGCCCTCGCCGCAGCCGCGCGCCACCACCGGCCGGGTGATCGCGCCGGAGGAAAACAAGCTGACCGGTTTCGTGTTCAAGATCCAGGCGAACATGGACCCGCAGCACCGCGACCGCGTCGCGTTCATGCGGGTGTGCTCGGGCCGTTTCGTGGCCGGCATGAAGACCTTCCATGTGCGCACCGGCAAGGAAATGAAGCTGGCCAATGCGCTGACCTTCATGGCCAGCGACCGCGAGATCGCCGCCGAGGCGTGGCCGGGCGATGTGATCGGCATCCACAACCACGGCACGATCTCCATCGGTGACACCTTCACCGAAGGCGAAGCGGTCAGCTTCACGGGCATCCCGAACTTCGCGCCGGAACTGTTCCGCCGCGCACGCCTGCGCGATCCGCTCAAGCTCAAGCAGCTGCAGAAGGGCCTGGCGCAGCTGTCCGAAGAGGGTGCCACCCAGTTCTTCCGCCCGCTGATGAGCAACGACCTGATCCTGGGCGCGGTGGGTGTGCTGCAGTTCGATGTGGCGGCATACCGCCTGAAGGATGAGTACGGCGTGGAAGCGACCTTCGAGCCGGTCAGCGTGACCACGGCGCGCTGGGTCACCTGCAACAACGAAAAGAAGCTGGAAGAGTTCCGCGAGAAGAACGCGGGCAACCTCAGCATCGACGCCGCCGGGCAGCTGGTGTACCTGGCACCGACCCGGGTCAATCTGCAGCTGGCCCAGGAACGTGCGCCGGACGTGCGCTTCGCGGCGACGCGCGAAGCGGCGCACAGCGTCTCGGTCGGCTGATCGCGCGACCGCGCTGCCGGCTGAACAGGCGCGCGTGCATGCGCGCGCCATCGCGGCGATGATAGGGGGGAGCGGGCTCCCCCTCCCCGCATCTCCCATCATCGCCATGACCTCTGTCGTTTCCGTTCGAGAAGAAATCGCCAGCGCCCTGACCCACGGGCTTGGCGCCGTCGCTGCACTGGCCGGTAGTGCGGTGCTGATCACCCTGGCCGCCATCTATGGCGACGGTTGGCAGTTGGCCAGCGCGATCGTGTTCGGGGTGGCACTGCTGCTGTTGTACACGGCCTCGACGCTCTACCACGCGATCCAGCATCCGATCGCGAAGGGCCGGCTGAAGGTGTTCGATCACTGTGCGATCTACCTGCTGATCGCCGGCACCTATACGCCGTTCACGCTGATCGGCCTGCGCGGCCCCTGGGGCTGGGGGATGTTCACTGCGATCTGGGCGCTGGCGCTGTTCGGGGTGGTCTTCAAGTTGTTCTATACGGGCCGGTTCAAGCTGCTCTCGACGATCATCTATATCGCGATGGGCTGGATGGTGATGGTGGCGATCAAGCCGATGTGGAACTCGTTGGATGCGTGGACGCTGGGGTGGCTGTTGGCCGGCGGCGTGTTCTATACGCTGGGGACGGTGTTCTATCACCGGGAGTCGGTGCCGTATTCGCATGCGATCTGGCATCTGTTCGTGATCGGCGGGAGTGTGTGCCACTTCGTTGCGGTGACGGCGCAGATTCTTTGAGTGTTGTTTTCCTGCAGTAAGAGCATCGGCAACGACACCAGCAACAGCAACAGCAACAGCGGCAGAAGCAGCGAAAGCGAAAGCAGCCAAGGCTTCAGGCATGCGCCAGGCTGGGGCGGCACGGGTGGGTTGGCGCGCACGGAAAGGTCAACGGCATGGCTGTCTGATCCAGTACTGTCCGCGCCATGCGCCGGGTGGTTGAAGGCAATCCTCCAGCCACCCTGACACTACGCTTACCAATGCTTCGCGCTGCCTGCACGATGCAAGGGCAACCATGGGGATGTGAATACTGTCCCCTCCCCTGCTCCGTCCGATGCCGCTTCCCGTTCCCGCTGGCACTGGCGCCGTCCTGGCAAGCGGGGGCAGCGGTGGCTGGCGATTCTCGTGTTTCTGTTCGCGGCACTGTTGATCCTGATCGCGTTGTGGGACTGGAACTGGTTCAAGGGGCCGGTCGAACGGGCGGTGCAGGCCAAGACCGGGCGGGAGTTCCATATCAATGGGAATCTGGATGTCGATCTGGGCCGGGTGACGACCGTGCGAGGCGATGGGCTGACGTTCGCGAATGCGACCTGGGCCAAGCAGCCGCAGATGGCGACGGCGGATCGGGCAGAGATCGATCTGCGGGTGTGGCCCTTGCTGCGCGGGCAGGTGCGGATTCCGGAGATCCGCTTGACGCGGCCGGATCTGCTGCTGGAAACCGCGCCGGGGAAGAATCAGCCGGGCAACTGGGATTTCCTGGGCCCGAGCGACGGTGACCCGCCGGTGCTGCAACGGTTGCTGATCGAAGATGGGCGCCTGCAGTTCAAGGACACGGCCGGCAGGACGGATGTGCTGGTTTCGCTCAACAGCGGCAAGCCGCGGGACAAGGACAGTGGCCCACCATTGCTGGTGAAGGGCAAGGGACGCTGGCAGGGCAATCCATTCTCGCTCAATGGCAATACCGAGTCGCCGCTGGAGCTGACCAATACGGGGCATCCTTTCCGCATCCATCTGGATGGGCGCGCGGGGAACACGCATGCGATCGCCAGCGGCACGCTCACCAATCCCTTCCAGCTGCGGGTATTCGATCTGGAGCTGATGCTGAGCGGTCAGGACATGGAGGATCTGTTCCCGCTGATCGGCGTGGCGATGCCGTCCACGCCGCCGTACAAGCTCAAGGGCCGCTTGAAGCGCAACAACGCGGTCTGGCGCTATGAGTCGTTCACCGGCACCGCCGGCGACAGTGACCTGGGCGGGACCGCGCAGATCGATGTCAGTGGCGAGCGCCCATTCCTGACCGCGGATCTGGTCTCCAAGCGGCTGGACTTCGACGATCTGGCCGGCTTCATCGGGGCACCGCCGAAGACCGGTGCCGGAGAGTCGGCCAATGCCGAGCAGAAGGCCAAGGCGGCCGCGCTGGCGGCCAGTGCCAAGGTGTTGCCGGACACGCCGTACAACCTGTCCAAACTGCGTGCGATGGACGCCGACGTGCGCTGGAAGGCGCAGCGCATCAATTCGCCGACGCTGCCGCTGGATGACATGGATGCCCACCTCAAGCTCAATGACGGGCTGCTGCGCCTGGAGCCGTTGAACTTCGGCGTGGCCGGCGGCGACATCCGCAGTACGATCCGCATGGATGCGCGCAAGCAGGCGATCTCCACGCAGTTGCAGGCCACCATCCGCAAGGTGCAGCTGGGCAAGCTGTTCCCTGATGCGAAGCTGGCCGAACAGGCCTCCGGCGGCATCAGTGGCGACGTCAAACTGACCGGCCAGGGCAACTCCGTCGCGGCGATGCTGGGCAGCTCTGATGGCACCGTGGCGGTCGGGATCGGCCGCGGCCATGTCGGCAATCTGATCATGGAACTGGCCGGCCTGGATGTCGCCGAATCACTGAAGTTCCTGTTCACCGGCGACAAGCAGATTCCGCTGCGCTGCGCGTGGGGCGACTTCGGTGTCGACAACGGCGTGATGCAGTCGCGCTCGCTGGCCTTCGATACCACCGATACGTTGATCGTCGGCGAAGGCAAGGTCGATCTGAAACAGGAGCAGCTGGACCTGCTGCTGCGCCCGCGCCCGAAGGACATGAGCATTCTGGCGCTGCGCTCGCCGCTGCGCATCGGCGGCACCTTCAAGGATCCCTCGTTCCGCCCGGACTTCAAGGCGCTGGGCATCCGTGGGGCGATCGCGCTGGCGCTGGGCAGCATCGCTCCGCCTGCCGCGCTGCTGGCCACCATCGAGACCGGCCCGGGCGAGGACAGCAACTGCGGCGGCCGTTACGCCAAGTAAGCGCGGGGCCATCCGGGCAGGGACCGACGCTGCGTCGGCCTGCCCCGCCGCGCGCGGCCACGCTCAACCGGCAACGATGTACTGCTGCAGTTGATCCAGTTTCTGCGCCTGCTCGTCGATGACCGCCTTGACCAGATCACCGATCGAGATCACCCCGAGCACACCCGTGCCATCAACCACCGGAAGGTGGCGGATGCGGTAATCGGTCACCAGCTGCAGGCAGTGCTCGACCTGCTCGCCAGGGGCGACGGTCACCACTTTGGGGGTCATGATCTCGCGGACTTCGGTCGTCCGGGACGAGCGTTCGTGCAGCACGATCTTCCGTGCGTAGTCGCGCTCTGAAAGGATGCCGACCAGTTGCCGGCCCTCCATCACCAGCACCGCGCCGATGCCCTTCTGGGCCATCAACCGGATGGCGTCGATCACCGCCGAGCTCGGGGTGACGGCGAATACCTCAGGGGACTTGCCTTCCAACAGCTGCCGTACCGTGGTCATCTCGCTGCTCTCCACCGATGGGATGCACGGCCGAGTCTGCCACGAACGGGGCCTGCCAGGTGTCAATCAGGTACAGCGGGCGCTGCTTGGATTCCTCGTACAGCCGGCCCAGGTACTCACCAATCAGGCCCAGGGCGATCAGCTGTATGCCGCCCAGGAACAGGATCACCGCCATCATGGTCGGCCAGCCCGCAACGCGGTCGCCGTACAGCGCTGCCTTGGACACCACCACCAGCGCGAACACGAACGCGAACGTCGCTGCGGCCAGGCCCAGATAGGTGGTCACCCGCAGCGGCGCGGTGGAGAATCCGGTGATCCCTTCCAGGGCGAAATTCCATAGCCGCCAGAAGCCGAATTTGCTCTCGCCCACCAGCCGCGCATGCCGATGGTAGGGCAAGGCCTTGCGGCGGAAACCCACCCAGCCGAACAGCCCTTTCATGAACCGGTGGCGCTCACGCAGCTGGCCCAGTGCCTGCACCGCGCGCGGCGACAGCAGCCGGAAATCACCGGTGTCGGCCGGGATCGGCGTTTTGGACAGCCGCCCGATCACCCGATAGAACGCCTTGGCGGTGGAGCGCTTGAGCCAGCTCTCGCCATCGCGCGCCAGGCGCGTGCCATAGACGTTGTCATAGCCCTGCTGCCACAGCGCGACGAACTCGGGAATCAGTTCCGGCGGATCCTGGCCATCGGCGTCGAGGATCATCACCGCGCCGTCGTCGACGAAATCCAGCCCCGCCGTGAGCGCAGCCTCTTTGCCGAAGTTGCGCGACAACCGCAGTACGCCGACGCACGAATCCTCGGCGGCCAATGCCTGCATGACGGCCCAGGTGGTGTCCGTGCTGCCGTCATCCACATACAGCACGCGGCCGTCGATGCCCTCCAGCCCAGCCAGCACTGCGCGCAGGCGCGGGTGCAGCATCGGCAAGGCGAGCGCTTCGTTGTGGGCGGCGACGACGACGGTCAGGCGAGGGCTGGTCATGCGGCGATTGTAGCGTCAGCCAATCACATGCATGAATGCTCACTCCTCGCCGAGGTACGCCCCTCCCCCGAGCTGACGGGCCTGCCGCTGGATCCAGGCGGCGCGGCGCTGCACGTACGGGCCGGGCTTGGCCGCGCTGTAACGGCGGGGCGACGGCAGCACCGCCGCGAGCCGCGCACTTTCGGCCGGGCTCAGCCGGGACGCGTCCTTGTTCCAATACTGCTGCGACGCGGCCTGCGCGCCATAGATGCCATCGCCGAACTCGGCGATGTTGGCGTACATCTCCAGGATCCGCGACTTCGGCCACAGCGCTTCGATCAGCACCGTGTACCAGACCTCCAGCCCCTTGCGGATCCAGCTGCGGCCCTGCCACAGGAACAGATTCTTGGCGACCTGCTGGCTGATCGTGCTGGCCCCGCGCAGCCGCCCGCCGCGCGCGTTGTGGTCACGCGCCTTTTCGATGGCCTGCAGGTCGAAACCATTGTGCTCCGGGAAACGCTGATCCTCGGCAGCCACCAGCGAAATCGGCAGGCTTGGCGCCATCTGGTCCAGATCGCGCCAGTGGTAATGCAACCGATAGCTCCAGTCACCCTCCCCCAGCGCCTCGCCGTAGCGCCACAGCATCACGCTGGAAACAGGCGGGTCGATGAAACGCAGGACCAGCACCTGCAGCACACTGAACCCGACGAACAGCACTGGCAGCCACAGCAGGCGGCGCCAGCGCCAGCGGCGCCGCGGTGACGGTTCCAGATCCGGTTCGACCTTGAGGTTGCTGCGCTCTGCCCCCATTACTGGTGCATCCTTTACTTGCACGGTTGTCGGCGCATTATCCGGCAACCGGCACTCCTTTCGCGCAGCCACCGAACCGATGACCGCCCAATCCGACTCCCTTGTCCGTTTCCTGCTCCCCGATGCCGGCGTCCGCGGCGTGCATGTGCACCTCGATGACACCTGGCGGGAGATCCTCTCGCATGCGGTCTACCCGCCGGGCGCCGCCGAGCTGCTCGGCGAGGCCAGCGTGGCCTCGGCGCTGTTCACCGGCCACACCAAGGTCGATGGCCGCCTGTCGATCCAGCTGCGCAGCAACACTGCGATGCGCACCCTGTTCGCCGAGTGCACCGCGGCCGGCACCCTGCGCGGCATCGTCCAGCTGGCCGAGGGCGGTGGCGATGCCCCGCGTGATCTGACCGCGCTGGGTGAGGATGCGCTGCTGGCGATCACCATCGAAAACCCCGGCCTGGATCCGCGCGAACCGCAGCGCTACCAAAGCTTGGTCGGCTTGACCGCGGCCGGCCTTGACGAAGCCTTCGAAGACTATTTCCGCCAGTCCGAGCAGTTGCCGACCCGTCTGCTGCTGGCCGCCGATGGCACCCGCGCCGCCGGCCTGCTGCTGCAGAAGCTGCCCGGCGATGAAGGCGACCAGGACGGCTGGTCGCGGGCCAGCGCACTGTTCGAGACCCTGGGCAAGCAGGAACTGCTCGAGGTGCCCGGCCACGATCTGCTGCACCGCCTCTTCCATGAAGAGACGCCGGAACTGCTGGGCGACAAGGCCCTGCGCTTTGCGTGCTCCTGCTCGCGTGAGCGGGTGGCAGGCATGCTGCAGTCCATTGGCGAAGAGGAGGCCCGCGCCGCCGCCGAGCCCACTGGCGCGGTGGAAGTGCGTTGCGAATTCTGTGGGCAGGAGTATCACTTCCCGTTGACGGAATTCGACATACTGTTCCGTGAGATGGATGTATCCTCGCCGGCACCTGAACGGCTTCAGTAAACTTGGCAAGCGTTTTGTTCTGGGGAGAACCAAGACTTGTTAAGAAATCATAAACGCCCTAGGATCAATGTCCCGCTTCGGCGGGAACTTGTGTTCACTGCGCTTGTCTGAGAGTTCCCATGCATCCCCTTCTGCGTCTACCGCTGGCCCTGATGATCGCCCTAGGCGCGATCCCGGGCGCGCATGCGCAGGCCAAGGGCAAGCAGGACGGCACGGTGCTGCCGGTCTGGAACAAAGGCAGTGGCAAGGTCGAAGCGCTGCTCTACCTGGAACCGACCGGTGAACAGGCCGCAGGGGCCCGCTGGCATTTCGGCCGCAGTTCGCTGGACGCGGCCTTCGGCCTGTCCTCGGGTGACTCGCTGGGCCTGCTGTGCAACAGCAGCCGCGGCACCAGCATCAGCGGATTGGCCAGCCATTGCATGCTGGCCACCTTGGGCGATGAAGAAGACAACACGCTCAGCCGTCGGGTCAGCGGCACCGCCGCGTTCAACCGCCCCGGCGGCCGCGTGGGCATCACCGCCGGCAGCGGCCGTGACACCCTGCCGGCCTGGCTGGCCGGCCCCAACAAATCGCCCTCGCTGCGCGCCGAACAGAACGATCTGACCGTCTTCGGGCAGAAGAACATCGGCCGCGAAGGCTTCGTCTCCATCGGTGGCACCTATGCCAAGGCGCGTCTGGTGCCCATCGCGGACGCTTCGCCGGCGATCGTCGACCGCTGGGACAGCAAAAGCCTCACCATCGGTGCCGGCTATGGCAACTTCAGCGGCAACATCATCGGCCGCGTGGTCGATGTTCCCGGCCAGCCGGGCAAGTGGGAAGGCCTGGGGGTCGGCCTGACCTGGCGCACGCCGTGGAGCGGTCAGCTCACCGTGGGCGCCGAGAACGTGGTCACCCGCGGCAAGAATCCGTTCGCCCCCCGCAACGAGAGCACTGACGAGGGCACCGTGCCCTATGTGCGGTACGAGCAGGATCTCTGACCTGTCTTTGCGACGACCCGTCAATACACGTCACCCGAAGGGCGCCTCCATGAGGCGCCCTTTTTCGTTTGGGCTGGGTGTCAAGGGCGCGCACGGCCCATTCAGGGTGAATTTTTTTTAACAAAAATCTTAACAAATGAGACGTTTTAGGCTGTAGATATCGCTTAGAGCCTTGCGCTGCAAAGGCTTTGCCGAATTTCACCTAAATCACATGGAACATTAACGGCTCTTTAATTTTTAGTTGCACGTGGTTACTATCGAGTCAGCTTCACGGATTGGGAACGCCTTTCGTCCCCGCGCTGAAGCCCATCCCAACACGTTGCACCCAAGTCAACTTGGAGAGAGAGCCCAATGAACCGCAACAGCAACAAACTGCGCGACGCCGTCGTCCTCGCGCTGATCGCCAGCGCTGCCGGCACCGGCAGCGCCGTCGCTCAGGAAGCCACTGGCACCACCAATCTGGACCGCATCTCGGTCACCGGTTCGCGCATCCGCCAGGTTGACGTGGAAACCGCCCAGCCGGTGCTGACCATCTCGCGTGCGGATATCCAGAACCAGGGCTTCAGCTCGGTCGGCGACATCCTGCAGAACATCTCCGCCGCCGGTAGCCCGAACTTCAGCCGCTCCTCGCCGCTGACCTCCAACCAGGAAGCCGGTGGTCAGTACATCGACCTGCGCAACCTCGGCGCACAGCGCACGCTGGTGCTGGTCAATGGCAAGCGCCTGGGCATCAGCCCGGATGGTTACCAGGACATCTCGATCATCCCGACCTCGATGGTCGAGCGCATCGACGTGCTGAAGGACGGCGCCTCGTCGATCTACGGCTCGGACGCAATGGCCGGCGTGATCAACATCATCACCCGCAAGAACTTCGATGGCCTGGAAGCCAACGTCTACAAGGGCCAGTACAGCCAGGGCGACGGCGAGAAGGAAACCTACGACTTCGTCATGGGCTTCTCCGGTGACCGCGGCTCGCTGACCGTCGGCGCCGAGTACCACAAGGAAGAAGGCGTGTGGGCCAAGGATCGTCCGTTCACGGCCGACACCTACCCGGATTGGGATCCGGCTTCCTCGCTGACCCCGGTCGGCCAGTACGGTAACTACAACCGCTTTGCCAACCAGTTCAACCGCAACGCCGCGGGCGCACTGGTGCTCAACGCCCAGGGTAACCCGGTCCGTCGCAGCGCCGCCTGGTCGGTCGCCAACCAGGGCAGCGATGCCATCGGTGCCAACGACTTCCACCCGCAGACCGCTGCGGACCAGAGCCGTTCGTCCGATCAGATGCACCTGCTGACCCCGCTGGAGCGTCGTTCGCTGTTCGTCAGCGGCAACTACGACATCACCGACAACGTCCGCTTCACCACGGACCTGTCCTACACCAAGCGTCAGTCGCAGCGTCAGATCGCCGGTTATCCGCTGCAGTCGTCCGCCTTCGGCGTGCCGATGGCCGGCGCGGTCTACCAGACCAACCCGGATGGCAGCCGCACCCTGGTCAGCAACGGCAGCTACTTCAACCCGAACGGCAATCGTGACTTCTACCAGGCCGACGTTGCGAGCTACGTCGATGCCAATGGCGACCCGCTGTTCCTGCAGACCAACGACGTCGACTTCCGTCGCCGTGGCTGGGAAGTTCCGCGTACCACCGATTCGACCCTGACCACCTGGCGTTTCGCCGCGGCACTGGAAGGCTCCTTCGAAATCGGTGACCGCTTCTTCAACTGGGATGTCGGTGCGCTGTACAACGAAAACGACAGCCTGCTGATCAACAACGGCAACTTCTACATCCCGGCCGTCGCCGCGGCTGTGGGCCCGTCGTTCCTGAACGCCGCCGGCCAGGTCGTCTGCGGTACCCCGGGCAACGAGATCGCCGGCTGCGTGCCGTGGAACCCGTATGCCGGTTACGGCGCAGGCAGCGAACAGTACTCGCTGGGCGATCCGAACGTGCAGAACTACCTGTTCCGCGAAGAGCACGCCACGGGCAAGACCAGCACCCACAACTACTTCGCCAACCTGTCCGGCACCATCGTGCCGCTGCCGGCCGGCGATCTGGGCTTCGCGATCGGTTACGAATACCGCAAGGAAAGCGGCGCCTTCAACCCGGATGCGATCGCCCAGTCGGGTGACTCGACCAACCTGGCGTCCGGTCCGACCAAGGGTTCCTATGCCCTGGATGAGTTCTACCTGGAATTGAACATCCCGATCCTGGCGGATCTGGCGTTCGCCAAGGAACTGACCCTGGACGTGGCCACCCGTTACTCGGACTTCACCAGCTTCGGTGACACCACCAACAACAAGTTCGGCCTGAAGTGGCGTCCGATCGACGACCTGCTGGTCCGTGCCACCTATGCCGAGGGCTTCCGCGCCCCGACCATCGGTGACCTGTACGGCGGCACCTCGCAGACCTTCCCGACCAACTTCGTCGATCCGTGCGACAGCGTCTACGGCGACGTCCGCGGCAGCGCACGCTGCGTCCAGGATGTCGGCCAGGGCTACCGCCAGCTGTCGCAGGGCTTTGTCCCGACGACCGGCCGTGCCGCACAGAGCCCGGTGCCGTTCAACTCCGGCTCGAACCCGAACCTGACCCCGGAAACCTCCGAGTCCAAGACGGTCGGCTTCGTGTACAGCCCGAGCTACGTCACCGGCCTGAGCGTGGGTGTGGATTGGTGGAGCATCCGCATCGACAACACGATCGTCAGCGACAGCCCGAACCTGATCATGGAAGACTGCTATGTCCGCCTGATCGAATCGCGCTGCTCGATGTTCAGCCGTGACCCGAACAACGGCAACATCGTGGGCACCCTGAACTACGGCAACCGCAACGCCGGTTACACCGAAACCGAAGGCTTCGACTTCGACATCAGCTACAGCCGTGATACCGATTTCGGCCGCTTCTCGGCCAAGTCGGCCACCACGTACGTGGGCAAGTACGAAGAGAAGTCCACGGACGATGCCGACGCCGTGCCGGCACAGAACAATGGCTTCGGTGCATTCTTCCGCGTGCGCTCGAACCTGGGCCTGGGCTGGAGCATGAACGACCTGTCGGTCAACTGGAACCTGCGTTACTACTCCGGTACCAAGGAAAACTGCCGCTTCGCCACCCGTTGCACGCTGCCCAACTACAGCGCACCGGACACCTTGGGCGTGATCTCGCCGAAGACCGAGCTGGGTGCAGTGACCTTCCACGACGTGCAGGTGTCCTATGCCACCCCGTGGAACGCCACCGTCGCCGTGGGTGCCAACAACGTGTTCAACAAGGTCGGCCCGATGATGACCTCGCAGCCGAGCTCGAACTTCTCGTACTACGGCGGCTACGACATCGGTCGCTTCCTGTACATGAAGTACTCGCAGAAGTTCTGATCGATCCACTGATCAACAACGTCTGATCCAACGGCCCCGAAAGGGGCCGTTGTTTTTTTGTGGCGGTGCCCGCGTCCGGCAAACGGCGCGCACAGAAAAGGCCGCGTTTCCGCGGCCTTCTGCATGCCTGTCACGGGCCGGTCAACCGAGCGGAATCAACGTCTCGATCACGTGCTCCACATAGGCTTCGAAATCCTCGCGGGCCTGCTTGGGCTGCTGCAGCTGCAGCGACAGCTGCAGGAAACCCACATAGGCCGCGTAGGCCAACCGCGCACGGTGCTGCGCATCGGTACGGCTCAGGCCGGCCTGGCGGAACGAGGCGACCAGATACTCCAGGCGCCGGTGCGAAACACGGTCGATGACCGGGCGCACCATCGGGTGATCGAGCGCCTTGAGCAGTTCGCTGTAGATGATGTGCGGCTGCACTTCATGCGCGACCACCTGGAACAGCTGGCGCAGGCGTACGCGCGGATCGGTGACATCGGCCAGGCTACCGAAGACCTGCTCCTGCTCGAACAGTTCCCAACGCTCCAGCGCCGCCTGCAGCAACGCGTCGCGCGAGGGGAAGTGCCAGTAGAAGCTGCCCTTGGTGACACCCAGACGCCGCGCCAGCGGCTCCACCGCGACCGCGCCCACGCCTTGTTCGGCAATCAGATCCAGTGCGGCCTGGGCCCAGTCTTCGGCACTGAGGCGGCTGTTGCGGCCGGCACGTGGCTCGCCGGCGGAAGCTTCGGGTTCATTCATAGGTGGATTTAACCATACGCCGGGGTTGGTTGCAGTATGTGAATCGGTGAAACGCCGCTTCACGCCTGCTGGCACAAGGGATACACACACCATACTCCTAAGTATTGACATCGCACAGGGCAGGTCCATACTAGCGAGTATGGTCACTCCTTCTTCTTCTACCCTGCCGCGTTTTGACGATGAGCGACTGACCGGCGCACATGACACCGTGCTCGCCGCGACCCGCTCACCCCCGGGACGTCGCGGCACCGTGATGTTCGCCCACGGCTTCGGCCAGACCCGGCACGCCTGGAATGCCACCGCGAGCGCCCTGGTCGAGGCCGGTTACCAGACCCTGGCCTACGACGCACGCGGCCACGGCGATTCGGACTGGAACCCGGCCGACCTTGCCTACCACGGCGAACAGTTCGCCGATGATCTGATCGTGCTGGCCGGCGAACAGCCGCAGCCGCCGATCCTGATCGCCGCGTCGATGGGCGGCCTGTTCGGCCTGCTCGCCGAGTCACGCTGGCCCGGCCTGTTCTCGGCGATGGTCCTGGTTGATATCACCCCGCGCTGGGATACCGCCGGGGTCGAAAAGATCCTGATGTTCATGACCGCGCACCCGGACGGCTTCGCCTCGCTGTCGCAGGCGGCCGATGTGATTTCCGCCTACGTGCCACACCGTCCGCGCAAGTCCGAAGATTCGCTGCGCGCATTGCTGCGCGAGGACGGCCACGGCCGTTGGCGCTGGCACTGGGATCCGCGCCTGGTCGCCGAGCTGGCGCGTGACAGCGAACAACACCAGGACGCGCTTGCCGATGCGGCGCGCCAGGTGAAATGCCCCCTGCTGCTGGTCAGCGGTGGCCGCAGCACCCTGGTCACCCCGCAGACGGTGGCCGAGTTCCTGGCGTTGGTGCCACATGCACGCCACGTGCAGCTGCCGGAGGCCACGCATATGGTCGCCGGTGATGACAACAACGCCTTTACCGCTACTGTGTTGGACTATCTGGACGTGTTGCCCTCGGCCTCCGCCGTCGCATCGTCCGCCATTACCGAGCACGTCACCGGAGCACGCTCATGAGCATTGTCGTTCCCTTCCTCGTCGTCCTGTTGGCAGGTGCGTTCGTCGCCTACCACCGGATGCGCCTGATCACCTGGACGATCATCAGTGTGGTGCTGCTGGCCGCCTGCTGGTTCATCCCGTACGTCAACCAGACCGCCACGATCGTGGCTGCGGCCATCGTCGCGGTGATCGCCGTCCCGCTGCTGCTGCCCTTCATCCGCAAGCCGCTGCTGACCGCACCGATGATGAAGGTGTTCCGCAAGGTGCTGCCGCCGCTGTCGCAGACCGAGCGCATCGCGCTGGAAACCGGCTCGGTCGGTTTCGAAGGCGAGCTGTTCACCGGTGACCCGGACTGGAACATCCTGCTGAACTACCCCAAGCCGCAGCTCACCGCCGAGGAACAGGCCTTCCTGGATGGCCCGGTCGAAGAGCTGTGCAGGATGGTCAACGACTGGGAAATCACCCACGTTTACGCCGACTTGCCGCCGGAACTGTGGAGCTTCATCAAGAAGAACAAGTTCTTCGGCATGATCATTCCGAAGGAATACGGCGGCCTGGGCTTCAGCGCGCTGGCCCACCACAAGGTGATCCAGAAGCTGGCCTCGGTGTCGAGCGTGGTCAGCTCCACCGTCGGCGTGCCGAACTCGCTGGGCCCGGGCGAACTGCTCAACCATTACGGTACCCAGGAGCAGAAGGACCAGTACCTGCCGCGCCTGGCCGATGGCCGTGAAGTGCCGTGCTTCGGCCTGACCGGTCCGTTCGCCGGTTCGGATGCGACCTCGATTCCCGATTACGGCATCGTCTGCAAGGGCGAGTGGAACGGCGAGCAGGTGCTCGGCGTCAAGCTCACCTTTGACAAGCGCTACATCACCCTGGCCCCGGTGGCCACGCTGATCGGCCTGGCCTTCCGCATGTACGACCCGGATGGCCTGATCGGCAGCACCCGGGACATCGGCATCACCCTGGCGCTGCTGCCGCGTGACACGGCCGGTGTGGAAATCGGCCGTCGCCATTTCCCGCTCAACTCGACCTTCCAGAACGGCCCGATCCGCGGCAAGGATGTCTTCATCCCGCTGACCCAGCTGATCGGTGGCGCCGAGAAGGCCGGCAAGGGCTGGAACATGCTCAACGAGTGCCTGGCCGTGGGCCGCTCGATCACCCTGCCCTCCACCGCCAGCGGTGGTGCCAAGGCCGGTGCGGTGGTGACCGGTGCCTATGCCCGCATCCGCAAGCAGTTCGGCCTGTCGGTCGGCCGCTTCGAGGGCGTGGAAGAGGCGCTGGCCCGCATTGGCGGCAAGGCCTATGCGATCAGCGCGCTGTGCCAGGCCACGGCCGCTGCGGTGGACCGCGGCGACGTGCCGTCGGTGCCGTCGGCGATCGCCAAGTACCACTGCACGACCATGAGCCGTGAAGTGATCTCCGATGTGATGGACGTGATCGGCGGCAAGGGCATCATCCTGGGGCCGCGCAACTTCGCCGGCCGCAGCTGGCAGGCCGCGCCGATCGCGATCACGGTCGAAGGCGCCAACATCATGACCCGCAGCCTGCTGATCTTCGGCCAGGGTGCGATCCTGTGCCACCCCTGGGTGCTGAAGGAAATGAAGGCCGCGCAGGATCCGGACACCCGTGCCGGCCTGCAGGAATTCGACCGCAGCCTGTTCGGCCACATCCGCTACGGCATCTCCAACGCCGTGCGTTCGTTCTGGTTCGGGCTCACCGGCGCCCGCTTCGGTGCCGCCCCGGGCGATGCCTACACCCGCCGTTACTTCCGCAAGCTGGACCGCTACTCGGCCAACCTGGCGCTGATGGCCGACATTTCGATGATGACCCTCGGCGGCAAGCTGAAGTTCAAGGAGTCGCTGTCCGGCCGCCTGGGCGATGTGCTGAGCCACATCTACATGACCAGCGCCATGCTCAAGCGTTACCACGACGAGGGCGCGCCGGCGGCCGACCAGCCGCTGCTGGCCTGGGCCTTCCATGACAGCGTGCACAAGATCGAAGAATCGCTGTCGGCGGCGCTGCGCAACTTCCCGATCCGTCCGATCGGTTGGCTGATGTGGGCGCTGATCTTCCCGTTCGGCCGCCGTGCCGAGGCCCCGGGCGACCGCCTGGGCCACCGCGTGGCCGCGCTGCTGATGGCGCCCAACGAAGCCCGTGACCGCCTGGCCAGTGGTGTGTTCCTGACGCCGTGCGAGAACAACCCGGGTGGCCGCATCAACAGCTACCTGTCCAAGGCGATCATGGCCGAGCCGGTCGAGCGCAAGTTCATCAAGGCGCTCAAGACCAAGGGCATCGAAGCGCTGGACTTCGCTACCCAGCTGGACGAGGCCGTGGCCGAAGGCGTGATCACCCAGGATGAGCGCACCCTGCTCGAAGAGCTGCGCACGCTCACCCTGGAAACCATCACGGTGGACGACTTCGATCCGGAAGAACTGCGCTCGGCGGGCTACTACAAGCGCCAGCAGACGGACGCGCAATCCCAGGCCGCGTGATCCCGGCCACCAGGTAAACGACAACGGCGGACTTCGGTCCGCCGTTTTTTTAGGAGACTCCCGATGTCCGCTCCCCTGCTCACGCTTTACCGCCGCATGCAGCGCTGGCCTGCCGGCGGCTGGCTGTTCTCGCGCGCGGTGTGCTTCAAGGCGCCCTACTTCGCCAGCATCGCCCCGCGCATCACCGCGCTCGAGCCGGGCCGCTGCGAAGGGCGCATCGCGCACCGGCGCAAGGTCGCCAACCACCTCGGCACGGTGCATGCGATCGCGCTGTGCAACCTGGCCGAACTCACTGCGGGCCTGATGGTGGACGCTTCGCTGCCCAAGGGCATGCGCTGGATCCCGAAGGGCATGGAGGTGCAGTACCTGGCCAAGGCGACCGGCACGCAGCATGCCATCGCCACGCCGGAGCAGCCGATCGTGGCGGCCGAGGCGGGTTACGCGCTGCCGGTGAAGGTGCAGGTGCGCGATGACGCCGGCACGGTGGTGTTCCAGGCGCGGATCGCGATGTGGGTGTCGCCGGTCAGGCGATGAGCATTGGCGCAGCCACCCACGGGGTGGCGCTACGTTCGATCCGTCTGTCGCAGGGTAGCGCCACGCCGTGCGTGGCTGGCGCCTGTCAGGCCGGCACCATCCACCATGCCGCCACGGCCAGGATCGCCGGCACGGCCTGGATGAAGAAGATCCGCTTGTTGACGCTGTAGGCGCCGTAGCAGCCGGCCACGATCACGCAGCCGAGCATGAAGTTCACCAGCATCGGCAGGTGATCGAACAGCCCCCACAACAGGCCGGCAGCGAGGAAGCCGTTGTACAGGCCCTGGTTGGCCGCCAGCACGCGCGTGGTCTCGGCCTTCTCCGGCGTGTTGCGGAAGGTCTTCAGGCCCAGCGGCCGGGTCCACAGGAACATTTCCAGGACCAGGAAGTACACGTGCAGCAGGGCGACCAGCAAGGTCAATGACAGCGCGATCCAATACATGGGTCAAGGTTCCTGGAAGACTCCGGAGAGCTTACTCCGGTCGCTCGCCGGGCAGCTTCTTTTCTTCGCGCAGCAGGCCCAGCGCGGCAATCGTCATCGCCCCGGCCACCACCAGCCCACCGACGAAGACAATGTGCGAACCGAACAGGGACAGCCCCTTGTGCACCCAGGCGAACGTCAGGTCGCCGCCACGGTAGACCACGGTGTCGATCGCCGCGCCGGCCTTGTAGCGCCACTGGCGGTCCACACGGGTGTAGATGGTCTCGCGCGCGGGCTTGGCCAGCGAGAATTCGCTGGCGCGGGTCATCACCTGCACCATCGCCACCATCAGCGGCAGCGGCGAGGCGGCCAGTATCGAAAACCCGATGATGATGGCGACACCCGGGATCAGCAGCGCCGGGGCGATGCCGTACCGCGACAGCAACCAGCGGGTGAAGCCGAGCTGCACGATCAGGGTCAGCGTGTTCACCGCCAGGTCCACCCGCGAGAAGAAGGCCGTGCTGGACGCGGCGTCGGGATACAGGCGGCGCACGATCGAGGCCTGCTCGTTGTAGAGCATCGTGCCCACGCCCACGCCGAACAGCACCAGCACAGCCAGCCAGCGCAACAGCGGCTCACGCACGATCAGCTTCAGACCGTCGAGCACGCTGCCGCCCATCGGGGTTTCACCCGACACCAACTTCTGCTCCTGCTCCCGTGCCACCGCCCACAACCGCAGCCGCCAGATGCAGACCAGGCAGGCACTCAGAAAGCCGGCCGAGACCAGCATCAGGTTGGCAATACCCACCCGCTCCACCAGCGCCGCCGTGATGATCGGCCCCAGGAACGCACCGAGCGTGCCTGCCGCGCCGATGTAGCCGTATACCTCGCGTGCCTGTGCGTTGGAGAACACGTCCGCCATGAAGCTCCAGAACACCGCCACCGCAAAGAGGTTGAACACGGCGGCCCAGAAGAAGAACGCCATGCCGCGCCCAGGCACGCCACTGTCGAACAGCAGGTAGAAACCCAGCAGGGAAATGATGAAGAAGACATACACCGCGGGCAGGAATACCCGCCGCGCATAGCGGCTGACCAGCGCGCCGTACAGCGGCTGCAACACCAGCATGATGAAGAACACCCCGGTGAACAGAAACTGCAGCACGAAGTCCTGCACCGCAATGCCATGCGCGCTGAACCAGTCGATCAGCACGGGCGGGAACACCGCCTTGGCGTCGGCCGAGGCAGCCATTGCCTCGCGCACCGGGCGCAGTACGTAGTAGCCGCTCAGCAGGCAGAAGAAGTACAGGCACGCCCAGATCAGGGGCGGCGACTGCCGCAGCGCCCCGCGCAGGCCCGATTGCACCGGTGCTGTCGCGGCAGCACTCATCGCACCCACTCCCGGTTTGGGCGGCGTGACAACGGCGGCATCGTGGAAACTCCGGGCAGGGAAGCGCGCAAGGTAAACGATGCACCGCAACATCGCCAGCGTTGGGCGCGGCCACCTGCGCAACGCTGCGTGGCCGATGCTGCAGCCCCTGCGCGGGGCAACCTGCCTTATGCTCGGCGGGCACCCCGTCCAGGAGCGGCATGTACGACTACATCGTCATTGGTGCCGGCTCGGCCGGCTGCGTGCTGGCCAACCGGCTCAGCGTAGACCCTGCCTGCCGGGTGCTGCTGCTGGAAGCCGGCCCGCGCGACACCAACCCGTTCATCCACATGCCGGCCGGGTTGGCGCGGCTGGTCAACAACCGCCGCATCAACTGGAACCTGGACACCGAGCCCGAGCCCGCGCTCGGCGGCCGTCGCCTGTGGTGGCCACGCGGCAAGGTGCTGGGCGGCTCCAGCTCGATCAATGCGATGTGCTACGTGCGTGGCGTACCAGCCGACTACGATGGCTGGGAGGCCGCCGGTGCCACCGGCTGGGGCTGGGAGCAGGTGCTGCCCTGGTTCGTGCAGGGCGAGCGCAACAGCCGCGGTGCCAGCGCGCTGCACGGCGATGCCGGTCCGCTGTCGGTGTCCGACCTGCGCCACCACAACCCTCTCTCGGCTGCCTTCATCGCGGCCGCGCAGCAGGCCGGCCACGCCCATAACCCCGACTTCAATGGCCACCAGCAGCTCGGTGTGGGGCTGTACCAGGTCACCCAGCGCGAAGGCGCGCGCTGCTCGAGCGCGGACGCCTACCTGCGCCCGGCGCGCCACCGGCGCAATCTGACGGTGCTGACCGGTGCCCACGCCGTCGCGCTGAGCTTCGACGGCACCACCGCCACCGGCGTGCACTATCGGCGTGGCGGGCAGCACCTGCATGCACGCGCAGGGACCGAGGTGATCCTCAGCGCCGGCGCCATCCATTCCCCGCACCTGCTGATGCTGTCCGGCATCGGCGAGGCGGACACGTTGCGCTGCCACGGCATCACGCCGCGGGTGGACCTGCCCGGGGTCGGCCGCAACCTGCAGGACCACCTGGACATCTGCACCGTCGTGCACACCGGACCAGGCGTCAGCTACGACCGCAGCAGCGAACTGCGCATCGCCATCGACTACTTCCTGCGTGGCCATCGCGGCGCCGGCACCAGCAACCTGGCCGAGGCCGGTGGTTTCGTGCGCTCATCGCTGGCCACCGATGCCCGCGCCGACGTGCAGTTCCATTTCGTCCCGGCAATGCTCGACAACCACGGCCGCCACCGCCTTCCCGGCGACGGCTACACCCTGCATGCATGCCCGCTGCACCCCCGCAGCCGCGGCCGCTTGCGGCTGCGCGACGCCGACGCACGCTCAGCGCCCCGCATCCATGCCAACTACCTGGGCGATACGGGTGGCCATGACCTGAAGATGATGCTCGAATGCGCGCGCCTGGCGCGCACGATCCTGGCCCAGCCCGCCTTCGACCGTTGGCGCGGCACGCCCGTGTTTCCGTCGCACAGCAATCTCGATGACACCGCGCTCGAGGCGTTCATCCGGGCCAAGGCCGAGACCGTCTATCACCCGGTCGGCACCTGCGCGATGGGGCAGCATGCCCAGGCCGTGGTCGACCCGACCCTGCGCGTGCACGGCACCCGGCGACTGCGGGTAGTGGACGCTTCGGTGATGCCCACCCTGATCAGCGGCAATACCAACGCGCCGACGATGATGATCGCCGAGCGGGCCGCCCACTGGATCCGGACCGCCGCGGCAGGCTGAACAGGGGTGCGCTGGCCGCCCTCCCGTGCCCGCGACCGATCGGCACCGGGATCGGCAAAACCCGCACGTTTTCAATGCGATACGCATTCATCTTCGATTCGTTTGTGCAATCACGAAAAGCGGCGCTAGAATCGGTCACAGCAGTCGCGCACGGGCACCCATA
Source organism: Stenotrophomonas sp. LM091 (assembly GCF_001806305.1). NCBI lineage: Bacteria > Pseudomonadati > Pseudomonadota > Gammaproteobacteria > Lysobacterales > Lysobacteraceae > Stenotrophomonas > Stenotrophomonas sp. LM091. The sequence goes on from NZ_CP017483.1 coordinate 1,122,114, forward strand.
CGATGAACCAGAACAACAGGCGCCGACCGATCCGTTCGGCGGCAACCGGGTTGTTGGGCATGTTGATGCCCATCGCCATGTCTTCCACCGCGCAGACCCCTGTCGCCTCGCCCGCCGCATTGCCGGTCAACATCGAGGAGTCGGCGCCGACCGCGGCACCGCACACCCAGCCTGCAGCGTACCGCACGACCCCGGCCGGCCTGAAGGTGCAGCCGCCCGCGCCGGGCTTCAACGTCGCTTCGATCGAATCGATGGCGCAGCAGCTCACCTACGGCGAGCGCGTGCCCGGGATGGCCGTGGCCATCGTCCAGGGCGGCCGCGTGCTGAGCGCGCGCGGCTACGGCGTCACCGACGTCAACAACCCGCAGCAGGTCGATGCCCACACCGTGTTCCGCCTGGCCTCGCTGTCCAAGGCCTTCGCCGGCACGATGGCCGGGCTGCTGGTCAACGACGGCACGCTGCGCTGGGACAGCAAGGTCACCGACTACGTGCCCGGCTTCCAGCTCAGCACGCCCGAGGCGACCGAGCGCCTGACCGTGGCCGATCTGCTCAGCCATCGCGTTGGCCTGCCGTACAACGCCTACGACCGCGACGTTGAAGCCAACGCCGAGTACTACACCCTCACCCACAAGCTGGCCGCCACCTCGCTCAAGTGCCTGCCCGGCGACTGCTATGCGTACCAGAACGTGGCCTTCAGCCTGATCGGCGATGTCGTCTACGCCGCCTCCGGCAGCTTCTACGAACAGTCCGTCGAGCGCCGCCTGTTCAAGCCGCTCGGCATGGACGATGCCAGCCTCGGCCTGGCCGGCATCCAGGCCAGCTCGCGCTGGGCCCGCCCGCACGTGCGCAGCCGCAACGGCTGGGTCGCGCTCACGCCCAAGCCGACGTATTACCGCCTTGCTCCGGCCGCCGGCGTCAACGCCAGTGCCAGCGACATGGCGCAGTGGTTGCTGGCCCACACCGGCCACCGCCCTGACGTGCTGCCGGCCCCCTTGCTGGCCACGCTGCACGCCAGCCTGATCAGCACCCCCGGCGAAATGCGCTCGGGCTGGCGCCGCGAGCGCCTCAACTCGGCCGGCTACGCCCTCGGCTGGCGCACCTTCGATTACGCCGGCCACGAGGTGATCTTCCATGCCGGTGCCGTCCAGGGCTATCGCGGCCTGGTCGCCCTCGTGCCCGAACGTGACCTCGGCATCGCCATCATGTGGAACGGCGAGAGCAGCCTGCCCAGCGGCCTGCTGCCGACCGTGCTCGACCAGGCGATGGGCCTGCCGACCCAGCGTTGGCTGGACGTGGACACCGATTTCGGCAGCGACAACCTCATGGCCGAAGACGCCGCCCCGCAGGGCAAGCGCAAGGGCGTCTCGTCGAACCGCGCCGTCGCCTCCCCGCGCTGATCCGCGCGCACAGTGGCATCGAGAAAGGCGGCCGGATGGCCGCCTTTTTCATTGTTTCCGTTTGCCTTGCCCATAAAAAAACTCCTTCCCCGCTGGGCTGCCAGGGAAGGAGTCTCAGGTACGGCTATCGGGAAAAACTCAGATCAGCGGTGCCGGGGTTGCCGGCAGAGCGACCGGTGCGGCCTTCTTCTTGCGAACGGCCGGCTTGCGCTTTGCAACCTTCTTCACCGCCTTCTTCGCCGATGCCTTCTTGGCCGGAGCCTTGCGGGCAGTCGCCTTCTTGGCGGTGGCCTTCTTGGCTACCTTGCGGGTGGCCTTCTTGGCAGTCTTCTTGGCAGCCTTCTTCGGAGCGGCTTTCTTGGCTACCTTGCGGGTCGCCTTCTTGGCCGTCTTCTTTACCGCCTTTTTCGCGGTCTTCTTGGTGGCTGCCTTCTTTGCAGTCTTCTTGGCGGCCTTCTTCGCCGTCTTCTTCACTGCCTTCTTCGCGGTCTTCTTGGTCGCAGCCTTCTTTGCCGTCTTCTTCACGGCCTTCTTCGCCGTCTTCTTCACGGCTGCCTTGCGGGCGGTCGCCTTCTTGGCCGCCTTCTTCACCGTCTTCTTGGCAGCAGCTTTCTTGGCTACCTTCTTGACGGCCTTCTTGGCAGTGGCCTTCTTAGCGACCTTCTTGGCTGCCTTTTTGGCGGCCGGCTTTTTCTTCGCAGCTTTCTTGGTTGCCATGGGATGGCTCCTCGTCAGTGATCTATGGAGTGGAAACGCCCAGGTAAAGCAAACCCGCCGTTGCTGCGTTGCGGGGACCGCCGTCGCGTCATGCGCGTCGTGACGGATACGGTGACACCCGCCGCATCTGGCCAGGCAGGTATCGAAGAGGAAAGGAACTTGCGGTTCGCCGGAGGAAGCGAAGCCATCTCCACCGTCATGGGACGCGAGGTGGATGTCCAGGTTGTGCTTCGCGACTTGATGTCGATTCTGCTCACTCTGTTCGCAGGCAAGGTCTGCTGAGGCGAAACCTAATCACGCTTTTTTTGACTGTCAACAACCCCGGCGAAAAATTTTCACACCGGCGCCTTGCCTCGCCCCCCTCGCTGCGCCCGCGTGCGACCTGCCAAACGCACGATGCCGCCGCCGGCGCGAACGCCCTGCGCCCGCACACGCTGACAACACTGAAAAGAAAAACACTTAAAAGAAGCACTTTCGTGTCGCGACATCGCAACATCGCGGTGCATGCCATTGCGTGCCCGCGCGTGCAGCCTGCTCGACCACGCACCTCGCCAGCCTCCCCGTGCGCCCCTTAAACGGACCGGAAAACTTTTCACATCTGCGCGCACTTTTTTCGACCCGATTCGCGCAACTGCGCAAACTTTTGACCGCCCTGGCACCGGCGCGTCCGTCCGCGATGATCGACTTCGAGCGTCCGTGCGCGTCCATATCGATGCCACATCGGTGCGCGATCGGGTGCGCGGCGCGGACCCGATCACCGGCTGCATCGGCACCGAACCGATCGTCATGAGCCCGTGGTCGCGATCGCGTGCCGCCGCGCGCGCACTGCAATCCTCACGTACTGCTAACGCCGTTCGCGTGCGCCCGGCGAACGGGCAAAAAAAAACGGCCGCACCAGGCGGCCGTTCTTCAGCGGCGGCGACGATCAGTGATCGTCGTTTTCCAGCAGCTCGGCGTAGTCGTCCGGACCCAACAGGTCGTTGACTTCTTCCAGGCCGGCCACTTCGACGACATAGATCCAGCCGTCGCCGTAGGCGTCTTCGTTGATGGTTTCCGGCTTGTCGCTCAGGGCCGAATTGACCTCGACCACCGTGCCGGTGATCGGGCTGTACACGTCCGAGGCGGCCTTGACCGACTCGACCACGGCAGCCTGCTCGCCGGCCTTGACCTCCTGGCCAACCTCCGGCAGTTCAACGTAGACCAGGTCGCCGAGCAGGCCCTGGGCGTGGTCGGAAATACCGACGGTGACGCGGCCATTGCCTTCAACGCGCGCCCACTCGTGGGACTTGAGGAATTTGAGGTCGCCGGGGATCTCGCTCATGGGACTGCTCCGAGGAATATCAGGGGGGTCAAGAAACGGGGGTAGTGTAACCAACCGGCGCGGATGCGGAGGCATCCGCGCCGGGTAAAGCACGGCATCAGCCGTCGATCAGCACACCGGGCTGGGGCTGGCCTTCGCGCACGAACGGGAACTTCACCACGCGCACCGGAACCTGCTTGCCGCGGATATCCACGCGGACCTCGCCCAGTTCGCCGCCCGGCACGCGGGCGAACGCGATGCCCTTGCCCAGGGTCGGCGAGAAGGTGCCGGACAGGATCTCGCCCTCGCCGCCGGCGGTGAGTACCACCTGGCCGTGGCGCAGTACGCCCTTCTCGTCCATCACCAGGCCGATCAGCTGGCGGGCGTTGCCGGCCGCCTTCTGCGCTTCGAGCACGTCGCGACCGATGAAGTGGCGACCTTCGTCCAGCGCCACGGTCCAGGCCAGGCCGGCTTCGTACGGGGTGATCTCTTCGTCCATGTCCTGGCCGTAGAGGTTCATGCCGGCTTCCAGGCGCAGCGTGTCGCGCGCACCCAGGCCAGCCGGACGCACGCCGGCGGCGCTCAGGGCATTCCAGAAGGCGACCACGGCGCTCTGCGGCAACAGGATCTCGAAACCGTCCTCACCGGTGTACCCGGTGCGGGCCACGAACAGCGCGGTGCCATCGGCGGTGGTGGTTTCCAGCGCGGCGAAACGGCCCAACTTCTCCAGCGCGGCGCGGTCGCCCTCGCCGAGCAGGCTGATCACGCGCTCGCGCGCGGTCGGCCCCTGCACCGCGATGATGGCCAGGTCTTCGCGCTCGATCACCTCCACGTTGAAGGCCGCGGCCTGCTGGCGGATCCAGGCCAGGTCCTTTTCGCGGGTGGAGGCGTTGACCACCATGCGGAAGAAATCGTCGGCCATGTAGTAGACGATCAGGTCGTCGATCACGCCGCCGCGGGCATTGAGCATGCACGAGTACAGTGCCTTGCCGGTGGCCTTGAGCTTGTCCACCGAGTTGGCCAGCAGCGTGCGCAGGAACGGCTTGACCTGGTCACCGCGCAGGTCGACCACGGTCATGTGGCTGACGTCGAACATGCCGGCGTCGCTGCGCACCAGATGGTGCTCGTCCAGCTGCGAACCGTAATGAATGGGCATGTCCCAGCCACCGAAATCGACCATCTTGGCGCCGAGTGCGCGGTGGGTATCGTTGAGAAGCGTCTTCTGGGTCATGACCGGTTCCGGGGGAATGAAGGCAAGACATCCATTATCCCAGAACCGTCTTCACAACGCCTGCGGCGGTGCGGGAAAACCGCGGATCAGGCCTGCTGCACCTTCAGCGTCATCCCTTCCACCGCCACCACCCGTACCGGGCTGCCGGCGGGCAGGTCGGGACCTGCGACAACCCAGAAGGCATCGTCCACCTTGGCCCGGCCCTTGCCGGCGGTGATGGCCTGGTCGAGCACGACCACCCGCCCGATCAGCTGTTCGGCGCGGCGGTTCAACAGCGGCTGGTCGCTCCGGCGATCGTGCGACCGGCCCCAGCGGCGGTAGCACTGGATCGAGACCACGCTGAGCACCACGAACGCGACCACCTGCCACAGCAGCGGGATCTCGGCGAACACCGCCACCAGCACGAACACCGCAGCCGCACCGATCCCGATCCACAACATGAAGGCACCGGGCGCGAGCGCCTCGGCGGCGAACAGCACCAGTGCCAGCGCGCCCCAGGCCACCACTTCCCAGCGCATGTCAGCCTCCGATCCGCGGCGGGACGCCGCGCGTGGTTTTCTTCTCTTCCTGCTTGGCGAACGCTTCGCGTGCCAGCTCGGCGACGCCGGCGATCGAGCCGATCACCCCGCTGGCCTCCATCGGCATCAGCACCAGCTTCTGGTTCGGCGAGGTCGCCAGTTCCTTGAATGCTTCCACGTACTTCTGCGCGATGAAGTAGTTGATCGCCTGCACGTCGCCCTGGGCGATCGCCTCGGACACCATCGTGGTGGCCTTGGCTTCGGCCTCGGCCAGGCGTTCGCGCGCTTCAGCGTCGCGGAAGGCGGCCTCCTTGCGTCCCTCGGCCTCGAGCACCGTGGCCTGCTTTTCGCCCTCGGCGCGCAGGATCTCGGACTGGCGCGAGCCCTCGGCTTCCAGGATCTGCGCGCGCTTCTCGCGTTCGGCCTTCATCTGCCGCGCCATCGCATCAAGCAGGTCGCGCGGCGGCTGGATGTCGCGGATTTCGATGCGGTTGACCTTCACGCCCCACGGGTTGGTGGCATGGTCGACCACGCTCAGCAGCTGGGCGTTGATCACTTCGCGCTGGCTGAGCGATTCATCCAGGTCCATCGAGCCGATCACGGTACGGATGTTGGTCTGCACCAGGGCGATCATCGCCACTTCCAGGTTGGCGACCTCGTAGGCGGCCTTGGCGGCATCGAGCACCTGGAAGAACACCACGCCATCCACGCGCACGGCAGCGTTGTCCTTGGTGATCACTTCCTGGCTGGGCACATCCAGCACCTGCTCCATCATGTTCACCTTGCGCCCCACGCCGTAGACGATCGGGATCAGGAAATGCAGGCCCGGCGACATGGTGTGGGTGTAGCGGCCGAAGCGCTCCACGGTCCATTCGTAGCCCTGCGGCACCATGCGCACGGCCTTGAACAGGATGACAACGGCCACGAAGGCCAGCACAAGCGAGAACAGCATGGTCGGAAACATCAGGTCACTCCCTTTCCCCGGATTCGTAGCACCGAGTATAGCCACGCTGCCTTCACGCCCGCATCGGGGTGCCTGACGCGCCGCAGGTCGGGATCAGGCGCTGCGCGGGGCGAACATGATCACCATCATCCCGGCCAGGCACAGGCCGACGCCCAGCAGGTCCCAGCGGCTGGGGCGGATGCCGTCCACCAGCCACAACCACATCAGCGCGGTGCCGATGTAGACCCCGCCATAGGCCGCATAGACACGGCCGCTGGCGGCCGGGTGCAGGGTCAGCAGCCAGGCGAACACTGCCAGGCTGGCAGCGGCCGGCAACAGCAGCCACGCGCTGCCCTCCCTGCGCAGCCACAGCCAGGGCAGGTAACACCCGACAATCTCGGCCACGGCGGTCAGCACGAACAGCAGCAGCGTTTTCACGGCTTGGGCTCGTCCGCCTTGGCCTGCTGCCAGAGGGCTTCCTGCGCGTCCAGATCGAGCGCGGCCATGGTCTGCCCGGCTGCGTGGGCCTGGGCTTCCATCGCGCGGAAGCGGCGCTCGAACTTCTGGTTGGCCTGGCGCAGTGCGGCGCCGACATCGACCTTGGCGTGGCGGGCCAGATTGGCACAGACGAACAGCAGGTCGCCGAGTTCTTCCTGCAGGCGCGCGTGGTTTTCCTCGACCGGGCCGCGCGCGAATTCAGCGGCGACCTCGTCCAGTTCCTCGCGTACTTTATCCATCACCGGCGCCGGGCCCGGCCAGTCGAAACCCACCCGCGCCGCGCGCGCCTGCAGCTTCACCGCCCGCTGCCATTCCGGCAGGCCGCGCGAGATCCCGGCCAGCGCCGAGGTATCGGTCTGGCCCTTGGCGGCGCGCTCGGCGCGTTTGATCGCCTCCCAGTTGCTGTTGACGTCCTCCGCACCGTTCACCTGGACCTGGGAGAACACATGCGGGTGGCGACGCTCCATCTTGTCGCTGATCGCGCGGGCGACGTCGGCAAACCCGAACGCGCCCTGCTCCTGCGCCATCTGCGCATGGAAGACCACCTGGAGCAGCAGGTCGCCGAGTTCATCCTTCAGGTCATCCAGGTCACCCCGGTCGATCGCATCGGCGACCTCGTAGGCTTCCTCGATGGTGTACGGGGCGATGCTGGCGAAATCCTGCTGCAGGTCCCAGGGGCAGCCCTGCTGCGGGTCGCGCAGGCGCGCCATGATGCCCAGCAGGCGGTCCAGTTCGGGGGTGGCAGGCATCGTTGCTCCAGTCAGGTCAGGCGGGCAGCCACTCGCGCCACGGCAGGCGGGTATCGCCCAGCGCGATGAAGTCACCGTTCAAGAGGGTCTCGCGGCGGTTGTAGCGGAACGGCTTGCCGGTCTCGGCCGAGAGCACCGCGCCACCGGCGGCATGCAGTACGCACTGACCGGCGGCGGTGTCCCATTCGGACGTCGGGCCCAGACGCGGGTAGACGTCCAGCGTGCCCTCGGCCAGCCGGCAGAATTTGAGCGAGGAGCCCTGTGCGAGCACCTCGATATCGCCCATGCGGTCCAGCAGCGCCTGGGTCTGCTCGCTGCGATGCGAGCGGCTGGCGGCGACCCGCAGCGGCGCCGAGGCCGGCGTGCGGGTGCGCAGTACCGAATCGCGCATGCCGTCGCGGCGATAGGCCAGCTCGCCGCGCATGGCGTGCCAGACCTGGCCGGTGGCCGGGGCCAGCACCACGCCGAAGGCCGGTGCGCCCTGGTAGATCAGCGCGATGTTGACGCTGAACTCGTCGTTGCGCTTGACGAATTCGCGGGTGCCGTCGAGCGGATCGACCAGCCAGTACGCCCCCCAGTGCTGGCGGACCTCCCACGGTACCTGCGCCGATTCTTCAGACAGGATCGGCAGGTCCGGGGTCAGCTGCGCCAGCCCGCGCTCGATCACCTGGTTGGCGCCGAGGTCGGCGGCGGTGACCGGGCTGTGGTCGGACTTGATCTCCACATCGAACGGGGTGGCGTAGACGGCCATGATGGCAGCGGCCGCGTCCTGGGCGATGGCGATGACGGTTTCGCGCAGATCCGTCGTGAGTTTGATCATTCCTTCCGTCCCAGCCACTCGCGCGCGATGAACAGCGCCGCCAGCGATCGGCCCTCGGAGAAGTCCTCGCGCAGCATCAGCTGGTCCAGGTCGGCCAGCTTCCACGGCACGACGTCCAGTTCCTCCGGCTCGTCGCCGGCCAGGCGCTCGGGGTATAGATCGCGCGCCACCACCAGCCACGACTGGTGGCTCATGTAGGTCGGCGCCAGGGTCATTGCGCGCAGCACATCGACCCGACGGGCACCGTAGCCGGCCTCCTCCTTCAATTCGCGGTCGGCCGCCTGTTCGGGCGTCTCGCCGGCATCGATGCGCCCTTTCACCAGGCCCAGCTCGTAGCGATGCATGCCGGCGGCGTATTCACGCACCAGCAGCACGGTCTCGTCGTCGAGCATCGGCACCACCACCACGGCGCCATGGCCGCGGGTCACCAGCCGTTCGAAGCGGCGGCGTTCGCCATTGGAGAATTCCAGATCCAGATGCTGGCGCTGGAACGGCCCGCTTTCCTCGTCCGTGATCTGGTGGATGATGGGCAGGCGACGGCTCATGCGAGCATCTCTAGAATGGGTACTGGTGAAAACGTGTTCATGAGCCCGAAATGCTAGCAGACCCAGCCCCCCTCACGCTGGCCGATCAGTGGCGGCAACGCGATCTGGCCGTGCTGTGGCACCCGTGCACGCAGATGCGCGAGCACCCCGACACCCTGCCCCTGCTGCCGATCGCCCGTGGCGAAGGCCCGTGGTTGATCGACCACGACGGCCATCGCTATCTGGACGCGGTGAGCAGTTGGTGGACCAATCTGTTCGGCCATGCGCAGCCGCGCATCGGCGCGGCCATCGCCCAGCAGGCCACGCAGCTGGAACAGGTGATGCTGGCCGGCTTCAGCCATGCGCCGGCGGTGCGGCTGGCCGAGCGCCTGCTGGCGATCGCGCCACGCCAGGCCGGGCGTGATCCGCTGGCCAAGGTGTTCTATGCCGACAACGGTTCGGCCGGGGTGGAAGTGGCGCTGAAGATGGCCTTCCACTATTTCCGCAACCGCGGGGAGAACCACCGCACGCGCTTCGTGGCATTGGAGAACGGCTACCACGGCGAAACCCTGGGTGCGCTGTCGGTCGGCGACATCCCGCTGTACCGGCGGGTATACGCGCCGCTGCTGACCGAGGCACTGTTCGCGCCCTCGCCCGACGCCTACCTGGCCGAACCCGGCCAGAGCGCGGCGCAGCGTGCGCACCAGGCGGCCGATGCGCTGGCCACGCTGTTCGACCAGCACCCGGGCGAGATCTGCGCGGTGATCCTGGAGCCGCGCCTGCAGTGCGCCGGCGGCATGCGCATGCATGACCCGGTCTATCTGCAGCGTGCGCGTGCGTTGTGCGATGCCAACGGTGCGTTCCTGATCGCCGATGAAATCGCCACCGGTTTCGGCCGCACCGGCACGATGTTCGCCTGCGAACAGGCCGGGGTGATGCCCGACCTGCTGTGCCTGTCCAAGGGCCTGACCGGCGGCTTCCTGCCACTCTCGGCGGTGCTGGCCACGCAGGCGCTGTACGACGCCTTCCTGGACGATTCGCGCGAGCGCGCGTTCCTGCATTCGCACAGTTACACCGGCAATCCGCTGGCCTGCGCCGCTGCGCTGGCGACGCTGGACATCTTCGCCGACGAGGACGTGATCGCCCGCAACCGCAGCACCGCTGAAGTGATGCGCACCCTGGCCGCACCGTTCGCCGACCACGCGCATGTCGCCGATGTGCGCCAGGCCGGGATGGTGGTGGCGTTCGAACTGACCCGCAACGGCGACAAGCGTACGCCGTTCCCGGCCGAGGCCAGAATCGGGCTGCACGCCTACAAGGCCGCGCTCAAGCGCGGCGTGGTGCTGCGCCCACTGGGCAATGTGCTGTATTGGATGCCGCCGTACTGCGTGGAGGACGACCATCTGGATCTGCTTGCACTGACCACCCTGGCTGCCATCGACGAGGCCGTCGCATGCGCGTGACCCGGAGCTACATCGATCATCCGCTGACTGTCGGCCAGACCCTGTCGCTGCCCGAGGATGCGGCCAACCATCTGGTCCGCGTGATGCGCCTGCGCGAAGGCGATGGCTGCGTGCTGTTCAACGGCGATGGCCAGGACTACAGCGCGACCCTGGTGGTGGTGGGCAAGCGCGATGCGCAGGTGCGCATCGAGGCCGCCACCGCGCTGGACAACGAATCGCCGTTGCACATCACCCTGCTGCAGGGCATCGCCCGTGGCGAGAAGATGGACCTGATCCTGCAGAAGGCCACCGAACTGGGCGTGCAGGCCTTCGTGCCGGTCAATGCCGAGCGCACGGAAGTGAAGCTTGACGCGGCCCGCGCCGAGAAGCGCCTGGCGCACTGGCACAGCGTGGTGGTCTCGGCCTGTGGCCAATCCGGCCGCGCGCGCGTGCCAAGCGTGGTCGCGCCGCGATCGCTGCAGGACGCCGCCAACGCGATGCCGGCCGAGGCGTTGAAGCTGACCCTGGATCCACAGGGCGAGCATCGCTTGTCGACGCTCTCGGCCGCACCGGGCGGCGTGGTGATCGCGATCGGCCCGGAAGGCGGCTGGTCGCCGCGCGACCGCCAGGCGCTGGCCGCGGCGGGCTTCCAGGGATTGCAGTTGGGCCCGCGCGTGCTGCGTACCGAGACCGCAGGGCTGGCGGCGATTGCGGCGGTGCAGGCACGCCTGGGCGATCTGGGCTGACGATCGCGCTTGCCTGACGCCTCAGCCCCCTTGATTCATCGGGAGCGATTGCCCCCTTGAGTCCAGGGAGCGCGCCGACAGGCGCGGGGACACTTCACCCCGCGACCGGGAAAGCGTCGTCCAGCGCCGCTTCCAGGGCGTCCAGGTCCGGCAGCAGCGCACTCTGCTCACCCAGCAGCACGCGCATGTGCACGCCCTGAGGCAGGGTTTCTTCGGACGCGTCGGCGAGCAGGCCGTCGCGCGGCACCGCGATCAGCTGCGGGAACGTCTGGGTCAGCAGGGCGAAGTACGGGCGGCGCGGATTGCCGCCCAGTGCCTTGAGCACGACCACCTTGTTGTTGGTCACCACCGGCTCGTCGCCCTGCCCGGACAACCGGGCAAAGGACAGCAGCGGCACGTCCCAGCCGTGCCAGGCGATCTGCCCGACCAGCCAGGCCGGCGCGTCGGGCACGGTTTCGACCGGCACCTTGGACATCATTTCGGCGACGGTGGCATTGGGCAGCAGCACGCGTTCGTGCCCGGCCTGGATCAGGACACCGCGGATTTCGTCGTTGCTGGCGTAGCTCATGGAGATTCCTTCAAGGGTGCGTCGGCGCGCTTACGCGTCCACGCCCCAGCGTTCGGCGATGGTGGCGGCCAGCTGCGGCGGTTCACCGGCCTGCTGGCCGGCAGCGACCACGGTACTGGCCGCCGTCGGGTCATAGCAGCCCTCGCCGATCTGACCGCCCACCCAGGCCCCGGCGGCCGCCAGGGCGAGCACGGCGTCCACCTGGGCGGCATCGGCGCCGCTGAGCAGGACCACGCCGCTGTGCAAGGCCGGCAGTGTCGCGATCTGGATGCCGGTGGGCTCGGCGATGAAATGCAGCGTGCCCTGGCGCACGACGATGCCGATGTCATCGGGCAGGATGTAGGCCTGCCCGGCTTCCACCGGCTGGGCGTCTTCGGCCAGCAGCACCGGCAGGGCGGACACCCGTGCCATCTGCTTGACCAGATTGCCGTAGCGTCCCCCGTCCAGGCGCATATGCACCAGCACCGCGGTGCTCAGCGATTCGGGCAGCGCGGCCAGCAGGCGGCGCAATGCATCCGGCCCGCCGATCCCGGCCAGGACCAGCACCGCGCCCGTGCAGCCACCGGCGGCTCCCGGCTCGGGCTCGAGCTCGACCAGCGACAGACGTTCGATGTCGAAGCGCTCCGGCGCCGGGCCCGTGTCGCTGCTCGATGGTGAGCCCGTGACCACGGCGTCATCTTCGACCAGCGACCAGCGGCTGTGGTCCCCGATCGCGGTGATCGGGTCCACCGGCGCACTGCTCGCCGCATCGTCCACCTCCAGCGCGGCCAATGCCTCTTCCAGCGACACCGGCTCGCTCAGCTCCGCGGGCACCTGGTACAGGCCATCGGCAGGCACGTCGGACGCCGCATCCTCCGCTTCGCGCAGGTGGAACTCCAGCGGCGCATCGGCATGCAACTGCGCCGGGGTGACCGGCAGGCCCGGTTCGGGCTGCAGTTGCTGGTCCTGTTCCGAGCCCGGCGGCAGCACGTCCTGGTGACCGTGCAGCTTGGCCACCAGATGCCGCGCCCAGCGCTGCGCTTCCCAGCCCTCGCGGCGCGCGGCCAGCTCGGCCTCGTCGAAGATCAGGGTCAGTGACGGCGAGCCCAGCACCGGCTCCAGCCGTTCCAGTGCGTCTTCGATCGCCGGCTCCAGCGCGATCAGCACCGCGCCGGGGTCGGCATCACGCAGGGCCTGGAGCTCGAGCGTGTTGGGGTCGTCCTCCAGCACCACGCGGGCGCCGGCATGGTCGAGCGCCTCGCGCAGCCGCTCACGCGCCGGCCCGGACCGGGCCAGCAGCGCCACCGACAACAGGGCGTGGACATCACTCGCGTGCACGGGCGATCCCCAGCAGGTCATACACGTTGCGCATCAGATCCAGCTCCTGGTACGGCTTGCCCAGGTAGCGCTGGACACCGAGTTCGAAGGCGCGCTGACGGTGCTTGTCGCCGCTGCGCGAGGTGATCATCACGATCGGCACGCCCTGGTAGCGTGGGTCGGCGCGCATGACACTGGCCAGCTCGTAGCCGTCCATGCGCGGCATCTCGATATCCAGCAGCATCAGGTCGGGCACGCGCTCGTCCAGCCGCTCCAGTGCTTCGATGCCGTCACGGGCAACCGTGACCTCGAAGTTGTGGCGCTCCAGGATGCGGCCGGTGACCTTGCGCATGGTCAGTGAATCGTCGACCACCATCACCAGCGGCACATCGCGGTCGCTGACCTTGGCGGCGGCGGTGATCGGCTTGTGCGGATTGGCCAGGTAACGACGCACCAGTGGCGCGACGTCCAGGATGACGACCACGCGGCCATCGCCGGTGATCGTCGCACCGTAGATGCCCGGTACCGAGGCGATCTGCAGGCCGACCGGCTTGACCACGATTTCGCGGTTGCCCAGCACCTGGTCGATCGCCACGGCCACGCGCAGGTCACCGGCGCGGACCAGCAGCAGCGGCACCTGGGCCTGGCCTTCGGCACGGGCCTGGGCCTGGCCGATCAGGGTGCCCAGATCGTGAAGTGCGAACTCCTCGCCACCGTAGTGGTAGCCGCCGTTGGCGGTTTCGAAACGCTCGCGCGAGATCCGGCCGATACCGCTGACCGAGGCCACCGGCACCGCGAAGGTGGTCTCGCCGATCTGTACGAACACCGCCTGGGTGACCGCCAGCGTCTGCGGCAGGCGCAGGGTGAACGTCACGCCCTGGCCGCTGACCGAGTGGATGTCCACCGAGCCGCCGAGCTGGCGCACTTCATTGTGGACCACGTCCATGCCCACGCCACGGCCGGCCAGCTGGCTGACCTGGTCGGCGGTGCTGAAGCCGGGCGAGAAGATCATCGCGTCCAGTTCGGCATCGCCCAGTACCGCATCGGCGGCGATCAGGCCACGCTGTTCGGCGCGGCGACGGATCGCCCCGCGATCCAGGCCGGCGCCGTCGTCGGCCACTTCCAGCACGATTTCCGAGCCTTCACGGCGCAGGCGGATGGCGATCTCGCCCTCTTCCGGCTTGCCGGCGGCACGGCGCTGTTCCGGAGTTTCCAGACCGTGCGCCACCGAGTTGCGCAGCATGTGTTCCAGCGGCGCGACCATGCGGTCGAGCACGTTGCGGTCCAGTTCGCCGTGGGTCCCTTCCAGGGTGACGTGAACCTGCTTGCCGGTGTCCTGTCCGGCCTGGCGAACCACCCGGCGCAGACGCGGCACCAGCCCATCGAAGGGCACCATGCGCGCGCGCATCAGGCCGTCCTGCAGTTCCGAGCTGACCCGCGACTGCTGCTGGAGCAGCACGTCGTACTGGCGCGACAGATCGTCCAGCACGCCCTGCAGGCCGCCCAAGTCGGCCGCGGACTCGTTCAGCGCGCGGCTGAGCTGCTGCAGCGTGGAGAAGCGGTCCAGTTCCAGCGGATCGAACGTGTGGTGGGCCTGGTCCTGTTCGCGCTGGTAACGGGCCACGATCTGCGCTTCGGTCTCCAGGTCCAGCCGGCGCAGCTGATCGCGCAGACGGGCATTGGTGCGGTCCAGTTCGCCCATGGCGCCGCGGAAGGCCCCGAGCTGCTGTTCCAGCCGCGAACGGTAGATCGCCACTTCACCGGCGTGGTTGACCAGGCGGTCGAGCAGATCGGCGCGTACGCGCACCTGTTCCTGCTGCGGCCGCGGCAGGCCATCCTCTTCGCTGACGGTTTCCAGCGGGACCGGTGCCGACAGCGGCGCTGCGACAAGCGCGGCGATCGCCGCCTCGACCCTGGCATCGCCGGAGGGCAGCGCATCGTTGGCGGTGTCGGCCGGCGCCGGCGCGATGCGGCCCTGGGTGCGCTGCTCGAAGGCGGCAATCAGGTCGTCGGGCATGGCCACGGTGCGGTGCTGCCCGGTACGGGTCAGCAGTTGGTGCAGGCGATCGAATCCACGCTCCAGCAGGTGCACGTCGCTGCGATCGATATCGGTGCGGTTGGCTGCCACGGCTTCCAGCAGCGACTCGATGCCGTGGCCCAGGTCGCCGATGGGATTGATCCCGGCCATGCGCGCGCCACCCTTCAGGGTGTGCAGATCGCGCTGCAGGCCAGCGATCACGTCGCGGTCCTGGGGCGCAGCGCGCAGCTCGCTGATCAGACCATCGCAGTGGTCAAGCAGGTCCTTGCCCTCCTCCACGAAGATATCGACCAGCTCCTGGTCGAGCTGGGTGAAGTCGAGTGCATCGCCCGGCCCGAGGTCGTCGCTGTCGGCCGATGCCGCCGCGAGGACGTCGGCCGGTTCCGGATCGTTGGTGAGGCTGGCCGCAGGCGCGTCTTCCAGTTCGAAGAAGCGGGCCGGGGTGGCCGCGTCGGCCGAGGTATCCGGCGCTGTGGTCTCGATCACGTCGGCGAACGCGTCGGCTTCACCCGTGTTCTCGTCGGTGGCGTCCAGACCCAGCACCCGGGTGTCCAGCGCATCCGGCGCATCGACGACGGTCAGGCCGTCGTCCATCGCCTGCTGCGCGTCCACCACCTCGCCAAAGGCCGGCGGCGGTGGCAGGACGTCGGCCAGTGCCTGCGCGTCCTCGTCGCTGTCTTCGTCGCTGCTCTCGTCGCTGCTCTGCTCGCCGTGCTGCTCGCTGTCCTGCTCGCCATCGCTCCAGCTGTCGTTGGCCGCGTCATCCACGGAGGCCGCGTAGACGCTGCCCGGCACAGGAGCATCGGCAGGGATGTCGGCAGCCGGACCGTCGGGGCCGACCGGGCGCGCCGCTGCCGGATCGGCCTGAGTGTCGGCCTGGGCGTCGGCCGGAGCGTCGGCGTCGGCCCTGGTTTCAGTGTCGGCGTCGTCCTGGCTTGCCGGGGGGGTCGGCTCGGCGAGCTGATCGAAGTAGCGCGAGAGATCCTCGGCCGAGGTCAATTCGGCCGATTCCAGGCCCGCATGCATACCGGCCGGATCGGTGTCCTCGGCCACCGCATCGGATGCTGCCTGCGCATCGGCGGCATGCGTGCTGTCGGGCAGTTCCGCGTCGAAGTAGGCGGACAGGTCGTCCGTGCCGGTCAGCTCCATGGCGATGAGCGCATCATCGTCGTTGGCCGGCGCGACCGCGTGACTGGACCCGATCACGCTCAGGCCATCGGCGTCGATCTCTGCCTCCAGCTCGTCGATGCCGGTGGTGTCATCGGCGCGCGCCAACACCGGTGCGGCATCGTCCTCAACCTCATCGCCAATCATTTCGACCGCATCCGTCTGCGCATCGGCGACCGGGGCGAACTGCCCAGGCTCGGCGGCATACGCTTCAGCTGTTTCGCCGGCGTCGATCGCTTCGTCCAATGCGTCCGTGCCGGCGGCGTCAGCCGCCTGGACGGGCAGTTCGTCGTGCACCAGGTCCAGATCGTCCTCGGCCAGGGCCGGCCAGCGCGCTTCGGGCAACGTATCGGCCAGGGCGACCAGACGGGCCGCCAAGGCGGTCTGCACGGGCACCCGCGGGGCCTCGTCCTGCAGGGCCGCCATGGTGGTGGTGATGGCGGCGCAGGTCTCGGCGAGCGCGTCCATGCCTGCCGCAGCCGGCAGCGCATCGGCCGCAAGCGAACGCTTGAGGTAGCTTTCCGCCGCGCCGGTGACGGCCGTGATCTCCGGCACATCGGTCATGGCGAAAGCACCGTTCATCGTGTGCACGGCGCGCAGCAGGCCGTCGGTCACCGGCTGCGGGGCATCGGCAGCCGCATCCAGCCACGCCTGCAGCGTCGCCTGGTGCACCTCGACCTCGGCTTCCAGGATCTCGCGCAGCACGCTGTCGATGTTGGCCGGCGTACTCTCGATCACCGGTGCAGCCTCGGCCGCAACGGTCTCCATGACCGTCGGCACCGCGGTGCTCACCGCACGCTGCAGCGGCACGTGGAAGGTCTCTTCGCCCGCGGCCACGCGATCGGCGATGGCCTGCATGGCCTGCAGATCGGCGGTGACACGGCTGCCATCGCGCAGTGCCGCATTGAGCTGCGGCAGCGCGTCGTAGGCCTGGCCGACCAGCGCAACCACGGCCGGCGAGGCCGGGCGGCTGCCATCGAGCACGCGGTTGAGCATGCCCTCGATCTTCCAGCTGAACTCGCCCAGGGTGCGCGCACCCACCAGCCGGCCACTGCCCTTGAGGGTATGGAACACGCGACGGATCGGGCGCAGGCGGTCCAGGTTGTCCGGCGCGGCGCGCCAGGCCGGAAGCAGGTTGCCCAGGTTCACCAGCTCTTCGTCGAACTCTTCGATGAACACCTCGCGGATGTCCTGGTCGATGTTCTCGCCATCGTCTTCGAAGCCCGCCTCGATGCTGATGTCATCGGCGGACGCGACCACCGTCGGGCTCCCCGCTGCGGCGGCCGTCGGCACGGTCTCGGCGTCGGCGCCTTCCGGGCGGAACTGCGCCGCGGCGGCATCCAGCTCGGCCAGGAAGCGGGTAGCGGCATCGTCCAGCTCGATACGGCCGATCACCGCATCGCGCACCGTGGCATTCGGCTGCGCTGCATCGGCTGCGGCCTCGGCCGTTTCGACATCGTCGGCGAACGGGTCGAGCGGCGGCGCGGCGCTGTCCTGCGCCGATGCGACGGGAATCTCCTGCAGGAACGTCGGCAGCGCTTGCACATCCACCTCGCCCGGCGTGACGCTGGACGAAGCCGCGGCCCCTGCATCAATGCTGTCGCTGTCGATATCAGTACCGGTATCGGTATCGGTATCGGTATCGGTATCGATGCCAGTGCCAGTGTCAGTGTCAGTGGCAGTATCGATGTCAGTGTCATCGACCTGCAGCGAGAGCACGTCATCGGCGTTGCGCAGGCCGTCATCGAAGGTGAATTCGATCGGCTCGTCGCTCAGCGCCAGCAGCTCGTGCTCGGCGGCCACCGGATCGAACCCGGCGCCGGTGGCCACGAAGGCCGGCATCTCCAGCGGGGCATCGGCGACGTCGTCGCCCATGCGATCGGCCTGCAGCGCGGGCGGCAGCGAGGCCACCCCCACGCAGCGCCGGGCGGCAGGTCGGCAATGATCGGGTCGAGATGGGCAAACGTCAGCCCTTCATCGGCGTCGTCCTGCTGGCCCAGCGTCCACTGCGGCGCATCGGCACTGACCGGCGCGGTGGAGGCATCGAACACCAGCGCCACCGGCGGCGGTGTCACGGGCGCGGCGGCCGCCGGCGGCGCATCGAAGGTGAAGTCCGGCAGCGGCGGCGGCAGGTTGGCCGGGCGCGGTACCTCGGCGGTCACCGCCAGCTCGATCGGCTCGGGGGCCGGCGCGTCCCACGGCGTCAGTTCGATGGGTTCGGGCGCAACCGGCAGCGATTCCGGGCCGGTGTCGGCGGTTGGCTGGTTCGCATCCGGCAGCGGCCAGTAACGCAGCGTTTCCAGGCTGTTGCGGGTGATGTCCAGGATGTCGTCGCGGCCCGGCCGGCGTTCGCGCAGGGCTTCCAGGTAGTACTCCAGGCTGGCCATGGCATCGGCCAGGGTATCCAGCTGGCGCCCACTGGGCACGCGCTGCTTGCCGAGCAGTTCCACCGCGATGTACTGGCGCACGCCCTGCAGGTAGTCGGCCGGGGCCGACAGATCGAGCATGCGCAGCGCGCCGGACACCTCGCCGAGCAGGCGCGGCACTTCCTGCAGCTGCTGGTGATTCCAGTTGGTTTCGATGAAGGCGACGAAATGCTCACGCGCGGCGGCGAAGTTGGCAATGGCTTCATGGGCCAGCACTTCCACCGTGCGGCGGTTCTCCACCGCGCTGGGATCGTCCTCGCCACTGCCACCGGCGCCCAGATGGGCGACCTGGTCGTCCAGCGAGGCATCCACGTACAGCAGCGCGCCGGCGATATCCAGCAACAGCGTTTCATCGATCTGCTGCACGCCCTCGACCACCTCGCGCAGCGCATCGCGCTGCTGCACGACCACGCCACGGGCCACGCCCAGGCCCATCATGCCCAGCGTATCGGCGACCGCGCCCAGCTCGTTGACCTGGGTCTGCAATTGCACCGGCTCGCCGCCGGTACGCAGGTGCAGGTCCAGCGCGTCCTTGATCCGCAGCAGCTCTTCCTTGACCGCGTTGCCGACCGTATCGAGCAGCTCGCGGTTGCGGCCGCTCAGGCTGCCACGCGCGTGGTCCAGCTCGGCCTCGGTGGCACTCGCGCTGTCCGGCGCGAAGGCGAACAGCACGCTCTCATTGATGCCCGGTGCCGCGCGTGCGGAGCGGATGTCGTTGAGCAGCGGCAGCAGCACGATCGGGATGTCGCGGTGGCCGTTCTGCAGGCGCTCCAGGTAATCGGGCAGCAGCACGCTGCCACGCATCAGCGTGGCGCAGGCTTCATCGCGGTCGGGTACGTCGCCGGCGCCGATCGCGTGGGCCAGCTGTTCCAGCTCCTCGGCCACCATCGCCGGGGCGTACAGCTCGACCATACGCAGGGTGCCCTGCACCTGGTGCAGGTAGCCGGCGCAGAAGCGCATCCGGCTGCCGTCGGCAGGGTCTTCCACGTAGTACTCGACCTCGTTGCGCACCTGGCGCAGGGTCTCGTCCAGCTCCGGCTTGACCCAGCCCAGCGCAGCGTGGCTCATGGCATCGCGCAGCGTGCTCATGCCAGGTCTCCCGGCAGCTCGGCGCACATGGCGTGCGGTGATTTCTCGCGATGCATCATCTGCTTGTTCCTTCCCTCTCCGCCCTGCCCGTGGCTCACGCCGGCAGCTTGAAGTCGGCAACCGAGCGGCGCAGGTCGGCCGCCAGCTGTGCCAGGTGGCCGATCGACTCGGCGGTCTGTCCCGCGCCCTGCGAGGTCTGGCCGGTAATCTGACGGATCACGCCCATGGTGCGGGTGATGTCCGATGCCGCGGCCGACTGCTGCTGGGCAGCGATCGAGATGTTCTTGATGAGGTTGTTCAGTGCGTTGGAGACGCGCTCGATTTCGGTCAGCGCGGTACCGGCGTCTTCGGCCAGGCGCGCGCCGGAGACCACTTCGGCGGTGGTCTGCTCCATCGAACTGACCGCTTCGTTGGTATCGGCCTGAATGGCCTGGACCAGATTCTCGATCCGTCGGGTCGCACCGGAGGTACGCTCTGCCAGGCGCTGCACTTCGTCGGCCACCACGGCGAAACCGCGACCGGCCTCGCCGGCCGAAGCGGCCTGCACGGCCGCGTTCAACGCCAGGATGTTGGTCTGCTCGGAAATGTCGTTGATCAGCTCCACGATCGAGCCGATTTCCTGCGAGGACTCACCCAGTCGCTTGATGCGTTTGGAGGTTTCCTGGATCTGGTCGCGGATCTGGTCCATGCCCTGGATCGTCTCGCGCACCACGCCGGCACCTTCGGCGGCGATGATCACCGAGCGCTGCGCCACGTCGGCAGACTCGGCCGAGTTGCGCGACACCTGCTCGATGCTCGATGCGATTTCGCCGATCCGGTCCGAGGCGGAGGTGATCTGGTTGGCCTGGTGGCCGGCTGCTTCGGCCAGCTGCATCGCAGTGGCCTGGGTTTCCTGGGTCGACACGGCAACCTTGGCCGAAGTGTCGTTGATCGTGGTCACCAGGTGGCGCAGCTCATCCACGGCGTAGTTGATGGCGTCGGCGATGGCGCCGGTCATGTCCTCGGTCACCGAGGCCTTCACCGTCAGGTCGCCTTCACCCAGCGAGCTGATTTCATCCAGCAGCCGCATGATGGCCTGCTGGTTGCGGCTGTTGTACTCCACCTGGGTCTGGTAACGCAGTTCCTGCTCGCGCGAGCGGCTGCGCACGGTGCTGCCGACGAACCCGACGATGGCGATCAGCGAGAACGCGCCGGAGGCCACGCCCAGCCAGAAGTTCGGGAACAGGCGGGTATCGCGCAGCGAGCCGAACGAAGAGAACGCTTCGAACAGCTTCTTGCTGTCGCGCAGCATGTCCGCCGAACCGCCGGTCAGGGCAGCGGCCGAAGACTGTGCGGCGAACAGCTGGCGGGAGCTGGCCAGGATCGCGTCGGCGTCCTGCTTCATGGTGTCCCACTGCTTCTGCGACTGCTCCAGCGCGGCCAGTGCCGGGCCGTTGCGGACCGCGGCGATGCCCAGTTCCTCGTTGCCATTGCGCAGTGCGTCGAGCACCTGGGTGAACACGACCGAGTCGCGGGCGAGCGCATCGCCGGCGGCGGCGGCATTGGCGCCGCCGGCGCGCATTTCCGTCACCCGGCGGGCCATCGAGCCGACCACCACCACCTGCTGCAGCGCGTTGTAGACCTGCGAGGACGGGGCGCCGCTGGCCGACATCGCGCGGACCACTTCGTTCAGCTGCGCCTGCAGGGCGGGCACGCCGTTGACGAAGTTGTTGGCATTGCCAGCCAGGGCCAGCACGGCCGGTTCGCTGGCGACCAGCTGGCCGGCGCTCTTGCCGAGCGGCTCCCAGGTCTGGATCAGCGTGTTCAGCGGCCCGGCGACATTGGTTTCGGTCCCGTAGCGGCCCTTCAGGCCGCTGACGGTGCTTTCGATGTCGCTCTTGGTCAGCTTGAACGCGGTGAACGCCTGGGCGTTGCCCGACACCGCTTCACGGCCCTGGTTGGCCAGCTGCTGCGAGAGCACCTGCAGGTTCGCGGCATCGGTACTGGCACTGGCCAGGCGACTGCCCTGCCAGGTCGCCACGCCGGTGTTGACGCCGAACACGATCATCGACACGGCCAGCAGGCCGAGCCAGAAATTGGTGCCCACCGAACCGAACTTGCCGGCCTTGGCGGATTCCGAAGCAGTACTCATCGTTCAACCTCGATCTTCAATACGGAGAGACAGGCGCCTGCGGTCAGGCCGCGGCCTGCCTGAATTCGGGGGTACGCGACAGCAGCGACAGCGAGAACACGCCCCAGTCATGGCCATCGCCATGGAAGGCGCGATCGATGAAATGTGCGTAGCGGCCGGTGGCCAGATCGCCGGCGACGATGTCCTGGTCCAGCTCGAAGCTGCGCTGGCCGAACAGTTCATCGATGGTCAGCGCCACGTCACCGCCGGCCTGGCGCATGATCAGCACGCGCTGGCCTTCCTGCTGCACGGTGCGCTCGCCTTCCAGGAAGAACTTCAGGTCGACCACCGGGAACAGGTTGCCGCGCAGGTTGCCCACGCCCAGCAGCCACGGCTGCGCGCCGGGCACCGGGGTGACCGGCGGCATCGGCACGATTTCCACCACTTCGCGGAAATCCGACACCAGCCGACGCTTGCCGACCCGGTAACCGACGCCACGCCACAGGTCCTGCGAGAACTGCCGCTCGGGCAGCTGCACCGCATGGGCCAGGCTGCGCCGCTCATAGCCCTGGAGGATGTCGAAAGGAGAACGCATCAGACCACCAACTGGTTGATCCGCGCGATCAGTTCCTCCTCGCGCGGCGGCTTGACGATGTAGTCGGCCGCCCCCTGGCGCAGCCCCCACGCCTTGTCGGTTTCCATCGCCTTGGTGCTGACGATGACCACCGGAATATGTTTGGTGGCCGCGTCGCGCGCCATCGCACGGGTGGCCTGGAAGCCACTCATGCCCGGCAGGACCACGTCCATCAGCACCAGCTGCGGGGACTGCTCGCGCACGAGCTTGAGCCCGTCCTCGGCGTTGTCCGCTTCCAGGACTTCATGACCGGCCTTGGTCAACCATTGCGTGAACACCGCACGGTCGGTCGGTGAATCCTCGATCAGTACGATTCGAGCCATTGTGCCTTTCCCCCCTGGTCAGGCGTTGACGTATGTGCGGATGGCACCCAGCAGTTCTTCACGCGTGAATGGCTTGGTCAGGTACTGCTCCGAGCCGACGATGCGGCCGCGCGCCTTGTCGAACAGGCCGTCCTTGGAGGACAGCATGATCACCGGCGTGGCTTTGAACAGCTGGTTGCCCTTGATCAGCGCACAGGTCTGATACCCGTCCAGCCGCGGCATCATGATGTCCACGAAGATGATCTGCGGCTGTTGGTCGGCGATCTTGGCCAACGCCTCGAAACCATCGGTCGCGGTCACCACCTCGCAGCCTTCCCGCTTCAACAGGGTTTCCGCGGTCCTGCGGATGGTCTTCGAATCATCGATGACCATCACGCGCAGCCCTGCGAGTTCCCCACCCGCAGCCATGTATTCAGTCATTACCTTTCCCCAAGCTCGCGACGCTTGCGCTGATCCCCGGCGCCGCTGCGAAAGCGTATCTATATCCCAATACCGGCGCGCGCTTCAAGCACACCCACCGCGGCCCCGCCGCGAGCGGCCCAGCCGGTGCGCGGCACGCCGCTTTTGCGCAAACCCGGCCCGTTCCCCGGCCGGGCCGGACACTGCGTTCCGGCCCCCGGGGCAGGCATTGCCGGGCCATTGTCGCTACCATCATCGGCCTGCCCGCCAGGTTGCGACCATGCCGTTGAATGTCATCGTGGTGATGGACCCCATCGCCCATATCAAGATTGCCAAGGACACCACCTTCGCGATGCTGCTGGAAGCCCAGCGCCGCGGCCATGCCCTGCACTACGTCAGCCCCGGTGGGCTGGCCCTGCGCGACGGCCAGGCCATCGCCCGCACCGCCCCGCTGCAGGTGCGCGAGGACAAGAACGACTGGTTCACCCTGGGCGACTTCAGCCAGACCGTGTTCGGCCCCGGCCAGGTCGTGCTGATGCGAAAGGACCCGCCGGTCGATGCCGAATTCATCTACGACACCCACGTACTCAGCGTCGCCCAGCAGGCCGGTGCGATGGTGGTCAACGACCCGCAGGGACTGCGCGACTACAACGAGAAACTGGCCGCCCTGCTGTTCCCGCAGTGCTGCCCGCCGACCCTGGTCAGCCGCCGCAACGCCGACCTGAAGGCCTTCGTGCTCGAACACGGCCAGGCCGTGCTCAAGCCGCTGGACGGCATGGGCGGCCGCTCGATCTTCCGCAGCGGCACCGGCGACCCCAACCTCAACGTGATCCTGGAAACCCTGACCGACGGCGAGCGCACGCTGGCCCTGGCGCAGAAGTTCATCCCGGACATCACCGCCGGCGACAAGCGCATCCTGCTGGTGGATGGCGAGCCGGTGGATTACTGCCTGGCGCGGATTCCGCAGGGCGACGAATTCCGCGGCAACCTGGCCGCCGGCGGCCGCGGCGAAGGCCGCCCGCTGAGCGAGCGCGACCGCTGGATCGCCGCCCAGGTCGGGCCGGAAATGAAGCGCCGCGGCATGCGCTTCGTCGGCCTGGACGTGATCGGCGACTACCTGACCGAAGTCAACGTCACCAGCCCGACCTGCGTGCGCGAGCTCGACGCCCAGTTCGGGCTGAACATCGCCGGCACCCTGTTCGACGCGATCGAGGCCGGCCTGCCGCGATGAGCGCCAGCGTCGCCCCGGTGCCGACGTGGCAGGCGCGCGAATCCCAGCGGCTGGGCGCGACCCTGACGCTGTCGGTGCTCGTGCACGCCCTGCTGATCCTCGGGGTCGGCTTCGCGGTGAGTGACAGCGCCCCGCTGGTACCGACCCTGGATGTGATCTTCAGCCAGACCCAGACCCCGCTGACGCCCAGGCAGGCCGACTTCCTGGCCCAGGCCAACCAGCAGGGCGGTGGCGACCACGACAAGGTGCAACGCCCGCGCGACAACCAGGCCGGGATCGTGCCGCAGGCGCAGGCCGGGCTGTCGCCGGTTCCGCAGCAGCGCCAGGAGGCGGCCAGCGTGCCGCCGCCGCAGACCCGCGTGGTCAACAGCCGCAATGGCACCGACACGGTTGCGGCAGCCCAGCCACAGCCGCTGCCCGAGCAGCCCCGCCCGGATGCGCCGATGACCGCGCGCGAGCAGCGTGACGTGGAGATGGCACGGCTGGCCGCCGAAGTGCACCTGCGCTCGGCGCAGTACGCCAAGCGCCCGAACCGCAAGTTCGTTTCGGCCAGTACCCGCGAATACGCCTATGCCAACTATCTGCGTGCCTGGGTCGACCGCGCCGAGCGTGTCGGCAATCTGAATTACCCCGACGAGGCGCGCGCGCGCCGGCTCGGCGGGCAGGTAGTGATCACCGTCGGGGTGCGCCGCGACGGCACGGTGGAAAGTGCCCGCATCCTGCAGTCCAGCGGCACCCCGCTGCTCGATGAAACCGCGCTGCGCGTGATCACGCTCGCCCAGCCGTTCCCGCCACTGCCCAAGACCGAGGATGCGATCGACATCCTGCAGGTCACCCGCACCTGGGTGTTCCTGCCCGGCGGGGAGCTGCGCGACGACCGCTGATCGCGCGCAAGGTCCAGCCACGCATGGCGTGGCTCTACAAGAACGCCGCGCAGGTCGTGCCACGCCATGCGTGGCTGGGGCTTACGATGCGATGCGCAGCTGGACGCTACGAGGCCGCCTGCTTCGCCGCCCGCGCGGCCTGCTGTTCCACCAGGGTCAGGGCCACGTTGTCGCGCAGATACGCCGGCTCCACCAGCTCCGGGGCCACGCCTTCGCCGCGCTGGAACGCCGGCACCGCCAGCGCAAGCACATCCGACGCACGCGGCAATGCCTGCGCGTCCACGCCGGTCAGCTGATCAGCCAGCCGCGTGGCCAGCACGCCCTCGGCCGCATCAAAGCCAGTCCCCACGCCGAACCAGCGCGAGCCCCCGGGCAACACCACCTGCTCGGGCGCGCAGACGATTTCCTCGCCCTGCAGGTGCCACTGCCCGTCGATCCGGACATGGCGCGCGGCATAGACCTCGCCCATGCGCGCATCAATGCTGGCCAGCACTTGATCGGCGTCCGCCGGCGCACGCAGCGCCAGCGCCTGCAGGGTGGAGACCGCGATCAGCGGGCGGTCCAGCGCCAGGGCGATGCCCTGGGCGATGGCGATCGCCAGCCGCACCCCCGTGAACGCGCCCGGGCCGCGGCCCAGTGCGATCGCATCCAGCTGCGAACGGGCCACCCCCGCCTCGGCCAGCAGCGCCTCGGCCCAGGGCAGGCTGAGTTCGGCGTGGCGGCGCGGCGCGATCTCGAAGCGCTCAGTGACCTGCCCATCCACATACAGGGCGACGGAGCAGGCTTCGGTGGCGGTTTCAAAGGCGAGCAGTTTCATGGCGGTCAGAACAGGGAAGTAGGAAAGTCATCGGTCGGCGGTACAGCCCGCGCGGACGGCGCAGCGACGGGCGCCGGTGCAGGCGGAGCGCCGAGGACGGGCCATTGTGGCGCAAAGAAGGCCTGCACATCGGCCAGCGAGCGGGTGCGACGGAACGGCGGCAGCGAATCCAGGAAGATCCGGCCGTAGCCGCGGCTGAGCAGGCGCGGGTCGCACAGCACCAGCACCCCGCGATCGGTCTCGCTGCGGATCAGGCGACCCACGCCCTGCTTGAGCGCGATCACCGCCTGCGGCAACTGCTCGTCGCGGAAGGGATTGCCGCCATCGCGGCGGATCGCGTCCAGTCGCGCCTCGAACACGGGATCATCCGGCGCGGCGAACGGCAGTTTGTCGATCACCACCACGCTCAGCGCATCGCCCACCACGTCCACGCCCTCGCGGAAACTGGCCGAGCCCAGCAGCACCCCATTGCCCGACTCGCGGAACCGCTGCAGCAAGGTCGCGCGCGGCGCCTCGCCCTGCACGAACAGTGGCCACGGTGCATCGCGCAGCGCCTCGGCGGCTTCGCGCAGCGCGCGGTGCGAGGCGAACAGCAGGAACGCGCGCCCGTGCGAGGCCTCCAGCACCGGGGTCAATGCGCGAATCAACGCGGTGCCGAAGCCACGCGCGGCTGGATCGGGCAGATCGGTCGGCAGGTAGCACAGCGCCTGATGGGCCCAATCAAACGGGCTGGGCTGCAGCAGGCTGACCGGATCATCCAGGCCCAGCCGTTGGGAAATATGCGCGAAACCGCCGTCCACGGTCAGCGTGGCCGAGGTGAACACCCAGGCTGCCATCGAGCGTTGCCGATGCTCGCGCAGCGGGCCGGACACATCCATCGGCGTGCGCTGGCAGCGGAAGCCACGCGGGGTCAGCTCGTACCAGAGCACCTCGGCCGGTGGCGGCGCCTGCTCAGGGTCGGTGTCGAAATCCAGCATCGGCGCATCCTCACCGAGCCAGCGCGACAAGCGGGAGACGGCGTCCATCGCCCGCGCATGGCAGGCATCCAGGCCGGGCGATGCTTCACGCACGCCCGCCAGCGCATCGCGCAGCTGCACCAGTGTGCTCATCGCCGTGTCGAAGCCATCGCGCACCTGCGGCACGGTCAGCGCACGCCACTGGGTGCCGCGCGGCGGCAGCCCATCCATCGCTACGCGCAGGTCGCGCAGGGTCTGCTCGAGTGCGGCAGCCGGCACCTGCAACGCCGCCTGGGCACCGGCCACGCTGCGGCTCTCGGCCAGGCAGTCGCGCGCCAGTTCCTGCCACGGGCGCATGCCGAAGCCTTCACCGAAGAAGTTGGCGGCCAGTTCCGGCAGCTGGTGCGCCTCGTCGATCACGAACGCCTGCGCGCCGGGCAGGATTTCGCCGAAGCCTTCCTGCTTGAGCGCCAGATCGGCCAGCAGCAGATGGTGGTTGACCACCACGACGTCGGCGGCCTGCGCCCGCTGCCGTGCCTGCACGACGAAGCAGTCGTCCCAGAACGGGCATTCGGTGCCCAGGCAGTTGTCGACGGTGGAGGTCACCATCGGGTACAGCGGCGAGTCTTCCGGAAGCGCGTCCAGCTCGGCCATGTCGCCGAATTTCGTGCGTCCGGACCATGCGAGGATCCGCTGGAACTGTGCGACCTGCTCGGGGGAGCTGAAGCGGGGTTCGCCGCGGGCCTGCTGCAACCGATAGCGGCACAGGTAGTTGGCACGCCCTTTCAACAGCGCGCTGCTGTGCCCTACGCCGAGCGCGGCACGCACCCGCGGCAGATCGCGGTGGTACAGCTGGTCCTGCAGCGCGCGGGTGCCGGTGGAGATGATGGTCTTCAGCCCCGACAGCAGCGCGGGCACCAGATACGCGTAGGTCTTGCCGGTGCCGGTACCGGCTTCGGCCAGCAGCACGTCGCGCTGATCGAACGCTTCGGCGATCGCCGCGGTCAGGCGCAGCTGGGCCGGGCGCGGTACGAAGGCATCGAGCTGGCTGGCGAGCGCCCCGCCCTCACTGAGGGCATCGCGGCTGGCGTGGGCAAGTTGGGACATGACGCAATGATAAAGGGTGCCGGTCGATGCCCGGCGCTACGCCGTCACGCATCCGCTTTCGCGCTGCCCTCAGTAACGCATGATCCCCGGCACCGTGCAGCCTTCCAGCTGGGCATGCGCCGAGGCGGCATTCTCTTTTTCCCCCGGGCCAGGCGAGACTGTTCGATCGTCGCCCAATGGCGACGGCACAGCGGGCCGGTCTTGGAGCCCAGCTCGACCGACTTGCGGGCGAAGGTTTCGGCAGCCGCCCACTCACCCTGCAGCAGCGCGATTTCGGCGCGGTCCTGCAGCACCGAGGGATCCGAGGCCATGATCGCCAGCGCCTGGTCGAGCGCGGCCGCGGCCCCGGCCAGATCATTGGCCTGGCGGCGGGCCAGCGCGGCCTGGCGCAGATCTTCCACTTCACTGTCGCGCAGTGGCTGCACGGCCAGTTCCTTGTCATCGTTGCCGGCGGCGGCATCCACGGCCGCCAGGCGCTGGGCCGGCGTAGTGGTATCGACGGGCGCCTTCACCACCGGCGGCGGGGTGACGCAGGCGGCCAGGGCCAGGCAGAGCGTGGCCAGCGAAGCGGAACGGATCAGGAGTCGGGTGGTCATGCAGGCTGGCCTTGATCAGGGTTGACGGGCGGGGGGGTGGCCGGTGCATTCTGCGCCGGTTCGGGGGCGGGCTCGGGCTTCTTCTCCAGGCCGAACCAGCTGCGCCAGCCACCGCCTTCGCTCTGCTCGCCGCCCTCGCCTTCGGGCAACGCGCTCGGCGCGGCGCACGGTACATAGGCAGGGGTATACCCCACCACGAACGGGAAACGACGCGCGCCCGGGCAGCCTTCATCGGTGGTGGCGGTACCGCTGGCCTCCACGTACTGCCAGTCCAGGCCCTTGTTGCTCACCTTCAGGGGCGCGCTCGGCAGGCGCTGGAAGATGCCCGACCAGACCCGCATCGAGCCGGTCGCGCCATACAGCCCGGCCTGCTGATTCTGGTCATTGCCCATCCAGATCACCGCCAGGTGGTCGCCGGTGTAGCCGGCGTACCAGCTGTCGCGACCATCATTGGTGGTGCCGGTCTTGCCGGCCGGCTGCAGGCGGCCCAGCCCATCGGCGTTGAGGCGCTGCGCGGTACCGCTGGCCACGACCTGCTGCAGGCCGATGCTGATCAGGTTCGCGGCGATCGAGTCGCCCTCCTGCGCCGGCGCCGGGGTCTTGTCGTAGCGCTTCATCAGCTTGCCCTGCGGATCGAGCACGCCACGCACCGCATGCAGCGGCTGGATTTCACCGCCGGAGGCCAGGAACTGGTACAGCTGGGCCATCGCATACGGGCTCTGATCGGTGGAGCCCAGGATCACCGCTGGATTGGGGTCGGCCTTGATCCCGGCCAGGACGTGGATCAACTGCGTAACCCGCTCCGGGCCGACCTGCATGCCCACCCGCACCGTGGCCTGGTTGTAGGAATGGGCGAGTGCGTCGATCAGGCGGACCGTGCCGTGACTGCGGTTGTCCGCGTTGCCCGGCGACCATTGCTTGCCGCGACTGAGCTGTACCGTCACCGGGGAATCGTCGACCCAGCTGGACAGCGAGTAGCGGTCCGGCTGCGCCAGCGCCAGCAGGTACACGAATGGCTTGAGCAGCGAACCCACCGGACGCTGCGCCTCGATGGCGCGGTTGAAGCCCGGCTCGGACACTTCCCGGCTGCCCACCACGGCCAGCACATCGCCGTTGTGGACGTCGGTCAGGACCAGGCCGGCCTGCAGCTCGGGGCGACGCTTGCTCTCCAGCGATTTGATCGTCCTGGTGACCGCACCTTCGGCATACGCCTGCGCCGACGGTGCCATGCCGGTCATCACGCTCAGCCCGGCGCCCTGCAACACGGACTCGGGATAGTCGTGGCCAAGCTGGCGGCGGACCAGATCCACATAGGCCGGGAAGCGGTTGGCCGCGATCAGCCCCGGCGTCTTGGGGACACCCAGCGGCGCTTCGACGGCACGCTTGTACTCGGCATCGTCGATCAGATTGGCTTCGCGCAGCTTGCCCAGCACGAAGTTGCGGCGGTCCAGCGCGCGTTCGGGATTGCGGCGCGGGTCGTAATAGGACGGGCCCTTGACCAGGCCGATCAGCAGCGCGACGTGCTCGGTGTTGAGCGAAGCCAGATCACGGCCGAACCAGAATTCCGCACCCGAGGACATGCCATGGATGGCCTGGCTGCCGCGCTGGCCCAGGTAGACCTGGTTGAGGTAGGCCTCCAGGATGGTGCGCTTGTCGTAGCGCGCCTCCATGATCAGCGCGTACAGCACCTCGTTGAATTTGCGGGTGACGGTCTGCTCTTTGCCGATCCCGAGCAGGCCGCTGCGGGCCAGCTGCTGGGTCAGCGTCGAGGCACCCTGGCGGCTCTGGCCGCCGGAGCGCACGGTCACCCACACCGCGCGGGCGATACCGCTCAGATCGATACCGTGGTGGCGGCTGAAATCCTTGTCCTCCACCGCCTGCAGGCCGGTGACCAGCAGCTCGGGGGTTTCCTCGATGCGAACCAGCCGGCGCTCTTCCTGCTTCTGGCCGTACAGCGTGGCGATACGGGCCGGATCCAGGCGCGCGGCCTTCAGGGCCTTGCGGCTATCGGGATCGCGCAGCGAGGCGATCGACCCGCCGGACAGGCTCAGCTCGACGCGGCGCGGGGCGACCCGGCCATCCACATCGTTGTAGCCACGGCTGGAAATGACGAAGCGCCCGCCTTCCTGCGTGTACGTGGCCGGCGACTTGCCGATCCCGTCATCGCGGTAGGCCGACGCCGCCAGCTCGGTCTTGAGCGTGGCCGCATCCATGGCCACACCCGGCGCCAACGCCAGTGGGCGCGCATAGACACGGGTGGGAATCTGCCAGCGCAGCTCGCCGAAGCGCTGGGTGACCTGTTGGTTCAGGTACACCGTATAGGGGATCAGGAAGCCCAGCCCCAGCGCGACAGCCGCCATGCCCCAGGTGATCAACCGGCGCCGCCACAGCGGGCCGCGGCTTTCGGTGTCGTCGTCGAACTCGTCGATGTCGTCGGAATCGTAGCGTCGGGGCACGGGGATGCGAGAATATGAAGTCCGGCGAGTCTAACGCAGCCACCGCGAGCGGCGCGTTCTCCCGGGTTCCCCCGCTTAAGCTGGAGTTGCAACGGGATGTCGATGTCCTTGGCCGATGCTCGCTATTTCCTGAACCGCATGCTCGGCCTGTTCCGTCGCAGTCTGGCCAGTCTGCGCACCCGGGGCTGGCGCGCCACCTGGCAGCGCATCCGGGTCCATACCCAGGCCGTGCCCGCCCCGCGCGGCGCACCGCTGTTCCTGCCGGAGGCCACACCGTTCGCGCCGTTCACGGTCCCGGCCAGCGAGCGCCCGGTGGTCAGCATCATCATTCCGGTCTACAACCATGCCGGCCACACGCTGGCCTGCCTGCGGGCGCTGGCGGCCCACCCGCCGCAGGTCGACTGCGAGATCCTGGTGGTGGACGACGGCAGCAGCGACGAAACCACCGCCTGGATGCCGCAGGTCCGCGGGCTGCGCTATGAGGTGCGGCCAACCAACGGCGGATTCATCGAGGCCTGCAACGATGGCGTGGCCCGCTCGCGTGGCCAGTACGTGGTGCTGCTCAACAACGACACCGTGCCGCAGCCAGGCTGGCTGGATGCCCTGCTCGCCACCTTTGCGCGGGTGCCGCGTGCCGGCCTGGTCGGTGCGCAGCTGCTCTACCCCGATGGCCGCCTGCAGGAATCCGGTGGCGTGATCTTCCAGGACGGCAGCGGCTGGAGCTATGGCCGCTTCGAGTCACCCGAGGATCCGCGCTACAGCGCGCTGCGCGATGCCCACTACTGCTCCGGTGCGGCGTTGATGATCCCGCGCGCCTTGTGGGACCAGCTCGGCGGCTTCGATCTGCGTTACAAGCCCGCCTACTACGAAGATACCGACCTGGCCTTCGCCGTCCGCGAAAGTGGCCATCGGGTGCTGGTGCAGCCCGCCAGCCGCGTCGTGCATGACGAGGGCACCAGCAACGGCACCGATACCGGCAGCGGAGTCAAGGCCTACCAGGTCCGCAACCGCGGGGTGTTCGCGGCGAAGTGGGCCAAGGCGCTGGAAGCGCAGCCGAGCGTGGGCAGCGTGCCCTCACCGGCCCTGCTCCATCGCGCCCAGCGCCAGGTCCTGATCCTGGATGAAGAAGTGCCGCAGCCGGACCGCGACTCGGCCTCGCTGCGCCAGTACAACCTGATCCGGATGCTGCTCGACGAGGGCGTCCATGTGGTGTTCGTGCCGACCCGGCGCGAGCATGCCGGCGCCGCCACCGAGGCGCTGCAGGCGCTGGGCGTGGAGGTCTGGTACGCGCCCTACCTCGACGGCGTGGCATCGTGGCTGCGGGCCAACGGCGCCCGCTTCGGGGTGGTGATGATGGTGCGCTATCACGTCGCCCACGAATGCCTGCCGCTGCTGCGCAGCTTCGCGCCGCAGGCGCGCACCGTGTTCGACACCGTCGACCTGCATTACCTGCGCGAGCGCCGCGGCGCTGAGATCGCCGGCGACGCCGGCCTGCTGCGCAATGCCGAGCGCACCCGCGCACGCGAGCTGGCGGTGATGGAGCAGGTCGATGTGACCGTGCTGGTCAGCGCAGCCGAACGCGAGCAGCTGCGCATCGATGCGCCGGGCGCGACAGTGGAACTGATCTCCAACCTGCATGAAGTTGCAGGCGCGGGCCCCGACTGGGCCGAGCGTCGGGACCTGGTGTTCGTCGGCGGTTTCCGTCATCCGCCGAACCTGGATGCCATGCAGTGGTTCATCGGTGAGGTCTTCGCGCGCATCCGCGCGCAGCTGCCCGATATCCGGTTCCACTGCATCGGCGCAGCCGTGCCCGATGCGCTGCGCGAGCTGGCCGCGACCCAGCCCGGTGTGGACATCCATGGCTTCGTGCCGGACGTGGTGCCGTACATGGACGGCGTGCGCATCGCCGTGGCGCCGCTGCGCTTCGGCGCGGGGGTCAAGGGCAAGGTGAATCTCAGCATGGCGCACGGCCAGCCCGTGGTCGCCACCACCTGCGGCGTGGAAGGCATGCACCTGCGCGATGGCGAGGATGTACTGGTGGCCGATGATGCCGAGGCGTTCGCCCAGGCCGTGGTCCGGCTGTACCAGGATGAGGCCCTGTGGCGCCGGCTCTCCACCGCCGGGCTGCAGAACATCGTGGACCACTTCTCGCTGGATGCCGCCCGCGCCACCGTACAGCGGGTGTTCCTGGCCTAGGCTCCCGCGCCGCCACCGGCACTGCGCAGGCGTTCGGCAAATGCCGGCAGCTCGGGCAGGTCCGGCTGCCAGCGGCGCGCCTGCACCAGCGCCTGTTGCGCGAAGGTGATATCGCCCGAGCCAAGCCGCTCACTGCCGATCGCCAACCAGCGCTGCGCCAGCCGGCGCCTTGCCGCAGTCTGGCCTGCGTCGCTGGAGGACAGGGTCTGCCAGGCCTCCAGACAGGCTCCGGCCCCTAGTACCCGGTTCTCGCGCAGGCGATCCTCGAAACACTGCCGGCTCGCTGGCAACAACCGCTGCGCCGCCGCGCGAACACGCGGGTCCTGCGGCGCAACCCCCTGGGCCTCACGCAGCGCGTCGTAGGCACTGCGGCCGGGGGGATCCAGGAAATTGCCACGGCCCTCGGCCTCTTCCAGGCGCGTGAGCAGGCTCTGCAGCGTGCGTTCGCGCTGCGCCCGCGGCACCGCCGGGGTCTTCAACGCGGCCTGCGAACGACGCGCCTGCTCGATGGCATGCCGCGCCGTCTCCAGCGCGCGCGTGGAAGCGCCCAGCGTTTCAGCCTGCTGCACCGCCTGGGCCGCTTCGTCGAAGCGGAAATTGCCGGCCAGCCGCGTCGCACGCAAGAGCTGCGCATCGGCCACCTGCTGCTGGCCGCGGTGTGCGGCAGGATCGTCGGGCAAGGCGGCAAGCACCGCGGCGAAGGCCTCCGCCGCAGTCTCCAGTTTCTGTCGGCGCAGCGCGGCTTCGCCTTCGCGCTGGCGCCGCTCCAGCGCGTTGTTCAGTGCCTCCTGGGTGGCCGGCAGATCGACATGTCCGGCGTCGAAGCCCCGGGCACTGCGCACGCGTTCGGCCGCGCGTGCAACATCGCCGCGGCCGGCCGCCGTGCGCGCCTGCTGGAGGAGGTCGGACAGCGCATCCTCACGCCCTTCCAGCGCACGCACCTGGTTGGGCGAGAGCGTGAGCACCTGCTGGAACAGCGGCAGCGCGCTGTCCGGGCTGCCATCGAGCCGTTGCGCCTGCAGGGCCGCTTCGGCGCGGCCGAGCAAGGCGCCGATCCCCGCGCGTGCCTGGTCGTGCGCGCGCAGCTGCTGCGCCACCGCGTCGGCTTCGCGCTGCGGTACCTGCAGCTCGCGCGCCAGGGCCAGCGCTGTCGTCGCGGCCGCCGGGTCGCCGCGTTCCAGTGCAGCACGCGCCTGCTGCAGTGCCGCCTGGCCGGTACGGGCCAGGCCGGTGCGTGCCTGCAGCCGGTCGTTGTCCAGCGCCAGCGCTGCTTGATAGGACTCACGTGCGCCGCTGCCGTCGGGCAGGGTCAGGCGGCCTGCGGCCAGCGCGCGATCACCCTGGTCGAGCAGCTGCTCGATCTGCGGTTCATTCCAGAACCAGTTCGCCAGCGGCCGGCGCAACAGCGCCAGGGCCACGAACAGCAGCACGGCGATCAGCAGCGCCCAGCGCCAGATGCGCTTGGCGTGGCGCGCCTGCACCCACCACCAGCGCCCCTCGCGGCGCACCCGCCGCAGCGCCTCATGCGCGGCATCATGCCTGTCATCGTCGTCCCGGCTCATGCCGCGAGCCTAGCGTGGGGCACGTGAGCTCAGCCTAGACGCCGGGCTTCGCTGACGCCGGGCAGTGCGTCCAGCTTGCCCAGCAGGGTGGAAAGCTGCCCGTAGTCGCTGACCTTCAGCCGCAGCCGCAGGTGCGCCCGGCCGCTGTTGCGGACGTTGTCGCTGTGGATGTCCAGGACGTAGGCATCCTCCTGCGCGATCAGGTTGGTGATGTCCTTGAGCAGCCAGCGCCGGTCGACCGCATCGACCACCACGTCCACTTCATAGCCACCGCCGGCCTGGCCCCACTCCACGGGAAGAATGCGCTGAGGGCTGGCTGCGGCCAGCCGGGCCAGCGCCGCACAGTCGGTGCGGTGCACGGTGACGCCACGCGCCCGCGTGAGGTAGCCGACGATCGGTTCGCCGGCCACCGGCTGGCAGCAGCGGGCCAGCTGCACCAGCAGGTTGCCCACGCCCTGCACGGTGAAGTTGGCACTGCGCACGCTGTCGCGCCGCGCCGTGGGCCGCGGCATCGCCGGCACCGCCGGCTGGCTGGCGGCCCGTTCGGCTTCCAGCAGCGCGCGGCTGACCTGGTTCGGCCCGGTGTCGCCCAGCGCGACCTGGATATAGAGATCGTCGACGCTGTCGGCGTGGAATTTCTTCACCGCGATGGCAAGGTCGGCATGCTGCAGGCCGAGCCGCTTCAGCTCGCGCTCGAGCAGTTCGCGGCCGGCCTGCACATTGCGTGCGCGGTCCAGCTTGTGGAACCAGCCGCGCACCTTTTCACGCGAGCGGTTGCTGGCCAGGAAGCCACTGGAGGCCAGCAGCCAGTCCCGCCGGGGGTCGGCCTCCTTGCCGGTCAGGATCTCGACGCGGTCGCCGCTGCGCAGCCGGTAGGTCAACGGCACGATGCGGCCATTGACCTTCGCGCCGCGGCAACGGTGCCCGACCATGGTGTGCACGTGATAGGCAAAATCCAGCGGCGTGGCGCCCTGCGGCAGGTCCATCACCTCGTCCTTGGGGCTGAGCGCGTAGACCCGGTCCTCGGTCAGCTCGGCATCCAGCGCGCCGGCCAGCTCACCGCCGTGCCCCTCCTGGGATTGCTCCAGCAACTGGCGCATCCAGGTGATCTTGCGGTCGAAGGCCTTCTCCGCGCCCTTGCTGCCTTCCTTGTAGCGCCAGTGCGCGGCCACGCCGAGCTCGGCCTGGGCGTGCATGTCGTGGGTCCGGATCTGCACTTCGATGGTGCGACCTTCCGGGCCGACCACGGCGGTATGCAGCGAGCGGTAATCATTGGCCTTCGGGCGCGCGATGTAATCGTCGAACTCGCTCGGCACCGGCGCCCACAGCGCGTGCACCACGCCCAACGCGGCGTAGCACGCGGCCACGTCGTCCACCATCACGCGTACCGCACGGATGTCGTAGAGCTGCTCGAACGCCAGCCGCTTCTTCTGCATCTTCCGCCAGATGCTGTAGATGTGCTTCGGCCGGCCGCTGACCTCGGCGCGGATGCCCTGCGCCAGCAACTCGCGCGACAGCGCCTTTTTGACGGCCTCGACATAGCGCTCGCGCGCCAACCGGGTTTCGTCGACCTCGCGGGCGATGCGGCGGTAGGTCTCCGGTTCGAGGTGGCGGAACGCCAGGTCTTCCAGCTCCCACTTCAACTGCCAGATGCCGAGCCGGTTCGCCAGCGGCGCGTGGATGTCGCGGGTGAGCTGGGCCAACGCGCGCCGTTCCTCCTCGGGCAGGCGATCGGCACCGCGCATGCGGGCCAGCTGGCGGGCGAGCAGGATCGGCACCACGCGCAGATCGCGGATGATCGACAGCAGCAGGCGACGCAGCCCCTCGCTGTTGCGACCGGCCTCACGCCCGGCATGCAGGGCCCAGACCTGGTCGGCCGCGTCCAGCCCGTCCAGCAGGCCGACCACCACCGGCTTGAGCGCACCGACCGGCAACGCGTCCAGCCCGGCGCGCAGCCACGGCAGATCGAACAGCAGGGTGGCCAGCAGCGCCGACTCGTCGGCCGACAGCAGCGACAGCGCATCAAGCGTGTCGGCCAGCACCGGCCAGCCCGCGCGCATTTCCTGATCGGCCTCGGGCTGCTGCCAGCGCTGCAGCAACGCCTCGCGCAGTTCGGTCGGCAGCGAAGCCACCGAGGGTCGGTTCAACAAGGCATCCAGGCCGGGGGCAGAAGCGCGGTTCACAGCATCGTACAGACAAGACAGAGGCCATCTACACTAGCGCCGCAGCGCCCCCCGACAATCGCCGTCGCCTGCATGTGCACATGCCCGGGCGCTGGCACTACACTGCGGCCATCCCTAGGAGAGACCCTGCCATGCGCTTTTCCCGTCTGCGGTTGTTGGCCTGCGCGGCCATTGTGATGAGTGTGTCGCTGCCGGCGCTGGCCCAGCGCGTGGTGGAAGGCGATCTGCAGCAGCAGATGTCGCCGGCCGAGTTCAAGGCGGCCGGGCTGGAGAAACTCACACCGCAGGAACTGACCGAGCTCAACAACTGGCTGCAGGGCAAAGTGGCCGCCCTGGCGGCCGACGCACGCGAGCAGGCCCGCGAAGAGGGGCGCCAGGAAGTCATCGTGAAGAACCACGGTTTCTTCGATTTCGGCACCAAGGAGCCGATCAAAAGCACCTTGACCGGTGCATTCCGCGGCTTCGGCAAGGGCCAGCGTTACGTGCTCGCCAACGCGCAGGAGTGGGAGCAGATCGACGACGCCCAGGTCGGTGGCGTCCGCCGCCAGTCGCCGGAGGTCAGCATCGCTCCCGGCCTGGGCGGCGTGTGGTACATGCAGGTGC
Source organism: Stenotrophomonas sp. LM091 (assembly GCF_001806305.1). NCBI lineage: Bacteria > Pseudomonadati > Pseudomonadota > Gammaproteobacteria > Lysobacterales > Lysobacteraceae > Stenotrophomonas > Stenotrophomonas sp. LM091. The sequence continues at coordinate 1,159,640 of NZ_CP017483.1, forward strand.
AGGGCGTCAACACCCGCGCCAAGGTCCGCCGCGTCAAGTAATCCGCACCCGGTTCCCCGTGCCGCACCGGCACGGGGGTTGCCGGATCAGGCCTTCTGCAGCGCGGCCACGCGCTGGGCCAGTTTCTTGGCCGAAATGCCGGTACGCGCCCCGAGCTCCTGGGCGAACAGCGACACCCTCAGCTCCTCCAGGTCCCAGCGCAGGTCCTGCCACTGCGGCCGCTGGCGCAGGCCGCGCGCGTCGGCCTGCGCCAGCGCCTCCACGAACGGACGCAGCTCGAGCATGCGGGCCTGATCACGCGGTGGATCGCGCTTGGCACGCTCGGTGCGCAGGATCATCGCGCGCAGATAGCGCGGGTACTGCGCCAACGCGTCGGCCGGCGTGTCACGCAGGAACCCGGGATGGACCAGCGCGGCAAGCTGCTGCTCCATGTCATCGAGGTTGCCACGCGCCCACCCCATCAGCGGCGCTTCCAGCTGTGGTTTGAGCTCGGCCACGTGGGCGAGGATGTTCTCGGCCAGCTTCAGGCGCGCCATCGCCTCACCGAACAACGCCTTGCCCGCCTCGGCACTGCGTTTGGCGAACGCGGCAGGGTCGCGGATATCACCCAGCCCATCGGCCAGCACGGCATTCATCGCCGCGTCGACCAGATCGCCCCGCAGCCGCTCCTGCGATTCGATCGCGGCGTACAGCAGCCCGGTCTTGGGCGGCACCGGCAATTGCTTGCGCGCCTGCTTGGCCTTGTCGGCCAGCGCGATCTCCATCAATCGACGAACCCCGAGCGGGTGCTGCTCGAGCGCTTCGTTGCGGTCGGCGAAGATCTTCAGCGCTGCGGTCTCGCCCTGATCGACCAGCGCCGGGTACGCCGGCACGCCGGCTTCGCCGGGCACCTGCAGCGGGATCGGGGTGGCCGGGAAATCGCGTAGCCCTTCCGCGGCCAGCGCACGCCCTGCGCGTGCGGCGAAGGCCTCACCGGCCTTGTCGCCGAAGCGCGCGCGCAGCGCCTCCAGATCGCGCGAGGTCGCCAGCACCTTGCCGCCCGCATCGCGCAGGCGCAGGTTCATGCGCAGGTGCGGCTCCAGCGAGGCTTCGTCGAAATCGGTCGCGGCCAGCTTGGCACCCGTCGCGCGCGAGAGGAACCGCGCCAGTTCGCCCCGGATGTCATCGGCGGTCGGTTCGGCGAAGGCCTCGGCAAATGCGCGGCCAAAGTCCGGTGCCGGCACATAGTTGCGGCGCATCGCCTTGGGCAGGCTGCGGATCAATGCGGCGGCCTTGTCAGCGACGAAGCCCGGCGCCAGCCATGACAGCCGCGCCGGATCCAGCGCGTTGAGCAGGTGCAGCGGCACCTCCAGCGTCACACCATCTTCCTCGGCGCCGGGTTCGAAGGTGTAATGCAGCGCCAGCCGCGCATCGCCCAGCGGCAGGTACCTGGGATAGCGCTCGGCATCGCTGCCTTCGCCCGGCAGCAGATCGGCCAGCGTCCACGACAGCGCCCGGCGCTTCTCCGGCGCCAGTGCTTTCCACCAGGTATCCAGGCCCATCGCCGAATGGATCTCGGCCGGAATCCGGTCCAGGTACCAGCGCGCCTGCCAGCCTTCATCGGCGACGATACCGGCGCGGCGCAGCTTGGCTTCTTCCTCGCGCGCCTGTTCCAGCACCTTGAGGTTGTCGGCGACGAAGCCGGCCCGGGTGTTGATCTCGCCGGTCACCAGGCCCTGGCGCACGAAGATGTCATGCGCCTCGCCTGGCGCGATGCGGCCGTAATGCACCGGTTTTTTCGGGGCCAGCACCAGCCCGAACAGACTGATCTGCTCCGAGGCCAGCACCTGGCCCTGCGCGCGCGACCAGTGCGGATCGAAGTGCTTGCGCAGCAGCAGGTGCGGCAGTTCGTTGATGACCCAGTCCGGCTCGATCGCCGCGTTGGTCAACCCCCAGATCTTCTGGGTGTCCAGCAGTGTTGCAGTGAGCAGCCACGGCGGCGGCCGCTTGGCCAGGGCCGAGCCCGGGAACGGCAGGAAGCGACGCTGGCGTGGCGCCAGGAAATCGCCCTTGTCGCTGCGATGGCCGATCTGCGTGGGCAGGCCGGCGATCAGCGCGCGGTGCAGGGTCTGGTACGCCGCGGCGCGCACCTTGTCGCTGAACGCGCTGCGTGCCTCGGGATCGGCACCGTTGCCGGGTGCCGCCTTGGTCTCGACAAGCGCCGGTTCGGACTTCCCTTCGCGGGCAAGCCGCGCGGCACGGTGCTGCTGGCCACGCGTCGCCTTGATCCTGGCCTCGTCATCGCGCGCCGGTGCCGGTGCCGAGGAACCGGCCAGCAGCGGCGCCAACGAGGTCTCGGCCGGCTCTTCATTCCAGCCCAGTTCTTCGCACAGCACGCGCAGTTGGCGATGCAGTTCCCGCCATTCGCGCATGCGCAGGAAACCAAGAAAATGTCGCCCACACCAGTCGCGCAGCTTGGACTGGGTGAGGTCTTCGTGGGCCTGGCGGTAGCCGTCCCACAGGCGCAGCACGCCGACGAATTCCGAGCGCCCATCGGCGAACAGCGCATGTGCGTTGTCCGCGGCGGCGCGCGCTTCCGGTGGGCGCTCACGCGGGTCCTGGATGCCCAGGAACGAGGCGATCACCAGCATCGGCCGCAGGCAGCCCTGTGCCTGCGCGGCGACCAGCATGCGAGCCAGTTTCACGTCCACCGGCAGGCGCGCCATCTGGCGCCCGATCGGGGTCAGGCGGCGCTCGGCATCGACCGCACCCAGCTCACCCAGCTGCTGCCAGCCATCGGCGATGGCGCGTTCGTCCGGTGCTTCCAGGAACGGGAAATCCTCGATCCTGCCCAGGCCCAGCTGCAGCATCCGCAGGATCACCCCGGACAGGCTGGAGCGGCGGATTTCAGGATCGGTGAACTCCGGGCGCGACTGGAAATCCGCTTCGGAATACAGCCGGTAGCAGATGCCTTCGGACACGCGGCCACAGCGGCCCTTGCGCTGGTTGGCGCTGGCCTGCGAGACCGCTTCGATATGCAGCCGGTCCAGCTTCTGGCGCGGGCTGTAACGCTTGATGCGGGCGAAGCCGGGGTCGATTACATAGCGGATGCGCGGCACCGTCAGCGAGGTTTCCGCGACGTTGGTGGCCAGCACGATGCGCCGGTTGCTGCCCGGGTTGAACACCAGGTCCTGGTCCTTGACCGACAGCCGCGCATACAGCGGCAGCACATCCGTGCCGCGGTACTTGCGCCGCTCCAGTGCCTGGTGCGCATCGCGGATTTCGCGCTCGCCCGGGAAGAACAGCAGGATGTCGCCGCGCGGGTCGATGCGGGTGATTTCATCCACCGCCGCGACCACCGCATCATTCACGGTGCGCTCGCCATCGCGGCCACCGTCGGCGTCTCCGCCGCCCTCGCCTTCCAGCGGGCGGTAGCGCACGTCCACCGGGAAGGTGCGGCCTTCCACGCTGATCACCGGCGCATCATCAAAGTGCTGGGCGAAGCGCGAGGTATCGATGGTCGCCGAGGTGACGATCAGTTTGAGATCCTGGCGCTTCTTCAGCAGCTGCTTCAGATAGCCCAGCAGGAAATCGATGTTGAGGCTGCGTTCGTGTGCCTCGTCGACGATGATCGTGTCGTAGTTGGACAGCCAGCGGTCACTGCTGATCTCGGCCAGCAGGATGCCGTCGGTCATGAACTTGATGCGGGTATCGTCACCGACACGGTCGGTGAAGCGCACCTGGTAACCCACGGTGGTGCCCAGTTCGGACTGCAGCTCCTGCGCGACACGCGTGGCCACCGCACGTGCGGCAATCCGCCGCGGCTGCGTGCAGCCGATCATGCCGGCGGTGCCACGGCCGGCGGCCAGGCACAGCTTGGGCAGCTGGGTGGTCTTGCCCGAGCCGGTCTCACCGGCGATCACCACGACCTGATGGTCGCGGATCAGCGCGGTGATGGCCTCGGCTTCACGCGCAATCGGCAGCTGCTCGTCCAGAGTGATGGCCGGCTGATTCAGCGCACGCGCTTCACGGCGCTGCACGGACGCCTGCAAGGCCTGCTCGAACGCCGCCGCCAGCCCCGCATCCGCCGGTTTGGCCCGCCAACGCGAGAGCATCCCCAGCAAACGACCGCGGTCGCGGCTCATGGCCCCGTTGATCGCGGCCTGCTGCTGGGCCAGGCGTGCTGCATGTGGTTTTTCGATAGCGCTCATCAATCGATTCGTTTAGAACTTTTGTTTACTACTGAAAGGGTAGTCTGATCTATTGTGAAGGCCATCCGATTCATCCCATCCATAAGGAGTTCTCCCATGGCGAAGACGACCAAGACCCCGGCAAAGCCCAAGACGGCCAAGCAGAAACTCGGCGCGGCGGCCCCGTCGGCCCCGAACATTGATATCGGGATCAAGGAGGGCGATCGCAAGAAGATCGCCGATGGACTGTCGGCCTTCCAGGCAGATGCGTTCACGCTCTACCTGAAGACCCACAACTTCCATTGGAACGTGACCGGGTCGATGTTCAACTCGCTGCACACCATGTTCGAGACCCAGTACACCGAACAGTGGGCCGCCCTGGACGACGTCGCTGAACGCATCCGTGCACTGGGCTTCAACGCCCCGGGCTCCTACCGCGAATTCGCGGCCCTGACCTCGATCGCCGAGGAGCCGGGCCTGACCGACAGCGCGGACTGGCGTGAAATGGTACGCCAGTTGGTCACCGCCAACGAGGCTGTGTGCCGCACTGCCCGGAAAGTGCTGGATGTGGCCGACGATGCCGATGACGCACCGACCGAAGATCTGATGACCCAGCGCCTGCAGACCCACGAAAAATACGCCTGGATGCTGCGTTCGCTGCTGCAGTAATCCCCTGGGGGCCTTGCCCCCGCGGGATTTCCAAGGTTGCGCTGCGGCGCGCCCCCCTTGACTCAAGGGGGGCTGCCTGGTCGAAGGGTGTCCCGCTTACGTTCACATCCGGAATGGGATGACCCGCCTCGGGGCGCCCAGCCCTGTAAACTACGGCGATGTCTTCCCGCCCCGCGCACGACCTGCTCAGCCGCATTTTTGGTTACGACGAATTCCGCGGTCCGCAGCAGGCGATCGTCGAGCATGTCGCCGCCGGCAATGACGCGCTTGTCCTCATGCCCACCGGCGGCGGCAAGTCGCTGTGCTACCAGGTCCCCTCCCTGCTCCGCGACGGCACCGGCATCGTCATTTCGCCGCTGATCGCGCTCATGCAGGACCAGGTCGAAGCCCTGCGCCAGCTCGGCGTCCGCGCCGAATACCTCAACTCCACCCTCGATGGCGAAACCAGTGCGCGCGTCGAACGCGAACTGCTCGCCGGCGAACTGGACATGCTTTACGTCGCGCCTGAGCGCCTGCTCACCGGTCGCTTCCTGTCGCTGCTCTCGCGCAGCCGGATCGCCCTGTTCGCCATCGACGAAGCCCACTGCGTCTCCCAGTGGGGCCACGACTTCCGCCCCGAATACCGCCAGCTCACCGTCCTGCACGAACGCTGGCCCGACGTGCCGCGCATCGCGCTGACCGCCACCGCCGATCCGCCCACCCAGCGCGAGATCGCCGAACGCCTGGACCTCACCAACGCCCAGCACTTCGTCAGCTCCTTCGACCGGCCCAACATCCGCTACACGGTCGTCCAGAAGGACAACGCCAAAAGGCAGCTGCTGGACTTCCTCAAGGTCCACCGCGGGGCCGCCGGCATCGTCTACTGCATGTCGCGGCGCAAGGTCGAGGAAACCGCCGAGTTCCTCTGCAAGGAGGGCCTGAACGCCCTGCCCTACCACGCCGGCCTGCCGCCCGAGGTCCGCGCCGCCAACCAGCGTCGCTTCCTGCGCGAGGATGGCATCGTCATGTGCGCCACCATCGCCTTCGGCATGGGCATCGACAAACCGGACGTGCGTTTCGTCGCGCATACCGACCTGCCCAAATCGATGGAAGGCTATTACCAGGAAACCGGCCGCGCCGGTCGCGATGGCGAGCCCGCCGAGGCCTGGCTCTGCTACGGCCTGGGCGACGTGGTGCTGCTCAAACAGATGATCGAGCAGTCCGAGGCGGGCGAAGAACGCAAAGCGCTGGAACGCTCCAAACTGGACCACCTGCTCGGCTACTGCGAATCCATGCAGTGCCGCCGCCAGGTCCTGCTGGCCGGGTTCGGCGAGACCTACCCCCAGCCCTGCGGCAACTGCGACAACTGCCTGCTGCCGCCCGATGCCTGGGATGCCAGCGTCGCCGCCCAGAAGGCATTGAGCTGCGTCTACCGCAGTGGCCAGCGCTTCGGCGTGGGCCATCTGATCGACATCCTGCGCGGGGGCGAGAACGAGAAGGTCCGCCAGTTCGGGCATACCGAACTGAGCACCTATGGCATCGGCAAGGATCTGGACGCGCGTACCTGGCGCAGCGTGTTCCGCCAGCTGGTCGCCTCCAGCCTGCTCGAGGTGGACAGCAGCGCCTACGGCGGGCTGCGCCTGACCGATGGCAGCCGCGAGGTGCTCAAGGGCCAGCGCAAGGTCATGATGCGCCGCGAGACGCCCAAGGCGGCCCGCGAGCGCGATCGCAGCGGCCAGCGCACCGGCCTGTCGGTGCTGCCGCAGGACCTGGCGCTGTTCAATGCGCTGCGGGGCCTGCGCGCCGAACTCGCGCGCGAGCAGAACGTGCCGGCCTTCGTGATCTTCCACGACAGCACCCTGCGCAACATTGCCGAACAGCGCCCCACCAGCGTCGATGCGCTGGGGCGGGTCGGGGGCATCGGTGGCACCAAGCTGGCCCGTTACGGCGACCGCCTGGTCGAGATCGTGCGCGAGGAAGGCTGATGCGCCGGGGCGGCCAGACAGACCTTGCTCCAGAGTTGAACCGCGTGTTCAGCCATAGGTGCGACGGTGCGGATTTGGCAGTAAGGTGAGCCCCATGTCCGCCAGTGGCCTGCTCCTGCGAGTCGTCCTGATGCTCAGCCTGTTGCTCAACGGGCTGAACGTGGCCATGGCCGGCCCGATGGCGCTCGCCCTGGCCGAGCCGGCCACCGCAAGCCGTGCCGCACCGCCCTGCCATGGTGATGCACCGGCGGCCGCCCTCCCGCATGACCATCACGCCATGCCCGGTGCCGCCAGCGGAGTGCAGGCGCCTCACGATGGCGACCACTGCAAGATCAAGGACTGCCTGCGCAGCTGCGCGCAGCAACCCAGCCTGACCGCCCAGGTCGCCTGGCTGGCCACGCCCCCGCCGCTGTCGCTGGCCCCGCTGCCGGCCGCGCATCCGTCGCAACCGACACCGCCGCTGGACCGCATCACCCGCCCTCCGATCGCCTGATCCGCAGCGCTCTGCGAGCGCCTGCCTGATGCCCTGCCCACATGGCCCCGCCTGCGGGCGTTGCCGGCACCCCGCGTGCCATTCGAATCGGATCCGGAGTTGCAATGTCTTTCCTTAAAACACCCGGCACGGGCACCCCGCCCATGCCGTCACGCCGCCTGTTCGTGCAGGGCGTGGCTGCCGGCGGCGTGGTCGCCGGTCTGGCCGCCACCGGCCTGAGCCCACGCGCCTTCGCGGCCGCCGGCCCCGGCCTGGCCGGTGCCCCGCAGGTGCTCAGCAGCCATGACGTGCAGCTGAGCATCGGCGAATCGCTGGCCAACTTCACCGGGCGCACCCGCCCGGCGATCACCGTCAACGGCAGCCTGCCGGCGCCGATCCTGCGCTGGCGCGAAGGCCAGACGGTCAACATCCGGGTAGCCAACACGCTGCAGGGGCACCCCACCTCCATCCACTGGCACGGCCTGCTGCTGCCGGCCAACATGGACGGCGTGCCCGGCCTGAGCTTCAACGGCATCGCCCCCGGCGAGGCCTACCAGTACCGGTTCACCCTCAAGCAGTCGGGCACGTACTGGTACCACAGCCATTCGATGTTCCAGGAACAGGCCGGCCTGTACGGCGCGCTGATCATCGACCCGCTCGAGCCGGCGCCGTACCGCTTCGACCGTGAGCACGTGATCGTGCTCTCGGACTGGACCGACATGGACCCTGGGGCGCTGTTCCGGCGCATGAAGAAGCTCGCCGAGCACGACAACTACTACAAGCGCACCCTGCCCGACTTCCTCCGTGATGTGCGCCGGGATGGCTGGGCCGCAGCCACCGCCGACCGCGGCATGTGGGGCCGGATGCGGATGACGCCGACCGACATCTCCGACATCAACGCCCACACCTATACCTACCTGCTCAACGGCACCGCCCCGGCGGGCAACTGGACCGGGCTGTTCCGCAGTGGCGAGAAGGTGCTGCTGCGCTTCATCAACGGTGGCTCGATGACCTACTTCGATGTGCGCATCCCCGGCCTGAAAATGACCGTGGTCGCCGCCGATGGCCAGTACATCCACCCGGTCAGCATCGATGAGTTCCGTATCGCACCGGCCGAGACCTTCGATGTGATCGTCGAACCCAGTGGACAGGATGCCTACACGATCTTCTGCCAGGACATGGGCCGCACCGGCCATGCCGCCGGCACGCTGGCGGTCCGCCACGGCCTGCAGGCGCCGGTTCCCGAGCGCGACCCGCGCCCATTGCTGACCATGAGCGACATGGGCCATGACATGGGCCATGCCGGAAACGGTATGGCGGGGCACGACATGAAGGGCATGGAAGGTGGCTGCGGCGCGAGCATGGGCCACGGCGCGCACGGCGCTGATTCCAAGGCGCCGCGCCACCCGGCCAGCGAAAAAGGCAATCCGCTGGTGGACATGCAGAGCATGGCCACCGACCCCAAGCTCGATGATCCCGGCATCGGCCTGCGCGACAACGGTCGTCACGTGCTGACCTACGGTGCGATGCGCAGCCTGTTCGACGATCCCGATGGCCGCGATCCCGGCCGCGAGGTCGAGCTGCACCTGACCGGCCACATGGAGAAATTCAGCTGGTCCTTCGACGGCATTCCGTTCGCCAGCGCCGAACCGCTGCGCCTGAACTACGGTGAACGCATGCGCATCGTGCTGGTCAACGACACGATGATGCAGCACCCGATCCATCTGCATGGCGTGTGGAGCGACCTGGAAAACGCCGATGGGCAGTTCCACCTGCGCAAGCACACCATCGACATGCCTCCCGGCACCCGCCGCACCTATCGCGTGCGCGCCGACGCGCTCGGCCGCTGGGCCTACCACTGCCATCTGCTGTACCACATGGAAGCGGGCATGATGCGCGAAGTGAGGATCGAAGAATGAGCCGCTCGCCTCTCACCGTGCTATCCGCACTGAGCGCCGGCCTGCTGCTGGCCTTGTCCGCCCCGACATGGGCGCAGTCGCATGCCGGCCATGCCACGGCACCGATCACGACCGATGCGCCACCGGCAGATGGCGGCAGCGCCGATCACAGCCAGATGGACCATTCGACGATGGACCACGGCATGCCGAAGCCACGCGCGCCCATCGAGCCGCGCGAACCGATTCCGGTGGTGACACCCGCCGACCGCCTCGCCGCGTTCCCTCCGATCGACCACGGTGCGATGGAACATGCACCGGAGATCCACAGCATGCTGCTGGTCAATCGCCTGGAACACTGGGACGGCCAGCACGGTACCGGGCAGGCCTGGGAGGCCAGCGGCTGGGTCGGTGGCAACATCAACCGGCTATGGCTGCGCAGCGAAGGCGAGCGCGGTGACGGCCGCACCGAGTCGGCCAATCTCGAGGTGATGTACGGCCGCAGCGTCTCGCCGTGGTGGGACGTGCTGGTCGGCGTGAAGCAGGATTTCCGCCCGGCGGATTCGCGCACGTGGGCGGCGTTCGGCATCCAGGGCTTGGCGCCGTACAAGTTCGAGACCTCGGCCACGGCCTACATCGGCGAAGGCGGACAGTTTGCTGCGACGGTGGAAGTGGAGTACGAGCTGCTGCTCACCAACCGCCTGATCCTGCAGCCGCTGGTGGAGGCCACGTTCTCGGCCAAGGACGAGCCGGCGTACGGCAACGGTTCGGGACTCAACACGGTCGAGGCCGGGCTGCGCCTGCGCTACGAGTTCAGCCGCCGCTTCGCGCCTTACATCGGCATCAGCCACGAGCGGCTGTTCGGCGATACCGCTGATTACCACGAGGCGGCCGGTGAGCGCGCGCGCGATACCCGCTGGGTGGCGGGCGTGCGCGTCTGGTTCTGATCCAGCGGCCGTGACAGGTTCCGGGTACCAAGGTGCCCGGAACCCCTGCCGCCTGCGCCGATGCCGTAAGCTGCCGGCCCCACCTGCCTGCCCTGCGCCATGACGTTGATCCTCCGCCGTGCCACCGTTGCCGATGCCGGCGCGCTGTCGGCGATCGCCATCGCCACCTACACCGAGACCTTTGGCGATTCGTACCCGCCGCAGGATCTGCGCGATTTTCTGGACAGCCACTACGCGGTCGAGCCACAACGCCGCGAGCTCGCCGACCCACGCAATGCGGCGTGGCTGCTGGAAGACGGCGCACGTGTGGTGGGCTATCTCGCCGCAGGGCCGAACAGCCTGCCGCATGCCGATGCCGCCGAGGGCGATATCGAACTCAAACGTCTCTACCTGCTCGCCAGCCACCAGGGCGGTGGTCACGGCGCGCGCCTGATGGACGCGTTCCTGGCGTGGCTCGATCAACCGCAGCGGCGCACGCTGTGGGTCGGCGTATGGTCGGAAAATCCGGGTGCGCAGCGCTTCTATGCGCGCTATGGCTGCAGCAAGGTCGGCGAATACGATTTTCCGGTCGGCGACAGTGTCGACCGGGAATTCATCCTGCGCCGCGCCTGAGCACGGCACAGGCGCCTGTCAGAAGTCGAACAGGTCCGACAGGAAGCTTTCTTTTTTCTTCTTGCGGTAGCCGTGCTGGTCGCCGTACTGCTGCTGGCCCAGATGGCGGGTGTCACGGTGCTGCACGGCGGTCGGCGGCGGCGGAGCAGCCGCGCGTACCGGGGCCGGTGCTGCGGCACCGGCCGAGCGCTCGATGATCTTGTCCAGCTCGCCACGGTCCAGCCACACGCCACGGCACTGCGGGCAGTAATCGATCTCGATGCCCTGGCGCTCGGACATCTGCAGCGCTTGGGTCTTGCATACGGGGCATTGCATGGGCAGTTATCCAAGGGGCAAAGCCGCACTCTAGCCGGTCCCACCTGACCGTGGTGCAACGCGGCCATGACCGATGGCCCCCCGACCAATGCCCCATGCTGCCCGGCCTGTCCTCGCCAACACTCCACGCATCCCTGGATATGGAGCGTCCCATGCCGTCCTTCCGCCTGCCCACCTGGCTGGCCACCTGCGTGGTCGTGCTGACCCTGGCCGTGTCGATCAATCTGCGCGACCTCGCCGCGTGGCTGGGCACCCCGATCCCGAAGCTGCCGATCCCCTATGGCGGCGCCATCCTCGACAACGGCCTGGGCGTGCTGCTGGTACTGCTCGTGGCCGCGCTGCTGGTGCGGCCGGGGCAGCGCCTGCACGCGCTGCTCGGGTTGCGCTGGAATGGCTGGCAGGGGCCGGCCCTGGCGCTGCTGGCGACGCTGCCGTGCTGGCTGGGTCTGTGGTGGCTGGGGGGATTCAAACCGACCCAGGATGTGCTCGCCCTGCTGATGCTCGGCGTGCTGTTTCCATTCGCCGAAGAGATCATCTTCCGCGGTTTCGGTTTCATCTTCGCGCACCGCCAGCAGCGTTGGCCGTGGCTGGCTGCCGCGCTGGTCCAGGCCGTGATCTTCGGCGCCATCCACTGGTGGTCGTTCGGCGGTGGCGGCGGCATGGCCCTGCAGGTGTTCGCCATCACCGGCATCGGTGGGCTGGTGTTCGCCTGGCTCAATACCCTGGACGATTACACCCTGTGGAGCGGGCTGGCCCTGCATGTCTCGCTCAACCTGGCCTGGAACGTGTTCGTGATCACCGAGGCCACGGCCGTCGGTTGGCCGGCTACCGTGCTGCGCCTGTCAGCGGCAGGACTGGCGGTGGCGCTGGTCTGGGCCTGGCACCGTCGCAGGCCCCGGTCCCTCACACCGGCATGAACTACCCGAAGGCAGGCCACGCGGGGGGTTCACCCGGCATTTCGGCGCCGTCCACGGCCTCCTCACCGGCGGCCCGCGATACTTGCGCGCCCCTGTCCGGGGGTAAGCAGGAACCACGCTCCATGTTGTTGTCCAAGCACCATCCCGAACCCCGCGTGCTGTTGATCGAAGACACCGAAGACACCCGCGAACTGAGCCGCATGGCACTGGAAAGCCAGGCCTGCGAAGTTGTTGCGGTCAGTTCGGCGGAAGCCGCGCTGGGGCTGCTCCAGGCCGGCGAGCGCTTCGATCTGGTGTTCACCGATGTCTGCCTGGGTGCGGTCAGCGGCATCGAGGCCGCCCATCGGGTCAAGCAGGAACGGCCCGGGCTGCCGGTGCTGGTCACCTCGGGCCTGGAGCCTTCCGTCGTGGTGCCGCAGCTCGGCCCTGGCATGCATTTCCTGCCCAAGCCGTACAGCATGAGCGAACTGCTCGACGCGATTCGGGCCTGTTTCCAGCAACCGCTGGCCGCCTGCGCCTGAGGCCGCTGATCGGGTTGAATGGCGGGTGATCTTCATCCGGATTTCATGCCCGCGTGCCCATCGTCGGCGTCAGTGAAACGCGCTTCCTTTCCCTGCCGGAATCGACGTCATGCTTTTTCGTACGCTGCTGGCCACGCCCCTGCTGTTGCTGCTTCCGTTCGAGAACGCGCGTGCGGATGATTTCGTCACCTGCGAGAGCCGCGACAACCGCTATCAATCCTGCACCCTGCCCCGCGCCGGCTACGTCACCCTGGACCGCAAGCTGTCCGGTGCGGACTGCCGGCAAGGCCGCACCTGGGACTACGACCGCCGCGAGGTCTGGGTGGATGATGGCTGCCGGGCCTCGTTCCGGGTCCACGGCGGCAGCGACCGTGATGATCGCCACGATGATGACAACCATGACGCCAAGGTCGCCGCCGGCGTGCTGATCGGCGCGGCCATCCTCGGCGCGCTGGCGCACAACGCCAACAAGGACGACGCGCGCTACGACGACGACACCTACCAGGGCGCCCGGCATACGTCCTACGTACCCGGCTGGATGATCGGAGAATTCGAGGGCTACAACCCGACCTTCAATGCCGACATCCGCATGCGCATCGACAGCGATGGCCGGATGAGCGCGCAGACCCGCGGCCAGACGTTGAATGGCTGGATCAACGGCGGCCAGCTCAACGTCGGCAGCAGCGTGTTCGATATCAGCCAGAGCCGCGACGGGTTCGTCACCACCGAGGTCGGCGACCGGCAGAACGAGGTGCGCTACCGCCGCGTGCGCTGAGCGACGCGGCGGTGGCCGGCATCACCGGGCGATCTGGCACTGCAGCGTGGTGCCGTAGAAGTCCAGGGTGGTCTGGTCGTCGTGGATACGCAGGTCGACGCCCTCCCGGCCCCAGCGGCCGCCATTGTTCTCGTCCTTGCTCACGGGCATCGGGAAGACGATCGCCTGATCGCTGCCCCAGCTGACCACGGCCGCGGTCGGGTCGATGTCGTTGTAGAACACCGCCGTCACCGGCTTGCTGTTGTCGTCGCAGCGGTACTCGACCTTCGCCGGCACCTGGATGCCGCCGCCGTTGATGGTCAGCTCGACCAGACGGGTCTGATAGGACTCCACCAGGCAGCGCTTTGGATCCACCGCGCGCGAACAGGCATCGCGCCCTTTGATCCAGCCACGCTGCTCGGCCGCGATGTCCAGCTCGTCCGGGCTGGTCTGCACGCGCTTGTAGAGCGCGGCCAGCTGACGGTCCAGCGCGGCCAGCCGCGGATCGACGCACACCAGTTTCTCGGCCTCGGACTGTGCCTTGGCGCAATCGAACGACGGGGACTGGGTCGCGGCAGCGGCAGGGTCGGCGGGCTTGGCCGCGGTGGGGGCCTCGGCGGTGGCCGACGGGCCCGCCTGATCGGCGGATTCAGGTTTGGAGCACGCCGCGAGCGCAAGCGCCCCCAGGCTCAGCAGGACGACACGTTTCATGGCACCTCCAACAGCAATCAGCTCAAAGACGGCCTATTGTGCGCGATCGCGTGCGTAGCGGGTGTATGCGGCGCATCCTCCAGCCGACACGGTCCGCCCGGCGCAAGGATGGGCCCGTGGCGTCCTTCCCTGCGATGCTCATGGCGCTTCTCCGCCTCGACGTGCAGGTGTGCGCACGGCACCGCTGCCACTACCTGCGAGGCGTTCCCTTGACTAAGATCGAGGGTGGACAGTCACGCGGAAGCCGGATGTGCCGGCCCGACTCAGGGAGGATGTGATGGCAATCATGCGATGGATGGCGGGCCTGTTGGCGGCGGTGGGCACGCTCTCGGCCAGTGGCGTGAGCGCGGCCGCGGCAGTGGATCGGGATGCCTGGCGGGCAGATTACGCGGTGCTCAAAGCAGCATTGCAGAGCGACTACGCGCACCTGGCCTGGATGGCCTCGCCCGAGAGCGGCGTCGATCTGCCGACCCTTGATGCCCGGGCACAGCGCGACCTCGCCGAGGCACGCAATGACGCCCAGGCCACCCAGGCGCTGCGCAGTTTTCTGGCCGGCTTCCATGATGGCCACCTTGCGCTGCTCGACCGGCTGGATGCAGGCGGCACGTCCCAGCCACCACGGGCTGTCGATCCGCGCACGCTGGGCCCGAGTGCCGGTTGCGCCGCGCTCGGGGTCGCCGATGAAGGCCGGCAGGATTTCAGCCTTCCGCTGGAAACACTGCCCGGCTACACCCCCTTGGACGGCCAGGCAGACCCTGCGCTGCGCGCCGGCATCCTCGCGTTGCCCGAGGGACGCAAGGTGGGCGTGCTTCGGCTGCACGAGTTCGATGCGCTGCGCTATCCCGGTCTATGCCACGCGCTGTGGCCACAGCTGCGCCATGCCGATTCCATCGGCGACATGCGCAGCGCGCTGGTGAACGGCTGGGTGGCCATGATCGCCGGCAGCCTGCGCCGGTTCCAGCACGATGGCGTCGATGCCGTGCTGGTCGATGTCGGCGACAACCCGGGCGGGGATGACAGTGGCGACACGCTTGCGCGGTTGTTCAGCCCGCGGCCGGTCACGTCGGCCACGCTGCTGGTCAGTCAGTCCGCCGCAGGCAAGCCCTATCTCGACGAACAGTACGAGCGACTCGACGATGCCCTGCGCCGCCATCATCCGGCCGCCACCGCCCGCCGCCTGCTGACGGCGGAGCGCGCCAGCTTCGATGCTTCGCGGCGTGCACTGAGTCTTCCGGCCTGCGACCTGTCCTGGGTGTGGCGGACCCAGCAGCCATGGAACGGCGGCCAGTGCCGCCGCCTGGTCGCGGCAGGCACCTCCGGTGGCCCGCTGCCAAGCCAGGCGGTGGATACGCTGGACGATTTCCTGATCGCCCACCGTCTCGACTGGGCACAGGACCTGCGCGCCCACTGGGGTGCGTGGGACGGGCCGGTCTACGTCATCACCAATGGCAAGACCGTGTCCTCGGCGGAGATGTTTGCCGCGCGCATGCAGGACAACCGCATCGCGCGCATCGTCGGCACCGGTAGTGGTGGCTACGGCTGCGGTTTCATGAGCGGCGCCCCATCGCGCGAGCTGCCCCACTCACACCTGCGCATGCGTATTCCGGACTGTGTCCGGTTGCGCGCAGACGGCACCGATGAAGTGGCCGGCATCGCGCCCGATCTACCGATCACGCCCCGCGCTGGCGAAGGGGCACGCGCACGCGCGCAACGACTGCTGGAGACCGTTGCCGAGGACATCACGCGGCACTGAGCCGCTCACTGCAGTGCCTCCTGCGCGCTAGAGACGCGCGCCCTGCGTGGCACCATGCTCGGTGGTCTCGTCGTACTGTTTGTCGCGCGCGGCGTACTCATCGAGAACCGCTTTCCCGATGCGGTTGAGTTCCTCACCGAGCTGCGGGCAGCGCATCCCGCCGCCGACGGCGGCGAACCGCCGCTGGATCTCCTCGGCAGCCTGATCGGCATGCGCTGCATGGCCGTCTTCATGTACCCGCAGCGCCTGGCTGTAGCGCGCCCATTCCTGTTGCAACGAGGCGGGCGCCGTGTCCGCGCCGGTCCAGCGCGGCAGCACCATGGTGGCCCTCACCTGCATGCGCACCTTGCCGAGTCTGCAACCTGGACCTCGTGGGGCATAGTCGAAGTTCCACCCCACGTACCAGTCCATGTGGCCGTGATGGCGCACGCCGTCCTTGCCGACGGGCCCGTGCGCGTTCAGTGAGGCGCGCAGTTCCTGCAGGGTGTCGCCCTGCACGTCGTAGTAGGTGATCGTCAGATCCTGCGCGGCGCCCGCATCCAGGGCAATCAGGGCAAGGACCAGTGCAGTGCCACGCAGCAGCGCGCGGGGACGGAAGGTAGACCGGGGATGTGGGAGCTGGTTGTTCACGACGCGTTCCATGCAGAAGGGACGGGGCCTGATGCGATCCGGGGCGAACCGGAGGCATGATGAAGGCGACCTCCATGTTGCCTTCATTATGGATGCAATGCTGGGCTGTGCCGTGGTCGAACTGAGCGTTGATGTGGCAGCAGCGAAACGGTGGACTCGTATCGTCAAACTGCACTTCCGCAAACCGCAGGTCACCTCCGAAAGCCGGATCGCAGCGGACAACCTCAACGCGATGCAGGTCGAGAACCTGAGTCACTTCCTGATCAAGGCCGTGCGCGCAGAGGGTCGGGTGCTGGAAGCGTTCAAGCAGCGCCTGCACTTCCATGAGGGCTTACTGCGCAGTTGCAATGACCTGCGCATGGAGCGGGTCATCAAGAATCACGCACAGATGCTCACCCTGTTCGACGCCCTGCAGCTGGTGCTGGCGGCACCCGAGAACCTCGTCGCTGCCACGAGTAGCCGCAGCGTTGGAACGGAAGAGCGCGGGCAGCTGGGCATTGGCCACGTCCGCGCCGGCTTCCTCACGGCACGCAGTCAAGTACAGATCGATCTCCTGCACGTTCCGTCATCCGCCACATCCTATGCCGGCAACTCAGGTGCGCCCGGCTTCGCGCCGGGCATTACCTCTTGGCCGCCATAGGCCGCTTCGCAACCGCACGCTTGGCCACTGTCGAACGCTTGGCGACCGTCGACGGCAGCTTGCCCTGACGCGCCACCACCCAATCTTTCAGCACCGCGTCAATCCTGGTCTGCCAGCCAGCACCGGTTTCGCGGAAGGCATCCAGCACATCCGGTGACAGACGGATGGTGATGCGTTCCTTCGTTTCCGCCGCCTTGGGCCGGCCACGCAGCTTGCCCTGCAGCCCAGCCGGCAACCCGGTGAACGCAACCGAGCGGGCCACATCGCCTTCGGTCCATTCCGGATTGTCCTTGTCAGGCACCTCGCTGTGCTTGTGCTTGTTCATAGCTTTTGACCTCTCTTCTGTTGGCCTTGCGGAAGCTGATGACCCGGATGCCCTTGGGGGTTTCGGTGAAGACCAGCGCGTGTACCCGCTCACCTATCAACCCCAGCCCCCGGTAGCGCACCTCGCCGTATTCCTTTCGGTCATCGACGACGAACAAGGCGGTCTGGAAATCGAACGCATGCACCAGCTCGAAGGACAGACCGCGCTCTTCAACATTGCGGGCGTTCTTGGCGGCGTCGTAAGTGATTTCCACGTCATTTATTGTATGCACATTAATTCAACTGCGCAATCGGGGTGTTACCCCGCCTTGCCCACGCCCAATCCACAGCCGAGTTGCTCCGCAAGACCGTCCAGACGGCTCCCGCCTGAATGATCTGCATCAGGCCGCTGGCGGCAATGGCCACCACAGGTCCCGAGGGCCGGTCAGGAGCGCCTGTATCCGCAACGCCGCACGCACACCGACCGAGGTGCTCAACAGTCTCTACTGCAGGGTGCGCGAATTTTTCGGCAGCGCCTGCTGGTCGAGCGATCGGGCAACCCGATCAGCAAGTCCGCGCTGGACAGCGCCTGGCAACGCTTCATCACCGAAGCGATGCGTGTCGGCGTGATCACCGAGTCGGAGCGGTTCGCCCTGCACGGCCTGAAGCATCGCGGCATCACCGACAGCGAGAACAAGGCGTCCGGCGGGCACAAATCCGAAGCGATGCGGCAGCTGTACGACCACGAGGTGCCGCTCGTGAAACCACCGCGCAAGCGCTGAATTTTCCCGGCAATTTTCCCGGAGACACAAAAAAGGCGCCCGACGGGCGCCTAAGTTGTTGATGCAATGGTGGGCCGTGATGGATTCGAACCATCGACCAAAAGATTAAAAGTCTTCTGCTCTACCAACTGAGCTAACGGCCCATTGCATCCCCGACATGACGCCGGGGGTGCGCATTCTAACGCATCTTCGCGCTCATGCGTACCCGTCCGGCATCACACGTAGTGGGTGGGATCCGGTACGCCGGCATCCGTGAAACCCTGCGCGCGCAGGCGGCAGGCGTCGCAGTGCCCGCAGGCGCGGCCCTGGTCGTCGGCGTTGTAGCAGGACACGGTCAGGCCGAAGTCCACGCCGAGGCGAACGCCTTCACGCACGATGTCGGCCTTGCTCAGGAACTGCAGCGGCGCGTGGACCTGGATGCCCGCCCCTTCCACGCCCGCCTTGGTCGCCAGGTTGGCCAGCGCCTGGAAGGCCTGGATGAACTCCGGGCGGCAATCGGGGTAGCCGGAGTAATCCACGGCGTTGACGCCACAGAAGATGTCGTTGGCGCCCAGCACCTCGGCCCAGCCCAGCGCGACGGACAGCATGATGGTGTTGCGGGCCGGCACGTAGGTGACCGGGATGCCCTCACCGCCCGCTTCGGGCACGTCGATATCGTCGGTCAGGGCCGAGCCGCCGATGCTGCGCAGGTCGACGTTGACGGTTTTGTGGGCCACCGCGCCCAGCGCGCTGGCGACCGCCGCGGCGGCGTCGAGTTCGGAGGTGTGGCGCTGGCCGTAGCGCACGCTCAGGGCGTGGACGGCGAAACCCTGCTCGCGGGCGATGGCGACGACGGCGGCGGAGTCCATGCCGCCGGACAGGAGGACGACTGCTTTCTTCATGGGGGTGTTTCCGGTGGTTTGCAGGGAACCAGCACGCTGTCCCGCGCCGGGTACATCAGGGAATGCCGAGGCGGCTTACCGGCCCGGCTCGTCATTCCACAGAAGCTTGTGCAGCTGCATCTGGAAGCGCACCGGCAGGCGGTCGGCGACGATCCAGTCGGCCAGCTCGCGCGGGCTGACCTCGCTCTTGCTCGGCGAGAACAACACCATGCTGCGCTCGTTGAGGCGATGTTCACGGACCATGCCACGGGCCCATTCGTAATCTTCGCGGCTGCACAGGACGAACTTGATCTGGTCGCGCTTGGTCAGCAGCGGCAGGTTCTCCAGGCGGTTGCGGGCCATTTCGCCGGAGCCGGGGGTCTTCAGATCGACCACCCGCGAGACGCGCGGATCGACGGCGCTGACATCCAGCGCACCGGAGGTTTCCAGCGAGACGTCCAGGCCGGCATCGCAGAGCTTCTCCAGCAGCACCAGGCAGCGCTTCTGCGCCAGCGGCTCGCCACCGGTCACGCAGACGTGGTGCACGCCCTGGGCCAGCACCTCTTCCACGATCGCGTCGATGTCCCACCAGGTGCCGCCATGGAAGGCGTAGGCGGTATCGCAGTACGTGCAGCGCAGCGGGCAGCCGGTCAGGCGCACGAACACGGTCGGCCAGCCGGCGGTATCGGCTTCGCCCTGCAGGGACAGGAAGATCTCGGTGATCTTCAGTCGCGGCAGCGGTGACTGCACGATCTCACTGGGGAGTGCGGCGGCAGCGGACAAGGTCGTGGTCATGGCGGTGATTCTTGGGGGACGGCTTCGGAAACGACAACAGCCGGGCATGGCCCGGCACGGAAGACCGGGCAACGCCCGGTTGGCGATCAATCATTATACCGGGCCCGGCCGCCTCAGCGGTCCGGGGCGGGTTCAGCGGATCTGCTGACCCAGCCGGATCGACTGCAGACGGTCCTGCGCGGTGCGCGCGGCGTCGGAGCCGGGGTACGTGGACACGACCTGCTCCAGGGTCGCCTGGGCCTGGTCGACCTTGCCTTCGCCATACTGCGACAGGCCGATCTTGAGCAGGCCACCGGACGCCTTGTCATGGGTCGGGTAGCGCGAGATGAGGTCGCGGAACTGCGCCTCAGCCAGCGGGAAATTGCGGGTGGCGTAATAGCTTTCGCCCAACCAGTACAGCGCGTTGGGGGTATAGACACCGTTGGGGTACAGCTCGAGGAAGCTCATGAACAGCTGCGCCGAGTCGTCGTACTTGCCGGCCTTGAGCGAATCGAAGGCGACATTGTAGGCCGTGCGCTCGTCGCCACTGGCAGCCAGGCTGCCGGCATCGCCGTGCACGGAGGGCGGCCGCTCGGAAGCGGCCGTTGCCGGTTTCGGGGGTGCAGCGGGGGCAGCCGCGGCTGCGGCCGGGGCGGCGGGAAGCACGGGGGCTCCACCTTCCAGGCGGTTCAGGCGGCTGTCCAGGTCCAGGTACTGGTCCTTGCCGGTCTGCTTGAGCTGCTCATTGTCGTGCTGCAGCTGCTCGACCTGCGACTGCAGGGCCTGCAACTGGGTACGCAGCTGGTTCAGCTGGTTGAGCATGTCCATGTTGGACTGGTTGTTGTTCGCCTGCTGCTCAAGCGCGCCGACGCGGTCGGCCAGACTCTGGCGCTGCGCATTGGCCGGTGCGGCAGCCACGAGGGCTGCCGCAACGATCATCGATAGAAATCGAAAGCGCATCTATTACTGAGCCGTGTACACGATCTCGACGCGACGGTTCTGCGACCAGCAGGACTCGCCCGACTCGGTGCAGACCGGACGCTCTTCACCGTAGGACACGACGGTCAGCTGCGAAGCCGAACCACCGTTGGCCTGCAGTGCCGAGGACACGCCGTTGCCACGACGCTCGCCCAGGGCCTGGTTGTACGCGCGCGAACCGCGCTCGTCGGTGTGGCCCTGCAGGGTCATGCGCGAGGACGGACGGTCACGCAGGTACTTGGCGTGGCAAGCCATGATGGCCTGGAATTCCGGCTTCACGTCTTCCTTGTCCAGGTCGAAGTACACCACGCGCTGGCGCAGGCAGGAGTCGGTATCCAGATCGCCCGGGCCGTACAGGCCGGAGGTGGACGGGCCGGTCGGAGCGGTGGTGCTGCCGGTATCAACCGGGGCAACAGGCGCTTCCTTGACCTTCTTGGAACAACCGGCCAGGGCGGCCACGGACAACAGGGAGACAAGCAGAACGCGGGTGGTCTTGTTCATGGCGATACCTTTGAGGCTCCTAAAGCCGGATGAGGGATGAATACGGCGAAATCTTAACACTCTGTTAGCGCTTTGTACGGTATGGCGACCAAGAAGGCTCACGAACATCACCGTCGGCCAGAACCAGCCGCTGGCGCACGCGCGCATCGGCCGAAACGGCATACAACACTCCACGACCACCCTCGCGGGCGGCGTACAACACCATGCTCGCGTTGGGCGCAAAGCTCGGCGATTCATCCAGCGACCCTGGCGACAGCGTGTTCCAGCGGGCCGAGCCCGTGCTGCTGTCCATCATCGCGATCTTGTAGGTGTTGCCACTGCCCTGGGCGACCACCAGCTTCTTGCCGTCGTAGGACAGGCTCGGGGTGGCGTTGTAGTTGCCCTGGAAGGTCACGCGCGAAGCGCTGCCGCCGCTGGAGGCCACCTGGTAGATCTGCGGGCGGCCACCACGGTCGGAGGTGAAGTAGACGCTGCTGCCGTCCGGGCTCCAGGTCGGCTCGGTATCGATGGCGAAGTGGTTGGTCAGCTGGGTCAGCTGTTTGCTGCCCAGGTCCATCACGTAGATCTCCGGGTTGCCGCTGCGCGACAGCGACAGGGCCAGGCGACGGCCGTCCGGGGAGAACGACGGGGCGCTGTTGATGCCGCGGAAGCTGGTGACCAGCTCACGGGCGCCACTGGAGATGTTCTGGATGTAGATCGCCGAGTTGCCGCGTTCGAAGCTGACGTAGGCCAGCTTGTTGCCGTCCGGGCTCCAGCTGGGCGAGAGCAGCGGCTCGGCCGAGCGCACGATGGTCTGCGGGTTGAAGCCGTCCGAATCGGCCACCATCAGCGCATAGCGCATGGCATCGCCCTTGCCGCTGGCGGTGACGTAGGCGATGCGGGTCCAGAAGGCCCCGCGGACACCGGTGATCTTCTCGTAGATGGCATCGGCCATCTGGTGGGCGACATCGCGCATGGCGTTGCCACGGGCGGTCATCGCCAGGCCGAGCAGGCGCTCACCCTTGGGCACGTCGTAGAGCTCGTACTCCACGCGGTAGGCACCGGCACCGGCGTCCATGACCCGGCCGACGACGATGTAGTTCTGCTTCAGCGCGCGCCAGGTGGCGAACTGGATCTCGCTGCCACGGGTCGGTTTTTCGACGATTTGGGCTTCCGGCAGGTTGCGGAACTGGCCGGAACGGTCCAGATCGGCGCGTACCACAGCGGCCACGTCGGTCTGCGGGGCACCGGCCGAACCCTGGTAGGGCATCGGGACGACGGTGATCGGCGTGGCGGAGGCATTGCCGCCAATGATGTCGATATCCAGCCCCTTCTGCTGCGCCATGGCAGCAAAGGGCAACAACAGGGCCGCAACAACGGCAAGCCAGCGAGGCATTTTTTTCATGGAGCGCTCAATAGGGGGGAAACCAGAACGAGGGATAACAGGACCGCGGTGAACAGTTTCGCAATCATGAACCAAGGCAGTGTGAATTCCGAGTCACCGAGCGCACAAATCTCACGGCCCGTTAACCAACCGGCCGGATTCGGCGCGCTCCGCCCCCCAACTTGGCCATGAGCCCCTGTACAGCGTGCCGGCGGAACTTCCCCGGACCGCCCGGGATCAATCCTGGGCGGTGAAGGTGAAGTTGATCGTGCGCGCGAACACCGATTCGAAACCGCGGTACGGCAACGGCTGGGCATTCAATACGGCGGCCTCGATCGAGCGGCGGCCGGCTTCGTCGAACGGGCAGCTGCCGCTGACCTTGGCCTGGATGACCTGCCCGCCCGGAATCTGGGTGATCGAGACCTGGCAGCGCTGGCCCAATGGCACCGAATCCGGACGCGTCCACTGCGCGGAGACCTTCTGCTGGATCGCGGCGGCGTACTTGGCGCTCAGATCGTCGCTGGTCCCGCCCGCACCAGCCGCCGGCTTGGCGGCACCGGTGGCACCGGCGGTGGAGGCCGAGGCATTGGCGGCACGCGCGGCGGTGACCTGGCGCAGCTTCTGCTCGGCCAGCTTGGCTTCGTTCTCGGCCTGGGCGCGCTTGCGCCGGATCTCGGCCAGCTTCTTGTCGCGCTCGGCCTCGGCCTTGGCGTCGTTGGCTTTCTGTTCCTGCTCGGCCAGCTTCTTCTTCAGCTCCGCCTCTTCCTGCTGCTTGGCCAGGCGCAGCTTCTGCTCGGCCTGTTCCTGGCGCTTGCGCTCGGTCAGGTCGATCTGTTCCTGGCGGCGCTTGGCTTCCTGCTCCTGTTTGGCCTTTTCAGCCGAGATCGCCAGCGCGTTGACCGCTTCCTGGTCGACCGTGTCGGGCTGGGCGATGCGCTCCTGCGCCTGCGACTGCTGCGGCGTCGGCGCGTCCTGCGGGCGCGGCTCGGGCAACGGCTGCGGCGGCGGCACGGTGTCTTCGGGAATGGGCTCGGGCTCGGCGACCGGTTCGGGCAGGTCCGGCAGCGTCTCGGAGGCGCGCAGGGCCTGGCGCGCGGCCGAGGCTTCGGAGGCGGACAGCTGCAGGCTGGCCTCGATGGCCGGATCGCCGGCGGCCGCTTCGGTGGTGCGTTGCGGCGACCACAACCAGGCGGCGATGAAGATCAGGGCCAGCAGCAGGTGCACGCCGAGCGCCAGCGCGATCGGCAGACCCCACTTCTCTTCAGGCTGACGCTGCGGTGGCAGGGCTTCAGCGTGCATCGGTCGCCAGGCCCACCTTTTCCACGTTGGCGCGCTTGATCACGTCCATGGCCGCGACCACCTTCTCATAGGCCACGGCCTTGTCGGCGGCAACGATCACGCGCAGGTTCTTGTCCTGCGAGGAAAGCGCGGACAGCTGGGCCTGCAGGCGGGCGGCATCCATCGGTTCCGGATCCTTGGCCTCGGGCAGCTTCAGGCTGAGCTGGCCATCCAGGCGGACGGAGACGATCACCGGATCCTGCTTGCTCTCCAGCGCCTTGGCCTGGGAGGTCGGCAGATCCACTTCAAAGCTCAGCGTGAGCAGCGGCGCGGTCACCATGAAGATGATGAGCAGCACCAGCATGACGTCGATGTAGGGCACGACGTTGATTTCGGATTTGAGCTTTCGGCGCTTGCGGCGGCCAATGGCTGCGGTCATGGCAGGACTCCTGTGCTGGGCGCTTACTCGTCGCCCGCGGTCTGACGCTGCAGGATCGAGCTGAACTCTTCTGCGAAGGTTTCAAAGCGCACCGACATGCGCTCCACGCGGGTGGTGAAGCGGTTGTAGGCCCACACCGCCGGGATCGCCACGAACAGGCCGATGGCGGTGGCGAACAGGGCTTCGGAGATACCCGGTGCGACCGAGGCGATACCGGCCTGTTCGCCGCTGTTGATCATGTCGTGCATGGTCACCATGATGCCGAACACGGTGCCGACCAGACCCACGTACGGGGCGGTCGAGCCGATGTTGGCCAGCAGCTCCAGGCTGCGCTCCATCTGGTCCACTTCGCGGGTATAGGTGGTGCGCATGGCGCGCTGGGCACCTTCCAGCTGGGCGCGGCCATCCAGGCGGCGCTTGTCGCGCAGGCGGGTGAACTCGCGGAAGCCCGATTCGAAGATCGCTTCCAGGCCACCGACCTGGCGGTTGCGGTCGGTCGCCGAGCTGTACAGCTTGCCCAGGTCCGCACCGGACCAGAAGCGGCTTTCGAACTCATCGGCAGCGCGGTTGGCGGCGTTGAACACGCGCGCCTTGCGGAAGATGATCACCCAGCTGATGAACGAGCCGGCCAGCAGCAGCAGCACGATGATCTTCACCGGGATGCTGGCCTTGACCATCAGGTCCAGGTAGTTGATGCCACCGCCGTGCGCGGCTTGGGCGACAGTCTGCGCCGCGGCGCTGGTGACTTCCTGCGGCAGCGCTTCGGTCACCGTGGCCTGCAGGGCCAGGAGCATTGCGATCATCCGTTGTTCCTCAGTATGCGGATTCTGGAAATTCGAGGTGTTTCAGCGCGGCATGCAGTGCATCGTCCATGCCACGCGGTTTGAAGGTGGCTGCATCGAGCGCGGCGATCTTCACCTGCGCGGTCAGCAGTGTTTCCCCGCCCCGGCACACGGCCTGGGCGAACACCATGCTGGCACGCTTGCACTGCACCAGCGTGGCGGTAACCGCCAGCGCATCGTCCAGCCGCGCCGGCTTGAGGAAATCCATGGTCATGCTGCGCACCGCGAACACAAGGCCGTGGTCGCAGCGCATGCGCTCCTGACCATACCCCAATGCGCGCATCCATTCGGTCCGCGCCCGTTCCATGAAGGCCACGTAGCGGGCGTGGTACACGACCCCGCCAGCGTCGGTATCTTCCCAGTAAATGCGTGTCGGCCAACTGAATCGGGGCTCAACCCGGGGATCAACCGACATCCGGGACCTCCGCGAACAGGTCGGCCGGCGGATTCTTCGGCTTCAGGCCCATGTGCCGGTAAGCCTTGTGCGTGCACATGCGGCCGCGCGCGGTGCGGATCAGGAAGCCCTGCTGGATCAGATAGGGCTCGACCACGTCTTCCAGCGTGCCACGCTCTTCGGAGAGCGCGGCGGCCAGCGATTCGATCCCGACCGGACCGCCGTCGAAGTAATCGACCATGGTCCGCAGCAGGCGCCGATCGAGCTCGTCGAAGCCTTCCGGGTCGACCTTGAGCATCTGCATGGCGGCCTGGGCCACGTCCTGGTCGATGTGGCCGGCCGCCTTCACCTGCGCGAAGTCGCGTACCCGGCGCAGCAGCCGGTTCGCGATACGCGGCGTGCCGCGCGAGCGCCGGGCGATCTCGGCCGCCCCCTCGGCGGTGCAGTCGATGTTGAGGATGCTGGCCGAGCGCCGGACGATCTTCGTCAGCTCTTCAGGCGTATAGAACTCCAGCCGATGCACGATGCCGAAGCGGTCGCGCAGCGGCGCGGTCAGCAGGCCGGCACGGGTGGTCGCACCGATCAGCGTGAACGGCGGCAGATCGATCTTGATCGAGCGGGCCGCAGGGCCCTCGCCGATCATGATGTCGATCTGGAAATCTTCCATCGCCGGGTACAGCACTTCTTCGACGACCGGCGAGAGGCGGTGGATTTCATCGATGAACAGCACATCGTGCGGCTGCAGGTTGGTCAGCAGCGCGGCCAGGTCACCGGCCTTCTCGATCACCGGCCCGGAGGTGACGCGCAGCGCGACCCCCAGCTCGTTGGCGATCACGTGGCTCAAGGTGGTCTTGCCCAGGCCTGGCGGCCCGAAGATCAGCACGTGGTCGAGCGCGTCGCCACGGGCCTTGGTCGCTTCGATGTAGATCGACAGCTGCTCGCGCACCGGCGCCTGGCCCAGGTAATCGGCCATGCGCTTGGGGCGGATGCTGGCGTCGGTGCCCTCGTCTTCGCGGGTGGCACCGGCACCGATGATGCGGTCGTCTGTCATGCGGCAATTATGCGGCAAAAGGAGCGCGATCCGCGCTCCAGGTAATGCCGGCCGCTGGCCGGCTCCGCACGATGCGCGCTCCAGGTAGTGCCGGCCGCTGGCCGGCTCCGCACGATGCGCGCTCCAGGTAGTGCCGGCCGCTGGCCGGCTCCGCACGATGCGCGCTCCAGGTAGTGCCGGCCGCTGGCCGGCTCCGCACGATGCAGGGGTCATGGGGAGCCGGCCAGCGGCCGGCACTACCGGGAACGCATCGGAGGGGCACACCGAATGTGCGGGGTTTTTAAGCGGAAGGCGCCCGGGTCCCAAGGTCTGCGCAGCAAACCTTGGGCAGCAAGGGGCGATCCGACGCAGTCAGATCTCCACCTGCGCGCCCAGTTCCACCAGCCGATTCCCTGGAATCCGGAAGAACCCGGTCGCCGGCGCCGCGTTGCGGTGCATCAGCGCGAACAGCTTGTCGCGCCAGATCGGCATGCCGCGGTTGGCCGTGGCCACGATGGTCTCGCGGCTGGCGAAGAACGTGGTGTCCATCGGGTCGAAGTAGATCCCGCCGTGGTCGCACGAGCGCATCAGCGCCAGCGGTACGTCCGGGGTCTCCATGAAGCCGAAGCGCACGTAGATCCGATAGAACTCATCGCCCACCGACTCGATCTTCAGGCGCTGGCCCGAAGGCGCGTACGGCACCGGCAGGGTCACCACGTGCAGGAACACGTTGCGCTCGTGCAGCACCTTGTTGTGCTTGAGGTTGTGCATCAGCGCGTGCGGGGCCACCGAGGGGTCGGCGGTCAGGAACACCGCGGTACCCGGCACCCGCACCGGCGGGGCCAGCATCAGGCCCGGCAGGAAGGTGTCGATCCGGATGCCGTCCTTGCGGATCTCATCGCGCAGCAGCTCGCGGCCCCGGCGCCAGGTGCGCATCATGGTGAACAGCACGATGCCCAGCACCACCGGGAACCACGCGCCCTGCAGCAGCTTGGCGCCGTTGGCGATCACGAAGCCCAGGTCGATCACGAAGAAGATCACGCACAGCGGCAGGATCCAGTTGCGCGCTTTCGGCCACAGCGCGCGGGCGACCAGTGCGAGCAGCAGGGTATCGATCAGCATGGTGGCCGACACCGAAATGCCGTAGGCCACGGCCAGGTTGGAGGAGCTGCGGAAGGCCAGCACCAGCCCGATCACCATCACCGCGATGCCCCAGTTGATGCCCGGGATGTAGATCTGGCCGATGGTGTCGTGCGAGGTATGGGTGATGCGCATGCGCGGGATGTAGCCCAGCTGCATGGCCTGGCGCGAAACCGAGAACGCCCCGGTGATCACCGACTGCGAAGCGATCACCGCCGCCATCGTCGCCAGCACGATCATCGGGTACAGGCCCCACTCCGGTACCGCTTCGAAGAACGGATTCTTCACCGCTTCGGGGTGCTTGAGCACCAACGCGCCCTGCCCCAGGTAGTTCAGCACCAGGCACGGCAGCACGAAGTAATACCAGGCGTGGCGGATCGGCCTGGCGCCGAAGTGGCCCATGTCGGCATACAGCGCCTCGCCACCGGTCACAGCCAGCACCACCGCGCCGAGGATGAAGATGCCGTGCCAGCCGTGCTCCATGAAGAAGCGCAGCGCCCACATCGGGTTGAAGGCCTTGAGCACTTCCGGCGCATCGACGATGTTCCAGATGCCGATCGCCGCCAGGGAGATGAACCAGATCGAGGTGATCGGGCCGAACAGCTTGCCGATCTTGGCCGTGCCGAAGCGCTGTACGGCAAACACCGCCAGCAGCACCACCACGGTGATCGGCACGATGAAGTTGTGCAGCCCCGGGGCCGCGACCTCCAGGCCTTCGACCGCACCCAGCACGGAGATGGCCGGGGTGATCACGCCGTCGCCGAAGAACAGCGAGGCGCCGAAGATGCCCAGGATGCCCACCACGTAGGCCGAGCGCGAGCCGTTCCGCAGCGTGCGCTGGGTCAGCGCCATCAGCGCCATGATGCCGCCCTCGCCGTCGTTGTCGGCGCGCATGATGATGGTGACGTACTTGAGCGTCACCACGATGTTCAGTGCCCAGAACGCCAGGGACAGCACGCCCAGCACGGTGTCATGGTCGCTGTTGAGGCCGTAGTGCGGGGAGAACGCTTCTTTGAGCGTGTACAGCGGGCTGGTGCCGATGTCGCCGAACACCACGCCGATGGCGCCGATCATCAGCGCCATGCCGCCGGCCGCCGGCGCGTGGCCGTGCGGGGCCTGGCCGTCGCTGTGCTGGGGGGAAGTGGTGGACATGAGGCTCCGGGCGGACGCGGTCGGTATCGGATCAGGAACAGGCGGGCGCGCGGCTCAGCGCAGCGCAGCCTGCAGGGCTTTGCGGATGACCGTGGCGACATCGTCGCCTTCGGCGTTGGCGTCGCGCGCCATGCGTGCAGCCTCGACCGGCTTGTAACCCAGCTGCTGCAGGGCCACGGTCGCCTCGGAGACCGGATCGGTGGCCGGTGCCGCGCCGGCGATGGGTGCCCCGCCGCCGCCGAAGTTGGCCGCGCGGTCGCGCAGCTCCAGCACCATGCGCTCGGCGGTCTTCTTGCCGATGCCCGGGATGCGGGTCAGCGCGGTGATGTCACCGGCCTGCAGCATGCGCGCGAACTCGTCCACGCTGACGCCGGAGAGCACCGCCAGCGCGATCTTGGCGCCGATCCCGCTCACCTTCTGCACATCGCGGAACAGGCGGCGCTCACCCTCGCGCAGGAAACCGTACAGCGAGACGCTGTCTTCCTTCTGCGCGTAATGGGTGAACAGCGTGACCTCGCGGCCCAGCTCGGGCAGGTCGTAGAAGGTGCTCATCGGCGCCTCCAGTTCGTAACCGACGCCATTGACGTCGACCATGAGCCACGGCGGCGCCTTGTAGGCCACGATCCCGCGCAGACGACCAATCATGCAGTTTTCCTCATTTCCGGCTCCAGGCCTGGCGCGCATTGACGCCCAGGCGCAGCGCCGTGGCCCGGACATGGGCGTGGGTGATCGCCACGGCCAACGCGTCGGCGGCGTCGGCCTGCAGCTTGGTTTTCAGGTTGAGCATGAGCCCGACCATGTGTTGGACCTGTTGTTTTTCCGCGCCACCGCGGCCCACCACGGCCAGCTTGATCTCGGTGGCCGCGTATTCGCTGACCGGCAGGTCGCGCATCACCACGGCCGAGATGGCCGCGCCGCGGGCCTGGCCCAGCTTCAGGGCCGAATCCGGGTTGCGTGCCATGAACACCTTTTCGATGGCCACTTCGTCGGGGCGGTACTCCTCGACCAGGGCGGTCAGGCCCACCACCAGCAGCTTCATCCGCTGCGGGAAGTCGTCCGCGCCCAGCAGCACCAGTGGCAGGTGGTGGACATGCACCACCCTGCCGGCGGCGTCCACATCAATGATGCCCACCCCGGTGCGCTGCGAACCGGGGTCGATGCCGAGGATGCGTGTCATGCGGCACGCACACGGCCGCCCGCGGCCCGGAAGGGACACATGCGGCGGGGATAACAGGGAACGGCTGGAGTCATCATGGTCCGCATTGTCCGCTCACCGGTCGCGCAAAGCGACCGGTGAAGGGCCCGCTCAGGCGTAGGCGTCCGCGCCGAGATCGGCGTTGGAGAACACGTCCTGCACGTCGTCCAGGTCTTCGAGCATGTCCAGCAGCTTCTTGACCTGCAGGGCGGTGTCGCCCTCGACCTTGATGTCGTTGTCGGCACGGAAGGTGATTTCGGCATGGTCCGGCTTGAAACCGGCTGCTTCCATCGCGTCCTTGACGGCGTGATAGCTGTCGGCCGCGGTGAGCACATCGATCGCCCCATCTTCCGGGTAGACCACGATGTCGTCCGCACCGGCCTCGATCGCCGCTTCGGTGACGGCTTCTTCGTCCGCACCGGCGGCGAAGTGCAGCACGCCCAGGCGCTTGAACATGAAGGCCACCGAGCCTTCGGTGCCCATGTTGCCGCCGCACTTGCTGAACGCATGGCGGACATCGGCCACGGTGCGCACGCGGTTGTCGGTCAGGCAGTCCACGATCACGGCCACGCCACCGGGGGCATAGCCCTCGTAGCGGATCTCTTCGTACTCCACGCCTTCCAGCTCACCGGTCGCCTTCTTGATGGCGCGCTCGATCACGTCCTTGGACATGTTCGAGGACAGGCCCTTGTCCATGGCAACGCGCAGGCGCGGGTTGTTGTTGGGGTCGCCTCCACCGCCGCGCGCGGCAACGCCGATCTCGCGGATGATCTTGGTGAAAATCTTGCCGCGCTTCGCGTCAGACGCGTTTTTGCGGTTCTCGATGGAGGGGCCTCTACCCATGGGGTGACTCTCGTGCTTCTGTCAGGAACAGGGCGCGAATTCTACCTGATCCGCCGCCCCGCCCGTGTCACCACCCCGCCCGCTCAGGCGGCGTGGGCCGCATCATCGCGCCGGAACCGGCCATCGCGCAGGAAGGCGGCGGTCTGCCGCGCGGCATCGGGCGAGAACACCAGCCCGCTGTGGCTGGCCGGGATCACACAGTGGTCGGCGAGCCCCGGCAGCTGGGTCTCATCCAGCGCTACGGTGCCATCGGAGGCCTCGCCACAGGCGCCCAGCAGGCTGCCCAGGCCATGCGGGACCGAGCCGGCGATCAGCCCGACCTGGGCCCTGCCCTCCCAGGCCGGGAGCCCATCGAGCAGCAGTTCCGAGCTGCGCCCCAGCGCCAGCGACCAGCCGTGATCGCTCAGGGAGCGGGCGGTCACGCTGCCGCGCAGTGGCGAGCCCAGGCAGACCACGCGCGACACCGGCAGCTCCGGGGCGCGCCGCAGGGCCTCAAGGGCAACCAGTCCGCCCAGGCTGTGGCCGACCAGCGAGACCGGGCCACTGTCCTTGAGCCGCTCCAGCAGCTGCGGCACTGCCACCTCGGGGCCACCGAACACGCTCGAATACCCGAAGGTATCCACGGTGAAGCCACGGGCGCGCAGGCGCCAGGCCAACGGGCCGACCCAGGCGCGTGCGTTCCAGATGCCATGCAGCAGTAAAACGGGGGGATTCATGATGTCAGCCTCGCCCATTGGGCGGGGCGCCTGCAGAAGGAAACAGCGTCATTAGACAAATGGGCCAGCCAACGGCAGGTGAAGCCGCTGCGGCCATGACGATGTCGTGCTCAGCCCGCCGTGGGCGGGCGGCGCAGGATGAACTCCAGGTCGCGCACGCTGCCGACCGGGAACTCGTAGGTGCCGACCTTGCTGAAGCCATAGCGGGCATAGAACCGCTGCGCGCCGAAGTTTTCCGACCAGACGCCCAGCCACAGCGTGCGCGGGCCTTCCCGTTCCAGCCAGGCCAGCGCGGTTTCGAACAGGCGGCTGCCCCAGCCGCAGCTCTGCTGGTCCTTGATCAGGTACAGCCGCTTGAGTTCGCCATCGCCGGGCTGCACCTCGGCATGCGGCAGGCCACAGGGGCCGGCGGCGGCATGGCCCACGGCGACGCCATCGAGCTCCAGCAGCCAGACCGCGTAATCGGGGTGTTCAAGGATGATGCGCTGGCGCTGCGCCGGGTACGCCTCATCCAGGAAGGCCTGCAGGTCTTCGGGCGGGTACAGGGAGCCGAAGGTTTCCACGAACGTGCGCGTGGCCAGCACCGACAGGGTCTGGGCGTCGTCCGGGGTGGCGCGGCGGATGGTATAGCGGCCTGGAGTCACGGCGGGAGCATCGGCATCGGCAAGAACCGCCAATTTACCTGAACGTGGCGGCGATGGCGCCCCACGACCCGCGAACCTGTCGATCCTGGTGGGCAGGATCCGCAGCAGGTACCGACCACCGGTCGGTACCTGCCACGTGTCGACGCCGACCGGGGGCCGGTGCGTCCCGGCTTATTCCTTGGCGGCGCGCGGGCGGACCTGCACGTGCACTTCGGCCAGCTGCTCGTCCGGGATCGGCGACGGGGCGCCGGTCATCAGGCACTGCGCGCCGGTGGTCTTCGGGAACGGGATGACGTCGCGGATCGACTCGGTACCGGCCATCAGCGCGGCGATACGGTCGATGCCGAAGGCGATGCCACCGTGCGGCGGCGCGCCGAAACGCAGCGCATCGAGCAGGAAGCCGAACTTGCCCTCGGCCTCTTCGGCACCGATGCCCAGCAGTTCGAACACCGCACTCTGCATGTCCGAGCGGTGGATACGGATCGAGCCACCGCCGATCTCGTTGCCGTTGAGCACCATGTCATAGC
This sequence comes from Stenotrophomonas sp. LM091, assembly GCF_001806305.1. NCBI lineage: Bacteria > Pseudomonadati > Pseudomonadota > Gammaproteobacteria > Lysobacterales > Lysobacteraceae > Stenotrophomonas > Stenotrophomonas sp. LM091. Next base: position 1,192,370 of record NZ_CP017483.1, read on the forward strand.
CACGCGACACGGCGGTCTTCGCATTCGCGCGCAGGTCGGCGATGTCGTCCACCGCCGGGGCGGTGAAGGGGTGATGCAGGGCGACGTAGCGCTGGGCTTCGTCGTCGTACTCGAACATCGGGAAATCGGTGACCCACAGCGGTGCCCAGCCGGCGGCGACCAGGTTGAAGTCCTTGCCGGCCTTCAGGCGCAGGGCGCCCATGAAGTCGGAGACCTTGTTGTAGCCACCGGCGCCGAAGAACACGATGTCACCGTTGCCGGCGCCGACGTGTGCGACCAGCGCGGCGAAGGCTTCTTCGCTGAAGAACTTGGCGATCGGCGAGCTGACTTCGCCGCTCTCGCTGATCTTGATGTAGGCCAGGCCCTTGGCGCCGTACTTGGCGGCATGCGCGGCGTATTCGTCGATCTGCTTGCGCGACAGGCTGGCACCGCCCGGGATGCGCAGCGCAGCCACGCGGCCGTCGGCATCGTTGGCGGCGGCGGTGAACACCGGGAATTCGCTGGTCTTGACCAGCTCGGCCACGTCCACCAGCTCCAGCGCGATGCGCAGGTCCGGCTTGTCCGAGCCATAGCGACGCATCGCCTCGGCCCAGGTCATGCGCGGGAAGCTGGCGGCCAGCTCCACGTCCACCACTTCCTTGAAGATGGCGCGGATCATGGTTTCCACGAAGTCCTGCACATCGCGCTCGCGCACGAAGGCGAATTCCATGTCCAGCTGGGTGAATTCCAGTTGGCGGTCGGCACGCAGGGCCTCATCGCGGAAGCAGCGCGCGATCTGGTAGTAGCGGTCGAAGCCAGCCACCATCAGGATCTGCTTGAACAGCTGCGGGCTCTGCGGCAGGGCGTAGAACTCGCCCGGGTGCATGCGCGCCGGCACCAGGAAGTCGCGGGCGCCTTCCGGGGTGGCCTTGGTCAGGATCGGGGTTTCGATGTCCTGGAAACCGGTGGCGTCCAGGTGGCGGCGCAGGGCCTGCACCAGCTTGATGCGGGTGCGCTGCATGCGCTGCATTTCCGGGCGGCGCAGGTCCAGGTAACGGTACTTCAGGCGGGTTTCCTCGCCCGGGTTCTCGTGCGCGTGGAACGGCAGCGGCTCGGCCTTGTTGAGGATGGTGATGGCCGTGGCGATCACTTCCACGCTGCCGGTGCGGAGTTTGTCGTTGGCCGCATGCCGCGCACGCACCACGCCTTCGACCTGCAGCACGTCCTCGTAGCCCAGGCTGGCGGCCACGGCGAACACGGCTGCGTTGTCGACTTCCACCGTCACCTGCACGATGCCTTCATGATCGCGCAGATCGATGAAGACCACGCCGCCCTGGTTGCGGGCAACGTCGGTCCAGCCGGCGAGGGTAACGGTTTGGCCAATCAGGGTCTCGTCGACCAGGCCACAGAAGTGGGTACGCATGGGGGTAAAGCTCCGCAGGAGAGTGCCGGCGCCAAGCTGCGCCGGAAAGCCCGTTATTCTGCGGCCGCCAGCCCGGCGGGGCAAATCCGGGCGCCGCGGCCCGGCATCACGCGCTCTGAACCGGGGGCGTTCCTATAGTCCGCGCACCAACGACCGCACGGGGATGTCGCCATGCAACGCCGTCTGAGCACCGTTTGCCTCACCCTTGCCCTGGCCTGTATGGCCCCGGCCCTGCACGCCCAGATCAGCACCCGGGCCTATGCCCCGGAGAATCTGTCGCAGTTGTCCTCCTCCGACCGCAGCCGGGTCATCACCCAGGAATACGCCGACCAGTCCAATGGCCGCCGGATCCCGGATGACCAGCTGCGCTTCTACCTGGCCCAGGTCAACTCGGGCTGGAGCTTCTCACGCATCAAGCAGGACATCGCCACCTCGCTGCGCGGCAACGGCAACGGCGGCGGCTGGAATGGCGGCGGCACCGGATCCGGCAACAACGGCACGGTCCGCTGCGAAAGCCAGGACAACCGCGAGCGGGTCTGCAACACCGGCTGGCGCAGCGCCCGGCTGTCCCGGCAGATTTCAGGCACGACCTGTACCGAGGGCCGCAACTGGGGCTCGCGCAATGGCACCGTCTGGGTCAGCGGCGGCTGCCGGGCCGAATTCGTCGAGGGACGCGGCAATGGCGGCAACTGGGGCGGCGGTAGCGGCACCGGGGCGACCATCCGCTGCGAGAGCCAGGACAACCGCGAGCGGACCTGCAACACCGGTTGGCGCAACGCGACCCTGGTCCGCCAGATCTCCGGTACGGCCTGCGTCGAAGGCCAGACCTGGGGCGTGCGCAATGGCGCGGTGTGGGTCAACCGCGGGTGCCGCGGCGAGTTCGCCGAGGCGCGTGGCAACAGCGGCGGCAACTGGGGCGGCGGTGGCAACAGCAACTACAGCGTGACCTGCAGCAGCAACGACAAACGCCAGCAGACCTGCGCGTGGGATGACCGCCAGGGGCGCCCGGCACTGGTCCAGCAGCTGTCCGGCACGGCCTGCGTGGAGGGCCGCAGCTGGGGCTACAGCAATGGCAGCCTGTGGGTCAGCGGCGGCTGCCGCGCCCGCTTCGGGGCGCGCTGAGCGGCACAGCCCTGCACCCGGTGCCGACCGTGGGTCGGCACCTTGCGGCGCCGGCCACCTGCGGCCGGCGTCGGGAGACCGGGTTACGGTGCCGGCGTCTCACTGCCCCACGGCGCCGGCGGCAACGCCACCGGCTTGGTCAGGTCGAACACCACCTGGAAGTGGCGCCCGCCCGGCCGGGTGAGCTCGTAGACGAAGCGCTGGTCGGGGTCCACTTCCATCGCCCAGGTGTTCTGCACGGAGGCCAGCATGTCGGCCTTGCGGAACATCGCCACCGAATCCGAATCCACCGGGAACGACTGGCGCTGCGCGGTCCCCGGCGGCTTGCTGTCACCCCCGTACATCGTGACCGCATCCGGGCTGCCATCTTCGTGGCGGTGATCATGCTTCAGGCGCAGGCCGTTCTCGGTGCGGCTCAGCACCCAGGTGCGCGAGTGGTCGTCGCCAACATGGAACGGGATCCGCAGCTCGTGCGCCGGATCCTCGCAGCCACGCACATGCATGACCAAGCGCTTGCCCTCGAAAGGATCAGGCGCATCGGTGCGCGGTTCGTTGACCGCGATACGGCCTTCGAACGCCTTGCCGCAATGCGCGGCCACGGCGGACATGAAGGCATCGGACGGTGCCATCGACACCTCGTGCCCGACGGTGTCATTAGAGCCGCTGCAGGCGGTGATCGCCAGCGCAGCGGCCAAGGGAAGAAGTTTGACTGCGTTCATGCCCCCCACCCTAACGGGCGCGACCGGGCAGCGCAAACCCCGCGCTTGATGCGACAGAAAGGGTTGCCAACGCATCCGCGCCGCTGCAACCAGCGCTTCATTGCCCCTGTGTTATGGTCGGTCACGTGATTCGTTCGCCTTCTTCCCCACGAAGGACGCACGCGTGTTGCGGCTGACCGCCCTGCTCACCGGTGTGGCGCTGTTGCTGACCGGCAGCGGCCTGCTCGGGACATTGCTGGCGGTGCGCGGTGGTGAAGCCGGCTTCGGTGCCGGCACGTTGGGGTTGGTGATGTCCGGCTATTTCGCCGGGTTTTTCATCGGCACCTTCTTCGCCCCCTCGCTGATCGGCCGCATCGGCCATATCCGTGCGTTTGCCTTCTTTGCCGCCCTCGCCGCCATCGCGGTGCTGCTGCACCCGCTGTGGATCAACCCGGTGGGCTGGGGTGTACTGCGCATCCTCACCGGCATCGCTCTGGTCGGCCTGTACACGGTGATCGAGAGCTGGCTCAACGCCGAGCCCGACCCCCGGCTGCGCAGCCGCGCCTTCTCGCTCTACATGGTGGTCAATCTCTCGGCACTGGCCCTGGGCCAGGTGCTGCTGATGCTCGGCGACGCCGGCGCGACCTCGATGTTCATGCTCACCGCCATCCTGGTCTGCGCGGCGGTGTTGCCGGTCACCGCCACGCGGCTGCGCCCGCCGGAGATTCCCTCGGTGCCGCGCCTGAAACTGGCGCGCCTGTACGCGATGGCGCCGGTGGCGACCGTTGCCGCCGGCCTATCCGGGCTGGCGATGGGCGCGTTCTGGGGCCTGCTGCCGGTGTACGCCGGCGAGGTCGGCCTGGATGGCAATGGCGTGGCCCTGTTCATGCTGACCGCCATCGCCGGTGGCGCGTTGCTGCAGTGGCCGCTGGGCCATATCAGCGACGGGCATGACCGCCGCACCGGGCTGGTCGCCCTCAGCCTGGCTGCGGCCGGCATCGCCGTCGTGGCGTCGCTGCCGATGATCCAGCTGCAGACCCATCTGCTGTTCGGCCTGTTCTTCTTCTACGGCGGGCTGGCCTTCGCCCTGTATCCCTTCGCCGTGGCGCACATGCTCGATTACCTGCCACGCGAAGACCTGCTGTCCGGGTGCTCCAGCCTGCTGCTGGTGCATGGCGTGGGCGCTGCGCTTGGCCCGGCACTGGCCGGTGCGGCCATGCAACGCTTTGGCGCGCCTGCGCTGCCGTTGTACTTCGCGGTGGTGCTGATGCTGCTGGCGTTGTTCACCACCGCGCGCCTGCTCAGTTTCCAGCGCCTGCGCACGCATCCGGTCGGGTTCCGGCTGATGCTGCGCACCACGCCCTCGGCCCTTGAGCTCATGCCCGAGACCGACACCGCACCGCCGGATCCCGATACCCCCCTCCCCTCTGACTCCGATAAGGAAGTGCATTGACTGTTTCGACACCGACCTCCCTCACTCCAACCCGTACACCGCCGGCGCCGCCGGCACCGCAACTGATCCTTGCCACCGATCTGGATGGCACCTTCCTCGCCGGCGATGCCGCCGCGCGCCATCGGCTCTACCGGCTGGTCGACCAGCACCCCGGCATCCGCCTGATCTTCATCACCGGCCGCGGCCTGGAAGCGGTGATGCCCCTGCTTTCCGATCCGGCCATTCCGCGCCCGGACTACGTGGTCTGCGATGTCGGCGCCACCGTCGTCGATGGCCACACCCTGCAGCCGCTGCAGCCCCTGCAATCGATGATCGACGCGCACTGGCCGGGTGAGCAGGTGGTCGCCGCGGCGATGCGTCCGTTCACCGCGCTGCAGCGCCAGGACGTGCCGCAGGAACGCCGCTGCTCTTACTTCTGTGATCCCGACACGCTGGCGCCACTGCGCTCGCAGATCCAGGCGGCCGCACAGGCGCTGGGCTGCGATGTGCTGTATTCGGCCGACCGCTATCTGGACATCCTGCCGCCGGATACCGACAAGGGCCGCACCCTGGCCGCGCTTGCGCGCCTGCTGGAACTGCCGCGCGACCGCATCCTGGTGGCCGGTGACACCCTCAACGACCTGTCGATGTACACCTCCGGTTTCCGCGGGGTGTGCGTCGGCGATTCCGAGCCGGCACTGACCGCCGCCACCGCCGATCTGGACCACACCTTCCACGCGCAGGCACCGGGGTGTGGCGGCATTCTCGAAGCGATCGAACATTTCCACCTGCTTGCCGATGACGATCCCTTCCTGCGCCCGCCGGCGCAGGCACGCGCAGACGGGGCGGACCTGGTGATGGTCTACCACCGCCTGCCCTTCGATGAAGTCATGGAAGACGGCGTGCTGGTGCAGCGTCCGCCGCGCTCGCCGAACGGCATCATTCCCTCGCTGCTGAGCTTCTTCGAAGGCGGCCAGAAAGGCTCCTGGGTGGCCTGGGGCATCGATGAGCCCAAGCGCGGCCCGTTCCAGACCCACCTGCCGGTGGATGCCGAGCGCTACCCGACCCTGACCGCCGCGCGCGTGCCGCTGAGCAAGCAGGAAGTGGACATCTTCTACAAGCGCTTTTCCAAGGAAGCGTTCTGGCCGATGCTGCATGTGTTCTGGGAGCGCGCCAAGTTCCGCGAGGAAGATTGGCAGGTGTTCCTGAAGGTCAACCGCAAGTTCGCCGAGGCCACTGCCGCCGAAGCCGCGCATGGCGCGACGGTGTGGATCCACGACTACAACCTGTGGATGGTGCCGGCCACGCTGCGCGAGCTGCGCCCGGACCTGAAGATCGCCTTCTTCCACCACACCTACTTCCCTTCGGCCGATGTGTTCAATGTGGTGCCGTGGCGCCGCGAGATCATCGGCAGCCTGCTCAGCTGCGATTACATCGGCTTCCACATTCCGCGCCAGGTGGAAAACTTCGTGGACGTGGTCCGCGGTGCGATGCCGGCCGAGCGCCTGGCGTGGGAAAGCTGCGCCCCGCGCTTCCTCACCTACGGGTGCGCGGTTGGCCTGGACACGATGACCACGCGCCTGCGTGTGGGCGATCGCGAAGTCGCTCTGGGTGCGCATCCGGTCGGCACCGACCTGCGCCGCATCCACAACGTGCTCGCACGCAGTGACGTGCGCAACGACATTTTCAAGCTGCGCCGCGAGATCGGCGCGCGCAAGCTGGTGCTCTCGGTGGAGCGCCTGGATTACACCAAGGGGACGCTGGCCAAGCTGGAGGCGTTCGAACGCCTGCTGGAACAGCACCCGGACCGCCAGGGCAAGGTCACCCTGCTGATGATCTGCGTGCCGGCCGCGCGCGAGATGACCATCTACCGCACGCTGCAGAACCAGATCGAGCAGGCGGTGGGGCGGATCAACGGGCGCTTCTCGCGGCTGGACTGGACCCCGGTGCGGTTCTTCGCCCAGGCGCTGCCGTTCGAAGAAGTGGTGGCCCATTACGCCGCCGCGCAGGTGATGTGGATCACCCCGCTGCGTGATGGCTTGAACCTGGTGTCCAAGGAGTTCGTGGCTACGCAGGGGATCGAGGGCAGCAACGGCGTGCTGGTGCTCAGCGAATTCGCCGGGGCGGCGGCCGAGTTGAAGGGCGCGGTGCTGACCAATCCGCATGACCCGGCCGACCTCACCGCTGGCCTGCTGCAGGCGTTGTCGATGCCCGACGAGGAAGCCACCGGACGCATGCGCCAGCTGTTCGGCAGCGTGGAGTACTACGACGTGGATCGCTGGGGCCGGGAGTTCCTGGAGGCCGTGCGCACCAGCCAATCCGAAGGCTGACGCGGGAACGGTAGTGCCGGCCGCTGGCCGGCTCCAAGCGGTGCCGGCTGCGGGCGATGCCGGTTCCATGGGGTGCCGGCCAGCGGCCGGCACTACGGCGTGCGCACTGACCAACGGTCGGTGCCTACCCTGTTCGCACCGACCAACGGTTGGTGCCTACCCTGTTCGCACCGACCAACGGTCGGTGCCTCCCGGGCGGTATCGCCTACCCGGCCTGCTGCATGATGCCTTCGGCGATCACGGCCACCTGCCGCAGCACATCGTTGCGGCCGGCATCGTCCACCGTCGCGCCCTGCAGGTAGCTGGTCAGCACCCACGGCGCACCGCCGGCGAGCGGCCACAGGATGGCGATGTCGTTGGTGGTGTCCTCGCCGTTGCTGCCGGTCTTGTCGCCCACCCGCCACGCCTTGGACAACCCGGCACGCAGCCGCGCATCGCCGGTCTCGTTGTCGATCAGCCAATCCGCCAGCTGCTGCCGCGAGGCAGGCTTCAGCACATCACCGAGCACGAAGCGCTGCAGGCTGGCCGCCATCGCGGCCGGGCTGGTGGTATCGCGCGGGTCGCCGGGAGTGAAGCGGTTCACCTCCGGCTCGAGCCGATCATTGCGGGTCACCGCATCGCCATTGGCACGCAGGAACGCGGTCACCCCGGCCGGTCCGCCGACCACCCCCAGCAGCAGGTTCGCGGCAGGGTTGTCGCTGGTGATCATCGTTGCCCGGCACAGGTCGCGCACGGTGACATCCTTGCCGATGTGTCGCGTCGTCACCGGCGCATGCGAGAGCATGTCCTGCTGGCGCACGGGGATGCGCTGGTCCAGCGAGAGCCTGCCCTGCTCGGCCAGATGCAGGACCGCCGCGGACAATACGAACTTGAACGTACTGCACATCGGGAAACGTTCGTCCTGCCGGTTGCCGGTACGCCAGCCAGTGCCGGTGTTGAGCAGGGTCACGCCCAGGCGGCCCCCGCTCGCCACTTCCAGCGCCGCGAAGTCCTTCGCTGCGACGGCGGGTTTCGGCGAGGGCAGCGCGGTCTTGGCCAAGGCGGTGGCGGCCAGCGCCGAGGCGGCGGCCGCGCCGGTCCATTGCAGGAACTGTCGTCGAGCGATCATGGGGTTCTCCTTGGCGAAGGCCCGAGTATTGGCAGATTGCGCGCCGGCCACCAGCGAGGATTTTCATCGGGAGCCATCAGCTCACCTAATACCACCGACTGAAGCACGCCTCCCAACCCCACGAAATCTGGTGTATCCGTGGCGATTGGCGTGCCGGCACCGCCCCGCGGTGCGATGATGCATCATCCCTGCTCACGGCTCGCCCATGCTCCGCCCCCAGCTGCCGCTCAATGCCCTGCGCGCCTTCGAGGCCGCTGCCCGGCACCAGAACTTCACCCGCGCCGCGCTGGAGCTGTGCGTCAGCCAGGCTGCGCTGAGCCATCAGATCCGGGCACTGGAGGACCGGCTCGGGGTGTCGCTTTTCACCCGCCTGCCGCGTGGCGTCGCACTGACCGACGAGGGCGCGCGCCTGTATCCGGTGCTCAACGAGGCCTTCGACCGTATCGCGGTGAGCCTGGACCGGTTCGTCGGCGGGCATTTCCGCGAGGTGCTGAGCGTGGGGGTGGTCGGCACCTTCGCCACCGGCTGGCTGCTGCCGCGCCTGGGGGATTTCAATGCGCGCCATCCGGATATCGAGCTGCGCCTGCAGACCCACAACAACCGCATCGATCTGGCCGGTGAAGGGCTGGACCTGGCGATCCGGTTCGGCGATGGCGATTGGCAGGGGCAGGTCAGCGACGCCGTACTGGATGCACCGTTCGCGCCACTGTGCGCGCCGGCCTTGGCCCGCTCGCTGCGGCATCCCCGCGATCTGGCCACGGTGCAGCTGTTGCGCTCCTATCGCAGCGACGAATGGCCGCGCTGGTTGCAGGCGGCAGGCGCGCCGGAACTGGACGCCCGCGGCCCGGTGTTTGATTCGTCACTGACGCTGGCCAGTGCCGCCGCCGCAGGCGCCGGCGTGGCGCTGTTGCCGTTGAAGATGTTCGAGCAGGATCTGGCCCACGGCCGCTTGATCCAGCCCTTCGCGCAGACGCTGGAGCTGGGGCGGTACTGGCTGACGCGGCTTCGCTCGCGCGCCGAGAGTGATGCGGCGCGGCGGTTCCGGGAATGGCTGGCAGCCCGGTAGATCCACGCCATGCGCGGATGGCCGAACGTCGGAACGCACCTCATCGACGCATGGCGTGGATCTGCACGGGATGCGGCACGACCAGCGTGCCGCATCGCCCGCCCCGATCAGGCGTCCAGCAACTCCATCCACGTCTGCTCGGCCTTGCTGAGCAGGGTGGCGGTCGCTTCGCGATCACGCCCGAGCACGGCCATGCGGGTCGCATCGGCGTAGTTCGACGGATCGGCCAGCTGGCGGTCCAGGTCGGCCAACAGCGCCTCCAGTTCGCCGACCTTGGCTTCAGCGGCGGCCAGCTTGTGCGGGTTGGCGGGCTTACGCGCGGGCAGCGGCGGGGTCGGCGGTGCCGGCTCCGGAGCCGCCGCGGCCATCTTCTGCTTGGTGCCCTGCGCGGCGGGACGCGACCGCAGCCAGGCCGCGTACGCATCCAGATCGCCATCGAACGGCTCCACCACGCCATCGGCCACGCGCCAGAAGGTATCGCAGACCAGGCCGATCAGATGGCGGTCATGCGAGACCATCACGATCGCGCCTTCGAAGTCGGCCAGCGCTTCAGCCAGCGCTTCGCGCATTTCCAGGTCCAGGTGGTTGGTCGGTTCGTCGAGCAGCAGCACGTTGGGCTGCTGGTAGGCGATCAATGCCAACGCCAGGCGCGCGCGTTCGCCACCGGAGAAGCCATCCACCGGTTCGAAGGCGCGGTCACCGGCGAAGTTCCACTTGCCGAGGAAATCGCGGAAGGACTGGTTCGGCGCGTCCGGGGCAAGGTCGCGGAAGTGCTCCATCGGCGACTGCCCTTCGTGCAGCGATTCCACCGTGTGCTGGGCGAAGTAACCGATGCGCAGGTCCGGATGCGCGGCACGCTCACCACTGATCGGGTCCAGCTCACCCACCAGGGTCTTCACCAGCGTGGTCTTGCCGGCGCCGTTCGGGCCGAGCAGACCGATGCGCTGGCCCGCCTCCAGGCCGAAGCCCACGTTGTGCAGGATCACCGAATCGGCGCCGTAACCGGCCTCGACATGGTTCAGGCGGATCAGCGAGAACGGCAGCTTGGCCGGCGGGGCGAATTCGATGCGGAATTCGCGCTCGGCGCGCACGGCCTCGGTGCCGGCCAGCTTGGCCAGGCGCTTCATGCGGCTCTGCGCCTGGGCGGCCTTGCTGGCCTGCGCCTTGAAGCGGTCGATGAAGCTCTGCAGATGCGCGCGCTCGGCCTGTTCCTTCTCGTGGGCGAGCTGCTGCTGGCGCAGCTGTTCGGCGCGCTGGCGCTCGAAATCGGTGTAACCGCCAACGTACAGCTTGGCGCCGCCACCGTGCAGGTGCAGGGTGTGGGTGGCCACGTTGTCCAGGAACTCGCGGTCATGCGAGATCAGCAGCAGGGTGCCCGGGTACTTGAGCAGCCACTGCTCCAGCCAGAACACCGCGTCCAGATCCAGATGGTTGGTCGGTTCGTCCAGCAGCAGCAGGTCGCTGGGCATCATCAGCGCGCGTGCCAGGTTCAGGCGCACGCGCCAGCCGCCGGAGAACGAGGAGACCGCACGCGAGTGCGTCTCGGCCGGGAAGCCCAGGCCATGCAGCAGCTTGCCGGCGCGCGCTTCGGCGTCATAGGCGCCGATCTCGGCCATGCGCTGGTGGGCGGTGGCAACGGCTTCCCAGTCTTCACGTGCCGCGGCCGCAGCCTCTTCACGCATGACGGCGGCCACCTCGGTGTCGCCTTCCAGCACGAACTGCAGCGCCGGGTCGGGCAGCGACGGGGTTTCCTGGGCCACGCTGGCGATGCGGATCTTGCCGGGCAGATCGACGTCGCCCTTGTCCGCCTCCAGCTCACCCTTCACGGCGGCGAACAGGCTGGACTTGCCGGCCCCGTTGCGGCCGACCACGCCCACGCGGTACCCCGCGTGCAGGGTCAGGTCGACATTGGACAACAGCAGCCGCTCGCCACGGCGCAAGGCGAAGTTACGAAGGGAGATCATCTTGGGGGTCCATATAACGGAATGGAATGTGCTCGTGAGCACCTTTCCTGCGACGTAATTCTAGCGTTAACGAATACTTGACGGGCCCCGGGATGCGCGGCAGGCCTCGTTTCTCTCTCCCACGACCCTGCCCGCGCTTCCCCGGGACCCTCCTGTCGAATCCCCTGCCTCACGTAAATGGTTGCTGCTGCAACGTTTTTTGCGAAAACGGCAAACATTTGACAAGCGATGAATATCCCGTTAATCCGTCTATTGCGCACCGCAACAACCGCCTTCGCAGACCCGATCCTCGATGTCGTGATGTCGCTTTGGTGCAGCACCGCCACTACCGGAGCCACATCCTGATGAACCGCAAGACCAGTACGCTCGCCGCCGCCGTAGCTGTCGCGCTCGGTATGTCCAGCTTCGCCGCTACCGCCCAGGATGCACCCGCCCGCACGGCGGCCAACACCCTGGACACCATCATCGTCACCGGCACCCGCGTGGCCGACCGCACCGTGGCCGAGTCGCAGTCGCCGATCGACATCATCACCCCCGAGGCGCTGCAGTCCACCGGCACCACCGAACTGGCCACGGCCCTGGCCCGCGCCCTGCCCTCGCTGAACTTCCCGCGCCCGGCCCTGACCGACGGCACCAGCGGCATCCGCCCGGCGCAGCTGCGCGGCCTCTCCCCTGACCAGGTGCTGGTGCTGGTCAACGGCAAGCGCCGCCACACCTCGGCCCAGATCAACGTCAACGGCAGCATCGGCCGCGGCTCCTCGGCGGTGGACATCAACGCGATTCCGATCGCCTCGATCGAACGCGTGGAAGTGCTGCGCGACGGCGCCTCGGCGCAGTACGGCTCGGACGCCATCGCCGGCGTGATCAACATCGTGCTCAAGGGATCGTCCTCCGGCGGCAGTCTGGCGCTGGATGCCGGCCAGTACTCGGCCGGTGACGGCAACAAGTACCAGCTCTCCGGCGATACCGGCATCGGCTTCGCCGACGGCCGTGGCAGCGTGCACGTGGCCGGCCAGATCATCCAGCAGGACGAAAGCAACCGCGCCGGTCCCTACCAGGGCACCACGCCGAACACGAGCAACTTCCCCAGCATCGGCCAGACCACCTTCGTGGTCGGCGATCCGCAGGTGGATGCGACCGCCGCCTCGGCCAACGCCAGCTTCCAGTTCAGCGACCACGTCTCGGCCTACGCCACGGCGATGGCCAGCAACCGTGACATCACCTCGTTCGCGTTCTACCGCTCGCGCAACCACCTCAGCCAGGGCGCGCTGCTGGCGCAGACCTACCCGGACGGGTTCGTGCCGGAGATCAACCAGTACTCCAAGGACCGCTCGCTGGTCGCCGGCGTCAAGGGCGATACGGACAGCGGCTGGAACTGGGATGTCAGCTACAACTACGGCGCCAACAAGATCGATTTCCACACCCGCAACAGCATCAACTACGCGCTCGGCGTAAACAGCCCGCGCTCGTTCTACGACGGCGCGCTGGAGTACACCCAGAACATCGTCAATGCCGATGTGACCAAGACCCTGGACTGGGGCCTGGCCTACCCGGTCACGCTGTCCTTCGGCGGTGAGTACCGCAAGGAGAAGTGGGAGCAATCGGCCGGTGAACTGAATTCCTACACCGGCAGCGGTGCGCAGGGCTTCGGCGGCTTCACCCCGCTCAACGCCGTGGACGCCGACCGCGACAACTACGCCGTCTACGCCGGCCTGGAAGCCGACCTCAGCGACAAGTTCTCCGCCGGTGTCACCGGCCGCTACGAGGACTACTCGGACTTCGGCGACAAGTTCTCCGGCAAGCTCTCCGCCCGCTATGCCTTCACCGACAAGGTTGCCCTGCGCGCCACGGCGTCCAGCGGCTTCCGCGCGCCGTCGCTGGCCCAGCAGAGCTACCAGGCGGTGACCAGCACGATCGTCAACGGCGTGTTCGTCGAACGCGGCACCTTCCCGACCACCAGCCCGGCCGCGCAGGCGCTGGGCGCCAGCCCGCTGAAGGCCGAGAGCTCGACCTCCTACAGCCTGGGCCTGGTGCTGCAGCCGGTGGACCGGCTGTACCTGACCGTGGATGCGTACCAGATCGACATCGATGACCGCATCGTGCTGTCCACCAACATCACCACCAATGACGCCGCCAATGCGCTGCTGTCCAACCTGGGGCTGCCGGGCGTCACGGCGTTCTCTTACTTCACCAACGGCGTGGACACCCGCACCCGCGGCGTGGATGCGGTCTCCAGCTACACCATCCCCTTCGCGGCCAGTTCGCTGGAACTGACCGCGGCCTACAGCTACAACGAGACCGAGGTGAAGAAGTTCATCGCCTCGCCGGCGGTGTTCGGCGCGCTGGGCATCACCCAGTCGCTGATCGGCCGCGATGAGATCGGCCGCATCGAAGACAGCTACCCGCGCGACAAGACCATCCTCAGCGGCACGTGGCGTTCGGACCGCTGGGACCTCAACCTGGCCGCCACGCGCTACGGCTCGTTCACCGTGCGCAACTCGGCCACCGCCCTGCGTGACCAGACCTACGACGCCTCGTGGGTGCTCGATGCCTCGGCCAGCTACAAGCCCAGCGAGAACTGGACCCTGACCCTGGGTGCGGACAACATCCTGGACGAGTACCCCGACCGCACCGTGGACCTGCAGAACTCCACCTGGGGCATGCTGCCGTACAGCAACTACTCGCCCTACGGGTTCAATGGTGCCTACGTGTACGGCCGCGTGACCTACAAGTGGTAACAGGGTAGTGCCGGCCGCTGGCCGGCACCACCGAACATCGCGGTCACCGCCTGAAAAACGCACATGCCCCGGTCCCCCGGGGCATGTGCGTTTGGGCCGCCGAAATGCCGGGATCTGCGCATTCATCGCAGCGCGCCTTCGCTGTCCCGGACAGCACATGACCTGACCACGGGGACATAGCAGCATTGCGAGCAAGGATGTTTGCCCGGACCGGCCGCATCGGTGAAAATCGGGGCACCCCCCATCTTTGCGAGCCCCGATGCACCATGACACCGACCTGATCAACATCGTTGCCGTTGGCCTTGGGCTCGCCTTCATCTTCGGCGCGCTGGCCAACAAGCTGCGTTTGTCTCCCCTGGTCGGTTATCTGATTGCAGGCATCTGCGTAGGCCCGTTCACCCCCGGCTTCGTTGCCGACCAGGCCCTGGCCAACCAGCTGGCCGAGATCGGCGTGATGCTGCTGATGTTCGGGGTCGGTCTGCATTTCTCGCTGAAAGACCTGATGGAGGTCAAAGCGATCGCCATCCCGGGTGCGATCGGCCAGATCCTGGTCGCCACGCTGCTCGGCTGGGGCCTGGCCGCGTTGATGGGCTGGCCGGTGATCTACGGCGTGGTGTTCGGTTTCTCGCTGGCCACCGCCAGTACCGTGGTGCTGCTGCGCGCGATGGAAGAACGGCGCCTGCTGGAAACCACGCGCGGCAAGATCGCGATCGGCTGGCTGATCGTGGAAGACCTGGCCTGCGTCCTGGCCCTGGTGATGATGCCGGTGCTGGCTGGCGTGTTCGGCCCCGATGCGGCCAATGAAACCCATACCGTCGGCAGCGTGCTGGCCAGCATCGGCTGGACCTTCGTGCAGTTGGGCCTGTTCGTGGCGGTGATGCTGGTGGTCGGGCGCCGGGTGATCCCATGGATCCTGGAACGCATCGCCGGTACCGGCTCGCGCGAGCTGTTCACCCTGGCGGTGCTGGCGATCGCGCTGGGCGTGGCGTTCGGCTCGGCGATGCTGTTCGGCGTCTCCTTCGCGCTGGGCGCGTTCTTCGCCGGCATGCTGCTCAACGAATCGGAGCTGAGCCACAAGGCCGCCAACGATTCCCTGCCGCTGCGCGATGCGTTCGCGGTGCTGTTCTTCGTTTCGGTCGGCATGCTGTTCAACCCGGCCATCCTGATCGAGCACCCGTGGCAGGTGCTGGCCACCGCCGCGATCATCATGTTCGGCAAGTCTGCCGCCGCGTTCGTGATCGTGCGTGCCTTCGGCCACCCGACCGGTACCGCGCTGACCATCTCGGCCAGCCTGGCGCAGATCGGCGAGTTCGCCTTCATCATCGCCGGCCTCGGCGTGACCCTGAAGATCCTGCCGCCGACCGGCCAGGCCCTGGTACTGGCCGGCGCGCTGATCTCGATCATGCTCAACCCGCTGGTGTTCGGCCTGCTCGACCGCTGGCTGCTGAAGAACCAGGAAACCACCCCCACTGCGGTGGAGACCGAGCTGCCGCCCGGCCCCTCGCTGGACCTGCACGACCATGCCATCGTGATCGGCTACGGCCGCGTCGGCAGCGCGCTGGCGCAGGTCCTGCGCGACCGTGGCGTGCCAGTGATGATCATCGACGACAACAAGGAGCACGTCGCCGAGGCGCATGCGGCCGGCCTGCCGGGCATCCGTGGCAGCGCGGCCTCTGATCGCGTGCTGGCCGAAGCACACCCCGAGCGCGCCAAGATCGCCGTGCTGGCGATTCCGCAGCCGCTGGAAGCCGGTGAGACCCTGGCCAAGCTGCGCGCGCTCAATCCCGGCCTGACCCTGCTGGCACGCGCACACAGCGATGCCGAGGTGAAGCACCTGCTCGCCCACGGCGCAGATGGCACGGTCATGGCCGAGCGCGAGCTGGCCTACTCGCTGGCCGAGATGGTGATGTCCACCCCGCCGTACCGCACGATGGGGCAGCAGCACAGCATTCCGGTGGTCTGACCGCCGCTACCCCACCGGCACGCAGATATCGGCGCGCAGGATGGCCTCGGGCACCTGTTCGGGGTCATCCAGGTAGTGGTAGTACAGCTCTGCATCGCGCAGCGTGTGACCACTGTCGGGCAGCCAGGCGCGTAGCAGGGCATCAGTGGCCGCTTCCAGGCCCGCGTAACTGCCCACATGGCGCAGCACGGCATACGTGCCACCGCCCAGCGTCAGCGCACGCAGCGGGGTCGGTAGCGCCTGCGGCGTGCGCCCGAAGCCCATTGCGCAATCGAATACGCATTCCTGCGCCGGCGCATCGCGGTGGTCCGTCCGGGCGATGCCGATCAGCTGCTGCAGCTGTTCGACCCAGCCCTGCTCGGCGGCCCAGGTGAAGATCTCGCCGAACGCCTGATCCAGATCATCGAAGACCCCTTGCGTGCGCAGCGCTACCACATCGAAGGGTTCCAGCGTGGTCACCGTGACCTGCAACGGCACCGTCCCGTCGGCGTGATCGCCCGCCGGCAGCGCCAGCCGCTGCTGCCAGTGGCTGCGCAGCCCGGCATTCTCGCGCAGGCTGCTCGGCGTGGCATCCAGCGCCTGGCGACAGGCGCGGGCCAGCGCCTGTGGGCTTTCATAACCGACGTTCAAGGCCACCTCGGTCACCCGGCTGTCCGCCTGGCCGAGCAGCTGCAGCGCCTGCAGCAAGCGCAGGCGCGCCACGGTGCGCCCGGGCGTTTCGCCGGTCAGCGCGCGGTACAGGCGATGGAAATGGAACGGTGACTGGTGCGCGATCGCGGCCAGCGCTTCCAGATCCGACAAGGGATCGCCAGCACGCAGGCAGGCCTGCAGATGGGCGATGACGCGATCGATACCGTGGCGCTGGCGGACCTGGGCGATGCGGCGCATGGCGGGCTCCCTCTCTAGGTGACGCTCAGCGTGCGTCGTTCCACAGGCGGCCGCGTGGCCGATCTTGCGCAGTTGGGCGATCGTCAGCCGATCCTAACCCTGCAGGTAGAGCCACGCCATGCGTGGCTGCGGCGCCGGAAGAAGAAGCAGCCACGCATGGCGTGGCTCTACCCCATGGCGGAGAATCCCATGGCCGCATGGAAAAACCCCACGGCGGCCGGCCCGCACCGGCCGCCATGGGTCCTGCCCTTACGCCTTGGCCAACGCCTGCTCCAGATCGGCGAGCAGGTCGTCGATGTGTTCGATGCCCACCGACAGCCGCACCGTGTCTTCGCTGACGCCCGCCTTCTCCCGCTCGGCCGCATCCAGCTGCCGGTGGGTGGTCGAGGCCGGATGCGTGGCTAGGGATTTGGCATCGCCCAGGTTCACCAGGCGGGTGAACAGCTGCAGCGCGTCCAGGAAGCGCGCGCCGGCCGCGCGGCCACCGGGCAGGCCGAAGGTCAGCACGCCGGAACCGTGGCCGCGCAGGTACTTCTGCACCAACGCGTGCTCGGGATGGTCGGGCAGCGCGGCGTAGTTGACCCACGCCACCTTGGGATGGCGCTGAAGGTGTTCGGCCACCGCCAGCGTGTTGGCGTTGATCCGGTCCAGGCGCAGCGCCAGGGTCTCGATGCCCTGCAGGATCAGGAAGGAATTGAACGGTGAAATGGCCGCCCCGGTGTTGCGCAGCGGCACCACCCGCGCGCGGCCGATGTAGGCGGCCGGCCCGAGGGCGTCGGTGTAGACCACGCCGTGGTAGCTCACGTCCGGCTCGTTCAAGCGGCGGAAGCGCTGCTTGTGCTCCGCCCAGGGGAAGCGCCCGGAATCCACGATCGCCCCGCCGAGGCTGGTGCCATGACCACCGAGGTACTTGGTCAACGAATGCACCACGATGTCCGCGCCGAAATCGAACGAGCGCTGCAGGTAGGGCGTGGCGACCGTGTTGTCCACGATCAGCGGCACGCCATGCGCATGCGCGATCTTTGCCACCGCCTCGATGTCGGTGATGTTGCCGCGCGGGTTGCCGATGGATTCGACGAACACCGCCTTGGTGCGCTCATCGATCAGCGCGCCGAACGCCTGCGGATCGCGGTAGTCGGCAAAGCGCGTTTCGATCCCGAACTGCGGCAGCGTGTGCGCGAACAGGTTGTAGGTGCCGCCGTACAGGGCACTGGCCGAGACGATGTTGTCGCCCGCCTCGGCGATGGTCTGGATCGCGTAGGTGATCGCGGCCTGGCCCGAAGCCAGTGCCAGTGCACCGATCCCGCCCTCCAGCGCGGCGATGCGCTGCTCGAGCACGTCCGTGGTCGGGTTCATGATGCGGGTGTAGATGTTGCCCGGCACTTTCAGGTCGAACAGGTCCGCGCCGTGCTGGGTGTCATCGAAGGCGTAGGCCACGGTCTGGTAGATCGGCACCGCCACCGCGCGCGTGGTGGGGTCGGGCCGGTAACCGCCATGCACCGCGATCGTCTCCGCGCGCCACTGTGATTCGGGACTGCATTGTTCGGACATAGCGCATCGCCTCCAGGTGAATGCCGACGATACCGAACAAAAAACCCCCGCCGAGGCGGGGGTTCATGCCGAACATGCATGGTGTGAGGCCCAGCGGTTATCAGGCCGCCGGTGCGCGCGGGGCTCAGCCCTTCACGAACACCAGCTTGCCCTCGGCCGCATCGACCCGGATCACATCGCCGTTGAGGAACTCGCCGGACAGGATCTTCTGCGCCAGCGGGTTCTCCAGCTGCGACTGGATCGCACGCTTGAGCGGACGCGCACCATAAACCGGATCGAAGCCGACGTTGCCCAGCAGCTGGAAGGCCTCGTCGCTGACCTCGATGCGCAGGCCGCGTTCGGCCAGGCGCTTTTCCAGGCCCTGCATCTGGATGCGGGCGATCTGCTTGATCTGCACCTTGTCCAGCGGGTGGAACACCACGATGTCGTCCAGGCGGTTGATGAATTCCGGGCGGAAGTGCGCCTGCACCACGCCCATCACCGCGGCCTTCATCTGCGTGTAGGCCTCCGGGCTGTCATCGCTGCTCATGTCCTGGATCTGGTGCGAGCCCAGGTTGGAGGTCATCACGATGACGGTATTGCGGAAGTCCACCGTGCGGCCCTGGCCATCGGTCAGGCGGCCATCGTCCAGCACCTGCAGCAGGATGTTGAACACGTCCGGATGCGCCTTCTCCACCTCATCGAGCAGGATCAGCGAATACGGGCGACGACGCACCGCCTCGGTCAGGTAGCCACCTTCTTCGTAGCCCACGTAGCCCGGGGGCGCACCGATCAGGCGCGCGACGCTGTGCTTCTCCATGAACTCGCTCATGTCGATGCGGATCATCGCGTCGGCGCTGTCGAACAGGAACTCGGCCAACGACTTGCACAGCTCGGTCTTGCCCACGCCGGTCGGCCCCAGGAACAGGAACGAGCCGCTGGGACGGTCCGGATCGGACAAGCCCGCACGCGAACGCCGCACCGCATCGGAGACCACCTTGATCGCCTCCTCCTGGCCGACCACGCGGTTGTGCAGCACCTCTTCCATGCGCAGCAGCTTGTCGCGCTCGCCTTCGAGCATGCGGTTGACCGGGATGCCGGTCCAGCGCGAGACCACTTCGGCGATCTCCTCGGCGGTCACCCGGTCCTGGACCAGCTTGAACTCACTGGTTTCCACTTCCTGCGCGGCGGCCAGCTGCTTTTCCAGCTGCGGCAGCTGCCCGTACTGGATCTCGCTCATGCGGCCGAAATCCTGGCGGCGCTGCGCCGATTCCAGTTCCAGCTTGGCCTGTTCGATCTGCTCCTTGATCCGGGTGGCACCCTGCAGCGTCGCCTTCTCCGACTTCCAGATTTCATTGAGGTCGGAGAATTCGCGCTCCAGTGCATCGATGTCGGTTTCCAGATCGGCCAGGCGCTGGCGCGAGGCGTCGTCCTTTTCTTTCTTGAGCATTTCGCGCTGGATCTTGAGCTGGATCACGCGGCGTTCCAGGCGATCCAGTTCCTCCGGCTTGGAGTCGATCTCCATGCGGATGCGCGAGGCGGCCTCGTCCATCAGGTCGATGGCCTTGTCCGGCAGCTGGCGGTCGGCGATGTAGCGGTGCGACAGCGTGGCCGCTGCGACGATCGCCGGGTCGGTGATTTCCACGCCATGGTGCACGGCGTACTTTTCCTTCAGCCCGCGCAGGATGGCAATCGTGTCTTCGACGCTCGGCTCGCCCACCAGCACCTTCTGGAAGCGGCGCTCCAGCGCGGCATCTTTCTCGATGTACTTGCGGTATTCGTCCAGCGTGGTCGCACCGACGCAGTGCAGTTCACCGCGCGCCAGCGCTGGCTTGAGCATGTTGCCCGCGTCCATCGCGCCGTCGGCCTTGCCGGCGCCGACCATCGTGTGCAGTTCGTCGATGAACAGGATCACCTGCCCTTCGCTCTTGGCCAGGTCGTTGAGCACGCCCTTCAGGCGCTCTTCGAACTCGCCGCGGAACTTGGCACCGGCGATCAGCGCGCCCATGTCCAGCGACAGCACGCGCTTGCCGCGCAGGCCCTCGGGCACTTCGTCGTTGATGATGCGCTGGGCCAGGCCCTCCACGATGGCGGTCTTGCCCACGCCGGGTTCACCGATCAGCACCGGGTTGTTCTTGGTGCGGCGCTGCAGGACCTGGATGGTGCGACGGATCTCCTCATCGCGGCCGATTACCGGATCCAGCTTGCCGCTCTCTGCGCGCGCGGTCAGGTCGATGGTGTATTTCTCCAGCGCCTGGCGCTGGTCTTCCGCATTTTCCGACTGCACGGTCTCGCCGCCGCGCACCTTGTCGATGGCGGTTTCGATCTTCTTCCTGTCGGCACCGGCGGCGCGCAGCGCCATGCCCAGGGTGCCGCCATCGTCGACCGCGGCCAGCACGAACCACTCACTGGCGATGAAGGCATCGCCGTGCTGCTGGGCCAGCTTGTCGGTGTTGTTGAGCAGCCGGTTCAGATCGTTGCCGATCGACAGGTTGCCTTCCTGCCCGGAGACCTTGGGCAGGGCCTCCAGGGTTTCATTCAAACGTTCGCGCAGTACCGGCACGTTGACGCCGGCCTGGGCCAGCAGCGGGCGCGTGCTGCCACCCTGCTGGTCCAGCAGCGCGCTGAACACATGTACCGGTTCGATGATGTTGTGGTCGCGGCCCACGGCCAACGACTGCGCGTCGGCCAGCGCCTGCTGGAAACGCGAGGTGAGCTTGTCCATCCGCATGATCTTGTCCTCGATGTAAACGGGGCTGGCCGTGCCAGCACTGTCCCTGAGATGCGGTTACGGGGGCGTGTTTCAAGGGTGGATGAGATGCCGATTCAGGCTTCGTCAGGCCCCTGGCGGGCGGCCCAGCAGGGGCGGTTCGGGCGGCAATGGCACCAGGCAGCCGATGCCGGCCGGCAGGTCCAGCGCCACGTCGTAGCCGCCGGTGACGCCGTAGCCGACCCGCCACGACGAGGGAAACAGATCCGGCGACTGGAAGGCGATATCCACCGGAATGTTCGCCAAGGTATCGGCCACCTGCAATGGCGTGCTGGCCGGCGCGTACTCGATGTCCTCCGCCCCGCGCGTGGTGATGACATTCTTGCGCTGGATTGCGGCGGCCGGCACCGACGAGCGTGGCGCACCACGCATCTGGAATGCCCCATTGAAGCCGGTGTCGACCAGCATGAGCGTGTTTTCGCGACCGCGGATCGGGTAGCGGGCCTGCTGGAACGGCCCCCACAACGAGGAGGTGAACACCATCCGCCGTGTGCAGGCGGCTGGAGTCTGCGTCCCGAGCAGGGTCAGCGTGTCACGGGAAAGGCGGACCCGTCCCAGCGCGCGCAGCACATCCAGGCCGATCAGGTTGAGCTCGCGCGTGGCTTCGCTGTTGAACGAGACATCGCGCACCCGCTGCCCGCCCAGCTCGATATCGATCGGTGCAGCCAGCCCCGCCTGCTGGATGTCGCCGTCGATGATGCGTGAGACCACGAAGTTTTCGGTCACTGTCAGGCCCAGCGTTTCGGCCAGCGCGCGCGTGATGTGCGAACGCGGGGCGCCGGTATCGACGATGAAGGCCGCCTCCTGGCTGACGGGATGGCCGTCGCGCGTGCCGTGCAGGGTAAGCGTGACCGAGGGCAGCTCGTTGCTGAACTGGATCGGCACCGCCACCTCCTGCTCGCGCTCGGCAACGGGCGGCGCACTGCGCGGCCAGGCGGTGAACGCCGCGAATGCCGGGCGGGTGACATCGGGCACTTCGTCGCCGGGCTTGAGCATCGGCACGATGGTGCGCTGGTAGTCCTCGCGCACGCGCAGCATCAGGCTCGCCCATCCAGCGATATCGCCCTCGATCAGCGCATTGCCGGCCAAGGTGGATTCACACAGGAAGGCCAGCCCCTGCAGCGCAGGCGGCGCATCACGGGTTTCGTCCAGGCACTGGCGTGCAGCCCGATTGGAGGCGGCCAGCTCACCACGGACGCGGTGATAGCCTGCCGCACCCAGGTGCCGGCGTGCACCGGATACCCCGCTCATCTCGCGCAGCGTCGTCAGTTCCGCACGCAGCACTGCATCGCTGTAGCCGAAGCCATCGTGCAGGGCCACCGGGTCGGCCGCTACGGCAGCCGGCAACATCGCCACGCACACGCCCATCGCCCACATCCGCATCGCCTGCTCCGATCGACATCCCCGCTCGACCCTAGCACGGGAACCACGCTGCGCTCACGCCTGCTTTCGGCTGCGCGGGCCATGCTGGCCACCGGTTCCGCACGGAGTGGCTGCATGCATTACGAACTGTATTACTGGACCGGCATCCAGGGCCGCGGCGAGTTCGTGCGGCTGGCGCTGGAGGATGCGGGCGCGGGCTACACGGATATGGCGCGGGTCCACGGCGATGCCGTGATGCAGCCGTATCTGGACGGCAAGGTCGAGGGCCTGCAGCCGTTTGCCCCACCATTCCTGCGCACCGGCCGGCAGGTGATCGCCCAGGTCGGCGCGATCCTGGATCATCTGGGACCCGAACTCGGCCTGGTGCCCGATGCCAGTTCACGGCGGCAGCAGGCCCTGCAGTTGCAGCTGACCATCGCCGATCTGGTGGCCGAGGTGCATGACACCCACCACCCGATCGCGGCCTCGAAGTACTACGACGACCAGAAACACGAAGCCAAGGCGCGCGCGGCGTCGATGCGCGGCGAGCGCATGCCCAAGTTCCTCGGTTACTTCGAAAACGTGCTCAAGCACAACGGTGGGCGTCATCCGCTGCGCGAGCACTCCTATGTCGATCTGTCGCTGTTCCAGCTGCTGAGCGGGCTGGAGTACATGTTCCCGCGCCGCATGCAGGCCCTTTGGCCGACGCTGCCGCAGCTACGCGCCCTGAAGGACCGGGTGGAAACCCGGCCCAACATCGCCGCCTATCTCGCCTCGGAACGGCGCCTGGCGTTCAACACCAACGGCATTTTCCGGCATTACCCGGAGCTGGATGGCGAGCAATGATGCCGCGCCGGCCGCTGGCCGGCTCCGCAGCAGGCCTGCCCCCATTCGGTAGCTCACGACCGCTGGTCGTGAGCAGGTAGTGCCGGCCGCTGGCCGGCTCCGCAGCAGACCTACCCCATTCGGTAGCTCACGACCGTTGGTCGTGAGCACAATGAAACGCAGCCGGCCAGCGGCCGGCACTACAGCGCTACGCGCGTTCCGAAGGCTGCTTCTGCAGCGACAACAGCGCCAGCAACCCGGCCAGCGCCACGTACGCGCCGGTGAACTGCCAGCTGATGATCTTCGGCAGGCCCTCCAGCTGCCACGGCAGATAGATGCCACCGCGCGGATCCACCGAGTGGATCAGGCCGAACAGGGTCAGCACCGCAGCCACCAGCAGGAACCCGGAGGCGCGCAGCAGCTTCCCATCGATCATCGCCACCACCGCCGCGATCCACAGCATCGAGGTGATGATGAAGCCGTTGCCCAGGGTGAAGATCACCGCCAGCTCCGGCAGGCCATGCCCGTCCAGCGTAGTGGTCATCGCCACGAGCTGTTCCGGGGCGATCCAGCCCGGGGCCTTGATCGCCAGCAGGTAGGCCACCGAAGGCAGGAAGCCGAGCACCATCGCGCCGGCGTGCTCGCGCGGCGTGGCCTGGAAGGCCTGGGTGGTGATGTCGATCGCCACGTACACGATGATCGGCGCGAGCACGGCCAGCGGCAGCCACTGCACCAGCCCGGAAATCACCCCGAGCATGCCGCCGATGCCCACGAACAGGCCGGTCAGCAACGTGTAACCGCTGCGCGCGCCCATGTGCTTGTAGGCGGGCTGGCCGATGTACGGCGTGGTCTGCGCGACGCCGCCGCAGAACCCGGCCACCAGCGTGGCGACGGCCTCCACCAGCAGGATGTCGCGGGTGCGGTAATCATCGCCGGCCGCACGCGCGCTTTCGGAAACGTTGATGCCACCGACCACCATCAGCAGGCCGAACGGCAGCAGCAGCGGCAGGTAGGTGATCGCGGTCGGCAGGCCGTCGATGAACCCCAGTGTCGGCCAGGGCAGCACCACCTGCGGCGGTACCCACTCGGGCACCTTGAAGCCCGGCGCACCCAGGCCGGCCAGGCCGAGTCCGTAATACAGGATCGTGCCGAAGACGAAGGCGACCAGCACGCCGGGCGCGCGGATCGGCAGTTTGCGCTTGGCGATCAGCACGTACAGCAGCAGGCCGAGGGTGACGAAGCCGACGACCGGCGAGCGCAGCGTTTCCAGCAGCGGCAGGAAGCCCATCAGCACGATCGCGATGCCGGCGATCGAGCCGAGCAGCGAGGCGCGCGGCAGCGCGCGGGTCACCGCCTCGCCGAAGAACGACAGGATCACCTTGAGCACGCCCATGATCACCAGCGAGGCCATGCCCAGCTGCCAGGTGGCGATGGCTGCATCGTGCGGGGCCAAGCCCTGGCCCTTGAAGGCGAGGAAGGCCGGGCCGAGCACCAGCAGCGCCATGCCGATGCTGGTCGGCGCGTCCAGGCCGAGCGGCATCGCGGTGACATCATCGCGACCGGTGCGCGCGGCCAGCCGGCGCGCCATCCAGGTGTAGAGCACGTTGCCGACCAGCACGCCGAAGGCGGTACCCGGGAACATGCGGCCGAACACCACATCCGCGGGGAACTGGAAGATGCCGACCAGGGCCATCGCGATGAAGCCGAGGATGGACAGGTTGTCGACCACCAGGCCGAAGAAACCGTTGAGATCGCCGGCGACGAACCAGCGGGGGCGTCCGGTGGGGACGGGAGCGGAGGCGGACATGCGCGGGGGCGGCCATGGGGAGGGGGTAGCCGATGGTAGGGCCTCGCCGCCCCCAGTAACAGGCACATCAATGGAACGCCGGGATGTATGGGTCATCGCATACGCGATTGCGTCCGGGTAGAGCCGGCCGCTGGCCGGCTCCTTCAGAATGCTTCGGGCAATGGCGGGAGCCGGCTAGCGGCCGGCACTACCGGAGCGCGGGGATCAGGGCTTGTTGAGGAAGTTGTTCGCCAGCAGGTCCCGTACATCCCCGACCCGCCCGCTCAGCAGCGCCTTGGCCGCGTACAGGGCAGTACCGGCCACCTGCTTGGCTTCCACCTGCGGCGGCATCACCAGCTCGGTCGGGCTGGTGTGCACGTCCAGCAGCGCCGGGCCAGGGTGCGCCAGGAAATCCTTCACCGCCTGCTCCAGGTCCTCCGAGCGGGTCACGGTGCGTCCGTAGAACCCGATCACCTCGGCCAGGCGGCCGAAATCGGGGTTCTTCAGGTCGGTGTAGTTGTCCAGCAGGCCTTCGACCTTCTGCTCCAGCTCGACGAAATTCAGCGAGCTGTTGTTGTAGACCACCACCTTGATCGGCAGGTTCTCCTGCACGGCGGTGAACAGGTCGCCCAGCAGCATCGCCAGGCCACCGTCGCCGGAGAGCGAAATTACCTGGCGGCCCGGGTAGGCCTTCTGCAGGCCCAGCGCCTGCGGCATCGCATTGGCCATCGTGCCGTGCAGCAGGCTGGTCAGCGTGCGGCGGCGCCCATTGACGCGGATATGGCGCAGGATCCAGACCATCGGCGAGCCGCCATCTGCGGTAAAGAGCGCGTCGTCGGCAGCGTGGCGGTCGATCAGGGCGGTGAGATGCTGCGGGTGGATCAGCTCGCCCTCGCCCGGCTGCTCTTCCTTGGCGCGCGTGGCCAGCGCCTTCTCGCGGTGCTCCATGCACTCATCCAGGAAGCTGCGGTCCTCGCGTTCGGGCAGCAGTGGCAGCAGTGCTTCCAGGGTCGGGCCGATATCCCCTACCACGCCCAGATTCACCGGATGCCGGCGGCCCAGATGGCTGCCATCGCGGTCCACCTGGATCAGCATGGCCTTGTCCGGGTAGTACTGGCCCCACGCGAAGTCCGCGCCGAGCAGCAGCAGCGTGTCGCAGGCCATCAGCGTGTGATACCCGGACTCGATGCCGAAGATGCCGGTCATGCCCATGTTGTACGGGTTGTCGTACTCCACGAAGTCCTTCGCGCGCGAGGTATGCGCGATCGGTGCCTTGAGCCGGGCACCCAGCGCAACCAGGGCATCATGCGCATGTTCGCAGCCCGCACCTGCGTAGATGCCGATGCGCTTGCCCTCGCCGATCAGCGCGGCGATGCGCTGCAGTTCATCGTCCGACGGGCGCAGCACCGGCTGGGTGTAATGCACCGAGAACGGCACATCGTGCTTGACCTCCGCTTCGCTGATGTCGGCCGGCAGGATCACCACCGCCACACCGCGGCGGCTGATCGCCGCCTGGCACGCCAACGTCACCACGCGGCGCGCCTGCTCAGCGCTCTGCACCTGCTCGCAGAACACGCTGCAGCTGCCATACACCGCCTTGAAGTCGACTTCCTGCGGGAACTCCATGCCCAGCTCGGCGGTGACCACCTGGCTGGCGATCAGCACCATCGGCGCGCGGTTGCGGTTGGTCTCGAACACGCCATTGATGAAATGCAGCCCGCCCGGGCCGCACGAGCCGGCGCAGGCGGTGAGCTGCCCGCTGATCAGCGACTCGGCACCGGCGGCAAACGCGGCCACTTCCTCATGCCGCATGTGTACCCACTCGATCTCGCTGTGATGGATGGCATCGGTGACGTAGTTGAGGGTATCGCCGACGATGCCGTAACAGTGACGGACACCGGCGGCCTGGAGGGTCTCAACCACGATCTCGGCAACGCGCTTGCTCATGACATGCTTCCACGACGAGGGGGAAGCGTCAGCCTAGTCCCGGGCAAGTGACACTCGTGTGGGTTTACGCGTCCCGGCGCTGGGTCACGGCTGCGTGTTCACCCAGCCCAGCACCGCGCCGCGCGTGGGGTGGTCATAACTTACCTGCACCCAGCCATCGCGCTCATCGAGCAGCTCCACGCGGTCATCGCGCACCAGATACCGCGGGGTCGTGGCATCACCGGGCTGGCGGTACAACGGCAGCCGCGCCACCATCACATGCCCGGAAATCCGCAGCAGCGGCGAGCCGGCGCGCGGCACCTCCAGACCATCGCCGATCGCGGTCTCCAGCACGTTGCCGTCAGGATCGAAGGTGCTCCAGACCGCCAGGGGACCGCTGTCGGCGGTCTGCTTCACGAACACGTAAGGCTCGAGCAGATCGTCGAGCATCAACATGCGCTCGGCGCGGTACAGGTACAGGCGACCGCCGTCGTAGCGGTACTGATCCACGTACCACATCGGCCCGCTGCGGCAGCTGCTGCTCAGGGTGCGGTTGTCTGCCTCCACCGTCAGCCCCATCAGGTCACCGCACTGCGCGCGGTCGTTCGCGATGGGCGCCAGCGCCACCAGTTCCTGTCGCGCCGGAGCGTAGCGGTACACCGCGACCGCTTCGTTGACCATGCCGACCGCGGCGCGCGCGACCAGCTCCGGGTGACCATCGAAATCGACATCCTCGGCGGACAGGCGTGCGTTGCCGTCCGCGTCGGTCACCCCCGGCAGCACCTGACGCTTGCCCGACGGGGCCAGTACGACGGAAATACCGCCGTCGTCCTGCAGCGTCGCCTGCACCTGCACGCCGCCAGCCACCTCGAGCAGAAGCCGGGCCGGGGCGGCGTCCTGCGCGTGCGCGGACGCTGCCGCCACGCCCATCAACACCGCGGCCAGCATCGCATTGCCGTGTTTCATCATCGCTCCGTGCAGCGCCGCTGCGGCGCCCTGGGTCAGAACGATACTTCAACCGCCTGCTGCGCCCACAGCACCGACTGGTGGCCGGTGGCCTGCTTCCATGCCAGGCGGATCGCTTCGATGTCGGCGCGGCGCTGCGGGGTGTTCTCGTGCAGCACCACCAGCACCTTGGTGCGCAGGCGGTTCGGCTCGGGGGCGCCACGGAACAGCCACTGGCCGTAGGCATCGAACACGGTCAGGCCGTCCGGGAAGCGCGGGGTGACTTCCTTGTCGAGGAAGGCGCGCCACTGCGCGTCACTGATGCCCTCGGTCTGCGGGCGGTCGGCCACGCCGGTTTCTTCGCCCACGCCGAAATACAGCTCGCTGCGGACCCAGCCGGCGGCGGCATCCGGGCGCGCGGCGTCACCCTGCAGGGTGGCCGTGGCGGCGGCTGGCGGGGTGGATTTGGCGGCCGGGGCGGCGGTGGCACAGCCGCTGGTGGCCAGGACCAGGGCAATCAGGATGGCGCGGAACGACATGGACAACTCTCCGGAAACTCAGGGACAGGCAGGGGGAAGGAGCGTGCCGGACATCCCGGTCCGGCGCAGATCGCCAATCGCTATCTGCTGATAACCACCCCGATGGGACTTGCGTCACACAGGGACATCACGCGAAGATAATATATCGCTTCATCCGGATGGATTGGTAGTGCCGACCTTGGATCGGCGATGCCGGCTCCTTCCGCCACCCCTCCCCCGCCCCTCCCTCCCCCTCGTCGTCCCGCTGGAGTCCGCATGTCCCGTCCGTCCGCGTCGCGCCTTGGCCTTGCCATCGCGCTCGTCCTTTCCTCCCCCCTGCTGGCCCAGGACGTACTTGCGCAGGACGCGCCGAACACCGCCAAAACGCTGGACACCGTGATCGTCACCGGCACCCGTGCCGTTGACCGGACCGTGCTGGAATCCACCTCGCCGGTGGATGTGCTCACCGCCGAGGACATTCGCAAGGCCGGCGTGGTCAATGGCGAGCTGGGCAGCGCCCTGCAGGCGCTGCTGCCCTCGTTCAACTTCCCGCGCCAGTCCAACTCCGGCGGTGCCGACCACATCCGGGCCGCCCAGCTGCGCGGCCTCTCGCCCGATCAGGTGCTGGTGCTGGTCAACGGCAAGCGCCGCCACAGCAGCGCCCTGGTCAACACCGACAGCAAGATCGGCAAGGGCACCACCCCGGTCGATTTCAACGCCATCCCGGTCAGCGCGATCAAGCGCATCGAAGTGCTGCGCGATGGCGCCGGTGCGCTGTACGGCTCCGATGCGGTGGCCGGCGTGATCAACGTGATCCTGGATGACGCGCCGGAAGGCGGCGCATTCGAAGCGAGCTTCGGCGCCAACCACACCGACCTCAAGCCGATCGACCGCACCCTCACCGACGGCCAGACCAGCTACGCCAGTGCCAAGGTCGGCACCCGGCTGGGTGATGAGGGCGGCTTCCTGCGCGTGGGCCTGGAGCTGAAAAATCACGAAGGCACCAATCGCGCCGGCTTCGACCAGATCCCGCCGTGGGACCAGACCCCGACCAACCTTGCCCTGCAGGGCAAGCGCAACTACGTGCTCGGCGATGGCAAGACCAAGGACCTGAACGCCTGGTACAACGCGCAGCTGCCGTTCGGTGAAACCTCCACGTTCTACAGCTTCGCCACCTTCAACCAGCGCGACAGCGAAGGCGCGAACTACTTCCGCTACCCGGACAGCGACGCCAACTGGGCGCAGGTCTACACGAACGGCTACCGTCCGATCTCCGAGGGCGAAAACCGCGACGTACAGGCCGTGGCCGGCGCGAAGGGCCAGTGGGGCGAGTGGAACTACGATGCGAGCCTGGATTACGGCATCAACACGTTCACTTACCGCCTGCGCAACTCGCTCAACGCCTCGCTGGGCCCGACCAGCCCGACCCGGTTCAAGACCGGTGATTACCGCAATGAGCTGACGGTCGCGAACGTCGACCTCGGCCGTGTGTTCTCGCAGGGCGAGAGCATCACCCACAGCCTTGGCCTGGGCCTGGAAGCGCGCCGCGACCATTACCAGACCCGCCCGGGCGATCCGACCAGCTATGCCGCGGGTTCGTTCACGGATCGCCCGACCGGCTCGCAGGCCGGTGGTGGCCTGACCCCGCAGGATGCGACCTCGCTCTCGCGCGATGTCGCCAGCGCCTACGCCAGCCTGTCCAGCCAGTTCGGTGAGCATTTCTCAAGCGATCTGGCCGCACGCTACGAGCACAGCGATGATTTCGGTGGCGAGCTCACCGGCAAGCTGGGCCTGCGCTACGAATTCACGCCGGCCTTCGCGCTGCGCGGTGCGATCTCAAACAACTTCCGTGCCCCGTCGCTGGCGCAGATCGGCTACGAATCCACGTCCACCGGCTACAACGCGGCCGGCCAGCTGGTGCAGGGCCGCGTGCTGTCGGTGAACAATCCGATCGCGCGTGGCCTGGGCGCCACCGACCTGAAGCCGGAGAAGTCGCTCAACACCAGCCTGGGTTTCACCAGCCGTATCGGCGAGCACTTCGATGTCTCGCTGGACTTCTTCCAGATCGACATCGATGACCGCATCGCACTGTCGGAAAGCATCACCGGTGATGCGCTGACCGACTACGTGCAGCAGCAGTTCGGCGTGGCCGGCCTGCAGAGCGCCAGCTTCTTCGTCAACGCCGCCGATACCCGCACCCGCGGCGCGGAACTGGTGAGCAACTGGCGGCAGTCGCTGGGCGATGGCGAGCTGGTGCTGACCGGCACCTACGCCTACACCAAGACCACGCTGAAGAACGTGCTCGCCACCCCGCCGGGCCTGCTCGCGCTGGATCCGGACTACGTGCTGTTCGGCGTGGAAGAGACCAATACGCTGACCGATGCGACCCCGCGCACCCGCGCCGCGCTGGCCGCCAGCTGGGCCGATGATCGCTGGTCGCTGAGCAGCCGCCTGAGCCGCTATGGCAGCGTCACCCGCGTGTTCAACTTCGGTGATGGCTATATTCCGCGCCAGACCTACGGGGCCGAGTGGCAGCTGGATGCCGAGGTGGAATACAAGATCACCCCGCAGTGGAGCGTGGCGCTGGGCGGGCAGAACCTGACCGACAACTACTCGGATCTGTCCAACGACGATATCTACTACTTCGGCAACCTGCCGTATGACGTGCTGTCACCGATCGGTAGCAATGGTGCGTATTACTACGGGCGCGTGCGGTATACGTTCTGACGGGGTGCAGCCGACCAACGGTCGGCTCTACCGGGTTTGGTGCAGCCGACCGACGGTCGGCTCTACCGGGTTGCTGCAGCCGACCAACCGGCTCTACCGGTGGTGAACGGGGAGGCGGCATGGGGTGATGCCATGACCTGGCAATCACATCCACGCTGGCATGTTGGTCACCATGGCCAACGACTTCCCCCAACGTCCGCCGCCGCCGCTGCTGGACGATGCCTGTGCGCTGTTCCTGGACGTGGATGGCACCCTTATCGAATTCGCGGACGACCCCGAGTCGGTCGCGCTGCTGCCGGATGTGCGTGAAGCGATCGGGCGCATCAGCGACCGCCTGGATGGCGCGGTCGCGCTGATCAGCGGCCGGCCGCTGGCCCAGCTGGACAAACTCTTCGCTCCCCTGAGCCTGCCCGCCGCCGGCCTGCATGGCCATGAGCTGCGCAACCACGAGCAGCGCGCGCAGAGCAGCGATCCCTCCGCCGATACCAGTGAGTGGCTGCACGCCCTGCACCAGCAGGCGATGCGGTTCGCGCATGGCTATCCCGGCGTGCTCGTTGAAGACAAGGGCCGCAGCCTGGCCCTGCATTGGCGTGGTGCTCCGCATGCCGCCAATGACGTGCGTGCGTTTGCCGAACGGCATATCCGCGGGCATGGCGGCTACCGGCTGCAGCCCGGCGACCATGTGATCGAATTCCTGCCTGAAGGCAGCGACAAGGGGCGTGCGATGCGGCAGCTGATGCTGCAGCCGCCGTTCCGTGATCGCATGCCGGTGTTCGTCGGCGATGACCTCACCGATGAATTCGGCTTCGGCGCAGCCAATGATCTGCATGGCTGGAGCGTGCTGGTCGGTGCGCGCGAGCCGAGCGATGCGGTGTTCTCGCTGCCGACGATACGCAGCGTCCACGCCTGGCTTCGCGAGAATGCCTACTGATGCCTTGACCCCAAGGCCCCCTGACGCCGCGCGCAGGTCTCCCCCACCGGTGTGCCGCCGCGGCATGACACGAGACTTCCTGCATCATGAGCGAACCCGATCTGAATCTGGGCGTGGTCGGCAATGGCAGCTTCGGCGCGCTGATCGACAAGCACGCGCGCGTCGTCTGGAGCTGCCTGCCGACCTTCGACGGCGACCCCACCTTCTGCGCCCTGCTTGGCCCCAATCAACAACAGGGCGGTGACTTCGGCATCGAGCTGGAGGACATGGTCGAGAGCGAACAGAGCTACCTGACCAACACCGCCATCCTGCGCACCGTGCTGCGCGACAAGCATGGCGGCGCGCTGGAAATCATCGATTTCGCGCCGCGCTGGCGCCAGAACGACCGCTTCTACCGGCCGGTCAGCCTGATCCGCCAGGTCCGCCCGCTGTCCGGCAACCCGCGCATCATCGTGCGCGCCCGGCCACTAGCCGACTGGGGCGCGCGTGTTCCCGATTCGACCTGGGGCAGCAACCACATCCGCTGGGTGCTGCCCGACCACGTGCTGCGCCTGACCACGGATGTGCCGCTGCGCTTCGTGCGCGACGGCCTGCCGTTCGTGCTCAACCACCCGGTGCACCTGGTACTGGGCGTGGACGAGTCGCTCAACCGTTCGCTCAGCGGCTACGTACAGGAGTCCTTCCAGCGCACGCGCGACTACTGGCGCGAATGGGTGCGCTATCTGTCCATCCCGCTGGAATGGCAGGACGCGGTGATCCGCAGCGCGATCACCCTGAAACTGTGCCAGTACGAAGACAGCGGCGCGATCATCGCCGCGATGACGACCTCCATTCCCGAAGCGCCCGGCAGCATCCGCAACTGGGATTACCGCTATTGCTGGTTGCGCGATGCCGCCTTCGTGGTGCGTACGCTCAACCGCCTCGGCGCCACGCGCACGATGGAGCAGTTCCTGGGCTACATCTTCAACCTGGCCACCGCCGATGGCAGCCTGCAGCCACTGTACGGCATCAGCTTCGAGGCCAAGCTGGAAGAAAGCGAAGTCCCCTCGCTGTCCGGCTACCGCGGCATGGGGCCGGTGCGTCGCGGCAACCTGGCCTGGGTGCAGCGCCAGCACGATGTCTATGGCAGCGTGGTGCTCGCCTCCACGCAGCTGTTCTTCGATCGCCGCCTGCAGGACCCGGGCGATGCACACACCTTCGCGCGGCTGGAGCCGCTCGGCGAGCAGGCCTTCACCCTGCATGACGTGCCCGATGCCGGGCTGTGGGAGTTCCGTGGCCGCACCGAAGTGCATACCTACACCAGCGCGATGTGCTGGGCCGCCTGCGACCGCCTGTGCAAGATCGCGGTGCGGCTGAAGCTGGATGACCGCGCCACCTACTGGCGCGAGCGAGCCGACATCATCCATGCGCGGATCATGCGCGACTCGTGGAGCGAAGCGCTCGGGCACTTCACTGATACCTTCGGTGGCCACCGCCTGGATGCCTCGTTGCTGCTGCTGGCCGACATCGGGTTCATCGATGCCACCGACGCACGCTTTGTCGCCACCGTCGAGGCGATCGGCCGCGATCTCAAACATGGCAACGCGCTGTACCGTTACGTGGCACCGGATGACTTCGGCGAACCGGAAACCAGCTTCACCATCTGCACCTTCTGGTACATCGATGCGCTTGCCGCGATCGGTCGCCTGGACGAAGCGCGCGAGATGTTCGAGATGCTGCTGGAGCGCCGCAATCACCTGGGCCTGCTCTCCGAAGACCTGGCCTTCGACAATGGCGAGGCCTGGGGCAACTTCCCGCAGACCTATTCGCACGTGGGCCTGATCACCGCCGCCATGCGCCTGTCGCGCAGCTGGCAGGAGGCATCATGAGCCGCCTGGTCGTCGTGTCCAACCGGGTCGCCGTTCCCGGTGAATCCCGCGCCGGCGGCCTGGCGGTCGGCCTGCTCGCCGCGCTCAAGGAACGTGGCGGGCTGTGGTTCGGCTGGAGCGGCAAGTCGGTACGCGACAACAGCGGCACGCTGCATGAGCAGGTGGACGGTGACATCCGCTACGTCACCATGGACCTCAACAAGCGCGATGTGGACGGCTACTACAACGGCTTCGCCAATCGCACGCTGTGGCCATTGCTGCACTTCCGGCTGGACCTGGTCGACTACGACCGCGGGACGCGCGAAACGTACCGCCGGGTCAACGCGCTGTTCGCCGAGAAGCTCGCCCCGCTGCTGCGCGAAGACGACATCGTCTGGATCCACGATTACCACCTGATCCCGCTCGCCTCGCTGCTGCGCGAGCGTGGCATCGGCTGCCGGATCGGCTTCTTCCTGCATGTGCCGATGCCCTCGGCGGACCTGCTGCAGGCCATGCCCGACCACCTGCGGTTGTTCTCCAGCCTGTACGCCTATGACCTGGTCGGCTTCCAGACCCAGCGCGATGCGGACCGTTTCCAGTCCTACGTGCGCCTGTTCGGTGGCGGCCGGGTGCTGCCCGATGGCGAGCTGGAAGCACCCGGCGGCCGACGCTTCCGCGCCGCGGCCTTCCCGATCGGCATCGATACCGAGTTCATCGCGCGGCAGGCCAAGGCCGGGGCGAACAAGCCAGCGGTCAAGGACCTGCGCGGCAGCCTGCGCAATCGCCAGCTGGCGATCGGCGTGGACCGGCTGGACTACTCCAAGGGCCTGCCCGAACGCTTCCAGGGCTTCGAGCGCTATCTGGAACGCCACCCGGACCAGCATGGCTCGCTCACGTATCTGCAGATCGCCCCGGTATCCCGTGGCGATGTCACCGAGTACCGGCAGCTGCGCGGCCAGCTGGAACAGATCGCCGGGCACATCAACGGCGGGCATGCCGCGCCGGACTGGACCCCGCTGCGCTACGTCAACCAGAACTTCACCCATGCCACCCTGACCGGCTTCTACCGGGCGGCGGCGGTGGGCCTGGTGACCCCGTTGCGCGACGGCATGAACCTGGTCGCCAAGGAATACGTCGCCTCGCAGGATCCGGAGAATCCGGGCGTACTGGTGCTGTCACTGCTGGCCGGCGCTGCCGATGAACTCAAGCAGGCACTGCTGGTCAATCCACATGACCTCGATGGCGTGGCCGATGCGATCGCCACGGCCGCGACGATGCCGCTGAAGAAGCGCGTGGAGCGCTGGCAGGCGATGATGGACCACCTGCGCACCTACGACATCAATCATTGGCGGCAGACGTATCTTCAAGCCCTGGAAGGGTGACGTCGCCGGGCTACGGGACGCGCGTACGGTAGTGCCGGCCGCTGGCCGGCTCGTCACGATCGTTCAGACGGTCACGGCGCGATCCACGCCAGGGTCGCCATGCGCCCGGTGCGGCGGTCGCGCCGGTGCGAGTAGAACCGCTGCGGATCGGCCAGCGTGCAGTACTGCCCGCCACTGATTCTGGCCGGGTCCAGCCCGGCGGCCTGCAGGCGCCGGCGGGCCAACGCGTACAGGTCGACCTTCCAGTGCCCCGGCCGTGTCGCCACGAATGCCGCCGCAGCGCGCTCGTCGCGCTCCACGAAGGCCTCGAACACGTCCTCGCCGATCTCGTACAGCGCCGGCCCGGCGGCCGGCCCCAGCCACGCCTGCAGCTGCGCGGGCGGGGTCTGCAGGGCGGCCACGGTGGCCTCCAGCATCCCATCGGCCAGCCCGCGCCACCCGGCATGGGCGGCGCCGATCTCACCGCCATCGCGCGCGGCGAACACCACCGGCAGGCAGTCGGCGGTGAGAATCGCCAGCACCACGCCCGGCACCGAGGTCACGGCGGCATCGGCAGTCGGTTCAGCCTCCACACCCGTGGCCGTCGGCGGCGCGGTGAAGCGTCGCACGCCGGTGCCATGCACCTGGCGCAGCCAATGCGGCGCCGAGGGCAGGCCCAGCCCGGGCACCAGCAGGTCACGGTTGCGCTGCACCTGCGCCGGGTCGTCGCCATCGGCCGAGTACCGGTTGCCCATGTTGAACTGGTCGAACGGCGCCACCGAACCGCCCGCGCCGAAACGCAGGGTGGTCAGCGCATGGACCCCGGTCGGGGCCTGCCAGTCGGCGCGCAGCACGGGCACGGTGGCGTCCATCAGCGGCGGTTGCGTTCCTGCTCGGCGAAGCGCTTGCTGTCTTCGCGCAGGGCGTGCAGCAGGGCCTGCATGTCAGCCGGCGGCGGCGCGCTGTTGGTGATCTTCTCACCGGTGATCGGGTGCACGAACTCCAGCGTTTCAGCGTGCAGCGCCTGGCGCTTGAAGCCGCGCAGCTCGGCGACCAGTTCATCGCTGGCGCCCTTGGGCAGCTTCAGCGCACCGCCATACAGCTGATCGCCGATGATCGGGTGACGCAGGTGCGCCATGTGCACGCGGATCTGGTGAGTACGGCCGGTTTCCAGGCGGCACTCCAGCGCGGTGTGCGCACGGAAACGCTCGCGCAGGCGGTAGTGCGTGATCGCTTCCTTGCCGTCTTCGCGCACGGCCATGCGGATGCGGTCGCGCGGGTGGCGGTCGATGCCGGCGGTCGCGGTGCCGCCGGAGACCAGCGCACCCACCACCACGGCCAGGTACTGGCGGTGCACTTCACGGGCGGAGAGCTGCTCCACCAGTGCGGTCTGCGCCTGGATCGTGCGGGCGATCACCATCACGCCGCTGGTGTCCTTGTCCAGGCGGTGCACGATGCCCGCGCGCGGTAGCACCGACAGCGAGGGATCGCGGAACAGCAGCGCATTGACCAGAGTACCGGTCGGGTTGCCCGCGCCGGGATGGACCACCAGGCCGACCGGCTTGTTGATCACGAACACGTGCTCGTCCTCGTACAGGACCTCCAGCGGGATGTCCTCCGGCTCGGCATGGGTCTGGGTGTCGAGCACGACATGCAGGCTGGCCACCTCGCCGCCGCGCACCGGGTCGCGCCCGCGCACGGTGTCGCCGTCCAGCAGGACGTCCCCGGACTTGATCCACTCGGTCAGCTTGGACCGGGAGAATTCGGGGAACAGCTCGGCCAGGACCGCGTCGAAACGCCGGCCGGCGGCGGTATCGGGCACGATGGCCTGGCGGGGGGAATCGGAATCAGCAGGGGTATCGGACATGGGGGAACACCGCAATAGGGACAATTTTGGGGTCCGGCCGACCAGTTTCAGTCGCGGGACAGGCCACTAGGCTATCATCGACCCTTCGTATTCCAGCCGCGTCCCGCCCTGACCCCATGATCCGACGCTCCGTTATGCTGTCCGCGCCCGTCCGCCTCGCCGCCCTGATGCTGGTGCTGCTCTTCGTCGCCACCGGCTGTCACCGCGGCACCAAGGGCAAGAATCCGGATGAAGGCCTGCCGGTCGAAACGCTCTATGAGAAGAGCCACAAGCTCATGGAAGGGGGGAACTGGAGCGGCGCCGAAGCCAGCTTCCGCCGCCTGGTAGCCCAGTACCCGTATGGCCCGTACACCGAGCAGGCCATGATCGAAAGCGCCTACGCGCAGTACAAGGCCGGCAAGCACGATGACGCGGTGTCCAGCGTGGACCGCTTCATCCGTACCTACCCGACCCACCGCAACATCGCCTACATGTACTACCTGCGCGGCCTGGCCAATGGCAACCGCGACACGGTCTTCCTGCGCCGCGTCTGGTCGCTGGACCCGAGCCGCCGCGACCTGTCGAGCCCGCGCCAGGCCTATGCCGATTTCACCATCGTCACCGAGCGCTACCCCAACAGCCGCTACGCCGCCGATGCGCGCCAGCGGATGATCGCCCTGCGCGACGTGTTCGCCCAGTACGAGCTGGACAACGCCCTGTACTACCTGCGCCGCGAGGCCTACGTCTCGGCCGCCGGCCGCGCCAACTTCCTGCTGGAAAACTACCCGCAGAGCGCGTTCCAGTACGACGCCGTGGCCGCGCTGGGCGAGGCCTACACCCGCCTGGGCAACAAGACCCTGGCCGACGATGCCCGCCGCGTCCTCGAGCTGAACCAGCCCGACCACCCGTGGCTGCAGGGCAACTGGCCGAAGTACCCGTGGATGGTCCGCAAGCTGAACCCGTTTGCCGGCGAGAAGTCCGCCAGTACCGGTGAACGCAACGCCACGATGAATCGCAAGTAAGAAAAAAAGGCCCCGAAAGGGGCCTTTTCCGTCAAGGGACGTTTCCCAAGCCGCTCCTTTTGGGACTGGCATCTCAGCGCCAACGATCCGCGCTATTCAGACTGACACCTCACGGCCACACCCGCCCGCAAGGAGTCTGCATGATGCTCAAGATCGTCCATCTGCGCGCCGCATCCCTCGTGTTCGTCTCCGCCACCCTCGGCCTCGCCGCCGGTGCAGCCGGTTCCACTGCGCCGTCGCAGGCAGGCGATCTCATCTCGGCCGAGTCCTATCAGGCCAGTTGGGTGCCTTCCCGTGCCGCCCACGCCTACAAGCTGAGCTATCGCACGCCCGACCACCACGGCCACCTGGCCCAGGGCACGGGGCTTCTGTACCTCCCAGCGGGCACTGCACCCCCCGGTGGCTGGCCGGTCGTCTCCTGGGCGCATGGCACCCAGGGCGTTGCCGATCACTGTGCGCCATCGGTTTCCGGTCCCTTCCAGCCCGAGCGCGATGGCCGCTTCCTCGACCAGTTCCTGGCCCGGGGCTACGCCGTGGCAGCCGCGGACTACCAGGGGCTGGGCAGCCCCGGCGAGCATGCTTATCTCCACGTCGGGACCGCTGCGCGCAACACCATCGACATGATCAAGGCCAGCCGTCAGTACCTCGGCCCGGCGACCCTCGCCCCGCGCTGGGTCTCGGTGGGCCACTCCCAGGGAGGGGCGGCCGCGCTCGCCGCCGGCCATATCGGGCCTGGCTACGGCGGCCCGTCGCTGGAGTACCGGGGTAGTTTCACCACCGGCACCCCCACTGCCGTGGAACTGACCGCACTGGTGATGAAACCTGACAACCTCACAGCCAATCCCGGCGCGCTCAATGCGTACCACGCCTACCTGCTGGACGGTCTGCTGCAGCTTGCGCCACACATCGACCAGGTACTGTCCGAACACGGGCGCGCACGCGTCGCGCTGGCCCGCCAGCACTGCCTGGGTGCCCTGAGCACGCTGCTGGAAGGCGCCAATACCGGCGAGATGTTCAGCGCGCCGCTGTACACCGTGCCTGGCATCTGGACGCTGCTGCACGATTATCTGGGCGTGCCACGGCGCGGCTTCAGCCAGCCATTGATGCTCGGCCACGGGCGCCAGGACCGCGATGTGCCCTATGTCACCACGCTTCTGTATGCCGCTGGCCTGGCGCTGCGCGGGGAACCGGTCGCGTTCCGCGCCTACCCGGTCGATCACCGCGGCACGCTGGACGCAGCGGCAGCCGATGGCCTCGCCTTCGTGCGCGCGCGCCTGGAGGCCGGCGCGCCGGCCTACGACGCGTTGGAAGAAATCACCGCACTGGAAGCGTTGCTGGATACGTCACCGTAGCCGGCAATCGCTCCTCGCCAGGCAGCTCAGCCCTTGTACCCGTTACTGATCGGGTACCGCCGCTCACGCCCGAACGCCCGGCGCGAGACCTTCGGCCCCGGGGCTGCCTGGTGGCGCTTCCACTCGCTGGTGCGCACCAGGCGCAGCACACGGTCCACCACCTCGGCGGCGTAGCCGGCGGCCACGATCTCCTCGCGTGACTGCTCCTGGTCCACGTAGCGGTACAGGATGCCGTCCAGCACGTCATAGGCCGGCAGCGAATCCTGGTCGGTCTGGTTGGCGCGCAGCTCGGCCGAGGGCGGGCGGGAAATCACCGCCGGTGGGATCACCGGCGCACCGCCTACGGTGTTGCGCCACTTGGACAGGCCGAACACCTCGGTCTTGTACAGGTCCTTCAGCGGCGCATAGCCACCGCACATGTCGCCGTAGATGGTGGCGTAGCCGACCGCATACTCGCTCTTGTTGCCGGTGGTCAGCAGCAGCCCGCCGAACTTGTTGGACAGCGCCATCAGGATCACGCCGCGGCTGCGCGACTGCAGGTTCTCTTCGGTCACATCCGCCGCCTGCCCCTCGAACATCGGGCCCAGCGCGGCCATCAGGCCTTCGAACACCGGCTCGATCGAGACCGCTTCCAGCGTCACGCCCAGCGCGCGGCACTGTTCGGCCGCCAGGTCGTTGGACATGTCCGCCGTGTAGCGCGACGGCAGCCGCACCGCGGTGACGTTGGCCGCGCCCAGCGCGTCCACCGCCATCGCCAGCACCAGCGCCGAATCGATGCCGCCGGACAGGCCCAGCCAGACCTTCTTGAAACCGTTCTTGCGGCAGTAATCCTGGATACCGCGGGTCACCGCACGCCAGGCCAGCGCATCCATGCTCTCGTCGCCGTCGTCGATCCACTCGCGCGGCAGGAAGCGGCGCGCACCCGCGTCGTAATCCACGACCAGCCACTGGTCGGTGAAGGCCGCGGCAGCCGGGTGCACCGTGCCATCCCCATCGGCGACCACCGAGGCGCCATCGAACACCAGCGCGTCCTGGCCGCCCACCACGTTGAGGTAGGCGATCGCGGCCCCACTCTCACGGGTACGCTCGGCCAGCAGCGCGTCACGCTGGGCGTGCTTGCCGCGCTCGTAGGGGGAGGCATTGGGCACCACCACCAGCTGCGCGCCGGCACGGACGGTGTCTGCCAGCGGTTCGGCGAACCACAGGTCTTCGCAGACCAGCACGCCGACCGGCACGCCCTTCAGCTCGAACACGCAGCTGCCGCCGTCCGGGTCGACATCGAAATAACGGCGCTCATCGAACACCGCGTAGTTGGGCAGCTCGCGCTTGCGGTAGGTGTGTTCGACCTTGCCGTCGCGCAGCACGCTGGCCGCGTTGTAGACCACCGCGCCGGCTGCCTGGGGCCAACCGACCACGGCGGCGATCCCCGTGGTGGCCGCCGCGATGCGCTCCAGCGCCTGCTGGCAGTCGTACAGGAAGCCCGGGCGCAGCAGCAGATCCTCCGGCGGGTAGCCGCTGATCGCCAGCTCGGGGAACACCACCAGCTCGGCACCGTACTCATCGCGCGCCTCGGCGATCATCGCGATGATGTTGTCGGTGTTCTGCGCCACCGCGCCAACCGGGAAATCGAACTGCGCCAGGGCAATGCGGAGCGACGTCATGGGGTTCCAGCCTGTAGGTGTACTGCGCTCATTGTAGTGCCGGCCGCTGGCCGGCAACCACGCATTCGGCGGCAGCACGATGCGGCGCCGGCCAGCGGCCGGGACTACGTGGCGTGCGTACCGAACAACCGTGGGGACCTATCGGTCCGGGTGTCGCCTTGAACGCAGAAAGGCCGCCCGGAGGCGGCCTTTCTGTTTGATGCAGCCGACCAACGGTCGGCTCTACCGGCGGCTGACCAACGGTCGGCTCTACCGGCGGCTGACCAACGGTCGGCTCTACCGGCGGCTGACCAACGGTCAGCTCTACCTACGCGTCGGCCGCGGTGCGGCCGGCGTTTTATTTCACCAGCTTGGCGATGGCAGCGCCCAGGTCGCCCGGCGAACGGACGGTCACGACGCCAGCAGCTTCCATGGCGGCGAACTTGCCTTCGGCGGTGCCCTTGCCGCCCGATGCGATCGCACCGGCGTGGCCCATGCGCTTGCCGGCCGGAGCCGAGGCGCCCGCGATGAAACCGACGACCGGCTTCTTCACGTGGTTCTTGATGTACTCGGCACCGGCTTCTTCAGCGTCACCGCCGATTTCGCCGACCATGATGATGCCTTCGGTCTGCGGATCTTCGTTGAACAGCTTCAGGCAGTCGACGAAGTTCAGGCCGTTGATCGGATCACCACCGATGCCGATGCAGGTGGACTGGCCCAGGCCGACTTCGGTGGTCTGCTTGACCGCTTCATAGGTCAGGGTGCCCGAACGCGACACGATGCCGATCTTGCCCGGCTGGTGGATGTGGCCCGGCATGATGCCGATCTTGCACTCACCCGGGGTGATGACGCCCGGGCAGTTCGGCCCGATCAGCACGGTGTCCGGATGCGAACGGGTCAGCACGTTCTTGACGCGCAGCATGTCCAGCACCGGGATGCCTTCGGTGATGCACACGATGACCTGGATGCCGGCAGCAGCGGCTTCCAGGATCGCATCAGCCGCGTACGGCGGCGGCACGTAGATGACCGAGGCGTTCGCGCCGGTGCTCTGCACGGCGTCGGCAACGGTGTTGAAGACCGGCAGGTCGATGTGGGTGGTGCCGCCCTTGCCGGGGGTCACGCCGCCAACAACCTGGGTGCCGTACTCGATCATCTGAGTGGCGTGGAAGGTGCCCTGCTGGCCGGTGAAGCCCTGCACGATCACCTTGGTGTTCTTGTTAATCAAAACAGACATGGGAATTCCTTGGTGTCGGGATCAGGCGGCGTTCTTGACAGCTTCAACGATCTTCTTGGCGCCATCGTTGATGTTGTCAGCCGGGATGATGGCCATGCCGCTGTCACGCAGCAGCTGCTTGCCTTCTTCCACGTTGGTGCCTTCCAGGCGCACCACGACCGGAACCTTGACGCCCACTTCCTTCACAGCGGCGATGATGCCTTCGGCAATCATGTCGCAGCGGACGATGCCGCCGAAGATGTTGACGAAGATGCCTTCGACCTTGTCCGAGGACAGGATCAGCTTGAAGGCTTCGATGACGCGCTGCTTGTTGGCACCGCCGCCCACGTCCAGGAAGTTCGCCGGCTCGCCGCCGTTGAGCTTGATGACGTCCATGGTGGCCATGGCCAGGCCGGCGCCGTTGACCATGCAGCCGATGTTGCCGTCCATGGTGACGTAGTTGATGTCCAGCTCCGAAGCGATCACTTCGGTCGGATCTTCCTGGGTCTTGTCGCGCATGGCGACCAGGGCCTTCTGGCGGAACGCGGCGTTGTCGTCGCTGTCGAACTTGCCGTCCAGCGCGTACAGGTTGCCGTCGTCCAGGATGGCCAGCGGGTTGATTTCAACCAGGGCCAGGTCCTTTTCGTTGAACAGCTTGTACAGGTTCACCATGATGTTGGCGAACTGGCCGGCCTGCTTGGCGGTCAGGCCCAGCTTGAAGCCGAAATCACGCCCGTGGTAACCCTGCACGCCTTCAACGAAATCAACGTTGAGCGAGTGGATCAGCTCCGGGGTTTCAGCAGCGACCTGCTCGATCTCCACGCCGCCTTCCGAAGAGGCGATGTAGGTGATGGTCTTGGTGCCACGGTCAACCAGCACCGACAGGTACAGTTCCTTGACGATCTCGCCAGCGGTGGTCACCAGCACCAGGTTGACCGGCAGTTCAACGCCGGCGGTCTGGTAGGTGGCCATCTTGGTGCCGAGCATCTTGGCCGCAGCGGCCTTCACGTCGTCGGTGGTCTTGCAGAACTTGACGCCGCCAGCCTTGCCGCGGCCGCCAGCGTGGATCTGCGCCTTGACCATCCAGGGGCCCTGGCCCAGGGCGTTGGCAGCGTCAACCGCTTCGTCCGGGGTAGCCGCGACCTTGCCGGCCGGAACGGGAATGCCGTACTCGGCAAGCAGCTGTTTTGACTGGTATTCGTGGAAATTCATGCGTCACCGTGGGAATAGGAACGACCGCACGCATCTCCAAGGCTCCCTCACGGGGGCGCCGGTAAGGACCGCGGCGGGCCCACTATTGTGGACGACCCGGCGCGCAGGCGCAAAGAAGTCAGTGGCAACACACCGGCCAGGCACCGTTTCCGGCGCAATTTCAGACAGTTGCGGCAGGTGCCGGAAACAGCCACCCGGGTCGCCCGCGGCACGCCCGCGCAGCGTGCGGGCACCCGCACGCGGTCCGGCCTTCACAC
The DNA here is from genome assembly GCF_001806305.1 of Stenotrophomonas sp. LM091. Taxonomy (NCBI): domain Bacteria; kingdom Pseudomonadati; phylum Pseudomonadota; class Gammaproteobacteria; order Lysobacterales; family Lysobacteraceae; genus Stenotrophomonas; species Stenotrophomonas sp. LM091. Next base: position 1,236,151 of record NZ_CP017483.1, read on the forward strand.
ACCCCGCCCCGGCCACCGGCCCCCAAACCCGGCCGGACCCCCTACACTGCCCCCATGCCAGAAGGGGAGTTCCGGCGTGTCACCCAGTGCTTCATTGATCGACCGCATCGAATCGATACCGCGGCGCGAGCTGTATTTCTTCGCGCTGTACCGCCTGCTGATGGCCACCGTCATCGGCGCGCTGCTGTTCAGCCCGCTGAGCGGCCTGGTGGGAACCGCCGACCACCCCCGGCTGGCGACGTTCGTGGCCAGCGGCTATCTGGCGGTGGCCGTGCTGGTGCTGCTGTTCGGCCGCAACGAGCGCTGGCTGCGCACCATCGTGGTGTGGAGCGTGGCCGCCGACATCATCGCCGCCACCCTGCTCGCCCATGCCCTGCCCGGGGCCAGCGCGGGCATCTCGATGTCGTTGCTGTTCAATATCGCCGCCGCCGCGACGCTGCTCCCATTGAGCATGGGGCTGGGCCTGGCCGCGGCCGCCAGTGCCGCCACCGCCGGCGAGTATCTCTGGAAACAGATCGAAGGCGGCGACCCGACCCGCACGCTGGCCGAACTGGCCATGTTCGTCACCAGCTACCTGGCCATCGCCTTCATCAGTTACCAGGTCGGCAACCGCGCCCGCATGAACCAGCAACTGGCCAACCAGCGCGGCGATGAAGTGGCCAACCTGTTCCAGATCAACGAACTGATCATCCGTCGCATGCGCACCGGCGTGATCGTGGTGGACGGGGCCAATCGCATCACGCTGGCCAACGAAGCGGCCTCCACCCTGCTCGGCGATGCCGACGGCAACAGTGGCAGCGGCCGGCTGGAACTGGGCAGCGCCGCGCCCGAGCTGAGCCGCCGGCTGCTGCGCTGGCGCAATGGCTGGACCAATGAAGAGATGCCCCTGCAGCTCTCGCCGGACCAACCCGAAGTGCAGCCACGCTTCGCCCGCCTGCTGGCCGGCAGCGACCTCACCCTGGTGTTCCTGGATGACTCCACCGTGGTCTCGCGGCGTGCCGAGTCCTTGACCCTCTCGGCGATGGGACGGTTCTCGGCCAGCCTGGCCCATGAGATCCGCAACCCGCTGGCGGCGATCAACTACGCCGCGCAGCTGCTGGAAGAATCCACCGATATCGGCGACACCGACCGCCGCCTGCTGCAGATCATCAACCAGCAATGCCAGCGCACCAACGGCATCGTCGAAAGCGTGCTCGGGCTGGCACGGCGCGAACGCGCCAACCCGGAGAACGTGGACCTGGCCGCGTTCGTGCGCCGCTTCGTACTGGAGTACAAGCAGGGCCTGTCGCTGGAAACCGACAGCGTGGAACCGATCATCAGCGAGACCTCGGTGCACGCGCTGGTCGACCCGCGCCACCTGCACCAGATCCTCACCGTGCTGGTCCACAACGCGCTCAAGTACGGCCGCGTGGCCGATGAGCCGGCGCGCGTGCGGCTGCGCGTGGCGCGCCAGGAGCGCACCGCCATCATCGATGTGATGGACCGTGGCCCGGGCATTCCCGAGACGGTCGCCAGCCAGTTGTTCCGTCCCTTCTTCACCACCTCCGAGCACGGCACCGGGCTGGGCCTGTATATCGCCCGCGAGCTGTGCCGCGCCAACCAGGCACGGCTGGAGTACGTCTCGGTGCCTGCCGGTGGCGCCTGTTTCCGGCTCGTGCTGGCCGGCCCGCACACGATGATGGCCGGATGAGCGGCGCATACCTGGTCGCCTCCGTCAAACATTTGTCGCCAATGACCGCCCTCGGCTATCTTCCCTCCTTATGAATGACACCCGCAGCGCCCTCGTCGTCGATGACGAGCGTGACATCCGCGAACTGCTGGTACTGACCCTGGGCCGCATGGGCCTGCGCATCAGCACCGCGGCCAACCTCGCCGAAGCCCGTGAACTGCTGGCCAGCAACCCGTACGACCTGTGCATCACCGACATGCGCCTGCCCGACGGCAACGGCATCGAGCTGGTCACCGAGATCGCGCAGCACTACCCGCGCACGCCGGTGGCGATGATCACCGCCTTCGGCAGCATGGACCTGGCGGTGGAAGCCCTGAAGGCCGGCGCCTTCGATTTCGTCAGCAAGCCGGTCGACATCTCGGTGCTGCGCGGCCTGGTCAAGCACGCGCTGGAACTCAACAACACCGAGCGCCCCGCCCCCGCACCGCTCGCGCCGGAACAGGCCGCACGCCTGCTCGGCGACTCACCTTCGATGGATGTGCTGCGCGCCACCATCGGCAAGGTCGCGCGCAGCCAGGCGCCGGTCTACATCCTTGGCGAATCCGGCGTCGGCAAGGAACTGGTCGCACGCACGATCCACGCGCAGAGCGCCCGCGCGCCCGGCGCCTTCGTGCCGGTCAACTGCGGCGCCATTCCGTCGGAACTGATGGAAAGTGAGTTCTTCGGCCACAAGAAGGGCAGCTTCAGCGGCGCGCATGCCGACAAACCTGGCTTGTTCCAGGCGGCGCATGGCGGCACCCTGTTCCTGGATGAAGTGGCCGAACTGCCGCTGCAGATGCAGGTCAAGCTGCTGCGCGCGATCCAGGAGAAATCGATCCGTCCGGTCGGCGCCGCCACCGAGGTGCCGGTGGACGTGCGCATCCTCTCGGCCACGCACAAGGACCTGGGCGAACTGGTCGAAGATGGGCGGTTCCGCCACGACCTGTACTACCGCATCAACGTGATCGAACTGCGCGTGCCGCCACTGCGCGAACGCCGCAGCGACCTGCCCGCGCTGGCCGCCTCGATCCTGGCCCGGCTGGCCCGGACCCACGGCCGCCCGACCCCGCTGCTGGCGCCCTCGGCGCTGGACGCCCTGGCCCAGTACCACTTCCCCGGCAACGTGCGCGAACTGGAGAACATCCTCGAGCGTGCCCTGGCGCTTGCCGAGGAAGACCGCATCGGTGCCAGCGACCTGCGCCTGCCCCAGCACGCGCCGCGCTTCGGGGCCGGCAGCGCGCCCGCCACCCAGGAAGAAGCCGTGGTCGACCTGCCGGCCGGCAATGGCGCCCTGCCCTCCTACATCGAGCAGATGGAGCGCACCGCGATCCAGAAGGCGCTGGAAGAAAACCGCTGGAACAAGACCCGCACCGCGGCCCAGCTGGGCATCACCTTCCGCGCGCTGCGCTACAAGCTGAAAAAGCTCGGCATGGAGTAGCGCCACCCCATGGGTGGCGGCCCAGCATCCACCAGCCCAGAACCAGAAAGGCCCGCTTGCGCGGGCCTTTCCGTATCAGCCAACCGCGCTGATCAATCCTTGGTGACCCGGTTGATCTCCGCCAGACCGGTCACCCCGGCGGCGGCCTTGGCCAACGCGGACTGGCGCAGATCGTTCACCCCGGCCTGCTGCGCGGCCTCGGCGATCTGCAGCGCATTGCCACCGGCCAGCACGATCGTGGAGATCTCGTCGGTCATCGGCATCACCTGGTAGATACCGGTACGGCCCTTGTAGCCTTCGGTGCACTCATCGCAGCCGACCGGCTCGAACAGCTTGATGCCCGCGTCCAGCTGGGCCTGGGTGAAGCCCTCGGCCAGCAGCGCGTTGGCCGGCAGCTCCACCGGGCGCTTGCAGTGGTTGCACAGCCGGCGCGCCAGGCGCTGGGCGATCACCAGGGTCACCGAGCTGGTGATGTTGTACGGCGCGATACCCATGTTCATCAGGCGCGCGATGGTCTGCGGCGCATCGTTGGTATGCAGCGTGGAGAGCACCATGTGGCCCGTCTGCGCCGCCTTGATCGCAATCTCGGCCGTTTCCAGATCGCGGATTTCGCCGACCATGATGATGTCCGGATCCTGGCGCAGGAACGAGCGCAGCGCCGCGGCGAAGGTCATGCCGCGCTTGACGTTCTGCTGCACCTGGTTGACGCCGGGCAGGCGGATTTCCACCGGATCTTCGGCGGTGGAAATGTTGCGCGTCTCATCGTTGAGGATGCCCAGCGCGGTATACAGCGACACCGTCTTGCCCGAGCCGGTCGGGCCGGTGACCAGCACCATGCCGTAGGGCTTGTGAATCGCATCCAGGAACAGTTTCTGCTGCGCCGGCTCATACCCGAGCTTGTCGATGCCCAGTTTGGCAGCGCTGCCATCGAGGATACGCAGCACCACCTTCTCGCCGAACAGGGTCGGCAGCGTGCTGACGCGGAAGTCGATCTGGCGGGTCTTGGAGAGGTTGAGCTTGATGCGCCCATCCTGCGGCACGCGCTTCTCGGCGATATCCAGCTGCGCCATCACCTTCAGGCGCGCGGCGATGCGCTGGTTGAGCTTGACCGGGGCCTTGGCCACGTTCTTGAGCAGACCATCGATGCGCAGGCGCACGCGATAGTCGTCTTCGTAGGGTTCGAAATGGATGTCCGAGGCGCCCTTTCGGATGGCGTCGATCAGGACCTTGTTGATGAATTTGACGACCGGGGTGTCATCGCCCTTGGCGTCGATCCCCGCATCGGTGGTACCGCCTTCCTCGTCGCCGGCCGAGACATCCAGGTCGCCCATGTCATCGTCGCCGCCGCCCAGCGCCGAGCCCAGGGTGTCCTGGCTGGTCTGCCACTGCTCCAGCGTGCGGCGGATCTGTTCCTCGTCCACCAGGATCGGCTCGACCACCAGGTTGGTGTGGAACTTGATCTCATCCAGCGAATGGGTCGGGTTGCTGGTGCCCACGAACAGCCTGCCACCGCGCTTGAACAGTGGCAGCACGTGGTGCTTGCGCAGCAACTCCTCGCTCACCAGCTTCATGGCGTTGTGGCTGCTGTCGAACGCGGACACGTCCAGCAGCGGCATGCCGAACTCCAGCGCGTTGGCGGCCGCCAGCTGTGCGGCGGTGACGAGCTTCTTCTCCGCGAACCACTGCGGCAGCGGCTGCCGGGCGGCGGTGGCGTCGGCCATGGCGGTGCGGGCGGCGGCCTCGTCCAGCGCGCCGTCCTGGACCAGGCGGCGGGCGATGCCGGTGATGCCGACGAGGTTGGCGGTGGCGGCGACAGTGTTCATGGGGTGGGCTCGATCAGGTCGGATCTAGAGTAGCAACACAGCAACCTCGATGGTCGCAAATAAAAATGCCCGCGATTACTCGCGGGCATCTCAGGGTCACGTAGCGATCACATCGCGATACGCGGTGCCGAATCCCTTACGGCGCCTCGAGCTTATCGCATTCCTTGCCTTCGTAGACGGCTGACTTGGTCACAGTGCAAGCCCAAGCAATCGGATTAACGCCGGTTTCGTCGATATCCGGAACCAGCGTAATCTCGGTGCCTTCATCATTCGAGGTACCGGTCAGCGTGCCAGCATCACAGATGTCCTCATTGACGTTGGTGCACAGATCACGCTCGGCGCTATGGTTCTCAGCGACCTTGATCTTCTCACCAGCAACATTGCCGATGGCCTGGGTGACCTTCGACTTGGCGGTGTAGTTGCGGTACTGCGGCAGCGCGATGGCGGCCAGGATCGCGATGATCGCCACGACGATCATCAGTTCGATCAGGGTAAAGCCCTTCTGGTTCTTCATGTGTACATCCCCTAGAGATAGATAAGGTGTAGGGCACTGGGCCGTCGCCATGCCGGCAAGCCGGTTGAGCGGGGCGGGCGCCCTGTGCGGGTGGATCGAAGCAGGTTGCATGCCAACTGGGTCGGCAATGCTCCCCAGCATTCCCCGGCGCAATGATGGCAGCAATCCTCCGGATTGGAACCCCCCGCACAACAAATTGCGACGGACCCGGCAATGTGACCGGCTGCGTCACCTTCTGACCCACCCGGTCCCGCCAGCCCATCGCTTCGGGGCACCCCGAAGGACTGCCCAGCGCCAACGGAACCGGCTACCATGCCGCGAGATAGCCCGCCTGGGGATGGCGTGGCTGGGGAGCCAGAAAATGTCTGTCAGCCGTAGTGCGATCAAGAAAGAGCCCGTGGTCCGCAACACCATGGAGCTGCAACCGTTTGTCTGGGTGGGGACCGACAAACGCGGCGTCAAGATGAAAGGCGAGACGCCGGCCAAGAATGCGAACCTGCTGCGCGCCGAACTGCGCCGCCAGGGCATCACGCCCAACGTCGTCAAGCCCAAACCCAAGCCCCTGTTCGGGGCCGCCGGCAGTGCGATCAGCACCAAGGACATCGCCTTCTTCAGCCGCCAGATGGCGATCATGATGAAGTCCGGCGTGCCGATCGTCAGCTCGCTGGAGATCATCGGCACGGGACATAAGAACCCACGCATGCGCAAGATGGTGGAGAGCATCCGCACCGATATCGAGGGCGGCTCCTCGCTGTACGAGGCGATCAGCAAGCACCCGGTGCAGTTCGACGAGCTCTACCGCAACCTGGTCCGGGCCGGCGAAGGCGCCGGTGTGCTGGAAACCGTGCTCGACACGGTGGCCAACTACAAAGAGAACATCGAGGCCCTGAAGGGCAAGATCAAGAAGGCCCTGTTCTACCCGACCATGGTCATCGCAGTGGCGCTGATCGTCAGCGCGGTCCTGCTGATTTTCGTGGTGCCGCAGTTCGAAGACGTGTTCAAGAGCTTCGGTGCGGACCTGCCCGCCTTCACCCAGCTGATCGTGGCGGCGTCGCGCTTCATGGTGGCGTGGTGGTGGTTGATCCTCTTCATCGTCATCGGCGCGGTCGTGGGGTTCTTCTTCGCCTACAAACGCTCGCCCTCCATGCAGCACGGCATGGACCGCTTCATCCTGAAGGTGCCGGTGATCGGCCAGATCATGCACAACAGCTCGATCGCCCGGTTCGCCCGGACCACGGCGGTGACCTTCAAGGCCGGCGTGCCGCTGGTGGAGGCGCTGGGCATCGTGGCCGGCGCCACCGGCAACAAGGTCTACGAGGAAGCCGTGCTGCGCATGCGTGACGATGTCTCGGTCGGCTACCCGGTCAACATGGCCATGAAGCAGGTCAACATCTTCCCGCACATGGTGGTGCAGATGACCGCCATCGGCGAAGAGGCCGGCGCCCTGGACACCATGCTGTTCAAGGTGGCCGAGTACTTCGAGCAGGAGGTCAACAATGCGGTCGATGCCTTGAGCAGCCTGCTCGAACCGATGATCATGGTCTTCATCGGTGTGGTCGTCGGCGGTATGGTGGTCGGCATGTACCTGCCCATCTTCAAACTCGCCTCCGTGGTTGGATAATCAATAAATGGCATTTCTCGACCAGCATCCCGGCCTCGGCTACCCCGCCGCGGTCGGGCTGGGGCTGCTCCTTGGCAGCTTCCTCAACGTCGTCATCCTGCGCCTGCCCAAGCGGCTGGAGTGGGAGTGGAAGCGCGATGCGCGCGAAGTGCTGGAAGAGCCGGACATCTACGAGCCACCACCACCGGGCATCGTGGTGGAGCCCTCGCACTGCCCGCACTGCAAGCACAAGCTGTCCTGGTACGAGAACATCCCGCTGTTCAGCTGGCTGGTCCTGCGCGGCAAGTGTCGCCATTGCCATGCCCCGATCTCGATCCAGTACCCGCTGGTGGAGCTGCTGACCGCCGTGCTGGTGGCCGCCAGCGTCTGGCAGTTCGGGTTCGGCTGGCAGGGCTTCGGCGCGATCGTACTGAGCTGCTTCCTGGTGGCGCTGTCGGGTATCGACCTGCGCACCCAGCTGTTACCGGATCAATTGACCCTGCCCCTGATGTGGCTGGGCCTGATCGCGGCCAGCGACAACCTGTACATGCCCGCCAAACCGGCCCTGCTGGGTGCCTTGGCGGGGTATCTGTCGCTGTGGTCGGTGTGGTGGCTGTTCAAGCAGCTCACCGGCAAGGAAGGCATGGGCCACGGCGATTTCAAGCTGCTGGCCGCGCTGGGCGCCTGGTGTGGGCTCAAGGGCATCCTGCCGATCATCCTGCTGTCGTCCATCGTGGGCGCCATCGTCGGCTCGATCTGGCTGTACTCGCGCGGCCGCGACCGGGCCACGCCGATTCCGTTCGGGCCCTATCTGGCCATTGCCGGCTGGATCGTCTTCATGTGGGGCGAGCCGTTGATCAACGGCTACCTGAGCTACGCCGGCCTGCGTTGAGGGCCGCGCGATGAGCCGCTTCGTGATCGGGCTGACCGGCGGCATTGCCGCCGGCAAGAGCGAGGTCAGCCGCCGCTTCGAGGCGCTGGGCATCACCGTGGCCGACGCCGACCTGGCCGCACGCGCGGTGGTGGCGCCGGGCAGCGAGGGGTTGGCGCGGATCGCCGCCCACTTCGGAGACACCATCCTGCAGGCCGACGGCCAGCTGGACCGTGCCGCGCTGCGAGCCCGCATCTTCGATTCGGCGCAGGCGCGCCAGGCGCTGGAGGCGATCACCCACCCGGCGATCCGCCAGCTGCTGCGCGAGACCTGCGAGCAGGCCGAGGGACCGTACGCGATTGCCGCCATTCCCCTGCTCACCGAGGCTGGCGGCCGCCAGCAGTACCCCTGGCTGGACCGCATCCTGGTAGTGGACGTGCCGGTGGCCGTGCAGCACGCGCGGCTGATGCAGCGCGACGGCATCGATGCCGCGCTGGCCGATCGGATGATTGCCGCCCAGGCCAGCCGCGAGGCGCGCCTGGCGCTGGCCGACGACGTGGTGGTCAATGATGGGCACCCGGACCACCTGCAGGCACATGTGGAGCGGCTGGATCGGGCCTATCGGGAGTTGGCGGCGCGGTAGACCGACAGGAGCCGACCAACATCCGTGGGGGAGCCGACCAACGGTCGGCTCTACCGTTTCAGGCGGGGGAGAAGGTCAGCGTGGCGATGACGCCGCGCCCGGCGCCTGGCCGCACGTTGACCTGCCAGCCGTAGAGATCGCACAGGCGGCTGACGATGGACAGGCCGATACCCCCACCCTGCGAATGACCCGCATGCGTGCCGCGGTAGCCGCGCTGGAACAGCTTGGCGGCATCTTCCTCGCTCAGGCCGGGGCCGCTGTCGATCACCTCGACCGCGTTGTTGCCCACCCGCACGCGCACCGCGCCTTCCTTCGAATACTTCACGGCATTGCCGATCAGGTTGCCCAACGCGACCGAGAGCGCCGATTCCGGTGCATCGATCACCAGATCGTGGTTGCCTTCCAGGATCAGTTCGAGCGGCTTGCCGCCGAGCTGGGCACGGTGCGAATCCAGCAGCTGCTCGGAGACCCGCGCGACATTGCTGCTGCCCTGCCCGCGCTCGTTGCGCGAGAGCAGCAGCAGCGCGCCAATCAGATCGGTACATTGCTGCTCGGCGCGCTGGATGCGCTGCAGGCGCTGCAACACCTTGGGATCGAGATCCGGGCGGGTCAACAGCAGCTCCGTAGCACCGCGGATCACGGCCAGCGGCGTGCGCAGCTCATGGCTGACGTCCGCGTTGAACTCGCGGTCGCGCTGCACTACTTCGGTCAGCCGCGCGGAGTAGTCATCCAGCGCTTGGGCCAGCTGGCCCACTTCATCGTCCGGGAAGCGCGGTGCCAGCGGTTCGGGCTCACTGGTGCCACCGCGATACGCACGCAGGCGGGCGGCCAGATCGGAGACCGGCTTCATCACCTTGGAGGCGGACCACCAGCCCAGCACCAGGGACAGGGCGCTGAACACCAGCACGGAGAAGAACAGCGCGCGCTTGAGCTGCTCCTCGCCGCGGATGCTCTCGGTCATGTCATAGGCGAGGAAGAACCATGCATCCGGCGCTTTGCGGACGGCCAGCTTGTAGGAGAACGGTTCGTTGTGCTCGTCCACGCCGCTGAGCTTGTAGTTGCCTGTGGCAAACGCCGCCCACTCAGGACGCTCTTCGCGCACGCGGTCGAACTTGTCGCTTGGATAGGCGAAAGCACGGATCTGCTGCACGGGGACGGCGGGATTGCGCCCCGGGCTCTCGTAGAACCGGCGCGCGAACTCATCGATGTTGCGGTTCATCACGTCTTCGACGAGCTGGTTCTCCACCCGGGCCCGCGCCCAGTTGGTGGCAAACGCAAACAGCGTGGTCAGGCAGAAGCCCAACAGCACGAACGAGACGATGATGCGGCTGCGCAGCCGCCGCCGGTATGGCGCGCGGCGACGCTCCCCCTTCCCCGTCACCGGATCAGGCTTCCGGCGCGGCGATGCGGTATCCGATGCCATGGCGGGTCTGGATCATCGGGACTTCGAAGGGCTTGTCGACCACGGCGCGCAGGCCGTGGATGTGCACGCGCAGGGAATCCGAATCCGGCAGCTCTTCGCCCCAGACCCGGGTTTCCAGTTCCTGGCGGGTGACGACGGCCGGGGAGGCTTCCATCAGTGCCTGCAGGATCTTCAGCGCGGTCGGGTTGAGCTGCAGCAGCTTGCCCTGGCGGCGCACTTCCAGCGTGTCCAGGTTGTATTCCAGATCGCCGGTTTCCAGCACGCGGGTCTGCACGCCCTTGCCGCGACGCGACAGGGCGTTCAGACGCACCTCGACTTCCTGCAGCGCGAACGGCTTGATCAGGTAGTCGTCGGCGCCGGAGTCGAAGCCGGCCAGCTTGTTGTCCAGCGAATCGCGGGCCGTCAGCATCAGCACCGGGGTCTGCTTGCGCGCCTCGTTGCGGAGCTTGCGACAGACCTCGATCCCATCCATGCCGGGCAGGTTGAGGTCCAGCACGATCGCGTCGAACTCATGGACGACCGCCAGGTGCAGGCCGGTGACGCCATCGGCGGCGAAGTCGACGGTGTGACCGCGGTCTTCGAGGTAATCGCCGAGGTTGGCGGCAATGTCGCTGTTGTCTTCGATGACGAGAATTCGCACTGGGACCTCTGATTCGTGGGGGTTCAACGGAAAGAACGGAGCCGCAGGGCAGCGATGGGAACGGGACTGCGCGACCTCACGCTGACCATACAGCGTCGATTCTTAACATTAGACACCGTCGAATGCTGGCGCAGCGTCAAAACCCAGCGGTGATCACCTGGCATCTTTGGGTTCGGAAATCCGAAGCTCGCGCTTCATCTGCCGGGCGTCTTCCGTGGCCTGGCGGCGCTGGGCCACCGTCATGCAGGTGCGCTGGGGGCGGTTGCTGCCGATCGGACGTTCGCTGCGGCAGACCATGCGACTGTCTTCCTTGGCGTTGGTCATCAAGGTATTGACCACTTCCTGGTCGTTGAAGACCTCTACTTTCTGCGGCGGGGTGAGCTGATCGAATCGCTCACGGCCCGCCATCTTGGTGCGGATACGGTCCAGAGCGGCCTGGACGCGGCTCTTGTCGGCCACGCTCAGCTCACTGTAATCCTCACTGTGCAGCGCGCGCTCGACCTTGGCCAGCTGCTCGGCAACCGGCGCATCGTCGGCAAGCGCCATCGCGGCCTCATCGGGGTTCGCCGGCGGCTTGGCATGGGCACCCAGCGAAAGACAGCCGAGCAGCGCGACAGCGATGATTCGATGCATCTGTGACATCTGCGACTTCCTTATCCACATGAATGAACGCCAACTCTACGAGGATGCACTGGGCCCGACAAGTTACTCATGGCAGGGGCCGCAGGCCCTGCGCGGGCAGAAAAAGGCCCGGACAGACGAAGCTGGCCGGGCCTGAAGGTGTTTCCCGATTACCGATCCTGCTGAGGAGGGCAGAGCTGCGGTTCGACAGAGCCTACGCCGGGGTCGATTAAACCGATGTTAAGACCTCGATCGGCATTGAAAAACCCGATCAACCCTTTGTATTTGAAGGCTTTTTCAACGAAGCGACGTGATCAATGATGCGCCCGGCCAGGTCGGCCTGGCAGATCGCCTCGATCCCCTCCAGGCCGGGGGTGGAGTTGACCTCCAGCACCAGCGGGCCGCGGCTGGAGCGGATCAGATCCACGCCGGCCACACCCAGCCCGAGCGCCTTGGCCGAGCGCACCGCCACCAGCTGCTCGGCCCGGCTGGCCTTGGCGGCGCGGGCACTGCCGCCGGCATGCAGGTTGGAGCGGAAGTCTCCCTCCGGCGCCTGCCGCTGCATCGCCCCGACCACCTGATCACCCACCACCAGGCAGCGCAGGTCGGCGCCCTGCGCCTCGCCGATGAACTCCTGCATCAGGAAGTTGGCGTAGAGCCCGCGCAGCGCCTCCACGATGCCGCGTGAGGCGCTGGCCTTCTCGGTCAGGATCACGCCACGGCCCTGGGTGCCCTCGTTGAGCTTCACCACGTGCGGCGGCGGGCCGAGCATCGAGAGCAGATCGACGGTGTCGTCCGGGTTGTCGCCGAACACCGTGACCGGCATGTCGATGCCCTTGGAGGCCAGGATCTGGTGCGCGCGCAGCTTGTCCCGCGCGCGCAGGATCGCGTCGGAGGGGTTGGGCGTGCGGGCGCCCATCATCTCGAACTGGCGCAGCACGGCCGTCCCGTAGCGGGTGACCGAAGCACCGATGCGCGGGATCACCGCGTCCACCCCGGTGATCGGCCGGCCCTTGTAATGCATGGTGAAGCCATCCGCGGCGATGCGCATGTAACAGCGCAACGGATCGAGGATGCGCACGGTATGGCCCCGCGCACGCGCGGCCTCCACCAGGCGACGCGTGGAGTACAGCTTGCTGTTGCGGGACAGGATGGCGAGTTTCATCGCGGCGCAGGGGCTGGAAAGCGCGAAGCATAGCGCGTGGCGTGTAGGCCGCGATGACGGACCGCGCTCGCGATCCAGCTGCCCGCATCCGGCACTTTCCCGCTGTTAATGGGCTGGGTGCACGCCGCGAGACCGGGGCGCCGTCTTCAACTATCAAGCAGAGCAGTGCCGTACGAGTTGTCTACAGCGCAAAGCCAGCTGCCGTCCGTTTCCCGACGAAACACGTAGGTGGCCCGGCGATCCGTCGAGATCGGAGCGCCCTCTTCATCAGTGGTATCCAGCCAGGTTTCCATGACAACCAGCGCCGTTTCCCCGCCCTCAATCACTTCCATCTTGCCTTGGCGGACCTTCAGTTTGCCGTCGAAGTAAGAAGAGATTGCCTCGAATGCGCTTTTGATCTGGTCCTTGCCCCTGGCGTACATGCCCGGCTTCACCACCAGGGTGGCGTCATCTGTGTAGAACCGCATCAGGCCATCGAAGTCCTTCGCCGATATGGATCGGTCTGCGGCTTCGATAAGGGTCTTCAGGGGATGATCGGACATTCTTGACTCCAAAAATGGCCGCGGCGGAAAAACAAAACCCGCCTCGCGGCGGGTTGCGTTGTCTGATCACAAGACGCGCTCTACCCACCCTTATGGAGGGTGGCAATAATCAACGTGCGGGCGCGTACAAGTGGCATGCAGTGACCGTATCACTGGCGTCGAAAACTGGCAAACCCGCCAGCAAGCCCCAGCTGAAGGCTGGATCGAGACACAGGCCTGACCTGAGCACAAAAATTGCGGAGGGGATCGGAGGGTGCGGAGCGGCCGGCATCCCCCAAAGCACAGGAGGATATGGAGCGGGTGAAGGGAATCGAACCCTCGTCAGTAGCTTGGGAAGCTACAGCTCTACCATTGAGCTACACCCGCAAGGCGCGGCGTAAGTCTATTCGGGCGGGGCCCTCAAACGCAACGGGCGGCACTGGGCCGCCCGTTGTTTCACGCTTTCCGGCGCCGTGCGCGGCGCCCGCGAACGGGCACTGCGCACGTTGGATCAGAAGCTGCCGCCGAAGCTGGCGAACAGCGACACGTCACGTGCACGCTTCTGCATCGTGGTGGTGCTCATGCCGATATTGCTGCTCAGGCCCCACAGGTTCAGGCGCGCACCCAGCACGGCGGTGGCGTAGTTCTTGTCGAACTCCAGGCCCGGCACCTTGTACATGCCCACGTCCGGCATGGACTGCAGCCAGGCGCTGGCCTGCTTGGTGTCCTCGAACTCATGGTCGTAGGTGACCTGCACATACGGCTTGACGTTGCCGCCGTCGAAGCGGGCCTGCCAGCCGACGCGGCCGACGGTGGAATCCGTGTCCTGGTCGCCATAGCCCAGCGCCGAGGCGCTCGGGTTGGACTCGGTGTAGCCGTCCAGCTTGACCTTCTGCCAGATCACGGCGGCGACCGGACCGTGGCGGAAGCCGCCCTCGGTGCCGAACTCGTAGCCGGCGTTCAACGCGGCGGTCAGGTTGCTGCCTTCCGGCGAGCCCTTGTGGATGCGCGTGGCCGGGCCGAGCTGCAGCTTGCGGGTCACGTCGTAATCCAGCCAGCTGTAGCTGAGCTGGCCGTTGACCCAGGCGCGGTCGCCGTACCAGCCGGCGAACAGGCCCAGGGTGGTGTCGGACTGGGTGAAGTCACCCTTGTTGTTGCCGAAATCGGCGTCCATGCGGCCATAGCCGGCGAAGCCGCCGACCACCATGCCGTCACGCGCCCAATCCACGCCGAACAGGCCGGCCGGGGCCATGCCGTCGTACAGATCGGCGTGGGCGTAGCGCTGCATGTCGCCGCGCAGGTTGCCCCACCAGCTCAGGCCGTCGGCCGGACGGCCATCGACGTGCCAGCTGACCTGGTCGGCGCGCGAGCGGCCGATGGTCTGCGCCGAGTGGGTCAGGACCTGCTGGTTGCGCGGGGCCTCCAGGATCGACAGGGTGTACTGGCCCAGCATCTCGTGGGTGGCGGTGGTCGGGTGCACGCCGTCGGCGAACACATAGCTGTTGGCCGCGTTGGGGGTGACGTAGCTGGTCGGGTTGCAGGTCAGCGAGGCGGCCGTGGTGCAGGCCGGGCTGGTCGCGTTGACGAAGCCGTACTGGCCCGGGTTGGCGACGATTTCCTGCAGGATGTGGAAGGTATCGACCGGGATCACCTGCAGGCCGGCGGCCTTCAGGCCACCGAACAGGGCGTCGTTGTACGCCTTGGCCAGCGCGGTGCCGGCCGCCATGCCTGCCGGGCCACCGGCGCGGGCGCCCGGGGTCAGGCCGACGTCGGGGATGGTCGGCACCACGATGTACTCGGCGCCGGCCGCCTTCAGCGTGCCGACGATGCCGACCTGGTCGGTGACGGCACCGGTCAGGGTCGGGACCAGAGGTGCGCCGGCCTGGATTGCGAACAGGTCGTTGGCGCCGCCCCACACGGTGTACAGCGCCTTCGGGTCGGCCTTGCCGCCGTTGGCCGCCAGGTACTGCGCGGTCTGGGTCTTGAGCGAGTACACCGGCACGGCCGGGGTACCCGGGATGAGCACCTGGCTGGTGTCCACGCCGACACGGGCGCCGCCGATGGCGTAGTTGTCACCGTTCTGGCCGTTGCCGTGGGCACCGGCGTTGGTGCCGTAGTAGTTGGCGACATGCTCGGCCCAGGTCCAGCCGGGGTTGGTGGTGGACTTGCCGGTCACCGCCTGCACCGCCGCCGGCAGCAGCGGGCGGAAGTAGCCGGAGTCGGTCAGGCTGTCGCCGATGAAGACGGTCTTGGTATACGGCGACTGCGCCATGGCCGGCGCTGCCGCCAGGGCGATGGCCACGGCCATGAGGGAACGGATCGGGCGTTTGCTGAGCAACATGGAAACTCCTTGCAGGTGGGGAAGACGGCGGGACGTACGCCGGCGCACGGTGCCATGTTTCCACTGCACCCGGCCCGCATCACGCTGCGCTGCGGCATGAACGCCCCAGCCCCGCCGCCCGGCCATCGTTGGCCTGGCGCTCGCGGCACTGTTGCCGCGCGGCGCACAGGGTACGCACTGACGGGTGATTGAAGGACAATAGCGTCATGAACATCCAGCTCAACGGCGAAAACCGCCAGCTTCCGCACACCGCGACCGTCCATGACCTGCTGCTCAGCGAGCAGCTGCTCGAGCGCCGCGTGGCGGTCGAGGTCAACGGCGAGATCGTGACCCGCAGCCAGCACGCCAGCCATGGGCTGTGCGATGGCGACGTGGTGGAGATCGTGCATGCGCTGGGCGGTGGCTGAGGCAGCATCGTGACGCGCGATAGGCGATAATTCGGGGCATGAACGCACCTGTCCCCACTGATTCGCTGGTGATCGCCGGCAAGACCTATGCTTCCCGCCTGCTCACCGGCACCGGCAAGTTCAAGGATCTGGAAGAAACCCGCCTGGCCACCGAGGCCGCGGGCGCCCGGATCGTCACCGTGGCGATCCGCCGCACCAACATCGGGCAGAACCCGGGCGAGCCGAACCTGCTCGACGTGCTGCCGCCGGACCGTTACACCATCCTGCCCAACACCGCCGGCTGCTACACCGCCGAGGACGCCGTGCGCACCTGCCGGCTGGCCCGCGAGCTGCTGGACGGCCACAACCTGACCAAGCTGGAAGTGCTGGGCGACCAGAAGAGCCTGTACCCGGATGTGGTGCAGACCCTCAAGGCGGCCGAGCAGCTGGTCAAGGATGGCTTCGAGGTGATGGTCTATACCTCCGATGATCCGATCCTGGCCAAGCGCCTGGAAGAGATCGGCTGCGCCGCGGTGATGCCGCTGGCCGCGCCGATCGGCTCGGGCCTGGGCATCCAGAACAAGTACAACCTGCTGCAGATCATCGAAGACGCCAAGGTGCCGATCATCGTCGATGCCGGCGTGGGCACGGCCTCCGATGCGGCGATCGCGATGGAGCTGGGCTGCGATGGCGTGCTGATGAACACCGCCATCGCCGGTGCACGCAACCCGGTGCTGATGGCCAGCGCGATGCGCAAGGCCGTGGAAGCGGGCCGCGAGGCTTTCCTGGCCGGCCGCATTCCGCGCAAGCGCTACGCCAGTGCGTCCTCGCCGGTCGACGGGTTGATCGGCTGATGACCAATCCTTTTGACAGCGCCGGTGCCAAGGCACCGCCCAAGCCCTTCACCATCACCGAAGGCCGCCGCGAGGTCCGCAGTTTCGTGCTGCGCCAGGGCCGCTTCACCCCCGCGCAGCAGCGTGCGTTCGACGACCGCTGGCCGCGTTTCGGGCTGGACTTCACCGGTGAGCCGCGCGATCTGGATGCCACCTTCGGGCGCGATGCGCACAAGGTGCTGGAGATCGGTTTCGGCAACGGCGCGGCGCTGCGTTTCGCCGCCCAGCAGGACCCGAGCCGCGATTACATCGGCCTGGAAGTCCACGCGCCCGGCGTCGGCCGCCTGCTCAACGCGCTGGCCGACGACAACGCCGACCACGTGCGCCTGTACCACCACGATGCCGTGGAAGTACTGGAGAAGGAAATCGCCGATGGCGCGCTGGATGAAGTGCGCATCTATTTCCCGGACCCGTGGCACAAGAAGCGCCACAACAAGCGCCGCCTGATCCAGCCCGGCTTTGCCGAGCTGCTGGTACGCAAGCTGCGCGTCGGTGGCCGCCTGCACTGCGCCACGGACTGGGAAGACTATGCCGAGCAGATGTGGGAGGTGCTCGACGCCACCGCCGGGCTGACCAACCGGGCCGGCCCGCGTGGGCAGGTGGAGCGGCCGGAATGGCGCCCGCAGACCCATTTCGAAACCCGTGGCCAGAAGCTCGGCCATGGTGTGTGGGACCTGTTGTACGACCGCACCTGATCCGACTAGGAACCGCGCCACCCCATGGATACCGCGCTGACGCTGACTACCGACATGAAGCTCGTCCTCGGGCTGGTCGGCTTCACGATGGCGATGTTCCTGTTCGAGCGCATCCGCGCCGATGTGGTGGCGCTGGTGGTGCTGGTGGTGCTCGGCGTCACCGGCCTGATCGCCCCGGAAGAAATCTTCGGGGGCTTCTCCGGTAACGCGGTGATGAGCATCATCGCCACCACCATCCTCGGCGCAGGCCTGGACCGCACCGGGGCGTTGAACCGGTTGGCGGCGTGGCTGCTGCGGCGCGGGCATGGCGTGGAGACGCGCCTGCTGATGATGACCACCGCGATCGCCGGCTTGAACTCCTCGTTCATGCAGAACCCCTCGGTGATGGCGCTGTACCTGCCGGTCGCCTCGCGCCTGGCCGCGCGCACCGGGCTGACCCTGCAGCGCCTGCTGCTGCCGATCGCCGCGGCCATCGTGATGGGCGGCGCACTGACCATGGTCGGCAACTCGCCGCTGATCCTGCTCAACGATCTGCTGGCCTCGGCCAACAACAACCTGCCCTCCGGCCTGGCCACCATCGAACCGCTGCGCATGTTCGCCCCGCTGCCGATCGGCGTGGCGCTGCTGATCGCCTCGCTGCTGTACTTCCGCTACTTCGGCGACCGCAAGCTGGTGGAGGAAGAGACGCTGGCCAACGATGGCGTCACCCCCTCGCGCACCGAAAGCTACTTCGCCAAGACCTACGGCATCGAAGGTGATGTATTCGAGCTGGTGGTCACCGCCGAAAGCCCGCTGGTCGGCATGACCCTGGGCGAAGCGGAGAACGTGCACGACGCGCCGCTGCTGCTGGCACTCAAGACCGGCAACGACACCCGTCTGGCGCCGCCGGCGGAGATGCGCATCTGGGTGGGCAGCGTGCTCGGCGTGATGGGCGCGCGCCAGCAGGTCAGCGATTTCGCGCAGAACCAGTTCCTGCGGATGTCCTCGCGCCTGAAGCACCTGGGCGACCTGTTCAACCCGAGCCGCGCCGGCATTTCCGAAGCGGTGGTGCCGCCGACCTCCGATGTGATCGGCAAGAGCGCCTCGGACCTGCGCCTGCGCAAGCAGCGCGGCATCAGCCTGCTGGCGATCAACCGCGACAAGCAGGTGATCCGCGAGGACGTGCGCAACGTGGCGCTGCGCGCCGGTGACATGCTGGTCTTCCACAGCATCTGGACCGACCTGGCGCAGGCGGCCAAGAGCCGCGACTTCGTGGTGGTCACCGACTACCCCAAGGGCGAACAGCGCCCGCACAAGTTCAAGATCGCGATGAGCATTTTCGCCATCACCATCCTGATCGCGCTGACCTCCAAGCTGCCGGTGGCGCTGACCCTGATGACCGGCGTGGCCGGCATGCTGCTGACCGGCGTGCTGCGCATGGACGAGGCCTATGCCTCGATCAACTGGAAGACGGTGTTCATGATGGCCGGGCTGATTCCGCTCGGCTGGGCGATGGACAGCAGTGGCGCGGCGGCGTGGATCGCCGGCCACACCATCGACCGCCTGCCGACCGGCATCCCGGTCTGGGTGCTGGAAATCGCGTTGGCGTTGTTGACCACGATGTTCTCGCTGGTGATCAGCCATGTAGGCGCGACGATCGTGATGGTGCCCATCGCGGTGAACCTGGCACTGGCGGCCGGGGGCAGCCCGACCGCGTTCGCGCTGATCGTGGCGTTGTCGGCCTCCAACAATCTGATGACGGCCTCCAACCCGGTGATTTCGATGATCACCGGCCCGGCCAATTACACCCCGCGCGAGCTGTGGCGCGTCGGCGCCCCGCTGTCGTTGATCTATACGGTGGTCGTGGTGCTGATGATCAACCTGATGTTCTAGGGAGTGCCGGCCGTCAGGTAATGGGTGGCCGGCCGTTCGTCGTCATCCCAACCAGACCTGCCCATCGCGCACCTGCACGGGCACCGCGCGCAGGCGATCACCGCGGCACGGTCCAGCTACGCAGTCGCCGTTGTCCAGGGAGAACGAGGCCCCGTGCGCCGCGCAGACGAGGTGGCCTTCCCTGCTTTTCAGGAACTGGCCCGGGGCCCAGTCCAGCCGGCGGCCGGCGTGCGGGCAGATATTCAGCCACGCACGCACCTGGTCGCCCTGGCGGTACAGCACCACCGACTCGCTGTCGCCCTCGATGCTGGCGTCGACCTCGGCAAAACCCCCGTCGGCAATGGCCTGCAGGGTGATCAGGGCGGTGGCGGTGGTCTCGGGCAGGGACATGGCATCCAGCAGCAGGCAACGGAAACCGTAGTGTCTCACGCGCTCATGTCACTGGCTCCCGGATGAATACAAGTCATTGATTTGCAATGTGTGCGGGGTACGTTTAACGCTTTTTTCACTCAGTCACAAAGGCCAGCACGGATACTCATCCACTGCTGACCTCAGCCAAAAAGAGTGCCATGTACAGCCGCATCTTCCAGTTCAACCAGTTCCGCACCCTGTTCGCGCCGCGCAAGCCGCGCCACCCGCTGGTGCGCGTCGCGGTCGGTCTGTTGGGCCTGGCGATCCTGGCCGCGCTGGTGTTCGTTGGTGTATTCGTGGGCGCGGCGATGATCATCGCCGGCCTGGCATGGAAGCTGCTCGCCCAGCGCAAGAATGCGCGCACCGCTCCGTCGCAGGTCGTGGACGGTGAATACCGCGTGGTCCGCAAGCAGGCCTTGCCGATGTCGCGTTGATCGACGCGCTTCCCTCCTGATGACGGCCGCGCCCTGCGCGGCCGTTTCTGTTGTGGGAGCGGAAAGGAGCGGGAAAACGCTCTAGACTGCGGCGAAACCTCTCCACAGGACGCGCGCATGACCGATGTAATCCCCACGCCCGAGCAGCCCCGCATTCCGGTCGCCGGTGGCGGTACTTTCCCGGTGCGCCGGATCTACTGTGTGGGCCGCAACTTCGCCGATCACGCGCGCGAAATGGGCGCGGCCGTGCCCGCCGCCGATGATCGCGGCCGCCCGATGTTCTTCAGCAAGCCGGCCGATGCGATCGTGGTCGGGCATGACGATGTGATCCCCTACCCGCGCGCCACCCAGGACCTGCACCACGAAGTGGAGCTGGTGGTGGCGATCGGCAGGGACGCGCCTGCCGGGGAACTGCCGGTCGACCAGGCCGAAGCGCTGGTGTTCGGTTACGGCGTCGGCCTGGACCTGACCCGCCGCGATCTGCAGGCGCAGGCCAAGGCCAAGGGCCACCCGTGGGACCCGGCCAAGGGCTTCGATCAGTCCGCCCCGGTGAGCGAGCTGGTGCCGGCCGGCGAAGTCGGCGATCTGGCCGCGCTCAACCTCTCGCTGGAGATCAATGGCGAAGTGCGCCAGCAGTCGCTGCTGGACCAGATGATCTGGAACGTGCCGGAAATCCTGCACGAGCTCTCCAAGCTGTGGGCGCTGCGCGCGGGCGATCTGGTCTTCATGGGGACGCCGTCGGGCGTGGCCGCATTGAAGCCGGGCGACCGTTTCAGCGCACGTCTGGAAAACGTGGCCGAGCGCCACGGCATCATCGCCGGATGACAATCGCTGCGTTACGCTGCGGCGTCATTTGATTCCCCACTACGACAGGAGAGCCCGATGGGTGTACTGACTGAGTTCAAAGAATTCGCCATGCGTGGCAACGTCATCGACCTGGCGGTCGGTGTGGTCATCGGTGCGGCGTTCGGCAAGATCGTCACCGCGCTGGTGGACAAGATCATCATGCCGCCGCTGGGCTGGGTGATCGGCCGCGTGGACTTCTCCGAACTGGCGTGGACCCTGGCCCCGGCGCGCATTGCGCCCGATGGCAAGGAGATCCCGGCGGTGGTGATCGGCTACGGCGACTTCCTCAATACCGTGGTGCAGTTCGTGATCGTGGCCTTTGCGATCTTCATGGTCGTGAAGTTCATCAACCGCCTGGCCCGCAAGAAGCAGGCCGAGCCGGCCGCCCCGGCGGCACCGAGCGAAGAAGTGCTGCTGCTGCGCGAGATCCGCGACAACCTCAAGCAGTAAGACCCCACCCCCGGTAGTGCCGGCCTGAAAACCCCGCTCCGGCGGGGTTTTCGCGTTTGGAAAACAGCATTCGCCGGAGCATGACCTCCCGCCCATGTACGCGCCGGACAGACTGGTAAGCTCGGACGCTTCCGCCCCGTTTCCCGGAGTTCGTCCCATGCGTCGCCGCGTCCTTGCCATCGCATCTTCCCTCGCCCTGCTGGCCGCGCCCGCGTTCGCGGCGACCGGTATCACCACGCTGCCCCCCACATCGCTGGCCACCGCCGCCGAGCTGCGCGAGCAGGCCCTGAAGGATGACACCGGCTGGAAGGTGGTCGAGTCACTGACCACCGAGATCGGCCCGCGCATCGCCGGCAGTGAAGCCGACGCGCGCGCCGTCGCGTGGGCGGTGGCCAAGTTCAAGTCACTGGGCTTTGACAAGGTCTGGACCGAGCCGGTCACCTTCCCCAAGTGGGAGCGCCGCAGTGAGCACGCCGAGGTGATCGGCAAGCACGCCCAGCCGCTGACCATCACCGCGCTCGGCGGCAGCCCCGGTGGCACGGTGGAGGCGGAAGTGGTGCGCTTCGCTGACCTGGCCGCGCTGCAGGCCGCGCCCGAGGGGTCGCTGAAGGGCAAGATCGCCTTCGTCGATTACCAGATGACCGCCTACCGCGATGGCCGCGACTACGGCAACGGCGGCGCGGTGCGCAGCAAAGGCCCCTCCGAGGCCATCCGCAAGGGCGCGATCGGCTTCGTGATGCGCTCGGCCGGCACCGATTCGCACCGCGTGCCGCATACCGGCATCACCCGCTTTGATGACGGCCTGACCCCGGTACCCGCCGCGGCGCTGTCGGTGCCCGATGCCAACCAGCTGGCGCGCCTGGTCGCGCTGGGCAGCACCACGCTCAAGCTCAGCCTGGATTGCGGCTGGGACGGCAAGGCAACCTCGTACAACGTGATCGGCGAGATCACCGGGCGCAGCCTGCCCAAGGAAGTGGTGGTGATCGGCGGTCACCTGGACTCCTGGGACCTGGGCACCGGCGCGGTGGATGATGGGGCCGGCGTTGGCATCACCATGGCCGCCGGCCACCTGATCGGCCAGCTCAAGCAGGCGCCCAAGCGCACCATCCGCGTGGTCGCCTTCGCCAATGAAGAGCAGGGCCTGTATGGCGGCAAGGCATATGCCGAGGCGCACGCCAAGGACGTGGTGCTGCACCAGCTCGCGGCCGAGAGCGATTTCGGCGCCGGCCGCATCTACGCCTTCAATACCGGCTCGCCGAATCCGGCCAGTTCGCGCGAGGCGACCCGCCAGATCGCCGAGGTGCTCAAGCCGCTCGGCATCGAGTACGCCGCCGACAAGGGCGGCCCGGGCCCGGACGTGGGCCCGCTGGCCGCCAAGGGCGGCGCGTGGGCGTGGTTGGCGCAGGACGGCAGTGACTACTTCCACCTGCACCACACCGCCGACGACACCCTGGACAAGATCGACCCCGCCGCCCTGGCGCAGAACGTGGCCGCTTACACCGTGTTCGCTTACCTGGCGGCCGAGGCCGATGGCAGCTTCGGCAGCGAAGCCAAGCCGACCACGCCGCCGAGCGAGTAATCCCGGGCAACGGGCGTGGCCATCCCGGCCACGCCCGTTGCTGCCGCGATCATCAGCCAGGCATGCGTTTTGCCGCCGCGATGTCTTTCCACAAAGCTGCGTTGCGGATGCCGATCCGCTCGGGATCGAAACACGGATCCAGGCCGGCCCGCTGCTGTTGTTCGTAGTCGCGCAGTGCCAACAACGCCGGCCGGTGCATCAACAGCAACGCGATGATGTTCAACCACGCCATCATGCCAACCCCGATATCACCCAATGACCAGGCGACGGTCGCGGTGTTGAGCGCCGAATAGGTGACCGCGCCCAGGAACGCAAGCCTGAACAGCAGCAGCGCCAGCGGCGATCGATGGTTGCGACGCAGATACACCACGTTGGTCTCGGAGATGTAATACAGCGCCAGCAGCGTGGTGAAGGCGAACGGCAGAATCGCCAGGGCAACGAAGGCGGACCCGAAGCCGGGGAGCACCGATTCGACCGCATGCTGGACGAAGCTCGGCCCCGCTTCCAGTCCCGGCACATGGGCCACGATCATCCGCATCCCACCGCCTGCCACCTCTGCCTGGGCGGGGTCATGCACGTTGTACGCACCCGTGACAAGGATCAGGAAGGCCGTCGCACTGCAGACCACCAGCGTGTCGATGTAGATGGAGAACGACTGCACCAGGCCCTGTTTGACCGGATGGCTGACCTCGGCGGCGGCGGCAGGGTGCGCGCCGGTGCCCATGCCCGCCTCGTTGGACAGCACGCCGCGCCGGACGCCCCACATGATCGCTGCACCGATCATGCCGCCGAACGCAGCGTCCGTACCGAATGCACTGCGCACGATCAGCATGAACATCTCAGGCACGGCCTGCAGGTTGAAGACCACCGCGATCGCCGCCACCAGCAGGTACGCCACCGCCATGAACGGAACGACAAACTGCGCTACCTGCGCGATGCGACGCACGCCGCCGAAAATCACCAGCGCCAGCACCATGACCACCCCGGCCGCCGAGGCCCACGCCGGGACCTCCCACGCATGTGACAGCGACGCCGCGATGGCATTGGACTGGGTACCCGGCAGGAACAGACCGGCACCGATCACCGTGCTCAATGCGAACAGGCACGCATACCAACGTTGCCCAAGACCTTTCTCGATGTAGTACGCCGGGCCGCCGCGGTACAGGCCTTCGGCATCGCGCTGTTTGTAGATCTGCGCAAGCGTGGACTCGATGAAGGCGCTGGAGGCCCCGAAGAAGGCCACGATCCACATCCAGAAGATCGCGCCGGGCCCACCGTAGGCGATGGCCATCGCCACGCCTGCGATGTTGCCCACGCCGACCCGGCTGGACAGGGAAATGCTCAAGGCCTGGAATGAGGACACGCCGGCGGCCGACGCGCGCGATTGAAACATCAACCTCACCATGTCCGGCAACCTGCGCAGCTGGACGAAGCGGGTACGCACACTGAAATAAAGGCCTGCCAGCAGACACAGCCCAACCAGCGCAGGGCTCCAGATCACACCGAGAATCCAGCCAATGGCCGCTTCCACACTCATGGGGTACTCCTTATCGTGTCGGCGGGATGCCGTATGGCATCCACGAGCTTTGGTCGTTGCATCAGAAGTACATGCCCAAGGCCACCTGCGGGCTGATGAAGTGGCCGCTGTTGCGCCCGGCGACACTGAATTCCACGCCGGCGATCAGGCCGATCTTCGGAGTGAAGTGGTATTCGATTGCAGGTGCCAGAGTCAGGCTCGTGCTGGCAGGACGCACCTCATCGATGTGCTGCGCGATTCCCTGCGCATCGGGTGCATAGCCGATGAGGCGATGACGGGTTTCGCGACTCGCGGCCGCCTCCATCACCGCGACCCATCGGGGGTTGATGCTGTATTCGGCGGCCAGCGAGCCCGACAGCGTGGATCCGCGCGCGACGCTGCCGCGGAAGCCTGCGGGGGTGTCGTACACGCTGTGGCCGTGTACCGCCACACGTGCCGGTGCCGGGCTGGCGCTCAGTTGCCCGCGCCAGCGCAGCGGCCGGTCATTGGGCATCCACACCACCTGCTGGATGCCCAGCGCCAGGCTGGTGCGCTGGACGCCATCGCCCTGCGCATTGAGCGGATTGCCGCCAACCCGGTCGTGGCTGCCGGTGGCGTAGCGCTGGCTCAACGCCAACGAAACCGCTGGGCGGGTGCCATCGGCGCTCGGTGCCTGCAGCAGATACTGCAGCCTGGCAGTGGTATCGCCCGCGCGGAAGCCACTGCTGCGGGCGCTCCCCGATTCGGCACGGACCGCGCTCAGGTTGGCCTGCACCGTGACCCGCTCGCCGAGCCCATAGATGATCGGCATCACTGCCAGCCAGGCACCACTGTCCTGCGCGCTGCGATGGCGGTTACCGGCGCCGTCGTAGCTGGAGCGGCTGTCGACGCGGATCAGGTAAGGCTCCACGTACAGGTGCCCCTGCGCCACACCCGCAGGATTGGGCGTGATGAGCGGACCGGTGAAATTGGCATCGTCGAGGCTGCGCGCCTGCGCCCCACCCGGCGCGCAGAGGGTGGCACCGGCAACGACGGCGGCGACAAGGGGAATCAGACGGATCGAATGCGACAACGGCAAGGTCATGGACATCTCCGGAAGAATGGGCGGCGGCGCAGAGGTGCACCGACGCGCCAATCTGCACACGCTGCTGGCGGCCGGAAATGCTCAAAATCGTGAAACATCGTGTTTTGTGAGGGATCGCACAGCCCACATGCGCACGCCGCTCGAATGTCGCGGGAAACGGAAAGAGCAGTAGATCGCGAGGAGTCAATCGATCGCATTGCTAGATCGAAAGACCGCTGTTACGCCAGCGTGCAATGACGCGACGGCCTCGTTCGTACCGGCGAATGTCGGTGGGGAAGACAAAAAAAAGCCCGGTCGCAATGCGACCGGGCTACCGGGATAACGTCACACCCCACGCGGTGAGCGCCGCTAGACCTTCGCGGTCCGGACAAGCGGATCGCCGCGCTGCGGGGGTGTCTCTCCTCATCCACGCAGCACAGCGTCCACCCCGCACTGTGCGCAGTTTTCACTGCATGCACTATGCGATTAATCCGAAAGCGATGTAGTCACGACGATTTCGGTGAAACCGATCACACCGTGGGTGGCGCGAATGACGCCGCGCTCCCCCCGAAATTGCACGCTGTGGTCAAACGCGACTGCGTCCGTACCACTGCGCCAACAGGACTGCCGTCGCCGAAGCGACGTTGAGGCTTTCCACGACACCGGTACCCGGGATCGAGACCTGATGGTCACAGTCCTGGGCCAGCGCGCGGTCCATGCCTTCGCCTTCGGCGCCCATCACATACACCAGCCGCGATGGCAGCGCCGTGGCGAACAGATCATCGCCGCTCTCCACCAGCGTGGCCGCCAAGCTCAAACCGGCGGCACGCAATTGGGCCATCGCCTCGGGCAGCGCCGGCAGGCGCACCAGCGGCACGGCCTCGGCACCGCCTTCGGCCACGCGCGCGGCCGCACCGGACAGCGCCAGCGTCGAGTCCGGCGGCAACAGCAGCCCGGCCACACCGAAGTGCGCCGCCGAGCGCAGGATCGCGCCGAAGTTGTGCGGGTTGCCCACGCCATCCAGCCACAGGGCCAGCACCGGCTTCCCGGCCGGCAGCGTGGCCAGCCATTCATCCAGCGCCAGCATCGGCGCGCGCAGCACGTCGGCCACCAGGCCTTCGTGATGCGTGGTGGCGGCGAGCTTGTTCAGATCGCCGTCTTCCACCACGCGGTAGCCGACGCGGTTGGCCACGCACCACTTCAGCACCGGCTGCATGCGCGGAATCAGCGCCTCGGTGAGGTACAGCTTGCGCAGCGCCTGCGGGCGATGCTCGAACAACGCCTGCACGGCGTTCCAGCCATACAGGCGCAGCTCGTCGCTGCCACGGCCGGGCGGCGGCGGGGTGCCACCTTCGCGGGGCGGCAGCGGCGTGGCGCGCGGCGGCCGCGAGGACGGACGGCGCGCATTCTTCCAGGGATCATTCACTACGGGACAGCTCCAGCTTGCGGGTACGCCAGAAATCGGCGTTCTTGATGCCCAGGGCATCGGGGTCGAAAATCGGATCCAGGCCGAGCTTCTTCTGGCGCTCATAGTCGCGCAGCGCCAGCATCGCCGGCTTCTGCACGATCAGGATCGCGATGATGTTCAACCACGCCATCAGGCCCACCCCGATGTCGCCCAGCGCCCAGGCCAGGCCGGCGTTGTGGAAGGCACCGAAGATCACCATGCCGATGATGCCCAGGCGCAGCAGCAGCACGGTCAGCGGGCGCTTGGCGTTGTGGTTGATGTAGCTCAGGTTGGTTTCGGCCATGTAGTAATAGGCCATGATCGTGGTGAAGGCGAAGAAGAAGATCGCGATCGCCACGAAGCCTGCGCCCCAGCCCGGCAGCACGGTTTCCACCGCGGCCTGCGCGTAGCCGGCACCTTCAGCCACGCCGGCCAGGCCGGCGAACACGGGCGCGCCGCCAGCCACCGGCGAGTACACGTTGTAGGTGCCTGCGGCCAGGATCAGGAAGGCGGTGGCGGTGCACACCATCATGGTGTCGAAATAGATCGCGAAGGCCTGCACGTAACCCTGCTTGGCCGGGTGCGAGACCTCCGAGGCGGCTGCCGCGTGGGGGCCGGTACCCTGGCCGGCCTCGTTGGCATAGATGCCGCGCTTGACGCCCCACTCCACCGCCAGGCCCATCATGGCGCCGAACGCGGCGTGCGCGCCGAAGGCGCTGCTGAAGATGATGTTGAACATCTCCGGCACGCGCTCGTAGTTGAGGATCATGATGACGATGGCCATCAGGATGAAGCCGGCGGCCATGAACGGCACCACCACTTCGGCAAAGCTGGCGATGCGCTTGACCCCGCCGAAGATGACCACGCCCAGCAGCAGCGCGACCACGATGCCGATGCCCAGCTTGAGCGCCTGCACCGATTCCAGGCCCATGACCTGGCCATCCAGCGGCCCGCACAGGGCGCCACCACGGCAGGCATTGATGATGCTGTCGGCGATGGCATTGGCCTGCACGCCCGGCATCAGGAAGCCGGCGGCGATGATGGTCGCCACGGCGAAGGCCAGCGCGTACCACTTCAGGCCCATGGCCTTTTCGATGTAGTACGCCGGACCACCACGGTAGCGGCCTTCGGCATCCTTGGTCTTGTAGATCTGCGCCAGGGTGCACTCCACATACGACGTCGAGGCGCCGAGGAAGCCCATCACCCACATCCAGAAGATCGCGCCGGGGCCGCCGAAGGCGATCGCGGTGGCCACGCCGGCGATGTTGCCGATACCCATGCGGCCGGCCATGGACATGGCCAGTGCCTGGAACGAGGACACACCCGCCTCGGATTTTTCACCCTGTACGGTCAGGCGGCACATCTCCACGAACCCGCGGATCTGCATGAACCGGGTGCGGGCACTGAAATACAGGCCTGCGGCAAGACACAGGAAAATCAGAGCCTTGCTCCAGATGATCCCATTGATGAAATGGACTACTTCTTCCACGCGCTCTCTCCAGTCGGCGGAAACAAAAGGAACGTCCCCGTCGGCTGGGACCCGGTCGATTCTCCACGATCCGCGCCGGGCTGCGTAGTGGCAATTTCGATGAATGGGCGGCAATGCCGCCCATTCCGGTCAGGCATGGCCGCCCACGGAGGGGGTTTCCGCTTCCTGGCGGGCCAGTTCGCGCGCCACCGCTTCGGGCGAACGCGTGTACGGGGCCAGCAGCGAGTAGAAGGCGGGCACCACGAACAACGACAGGAAGGTGGACACGGTCACGCCGAAGATCACCACCACGCCGATCGTGCCGCGGCTGGCCGAACCGGGGCCACCGGCCACCACCAGCGGGATCGCACCGACCACGGTGGCGATGGAGGTCATCAGGATCGGACGCAGGCGGACCATGGCCGATTCGACGATGGCCTGGTGGACGTTGCGGCCTTCATCGCGCAGCTGGTTGGCGAACTCCACGATCAGGATGCCGTTCTTGGCCGCCAGGCCGACCAGCATCACGATGCCGATCTGGCTGAACAGATTGATCGTGCCGCCGCTGACATACAGCCCCAGCAGCGCGCCGAGCACGCCCAGCGGCACGGTCAGCATGATCACCAGCGGATGGATGAAGCTCTCGAACTGCGCGGCCAGCACCAGGAACACCACTAGCAGGGCCATCGCAAAGGTCAGCAGCACGGCGCTGCCGGCGTTCTGGTACTCACGTGATTCGCCCTTCCAGCTGATCTGCGCGTGCTGCGGCAGCTCTTCGCTGGCCACCTGCTGGGCCCAGGCGATGGCTTCACCCAGCGGATAGCCCGGGGCCAGGCCGGCATTGATGGTGATCGAGCGCAGCCGGTTGAAGCGGTTGAGGCTGCCGGCCTCGGCCACTTCGCTGAGCGTGACCAGGTTGGACAGCGGCACCAGTTCGCCGCCACTGGCGCGCACGCGGATCGCAGCCAGATCCGACGGCGAGGCGCGGCCTTCGCGACCGGCCTGGACCAGCACGTCGTACTCCTCGCCGTTGTCGACGAAGGTGGTGACGCGGCGCGAGCCCATCATGGTTTCCAGCGCGCTGCCGATCGCGGTGACCGACACGCCCAGATCGGCCGCACGCTGGCGGTCGATGTTCACGCGCATCTGCGGGCGCGTTTCCTTGTAGTCCGAATCCGTGCCGACCAGGCCGGGGTTGTCGGCCATGCGCAGCAGCATGCGGTCACGCCATTGCGCGATTTCCGCGTATTCCGGGCCACCGAGCACGATCTGGAACGGCTGGCCCTGGCTGCGGACCAGGCCGCCACCGACCTGGGTGCGCACGCGCACGCCACGCAGATCATTGAGGTGGGTCTGCAGTTCGGCCGCCACGTCCGGGGTGGAGACATCGCGCTGGCGCCACGGCTGCAGGAACACGCTGATCCGGCCGGTATGCATTTCTTCGCTGGAGCCCCAGCCACCGGGAACGCGCGGGTTCGCACGCACGATCGGCTCGTCCTCGCCGACGAAACCGGAGACGATCTTCTCGACCTGCTGGACCTGGCCGACGGTGTAGTCGAAGCCGGCGCCTTCCGGGCCGTCGATCATGATCTGGAACGAGCCGCGGTCTTCGGCCGGGGCCAGTTCGGAGGGCAGCACCTTGAGCAGCAGCGCGCTGGCCAGCAATGAGAGGATCATCACCACGATGTAGACCCAGGTGCGGGTCACGTGCGCTTCCAGGAAGCGGCCGTACGCGCCCGACAGGCGATCCAGGTTGCGGTTGATGACCCCGTGCAGGCCCTTCGGCGCCTGGCCGGTGTGCGGCTTGAGCAGCTTGGAGGCCATCATCGGGGTGAGCGTCAGCGAGACGAACGCGGACAAGGCTACCGCCGCGGCCAGCGCGACGGCCAGCTCACGGAACAGGCGGCCGGTGTTGCCTTCCAGGAAGCCGACCGGCAGGAACACCGCGACCAGCACGGCGGTGGTGGCGATCACCGCGAACGCCACCTGGGTGGTACCGCGTTTGGAGGCGACCAGCGGCGGCTCGCCCAGATCGATGCGGCGCTGGACGTTTTCCACGACCACGATGGCGTCATCCACCACCAGGCCGATACACAGCACCAGCGCGAGCAGGGTCAGCAGGTTGATCGAGAAACCGAAGGCATACAGGGCGATGAAGGCGGCGATCAGACAGACCGGCACCGTGACTGCGGGAATCAAGGCGGCACGGAAACTGCCCAGGAATAGCCAGATCACCGCCAGCACCAGCAGCATCGCCTCGACCAGTGTGGCGTAGACGCGATCGACAGCGGCCTCGATGAAGGTGGTGTTGTCGAAGGCGACGAAGATGCGCGTACCCTCCGGCAGCGTGCTGCTGATCCGGTCGGCTTCGGCGCGCGCTTCGCGGGCGACATCCAGCGCGTTGGCGGTGGAGGTCTTGACGATGCCCAGGCCGATGTTCGGCTCGCCGTTGCTGCGGTAGTAGGCGCGGCGCTCGGAGGAGGCCAGTTCGATCTTGGCCACATCGCCCATGCGCACCACGTAGCCGTCGGCGCCCTTGCCGAGCGGGATGCCGGCAAAGTCTTCGGGTTTGACGTAGTTGCGCTCTACGCGCAGGGTGAAATCGCGGTCGGTGGATTCGATGCGGCCGGCGGGCAGCTCGACGTTCTCGTTGCGCAGAGCGGTTTCCACATCGCCCACGGTCAAACCACGCGCGGCGAGCTGGTCGCGGTCCAGCCAGATCCGCATCGCATAGCGCTGGCGGCCACCGATGCGCACCTGGGCCACGCCATCCAGGCTGGAGAAGCGATCGACGATGTAGCGGTCGGCGTAATCGCTCAGCTCCAGCGTATCCATCGAGGTCGAGCTCATGTTGAGCCAGATGATGGGATCGGCGTCGCTCTCGACCTTCGCGATTTCCGGCGGCCGGGCCTCTTCGGGCATGCGGTCGGCCACGCGGCTGACCGCATCGCGCACGTCGTTGGCGGCCGCTTCGATATCGCGGTTGGAGGTGAATTCGATGCTGACCTGCGAGCGCCCGTTGGAGCTGCGCGCATTGATGGTATCGATGCCTTCGATGCCGGCCAGGGCATCTTCCAGCACCTGGGTGATGCGGCTTTCGATGACCGCCGCCGAGGCACCCGTGTAATCGACCGAGACCGAGACGATCGGCGGATCGATCGCCGGCAGTTCGCGCAGCGTCAGGCGGGTGAACGACATGAAGCCCAGCACCACCAGCAGCAGGCTCATCACCACGGCGAAGACCGGCCGCTGGATGGAAATATCGGAAAGCTTCATCCGGCGGTGTCCGGTTCAGCCGCGGCAGCGGCGGCCGGCGTGGCCGGTGCCGCCTCTTCGGCCTGGATCTTCAGGCCCGGGCGCAGCTTGCCGGTGCCATCCACGACGATGCGGTCACCGGCGGCGAGGCCATCGCGGATTTCGACCACGCCGCTGCGGCGCGCGCCGGCGGTGATGTCCACGCGCTCCACCACCTGGTCCGGTTTGACCCGGAACACATACGAATCGCGTCCGACCTGCACCACGGCGATTTCAGGAATCACCAGCGCCTGGCGCTCGGGGCGGAACATGCGCACATCCAGCAGCATGCCCGGGCGCAGGGCGTGGTCGGCGTTGATGAAATCGGCGCGCACGGTCACCGCACGCGTGCCCGGATCCACGCGGGTATCGATGGTGGCGACCTGCCCTTCAAAGTTGCGGCCCGGGTAGGCCACGCTGGTCGCGTTGACTTTGTCGCCGGTGCTCAGCGAGGCCAGCTCGGCTTCGGGCACCTGGAAGTCCACGTGCATGCGCTCGATGTCGTCCAGCGTGGTGATCGCGGTGCTGGGCGTGACCAGCGAACCGGCGCTGACCTGGCGGATGCCAAGCACGCCGGCGAAGGGCGCGCGCACGCGGCGATCACCGATATCCGACTGCATCTCACGCACGCGTGCATCGGCGGCATCGCGGATGGCGCGCTGCGTATCCAGGGTGGAGCTGGCCACCAGCTGCTGGGCGGCGAGTTCGCGCTGGCGCTTGTACAGCTGGTCCGCTTCCAGGAAGGTGGCCTGGGCCTGCAGCAGCGCGGCTTCCTGGGCCTGCCCGCGCAGGGTCACCAGCGGCGTGCCGGCACTGACCTGCTGCCCGCTTTCGAAGTGCACCGTCTCGATGATTTCGCTGACCTTGGCGGTGACCGTGACCGATTCGCGCGCCTTGGCCGTGCCCAGTGCCTGCAGGGTGTCGCTCCATGCCGAGGTCTGCACCACCTGGGTGGTGACCGGTACGGCGTCTGCCTGCCGGCGAGCGGCCTCGTCTTTGCTGCCACACCCAGCCAACGCGACCAGGGTGATGCCAGCGGCGAAGCGCGCTGCGATGCGTCCCAACATGTAATCCATTCCCGGTTGTTTCTCGACCGCCGAGTGTATAGAGGGGTCGAGCCGGGGCATATGTGCCAAGCGTTTACCGGCCTCTTCACATCCGCCGGTGACGGGCGAAAGCCTTTCCGTGCTGGGGCCTGCACCGGATGTATCGCCATGTATCGACGCATGTCGAAATGCGCGGGCGGCGCCGGGTGGTCGCGCCCGGCAGCGGCAGAGGCCGGGCGGGAGGCTTTGCCCCCGCCCGGCCGTGAGGCTCAGTAACGATAGTTCACTTTCAGCCAGGCGGTGCGGCCGGGCTCGTTGATGCGCACCGGGTCGGCCGGGAAGCCGAAATCGGCGCTGCCGGCCAGGTTCAGGTGCTCGCTGTAGGTGCGGTCGAACAGGTTGTCCACGCCGGCACTGACCAGCAGCGCTGCGTTGACCCGGTAGCTGGCGTTCAAGGCCAGGGTGGCGAAGCCGGCGCTGGGGCCCAGGTCGCGGGCGACCACGTTGCCCTGCCCGGCTGCCACGCGCCCCTGGCGGGATACGGCACGCGCCAGCGCCCCCACGCTCCAGCGGTCGCCTTCCCAGGCCGTGCTGAACCGGGCTTCCAGCGGCGGCATCTGCGGCAGCGCGCCGCCGTCGCTGCGGTTCTCGCCCCAGGCGTAGGCCAGTGTGCCGCCGAGCTTCCACTGCCGGGCCAGCTGCCATTCCGCACCCGCCTCGGCACCGGCGATGCGCGCGTCGACGTTGGTGGCCTGGCTGCTGCTGCCCATCATGCCGCCGTCGCGGTAGGTGAACAGGATGTAGTCCTGGAGGCGCCCGGCATACGCCGAGACCCAGGCGTTGAGGCGATCGGTGCGGTACTGCAGGCCCAGATCGAGCTGGGTGGTCTTCTCCGGCTGCACACCGCTGAAGGCGTTGATCGCGCCCACCGGGCCGAGATCCGGCGAGAACAGTTCCCAGTAGTCGGGCATGCGCTCGCTGTGGCCAACGCCGGCGTACCAGGTCAACGCGGGCGCGATGTCGCGCTCGAACCGGACGAAGCCGCTGCCCAGGTTCTCGCGACGGGTCTGCCCGGCGGTGGGATTGGGCATCGCCATCATGCCGGCGGTGGCGCGCTCGTCCTTCACTTCGGCGCGGTCGATGCGCAGGCCACCGACCCAGCGTTGCGCGGTGCCCTCGCCCAGGGTGATTTCGGTGAACGCCCCGAGGTTCTCCAAGCGTGCGTCGGTACGCCACGGCTGCTGGCGGTACACGTTGCGACCCATCGCGCTGCGGCTGCGATGACGGCTGTCCTGCGCATCCACGCCGGCCACGATGGCGATGTCCTGCCAGCGCCATTCCGAAGCGATACGGCCACCGGTGGTGCGGCGATCAACGTTGGAGGCCATCGGCATCGGCATGCTGCTGGCCGGGTTCGGCGTGCGCAGCGTGTAGTTGTCCATCACGTGGTCGGCGTCGTTGTAGTACAGGTTGGCCTGCAGCTTGTCCCACGCACCGGGCAGGTTGCCCTTCTCGAAGCGGGCGGCGTAGCTGGTGCGCTTGAACGCGGCACCGTCCATGCCGCGGCCGGCGTAGCGCGCGATCGCATCGCCGGTGCCGGCCGACAGCTCCAGCACGGTATCGGCATCGGGCGTCCAGCCGACCGCGACATCGCTGTTCCACTTGCGCCACCTGGAGGGCACCACATCGCCGTTGCCGTCCTTGTAGTCATCCGATTCGGAGCGGTTGCCGTTGACGCGCACATAGCCCGGCGATGCGCCGGCGGTGAGATCGAGCACCTGGTCGTTGCGGTTGCGCGAGCCGACCAGCGCACTGGCGTTGATGTCCATGCCCGGTTGATCGAAACGCGGCGTATCGCGCTCGAAGCGCACCGTGCCGGCCGAGGCACCGGCGCCCCAGCGCACGCTCTGCGGCCCCTTGATGATGGTCAGCCGGTCGAAGGTTTCCGGGGCGATGTAGGACAGCGGGTTGTCCATCCGCGAGGGACACGCGCCGATCAGGTTGCCCTCGTTGCTGACGATGTTCAGGCGCGAGCCGAACATACCGCGCAACACCGGATCGCCGTTGGTGCCGCCGTTGCGGACCGCGGCGAAGCCGGGAACCGTCTTCAGGTAATCGGCGCCATCGCTGGCCGGCACCGGCTGCCGCGGCAGGCGCGGATCGGTGACCCAGTGCAGCGGTGAGGACGGCGCGGTGGCGGTGACCACCAGCGTATCGAGGGTGCGGGCATCGTCATTGGCCGCATGCAGCGGTAGCGCGACCAGGGCCAGCGAGAGAGAAACAGACAGGCGCGTCAGTGCGCCCGCGCTGCGGGAAGAAACCGTCATGGTGGAACTCCAGAAAAACACGCAGGCACGCGCCGCCATCACGGCGACACGGGCAGGAAGGGCGGTGGTTTCAGGAGAGTGCGGGCGGGCCGCGCGCGGCGTGGGCCGGCCAGCGCAGGCTGCGAGGCGTGGGGACCGCGCGCAGCACGCGCGGTGCGATCACCGGCATCGCCGGCAACAGCAGGATCAGCACCGCCAGCCACGGCATCAGCCGCGAGGCCATCATGCAGTACTCGCAGGCGTCGCCATGCCCGGCATGCTCGCTCATCGGTGGCGACGATGCGGGGGTGTCGTGGGCGCTTGGCAGGGCGTGCGTCGGCATGGGCTGCATCGCCATGTCATGGCGCGCCATGTCGTGCTGCTGCATGTCGTGGTGGTGCACGTCGCGCTGCGCGATGTCGTGCTGCATGCCGTGCCCCGCGTGCGCATCCGGCGGCGCAGGCAGCGCGTGGGTCATGCCGGTCGGCATCAGCATCACCGGCGCCCCGGCATGCGCCTGCTGCCAGCGGCTGAGCAGCGGCGCCAGCGCCATCAGCAGCGTCGCCACGAAGGCAAGCTGCAGAAAAACGGCATACGGGCGACGGCGGACGTTCACCCCGTCATGGTAGCGCCCGACCGTGGGCCGGGCAGCCCGAAACCCTGCGACCAACCGTCGCAGTGGCCTTCTCGAAGCA
Organism: Stenotrophomonas sp. LM091; assembly: GCF_001806305.1. Taxonomy (NCBI): domain Bacteria; kingdom Pseudomonadati; phylum Pseudomonadota; class Gammaproteobacteria; order Lysobacterales; family Lysobacteraceae; genus Stenotrophomonas; species Stenotrophomonas sp. LM091. The sequence continues at coordinate 1,271,860 of NZ_CP017483.1, forward strand.
CCCCACCGACCCCCTCAACCCTCTGGAGAAAAGCCCCCTTCTGTTGAAGGAGGCGCGCCAACGGCGCGGGGTAGAGGGGGAATGCGCGGGCAGACCATCACCGTCGTCAGACGGTGATGGTCTGCGTCAGCGATTCCCAGGTGGGCGGCAGCGGCCAGTTGGCCTCCTGGTTGCCGTCGATCACCCGGCGCAGGTCGCGGGTGTCGATCTGCGGGGCCAGCACGTGCACCAGTTCCAGCGCGTAGTCGCGCAGTACGCGGTCGCGCGGCAGCACCGCCCAGGCGATGCACTCGTCGATCGGGGCCGGGGCCGGCCAGGCGCGCAGGTCTTCGTCGCTGGCGTTGACCGCCATTTCCGCGAGCAGGCCCACGCCCAGCCCGGTACGCACATAGGTCTTGATCAGGTCCGCATCGAGCGCAGTCAGCGCGATATCCGGGGTCAGCCCGGCGCTGGCGAAGGCGCGCTGGAGCGAGGAGCTCCCGCGGGTGGAGGATTCGTAGCTGATCAGTGGATGGCTGGCGAGCGCCTGCAGATCCGGCGCGGCACCTGGGCGGTCCAGCGCGTGCCCACGTGGCACCAGCACCAGCCGGCGCCAGCGGTACAGCGGAATGGCCAGGCCGGCAGTGGGCTCACCACCGGCGGTGCTGATGATGGCGATGTCCGCATCGCCCTGGCTGAGCAGGTCCAGCGCATCGCTTTCGGCGGCCTGCTGCAGGTGCACGCTGACCTGCGGGTAGGCCTGCTTGATCCGCGCCACCGCCGGCGGCAGCACGAAGCGCGCCTGGGTATGGGTGGTGGTGAGCACCAGCTGGCCCTGGCTCTCGCGGCGCTGGTTGGCCGCATAGGTCCGGATATTGTTCGCTTCGCCGAGGACGGCGCGGGCGCGGCCGATCACTTCCACCCCGGCCGGGGTCACCGCTTCCAGGCTGCGGCCCTTGCGTACGAACAGCAGAAAGCCCAGTTCATCCTCCAGCTGCTTGAGCTGCTTGGACAGGCCGGGCTGGGTGGCGTGCACGCGGGACGCCGCCAGCGTGATGTTCAGCTCGGCGTCGGCGATGGCGACCAGATAGCGAAGTTGGGTCAGCGTCATGGGCGGGCGATACGGCGCATGGAGAGGGGGCCATCCGACTGTAGGGCAAATGCCGTCACCAGCTTATAACCAAACGTTGTTTAAGAAGGTAATCAGGTCATTTCGCGCGGTCATATGCCGGCGGTACGGTCTGACCGACCCCGGCCCGGCCGCGAGCGGGCGCCCTGCGCCGCCACCGGCCCGAGCCTCCCCCTGCCGCTCGGCCTCCCGGGCGGCAACGACTTTCCCGGAGCATCCCCATGGCCCTGTACGACTCCATCCTGGACACCATCGGCAACACCCCGGTGGTGCGCCTGCACCGTCTCGCCCCCGAGCACGTCACCCTGTATGCCAAGGTCGAGTCGTTCAACCCCGGCGGCTCGGTCAAGGACCGGCTGGCGCTGGCGATCATTCTCGACGCCGAGGCCAAGGGCCTGCTCAAGCCGGGCGACACCATCGTGGAGGCGACTTCGGGCAACACCGGCGTGGCCCTGGCCATGGTGGCCGCCGCGCGCGGCTACAAGTTCGTGGCCACGATGGTGGAGACCTTCTCCATCGAGCGCCGCAAGCTGATGCGCGCCTATGGCGCCAAGGTGATCCTGACCCCGGCCGCCGAGCGCGGCTCGGGCATGGTGCGCCGGGCGAAGGAACTGGCCGAGGAACATGGCTGGTTCCTGGCCAGCCAGTTCGCCAACCCGGCCAACCCGGCCTATCACCGCAACACGACCGCCCCGGAAATCCTGCGCGATTTCGCCGGCAAGCGCCTGGATTACTTCGTGACCGGCTGGGGCACCGGTGGCACCCTGACCGGGGTCGGCGAGGTGCTCAAGGTCGCCCGCCCGGAAACCCGCATCGTCGCCACCGAGCCCGAAGGCGCCGCCCTGCTCAAGGGCGATGAGTGGAAGCCGCACAAGATCCAGGGCTGGACCCCGGACTTCGTGCCGGAGGTGCTCAACCGTGGCGTCTACGACGAACTGCTGACCATCGACGATGCACGGGCGATCGAGACCTCGCGCCGGCTGGCGGCCGAGGAAGGCATTTTCGTCGGCATCTCGGCCGGCGCCACCGTTGCCAGCGCGCTGGACATCGCGGCCAAGGCCGCGCCGGGGTCGGTGATCCTGGCGATGCTGCCCGACACCGGCGAGCGCTACTTCTCCACCCCGCTGTTTGCCGATATCAATGAAGGCTCCGACGACGACTGGCTGGCCGGTCTGCCCTGATCCCGCCGTTGGTCCGGAAGAACGCAACGCCCGCCCTGACCGGCGGGCGTTTTGCATGCGGCGCTTCATCTGCGGTGAAGCGATCCGGCGGCATCGTGTGAAGGTCAGCCAGCGCTCGGGCGGGTCGCACTGCCTGAGACGATGATGACGCAGCCTAGATGTCCTGCCCGGTACCGTGCAGGTCAGGCACGTCATTCCGTTGTATGGACCCGGTAACAGTGAGTAAGGAGCGGTACGCATGAAGATCGAAGTGTGGCAGGGCGACATCACGACCCTGGCGGTGGATGCGATCGTCAATGCGGCCAACGAATCCCTGCTGGGCGGCGGCGGCGTGGACGGCGCCATCCATCGCGCGGCCGGCCCGCAGCTGCTCGACGCCTGCCGTGCCCTGCCGGAGATCCGCCCGGGCATGCGCTGCCCGACCGGCGAGGTCCGCCAGACACCCGCTTTCAACCTGCCGGCAAAGTATGTGTTCCACACCGTCGGCCCGGTCTGGCAGGACGGCCTGCGCGATGAGCCGGCACTGCTGGCCAACTGTTATTGGAAGTCGCTGCAGCTGGCCGAGAAGCTGGACGTGGAATCGATCGCGTTCCCGGCCATCAGCTGCGGGGTGTTCGGCTATCCGCTGCACCAGGCTGCGCACATCGCCGCCACCGAGACCCTGACCTGGCAGCGCTCGCACCGCCAGCCGCGCCGGATCATCCTGGTGGCCTACAACGCGGCGACGTTCAAGGCGTACCAGTCGGCGCTGGCCGCACTGGGGCAGCCGGTGGAACCCTCGACCTCGGCGATCTTCGCGCCACTGGCGTTGGGGCTGCCGCCGGCGGCAGCGCACTGACACCTTCGCCCACGCCATAGACCCACTGGGCGAAGAACGGCTGCAATGAGCGGCCGGCCGCTGCTTCCATCGCCCGCTGGAAATCGACGGTCGCCACCGAGCGTCCATCGTTGGCCTGCGTGTAGTCACGGATGCCGCGCCAGAACGCGGCCTCGCCCATTTCCACGCGCAGCAGGTGCAGGACGTAGGCGCCCTTCTGGTACACGACCGCGCGGTCATCACCGCTCGGCGCGCTCCAGTCGGCATACACCAGCGCGTGATCGGCCCCCTTGGTACGCAGCGCCTCCAGCCGCGTGCGCCAGATCGTCACCTGCGCCTGGTAGGCCGCCTCTCCCTGCGTGTGCTGGAGGTAGGCGGCGGTCATGAAGTTGGCCATGCCCTCGTTGAGCCAGAAATGCTCCCAGCCGGCGCAGGTCACCCGGTTGCCCCACCACTGATGCGCGGCTTCGTGCGCCATCAAGGCGGTCTGGGTGGGATCCTCCAGCAGTTGCTGGCCATAGCGCTCGGACATCAGCGACAACCCGGCCATCTCCTGTCCGATCGTGCGGGCCACCAGCGCCTGCTGGTAGTCGCCGCGATACGGCAGGCCGGCGCGGTCGGCGAAGAAGTCGAGCATCTCGCCCGTAGCGGTGAACACGCGCTGCAGCTGCTCGGGCGACCGCTGCATGGACAGGAACCGCAAGTCGGTCGCGCCGTGGCGCTGCGTCGCTTCCTGATAGCGGCCGGCCGTGAAGCCATAGACATACCCCGGCATCGGCGTCTTGAGCTGCCAGCGATGTTCGATGCGCCCATCGGGAAGGGAGCGCAGCGGCAGCGTGCGGCCGGTGCCGGCAGCCAGCAGGCCCGCCGGCAGGGTCACGGACAGGTCCAGCGTGGCGCGCTCGTCGGGGGCATCCACCGAGGGCATCCACTGGCTGGTCGAGAAAATCGTGTAGACCTCATCGCGCTCGGGCGCGAATTCCAGGCCATACGGCGGTTCGCCGTGATAGCGGATCGTCACGCTGGCGGTGGCTCCCCGCGCGAGCGGTTCGGCCAGCGTGATCTGCACCTTCGCCGCGTGCTGCTCGAAGGCCAGCGCGCGATCCCCCTGCATCACGGCCGTCACTTTGAGCGAACCGCTGTCCAGGGTCACTGCGCGCAGTTCCTGCTCGGCTCTGAACCGCAGCGTCTGCTGCCCGGTGACGCGCTTGTTGGCGATGTCGGGCACCAGCGCGACGTCGTAATGCAGTACATCAAAGCCGCGCGGCGCCACTGCGTACGCTGGTGCGCTCCCCAGCAGCCATGGCACTACGCACAGCGAGACACAGAGACGTACGACCATGGGATCCATCCACGCGAAGATGGATCGCATCGTGCCAGAGCACGCGTGCATGTGCGCACCACTGCCCCGCCCAAACAAAAACGCCGGCACAAGGCCGGCGTTTTCGTTGACGGTGGTCAGGCGTGAATCAGCCGTTCCACTTGCCCAGGGCGGCCTGGCCGTTTTCCTTGGCGCGATCGTAGATCGTCTGCTGCGCCTTGGCGACGTTGGCCTTGGTGTCCTTGGCCCACAGCTTCAGCGCGGCCTGCTGCATGGCGCGGCCGTAGGAGAAGCTCAGCGGCCACGGCAGGTTGCCCATCTGGTTCATGGCGTTCAGATGCGCGGTGGACTGCTCATCGCTCTGGCCACCCGACAGGAACACCACGCCCGGCAGGATCGCCGGCACGGTGCTCTTGAGGCACATCACGGTCGACTCGGCCACTTCCTCGACGTCGGCCTGCTCTTCGCAGCCCTTGCCGGAGATGACCATCGAGGCCTTCAGGATGGTGCCTTCCAGCAGCACGTTCTGCTGGTACAGCGCGTCGAACAGCGAACGCAGGGTGGCTTCGGTGACTTCGTAGCAGGTCTCGATGTCGTGGTCGCCGTCCATGATCACTTCCGGCTCGACCATCGGCACCAGGCCACATTCCTGGCACAGCGCGGCGTAACGGGCCAGCGCGTGGGCGTTGGACTCGATGCAGGTACCCGAGGGGATGCTTTCACCGATGTTGATGACCGCACGCCACTTGGCGAAGCGCGCACCCAGCTTGTAGTACTCCTGCAGGCGCTCGCGCAGGCCGTCCAGGCCTTCGGTGACCAGCTCGCCCGGGCAGCCGGCCAGGGCATGGGCGCCCTTGTCGACCTTGATGCCCGGGATGATGCCCTGGGCGGCCATGTACTTGGCGAACGGGACGCCGTCCTTGGTGGACTGACGGATGGTCTCGTCGTACAGGATCGCGCCGGAGATGTGCTCGTTCAGCTTGGGCGTGGTGAGCAGCAGTTCGCGGTAGGCGCGACGGTTCTCCTCGGTGTTCTCCAGGCCGACGCTGGCGAAGCGCTTGCCGATGGTGCCGGTGGATTCGTCGATCGCGATGATGCCCTTGCCCGGGGCGACCATGGCCTGTGCGGTTTCAGCCAGCTGTTCGATGCTCATGTACTTCCTGTGGCGGGTGCGGGAAAACGCCAATTATAGACCCCGCCTCCCGTGAACTGACCGTCCACGGAATCTGGAAACGATTCCATCTGAAACGACGAACCCGCGCGGCCGTAAAGCCACGCGGGTCCGGGTGTTGCGCGGGGGTCGGTCAGAGCTCGCCCAGGCCGCTGGCACGGCCGTCTTCGCCCACTTCCAGCAGGCGCAGCGTGTTGGTGGCGCCATGGGTTTCCATGTGCTCGCCACTGGTGAAGACCACGCGGTCGCCGCCCTGCAGCTGGTTCGCTTCGAACAGCAGGCGGATGCTGCCACGTGCGGCTTCGCGCGGGGTCAGGCCGCGGCTGTCGAAGTTGATCGGGAACACGTCGCGCATCAGGGCCATCTGGCGGCGCGCGCCGTCATGGCGGGTCACCGCGAACACCGGGGCCGAGGCACGGAAACGCGACAGGTAACGCGCGGTGCCACCGGATTCGGTCATCGCCACGATCGCGCGCACGCCCACGTGCTGGGACAGGAACATGGTGGCCATGGCGATCGCCTGGTCGGCACGTTCCAGGTTGCGCGGCGAGGCGCCGAAGTCCGTCTCGGTCTGGAACTGGCGTTCGGCACCCAGGCAGATGCGGGCCATCGCTTCGACCGCCTTGACCGGGTACATGCCGGCGGCGGTTTCGGCCGACAGCATCACCGCATCGGTACCGTCGATGACCGAGTTGGCCACGTCCAGCACTTCGGCGCGGGTCGGGATCGGGCTTTCCACCATCGACTGCAGCATCTGGGTGGCGGTGATCACCACCTTGTTCTGCGCCAGCGAGGCCTTGATGATCTTCTTCTGCAGGCCCGGGAGTTCGGCATCGCCGATTTCCACGCCCAGATCACCACGCGCCACCATCACCACGTCACTGGCGTCGACGATCTCTTCCAGGTTGTCGATCGCTTCGGTGCGCTCGATCTTGGAGACCAGCGCGGCGTAGCAGCCGTGCGACTCGGCGATCTCGCGCGCATCGTTCATGTCCTGCGCGTTGCGGCAGAACGAGACGGCGATGAAGTCCACGCCGATCTTGGCCACGATGCCGATCAGTTCCTTGTCACGCTCGGTCAGCGCGCCCAGCGACAGGCCACCGCCCTGCTTGTTCAGGCCCTTGCGGTCGGACAGCACGCCATCGTTGAGCACGGTGTTGATGATGCGCTCGCCCTGCACTTCGGTGACCTGCAGCTGCATCAGGCCATCGTCGAGCAGCAGGATGTCACCGGCGGTCACGTCCTGCGGCAGGCCCAGGTAGCTCACGCCGACCTGGGTGGTGTCGCCGGCCGGCGCATTCGGCGAGGCGACCAGGTCGAAGCGGTCACCGGCCTTGAGCTTGATCTTGCCTTCGGCGAAACGCTCGATGCGGATCTTCGGGCCCGGCAGGTCGGCCAGGATGCCCACTTCCACGCCCACGCGGGCGGCCGCGGCACGCACATCGGCGGCGCGCTTGGCCTGGCCGGACGGGTCACCGTGGCTGAAGTTGAGGCGAACCACGTTCACGCCGGCGCGGAAGAGATCCTCCAGCACGCCCGGCGGGTCGGTGGCCGGTCCGAGGGTGGCGAGGATCTTGGTGCGACGCTGACGCTCAATCATGGTTAATGGGCTCCCGTTAAAGGAGCGAAATTAGCACACCCTTCATGTCCCATGAATACGTTTACAGCATTGGCGCAGTTGGGTTTCGCTGTTGTCCTGCAGACAGCGCGAGACGACCGGGCGGACAGCGCATTGGCTGCCCGCCGGCCAGCGCCAGCCCCGGCGGGGCTTTGCGCAGGACATGCGGCGGCGTACGGGACGCCGCCGGATGCTTCAATCGATCAGCGTGAGCAGCTCATCGGGGGCCTGCACCAGGTGCGCCGCACCGGCCGCCGTGAGTTCTTCGGCACCGCCAAAGCCCCACAACACGCCGATATTGCGCAGCCCGTGATGACGCGCGCCTTCGATATCCATGCGCCGGTCGCCGATCATCCAGCACTGGGCCGGGGTCAACGACAGCCGGTGCAGGGCCTCGGCGACCAGCTGCGGCTTCTCGCTGCGGCTGCCGTCCGGGGTGGCCCCGATCACGTCCTCGAAGCAGTCGCCGAACGGCAGGTGCTCGATGATGCGCCGCGCGTGCGGCTCGTTCTTGGCGGTGACGATCGCCAGCCGGTGGCCGCGATCCTTCAACGCCTGCACGACCTGGCCGATCCGCGGGTAGACCTCATGCTCGCGCCAGCCGACCACGTCGAAGCGCTCGCGGTAGTACGTCACCGCCTGCTCGACCTGGGCCGGGTCAGTGAACAACGGCGCGAAGCTGGTCCGCAGCGACGGCCCGATCCAGCGCCGCAGCTCGGCCTGCGGCGGAACCGGCTGGCCCATCTGCGTGAGCGCATGCGCCACGCACTGGGTGATCCCGACGGCCGAATCGATCAGCGTGCCGTCGAGGTCGAAGAACAGCACATCGCGGCTCACGAGCCGCGGGCCTCCAGCGCGGCGACGGCCGGCAGGGTCTTGCCTTCCAGGAACTCCAGGAAGGCGCCGCCGCCGGTGGAGATGTAGCTCACCTCGCCCGCGATGTCGTACTTGTCCACTGCGGCCAGGGTGTCGCCACCGCCCGCGATCGAGAACGCCGGCGAGGCGGCGATGGCACGGGCCAGCGCTTCGGTGCCATGGCTGAAGGCCTCGAACTCGAACACGCCGACCGGGCCGTTCCAGACCACGGTGCCGGCCTTGGCGATCAGGCCCGCATAGTGCTGGGCGGTATCCGGGCCGATATCCAGGATGAGGTCATCCTCGGCCACGTCGGCGACGGCCTTCACCGTGGCTTCGGCGTCGGGCAGGAACTGCTTGGCCACGACCACGTCGGTCGGCAGCGGGATGTCGGCGCCACGCGCCTTGGCATCGGCCACGATCTTCTTCGCGGTGTCCAGCAGGTCCGGCTCATACAGCGATTTGCCGACCGAATGACCGGCGGCTGCGATGAAGGTGTTGGCGATGCCGCCGCCGACGATCAGCTGGTCGACCTTGCCGACCAGGCTGGAGAGCAGCTCCAGCTTGGTGCTGACCTTGCTGCCGGCCACGATCGCCAGCAGCGGCTGGGCCGGGGCAAGCAGCGCCTTGGCCAGTGCGTCCAGTTCGGCCATCAGCAGCGGGCCGCCGGCAGCGACCGGAGCGAAGCGGATCACGCCATGGGTGGAGGCCTGTGCACGGTGCGCGGTGCCGAAGGCATCCATCACGAACACATCGCAGAGCGCAGCGTACTTCTTCGCCAGCGCTTCATCGTCCTTGCCTTCGCCCACGTTCATGCGGCAGTTTTCCAGCAGCACGATCGAGCCCGGCGCGACCTGCACGCCGTCCACCCAATCGCGCACCAGCGGTACCTCGACACCCAGCAGCTGCGACAGGCGCAGCGCCACCGGCGCCAGGGATTCGGCCTCGCTCCACACGCCTTCCTTGGGACGCCCCAGGTGCGAGGTCACCATCACGGCAGCGCCCTTCTCCAGGGCCAGCTTCAGCGTCGGCAGCGAGGCGGTGATGCGCTGCTCGGAGGTGATCTGGCCGTTGTCGATCGGCACGTTCAGATCCTGGCGGATCAGCACGCGCTTGCCGGAGAGATCGAGGTCGGTCATGCGAACAATGGACATAAGCAACTCTTTGGCTCTGAAGAAGGAAAGGCGCCGCGCGGCGCAGACCGTCATTGTCCCGGCTGGCGCGGTGCATCGCAAATCCAGTGAGAAAGGCGCAGTGGCGAGTGTTGGTCGTCGCGCGCGCGCAGGCCGTACCGACCAATGATCGGTCCCTACCCGTTCCGGTGTGGCTGGCGCAGCAGGCTGAGCGCGAACCCGCCGACGATCAGCACGCCGATCACCAGCAGGGCCCACAGCAGCCACTGCTTCCAGTCGCGCTGCGGGGCCAGCGCAGCATCGCCGGCGAGCACTTCCGGTGCGCCGTGCACGGTGGCCTGTGCCGGCTGCCACTGTGCGCCATGCTGTTGGCGCAGTTGGGCGATCACAGTGGCGACCGGCGCGTCCTGGCGCTCGGCGCGCACGCTGCCGGCGGCCACCGCATACGGCGGCTCGCCCTGGCTGAGGAACACCAGCGTTTCGGGCTGGTAACCGAGCTTGAGCGTTGGCGCCGGCATCGACTGCGGCTGGCCCGCGATCAGTTTCCAGTAACGATCGCGCGTGCTGCGCGTCAGCGGCTGGGTCTGGGATTGGCGGCGGTCGGCGGCGTCCTGCAGCTGATAGGCCACCCACGGGCCTGCGCGCACCTGCCATGGCTGGTCGGCGTCATCGCGGCTCAACAGCGTCCACTGCACCACGCTGTTGTCGGCGGTGGCGATGTCGGCCTGCGCGATCGGGAAGCGCCCATCGAGTTGATATTCAAACTCGCCCGGCTTGCCGGCGGTACCGCTCAACGATTGCCAGCGCCAGGCGATCGCCTGCGCGGTCGGCACCAGCTCGGCCTGCACGGTGGACAGCGCCGGCAACGCATCCGCGCCGATCGGCAGGATCCGGAAATACCTGGCCTGGCGCGCGATCTCGATGCGGCGCTGCTGCAGGCGGCGGCCTTCGTGCTGCAGGTCGACCAGCGGCACATCGTCGGCGATGCGCAGCCAGTCGCGCAGGTCGTTGCTCATTTCCACCCGCACGCGCGCCTGCAGGGGCGCCTGGGCCTGCCAATCCAGGCGCAGTGCCTGCACCCCGGTCTTGAGCGCACTGGCATCGATCAGCCAGCCCGCCGGTTGCCCGGCCGCCCCACCCCGCCCCAGGCGCGCTTCCACCCGGCGCACGCTGCCATCGGTGTTGCGCTCGGTGAGCAACTGCAGGTCATCGCCGGAGGTGCCCGCCATGGGGGGCAACGGGAACCAGGACAGCGTCTGCCATTGCGGTGCCTGGGCCAGCGGCTGGTCGGCCGCGAGCAACGCCGAGGGCAGTGCCTGACCTTGTGCATTGAACACCTGCACATCGGCCAGGCGTGGCGACACCGCGGTGCGGTACACCCCGTCATCCAGGGTCAACCGATATGCACCAGCCTGGGGTTGCGCGAGCTGCAGCGGCCATTGCTGGCGGTACGCCTGGCGGTCATCGGCCGTCTGCGCCAGCGCCGGCAGTGCGAATACGGCAAGGAGGATCAGCGGGCGGAAGGTCTTCAAGGGTGCGGCTCCACGGCAGAGTCCGGCGCGCGGGGCGGCGCCGGTGCCAGATAGCCCACGACCGTGCATAGCAGGCCGTAGGCGATGAAGGAAGAAATGCCGAGCAGGTTGCCCAGATGCTGCCGGTCGATCAGCACCAGCTTGGCCAGCACCACGCCCATCAGCACCGCACCGACCAGCCACAGCGCGCGCTGCCCGCGGCGCGAGCCCCATACCCAGCTGATCACGCCGAGCACGCTCCACACCACGGTCAGGCTGGTCTGGGCCAGGGTGGAGGACCACAGGCGTTCGTTCCACGGCACCCCGCCCCAGTGATGCACGGCGTGCAGGGTGATGCTGGTCAGCGCGACGAAGCCGGCAATGGCCAGCAGCGGAATGCGGAGGGCGCGCAGGCTATCGGGCGCGTGCGCGGACCACAGCCAGCGCGCGGCCAGCACCAGCACCGCCAGCTGCGCCAGCTCCACCGGGTTGAGCAGCGGCAGCCACGGCAACGGCGCGGCGCTGGCCGGAACCAGCAACAGGCCGGCCCAGCTCACGCCCAGCACGGCGAACAAGGTGATTTGCAGCGGGGTGCGCATCGGGTCGAAGCGCTCGCCCAGCGGCACCGTCAGCCAGCGCCAGCGCAACAACGCGACCGCGGTGACCAGCAGCCACGGCAACAGCATCAGGGCCAGGCCCCAGCCCTGCGCCAGCGCAAAGCGATCGGCCAGCCACAGGGTGGCCAGCGACACCACCGAGGGCCACAGCAGCCACCATAGGAACTGCGCCGCCAGCGAGGTGCGGTCGTCGCCCCCGCGCAGGCACCACAGGCTGCGCACGCCCAGCAGCGCGAATACCGCCCAGGCCAGCGCGCCATAGCCGGCGAACGGTTGGTCATGTACATCGGCCTGCCACAGCGCCAACGGGAAGGCGGCCAGCACCATCGCCAGCGTGGTCAGCACCAGCGCACGCGCCGGCCAGCGGCGATGCATCTCGGCGGCCAGCCAACCGGTCACGGCTGCGGCGATCAGCAGCGCATCGGGCTCGGTGCGGTGGGTGACGAAGCGCAGGATCTCGTGACTGAGGCTACCCAGCCACCACAGCAGGCCCCACAGGTAGTACACGATGGCCGGCGCATCGCGCTGCGCGCGGCGGTAACTGAAGGCAGCGGCAAAACCGGCCAGCGCCAGCAGCAAGCCACTCATGAAGGTCGGGTTGGCGATGGCGGTGGCATCCAGGTGCCAGTAGTCCGCGCCCACGACGAAGCCGAACGCGGCCCCCAGGGTCAGCACTGCCCCGGTGACCTGTGGCAGCCAGCGTTGCTGGCGCAGGCCCAGCCAGGCCAGCGCGGCACCTTCCAGTGCGAACACACTGGCGGTGGCCCGTGCAGACAGCGCCAGCGGCACCGCCAACGTGGCGAAGCCGACCGCGAGTACCGCGTGCGACTGGCCGAGCGCAGCGTAGCGCTCACGCTTGATCAACGCCCACGCCAGGCCTGCATACAACGCAGCCAGTGCCAGCGAACACAACGCCAGCAGCAGGCGGTCGTCATGCAGCAGGCCGGCCTGCAGCGAGAAGGCGATCAGCGGCGTGCCGAACACCAGGCTGCCATCGATCAGGTCGCGCTTTTCCGCACTCTGCCGACGCGCGTAGAGGATCGGGATCAGCAGATAGAAGGCGAAGAACAGCAGCAGGAACGGCTCGGTGCTGGCGAACTTGTCGGCGCTGTACTGGAGCACGCCCCAGGCCGTCCCGATGCCGAAGGTGAAGGCGAAACCGAGCAGGTTCAGGGCGCGCCACGGGCGCCACCAGGCAATCGCCAGGATCGCTGCATTGAGCACGGCGTAATACGAGAACAGCGCGACATGGTTGCCGCTGCCGGTGGACAGCCAGATCGGCGCCATGAAGCCGGCCAGGATGCCGAGCACGGCCAGCGTGCGCGAGTTCTGCACCACCGCCAGCACGCCCATGCCGGCGATCAGCAGCACGCTGAGCACGAAAGCGGGCGCGGCAGGCATCAGGTCATAGCGTTTGAACGCGGCGAAAATGGTCAGCAACAGGATGCCGATCGCCCCGCCCTGCAATGCCAGCGCGAACATGCGCCGGGTATCGCGCTGCACCCAGCCGAACACCAGCCCGGCCAGCGCCGCCACGGCGATGGCGGCCAGGCGCAGCTCGATCGGTGCATTCAACCAGCCCTGGTCGCTGGCGTACTTGAGCAGTGCGGCCACGCCGGCCAGCAGCACCAGCATGCCGATCTTGACCGGCACATTGCCTTCGGTGAACCACTGTTTGAGGGTGCCGACAAGCCGCTCGCCGATGCCAGGGCCCTGCGGTTCGGGCGGGGCGACCGGCTGCGCGGGCGGGGGCGGCAATGGCGGCGGTTGCGCCACGTCGATCACCGGTTCGATCCTCGGCTCCAGCGCCTCGGCGGCCGTCGTGGAGACAGGCGCAGAGGTGGCCCTCGCGGCGCCGACGGTGTCGACCGATGCCAGGTCGGTCCAGTGCAGCGACGTTTCCCGCTCCGCCGGCGCCGGCGCCGGCGCAGCCTCCCAGGCGGACCCGGCGGCGCGCTGCTCCAGCGCGGCGACGCGTCGGCGCAGCCCGGCGATCATCACCAGCGCCACGATCAGCAGCAGCGGGATCGCCAGCAGCACCAGCACCAGCAGGACAATCAGAGCTTCCATTCCAGGCCATCCTCAAGAGGTCGCCACGGCTGTACCCGGTAGGCACAGTGCCGGCGGCACGCGGGCCATGCTAATGGATCGGCGGCAGGCGCGGGATCAACGCCCCGCAGCGCCTGCCTGAAACGACAGACCCCGGCACGGGGCCGGGGTCTGTGGAATGACGCAGGGGACGCGCGGGCTTACGCCGCGACGACCTTGACCATTTCCAGGCACTTGTTGGAGTAGCCCCACTCGTTGTCGTACCAGGACACCAGCTTGACGAAGGTGCCGTCCAGCGCGATGCCGGCATCGGCATCGAACACCGAGGTGTGGGTCTCACCGCGGAAGTCGGTCGCCACGACCTTGTCTTCGGTGTAGCCCAGGATGCCCTTCAGCGCGCCTTCGCTCTGTGCCTTCACTTCAGCGCAGATCTCGGCGTAGGTGGCTTCCTTCTCCAGCTCGACGGTCAGATCGACCACCGACACGTCCGAGGTGGGCACGCGGAAGCTCATGCCGGTCAGCTTCTTGTTCAATTCCGGGATCACCACGCCGACGGCCTTGGCCGCACCGGTGGAGGACGGAATGATGTTTTCCAGGATGCCACGGCCACCGCGCCAGTCCTTGTTGGACGGGCCATCGACGGTCTTCTGGGTGGCGGTCGCGGCGTGCACGGTGGTCATCAGGCCACGCTTGATGCCCCACTTGTCGTTGATGACCTTGGCCAGCGGGGCCAGGCAGTTGGTGGTGCACGAGGCGTTGGAGACGATCGCCTGGCCGGCGTAGGTCTTGTCGTTCACACCGAACACGAACATCGGGGTGTCGTCCTTCGACGGTGCCGACAGGATGACCTTCTTTGCGCCCGCGTCGATGTGCTTCTGCGCGGTTTCCTTGGTCAGGAACAGGCCGGTGGATTCGATGACGACGTCCACGCCGACCTCGTCCCACTTCAGGTTGGCCGGATCGCGTTCCTGGGTCAGGCGGATCTTCTTGCCGTTGACCAGCAGGTCGTTGCCGGAGACTGCCACGTCAGCCTTGAAGCGGCCATGCACGGAGTCGTACTTCAGCATGTACGCCAGGTAATCCGGCTCCAGCAGATCGTTGATGGCGACGATTTCGATGTCATTGCCGAAGTTCAGCACGGCCGAACGCAGCACGTTGCGCCCGATGCGACCGAAACCGTTGATGCCAACCTTGATTGCCATGTTCACAAGCTCCTGCAGCCGCGACGGTGCGGCGCCGATGGAAAGGGGTGTTCATTCTAGCAGGGCCGGACCCGGGCAGGCCCGCGCAAGCCGAATGGGAACCGGTTACAACGGCAAATACCCGGATTGATCCGGATCAAGGCGCGCAACCGCGCGGGCGGCAAAACTGGCCCCATTCCAACCCGCCACGAGACCGTCTCATGCGCAAGACCTCCCCCCTCCTGCTCACCAGCCTGGCCGCCGCCCTGGCGCTGGCCGCCGCCCCGGCCATGGCCCAGTCCAAGGGCGACTGGACGATCGGTGCCGGCGTGCACCAGGTCGCCCCGAAGTCCAACAACGGTTCGCTGGCCGGCGGCACCCTGAAGGTCGATGTCGACAACGACATCAAGCCGACCATCACCGGTGAGTACTTCATCGCCGACAACCTCGGCATCGAGATCCTGGCCGCGCTGCCGTTCAAGCACGACATCAACATCGCCGGCCTGGGCAACGTGGGCGGCACCAAGCACCTGCCGCCGGTGGTGTCGCTGCAGTATCACTTCAACAGCGCGGGCAAGGTCTCCCCGTTCCTGGGTGCCGGCATCAACTACACCACCTTCTTCAGCGAGAAGACCGGCGGCGCGCTGGCCGGCAGCAAGCTGAAGATGGAGGACTCCTGGGGCCTGGCCGCCCATGCCGGCGTGGATTTCGCGATCAATGACAAGGGCTCGCTGCGCGTCGATGTGCGCTGGATGGACATCGACAGCAAGGTCAAGCTCGATGGCGAAAAGATCGGCACCGTCAACATCGACCCGCTCGCCTACGGCGTGTCGTACGTGTTCAAGTTCTGATCGGCGGATCAGAACCCAACAAGGCAACACCCTCGCAGCAAGACAGTTTCCCCGGCTTCGGCCGGGGTTTTTTTTGGACAGGCGCGGCGGTCTGAGGGTCACTGCGGGGCGTGACGCTCGCGGTTACGCTGCGGAAAGCAGATGCCGGGCCGCGGCCTGCGCATGCAGCGTGGTCGTATCGAACACCGGCACGGTTGCATCCTGCGCGCCGACCAGCAGCATGATCTCCGTGCAGCCCAGGATGATGCCCTGCGCGCCGCGATCCACCAGCCGCTGCATGACCGCGCGATACCTCTGGCGCGATGCCGGCAGCACCTGCCCCTGCACCAGCTCCTCATAGATGATCCGGTGCACTGCCGCGCGGTCCTCGGGCTCCGGGACCAGTACCTCCAGGCCATGCGCGTGCGTGAGCCGACCCTTGTAGAAATCGTGTTCCATCGTGAACGCGGTGCCGAGCAGGCCAATGCGCCGCAACCCGGCGCCCTTGATCGCTTCGGCCGTCGGGTCGGCGATGTGCAGCAGCGGAATCGCGATCGCCGCCTGCACCGCATCCGCCATGCGGTGCATGGTGTTGGTGCAGATCACGATGGCGGTGGCTCCGGCGCCCTGCAGGCGTTGGGCCGCATCGATCATCCGCTGCGTGGCACTGTCCCAGTCGCCGGCATGCTGCAGCGCCTCGATCTCGGCGAAATCGAACGACCACAGCAGGATCCGCCCGGAATGCAGCCCGCCCAGCGTGTCGCGCACCTGCTCGTTGATCAGGCGGTAATAGTGGGCCGAGCTTTCCCAGCTCATGCCGCCGATCAGGCCAACGATGTGGGCCATGGGGTCGCTCCTGCGTCCGCCCGATGCCGGGCACCCGCCGAGCCTAGCCGAACCCGAGCGGCACTGCAGCCGGCCAGATCGCGGCAAGCCCGCGCGTGGCCAGCCCGCTAGAATGCCGCAGATGAAAATGCCTTCCCTGCTCCCGGCCACCGCGCTCGCGCTGGCCCTCACCCTTGTTTCCACCGATGCCCTGGCCTGGGGCGCGCAAGGCCACCGCCTGGTGGCGCGGATCGCCGAGACCCGGCTGACCCCGCAGGCCCAGGCCGAGGTGGACCGTCTGCTCGCCGCCGAGCCGGATCCGACACTGCATGGCATCGCCCCGTGGGCCGATCAGCTGCGCGCCAAGGACCCCGGCCTGGGCAAGCGCTCGGCCGGCTGGCACTACGTCAACATCGGCGAAGACGATTGCCACTACGAAGTGCAGAAGCACTGCAGGAACGGCAACTGTGTGGTCGAGGCGCTGAAAGCACAGACCGCGATCCTCGGCGACCGCAGCAGGTCCGATGCCGAACGCGCGCAGGCACTGAAGTTCGTGGTGCACTTCGCCGGTGACATCCACCAGCCGATGCATGCCGGCTACGGCCATGACAAGGGCGGCAACGATTTCCAGGTGCAGTTCAACAACCGCGGTACCAACCTGCATTCACTGTGGGACAGCGGCATGCTGAATGAGCAGACGCTGGACGACGACCAGTACCTCAAGCGCCTGCTGGCCCTGCCCAAGCCGGTGTTCGCAACGCGCTCCAACATCGATGCCGATGCGGTGCAGTGGGCCGAGGCCAGTTGCCGGATCGCGATTGCACCTGGCGTTTACCCGGACAAGCGTACGCTGGCCCCGAGCTATGCGGCGACCTATCGCCCGGTCGCCGAGCGCGAGCTGCGCCTGGCCGGTGAACGCCTGGCGGTGCTGCTCAACGACACCCTGGGCAATCGCTGAGGCCATCACCATGTCACTGCACGTCGCCAGTTTCTTCCATCCGGACAGCCACACTTTCAGCTACGTGGTGCATGACCCGGCGACGTTGCAGGCGGCGGTGATCGATCCCGTGCTGGATTACGACCCGGACACCGATGCATTCGGTGCCGGGCCGCTTCAGCCGCTGCTGGCCCACGTAAGCGCGCACGGCCTGCAGGTGCGCTGGCTGCTGGACACCCATGCCCACGCCGACCACGTCAGCGCCGGGCGCTGGCTCAAGCGCCAGTGGCCGGACGCGACCCTGGCCATGGGTGCGGGCATCGTGCAGGTGCAGCGCACCTTCGCACCCCGTTACGCGCTGGAGGTGCCGACCGACGGCTCGCAGTTCGATCATCTGTTCGCCGATGGCGAACGCTTCACGCTCGGTGATATCGACGCCGAGGTGATCGCGGTGCCGGGCCATACCAGTGACAGCGTGGCGTATCGGATCGGCGATGCGCTGTTCACCGGTGATTCGCTGTTCATGCCTGACGGCGGCACCGCCCGCTGCGATTTCCCGGGCGGTGACGCGGCGCAGCTGTACCGCTCGATCCAGCGGCTGCTGGCCTTGCCGGACGCGACGCGCGTGTTCATCTGCCACGACTACGGCCCCGGTGGCCGCGAGGTCGCCAACGAGACCACCATCGGCGCGCAGCGCGCGCACAACATCCACCTGCATGACGGCATCAGCGAAGCCGAGTTCGTGGCCACCCGCCAGGCCCGGGATGCCACGCTGGCCGAGCCGAAACTGATGCACCCCTCGGTGAAAGCCAACATCCAGGGCGGCCCGCCGAGGTAGTGCCGGCCGCTGGCCGGCTCCCCTGCAACGGGTGGCCCCGTTTGCCTCAGCGGCCTTGGCCGCGCACCACGTGCTGCCCTTTCACGATCTCAAACGTGAAGCCGTACAGCAGGCTCACCGGTACCGGTTCGATGCGCTCGGCGCCCTCGCAGTTGCCTCGATCCGTGGGCACGCGCTGCGGAGGGAAATGACAAACGGCCGCGGGGACAAAGCGCCATATCGCCACCGCTTCCTGGGCAGCCTGCACGAGGGGCGCGTTCTCCGGGGCATTGCCGGCGGCACAATCGCTGCGGTCGATCACGGGCAGACTGCGTTCGACCTTGCCTTCCGCATCGATCACCAGCTGCAGGCACACTGTCGTCGGTGCCAGCGCGCGGCGCGGGTCGCGATCACCGACCGCCGGGTCCGGCCCCGCATTGAGCTGCGGCATCCGGTAGCCCTCGCTCGGCCCCAGCTGATACGTCTCCACCTTCCCGCTCCCCTGAGCGCCGACGTTCGGATCCAGACGCTGGTGAGCCACGCTCTCGGCACGCGTGTCCACCGTGGTCGGCGAGGGGTGACTGGCGCAGCCGGCCACCAGCATCGCCAGGACCACGGCCAGTGACCCCCGCTTCACAGCGTCGGGTCCGACGCATCCAGTTCGAATGTCATCGGAATCTTCAATGCCGAGGCAACGGCGTGTCCATTCTGGCGCGCCGGTTCGAACGTCCATTGCTTGGCCGCAGCGATCGAGGCCTCATCGAACACGCCGGCCGGGGTCGAACTGAGTACCCGGACATCGCCGGGCTTTCCAGCCGCATCCACCTCCACGCGCAGCACCACCTTGCCGGAAATGCCCTGATCAAACGCGGCTTTGGGATACCTGGGCGGCGTCAGGTCACGGGCCTGCGCGCCCACATCGCTCGTTGCCGCGTTGGCCTTCGCCGGCTCGTCGCCGGCGCCGCTCTGGCTGGCCCAGGCCACCGTGCAGAGCCCGACACACAGCCCGACCACCAGCACCTGCCCGGTCATCCACGGCAATGCCTTCCGCTTGTGTTCCTTCAACATGGCAATACGCTCCTTCAACATCGGTTGGCTGCGCCAGTGGCAGGCCATCGGGGCAACCGGGTGGACCAACTGCGCCTTCAGCAGCGCAGTGGCGTAGAGCCGGCGCAGGGCCGGATGCGGATCGACCGTGCGCGCGTCGCAGGCCAGTTCCTGATCGCGCAGGAAGCGGCGCGCCGCCCACGGCAGCAAGGGGTGGAACCAGAACACACAGCGCAGCACGGCAAGCGCGGCGTTTGCCCAGGGATCGCCATGGCGGCGATGGCTGTGCTCATGGCGCAGGATCAGCTCCTGCTCGGCCGGGCTGAATCGCTGCTCGAAGTCCGGGCTCACCACGATGCGCGGCTGCAACAGGCCGACCAGCGCCGGCAAGCCGGGATCGCCACTGGCCTGCCAGCTGCCATCCATGCGCGGCTGGAGCACGCCCAGTGCGTGCTCGAAGCGGCGCTGCGCGCGCCAGCTGACGCAGGCCACCGCTACCGCGCCCAGCAACCACACCGTCAACAGCAGTAGCGGCCACTGCGAGGCGTCGGTGGGCACGGCCGGCGCGCGCAGGGCCGAGGCCATGACCATGACCGGGTCCGTTTCAGTCATCGGCAGCCGTGGCAGTGGCAGGTAGGGCGCGACCAGCATCAACGGCAGCAACCACCAGCTGCGGTAGGCCAGCGCTGCGCCTCCGAGGCGCAGCAGCAGCGGCCTGGCCGCGGCCAGCACCAGCGTCGCCAGCGACAGCCACACGCTGGCCTGCAGCAGTCCATCAAGCAGCTCAGTCATGGCCCAGCTCCCGGATCAGCTGCTTCAGCTCGGCGATGTCCTGCGCGCTCAGCTCCCCGCGCTGGCTGAAGTGCGCCACCAGCGGCGCGACGCGACCGTCGAAGACCCGGTCCAGGAAGCCCTCGCTCTGCTCGGCCACCCAGGCCTGGCGCTGCAGCACCGGCGAGTACAGATAGCGACGCCCATCACGGCTGGCGCTGATCGCGCCCTTGGTCAGCAGCCGGTTGAGCAGGGTCTTGATGGTGGGCTCGGCCCAGTCGCGGCTGGCCAGCGCGGTCACCACCTCGTCAGCGCCCAGCGGATGGCTGCGCCACAACACCTCCATCACCACCGCTTCGGCTTCACTGATCTGGCTCATCATTTACATCCGTAATCGACAAACCGATTACGCCCGTAATCAACCTGGGTGTCAACCCTTCGACAGCCGGTTCATGCAGCCGCTGCCAGCATCGGCGCACGCCCCACGGAGCCCTCGATGAGACGCTACCGAAAATTCGACTACCCGGTCGACGATGTGCGCCGCTTCCTGGAGCCGGGCCCGATCGTGCTGCTCAGCTCGGCCTGGAAAGGCCAGCGCAACATCATGACCCTGGGCTGGCACATGGTGCTGGAGTTCACGCCCTCACGGCTGGCAACGATGATCTCCAGCGGCAACCACAGCTTCGAGCTGATCCGCCGCAGTGGCGAATGCGTCATCAATGTGCCCACCGCCGAGATGCTCGATACGGTGGTGGGCATCGGCAACAGCAGCGGCACGGAGATCGACAAGTTCGACCACTTCGGCCTGGAGGCGGTGGCCGCCACGGAGGTCGCCGCCCCCTTGATCGCCCAGTGCCACGCCAGCTTCGAGTGTCGGCTGGCAGACCGCAGCCAGATCAAACGGCATGGCCTGTTCATCTGGGAGGTCGTCAAAGCGCACGTCGCGCGCTCCCCGAAAGTGCCGCGCACGGTGCATTACCGCGGCGATGGCCAGTTCATGCTTTCCGGCGATGAAGTCTCGCGTCGCCGTCTGTTCAAACCGGAAATGCTGTAATGACCCGCATGATTTCGCAGGATAGCGCCGCATGACCGAACACCTGACCGACCTGGACGCCGCCGTCGAGTGGCTGCTGCAGCGGGTCGATGGCCCCCTGCGCATTGGCGCCCCGCTCGCACTGGGCAAGCCGCACCGGCTGCTAAACGCGCTGTATGCCCGTGTTGAACACGATGCCTCGCGGCCGCTGCAGCTGTATACCGCGCTGTCGCTGAATCCA
This sequence comes from Stenotrophomonas sp. LM091, assembly GCF_001806305.1. NCBI lineage: Bacteria > Pseudomonadati > Pseudomonadota > Gammaproteobacteria > Lysobacterales > Lysobacteraceae > Stenotrophomonas > Stenotrophomonas sp. LM091. The sequence continues at coordinate 1,292,923 of NZ_CP017483.1, forward strand.
CCGCGTGGCGGCGCCGGGCTGGAAGCGCGCTTCATGACGCCCTTCGCCGAGCGTCATTTCGGTGCGGAGTTCCCGCGCCTGGCCTACGCCGATGCCATGGTGCGCGACCAGCTGCCGGCGCATGTGCAGGTGGAAGAGTTCTACATGCAGTCCGGTGCGCTGCTCAATTCCTCGCAGGCGCAGCGCAGCTACACCAGCCTCAACTACACCCATGCCGCCGATGCGGTGGCGCAGCGCGCACCGCATGCGATCGTGCAGAAAGTGGCGATGCGCGCGAACGACCGGCGCCTGTCGCTGTCGTGCAACAACGACATCACCCAGGACACGCTGGATGCGATGGTCGCGCGCGGGCTGCCACGCCCGTTGATGATCGCCGAGATCGATCCGCAGCTGCCCTACCTGGCCGGTTCGGCCACGGTGGATGTGTCGTTCTTCGATCTGGTGATCACGCCACCGGGGCCCTACCCGGACCTGTTCGGCCTGCCGCGCCAACCGGTGAGCGATGCCGACTATGCGATCGGCCTGTACGCCAGCACGCTGGTGCGCGATGGCGGCACGCTGCAGATCGGCATCGGTACGCTGGCCGATGCGCTCAGCCATGCGCTGGTGCTGCGGCATACCGACAACGCTCGCTACCGGCAGATCCTGCAGGCGCTCGATCCCGGCCTGGCCAGCAATCCCACCGTCCTTGAGTGCGGTGGCCTGGAGCCGTTCGAGATCGGCCTGTACGGTTGCAGTGAGATGCTCAACGAGGGCTTCCGCCGGCTGGTCCAGACCGGGGTGATCCGGCGCAAGGTGCACGACGATCTGGCGCTGCTGCAGCGGATCGAGAACGGCACCGCCTGGACCACCGACTACGCCACGCTCGAGGCCGAGGGCGAGTATCTGCACGGCGCGTTCTACCTGGGCTCGCCGGAGTTCTACCAGTGGCTGCGCGACCTGCCCGAGGAGGAGCGCAGCGCGATCGGCATGCGCCGCATCAGTGAGATCAACCAGCTCTACGGCGGCGATGAAACGCTGGAGCGGATGCAACGCCGCGATGCGCGCTTCTTCAACTCCTGCATGATGGCCACTGCGCTCGGCGCGGCCGTTTCCGATGCGCTGGACGACGGGCGCGTGGTTTCCGGCGTGGGCGGCCAGTACAACTTCGTGGCGATGGCCCATGCCCTGCCCGGTGCACGCAGCGCGCTGATCTTCCGTGCCACCCGCGAGGACAAGGGCACGCTGCAGTCCAACGTGCGCTGGAACTACGGGCACACCACGATTCCGCGGCATCTGCGCGACCTCTACATCAATGAGTACGGCATCGCCGACCTGCGCAACATGACCGACGAAGACTGCGTGATCGCGATGGCCACGATCACCGATGCGCAGTTCCAGGCCGCCTTGCTGGACAAAGCGAAAGCCTCGAAAAAGCTGGCCGCCGGGTTCACTGCGCCCGACGATGGGCGGCGCAACACCGCGGCCGAGGTCAGCGCGGCACTGGCGCCATTCCGCCAGTCCGGCCTGCTGCCGGACTATCCGCTGGGCAGTGATTTCACCGAAGTGGAGCAGCATCTGGTCAAGGCGCTGGGCTGGCTCAAGCAGAACACGCAGACACCGATGGCCAAGCTGCGCACGGTGCTGTCTGCGCTGACGCAACCGGCCGGCGATGGCGACCAGGCCTATCTGCAGCGGATGGGGCTGGAAGCGCCGAAGTCGTTCGGCGAACGCATCGAAGCGCGGTTAGTGCGCTTGGGATTGGCGCGCACCGCAGCCGGATGATGGAGCTCCACGCCATGCGTGGATGCGTGGTGATCACGCGTCAGCCATGGTCGAGGGTTGCGCCAACAGCATCCACGCATGGCGGGGATCTACCCTCGATCAAGGATGGCGTGGTGTTTGCCCTTCAACAAACGAAAAGGCCGGGGAATCTCCCCGGCCTTTCGCGTTGCAGCTACCGGGCATCGCCCGGCGCCACGATCAGTTCGCCAGCTGCGCCTTGGCCGCGGCCACGACGTGCTCGGCGGTGATCCCGAAGTGCTTGTACAGCGCTTCGGCCGGGGCCGAGGCACCGAAGGTGTCGATACCGACCACCGCACCGTCCAGGCCCACGTACTGGCGCCAGAAACCGGTGACGCCGGCTTCCACGGCCACGCGGTTGCGCACGGCGTTGGGCAGCACGGACTCGCGGTAGGCGGCGTCCTGGCGCTCGAACACGTCGGTGGACGGCATCGACACCACGCGGGTCTTGATGCCGGCGGCATCCAGTTCCGCCTTGGCGGTCACGGCCAGGCCCACTTCCGAACCGGTGCCGATCAGGATCACGTCCGGCACGCCGCCTTCAGCATCGGCCAGCACGTAACCACCGCGCTCGATCTGTGCGATCTGCTCAGCGTCGCGCGGCTGGTGCGGCAGGTTCTGGCGGCTGAAGACCAGGCAGCTCGGGCCATCCTTGCGGGTGATCGCCGACTTCCAGCTGACCGCCGATTCGACCGCATCGCACGGGCGCCACACATCGTTGTTGGGGATGTAGCGCAGCGAGGCCAGGTGCTCCACCGGCTGGTGGGTCGGGCCGTCTTCGCCGAGGCCGATCGAATCGTGCGTGTAAACGTGGATGGCGTGGGCCGGGATCAGCGCGCTCATGCGCACGCCGTTGCGGGCGTAATCGCTGAACACCAGGAAGGTGGCGTCGAAGGGAATGAACCCGCCATGCAGGGCCAGGCCGTTGGCGATCGCGGTCATGCCGAACTCGCGCACGCCGTAATAGACGTAGTTGGCGTTCGGGTCATCGGTGGCGACCGACTTGCTGGCCTTCCACAGGGTCAGGTTGGAGTGCGCCAGATCGGCCGAACCACCCACCAGCTCCGGCAGCAGCGGCGCGAACGCTTCGATCGCCAGCTGCGAGGCCTTGCGCGAGGCAATGGTCTGGCCGTCGGCCTGGACCTGGGCGATGTAGGCATCGGCCTTGGCAATGAAATCGGCCGGCAGCTCGCCGTGTGAACGACGGATCAGCTCATCGGCTTCGGCCGGGTACTGCGCGGCGTACTTGTCGAACTGCTGCTCCCACTCGGCCTGGCGCAGGGTGCCGGTACCGCCGGCACGCCAGCCGGCGTAGATCTCTTCCGGGATCTCGAACGGGCCGTACGGCCAGCCCAGCTGCTTGCGGGTCGCTTCCAGCTCGTCCTTGCCCAGCGGGGCGCCGTGGCTGGATTCCTTGCCGGCCTTGCCCGGCGAACCGAAGCCGATGGTGGTGCGGCAGCAGATCAGGGTCGGCTTGTCGAACTGCGACAGCGCGCTGTCGATGGCGGACTTGATGCTCTCCGGGTCGTGGCCATCGACGCCGCGCACCACGTTCCAGCCATAGGCTTCGAAACGCTCGGGGGTGTTGTCGGTGAACCAGCCATCGGTGTTGCCGTCGATGGAGATGTGGTTGTCGTCCCAGAAGCAGACCAGCTTGGACAGGCCCCAGGTGCCGGCCAGCGAGGCGGCTTCATGCGAGATGCCTTCCATCAGGCAGCCGTCGCCCAGGAACACCCAGGTGCGGTGGTCGACGATCTCGTGTTCGGGGCGGTTGTAGCGCTGCGCCAGCAGCTTCTCGGCCAGGGCGAAGCCCACGGCGTTGGCCAGACCCTGACCCAGCGGACCGGTGGTCGTCTCCACGCCGGGGGTTTCATGGTGCTCGGGGTGGCCGGCGGTCTTGCTGCCCAGCTGGCGGAACTGCTTGAGCTGCTCGATCGGCAGGTCGTAGCCGCTCAGGTGCAGCAGCGCGTACTGCAGCATCGAGCCGTGGCCGTTGGACAGCACGAAGCGGTCGCGGTTGAACCACTTGGGATTCTTCGGGTTGTGACGGAGATAGTCGTTCCAGAGCACTTCGGCGATGTCGGCCATGCCCATCGGCATGCCGGGATGACCGGACTTGGCGGTTTCGACCGCATCAGCGGCAAGGAAGCGGATGGCGTTGGCCAACTGGCGGCGGGTAGGCTGCGTCATGGTTCTGTCGGAGTCGGGAGGCTCCCGCGGAGCTGCGGGCAGCCCATTGTCCCACAGGTGATCGGCGGGGTCAGGCCGAAGACAGGCCAGGCCCTTAACGACGACACCCCGCACTGGGCGGGGCGTCAGGTCAGCTCGGGCCTGTGCAGGCTCAGTCGCGCGGGGCCGGCGCGGGGGCCGGGGCCACCGTGGCCACGACCGGGCCATCGTCCACCTCGCCCTTGGCCACCAGGGTGGTCAGGGCCAGATCGCCGGTGACGTTCAGCGCGGTACGGCACATGTCCAGGAAGTGGTTCACGCCCAGGATCAGGCCGATGCCCAGCGGGTTCACGCCCACCATGGCGCAGATCATGGCCACCACCGGCAGCGAGCCGGAGGGCACGCCGGCAGTGCCGATGCCACCCAGGATGCAGACCGCCATCACCATGAACTGCTGGCCGATGCTCAGGTCCACGCCGAAGAACTGCGCCAGGAAGATCACCGTCACGCCCTCGAACAGCGCGGTGCCGTTCTGGTTGGCGGTGGCGCCCACGGTCAGCACGAAGCGCGAGACCTTCTGCGGCAGGCCCATCTGGTCGGCCACGCGCAGCGCGGTCGGCAGGGTGGCATTGCTGGACGCGGTCGAGAAGGCCATCACGGTGGCCTCCTGGGTGTCGCGGAAGAATGCCAGCGGCGAGCGGCCGGACAGCCATACCGCGACGCCGTAGGTCACCACCATGTGCAGGCCCAGCGCCAGCACCACCACGCCGACGTAGGCGCCCAGGCGGATGATCAGCTCGAAGCCGAACAGCGCGGCCAGGTTGAACATGAAGCAGGCCACTGCGTACGGGGCCAGACGGATGACCAGGTTGATCAGGGTCATCGAGATTTCGAAGATGCCTTCGATGGCGCGACGCAGCGGGGCGACTTTCGCCTCGTCGGTCAGCACCATGCCGATGCCGAACATCAGCGCGAAGAACATCAGCGAGAGGATGGCGCCATTGCTGGAGGCCGCCTCGACCACGTTGCTCGGCACGATCGACAGCAGCATGTCCATGCCCTTGGGCGTGCCATGGATGCCAGCGACGATTTCCTTGCTGCGCTCGGCATTCTCGGTGAGCATCTGCGCGGCCACGACCGGGTCCACGCCTGCGCCGGGCTTGAGCACGTTGACCAGCACCAGGCCGATGCCCACGGCGATGCCGGAGAGCAGGATGGTGTAGGCCAGCGTCTTCCAGCCGATGCGGCCAAGGGCGCGGATGTCGCCCATCTCCGACACGCCCATGATCAGCGCCGAGAAGATGAGCGGCACGATCAGCATGAAGATCAGATTGAGGAACAGGCCCGAGGCCGGCGTGGTGATGTAGTCCATCACCCATTTGGCTGCGGCCTGCAGGCCGTCGATACTGCCACCGAGCGCATGGACGGTCAGCCCGAGGACCAGGCCGATGATGAAGCCAATGCCCATTTTCCAGTGCAAAGGCAGTTTCTGCCGGGTCGTTGCGGCCTCAGTCATGGAGCGGCGTTCCTCGAAAAAATGAAATCAGCTTAGCAAAGGCGGCCGCCCTGACCGACACGCTTTTTTATGAATGCGCAGATGGGTACAGCGGCGCCAGGCCATTGTTCTGCGTGGCCGCAGGGGGCCGCCAGTGCGGTCCGTCATGGAAGGCGCGGCGCAGATCCTGTCGGGCCTGGCCGACATCGCCGCCCTGCCCGCCCCAGCGGACCTGCTGCATCTGGACCAGCGCCGCCCGCTGCTGTGCGTCGTCGAGGCGCTCGAGCACCCGCTCGAACGTCTGCACACCGCCCATTCCCGCGAGCACCGCAATGATCTCGTCCAGTCCGCCGGCTTCCATCGCCCGGCGCAGGTCGGCGCGGGTGTACGGACTCCCCGACGCGGTGACGGATACCACCCCCTCGGCGCCCCGCACGACCGCCGGGCGCCGCCGTCGGCGCCAGCCCCAGGCCAGGGTCAACAGCCACAGCACGGCCAGGCCGGCCGACAGGGCGATCCAGCCCCAGGGACGTGGCGCGGCCTGCGCAGGCGCCAACTGCAGATCGGTGGACGCCGTGGCCGGCTCACCCGGCAGGGCCGAGGTGGTGTCCACCGGCAGGGGTGCTGCGGCACTGCCGCCGACGCCGGCGGCGATATCCAGCTGCAGGTCCGGCAGGCTCGCGTTGCGCGGCTGACCGGCCGCCACGTCCCACCACGCCATGCGCAGCCCCGGCACCGTCAGCGCACCGGCCTGGCGCGGCACGATCGCGAAGCGCCGGGTCAGCGTGAGCTGCGGCGTGCTGCCGTTGAAGGTTTCATCGAACTGCGGCGGCTCGGCGAAGACCTGCGCACCTGGCCCGACATCGGGCACCGGCAACTCCGGGAACTGCGCCTTGGTCGCGCCCTCGGCCACGGCCTCGACCACGATGGTGGCCGCTTCTCCGGCACGGCCGGTGGTGGGCGCGGCGGTGTAGCGCAGGCGCAGCCCATGCAGCGGCAGCCACGGCTGCGGTGCAGACGCGGGCTGCGCCTGGACCTGCAGCGTGCGCTCGGCCGATGCGGCGCGCAGGCGGCCATCGCCACCGAACATGTCGTTGAAAAAGCCGCCCGCGCTGCGCCCGTTGAACTGGGCCGCCGGCAGCACCAGCGCTCCGCTGCGCTCGGGGATCAGCAGGAAACGACGTACCACCACGTTGTAGCGGCGGCCATTGACCTCGCGCACCAGGGTGCGGTCTTCGCCCACCCGCTGCAGCGATGCACCGGCCGGCGTATCGAGCACCAGTTCACCGCTGAGCAGTTGCGCGGCGTAGAACAGGCGCACCACCACACCGACACTCTGCTGCACGTACGGCGTCGGATCATCGACCTCGGTTTCCAGGAACACGGCGGCATTGCCCGTGGCCGCGGCGGGGGCCGATGCGCTGCTCGCACCGACCTGCAGCGTCAGCGGCTGCGTACGGCTGCTGCCAACCTGCAGGGCGGGAACCTGCAGCGTGCCGCTCCGCTTCGGGCTGAGCGCCACCGCGTACAACGCGCGCGAGGTCATCGCGCCATTGCTCCACTGCACCTGGCGGCTGCTGGTCTGGCTGCTGAGATCGAAGTCGGTCCGCAGCGGTGCATAGTCCGGCGCACCACCGCCCGCATCGGATTCAATGTTGAGCGTGACGGTGTCGCTGTCGGTGATCTGGTCACGATCAAGCCATGACCGGGTCTGTGCCTGCGCGGCCAGGCTCGCGCACAGCAGCAGGACGAGCCCGGCGCGCAACCAGCGCTGTATCGTGGAGTGTGTCATCGCCCTTCCCGTTTCCTGCGTTCGTTTTCCAGCTGGAACTTGGCCCGCAGCAGGCTGCCCGGATCATCCGGTACGCGCCGCATCCAGGCCTCGACCGCCTGCTGCTGCTCACGCTGCTGCGGGGTGCCGCTGATCTGGCCGTGGGCCTTGTCGTTGCCGTCGTTGTTCCCTTGGCGCTGCATCGCCTGCTGCATGCGTTCGCGCTGGGCGGCGTCGGCCTCGGCCTGCGCCTGGCTGTCGGCGGCCTGCGGTGACTTCTCGCCCTGGGAGCGGCCATCCTTCGGATCACCGGACGAGGGCGGCGGTGACTGCCCCGGTTGGCCCTGGTTCTGCGGCGGCGAACCGTCACCCTCCTTGCCCTGTCCCTGCTGCCCCTGATTCGTGCCTGCGTCGGGCTTTTCGGGCGGGTTCTTTCCGTCCTTCTGATCGTTGTTCTGGTCGTTGTTCTGCGGCGGCTTGCGCTTCCGGGCGGCGTCGACCGCGGCGCGGTTGGCCACCGCATCGGCCATGCCGGGATGCTTCTTCAAGGCGCGGTCATAGGCTTCGATTGCCGCGTCGTACTGCCCCTGGCGCGCCAATGCGTTGCCGAGGTTGTACCAGCCGGCGTCGGTGTCGATGCCCTCGAACTGCTGCTGCGCGGCCTTGAAGTCGCCCTTGCGGTACGCATCCACGCCGCTGGACAAGCGTTGCTGATCGACCTGGTCGGCGCGTTGCCACCACGTTCCTTCGGCGGCGTGCGCCGTGGTGGGCAGCGCCATCGGCACGGCCGCCATCATCACCAGCACCGACAGTGCGCCGCGCCGCCGGAACGCAAACAGGGCCAGCACCATCAGCGGCGGCAGCAGCCAGAAACCTTCATCGCGCCAGGTGCGGCCCTGCCCTTCGCGGCTGTCATCGGCACTGACCCGCGGGATCAACACGTCCAGCGCGGCCAGATCCTTGTCGTCGGAGGCGATGCGGGCATAGCGACCGCCGCCGCGGCTGGCGACGCCGCGCAGGGTGCCCTCTTCCAGCCGCGCGGGCACGATCTGGCCTTCGCCATTACGGTAGGCCGCGCCCTGCGGCGTACCCAGGCCGAGCACGGAGACCACGAAACCCTGCGCGCGTGCCGAGGCCGCCGCCTGTTCTGCATCGGCATCGGCGCGATCGGTCAGCAGCAGAATGTCGCCACCGCGTGCGCCGGATTGCTGCAGCAGCTTCACCGCCGTTTCCAGCGCACGGTCCGCGCGCTGGCCATCGCGTGGCATCACGTCCGGTGCCAAGGCATCCAGGTACAGGGCGACATTGGCCATGTCGTCGGTCAGCGGCGCCACCGTGTAGGCGTCATCGGCGTACACCAGCAGGGCGACTTCACCGCCCTGGCGTTCGCGCAGCAGTGTGGCCAGTTTGGCGCGTGCCTGGAGCAGGCGCGACGGTGGCAGATCGGTCGCGGTCACCCGAGAAGAGAGATCCAGCGCAACCACCAGCGGCGACGGCGTCTGCCACAACGGTTGGGCGACCTGCCGCCACGAGGGACCGGCCAGGGCCACGATCGCGATCACCGTACCGGACAGCAACAGCACCAACCCACCCCAGGCGCGACGGTCGCGGCCGACCAGCAGGTGGCGCAGCAGATGCGCATCCACGGTCTGCCGCCACACGTTGGCCCGGCGCCGGCGCAACCACCAGATCGCCACCAGCAGCGGCAGCGCGAGCAGCGCCCACAGGGCCTCGGGGCGCGTGAAATGCAGGGCGTTCCAGCTCGCGCTCATATCCAGCGCCTCGGCAGCAGCCAGGCCAGGCCGGCCAGCAGCAACGCCAATGCCAGCGGCGGCGCGTAGCGCTCGATCCGCGGCCGCACCGCCGGGCCCGTCGATTTGACCGGTTCCAGCCGCTCCAGCTCGGCATAGATGCCGGCCAGCTCATCGGTATTGCGCGCGCGGAACGAGCGGCCACCGGTGAGCTCGGCAATCCTGTTCAAGGTCGCCTCGTCCACCGGGTCGTCGCCCGGCGCGATCTGCACGCCGAACAGACTGATGCCGCCATCGCCGCCGAAGGCCACGGTGTAGACGCGCACGCCTTCGGCCTGGGCGAGTTCGGCCGCGCGCAGCGGTTCGAGGACGCCGGCATTGCTGACGCCGTCGGTGAGCAGGATCAGCACGCGCTGGCCCTGGGGTTGTTCGCGCAGGCGTTTGACCGCCAGCGCGATCGCATCGCCGATCGCCGTCTCGCGCCCGGCCAGGCCGACCACGCTGTCGCGCAGCTGGTCACGCACGCTGGTGAGGTCGGCGGTCAACGGCGTGAGCGTGTAGGCGCGCTCGCCGAAGATCAGCAGGCCGACACGATCGCCGACGCGGCGGTCCAGGAAGTCGGCGAGCACTGCCTTGGCCGCGGTCAGCCGCTCGACCACCTGGTTGCCGAGCATCATGTCCGCCTCGCTCATGCTGCCGGATACATCCACTGCCAGCATCATCTGCCGGCCCTGCTGTGGCGGCGTCACTGCATCGCCGAGCTGCTGCGGCCGCGCGGCGGCCACGCACAGGCAGGCCCAGGCCAGCCACAGCAATGCACGCCCCAGCCGTGGCCCCGCACCGCCCGGGGCAGCACCGAGCGACTGCAGCTGGTCGGCGGCATAGGGCACCCGCAGCGCGGCGCCCGCGCCGGGGCGCGACGGCCACCAGCGCATGAGGATCGGCAACGGCAGCGCCAGCAGCATCCAGGGCCAGGCCAGGCTGTCGACCCAGCTCAACCACGTCGGCAGCGTGATCGCGATCATCGGCGCCGCTCCGTAAGCAGCGACAGATAGCGGCGGCGCGCGAGCACGCGCAGCCGCTGCACCGCCTCGGCATCCACGCTTGGCCGATAGCCACCGTCCAGCAGCAGCGCGCCGTCGCCGTCGCCGTCGGAGAAGGCGCGGCTGTTGTTCTCATCCAGGAACGCCAGCCACGCCGGCCCCTGCAGACGCTCCGCGCCTGGCTGGTACCGGCGCGCCGCACGGCGCAGCAGGGAAGCGATCGCAGCAACCTGCAGTACCGGCGAGCCGGCGTGGTCGACCTCGGCATCGAACAGCTCCAGCCACCGCTGGCGCGCGCGCCGCGCACGCCACTGCCAGACCCAGATCGCGACCACCACCAGCACGAGCGCGGCGAACACCAGCCACCAGCCCGGTGCGGGCGGCCACCATGGCGGTGACGGCGGCAGCTGCACATCACGCAGCGGCAGCGACGCGGCCGCGCTCATGCCACCACCGCGGTCGGCAGCGGGCTCAACCAGCTGTCGCTGGCGTCATCGGTAGAGACCACGTGCACCTGGATCCGGCGTGCGGACAAGGTGGTCTGCAATGCATCCAGCGGCGCGACGAATCGTTCGCGCCAATGCTCGCGCACCGCCGCATTGCCCAGATCAAGCAGGACGCGACGTCCCTGCGAGAGGAAGGGCAGCGCATCGGCAGGGGGCGCCTTTTCCAGCGGATCGACCAGCAGCATCACCACCACTTCGTGGTGCATGGCCAGCGCAGCCCAACGGGCAACGGTGATGGTGGAGGCGCGCGCCGGATCGGCCAGCACGACCACGCGTGCGCCCGGACGCAGCAACCGGGCCGCCTGCTCCAGCGCGCGATCCAGCCCGGCATCTTCGGCAGGCGGTTCGGCATACCAGCGGGTCAGGGCATTCAGCACGCGCAGCACCCCGCGGGTGCCACCGGCCGGTGCGATCGGCGGTTCCTGGGTACTGCCCCGCACGGCGGCGAGGCGATCGCCCTGGCGCTGCGCCAGCCAAGCCGCGACCGCGCCGACGCGTGCGGCCTGCACGGATTTGAAGCGGACCCGGGTGCCGAAATACAGCACCGGATCGGTGTCGGCGACCAGCAGTGTCAAACGTTCGCGCTCGGCCTGGAACAGCTTGGTGTGGGCCCGCCCGGTGCGCGCGGTGACCCGCCAGTCGATATGCCGCGCATCATCTCCCGGCACGTAGTCGCGGGACTCGGCGTACTCCATGCCCCGGCCACGCGCCGGTGACGGCGCACTGCCGGCATGACCGAGGCGGCCACGGCGGGCCGGCGGTGCGCGATGCGCACTGCGGCGCAGCGCCACCAGCTCGGCCAGGCTCGGCCGCAGGCCATCGCCCTCCAGCGGCGTGGCCGTATGCACGGGGGTCTCCATCGCGCTCAGGGCGCCGGCACGCGGGCCAGCAGCTCGGCGACCAGGCGCTCGCCATCCCAGCCTTCGGCGGTGGCTTCATAGCTGGGCAGCACGCGGTGGCGCAGTACGTCCGGCGCCACGTTACGCACATCGTCCGGGGTGACGAAGTCACGCCCGGCCAGCCAGGCGCGCGCACGCGCACAGCGTTCCAGCGCGATCGAGCCACGCGGGCTGGCGCCCCAGGCGATGCGCCGGGCCAGCGCCGGGTCGTAGCGGGCGGCATCGCGCGAGGCCAGCACGATCTCGATCAGGTAACGCTCCAGCGCCGGTGCCACGTGCAGCGACAGCACCGCCTTGCGCGCGGCGAACACATCGCTCAGCGGCATGCGGGCCGGCGCGGCGGCCGGCGTGGACAGCGCCTCGCGGGCGCGCTCGCGGGCCAGGCGCAGGATTTCGGTCTCCGCATCCGAATCGGGATAGCCGATCCGCACATGCATCAGGAAGCGGTCCAGCTGGGCTTCGGGCAGCGGGAAGGTGCCTTCCTGCTCGATCGGGTTCTGCGTGGCCATCACCAGGAACAGCGAGGGCAGCGGATAGGTATGCCGGCCCACGGTGACCTGGCGCTCGCCCATGGCTTCGAGCAGCGCGGACTGCACCTTGGCCGGTGCGCGGTTGATTTCGTCGGCAAGCAGGATGGGATGGAAGATCGGGCCGGGCACGAACTCGAACCGCCCTTCCTGCGGGCGCCAGATCTCGGTACCGGTCAGGTCGGCCGGCAGCAGGTCCGGGGTGAACTGCACGCGCGAGAAATCCGCATCCAGCCGGGCGGCCAGGGCACGGATCGCGGTGGTCTTGGCCAGGCCCGGGGCGCCTTCGACCAGCAGGTGGCCATCCGCCAGCAGTGCGGTCAGCAGGCGCTCGACGAGCGCGCTCTGGCCGACGATTTCGGACGACAGACCATCGCGCAGCGCGCGGAAGGCATCGTGCAGGCGGTCGTGCTCCACCGGAGCGGGCGTGGGGGTATCGGGCATGGGGGGCGGCAGATTCATGGCATCCATGTGACCTCCACGGTGGGCAGAGGTTCCATCGCCATGATGGCAGGACAGCGCCGGTTACGACATCAAGATTGGCTGAACGCAGAAAGGGCCGCACGCGGCGGCCCTTTCGTCATTGCATGCGGGTGCGTATCAATTCACGGCCGGGGTGGTCCGGGACACGCGCAGCACCTTGGGGGTCACGAACACCAGCAGTTCGGCCTTGTCCTTGTTGCGGCTGCGCTTCTTGAACAGATTGCCCAGGAACGGCACGTCGCCCAGGAACGGTACCTTGTTGACGCTGTTGCGGTCGGTGAACTCATACACGCCACCGATCACCACGGTCTGGCCATCATCGACCAGCACGGCGGTGTTCACTTCCCGGCGGTTGATGGTCGGCACGGTGCCGTAGCCATCCAGGACGATGTAGCTGTCCACTTCATCCTTCTTGACCGCCATGTTCAGGAACACGCGGTTGTCGTTGGTGATGGTCGGGGTGACCTTCAGCTCCAGCACCACTTCCTTGAACTGCACGTTGGCCTGGGCCACACCGCCGGCACCGCCACCGCTGATGGTGACGTAGCCGATTTCCTTACCCTGCTTGATCACCGCTTCGCGCTGGTTGGTGGTCACCACGCGCGGGTTGGAGATCACTTCGCCGCGGGATTCTTCCTGCATGGCCGACAGTTCGACGTCCAGCAGATAACCGGCATTGAGGATCGACAGCGCCAGCGAGCCGGGGCTCTTGAGCGCGTCCACCGGCAGGTTCCAGTTCAACCCGCTGTTGATGGTGGACGGCGCACGGACCGGGATCGCGCCGGTGCGGCCTCCGGCCACCCACTCGTTGATGGCCTTCTGGTACTCGAAATCCTTGGCCGCACGGTCGTTGATGTTCTTGCCGTTCTGCCCGAGGTCGCCGCTGAAGTACACGTTGTCGCGGCTGCCGCTGATGCCGAACTTCGCGCCGAGCTCGCGTGCGAAGGTATCGGTGGCGATCACGATCCGGCTTTCGATCAGCACCTGGTCCACCGGACGGTCGATCACGTTGATCAGCTCGCGCATACGCGCGATCTTCTTCGGGATGTCGCTGATCATCAGCGTATTGGTGCGCTCGTCGGCCACGATCCGGCCACGCGAGGACAGGAAGCCACTTTCTTCCTGCGAATTGCTGCCGCTGCCACTGCCGCCGCTGCCGCTGTTGCCGCCGCCGATACCCTTGGCCTCGGTCAGCGCTTTGAAGATCACCGCAGCGTTGTGGTAGTTGATCTGGATGTAATCGGTGACCAGGTCCTCGCGATTCTCGATCGCGATGCGCGCGTCTTCCTTGTCCTGCTCGAACTTGGCCAGCTCCGGCTGCGGTGCAACCCAGATCACGCCGCCATCGCGGCGCTTGTCCAGGCCCTTGGCGCGCAGCACGATGTCCAGCGCCTGGTCCCACGGTACGTTGATCAGGCGCAGGGTCACATTGCCCTGGACGCTGTCGGAGGCGACCACGTTGAGGTTGGATTCCTCGGCCACCAGCTGCAGCACGGTACGTACCGGCACGTCCTGGAAGTTGAAGGTCACCGGCTTGCCGCTGTAGCCGCGCTGGGCGACGGACGCCGCCGCCTGGCTGACCGTGGCGGCATTGACCGCACCGGTTGCCGGGGCCGCCTGGCGCGGGCTGATCTCCACCACGTACTCGTTGCCGCTCTGGTAGGCCAGCGATTCGAACGCGGTGTTGGTGTTGAGCACCAGCTGGGTGCCGCCGCCATACGGCTTGGCGTCGATGCGCTGCACCGGGGTGGCGAAGTCGGTCACGTTGATCGGCTTCTGCAGGTTTTCCGGCAGGCGCGCATTACCCACGTCGATGACGACGCTGTTGCCCTGGCTGCGCAGATCCGGGCTGGCGCCCTGACCGTCAAACTGCAGGATCAGCCGGCCGGCGCCATCGTCGCCGCGCTTGAAGTCGATCTTGGACACCGACAGCGAGGCCGGTGCAGTCGCCGGCGCGGTGGTGGCCGCCGGTTTGGGCACGGCGCCGCTGGGCGTGGCCGCCATCAGCGTGCCGTTGGCCACCATGAGCGCGACTCCCAGCGCGCACAGGTGGATCAGCTTCTGCCGCCGGACCGGACGCAGCCGCAGGGCGTTGGAAAAGGTCATCGTGCTATCCCCATAATCATTCATTGATCTTCAAGCGCGAGCGTTGCCGGCCGTTCCAGCCAGCCACCCGCGCCATCCGGCACCAGTTCAATCAGCTCAATCCGGTCCTCGAAGACCCCGGTCACCCGCCCGTCGCTCTGCCCCAGATAGACGCCCGGACGCACCCGATAGGTGACCTTGTCCGGTGCCATCACCAGCACGACGAGTCCGCCCCCACGGCCGATCGAACCCACCATGTCCAGGCTGTCCAGCGGGAAATCTTCCAGCGGCTCCTTGCGGCGGTTCGGATCCGGACGCAGCCCCGATCCCCCTTGCGGATTGGTCCAGGCGTCGGTGAACGGGTCGCGCATCCCCTGCGCGGAATACTCAAACGTCTCGAACTGCTGCATCACCGGCAACGGTTCAAGCGGCGGTGCCGGGCGTGCACGCACGTCGGCCACCCACTTTTCCAGGTTCGGTGCATCGCCGGGCGTGCTGGTCACGCCGCGGGCGCAGCCGGCCAGCAGCACCACGCCCAACAGGCCGCATACCCGTGCGGTCGGGGTCAAGCGGCTCATTTCCGGCCTCCCTTGGCGGCCTTTTCCTGCTCGGCAGCGGCTTTCTCCTGGGCTTCCATCTCCACGTCATCCAGGTAACGGTAGGTCTTGACCGTTCCGGACAACTCCAGCGCACCGCTGCGGGCGGTGATGCCGGTCTTGGGATCCTTGGGCTTCAGGTTGATGTCGTGCATGGTCAGGATGACCACGCGCGGCAGCGAGGCCACACCACTGACGAAGGCACCGAACTGGTGGTAACTGCCCACCATGCGCAGGGCGATCGGCTTCTCGGCGTAGAACTCCTTGGGCTGCTCGGCACCGGGCTGGAACAGCTCGTTGGCCAGCCCGCTGGAGAGCGCCGTCTGCGAGATGTCGATGATCAGGTCCGGCATTTCGGTCTTGCTGGGCAACTGGCGCAGCATCTGCTGCAGCACCTGCTCCATCTGGGTCAGCTGCTGCTTGAGCGGCTCCAGATTGACCGCACGGCCCTGCTCTTTCTCGAACTCGGTGCGCAGCTCGGCTTCCTTGTTGACCAGGGCCGAGAGCTCGTCGCGCTTGCCGCTGATCAGCAGGAACCAGCCCATGACCACGATGAACAGGGCGAGGACGACGCAGAACACGACCTTGGCCTGCTGCGGCCAGTTGCCGATGTTGTTGAAATCCAGCTCTTTGAGGTTGATTTTCTGGCTCATTGCTGGCTCCCCTCCGGCGCATTGGCAGGCGCCGGCGGAGGTGCGGGCGGCGTGGTCGGAACAATGCGGCTACCGGCCGGCTTGGCCGGTGCGGCGGCGTCCGGAGCGGTCGACCCTGCCGGTGCGGCGGCCGGATCCTGCGATGGCGCGGCCGGGGCGGCGGACAGCGGGGCGACCGGGGCAACCGGCGCGGCGGCGGTGGTGGTATCGACCACCGGACCATCCGCGGACAGGGCGGCATCGCTCTGTGCGGGCAGGTTCACCTTGACCACGAACATGTACGGCAGGGACTTGATGTCCAGCAGCTGCCCGGGGGCGGTGGAGGTCTTCTCCTTGTCCGGCGCCTTGGCCTCGATGATCGACAGCTCCGGGTTGGTCATCCAGCCCGAGCTTTCCAGGTTGCGCATGTAGGCACTGACGCGCGCATTGGACTGCGTGCGCCCTTCCAGGGTCAGCACGTCGCCTTCCTGCTTGAGCGTGGTCAGCACCACCCCGTCCGGAATGGTCCGCACCAGCGCATCGAACAGATGCACCATCTGCGAGCGCTTGGCCTGCAGTTCCTCGATCACGCCCTTGCGGGCCAGCAGGCGGTCCTTCTGGCGGTCCAGGCGTTCGATTTCCTTGTTCTGCTCCTTGACCTTGTCAATCTCGGCCTGCAGGAAGGTGTTGCGATCCACCTGCCCGCTGACCTGGCGGTCGTAATAGAACCAGATCAACAGCGACAGCAGCAGACCGCCGATGGCGGCGGCACCGAGCATGGCGTAGAAGTCGCGCTGGCGTTGCTTGCGCCGCTCGGCGCGCCAGGGCAATAGATTGATGCGCGCCATCAGTCAAAGCTCCTCAGCGCCAGACCGGTGGCGATCATCAGCGCCGGGGCGTCCTGGGCTAGGGCGTGTGCCTGCACCTTCGGGCCCAGGGTCATCTGTGCCAGCGGGTTGGCCACCACGGTGGCCACGCCCAGCTGCTCTTCCACCATGTCCGGCAGGCCGGTCAGGGCCGCGCAGCCGCCGGCGAGCACGATGTGGTCGACCCGGTTGAACTCGCTGCCTGCATAGAAGAACTGCAGCAGGCGACTGATCTGCTGGACCGTGGCTTCCTTGAACGGCTCGAGCACTTCCATCTCGTAGCTTTCCGGCAGCCCGCCCTGGCGCTTGGCCAGGCCGGCCTCTTCATAGGTCAGCCCGTAACGGCGCATCACTTCGTCGGTCAGCTGCTTGCCGCCGAACACCTGTTCGCGGCTGTACAGGCTGCGGCCGCCACGCAGGACATTCAGGGTGGTCATGGTGGCGCCGATGTCCACCAGCGCGACCACGCCATCACTGGCCACCGGCAGCTCGCTGGCGACCAGGGCAAAGGCGTTCTCGACCGCGAAGGCCTCCACGTCCATGACCCGCGCCACCAGCCCGCCCAGCTCCAGTGCCGACTGGCGCAGCTCGACGTTCTCTGAACGCGAGGCAGCCAGCAGCACCTGGACCATTTCCGGGTTGTTCGGAATCGCACCCAGCACTTCGAAGTCGAGGTTCACTTCCTCGATCGGGTACGGGATGTAGTTGACCGCCTCGAGCTCGACCTGGGCTTCCATGTCGTTCTCGTCCAGGTCGGCGGGCATCGGGATCAGCTTGGTGATCACGGCCGAGCCGGCCACGGCTGCCGCCGCATGGCGTGCCTTGGTTCCGGAGCGGTTCACGGCACGTCGAATGGCCTCCCCGACCGCTTCGACCTCCACGATGTTCTTTTCCACGACCGCATTCGGCGGGAGTGGTTCCACGGCGTAATGTTCCACGCGGAAACGATTGCCGCTGCGGGATAACTGCAACAGCTTTACTGCAGTCGAGCTGATATCGACGCCGATAAGAGGCGACTGGCTTTTTGGGATAAGCCCCACGGTTTCTCCCCTGCCGATGGGCACTTGGACGCAGAACCTGCGACCGCGCATTAATAACGTTTTTTTTGCAAATCGCAACCGTCAAGCTGTAAAACGGGCATCACTGCTCGTTTCACGCGTCCCCAGACGGTGATCGACTGCTCTCCCCGGGAACACCCCCAGCCGTTCCCTTGCGTAATCTATACTCTGCGACCACGAAATTCGCAATCGGAATCTGTCACTGATGACACGTCTTCGCCGTTGGCTGCGCTGGATGCTGGTCGCGTTCCTGGTCCTGGCATTGATCGGCGCCGCGGTTGCCGGCGGCCTTTACTACGCCGTCTCCTCCAAGCTCCCGGACGTGCAGACCCTGCGCGACGTCGAGATGCAGGAGCCCATGTACGTCTATGCCAGCGATGGCAAGCTGATGGCGGTGTTCGGCGAGACCCGGCGCACCCCCATCACCATGAAGGACGTCCCCGAGCGCCTCAAGCAGGCCTTCCTGGCCACCGAGGACGCGCGCTTCTACGAGCACGGCGGCGTGGACTACAAGGGCATCGGCCGCGCGGTGTGGCTGCTGGCCACCACCAACGACAAGCGCGTGCCCGGTGGTTCGACCATCACCCAGCAGGTCGCCCGGCAGTTCTTCCTGAGCTCGGAGTACAGCTACACCCGCAAGCTGGCCGAGATCCTGCTGGCGCGGAAGATCGAGAGCGAGCTGAGCAAGGACGAGATCTTCGAGCTGTATCTCAACAAGAGCTTCTTCGGCAACCGCGCCTACGGCGTGGCCGCCGCGGCCGAGTTCTACTACGGCAAGAAGCTGGGCGAGCTGGACCTGGACGAAATGGCCTCGCTGGCCGGCATCCCCAAGTTCCCCTCCAGCGGCAACCCGCTCAGCAACCCCGAGCGCGCCCGCGAGCGCCGCGACTTCTATGTGCTGCAGCGCATGGCCAGCCTGGGCTTCATCTCCCAGGCCGAGGCCGACGCAGCCAAGGCCGTGCCGATGCACGCCACCGCGCATGAGCCGCCGCTGCAGGTGGAGGCCCCGTACGTGGCCGAGCTGGTCCGCCAGGAAATGATCGCCCGCTTCGGCGGCGACGTGGTCAACAAGGGTTACCACGTGACCACCACGATCAACGCCGAACTGCAGACCGCGGCCAACCTCTCGGTGCGCGACGGCCTGCTGGCCTACGACCACCGCCACGGTTGGCACGGCGTGGAGCAGCACGTGGAGGTCCCGGCCGACGCCGACGCCGCCGCGCTGGCCACCAAGCTGTCCGGCATTTCCGCGCAGACCGGCCTGCTGCCGGCGATCGTCGCCGCCACCGCGGCCGATGGCAGCGCCACCGTGGTGCTGGGCAACCGCAGCGAAGTGGTGCTGCCGGCCAACGCCGCGCGCTGGACCAACAAGACCCCGGCCAAACTGGTCACCCGCGGCGACATCGTGCGCGTGCGCGCCGGCGAGAAAGAAGGCGAGTGGCTGCTCGACCAGATCCCGCGCGGCCAGGCTGCGCTGGTCTCGCTGGATGCCGAAAACGGCGCACTGAAAGCGTTGGTCGGTGGCTTCAGCTTCTCGGGCAACAAGTTCAACCGCGCCACCCAGGCGCGCCGCCAGCCGGGCTCGAGCTTCAAGCCCTTCATCTACGCGGCGGCCTTCGACAAGGGCTTCAACCCGGCCTCGATCGTGCTCGACGCCCCGGTCGTGTTCCGCGACCGCCGCGGCAAGACCTGGTCGCCACAGAACGATGGCGGCGGCTTCCGTGGCCCGATGCGCCTGCGTGAAGCGCTGGTGCAGTCGCGCAACCTGGTCTCGGTGCGCCTGCTCGACGGCATGGGCGTGGATTACGCGCGCAAGTACATCAGCGAATTCGGCTTCGCCGAGGCCGAGCTGCCGCCGAACCTGTCGATGTCGCTGGGCACCGCGTCGCTGACCCCGCTCTCGGTGGCCCGCGGTTACGCGGTGTTCGCCAACGGCGGCTCGCGGGTGGACACCTGGCTGATCGATCGGGTCACCGACCGTGATGGCGTGGAAGTGTTCAAGGAAAACCCGGCTGTTGCCTGCCGCGATTGCGCCGGCAACAGCGGCGTGCCGGTCAGCCAGGTGGTGGACGGGTTCAACTTCGGCTCCGCGCCGGCGGCAAACACCGCACCGGCCAAGCCCCAGCAGGCGACCGCCGCTGCCGAGGCACCGGCCCCGGTGCCGGTCAACCCGGATGCCAAGGTCGCGCCGCGCGCGATCGATGCGCGTACCGCCTACCAGCTGAACTCGATGATGCGCGACGTGGTCCAGCGCGGCACCGGCACCGCGGCCAAAGTGCTCGGCCGCGAGGACGTGGGCGGCAAGACCGGCTCGACCAATGATCACCGCGATGCCTGGTTCTCCGGTTTCGGTGGCCCGTACGCGACCACCGTGTGGGTCGGCCGCGACGACTTCCGCTCGCTCGGCTACCGCGAATACGGCGGCCGCGCCGCCCTGCCGATCTGGATCGAGTACATGCGCGTGGCGCTCAAGGACACGCCGATCGCGCAGAACGAGCCGCCGTCGGGCATGGTCCAGGCCACGCTCAACGGCGCCACCGAGTGGGTCAAGGTCGAAGACATGGAGAAGCTGGAGGAGTACGACTTCAACAGCCACACCCCGCAGGCCGACGACGCCGCGTTCGATATCTTCTGACTGCGTGCGCCGGGTACGCCCGGCGCGCCCCCCTCCTGCGTATCGTCCGCCCCATCGCCCCGGTGGAGCCACCCCATGGGTGGCTGCACGCAATCCCTGATCGCAGGCACAGCCACGCATGGCGTGGCTCTACCCGCCTGTCACATCGCCGGTGTACATTGCCGTGCAGGTCGCCAAGGAGTACCGGTCATGCATCGAGCCCGTCAGCATGCAGCCACGCAGACCCGTGAGCGCCGCCACCAGTTGGCGCATGAGGCCGCCCGCCTGATGGCCGAGGGCGGCATCCGCGATTACCACCAGGCCAAGCTCAAGGCCGCGACACGGCTCGGCATCCATGACGATGCCTCCCTGCCCCGCAACACCGAGATCGAAGACGCCCTGCGTGAGTACCAGCGCCTGTTTGCCGGTGCCGACCATGGTGCGCAGCTGCGCCAGCGCCGCGAGGCCGCCCTGCGCGCGATGGAGTTCCTCAAGGCGTTCTCGCCGCGCCTGTGCGGCCCGGTGCTCGACGGGACCGCCGATGCCAACAGTCCCGTGCAGCTGCAGGTGCACAGCGACGATGCCGATGCGGTGCAGCGCTTCTTCGACGAACACGGCATCCCGGCCGAATCGCGTACCCGCCGGCTGCGGCTGGACCGCGAGCGCAGCCTGGATGCACCGGTCTGGATCTTCAGTGCCGAAGCGCTGACGTTCGACATCGCCGTGCTGCCCTACGATGGCCTGCGCCAGCCGCCGCTCTCGGCCATCGATGAAAAGCCGATGCGGCGTGCCTCGGCGGCGCAACTGCGCGAGCTGCTGGCCGACAGTGAGATCGAGGGGTACCTCGGCAGCCGCTGAGGTCCCTGCTCCGGTGGGCCAGGTCAGGCATCGCCGAACGGGGCGAGAAACCGCTCGATGGCCGTGACCAGGGCCAGCGGGGTTTCATTCATCGGGTAATGCCCGGCGTTGCCCAGCACTTCGAGGGACGCGTGCGCATAGCGGCGCAGGTACGTCCGCTCCATCAGCGCAGCGTTGAACACCGGATCGTGCTCGCCGACCAGCACCTTCACTGGATGTCGGCCCACGATCCCGGCACTGAAATCGGTGTCGGCCCACGCCGGGAAATAGGCTGCGAACGCCTCCGCCGAGGCGCGCTGCATCGAGTACTGCGCCTTCCAGTCCAGCCATGTGCCGGGCAGCCGCCCGCCGGTGCTGCGATCGATGATGCCGCGACGGATCTCCGTACTGCCCGCTGCCGCCTCCAGCAGTCGTCGCGTCGGCGGCTCATGCGCGATGCCCCCACAGGGTACCGGTGCAACCGCGACCAGCGCACGCACACGGTCCGGTGCGAGCACCGCGATGCGCTCGATGGCCATGCCACCCATGGAATGGCCGACCACGCTGAAGGTGTCGATGCCCAGCGCATTGGCCAGGGTGAGCGCGTCCGTGGCGATCTCCTCGATCGTGAATTCGCCGCGCGCATCGTGCATGCCACCGTAGCCGCGGCAATCCATGAAGACGTAGCTGAACACGTCGCCGGACAGCCACGGCTCGATCGGCGCGAACGCATGCGCGTCGCCGAACCAGCCATGCAGCACCAGGACAGGGTGCGCGCCGGTGCCGACGCGGTGAAAGGTATTGGCCATGGCTGCAGCATCAGGAAGGAAGCGGGGGGGTGATGCTAAGCCGGCCGCGCATGGCCCGCCTTCGATGCCAGGTCAATGACGATAGAATCCGGGCCATGCGCAACGCCCTGCTCGATCCCTACGAAGACCTCCCGCGCGCCGTGGTCGTTACCGCGAACGACCATGCCGCCGGATCGGTCTTCCCGGCACACGCGCACCGGCGCGGCCAGTTCGCTTTCGCCTCGCGCGGCACCATCAGCCTGAGCACGTCCGAGGGGCACTGGCTGGTACCGCCGCAGCGCGCATGCTGGGTACCCGCGGGCATCACGCATGCGATGACCATGCGCGGCCCGGTCACGATGCTCAATGTGTTCGTGGCCGCCGAGGAAGTCGCCGCGGTCCAGTTGCCTGCGCGCTGCGGCGTCTACGGCGTCTCGCCGCTCCTGCGGCATCTGCTGGACGATGCAATCGACCTGCCGGCGATGTACGACCAGCGCGGTCGCGCCGGCCGGCTGATGCAGCTGCTCGTCGCAGAAATGGCCGCCATGCCGCGCCTGTCCCTGCATGCACCGCTGCCCTGCGAGCCGCGCCTTGTCCGCGCCTGCCAGCAGGTATTGGACCGGCCTGCGATCACGACGGGCCTGGACCAGATCGCCGCCGACGCCGGCATGAGCCGGCGTACCTTCACGCGCCAGTTCCGCGTGGAAACCGGGGTGAGCTTTGCCGAATGGCGCCAACAGGTCTGCCTGCTCGCCGCGATTGAACGGCTGGGTCACGGCCAGCCGGTCACCCGGGTCGCACTGGACTTGGGCTACGCCAGCCCCAGTGCGTTTTCATCGGCGTTCCGGCGCGTGCTGGGGACATCGCCCAGCCGCTACGCTCACACGCGCTGACACGCGGAACTGCAGGCAGAACGCCCCGGGGTGCGGGGCGCCAGGCAGTCCGGCGGTTCAGCGGCTCAGCGCGGGCCGACGATGCTTACGTGCTCCACATCGATATCGGTGGGCTTGAAGCGATGCGTATCCACTTCGCCGTGCAGCTCCACCACCGTCGTCGCGCTCACCGCCTGGTGGGCGGGCAGATCCTTGTCATCGATCTCGACATCGATCTCGCCGGTGGCGTCCTTGAAGCGATAGCGCTCGTGCCCGATCTTGGCGATCAGCGCGCCGCGCAGCACGACGGACTGGTCGTCACGCTGGCTGCGGGCTTCCGCCACCGTGGTGACGGCGCTGGTGGCGCCCGGGCCGGTGTATTGGGCATGCGCACCGGGACTGAACACACTCACCGGTACGGCGAGGGCAAAAAGGGCAATCAGACGGTTCATCTGGACTCCATGCTGTGGGGGTATGACCAAGGGTGTACCTCGACGGCCGTGACGCCCATACAACATGTACGAAAAGAGGTGTTTGCGACGCGAAGAGTCAGAAGCGGTTCATGCCACTGATCCAGTGGTCACCGTCCGGCACCGCCGGGAAAAGAAAACGCCCCGCGATGCGGGGCGTTTTCATCACGACCTGCCGGGGCGATCAGCCCTGGTAGTCACGCACGTCGCTGCCGGTGTAGACCTGGCGCGGACGGCCGATCTTCATTTCCGGATCGACCTGCTGTTCCAGCCAATGGGCGACCCAGCCGGAGGTACGGCCCAGGGCGAACATGACGGTGAACATTTCGGTCGGGATCTGCAGCGCCTTGTAGATGATGCCGCTGTAGAAATCGACGTTCGGGTACAGCTTGCGGGCGACGAAGTAGTCATCCTGCAGCGCGGCCTGCTCCAGCTTGACGGCCACGTCCAGCAGCGGATCCTGCACGCCCAGCTGTTCCAGCACCTTGCCGGTCATCACGCCGATGACCTTGGCACGCGGGTCGAAGTTCTTGTACACGCGGTGGCCAAAGCCCATCAGGCGGAAGCCGGAGGTCTTGTCCTTGGCCTTGAGCACGGCCGACTCGACGTTGTCGGCGGTGCCGATTTCTTCGAGCATCTTCAGCACGGCTTCGTTGGCACCGCCGTGGGCCGGACCCCACAGCGCGGTGACGCCAGCGGCGACCGACGCATACGGGTTGGCACCGGTCGAACCGACCAGGCGCACGGTCGAGGTCGAGGCGTTCTGCTCGTGATCGGCGTGCAGGATGAACAGCAGATCCAGTGCCTTGACCACGTCCTGGTTCAGCTCGTAGGTGCCATCGGCCGACTCGAAGGTCTGCTTCAGGAAGCGGCTGACGTAATCCAGCGAGGTGTCCGGCTTGTTGGCCGGCAGGCCCTTGCCGTGGCGGTAGATCAGGGCCGACAGGGTCGGCACCTTGGCGATCAGGCGCACGGCGGCGTGGCGACGCTGTTCGGCGTCGGACAGATCCAGCGAGGCGTGGTAGATGCCCGACAGCTGCGCGATGGCGGCGGTCAGGATGGCCATCGGATGGGCATCCTTGGCGAAGCTGCCGATCAGCGTGTTGATCGACGGATCCACATCGGCCTCGGCGGCCAGCTCGTCGGTGAAGGCCTTCAGCTGCTCGGCGCTCGGACGCTCGCCGTTGATCAGCAGGTAGGCCACTTCGACGTAGCTCGACTTTTCCGAGAGCTGCTCGATGGGATAGCCGCGATACAGCAGCACGCCCTTGTCACCGTCGATGTAGGTGATGGCGGACTTGCAGCTGGCGGTGGCGGTGAAGCCGGAGTCGTACGTGAAGAGACCGGTTTCCTTGGTCAGCTTCGAGATATCGACGCAATCGTTGCCGAGCGTGGGTTTGATGACTGGCAGAACAACCGACTTGTCGCCGGCGTTGAGCGTGACCTGATCAAGATCGGACACTGTGTGCGCTCCTCGAGGGAAGGCGCCCGCCCAAGCGCATGGGTCAGGCACGTGAAGGAAGTCCACGATCGTTATCGTGGATCCCGCCATTATCGCACAGCAACATTTTCGACGCCGTAGGACGGAAGTCGTAGACGCAGGTTCCGGGTCGCGGCAAAGGCGCCGTTGCAGTCGTCCCAAGGCATGGCGCCCGATCACGGACACAGCGTTCCGTCGGCGGGGCACACGGGCCTCACCTGGCGTTCAGCAATCCGGAAACAACAAAAAACAACGGCCGCCAAGGCGACCGTTGTTTTCATGCAGCTGCGTTGACAGCTCAGGCCGCGGTCGGCGCCGGCTTGCCGAAACGCTTCTGGAACTTGTCGATACGGCCGCTGGTGTCGATCACCTTGTGCTTGCCCGTGTAGAACGGATGCGAAGCCGAGGAGATTTCAACCTTGACGAGCGGGTACTCGTTGCCGTCTTCCCACTTGATCGTGTCCTTGGTGGACATGGTCGAACGGGTCAGGATCTTGAAATCAGAGGTAACGTCGTGGAAAACCACGTCGCGGTAAGCAGGATGAATATCGGCCTTCATGGGCGCGCACCGTAATAAGGGCTGGTGGTCAAGAGCGGCATTATAGTCCCGGCCGCCGCAAAGGGCAAGCCGGGTCCATCAACCGTGCGAAAGGTCCGCCGCAGCGGCGTCGTCAGACGCCGAGTGCCGCCCTCACCTGGGCCTCGAAGCGACCCTGGTCGTAGGCCATCAGCAGCTGGGTGTTGTCAGGCTGCCCGGTCTGGCGGTTCCAGTCGACAATGGTAGCACCCCGGCTGTGCACGCCGGCCAGTTCCACGTTCAGGGGACGCGATTCGACCCGCAGGGCACCCTCGGGCTGCAGTGCCCAGGCCATGGCCAGGGCATCGGCGGCGAACCAGCGCTCGCCACGGCTGTCTTCGGACCACAGGCGGGTCTGGCGCGAGATCAACTCGTAGAAGCGGGCCTTGTCGGTATCGGCCGCCAGCCACTTCTCGACATCCGCATGCAGCAGGCCGTGGGCGACCGTGGCTTCCCAATCGGCCACTTCGATGTGCGGGAAGCCGGTGAACACCACGTGCGCCGCTTCGGGATCGAAGGCGATGTTGAACTCGGCCGCCGGGGTGATGTTGCCGTGGCAGGTCACCGCCCCGCCCATCACCAGGAAGCGCTTCACGCGCTGCGGCAGGGTCGGGTCGAGTTTCAGGGCCAGGGCCAGGTTGGTCAGCGGGCCGAGCGCGACCAGGAACAGTTCACCGGCGTATTCGTGCGACAGGCGCAGGATCGCCAGCGCGGCATGTTCGGCCTCGGCCTGGCGCTTGGCGGCCGGCAGGTTCACATCGCCAAAGCCGTCGGCGCCATGCACGTGGGCGGCATCGACGGAGGGGTGCAGCAGCGGATCGGCGGTACCGGCGTAGACCGGCACATCGTCGCGGCCAGCCACTTCGCACAGTTTCAGGGCATTGCGGACCGTGTGGTCCAGGCCAACGTTGCCGGCGGCGATGGTCAGGCCAACGATATCGTGGCGCTCATCGGCGAAGGCCATCAACAGGGCCAGGGCATCATCGACACCCGGGTCGGTGTCGATCAACAGCGGAATCTTCTTGCTCATCGTTGCCGTCTTGATAATCGGCAAGGGACTTTCGCACCCTGCCATGACAAATACAAGGCGGGGGGGGCTCGGGCGCAGGCAGGTACCGACCGTTGGTCGGTACAGGGTTCAATGGTGCCGCGTCGATCGGCCCCACCCACGACCGGATGGGCCGTTTCGGCGCTGCTTTACGCCGATGCGTAGCGCACGGCCGTGCCGATCCAGCGCCGCACCACCTGGTCGGCCACGTCAGGCGCCTCCGCCAGCAGCCGCTCGGCCAGATCATGCACGCCCGGCAGCAGGTCCGCATCGCGGGCCAGATCGGCCATGCGGAACCCGGCCAGGCCGGTCTGCCGCGTCCCCAGCAGTTCGCCGGGGCCACGCAGTTCCAGGTCCTTCTCCGCGATCAGGAAACCATCGTTGGTCTGCCGCATCGTCTCCAGCCGCTCGCGCGCCATGTTCGACAGCGGCGCCTGGTACAGCAACACGCAGCGCGACACCGCCGAGCCGCGCCCTACCCGGCCGCGCAGCTGGTGCAGCTGGGCCAGCCCGAGGCGCTCGGCGTTCTCGATGATCATCAACGACGCATTGGGCACGTCCACGCCCACTTCGATGACGGTGGTGGCGACCAGCAGATCGATTTCGCCGGCCTTGAAGGCAACCATCGTGGCCAGCTTCTCGCTCGCCTTCAGCCGCCCGTGCACGAGCCCGACGCGCACACCGGGCAACAACGCCTGCAGCGATTCGAACGTGGCCTGGGCCGGCGTGGCATCGAGTTCTTCGCTTTCTTCGATCAGCGTGCAGACCCAGTACACCTGCTGGCCTTCGCGGCACGCCACCGCGATGCGTTCGATCAGCTCCGGGCGACGGTCGTTGTTGAGCGCCACGGTCTGCACCGGCGTGCGCCCGGGGGGCAGTTCGTCGATGGCCGACACGTCCAG
Organism: Stenotrophomonas sp. LM091; assembly: GCF_001806305.1. NCBI lineage: Bacteria > Pseudomonadati > Pseudomonadota > Gammaproteobacteria > Lysobacterales > Lysobacteraceae > Stenotrophomonas > Stenotrophomonas sp. LM091. Next base: position 1,320,174 of record NZ_CP017483.1, read on the forward strand.
ATCGGCGTATTCGGACATTGCCAACGTGCGCGGAATCGGCGTGGCCGTCATCACCAGCTGGTGCGGCACGCTGCGTCCGTCGGCGCCCTTGTCGCGCAGGGCCAGGCGTTGATGCACACCGAAGCGGTGCTGCTCATCGACGATCGCCAGCGCCAGGTCCTTGAACACCACGCTTTCCTGCATCAGCGCGTGCGTGCCGACCACCACCTGCGCCTCGCCCGAGGCGACCTCGGCCAGCACCTTGGCGCGCGCCTTGCCGGTGACCTTGCCGGCCAGCCATGCGGTGCGCACGCCCAGCGGTGCCAGCCAGGCGCGAAGATTGTTCATGTGCTGCTCGGCCAGCAGTTCGGTCGGCGCGGCCAGCGCGACCTGCTTGCCCCGCTCCACCGCCAGCATCGCCGCCAGGGCGGCGACCACGGTCTTGCCCGAGCCGACATCGCCCTGCACCAGCCGCAGCATCGGATGCGCCTTGGCCAGGTCCTTGCGGATCTGCACGAACACGCGCTGCTGCGCGCCGGTCAACTGGAACGGCAGGCTGTCGCGCAGCTGGGCCACCAACGCGCCCTGCCCGCGCAGCGACGGCGCGTGATGGGCCTGCAGCGCCATGCGCTGACGCCGCAGGCTGAGGTGATGTGCCAGCAGTTCTTCCATCGCCAGCCGGCGTTGCGCCGGATGCCGCCCCGCGGCCAGCGCCGCCAGATCCGCATCCGGCGGTGGCCGGTGCACCGTCAGCAACGCACTGCGCAGCGAGGGCAGGCCCAGCCCGGACAACCAGCCCGCCGGCAGCAGTTCCAGCGTGGATTCTTCCGGCAACCGGTCCAGCGCCAACCCGATGAACCGGCGCATCGTCGCCGGCCCGACCCCTTCGACCGCCGGATAGACCGGGTCGAGGCTGTCACCGAGCTCGTCATCGTCATTGCTGCCCATCACCCGGTAGCTGGGGTGGACGATCTCCAGCCCGAGATGACCGGGCTTGGCGGTGCCGTAGCAGCGGATGCGCGTGCCCACGGCGAACTGCGAGACCTGCTGGGCGCGGAAGTGGAAGAACCGCAGCACCAGCGTGCCGTAGGAATCATCTTCGATGGCGACCTTGAGCACCGGCCGACCACGGAAACCGCGCTCGACCGCACTCACCCGCCCTTCCACCTGCGCCGCCACGCCCGGCTGCAACCGGGCGATGGTGGTCAGCCGGGTCCGATCTTCATAGCGCAGCGGCAGGTGCAGCCACAGATCCTGCAGCGAGGACAGGCCACGGGCAGCCAGCTTGGTCGCCACCGCCGGCCCGATGCCGGAGAGCATCGACAACGATGCCTCCCCGGCCGCGGCCAGCGCCGGTGCGGGAGCCCGTGACCGCGCCACGTCAGGCCTGGTCGAGCACCATCACCGCATCGACTTCGAAGTTGGCCGCCTTCGGCAGGCCCGACACTTCGATGGTCGAACGCGCCGGGAACGGCGCCTTGAAGTAGTCCTGCATCACCGCATTGACCTTGGCGAACTCGCCCAGATCGGTCAGGTACAGGCCCAGGCGGACGATCTGGTCCAGCGAACCGCCGGCTTCTTCGGCCACGGCCTTCAGATTGTCGAACGCACGGCGGGCCTGCGCCTCGATGTCGCCGGCACCAACGATGTCACCGGTGGCCGGGTCCAGCGGGATCTGGCCGGAGAAGTACACGGTATTGCCGGCGCGCACGGCCTGCGAATACGGACCGATCGCGGCCGGGGCGTTGGCGCTGGTGATGATCTGGCGGGACATGGGAGCTCCAGGGAACAAAAGTGGGCCCACCATTGTACCGCCGAAGCCGAGGCCCGAAGCCGCAATCCCTGGTAGAGCCGACCGTTGGTCGGCTGGCCGGAGAATGACGAAGACGATTGGTCGGCTGGCCGGAGAATGACGAAGACGATTGGTCGGCTGGCCGGAGAATGACGAAGACGATCGGTCGGCAGGCCGACCATATCGATCATCGCCGCATGGCGTGCAGGCAGCCGACCAACGGTCGGCTCTACGGAACGCGGCTTATTGCCTGCGGACCGATTGCACGACCGACAACCGCCGCAACCTGCGCATCACTTCCGCCAGATGGTTCCGGTCACGTACCTGCACGTTGAAACACAGCACCGCCGCATTGAAATCGCGATCCAGGTAATCGACCCGTTCGATGTTCGAATGGCTCTGCGCGATCGCCGCCGCCAACTGGGCCAGCACGCCGGTCCCGTTCTCCACTTCCACGATCAAGGACGTGTCGTAATCACCCGACACCGTCGTATCCCACCCGATCGGCACCCAGCGCTCCGGCGACTTGCGCAGCTCGGCCAGGTTCGGGCAATCCAGACGGTGCACCACGATGCCCTTGCCGGCGGTGTGGTAGCCCATGATGTCGTCACCCGGGATCGGCTGGCAGCAGTTGGCGAAGCTGACCACGCCGCGCTCGCTGCCATTGATCAGGATCTTCTCCTGCGAATGCTTCGAATGCGCCCCACCGCGCAGCTCGGCGTAGGCCATCAGCGCCTGCGCGGCCTGGTTGGGCATCCAGTTGCCCAGCGCCACTTCGGCCAGCAGGGCCTCCAGGCGGGGGTAGCGGTGTTCGGCCAGGAAGGCATCCAGGCGCCCCTTCGGCAGGCGCTCCAGCGAGCTGTCCATCGCCTCCAGCGCGCGGTCGAGCATGCGGTGGCCCAGCTGGACCGCGTCTTCGTGCTCCAGCTGTTTGAGCTGGTGGCGGATGGCGGTGCGCGCCTTGGAACTGACCACGAATTCCAGCCACTGCGGCTTGGGCGTGGCCGAGCGCGCGGTGATCACTTCCACCGTCTGGCCACTGACCAGCTTGGTGCGCAGCGGGACCAGCTTCTTGTCCACGCGCGAGGCCACGGCCATGTTGCCCACATCGGTGTGCACCGCGTAGGCGAAATCGAGCGCGGTGGAGTTGCGCGGCAGGGCCAGGATCTTGCCCTTCGGGGTAAACAGGTAGACCTCGTCCGGGAACAGGTCCACCTTGACGTTGTCCAGGAACTCCAGCGACGAACCGGCGGCGCGCTGGGAATCGATCAGTTCCACGATCCAGGCATGCGCACGGCTCTGCGCGCTGTTGGGCGAATCGCCACCGAACTTGTACGTCCAGTGCGCCGCCACACCGCGCTCGGCGATCAGGTCCATCTCTTCGGTGCGGATCTGCACCTCGATCGGCGAACCATATGGCCCGAACAACACCGTGTGCAATGACTGGTAGCCGTTGGCCTTGGGGATGGCGATGAAATCGCGGAAGCGACCGTCCAGCGGCTTGAAGGTGGCATGCACCGAGCCCAGCGCGTGATAACAGTTGGGCACGTTGCGCACCACCAACCGGAACCCGAACACATCCATCACCTGATCGAAGGATTTGTTCTCGTCGCGCATCTTGTTGTAGATGCTCCACGGCGTCTTGATGCGGCTGACCAGGCGGTGCTCCAGCCCTTCCTTGGCCAGGCGCTGGCTCAACTGCACTTCCACCTGCGCCATCGCCTCGCGGCGGACCACCGGCTGGCTGCGGATGTGCTTTTCCAGGATCGCGTGGCGCCACGGATACAGCGCCTTGAAACCCAGGTTCTGCAGCTCGCTCTTGACCAGGCTCATGCCCAGCCGCTGCGCGATGGGGGCGTAGATTTCCAGCGTCTCGCGCGCGATCCGGCCACGCGCCTCGCGGCTCTGCGCGCCGAGGGTACGCATGTTGTGCAGGCGGTCGGCGAGCTTGATCATGATCACGCGCAGGTCGCGCGACATCGCCAGCAGCATCTTGCGGAAGCTCTCGGCGGCCGCTTCCTGGCGGTCGCGGAACTTCAGCTTGTCCAGCTTGGTGACACCGTCGACCAGCTCGGCCACGGCCTCGCCGAACTCGGCGGCCAGCTCTTCGCGGGTCAGCGGGGTGTCTTCGATGGTGTCGTGCAGGATCGCCGCGATCAGCGCCTCCACGTCCAGGCCGAGCTCGGCCAGGACCTGGGCCACGGCGACCGGATGGGTGATGTAGGGCTCGCCCGACTTGCGGGTCTGGCCGGCATGCGCGGCGGCGCCTACTTCCCAGGCGCGGCGCAGCAGCGGCAGTTGGTCGGGCGGCAGATAGTGCGCTGCGCGCTCAAGCTGGAGGACATAATCGGGTACGGCCGCGCCGGCGGGCGTGGCGACCTTGGCAGTGGGGCCTGGGTTCATGCTCAAAGACTATGCCAGCGGCGTGATATCGGCAAACCCCTGAACAGGGAGTTTCACCTGCAACAACACGCCTGCACCGGATCCACCGGCGGCCCAAACGAAACAGCCCGCCAAACGGCGGGCTGTTCGCAGCAACAACAACGAACGCGCGGGGCGATCAGTCGTCGTTCTTGGACATGTCTTCGTCGGCGACGACTTCGGCAGCGGCCCATTCCAGTGCTTCACGCTCGGCACGCTCGCGCTCGGCCTTCTCGACTTCGTCGATCAGGGCGTTGTCGATCTTGCGGGCGGCAATTTCGCGCAGCGCCAGCACGGTCGGCTTGTCTTCGGTTTCGCTGTTGTCCAGGGTGGCCTGGACGCCATTGGCCAGCTGACGGGCGCGCTTGGACGCCATCATGACCAGTTCGAAACGGTTGTTCACGACTTCCAGACAATCTTCTACGGTGATGCGGGCCATGCGGGCTCCCGGCAGCCGGTGAGGGCTGCTCAATCGAATGAGGGAAAGGGGACGGATTGTACCGGCCGGGGCTGGACAAAATCAAGCCAACCGGCTAGCACCCCGTTGAGAATCAGTCAGTTGTGGCCGGGTCCTGGGTCAGCAGGGCCTGGATGAGGCCCGCGTGGCGGACCTTCTGGGCCTCCCGGCGCAGGCGGCTGGCCGTGAAGATCGCGCACAGCTCGTCCACCGCGGTCTCGAAGACCTCGTTGACGATCACGTAGTCGAAGTCGTTGAAGTGCAGCATCTCTTCACGCGCGGCGGCCAGGCGCTGGGCGATCACCGCCTCGCTGTCCTGCCCGCGCTTGCGCATCCGGTCCTGCAGCGCCTGTCTGGAGGGCGGCAGGATGAACACGGTGACCGTGCCCGGCACCAGCTGGCGGACCTGCTGGGCGCCCTGCCAGTCGATCTCCAGCAGCACGTCCTGGCCAGCCGCCAGCTGCGGCTCGACCGACTGCCGCGCGGTGCCCTTCCAGTCGCCATGTACCCAGGCATGCTCGAAGAAGTCACCGGCGGCGATCATCTTTTCGAACTCGGCGGCGCTGACGAAGTGGTAGTGCTCGCCGTTGATCTCACCCGGGCGGGTGGCGCGCGAGGTGAACGAGATCGACAGCGCGATCTGCGGGTCACGGGCCAGGGTGGCGTTGACGATGCTGCTCTTGCCGGCCCCGGAGGGCGCGGCCACGATGTACAGGGTGCCGCGCGCGGGCTCGGCGGCCGGAGGGGTCTGGCTGCTCATTCGATGTTCTGCACCTGTTCGCGGATCTGGTCGATGAGCACCTTCAGCTCGACGGCGGCATTGGAGGTACGGCTGTCCACCGACTTGGAGCCCAGCGTGTTGGCCTCGCGGTTGAATTCCTGCAGCAGGAAATCCAGGCGGCGGCCGACCGGCTCGCGCTGCTTGAAGACCCGGCGGATCTCGGCGATGTGGCTGCCCAGGCGGTCCAGTTCCTCATCCACGTCCAGCTTCTGCAGCCACATCACCAGCTCCTGCTCGGCACGGCCGGGATCGACCGGGTGCGGCAGATCGGCCAGGCGGGCCGACAGCTTGGTGCGCTGGCCTTCACGGATCAGCGGAATCAGCGTGGTGACCTCCGCGGCGATGCGCTCGATGCTGTCCACGCGCTCCTGGATCGCGGTGGCCAGCTTGTCGCCTTCACGCTCGCGCGCGGCCACGAAGCCATCCAGGGCGGTATCCAGCAGGGCCAGGGCCTCGGCATGCAGCGCGGCGGCATCCACTGCCTCGCCCTGCATCACGCCCGGCATCTGCAGCAGTTCGGTAAAGCTCACCTGCAGGCTGGGGAAGCCGGAGGACAACCGGGTGGCCAGCTCACCGAGCTGGCCCAGCAGCGCATCGTTGACCACCAGGGCACCGGTGACGTCCGGCGCACGCAGGCGCATGACCAGATCGATCTTGCCGCGGCTGCAGCGCGAAGCGACGCGCTCGCGCAGTTGCGGCTCCAACGCACGCAGTTCTTCAGGCAGGCGCACGCCGACCTCCAGGAACCGGTGGTTGACCGAGCGCAGCTCACAGGCCAGCGTCCCCCAGCGGGTGGCGCGCTCGCCGTTGGCGTAGGCGGTCATGCTTCGAATCATGCGGGTTTCCGGTGCTCTCAAAGTGCAAATGGTACCCTAGCGGTCTCCTTAGAGCCTCCTCGCCCGCCGGTCTCCGGCCCGGGCGTGGCCCCGCATCCCCCGTCTTACCGGAACTTGAGCATGACTGATTCCCGTCCCAGCGGCCGCCAGGCCGACCAGCTGCGCGAAGTGCGCATCGAGCGCGCCTTCACCCGTCACGCCGAGGGCTCGGTCCTGGTCAGCTTCGGGCAGACCCGCGTGCTGTGCACGGCCAGCGTGGAAAACCGCGTGCCGGGCTTCCTGCGTGGCAAGGGCGAAGGCTGGGTGACCGCCGAGTACGGCATGCTGCCGCGTTCGACCCACACCCGTAACGACCGCGAAGCCGCCCGCGGCAAGCAGGGTGGCCGCACGCTGGAGATCCAGCGCCTGATCGGCCGTACCCTGCGTGCCTGCATCGACCGCGGCGCGCTCGGCGAGCGCACCATCACGCTCGATTGCGACGTGCTGCAGGCCGATGGCGGCACCCGCACCGCGGCCATCACCGGTGCCTACGTGGCCCTGGTGGATGCGGTGAACTTCCTGATCAAGCGCGGCGACATCAAGCGCAACCCGATCTTCGGCGCGGTGGCGGCGGTGTCGGTCGGCGTGTACCGCGGCACCCCGGTGCTGGATCTGGATTACGCCGAAGACAGCGACTGCGATACCGACATGAACGTCGTGATGAACGACGGTGGCGGTTTCATCGAACTGCAGGGCACCGCCGAAGGCCACGCCTTCCGCCGTGATGAACTGGATGCGCTGCTGGTCCTGGCCGAAAAGGGCATCAAGGATCTGTTCGCTGCGCAGCAGGCGGCCCTGGCCAAGGCATGAACCGTCGTATCGCCCTGACCACCCTGGTAGTGGCCGACTACGACGAGGCGATCGCCTGGTACACCGGCGCGCTGGGCTTCAGCCCGATCGATGACATCGACCAGGGCGACAAGCGCTGGGTGGTGGTCGGTCCGGCCGACGGCAACGCGGCAGCCCTGCTGCTGGCACGCGCCAGCAACGACGAACAGCGCGCGCGGATCGGCAACCAGACCGGCGGCCGGGTCGGTTTCTTCCTGAACACCGATGATTTCTGGCGCGATCACGCGGCAATGACCGCGCGTGGCGTGGTCTTCCTCGAAACCCCACGCGAAGAGGTCTACGCGACGGTCGCGGTGTTCCGCGATCTGTACGGCAACACGTGGGACCTGCTGGAGCCCAAGCAATGAAACTGGTACTGGCCAGCGGCAACGCCGGCAAACTGAAGGAACTGCAGGCCATGCTCGGCGGCCTGCCGCTGGAGATCGTGGCGCAGGGTGAACTGGGCGTCAGCGACGTGCCGGAAACCGGCCTGACGTTCGTCGAGAACGCGCTGATCAAGGCACGCCACGCCTGCCAGAGCACCGGCCTGCCGGCGCTGGCCGACGACTCCGGCCTGATCGTGGACGCGCTCGACGGCGCGCCCGGCCTGTACAGCGCGCGCTATGCCGGCAGCCCGACCAACGATGCGGCCAACAACGCCAAACTGCTCGAGGCGATGCGCGAGGTGCCGGCCGAACGCCGCACGGCCCGCTTCTACGCCGTGATCGTGCTGCTGCGCCATGCCGATGATCCGCAGCCGCTGATCTGCGAAGGCAGCTGGGAAGGCGTGATCCTCGACGAACTGCGTGGCAGCCACGGCTTCGGCTACAACCCGCTGTTCCTGGACCCGGTGCTGGCCCAGACCGCGGCCGAAATGGCGCCGGACCTGAAGAACGCGATGAGCCACCGCGCCAAGGCCCTGCAGCTGCTCAAGCAGAAACTGCCCGCCCTGCTCTGATGTCACACGACCACTGCTCCCACCTGCCCGGCGAAGCCTGCGCCGGCGATCACGATCACGCCCCGCCGCTGGTGACGCCGCCGCTGGCGCTGTACGTGCATCTGCCGTGGTGCGTGCGCAAATGCCCGTACTGCGATTTCAACTCGCACGCGGCCAAGGGCGAACTTCCGTTCGATGCCTACATCGACGCACTGATCCGCGACCTGGACCAGGATCTGCCGCTGGTCTGGGGACGGGTGGTGAGCAGCGTGTTCTTCGGTGGCGGGACGCCGAGCCTGTTCCCGCCCGAAGCGATCGACCGCTTCCTGCAGGCCGCCTCGGCCCGGCTGCGCTTCGCGCCGAACCTGGAAGTGACCCTGGAGACCAACCCGGGCACCGCCGAGCATGGCCGTTTCGATCGTTACCGCGCCGCCGGGGTGAACCGGATCAGCTTCGGGATCCAGACGTTCAACGACGAGGCGCTCAAGCGCCTGGGCCGCATCCACGACAGTGGCGAGGCCGAGCGCGCAGTGAAACTGGCGCAGGACGCCGGCTACGACAACTTCAACATCGACCTGATGTACGCGCTGCCGCAGCAGACGCTGGCCCAGGCCGAGCATGATCTGGAGCGCGCCTTCGCGCTGCAGCCCACGCACCTGTCGCATTACCAGCTCACGCTGGAGCCGAACACCGTGTTCTTCGCGCGGCCGCCGCAGGGGATTCCCGACGAAGATTCAGCGTGGGACATCCAGGAGCACTGCCAGCGCCTGCTGGCCGAGGCCGGCTACGCGCAGTACGAAGTCAGCGCCTACGCCAAGCCGGGCCGGCAGAGCCAGCACAACCTCAACTACTGGCGCTTCGGCGATTACCTGGGCATCGGCGCCGGTGCGCACGGCAAGATCAGCAGCGGTGCCGAACAGCACGTGCTGCGCCGATGGAAGCACAAGCATCCGCAGGCCTTCATGGACACTGCCGGCACCCTGGCCTCGATCGGTGGCGACGATGTGATCAGCGCCGAACGCCTGCCGTTCGAGTACATGCTCAACCTGCTGCGCCTGCACGAGGGTTTCGGGCTGAAGGATTTCGAATCGCGCACCGGCCTGGACCGCGCGCAGATCGCCGCGCCGCTGGGCGTGGCCGTGGCCAACGGCTGGATGACCGTCAGCGGCGATCGCGCCACCCCGACCGAACTGGGCCGGCGCTTCACCAACGATGTCGTCGAGCTGTTCCTGCCCTGAAGGCACGACACCCCCCTGCAGTGCCGGCCGCTGGCCGGCTCCCCACATCCCCCTGTAATGCCGGCTGCTGGCCGGCTCCCCACACGCCCCGGTAGTGCCGGCCGTTGGCCGGCGCCAGACCTCCCGACGGGCCGTTATGGCAGGCATCCGGCGAAACCGTTAGATTCCGTGTTCTCAGGGGAGCTGGAAGCACATTGGATGTCTGCGCCCGCACTTTCGTCGTCCCAGCCCGACATGACGCGCTTTACGGACGTGGCCGCACCACCGCGCGTGCGCCGCCTGCTGGCCGCGTTGCACGCGCTGGCGGTACAGACCCTCACCACACCGCTCAGACTGACCATCGTGGAACTGGAGCGCGAGCTGTTCCGCGACGCCGAGCGCGCGCGCAACAGCCAGATCCAGGCCGACATCTTCGCCCAGGCCCGCCAGCTGCACGAGGTCAACGCGCAGTTCGGCCCGCGCTTCCTGGACGCCCTCGGTGACCGCCTGGCCACCCTGCGCGGGCCGCGCCATACCCAGCGCATCGTGCCAACCGAGGTGTCCGTGTCGGCGACCGCGCTGACCCTGGTCAACGACACCGACGTGGACCGCGACATCGTGCTGGTGGACATCATCCGCCGCGAGGCCCAGCGCTCGGCCACCGCCCTGCAGCTGTTGGGCCAGCGCTTCGGCGTGCTTGCCGCCGGCCCGGCCTTCGATGTCGATGACCTGCCGTTCGGCCCGCAGGCCTTGTGCCGGATCGTGCGCGAGCTGGGCGAGCAGTTCGCGCTCGGGCTGGAAACACAGCTGGCGCTGTACCGCGTGTTCGACCGCCAACTGCTGGAGCGGCTGGGCGAACTGCTGGAGCGCGCCAACATCCTGCTCGCGCACGAAGGCGTGCTGCCCGGGCTGGTCTACACCCCGTACCTGGCGCGCTCGGCCACCACCCGCCGGATCATCACCGGGCCCGAGCGCGGCCTGCCTGGCGCGCGCGGCGGCGCCGCTGCCGCGCGGCCCTTGACCGCCTGGAACGGCAGCGCCCCCAGCGCGGGCTGGGCGGCGATGACCCAGGCGGCAATGGCGCCGCCGGCCGCGGGGCCGGCCCATGGCATGTCCAACGGCGACGCAGCAGCGCCAGGTCCAGCAGCCGCCGCGTCTGCATCGGCGCCAGCCACCAGTGCCCCGCCTGCGGCGACCGATCTCGGCGCACCGGCTATGTCAGCCCTGCACCAGATGCTCGGTGCCGCCCGCCAGGCGCACGCCGCAGGCACCGTGCCGGGCGGCGATGCCATGGCCGCTCAGGCTGTCGCCGCGACGACCGGCGCGCCCACGCCCGCCGCCGACAACGCGTTTCTCGCCCCGGACGCCCCCCCGGCATTGGCGGTTCCCGCCGAAGCGGTGCATGCCACGCTGGCGCGCCTGCAGAGCCAGGCCATTCCCCCCGGCGGCGGCCGCCGCAGCATGGCCGACCTGCACAACGCCCTGCTCGCCCAGGTCCGCGCCGACCATGGCGCGCACGCGGCCCTGACCGTCAAGGACAGCGACACCTTCGACCTGCTCGACATGCTGTACGGGCAGATCCAGCGCGAGGTGCGGCCCGAGGCCGTGGCCGCCGACCTGCTGACCCGCCTGCAGGTACCGGTCGCCCGCGCGGCCCTGACCGATCCGGCCTTCTTCGTGCGCGACCAGCACCCGGCGCGGGAACTGCTCAACGCCGTGGCCGAGGCCGGTGCCAACTGGCTGGGCGAGGAGGATGTGGACCCGCTGCTGGTGCAGAAGCTCGGCCACGCGGTCGATCAGGTGGTGAACGACTATGACGGCGATGTGGCGGTGTTCGACACCGCCAACGAAGAGATCCAGCAACACTTTCGCGCGCTGGCCCACAAGGCCGAACTGGCCGAGCGTCGTCATGTCGAAGCCGCCCGCGGCAAGGAGCGACTGGAGGCGGCCAAACAGCAGGCCAGCGCCAGCATCGAGCAGCTGTGCACGCAGGCCGCGCCCCCGCGCTTCGTGCAGGCGCTGCTCAAGCAGGCGTGGTCGGATGTGCTGACCTTGACCCTGCTGCGCAACGGCGAAACCTCGCCGCAGTGGCAACAGCGCCAGCAGGAAACCACCCGGATCGCCGAGGTCACCTGCCTGGCCCCGGGCGCAGGCGCGCGCGATGACGCGCTGGGCAACGAGGTCGAGGCCGCCCTGCTGCAGGTCGGCTATCACCAGGATGAAGCAGCCGCGATCGCGCGTCGCCTGTCCACGCCGGGCGGCGAGGACGACAGCAGCTCGCGCACCGAACTCACCGCGCGCCTGCGCGCGCGCACCCGGCTGGGCGAACAGGCCGACGCCGGCGACCCGCGCAAGGTCGCCCCGCTCGCGCGCAGCACCGCAGAAGACGATTGTTACCGCCAGTTGCGCACACTGCCGTTCGGTACCTGGTTCGAGTTCACCACCAACCAGCAGGGCGACGTCCGCCGCCAGCGGCTCTCGTGGTACAGCCTGATCACCGACAACGCCCTGTTCGTCAATCAGCGCGGGCAGAAGGTTGGCGAGCATTCGCTGGACGCACTGGCCCGGCTGATGGCACACGGCCAGGTGCGGATCGTCACCGAAGACAAGGGCCGGCTGATCGACCGCGCCTGGCAGGCCACCCTGCGCACGTTGCGCTCGCTGGCCGGCAGCCCCGTGGAGAACGCTGGATGACCACGCCCGATACCCGCCGCGCACCGCGCCGCCAGGTGACCGAGCTGGTGCCCGTCACCGACCTGATGGCCGAGACCGTGATCGGCCGGCTCGGCAATGTCTCCGAAACCGGGATGTTGATGCTGGCCTCGGTGCCGATGCACGAGGACGCGCTGTACCAGCTGCACTTCGCCATTCCCGGCCCGCAGGGAGAGCCACTGCGGATCGACGTGGGCGTGCACCTGCTGTGGAGCGAGCAGACCCATGCGCCGGGCCAGGCCTGGGTGGGTTTCCGCTTCCTGACCCTGGCACGCGACGCACGCGAACAGCTGCGCCACTGGATCGCCGAGGAAACTTCGGCAGTCTGAGCGCCGGTTCCGGCACAGCGCCCGCGGGCGGATTGCGGCAGAATCCAAGGCTGCATTCCGCACTGCCAGCGAGCTTCATGCCATGAACCAGCCAGACCTCGGCGCCCTGTATTCCCACCACGCCAGCGTCATGCGCCAGCGCGCCGACGAAGCGCTCGCGCGTGGCGGCTTCGATCATCTGGTGATTCCCAGCGGCACCCAGCATTACCAGGCCTTCGATGATCGCGACTACCCGTACGCGGTGAATCCGAACTTCAAGGCGTGGCTGCCGCTGACCAAGCTGCCCAACAGCTGGCTGGTGTACACCCCGGGCCAGCGCCCGAAAGTGATCTTCTACCAGCCGTTCGACTACTGGCACGTAGTGCCGGATGCGCCGAACGGCTGGTGGGTCGAGCATGTCGATATCGAGATCATCCGCAAACCCGACGATGCGCTGGCACTGCTGCCCAAGGACGCGGCCCGCTGCGCGATTCTCGGCGAGCCGCAGAGCGCGCTGGGCGCGTTCGTGCCGAACAACCCGGCGCCGGTCATCGATTACCTGGACTGGCAGCGCGGCTACAAGACCCCCTATGAAATCGCCTTGATGCGCGAAGCGCAGCGGTTGGGCGTGCGCGGTCATCGTGCCGCCGAGGCGGCCTTCCGCGCCGGCGCCAGCGAATTCGAGATCCACATGGCCTACTGCCGGGCGGTCGGCCAGGATGCCAATGAGCTGCCGTACGGCAACATCATCGGCCTCAACGAGCATGCCGCAGTGCTGCACTACACCGACCTGGGCCGCAGCGCGCCGACCCCGCTGCGCAGCTTCCTGATCGACGCCGGCGCCAGTGCCTACGGGTACGCCAGTGACATCACCCGCACCTATGCGGCCAGCGGCCACGACGAATTCCAGGCCCTCATCGACGCGGTGGACGCGGCCCAGCAGACGATGGGCGCGGGCGTACGCGCCGGGGTGGATTACAAGCAGCTGCACATCGATGCGCACCTGTCGCTGATGGGCATCCTCAAGGACTTCGGGGTGCTCAACGTCTCGCCGGAAGCAGCGTTGGCCACCGGCGTGAGCGCGGCCTTCTTCCCGCACGGCCTGGGCCATCTGATCGGCCTGCAGGTGCACGACGTGGCGGGTTTCGCGGCCAGCGACCGCGGTGGCCGCATCGAGCGCCCGCAGGGTCACCCGTACCTGCGCATGACCCGCGCGCTGGAGCCGGGCATGGTGGTCACCATCGAACCAGGCGTGTACTTCATCGACATGCTGCTGGACGAAGTGAAGCAGGCCGGCCACGGGGCCAGCGTCAACTGGGACCGCGTGGACTTCTTCCGCCCGTACGGCGGCGTGCGCATCGAGGACGAAGTGCTGTGCACCGAAGCCGATGCCGACAACCTGACCCGCCCGGTGTTCGCGGCCGCCAGCTGATCCGACATGCAGGTGCCGACCCACGGTCGGCACCTGCGCGACATCGCGGTAGTGCCGGCCCCTGAAGCGGATCAGCGCTTGGCCATCTCGTCTTCCATCTCATCGGCACTGCGCGCCAACGCAGCGGTGAGCACCTGATGGCCGTCCTCGGTGATCAGCACATCATCTTCGGTACGAATGCCGATACCGCGCCAGCGCGCTTCCACGCTGCGGTCGTCCGGTGAGACATACAGGCCCGGCTCGATGGTGAACACCATGCCCGGCTCCAACATCCGCGAATCCCCCGCCAACCGGTAATCGCCGACGTCGTGCACGTCCAGGCCGAGCCAGTGCCCGGTCTTGTGCCGATAGAAACGCTGGTAATGCGCTTCGGCGATGTTTTCTTCCAGCGTGCCCTTGAGCAGGCCCAGCCGCAGCAGCCCCTCGGTCAGGGTTTCCACCGCAGCCAGATGACCGGCCTCATAGGCATTGCCCGGGCGCGCCTGCGCCAGTGCCGCGGCCTGCGCGGCGCCGACCAGGTCATGCAGCGCGCGCTGCTCGGCACTGAAACGGCCGTTGACCGGGAAGGTACGGGTGATGTCGCTGGCGTACCCGCGGTACTCGGCACCGGCATCGATCAGGACCAGCTCGCCGTCCTGCGCGCGCGCGTTGTTGTCGCGGTAATGCAGGATGCAGCCGTTGGCACCGGCACCGACGATGCTGCTGTACGCCGCACACGCATCATTGGCGCGGAACACCCGCTCCAGGTCGGCCTGCAGCTCGTACTCGTGGATGCCCGGCCGCGCCGCGTGCATCGCGGCGCGATGCGCCTGCACGCTGATATCGGCAGCGCGCTGCATCACGGCGATTTCCGCCGTGGATTTGAACAGCCGCTGTTCGTGCAGCAGGTGGCCCAGTTCCAGGAATTCATGCGGCGGCTGCGCGCCATGCCGCACCTGCGAACGCACGCGGTTGACCCAGCCGATCAGCTTGAGATCGAACTCGGCATCGCGGCCGAAGTGGTAGTACACCCGCGAGCGCCCTTCCAGCAGGCCGGGCAGGATGTCGTCCAGATCGTCGATCGGGTACGCATCGTCCATGCCGTAGTGCGAGACCGCCCCTTCCTGGCCGGCGCGCGCGCCATCCCAGGCTTCACGGTCGGCGTCGCGCTCGCGGCAGAACAGGATCACCTCGCCATGGCGACGGCCCGGGATCAGCACCAGCACGGCCTCCGGTTCCGGGAAGCCGCTCAGGTACCAGAAATCGGAGTCCTGCCGGAACGGGTAATGCGTATCCAGGCTGCGCACCCGCTCGGCGGCGGCCGGCAGCACCAGGATCGCGTCGTCGCCGGCCATCTCCATCAACTGCTGGCGGCGACGCGTGTATTCGGCGGCGGAGATGCCGGTCAGCTGCCGGATATCCATCTCAGTTCAGGCGCTGCCGATGGCGCGCCGCCATGACGCAGTCGCCGTGCAGGAGCAACACCGCCACGCGGATGAACTCCTCGATCTCGGCCAGCGCGTCTTCGTCATCGTCGTTGCCGCTTTCGAAGTCTTCGCTGGAGGCCTGCGCCAGTTTGGCCAGATCGGTCAGCGCCTCGTCACCCTCTTCGGACAACGCCGGGCGGTTCTGCCCGGAGCCCAGCCCGAACCCGCCCAGGAACGCACGCGCCCAGGTGAACAGGGCATCGGCCTGGGTGGCGGTATCGCTGGCATCGCTGAGCAGCAGTTCGAACGCGAAATCGCGGTCTTCCAGCTGCGCCACGCTGGCATCGAGCAGGCGTGCCAAGGCATCGCCCTCGGCCGGGGTCGGCAGGTTGTCATCGGCCAGCACGCGGGCGGGCCATTCACGCACCGGCGCACCGCCGGCAGACAGCCAGCCGCACAGGCCACCGTGCAGTTCAGCGGCGCTGGCGCCCAGGCCCAGGGCCTGGCTGGCCTGGTTTACGTCGTCGACACTCGGGAGTTCGGTCATCTTGGGGCTACGGTTTGTGAGCGCCACAGTGTACCAATCCACCCGTGTCCGCCGGGTTGCGATGGCCGTCCCCGCGGCCGGCCCCGGCACCCTGGGGGCGACCGCCCCCAGGCCCCGTCATTATTCGCTTGACCGCCCCGTCCGCCCTTGCCTATCGTGCCGGTCATGGAACCCGCCGACGCCATCGCCCAGTTGCAGGCCTTCGCTGCCCGCGTGGAGGCGTTGCTTGAGCGCAACCAGCGCCTGGCCGACGAGAACCGCAGCCTGCGCCATCAGCAGGAACAACTGGTGGCCGAGCGCTCCCAGCTGCTGGCCAAGAACGAGCAGGCCCGCTCCCGGGTCGAAGCGATGATCACCCGCCTCAAATCCCTGGAGCAGCACACATGAGCCAGACCGAACCGGTCAGTGTCCGCATCCTGGACCGTGAATACACGGTGGGCGTGGGCGCGGAGGAACGGGAGAGCCTGACCGCCGCCGCCCGGCTGCTGGACGCCAAGATGCGCGAGATCCGGGGCAGCAACAGGATGGCCGCGGTGGACCGCGTCGCGGTGCTGGCCGCGCTGAACCTGGCCCACGAGCTGCAGCAGCTGCGCGATGAGCACGCCCGCCAGGCGATCGCGCTGCAGCAGACGCTGAGCGATCTCAACCGCCGCCTGGATCGGGCGTTCGACAGCGCCGGGTGATCCACGGGCGTGGTTCCACGCCATTCGATTGCACACCTGCATCGCGTGGTCTTCATCGATCTGAATTGATGTGCAATTCGACCGACGAACGGACTGGTCGAATTGCCCAGGAAGGCTATAATCCTCGTCGCGTTCTCTGCTGTGAACGACGGCGTGTGCAAACATTCGCCTTGTCCCTTAATTACGACCACGGGTGCGCGACGGCGCCGGGAGTGCAAGTCCGCCTTGTAGCGGGAAGCCCGATGGAACCCCAGCGTACCCACTTGAACCCCGGGTTCAAGGTCGTTTCGCATGCATCGTCACGGCGGAGAATGCAATATTCCAGCAAGAGCGGCGTTCCCCTGGGACGTCGCTCTTGTTTTATCCGCTTCCCCCGCACGCTCCGGACCCAGGCATGACCGACCCGCGCTCCGCACTGCGCCAGCAGCTGCGCCAACGCCGCCGCGATCTCCCCGCCGCCGTGCGCCTGGCCGCCGCCGAGCAGTTGGCCGATGCCCTGCTCGCCCTGCCGTTCGCGCCTGCCCAGGGGCATGTTGCCGGGTACTGGGCGATGGATGGCGAGATCGCACTGCACCGCTGGCAGATGCAGTTGCCCGCCGGCCTGACCTACTGCCTGCCGGTGCTGCACGAGCAGACGCTGCGCTTCGCGCCATGGCGCCCGGGGCAGGCGCTGACCGCCAACCGCTTCGGCATTCCCGAACCCGACCTTTCGCTGGACGACACCCTCGCGCCGGAACAGATGGCGCTGGTCGTCGCGCCGCTGGTCGGTTTCGACGCGCAGGGCCGCCGGCTGGGGATGGGAGGCGGCTGGTATGATCGCAGCTTCGCATTCCGCCACCAGCGCCCGGCGCCGCCGTGGCTGGTCGGGGTCGGCTTCTCGGTCCAGCAGGTCGATGACCTGCCGGTACAACCGTGGGACGTCGCGGTGGATGCGATCTGCACCGACGTCTCCACCCTTGTCTGCGTACCGACCAACGGTCGGCACCGACCGTAATCAAAGACTCCGCATGACCGCACGCAAGCGCTACTGGCTGATGAAGTCCGAACCGGACGCCTTTTCCATCGATGATCTGCAGCGCGTGGGCCGCGAGCCCTGGAACGGCGTCCGCAACTACCAGGCGCGCAATTTCATGCGCGATGGCATGAAGGTCGGCGACGGGGTGATGTTCTACCACTCCAACACCAAGGTGCCGGGCATTGTCGGGCTGGCCACGGTAGCCAGCGAGGCCTACCCGGACGACACCCAGTTCGACCCCAGGTCCGATTACTACGACCCCAAGGCGACCCGCGAAGAACCGCGCTGGATGCTGGTGGACGTGGCGTTCGAGCGCAAGCTGCGCGACACCATTTCGCTGGACGAGATCAAGCTGCACGCCGATGCGCTGGGCGAAGGGTTCCCGCTGACCGCGCGCGGCAACCGCCTCTCCATCCTCCCGGTGACCGCCGCGCAGTGGAAGCTGCTGCTGTCGCTGGAAAAGCACTGATTCCCTTTCCTCCAAGAGTTGCCCGCCATGTCCGAAGCCAAACGCCTCGCCGCTGAAAAAGCCATCGAATACGTCGAAGACGGCATGATCGTCGGCGTCGGTACCGGCTCCACCGTTGCCTACTTCATCGACGCCCTGGCCAGGATCCAGCACCGCATCAAGGGCGCTGTCTCCAGCTCGGACCAGAGCACCGCGCGCCTGAAGCAGCACGGCATCGAGGTGCTCGAGCTCAACCACACCGGCAACCTCTCGCTGTATGTGGACGGTGCCGACGAATGCGATGGCAACAAGAACCTGATCAAGGGCGGCGGCGCCGCGCTGACGCGTGAGAAGATCATCGCCGAGGCCAGCGAGCGCTTCGTGTGCATCATCGACCCGAGCAAGCAGGTCAAGGTGCTGGGCAGGTTCCCGCTGCCGGTGGAAGTGATCCCGATGGCACGCAGCCTGGTCGCCCGCCGCATCATGGACATGACCGGCGGCCAGCCGGCCTGGCGTGAGGGCGTGGTCACCGACAACGGCAACGTGATCCTGGACATCCACCACCTGGAGATCACCGATCCGGTCAAGCTGGAGCGCGAGCTCAACCAGCTGCCCGGCGTGGTCAGCGTTGGCCTGTTCGCGCGCCGCCCGGCCGATGTGGTGATCATCGGCGGCGAGCCGCCGGTCGTGATCTGACCCCCGTGGCCGGCGCCCGCGCCGGCTGCCCCAACGAGGCAATCCCATGTCCCTGTCGCGCCTGCTGCCCCTGCTTCTGCTGCTCACCCTGGCCGGCTGTGCCAGCACCAACGCCCGTCACTGGGTGGAGTTGGACGGCAACCGCTACCACGTCGAACTGGCCACCAATGACGACACCCGCGCCCGCGGGCTGATGTTCCGCGACCAGATGCCGGAGGACCACGGCATGCTGTTCATCCATGAACGCGAAGAGCTGCAGGCGTACTGGATGAAGAACACCAAGATCGCCCTGGACATCCTGTACTTCGATGCACAGCGCCGCCTGGTCAGCCAGCAGCGTGACGTGCCACCGTGCTCGGCCGGTGACCGTTGCCCGCCCTACCCCAGCAGCGAGCCGGCCCGTTACGTGCTGGAACTCAATGCCGGGCAGGCCGAAAAGATGAAGCTCAAGGACGGTACCGAACTGAAGTTCGGCCCCGGCATCGCCGACGGTAAATAAAAGGGACCCGATAAACGCGCCGCGCCCTTGAATCGCGGCGCGTTTGTCGCCAGTCTTGTCCCATGCAGGGGCAGATCACATTGCCGACGTGGGAATCGCTGGCCGAGCTGGATGACGAGGCGCTGCCTTTGTTGCCGACCGCGCTGCTGATCGCCCGGGACGAATACCCGGACCTGGACCCTGCCGTCTACGACGCGGTCCTGCAGAGCCACGCCGACCACCTGCGCACCGAGATCGCCACGATCGACATGTGGCCGCTGAAGATCGCCGCGGTCAACCGCCATCTGTTCGACGAGCTCGGCTACAGCGGCGACCATGGCGAATACTACGACCCGCGCAACAGCTATCTGAACCAGGTCTTCGAGCGCCGCCTGGGCAACCCGATTTCACTGGCGCTGGTGCAGATGGAAGTCTCGCGCCGGCTCGGCATCCCGCTGGACGGGGTCTCCTTCCCCGGCCATTTCCTGGTGCGCCTGCCGCTCAACGACGGCGTGCTGGTGATGGACCCGTTCAACGGCGGCCGCCCGCTCGGCGTGGAAGAACTGCGCGAACGCGCCCGCTCGCACCTGGGCGGTGAAGTGCCCGACGACGATGTGCTGGCACAGATTCTGGACCCGGCCCCGGCGCGCGCGATCCTGATGCGGATGCTGCGCAACCTGCATGGCGTCTATGTGGAACGCGGTGAATGGGACCGTGCCGCGCGCAGTGCCGACCGCCTGCTCAAGCTCGCTCCGGAACAGGACGATGCCCTGCGCGACCGCGGCATGGCCTACCTGCAGCTGGACTACGAGGCGGGCGCGCGCAACGACCTGGGGCTGTACCTCAAGCGCAATGCCAAGGCCAGCGACGCCCAGTACGTGCGCGAGAAGCTGGTCAGCCTGGGTGGCGCGGTGCCGCGCCTGCATTGAAAGGCGCCATGACACGGCGCCGGCCCGGCCTCAGTCGACTTCGACCATCTCGAAATCGTCCTTGGTCACGCCACAGTCCGGGCACGTCCAGGTATCGGGAATGTCTTCCCAGCGCGTGCCCGGGGCGATGCCCTCTTCCGGCAACCCGTCTTCTTCCCGGTACAGGAAGCCGCAGACAACGCACATCCAGGTGCGGAAGGTGGTGGCGGTAGCGTCGGTCATCGGATAATCACGGCAGGACAAGAGCTGACAGCGCTCATTGTCCCACTCCCGTTGCGCTACCGGTAGCCATTGATGAATCACGCTTCAGCCCCCACGCCGCCCCGCGGCGTCTACCTCATCACCCCCGACGAACCCGATACCGCACGATTGCTGGCGCGCACCGCGCCGCTGTTGGCGGCCGGCGCCACCTGGCTGCAGTACCGCAACAAGACCGCCGATGCCGCCCTGCGCCTGCAGCAGGCGACCGCGCTGCAGGCGCTGTGCGCGCCGCACGGCGTGCCATTGATCATCAATGACGACCCGGCGCTGGCCCATGCCGTGGGCGCCGCTGGCGTGCACCTGGGCGGCACCGACGGCGACATCGGCGCGGCGCGCGCCCTGCTGGGCCCCGACGCCATCATCGGCGCGTCCTGCTACGACCAGCTGGCCAATGCCGCACGTGCCGTGGCCGAAGGGGCCAGTTATGTGGCCTTCGGCGCGTTCTTCCCCACCACCACCAAGGTCACCGCCAGCCGTGCCACGCCGGACCTGCTGCGGCAAAGCGCCGCACTGGGCGTGCCGCGGGTGGCGATCGGCGGGCTCAGCCCGGACAATGTGGGTCCCATCATCGCGGCCGGCGCCGACCTGGTGGCCGTGGTCAGCGGCATTTTCGCCGCCCCCGACCCGGTTGCCACCCAGCGCGCCTTCCTCGCCCAGTTTCCGTAAGACCCAGGACACCCCATGAACCACGACCAGTCCCACGCCCTGTTCACCCGCGCCCAGAAACTGCTGCCGGGCGGCGTCAACTCGCCCGTGCGCGCGTTCAAGTCGGTCGGCGGCGAGCCGTTCTTCGTGCAGCGTGCCGATGGCGCGTACCTGTACGACGTGGACGGCAACCGCTACATCGATTACGTCGGCTCCTGGGGCCCGATGATCGTCGGCCACAACCACACCGCGGTGCGCCAGGCGGTCAAGCAGGCGATCGGCAACGGCCTGTCCTTCGGTGCGCCGTGCGAAGCGGAAGTGACCATGGCCGAAACGCTGACCCGGCTGGTGCCGTCCTGCGAGATGGTGCGCATGGTCAACTCCGGTACCGAGGCCACGCTGTCGGCGATCCGGCTGGCGCGCGGCGCCACCGGCCGCACCCGCATCGTCAAGTTCGAAGGCTGCTATCACGGCCACGGCGATTCGTTCCTGGTCAAGGCCGGCAGCGGCATGCTGACCCTGGGCGTGCCGACCTCGCCGGGTGTCCCGGCTGGCCTGAGCGAACTCACCCTGACCCTGCCCTACAACGATTTCGAGGCCGCCACCGCGCTGTTCGCCGAACAGGGCGAGCACATCGCCGGCCTGATCATCGAGCCGGTGGTCGGCAACGCCAACTGCATCCCGCCGCGCGAGGGCTACCTGCAGCACCTGCGCGCGCTGTGCACGCAGTACGGCACGGTGCTGATCTTCGATGAAGTGATGACCGGCTTCCGCGTGGCCCTCGGCGGCGCGCAGGCGCACTACGGCGTCACCCCGGACCTGACCACCTTCGGCAAGATCATCGGCGGCGGCATGCCGGTGGGGGCCTATGGCGGCCGCCGCGAGCTGATGTCGCAGATTTCCCCGGCTGGCCCGATCTACCAGGCGGGCACGCTCAGCGGCAATCCGGTGGCGATGGCCGCGGGCCTGGCGATGCTGGAACTGGTGCAGGAACCGGGCTTCCATGATCGCCTGAGTGCCGCCGCTGCGCGCCTCTGCGCCGGGCTGGAAGCCGCGGCGGCCGAGGCCGGCGTGGCGGTGACGACCACCCAGGTCGGCGCCATGTTCGGCCTGTTCTTCACCGACCAGAAGGTGGAAACCTACTCCCAGGCGACGGCGTGCGACATCACCGCGTTCAACACCTTCTTCCACGCGATGCTGGAGCGCGGTGTGTTCCTGGCCCCCTCGGCCTACGAGGCCGGCTTCCTGTCCAGCGCCCACGACGACAGCATCATCGATGCGACCATCGAGGCCGCGCGCGAAGCCTTCAAGCTCGTCAAAGGCTGATGGGAGGCGGCAGGTGACGACCGTTGGTCGTCACGCCGTCCACCGGCCGGCATCGGCGCTCAGCCGAACAGAAAACGGCCTTTCATCATCGCGAAGTGCCCCGGGAACGAGCAGAAGAACGTGTAGTCGCCGCCCTTGGCCAGCTTCGCGGTCGAGAAGGTGACGCTGGTGGTCTGCCCGCCCCCGATCACCGGGGTATGCGCCAGCACACGCGCATCGCCCTTGGGCAGGTAGCTGTCGGCCAGGGTCGTGCGCATGCCGGCCATCGCCACCGGCTGGTAATCCGCGGTGCGGGTCAGCACCCAGTTGTGGCCCATCGCGGTCGCGGCAAGCTTGCCGGTGTGGCGCAGGGTCAGCTTCACCTGGGTGCAGTCCGCCGCAACCTTGATCTCCTTCTGGCTGAAGCTCATCTGGTCGGTGCTGTCGATGGCGATCGCGCAGACGCGCGCATGGGCGGCCGGGGCCAGCATCAGGCCGGCAAGCAACACGGGGGCAAGCAGTTTCACGGCGATCTCCATCGAACAGTCCACGCGATTCTAGAGTCCGTGCCCACGCCCGGCCTGCGACGCGATGTCGCAGCGAGCGCCCCGACTGCGGTACGGTCAGCGTTGGACCCGGACAAGAGTGCGCGATGACCGATGCCGTGGAGGGGCTGCTGCTGGATTTCGATGGCGTGCTGGTGCGCCATGCGCGGCATTTGCGCGTGCGTCACCTGGCCGCCAGCACCGGCTGCAGCGTCGCACAGGTGCACGCCGCCCTGTTCGACAGCGGCCTGGAGCAGCAGCATGACGCCGGCCTGGACAGCACGCTGTACCTGCAACAGTTGGGCGCGGCGTTGGGCAGCACGGTGAGCATCACGCAGTGGCAGGACGCCCGCATCGCCGCGTCCATGCCACAGGCCGGGGTCATCGAACGCATCGAACAGGTTGCACGCCGCATGCCGATCGCGATCCTGACCAACAACGGCGCGCTGATGGTGGACACCATCCCGCGCATCCTGCCCACCCTGGCCGCAGCGCTGCGCGGGCGCATCCTGTGCAGCGGCGCGCTGGGCGCTCGCAAACCGGACCCGGCCGTATTCGTGCAGGCGATGGCGCTGTTGGGCGCACGCGCCGGGCGCACGTTGTTCGTCGATGACCTGTTCACCAACGTGCGCGGTGCGCGTCAGGCAGGATTGCGGGCGGAAACCGCCACCGACAGTCGCAGCATCGGCAAGGTGTTGAAGCGGTACGCCCTGGCGTAGAGCCGACCGTTGGTCGGCTGGGTTCGCCCAGAACAACAGCAGCCGACCAACGGTCGGCTCTACCGCTGTTGGTTATCGCGAGGCGATGAAGGATTGCACCGCCGCGCGCAGGCGCTTGAGGCCTTCGGCGATTTCTTCATCGGTGATGTTCAGCGACGGCACGAAACGCAGCACGTCCGGGCCGGCCTGCAGGGTTAGCAGGCCGTGCTCGGCGGCGTGGTCGAGGATGGGACCGGCCTGGCCGGCAAAATCCTTGTCCAGCACCGCGCCCAGCATCAGGCCGCGGCCGCGGACCTGGCTGAACACCTTGAACTCGTCGTTGATCCTGCCCAGCCCATCGCGCAGCGCCTGCGACTGACGGCTGACGTTGTGTGCGATCTCCGGCGAGGACAGCTTGCGCAGCGCCACGCGCGCGACGGCCGCGGCCAGCGGGTTGCCGCCGAAGGTGGTGCCGTGGGCACCGAACTGCATCACCTCGGCCACCTTCGGGCCGGCCAGCATCGCGCCGATCGGGAAGCCGCCGCCCAGCGCCTTGGCCAGGGTGACGATGTCCGGCTTGATGTTGTCCTGCCAATGCGCGAACAACGTGCCGGTACGGCCCATGCCCGCCTGGATCTCATCGAGCACCACCAGCGCGTTGTGCTGGTCGCACAGCTCGCGCAGGCGCTGCAGGAAGCCCGGCTTGGCCGGCATCACGCCACCCTCGCCCTGGATCGGCTCGAGCATCACCGCGGCCACATCGCCGGCGGCCATCGCGGTTTCCAGCTGGACCTCGTCGTTGAAGTCGACATAGCGGAAGCCACCGGGCAGAGGCTCGTAGCCTTCCTGGTACTTCGGCTGGGCGGTGGCGGTGACCGCGGCCAGCGTGCGGCCGTGGAAGCTGCCGCGGAAGGTCACGATCACGCGCTGGTGCGCCGGGCGGCCCAGCGAAGAGGCCCACTTGCGGACCAGCTTGATCGCCACCTCATTGGCTTCGGCGCCGGAGTTGCACAGGAACACGCGCTCGGCGAAGCGCGAGGCGGTGACCAGCTCCTCGGCCAGGCGCAGCGGCGGCTCGCTGTAGAACACGTTGCTGGTGTGCCAGAGCTTGCCGGCTTGCTCGATCAGCGCCGCCTTCAGGTCCGGATCGTTGTGGCCCAGGCCGCACACGGCGATGCCGGCGGCCAGATCGATGAACTCGCGGCCCTGGTTGTCCCAGACGCGCGCGCCCTGGCCGCGCTCGAGCACCACCTGGCGCGGTTTGTAGACCGGCAGGTAGTAATGCGACAGGGACAACAGCGGATCGGTGGCAGCGGCGGTCATGGCAGTAAGGGGCTCAGGAAAGATCCCATTCTCGCGCTTTGGGCCGGTGGGGCACAATGCGGCCCATGCGACCGTTCACCGCCCCTCAGCTCAACCCCGCCACCGAGACCGGCTGGCGCCGCCAGTGGTTCGACATCATCTACCGCCACGACACCCGGCCCTCGCGCAATTTCGACCTGCTGCTGGTCTACGCGATCATCGCCAGCGTGGTGGTGGTCATGTTCGACAGCGTGCAGCGCTTCCATGCGGCCTACGCCGACTGGCTGTACGTGCTGGAATGGGGCTTCACGATCGTATTCACCGCCGAGTACCTGCTGCGGCTGGTGGTGGTCAAACGCCCACTGCGCTACGCATTCAGCATCTGGGGCATCATCGATCTGGCCTCGATCCTGCCCACCTACCTGTCGCTGTTCATCCCCGGCGCGCAGAGCCTGCTGGTGGTGCGCGCGCTGCGCATCCTGCGGGTGTTCCGGATCCTCAAGCTGACCCGCTACATCGAAGAAAGCGGCGTGCTGATGGAATCGCTGTGGCGCAGCCGCCGCAAGGTGCTGCTGTTCCTGTTCACGGTGATCACCATCACCATCATCGCCGGCACGATGATGTACGTGATCGAAGGCCCCAACCACGGGTTCACCAGCATCCCCAGCAGCATGTACTGGGCGGTGGTGACCATGGCCACGGTGGGCTTCGGCGACATCGTGCCGCAGACCGTGCTCGGCCGCTTCGTCACCTCGGTGCTGATCCTGATCGGCTACAGCATCATCGCCGTGCCGACCGGCATCTACACCGCCGAACTGGCCAATACCATGCGCGATGCCGAGCATGCCGCGCGCCGTGATGCGCGCGGCTGCCCGCATTGCGCACTGGAAGGCCACGAACCGGACGCCGTGCATTGCCGCCATTGCGGCGAAAAACTGCCACCGGTCTTCAACGTCTGATGCTTGCGGCGGGCCGCCAGGCAGCCCGCCGCGCGATCACTCAACGCGCGCCGCTGGTCCGCGCCAGGCGGTTGCTCATGTCGACCAGGTCGTTGTAGCTGGCCAGCAAGGCTTCGGCCGAGCCCTGCGGGTTGCTGATCCGCCCACCGCTCTCCATCAGCATCTGCTCGCTGCGGGTATACGGCTTCTTTGACTCGACGCGCTCGATACGGCGGCCGGCATCGCGGGCCAGCGCATCGGCGGCGCGCTCCACGTGGCCCCACATCGCATCGCCCTTGCCGATCTTGTCATCCTGCGCCTGCTGCAGCAGCGCCTGGAACGCCGCGAGCTGGGTGCGTGCCACCGCCAGATCGGGCGTCTCGCTGTTGAGCAGCTGCGTGAGCTGCTTGCCATCACCGAGGATCTTGATCTGGTAGTACGCCATCGAGCGGCCTTCGGAAGCTTCAATCTCCTTGAGCTGTTCCGCACGTCGTTCGTCTTCGCGCTTTTCCAGCGCGGCATCCAGTGCGGTGCCTGCGTCGAAGAAGGCCATGTAGGCCTTCATCAGCGGGGCATGCTGGCTGCGCATCCCGGCATGGTCATCGCGCAGGTAGTCCTCGCGGCTGTAATAACGGTCGGCCTGCTCGATCAGCGCGTACAGGTCGACGAACGTCTTCTGGTAAGCGCTCGCCGCCGGATCCAGCTCGGGCTCGGCCGGCGTCATCGCCAGCGCGGCGACCATCGGGGCGTTGCACGCTTCCACGCGATGCGAGAGCACCGTGCCCGGCCCACGCACCTGCTTCTCATTGCCGGTCGGGCCAGCCTCCGGATCCTGCATCCAGCCGATGTACTGCTGGAAGCCTTCGTGGATCGGCTGTTCAACGGCGTTGAAGCAGGCGATGTAGGCGTTCACCTTTTCCACGCCCTGGGTATCGGCAACGCTGCCCGGGCCCTTGCTGCAGGCGCCGAGCAGGCTGATCAAGGCGATGGCGGCGGCGAGCGGTGCGGTCCGTGTGCGGAATGACATGCATGTGTCCATACGATTTGGGGCCCGCACCATAGCAGCCCGGCCTGTGCAGCGTTTGTCATCGCGCACGCGACGCGCACCGCGCACGCGTCAATCCAGGAACAGATCGGGCATCAACGGACGCGACGGATCGACGGCATAGCCACTCAGATCGGTAATGCCGGCCTGCGCCAACACCTCGTCATCGAGCAGGAACTGCCCACTGAAGCCGGCCGCCTCGCGGGTCAGCACTGCGTGTGCGGCATCGGCAAGGATGGCAGGCGTGCGGCAGCCGCCGATGTCCACGCCGGGAATCATGTTGATCGCGTCAGTGGCGATCACGGTACGCGGCCACAACGCATTGACCGCCACGCCCTGTGGGCCGAACTCCGCGGCCAGGCCAAGCGTGACGAAGCTCATGCCCATCTTCGCCAGCGTGTAGCCGGTATGCGGCGCCCACCACTTCGGGTCCAGGCTTGGCGGCGGCGCGAGGGTGAGAATGTGTGGATTGGGTGCCTGCAGCAGGTGCGGCAGGCAGGCCTGCGCGCACAGGAAGCTGCCGCGTGCGTTGACCTGTTGCATCAGGTCGAAACGTTTCATCGGCGTGTCCAGCGTGCCGCGCAGCCAGATCGCGCTCGCGTTGTTGACCAGGATGTCGATGCCACCGAAGGTATCCACGGTGGCGGCGACGGCCGCACGCACCTGGTCTTCCTCGCGGATGTCGCACTTCAGCGCCAGTCCCTGGCCGCCGGCGGCGGTGACCGCCTCCGCTGCGCTGTGGATGGTGCCGGGCAGCTTGGGGTTGGGCACCGAGGACTTGGCCGCGATGGCGATGTTGGCCCCGTCCCGTGCAGCACGCAGTGCGATGGCCAGGCCGATGCCGCGCGAGGCGCCGGTGATGAACAGAGTCTTGCCTTGCAGACTGGCCATGCGCGGATTCCTTCGATGCGATTGCAGTGAACCGGCATTATGCCGCCCCGGCGCACACACCGGATTCATGCGCCGCGTCGATACTGGGCGTTCACGTTCTGCATGGAATGAGCGACATGACGGCGATCCGCCTTCCCCTGACCGCGCTGGCGCTGGTACTGGCCATGGCTGCCTGCCAGCCCGCCGGCGACCCGTCCACCGCCCCTGTGCAGGCGGCGGCCACCGTTCCCGGTACGGCCGGCGGCACCTCCCCCTTCAGCGAAGCGGCGATCTGGGACGGCGAGGTGGACGCCTGCCGTGGCCAGGCGCCGGTTGCCGATGATTGCCTGTCCAAGGCGATGCAGGCGGCCAAGGCCAGCCCGCAGGCGATCGCCGCGGCCCATCAGCTGGGCGCGCAGGGGAATCCCGGCTACGTCAGCGCATGGCGCGAGCAGGACGGCGTGGGCATTGCCACCATCGAGTACCCGTTCCGTGCCAATACCAATGAAGGCACGCTGCTGGTCGACAGTGCCGGGCATACCGTGGATGTGGATGCGGATGTCCTGCCGGAGATGTCGCGCGCCGATGCAACGGTCAAACCCTTCCTTGATGCGCACCCGGACGCCTCACCGTTCGCCCCCGCCGAGGCCAGCGGCAGTGAAGCGCTGCCCAACGGCGGGCTGCGCCTGATCTACAGCACGCCGCTGCGCACCTGCCATGCCTGCGCGGACGAGGGCATGCTGCGGGTCGCCTACGAGTTCGACGCGCAACGCCGCTTCACCGGCAAGCAGATCCTCGACCTGCGCTGAGCGCCAGGCATCGGCCCCTGCTACGGCTTGGGGCCCTGCCCTTCGTTGTCTTCCCAGTGCAGGATCCTGCGGGTGACGAAGCGGTAGACCGGCTTGCCGGTGCGGAACCAGAGGTCACGCACCCACGAGGTGCGCTTGAGCAACCGCTTCTCCACCGGCGTCAGCGACGGCCGGCAGTACATGCGCTTGTGCTTGAGCAGGTGGCGCAGGTCCTCGCGGGCCAGCAGGCGCATCCAGCGTGAGCGCGGATTGCCGATCACCGCCAGCTGGAAATCGATCAGGGCCGGCGAGCCGTCTTCGCGCACCAGCCAGTTGGCTTCCTTGGCCAGGTCGTTGTGCGCGATGCCGTGGCGATGGACCTGCTGCAGCAGACGGCGCGCCGCACGGAAGTAGGCCACGTCGCCATGCGGCGGACGCTGGTACATCGCATCGCCGGCCATGAAGCTGCGGTCCAGCCAGCGCCCGTTCCAGCCCAGCAACCGCGGCGTGGCGGGCATCCCATCCAGATGCGCCAGCGCGCGCGCCTCGCGCCGGGCCAGCCACCATGCCGGCAGGCGCAGCCACCACGGGGTGGCCTCCAGATCACGGCGCACGAAGCGCTGGCCGTCCTGCTCCATCAGCAGGATGCGGCCGAAGCTGTCGGCTTTGAGGGCGGTCGGGGCGGGATCGGCAGGGCGTGTCATGGCGCCATTCTAGGCGGCTGATCGCGCTCATTCACTGTAGATGCCGCACATTGCCCGCCGCTGGCCGGCAGTCAGTCACTTTGCCCCCCTATAATCCTCCGATGGACTCGTCATGGATCGATGCCACGCTTGCGTGGATCTCAGCTCACCCCGTGCTTGCCGGTGCGGTCATTTTCCTCATTGCCTTCTGCGATGCGGTCATCGTGCTGGGCGCGATCGTGCCCGCGTTGCCGCTGCTGTTCGCCGTGGGTGTGTTCATCGGCCTGGGCCAGATCACCGGGCCGTACGCGGTGGCCTGCGCAGCGCTGGGCGCGTTTGCCGGCGACGGCATCAGCTACTGGGTAGGCCGGCGCTGGGGGGATCGCCTGCGGGGCTTCTGGCCCTTCAGCAAGTATCCGCAGCTGCTCGACCGCGGCGAGACGATGTTCCGCCGCAACGCGTTCAAGAGCATCCTGGTGGCGCGCTATGTCGGCGCGATCCGCCCGTTCGTGCCGGCCATCGCCGGCATGATGAAGATGCCGCTCTCGCGCTACTTCCAGGCCAGTGGCATCGCCAGCCTGTCCTGGGCGGTGCTGTTCCTGGCCCCCGGCTGGGTGCTCGGCGAGGCGTATGACGCGGTCGCCGCCGTTGCCGGCCGGCTGGTGATGGTGCTGGGCCTGCTCGGCGTGATCATGGGCCTGGTCTGGGCGATCGTGCTGTACGGCTACCGCTGGTCGGCCTCGCGCATGGACAGCTGGCTGGCCATGCTGTTGAACTGGTCGCAGCGCCATCCAACGCTGGGCCGTTACTCGGTGGCGGTGTTCGATCCCCAGCGGCGTGAATCGGTGCCGCTGGCGATGCTGGCGGTGATGCTGCTGCTGCTTGGCTGGGGCTGGTTCGCCCTGTTGATGGCGGTGGTCGCCCATGGCGAACCGCTGCGGGTCGATCTGGCCGTGCACCACGCCATGCTGGCCCTGCGCAATCCGCTGGCCGATTACCCGATGGCCGCGCTGGCCTCGCTGGGCGCCTGGCAGGTCCTGTTGCCGGCCACGGCCGCCGGCATGGGCTACCTGGTCTGGCGCCGGCGCTGGATGGCGGCCGGTCACTGGCTGGCCGCGCTGGCCTTCGGCCTGGCCCTGTGCAAGCTGCTCGGCGCAACCGTGGATGTGGTCCGGCCGCCGGATGCGAGCAGCGGCTTCGGCTTCCCGTCGGTCTCGGTAACGATGGCCACGATCACCTTCGGCTTCTTCGCCGTGCTGATCGCGCGCGAACTGCCCGGCCGCACCCGCGTGTGGCCCTACCTGCTGTCGGGCATCATCGTCAGCCTGATCGGCTTCGCCCGCATCTACCTCGGCGCCCATTGGCTGAGCGATGTGATCGGCGGCATGCTGTTCGGCCTGTTCTGGCTGCTGGTGCTCGGCATCGCGTACCGCCGCCGCTTCAACCGCTCGTTCTGGGTCAAGCCGGTGGCGTGGCTGTTCTACGGTACCTTCGCCGTGGCCGCGCTCTGGTACGCCCCGCGCAACATCCCGGTGAAACTGGCGCGCTTCGAACCGGCGCAGCCGAGCCCGGCGCCGCTGGATGCACAGGCCTGGTGGACGACCGAGTGGCAGCACCTGCCCTCGCGCCGCAATGAATTCGATGACGACCAGCGCTGGCCGCTGGATGTGCAGGTGGCCGGCCCGCTGGCACCGCTGCAGCGCCGCCTGGAGAGCCAGGGCTGGCGCGTACAGCCGCAGGCCGGCTGGGAGCAGGCGCTGTTGATGCTCGACAAGTCATCGGACAAGGACAAGGTGCCGGTCCTGCCAGCCACCCTGGACACGCAGGTCGAATCGCTGCTGATGCTGCGGGCCGGCAATGCCCCCAACGAGATGTTCGCATTGCGCCTGTGGCCGGCGCCGGCGCGTCTGTCAGCGCCGGTGGATGAGCCGTTGTGGCTCGGCAGTGCGCAGACCCTGCACTACCAGCAGCACTTCAATCTGATCGGGATGTGGCGCCCGATGCGTGGCATCGACCCCTCGCTCAATGCGGTGCGCCAGGCACTGGATGGCCTGCCACAGCAGGTCGACACCCATCCGGATACGCAGATGCCGGTGCTGCGGGTGCGCATGCCCGCGGCCGAGTGAGGCAGCGCCGGGATCATCCCGGCCGTTCGTGCAGCGGGGCCTCGCCCCGCGTTACGGCATCCAGTCCAGCAACGCCTGCAGGCGCTGGTGCGGGTCATCGTGCTGCAGCAGCTGCAGGCGCTGCGCATCCTGCAGGGGCAGCAGCTCAGCCAGGCGCCAGCCGACCCAGCTGGCCTGCTCCATCTGCGCCGGGCTGACCGGAGCAAACGCGGCACCGGCCTGTTCGATGATGTGCTCAAGCACGGTCGCCATCAGGGCATGTTCGGGCTGCAGCTCATCGTCGCTGTCGGCCGCACACCAGGTCACCTCGGCAATGATCAGCCCATTGTCGCGCACGCGCGTGCGATCGACATGGAAGCGACGCTGGCCACGCAGGCGCAGCACCAGCACCCCATCGGCGCCCACGTCGAAATCCTCGATCCGCGCCTCCACGCCGTAGGCGGCCGGCACCGCGGGGGCGCCGGTTTCCTCACCGTGCAGGATCATGCAGACACCGAACGCGGTACCGGCGCGGCTGCATTCGCGCAGCATGTCCAGGTAGCGCCGCTCGAACACGCGCAGGCCCAGCGCGGCGCCGGGCAGCAGCACGGTGTGAAGCGGGAACAGGGGCAGTGACGCGGTGTCGGTCATGGCCAGCCCCCGCTCAGGACGGCTGCAGCTGTGCCAGGAAGCGCCGCGGCGCGCCGTCGAAGCCACCATTGGACATGAACACCACGTGGTCGCCGGGCATGGCGATCGCGTCCAGGCGCGACAGCAGCGCATCGGTATCCGGCACGGCATACGCGTCGCCTCGCACGGCGGCGATCACGCCGGCCGCATCCCAGGCCAACTCCGGGCGGTGCAGGAACACCACGGCATCGGCACCGTCCAGCGACGGCGCCAGCGCCTGCGCATGCGCGCCCAGCCGCATGGAATTGCTGCGCGGTTCCATCGCCACCACGATGCGGGCTTCACCAACCCTCGCACGCAGGCCCTCGAGGGTGGTGCGGATCGCGGTGGGGTGATGCGCGAAGTCATCGTAGACGGTGACATCGCGCGCCTGGCCGATCACTTCCAGCCGGCGCTTGACGCTGCGGAACGCGGCCAGCGCCGGCATCACCGTGGCCAGTTCGACACCTACCGCATGCGCGGCGGCCAGCGCCGCGAGCCCGTTGAGCACGTTATGGCGACCGAGCAGCGACCAGCGCACTTCACCGATGCGCTCGCCGCGATGGTGCACCACGAACACGCTGCCGTCGGCCTCCACCAGTTCGGCGTGCCATTCCAGCGCAGGATCGAAACCGAAGCGCTCCACCGGCGTCCAGCACCCCATCGCCAGCACCTCGGCGAGATAGGCATCTTCGCCGTTGACGATCAGGCGCCCGCGCGCGGGCACGGTGCGGATCAGGTGATGGAACTGGCGCTGGATCGCGGCCACGTCCGGGAAGATGTCGGCGTGGTCGTATTCGAGGTTGTTGAGGATCGCCACCAGCGGCCGGTAGTGCACGAACTTGCTGCGCTTGTCGAAGAACGCGGTGTCGTACTCGTCGGCTTCGACCACGAACTCGCGGCCGCTGCCGATGCGCGCGGACACGCCGAAATCCTCCGCCACGCCGCCGATCAGAAAGCCCGGCTCACGCCCGGCGCTGTGCAGCAGCCAGGTCAGGATGGTGGTGGTGGTGGTCTTGCCGTGTGTGCCGGCCACAGCCAGGGTGTCGCGGCCCGGCAGCACCTGCTCGGACAGCCACTGGGCCCCGGAGATATAGCGCTGGCCGGCATCCAGCACGGCTTCCACGGCAGGGTTGCCGCGCGAGAGCGCATTGCCGATCACCACCTCGTCGCAGTCCGGTGCCACGCTGTCGGCGCGGTAGCCCGGATCCAGGGCGATGCCCAGGCGTTCGAGCTGGGTGGACATCGGCGGGTAGATCGCCTGGTCGCTGCCGCGGACCGTATGGCCCTTCTCGCGTGCCAGCGCGGCCACGCCGCCCATGAAAGTGCCTGCAATACCAAGAATGTGGATCGTGCTCATGCCTGCGATTGTCGCCGATCATCACCGTCGATGGACATCGCCGTCAGATAACTCCTAGTCGAGTATCAGAGAAGTCCATCACGGTGTCAGGGAAATCCCGATAGCGCCGTACTGTGAAGACGGACACAATTCCATGGGCCAGCCGCAGCACCCCATTGGTCCTACTCCCCAAGAGGCCATCCCCAGGGGGGCTCATGCTGCGGGGCTCTGAGCAAGCCCGCTCGCTGGCACCTTCAAACCACACGCCTGGTCCCTTCGGGGGCCGGGCGTGTGTGTTTCAGGCACTGGGCAGCGCACTGCCCGTGCGGTGCCGCCGTAGCGGCACCGACCGGATCAGGCCTGGATCGCGGCGCGGATGCGCGCTTCCACGTCGTTCAGTTCACCCACGCCATCAACGCGTGCGAGCGTGCCACGGCCGGCATAGAAATCCACCACGGGCGCGGTCTGGTCGTTGTAGACCTGCAGGCGCTGACGCACCGATTCGGGGTTGTCATCGGCACGGCCCTGCTCGGCGGCGCGGCCGGCGATGCGCTCGACCAGCAGTTCGGTCGGCACGTCCAGCTGCACGACCGCATCCAGCGGCTGGCCGATCTTGGCCAGCAGGCTGTCCAGCGCATTGGCCTGGGCCACGTTGCGCGGGTAACCATCCAGGATGAAGCCCTTGGCCACATCGTCCTGGCCCAGGCGCGACTCGAGCATGCCCAGCAGGATGTCATCGGACACCAGGTTGCCGGCATCCATCACGGCCTTGGCCTGCTTGCCCAGCTCGGTCCCCGCCGCCACTTCGGCACGCAGCAGGTCGCCGGTGGAAATGTGCGCAATCGAAAGATGTTCCTTCAGGCGCGTCGCCTGCGTCCCCTTGCCCGAACCGGGCGGTCCCAACAGAACCAATCGCATCAACCTGACTCCAACGTGGTAAGAAAATGGAAGGGCGCGCGCCCCGGGATTGTCCACAATCACGCTGCACCGCAATACGCGCACTTTACCCCATACCGGTAATGTCTCTGCAATGTCCTTCCCCCAGACCAAGGTCGCACCATGCCCAACGGTACCCTGCTCTACGCCCAGTCAGGCGGCGTCACCGCCGTCATCAATGCCACGGCCTCGGCGGTCATCAGCACGGCAAGGGCCAAAGGAATCAAGGTCTTGGCCGCACGCAACGGCATTCTCGGCGCGCTCCGCGAGGACCTGATCGACACCTCGAAGGAAACCGCTGCCGCGATCGCCGCCCTCGCCCATACCCCCGGCGGCGCGTTCGGCTCGTGCCGCTACAAGCTCAAATCGCTGGAGGCCGACCGCGGCAGGTACGAGCGGCTGCTCCAGGTGCTGCGCGCGCACGATGTGCGCTGGTTCCTCTACAACGGCGGCAACGATTCGGCCGATACCGCCTGGAAGGTTTCCCAGCTGGCCAAGGCCTTCGACTACGACCTGACCTGCATCGGCGTGCCCAAGACCATCGACAACGATCTGGCCGTGACCGATACCTGCCCGGGCTTCGGCTCGGCGGCCAAGTACACGGCCGTCTCGGTGCGCGAAGCGGCGCTGGACGTGGCCGCGATGGCCGAGACCTCGACCAAGGTGTTCGTGTACGAAGCGATGGGCCGCCATGCCGGCTGGCTCGCGGCGGCCGCGGGGCTGGCCGGCCAGGGCGCCGATGACGCCCCGCACATCATCCTGCTGCCCGAGCGCGCCTACGACGAGGCCGCGTTCCTGGCCAAGGTGAAACAGGTGGTCGAGCGCGTGGGTTACTGCGTGGTGGTGGCCTCCGAGGGCATCCAGACGGCCGATGGCCGTTTCGTCGCCGATGCGGGCGGTGGCACCGATTCGTTCGGGCATACCCAGCTCGGCGGCGTGGCCTCGCAGCTGGCGGCCCGGGTCAAGGATGGACTGGGCTACAAGGTCCACTGGACCCTGCCCGACTACCTGCAGCGCTCGGCGCGCCATCTGGCCTCCAAAACCGACTGGGAGCAGGCACAGGCGGTGGGCAAGGCGGCGGTGCAGTTCGCGTTGAAGGGCCAGAACGCGGTGATGCCGGTGATCGTGCGCACCAGCGATAAACCCTATCGCTGGAAAATCGAGGCCGCCCCGCTGCACAAGGTGGCCAACCACGAGAAGAAGATGCCGGCCGGCTTCATCCGCCGCGATGGCTTCGGCATCACCGACAAGGCCCGCGCCTATCTCGCCCCGCTGATCAAGGGGGAAGCCCCGTTGCCGTTCGGGCCTGATGGGCTGCCGAAGTACGTGACGCTGAAGAACGTGGCAGTGAAGAAGAAGCTGCCTGCCTTCGAAGCATGAGCAACCCGTCGGTGCCGGCCGCTGGCCGGCACCGCGGTGTCCCCGGCAGCGTCCGGGAAGCCGGCCAGCGGCCGGCACTACCGGTGCGTGGTCAGG
This sequence comes from Stenotrophomonas sp. LM091, assembly GCF_001806305.1. Classification (NCBI taxonomy): domain Bacteria; kingdom Pseudomonadati; phylum Pseudomonadota; class Gammaproteobacteria; order Lysobacterales; family Lysobacteraceae; genus Stenotrophomonas; species Stenotrophomonas sp. LM091. Next base: position 1,355,720 of record NZ_CP017483.1, read on the forward strand.
TCAGTTGCAGGCCTTGCCCTCGACCTTCATCTGCGCGGCGAACATCGGCACCTGCGCGATCTTGCCGGCGGCGGCCTGCTTCTTGGCGTCTTCCAGGTAGATGCGCGACTGGCCCTGGCCATCGCGTTCGGGCGTGGTGGTGACCGGCATGCGCCACACGCGCACCACCGCCTGCTGGGCCGGGCAGCCCGCATTCGGCACACGGATCACATCATTGAGTTTCCAGCCCTTGGCCTCGCTGGGCTGCGCCTTGTCGTAGTCGACGAAGCGGGCCCGCGGCTGGCACTGCTCGCTGGTACGCACCACGGCGAATTTGTACGGTTGGGCCGCTTCGCCGGTGAACACGCCTTCCAGCCGCGCGCAGGCTTCGGGAATCTGGCGCAGGGTGTGGGCCGCGCCCACCGCCTGCGGGGTGCCCGCGGCGCGCTGCAGTTCGGGGGTCTCGGCGGCGAAAGAGGACACGGCGGGCAACAGGGCCAGCCACAACAGATGACGGGGGGACATGGCAGGACTCCAACGGCTGGGGATGGGCCGAGGCTGCCAGTGGGTGGCTGAACGGCGTGGCAAAGGCGGCCCGTCGTCCGGATCTGCGTGGTTGCCGGCCAGCGGCCGGCACTACCCATGCCACTGGTCGGCGCTACCCATGTCACTGACAGTTCGGCCTCACGCATGCGGTTTGTAATCCTTGCTGGCTTGCATCGAGGATTTGCCCGCATACTCGGTCCACCAGGGATTGCTGAACACCGCCACACGCTAGACGACCGGGCACGGTCTGAACGGGTTGGTTCATGGTTGCAGCCCGTTGTGCCCCCGTGTGGAGAAGTTCATCCGTTCACTGGATGTCATTCCATCACCCGGGAGGGGACATGCTGGAACGTTATGGGCTTTCTCTGGCGCTGTTCTGCGCCATCCTCGCGATTCTCTACGGCATCGTGTCGGCACGCTGGATCCTCCGGCAGCCGGCTGGCAATGCGCGCATGCAGGAAATCGCCGCCGCCATCCAGGAAGGCGCGCGCGCCTACCTCAACCGCCAATACCTGACCATCGCCATCGCCGGTGCCGTGCTGTTCGTGCTGGTCGGCATCTTCCTCAGCTGGTACACCGCGATCGGCTTCGCGATCGGCGCCGTGCTCTCCGGCGCGGCCGGCTACATCGGCATGAACGTCTCCGTCCGCGCCAACGTGCGCACCGCCGAGGCGGCCCGCAACGGCCTGAGCGCAGCCATGGACGTGGCCTTCCGCGGCGGTGCGATCACCGGCATGCTGGTGGTCGGGCTGGGCCTGCTGGGCGTGGCCGGGTACTACGCGCTGCTGTTGAAGCTCGGGCTGGATGTCGCGCAGACGCTGCACGCGCTGGTCGGGCTGGCGTTCGGTTCGTCGCTGATCTCGATCTTCGCGCGGCTGGGCGGCGGCATCTTCACCAAGGGCGCCGACGTCGGCGCGGACCTGGTCGGCAAGGTCGAAGCCGGCATTCCCGAGGACGACCCGCGCAACCCGGCGGTGATCGCCGACAACGTGGGTGACAACGTCGGCGACTGCGCCGGCATGGCGGCGGACCTGTTCGAAACCTACGCCGTCACCGTGATCGCCACGATGCTGCTCGGCAACCTGATGATCGCCGAGGCCGGCGCCAATGCGGTGCTGTATCCGCTGGTGCTGGGCGGTGTCTCGATCATCGCCTCGATCGTGGGCGCGCTGTTCGTCAAAGTAAAACCGGGCGGCTCGATCATGGGCGCGCTGTACAAGGGCGTGATCGTATCCGGGGTGCTGGCGGCGATCGCGTTCTACCCGATCACCACGCAGTTGATGCCGGACAACGCGCATGGCGCGCTGAACCTGTATTTCTGCGCGTTGATCGGGCTGGTGCTGACCGGGTTGATCGTGTGGATCACCGAGTACTACACCGGCACCCAGTACAAACCGGTGCAGCACGTGGCGCAGGCCTCCACCACCGGGCATGGCACCAACATCATCGCCGGGCTCGGTGTCTCGATGAAGTCCACCGCCCTGCCGGTGATCGCGGTGTGCGTGGCGATCTGGCTGGCACACTATTTCGGCGGCCTGTACGGCATCGCCATCGCCGCCACGGCGATGCTCTCGATGGCCGGGATGATCGTCGCACTCGATGCCTACGGCCCGATCACCGACAACGCCGGCGGTATCGCCGAGATGGCCGAACTGCCGCCGGAGATCCGCGACATCACCGACCCGCTCGATGCGGTCGGCAACACCACCAAGGCGGTGACCAAGGGCTACGCCATCGGCTCAGCGGCCCTGGCCGCACTGGTGCTTTTCGCTGATTACACGCACAACCTGCAGGCCGCCAATCCCGGCGAGACCTTCGCCTTCGATCTGTCCAACCATGAAGTGATCATCGGCCTGCTGATCGGTGGCCTGATCCCCTACCTGTTCGGTGCGATGGCGATGGAAGCGGTGGGTCGCGCGGCGGGTGCGGTGGTGGAGGAAGTGCGCCGCCAGTTCCGCGAGATTCCCGGGATCATGGAAGGCACCGGCAAACCGCAGTACGACCGCGCGGTGGACATGCTGACCCGCTCGGCGATCCGCGAAATGATCATCCCCTCGCTGTTGCCGGTCGCCGTGCCGGTGGTGGTCGGCCTGCTGCTCGGGCCGCGTGCGCTCGGTGGCCTGCTGATCGGCACCATCGTCACCGGTCTGTTCGTGGCGATCTCGATGACCACCGGCGGCGGCGCCTGGGACAACGCCAAGAAGTACATCGAAGATGGCCATTTCGGCGGCAAGGGCAGTGAGGCGCACAAGGCCGCGGTGACCGGCGATACCGTCGGTGATCCGTACAAGGACACGGCCGGCCCGGCGATCAACCCGCTGATCAAGATCATCAACATCGTGGCACTGCTGCTGGTGCCACTGCTCTGAGGCAGAACGGGCGCGCTGGCCTCGTTGGCCGGCGCGCCCAAGGGGTGCGTGCGTGCCGTGCAGTCAGTGCGATGCAACCGGGCTCGTGTCCACCAGCCATCTGGCAGGATCGTGGATACGGTAAAGGCCCGAATCCTCCGCCAACTGGCGAAGCAGGTTGCCATGCCCCGCTCCATAGATCACCAACACGCGATCACCGGCGCGGGTGGCACGCGCGATCGCATTGAAGATCATCAGGTTGCGTCCGTACCACGACTGCACCCAGTTGGCGCCGACCGGGTCTTCCGGCGTGCCCAGCAGGCCCAGACGGTAGTAGGTGGCGGCGTTCCAATGCAGCCACTGCGCGCCATTGAAGTGGCGCAGCGCCTCCGCCACGGTCCCGTTGTCGAGCAGCCGTTGATCCTCGTCGACCTGCGCCTTCACCATTGCCGTGAAGGCCGCGTACTGCGCCTGCTGGCCGTACGTCTCGACGGCGGCGGTGTAATCGATGCGCGCCTTGTCGGTGATGGGCCCCTGGCCGTTCCAGTCCACGGCGTACACCTTGCCAAGGTCCAGCGCGCAGGCGATACGAAAGCCGAGCTGTTCGGATTCGCTGCGCGACAGCGCGCGCTTGCCTGCACAGGAAGCGACGAAGTTCTCCTGGAGCGTAGCTTGTCGAGCCGAGTCGACCTCGACCATGATCTTGGTGGGTCGATAGCGTTCCAACAGCTGGGCGACGTCGGCTATTTCCTGTTGGCGCTTTTCGCCCAACACATCATCGGCCGTCATGTTCTGCAGATCACGGCCAGGATTGTTCATGTGGTAACTGCCAATCAGCAGGTAGTCGGCAATCGGACCGCCGTCAGTGCTCCGCGCGTGAGCGACGCCGCTCAGGAGGGCGGCAACCATGCAGAGGGATACGACGGTGGGCCTGCATGCCATACGAGGTGCTCCTCAGCTGTTGACCGGACGTACCGGTGTTGCTGGAGTGTTGCAACGCGATCACGGCATGCACGCGGGTCGAAAGTCACTGCGAGCGTGATGCACGCCTCAACGCCGCCGGATGAAGAACGTCACCGGTACCATCACCTCCACCGGATCACCGGCCACCTCGGCGGGCGGCGGCGGCAGCGGGCTGCCGCGGCGCACCGTGGCCAGGGTTTCCTCATCCAGCAGCGGATGGCCGCTGCTCTGGCCCAGGCGGATGTTGGAGGCGTTGCCCTGGCGGTCGACCGAGAAGCGCACATAGGCCACGCCCTGCTGGCGCAGGCGCTCGGCCTGGCGCGGATAGCGGCGGTACTGTTCCAGATGGCCGAGCAGCAGCCCCTGCCAGGTGACCGCCGCGTTGCCCTGGTGGCCGGCCACGGTCTGCGTGGCAGCGTAGCGTTCGGACGGGCGTGCGGAGACATCCGGCGGTGCCAGCGTCTGATCGACGTTGTGCGGGTCGGTCGGCTCCTCTTCGCGCGGCGTCTGCCGACGCAGCACGTCCTGCGCGTCCGGGGTGTCGGCCGGCGGCAGATCGATCTTCGGCACCGGCGTGGGCTCGGGCCGATGCTGTTCGTGCTGCAGCGGCCCGGGCGGCATCTCCTTCGGTGGCGCGGATGGCGCCTCAGGCACCGGCGCCAGCTCCACCATCACCGCTTCCACGGGCGTGTCGCTGGCCAGCACCGGCGCACGGTGCTGCCACCACAGCGCGCCGCCGATCAGCGCGCCATGCACGGCCAACACGAGGGCCAGGCTGCCCACCCAGCGCAGCGTCGCGGCGGGGTCGCGGCTCATTCGCGGCGCTGCTCCAGCCCGACCAGCGCGATCCTGCGATACCCCGCCGTGCGCAGGGCATTCATGGTCTGCATCAGATCGCCATAGGGCACCGCCTGGTCGGCGCGCAGGTAGATGCGCTGCTCGTGGTCACCGGCGGTCAGCCGCTCCAGCGCAGCTTTCAGGCCATCACGGCCCACAGGCACGTCGTTGATGCTCAGTGACAGATCGGCCTGCACCGAGAGGAACACCGGTTCGCCATCGCGTGGCTGCGGCTGCGCAGTGCTGGCCGGCAGGTCCACCGGCGTGTCCACGGTGGCCAGCGGCGCGGCGACCATGAAGATGATCAGCAGCACCAGCATGACGTCGATGAAGGGCGTGACATTGATCTCGTGGCTTTCTTCCAGCGCGTCGTCGTCGTGGCGGGCGGTCTTGATGGGCATGGCCGGTCCTCAGCGCGCGTCGTGCACGGCCGGCGCCTTGCCAAGCCGGTCCAGATCGCGCGAGACCAGTTGCTGCACGCCCGCGGACAGATCCCCAGCAGGCCGCGGATACCGGCCAGCACGCGGGTGAAGTGGTTGTAGATCACCACGGCGGGAATCGCCGCGACCAGGCCCAGTGCGGTGGCAAGCAGCGCCTCGGCGATGCCCGGTGCGACGACGGCAAGATTGGTGGTGTTGGCATGGGCGATGCCGATGAAACTGTTCATGATTCCCCAGACCGTGCCGAACAGGCCGACGAACGGCGCGATCGCGCCGATGCTGGCGAGCAGGCCCACGCCGGTGCGCAGCTGGCGCGCATGCGCCAGTTCGATGCGTTCCAGGCGCGACGCGACGCGCTCCTTGATCCCGACGGGATCATGCGCGTCATGCGAGAGGCGCAGCTCGGTGCGGGCGGCATCGATCAACGCATGCGCGACGCCCTCGTCCAGCAACGGCTGCGTCTGCGGCGCCGGCAGGTGCGCGGCCTGCAGCAGCAGCGCACGGGCCGCGCGCAACGTCGTGCGCTGCCGCGCCAGCTCCCAGGTCTTGGCGACCAGCACGGTCCAGGTGGCGATCGAGGCGAGCGCCAGCCCGATCATCACGGCCTGCACCACGCCATCGGCGGCCTGGTACATGCCCCAGGGAGTCAGGTCATGCGGCAGCGCCGCCACGGTGGCAGGAAGAGCGATGGGCAGGGTCATGGGCGGAGTCGTCGGTCAGGGCATCGCGGCGCGTGACAGGGCCGGAGGCAGGCAAAGGGGGGAGGAATATCGGGGGCGAAGCGGTGGAAATCAGTGCGGGGCGGACAGCACGTTCAGCGCTCCGACGGGCGATCCGGCGTGGCCGATGGCCGCGGCGCGGGCCGTGACAGCACATAGGCCGCGCTGGCGGCGAAGAACAGGCCGACGCCGAGCAGCAGCGGCCAGGACGGATGCGCGCCCCAGCAGAACATGACGAAGCCGAACGCCATGCCTGCGCCGGCAAAGGCCTTGCCCTTGCGGCTGATCGCGCCCTGCTCGCGCCACAGGCGCAGCGGTGGGCCGTAACGAGGATGCTCGAGCAGCCGACGCTCGAACTTCGGCGAGCTGCGCGCGAAGCAGCCGACGGCCAGGATCAGGAAGATGGTGGTCGGCATCACCGGCAGCAGGGCGCCGATGACGCCCAGCGCCACCATGATCCAGCCCAGGCCGAACCAGAGCCAGCGCATCACGGGTGGCCGTGGCGGTCCGGCACGGCGGAGCTGTGCCGAACGGTGCTCATGCGAATTCTTCCTCGACGTGACCGTGCACGCTGCGGAAAGCGGCATCGGCGGCATCGATCACCTGTTGTTCCTGCGCCTGGGTGAGCGCGACGCCGTCGAGCGCGGCGGTGAACGCGCGCCAATGGCGGGCCGCGCCATCGGGATGTGCGGCCAGGTGGCGCGCGCCGAAGTCACTGTCCAGGCCGAGCCTGGCGGCCATCTTGTACAACACGGTGCCCCCCAGGTTGGAGCCTTCGGCCACATACAGCCAGCCGAGCGCGGCCGGCAGCGGCAGGTCGCCATCCAGGCCGGTGGATGCCGACAGTGGCAGGGTCTGTTCCAGATCGGCCAGGTCGCGGGCGATCAGCGGCAGCCGGCGGCGCTCGTCCAGGTCGGGCAGCAGCGCGTCCAGCGCGGGGTTGCCATACAGCGCGTCGATGTCGCGGTGAAAGCGGAACTGCACGCGCACGAATTTCGCGAACAGGTCGCGGCTGGCGAAGATGTCGCCGGCCATGATGCGCTTGTCCAGCGCGCCGTGGCTGTCACGGGTGGCGGCCTTGAGGCGTTGGCTGCGGGTGGCTTGGGGAGTATCGATGACGATCATGGCACTGCTTGGATGGGGAAGTGGGGCGCGGTTCTCTGTTGAAGACGTCTGTCACGGCTGCAACCCCAAGCCCATTGTCGCGTGGGAAGCGTTGCGTCCGTCACATGCCACCGTCACGGCCTTGCCCCGATAATACGGGCCACGCCCTGCCACTGGAATGACACGATGATCACCACCGAACCGCGCATGACCAATCTGTTCCTGCAGCTCGGGCTGGAGGCCAGCGAGGAGGCGATCGCCGCCTTCATCCGCGACCACCAGCTCTCCAACGATATCCGCCTGATCGAAGCGCCGTACTGGAACGACGGGCAGCGCCAGTTCCTGACCGAGCAGCTGCGCTCGGATGCCGAGTGGGCGATCGTGGTCGATGAGCTCAGCGAAGCCCTGCACGCCGATGCGACCGCGCAGGCCAACGCCGGCTGAGCGATTACGGGCATCTGATGCCGGCCGGCCCCGGATGGGCAGGCTGGATGCACGACAGGGGCCGGCCATGCCGGCCCCTGTCGAGTCCAGATATCAGTAGCGGTAGGTCAGCGCCATCCGCACCGTCCGGCCCGGTGCGGGCATCACGCCCAGCGCCAGCGGATCGAGATAGTAGCGGTCGGTCAGGTTGTCCACGTTGAGGTCGACCGCGAACTGCTCGCTGGCCTGCCAGCTGGCGAACAGATCCACGATGGTCGCCGGGCGGTACAGCTGCTGGATCGCCGACAGGCCCACGTTCCATTCCTTGTCCAGCGTGCTGATCGGGCCGGCGTTGTGGATCACCCGGGTGCCGAAGCTCAGGCGCTGGTCGAACAGGCGCGAGCCCAGGGTCAGGTTGACGTTGTAGCGCGGCGGGTTCTGGGTGTTGCTGTAGGACCCTTCGAAGCCACCATCCACGCAGTCCGGCGTGTTCTTCAGTTCCTCGATCTTCCGCTGGATGCCGTAGGCACGACGCTCGGCGGCGATGTCCGGCGCGCAGGTCTTGGCCTGAATGTAGTAGTGCGCGGACAGATCGGCGAACACCATGCCGCTGTCATAGCTGGACTGGAACTCCACGCCGGAAACCTTGAAGCGGTCCACGTTGCGGATCAGCCCGGCCGACAGGGTGCGGTAGTCGCGGGTGATCAGATCAGCGATGCGCGTGTTGAAGTAGGCCAGCTTGAAGCCGGCCTGGTCGCCCTCGGTGAACAGGCTGTGGCGCACCGTGCTCGCACCGACCTCCCAGGTCCCTGCCCGCTCCGGCTTGAGCTCACCGGTCGGCTTGGCCGCGGTGAACAGGCCCAGCGTGGTCTCGAACAGGCTCGGCAGCTTCACGCCCTCGGCGTACTTCACGTACACCATCGTGTCTTCGTCGAAACGGTAGGTGACGCTGGCACTGGGCATGAAGGCGCTGTCGCGCCGACGGATCGGCTGCGACCAGGTCCAGCTGACCGGCACGCTCAGATCTTCGGCATCATCGGCGTCGTAGAAGTTCCAGCCGGTGATGTCAGCCACCGTGCCCTTCTCATACGGTGATGCCAGCAGCGAGGCTTCGGTGAACTGGCCGTTGGCATCCGGATACCAGTTGAGCATGGCGATGCGCTTGGCGCGCCATGCCGGCAGATCGGGGTTGCCGTCCAGCAGCTGGGTGTAGCGGTACTGACCGATCACCCCGTACGTTTCCGGCGTGGCCAGGCGATTGCGGTCGTGCACGTTGACGCGGTTGTAGCGGCCACCGACCACCACTTCCCAATGCTCGTCCGGCTGCCATTTGACCGAGGCCACCGCGCTGTATTCCTTGCGCTCGGCGTTGCGCAGGAAGCGGTTGTTGACCAGGTCGTCGTGCATGACCGGCGAGTGCGGGCCCGGGCCGACGTCCTCGTCGCTGAAGGACAGGCCGTAGTCCAGCGTGAACAACCCGGCGCGACCGTCCAGATGCGTGGTGTTGCCCACATCGAAACCGAGCCGGGTCTGGGTCAGCTCATTGCGGTAGGCATCCTTGTAGCCCGGGTCGGTGTTGAACGAGGGGCCGTCGTACCACTCGGTGCGGCGATCGAAGTACCACGGGGTGATGCCGGTCAGGCCGTTGTACATCAGGCTGTCGGCGTCGGTGTACCAGAGGTTGGCCTTCAGATCGATCCGCTCGTTGTCCGGGTTGAAGCGGTAGCGCAGGTTGTAGGCATCCATGTCGACATGGCCCGGGTCCCACTGCGGCACGCGGTCGCGGTCCACGCGGATGATCTGCGAGGCCATGATCTCGCCGGCGGTGCCTTCATAACGGCGGTAGCCCGCTTCCAGCGTCTGCTCATCGTCGATGCGCCAGGTGCCTTTGAGCAGGAAGGACTCCGAGCGCGCGGAGGTGTTGAACACTTCGGTATCCGGCGGATTCAACGGTGCCAGCGTGCGTCGGGTCTGTGGGAAGTCGTCGTAGCCGTGCTTGCCCGAGAAGTAGTTGCCGTTCTCCCGCCATGCGTAGGCGGCGACCAGGTCGAAGCGATCCCAATGCTTGGCGGTGGCGATGTTGAAGAACTGGCTGCCCAGCGCGCTGCGGTCGGTGCGCGGTGCGGCGTCGTAGGCGGGCACGTTGTTGGCGCTGGCATTGGCCATGCCGGTGCGCACGCGCAGCCCGGCGTCACGGCCATCGCGCAGCACGTCCTCGATCTTCAGCGTTTCCATCTCCACCACGCCGCCGATGCCGCCGGAGGCATTGACGCCCAGGCTCGGCCCCTTGGTGATGGTGATGTTGGAGATCAGGTCCGGATCCAGATAGGTGCGTTGCGACTGGCCTGCGTAACCCCGGTAGGTATCCATGGTCGACTGCCCGCCGTCGATGATCACCGGAATGCGGCTCTGGCCCTGGATGCCGCGGATGTTCACGTCCAGCGCGTTGGCGGTGCGCGGATCGCCGGCGGTCACACCGGCCACGCCCTTGACGATGTCCGAGGTGGAGGTGCCGCGAAAGCGCTCGATGGTGGTGCGGTCGATGTAGGCGCTGGAACCGGCGGTGCGGTACACGTCCAGCGCGCGCTCGGCGTCGCTGCCGCCCTCGATGCGATCACCTGCCACGCTGAGCGCATCGGTGACGATCAGGCCGTCGTCGTTGCCGGCCACCCGTGCGCGCTCCAGCGTTACCGCTTCCGGCCCGACCTGGCGCATGTTCAACCCACTGCCCTGCAGCAGGCGCAGCAAGGCCGACGGTGCATCCATCTGCCCGGCCACCGCCGTGGAGGTGAGCCCTTCGGCCAGTGTTGCCGGATAGGCGACCTGGACACCGGATTGCCGCATGTAGGTGCGCAGCGCGTCGGCCAGCGGCTGGGCGGGAATGTCGAAACGCAGCGTGGCCGCAGCGGAGGCCGGGCTGGACTGGGCCAGGGCCGGCAGTGCCGGCGCGGTGGCCAGGCCGGCGCTGAGCAGGGCGATGCAGAGACGTGACGGGCGCAGGCGATGCCCCGCGCGGGTGGAAGTACGCATGAAAAAACCTGTCGAAAGATCAGTGCCGCAGAGGCGGGTCATCCACACGCAGGTGCGGATGCAGCGGACGTACGTGGCGGCGGCGGGTACGTTATGCCGGGTAAGACGAACGAACAGGTCGCTGCCCCAAGACCAATGCGCCGCCCCCGACTGGACGCACGCCACGCCGCCTCCGCAGCAGGCCGCCGCGCTACGGGTGGGTGGCCGGCGCCACGATCGCCACGCCCATCGGCAGGCGGGTCACGCTCAACCCGGCGCTGACCGCCAGGGCGTCCAGGGCCTGCTCCGGCCGGTCGATGCGGAAGGCCGCATTGATCGCGGGCAGACTGGCCAGATCCCCGCGCACGAAGGTGGGCCCGGACCGATAGCGCGCGATGCGCCGCACCGCCTCTTCCACCCCGGTTGCGTCGAGCAGCAGTTCGCCCTCACGCCAGGCCGCGATCCTGTCCAGCGCGACGTCTTCCTGCCGTGTGACCCGCCCACCCGGTGCGAAGCGCGCACGCTGGCCCGCGTCCAGATAGGTCCAGCCACCCCGATCGGCCGCCGCGACCCGGACCCGGCCCTGCGCCACGACGGTGTCCACGTGGTCACCTTCGCGTGCGACCGCGAACGCCGTGGAAATGTCCTCGATCACCCCGCCCTGCGCATCCACCTGGAATGGGCGCGCCGCGTCGGGTGTCACCTGGAACCACGCTTGGCCGCGCAGCAGCGCGATGCGCCGCACCTGCCCGTCGTAGTGGATGGCGATGGCGCTGTCGGCGTCAAGCACGGCGCGGCTGCCATCGGGAAGCACCACGGAGTGGATGGCCGTGCCGCTGCGGTGATCGGCCTGCAGCCGCAACCAGGCCTCCGGCGCCACCCAGGCCAACGCCAGCAAGGCGGCCGTGGCCGCGCCAACGGCGGGCCAGCGCAGGCGGCGCGGCGGCCGGCTGGCCACCACCGCCGGGGCCGGTTGCGGCCCGAGACTGCGCCACAGCTGGCGTTCGTATTCGAAGGTGCGCCGGTTGTCCGGCTCGGCCAGCCACTGCTCGAAGGCCTGCATCTGCCCGGGCTCGACCGCACCGGAGGCCAGCCAGGCAATCCAGGCGCGGGCCTGGACGGCAGTAGGGTCGGACGGTGGCAAGGGTCGGGACATCGGAGGCTGTTCGTGCGGGCTCATGGCTGGCAGTGGGTGCGCAGGCGCGCGCGGACGAAGAAGAGGCCGGAAGGGTCGGCATTATGATCAAGACGGATGGGAAACGGGCTTCCCCAAGCCCGGATGCGTGCCGCTCAGCGCCCGCTGCGCGCCCAGGCCAGGCGCTGCAAGGCGCTGCGCACGTGGTTTTCGACGGTCGTCACCGACACGCCCTGGCGCTTGGCGACCTCGACCTGGGTCATGCCCTGCAGGCGGTTGAGGCGGAAGATCGTGCGGGTCGGCTCGGGAAGATGTTCGGCCGCCGCCAGCACGCGCTGCAGTTCGTCCTGCGCCATCGCCTGCTCTTCGGTGGAGAGCACCTCGTCCGGCCCCCACAGGTAATGCTCGGCCAACAGGCGCGTGCGTCGCGTGCGCTCACGGCCGTGGTCGGTGGCCAGATTCGCCGCCAGCCGATACAGGTACGCCCGGGGGTTGCTGATCGGCTGGCCGCCGTCGACACCCCGGGCCTTGAACCAGATTGACTGGATCACATCCTCCGCGCCGCCATCACTGCCCAGAATGCGCTGCACCAGGCGCAGCAGCGCCGGGCGTTCGCGTATCAACAGCTCGGTGAGAGTGGTGGCGTTGGAGGACATGGGCCAGTGCACAAAGCGGGACCGCAGGGAGACGGCAATCCGTAAGGCGCGGCATGTTACTCCGCAAATGAGAATGAGTCACGTTTGGCCATGCCTCATGCCGGTCACAGGCATCCGGTCAGCCCTTCGTAGAGATTGGTCGTGGTGCCGGGCAGCCGCACGTGCAGTGGATCGTCCTGTTCCAGGGCCTGGAGCAGTATCGGCAGGGGCGTCCTGGCGGCCAGCGGGACGGGGCAGGCCCAGCTGCGCGCATCGACGATGATCCGCCCGCTCGATCCATCCACCTGCGCGGTGCTGCCGGTGAACGTCCATACGCACTCCTCCACGCCGCCATCGGCGGCGTTGACCGAACAGCGGAAACGCAGTGACTGCAGGTTGTGATACTCCCCTTCGCAGAAGGTATCGCCGCAGACCTCATCGAAGCCGCGGACCAGTCGCGTTTCCAGCGCGAGGAAGCGCTCCCTGCCGGCGGCCGGGGTCGGATAGCTGCGCGCATCGATGAAGGTCTCCGCAGTGGCGCCCCCTGCCGGGAAGCTGGCGGCTGCAAGTACAAGCGCGACGCTCGCGAGGAAGCGGTTCATGGGTGTCTCCTGTGGGACGCGGCAAGCGAACCGCCTTCGCCGAGGCAGCCGAGAAGCGCGTCATGGACCGACCGGCCGGTACCCGGCAGCGGCAGGATCAACGCGTCACGACGTCCCAGGGCGGCATGCAGGGCCTCCACCGGCGTGTGCGGGGCCAGTGGCACGGCGCACGCCCAGGTGCGGTTGTCGGGCATGACCTTGCCGGTGACGGCGTCCACCTCCAGGTTGCCGGCCGCAATGACCAGCGCGCATTCCGTCACGGTGCCCGTGGCCGCGTGCACCGAACAGCGGAACTGCAGCAGGACATGGTTGGCATGCGTTCCCTGGCAATACGTGGCGCCGCACAGGTCATGAAACTCCCGCATCAAATGGCCCTGGAGGGCGTAGAAACGGTCCCAGTTCGCCTCCTTGTAGGGAAAGTCGACCAGGTCCACGTACGGTCTGGACGAGGCATGGGCCTCGGCGGCCGGGGCCACCAGGCAGAGTGCCGCCGCCATCGAAAGGCCGGCCATCGGGGTCATCTTGGGCATCGCCAGGCTCGGAGTGGGTTCCACGCCATGATCGCCAGCGGCGCCGGCCCCGGCCATCAGGCCTCAACCGAGCGCCGTGTCGGGATGAAAGGGGCAGCCGTGTGGCGATTCTTCCCTGCCTGGCGGACCAATTCGGCGCCCCGGCGGCCAGGCCGCTGCACGTTGGCCGGCAAAGGCATAAAATAGCGGACTTTGCGCCCTACCCCCTCTCAGCTGGAGCACACCCATGGGTCTGGAACTCGTTTCGCCGGGCAAGAACCCGCCGGAAGAAATCAACGTCATCATCGAGATCCCGAAGGATTCCGAGCCGGTGAAGTACGAAGTGGACAAGGAAACCGGCGCGATCTTCGTCGACCGCATCCTCTCCACCCCGATGCGCTACCCCTGCAATTACGGCTACGTGCCGAGCACCCTGTGCGGCGACGGTGATCCGGCCGACGTGCTGGTGGTGCTGCCGCTGCCGCTGGTTCCGGGCTCGGTGGTGCGTTGCCGTCCGGTCGGCGTGCTCAAGATGAGCGATGAGGCCGGCAGCGACGAAAAGATCCTGGCCGTGCCGATCTCCAAGGTCTTCAGTGGCTATGCCCACGTGGAAGACATCGAGCAGGTGTCCAGCCACTGGCTGGAGCGCATCGGCCACTTCTTCGAGCATTACAAGGACCTGGAAAAGGGCAAGTGGGTCAAGCTCGATGGCTGGGGCGGCGCCGCCGAAGCCAAGAAGATCCTGGTCGAAGCGCACCAGCGCTACCTCGGCAACATCGCCTGAGACTGACCGGCATCGCTCCGGCACCGCCTGCCGGAGCGATGTGCATCACGTTTTTCCAATGCGGCACATCACTATTCGTGCCGGATTGGGTACATTGCGTCTCTTCACACCGTCCACGGTGCGTTTCACCGTGGTCAGCCAGGGGACCGTGTCGTGCGCATTCTGCTTGTTGGGGACGAAGCCAGCCTGTCGGCTGAGCTGTTGGAATTCATTGCCGATCTTGGGGAAGAGTGGCAACCGCTGACCGCCGCCGATGGCCAGAGCGCCATGGGCATCGTTGCCGGCTCGCCGGTGGATGCGGTGATCGTGTGCCCGCAGTTGCCCGATCTCAACGCCACCACGCTGCTCGGCCAGATCCGCACGCTGCGCCCTGAGACCATCCGCATCGCACTGGTGGATGCCGAGCACGGCAACCGCCCGCCGCCGGCGCGCCTGATCGGTGTCGCCCACCGTTTCCTGCCGATGCCGCTGGCCCCGGAAGTGCTGCTCGAAGCGCTGACCAGCCTGGAAGAGCTGCGCGAACTGCTCGACAGCGCGCGCCTGCGCAGTGCCATCGGCCGGATCGAGAAGCTGCCCTCGCCACCGCACCTGTATCTGTCCCTCACCCAGGCGCTGGAACACGACGACGACACCAATACCGCCGACGTGGCCAAGCTGGTCGCGGCCGACCCGGCCATCGCGGCCAAGGTGCTGCAGTTGTCCAACTCGGCGTTCTTCAACAGCGGCCGGATCATTTCCGACCTGCGCACCGCCGTGACCCGACTGGGACTGTCGACCCTGCGCGACCTGGTGCTGGCCAGCGAAGTGTTCTCGGCCCAACCGCTGTCCGGTGCCGAGCGCAACTCGCTGCAGCAGCGCGCACTGCTGGCCTCGCGCCTGGCCGCCAAACTGCTGCCCGATTCCAGCGCCGAACTGGGCGCCACCGCGGCCCTGCTGGCCGACATCGGCCTGCTGCTGCCGGGCGTGCGCAACGAGCGCACCCCGGAAGACGTGGCCGACAATCGCCCCGGCCATGCCGAGGCGGGCGCCTACCTGCTGGGGCTGTGGGGCCTGCCGATGCCGATCATCGAAGCCGTGGCGTTCCACCTGCAGCCGCATCGCTCCACCACCCGCAGCTTCTGGGTGACCGGTGCGGTCCACGTGGCCCTGGCGCTGATCAACGGCGACCCGGTCGACGAGGAGTATCTGCAGCGGGCCGGCGTGCTAAACAAGCTCCCGCAGTGGCGCGATCACGCCAACGCACTGATGGGGCTGGTGGCCAGCGACGCCTGAGTGTACGGCGGAGCATGCTCAAAGGATGGCGCGCCCCGTGGCGCGCCATCGTCGTTTCAGCGCTGCGGACAGGCGTCCAGCACGCACAGGCGCCACAGGCGCTCGCACATGGCGGCCGAGCCACCGTCGGCGAGGCATTCGATGCGGACGTCTTCGCAGTAGCGCCCTCCCGCGCAGATGATCAGGCCGGGCGACGCACTGGCCGCGGTCGCCAGGGAGGCAAGCAGTACAGCGGAAATCTTCTGAGCGAGCGTCATTTTCATATCGATCTCTCAATCGTCCACGATTGGACCGATTGACAGTATCAACTGCATTTCCGCTCGAATTGTGAGGCGGATCACCTTTCGCTGAAACTCAGACTTTCCCTACCCCACAACGCAAAGAGGGCGGACCTTGCGGCCCGCCCTCCTTTTTTTACGCCATTGCTTCGATGGATCAGAAGCGCTGGGTGTACTTCAGGTAGTAGAACCGACCGATGTCGAAGCCGCCGTAGTAGGAGAAGCTCGAGTTCGGCTGGCTGTACATCACCGGGCCTTCGTGGTTGAACACGTTGTTCGCGCCAGCCGAGATGGTGGCATCCCACGGGGTGTTGTAACGCACCTGCAGGTCATGGAACGTGTTCGAGCCGGTGTTGCGCACCGGGATCGCCAGCGTGTAGGCCGAGGAGTAGCTCGGGTTGTTGCACTCCGGACCGCCTTCGCGATCGTAGGCGCACTCTTCCTTCAGACCGGAGTAGTAACGCATGCCCCAGTTGACGCCGAAGTTGCCCAGGCTCCAATCGATGTTCAGGTTGGAACGGACGCGGAAGTTGCCGCCCCAGTCGCCCGTGCCCCAGCCGGTGTGCTGCTCGACGGCGGTTTCAGCTTCGTTGTCGCGCTTGTACTCGAGGTAGTCCACATAGGTGGTCTTCCAGTCGATGACGATGTTGCCGAAGGACAGTTCCGGCAGACGGTAACGGATACCCAGGTCGTAACCTGCGGTTTCCTGGTAGCCGCCGTTGATCAGCGTACGGGTCACGTCGACGACCTGGCCCGAATCGGTGTCACGGGTGACACGGTCACAGGCGTTGGCGTTGTTCAGCACGTAGCACTGGTTGAGGATCGAGGTGACCGACTCCGCCGCGATGACGTTGTCGATGCGGATCTTCCACCAGTCCAGGCTGACGTCCAGGCCCTGCACGAAGTTCGGGCTGTACACCAGGCCGACGGTCCAGGTCTTGGAAGTTTCCGGCAGCAGGCCGTCATTGGAACCGGACAGGTACGGGTAGTTCGACTGTGCGCCCGGGCCGGTGGCATCGATGCCACCGGACGCTTCCTGACGGAAGTTGGCCGGCACGGCGCCGCCGCAACGGGCAGCGACGTCGGGGTTGCGCACGGCAGCACCGAAGAAGGTGTCGCACGGGTCGGTGTACTTGTCGAAGCTCTGCGAGGTGCCACCGTACAGGTTGGCCACGGTCGGCGCACGGAAGCCGGTGGCATAGGTGCCACGGACCAGCAGGTCGTCGATCGGCTTCCACTTCAGGCCGAACTTGGAGTTCACCGTGTCGCCGAAGGTGTTGTAGTCCGAGTAACGGCCGGCCATATCGACCGACAGTTCCTTGGCGAACGGCAGATCGGCGAGGATCGGCACGTTCAGTTCCAGGTAGAACTCGTCCAGCTTGTAGCCACCGGCGGTCGGCGCACCGGCCAGGTCGGTGCTCAGGCCCGACTGCAGCAGTGCATCCGGGTTGTACTCGGCGTCTTCTTCGCGGTGCTCGTAACCGGTCGCGAAGGACAGGTCACCGGCCGGGAGGGTCACGATGACGCCGCTCAGGTTGGCGCTGTAGACCTTGCTGGTGGTCAGCGAGGTATCGTGGGTCGGCAGGAACAGGTACTTCTGCAGGTCCGGGTTGGACAGCGAACCGTCGGCGGTGGAGCCGTACGGCAGCAGCGGGTTCCACGGGGTGCAGCCGGCGATCGGAGCAGCGGCGGTACCGCACTGGGCGATACCGTTGGCATCCAGGTACGACGGGCCCACGGCATTCTTCACGTTCGGAATGAACAGGTTGCCGGTGCCGGTCTTGACGCCCTTGTTGCGGTTGTAGACGTAGCCCACATCCCAGTCGAAGTACTTGTCGGCGAACTCGAACGAGCCTTCCAGACCACCGCTGAAGCGGAAGGTGTTGAGCTCGGACTTGGTCTGGCGCGGCACTTCCCACGTACGACGCATGAAATCAACGTCGGTATCGAGCGGGTTGAAGACGCTGTCGCCGGACATCTGGGTGTCGTAGGCGGCCGAACGGTACGGGTAGCCGGCGATCTGCTGCAGCGCTTCGCGTTCGGTGTACAGGACGCTGGCGGTACCGCGGATGTTGTCGGTGAAGTCGAACTGACCGTTGGAGAAGACCGAACGACGCTTGATGCCGGTCGACAGGTACATCTGCTGCGACGGGTTGGACAGATCGGCGTTGCCCAGCTCGTGGTAGTCGCCGAAGTTGTTCGAGGCGCCGCCCGGGTTCAGGACGTAGTTGCCATCATCGGTAACCAGCACGCCCTTTTCGGTGATCGCGCTCCAGCCGTTGGTGTCGTCGTCGGTCGGAACCGGATGACGATAGCCGTTGGCAGAGGCGCTGTAGCGACGGTTCTTGGCCAGAACCGGCTCTTCTTCGCTGTACTCGGCGCCAAGGGTGATCGAACCGCGATCGCCGGTCTGGCCGTAGACGAAGTTGTAGGTGGTCTTGTCGCCGTCGCCCTGGCCGTACTGGCCCTTGTAGACGCTGGCTTCCAGGCCGTCGAAATTCTTGCGGGTGATGATGTTCACCACGCCGGCGATCGCGTCGGAACCGTAGATCGCCGAGGCGCCGTCGGTCAGCACTTCGATGCGCTCCACGACCGAGGTCGGGATCGAGGCCAGGTCGGTGTAGCCGCCGGAGCTGACGCCCATGCGCTTGCCGTCGAGCAGCACCAGGGTGCGCTCCGGACCGAGGTTGCGCAGGTCGACGTACTGGCCGCCGACTTCTTCGCCCGAGGACAGCGCATCGGCGCGGCTGATCGCCGGCGAGCCGGTGGCCGACAGGTTCTGCACGATGTCGGCGACGCTGGTGAAGCCCTGCTTCTCGATGTCGGCGCGCTGCAGCGCGATCACCGGCTGCGCGGTTTCAGTGCTGGCCTGACGGATACGCGAACCGGTGACCTGGATGCGGTCCAGGTCGGTCGTGCCGCTTGCTTCCTGAGCCGAAGCAAAGGCCGGCGTCAGGGCAAGCGCAATGCCGGCGGGCAGAAGGCCCAGCCGCACTGCGGGAGTACGAAAATTCATTTATCTCTCCGAGGTACGTTAGTAGCGTGTTAAAAACGCCTCGGAAAGTTACGATTGCGTTGCAATGAATTATTTGCGGGAGACAACCGAAGACTTTGCCGAATCTGGCGAGAGATTCGCACCGGCCTCACGATAGCGTGACGCAGACAACCCGAAGCGGGCCCGAAACGCCCGTGCGAAGCTGCAGCAGTTGTCAAATCCGCTGGCGGCCGCCACTTCGCCCACCATCATGTCCGTATCGCGCAGCAGATCGGCGGCCCGCTCCAGGCGCAGGCGCGCGGACAGCGATTGCGGACTCTCGGCATACAGGCTCTGGAACGTCTTGGACAGGTACCAGCTGGAGAAGTTGGTCAGCTCGGCCAGCTCCCCGATGCGCACCACCCGGTGGCTGTTGCCCTCCAGGTACAGGCGCGCGCGCTGCATGCGTCCAAACACCTGGCGCTTGCGGCTGCGGGAGCGGCCCGGGCAACGCTGCACGCCGGTCGCCATGCCCTGCTGCAGGGCCGCCAGGTGCAACAGCACCGGGCGCAGCGCCTGGGTCGGGTGGCCGCTGGCCAGCACATCACGCCACAGGCGCAGGGCGACACGGGCATCGCTGCGGCTCATGCTGCCGCGGCCGGCGTAGAGGCTGCAGTCGGTAAGCTCACCCAGCGCGCGCAGTGCGTCCGGGGCCAGGCTCAGGCCGATGCACAGGCCATCGCGACCGGCCTGGACCATCGGGCGGGATTCCTTTTCGAAGGCGATCCACTCACGCTGGCGCAGCCGGAAGCGCCCCTCTTTGGATTCCACCCATGCGCTGCCGCGCAGCTGGATCCAGACCGTGAAGGTCGTGCCAGGGCTCTGCAGGCTGCCCAGGCGGGCAACGCCCAGGCAGGTTGGCAGGGGACCGTCATCGACGACCTTGTCCAGAGAGAGCGCTTGACCGCGATCGGCCAGGGAGAGCTGACGCATGACGACACCGTGAGTTTGCCTTTGCTGGCCTGCAGTGTTGCCAAATCAGGCCACTGCCTCAGGAAGTCCTGGCGAGATTGATCCGAATTCGAGGCGAGAACCTTACGAAGAACTTACGAAGGGTCTTTCGTCTTGAAAATCATGGACTTGACGAAGCCGGGGAACAGCGACGGGACGCGTTCGGGAAGCGACATCACGCCAATGTCCGTGCCGTCGGCCACGGCCAGCGCCAGGTACAGCGCTTCGCCGCCCGGGCCCGCGCTGAATCCATTGCTGGCACTCAGCCGCTGTGCGTCCAGGCAGTGCTCCTGGTCGGCGACCGGCTGTGCGATGCGCGTGAACACGGTCGCGCAATCGGCACGGTTGGACAGGTAGTCGATGCTGCCCTGCGCCGATACGGTCCAGGTGCGATAGCGCCAGCGCGTGGGCCGGTCTTCACTGATCTGGCGGATGCTGCCCGGCGTCAGGGCGGCATCGGCCTGCCACAGCCCCCCGGCCGAGAGGCGGGTGAACAGCACACGTTCGCCGGCGATGTCATAGCGTGCCTGCGAGACGCCCTCGATGCTGCCGAGCAGGCGCCATGGCGTCACGCTGCGATCGAACAGGGACAAGCGCATGCGTTCGTCACGGTCGCGCTCCACCACCAGCAGCTGCTGCCCATCCCTGCCGTACAGCGCCTGCAGCGGCTGCCGTACCGGCACGGGCAGGCGCACGGTCTGCTCATCGCGCGGAGACACCTCATAGATGCCGGGGTTGGCATGTTCATCGCGGCCCAGCACCAGTACGCGTTTACCGTCGTGCGACCAGTCGGAGGACTGGCGTGCCTCAGGCCGCAGCCCTTCGATCGGACGCAGCGACTCCGGCCGCTGCATGTCGGCCCACCACAGCGCGTAGCTGCCCGAACGGTCCGACGAAAACACGATCTGCTGGCCTTCCGGCGACACCATCGGCTGCGCATCGCGTCCACTGGAGGGGAACAAGCGCTCCGGTGCGCCCAGCCCCCCGGCCGTCACCGGAACCCGGAACAGGCCGAACTGCGGGCGGCGGTGCACGAAGGCGAGCATGTCGCCGGTGCGCGAAACGGTCGGCGACTGCGCATCGTCCAGGCCGACATCACGCAGCACGCGGGTGTCGGTGTCCAGTTCATACAGGCGCGATTCGCTGTCGACGCGGCGGCCGAACACGAGGTGGCGGCTGTCGCTGCGCCAGGCCCAGCCACGGATCTCCGCCGAATCGTCGGTCAGCTGCTCCGGGGTGCCCCCTTCGGCAGGCATCCGCCACAGATCGCCGATCTGGGGATTGCGGACGAACACGATCCAGCGACCGTCCGGCGAATAGCGTGGCGCGTATTCGAAGTTGTCACGGCCGAGATCGTAATCAAGCGACTGCCATCGTCCGCTGGCGATATCCAGGGTGCGGATACCGCGCTGCGCATACCGGCCGGACAGCGAGCCGAACACCAGACCCCGCCCATCGGGCGTCCAATCGAAGCTGAGCAGTTCGGTACCGTCGCACCGGGTGACATGGCGCACTGCGCCGCCGGTCGCGCTGGCGATCAGCACTTCGCAACTCTCGGCAGGGCCGAACCGGGCGAACGCAATCTCACGACCGTCGGGCGACCAGCTCGGGAACCGGTCGGACATTCCCTTGGGAGGCTCGACCAACAGGCGTGCAGGCGTATTGCCGGAGGTCTGCACTTTGATGACGCTGCCCGGGCGGCTGGGCACATCGGCCTCATAGGCGATCTGCGATCCATCCGGGGACAATGTGGGATACGTCTCGAACCCTGCCGTTGCGGTAATCAGCCGGTAAGGCCGCTGCGGGCTGCCGATCACCCGCGTGCCATCTTCCACCGCCGCGTCCACCGCCGAGGCGGGCGGATCGCGCTGCATCAGCATTCCCGCCATCACCAGCAGCGCCACCAGCATCGCCATGCCGACCGCCACCACCGCATAGCGACGCAGGCGACGCCGACGGCGTTTGATCGGGTCCAGCTCGGTCAGCACCGGCGGCAATGCCGCAGGCACTTCAGCCACGGTGAGCACGCTTGCGGCCGGCTGCTGGAGGTCAGGCTCGATCAGCAGTGCAGGCGCGGCATCCTCGACCACGCTGACGGCCACCAGAAGCCGGTAACCGGTCTTGGCGATGGTTTCGATATAGGGCGCGGCCGCGTCATCATCGCTGGCGAACGCCTTGCGCAGCTGGGTCACCGCCTGGGTCAGCACGTCGTTGGTCGGCAGGGTATCCGGCCAGACCTCCGCGAACAGTTCATCCCGGGTCACGACCGCGCCCGGCGATCGCAGCAGCATCCTGAGCACGCCCAGCGCCTTGGGTGTGAGCCGACGTGGGCGACGCATGCCTTCGCTCATCACTTCCCGCGAGGAGAAAGTGACGATGAAGTCGCCGATTCGAATCACATCGGCGGAGGGGCGCTCACTGTCGTTGCTGATCATCCAGAACACGTGGAAATGCAAAAAAACCACTGGAATTCACGCGATCGTCACAATCGATACAGCCAGACGAACCGCCAGATTCCGCACACGCCATCGGCGCAAACCGCAAAAACACCAAGGCGCGCGAATACTAGCCTATGCCGGTTAACCACGCCTATGCGCGCGGGTGACGACAGGCTCTCTCTCGCCGATGAATTCACATAAATCGCCTCACCATTCGCGCCTTCTGGCGCGAATTTTTTATCCTGGATTCAGTTTCGTGCACGCGCCAACATGGTCAGCCCGACGAGCCGCGAGACCACCAGGGCGACGTACATCACGCCTGAAAACTGCTCCAGCATCACCAATGCACGCGCTTGGGAATGGATCGGCACGACGTCGCTCAGCCCCACCCCGGACAACAAGCTGAAGCTGAGATAAAGCAGCTCCATCCAGGTCCTCAATTCGCTCTCGCTGGTCGCCACGAAACTGCCCGGGTACCACTGCTGGCAGACCGCGAACGCGAAGGCGAAGGCCCAGGCCAAAAGCGTGAACGTGGCGCCCGCAGCGAACAGTTCGTCACGGGTCACCTTGTGGTCCTGCAGCATGTAGGCGATCAGGCTGCCGGCCGTATAGAAATACAGCAGGCATTCGAGCAGCTGTGCGGTGGTCACCAGTGCCGGGCGCTCCAGCAGGGCGCC
The DNA here is from genome assembly GCF_001806305.1 of Stenotrophomonas sp. LM091. NCBI lineage: Bacteria > Pseudomonadati > Pseudomonadota > Gammaproteobacteria > Lysobacterales > Lysobacteraceae > Stenotrophomonas > Stenotrophomonas sp. LM091. The sequence continues at coordinate 1,378,403 of NZ_CP017483.1, forward strand.
TGCAATGGAGAACACCACCGAGGGAATCGCCAGCACCAGCGCCACCCACATTCCAAGCGGACTGCGCCGCACCACCCACAGCGCCAGGCCGAGCACGACGATGCCGAACGCGCCGAACAGCGCGCGGCTGGCGCCGGCCTCGTCCATCGCGGGGTAAAGCAGCACGCCCAGCAGCTGCACGGCCAACAACCAGGCCGAGGGATGCCGGCGCGCGATGGCCAGCCATTTGGTGCTGCGTGCTATCGCCATTGTGGTCCCCCACCCCTGCCTGGTCGCGCCGAGCTTAGCCGGAATCGTGCGCGCGCCGGATGATGGCCGGGACGGCGCGCCCGCCCCGGCCGATGCGTTACTCCTGCCGATACACCTCTGCGCCCAGATCGCGGAACTGTGCCGACTTCTCAGCCATGCCGACCTCCAGCGCCGTGCGCTCATCCAGGCCCTGCCCCGCTGCATAGTCACGCACGTCCTGGGTGATTTTCATCGAGCAGAAGTGCGGGCCGCACATCGAGCAGAAGTGGGCCAGCTTGTGCGCGTCCTTGGGCAGCGTTTCGTCGTGGAACTCCTTGGCCTTCTCCGGGTCCAGCCCGAGATGGAACTGGTCTTCCCAGCGGAATTCGAAGCGTGCCTTGCTCAGCGCGTTGTCACGCACCTGCGCGCCGGGATGGCCCTTGGCCAGGTCCGAGGCGTGCGCGGCGATGCGGTAGGCCATGATGCCGTCGCGCACGTCCTGGCGGTTGGGCAGCCCCAGGTGCTCTTTGGGCGTGACGTAACAGAGCATCGCCGTGCCGTACCAGCCGATCATGGCCGCGCCGATCGCACTGGTGATGTGGTCATAGCCCGGGGCGATATCGGTGGTCAGCGGGCCGAGTGTGTAGAACGGCGCCTCACCGCACTCACGCAGCTGCTTGTCCATGTTTTCCTTGATCAGCTGCATCGGCACGTGGCCGGGGCCTTCGATCATGGTCTGCACGTCGTGCTTCCAGGCGATCTTGGTCAACTCACCCAGTGTTTCCAGCTCACCGAACTGCGCCGCGTCGTTGGCGTCGGCGATGCACCCCGGGCGCAGGCCGTCGCCAAGCGAGAAGGTCACGTCGTAGGCCTTCATGATCTCGCAGATGTCTTCGAAGTGGGTGTACAGGAAGTTTTCCTTGTGGTGTGCCAGGCACCACTTGGCCATGATCGAGCCGCCACGCGAGACGATCCCGGTCACGCGCCCGGCGGTCAACGGCACATAGCGCAGCAGCACACCGGCATGGATGGTGAAGTAGTCCACGCCCTGCTCGGCCTGCTCGATCAGCGTGTCGCGGAAGATGTCCCAGGTGAGTTCCTCCGCGCGGCCATCGACCTTTTCCAGTGCCTGGTAGATCGGCACGGTACCGATCGCCACCGGCGAGTTGCGCAGGATCCATTCGCGGGTCTCGTGGATGTGCTTGCCGGTGGACAGGTCCATCACGGTGTCACCGCCCCAGCGGATCGCCCAGACCAGCTTTTCCACTTCCTCGGCGATGCCCGAGGAAACCGCGCTGTTGCCGATGTTGGCGTTGATCTTGGTGAGGAAGTTGCGGCCGATGATCATCGGTTCGCTTTCCGGATGGTTGATGTTGTTGGGCAGCACCGCACGGCCGCGGGCGATTTCATCGCGGACGAACTCCGGCGTGATGCGCGCCGGGATGGACGCGCCGAAGGCTTCGCCGGGATGCTGCCTGAGCAGCGCGGCATCGACGATGGCCTCGATGCGCTGGTTTTCGCGGATGGCGACGAATTCCATTTCCGGGGTGATGATGCCGCGCCGTGCGTAGTGCATCTGGGTGACGTTGGCACCGGACCGCGCGCGCCGTGGCTGCAGCCGCGACGGGAAGCGCACCGCATCCAGGCGCGCATCGGTTTCGCGGGAGCGGCCAAATGCCGAGCTCAGGCCATCGAGCACATCAGTATCGCCCCGCTCGGCCACCCAGCCGGCACGCAAGGGCGGCAGCCCCACGGAGAGGTCGATCCGCGCATTCGGATCGGTATACGGGCCAGACGTGTCATACACGGTGACCGGCGCGTTCTCTTCCCCACCAAACAGGGTCGGCGTGCGGGTCAGCACGATCTCGCGCATCGGCACCTGCAGGTCGCTGCGTGAACCCGGCACATGGATCTTGCGTGAGCCGGGAATCGGGCGCGTGACCGATTCGGACAATTGCTGGGCCTGCTGCTGCAGGGAGGAAAGCGCTGCGTTCATGACGTCGTCCTGGATCGGGTTCCGCCCGGGAATGGGCGGAACGGACGAAGCGGCGGCGCACGGCAGACGCAACACGGGCGGTCTTCGGGCGGGGCAGCCCTACGGCGCAGTGCATCAGCAATTGCGAAGCTTCCCTACGCCGGTATCAACCGGATCAGGTTCGAAGGGACTGTCTCAACCTTGGCCACTGGGCCGCGGTACCCCCGCTTCGGGGCGAATTAGAGCACAAAGCGAAGACCGTCAGCGCGCTGGGGCGGACCAACCAAGCTGCTTGGCCCTGGGTGTGAACAAGGCGCCGACATCTGATGCACTACGATGCTGCAGCGCGGTATGCGGTGCGATCAGGGGTAGCGTCCCGATCACGCGCGCATTGCGCATTGTTCGACGCCATTGACGTCCGTACTGACCGGCCTCGACCGGCTTGATCCGCCCCAGTCGTTGCCGCCGTGCCGCTGGAGATTGCAAGCCTCGGCTCGCCCCTACTGATCGGAGACACGCCTGCATGGTGTTCCGCATTTCCATCGCACTGGTCGCACTGCTGGTGCTGATCGCTGGCCTCGCGCCGGGCCCCTTCAACGAGGTCGTCCAGAGCGGCCTGTCCACCATCATCCGCAGTACCGGCTGGCTGTACCTGCTGGTGGTGTTCATCACCCTGTCGTTCCTGATGTACCTGGCCTTCGGCCGCTTCGGTTCGCTGCGCATCGGCGGCGAAGACGCCGAACCCGACTTCTCCAACGCGAGCTGGATGTCGATGCTGTTCGCGGCCGGCATGGGTATCGGCCTGGTGTTCTGGGGCGCGGCCGAGCCGATCTCGCATTTCGTGAAGCCACCGGAAGGGTTGGCCCCGCAAAGCATGGAGGCGGCGCGCGCATCGATGCGCTATGCGTTCTTCCATTGGGGCCTGCATCCCTGGGCGATCTACGCCCTGATCGGCCTGGCGATGGCGTGGTTCCAGTTCAACCGCAACGGCCGCGGGCTGATCAGTGATCTGCTGCAGCCGATCATCGGTGCGCACCACCGGGGCTGGATGGGCACTGTCGTCAACGTCGCTGCGGTGGTCGCCACGGCGATCGGTGTGGCAACGACGCTGGGCTTCGGCACGATCCAGATCGCCGCCGGTCTCGAGCGCGTGTTCGGCATCCAGGCCTCGGTGCCGGTGCAGCTGACCATCATCGCGGTGGCGTTCGTGCTGTACATGGCCTCCACCACCAGCGGCGTCAACCGTGGCATCAAGTGGCTCTCCAACTTCAACCTGGGTCTGGCGGCGGTACTGCTGGCGCTGGTGATGGTGCTGGGGCCCACCGGTTTCATCTTCGATACGTTCACTACCACGATCGGCTCCTACCTCAACTCGCTGGTCACCATGAGCCTGCGCATGTCGCCGTTCTCGGGCAGCACCTGGGTGGCGGACTGGACGATCTTCTACTGGGCCTGGTGGATCGCGTGGGCGCCGTTCGTGGGCTCGTTCATCGCCCGCGTCTCGCGTGGGCGCAGCATCCGCGAGTTCGTGCTGGGCGTGGTGATCGCACCGAGCGTGCTGGGCTTCCTGTGGTTCTCGGTATTCGGCGGCACCGCGCTGTGGTCGCAGATCTTCGGCCACGTGGACCTGGCGCAGGCGCTGGGCAATGGCTACGAGACGGTGCTGTTCACGATGTTCGACAGCCTGCCGATGCCGATGGTGTTGTCGGCGATCGCGCTGGTGCTGTTGATGATCTTCTTCGTGACCTCGGCTGATTCGGCGGTGCTGGTGCTGGCGACGATGTCGACCGAGGAATCCGGTGATCCGCCGCTGGCACGCCGGATGGTGTGGGGCGTGGCGATTGCGTTGATCGCGGGCGTGCTGCTGTTGGCCGGCGGCCTCAATGCGCTGCAGGGGATGATCACGATCGCGGCGCTGCCGTTTGCGTTGTTGATGTTGGCGGTGATGTGGTCGTTGTACCGGGTGCTGGACATGGAGCATGCGCTGCAGCGGCGCCGTGCGCAGCGTGCGCGGCGGTTGATGGATGAGTGGATCGAGCGGGAAATCGCGGCGCAGGAAGAAACGCGCGATGAGGCGGCTCGGGCGCCTTGAGCTGAACGCTTGAAGCATCCCGCCTTCCGGGCTATCGGTGGGCGGGGCGGGTGGGTTGCAGTGAGAGGAGCCACGCATGGCGTGGCTCTACCGCTTCGGCCATGTGCGCATTTGCCATGCGCACGCCCCCCCGAAGCCCCGAAGCGTCCTGCTCTACGCTCTGCTCTGCGCTAGTGCCGACCAACGGTCAGCACTACGGAGTGCGAGAAAATCAGTAACCCGCCGCCTGCCCATCCTTGCGGCTTTCCGACGCCCCGTAATACACCCCGGTCTCCGGATCACGCAGGATCGCCTGATACCCGCCATACGGGCCATCCGCAAAAACAACACGGTGGCCCTTGCGCATCAGCGCCCGCACCGTCTCATACGGGAAGCCCGTTTCCAGATTCACTTCGCCGCCATCGCTCATCGCCGTCGCCTGGCCGGTCGGCTCGGTCGAGCCCTCATGCTGGATGCGCGGCGCATCGCCGGCCTCCTGCAGATTCATCCCGAAGTCGACCATGTTCATCACGATCTGCGCATGGCCCTGCGGCTGCATCGCACCGCCCATCACCCCGAAGCTCATCCACGGCTTGCCATCCTTGGTGACGAACCCCGGAATGATCGTCTGGAACGGACGCTTGCCCGGTGCATACCCGTTCGGGTGATCCTTGCGCAGCACGAACATCTCGCCACGGTCCTGCAGGATGAAGCCCAGGCCCGGAGGCGCCATGCCACTGCCCATGCCACGGTAATTGGACTGGATCAGCGAGACCATCATGCCGTCGGCATCGGCCACGGTCATGTAGATCGTGTCGCCTTCCTGCAGCTGCTTGGGCGTGCCCGGCTGCACTTCGCTCAGCGCCTTGTCCATCGAGATCAGCTTGCGGCGCTCGGCGGCGTAGCCCTTGGAGATCAGCCGGTCGACCGGAGCCGGATGGAACGCCGGGTCGGTGTAGAAGCGCGCGCGGTCGGCGAAGGCCAGCTTCTTGGCCTCCACGAACAGGTGCACGTGTTCGGGTGAGCCAAAGGGAATCCTGGAGAAGTCGTAGCCTTCGAGCACATTGAGGATCTGCAGCGCCGCGATGCCCTGGCTGTTCGGGGGCAGCTCCCACACGTCATAGCCGCGGTAGTTGCTGCTGACCGGCTCCACCCACTCGCCGTGGTGGCTGGCCATGTCGTCATAGCTCAGGTAGCCGCCGTTGGCCTTGAAGTAGGTGCCGATGGTGCGGGCGATGTCGCCCTTGTAGAAGGCATCGCGACCGCCCTGGGCGATCTGCTCCAGGGTGTGGGCCAGGTTCGGGTTCTTCCACATCTCGCCCTTGCGCGGGGCATGGCCGTTGATCGTGAACTGCTCGGTGAAGCCAGGATACTTGGACAGTCGCGGCACCGAGCGGTCCCAGTAGTAGGCGATGACCTCGGCGACCGGGTGGCCTTCGCGGGCGTAGCGGATCGCCGGGGCCAGGTTGTCGGCCATCGGCTTGCGACCGAAGCGCTCGTGCAGGGCGAACCAGCCGTCCACCGCGCCGGGCACCGAGACCGGCAGCGGCCCGGTGGCGGGGATTTCCTTCAGGCCGCGGCGCTGGAACTCGGCCAGGGTCAGCGACTTGGGCGAGCGGCCCGAGCCGTTGTAGCCATACAGCTTCTCGGTTCTGGGGTCCCAGACGATCGCGAACAGGTCGCCACCCACGCCATTGCCGGTCGGCTCCATCAGGCCGAGGGCAGCATTGGCGGCGATCGCGGCATCCACGGCCGAGCCACCGGACTTCATCACGTCCAGGGCGATCTGCGTGGCCAGGGGCTGGGAGGTGGCGGCCATCGCGTGCGGTGCGATCACCTCCGAGCGGGTGGCAAAGGCATGGCCGGTGATCCGGTCTGCGGCGATCGCCGCGGCGGGCAGCGTGGACAGCAGGGCGGCGGCGAGCAGGCCGCGGGCGAGGCGTGGGGACACGGGGGAATTCCTGAAGGGTGGTAGCGACATCGATGGTGGCGGCAGATGCCCTGTGATGACATCCCACAATGGTCATGTACCGGGGAGGAAATCGGCCCCGGATCCGCGCAATCGACAGCGCCAAAATACTGAATTCCGGTTCACCGGAACGCTTTCAGCCGCAACCATCCTTGTCTGGCGGGGCATTGCGGTGGATGCAGACGAAACCGATGGAAATTGTCCTGCCAGGGTTGACACCGCCAAAACCCGTGTGGTTTTCTCGATCTCATGTTGCAGCGCACAGCCACCCGCGAATCCATCCAGCACGCCGACCCCGGCGCGGCCGCGATCCATTCGCTTCTCGTCCTCGTACTTATTACCCAACCAACAGGTGCGGGACGGACCGGCGTGTAAGCAAGACTGCCAGGTATCCATCAAAACCCGCACCCGACCAGGTGCGGGTTTTTTCGTTTCAGAACCCTTTGTTTTCCATCCTCCCCTCCGAGTTGCCTTCCACCATGACCCGCCAGCCCGCCCCGAGCCAGCCGACGCCCACCGCCCCCACGGCGGGTGCGTTCGCGTGTGGTCGCGGCCAGGCCGGTGCCACCCCTTCCCCTGATGGGCCGACGCGTCGCTGACCGTCGGCCCTCTTTTTTCTTGCCTCCAAAGGACCTCCCCCATGAGCACCAACGACCTGCCCCAGATCAAGATCGCTGTTGTCGGCTACGGCAGCCAGGGCCGCGCGCACGCGCTGAATCTGCGTGAATCCGGTTTCGATGTCGTCGTCGGGCTGCGCCCGGGCGGTCCGACCGAGGTCAAGGCACAGGCCGACGGCTTCACCGTCAAAGCCCCGTCCGAAGCGGTGAAGGATGCCGATCTGGTCGCGGTGCTGACCCCGGACATGGTGCAGAAGAAGCTCTACGAAGACGTGCTCGCACCAAACATGAAACAGGGCGCGGTGCTGCTGTTCGCGCATGGCCTGAACGTGCACTTCGACATGATCACTCCGCGCGAGGATCTGGACGTGGTGCTGGTCGCACCGAAGGGCCCGGGTGCGCTGGTCCGTCGCGAGTATGAAATCGGCCGCGGCGTGCCGTGCATCTGGGCGGTCTACCAGGACAAGAGCGGCAAGGCCGCCGAGTTCGCGCTGGCTTACGCCGGTGGTCTGGGCGGCGCGCGCGCCAACCTGATCCAGACCACCTTCAAGGAAGAGACCGAGACCGATCTGTTCGGCGAACAGGCCGTGCTGTGCGGCGGTGCTTCGGCACTGGTCCAGGCCGGGTTCGAAACCCTGGTCGAAGCCGGCTATCAGCCGGAAATCGCCTACTACGAAGTACTGCACGAATTGAAACTGATCGTGGATCTGTTCTACGAAGGCGGCATCACCCGCATGCTGGAATTCATCTCCGAGACCGCGCAGTACGGCGACTACGTCAGCGGCCCGCGCGTCATCGATGCCGGTACCAAGGCGCGCATGAAGGACGTGCTGACCGACATCCAGAACGGCACCTTCACCAAGAACTGGGTGGCCGAGTACGAAGCGGGTCTGCCGAACTACAACAAGTTCAAGCAGGCCGACCTGGAGCACCCGATCGAGAAGGTAGGCAAGGAACTGCGCGCCAAGATGGTCTGGTTGCAAAGTCAAGCCGCGTAAAACGCGCGGCTCCCCCACCCGCTTTCGTAAAGGTCACCGCATGAATACCTCCGCACACAGCACCGCGCCCCGCAACGGCGCACGCTGGTTGACGCAGGCCCTGGAAGCCGAGGGCGTGCATACGCTGTTCGGCTATCCGGGCGGCACCATCATGCCGTTCTACGACGCCCTGGTGGATTCCGGGCTGAAGCACATCCTGGTCCGCCACGAACAGGGCGCCGCCCTGGCTGCCAACGGCTTCGCCCGCGCCAGTGGCCGGGTCGGCGTCTGCGTCGCCACCTCCGGCCCGGGCGCCTCCAACCTGGTCACCGGCATCGCCGATGCGATGCTGGATTCGGTGCCGATGGTCTGCATCACCGGCCAGGTCGCCACCCCGCTGCTGGGCACCGACGCGTTCCAGGAACTGGACGTGTTCGGGCTGACCCTGCCGATCGTCAAGCACAGCTGGCTGGTGCGCTCGGTCGATGACCTGCCGCAGGTGGTCGCCGATGCGTTCCGGATCGCCCGCGAGGGTCGCCCGGGTCCGGTGCTGATCGATCTGCCCAAGGACGTGCAGGTCGCCGATGCGTCGCATCTGCCCGACCACGTCCCCTCCACCGTGGTGGCACCGCCTGCGCCGCAGGACGAGGCCATCGCGCACGCCATCGCCGCCATCGCCGAGGCCGAGAAGCCGGTGATCTATGCCGGTGGTGGCGTGGCGCTGGGCGATGCGGTGGAGGACTTCCGTGCCTTCGTCGAGGCCACGGCGATCCCGACCGTGCTGACCCTGCGCGGGCTGGGTGCGCTGCCGCCACAGCATCCGCACTACCTGGGCATGCTGGGCATGCACGGTACCCGCGCGGCCAACATGGCGGTGCAGGAAAGCGATCTGCTGGTGGTGGTCGGCGCCCGTTTCGATGACCGCGCCACCGGCAAGTTGAACGAGTTCGCTCCGTTTGCGCGCGTCGTGCATATCGATGCCGACGCGTACGAGATCTCCAAGCTGCGCACCGCCGACATCGCGGTGCCGGGCAACGTGGGTACGGCGCTGCGCGCGCTGACCGTCGCGGCCACCGCCCCGGCCACGCAGGAGGCCTGGGCGAAGCGCTGCCAGGGCCATCGTGAACGCTTCGCGCCGCGCTACGACGCACCGGGCAAGCACATCTATGCACCGGCGCTGCTGAAGCGCCTGAGCGAACTGGCCCCGAGCGACGCGATCATCGCCTGCGATGTCGGCCAGCATCAGATGTGGGTCGCCCAGCACTGCCGCTTCAACCACCCACGCAACCACCTGACCAGCGGCGCGCTGGGCACGATGGGCTTCGGCCTGCCGGCAGCGATGGGCGCGCAGTTCGCCTGCCCCGACCGCACCGTGGTGCTGGTCTCCGGCGATGGCAGTTTCATGATGAACGTGCAGGAGTTGGTCACCATCGCCCGCTGCCGCCTGCCGGTGAAGATCGTGCTGCTGGACAACAGCTCGCTGGGCATGGTCCGCCAGTGGCAGGAGCTGTTCTTCGCCGAGCGCTACAGCGAGATCGATCTGTCCGACAACCCGGACTTCGCTGCGCTGGCGCAGGTGTTCGGCATTCCGGCCACGCGTATCGAAGCGCGTGACGATGTCGAGGGCGGCCTGGCCGCGATGCTGGCCCAGCCCGGCCCGGCGCTGCTGCATGTGGCCATCGATGCCCGTGCCAACGTTTGGCCGCTGGTGCCGCCCAACAACGCCAACAGCACGATGCTGGAAAGCAACCCCGCCCATCAGTCCCAGGAGTTCCCCAATGCAATACCGGCTTGACCTGGTGCTGACCCCGGCCGAAGGCGCGCTGCTGCGCGTGATCGGCATGGCCGAACGCCGCGGCTTCGCGCCGCGCGCGATCGCCGGCGCGCCCAATGCCGCCGACGATGGCCGCTGGCACCTGCAGCTGGTGGTGGACAGCACCCGTCCACCGGAAACGCTGCGCCGCCAGATCGAGAAGATCTACGACTGTGTTTCGGTGCGCATCAGCGCACTGGAACCCGGAGTATCCGCATGAACGCCCGCACCGCTGCATCGGTGCCGGTACGGAGGTGCCTTCTCGGTCGTGCGCCGCACCGTGCGCCGTCGCAGCGCGTACCGCATGGCGACGATCACCGTGGCCGGGTGCACGATGCCGGCTAGCCGCGCCCCGCAGGAACCGGACGTAGGCGACGTAAGCGTCGCCGACGTGCTGGCCGCGCAGGCGCGGCTGCGCCGCTTCCTGCCGCCCACGCCGCTGCATTACGCCGAACGTTTCGGCGTGTGGCTGAAGCTGGAGAACCTGCAGCGCACCGGGTCGTACAAGGTGCGCGGCGCCCTGAACGCACTGCTGGCCGGGCGTGAGCGCGGCGATGACCGCCCGGTCATCTGCGCCTCCGCCGGCAACCACGCCCAGGGCGTGGCCTGGGCCGCCTACCGTCTGAACATCCCCGCCATCACCGTGATGCCCCACGGTGCGCCCGCCACCAAGATTGCCGGCGTCGCCCACTGGGGCGCCACGGTCCGCCAGCACGGCGAGAGTTACGACGAGGCCTATGCCTTCGCCCGCGCCCTGGCCGACCAGCACGGCTACCGTTTCCTGTCCGCCTTCGACGATCCCGATGTGATCGCCGGCCAGGGCACCCTGGGCATCGAACTGGCCCCGCATGCGCCCGACGTGGTGATCGTGCCGATCGGCGGCGGTGGCCTGGCTTCGGGCGTCGCGCTGGCGCTGAAATCGCAGGGTGTACGCATCGTCGGCGCGCAGGTCGAGGGCGTCGATTCGATGGCCCGTGCGATCCGCGGCGACGTGCGTGAGATCGCCCCGGTCGCCACCCTGGCCGACGGCGTCAAGGTGAAGATCCCCGGTTTCCTGACCCGCAGGCTGTGCAGCGCGTTGCTGGATGATGTCGTCATCGTCCGCGAAGCCGAGCTGCGCGAAACCCTGGTGCGGCTGGCGCTGGAAGAACACGTCATCGCCGAAGGCGCCGGCGCGCTGGCGCTGGCGGCCGGCCGCCGCGTGGCCGGCAAGCGCAAGTGCGCGGTGGTCTCCGGCGGCAACATCGATGCGCTGGTCCTGGCCCAGCTGCTGGCCGACATCCGTCCCCGCCCCCCGCGCAAACCGCGCCGCCGCGCCAGCGAGCGAACACGCCCGCCCCTACCAACCGTGCTCGCGACACCCCCGATTTCCGTTTCGATTCCTACCTCTGCCATCCCATCCGACATTGCCGTCGAGGAGACCTCCTGGTGACCATGCCCAACTCCCCCCGAATCAGAATTTTCGACACCACCCTGCGCGACGGCGAACAATCGCCCGGCTGCAGCATGAGCCCGCAGCAGAAGCTGGTGATGGCCCGCGCGCTGGACGAGCTGGGCGTTGATGTCATGGAAACCGGCTTCCCGGCCAGTTCCCAGTCCGACCGCGAAGCGATGGCGATGATCGCCCGTGAGGTCCGTCGCCCGACCCTGGCCGTGCTGTCGCGCTGCCTGGCCGCCGATATCGAAACCTCGGCCAAGGCGCTGGAAGCCGCCGCGAACCCGCGCCTGCATGTGTTCCTGTCGACCAGCCCGCTGCATCGCGAGCACAAACTGCGCATGAGCCGCGAGCAGGTGCTGGAGTCGGTGCACAAGCACGTCAGCCTGGCCCGCAGCTACGTGGGCGATGTGGAGTTCTCCGCTGAAGATGCCACGCGCACCGAGGAAGATTTCCTGATCGAGGTTGCCCGCGTGGCCGTGGCCGCCGGCGCCACCACCATCAACCTGCCCGACACCGTGGGGTTCACCACGCCCGAAGAGATCCGCGGCATGTTCCAGCGGGTGATCGCCGGCGTGCCCGACAGCGACCGCATCATCTTCAGCGCGCACTGCCACAACGATCTGGGCCTGGCCGTGGCCAACTCGCTGGCCGCCATCGAAGGTGGCGCACGCCAGGTCGAGTGCACGATCAACGGCATCGGGGAGCGCGCGGGCAACTGCTCGCTGGAAGAGATCGCGATGGTGCTGAAGGTACGCAACGCCTTCTACGACGAAGACACGCGCATCAACACCCAGCGCATCGTGGCCACCTCCCAGCTGCTGCAGCGCCTGGTCGGCATGCCGGTCCAGCGCAACAAGGCGATCGTCGGTGCCAACGCCTTCGCGCACGAGTCGGGCATCCACCAGCACGGCATGCTGCGCCACCGCGGCACCTACGAAATCATGCGACCGGAAGACGTGGGCTGGGAGTCCTCGCAGATGGTGCTGGGCCGCCACAGTGGCCGCGCCGCGGTCGACCAGCGCCTGCGTGCGTTGGGCTTCTGGCTGGAAGAAGAAGAGCTGAAGCTGGTCTTCGAGCAGTTCAAGGCGCTGTGCGAGCAGCAGCGCGTGGTCACCGATGCCGACCTGCAGACCCTGATGCAGGGCAGTGCCACCCAGAACGGCTACCGCCTGGCGTCGATGACGATCAGCGATGTCGGCAGCCGCGCCAATGCGCTGGTGGAGCTGTCCGATCCTGAAGGCAACCGGGTTGCCGAGACCGCCCAGGGCGATGGCCCGGTGGATGCGTTGTTCGGCGCGCTGTCGGCCGCCACCGGCGTGCAGTTGATGCTGGACAGCTACCACGTGCACAGTGTGGGCATCGGCGCCGATGCGCGCGGCGAAGCCAACCTGAGCGTGCGCCACGAAGGCGTGGAGTACGAAGGCACCGGCACCAGCCGCGACATCATCGAAGCCTCCGCATTGGCGTGGCTGGAGGTGGCCAACCGTCTGCTGCGCCAGCGCAGCGCGACGACCGAGCAGCCCACGGCCACCGCCGCGGCCTGAGCACCCCATGACGTACCCCGAACCGCAGCAAGGCCAGTCCATGACCCCAGCTCCCCGCACCCTGTACGACAAACTGTGGGACGCCCACGTCGTCGTGCCCGAAACCGACAGCGCCCCCGCCGTGCTGTACATCGACCTGCACCTGATCCACGAAGTGACCTCGCCGCAGGCCTTCACCGAACTGCGCGAGCGCGGCCTCTCCCCGCGCCGGCCGGACCGGACCAAGGCGACGATGGACCACTCCACCCCCACCCTGCCGGCCGCTGCCGACGGCAAGCTGCCGTATGCCAGCGCCGCCTCCGAAGCCCAGGTGGCGATGCTGGCCGACAACTGCGCCACGCACGGCATCGAGCTGTTCGACCTGCAATCGGCCAGCCGCGGCATCGTGCACGTGATCGCCCCCGAGCAGGGCTTTACCCAGCCGGGGATGACCATCGTCTGCGGTGACAGCCACACCTCCACCCACGGCGCGTTCGGCGCGCTGGCCTTCGGCATCGGCACCAGCGAGGTCGGCCACGTGCTGGCCACCCAGTGCCTGCTGCAGCGCAAGGCCAAAACGATGGCGATCACCGTGGATGGCACGCTGGCGCAGGGCGTCGGCGCCAAGGACGTGGTGCTGCATATCATCGGTGTGATCGGCGTCAACGGTGGCACCGGCCATGTGCTGGAGTTCCGTGGCAGCGCGATCGAAGCGATGGACATGGAGCAGCGCATGACCTTGTGCAACATGTCCATCGAAGCCGGGGCACGTGCCGGCATGGTCGCCCCCGACCAGGTCACCTTCGACTGGGTGGCCGCCACCCCGCGTGGCCCCAAGGGCGCCGACTTCGATGCCGCGGTCAGCGCGTGGTCGCAGCTGCGCAGCGATCCCGGTGCGCGCTTCGACGTGGAGGTCCACATCGACGCCGCCGACATCCGGCCGACCCTGACCTGGGGCACCCACCCCGGCACCGCCATCGCCGTGGACCAGCCGATTCCGGCGGCCAACGATGCGGCCGACCAGAAGGGGCTGGATTACATGCACTTCCACGCCGGGCAGACCCTGGCCGGCACCCCGGTGGATGTGGTCTTCGTCGGCTCCTGCACCAACGGCCGGCTGAGCGACATGCGCGAAGTGGCGCAGGTACTCCAGGGCCGCCGCGTCGCCCCGAGCGTGCGCATGCTGGTGGTGCCGGGCTCGGAAATCGTCAAGCGCCAGGCCGAAGCCGAAGGCATCGATGTGGTGGTGCGCGCTGCCGGTGCCGAATGGCGCGAGCCCGGCTGTTCGATGTGCATCGCCATGAACGGCGACCTGGTTGCCCCGGGGCAGCTGGCGGTCAGCACCAGCAACCGCAACTTCGAAGGCCGCCAGGGCCCCGGCTCGCGCACCCTGCTGGCCTCGCCGATGACGGCCGCCTGGGCGGCGGTGAACGGCCGCGTTGCCGACCCACGTGAACTGTATGCCACGCTGGAGGTGGCCTGATGAGCGGCTTCCGTACCCTGACCTCGACCAGCGTGGTGCTGCGCGAGACCAACATCGATACCGACCAGATCATCCCCGCGCGCTTCCTGTCCACCACCGAGCGTGTCGGCCTGGGCAAGCATGCGTTCAATGATTGGCGCTGGCAGAGCGAAGGCGTGCCGAACCCGGCTTTCGCCTTCAACCAGCCGCACAACGCCGGCCGCAGCATCCTGCTGGCCGGCCGCAACTTCGGCTGCGGCTCTTCGCGCGAGCATGCGCCGTGGGCGCTGACCGACCTGGGCCTGCGCGCCATCGTCAGCAGCGAGATCGCCGATATCTTCCGCGGCAATTCGCTGAAGAACGGCCTGCTGCCGATCGTGCTGGACGAAGCCGACGTGCAGACGCTGATGCAGCGCCCGGATGACGCACTGACCATCGACGTGGCCGCACGCGAACTGCGCACGCCCGATGGGCGTGTGTATACCTTCCCGCTGGACGGCTTCTCGCAGACCTGCCTGCTGGAAGGCGTGGACCAATTGGGGTATCTGTTGGGCCGTACTCCTGATATCGAACGTTACGAGAGTGAACATGCACGCTGAGATTGTCGTATTGCCGGGTGACGGCATCGGTCCGGAAGTCGCCACCGCCGCCGTGGCGGTGCTGGAGGCCGTCGCCACCCGTTTCGGGCACACCTTCGGGTTCCAGGAGCACGACATCGGTGGTATCGCCATCGATCGCCACGGCGAACCACTGCCGGCCAGCACGCTGGAGGCCTGCCGGAAGGCGGACGCCATCCTGCTCGGTGCGGTGGGCGGGCCGAAGTGGTCCGATCCCAACGCCAAGGTGCGCCCGGAACAGGGCCTGCTGGCGATCCGCAAGGCACTGGGGCTGTATGCAAACCTTCGCCCGGTGCGCACGCATGCCGCCGCGCTCGGCGCTTCGCCGATCAAGGCCGAACTGCTGGAGGGCGTGGACTTCGTCGTCGTGCGCGAACTGACCGGCGGCATCTACTTCGGTGAGAAGACCCGCACCGCCGACACCGCCAGCGACCTGTGCAGTTACAGCGTGGGCGAGATCGAGCGCGTCATGCGCACCGCGTTCCGGCTCGCGCAGACCCGCCGCGGCAAGGTCACCTCGGTGGACAAGGCCAACGTCCTGGAGACCTCGCGCCTGTGGCGCGACGTCGCCGCACGGATCGGCCGCGAGGAATTCCCGGAGATTGCCTTGGAGCACCAGCTGGTCGATTCGATGGCCATGCATCTGCTGGCCAAGCCACGCGAGTACGACGTGATCGTGACCGAGAACATGTTCGGCGACATCCTCACCGACGAAGCCTCGATGCTGGCCGGCTCGCTCGGCCTGCTGCCCTCGGCCTCGCTGGGCGAGCCCGGCGCGGTCGGCATCTACGAGCCGATCCACGGCTCGGCGCCGGACATCGCCGGCAAAGGCATCGCCAATCCCTACGCCACGATCTTCAGCGCTGCGATGCTGCTGCGGCATTCACTGGGGCTGGACGAAGAGGCTGCTACGGTCGAGGCAGCGGTGTACGCCGTGCTCGATGACGGCGTGTTCACCGCCGACCTCGCCGCCAAGGGTTTCGCGGTGAGTACTGCCGCCGCAACCGACGCGGTCCTTGCCAAGCTGCAATGATCGCAACGAGCGCGGCCTGAGGGCCGCGTTCGTGTTTCTACATCCCGCACGGCCTCCCTGTCCCGTCGGCCACGTCGCAGTCAGCGGCCGGCCCCCAACAAGGAAAGCCCTTGAACCATCGTTCCTCTGACGACTTTCTCAACCACGTGGCCCAGCGTGATCCGCACCAGCCGGAATTCCTGCAGGCCGTCAAAGAAGTGATCCAGAGCCTGTGGCCGTTCCTGCAGCGCCACCCCCGCTACCTGGAACAGGGCCTGCTGGAGCGGCTGGTGGAGCCGGAGCGGGTGATCCAGTTCCGCGTTGCCTGGGCCGATGATGCCGGCAAGACCCATGTCAACCGTGGCTGGCGCGTGCAGCACAGCTCGGCGATCGGCCCGTTCAAGGGCGGCATGCGCTTTCATCCCTCGGTGAACCAGTCGATCCTGAAGTTCCTGGCGTTCGAGCAGACACTGAAGAACGCGCTGACCACCCTGCCGATGGGCGGTGGCAAGGGCGGTTCGGATTTCAATCCCAAGGGCCGCAGCGACAGCGAGGTGATGCGCTTCTGCCAGGCGCTGATGCTGGAACTGCATCGCCACCTGGGGGCAGACACCGATGTACCGGCTGGCGATATCGGCGTGGGCGCCCGCGAGGTCGGCTACATGGCCGGCATGATGAAGAAGCTCACCAACAATGCCGCCTGCGTGTTCACCGGCAAAGGCCTCTCCTATGGTGGCAGCCTGATGCGCCCGGAAGCGACGGGCTTCGGCACGGTCTACTTCGTCGAGCAGATGCTGCACCATGCGCGGCGCGATACCGATGGCGCGAAAGTGCTGATTTCCGGCGCTGGCAACGTGGCCCAGCATGCGGCGATCAAAGCCATCGAACTCGGCGCGAAAGTCCTCACGCTTTCCGATTCCGGCGGCACGCTGTACGCCCGGGAGGGCTTCGACGAAGCGGGCCTGCAGGAGGTGATGGAACTGCGCAACGAACGTCGCGGCTGCCTGTCGGAACTGGCCGACGACACACGCTTCGAGTACCTGGACGGCAAGCGCCCCTGGCACATCCCGGCTGAGATCGCCCTGCCCTGCGCCACCCAGAACGAACTGGACGAGAACGACGCCCGCGCCTTGGTGGACAACGATGTGCTGTGCGTGGCTGAAGGCGCCAACATGCCGTCGACACTGGAGGCCATGGAGGTCTTCCTCAAGGCAGGCACCCTGTATGCGCCGGGCAAGGCCAGCAACGCCGGCGGCGTGGCCACCTCGGGGCTGGAAATGAGCCAGAACGCGCAGCGCCTGTCATGGCACCACGCCGATGTCGATGAGCGCCTGCACGGCATCATGAAGGATATCCACGCCAACTGCGTGCGCCACGGCAAACGGGCCGATGGCAGCGTGAACTACGTGGATGGCGCCAATATCGCCGGCTTCGTCAAAGTGGCCGATGCGATGCTGGCGCAGGGCGTTTACTGATCCTGCCGGCTCTACCGGCGCGGGGCGACGAGGGTGCCATCCATCCTGTCGCCCGGCCACCAGCCGAACTCGCTGACGCGCTCTTCGTAGCCACACCCCACCAGGGTTGCGCCGTCTTCTTCGTCCAGTACCCACAGACGGCGTTGCTCTTCCCAACCATCCGGCGCGACCCGTACCGGCATATCCTTCAGATAGACCGGCTCGCCAAAATCGTTCTCCGCTGACGATAGACCCCAACGCCGCGCCAACTCAGCGGCGGGCACATCCTCTACGGCGCCAAATGCAATCGAATCCACGAGCCGCAGGCTGCGCACGGTCACATCGCGCAGCGGCAACGGGCGCGGCAGTATCCATTGGAAGCGCTCCGCATCGGATTCATCTCCCCACGTCGCGAACGGTGGGCTGGGCGGTCCATTCATCAACAAAGAGGTCGCCAGCGTCACCGAAGCCCGCCGGTCGGCCTTGCACTCCAGTATGTTTCCCACCAGCGGCATCACGTCCGTGCCGGCGGGATACGTCATGGGTGCCACGTCGCCCGCTCGCTCCTGCTGCTGCCGGCGGCTGTCGATGACCTCTGCGCACGCCACCCGCAGATCGCCCGGGCGCTGCGGATCCACATCCACCTCGATCACACGCTGCCGGATCCATCCGTCGCCGTCATTGCGCACCGCCACGGGGGTGAGCCACCTACCCTGGCGCTGCGGATAGTGGTGCGGCGTCAGGGCAGCGGTACCAGTGAGGTTGCCGATCGGGGTGTCGGCCAGGATGGCGTGGATGCCATCGCCGCCAACCGCGATCAGGTCCGTAGGCGTGCCAAGCACCGTGACCGCGGCGGGGAGGCGAAAGCGTTGGGCTGCACCGGGAAGATCCTCCGCACGCGTGCCAGCGCGCTGCAGCAGCTCGGCGGCGAGCGCCGCCTCGGTATACGTCGTAGGTTGGCAGGACACCAGGGCGGTTACGGCGGCCATCGCGCGCGCATCGGCCGGAAGTGCGACGGGCGCCAACGCCGCTTCGCTGGCAGCCGCTGACGCTACAAGCGAGCCCAGCAACGTCGAACCCATCAGCAGCATGGGGTGCAGAAACTTCATGGAGAACCTGTGGCAGTTGGGCAGACAACTGCCTACGCTGACCACTGCGCGCACAGGAGGCAATGCAACTTCTACGAAAATTGCGCGTGATGCACCACTGCGGGGAAACAACTGCCCCCGGCCAGGCAACCGCCCAGATGCCCCGTCGCGGCACCGGTGGCGCCGACCAGCGGTCGGCCCCACCCATTGGCATGGCCGCAGGTCAGCCAGCGCCCGCCTCATCCGGCTTCACCCGGAACCACGCCGCATACAGTGCGGGCAGGAATACCAGGGTCAGCACGGTGCCGACGATCAGGCCACCCATGATCGAGATCGCCATCGAACCGTAGAACGCACTGCGCGACAGCGGGATCATCGCCAGCACCGCGGCCAGCGCGGTCAGCACGATCGGGCGGAAGCGACGCACGGTGGCATCGATGATTGCGTGCCAGCGGTCGTGGCCGGCGTCGATGTCCTGCTGGATCTGGTCGATCAGGATCACCGAATTGCGCATGATCATGCCGGCCAGCGCGATCGTGCCCAGCAGGGCCACGAAGCCGAACGGTGCACGGAACAGCAACAGGAACAGGGTCGCGCCGATGATGCCCAGCGGCGCGGTGACCAGCACCATCGCCGCACGCGAGAAGCTGCGCAGCTGCAGCATCAGCAACGTGGCCACCACGATCAGGAACAGCGGCATGCCGGCCTTGATCGAATCCTGGCCACGCGTGGAATCCTCCACGGTGCCGCCGGTTTCAAGCAGGTAACCGGACGGCAGCCCGGCACGGATTTCCTCCAGTGTCGGCAGGATCTGCTGCACCACGTCCAGCGGCTGCTTCGCATCGGCGATGTCGGCGCGCACCGTCACCGTCGGCAGGCGGTTGCGGTGCCAGATGATGCCGTCCTCGAACACGTACTCCAGGCGCGCCACCTGCGACAGCGTCACCGAGGTGCCGCTGCTGGTCGGGATCGCCAGGCTGCCCAGCATGTCCAGCCGCACGCGTTCGTTGTCCGGCCCACGCAGCAGCATTTCGATCAGGCGGTTGCCTTCCCGGTAGGTGCTCACACTCATGCCCGACAACGAGGTGCCCAGCAGCTGGCTCACCTGCGCGCTGCTCACACCCAGTGCGCGTGCCCGGTCCTGGTCGATCACCAGCCGTACCACTTTGCTCGGCTCGCTCCAGTCCAGGTTGACGTTCATCACGTGCGGGTTCGCACGCACCTTGGCTTCCACCTGCCGGGCGATGGCCTGCACCTGCTCGATATGCTCGCCGGAGATGCGCATCTGCACCGGGTAGCCGACCGGCGGGCCGTTTTCCAGGCGGGTCACGCGCATCTGCACGTCCGGGAACTGCGGAATCACGTCCTTGAGCAGCCAGTCGCGGGTCGCCTCACGTGCCTTGGTGTTCTCGGTCAGCACCACGAACTGCGAGAAGTTGGTGGCGGGCAGCTGCTGGTCCAACGGCAGGTAGAAGCGCGGCGAGCCGGTGCCCACGTAAGCGACATAGTTGCTGATGCCCTCGCGGTCCTTGAGCAGTTTTTCCAGCTTGGCCGCCTGGGCCTGGGTCGCCTGCAGCGAGGCGCCCTCGGCCAGTTCGATGTCCACCATCAGTTCCGGGCGGGTCGAATCCGGGAAGAACTGCTGCGGCACGAAGCGGAAGATCAGCAGCGAAAACACGAACAGCGCGGCGGTGGCGGCGATCACCCACCAGCGATGGCGCAGGCAGACATCGAGGAACCTGCGGAAGCGCACGTAGAACGGACGCTGGTACGGATCGTGGTCGTGCGCATGCACCTTCGGTGCGATCCAGCGCGCGAACGCGGGATGGCGGTCGGCCCACTGCAGGCGACGCGCGTGCCAGCGCCCGGCCAGGCTCTCCGGCCTGGGCGGCTGCGGGTTGAACAGGTCCGGCAACATCTTGTCGCCCAGGTACGGAATGAACAGCACCGCGGCGATCCACGACACCACCAGTGCGATGGTCACCACCTGGAACAACGAGCGGGTGTACTCGCCCGTGCTGGAGGCGGCCGTAGCGATCGGCAGGAAGCCGGCCGCGGTGATCAGCGTGCCGGTCAGCATCGGGAACGCGGTCGACTCCCAGGCGAAGCTGGCCGCGCGCAGGCGGTCGTACCCCTGCTCCATCTTGGTGGCCATCATCTCCACGGCGATGATCGCATCGTCCACCAGCAGGCCCAGCGCCAGCACCAGCGCGCCCAGGGAAATCTTGTGCAGGCCGATGCCGAAGTAATGCATGACGAAGAACGTCATCGCCAGCACCAGCGGAATGGTCACACCCACCACCAGGCCGGTGCGCAGGCCGAGCGAGAAGAAGCTCACCAGCAGCACGATCACCACCGCTTCGGTCAGCACCTGCACGAACTCGCCGACCGACTCTTCCACCGCATGCGGCTGGTCGGAGACCTTGCGCAGCTGCATGCCGGCGGGCAGTGTCTTCTGCAGCCGTTCGAACTCGGCGTCCAGCGTGCTGCCCAGCTTGAGGATGTCGCCGCCGTCTTTCATCGCCACGGCGATGCCGATCGCGTCTTCCCCCATGAAGCGCATCTTCGGCGAGGCCGGATCGGCAAAACCGCGTTTGATCTCGGCGATGTCGCCCAGGTGGACGGTGCGGTCGCCAGCCTGGATCGGGAAGCTGCGGATGTCCTCCACGCTCTGGAACTGGCCGGTGACGCGCAGCTGCACGCGATCGGTCGGGGTTTCAAAGAAGCTGGTGGCGGCAATCGCGTTCTGGTCGGCCAAGGCCTGCTGCACCTGCTGCAGCGATACGCCCAGCGTGGCCAGCTTGGTGTTGGACAGCTCGATCCAGACCTTTTCGTCCTGCAGGCCTTCCAGCTCGATCTTGCCCACATCGGGCACGCGCTGCAGTTCCAGCTGGATGCGGTCGGCGTAGTCGCGCATCACGGCGTAGTCGAAGCCCTGCCCGGTCAACGCGTAGATGTTGCCGAAGGTGTCGCCGAATTCGTCGTTGAAGAACGGCCCGACGATCTCGCGCGGCAGGGTCGGCTTGATGTCGCCCACGCGCTTGCGCACCTGGTACCACAGGTCGGGAATCGCCTTGGAGCGCAAGCTGTCGCGCGCCACGAAGATCACCTGCGACTCGCCCGGGCGCGAGTAGGAGCGGATGAACTCGTACTGCCCGGTGTTCAGCAGGGCTTTCTCGATCGGCTCGGTGACCTGGCGGGAGACCTGTTCGGCGGTCGCGCCGGGCCAGTTCGTGCGCACCACCATCACCTTGAAGGTGAACGGGGGATCTTCGGACTGGCCCAGGTGCTTGTACGACCACGCGCCGATGATCGCGAAGGCCAGCATCGCAAACAGCACCAGGGGCCGGTTGCCCAGCGCCCATTCGGAAAGATTGAAGCGGCGCACGGGATCAGTTCCCCTTGCCGGCAGCAGGCGCGTCGGCCGCGGCAGGCTTGGCCGCCGGTGCCAGCACCGGGCGGTTCTGGCGGTCCACCGCCGTCACCGGCTGGCCCTCGCGCAGCAGATGGCCGCCGGCGGCGACCACCCAGTCGTTCGCGTTCACCCCGCTCAGCACCGGAACCGATTCAACGGCGTACGCCCCGACCGTCACCGGCGTGGCCTTCAACGTGTGCTTGGCCGGATCGACCACCCACACGCTGCTGCGGCCGTCGGCGCCGCGCTGTACGGCGGCCAGCGGCAACTGCAGCGTGCCCTGGCGTCCTGCGGCGGCGAACACGCGCGCGCTCTGGCCCAGTTCCACTTCGGTCAACGCTTCCGGTGCCAGGCTGACGCGGGTGGCATAGGTGCGCCCCTGTGCATCGGCGGCCGGGGCGATCTCACGGATCGTACCCGGCAGCATCTGGCCGGGGCGGTTCCACAGTTCCACCTGCACCGGCTGGCCGACCTGGTAATCGCGGATGTTGCTCTCCGGCAGGGCGATCACGACTTCGCGGCCACCGTCGGCGGCCAGGGTGAAGACAGTCTGCCCAGCGCTGACCACCTGCCCGGCTTCGGCCTGGCGACTGGCGATCACGCCATCGGCCGGCGCGCGCAGCTGCGCGTACTCGGCCTGGTTGCGCGCCACGGCCAGATTGGCGCGGGCAGCATTGGCCTGGCCCTGCGCGGCCTTGAAGGCAGCAGTCTGGCTGTCCAGCGCGGACTGGCTGACCAGTTGCTGCTCGGCCAGGGTGGCGTAGCGCTTCTGGTCATCACGGGCACGGATCAGGTCGGCTTCGGCAGCGGCCAGCTGCGCCTGTGAGGCGCTGGCCTGGGAGGCGTAGTCGGCGGCGTCCAGCTCGGCCAGCAACTGGCCCTTGCGCACGCGCTGGCCGGCATCGACATGGCGCTTGATCAGATTGCCGCCGACGCGGAAGGAGAGCGGGCTTTCCTCGCGGGCCCGGATCTCACCGGGGTAGGCGGCCACTTCCTGGCCGGCCACGGTGCCCGGGTGGACAACCAGCACCGGCATCGGCGCGGCCGGTTCGGCATCCTGCTTGCCACATGCTGCCAACGCCAGCGCCAGCAACCCACCACCCATCCATCGCATGTTTTTCATGAGGTCCTGGACCTGAAAGTAACTCGGGGAAAGCCACTGGAAACGCTCTGTTCCAATCGCCTCAATATTGAACCAGCCGGTATAGTATAAATATCGAACCGATTGGTCTAGTATTGATTGGATGACTGATCCGACCTCCTCCAAATCGCCCTCCAAGCCGGTCGCCAAGGCCGCCGGGCCGGGGCGCCCGAAGGATCTGGGCAAGCGCGCGGCCATCCTGGAAGCGGCCAAGTCGCTGTTCGTCGACCAAGGCTACAACGGGGTGAGCATGGACAGCATCGCCGCCCAGGCGGGCGTATCGAAGCTGACCGTTTACAGCCATTTCGGCGACAAAGAGACGCTTTTCACCGAAGCAGTGCAGTCCAAATGCGTCGAGATGCTGCCTGACGAACTGTTCGTCACCGACGTCGAAGGCCCGCTGCGCGACCAGCTGATGGGCATCGGCCACGCCTTCTTCACCCTGATCACCTCCGATGCGGCCGTCGCCGTGCAGCGGGTGATGATGTCGCCGGATACCGATGACCGGATACGCGAGATGTTCTGGCTGGCCGGCCCGCAGCGGACCACCGATGCGCTGGCCGACTTCCTGCGTGCCCGTACGGCCCGCGGCGAGCTGGAGATCACCGATTTCCCGACGGCCGCCATCCAGTTCCTGACCTTGATCAAGGGCGAGCTGCATACGCATATGATGTGCGGGCTGCGGCCGGCCCCGGCCGAGTGCGATGCCAACGCTCATGTGAGCGCCAGCGTCGACTTTTTCCTGCGGGCGTATGCCCGGCGGCACTAAACTGAATGGACCGGAGGTCGCGGTGACTTCCGGCACTGCGACCCCGGCGCGACGGCAGCGATGCTCTCAGCGCGCCGCCGGCTCCCGGCACCGGTAAAATGGCCGGCCCACTGCGCTGGATATAGAACCTCATGACGATCGATTACTCCCACGCCCGCGAACTGATGGTCGAACAGCAGATCCGCCCCTGGGATGTGCTGGAAATCCGCGTGCTCGATGTACTGGCACGCTTGCCGCGGGAGGCGTTCGTCGCTGAATCGCACCGGGCCCTGGCCTATGCCGACATCGAGCTGCCGCTGGGCAACGGGCAGAAGATGATGAAGCCGGTCATCGAAGGCCGCACCCTGCAGGCGCTGGATCTGCAGCCGGGCGATGAAGTGCTGGAAATCGGCACCGGCAGCGGCTACCTGAGCGCCTGCATGGGCGAGCTGGCCCGCGAAGTGCTGAGCCTGGAGATCGATGCCGAGCTGGCCACCACCGCGCGCGCGCGTCTGGACGCCGCCGGCCTGGGCAACAACGTCCGCATCGAAACCGCCGACGCGCTGAGCTGGAATACCGAGCGCCGCTTCGATGCGATCTGCGTCACCGGCGCGGTGGATGTCATCCCGTCACGTTTCGCCCAGTGGCTGCGTCCGGGCGGTCGACTGTTCGTGATCCGTGGTCGGTCCCCGGTCATGGAAGCGGTGCTGGTCAAGGCGGACGGCACCACTGAATCGCTGTTCGAAACCGATATCGACTACCTGCGCGGTGCCGCCCCGGCACCCCAGTTCCAACTCTGAGTCCAAGGAAGCCGCAATGATCCGCCGATCCCTCGCCCTTGCGCTGGCCGCCGCCCTGCTGCCGATGACCGCCTCTGCCGCCGACCTGCTGCAGGTCTACGAAATGGCGCGCAATGGCGATCCGCAGCTCTCGGCTGCCGAGTCGACCCGCCTGTATGACAAGGAAGGCGCCGTGCAGGCGCGTGCCGCATTGCTGCCGCAGCTCAACGGCGAGGCCTCGCTCAACCGCAGCCGCACCAACCCGAACCATGATCTGACCTCCAGCTCGTTCACCACCAAGAGCCGGAACTACACGATCAACGGCAGCCAGACGGTCTTCAACTTCACCCAGTTCGCCAACCTGCGTTCGCAGCGCGAACTGAGCCGCGCAGCGGATTTCACCCTGGATTCGGCCAACGACGACCTGATCGTGCGCACCTCGGCGGCGTACTTCAACGTGCTGGTGGGCATTGAATCGCTGTCGGCCGCGCAGACCAACGAAGCCGCTGCCAAGAAGCAGTTCGACTTCGCCGACAAGCGCCTGGAAGTGGGCCTGGCCCCGATCACCGACGTGCACGAAGCCCGCGCCCAGTACGACCAGGCGCGCGCCAACACGATCATCGCGCAGAACACCCTGGCCGACGCCTACCAGGCGCTGACCGAACTGACCGGCCAGCCGGTCACCGACCTGCGCGCCCTGCCGGCCGATTTCCGTCCGGAGCTGCCGGCCAAGTACGCCACCATCGATACGCTGGTGAACGAGGCCGTTGCGCAGAATCCGGCGCTGAAGGCGCAGGAACTGAAGGTCAACGCCGCCGAAGCCGGCGTCTCGGCCGCCCGCGGCGCGCACTACCCGACCCTGTCGATCGGTGCCACGGCCGGCAAGTCGGCCAGCTGGGGTGATGTGGTCGGCGACAGCGGCAGCTTCAGCCCGGACCGCCGCACCAACAGCGTCGGCCTGACCCTGAACGTGCCGATCTTCTCCGGCGGCGCCACCCAGTCCGGCGTGCGCCAGGCGCTGGCCCAGCGTGACATCGCCCAGGACGGTTACGAGCAGCAGAAGCGCGCCCTGGACCGCAACACCCGCAACGCCTACCAGACCCTGGTGGCGGGCATCAGCGAAGTGGAAGCGCGTCGCCTGGCGGTCGTGTCGGCACAGAGTGCCTATGACGCTTCGCAGGTCGGCCTGGAAGTCGGCACGCGTACCGTGCTGGACGTGATCCAGAACCAGCGCATCCTGTTCTCCGCGCAGCTGGACTACGCCAACGCCCGCTACACCTTCCTGCAGAACCGCCTGCAGCTGGGCCAGGCCGTCGGCACGCTGGACATCGCCGAACTGCAGGACATCAACCGCCTGCTGACCCAGAAGGCGGCCACGCCGAGCACCACCGTCAACTGATCGACGGCGCACGGCGAGATAAAAAACCACCCGCCTGCGGGTGGTTTTTTTTTGCGTGCAAGGTGGTGATCGCGACATGCCACAGATGCTGCCCATGTGGCGGCCGCCATCGCGACCGCTTCGTGCGATGCCTACCCGCGCACACTCTCCACCGTGAAGCGGTCCACAGTCCGGCACGTGCCGTGAAAAAGGGCTTGACCCTCCGGCAGCGGCCGACTAAGGTCCGCCCCGCACCACCTTCCCTTTCCCTCCAGAGGCCCCCTCCTTGGACAGTCATAGTCGATCTCGTTGCTGCTCCTGAGCCGACGGACCCACTGACCCCAAGGTCGGTTCCGTCCGCACAGGACGGGGCCCACCGGCGCAGCTGACACGCTCGCCCGCCTCGCAACATCCGTATCGCCGTTCCACCGACCCCAAGAAGGGTGCCGCTGGCGTTTCCGTTTGCCTGGAGATTGCCCATGCACGTTTCCCGTGTGTTCGCCCTGCCCCTCGTGGCCGTGGCGATGCTTCCGCTCGACACCCGCGCCGCCGCCAGCCTGATGGTGGACGACGCCTCCATCACCGATGCCGGTCGCTGCCAGTTGGAAAGCTGGGGCCGCCATACCGATGCCGGCAATGACTGGACGGCCGTACCGGCCTGCACGTTCGCCGATACCGAATGGTCGCTCGGCGCCAGCCATCAACACGCCACCTCGACGACGCAGTGGGCCGTGGGCGCCAAGCGGGTACTGCGTGATCTGGATCAGCGCCGCTGGGGCGTGGCGATCAGTGCCGGCCTCGGCAGCGACTGGCACCGCCCGCGCGCCGACGACTGGAGCCTCAATGCACCGCTGACGGTGGTGCTCGGCGCGTCGGATCGCACCCTGCTGCACCTCAACCTGGGCTGGGCACGCACGGGCGATGCACGTGGCCGCACCGATGGCATCGGCGTGGAAGTCGTGGCTGCACCGCAGTGGTCACTGCTGGCCGAAACCGCCCGCGATGCGGCGCGCCAGCGCAGCAGCCAGTTCGGCGTGCGCCACGAACTCTGGCGTGGCGCCAGCGTGGATCTGCTCGCGGGACGTGCCCACCACCGGCGCGACGGGCAGTGGATCACGCTCGGCCTCAATCTCGCCGCCGCGCCGTAATGCCCCGCGTGCCGACTGAGCGCACCGACTGATCCCGCCGGCCGCCTGCGCTGCGTACGCGGCGCGCACGCACACCCCTGCCTGCCTCGCCCGGGCGCACGCCGATGCGTGCCACGCCTGCACCTCATCACTGCGCGTTGCCACCCCACGCGCCGCTTTCTGCTGGAGAACCACCATGAACCGCGAAGACCTCCTGTTCTCGATCCGCACCCTCTCGCTCTCCCTCGACGCCGCTGGCTTTGCCAGCATCGCCGCGACCACCCATCCGTCCGATCTGGTCGATGCGCTCGACGCGCTGAGCGTGGACAGGTCGCTGCCGTTGCTGATGACGCTCGCGCCACCGGCGCGCGCGGATCTGTTCGCGCACTTCGCCGAGCTCCGCCAGGATCAACTGCTGGCCGCGATGCCGCGCGAGGCGGTAGTGCAGCTGTTCGAACACATGCCATCGGATGATCGTGCCGATCTGTTCAACCGCCTTGGCGATGACGCCAAGCAGACACTGCTGCCGGCGCTGACCAAGGTGGAACGCGACGACATCCTCAAGATGGCGTCCTATCCCGAGGGCACGGTCGGTTCGGCGACGACGTCCGACTATGTCTGGGTCTCGCCGGAAATGACGGTCGCGCAGGCGCTTTCACACATCCGCGCCACCGCGCTGCACAGCGAGACGGTGAACATCCTGTTCGTGCTCGACCACACCCTGCGCCTGCGCGGCACCGTGGCGCTGCGCGATCTGGTCCTGGCCAACGAGAACCGCACGGTCGCCTCGATCATGCATGAGCAGCCGATCGCCGCGAAGGCACATTGGCCGCGACTGCAGGCCGCCGAGCTGATCCGTCGCTACGATCTGCTCGCGCTGCCAGTCACCAACGGCGGAGACCGCATGATCGGCATCGTCACCGTCGACGATGCGATGGACATCGACAAGGAACAGGACGCCTCGCAGCTGGCGCGCTTCGGCGGTACGGTGAGCGCGCACGGCAACGACCTGGACGTTCGCAGCACGCCACTGAAGCAGATGTTCCGCGTGCGGGTGTTCTGGCTGGCGATCCTGACCTGCTTCGGCATCGTCACCAGCACCTTCGTGGCCGCGCAGGAAGAGCTGCTGTCGCAGGTGATCGTGCTGGCCGCCTTCATCGCCCCGATCGTGGACATGGGCGGCAACACCGGCAGCCAGTCGGCCACGCTGGTGATCCGCAGCATGGCACTGGGCGAATTGAAGCTGAGCTGGCGCGATGTGGCGTTCGTGATCAAACGCGAACTGCCGGTGGCCGCCGCGCTGGGCATCAGCATCGCCGTGCTGGAAGCGGTCCTGGCCTATTTCAGCAAGGGCGTTGGCATGGACGTGCTGCTGGTGGTGGGCTCGAGCATGCTGGTGTGCACCGCACTGGGCGGCATCATCGGCGCATTGCTGCCGTTCGCCGCACGCCGCATCGGGGCGGATCCAGCCACGCTGTCGGCCCCGATGATCACCTCGGTGATGGACCTGGTCGGCGTGTTCATCTACTTCGGCTTTGCCTACGCCTTTTTGGGCGACCTGCTGGTCGCCGCTGCCTGACGCACGCGCGGGCCTGGTCGTCGCATCGCGCGATCAGGCCTGCAACCAAGCCTGTAATCAGGCCACCGGCGGCGGCAACTGCGGGGCGATCAGGGCCACGGTGCGCTTCAGTGCGCCGCGCCCGTTGCTCACCAGCGCGCAGCCCGCCCGGGCCATGTCCTCGCGGGCCTGCGGATCACGCAGCAGGGTCAGCAGTGCATCGCCGACCCCGTTGGCATCCTCGGCAATGACCACCGCACCGGCCTCGCGCATGCGCCGGGAAATCTCGGCGAAGTTGTGCAGGTGCGGGCCAGTGACCGCTGCGGTGCCCATTGCCGCCGGCTCCAGCAGGTTGTGCCCCCCGATGGCCTGCAGGCTGCCACCGACGAAGGCCACCTGGGCGCACCCGTAGAACGACATCAACTCGCCAAGCGTATCGATCACGAACACATCGGTATCGGCCTGCGGCCACTGCTGCTGGCGGCGCGTGGCCACCTTCCAGCCCTGCTCGCGGGCCAGCGCTTCCACCCTTGGGAAGCGCTCGGGATGCCGCGGCGCCCACAACAGCAACAGGCCCGGCACCGCCTCGCGCAGGCGGCGGTGCAGATCGATGGTGGCCTGCTCTTCGCCCTCGTGCGTACTGGCGGCGATCCAGACCGGATGCTGGGCGGGCACCAGCTCATGGAAGCGCGCGATGAAGTCCTGCACGTTCGGCGTGGCGATATCGAATTTCAGATTGCCCAGCGGCTGCACCTGGTCCGGGCGGGCGCCGAGCTGGATGAAGCGCTCGGCATCGTCGGCCGATTGCGCCGCCACACAGGTCACGGTACGCAGCGCGCGGCCGATCAGCGGCCGCAGCAGGCGGTAACCGCGCAGCGAGCGCGCCGACAACCGCGCATTGAGGATGTAGACCGGGATGCTGCGGTCGCGGCACCCGAACAGCAGGTTCGGCCACAGCTCGGTTTCCAGGATCAGCGCCAGGCTCGGCTTGAAGTGGCCGAGGAAGCGACCGACGCTGCCCGGCACGTCGTAGGGCAGGTACACGTGGTCGACCGCATCGCCCCACAACGCGCGGACCCGTTCGGAGCCGGTCGGGGTGATGGTGGTGATCACCCAGCGGATGTCCGGACGCAGCGCACGCAAGGCGTTCACCAGTGGCGCTGCGGCGTTCACCTCACCCACCGAGACCGCGTGCAGCCAGACCCGCGGCTGGCCGCTGGAGTGCGGATAGGAGGCATAGCGCTCATCCCAGCGCTGGAAGTACTCGCGCACCCGGAAGCCCCGCCACACCAGGTGGTACACGGTGATCGGCAACAGCAGGTAGAGCACGGCCGAGTACAGGCCGCGCAGGATCCATTCGACAGGGCTTTTACGCATGGGCAAAGGATACGGGAGCGGCGCGGGGAAGACACGCCGCGGCGCCGTGATGGCCCTGCCGGGACGCATCCGGGCGCATCCATTAGAATCGAGGCATGTCCGATAACGCTTCCACCGCCACCCGGCCGTCCCTGCGCAATCCGCGCCACTGGCCGACCTTCGCTTTCATGCTGGTCGCCTTCGCGATCGCCCGCCTGCCGTGGATGCTGCAGCGTGCGCTTGGCCGCGGTGTCGGCACGGTCGCCTACCGGCTGGCCAGCAGCCGCCGGCGCGCCGCCGAGGTCAACCTGAAGCTGTGCTTCCCCGAGAAGGACGATGCCTGGCGCCAGCGCCTGCTGCGCGACAGCTTCGACGCGCTGGGCGTGGGCATCTTCGAATTCGCCCGGGCCTGGTGGGGCAGCATCGACAGCATCCGCCCGCAGGTGCAGATCGAGGGGCTGGAGCACCTGCACCGCATGCAGGCCGAGGGCCGTGGGGTGCTGCTGGTGTCCGGCCACTTCATGACGCTGGAGATGTGTGGCCGCCTGCTGTGCGACCACGTCGAGCTCTCCGGCATGTACCGCAAGCATCGCAACCCGGTGTACGAGTGGGCGGTGAAGTTCGGCCGCCTGCGCTACGCCAAGGCGATGTACGCCAACGAGGACATCCGCGCGACGGTGCGGCATCTGAAGAAGGGCGGCTTCCTCTGGTACGCGCCGGACCAGGACATGCGCGGCAAGGACACGGTGTTCGTGCCGTTCTTCGGCCACACCGCTTCGACCATCACCGCCACGCACCAGCTGGCCCGGATGACCGGCTGCGCGGTGATCCCGTATTTCCACCGTCGCGAAGGCGGCAAGTACTTCCTGAAGATCGGCGCGCCGCTGGAGAATTTCCCCAGCGAGGATGTCGAGGCCGATACCGCGCGCGTCAACCAGGCCATCGAAGCGATGGTGCGCGAGGCCCCTGACCAGTACCTGTGGATCCACCGCCGCTTCAAGCGCCAGCCCGGCGGCCGCAGCGATTATTACCGGTCGTAGCGCCACCCCGGCATGTCCCCATACCCGGGCCACAAGCAGCCACGCATGGCGTGGCCCTACCCGTCCTCGCGTGCCAACAGACTGCCGGCATACAGCGCGGCCAACAACAGCGTGAGGCCTCCCCAGAAGGTGGAATAGAACGCCAGATGCGTGTTGAGCGGGAACACGGTCACCGCCAGCGCCAGCATCGCCGGGCGTGCGCGCTCACGGGCCTGGGCCGGCGCGAAGCGCCACGCGCGCCACGCCTGTGCGACCGCCGCCAGCCACAGCAGCAGGCCGAGGATGCCGGTTTCAGACAGTATCTCGAGCACGATCTGGTGCGCGTGCAGTGCCGGACCCGCGCCCCAGACTTCCTGGGCGGCAGGGTCCGGGTTGCAGGCCGGGTAGGCGTCGCGGAAGCCACGTGCGCCGACGCCGTTGATGGGGTGCGCTTCGATCATGCAGGCAGCCGCCGCCCAGATCTGCGCGCGGCCGGACAGGGCTTGATTGACGCCATCGCTCTCACCCTCCCAGGCCATGGCGGTACGCGCAACGCGGTCACCGACCTGGGGCACGGTCACGGCCAGGACGACCGCTGCCACCGCACCGAAGGCGACGCAGGCCAGCAGCCCGCGCACGCCGATCAGGCGCCAGCCGGAGAACACCAGCACCAGCGCATAGGTCAGCCAGGCCGCGCGCGAACCGGCCAGCACCAGCACCACCCCCACCGCAGCCGCTCCCAGCGACCAGCCGAGAATGCCGGCGCGGCGGGAGGCCGCGAACAGCAGGAACGGCGAGAGGCTGGCCAGCACCTGGCCGAACTTGAGATTGCAGGGGCCGAGCACCCCGCTGAGCCGGTCCACCAGTGCCATCTCTTCAGGCGAGCACAGGCCGTGGCCACTGACGGCCCACTTGAGCTGGTCCATCGACCAGAACAACGGACTGCTGCCGATGAGGGCCTGGGCCAATGCATCGGCGGTCCACAGGCCGGTGATCGCGGCCAGGCCGCCCAGGGTCAGCGCGCGCCGCTGCGGGGTGGCCACGGCTATCGCCACCAGCCACATGAAGGGCAGGTAGCGTAGGCCGGCGGCGGTTTTGCGCCACGCGGTGCCGGGGTCGATCGCATCGAAGGCGGACACTGCCTGTGGCAGCCAATAGCCCAGGAACAGGATGCTGGTCAGCGCCCACGCCGGGCTGCTGAGCAGCCGCTGATTGCCCTGCAGCCGCAGCTGCACCATGCGCACTGCCGCATACAGCGCGCCGAGTACCAGCACGCCTTCGGCGATGCCCGGCAACGGCCACAGCGCAACGAACGCGATGACCCACCACGGCGCCCAGCGGCCAGCGCGGGAGGCCGGCGACCCGGGCACGAGGGTCGTCTCAGCCGACGAGGGAGGCATAGAGCTGGAGCGTGTCACGCTGCATCGCCTGCAAGGTAAACGGGATCCGCGACGGCAAGGCCGGCGGCTGCAGCAACAGCTGCTGCGCGCGCGCCAACAGCGCATCGGCGTCGCCCAAGGGTACCGCGCCGGAGGGTTGCAGCTGAGTCAACAACTCGCCCACGCCGCCGTGGTTCCAGCCCAGCACGGGGCGCCCCACCGACAGCGCTTCGACCACGGTGCGGCCGAACGCTTCGGCCTTGTCCGAGAGCTGAAGCACCAGATCGCTGGCCGCATAGGCCTGCGCGATGCGCGAGGTCGGCGCGGTCATCAGCACCGCATCGAACACACCCAGGCTGCGTGCCTGGGCGTCCAGTTCGGCGACATAGGATTCGCGGCCCGGCTCGCGCGTGCCCGGCATCCACAGTCTGGCCGGCACGCCGGCAGCATGCAGCCCGGCCAGCAGGGTCAGGGCGTGGCGATGCCCTTTCAGGCGGGTGCCGCGGCCCGGCAGCAACAGCAGCGGCGCATCGCCGGCCAGCGCCGGATGCTGCCCGGCCACGGCCAGGCGCGCGCGCCTGTCCTGGCGGCCCACGCGCGGGAACTGCGCGACATCGACACCGCGGGGGATCACCTGCAGCCGCTCGGCCGGGACACTGGGGTAATGCGTCTGCACGAACTCGCGCACGCTGTTGGACACGCAGATCACGCGCTCGCCGCTGGTCATCACCGCGCTGTAGCGGCCCGGGGAATTGAGGCCGTGCACGGTGGTGACCCAATGTGGGCGGGTCGCCGCCGGCAGATTGCGCACCGCGTACAGGCCCAGCCACGCCGGCAGCCGCGAGCGCGCGTGCACGATGTCCGCGCCCACCTCATTGAAGAGATTGCGCAGGGTCAGCACGTGACGCAGCGTCAGCAGCGATTTGCGGCCGATATCCAGGGTCAGGTGTTCGGCGCCACTGGCCAGCAGCGGCTCGACCAGGCGCCCACCGGCGGACACGACGATGGCCCGGTGGCCGGCGGCAACCAGGGCGGAGGCGATCTCAAGGGTGGAGCGTTCGACCCCGCCGGAGTGCAGCGCCGGCAGCAGCTGCACCACGGTCAGTCGGCGCACAGTGTGGTCCGCGGATCAGTCGGCGAGCACGAACACGGCGCCGCAGTACGGGCACGCGGCCTCGCAGTTGGGCTCGTCTTCGATCGGCAGGTACACGCGCGGGTGCGAGTTCCACAGCGCCATTTCCGGCGTCGGGCAGCTCAGCGGCAGGTCGCTGCGGTGCACGGTGTAACGCTTCTCGGCGTTGGCGGGCGCAGTGGCGGTATGGCTCATGGCGTGGACACACAAAGGGGGTTGCGAGACCGTGGATTCTAGCATCTGGTGGCCGCGTCAGGCCGCAGGGGCCCTGCGGGTGCCTGGCGCCGCCGCGGGTGGCCCGGCGACGCATCATCGGTCCTTTTAAATCGATCCAAATTGATTGTCAACAATTCGATATGAAACGGATTTGCCGGATTTAGATCGAACTAATTGCACTTGTCAGGGCCAGTTGCGGTGATGCAGGATCGACCGGTACCGATCATCGACCCGATCGCCTGCCCGCCCCCACCGGACATGCATCGCCTCTTTACCTGCCGTCTGCCGATGGCTGGGGCGACGCCGTCCGCCGTGGCCATCGATGCGGGTCCTGCCTGCCGCCTGCCCTTCTCGGGAGACCCTTGCATGACCCTGTCCGACCTGCGCCCCGCCCGCCGCGCCCTTCCCCTCGCTCTGGCCTTGGCCTGCGCCTCGATCGCTCTGCCGGCCGCTGCGCAGGACCTGCAGACCTCGTTCGAGCCCGGCCAGCCGGCCCCGGCCGCGGCGGCCGGCGACGGCGCCCTGCAGGTCCGGATCGGCAATGGCCCCGCCGCGCCCTACGCAGCCAAGCCCGGCGTCGGTTACAGCGGCCTGCATGCGCTGCATTACGCCAGCACCGGCGGCCAGGCGCGCCGCCAGCTCTTCGAAACCGATCTGACCATCGACGCCGACACCACCCTGTCCTGGCTCGTGCTGCCCGAGATCGTCGGCAAGGACACCGTGGCCTCGACCTACGTCTCGCTTGACCTGGTCCTGGACGACGGCACGCGCGTTTCGGCCAGTGCCGCGCGCGATCACCATGGCGTGGCGCTGGGCGCGCGCGCGCAGGGCGATTCGAAGACGCTGTACCCGCAGCAGTGGGCGCGCAAAGCCGTGCGCCTGGGCGACACCCCGGCCCTGCGCGGGCGGCGCGTGGTCGCACTGGAGCTGGAGGTGGCCAGCGCCGACGGCGCCCCGGTCGCCGGTTGGATCGACGACGTCCGCCTGCAGGCGCAGCCGCGCGGCACGCCGCAGCGTCCCTCGGACTGGGTGCTGACCACCCGCGGCACGCAGGCCAACGGCACCTTCTCGCGCGGCAACAATTTCCCGGCCACCGCCGTGCCGCACGGCTTCAACTTCTGGACGCCGGTGACCGATGCCGGCTCGCTGACCTGGCTGTACCGCTGGAACGAACAGAACGACGCGGCCAACCGGCCGCGCCTGCAGGCGCTGGCACTGAGCCACCAGCCCAGCCCGTGGATGGGCGACCGCCAGACCTTCCAGGTGATGCCGTCGGCCACGCGCGGGGTGCCCGACGCCGATCGCAGCAAGCGCGCGCTCACCTTCTCGCGCGAGAACGAACAGGCCCGTCCGTACCGCTATGACGTGCGCTTCGACAACGGCATCGCGGCATCGATCGCGCCAACCGACCACGCCGCGGTGTTCCGCTTCGTATTCCCGGAAGGGGGCGATGCCAACCTGCTGTTCGACAATGTCGATGCCCGCGGCGGGCTGACCCTGGATGCGGCGACCCAGACGCTCTCCGGCTACACCGACACCCGCAGCGGCCTGTCCACCGGCGCCACCCGCATGTACGTGGTGGCCAGCTTCGACCGGCCGTGGCGCAGCAGCGGCACCGTGGAGACCGGCCGCCCGACCGGCTACATCAAGTTCGATGCCGGTGCCGACCGCCGCGTCTCGATGCGCATCGCCACCTCGCTGATCTCGGTCGAGCAGGCGCGCCACAACCTCGCGCTGGAGCTGTCGGCCGCTGACGATGTCGACCGCGTGGCCGCACGCGCGCAGGATGCCTGGGACCAGCGCCTGGGCCGCTTCGACGTGGGCGACGCCACCGACGACCAGAAGACCACGCTGTATTCCAACCTGTACCGCCTTTACCTCTATCCCAACTCCGGGCACGAGAACGCCGGTACTGCGGCGGCACCTGACTGGCGCTATGCCAGCCAGGCCAGCGCCTCGGATGAGAACACCGACGGTAGCGCCACGCGCAGCTTCGCGCCGGTGCGCGACGGCAAGGTCTACGTCAACAACGGCTTCTGGGACACCTTCCGCACCACCTGGCCGGCGTATGCGCTGTTCACCAAGGACGATGCCGGTGCGCTGGTGCAGGGCTTCCTGGAGCAGTACCGCGCCGGCGGCTGGGTCGCCCGCTGGTCCTCGCCCGGCTATGCCGACCTGATGGTGGGCACCAGTTCGGACGTGGCCTTCGCCGATGCATGGCTGAAGGGGATCGGCGGTTTCGACGCGCAGGAGGCCTATGCCGCCGCGCTGAAGAATGCGACCGTGGTTCCGCCGGACCGCCATGTCGGGCGCAAGGGCATGGACCGTTCCACCTTCCGCGGCTACGCCACCGCCGATGTGCATGAAGGCATGTCGTGGACGATGGAAGGCGCGCTCAACGATTTCGGCGTGGCCAACATGGCAGAGGCGCTGGCCAGACAGGCCGATACCCCGGCCGCCCGCGAACGCTATGCCACTGAAGCCGATTATTTCCGTCACCGCGCTGGCACCTACGCCACGCTGTTCGATCCGGCCGCGGGCTTCTTCCAGGGGCGCAAACCGGATGGCAGCTGGCGGCTGGATGCCAAGGACTACGACCCGCGCGTGTGGGGCCATGACTACACCGAATCCAACGGCTGGACCTTCGCCTTCACCGCCGCGCACGACGGCGAAGGGCTGGCCGCGCTGTACGGTGGCCGCGAGCAGCTGGCGGCCAAGCTGGACACGTTCTTCGCCACCCCGGAAACCGCCGATGCCGCGTTCTCGGGTTCCTACGGCGGCACCATCCATGAAATGACCGAGGCGCGCGATGTGCGCATGGGCATGTACGCGCACAGCAACCAGCCGGCGCACCACATCCCGTGGATGTACCTGTATGCCGGGCAGCCGTGGAAGACCCAGCAGCATGTGCGCGAGATCCTGTCGCGCCTGTACCTGGGCAGTGAGATCGGCCAGGGCTACCCGGGCGATGAGGACAACGGCGAGACCTCGGCGTGGTACCTGTTCGCGTCGCTGGGCATCTATCCGCTGCGCATGGGCGCGCCGGAGTACGTGATCGGTTCGCCGCTGTTCCGCCACGCCCGTGTCGAGCTGCAGGGCGGCGCGGTGCTGACCGTCAACGCGCCGGAGAACTCGGCCACCAACATCTACGTGCAGTCGTTGAAGGTGAACGGCACGCCGTGGACCAGGACCTGGCTGCCGCACGAGCTGCTCGCCAAGGGCGCCACGCTGGACTTCGTCATGGGCCCGGAACCTTCGCGCTGGGGCACCGGCCCGGATGATGCACCGCGCTCGCTCACCGCGCGCGGCCAGCAGCCGGCCCTGCTGCACGACCTGCTTGGCAGCGGCGCCACCGCCCAGCTCGGCGACGGGCGGGCGGCCACGTCGCTGATCGATGACGACGCGGCCACGGCGCTGCCGCTGGGCGGCTCCAGCACGATCACCTTCAGCAACGTCGCCGCGGGTACACCCTCGATGTACACCCTGACCAGCGGCAATGGCCCGATCCGCGGCGGCGAATGGACGCTGGAGGCACGCACCACCGGGGGCCGCTGGGTGCAGGTCGACCAGCGCCGGGGCGAAGCCTTCGCCTGGGCCATGCAGACCCGTCCGTTCCGCATCGCCCAGCCGGGCCGCTATGCCGAGTACCGCCTGCGCATTGCGGCACCCGGCCGCCTGCAGCTGGCCGAAGTCGAACTGCTCGCCCCGGCCACCACCCGATGAGGCCCCGCATGCCGATCTCCCGTTGCCTGTTGGCCGCCCTGCTGGTCGGCGCCGGGCTGGCCGATGCCCACGCGTTCGAGACCACACAGACCCGCGAGGATGTGACCCTGCACTACCGCGACCCCAGCGATGCGCTGGCCGCGCCGGTGCGCGAGCGCATCATCGAGACGTTTTTCGGCGCCTACCTGCGCGAGCGCGCCGATTTCCATCCTGCCGCGCCGACCCAGGTCGGCATCGTGATCGACCCCGGTTACGACGGCATCGCCTTTGTCGGTGAGAAGGCGCAGGCGGCGACGATCACGATCAACCCGGCCTGGCTGTCCAAGCACCCGGGCGACATCGACCTGGTTACCCATGAGGCCATGCACATCGTGCAGGGCTACCCGGAGTACGCCAACGCGCGCGTGCCGGGCTGGCTGGTGGAAGGCATCGCCGATTACGCCCGCGACCGCTACGGCAAGGACAATGCCGGGGCCGGCTGGGCGTTGCCCACGCAGGTCAAGCCGGAGCAGAACTTCGATACCGGCTACCGGGTGACCGGTGCGTTTCTCGCCTGGAGCGAGGCGCAACATCCCGGGCTGGTGAAGGCGCTTGATGGCGCCCTGCGCGAGGGGCGCTACACGCCGGCGTTGTGGGAAACGCTCAGCGGCGTGGCGTTGCCGGCGTTGTGGGAACAGTACGTGCGGGCACGCTGATTGCTCCAAGTGCCCGATCGGCGTCTGCGGGGCGCCGGCCAGCGGCCGGCACTACCGGTGCCATCGGTGCCCACGGTTGTTGGTAGGCACCGACCGTTGGTCGGTACGCTTTCGTGGGTCAGCGCGCGCCCACCAACCCGGCGTAGAGCGCGAACAACTGCTGGAAATACCGCTTCGTGCGTGGATCGCGCATGACACCGTTCCCGTGGCTGGCCGTGGAGGATATGGTCGGGCCCAGGGTGGCGACGCCCCCACCGGAGCGCCACCACGGCCGGGCCGCGTGGTGCTATTGGGCGCCTGGGAGGTTGCAGGGCGGTGACGTCTGTGCGGCGCGCGTGTGGCAGAGCCACCGGTTTCGCTGCCTGAAACGAGAACGCGCCCCGAAGGGCGCGTTCTGGCAACTGAGATCAAAAAGACCGGCAGGTTACGCGCCGTTCTTTTCGGCCTCCAGCTGCTTGCGGATCTGCGCATCCACGGCCGCGATCGCGGTCATGTTGAGCACGCGGCGCGAGGTCGCGCTGGTGGTCAGGATGTGCACCGGCTTGGCCACGCCCATCAGGATCGGGCCGATCGCCACGCCGTCGGTGAACACGCGCACCAGGTTGTAGGCGATGTTGGCCGCTTCCAGGTTGGGCAGCACGAACAGGTTGGCGCGGCCCTTCAGCGTGCTGTTGGGCAGCAGCTTCTGGCGCAGGGCTTCATCCCATGCGGTGTCGCCCTGCATCTCGCCATCCACGTTCAAGCGCGGGTTGCGCTTGAGCAGCATCTCGCGGACCGCACGCATCTTCAGCGCGTCCCTGGAATCGTGGCTGCCGAAGTTGGAGTGCGACAGCAGCGCCACCTTCGGCTCGATGCCGAACAGCTTCATTCGGTACGCCGCCTGCAGCGTGGCTTCGGTGATCTGCTCGGCGGTCGGGTCTTCCTGGACGTGGGTATCCACGAAGAAGAACACGCCCTGCTGGTTGATCACGCCGGTCATCGCCGAGGTGGAGGTCACCTTGGCTTCCAGCGGCAGCACGCTGCGCACGTAGCCCAGCTTCTTGTGGAAGCGGCCGACCACGCCGGTCAGCATCGCGTCGGCTTCGCCGCGCGCCACCATCACGGCCGCGATCAGGGTCGGGCGCGAGCGCATCAGGTTCTTGGCCGCGGCCACGGTCACACCGCGGCGGCCGGTGAGGTTGTGGTAGTACTGCCAGTAATCGTTGAAGCGCGGGTCGTCGTTGATGTTGGTGATGTCGAAGTCGACACCGGCCTTCATGCGCAGGCCCAGGCGCTCGATACGCGATTCGATCACGTCCGGGCGGCCGATCAGGATCGGCTGCGCCAGGCCTTCATCGACCACGTTCTGCACCGCGCGCAGCACCACTTCTTCTTCGCCTTCGGCGTACACCACGCGCTGCTTGTCCGAGCGGGCGCGGTCGTAGACCGGCTTCATCATCAGGCTGGTGCGGTAAACGAACTGGGCCAGCTTCTCGCGGTAGGCGCCCATGTCGGCGACCGGACGGGTGGCCACGCCCGAATCCATCGCGGCCTGGGCCACGGCGGCCGACAGCTCCACCAGCAGGCGGCGGTCGAACGGACGCGGAATCAGGTAGTCACGGCCGAAGCTCGGGGTCTCATCGCCATAGGCCGAGCCCAGGTCGCTGGCCT
Source organism: Stenotrophomonas sp. LM091 (assembly GCF_001806305.1). Lineage (NCBI taxonomy): Bacteria > Pseudomonadati > Pseudomonadota > Gammaproteobacteria > Lysobacterales > Lysobacteraceae > Stenotrophomonas > Stenotrophomonas sp. LM091. The sequence goes on from NZ_CP017483.1 coordinate 1,417,963, forward strand.
CGCGGCGTGCCATTGCGGCGATCGCGTGCACGCAGGCGATCTTCATTTCCTCGTTGATCGCGGTCGCGCCGACGTCCAGCGCACCACGGAACAGGTACGGGAAGCACAGCACGTTGTTGATCTGGTTCGGGTAGTCCGAACGACCGGTACCGATCAGCGCGTCCGGACGCACCGAACGGGCCACTTCCGGCATGATTTCCGGGGTCGGGTTGGCCAGGGCGAAGATCACCGGATCCTTGGCCATGGTCTTGACCATGTCCGCGGTCAGGATGCCCGGGGCCGACAGGCCCAGGAAGATGTCCGCCCCATCGACGATCTCGGCCAGCGTGCGCTTGTCGGTATCACGCGCGTAACGCGCCTTCTCCGGGTCCAGATCGCTGCGGCCGGTGTGGATCACGCCGTCGCGGTCGAAGGCGAGGATGTTCTCTTTCTTCAGGCCCAGCGAGACCAGCATGTTGACGCAGGAGATGCCCGCCGCACCCATGCCGGTGGTGGCCAGCTTCACCTCTTCGATCTTCTTGCCGGTCACCAGCATGGCGTTGAGCACGGCCGCACCGACGATGATCGCAGTGCCGTGCTGATCGTCGTGGAACACCGGGATGTTCATGCGCTCGCGCAGCTTGCGCTCGACGATGAAGCACTCCGGTGCCTTGATGTCTTCCAGGTTGATGCCACCGAAGGTCGGTTCCAGCGAGGCGATGATGTCGACCAGCTTGTCCGGGTCGTTTTCATCGATCTCGATGTCGAACACATCGATGCCGGCGAACTTCTGGAACAGCACGCCCTTGCCTTCCATGACCGGCTTGCCGGCCAGCGGGCCGATGTTGCCCAGGCCCAGCACGGCGGTGCCATTGGAGATCACGGCGACCAGGTTGCCGCGCGCGGTGAGCTCGCTGGCCTGCTGCGGGTCGGCCATGATCGCCTCGCAGGCGTGTGCCACGCCCGGGGAGTACGCCAACGACAGATCGCGCTGGGTCAACATCGGCTTGGTCGCGGTGACCTTGATCTTGCCGGGCGGCGAGAGCCGGTGATAGTCGAGGGCTGCCTGTTTGAAATCTTCGTTGGACATCGCTTTCTGCAGATGAATGGGCGAGAGGAACAGGGGATCATACCCCCGTTGGCGTGGACGGACCTGTCGCTACGCTGTCGCGGTCATGCTGCAACCGCACATAATCCAGCAGCGCGCACCGGGCCTTCAAAACAAAACATGGCCGTGCCGCCCCGGCAGGAACGGCACGACCATGCACCACACAATCAGCTCATCGGGCTCAATGCGCCGGGGCCGGGAGCGTCGCCGGCAGGTCATCGACCACCAGCGGCGGCAGCTCGGCTTCACGGCCATCGAGCACCATCGCCAGGCGGTCACGGTCCAGCGCGTTTTCCCAGCGCGAGACCACCACCGTGGCCACGGCATTGCCGATGAAGTTGGTCAGCGAGCGGCATTCGCTCATGAAGCGGTCCACGCCCAGGATCAGCGCCATGCCGGCCACCGGCACTTCCGGCACCACCGCCAGGGTGGCGGCCAGGGTGATGAAGCCGGCACCGGTGACGCCGGCAGCGCCCTTGGAGCTGAGCATCGCCACCAGCAGCAGCGCGATCTGGTGGCCCAGGGTCAGCTCGGTGTTGGTGGCCTGGGCGATGAACAGCGCGGCCAGGGTCATGTAGATGTTGGTGCCGTCGAGGTTGAACGAGTAACCGGTGGGGACCACCAGGCCGACCACCGACTTGCTGCAGCCAGCCTTTTCCATCTTCTCCATCAGCGAGGGCAGCGCCGATTCCGAGGATGAGGTGCCCAGCACCAGCAGCAGCTCGGCCTTGAGGTAACGGGCCAGCTTGAACACCGAGAACCCGCACAGGCGGCAGACCACGCCCAGGATCACCGCCACGAACAGGAAGGCGGTCAGGTAGAACGAGCCGACCAGCCAGGCCAGGTTGACCAGCGAGCCGACCCCGTACTTGCCGATGGTGAAGGCGATCGCGCCGAACGCGCCGATCGGGGCGGCCTTCATCAGGATGTGGACCAGGCGGAACACCGGCGCGGTCAGCGCCTCCAGGAAGGTCAGCACCGGGCGGCCCTTCTCGCCGGTCAGGGCCAGCGCGATGCCGAACAGCACCGCCACGAACAGCACCTGCAGGATGTTGCCCTCGACGAAGGCACTGACCAGGGTGGCCGGGATGATGTCCATCGCGAAGCCGACCAGGGTCAGCTCATGGGATTTCTGCACATAGCCGTTGACCGCAGTCTGGTCCAGGTCGGCCGGGTTGATGTTCATCCCCGCGCCCGGCTGCACCACGTGCGCCACCACCATGCCGACCACCAGGGCCAGCGTGGAGAAGAACAGGAAGTAGGCCATCGATTTGGCGAACACCCGGCCCACGGTGCGCAGGTGGGTCATGCCGGCGATGCCGGTGACGATGGTCAGGAAGATCACCGGGGCGATGATCATCTTCACCAGCTTGATGAAGGCGTCGCCCAGCGGCTTGAGCGATTCGGCGAAGGCCGGCTCGTAATGGCCGAGGATGGCACCGAGGACGATCGCCACCACCACCTGGAAATACAGTTGGCGGTAGAACGGCAGCGGCTTGGCCGCCAGCGGGGCGGTGGTGGGAACGTGCATGGGAAAGCTCCGGCAGTGTCACGAAGGATGCCGGCCGCATTGGGCGGCATCTGGCGTGGCCTTTTTACGCCCGCATCTCGCCAACGCAGATAACCTATTGGTACTAGCCCCCCGGTTCAGCTGGCCGGACTGCCTACACTGCCCCGGCACCGCGCCCCCACGGCGGCGGGTGGCCCGGCAGCGGATCAAGGGGGACAGACCCACAGATTTGCCGTCCGCGGCCGTTGTTGTTCTGCCCCACCCTTATTCAAGCAGCTACCGCCCATGCGCCCTACGCCCCTGTTCATCGCCCTGGCCCTGACCACCGCCCCGCTCGCCGCCACCGCGGCCGACTGGGACAACTGGCCGACCAAGACCACTTTCAGTGACGGTACCGAGCTGGCAGCGACTGCCAACATCGCCTATGACCTCAACGACTTCTCCGGCGGCAGCGGCATCGAAGACGCCGACGCCGTGCGCCGCAAGGAATTCGGCGCGACCCTGAAGAAGAAGGGCGTGTACGACGCCATGGTCTATTACGACTTCCAGGCCGACACCTGGCTGGACGTGTTCGTCCGCTTCGAGAGCAAGGCCTTCTTCGGCAGCGACATCGGCCGCTTCCGCTTCGGCTACATGAAGACCCCGGTCGGCCTGGACGCCGGCACCTCCTCGCGCGCCGGCAGCTTCCTGGAAACCGCCCTGCCCGTGCAGGCGTTCTACGAAGGCCGCCGCACCGGTGCCGAATGGGTGCTGGAGCGCCCGCAGTACCTGCTGCAGGCTGGCGCCTACGGCGGCAAGGACCTGCAGGGCGACAACCCCGGCACCACCCAGGCCGTGCGCGGCGTGTGGACCCCGGTCAAGGCCGCAGGCGACGTGGTCCACCTGGGCCTGGCCTATTCGCAGGAAAACCCGCGCGGTTACCGCGATGGCCGTGACGTCTCGCACGCCGCCAGCGCGCGCCTGCGTGCGCGTCCGGAAGCCGGCCTGACCGACATCCGCCTGGTCGACTCCGGTGCCCTGACCACCGCCGACAAGATCGTGCGCACCGGGCTGGAAGGCATCTGGATCCGCGGCCCGTTCTCGCTGCAGGGCGAAGCGCTGCAGACCACGGTCAGCCGTGACGGCAAGCCGGATTACACCGGCAGCGGCCAGTACGCGATGGCGAGCTGGATCCTGACCGGCGAATCGCGCCCGTACAGCGCCGGCGCGGTGGCCAACGTCAAGCCGGCCCACGGCTACGGCGCGGTCGAGCTGGTCACCCGCTACAGCCGCATCGATCTGGACGATGCCGACGTGTTCGGCGGCCGCCAGCACGATTGGACCCTTGGCGCCAACTGGTACCTGACCTCGCACTTCAAGTTCCAGGCGAACTACGTCAAGGTCGACGCCAGCCGTCGCGGCGTGCGCAGCCAGCCGGAGATCTTCGAACTGCGCGCGCAGATGCATTTCTGAGCCCGCCCGGCGGACGCGTTGACGCGCGTCCGCCCTGCCCTGCCTAAACTGGCGCCATGTATCTCGTCTCCCGCTATCGCCCCTGGTGGCTGCTCATCGTCCTGATGCTCGGCGGCACGGCGCTGTGTGCGCTGCTGGCCGGGCGCTATGCGCAACAGCGGGCGCTGGATGACGAAAGCCTGCAGGTGCGGCGTCAGCTCGGCCTGTATGCGCAGACCCTGCAGCAGCGCATCGATCGCTTCGGCACGCTGCCGCAGGTGCTGGCGCTGGATCCGGACCTGCACCAGGCGGTGTCCCATCCGCTCACCGCCGCCGAGCGGCAGCGGCTGAACCTCAAGCTGGCCCAGGCCAACAGCGTCACCCGTGCCTCGACCCTGACCCTGATCGACCGGCACGGCATCGCCGTGGCCGCCAGCAACTGGGACCAGCCGACCAGCAATGTCGGCGAGGACTACAGCTACCGCCCCTACTACCAGCAGGCGATGGCGCGCGGCAGCGGGCATTTCTACGGCATCGGCATGACCACAGCCGTGCCGGGCTACTTCCTCTCGCAGGCGATCTACGACGATCGCGGCACCGTGCTGGGCGTGGTGGCGATCAAGATCGAGCTGCGCGCACTCGAACAGGAATGGCTGCAGAGCCCGGACATCGTGCTGGCCACCGACGCGCATGACGTGGTGTTCCTGGCCAACGGCGATGCCTGGCGTTACCGCCTGCTGCGCCCGCTCGGCCCGCAGGAGCGCAGCGAGATGCTGGCAACCCGCCAGTACGCCGACCGCTCGCTGCAGCCGCTGCAGGCCCGCACCGCGGAGGTGCTCGCCGATGGCGGGCGCATGGTGCGTGTGGAGCAGCCCGCCCTGCCACGGCCGGTGCTATGGCAGACCCTGGCCCTGAACGAACCGCAGTGGAAACTGCACCTGCTGCATGACGCCAGCGCCAGCACGGCCGTCGGCCGCAGCGCCGCGCTGGCCGCTGGCGGGATCTGGTTGGCGCTGTGTTTCCTGGGCCTGTTCGTGCAGCAGCGCCGACGCCTGGCCGCGCACCGCCAGCGCAGCCGGCGCGAGCTGGAAAGCGTGCTCAAGCAGCATGCACAGGAGCTGCGCACCGCCCAGGACGGCGTGCTGCAGGCCGCGCAGCAGGCCGACAGCGGTCTCAGCCGCAGCCTGGCCCACCTGCCACAGGGCGTGGTGGTGATCGACAACGAGCAGAAGCTGGTGGCGTGGAACGCACGCTACCTGGAGCTGTTCCGCTTTCCGACCGGGCTGATCCGGGTCGGACGCCCGATCGAGGAGATCTTCCGCTACAACGCGCGCCGTGGCCTGCTTGGCCCCGGGCCGATCGATGAAGCCATCGAACGCCGGTTGAACCATCTGCGCAGCGGGCGCCCGCACATGCGCGAGAGCGAGAAAGACGACGGCACGGTGCTGGAGATCCGCGGCAACCCGCTGCCCGACGGTGGCTTCGTCACCAGCTACGCCGACATCACCGCCTACAAGAACACCGCGCGCGAACTGCGCTCGCTCGCCGATGCGCTGGAGCACCGCGTCGCCGAGCGCACCCGGGATCTGGATGAAGCGCGCCGCGAAGCCGAACGGGCCAACCGCTACAAGTCGCGCTTCGTGGCCTCGGCCGTACACGATCTGCTGCAGCCGCTGAACGCCGCGCGGATGTTCGTTTCGGTGCTGCGCGGCAAGCTGCAGGGCGACGCGCGCGAACTCAGCGAGCACGTGGATGCCGCGCTCGCGGCGCAGGACGCCATCCTCAACAGCCTGCTCGATATCTCGCGGCTGGAATCGGGTGCGCTGCAGACCCATGTGCGCGCCTTCGCGCTGTCGCCGCTGCTGGAAACGCTGGCGCGCGAGTTCGGGCTTGCTGCCGAAAGCCGCGGCCTGCAATTGCGCTGGGTGGATACGCGGGCGGTGGTGGTCAGCGACGAGGCGTTGCTGCGCCGGATCCTGCAGAACTTCCTGTCCAATGCGCTGCGCTACACCCCGCGGGGCCGGGTACTGATCGGCTGCCGCCGCGACGGTGCCCAGCTGCGCATCGAAGTGCATGACCAGGGGCCGGGCATTCCCGACAGCCTGCAGGGCGAGATCTTCGAAGAGTTCCGGCGGCTGGACGATGGCGTGGACCAGGAACGCGGGGCCGGGCTGGGCCTGGCGATCGTGGAGCGCATCGGCCGCCTGCTCGGCCACCCGATCCGCCTGCGCTCGACGCTGGGGCGTGGCAGTGTGTTTTCGGTAAGCCTGCCCATGGGCGAGGCGGCAGACGTGGTGCCCGCATCGGCGCCCGCGGCTGCCCCGGTGGTGGACACCGGCGATGACAGCCCGCTACGCCATTGCCGGGTCTGGAGCATCGATGATGATCCGCGGGTCTGCGCCGCCACCCGCGCGCTGTTGGAACGCTGGGGCTGTGCGGTGGAACTGGCCGATGGCCCGCAGGCCGCGCTGGACCTGGCCGCGCCCGCCACGGTGCCGCAGCTGCTGCTGCTCGATGTGCGCATGGGCGAGTTCCATGGCCCCGATCTTTACGAGGCGCTGTGCGTGCAATGGCAGGCGCGGCCCCCGGTGATCCTGGTCACGGCCGAACGCGACGATGCACTGCGCGCACAAGCGGCCGAAAACGGGTGGGGATTTCTGTCCAAACCGGTGCGTCCGCCGGCCTTGCGCGCGCTGATGACGCAGGTGCTGCTGCGCCATCGCGGTGATGCCACGCGCTAGATGCCGGCGCCTGCGTCCCCTTCCGGCTCCAGCGCCTTCACCAGCACCGCCGCCTGCGTGCGGCTGTGGCACTCGAGCTTCTTCAGGATCGCGGTCACGTGCACCTTGACCGTATTTTCGGCCAAGCCCAGTTCATAGGCGATCTGCTTGTTGAGCAGGCCGTCGGCCAGGCACAACAGCACCCGGAACTGCTGCGGGGTCAGTTGCGCCAGCCGCGTGGCCAGCAGCGCATCGGATTCGGACCGCTCTGCCGCCATCGCCGGGAACCACACGCCGCCATCGAGCACCGCCGCCACCGCCTGGCCGAGCGTTTCGGCCGGCGCTGATTTGGGAATGAACCCCGCCGCGCCGAACTGCTGCGCCCGCCGGATCACGCGCGGGTGGTCGTTGGAGGACACGATCACCACCGGTATGTCCGGATGCGCACCGCGTACGTGCAGCAGCGAGGAGAATCCGCGCGCACCGGGCATGGTCAGGTCGAGCAGGACCAGTTCGATTTCGGCGTGCTGATCGAGCGCGCTTTCCAGCGTGGCGGCACTGGCCACTTCGATCACGTGGACCTGGGGCAGCGCCTGACGCAGGGAATGCACGACCGCAGCGCGGAGCAGCGGGTGGTCATCGGCGACCAGGACGGTGATGTCACTCATGCACGAAGTGTGGCATGCCACCCGGCGCACTGTCGCATTCGGCCGCTGACAGCTGGATGACAGCTCACCGGTGACAGGGTCGGATCGACATTTCCTTGTACTGGAGGCTGCATGCTGACACTCATCGGGCTATTGACCATTGCTGCACTGGTGGCTCTGCTGATCACCGGGCGAACGACGGCCATCATCGCCCTCGTGTTGGTCCCGCTGGTGGCTGCGCTGATTGTCGGAACCGGCACGGATGCGCTTGCTGGCTACTTCAATGACGGCCTGAGGCGGGTCGCCCCGATCGCTGCGATGTTCATGTTCGCGATCACCTTCTTCGGGGTGCTGCAGGATGCGGGGCTGTTCCGCCCCCTGGTTGACGGGCTGGTGCGGATGACTGCGGGCAATGTCGTCGCGGTCGCCATGATGACCGCACTGCTGGGGATGGTGGCGCATCTGGACGGTGCCGGTGCCACCACCTTCCTGCTCACCGTGCCGGCGCTGCTGCCGCTGTACCGGCGCCTGCACATGAGTCCGTACCTGATGCTGCTCCTGCTGGCGACCGGTGCAGGCATCTTCAACATGCTTCCGTGGGCGGGTCCGCTCGGGCGCGCTGCCGCCGTGACCGGCATCGACGTCGGCGTGCTGTGGCAGCCGCTGCTGCCGGTGCAGGTGGTCGGTGCGGTGTTGCTGCTGGCGATGGCGGCCGTGCTGGGGCTGCGCGAACGCGGGCGTGCTGCCCGCCTTGCCGCCAGCGGCGGCGACCTGGCGCCTGCCGGGACCGCTGCGCCGCTGCCCCGCGCAGCGGCGCCGGTGCCCGTGCGCCATGCGGGGCTGAACGCGCTGCTGTTCGTCGCGGTCCTGGGTGCGCTGGTCGGTAGTCTGTTGCCCTCGGCCTACATCTTCATGATCGGCCTGGCGCTGGCCCTGCTGATCAACTACCGCCGCCCCGCGCAGCAGATGGAGGCGATCGCCGCGCATGCGCCGGCGGCGCTGAAGATGGGTGCGATCATCCTGGCCGCGGGCTCGTTCCTGGGGGTGATGGACGGCAGCGGGATGCTGCGCTCCATCGCGGCGGACCTGGCCCATGTGCTTCCCGATTCCATGCTGCCATGGCTGCATGTGCTGCTCGGCGTGGTCGGCTTGCCGATGGAACTGCTGCTCAGTACCGATGCCTACTATTTCGGACTGCTGCCGGTGGTACTGGAGATCACTACGCCGCTCGGCGTGGACCCCGCACACAGCGTGTATGCGCTGACCATCGGGAACATCGTGGGGACCTTCATCAGCCCGTTCTCACCGGCGCTATGGCTGGCGCTGGGGCTGGCCGGAGCGGACATCGGGCGCCACATCCGCTACTCGCTGGGGTGGATGTGGGGCTTCTCTCTGCTTCTGCTGGGGGCCGCCTGGTTGCTGGGCGTGTTCTGATCTTCGCGCGGCGTGCTGTCACTGCCTGCGGGCAGCACGCTGGCGCGCCAGGCTTCCAGGAACTGGCGACGCTTGAGTGCGTCCAGATACACCAGCAGGCCGGGGCCGAGCTGGATCGGGCGAAGGTTGCTGGATGGCCCGCCGCCAGTAGTAGCCGCGGGCAGGATCGAGGTCAGGCGTGCCTCCCGTGAGAGGACCTGCTGCCCGCGCGGAGATAGCAGGTAATCCAGGAATCGGCCCGCTTCCTCGGGGTGCCGGCTGCTGCGCGGTATGACCGCCGTACGCAGCACCACCAGGGTGTAGTCCTCCGGCTCGACGATGGCCAACGGCGCGCCGGCCTCGATCCGTGCGCGTGCATACGACCCCAGCACGTTGTAGACAAGCGCCAGTTCGCCCCGGCTGACCCGGTCCAGCAGCACGCCGGTCCGTTCCTCCAACTGCACCGCGTTGTCGCCCAGTGCACCCAGCAGCGCGCCGGCAATGCTGCCGCGCTGGCTGTCCTGGGTGGCCATGAGGTAACCCACGTTGCTGCGCTCGATATCGTACGTGCCCACCCGCCCTTTCAACGGTGCATCGGCAGCGTGCAGCAGATCGAGCAGTTGCCGGCGCGTGCGCGGCACCCGGTTCGCCGCCAGGCGGCGGGTGTTGTAGACCATGACCACCGGCTCGTAGCTGATCCCGAACGCCTCGTGCCGCCACTGCGCCCAGGAGGGCAAGGCATCGGTCTGCGCCGAGCGGTGCGGCAGCGCGTGTCCATCGTTGACGAGCTTGGTCTGCAGGTCCATGCCGCTGCTGATGAGCAGATCCGGTGCCGCACCAGGCCCCGGCACGTGCAGGTAACGGCTGTAGATATCCTGGGTGATGATGTCTTCGTAGATCACCTCCGTCCCCGGATGCAGCCGCTGGTAGTCGGCGATCACCGTGGCGAACACCTCGATGTCGGTCGAGCCATGGATGCGCAGCTGCGCGGTGGGCGTGCCCTGCGCGGGAAAGCGCTGCACGTCGCCGGGGTCGGCCGCTGCAGTGAAAGCCACCAGCATCAACCACAGACCAGACAGAACCTTCATGCGTGCCTCCTCGGCAGCCGGATCGTGGCGATCAGGCCGCCGCCCACCCGGTTGGACAGATCGATATGGCCGCCATGGCTGTCAACCACGCGCTTGACGATCGCCAGCCCGAGCCCGGCGCCACCGGCGGCCGCACCTTCGCCACGCGCGAAACGCTCGAAGACCCGCTCCGCATCGGCCGGCGCGATGCCCGGGCCGTGATCGGCGATGGTCAGTACGCAGTGGGTGTCATCGGTGGTCAACGCGAGCTGCAACGCGCCGTCCCCACCGTACTTGAGCGCGTTGTCGATCAGGTTCTTGATCGCTTCGCGCAGCAGCAGTGCATCGCCGTTGACCCAGGCCGGCTCGCGGGTCACCGCCAACTGCACGCGGGGTGCGGGCAATGCCTGCGGGAGCGCCTCATGCAGGGCCTGGTGCACGGTCTCGGCCAGGTCCACCGGCGCGAACCGCTGCAGGTTCGCGCGATGGATCACGCTGGCATCGCTGAGCAGCTGGTTGAGCAGGCGGCTCATGTGGGTTGCGTTGCGCTCGATCGCCTGCAGGCTGCGGCGCATGTCCTCCGGATCATCATCATCCAGTGCCAGCTGCGCCTGCGCGCGCAGCGCGGCCAGCGGCGTACGCATCTGGTGCGCGGCCTCGGCCATGAACGCGCGCAGGGTTTCATTGCTGGTCGACAGCCGCCCCATGAAGCGGTTCAGCGCACCGACCATCTGGTCCATCTCCTGCGGCGTGGCCGCATCCAGTGGCCGCAGATCGGAGGGCTCGCGCCGGGACAGCTCGCGTTCGACCCGCACCAGCGGCCGCAGCGCCCGGTGCACGCCGAGCGCGACCAGGGCCAGCGACAACAGCGAGAGCACCACGATCGCGACCAGGGCGCGGGTCACCATGTCCTGGGCCAGCGCCTCGCGTGCGCGCCGGGTCTGCCCGACCTGCACACGGACTTCCGCCTGCGCGGACGGGGAGGAGACCCGCCGCGACACCACGACGAAGCGCACGGTCTCGCCGCTGTACGGCGCATCGAACAACTGCGGACGATCGGTCGGCGGGCGCGGCGGTGCCGGCAGGTCGTCGTAGCCGGTCACGGTCTGGTTGCGTGCATCGGAGACGCGATAGAACACGCGGTCTTCCGGCGCCATCGCCAGCAGGTCGAGCGCGGCGTAGGGCAGATCGACCTGCCACTGCGCCTCCACCAGCGCCACCGAATCGATGATCGACAGTGCCGAGGACACCAGCAGGTGATCATAGGAACGATTGGCCGCGCGCTGGCCATAGTCGCGTGCACCGAAGAACAGCGCCACGGCGAACAGCGCCATCAAGCCGCCGAGATAGAGCCACAGCGTGCGCCGGATCGAGCTCGGCGCGCGGGCATCACCCGCCATCGGGACGGCTGCCATCGGGCGTGGCGTCGTGTGCTTCGAGCAGATAGCCGCTGCCGCGTACGGTGACGATGCGCAGCGGGGCATCGGCCAGCTTGCGCCGCAGGCGACCGACGTAGAGTTCGATCGCGTTCGGGCCGGCCTCGTCATCGAAGCCGAACAGGCCATTGCCGATCTCGTCCTTGCCCACCACCTGCCCCAGCCGCCCCATCAGGATCTCAAGCAGGCGGTACTCGCGGTTGGGCAGCTCGATCGGCTGGCCGTCCAGGCTGACCCGGTGCGCGGCGTTGTCGAACTGGAAGCCACCAATCTGCACAACCTCGCTGGCCTGCCCGCGGGTGCGGCGCAGCAGCACGCGGCAGCGCGCCTCGAACTCGCGGAAATCGAACGGTTTGCCGAGGTAATCATCCGCGCCGACATCCAGCGCCTGCACGCGATCTTCGATCCCGTCACGCGCGGTGAGCATCAGCACCGGCGTGCTGTCGCCGCGCTCGCGCATGCCGGCCAGCACGCGCAGACCGTCCAGCTTGGGCAGGCCGATATCGAGCACGACCAGATCGAAGCTCTGGTAGCGCAGCACGCTCGCCGCGGCCAGCCCGTCGCTCTGCCAGTCCACGGCATGCCCACTGCGGCGCATGCGGCGGACGATCGCGTCGGCCAGGTCCGGGTTGTCTTCCACCAGCAGGATGCGCATCGGTCGGGATCGGGAAAGGTGCGGGAATGCTAGCGCGTGCGGCCGCCTCCGTGCGCTTCGCTGCGGTGCAGCAATGACTGACAGGTGGATGACAGCATCCCGGCACTAGGCTGCGCCCTCGCGTCACCACTGAACATCCGGCACCTGGGAGGGTCCATGGAACTGAACGCATTGCGCTGCTGTCTGCCGGCTGCCTGCACCCTGTTGTTGGCCGCGCCGGCCTGGGCCGCCGACGACCGTGATGACGAGCGCCCGGTCACCGCCAGCCTCGGCGGCCGCCTGCACCTGGATTTCGCCGATTTCCACAACGACCGCCGCGGCACCCCGAACAAGGACGACACCGAGATCCGCCGCGCGTGGCTTGACGTATCCGGCAAGTTCTTCGTGGTCGACTACAAGATGGAAGCGGATTTCTCCGGCGACCGGGTCGAGGCCAAGGACGTGTTCGTCAGCCGCAGCTTCGGCGAAGCGGGCAAGCTGACCGTGGGCCAGTTCAAGCAGTTCTTCTCGTTGGATGACCGCACCAGCTCCAACTACGGCTCCTTCCTGGAGCGCGGCAACGCCGGCACCACGCTGGCCCCGCTGTATCGCCTCGGCGCGTCCTGGCAGGCCGCACGCGGCGACATGACGTGGGCCGCCAGCGCCTACAGCCTGGAGAGCATCGACGCATGGCAGGTCAAAGGCCGTGCCGCCGGTGGCCGCGCTACCTGGGCGCCGGGCGCCACCGCCGGCGACGTGCTGCACCTGGGCCTCTCGCTGGCCCATGAGCGCTACGACAACCCCGGCACGGACGGCGTGCCTGCCCTGCGCATCCGCCCGCGCCCGGCCGGCCACCTCTCCGATAACAGCCGCCTGACGCTGGTCGATTTCTCGGCCGGGCGCGATACCGACGTCAACAAGTGGTCGCTGGAATACGCACAGGTGAACGGGCCGCTGTCCTGGCAGGGCGAGTTCAGCGGCGCCACCTTCGACGATGGCAGCCAGCGCGGCAAGGTGCTGGCCGGCTACGGCCTGGTCAGCTGGTTCGTCACCGGCGAATCGCGCGTGTACGACCGCAAGACCGGGCGCTTTGGGCGGGTCAAGGATTTCCAGCACCGGGCCGGCGCGTTCGAACTGGCCCTGCGCTACGACCAGATGCGCGGCGACCAGCACCTGATCGGCCAGCCCGACCTGCGCGACGGCCAGACCGAAGCCTGGACGCTGGGCGGCAACTGGTACATGCGCCCGAACCTGCGCTTCATGCTCAACCTGATCGAAAGCCGCAACCGCGACCGTCTGGCCGACGCCACCGTGGACCGCACCCGTGCCGTGACCGGCCGCCTGCAGTACGACTTCTGATCCCCTCCTTCCCCTCTGTTGCTTCTGGAGAATGCAGATGATGCTGAGCATCCTCGGCTTTGGCATGGTCATTACATTCATGTACTTGATCATGAGCAAGCGGCTCTCGCCGCTGGTTGCCCTCATCACCATTCCGATCCTGTTCGCGCTGATCGGCGGCTTCGCAGCCGGTATCGACGACATGATGCTGGAAGGCATCAAGAAGATCGCGCCGACCGGCGTGATGTTGATGTTCGCCATCCTGTACTTCGGGGTGATGATCGATGCCGGGCTGTTCGATCCGCTGGTGCGGATCATCCTGCGCTTCGTCAAGGGCGACCCGATGAAGATCGTGCTCGGCACCGCCATCCTGGCGATGCTGATCTCGCTCGACGGCGATGGCTCGACCACCTACATGATCACCGTGTCGGCGATGCTGCCGCTGTATCAGCGGCTGGGCATGAACGCGTTGAACATGACCTGCGTGACCATCCTCGCCGGCGGCGTGATGAACCTCACCCCGTGGGGCGGCCCGACCGCGCGTGCCGCCACCGCGCTGCACGTGGATCCGGCCGACGTGTTCGTGCCGCTGATTCCCTCGATGGTGATCGCCTGCGCCGGCGTGCTGGTGCTGGCCTGGTACCTGGGCATGAAGGAGCGCCGTCGCTTGGGCGTGGTGACCCTGCCGCAGGGCGGCAGCTGGATGGACAACAGCGTCTCCGATGATGGCAACACCCTGCCGACCGTGGAAGACGCCGAAGACATCAAGCGCCCGAAGCTGCTGTGGGTCAATCTGGGCCTGACCATCGCCCTGATGACCGCGCTGATCATGGGCCTGCTGCCGATGCCGGTGCTGTTCATGGTCGGCTTCGCGATCGCCCTGGTCATCAACTACCCGAACCTGGCCGAGCAGCGCCGCCGCGTGGTCAACCACGCCGGCAACGTGCTCTCGGTAGTCTCGCTGATCTTCGCGGCCGGCATCTTCACCGGCATCCTCAACAACACCGGCATGGTCGAGGCGATGTCGCACAGCTTCCTGGCGGTCATTCCCGACAGCTGGGGTCCGTACCTGGCGGTGATCACCGCGTTGGCCTCGATGCCCTTCACCTTCTTCATGTCCAACGACGCCTTCTATTTCGGCGTGCTGCCGATCCTGTCCGAGGCGGCCGGCAACTACGGCATCACCCCGGTGGAAATGGCGCGTGCCTCGCTGGCCGGCCAACCGGTGCATCTGCTCAGCCCGCTGGTGCCCTCGACCTATCTGCTGGTCGGCCTGGCCAAGGTGGAGTTCGCCGACCACCAGAAGTTCACCCTGAAATGGGCCATCGGCATTTCGCTGCTGCTGATGTTCGGTGGGCTGCTGTTCGGTCTGTATCCGCTTGCGTCCTGACCCGTTTACCAAGGAGCGTTCCGCCATGACTCTTCGCATCGCCTACGTCACCAGCGCCATGGGCAGTGTCGGCACTGCCATCTGCCAGAAGCTGGCCCGCAACGGCCACACCGTGGTGGCCGGCTGCGCACCCAATTCGCCGCGCAAGGCTGCCTGGCTGCGCGAACAGCGCGAGCTTGGTTTCGATTTCATCGCCTCGGAGGGCAACGCAGCGGACTGGGCCTCCACGGTGGCGGCGTTTGCGAAAGTGAAAGCCGAGGTGGGCGAGATCGACGTGCTGGTCAACAATGCCGGGGGCAGCCGCGACGTCTTGTTCCGCCAGATGAGCCCGGACGACTGGAATGCAGTGATGGGGTCCAACCTGCACGCGCTGTTCAACATCACCAAGCAGGTGATCGATGGCATGAGCACGCGCGGCTGGGGCCGGATCGTGAACATCGGCTCGGTCAGTGCGCACAAGGGCCAGATCGGCCAGGTGAACTTCGCGACGGCAAAGGCGGCGATGCATGGTTTCAGCCGGGCGCTGGCCAATGAGGTGGCGACGCGCGGGGTGACGGTGAATACGATTTCGCCCGGGTACATCGCGAGCCAGTCGATCAGCAGTTTCCCGCCGGATGTACTGGATCGCCTGGCGGGGTCGGTGCCGATCCGTCGTCTGGGCAAGCCGGAGGAGGTGGCCAGTCTGTGCGCGTGGTTGGCGTCGGATGACGCGGCGTATGTGACGGGTGCGGATTATGCAGTAAATGGTGGTCTGCACATGTTCTGAGGCCTCTGCAGGCGCGGCGTGGATCTGCCGGTTCAGTAGATCCACGCCACCCGCGGATGCTTCATCCTTTACCCGCGGGCGTTCGCCAGCGCCTCGGCAATGTCTTCGGGCAGGCCGGTGATGAAATCCACGTCGTCCGACTCGTCCACGATCTGGCCCGGACGTGGCCGCCACATCTGCCCGGGGATGGCGCGCCGCTCGTCCCGCCCCGGCCAACGCGTGGGGAAACGCGGCCGGATCCGAGCCAGGTCGAAACCCAGCCCGTGGTCCGCGTAACCGTCATCAGCCAGGCGCTGCTCGATCCGTCTCAGCACCGCCGCCGTGTAGCGGTGAGATTCCGGCACATCTTCGATCGTAGCGAAGGGGACGTACCACGACGCGCCCAGGTTCCAGTAGAGCGCCAGTGCGCTGGACGCAGCCAGTGTCGGCTGCTCCAGCAACCATTGCAGCGCGTCTGACAGCGCGCTGGTTTCAGCGAACAGCATCAGTTGATGGCATTCCTGTGGTGAAGCCTGGCGAAGAAAGGTCTCAAGTACCGCCCACCCGGGGTCCGCGGCCGTCGCCAACGGTAAGAGCGTTGGCGGCGTCACGTCGGCCCAGATGTCAATCTCGCCGGCTACGGCATCGCCCAAGGCCGGACCACGATCAGGCTGCACGCCAGCGGCCATGTCGTGCAGCTGCGCTGCGAGCGCAAGCGGCAGGCCGTCATCAAAGACCGTGTCGACGGCCTCCGCAAAGGGATCGCAGGCCTGCTCGCCGACCACCGCGACCCTCATGGCATCCGGGACGGTGCGACGCATGACCAGGCTTGGATAATCACCCATCGAAGGGCCCGGCCAGTTGCCCGGGTCGAAGTCGAGTCCACGGCCCGCATAGAATCCATCGATGTAGCGTTGCTCGATGCGGCGGACGATCGCATGGGCCTCGCGCTCATGCTCGGGTACGTCGCCGTCAGCGGCGTACTGGGTGAACCAGGCCGCGCCCAGCGACCAGTACATCATCAGCGCCGTCGCGCGATCCAGCTCGCTGCGATCCGCCAGCCAAGCCAGCAGCTCGGGGCTGTCATCGTAGTTGCGGCGCGCGACGTAAATGTGGCGCTGCTCGGGAGATGCCTTCAGCAGGTAGTCCTGCAGCAGCGCGCAGGAGGCGCGGTCGAACTCGTCGGGGGTCAAGGGGCACTTCCATTGTGGGGACCCCTGCAGTTTAGTGCTCCCTTGCCAACGAAGTTCAGAGCCCTGTCCTGCGGACTATGCAGGCGCGGCGTGGATCTACTGGGTTTCAGTAGATCCACGCCATGCGTGGCTGCGCCACCCCACCGGATCAGAACTCCGCAGCGACCGTCATGAACAGCTGGCGCGGCGCGCTGGCGTGGATCGCGTAGCGGGTGCCGGTCGGGTCGGTCGGGGCGAACGAACTGAGCTGGCCGGCGTAGCGCTTGTTGGTCAGGTTGGTTGCGTTGAGCGAGACCTTGATGTCGCGCAGGCCCATGCCCGGCCCGAACGAGTACCCCATGCCCGCATCGAAGGTGGTCACACCCGGCACCGACTGGTCGTTGGTGTAGGTGTAGTACCGCTTGCCCGTGTACTTCGCGCGCAGGCTGGCGAAGAAGCCATCGCGGTTCCAGCTGATTTCACTGGAGGCCATACGCTCGGGCGTATCGACCGTGATCTTCCCGGCCACCGGCACGATCGCACCGCCCGAGGTGTAGTTGTCCTCGTAGGTGGTCTTGTTCCACGAGAGCGCGTTGTACCACTGCAGGCCGTCCATCGGCTTGAGGATGAAGGTCAGTTCCGCACCGCGGCTTTTCACCGAACCGACGTTGATGAAGCGCGTGATGCACTCCGGTCGCGTGCCCACTTCGATGCTGGTGCAGGGGTTGAGCGAGAGCAGGCGGTTGTCGAACGTCACGTGGTAGGCCGCGATCGAGGCCTGGTACTTCTCGCCGAAGGTGCGGAAGCCGGCTTCCAGCGTCTTGGACTTTTCCGGCTCCAGCCCGGCGCTGGCGGCGAAGGATTCCGGCGAGACCTGCAGCGGGCCACCGCTGCCGCCACCGACGAAGGCGGCGATGTTCTCCGAGTACGAGGCGAATACTTCCTGGTTCGGGCTCAGCTTGAAGCCGATACCGGCCTGCGGCAGCACCGATTCCTTGGCGGTCAGGGTGCCGGAGGCGTAGCTGGCTTCGGTGCCCGGCTTCGCGTTGGCGGTCATGCGGGTGTTCGGGCTCTTGATGCCCACATCCACGGTCAAGCGGTCGTCCAGGAAGCGCATGCGGTCCTGCACGTAGAACTGGCGCGTGCGGATGTCGAAGTCCTGGTCGAACAGGCGGCGGTCCGGGTGGTTGAGGTAGCCGTCATCCAGGAACGGGCCGGTGATGTAGTAGAAGTTGCGCTCCACGTTGTGGTCGTTGCGCTCGTACCACAGCCCTGCTTCCAGCGAATGGATGCCCCACTGCCAGCTCAGCGCGGCGGTGATGCCCTGGCGGTTGATGGTGTAGTTGGTGCTGCGGATGGAGATCGGCAGCATCTCCGGCGTGCCCGGGTTGGACGGCTGGCCCGGTGCCCACCAGTGGCCCTGGCCGCGGTTCTCGTGGTGATAGCCGAGCAGCTTCAGGCGGGCGCTGTCGCCCAGGGCGAGGTCGGCATCGAGCGAATACAGGTTGTCATCACGCAGGGCGCGGCTCTGGTAGTACGCATCATCGATGCTGTTGACGCCACCGGTGAATGCACACTTCTGGGCGTTGTAGGTGCCTGGTGCGCAATAGGCGGCGGCGACGGCGCGATCCCAGTCCGGCGCGTAGATGTTCCAGTCCCAGCCCAGGCCGCGTGCCAACATGCTCTTGGAGAGGTAGGCGTAGTTGGCCTGGCTCACGCGCGAGGTCGCGGCGAACGCGCCGAAGCGGTTGTCACCCACGTTCCAGATCGCCTTGGCATTGAACTGGCGGGTGGTCTGGTTCTGGTTCGGCTCGGCCCACATATCCGCGTCCTGGTGCACGCCGGAGACGTAGGCAGAGAAGCCATTGATATCGCCGGTGTCCACGCGCAGGTAGCCACGGCGCTGGTTGTCATCGCCCACGGTGACACTGGCCTTGCCGCCGAACTCGGTGGACGGGTCCTGCGAGAAGTACTGGATGGTGCCACCGAGGTTGCTGGTGGAGGCCACGCCCAGCGAGCCGATGCCCTGCGACAGCTCGGCGCCGGCCAGGTTCTCGGCGATCAGCGCACGCGCGATGCTCAGGCCGTTGTAGTTGCCGTAGCTGTTGTCACCCAGCGGGATGCCGTCCAGCGTGTAGCCCAGGCGGCTCTTGTCGAAGCCACGCAGGCTGATCGTCTGCGATTCTTCATTGGCGCCGAAGGCATCGTTGGACTGCACGGAGACGCCCGGCAGGCGGTCGAGGATCTTCTGGCCGCTGGTACCCGGCGGCAGCACTTCCTTGTCCACGGCGGTAATGCGCTGCACCTGGCGGGTCTCGCCCTGGCCGATCACCGAAACGGTGTCCAGGGTCTGCGCGCTGAGCGCGACGTTGGCAGCGGCGGTGGCGTCTACATCGGCAGCGTGGGCGTTGGCGGCGCACAGCGCGAGCGCCACCACGATCGTCAGGGGTCGGGTAAGCATAGGGTTCCGTTGCGTGCTGGGGGTCCCTGCGCGGGGCAGGTGCGCGACCATGGTGCAGACGGAAGATGAAAGGATTCTTACGGAGCGGTGGGCAGGCAAAAAGTGCGACGGCGCTCATGAACCTGATGATTCAACGGTTACCCAGTCACTGACCAACATGCGGTTTCGGGGGCAGCCGTCAAAATTCCCTTATTGACTCATGATTTTGCCAATCCCTTGGGCGCCATGGTGTCATCTCTCACGCCACCTGCCTCACTTCCAGGCCGCAGTCAGCTCCTGGTAAAACTCCGGGATCCGGCCAAGCCGCGCCACGCCGCGCTACCGTTTGACACGATGGAATCCGAGCAGGACGTGGCCGATGAAAGCCAGCAGCAAGAGCCGAACCGCCACCTCCTTGACCGGCAAGAGGAATATGAATATGCATGGCATTGCTAACGCAAGGACACGCCACATCCACAGTCCCCAGCGCCGGCCGTCGGACATGCCACCTATCGCCAAGGTCATAGCGAAGCTGCCGACCAGCCAAATCGTGCCCGCAGGCTGAGACCACGTGTTCTCGTGAAACACGTAATAGATCGCAGAAGCAAAAACCAGCACGCCACCGGACGCGATGTAGATGTCGGACACCTTGCCCGTCACCGGAAGACCTTCTACGCGAGGCTCCCGCAATCCCAACCACCGAATGAAAGGCAGATTACTGGCCCAGAAAGGATTGAGGCTGCGCTGTGCGCCCTGCACCCCAAGAACGATCGGCACGTCCTTCAGCTCCTTCTGGAAGGTTCCGAACAGGCGATCCCAGAGCAGCAAGGTTCCGCCGAAGTTTTTATCTCGGTAGTCCGCATTACACCCATGATGCACGCGATGGTGCGTCGGCGTCACCAACCATTGCTCCAACACGCCTAGGCGTGGCGTCACACCGTTGTGATTGAAGAACTGAACCGAGTAGTGAAACGTCGAAACCACAAGGAACACCTCAGCAGGTACACCTATCACCGCCAGCGGAAGAAAGAATGGAATTGACGCCAACGATGAGTACCACGAATTCCGCACGCCCAGCGAAGTGTTGAAGTATTCGCCCTGGTGGTGTACCTCGTGGATCGCCCACATGAACGCCCAGCGATGGTGCATACGGTGCAACCAATAGAAGCAAAAGTCCCAACCAAAGAAACAGAACGCCACAACGCCCCACATTGGCCAGCCTTCGAGCCAGTGGAAACTCGCGTTTCTGGACACCCACACAAAAATTCCAACCTCCAGCCCTCGAAACAGCCACATCAGTAGATGGCCGGAGTTGAGGTTGAAGATAGTGTCGCGCCAGCAATAGGGGCCACGACCGCGCAACCATAGCCCTTCAAGCAACACGGCCACGAGCATGGCGAGCAGTGGGACGAAAAGCAGGCTCATACAGGACGCCTCCACCTGCACCGGGCCGCGAGACACCCGGCCAGCAGGGCGACAATCACTCCTGCAATAGCGTCGATCGCGAGGTGGCGCCGCGTCTGGATGACGGAGTAGATGATCGCAAGACACCAAAACCACATCACTGCCGAGACCACTGGACGTCTTCGGTCATTCACCGCCAATGCGCCGATAAAGGTAAGCGCCACGTGCAGGGATGGAAAGCAGTTTCCATCTGTGTCGAAAGATTGCAACCAGCCCAGCAGCAATGAACCATACCCTGACCCAGGCAACTCCTGGACCGGCAAGGAGGTCGGAAACAGCATGAAGACAATTCCGCTCAATATCGCGCACCACTGCGTCGCCAATCGGAGGCGGCGCAGATTCCTCGCCGCCACTAAGCCATAGGCCGTCGGGACGAACGCGAAGAACGACATGTACCACCATATGCCTATGGGATCGAAGGTGACCCACCGGTCAAGCACACTCTCCGACAGGACGAACCTCGTCCTTTCAATATTCGCGCACAGGGCATACACCACACCCACAGTGCCCCAGCCCAGCAGCAATTCACCCACTCGTTGCAGCGCTCCTGAAACGGGTTGCGCTGAATTACCACTCTTATACGACATAGCCACCATCCTGATGCCCAAGCTCATGGGCCAGGTGAATAGCAACACGGCCACGCTTGTCCAATTCATGAAGCTTCATCAGCGTCTGGAAGTACGCGGCACGATCGTGAAGAAGGCCGTAGGTGAGAAGTGATGGGGCGCGCAGTTCGCGATAGTTGGCCTGCGTCCATGCTGCATCACCAGCGAGCAACTCCCAGCCAGAAGCAGTAAGCACGAAGGCTCCAATATGCCCAACAGCATGCCCGGGCAGTTCTACGACAAGGATCTCGGCATTGCCACCAGGCAACACGAAACCGAACTGGAATGGCCACAGGTCGTCCGGTAGCCGGACGCGGGGGCATCTTTCGATCCACTGCGCACGCCGCTCAAAATCCGCAGGCATCAGTGCCGGCACGAATCCACGTAGTAGAGCAGATAGTCCACGTAGTGATCGCAACGATTCCCAGCCGGTGATCGAGCACAGAAGTGGCACCTGCGGAAAGTCCTTCAACCCCGCGATATGGTCACCATGGAAGTGTGATATCACCACGCCAGTAAGGTCCTCCGGCACATAGCCATGCCGTGCCAGCTGCCTCACTGCCGATTGCTCTGCGTCGAAATGGACGGGCGTTGCTCGCCGATAAAGCGACATGACACCGGTGCGCGTATGTTCCTGGAAGTGGGTCGCGTATCCCGTATCCCACAGCCACCGACCTGCCTCGGTTTCGATGAGGTATGAGCGTGCAGGAAACGTCCGCTTTTTCCATCCGTCTCCGCGCGCCGCCAAACAGGCCAGATGCGTGCAGTGCCCCACCTCAAATACTTTTATCGTGGCCATTGCAAAGAAACCAGTCAGCGGCCAGTGCTACGCCCGCATCCAACGAAATGGGCGGAAGGTAGCCAAGCTCTTGCTGCGCAAGCCTGGCACTTAGTGTCATATCGAAGTTAAGTACCCCAGCGCCGTATCGAGTCAACAGGGGCTCACGACCGGTCATAGCGCTCGTCAGCTCCATCGCGGATGCTAATCCTCGCAAGAGCGCGTAGGGAACCGGGCGGATATCGATTCGTTCCTGCAGGCCACTGAATAGCCCAACGATGAGATCACAAAGGCGGATTGGCTGTTGATTGGTGATGTTGTACACCCGCCCGGATGCAACGTCAGCCGTGCCCGCCAACCGCATAGCGTGTACGACGTTCCCGGTATACGTTACATCCTGCAACGCTGCACCGCCTCGCGGCAGCCAGAGTACACCGTGACCACGTCGCACCAGATGCATCAATCGAGGTAGAACGGCTCGATCATGGGGACCGAAAAGCGCGCGTGGACGCAGTATCACGAAGCGTGTATGCGGATACCGCAGCGTGGAAGCCTGCACAGCGTCTTCAGCCAGAGCCTTCGTGTAGACGTAATCATTGGCGAATCGGGTGGCCCGCCAGCTCTCCTCCACATCGAGGTGATGGCGACGATCGAAGTACAGGCCCGGCGTGGATACATGAACGAAGCGGGCGACTCCACATTCGCCTGCGGCATCGAGCAATTTCTGTGTGGCAACAACATTGATTGCGTGGAAGTCAGCGGAACTACCCCACGGGGACGAAAGCGCGGCACAGTGCCACACAACATCCGTGCCGGAGAGCAGGCGATGCCATGCCTCGCGCGGCAGCGTCGGCAGATCAGCGGCGATGAACTCCGCGCCCATGCTCCGCAAAGCCGCTCCGGCAACAGGATCCCGGCCCATCGCCCGCACCTCAATGCCTTCGGCGAGCATCGTTTCGGCCGCCACCCGGCCGAGTCCGCTAGTCGCGCCTGTGATCAATAGCCTCACGTGGTGAGAACCATGCCGGCTATCGTGAAGCCGGCCGCAGTGCCCAACATGAGCACGCGCTTGCCCGGTTTCAGCAACCCTTCTTCGTGCGCCTCATGCAGCGCGGTGGGCAGCGATGCGGCCACTTGATTGCCGTACTTATCGTAGACATCGATCACGTGGGCCTGCGGACGAAGCGGGATACGTCGCAGCATATGCTGCATGCCCAGCCTACTTGCTTGGTGCGGAATCAGGATATCGACGTCGCGTGGCTTCATGCCCGCAGCGGGTAGCAGCTGATTCAGGAACGACGGGACTGTCTTCGAAGCCAAACGGAACACTCGTTTTCCATCCATGCGGAACAGCGAGTCGGCGGGGGTGGCCCCCGTACGTGGAGTGAGACGGGTGCCGCCAGCGCGGATCTCGCAATATTCGTTTCCCTCTGGCCACGTTTCAAGGCGATAGCTGAGAATTCCTGTACTGCCATCGCCGCGTTCCACGATTGTTGCCGCAGCGCCATCACCGAATAGCGAGCGCGTTTCAGGGTCGTCCCAATCGATGCCGCGTGAAGCGAGCTCAGATGAGACGATCGCGACCCGGCGAAATGATCCGCCTCCCAACAGCGTTGCAGCCAGGTGCAGCGCGACGACGAAACTTACGCAGCTTGCGTTCACATCGAAGGATGCGACGCTGGCCATATCCATAGCGCCGGCAATCCGACTGGCCGTATAAGGTAACGCCTGCTCAGGAATTGCGCTTGCGGAAATAAGCAGGTCGATATCGGCCACAGCCAGGTTCGCGCGCGAGAGCGCGATCTGCAGGGCCATTGCCCCCAACGCGGACTGGCTGTCCTGTGGCCCGGCGTGATGTCGTTTTTGCCCTCGGGCGGGTAGATTGACACAGGCAGGTGTCGCGAGGTCCGATCCGTTCGGCAGTGCCACGCCTGTGGCGACGATTTTGAGTGGGATCATTCGACTGTCGCAACCGGCACTACCGGCGGTGCTACTGGAAAATAGGATGCATCGATGGAGACCTTTTTCAATCGCATTGATTTTGCGCCGCAAGCGATTGGGGCGCTTGGCGCTTCCGTCTGTTCTTTCATGGACTAGCTCCTCGCCCGTATGGAAAGGCTCTGGATCGAGACATCAAGCTGTCAGTCTGCTGATAGCTCCCAGCTGTCCGAATTGTTGAGCGAATTGCGCCTGGGGAATATCAGACAACTCTGAAAGTTTGGGCGACCTTCTCACGCTGAGTTGCAGTTCGCTGACGGACCCGCTGCGGACCGCTATCCAGATGAGCATCACCGCGGATGATTGCGACAGCGCGGAGCTGTAACCAGGGGTGTCCGATTCGCCCCCCAACATCGTCGTCAGCGCGGCCCAAACGAAGGATCGTGCCGGCAGCCAAGGTGGATGAACGCAGGCGGCGAAGTACGTCACGGCTCTTAGCCTTCATGTGGCGAACCAGGCAGACCGTCCAGCAACGCATTCAAGGCGCGGCCGTCGTCCGCCACCTGTGTGGGGCTGTTGTAAACGGGCGCTGCTCGATTCTGCTCAGGCTCTGGCGGGGCTTGCCGTGGCATGTCCTGGCCATCGGAAAGCTGCGGCATGAGCTTTACGTCGAAGGCATCAGGGCCAGGCTTCTCTTCAGGCTGTGTCAGCAGCATGAACGTGGCCTGGTCCTTGCGCCGCAGCGGCACCACCATGCTGGGCGTGCCCGATTCGGACGTTGCCATGGTCGCCAGCACCAGCCCCACGAAGGGCGAGGCTGCGCTCATCTCACCCAAGCGTGCACTCAGGTCGATGCCCTCTTGAGGATCGATCAGATCCAGTTCCGACTGCGTGGCGGTGAGCACCGGGCTCAGCGTGGCAATGCCGCCCCCTGGCTTGCCTGCATCAAAGAACACACGGGCAGGTGCTGCAACCTGCGTTGCCGCTTTCCAGCCAGCTGCCAGGGAGGCCTCCTGCTGCTTGCGCTTCAACGTAGCACCCTCATCGTCGACGAGTGCAGCGACCAAGGGGCGATGCAATCGTGCGAGCGTTGGCAGCGCATCCCATTGTTTAAACTGTGCCAACGTCCATGGCTCCGGGAAGAACGGTGTCGGTTGGAAAGTACGAGGAGGACTATTCCTCCAGCCATTGAACAGTGGGTTCAATGGGTCGCTGTTCAGGTGCACATAAGGCAAGAATGGCCGCAGCCATTCGACACGCTCGCGGCGGGCAACAACCATGGCTGCATAGGTTGCGATCGGCGCGTTGCTTACCCGTTTGCCGTCTTCATACTGGCCCGAGGGACCTTCCACGTACACAAGCATCGCAGGAAGATCCGGATGCCGTTCGAAGGTGCGGAAGAGAGCCTCGACCACATCTTCAGGGGTGTCGTTGTAAACCACGTCCAACTGATTGATCTGGGTCCAATGCAGGCCAGCAGGCATGCGAAGTCCGTCAACCGAATTGAAGTATATGTCCTTCAATCTTTGGCTCATCTCGATGGTTGGCGGATCATAGACAGTGATTGTTGGTACTGGCCATGCCTCTACCATCGGCTTGAGCACCAGCTCCAGCACATCAGCCAAGCGTTTTTCATATACACCTGGATCATCGGAGTGCAGATACTCCTGCGACTCCGGAGGCGGCAACACATTGTTGTGGAAGTCCGAGGCCTTCTGTACCTCTTTCCACACGTTGCCTTGGCGGAACATTTCCACCGACAGGCCGACACTGATGACATCGAGGGTTTGCAGACGGCTGTTCGGATCCATGACAGGAGGCTCCGGGAGGGCAATGGGCGCCGGTGCGCCGGGATGGTTGAAGTGGCTCAGGCCCGCAAAGTCACTGGGGAGCTGGCTGCGGTCATAACTGACCGGAGGCGGTGGTGCGCGATCAAACGCGGCCGGATCGGGGCGTCCTGGGCTGCACGCGGGCGTGACGCCAAGCAAGCCGAGCAAGGCAAGCACCAACAAATTCAACCAGCGAATGCGAGGGAGCGCTTTCAACGGCTCGAGCCCCCATTGCTTGGGCGTTTGTTCGCTTCACGGTCAGAAATTGTCTGCGACACGACCAGTTGTGGAAGTTCACAGGTGGCACAGGCGGGCAGCTGACCAGTCTTCCTGTAGGTTATGGTCTGATCGATCAGACTGCGAGCTGGGCCGGTTTCTTTCGAGCGCAAGGCAAATGCTTCTTGATATGTCCTCAACTCCGAGCTGGACAGCATCATGTTCTTCGAGATCTTCTTCTCAGCCTGATCCCAATCAGTCCGCCAATCAGCCACTAGGCACAGATACAGGTAATAGACCGGATCATCGATGCACTTCGCCTGCCCAATGCCCAGGTCATAGGCCGTGACCTCACGGCTGTGCTGGGCCTCGGCGACGATGCTGGAGTGGAAGGACTTCTTGTTGTCCTCGCTCTTCTGGATGTCCATCCAGCGGCGGCGCGCCTCGTTTGGCGTCTGGCTGATGAGTATCAGGCCAAGGCCCTCCCCCAGATGGTAGCTGGGGTGCAGCACCTGGACTGATTCCACCGGTTCCTTTCCGCTGTTGATGATTTTTTCAATGTCCAAGCGCTCTTTCTCGCTCAGCACTCCAGTGGCCCGCTTCGCCAAGGATGCAAAGGTTCTCCTGACAGTGCCCTTGGGGGGAGCTTTTCGCGGGTGATCGCGATGGATGCATCGATAGGAGAGATATCGTCCCAGTCACTGCCCAACCGGGGGCGGACCGCAGGGCTCAGCACTTCGCCCGTGATACGTACCTTCTGGCCTGAGCTGAAACCCGCGCGTGCCATCCTGTCGGTGAACGTACCCAGCGTTGTGCCGGACCAGGCGAACTCATGCCATTTCTCCAGCTCATACTCCCCCGGCGCGGCGCCAATCATCAGGGGTTTTCCATCGCGCAGGCGCTTGGTGAAGCATCGCTGCTTGAACCGTGGCCCCAGGGCGTCCAGCGCTGGGCGCACAACCATGTAGTCTTTCGCCTCGCTGCCACGCAGCATTACCCGACTTCTCCTCCACCGCTGGTAGCTGTCGGTGGTGAACATCGACACGGTGTCGGGCACGCCCTGCCAGCCGATGCCCTGCACGCTCAGCACCGCCACCGTCTGGTCGTCGGGACAAAAGTACAGATAGACCTTGCCGCGGTTGTCGCGCTCGTCAAATAGCTTCGGAGCGTTGCCCTCACCCTGCGGGATCCTGAGTGCCCATGTTGGCTTCCAATGCTTGCCCGTCACCACAGCGTTGCCCGAACTGCCTTGGCCTGTCTCGGCCAAGGACTCGAACGCGGGTGTGTGATGTGGCGTCTCGGTCATGAACCGCACGATGCCGGTCAGTGTGTTCAGCCGTGCTTCTACCGTTTCCACTTGACCGCCCAGCGTGAGCTTGTCGGCCATCACCTCGCCCAGACCATAGGGCGGGTGGTTCATTACAAAGGTGTCGATCGGGCGGTCATTGGTTTCCTTGAGCAGTGCATTGGCCAGCAGCGTGATCAGACAGCCCTGGCTGTGCGCCACCACATTGATCGTGTCGTCCGGGTGCTTGTCACGGATCATCCGCACCAGCATCGCCAGCCGCTGCGCGGCCAGCACCATGTAATTGCGTGGGCCAGCGCTGAGCAGGGGCCGGGTCTTGGTGCTGCCTGCCTCACCCGGCAGCGCCTTGAACCCCGCTGACCACATGGCCGGAATGTTGTTGGTGGCATTGGCGAATGGGCCGCCGTTCTTGGCGCTGTCCTTGTCCAGGCGGTTGCCGTAGCGGTCGAGGTACTCTCCATGTGTTGTCTTCTTCTGGACGTAGTACACCTTCTCTCCCGTCTTGGGGTCTTTGTAGAAGCCCTCCTCTTCCCGATACCCCCAGTAAAACGGAATCACCACACTGTTCGGCATCTCCTTCTGATTGGTCGCAGCCTTGGTGTGGTGCCGCCGGTAGTAAACGGCGTCGGGGTCAACGGCATGCCTGTCCTCTTCTTGCTCCGCGCTCTTCTTCCGGGGCTTTCGGTAGTAGGCGTGGCCAAGCAGCATTCTGGATGCTCCCTTGCCCACCCGCCCCAACCGCTCGCTCAACCCCAGGCAGAGGCCAAGCTCCTGGTTGGCGAATGCTTCGCCTACATCATTTACGCCGTGAATCAGGATCACGATCGCTGGCTTGGGCATCGGCAGTACCACCGGCTGTACGATGCCGCCCGGGGCGGTACGCAGTGTTCCCGTGGCACTTACCCGGGGCCCGGCAGCATGGTCAATTGTCGTCATGGAGCACCTCGATGTCGGCGATGCGCAGCGCATCCTTCTGTAGTCGCTCGGTCAGTCCCTTGGCATCGGTAATCCCTTCGATCACGCTGCCGTCCTCCAGGGAAATGCGGTAGCGGCGATTGGCCGCCGGGCGCTCGCCGTCGGCCTGGCGCAGGACGAACTGGCCCGCCGTGTCGATTTCGCCAAAGGTGGGCAGCGAGCTCTGCACGGAGGACGGCGGGAGGATCTGCACCTCGGCGTGGACCTGCAACTGCGTGCCGAACAGCTCGATACACCCGTCAGGGTTGAGTACCAGCGCGCTCTTCCCGCATTCGATCAGCGCTTTCTCGCCTGCGGTGACAATCACGTGCCTGTGGCCACGCTGGTGAATGGCCTGCTCCGCATCCACGGTGACATTGCCGTGCTGGGCCTGGATGCGTACATCGTCGCGATGGGCGATATGGCTCAGGCCGCCATCGACCGCGAACTGGCTGATGCCCTTGCCGGCGGTGACGAGCAGCTGCCCGCCAGCACTCTGTACGTGGTCGTCCTGCGCCGATACCTCAACGTTCTCCCGGGCGGCGACCAATACCGTCTTCCGGGTCGCCAAGGCGATGCCCTCTGGTGCGGCCAGGGCGACGATGGGCTCGCTGCCAGCCTGGTCCTGCCGATCATTCGCGCCCGCTCCCAACTGCTCCACCGCCTTGACCAGTGCCTCGCGCGGCCCGTGGTCCATCGGCGCTGCCTGGTGCTGCGCGGCTGTGTCGGCAAGGGTTTTCGCCATGCTTGCCAACGTGCTCACGCACTCCACCAGCTCGGCATGGTCCAGCTGTCCGCTGCCAGCCTCGGCGCGCTCGTAGGCGGTGATGAGCAACCCCCTTGCCGCGCGCAGTGCGCCGCTGGCATCGGTGCGCAGCTCGAAACCTTCGCCACGCGGGGTGCCGCTGCCGTCCATGCCGCGCGGGTGGGTCAGGAAGCCCAGGTTGAGCTGGGTGGCGGCGTGGGTGCTCTTGAGCTGGGCCTTGATCTGACCGTTGGTGTCATCGATCAGCAGTTCATTATGCCCCCCGCCATTGTGCTCCTGGCTCTTGATCGTGGTCAGCGTCTTCAGGTTGGGCAGCTCATACGGCGGCCGGTTGGTCACGTGGTAGCTGCGACCGGTCACGATGGGCTGGTCCGGGTCGCCATCCAGGAAGCTCACCAGCACTTCGTGGCCGATGCGCGGCAGCGCCATGATGCCGTAGCTGGCTCCCGCCCAGCCCTGGCTGACCCGGATCCAGCAGCTGCTGTTTTCCTTGGGGCCTTCGCGGTCCCACGGAAACCACACCATCACCCGCCCGTGTTCGTCGGTGTGGATCTCCTCCCCCGGCGGCCCGACCACGTGCGCCACCTGCAGCCCGTCCATCACCGGGCGGGGGCATGGCTCGGGCTGCCAGTCAGCATTGTCGGGCACGGCGGTGCCGCTGCAGTGGTAACGGCTGCCCTGTTCGGCACCCACGCTGTCTTCTTCCTGGCCGCTGGACTGCTCACCTTCATGGCGCATGCCGACCACGCGCCAGTTGCGCGGCAGGCTGCTGCTGGGGTGCCCGTCCAAAGCGAAAGCCAGGCCGGGCCACAGCCGGGCGTCATCGCCTTCCAGCTCGGCCAGGGTGGTGTCGCGGCGCAGTGCGCTCAGGCGCGAGCGGGTGAACGGCTTGCCGGCCTCGTCGTGCTTGTAGCGGCCGGGTGCGTCGTAGTGCTCGTAGTCGCCAATGCCCTCAACGGCACGCGCCTGGTGTTCGAAGCGGTACGACGGGTTCTTGAAGCTGTAGTCGCGCCGGGTGGCGCGGGTGCTGGCCATCTGCCGGCGGTAGGCAAAGCGCCGCAGGCCCGGCCCGGCGGCGTCGCCGCCGGGGCTGGGCTGGTAGGCCACCGTACCCAACGCGCCGTCGAGGCCCGGAAGGCTGGGGCCTGCCAGCAGGGCATCGGTGAGCACCAACCGGGATTCGGCGCGGGCGTCGAAGAAATACACCAGCCCTTCCTCGCCGGCCAGGCGCTGGAAGAAGGCCAGGTCCTGCTCGCGGTGCTGTACGCAGTATTCGCGCTGGACGTGCTCGCCCCCGCGCAGCATTTCCAGGCTGCTGGCCGGTACGTGCTGTTCGTCCAGCAGGGTCTTGAGGATGGCCGGCACCGCAACGCGCTGGAAAATGCGGCTGTTGTGGCGCAGACCCAGCCGCACCAGGGGCGGCTCGATCACCGCGCGGTAACGGGTACGGCGGAATCCGGTGTCGCCCTGCTCGAAAGCGGTGACGATGCCATGGACCTCGCGCACGGGCTGCCCGTTGCGGGCGATGGTAAAGGTGGCCGGGCCGTCCAGCAGGACGTCCAGCTCGATGTCATGCTGGAAGCAGGACAGCTCCAGGGACAGGCGGAAGGGTTGGGAGAGCCCTTCGGTGAGCACGAAGCGGACCACGTCGAAGGATGGCCCCTCAGCAAGCTGGAGCCGGAAACGGTAGTCGGATTGCGATGCCACAGTCATCTCCATCGGGCGGGACGATGCCCTTAATCAATCAACACGCCAGGCTCGCCTTCCACCAACGTGCCGCCGTGGTCGGTCCGGTCGCCCTCGCAGGCCACCTGCCGCCCCTCAATCGTCACGCCGCTGGCGCCACTGGTGATCCGCGCACCGCAGCTGGTCGTATCGCCCACACAGGCCACTTGGCGCGCGCCGAACAGGACGCTGGCCACGCCAGAGGTGACTTCATTGGTGCCATGCAGGGGGCACTCATGGCGATGGCCGACCAGAACAACGGGTTTCATGGGATCTCCTTGCAGCAGGCAGGTGGGTGGGCGCCGCCGTGCGGCGCCCACCCGGCATCACGCGGTTACGCTTCCAGCGGTGCGCGCCAGTCATCCGAACCGGAGGTGCCTGCCACCGCGTGCTCCCAGGTGATCTTGCGGTAAGCCAGGCTCACTTCGATCAGCTGGGTGAAGTCGGAATTGTCCGGATCCTGTGCATGCGGCATCTGGGTGTTGATTTCCACGATGGTGGCGTCTTCCAGCAGCGTGCTGAAGAAGTGCTCCTGCTTGCCATCGATGGAAGTGCGGTACCACTTCAGCTGCACGGTGGGCAGCGCTTCGCCCGAAGCGAGTGCGTTGTACATCAGCGGCACGGCCTTGTTCAGGGCGCAGGTGAACTTCAGCGGCCGGTGCACACGCTGCCCGGCCGGCTGGCCCGATTGCGGATCGGTCGGCACGGTGACCACGTGCTTGACTTCCTGCACCAGGATTTCGTCTTCATGGCCTTCAACGAAGATATTGCCGACGGAATCGGAGGTGAAGGCGCCCTGGGTGATGTTGCGCTGGGTCTTGCCCTGGATGGAAATGTAGGCGGGAGTTGGCATGGTGAAATCGTCCTTTGTGGTCGTGAGTGGAAAGCATTCGAACCGGGCTCCACCCGGCAGGGCCAACATTGGCAAGGGTGGTGAACCAAGATCCGTGCCAAGTGGTTGGGAGCCCGCTGCACAAGGCAACACTGCAAAACGGCATCCGTCGTTGCCGCGGTTTTGCGCAGCTGAGTGCGCAATGCTTTGCGCACTCGGCCGAACACCATGGATGAAAAGGGCTTTTCGAGCGCACCTTGATGCGCACATTGGCTGGCACGTGCCGCTATTGGGTGCGGTTCGACGCCGTCGCCTCCGCGCCCGTGCGCAAAAGCGTGCGCGGCAGCACAAACCCATTGAAAATGCGCTGCGTGAATGGATTGACGGGCTTGTCGGCAGTGATGCGGTACCGCACGCTCCCCTCCCCTGCCTTGAAACTGACATCCACGCTGCCGGCCGTGGTGCCATTGAGCTGGGCCTGGCTCAGCAGACGGAACCACGCCCATGGACCCTGGAAGCGGGTGGCCCGCGTATTGCCGGCGCTGTCCACCACGGTGATCTTGCTCTCTACTCCGTCGCGCAGCGCATTGGGCCAGATCAGTCCGGTTGCGATGTGCGGGCCGTGCGCGTAGGACACCAGCTGGCCGTCCACGCTCAGCACGCTGTTCAGCTGGTTGGCTGACAAGGCCAGGGGCTGCACGGTGAACTGCAGGCCCAGTGCACCGCGGTTGTCGAAGAACGCCTCGCGGATGCGCTGCGCCGCCGTCAGCTGCTCGCGAACCTGCGTATTGACCAGGTAATCGCCTTGGCTTTCCGAGTACAGCGCCTGGTAGTTGTCTTCGAAGAAGAGCTTGAGGTAGTTGTCGTAGAACACCAGCAGCCGCCCCTGCGGCCCGAAGAACGCGTCGAAATCCTGGAGCGAGATGTTCTGCGCGCTGGTCGGGTCGAGTGGATAACGACCGGCCAGACGCTCCTGGTAGAAGCCATAGACTTGTTGGTCCCAGCGGTTATCGA
The DNA here is from genome assembly GCF_001806305.1 of Stenotrophomonas sp. LM091. Lineage (NCBI taxonomy): Bacteria > Pseudomonadati > Pseudomonadota > Gammaproteobacteria > Lysobacterales > Lysobacteraceae > Stenotrophomonas > Stenotrophomonas sp. LM091. The sequence goes on from NZ_CP017483.1 coordinate 1,450,420, forward strand.
GCTCGCGCAGTGCTTCAACCATGAGCACCTTCGCGCTTTCGTCGGCCAGCTTGGCCACCTGCCGGTTGAGCGGCTCGGGCAAGCCGTTGGACATCCGCTTAAGGGTGAAAATCGGGTCGGTTCCTTCCAGCTTGAAATGGCCCACCACCGCATTCAGCGCGGCCTGGCCACGGTCCGGGCTGTTCTGCACCGTCTTCATGTAGTCGTGCAGGGCAAGCACGGCCCTGCTGGTTTCGTCCAGATATGCCGGCTGGTCACCCCTGGCCGCGAGCAGCCCTGTCAGGGAGGCGAACTCGCGCTCGATCCGCGCAGCCTGCAGGCGGTCGGGGTCTTCGGCCAGCGTCTTGTCTGTTTCGGCCACAGCAGCAGAGGTGCCCGCAGTCAGTGGCGCAAAGATGCGGGTGTTGCGATCAACCGTTTCCAGCAGCCGCTGCAGGGGCTGCGCGGCGCCGGTCACGTTGCCCAGCACCAGCACTGCATGGTCGACATCGCGGAAGTCGGTGACATTCAGGCTGTTCAGCCCCTGCCGCCAGGTGGCGACGTAATCGGCGGTATACAGGTCGCGTACCTGCGCGGTGAGCTGTCGGCTGTCCTCTTCGGAATATTCCAGGCCGGAGCGGTAGCCCAGCGTCCACTGGTCGATCAGGGCCAGTCGGGTCAGGTCCTTGCTGTTGATGGCGAAGTAGTCCTTGAACCCTTTGCCGGTCAGCAACCGGTCGATGCGAAGCGGGTCGGCCGCAGGCGCGCCTGCCTGCGGCGCTGCAGGTTCCGGCTGGCGATACAGAATCTCGAAGACAGGACCAATTTCCCCATGCAGGTCCAGCGGCGCCGGCAACACGGCTGACGCATCGCGCTTCATGGTGGCGTACACCCGCTGCGGCAGTGGCATCTGGCGCAGCTCGGTCTGTACCTCGGTGACCCTCTGCCGGTACTGCGGCAGGTCGGTATCCACGTACTTCATGGCGTACTGCAGGTGGCCCATCAGTTGCCCCTGCGTCGCGCCGTCGGCGGGAAACGCCTGTTGCCACTGGCGGGCCATCCACCCTTCCACCAGTTCGGGATTGCGGTTGGCGCGGTCCTCGATCATCCGGAATACACGCAGGGCCGCGAGCCTCTCATCGCTGCCGACCTCGGCGGCGCTCAGGCGCTCCATCACGCCGATCCCCAGTTGCGGCAGGAAGCGTTGGCCGAGCAGACGCATGTAGGCGGCATCGACCTTGGGGCCGATGGTTCGCCCCTGGTACAGCCCCATGCCGGACACCAGCGGCCAGGCGGTGCGATAGTCCTCGAACACGGCCACCGCCTCGCGGATCTGGTTCAGCGGCGCGAGCAGGTTGCGCCCGGTCGGGTCAAGCTGCTGGTCAACCTGCCCCCCGGTGTACGCTCGGGTCTTGTCCAGCACGGCGTAAGCCTGCTGCCTGTTTTCGGTGTAGTGGTAGTGCCAGCCGGCCGTGACCACCAGGCACCCCACCGCGACCACCCCCGAACTGACCCACAACAGCCGGCGCTTCCCGCGCAGGACGCTGATGTTGTCGCCAGCCAGGCCAGCTTCCGGGTAGACGATGCGTTGGAAAAGGCGATCGGTGAAGTAAGTGGCCGCACGCCCAAGGGGCAGCGCCCTGGAGACGGCCGGCGCCACGCCGTAGCTGGTCGCCGCTGCATTGACGAACGCGTTGGCCGGTACGCCCTGCTGATACACGGAGGAAAAGTACATGCCGCGCACCAGCGCGGGGGTGGAGTAGCGATCGCTCTCGAAAATCTCCGAGAGGAAGGTGAACAACGCCGGTTTCACCCCTGCCATCTGCCGCGCGAACACGAAAACGTCCTCGCGTTCGGCCTGGTCCGCCTTTGCCGCCATGGCATCGAATACCTGCTCGTGGAGACGGCTGACGAACGTGTCGTACTGCTGGCTCAGCTCGCCGATCCAGGCATCGAAGTCGTCCACCGAGCTCAGGGTGCAGGTGAAGCCCAGGCTGTTTTCCCTGGCGGCACGCGGCAGCCCGCCAAAGAAGGTATCGAAGCCGCGCACCAGGTCGAACTTGCTGAGCACCACATAGATCGGCAGACGCGTTCCCAGTTGCTCCATCATTTCGCGCAGGCGAGCACGGATCAGCACGGCCAGCGCACGGCGGTCACTGGCGGTCTGGGTAAGCAGGGTGGAAAGGTCGACGATCAGGATGGCGCCATTGAGGGGACGCCTTGCCCGACTCCGTCCGAGCCAGCCGACAAAGTGCGTCCACAGCCGGCGCGGCAGGTCCGGGTGCAGTTCGCTCTGTTCCACATTCTGCTGGCTGATCAGCTCACCGGCCGGGTCGATGAGGACAGCATCGTTGCTGATCCACCAGTCAATCTTCAGCGGCGACTGGATCTCCCGTGACGGGCGCTTGCCGGCCCTGGTCACGCTGGTCAGCGAGAAACTCTGGTTGGAGCGGTTGATGAAGCTGGTCTTGCCCGCGTTCTCCTGGCCAATTACCACATACCATGGCAGCTTGTAGAGGTAGTCGCGCGTGTGCAGGTTCTGCCGAAGCATCTCCAGCGCGGCATCCAGTGCCCGCTCCTGGGCCGCTTCAAAGCCCTGCAGCGGGTCGGCGACGGCCGCGTCGCGTCGCTCTTGTTCGTCCTGCAGCCGACGGTAACGCGCGCGCATCACCCAGGCCCAGGCGACCACTGGAATCAGCACCAGGAAGATGCTCAGCGCCAACCGCACCGACAAGGGGGAAAGCGGCGTCTCGCCCCTCCACTGCCAACGCGGACCCAGCCACCAGATCGCCACCATGACCAACGCCAACCCGAGGAGCAACAGCACCGGCGCCGCGTTCTTCAGGTGGCGGCTGATCGCGCGCCACGCGGTGCGGGCGCGGTTGAACCCATCCAATTTGACCGACATACCACTTACTCCCTGAAAAGGATCATCCGTTGGGTTACTGGGTTTGCTGACCGCTGCGGGCCACGACGTGGTCGAACAGGCCGGGTTCCCACTGGCTTGCTGTCTGCTCTGCCATCGCGCGTGCCACGCCCGCGTAGATGTCCTGTGCAAGCCAACCCAGGCCCCGCGTGGCCAGGGCATCGGCAGCAGCCACGCTGGCGTAGTGCCGCTCGCGTGGCGGCGTGCCCGCGTCCTGCCTGGACTGCAAACGCAGCAGGAAGGCATCCATGGCTTCGTCAGCCGCCTGCGCGTCATCCAGCGCGCCGCGACGCGCCGCAAGCGGCCCTGGGCCGGCCAAGGTTCCCTGGCCATGCCCCGCCGCCGACAGCCACGCGAAGACGTCGTCGTCAATGAAACGCGTACCATCGCTGAAGCGCAGCTCGCGCAGGGTGGGCAGGCGCCGCACGAATCGTTCGGCGGCCGATTTGATCACCATTGCGACCATCGGCATCTCCAGTCGCTGCGCAACGGTCGCGGCGAGGAAGCTGCCACGCAGCCAGTAAGGGCTGGAGGCCAGGCTCTTCTCGATACGCAGCAGCAACGCGGGGCTGATCGCACTGCCGGCAACGGCTTCCTGGTACTCGGTAGCGATATCGATCGGGACACACATCAATTCGGTACGCTGCTCGCGCTTCACCGGGGGCGTGCTGAGAATTCCCGACCACAATGCGTGGCGACGCAGCAGATAGCCGGTGGGTTCGTAGGCATCCTGCTGATTGATGAACTCGGCCAGCTTCAGGTAAAGGGTGCGGGTTTCGCGCTCGTTGCCCAGGGGCGAGTCGCTTCGTGTGGTGAAGAACGCGGCGTTTACCGTATCCCCGCCGCGCGACGGCGGCAGGGCCCGCTCCGGGTGTGCGGGCTCGTAGGCGGACCGCTTGGCCGCCTCGGCCGCCAGCCGCAATGCCGGCAGCAGGCGAGCGGCCACCGACGGCTCAATGGCGTGCTTCTGCTCTGCGCGCGCCAACGCGTCCACTGCCGCCGATGCCCGCGCGTGCACCTCGTCGGAATGCCCGCCAGCGTGCAGTTGCTTGAGCGCGTGCAGCAGCCGGTCCCCTCCTGCGGTGAACTGACGCTGCCTGGCCACCAGGCTGTTGGGGGTGCGACGCGGATAACCGCTCAGCCAGTAAGCCTCCACCATGGCTGCCGTCAGCCAGGTGGCCTTGATCCAGCCTTCCCACTCGCGGTCGCGCAACCAGGCGCTGACCAGGTGGCCCATGATCCGGAAGTGTTTGCAACGCTCGCGAAGGTAGCGGGTGGAGGCCTGTTCGACCATGACCCAGTCCAGCGTCTGCGCCTGCAGGCCACCCAGCTTGACCATCTCCATGTCGATGGCCAGGTACAGCTCGTCCTCCTCATCGAAATGGCCTTGAGGCTGCGCCGACGAGATGGGCGTCACCAGACCTTCAATCTGTTCGCTCATCGACGTCACCACCGGCAGGCCTCCCGCTGGGCAGCAATCAGCGCGTCGAGCGCCCCTGCATCGAAGCGCAGACCATCCAGCGCAGGCAGATCACTTGCCACCTCCAGATGCGCTGCCGAGCGCAGTCGGCGCACCACATCGATGCCGGCAAGGCCGCGCCCTGCATCGACCAGGAGGCCGCCGTCGAGCACCTGCCAGGTCTCTTCGGGCGCTGCCGTACGGCCATCAAGACGCAGCGCGATCCTGGCCTGATGGCGCTGCACGGGCGGATGAACGATGAACTGCAGACGGGTGATGTTGTCGATGCAGGCCAGGGTCAACAGAGGGCGCGGCGAGGGACGGTTGAGCGCCGGCGCGGATATCAGCACCCGTCGCTGACCGTCGCGCTCGTCCGATTCAATCATGCGGAAACCCAGGTCGCCAGCAGGACGTGCCTTCTCGAGTACGGCGATCGCGGTGACGATCTCCGGCACGTTGGGCCTGGCCTTCGGCACGCTGGCCCGAAGGGACGTCATCGGTGTCCCGGCAACCCGGTCGAAGCACTCCAGGCGCTGAAGCGCCGATGTAATGCTGGTACACGCCGACAGTGGTGCAGCGGGCTGGGAGGCGCCCTCGGTGGGCGTCGCGACGGCCCAGGCCATCAGCAGCGCGGCGATCAGTCGTTCACTGGTCATCATGGGCTCTCTTCCAGGCCAAATCGCTTGCACTTGTAGATCAAGGTGCGCCGCGCAATGCCCAGGCTGTTGGCGGTCCGGGTGCGTGAGCCATCGAAATGGCGCAGGCGCTGGACGATGACGCGCCGCTCGAAGGCTTCGCAGGCGCGATTGAGCGGCAGATGGTCCGTGGTGTCGTGCGCTGGCGGCATGGCGTCGCCGGGCGGATCGGCCAGCAGACCGTGCAACATGCCGAGCTCGATCAGCTCGGCATTCCGTGCCCGCTCGCACGCAACTTGCATCAAGGTCAGCAGTTCACGGATGTTGCCGGGAAACGGATGTTTGAGCAGCGCGGCGCTCGCGTCGGCCGACAACCCTGTCACGGCAGTGTGGTGCTCGCGGTTGTGACAGGCGATGGCGTGGGCAGCCAGCAGGGGAATATCGATACGGCGCTCACGCAGGGGTGGCAGCGCAAGTGTCAGCTGGCGGATCCGGAAGTACAGGTCCTCGCGGAAGCGCCCGTCGTGCACCATCTCGGCCAACGGTTGGTGGGTGGCACAGATGAGGCGGAAGTCCGAGTGCTTTTCTTCCACCTCGCCCAGTGGCCGGTAGCGCCGCTCGTTGAGCAGGCGCAGCAACGTGGCCTGCAGTGGCAGGGGCATGTCGCCGATCTCATCAAGAAACAGGGTTCCGCCATCGGCCGCTGCCACCAGCCCCTGCCGCGCACGGTCGGCACCGGTATAGGCACCCTTGGCGGCACCGAACAGTTCGGCGGCGATCAACTCTGGCGCCACGGCCGCGCAGTTCAGAGGCACGAAGGCCTTCTCGCTACGGGGAGACGAGCGATGGATCAGCCACGCGGCATGGTCCTTGCCGGTGCCTGTTTCACCGGTGATGAGAACCGACAGCCTCGACTCGGCGGCGGCCAGCACTTCGGCGCGCAGGCGGCGTGCGACGACACTGGTGCCGATCAACCCGTCCCCGACGCATCGTGCTGCGCTTTCTGCGAGCACCGGCGCAGACGCTCTCACGGACCTCGTTGGCGCACATCCTTGTCTGCTGGCCTGGCCCAGCAGCCGTTGGACCACGCCCAGCAGGGCTGGCCATTCCAGACTGGCCTGGACACGCCGCAGTTCGTCTGCGCTACCGGCGAGCAGCAGCACGCCCAAGGCCCGTTGCCGCTGGCGATCACGCAGCGGGAAGGCAAGCAGTGCGGCACTTCGTTTCATCAGGCCCGCCAGACCGGCCAGGTCGCCGTCAACGCTGGCCAGGGCATCGCTGACCATGCACGCGCGCCCTTGGACCAGGCAGTACGTCGCCGGATGTTGCAGATCGTCCATGCCGATCTGCGGCAGCTGTTGCAACGCGGCGCCCCAACTGGCGACCGGCAGGAGCGAGTGCCCGCTGTCATCCAGACGGAAGCAGGCAACGGCCTGCAGTGCGGACGTCGGCAGCGCGGCAATGGCGGCCACGAGCGCACTGGCCCGCTCGACGAACCCGGACGCGGCCAGGGTGGCCTGGACAACACCGAGTGCCGACAGCGCGTCCATGTCGCTGGCATCCTTCACGCCAATGCCGCCATGAAGTGTGCGCCCCGCGCATCAACCACTGCCTCGGCGAACCGTTCCCCGCTGGCCAGCCGGTTGAGCACCGACAGCGACAACGGGGGCAGCAGTTCGCCGTCAATGACGGCATCCAGCATGCGCGCGCCGTTGGCGTGGCGAACGCAGCGTGCCTTGAGGATCTCGCGCGCCGTGTCGGTCACCTGCAGCTGTGCGCCGTAGCGGCTGGTGAACTGCTGCTGCAAACGGGCCAGGCGGTGGTCGACGATATCGGCGAGCACGTGTTCATCCAGCGCGTCGTATTGAACCACCTGCATGCGCGCCAGCAGCGCCGGCTTGAAGAAACCTGAGAGATGGTGGCGCAGGGCGTCGTCGGCCAGGCGATCCAGCCGGCTGTCGGCCTGGTCGAACCCCAGGTTGGAGGTAAGGAAGAACAGGATGTTCCTGCAGTCGATGAGCCTGCCTTCGCCATCGGCCACCTCTCCCTTGTCGAAGGCCTGGTAGAAGATGTTCAACACCTCCGGGTGCGCCTTTTCAACTTCGTCCAGCAGGACCACCGAGTAGGGCTTCTGCCGGATCGCTTCGGTGAGCACCCCGCCTTCGCCAAAGCCCACGTAGCCCGGCGGTGCGCCCAACAGGCGCGAGACCGTGTGCTTCTCCTGGTACTCGGACATGTTGATGGAGGTCAGGAACTGACCGCCTCCGAACAGGTACTCAGCCACCCTCACTGCGGTTTCGGTCTTGCCCACGCCGCTGGGACCGACCAGCAGGAACGCGCCCAAAGGCGTGCCAGGGCGCCTGAGATCGGCCATGGCGGTCAGCAGGTGCCGGTGGATGCTGCCGATCGCATCGCTCTGCCCTCTCACGTCCGCACCGATGACTTCGGGTAGCTGCCTTAGACGATCCACTTCATCGCCGTTGAGCGTGCTCACCGGTATGCCGGTCCACCCCGCGATGACCTGGGCGATCTGCTCTGCGCCCACATCGGCATGCAGCAATGCACCTTCGCGCTGGACCTGGCGCAACCGCTCCACCAGGCCGGCCAGCGCATCGCGCTGCGCACTGGCCTCCTCCGGCGCAACGGATTCCATCCCACTCCGCTTTGCGCGGAGCTCTTCGACCAGGGCCTTCTGTTGTGCCCACGCCTCGGAAATCCGCCGATGTTCGTCTTCAAGGCCGGTGCGGCGCGCCGCCAGGGCTTCAAGCCGATCCGGGTCGACGGCATGGCCAGCGTTGGCGTCCCGCATCAGCAGCTCGGCCTCGGCGTCGACCTGCACCAGCGTCGTATCGATGGCCGCAAGGCGGCGCGGCTCGCCGTCCAGCGCGGCGGCCACCCTCGCGCATGCGGTATCCAGGACGTCGATGGCCTTGTCCGGCAGCTGCCGGCCCGACACGTAGCGGGCCGACAGCGCCGCCGCGGCATGCAGCGCTGCGTCGCTGATGTAAACCTTGTGGGCTGCTTCATAGACAGCGCGCAGTCCGCGCAGCATGTGCACGGCCTGCTCTACGCTCGGCTCGACCACCTTGACCAGTTGGAAGCGCCGCGACAGCGCGGGATCCTTCTCGAAGTACTTCTTGTATTCGGACCAGGTGGTAGCTGCGATGGTGCGCAGTTCGCCGCGGGCCAACGCAGGCTTGAGCAGGTTCGCCGCATCACTGCCACCTGCCGCATTGCCGGCACCGATCATGGTGTGCGCCTCGTCAATGAACAGGATGATCGGAACGGGCGAGGACTTCACCTGATCAATCACGCCCTTCAACCGCTTCTCGAATTCGCCCTTGACCGACGCGCCGGCCTGCAGCGCCCCCATGTCCAGGCCCCACAACTGCACGGACCTGAGCCATTCGGGCACCCGCTGTTGCGCGATGCGTAGTGCCAGGCCCTCAACCAGGGCTGTCTTCCCAACGCCCGCGTCACCCACTGCGATGGGATTGTTCTTGCGACGGCGCGACAGGATGTCGATCATCAGGTTGATCTCAACATCGCGCCCGAGGACAGGGTCGATGTGCCCGTCAACCGCCAGCCGGGAAAAATTGATGCCGTACGTCGCCAGTGGCGCCTGTGCTTCGTCCCGCCTGGCCTGGGGCGGGGCGCTGCCCGATACCTGCGTCGGTGCCTCGGCCGAATCCGCCAGCACCTGGCCGAACTGCTTGCGCAGCGCCTCGCGGTTGATCACATCCAGGCTGCGAATGGCCGGCAGCGGCAGGTAGCGGGCCGGGTTGAGCAGCGCCGACAGCAGCACCGCCCCACTGCGGATGCGGTCTTCGCCCAGCTCCAACGAGCCCAGCAACCAGGCTTCCTGCAGCAGTTCGATCAGCAGGGGCGAGAACACCGGGTACTGGCCTTCCTGCGCGCTGCGAAGCTCAAACCCCTCGGCCAGGCCCGACTTCACGACATCCACCTGCAGCGACGCCTGCTTGAGTATCAGGCGTACGTCGCTGAACGGGTTGTCCATCAACTTGAACAACAGGTGCGGCACGGTCACTTCGGTACCGGCCTGGCTGATGACCAGGCTGCTGGCTTCTTCCAGCGCGTGGCGCGTGGGATCGTTCAGTCGCGCCATCAGAGTTGAGAGTTCAATGCGAATCATGTGGTGCGTTCCATGGAATCTAACCGGTGTGGGTGGACAGGGGCTCAGGCCAGAATCCTGTCAAGCGCCTGCAGTACTTCGGTTGTGACCAGGCGCAGGCGGAAGGTGTAGAACACGTAAGCGCCTGCGAGCACGCCCGCGCCCACCGCCCAGGGTGTCCACCAGGGCATGCGGCGCGCGAAGCGGTAGCTGCGCGGTGCGGCATTGATCCCCCCCTCATCCAGGTGTTCGGGTGTGTCGCCGCGCATCTGGCGCAGGACCCGATGCAGCTTCTGAAGAATGTGTTTGAGCTCGTCCTTGCCATCGTCCCGGACCTGGTAGCGGCCCTTGAAGCCAAGGCACAGGCACAGGTAGAGAAACTCCAGCACGTCCTTGTAGTGCTCCGGCTCCATCAGCATGCGGGTGAGGATCGTGAAGAACTTCTCCCCACCCCACGTTTCCTGGTGGTACGCACTCAACAGGGAGCGCTGCGCCCATACTGACTCTGCGCCCCATACGGTCCCCATCACGGCTTCATCGAGAAACGTGCACAGACAGTATTGGTAGGACGCCAGCACACCGCTGTCGTAACCAAGACCGCGTACTTCCAGGCCAATCGCGGCGATCTGGGTGTGGACGCGCTCGTAGAGCGCCTGGACGTCGGCGTCCATGTCCATCTTCCGGATACGGATCGCCAGCCCGAACAACGGCATCGCCGCATCCACCAGCGGGTTCCAGCTGTGCCCACGCAGCTGGAACCACAGGTCCGCGTCGTGGTCGATGCCGGCCACAGTCTCGAAGGCGATATCGGCCTTGTCCGCGATCGAATGCCCAGCCGGGTCGAAGCGGTACCGTTCACGGGGGGTTGACTGGTTCATGTCATTCACTCCGGATGGCCCACAACTGCATTTCCAGCTCGGGGAAATCCCCAGCGATATGGAAGCTGAGACCGGCACTGCTGCGCATCATCTGCCATGCCGGATTGCCGCGGTCGAGCTGGAAGTAGGTGAACCCGGCGTGGTACGGCAGATGCCGTGGCGCCACCGGCAACGGCATCAGCGGGATGCCCGGCAACTGCAGGTTGATGAGTTCGTTGATGCGCTCGATGGAGGCCAACTTCGCCTGCTGCACGAACAGTTGGCGCAGGCGCTCCAGCGGCATGCGGGCGCGCACGGCCAGGATGAACTCGGCCCCCTCCATGAGGCGACGGTCCTGCACCGGAGCACTCAGCACGCCGAACTTCTGCTTGAGGATCGGAATGGAGACCGCCCGCGGTTGAAGCACGGTGCTCAATGAACGGCGGAGGGTCTCTTCCAGCGCGCGGAACGATTCACGCAGGTCCTGGTGCTGGTAGGCAGGGTATTCGGCCGGCAGCCTTCCTTCGTCGGTGAACGTGACCAGTTCGCCACATGCCTGGCATAGCTCGCGGTAGAGCGCCTCGGGATGCATATGGCGGCAACGGGCCAGATGCTGGAAAAGCGGGTGCAGACGATTCAACACCTGCAACAGGTTGAAGTCGGTGACGTCGGCCACCCCGGACTGACTCGGCGAGCCAATACGCTCTGCGATGTTGCGTGCCCGCTCGCGCATGAGCCCGGCAGCCTCACCGAGGAATCGCGCGAGCGGCGGAACGGCCTGGATGGACATCGCGGTCGGGTAGTGCGCGTCATCCAGCACCAGACTGCCGTCGGGACGACGGTCCAGGATACGGGCCATCGGGATCGAGGTGAACGCACTGCGGTCTTCACGCTCCAGCATCAGCTGGAGATTGAGTTTGGCCACATCCATCGTGACGTGATCGCCTTCCTCGCTGTGGACGTCACGCACTTCGGCCGGCCGGGCCGCATAGCGTCGGTTGGCGTGGACATCCGGCCACTGCACCTCGAGCGAGCCTTCCGAACGCAAGGGCAGCGCGAGATACACGGTCTGGTTGACCGCAGAGATGTCCGAGACCGTCAGCGGCGGTGGCGGCGGCGTTTCCGCTGGCAGCTCAAAGGCACTGCCGTCGGGCATGACGCCACGCGCGCGCAGCAATGCTACCTTGCCGAAGCTGAGGTACTCGGTATTGATCTCCAACTCGGTGAAACCATACAGGTGCTCGGCCACACTGCTGACCCGCTGGTGCACGTGGCTCTCGAAGTAGCGCGCTTCCTGCTGGAAGTGTTGAGGCTTGACGAACAGGCCTTCGCGCCAGACCACTCTATTGCGTGATGACATCGTTCAATCCTCTCCCTTGATCGTGACGCCGTGCTCGTCGAGCGAGACCAGCAATGGATATCTGCCGCCGGTCGGCTCTATGCGCCATATCGCCTTCCAGTTGACCGAATGAAGGTCCTGGTAGGCAGCCACAACGGCGATGAAGTGCGTGGTCGGCTTGACTGTGTGGAAGCGGACGAATTTGAATTCGTTGGGCCTGAGCACGTACTCGTCGTGGTCCACATAGGTCTTTCCCAAGGCTTTCTCGGGCTTGTCCATCAGCGCATCGGCGTCGGCAGCGAGAAACACCCCGTTGTCCTTGAGTTCGAAGACCTTGACCGCGATCGGGTTGGCTTGTCGGGCCTGCACCGTGGTCGCCGGTGAAACCGCCGGCTCACCGTCCGGCGTGGAGATGCCGTCACGGTATTGGCCCAGCTGCCGCGCGGCGCCGTCGCCCGCGTTGACGATGTGGCTGACCGGCTCCTGCTCCGACTGCCCCCCTCGCACAGCGATGGAGCCCGTGTCGCGCACGTGGCCATGCGTTGCCTCAAACTCACCCCGAAGAGCGTCTGTCGTTGCCTTCAGCTGGCCCAGCAGGCTGCCCAGGTCATCGCTGGACAGGTTCACCCGATATGGCACGCCCGCGTCGTGGCCGGAGACCGGCTCCTCCTGTGCGAACGCATTGGGATTGACCCCGGCCGATGTCACCAGGCTGAGCGCCACCTGCGAGGGCTGGTCCCTCAGTTCACCCACGGCAATGCTGGGATCCTTGAGCACCTGCAGGGTCTTCTTCATGGCCGTGCAACCGCTCAGACCGATGAACATGGCCGGCAGGAATGCCCATGGCAGCGCACGCTTGAGCACTTCAACCCCCGGCCCGCATTGCGCGGTCGTAGGCCTGGTCGAACACTTCCCAGAACATACGATCGAACCCCTGCTGCCGCGAGGACATCAGCTCGTCGAAGTAGTGCCCGTACATCTCCCAGAGCCAGCCAGCATCCGGCTGGGCATCGGTGCCGCCGGCGTATCGCTGGAAGCGCGTGGTCAGCGCGTCGGGCGAAAATGCAGCCAACAGGGCACCCAGGGCCGCCTTGACGGCGACAGCGCTGGCGTCATTGTGGCGGGCGACCTGTTCAAGGCTCTCGGCGACGGCAGCCTGCGGGGCCAGATGAACCGGACTGCGGGTTCCAGCGAACAGGGCATGCGCGGTATCCGCATAACCCTGCTGCAGGCGCAGGGGGTTGTCCTCGATCGGCTGCAGGGTGCGATTGAGCAGCCCGGTACCCTGCCCCTCCCTGCGCGTCTGTGCATAAAGGCCGGCAAGGCCTTGGATGGCAGCACGCAACGCACTGCCGGCGTCGTGCAGGACGCGGTGCGCCTGCTCGGAGTCCAGGTGGCCCAGTCCGATTCCCAGGCCCTGTCCAAACGGGATCATGGCCACATGCAGCCCCTCGGCGTGGGTCGCGGGGGAACTTGTGTGTGCATTGTTCATTGCTCGGTCGACTCCATGCGCCGGGGTACCATTGCTGATGACTTCACGGTTGGTGTCTGCCAGGTCGCTCTGCGTGACAGCGCTGCTCGACAAGCCATAGTGCGTGGCGTCCATGGGCGTGCTGAACTTGCGTTGGGCATTGATCCGCCTGACAGCGGCGTCCAGCGCCGCCATCGGCTCGATCGCGTCATGTCGCTGCACAGGCTCCACATCTGCTGGTTCCTGCGTGGACAGCCGCTCGAACTGCGCATCGTGCGTGTTGAGGATTTCGCCAAGGGATTGCTGCCCCAGATGGCGGCCCGGATCGTCGGTCGTGGGTGAGTCATCCCCCAGATTCACGTTGATCCGGTAGGGCCCGATGCGCACGACCTCGCCATGGTTGAGGGCGATGATGACATCCGGCCCGAGCGGGTCCTTTGCGTCGTTGATCCAGGTGGCACCGCCCCGCTGGACGAGGCAGTAGGCACGGTCGACCCAGGCGACCTCCGCGTGGATGGGGGCTACCCGGCCGGCGCTGTCGGCCAGCACCCAGTTGGCCCCACGGCTGCCGATGGTGCCGCCCGCGGCATCGAAAACGTGGATTGGCGTGCTCCCGACATCCAGGAACTCCGGATTGGCCACCACCAGATGGAGCCGTGGCGCAGGTGAGTGAGTAGTCATTGACGTACCTTTATTCTTACGACCGACTCCTGCCTCAACCGGTCGTCATTGCCAAAGAAGGTTGTCCAGCCAAGGTTGGCACCACGGCGGGAGTCCAGTTGCAGACGGGGTATTTCTTCCTGGCGCAGCCCCAACTCCAGGTCGTAGGCCAGTTGGTCGCGGAGAAGAAACTCGACAAGCCGATTCAACGGCAGGAAATGACGGCCGTTGGGCAGGAAATCGCGAAACCGGCGCTGGCTCAGGCCCCGGATGGCGATGACGAAGCTGTGTTCGTAGGTCTTGACCCGGTCGCCGATCATGAAGCTGTCGCCGAGCACGCCTCCCTGTCGCCCCAGGTGCGTCTTCTGCTCTTCGGGAATCTCCACCCGCAGTGGCTGAAACTCCCGGATCTCCACCTGCCCGAGGTCGAAGCAGTGCGCGACGATGCCACCGACCACGGCGGGGGACCGGCTGCGGCTGGCCACCAACCCCGCGTAGGTCAGCAGCCGACTCCACGGGAGCTGGGTCTGGCCACGGAGCTGTTCGTCATTGAGACCAATGAGAGAGAACACGTAGCGCGAGAAGCGGTCGCGTGCGCCATCCTGGAACCTGACGTGGTACCGGTACTTTCGCCAGGCGCGATGCAGCAGGGTGAGCAGGCGGTGGTTGAAAAAATCAAGGAATGCGGCGCGCAGGTCGTTGCCGTGCGCATGGTCACTGGCGACCCGCTCCAGGTAGTGACCCGGCAGGGGCGAATCCACCCCGTGCAGGCCCAGGAAGCTGACGACCAGACGATACGCGTTCTGCGAGCGACCCTCCAAGGCCGACGCGGCAAGCACGTCGGATACCGGAAAGCCGAGGCCGGGATCGCTTTCGAAACGAATCCGCTCGGTGGCCGGGTCGAGGTCAAGGAGGTACTCCAGGTTGTCGCCATGCAACCGGTACAGCTGCTCCACCAGGCTGAAGAACCCGTAGTCCTTTGCGTCGCGCAGCAACGGCAGGGCTAGATCACCGGCTGGTGACCGCGTTGCAGGGTCCATGTGTAGGTCTCGTTGTTGGTGAGGTTCTTGACTTCAAGAAGATGGAACGAGTTGATGCTTGCGTAGAGTCCGAAGAACTGCGAAAGGACGGTTCCGAACAGGTAAAGCTCGCCCTCGCAGAGGAAGGCATCCTGATCGAGCTCCAGCACGGTCTTCAGGCCGCGCACCGGCAGGCCCTTGATCAACGTGTTGACGGGCAGGGTGCGAGCGCCGCGAATGCCCTCGAGGCGCTTTCGGCTGCTGCGTTCAGACTGGATGTCATGCAGCGCTGCGAAATCGTAGGCGCGCAGTACCGCCTTGAGCGGTTCGGTCCCGAGCAGGGACAGATAGTTCAGCGAGAGATTGGAGATCAGGGTCCAGTGCAGGCTCCCGTCGAGTACCGGGCGATAGGGCTGCGTTGGCGGCGTGATGTTTGCGAACGTCAGGTAGGCGGGTGTCTCCTGCGTCGGGATGCACACATCCCCGGCTGCAAGGGCCGCGGGCAGGTCGCGATTGGTGCAGGTCAGATCCACGGAAATGGTTTCCCGCCTGCCGATGAAACTGCTGTCGTCGCTGCGCACGAACGAGATGCGCTGGCGGAGCCCGCCATCGGACGCATCGGCTTCGACGCGGGTGCGGAAGTACAGCGCCGCCCTGCCCTCCGATTTCTCGATCTCATGCTGGAAGGAGTTGAAGTCGTGATACTGGCGGCCCCGTCCGCCGGGATGTGGATTGGCCCCCTGGTCCCAGCCACTGACATGGTCGACACTGAACACTTCATGGGCATGCGGCAGGCCACCAGATGGCCGCAAGGGGTAGTCGCTGTCCTGACCATCCAGGCTCATCGGCTCGGCGTCATGGGCGAACAGGTTGATGGCCGGCACACAGTGAAGCGAGATATCTGCGGTGCGCACCTTGATGTCGGTCGGCATCGGCCGGGTATAGTGGAACTCGATGCGGACGTGCCGACCAATTGCGGCAGGCCAAACCGCTCGCAGCCTGGTCAGGCGGATGAAATAGAACCGGCGCGGAAACGAAAAATACTCCTGCAGCACCCTGTAGCCATCGAAAACGTTGCGCGGATAGGGCAGCAACGCCTCGTCCGCGCCGAACCCGGGGAAACCGACGTCAGCCGACCTCAGCGTGCGCACCTGGTCGCCGACGATGACCCTCACTTCATCCAGATAGCGCGCCGTCCAGAGGTAAAGCGTCAGTGCGGTGTAGTCATCCCCGCTGAGGTGCAGGTCCAACGCATCACAGTCGATTTCGTCCAGCCGCCGGTCCGACAGCGCCTGCAGCTCCAGGCAGACCACGGACGTTTCACGGGTATGCGCGTCATGGACCGCATCGATGCGTAGCGGATCGATCTTCAGGTCCGTGCAGGTGCGGAACTGGCACGCTACGCCATCCACCGGAACCGAGGCCAGCCGCGCTCCCTGCGGAAGCGTCTGCCGCACGGCGATGGCACGATCAACAGGATCGAAGCGCATGATGGTCATGCTTGGAATGGGGCGCAGGTAATTCGGCCACAACAACTGCAGGAGCGAATGGGTCAGCTCCTCGAAATCGTCTTCCAGTTTGAGCCGCAGCTTGCCGGTAAGGAATGCGAAGCCCTCAAGCAGGCGTTCAACGTCAGGATCGGCGGCCTTCTCGCCCAGGAACCGGGCGAGCTGGGGATTATGGCGCGCGAACTCCTGCCCCTGCAGGCGCAGGAACGTGAGCTCATCGCGGTAGATCCTTCGGAATGGCATGCAGCCTCACGTGACGCGGTAGTGGCGGTTATGCCCGTTCATGACCAGGTCGACCTCGAGAACAGCATCCTTGCTGTCGACCGCCAGGACACAGTCCAGGCGGAAGTTGAGCTCAAGCGGCGCCTGCGGATTGGGGGTGAAGTGCACGTCCCGCACAACGACGCGCGGCTCGTAGGACTGGATGGCGTCGCGGATACCCGAACTCGTCCGGATCAGCAGCTCTGACGACCCGGCGGTGGCATCGGTGAAGTCCGGCAACCCCACGTCAGGACTGCTCTGTGAGCAACCCTGACGTGTATTGAGCAGCAGTTCGATGTTCCGCTTGATGCTGCGGATCCGCTCCGGCATCTCGTTGTGCGACTGCAGGCTCCGCCGCTGGAGCAGGTCAGGCTCCAGTCGATCAAACAGGCTTCCTTTCCCTGATACCCGGGTCATCTGCGCTCCGTGTCAATCCTTGTCCAGCCGGCCTACAAGCGAGAGCTCGAAATTGGCGCCCATGTACTTGAAGTGCGGTCGCACGGCCATGGACACCTGGTACCAGCCAGGATCGCCTGCAACGTCGCTCACTTCGACCTTTGCCGCCCGGAGCGGACGCCGGCTGCGTACCTCTGCAGGTGGGTTTTCCTGATCGGCGATGTACTGCTTCAGCCAGGTATTGAGCTCCCGCTCAAGGTCCTGGCGTTCTTTCCAGGTGCCGATCTGCTCGCGCTGCAGCACTTTGATGTAGTGCGCCAGACGATTGATGATGAACATGTAGGGGAGCTGGGTACCCAGCTTGTAGTTGGTCTGCGCGTCCTGCCCTTCCCTGGTCTTCGGGAATATTTTGGGCTTCTGCACGGAGTTGGCCGAGAAGAACGCCGCGTTGTCGCTTCCCTTTCGCATGGTCAGCGGGATGAAGCCTTCCTCGGCAATCTCGAACTCCTTGCGGTCGGTGATCAGCACTTCAGTCGGAATCTTGGCCTGCAGCTGACCCAGGGCTTCGTAAAGGTGCACCGGAAGGTCTTCGACTGCGCCACCAGACTGCGGCCCGATGATGTTCGGGCACCAGCGGTATCGGGCGAAGCTGTCGGTGATCCGGCTTGCCATCAGGTAAGCCGCATTGCCCCACAGGTAGCTTTCATGGGTGGCACTGACGCCTTCGCGGTAATTGAACGTGCGCACCGGGTTCTCCAGCGGGTCGTACGGCTGGCGAAGCAGGAAGCGTGGCATTGCCAGGCCAAGGTAGCGTGCGTCTTCGGATTCGCGCAGGGAGCGCCATTTCGCATAGCGCGGTCCCTCGAAGATGTCCTTGACCTCTTTGAGGTTGGGCAGGTCCTGGTAGCTTTCGACGTTGAAGAACTCGTGCCCTGCAGCCGCGATGAACGGCGCGTGCGCCATCGCACCGACCGAGGCAACGTAGTTCAGCAGCTTGATGTCGGGCGCGGACGGGCCGAAGTAGAAATTGCCGATCATTGCAGCAACCGGTTCGCCGCCGAACTGGCCGTACTCGCCCGAGTAGACATGCTTGTACAGGCCGCTCTGCGTGACATCCGAGGCGCCGTCGAAGTCTTCGAGCAGCTCTTCCTTGGTGACATGCAAGAGCTGGATCCTGATGTTCTCGCGGAAGTCGGTGCGATCGACCAGAATCTTCAGGCCCCGCCATGCCGACTCCAGCTTCTGCAGCTCTGGATGATGCAGAACATCATCCATCTGCTTGCCGATCTTCTGGTCAAGTTCGACAATCATCTGGTCGACCAGGCGCTTGTTGACCGGTTCAGATTGCTCATCGTTCTTGAGCATCTCGGCGATGAACTCAGCCACGCCCTTTCTGGCGATCGAATAGCCCTCCTGGGTAGGCTCCATCTTGGTCTGCGCCATGATCTGGTCGAGCAGCCCCGTGCCTGCCACGACCGCTGCGCGGGTCGCACCCTGCTGTTTCGCTTCCATGGATTACTCCTGTACTAGTTGTGCGAAGGGGGTTAAGCCGGGCTGTCTTCCGGTGTGTTCAATGCGATGTCCAGTTCTCTGGCCAGGGTGTCGCGGGCATTCGGGTCGGCCAACAGTTCCTGCAGCTTGCTCCGGAAGGCGGGCACGTTGCCCAACGGGCCCTTCAGCGCAACCAGCGCCTCGCGCAGTTCAAGCAACTTGCGCATCTCCGGTACCTGGCGGGCAATGGCGTCGGGGGCGAAATCCGTGAGCGACGTGAAGCGCAGGTCCACCGCCATGCACGCGTCTTTTTCATCCGAAAGACGGTTTGGCACCTCCACGTTGAGCGAGAGCTCAGCCTTTTCCATGACCGCATCGAACGTATGTTTGTCAATGCAGATGGATTCGCGCTCTTCCAGAGGCTGGTCTTCGCCATGCCCCTTGAAGTCGCCCACGACCACCAGCTTCAGCGGCAGCTCAAGCTCCGCCTTCTGATCACCTGTTGCAGGCACGTACTTGATGCTGATTCGCTCCTTGGGAGCAACAGATCCTTCCTTGCTCGACATTGCGTCTTACCTCGGCGTTGGTGAGATGGTGTGGGTACGGCATCGGCGTGACGCCGGGTCATGCGCGGCGGAACGCTACGATCAGGCGTATGGACAAGTCAGGTTCGAAACTGTGGCTGGGCAGCGCGGAGGCGGCACACACACCGAGCCCGCGGCGCCTCGCGTCGGCGAGGTGATTGACACAATGATGGCGATCTCGTTCGCGCCTCGTCCTCGCATGGTCGTCAACGCTCTTCTTCTTGAGAGATCAAATCGGCAAAGGTCAACCCTTGCCCTCATTTGAATGAGAGATGACTCAAAGTTCAAAGGGCGTTTCCGACATCTGCCACTTCGGTTTACTGGAGAGTGACATCAGGCACGTTTCGACTGAGATTGCGCGCAATGCCGTGCCGTCCTGAGCGCTGTCAGGACAAGGCGTGTTGGCATCGCTCGCGCTGCGACGATGCGGCTGCCCCGCTGGGGAGCACTGGTTACTCCGCCGTGAGCTGGTCCATGCGGATGCGGGTTGGCGAACAGCGAGACCGCCAGCTTGCCGGCCAGCGGCCGGCCCTACTCGGGGGCGAGCTGATCCATGCGGATGCGGTTGGCGAACAGCGAGAACGCCAGCATGCCGGCCAACCCATTCGCGCGGCTGACCCAGTGCGGGAGCCAGCGCGGCGGGCGCAGGATGCCCTCTTCGAACAGCGGCGCGAACGCGATCGCATCGGTGAGCGACATCTTGCCGGCAAACAACCAGCGGCAGACCTGCAGGCGGTCTTCGGCCAGCATGTGGCGGAAGAAGGTGTGCACCGAGACCAGCCCACGCAGGTACACGGTGTCCTTGGTGAAGGCTGCGCCGCCGCTCGGCGGCACGCCGCGGAACACGCGCTGGGCCGAGGCAAAGCTCTCTTCGTTGTTCTGCCCCGCCGCGCAGAAATAGCGGAACACCTCGATGAAATCGGCGCCCTCGCGTGCCATCGCGATGGCTTCGGTACGCAGGCTGATGCGCTTGAGGCGCTCGATGTCGATGCTGCCGGTGATCTGCTCGGCGAAGGTGGCCAGCCCCTCCTGGGTGGCGGTGACCCGCGGCGAGGACAGCGCCAGGCTGGGCAGGTGCGGCTGCTCGCGTCCGTTGAGTGCGGTCAGCGAGTGCACCAGTGCTTCATGGTGGAACAGCTGCGCGCGGTCGTAGGCGCTGAAGCGGGCACTGGTGCGCAGGCGGATCCGGTTGGGGCCGGCGGCGGCCTTGGAGATCAGCTCCGGATCCAGCTGCACGGTGATGATGCGCGACTCGAAGAACGCATCCAGATCGCTCTGCAACTGCAGCTGCAGCGCAGTGGCCGAGACCGGCACCTGCTCTTCGGGTGCGAGCAGTTCGTGGTCCAGCTCCTGCGCGATCTGGATGAAGTGGCGGGCAGCATCGCGGGTACTGGGTCCATTGCCTGGCAGTGGCTGCTCCGGCGCGCCGAACAACTCCACCGAATAACGGTCGACCTCGGCGGTGCCCAGCGATTCGAGCAGTCCGGCGGCCTGGTCCCAGCTGTGCGCCGAGCGCTGCACGTACAGGCCGATGGGATGGTCGGGATCGCATTGGGCGCTGATCGCAGCCAGCCGGTGGCGGGTATCGCTGAAATCGAGCCGGGGGTAGTCGACCTGCGGCAGCACCGGCTGGCCGCGGGCGACGCTGGCCAGGAACGGGGCCTGCAGCGCTGCCGGCCAGCTGGTCAATCCCAGCAGTTTGATCCCGCCCACCGCCTCGACCAGTTGGGCATCGAGCGCGGTGTGGTGGGCAACGTCACGATCCACGGTCATTGGCGTGTCCATGGACGGACAGTAGCAAAAGCTATCGCCGGCCGCCCTTACCGCCCGGGCGCCACTGGGCGCCCTTGCCCACGTGCTTGCGTTCGATCGACTGCTGCGCCTGGCGCACGGCCAGCTTGGCAGCGGCGGCGGCCACTTCTTCTTTCAGCTTGAAGTAGTTGAGCAGGCGCTCTTCATCCAGCGTGCCGTCCTCGATGGCCGCGCGGATCGCGCAGCCCGGCTCACGCTGATGGGCGCAGTCGCGGAAACGGCATTGCGCCGACAGGGCTTCCACGTCGGAGAAGCCACCTTCGCTCAGGGCCTCCTCACCGGTCGGCTTGAGTTCGCGCATGCCGGGGGTATCGATCAGGCAGGCGCCGGCCGGCAGCGGGATCAGCGCGCGGTGGGTGGTGGTGTGGCGCCCGCGCGAGTCGTTGACGCGCACATCGGCGGTCTTCATCCGCTCCTCGCCCAGCAGCGTATTGGTCAGGGTCGACTTGCCGGCCCCGGAAGATCCCACCAGCACCACGGTCTGGCCGGCGGCCAGCCACGGCAGCAGGGCCGAGGCACTGGCCGGGTCCTTGCCGTTGATGGCCAGCAGCGGGATGTTCTGCGCGGCCAGTTCTTCCAGCACGTCCAGGGCGTCCTGGCTGTATTCGGTCTGGTCGGCCTTGGTCAGCACCACCACCGGCTGCGCGCCGCCCCCGCCGACCAGCAGCAGGTAGCGTTCGATCCGGCGCGGATTGAAGTCCGCATCCAGGCCACAGACGATGAACACCGTATCGATGTTGGCCGCGATCACCTGCTGGTGGTAATGCTCGCCGGCCGCGCCACGCTTGATCGCGGTGCGCCGCGGCAGCAGGGCCACGATCTTGATCCCCTCCAGCAGCACCCAGTCGCCCACCGCCGCGCGCTCGTGGCTGGGGAAGCGCGGGCGCTGCCACTCCGGCGGCGACTCGGTCTTGATCGCCGCGTCCGGCGCATCGGACACGATGTAGCCGGTGCGATGCTGCTCGATCACCCGGCCCGGACGCGCCTGCGGGAACTGCTCGAACAGGGCCTGCCAGGCCGGCAGTTCAGGGCCGCCCGGCCAGGGCCAGCCGATGGTCTGCAGGGCACGGTAATCAGTGGGTTCGCTCATCGTGCCCATTCTAAAGGGTGTGGCGGCCGGGCGTCGCCGCGATGGGCCGGCGCCGCGGTGGAGCGGTGGAAATCCTTTCACTTGAAACCGCCTTGCCAGCGCAGGGAATGCGGCCGGAAACGCTTGCCCTGCAACGCAACAATTCCGCTACCATGCGGTTTCCATGCCTGAATGACGGCCCGTTCATGTCCACGCCCCCGCTGAAGCCGCTCGCCACCCGCGAGCGCCTGTCCGAAGTCCGCTACGAGATCCGGGGCGAACTGGCGCGACGAGCGCGGGAGCTGGAGGCCCAGGGCCGCAAGCTGATCAAGCTCAACATCGGCAACCCGGGCAATTTCGGGTTCCGTGCGCCGGAGCACCTGCAGCGTGCGATCGCCGACGACATGGGCCGCACCGATCCCTATACCCACCAGCAGGGCCTGCCGGAGGCGCGCGAAGCGATCGCCGCCGCGTACGCCCGGCGCGGCGCACCCGATGCGCACCCGGACCGGGTATTCATCGGCAATGGCGTCAGCGAGCTGATCGACCTGTCGCTGCGTGCCCTGCTCAACCCGGGCGACGAAGTGCTGGTGCCCTCGCCCGATTACCCGCTGTGGTCGGCGGCGACCATCCTCAACGATGGCCGCCCGGTCTATTACCGCTGCGCGCCGGAGAACGGCTTCCAGCCCGACCCGGTCGAGATCGAGGCCCTGGTCTCCTCGCGCACCCGCGCGATCGTGCTGATCAACCCGAACAACCCCAGCGGCGCCAGCTACTCGCGCGAGCTGCTTGAGCGCATCGTCGCCATCGCGGCCAAGCACAACCTGCTGCTGATGGTCGATGAAATCTACGATCAGATCCTCTACGACGATGCGCAGTTCCATGCCGTCGCGCCGCTGGCCGGCGAGCACCCGTGCATCACCTTCAGCGGCCTGAGCAAGGTGCATCGCGCCTGCGGATGGCGGGTGGGCTGGGCGATGCTGTCCGGCGCGGCCGAGCGGCTGGGCGAGTTCCGCGCGGCGATGGACCTGCTCAGCGCGCTGCGCCTGTGCGCCAACGTGCCCGGCCAGTACGCCATCGACGCGGCGGTGAACGGGCCGGACACCATCTCGCCGCTGTGCGCGCCCGGTGGCCGCCTGTATGAAACCCGCCGCGCGGTGATCGAGGCCTGCGATGCCAGTGAGCATCTGTCGCTGGTGGCGCCGGCCGGCGCGCTGTATGCGTTCCCGGCGGTGGTCGGTGCGGCGGCACGCAGCTTCGACGACCATGATTTCGCGCTGGAACTGATGAACGAGGAAGGCGTGCTGGTGGTGCCGGGTTCGAGCTTCAACGTGCCCTACCGCCACCACTTCCGCGTGACCCTGCTGCCCGAGCCGGAGGTGATGCGCGATGTGTTCGCACGCATCGACCGCGCCCTGGCACGCCGTGCCGAGGCCAACACCAAGGTGGTGCCGCTCAAGCCGCGCAGCGCGGTGGCCTGATGGGCCTGCCGTATCTGGCGCTGGGCGACTCCTACACGATCGGCGAAGGCGTCGCGCCGGCCGGGCGCTGGCCGACGCAGCTGGCGGCAGCGCTGCGCGACATCGGCGTTGCGGTGGATGATCCGACGATCATCGCCACCACCGGCTGGACCACCGACGAACTTGAAGCCGGCATCGATGCAGGCGCACCGCAGGGGCCGTTCGAGCTGGTGAGCCTGCTGATCGGGGTCAATGATCAATACCGTGGGCGCAGCGTGGACGAGTACCGCCCGCGCTTCACCGCGCTGCTGCAGCGCGCGCTCGCCTTCGCCGGTGACCGTGCCGCGCGGGTGCTGGTGCTCTCGATCCCCGACTGGGGCGTGACCCCGTATGCCGTGGCATCCGGCCGCGACCGCGTGCGGATCGGGCAGGAACTGGATGCCTACAACGCGGCGGCGGCAGCGATCTGCGCCGAGCACGATGTAGCGTTTGTCGACATCACCGACCTGAGCCGCCAATGGGGGGCGAGACGGTGATGCTGGCCGACGATGGCCTGCACCCCTCCGCGGCGATGTACACGCTGTGGCACCAGCGCGCGTTTGAAGTCACGCGCGTGCTGTGGGCGGAGCCGAGCCGCTGAGCGAGGCCACGCTGCCGCTGGCCAGGGAACAGGCCCGCCGGATTGCCACGGCGTTCCTGCCGGCACAGCGCTTCGGCAACCGCCGCGATTACTACTACAGCCGCGGCAAACTTGGCAGCGATCCGCTGTATCCCGGGGTGCTCGCCGCGCTGGAGGATGCTCCTGCCGCGCCCTTGCTGGATATCGGCTGCGGTTTGGGCCTGCTGGCCCACGTGCTGCACCAGCACGGCAGTGCGCTGGCGTACCACGGCCTGGATATCGACGCCGACAAAGTGGCCCGCGCCGAGCGGGCCAGCGCACGCGCCGCGCTGCCGCACGCCCGGTTCACCTGCGTGGATGCCAGCGCCGCCCTGCCCGCACACCACGGCAACGTCGCGCTGCTGGACGTGTTGCAGTACCTGCCTGCCCCGGCCCAGACCCGGTTGCTGCACGAGGCCGCCGCACGCGTGGCGCCCGGTGCGCGGCTGGTGATCCGCACTGTGCTGGCCGACAACAGTGGCCGCGATCGCACCACGCGCATCACCGACATGCTCGCGCACCTGGTTGGCTGGATGGGCACGCGGCCACGCCATTACCCCGATGCCGGGAGCCTGCGCGCCCCCCTGGAGCGGGCCGGGCTGCAGCTGCGGATGACACCGCTGTATGGCAACACCCCGTTCAACAACTGGCTGATCGTCGGCGATCGGGCGCGCGTCGCTTGACCGACGTGGCTCGCGCCACCGGCCGCACGCGCGCATACTCGCGCCCCCCTTCCGGCACGGAGCCGCCCATGCCTCGACAGACCCGACATTCCGCGCTTGGCATCGCCGCGCTGATCGTCAGTGGCGTGGGCCTGGTGATGCTGCTGCTGAGCATGCATTACGCCCATGCGCCCGAACACGCGGCGATGCGCGAGCTGCCATGGTCGCTGGCCGCACTGCTGGGCAGCAGCGTCGGCCTGGCGATCCTGGCCCTGCTGCTCGGCCTGGGCAGCGTGCTGCAACCCCGCCGGCGCCGCCTGTTCGGCATCATCGCGCTGCTGGTGACTCTGGGCCTGCTGATCGCCCAGCTCTCGCTCGGGGGCTGGATCAGCGACCAGTGGCATGCGTCGCACCCGCCCGCAGGCGCCACGACCCCGACCACGCCCGCCCTGGCCCACTGACACCGTCCGTTCCACCGCATCGACAAGGAGCCCTGATGCACACCCCTCATTCCGGCATGGGTATTGCCGCGTTCATTACCGCCGTGTGCGGCGCCGTGTTGATGCTGGGCCTGGTCGTCATCGCCGGCATCATCGAGACCACGACGCCGGGCGGCATGGAAGAAACCTCGATGTCGGCGATCCTCGTCGGTCTTGGCCTGATGCTCACCGCCCTGATGCAGCTGGTGGCCTTCGGCCTGGGCGTGGCCGGTGCATTGCAGGCGGACCGCCGTCGCGTGTTCGCCGTGCTCGGCCTGGTGTTCTCGATCGGCAGCATGCTCGGCGTGGTGCTGCTGATGGTCATCGGCTCGCTGAGCTGAGCCCGGCCTGCGCCGGTCCCCCGTCTGGCGTCAGTCCGGCAGGCCGGCATGCAGGCCACGCGCCTGCACCGCCTGCAGCACCGCTTCGATGATGGCCAGGTTGTGGCCATGCGCGGCGCCCTCATGCAGCAGCACGATGCTGCCGGGCGCCAGATCACGGATGATCCGCTCGACCACCTGGCCGGGCGTGCAATCGACACCGTCGAAACCACGGGCGCTCCAGCCGACCCGGGTCAGCTGCCACTGCTTCAATGCAGGGGCCACGAACGGATTGGTCATCCCCACCACCGAGCGATACCAGCGCGGCGGCATGCCGGCGATCGCGGTGAGGGCCTGCTGGCACAGCGCGATTTCCTCCGCCATGGCCTGCCGCCCCAGCCGCCAGAAGCGGGTCTGGGGGTGGCGGTGGCTGTGGTTGCCCAGGCTGTGCCCGCGGGCCAGCATCGCCTGCACCAGCTCCGGCCGCGCCTGCGCGCGTTCACCGACCAGGAAGAAGGTCGCCTTGGCCTCGTAACGGTCCAGCAGGTCGAGCACCGCCGGGGTTTCTTCCGACGGCCCATCATCGATGGTCAGCCAGACCTTGCGCGCCTGGCCGGGCAGGCGGCTGAGCACCGGGGCATAGAAGCGGCTGTTGGGCAGGAACACCGGCACCATGAACAGGGCATGGGACGCCACCATCAGCGGCAGCCCGCAGCGCCAGCCCCAAGCGACCCAGGCCAGCACCACCAGCACCTGCGACAGCACCAGCCACGGCAGCCAGCGCCAGGGGCGCCGGGGAATGCGATACAACGTTTCCGGTACGGTCATGCCCCATGATGCCATGCCGCGTAGAATAGGCGGTTCGCATATCCGGACCCCGACCGTCATGTCCCTTGATCCCGCCCTGCGCTCGCGCATCGAATCCATTCTCAACGCCAACCGCGTCGTGCTGTTCATGAAGGGTCAGCCGAGCATGCCGCAGTGCGGTTTCTCGGCCAAGGCCGTCGGCGCCCTGCAGGACCTCGGCGTGGAGTTCGACCACGTCAACGTGCTGGCCGACGCGGAGATCCGCGAAGGCATCAAGGCCTACGGCGAGTGGCCGACCATCCCGCAGCTGTACATCGATGGCGAGCTGATCGGTGGCAGCGACATCATCCTGCAGATGGCCGGCAGCGGTGAGCTGAGCAGCGTGCTTGGGCTGGCCGCCCCGGACCGCACCCCGCCGCGCATCACCGTGACCCCGGCCGCGGTGGAAATGCTGCGTGGCGCGCTGGCCGATTCCCCGGGTGCTGCGCTGCAGCTGGGCATCGACGCGCGCTTCCAGCCGAACTTCCAGCTGGCCCCGCACGACGACAACGCGATCGCCGCCGAGTCCAACGGCCTGCGCGTGCAGTTCGACCTGGCCAGCGCCCGTCGCGCCGAAGGCATCACCATCGACTGGGTGGACGACATCCGCGGCAAGGGCCTGGCGATCGACAACCCGAACGCCCCCAAGGCGGTGCAGGAACTGAGCGTGCGCGACGCCGACGACCAGCTGCGTGCCGGCAGCATCACCGTGGTCGACGTGCGCCCGGCCGACGAGCGTGCGATCGCGGCGATCAACGCCCCGTTCGAAACGTTCGACGGCGACAACCGCGCCGGCCTGGAAGCCCTGCCCAAGGACACCGCGCTGGCCTTCCTGTGCCATCACGGTGGCCGCAGCGCACAGGCCGCCGAGCAGTTCCGTGCCCTGGGCTTCACCAAGGTGTCCAACATCACCGGCGGCATCGATGCCTGGTCGAACGAGGTGGACAACGGCGTGCCGAAGTACTGATCTTCAGCACGTCACTGCACAGAAAAACGCCGGCAATGCCGGCGTTTTTTGTGCGTGGCGCCCGGGCGTCCATCGGTTATCCCGCAAACCCGCCTTCGGCCAGGTAATCCAGTTCCTCCGGCGTCGGCATCCGGCCCAGCACCGCATTGCGATGCGGAAAGCGGCCGAACCGGCGGATGATGTCGCGGTGCAGTTCGGCGTACTGCAGGTATTCCTTGTCGCCGAGCGCATCGAACATCGCCACCGAGCGTTCCTGGTCCTGCGGATCCTCGGAGTGCTCGAACGGCAGATAGATGAAGGCCCGCAGCTTGGGCACCAGCTGCAGGTCCAGGCCTTCTTCCACCGCGCGCATGGCGTAATGACGCGCCAGGCCATCGGTGGCGTAGGAATGGGCCGTATCGCGGAAGCAGTTGCGCGGGAACTGGTCGAGCAGGATCATCAGTGCCAGCGCGCCATCGGCACTGCTGAGCCAATGCTCGCGGGCACGCCGGGCGGCGGCGAAATGCGCGTCCTGGAACTGCTGGCGAAACCGCGCATCGAACGCGTCATCGCGCGCGAACCACTTCTGCGGTCCGGCGTCGCGCCAGAACTCCACTACTTGTGCCGCCACGTCCATTCACTACCCCTGTGGATGGCCCGCCCCAAGACGCCCATCCGTTCCATTGCCGTTACTCGTCAAAACGCAGGTGGCGGACCGACTTGCCATTGCGCCGTATCAGCTTAAGTGCCTCGATACCGATCTGGATATGGTTCTCGACGAACTGTGAGCTGACCTTGGCATCGGAGACCTCGGTCTTCACGCCGTCGGGAATCATCGGCTGGTCGGACACCAACAGCAAGGCCCCGATCGGGATGTGGTTGGCAAAGCCGGCGGCGAACAGGGTTGCCGTCTCCATGTCGATGGCCATGCAGCGCATCACCCGCAGCTTTTCCTTGAAGGCTTCATCGTGCTCCCAGACCCGGCGGTTGGTCGTGTAGACGGTCCCGGTCCAGTAGTCGTGGCCGAGGTCGCGGACCATGGTCGAGACCGCCCGCTGGAGGGCAAAGGCCGGCAGGGCCGGGACTTCCGGTGGCAGGTAATCGCTGGAGGTGCCCTCGCCACGGATCGCGGCGATCGGCAGGATCAGGTCACCCAGCTGGTTCTTGCGCTTGAGCCCGCCGCACTTGCCCAGGAACAGTACGGCCTTGGGCATCACCGCCGACAGCAGGTCCATGATGATGGCCGCGTTGGGGCTGCCCATGCCGAAGTTGATCAGGGTGATGTCGTCACTGGTGACGCTGGCCATCGGCCGGTCCGCACCCTGGATGGGCGCCCCGGTGAGCTGGGAAAAGGTATGCAGGTAGCCACCGAAGTTGGTCAGCAGGATGTGCTGGCCGAAGTGTTCCAACGGCACGCCGGTGTAGCGCGGCAGCCAGTTTTCAACGATGTCCTGCTTGGTTTTCATGGGGCAATTGCCTGCGGTCGTACCGAGCATGCAATTTTGAGCGAGATCAACGAATACGCAAGAAAAAGGCGGCCCATGGCCGCCTTTTCCCGTTTACCGGTACCGCTAGATCAGAACTGCACGGACCAGCGCGCGGTGACGCTGCGGTCGCGGGCGTCGTCACCGAAGGTGCCGTTGTAGCCCAGCTCCAGCTGGTTGCGCGGGCTCAACCAGGCCGACAGGCCCAGCTCGGCGACCACGGCGTTGTCGGCAATCGCCGCACCGCTGACCGCGAAGCTGCTGCCGCCGGTCCAGGCCAGATCGGCGACCTGGCTGCGGTCGCCGGAGGCACGGCGGTAGCCGACGCCACCGCGGACATGCAGCCAGCTTTCCTGCTGCCACGAGGTCTTCAGGCCCTTGTCGAACCGAACGCCGGCGGTCGCCACGTTGGTGCGGGTGTCGGCGACCTGGCCGTGCAGTGCCGCAGCCCCCCCCTGCTCGGTGATGCCGTCCACATCCACCTCGACCCGGGCGAACTGCAGGTACGGCTCCAGCCCGGCCTCGCGACCACCGAAGCGGTACGCGCCCTCGATGAAGCCCTGGCGGGTGGTGGCGTCGTACTTGGCCGACAGTGCGTCCTGGTAGCCGGCAAACGTCAGCTGACGCTTGCTGTCCACGTCATGACGGGAATAGCCCAGACCGGCGCGCAGGCCAAACGCCCCCCACTGGTTGCCCACATAGGCACCGAAGTGGGTGTTGTCGATCTCCGACCGGGCGCCGCGACCCGCGGCCTGCTTGATGTCGGTACGGCCGGTACCGACCAGCCCACCGACCTGCCAGCCACCACCGAACACATGATCGGCACCGACCAGCAGCCCGTTGCTGTTGGAATCGGTGCGCGCAGCGTTGGCATCGCCGTCGAGCTTGCCGCTGCCCCCGATCGCCTGCACCCATGCACCACCGGCAGCCTCATCCGCAGCACCCGGCGAACGCACGCCGACCGCACGGCTCAGGGCCGCATCACGCAGGTAGCGGCTGCTTTCCACCAGCGCCATCGGCGTGGCGGCGTGGAGTTCACCACTCAGCGCATCCAATGCTGCACCGACCTGGGCCGGGAACAGCTGGGTCAGCGGCCTGGGCAGGCCCTGGTTGATGGCCAGGCCATCGGCGCTGGTGGCCACGGCGATCTGGTTCGGCGTGACCGCAGCGCTGGCCAGCGCGTTGCCGCGGGCGACGTCGATGCGCAGCCCATTGGCGCTGTAGCCCAGGCTGAACTTCAGGAACGGCGAGAAGGCCGAGAAGTCGGTCGTGGCGAACTGACCGTTGATGCCACCGGCGGCCTGCAGGAAGTTGAACTGCTCGCCGAGGTAGTACACGCCGGCTTCCGGCAGCGCCTTCAGCGTGCCGCCCAGCGTAGCCGTACCGGAGACGCGCAGCAGATCGCTGCGGCTGCCCGGCGCCAGCTCGGCCTGGTAGATGCCGGTGGCGGTCTGCACGTAATCGCCGTTGACGGTCAGCGTGCCGATCGAGTTGCCCGGGGCGATGATGCCTTCCACGCGGGTGCTGCCCAGCGTGCCGACGCCCTTCAAGGTGCCCTTGGCACCGACCACCGTCGCGCCATCCTGCTGCACGCCGTTGAAGGACACGGTGCCGGCGGTGACGAACAGATCCGAGCCGTCCAGCAAGGCCCCGGCATTGACGCGGGTGGCACCCGCCGAGGTCAGCGAGCTGTCGACCAGCCGGCCATTGAGCACAAAGCTGCCGCCGCTGCCGACCGTGGTGTCGCCCGCCTGCTGCAGGCCGTTGAAGGTGACCGAGCCGCCGGTCACGTTGAGTGCCGAGCCATCGAGCACGCCCGTGGTGGAGATCACACTGCTGCCCCCCAGGCTGTTGAGCGTGGTGGACACCAGGCTGCCGTTGAGCAGGAACTGGCCGCCCTGCACATCGACCGAAGCGGTCAGTGCATTGGCACCGTCCAGTTCCAGCACGCCGTCGCGCACGATGGCGCCGTTGAAGCTGTTGTCACCGCTCAGGCGCAGCCAGCCGATGCCGGACTTGGTCAGCTTGCCCGGGCCGCCGATGTCATTGGTCCAGTCGTCCCACGCATCGCCTTCCCACACCTTCAGGCCACCGGCCTTCTGGTTCATGACCACGTCGGTGTCCACGCGCAGCAGGCCGTAGCCTTCGATGGCCTTGCGCAGGTCGACCATGCCCCAGCCGTAGATCGCGTCGACGCCGGGCGCGCCCAGGTCGCGTGCCGTGGTCAACAACACATCGCGTACCTGTGCGTTGTCCAGGTACGGGAAGCGCTCCATCAGCAGACCGAGCGCACCGGTGATGTGCGGTGCCGCCATCGATGTGCCGGTCTTGTAGCCGTAGGTGTATTCAGGACTTTCGCTTTCGATGAGAAAACGCAGGTAATCCTCGGTCAGCTCCATGCGACCGTTGATCTCGCCGGCCACGATCGTGCTGGCGATGTTGGTGCCCGGTGCGGACAGGCACCAGTTGGCCGAAGCACCGCAGATGCTGGAACTGGCATCAATGACGTAGTCCGTTTCCCCTGCGGTGGGGAGGCGGACATTCGCGACGGCCAGCCAGTACGGCTCGATCTCCGGGTTCCAGCGCGGCAATGCCGCCGTGATGCCGGCCATCCCCCCGGCCGAGTTGCCTGCCGACCACACCTGGATCAGCTTGGAACCCGGTGCACCCTCGGTATCACCGTAAATGCTGCCGTAAACACCATAGTCCGCGCCGATCGCTGCGTACTGCGCGTCCAGACTGGCCACCGTGGCATGGCGGGTCGAGATACCCCAACTGTGATTGAGCACGCGCACGCCCTGTGCCTCGGCCTGTGCATACATGTCCAGCGTTGCTGCATCGTCCGGGTCAGTGCGATACAGCGCACGCGGCCGGTAGAAGTTGTCAGGATCCAGGCGCCACTCGTAATACGTGTCGCCAAAGACGCGGGCAGCGGTCAGGTTGGCGCCAAAGGCCACGCCATGCATCCCGGTGCCATCGCGGTTGGCGCCAACGGTACCCAACACGTGCGTGCCATGGTCGGCGTAGCTGAAACCGTACGGCTGGCCCGCCGCGATCAGTCGATCAGCAAGCGCTGGAGGCACACCGGGACCCAGACCGTAGTAGTTGTACCCGGGCTGGTCGCCGCGGGTACTGCCGCAGGCGCCTTCGCCCGCCACGATGCTCGGGTCGGCGCAGCCGCCGTTGCCGATGGAGATGCTGGAGGTGTTGCGTCCGGCGAATTCGTCGTGGGCAAGGGCAGAGCCCGAATCGAACACGCCCAAGCGCACGCCCTGACCGGTAAGGCCGCGCGCATACGCGTAATCGGCCCCCATCGCGGCCAGACCCCAGTCGGCATTGAACTCATCGCTATGCCAGCTTTCCACATCACCCGGCTTGCCCAGAATGGGGCCGGCGGCCTCGGCGCTGGTGCGCGGGCTCGTGAAGGAAACGGTCTGGTCGTTGGCGCCGATCGGCGCAACAAAGGTCGCCGCCAGCGAAGCGCTGTGCAGGTCACGCGCGAACGCGACGGACTGCTCTGCGCGCTGCTGCTGGTAACGCTGCAGGACATCGGTGGTGGGGCTGGCCAGCGCCGGAACGGCGATGGCGGCAAGCAGGGTGCCGGTGATGGCCGAGGCCAGCAGGGACGGCGAAGGACGGCGGGACGCCGCGCGGGACAGGGAGTGCAGGGTCATGTACTGAGAACTTCCTTGATCTGGTTCGAGTGTCGGAATCTGGAACGGGAGGATCAGCAATGCTTCTGGAACCGGCATGGATCACGCCGATGCCGACCTGAGCGTAACCGAAAAATTCATGGAAAGTTCACAATTGTTTCTGATAACGATGCTAGATCCCATTTGATAAAAATATGCAAAAGGTCACTTGGCAAGGCGCCCCGCTCCCGGCTAGCGTCGGGTCATTGTGTCCATGCGGCTTCGGGGAGAACCATGCAGAAGTTGTTGAGCGTCGGCGTTGGCCTGGCGTTGATGTCGATCGTGTCCGCGCCGGCGCCCGCCGCGTCGCGTTTCCTCCAGGATCCCTACCCCAGCACCTATGCGCCGATCGCCTCGGCGCCGGTGTTGATCAGCAATGCCACCGTGCTCACCGGCACCGGCGTGCGCCTGGACAACGCCGATGTGCTGCTGCGCGACGGCCGCATCGCGGCGGTGGGTACCGGCCTGACGGCACCGGCCGATGCGGTGCGTGTCGATGGCCAGGGCAAGTGGGTCACGCCGGGCATCATCGATGTGCACTCGCACCTGGGCGTGTATCCCAGCCCGGGCGTCAGCGCGCACAGCGACGGCAACGAGATGACTGCCCCGGTCACCGCCAACGTCTGGGCCGAGCACTCGGTGTGGCCGCAGGATCCGGGCTTCGCCGCGGCACTGGCCGGCGGCGTGACCTCGATGCAGGTACTGCCCGGCTCGGCCAACCTGGTCGGCGGCCGCGGCGTGACCTTGAAGAACGTACCCGCGACGACCTACCAGTCCATGAAGTTCCCCGGTGCGCCGTGGGGCCTGAAGATGGCCTGCGGCGAAAACCCCAAGCGCGTCTACGGTGGCAAGGGCACCGCCCCGGGCACGCGCATGGGCAATGTCGCCGGTTACCGTGCGGCCTTCATCGATGCCAGCGAGTACATCGCCAAGAACACCCCGAAACAGCCGAAGAAGAAGCGCTGGTTCAGCGGTGACGACAAGGGCGACAGTGCCGGCGACAGCGGCGGCAAGCGCGACCTCAAGCTGGATACGCTGGCCGGCGCGATCCAGGGCGATATCCGCGTGCACATCCACTGCTACCGCGCCGATGAGATGGCCACGATGCTGGATCTCTCCAAGGAGTTCGGCTTCAAGATCGCCGCCTTCCATCACGCGGTGGAGGCCTACAAGCTGGCCGACCGGCTCGCCGAGGAAGGCGTGTGCGGTGCGCTGTGGGCCGACTGGTGGGGCTTCAAGATGGAAGCCTTCGATGGCATCCAGGAGAACATCGCGCTGGTCGACCGCCCGGCCAACAGCTGCGCGATCGTGCATTCCGATTCGCCCGAGGGCATCCAGCGCTTGAACCAGGAGGCGGCCAAGGTGATCGCAAACGCACGTCGTGCCGGCATCGAGATCGCCCCGGAGCGGGCCATGATGTGGCTGACCTCCAACGCAGCGCGCTCGCTCGGCGTGGAGACGCAGACCGGCAGCCTGGAGGCCGGCAAGATGGGCGATGTGGTGGTGTGGAACGGCAGTCCTTTCAGCTCCTATGCGCTGGCCGAGAAAGTCTACGTGGATGGCCACCAGGTCTATGACCGCCAGGACGTGAGGCGGCAGCCGCTGTCGGACTTCATGCTTGGCCAGGAGGCGCGCCCATGAGCCGCCGCGTCCCGATGCGCCTGCTGCCGCGCGCACTGCTGTTGCTTGCCGGTGCCTGCGCCGCCCCCGCATTGTTCGCGCAGGATCTGCTGATCCGCAATGCCACCGTGCATACCGCCGCGGCACGCGGCAGCCTGGAGCACAGCGACGTGCTGGTCCAGGGCGGCGTGATCCGCGCCGTCGGTCCGGGCCTGTCGGCGCCGGCCGGCGTGGCCGTGGTCGAAGCGGCGGGCAAGCCACTGACCCCGGCGCTGTTCGGCGGCATCACCGATATCGGCATCGAAGAAGTCTCCGGGGAGTCAGCCACGGTGGACAGCACGCTGAAACTGGACGACCAGCCGCTGCGCCCGGAATTCGACGTGACCCTGGCCTTCAATCCGGACTCGGTGCTGATCCCGGTCGCGCGGCTGGACGGCATCGGCTTCACCCTGCTCGGGGCGAATACCGGCGGCGGCTTCATCGCCGGCCAGGGCGGGGTGGTGCGGCTGGACGGCAGTGCCGATCCGGTCGGCCCGCAGGCGTTGTTCATTCGTCTCGGCGCGTCCGGTGCGGAGCTGACCGGCACCTCGCGCGCCGCGCAGTGGATGCTGCTGGAGCAGATGGTCAGCGAAGCACGGGGCCGCGTTCCGGCCGATTCGCCGCATGCCCTGCTGACACCGGCCGGGCGCGCCACGCTGGCGCGTTACCTGGCCGGCCAGGGGCGGATCGTGGTGCAGGTCGACCGCGCCGCCGACATCCGCCAGCTGCTGCGCTGGGCCGGCCGCGAGAAGGTCAGGATCGCCATCGCCGGCGGGGCCGAGGCGTGGCGCCTGGCTCCGCAGCTGGCCCAGGCCGGCGTGCCGGTGTTCGTGGATGGGCTGGGCAACCTGCCGACCAGCTTCGATCAACTCGGCGCGACCCTGCAGAACGCCGCACGCCTGCAGGCGGCCGGCGTGCCGGTCAGCTTCGCCCAGCGCGACGATGCCTCGCACAACGCGCGCAAGATGCGCCAGCTGGCCGGCAATGCGGTCGCCAACGGGCTGCCCTGGGGGGATGGCCTGGCCGGCCTGACCCGGGTCCCGGCACAGGCGCTGGGCGTCGGCGACCGCCTCGGCACCATCGAGCCCGGCAAGCTGGCCGACCTGGTGCTGTGGGAGGGCGATCCGCTGGATGTCGGCCACTATGCCGAGCAGGTCTGGCTGGGGGGCCGCGCGATGCCGATGCGTTCACGCCAGACAGAACTGCGCGACCGCTACCAGGCCCCGGCGTCGAGCGAACCACGCGCATACTCGCGCTGAGCCCCTGCACAGGGCCGCTGCCTGCGGCGGCCCTGTTTGCGCACCCCTGTCGTCCTGCAACGTGAGCACCCGATCATGGCCCTGCGCTGGTACTTCGATTTCGTCTCACCGTTCGCCTATCTGCACTGGCAACAGCTCAAGGCGTTGCCGCAGTTCAAGAGCATCGCCCCGGTGCCGATCGCCTTGGGCGCGGTACTGCATCACCTGGGCAACCTGGGCCCGGCCGAGATTCCGGCCAAGCGAGTGTTCACCTACCGGCAGGCGTTGTGGCAGGCGCGCAGCGCCGGGGTGACACTGCGCTTTCCGCCGGGCCATCCGTTCAACCCGCTGGCGGCGCTGCGTCTGTGCCTGGCCGCCGGTGCCAGCCACGAGGCGGTCGAGATCCTGTTCAACTGGATCTGGCGCGATGGCCACGCCGGCGACAGTGCCGCCGCGCTCGCCCTGCCCGGCGCGATGCTGGACATCGCCGATGTCGCCGCGGCGATCGGCGCACCGTCGGTCAAAGAGGAACTGCGGCGCAACACGGATGCCGCGCTGGCCGCGGGGGTATTCGGCGTGCCGACGCTGGCGATCGGCAGCGAACTGTTCTGGGGCAACGACGCCCACCCGCTGATGCAGGCGGTGCTGGCCGACCCGGGCCTGCTTGAGCAGGGGGAGTGGGCCCGGATCAAGGATCTGCCGGTGGCGGTGGAACGCAGCCGCTGACGCCCGGCCCCTCTCCCCGGTCAGGCAAGCCGAGCCGTTTTGCGATAGCGTTCACGTTTCCGAACCTACAACCTGCCGGAGGGGCACAGGATGCGCATCGGAATCGTGGTCGACTCTGCGTGCGATCTGCCGCAGGATTTCATTGAACAACACAACATCGTGCTGCTGCCGATCACCGTCCGCATCGGCGAAGCCATGCTGGCCGACCATCGCGACGAACAGGCCACGCTGAGTTTCCTGCATGCCCACGTGGCCGAGCACGGCGCCGAGGCGGAGACCATTCCGTTCACCGTCAACCAGATCCGGGACCTGTTCCTGGGCAAACTGGTGATCGACTACGACCATGTCTTCTGCATGACGATCACCAAGACCCGCAGCCCGATCCACGACAACGCGATGCAGGCGAGCTTCGCGATCCTCAACGACTACAAGCCGGTACGGCAGGCGGCAGGGTTCAACTCACCGTTCGCGCTGCGCGTGCTCGATACCCAGAACCTGTTCGCCGCACAGGGCGTGACCGCGGTGGAAGCGGTGCGCCTGCGCGACAGCGGCGCGAGCGTGCAGCAGATCCGCGAACGGCTGGAACTGCTGGCGCACAACGTGCACGGCTACATGATCACCCGCGATCTGTACTACATGCGCGCCCGCGCACGTCACAAGGGCGATCGCAGCGTGGGGCTGATCAGCGCCGCGCTGGGCAGTGCGCTGGACATCAAGCCGGTGCTGCATGGCTACCGCGGCGAGACCGGGCCGGTGGCCAAGATCAAGGGCTTCGACAACGCCGTGCAGAAGCTGTTCGATTTCGTCGGGCAACGGGTCAAGGCCGGCCTGATGACGCCCACGGTGTGCATCAGCTACGGCGGCGAGCTGGCCGACCTGCGGGCCCTGCCCGGTTATGCCGCGCTGCGTGAGACCTGCCAGGCGCAGGGCGTGGATGTGTTCGAGGCGGTCATGAGCCTGACCGGGATGGTCAACGTGGGCAAGGGCGCGGTAACGATCGGCTTCGCCGACGGCCCGCATGTCTTCAGCGGCTGAGCACACTGGCCAGCCCTGCAGCGGCCATGCCACGATCCGGGCACGGCCGCCGGTTCTGCACGCGGATTGCACCGCGTCTCTGCCAGCCTTGCCGCATTCAATGGAGGTAACCATGCCAGTTAGTTACGACATCAGCCTGCCGGATCCGGCCAAGGCGCGCGGCAACGATCCGGACCTGTCCTTCCGCGCCCAGGGTGCGGCCGGGCTGGCCGAAGAACTCGAGAACGCCCTGCGCACCACGGTGCTGTTCGACCGTTGGCGCGCCAAGCAGGACGATCCCGATGCGGTCGATCCGCAGTGGGGCGCGACCGATCCGGCCGCGACCGTGACCGGCGCGCAGGATGATCTGCGCATCAACCTGTGCGCCACCACCAGCATCGACAGCGAGGTGTTCAAGCAGCGCCTGCGCATGCTGGCCGGCAGTCACTGGGAACTGCGCAACGTGCGTTGATCGGCGTTGCCTGCCCCGCTGGCAGCCGACGCGCTGCCAGCGCGGGTCACGCCTTCCCCAACCTCGCGCCAGCCGCCACCCAGCGCGCGATACAGATCCACCCGTGCGATCGCAGCCGCCGCCTGGCTGTCAGCCAGCGCTGCCTGGTTGTCCAGCGCGATGCGCTGGGTGGTCAGCACGTCGAGCATATCGATCACCCCCGCCTGGTACTGGCGGCGCGCCGCGGCCAACGCACGCTCACTTTCCTGCACGGCCACCTGCAGCGCCTGCCCACGCTGCTGCGCTGCGCCGTAGCCGCCGATCGCATCATCCACCTCGTGCCAGGCCTGCAGCACGGTCTTCTGGAACTGCAGCCCGGCCTGGCGTTCCTGCAACTGGCTCAGGGCCAGGTTCGCCTTGAGCCGGCCGCCCTGGAAGATCGGCAGACTGATCGCCGGGCCGATGCTGAAGCGATGTGCATTCCACCCGTCCAGGTCGTCGAGCTGCCTGGCCTGGAAACCGGCATCGCCAGTGAGGGTGATGCGTGGCAGGAAGCTGGTCTTGGCCGCGCCGATGCCAGCCGTCGCCGCGTGCAGGGCCGCTTCGGCGCGGCGGATATCCGGGCGGCGTTCGACCAGATCGCTGGGCAGGCCGGTTGCCAGCGCCGGCAGCGCCGGCCAGTCATGCCGCGCCGCGTCCAACTGTTCATCCAAGGTCCGTGGCGAACGTGCCAACAGCATGGCCAACGCATTGCGCAGCTGCGATTGCCGGTGCTGCAGCGGCGCCAGCCGCGCCTCCAGCGCGGCCACCTGCGCGGCCGCGCTGGCGACCTGCAGCGTGGTCGCCACGCCCTGCTGCTGGCGGGCCAGGGTCAGCCGCTGCACGTCGCGTGCGATGTGCAGATTGTCCTCGGTGATGGTCAGCAACTGTCGCGTGGCACGCAGTTGCAGGTACGTACGGGCGGTTTCGGCCATCACCGCGGTCTGCACCGCGTGCCAGTCTTCGTTGGCGATCTGCACGCGGGCGTCGGCGATCTCGACCTGGCGGCGCACACGCCCCCATAGATCCAGTTCCCACCCAAGGCCGATACCGGCCTGGAACAGCCCGTAGTCCTCGCGCCCGGCATTGCCGGACGGATCGTTCAGGCCGACCTCGCTGTTGCGGGCACGGGTGGCACCGACCGTCGCACTGACGGCCGGCGCGCGGTCGGCGGCACTGATACCGCGCAGCGCGCGGCTCTGGGCGACCCGGTTGGCGGCCAGCTGCACATCCAGATTGGCCTGCATGGCCTGGCCTGCCAGCGCCGCCAGCAGCGGATCCTCGAAGCCGTTCCACCACGCCGCGTCATCGGCAAAGGCCGCCGAGGTGATCACGCTGCCCTCCCATTGCATCGGCAGGCTCGCCTCGGGCCGCACGAAATCCGGGCCGAGGGTGCAGGCGGCCAGTGCGGTACACAGCGCGCTGCCCGCCATCACACGCAACGTCTGCCGGATCATCATGCGCCCTCCCCCGGCAGCCCACGCCCGCCGCTGTCCAGGTCCACGCGCGCTTCCACCGACATGCCCGCGCGCAGCTTGTTCGCCAGCGGCTGGCCTTCGTCGAGCACGATCTTGACCGGAATCCGCTGCACCACCTTGGTGAAGTTGCCGGTGGCGTTCTCCGGCGCGATCGCGGCGAAGGTCACGCCGGTGGCCGGGGCGATGCTGTCGATCCGGCCGTGCAGCGGCTGGCCGGGGAACACATCCACCTGCACATCCACACGTTGCCCGGCATACATGCGGGTCATCTGCGTTTCCTGGAAGTTGGCGACCACGAACGCCTGCTGCAGCGGCACCACCGCGAGCACCGGCGTGCCCGGGGTGAGGTAAGCGCCCACGCGTACGGCGCGGCGGCCGACCATGCCATCGATCGGCGCACGCAGTTCGGTGTGCGACAGGTCCAGTTCGGCCCGCGCCTGCGCCGCTTCGGCGCGTTGCACCGCCGCCTGCGCGGCTTGCACGCCAGCAGTGAGAATGCCGGTGCGCTGGCGTGCGGTCAGCAGCGCCGCCCGCCCCTGGTGCAGGTGCGCGCTGGCCACGGCCTGGCGCGACTGTGCCTGCTGCGCGTTCTGCACGGTACCGGCGCCGTCGCGGGCCAACGCGCCGTACCGATGCTGGTCGGCCTGGGCCAGAGTCAGTTCGGACTGGCTCACATCCAGCGTGGCGCGTGCCTGGTCGATCAATGAATCCTGCTGGGCCAGCGCGGCCTGCGCATTGGCCAGCTGCGCGCGCGCATTGGCCAGGTCGGCACGCGCGGCGGTCAGGGCCACCTGGTAGTCGCGGTCATCGATGCGTGCGAGCACATCGCCCGCCTTGACTCTCTGGTTGTCCTGCACGCGGACCTCGCTGACGAAGCCAGCGATCTTCGGCGCGACCACGGTGAAGTCCGCGGTGACATAGGCATTGTTGGTGGTTTGATGGCCGCCGTCGCGCAGCAGCCACCAGGCACCGCCAGCGAGCAGCAGCAGGCCGGCGGCGATGACGAAGGGAACGGAGTTGCGATGCAGGGACACGGGGGAGTTCCTTGGATTCAAGCCACGGCACGTGGCGGATGGATGCGTGTGGGCAACCACGGAATCAGCGCGATCAGCGCCACCGCCACCCACGCCACGATGAGATAGAGATCGGCCGAGGTCAGCGCCACCACCTGCGCGTGCAGGCGAGCACCCAGCCCTGGCGCGGTGCTGGCGTCGAGCCAGGGCGCGTTGCCGATCCGGTCGACCAGCGCGGTCGAATGCAGGTGGCTGCGCACGGTGGTGACCGCCTCGAGTACGCCACCGGCAAGCACCGCGGCAAACCCTTTGACCGTGTTGAACCACGCCGAGGCGAACGGGCCATCGGTCGGCGCCAGGCTGCCGGTGGCCAGCAGCAGCAACGGCAGCACCGCCATCGGCTGGGCGATGATCTGGATCACCTGCAGCCATGCGAAGTTGTCGCGGTGCCACTCGGTGGTCAGCTGCGCACCGAGGCCGCAGGCCAGTGCCAGCAGGCCCAGGCCGATCGCCTGCACCCAGCGGCTGTCCACCCGGCGCTGGTTGAGCAGGGTGGCCACCAGCGGCAATGCAATCAGCTGCGGCAGCGCGACCCACAGCAGCATCGGCGCGGTCTGCAGCGGTCGGTACCCCTGCACTTTGGCAAGGAAGCTGGAGGGAATCATGATCACCGCCAGCAGCACGAACAGCACGCCACCCAGCGTGATCAGGGCGTAGCTCAGATTGCGGTTGGCCAGCAACTGCAGCTTGAAGAACGGCAGCGGGTGCGACCATTCGTTGTAGAGGAACAACGCCAGCAGTGCGCTGCCGCCACCGAGCAGCAGGCAGATCAACGGCGAGGCGAACCACTCCAGGCGCGGGCCCTGCACCAGCCCGATCACCAGCATCACAAGCGCCGGA
Source organism: Stenotrophomonas sp. LM091 (assembly GCF_001806305.1). NCBI lineage: Bacteria > Pseudomonadati > Pseudomonadota > Gammaproteobacteria > Lysobacterales > Lysobacteraceae > Stenotrophomonas > Stenotrophomonas sp. LM091. Next base: position 1,491,083 of record NZ_CP017483.1, read on the forward strand.
AACCCGAGTGCCAGGCCGACACCGTTGAACTGCGCGAACCGTTCAAGACGCAGTGGATCCTGTGGCAGCCCCCAGGCCACCATGCCCAGCGCGGCTAGGCACCACGGCACGATCTGCCAGAACGCCCACTGCCAGCCCACGTACTCCACCCACAGGGCCGCCATCGGCGTGCCCAGGCTCGGCCCGAAGGTCGCGGTCAGTGCGTAACCGGCCAGGCCGTACAACTTGATGCCCGGCGGCAGGAAACGCAGCGCCACGCTCATCAGCAGCGGCGGCAGCGCCCCACCGGCCAGGCCCTGCAGCGCACGCAGGATCAGGAACGAGGGCAGGTCCGGCGCGAACGGGCACACCACGCCCAGCACCATGAAGGCGCCGATCATCACCATCGCAAAGCGGCGCAGCGAGAAGGTCACCGCACACCACGGTGCGAACGCCATCGCACTGACCGACATCGCCGTGTACAGCGCGATGATCCAGCTGCCGTCATCGACGCTGAAGCCCATCGCACCCCGGATGTCGGCCAGCGCTACCTTGGTGACGTTTTCGTTGATGCCCGAGATCAGCACGGCCAACAACACACCGCACAGGCCGACCACCAGGCGCAGGCCGAACGCCGTCTGCGCCGGCGGTGCAGCCGGTGCAGCAGGCGCCATCGGCAGCGGCGCGGGCACGGCAGTCATCGTGCACCGCCGGCGGGCGGATGGGGCAGTGGGAACAACAGGGACATGGGGCCACTCCACGACGGGGAGCGGCAGTCTAGGCAGGGCCGATGTTGCGAAAAATGCTGCGTCGGCCATCGCTGGCGTGCGTCACGCGCACGCCTCGCCGGTCGCCTTGCGGGTGGACCTGGCCGTTGCCGGTCAGGCCTGCGTGGGCTCCGCGTCGCACATCGCCTTGATGCTGCGGCGCAGCCAGCGATGCGCCAGGTCGCTGTCCAGGCGGGGATGCCATGCCTGCACGACAATCGCGCTACGCACCGGAATAGGCAGCTCGAACAGGCGCAGCGGAACCCCGAGGCGTTCCAGCCGGGCCAGCATCACGCTGGGCATCTGCGGCAGGATCAGGTCCGAATCGGCTGCGGCGAAGATCGCCGAGTGGAAGGTCGGCATGATCTGCGCGACCCGCCGGCTAAGGCCCAGCGCCTCCAGATCCTCATCGATCGGGCCATACCAACGGCCACGACGCGATACCGCAATGTGGTCGAAGGCCACGAAGCGCTCGGCGGTGATCTCCCCGGCGAAGATCGGGTGGGCCTCGTGCGCGGCACCGAAGAACGAGGTGCTGAACAGGTTCTGCACCTTGGTATCGGCACTGAGTTTGCCGGCGGCGCTGATGTGCAGATCGATCCGGCCCTGCTCCATTGCGTCGTCATCGCCATCGCCTTCGGGGACGAAGCGCAGCACCGAACACGGCGCCTGCGCCTTGAACAGTTCGCGCATCCGCCCACCGTAGGTGCCGACGAACACATCATTGGCGCGAATGCTGAAGGTGCGTTCCAGCGTCATCATGTCGACCTCGCGGCCGGCGTTGAACACCAGGTGTGCCTGCTCGATCACCCCGCGCACCTGCTCGCGCAGCTGCAGCGCGCGCGGGGTCGGGGCCAGGCCGCGGCCGGCACGGACCAGCACCGGATCGCCGAGCGCCTCGCGGATGCGGCCCAGGGTGCGGCTCATCGCCGGGGCACTGAGGTTCATCCGCCGCGCCGCACCCACGACGCTGCCCTCCTCGATCAGGGCATCCAGGGCGATGAGCAGGTTCAGATCGGGCATGGTCACGGCAGTATCACCTTCAACGTGTGGCGGTGACTTTACTGCAATCCAAAACCCCTATTCGTGCGTTGCACGCACTACTCGCCTGCGGCACACGGCATGGGTCCAGTGCGGGCAGTAGGCGACCCTAGCGGCCCCTCTTCCGAGAATGCCGATGTTCACCAAGATCCTCGTTGCCCTGGATGGCGGCCCCCAGCATGCGCAGGTACTGGAGCTGGCGGCCTCATTGGCCGGCCCTGCCTCGCGCCTGCACCTGTTGTGCGTGCTGGGCCCGGCCTTCGCGCTGGCCGACGACGCGCCCCGTGCCGAGCACGCCGAGTATCCGGCCGCCGACGCCCAGGTCCACCAGGCCGAACAGCTCCTTGCCACCGCGCTGGGCCGCCTGCGCGAGCGCGGCATCGATGGCCTCGGGCATCACCCGGCCGGCGAACCGGCGCAGGTGATCTGCGACCATGCCCGCCAGCACGGCTGCGACCTGATCGTCATCGGCCACCGCCACCTGTCGCGGCTGGAGCGCCTGCTGGACCGCTCGGTCGGGCAATGGACGGTGGACCATGCGCCCTGCCCGGTGCTGGTGGAAGTGCGCGGCGGCGAGGCCTGAGCGGGGCACGCCGAGTGAGGTGCCAGGCCCAGGCGCGCACTCCCGGGCCGTGCCGGGCCCCTTGCCCGGCCCGGTTCGGCGCGCGTTGCCGCCGCCCAGCGGCGGGTCCACCGCTGTGCCTCAGGCGTACAGCGCCTTGGCGTGGTGCGCGATGTGCTCGCCGATGAAGCTGCTGATGAAGTAGTAGCTGTGGTCGTAACCGGGCTGCAGGCGCAACGTCAGCGGATGACCGGTGGCGGTGCAGGCGGCCTGCAGCCATTGCGGCTGCAGCTGGTTGTCGAGGAACTCATCGCCACCGCCCTGGTCGACCAGCAATGGCAGGCGCTCGGTGGCTGTGGCCACCAGTTCGCTGGCATCCCAGGCCGCCCAGCTGGCGCGGTCCTCGCCCAGGTAGGCCGTGAACGCTTTCTGGCCCCACGGCACGCGCGTCGGCGCGACGATCGGCGAAAACGCCGACACGCTCTTGTAGCGACCCGGGTTCTTCAATGCGATCACCAGCGCACCGTGGCCCCCCATCGAGTGGCCGCTGATGCTGCGCGCGCCAGTGGTCGGGAAATGCGCGTCGATCAGGGCCGGCAGTTCCTCCACCACGTAGTCGTACATGCGGTAGTGCGCCGCCCACGGCTGCTCGGTGGCGTTCAGATAGAAACCAGCGCCCTTGCCCAGGTCGTAGCCTTCGGCATCGGCGACGTCATCGCCGCGCGGGCTGGTGTCCGGCGCGACCAGGATCACGCCGTGCTCGGCGGCATAGCGCTGCGCGCCGGCCTTGGTGATGAAATTCTGTTCGTTGCAGGTCAGCCCGCTCAGCCAGTACAGCACCGGCAGCTTCTGCGTGGCCGCCTGCGGCGGCAGGTAGACGGCGACATTCATCTCGCAGCCCAGCACCTGCGAGGCATGGCGGTACACGTCCTGCCAACCGCCGGACGCGGCGCGGTGTTCGATGCGTTCCATGGGGATTCTCCGTAGGGGCGGCGCGGATCGCGCGCCGCCCGTGGTAGCTCAGAAATGCACGACCGAGCGGATCGACTTGCCTTCGTGCATCAGGTCGAACGCATCGTTGATCTCGTCCAGGCCCATCGTGTGGGTCACGAACGGCGCCAGTTCGATATCGCCCTTCATGGCGTCTTCGACCATGCCCGGCAGCTGGCTGCGGCCCTTGACGCCACCGAAGGCGGTGCCCTTCCACGAGCGGCCGGTGACGAGCTGGAACGGACGGGTCGAGATTTCCTGGCCCGAGCCGGCCACACCGATCACCACCGACTGGCCCCAGCCACGGTGCGCGCATTCCAGCGCCGCGCGCATCACGTTGACGTTGCCGATGCATTCAAAGGTATGGTCCACGCCCCACGTGGTCATCTCCACGATGACCTGCTGGATCGGCTTGTCATGGTCCTTCGGGTTGATGCAATCGGTCGCGCCGAACTGCTTGGCCAGTTCGAACTTGGAGGGGTTGGTATCGATCGCGAAGATGCGGCCGGCCTTGGCCTGGCGCGCGCCCTGGATCACCGCCAGGCCGATGCCGCCCAGCCCGAACACCGCCACCGAATCGCCTTCCTGCACCTTGGCGGTGTTGTGCACCGCGCCGATGCCGGTGGTCACGCCGCAGCCGAGCAGGCAGACGTGTTCCGGGTTGGCTTCCGGATTGATCTTGGCCAGCGAGACTTCGGCCACCACGGTGTACTCACTGAAGGTGGAGCAGCCCATGTAGTGGTAGATCGGCTCGCCGTTGTAGCTGAAGCGGGTAGTGCCATCGGGCATCACGCCCTTGCCCTGGGTGGCGCGCACGGCCACGCACAGGTTGGTCTTTCCGCTCTGGCAGAACAGGCACTCACCACACTCGGCGGTGTACAGCGGGATCACGTGGTCACCCGGCTTGACGCTGGTGACGCCCTCGCCCACTTCCACCACGATGCCCGCGCCTTCATGGCCGAGCACCGCCGGGAACAGACCTTCCGGATCATCGCCGGACAGCGTGAACGCATCGGTGTGGCAGACACCGGTGTGGGTGATCTTGACCAGCACTTCGCCCTTCTGCGGCGGCGCGACATCGATCTCGACGATCTTCAACGGTTCGCCAGCGGCGAAGGCAACGGCAGCACGGGATTTCATGGGAAGCACTCCAAGGCAGGGAACAAAGATGGGCAGTACGCGGGCACCCGCGCACTCATTTCAGATAGGAACGGATCAGCATGCTCATCTCGCGCACGCGCTCATCGCGCTGCGCATCGGATTGGGCCGGTTGCCCGAACTCTTCGCGCAGATGCGCCTCCATCACTTCGGACATCAGCCCGTTGACGGCACCACGGATCGCGGCGATCTGCTGCAGCACCGGCCCGCACTCGGCCCCGGCTTCCAGCGCGCGGTCGAGTGCATCGCACTGGCCGCGGATTCGACGGACCCGGGCGAGAACGCGCTTTTTTTCCTGCGGTGAATGGGGCATGGAGGCAAGGCCGGTTAACTATACTGGGGGTGAGTATACAGCATCCACGGAATTCCCTTCGCGGTGGGTTCGGCAGCAGGGCTGATCAGGGCTGATGACCCGAGGGTCGGCGGCGGCGTACCAGATAGATGCGACCGGCAACCAACACCGCAAACGCCACTACCGCCGTCCGAACGAGCGGATCAGGCGAGATGGTCGGCTGGGGCCAGAACGCGAGCCAGCCCGCGAGCACTGCGAAACTGACCAACGCCAGCAGCGCGAGCGCCCTTGCTAAACGCGGGAAGAATGGCAGGGCCAGCAACGGCGCCGCGACAAGCAGCAGCCCTGCCCCGCCACACGCCAGTGCTGCGCGACCCTGCGTAACATTTCCCGTCGTTGCGATCGTCAGGATCAGCACCGCGTACAGCGCAAGGACGCCACCGCCGACCATCGCCAGAATGTTCACGAATCGCCGGTTACGCATCCATTTCACCGTTGATGAGGACAGGCCGTGGGTCTGCACTACTCGACGCCAGATACGTCCCAGCAGATGCGAGGTGCATGCGCAGAATGCAGGATCTGCCTTTGAAGAACGAGCATCCAGGGCAGATGCCGCCCGCGCCCCGCTACCCCCGCAGCAGATCAATGAACGCCCGCAGCGCAGACGACATCTGCCGCTGCCGTGGGTAATACACCGCAAAGCCTGCGAACGGCTCGCTCCAGTCCTCCAGCACGGCAACCAGCCGGCCATCGTCCAGGTACGGGCGTGCGGAATCTTCCAGCACGTAGGCCAGCCCCAACCCGTCCACCACCGCCTGCAGGATCGTGTTCTGATCACCCAACGTGAGGCGCCCGGGCACGTCGATCTCCAGTGCCTGGCCATCGCGTTCGAACTGCCACTTGTAGAGATGGCCGCTGGCGAAGCGGAACCGCACACACTCGTGCCGATGCAGATCACGGGGGTGCTGCGGTATCTCCCGCCCCGCCAGATAGGAGGGCGCACCCACGATCAGGCCGCGCAGCGCCGGCCCCAGTGGCACGGCCACCATGTCTTCCGGCACCGATTCGTGCAGGCGCACGCCAGCGTCGTAACCGCCGGCGACGATATCCACCAGGCCATCGTCCTGGGCCAACTCCAAACGCACATCCGGGTGCGCAAGCAGGAACTTCGCCAGGCGTGGGCCGAGCTGGGTCTGGACGGCGGCGCGGGTGGCGTTGATGCGCAGCAGGCCGGCCGGTGCCGCGCGGAAGTGGTTCATCTCTTCCAATGCGTCATGCACCTGCCCCAGCGCGGGCTGCAGGCGCTCGAGCAGGCGCTGGCCGGCTTCGGTGAGGGCGACGCTGCGGGTCGTGCGATGGAACAGACCCACGCCCAGGCGTTCTTCCAGCGCGCGGATCGCGTAGCTGACCGCCGAGGTGGACAGCGCCAGCTCCGCCCCGGCCTTGCGGAAGCTGCGGTGGCGGGCCACGGCGGCGAAGGCGGCGAGGTGGGTCAGGTTGTCAGTGGCCATGATTATCCCGTTTCACTTGATGAATCATGCCGATATCCTGACTTTTTGTGCACGGGATCGGGGCGTATTGTAAAGCGCCTTTCTACAAACCTGCCAAGGATTCCCCATGTCCCTCGCCCATGGTTATGCGGTGCACGACCAGACCGCGCCGCTGGTGCCGTTCTCCTTCGAACGTCGCCCGGCCGGTCCCGATGACGTCCGCATCGAGATTCTCTTCAGCGGCATCTGCCACTCCGACCTGCACCAGGCCCGCGACGATTGGGGTGGTTCCAAGTTCCCGATGGTGCCCGGCCACGAGATCATCGGCCGCGTGACCGAGGTCGGTGCCAACGTCACCCGCTTCAAGGTCGGTGACTTCGCCGGCGTCGGCTGCATGGTCGATTCCTGCCGCCACTGCGCCGCCTGCGACGAAGATCTGGAGCAGTACTGCGAGAAGGGCGCCACCTTCACCTACAACAGCACCGAGCGCGAGAGCGGCCAGCCGACCTTCGGCGGATATTCGGACCACATCGTGGTCGAGCAGCGCTTCGTGGTGAAGGTGTCCGAGACGCTCGACCTCAAGGCCGCCGCACCGCTGCTGTGCGCCGGCATCACCACCTACTCCCCGCTGCGCCACTGGAAGGTCGGCCCCGGCCAGAAGGTCGGCGTCATCGGCCTGGGCGGCCTGGGCCACATGGGCGTGAAGTTCGCCAAGGCGATGGGCGCCACCGTGGTGATGATCACCACCACTCCGGAGAAGGGTGCCGATGCCAAGCGCCTCGGCGCCGATGAAGTACTGGTCTCGCGTGATCCGGCGCAGATGAAGGCCCACGCCGGCAGCTTCGATTTCCTGCTCAACACCATCCCGGTCAGCCACGACACCAACCCGTACATGGGCCTGCTCAAGCGCGATGCGACGATGTGCCTGGTCGGCGTGTTGACCGAGCTGGATCCGCCGCTGATGGGCGCTGCGATGATGTTCGGCCGCAAGCACATCACCGGCTCGGCGATCGGCGGCATGGCCGAAACGCAGGAGATGATGGACTTCTGTGCCGAGCACAACATCGTCAGCGATGTGGAAGTGATCGACATCAAGACCGTCAACGAGGCCTGGGAGCGCATGGCGAAGAACGACGTTCGCTACCGCTTCGTGATCGACATGGGCACGCTGGAAAAGGCCGCCTGATCTTTACGCACAGGCATGAAAAAACCCCGGCAATGCCGGGGTTTTTTGTTGATCGATGCGAACTCAGTACGCAAATTCCTTGAACACCGGATCGATGTTGCCGCCCCACTCGCCGTGGAAGAGCGCCAGCTTGCGGTCGGCCGGAGTCAACCCGGAATCGACGATCTCCTGCAGCACTTCCAGGAACTTGCTTTCGTCCTGGCCATCGGCGTTGCGCGCAGCGCGGCGCTTGAGGCCGGCCACGGCGATCTTCAGGGCCTCGCGCGACAGGTCCAGCACGGTGCCGTTGCGGAACGGCAGCTTCAGCCCATGGCGCGGCACGCCATCACGCAGGACGTTGCGTTCGACCAGGCTGAAATCACGCACCAGATCCCAGGCGGCATCCAGCGCGGCGTCGTCGTACAGCAGGCCCACCCAGAACGCGGGCAGCGCGCACAGGCGGCTCCACGGGCCGGCATCGGCGCCGCGCATTTCCAGGTACTTCTTCAACCGCACCTCGGGGAAGGCGGTGGTCATGTGGTCGGACCAGTCGCGCAGCGTGGGCAGCTGGCCCGGCAGCACCGGCAGCTTGCCGACCATGAAATCGCGGAAGCTCTGGCCGCTGGCATCGTGGTACCTGCCATCGCGGTAGGAGAAGTACATCGGCACATCAAGCAGATAATCCACGTAACGCTCGTAACCGAAGCCGTCTTCGAATACGAAGTCGAGCATGCCGGTGCGATCGTTGTCGGTGTCGGTCCAGATGTGCGAGCGGTAGCTCTGGTAGCCGTTCGGCGCGCCTTCGGTGAACGGCGAATCGGCGAACAGCGCGGTGGCGATCGGCTGCAGCGCCAGCGACACCCGGAACTTCTTCACCATGTCCGCTTCGGTGGCGTAGTCCAGGTTGACCTGCACCGTGCAGGTGCGGGTCATCATGTCCAGGCCGAGCGTGCCCACCTTGGGCATGTACTCGCGCATGATCTTGTAGCGCCCCTTGGGCATCCACGGCATCTCATCGCGCGTCCACTTCGGCTGGAAGCCCATGCCGAGGAAGCCCAGCTGCAGTTCGCCGGCGACCTGCGCCACCTCGTTGAGGTGGGTGCCGGTTTCCACGCAGGTCTGGTGGATGGTTTCCAGCGCCGCGCCGGAGAGCTCCAGCTGGCCCGCCGGTTCCAGCGTCACCGAGGCGTTGTCGCGCAGCAGTGCGATGGTGCGTCCGTCTTCCTGCACCGGGTCCCAGCCGAAGCGGGTCAGGCCGTTGAGCAGCGCTTCGATGCCGCGGTCGCCGTCGAAGGTGGGCGGGCGCAGATCGTCCAGGCGGAAGCCGAACTTCTCGTGCTCGGTGCCGATGCGCCACTGCGCCTGGGGCTTTTCGCCGGAGGCCAACGTGGCGACCAGTTCATTACGGTCGGTGATCGGCGTCTCGGCGACGTGGCTGGGGCTCGACAAGGGGAGGCTCGCAGAATTCTGGTCAGGGCGGGGATGTGGGGTTCGCGCCCCCGCATCGCAAGGGCGCACTATATCGTGGCGTCCCCTGCCGTCGTGTCACCGTGACGGTTTTCAGCATCCTACTGGCATGGGCTTGACGCTGCGTCGCCCCCGCCGCGGCTGCGAGTCATTCCGCCGCGGGCCGTCGCGACCCCCTAAACTGATCCAATGAGTCGATCCCGACATCCGGAAGTCCATCGCTCCGACCGCGTCGGCTGGCTGCGTGCCGCCGTGCTTGGCGCCAATGACGGCATCGTCTCGGTGGCCGGGCTGGTGGTCGGCATCGCGGCCAGTGGTGCCACGGCGTCGACCATCCTGGCCACCGGCATCGCCGGGACCGTGGCCGGTGCGATGTCGATGGCGGCTGGCGAGTATGTTTCGGTGCAGTCGCAGGCCGATACCGAGCTGGCCGACCTGGCGGTGGAAAAGCGCGAGCTGCACGAAGACCCGCACAGCGAGCTGGAAGAGCTGGCGGCCATCTACCGGCAGCGTGGGCTGAGCCCCGCGCTGGCGCACGAGGTAGCCACCCAGCTGACGGCGCACGACGCGCTGGGCGCCCACGCCCGCGATGAGCTGGGCATCACCGAAGAGCTGCGCGCGCGCCCGATGCAGGCAGCGATGGCCTCGGCCGGCGCCTTCGTCAGCGGCGCGGCGTTGCCGGTGCTGACCGCCCTGCTCGCCCCGCATGCCTACGTCGGCCAGGCAACCACCATGGTGACGCTGCTGGGGCTGTGCCTGACCGGCACGCTGGCCGCGCACGCCGGCGGTGCCCCGCGCCTGCGCGGTGCGTTGCGCGTGACGTTCTGGGGCGCCATTGCGATGGCTGCGGCGGCGCTGGTCGGACACCTGTTCAACGTGGCAGGCTGAGCCATGTCCATCCCGATCGACACCACCGCTTCGCTGCTGGCGAGACTGGCCAGCCTGGCCGACTGCCAGCGCGCCGATGGCTACGCCTGCATCACCGCACGCCGCGAGCATGGCGCCTCCTCGGTGGACATCCCGCAGCCACAGTTCGCCATCCTCCTGCAGGGACGCAAGCAGGTTCGCACCGCGCAGCAATCCCTGGAATTCGCCCCGGGCGATCTATTCCTGATCACCCGTCGCTGCCGCATCGATGTGGTCAACATTCCCGATCCGCACAGCGGCCTGTACCTCAGCGCGATCGTGCCGCTGTGCGCCGAAGCGCTCACGGCCGCCCGGGCGCTGTGGAACGAGCCCCTGCCCGACGCCGGCGACGCGCTGGCACGGCTGCCGCTGGCCGAGCATGGCGCGACGCTGCTGCAATGGCGGCAGGCGCTGGAGCAGGGCCACTACACCGAAGCGCGGTTGGCGCTGGCCGGGCTGGCCGTGGCGTTCTGCCGGCGCGGACATGGCAGCCTGCTGATTCCACCCGAGCCCAGCGTGGCTGATCGCATCCGCGATCTGATCGCGGCCCAGCCCGAGCGCGACTGGCAGTCACGCGATTTCGAAGCGCAGCTCGGGCTCAGCGGTGCGACCCTGCGGCGGCGCTTGGCCAGCGAGCAGTCCAGCGTGCGCGAGCTGATCACCGACGCGCGGCTGGCGCATGCCATGAGCCTGCTCTACACCACCCGGTTGCCGCTGAAAACGGTGGCCGCGCGCGTGGGCTACCGCTCGCTGGGCAGCTTCAACAAGCGCTTCGCCGAACGTTACGGGTTGGAACCGGCGGCGATCGGCAACAGCTGAGGCGAGCGGATCGCGCGGCATTCTGAGCGGAACGCAGCAGGCGGCACGCGCAGCATGGAGACACCGCGGCACTGCCGCTCCGTTCGGATCCTGACATGTCGTTTCCCCGCATTCGCACGCTCGCCACGGCGCTGCTGCTGGCCGTTGCCGCCAGCCCGGCACTGGCCACCACCACACACACCCCGCGCGGGCAGGTGCCCGGCGTCTACCACCAGCAGATCGGCACGTTGCAGGTCACTGCCCTGTTCGACGGCACGGTCGCACTGGGCCGACAGGAACTCGTCGGGATCGCTCCCGGCGCGGTCACCCGCCTGCTCGATCACCGCTACGTGCCCGAGGATGGCAAAGGCCTGCAGACCGCGGTCAACGCCTACCTGGTGCAGCAGGACGATCACCTGACGTTGGTCGATACCGGCACCGCGCAGTGCTTCGGCCCCGGGCTGGGCCAGGTGCTGGGCAACCTGCGCAAGGCCGGCTATGACCCGGCCGAGGTGGATGATGTCGTGCTCACCCACGCCCACCCCGACCACCTGTGTGGCCTGCTGGATGCGCAGGACACGCTGGCCTACCCGAATGCCACGGTGTGGCTGTCCGCCGCCGATGCGGCGTTCTGGCTGGATCCGGCCAGTGAAGCCACCGCGCCGCAGGGCGTCCGGTTTGCCTTCGCATTGGCACGCAAGGCGGTGGCACCGTATGAAGCGAGCGGGAAATTGAAGCGCTTTGCCCCTGGCGACACGTTGCCGACCGGGATCACCGCATTGGACAGCCACGGCCACACGGTCGGGCATGTGTCTTACCGGATCGATGGTGGCGCCGGCCAGCAGCTGCTGGTGTGGGGCGACATCGTGCATTTCCATGCCGTGCAGTTCGCCCAGCCGCAGGCCTCCTATGAAGCCGACAGCGACCGCACGGCTGCTATCGCCAGTCGGCGCCGGATGATGGCGCAGGCTGCGGATCAGGGCTGGTGGGTGGCCGGCGCGCACCTGCCGTTCCCAGGGCTGGGCCATGTCCGGCGCGAAGGAGAGGCGTTCGCCTGGGTGCCGGGCGAATTCGCGCCGTTACCGGCGAAATGAGGGGACACGACCGCGCCGTACACGGGGCGTCAGACGCGTTCGGGTAGTGCCGGCCACTGGCCGGCTCCCGATACATCTGATGGAGAAAGAGCAGCCGGCCAGCGGCCGGCACTACCCGGCGCCGCGCGGCCCGTTGGACCGCGGCAACGCCCGGATCAGGCCGCTTCGGGCGCCGGCTTGTTCAGGCCCAGCCAGCCGCCGATGATCCCGCGGGCTTCATCCACGCCCTGGCGGGCGGGGCCGGAGAAGGTCTGCACGCTGACGGTGTCGCCGAACGAGGAATGCAGTTCCTTGCGCACCTTCTGCAGGGCGATGCCCTGCTGGCCACGGCCAAGCTTGTCGGCCTTGGTCAGCAGCGCGTGCGCGGGCAGGCCGCGCTGCACGGCATAGGCCAGCATCTGGCGATCGTAGTCCTTCAGCGGGTGACGGATGTCCATCACCACCACCAGGCCACGCAGGGCCTCGCGGGTGCGGAAGTACTGGTCGATGAAGGCCTGCCAGTGCGCCTGCAGGTCCAGCGGGACCTTGGCGTAGCCGTAACCGGGCAGATCGACCAGCTTGGCCTCCGGGGTGACCTCGAAGAACACCAGCTGCTGGGTGCGGCCGGGGGTCTTGGAGACCCGGGCCAGGCTGTTCTGGCGGGTGAGGGCGTTGAGGGCACTGGATTTGCCGGCGTTGGAGCGACCGGCAAAGGCGACTTCCGCGCCCACGTCTTCCGGCAATTGCCGGGTGTTGTGGGCCGAAAGCAGGTATTGGGCGCGTTCGAGGAGCAATGACATGGGCATAGGATCGCATGTCCGGGGCTGCTCCGCGCTGTCTGCCCCCGGTTTTGCTGCACCCTGCGTTGACCGTGGCGTGAAACGGCGTTGATAATCGGGCGATCCCCGTGGTTGCGGTCCCGCAACCGCCAGGCCGGTCCACACGGAGCTTCCGCATGCGCCATGCTCGCGTTCTTGCCGTTTCCGCACTTGCTGTCTCGCTGCTCGCCGCCGTTGCCGTTGCCCAGACCTCGATCACCCCGTTGCCGGACAACGGGCCGATCAAGACCGCCTCGCTGGAGGTCGATTTCAGCAAAACCACCTGGGGCGATTCCAAGGCCGGGCAGACCAAGGCCGCGGCCTGCGCAGCCTGCCACTCGGCCGATGGCAACTCCACGGTGGAGATGTACCCGAGCATCGCCGGCCAGAGCGAGCGCTACAGCGCCCAGCAGATGGCCCTGATCGCCAATGGCCAGCGCACCTCCGGCGCCTCGGCGGCCATGGTGCCGTTCGTGCAGGACCTTACCCCGCAGGACATGCGCGACATCGGCGCCTATTTCGCCACGCAGAAGGCCACGGCCGGCATCGCCGACGATGGCGCGGTCACCGAAGGCCCGTATGCCGGCAAGAAATTCTATGAGATCGGCCAGCAGCTGTATCGCGGCGGCGATGCCGAGCGTGGCATCCCGGCCTGCATGGCCTGCCATGGCCCCACCGGCGCCGGCAACCCGGGCCCGGCCTACCCGCATATCAGTGGCCAGCACGCGGCCTATGTCGCGCGTCGCCTGCAGGAGTACCAGGCCGGGACCACCCAGGAGACCGACAAGGCCCACTTCCAGATCATGGCCACGATCGCCAAGTCGTTGACCGAGCAGGAAATCCAGGCCTTGGCCAGTTACCTGCAGGGCCTGCACAACCGCGCCGATGACGTGGCCGCGGCAACGCCGGTCGCGGGGGGCGCGCAGGCACCCTGACCACCGCCCACACCGCAGCGCATCCCCTTGGTCGGATGACAGATGCGGCCGCCTTGGCTGGCGGGGTATGTTCACTGCCACGCCGGCGACTGGGCCGGCGTCGTTTTTTCTGTATGGAGATGGATGTAGATGACGTTGATGCCCCGCCTGATGCTGTTGCTGCTGGCCCTGAGCCCGTTGAGCACCCTCGCTGCCCCCCCGGCCCCGCTGGTGGAGGGCAAGGATTACGACCGCATCGCCGACGCCGGACCGTTCGCGCCGCTGGCCGGCAAGATCGAAGTCGTGGAGATGTTCGGCTACACCTGCCCGCACTGCGCGCATTTCGAGCCGCAGTTGGAAGCCTGGGCCGCCAAGCTGCCCAAGGACGTCCGTTTCACCCCGGTGCCGGCCGCCTTCGGCGGTGTGTGGGATTCGTTTGCCCGCGCCTACTACGCTGCCGATCAGCTGGGCGTGGCCAAGCGCAGCCACCGCGCGATGTTCGATGCCCTGCATGAGAAGGGCTCGCTGCCGATGCAGAACGTCTCGCCGGACGAACTGGCCGCGTTCTACCAGGGCTTCGGCGTGGCGCCGCCGCAGTACATCGCCGCGCTCAGGAGCGATGCGGTGGATGCCAAGGTCAAGGCCGCCCGCGCCTTCGCCCTGCGCACCAAGGTGCCGGGTACGCCGACGCTGATCGTCAACGGCGTGTACCTGGTCAAAGGCGACTCGTTCGAGTCCATGCTGCGCAATGCAGATGCCCTGATCGCCCGCGCGCGCAGCGGCAAGGCGCTCTGACAGCGCTCGCTGAACCATCACGCACCGTGCACGCGGGACGCTCGTTTCCGCGTGTCATCATGCTTCCCTGGCCGACGCTCCCAGCGTCGGCCCCAACATGCTCATCCGCTGGAGATGCTTCGATGAAGACCCGTTTCGCCATTACGCTCATGGCCCTGCTGCCGATCCTGGCCGCCTGCAAGGCCCAGGACGGTACCGCCAACACCACCGCCCCGGCCGAACCGGCCGCCCCGAGCAGCACCCCGGCTACCGAAACGGCCACGCCGACCGAGCAGGCCCCGGCCGCCAGCGGTGAAACCGCCGCCGCCGAGACCGCCGCTGCCGAAGCCACCACCCCGGCGCCCGCCCCGGCCTCCTCGCGCCCGACCGGCCCGGAACCGGTCGCCGGCACCGACTACGTGGTGATCGAAAACGGCCAGCCCTTCCAGCCGGCCACCGGCAAGATCGAAGTCGCCGAGATCTTCGGTTACGTGTGCCCGGCCTGCGCCGCGTTCCAGCCGCTGATCGGACCGTGGAAGGCCGGCCTGCCGAGCGACGTCAGCTTCGTCTACGTGCCGGCCATGTTCGGCGGTACGTGGGATGACTACGGCCGTGCGTTCTATGCCGCGCAGGCCATGGGCCTGCAGGAAAAGACCCACGAAGCCATGTACGCGGCGATCCACGCCGAGCAGAGCCTGAAGGGCGAGCGCGGCCGTGATTCGGTCGAAGACATCGCCAACTTCTACGGCAAGCACGGCGCCGACCCGAAGCAGTTCGCCGCGATGATGGGCAGCTTCGCCATCAACGCCAAGACCAACTCGGCCAAGCAGTTCGCCCAGCGCAGCAAGATCAGCGGCACCCCGTCGGTGATCGTCAATGGCAAGTACCTGGTCAAGGGCAAGGGCTTCCCGGACATGCTGCGCATCGCCGATCACCTGATCGCGCGCGAACGCGCGGCCAAGGCCAACTGATCCTGCGATAGCCAACCGTCGTGACCTCCCCCCACACGCGGACCCTGCGCCTGCTGACGGCCAACATCCAGGCCGGTTCGAGCACCCGCCGTTACAGTGATTACGTGACCCGCAGCTGGTCGCACGCACTGCCGGCCGGGCGCAAGCGAACCAGCCTGGATGCCATCGCGCAGATGGCCCGCGAACACGACATCGTCGGCCTGCAGGAGGCCGACCCCGGCAGTCTGCGCTCGGGCTTCACCAACCAGACCCACTATCTGGCCGAGCGTGCCGGCTTCAATTACTGGAGCCACCAGCCCAACCGCCGCATGGGCGGGGTGGCCTCCAGCGCCAACGGCCTGCTCAGCAAGCTGGAGCCGGTCGAGGTGCAGGACCACGCCCTGCCCGGCCGGATCGGTGGGCGCGGCGTGTTGCTGGCCAAGTTCGGTGAAGGCAGCCAGGGCCTGGCGGTGGCGGTGGCGCATCTGTCCCTGGGGACCAATTCGCGAATGTCGCAATTGGCCTTCATTGCCGATCTGCTGTCCGACCACCCCAACGCCGTGCTGATGGGCGATTTCAACTGCCTGGCCGAGCGACCGGAAATGCAGGTGCTGTACCAGAAGACGACGCTGCAGCCGCCGGGCTGCGTGGTGCCGACCTTCCCCAGCTGGCGCCCGGACCGGGCGATCGACCACATCCTGCTCAGCGACGGCCTGCAGCAACGCAGTGCCGAAGCCGTGCCGGCCGCGTTCTCCGATCACCTCGCGCTGGCGATGTCGATCGATGTACCGAGCAGCGCGCTGCGCTGACCCCCTGGTCACCCGCCGCCCTTGCGCGGCGGGCATCGTGAGCGTGTAAACAGGCCGTCCACAGCGCCTGTGCGATAAATCCCGCCGTCTGCCGCTCCGGCACCGGGAGTATCCCCCACCCCATGAGTACCGTGGAGCCGCCTCTGTCCGAGGTGCGCACGCTTCGACCCGTGTTCCTGCTTGCCGCCACGATCGTGGCGGCATTCGCCATTCTGGTCACCGTGTTTCCCATCGATGCCGGCGTGATGCTGCTCGATGCCCAGACCTGGGCCTCGCGCAATGTCGGCTGGTATTACCTGTTGGCGATGACCGTGTACCTGGTGTTCGTGGTCGGCGTGGCGTTGTCCGGCTATGGCAGCGTCAAGCTGGGCGCGGACCATGACGAACCGGAGTTCAGCTATCTGTCCTGGGCCGGCATGCTGTTCGCCGCCGGCATCAGCATCACCCTGTTCTTCTTCTGCGTCTCCGAGCCGCTCACCCATTACCTGCTGCCGCCGCAGGGCGGCACCGGCAGTGGCGAGGCCAGCGCGCGCCAGGCGATGCAGCTGCTGTTCCTGCACTGGGGCCTGCATGGCTGGGGCGTGTTCGCGCTGGCGGCGATGGCGCTGGCCTACTTCGCCTACCGCCACAACCTGCCGCTGGCACTGCGCTCGGCGCTGTATCCGCTGATCGGCAAGCGCATCAACGGGCCGATCGGCTACACCGTGGATGCGCTGGGGATCGTGGCCACCGTATTCGGCCTCGGCGCGGACATGGGCTTTGGCGTGCTGCATCTCAACGCGGGCTTGAACACCCTGTTCCCGGTGCCGCATGCGGCCTGGGTGCAGGTCGGGCTGATCGTCCTGATGATGGGCGCGGCCATCACGGTGGCCGTCTCCGGGGTGGAGAAAGGCGTGCGCTGGATGTCCAACATCAACATGCTGCTGGCGATCTCGCTGCTGCTGTTCATGCTGTTCGCCGGACCCACCCAGTACCTGCTCAACGCCTTCATCCAGAACATGGGCGACTACCTGGGCAACGTGGTCGGCAAGAGTTTCGATGTGTACGCCTACGGCGGGCGCCCGGACTGGCTGGGCAACTGGACGGTGTTCTACTGGGCCTGGTGGATCGGCTGGGCGCCGTTCGTGGGATTGTTCATCGCGCGCATCTCGCGCGGGCGCACCATCCGTGAGTTCGTGCTGGGCGTGCTGCTGATCCCGCTGGGGTTCACCCTGGCCTGGCTGTCGATCTTCGGCAACAGCGCGCTGGACCAGATCCTGCACCATGACCAGGTGCACCTGGCGCAGATGGCGGTGGAGAACCCACCGACCGTGCTGTACGCGCTGCTGGAAAGCTACCCGTGGAGCCGCGCCGTCATCGCCGTCACGGTGATCGTCAGCTTCATCTTCTTCGTCACCTCGGCCGATTCCGGCACGGTCGTGCTGTCCACGCTGTCCTCGCAGGGCGGCAATCCCGAAGACGACGGCCCGCGCTGGCTGCGCGTGTTCTGGGGCGTGATGACCGGTCTGGTCACCGCCGGGCTGCTGCTGGCCGGCAGCATGGACGCGCTCAAATCCGCCGTGGTGCTGGCTTCGCTGCCGTTCTCGGTGGTGCTGCTGCTGATGCTGTGGGGGCTGACCCGTGCGCTGGGCGAGGAGTCGCAGCGCAAGAAGGCCTCGCAGTACTCCCCGATCCCGTTGATCGGGCAATCGCGGCATCAGCGCGGCTGGCGCCAGCGCATCACCCAGGCGGTGCATTTCCCGGTACGCGACGAGGTGTACCGGTTCATGGATACCGATGTGAAGCCGGCGATCGAAGCGGTTGCCGCGCAGCTGCTCGAACAGGGCCTGGACGTGCAGACGAAGTTCGAGCCAGGCCACATGGAACTGCTGGTGGACCATGGCGAACAGCAGGTGTTCACCTACCAGGTGATCATGCGCGGCTACCTCACGCCTTCGTTCGCCGCGCAGCGCTTCCGCAACCAGCGTTACTACCGCGCCGAAGTGCACCTCTATGAAGGTGGACAGGACTACGAGCTGTTCGGCTACAGCCGCCAGCAGATCATCAACGACATCATCGATCAGTACGAGCGTCACCTGCAGTTCCTGCATCTCACGCGTTGACGCACTGATCTCCCGCTGCAAAGGAGTCATCGACATGCCTACCCTCCCCGACCAGCTGCTGTACATCGGCGGCCGCTACGTCCCCTCCCGGGGCAGCAAGACCTTCGAGGTCATCAACCCGGCCAATGGCGAGCTGCTCGCCAACGTCCACAGCGCCAACAGCGACGATCTCGACGCTGCCGTGGAGAGCGCCCAGGCCGGCCAGAAAGTGTGGGCCGCGCTGACCACGGTGGAGCGCTCACGCGTCCTGCTGCGTGCGGTGGCGCTGCTGCGCGAGCGCAACGATGCGCTGGCCGAGCTGGAATCGCGCAACACCGGCAAGGCCCTGAGCGAGACGCTCAGCGTGGACGTGGTCACCGGCGCGGACGTGCTGGAGTACTACGCCGGCGTCATGCACGCGCTGGAAGGCAGCCAGGTGCCGCTGCGCGAGAGCAGCTTCTTCTACACCCGCCAGGAGCCGCTGGGCGTGGTCGGTGCGATCGGCGCCTGGAACTATCCGATCCAGATCGCACTGTGGAAGGCCGCCCCCGCGCTGGCCGCCGGCAACGCCATGATCTTCAAGCCCAGCGAAGTCACGCCGTTGACCGCGCTGAAGCTGGCAGAGATCTTCACCGAGGCCGGCCTGCCCGACGGCGTGTTCAACGTGTTGCCGGGCGATGGCGCCGGCGTCGGCTCGGCGCTGACCGAGCATCCCCTGATCGAGAAGATCTCCTTCACCGGCGGCACCGCCACCGGCCGCAAGGTCATGGCCAGTGCCTCCAGCTCCACGCTCAAGGACGTCACCATGGAGCTGGGGGGCAAGTCGCCGCTGATCATCTGCGCCGACGCCGATCTGGACCTGGCCGCCGACGTGGCGATGATGGCCAACTTCTACAGCTCCGGCCAGGTGTGCACCAACGGCACCCGCGTGTTCGTGCCGCGCAGCACCCTGGCCGCGTTCGAAGCCAAGCTGTTGGAACGGGTCAAGCGCATCCGCATCGGCGACCCACTGGCCAAGGACACCAACTTCGGCCCGCTGGTCAGCGCCGCGCACATGCAGCGCGTGCTTGAGCACATCGCCAGCGGCAAGGCCGAGGGTGCACGGCTGGTCTGCGGCGGCGAACGGCTGACCGACGGCGCGCTGGGCAAGGGCTGCTATGTGGCACCGACGATCTTCAGCGATTGCCGCGATGACATGCGCATCGTGCGCGAAGAGATTTTCGGACCGGTGATGAGCCTGTTGGCGTACGACGACGAAGACGAGGCCGTGCGCCGCGCCAACGACACCGATTACGGTTTGGCCGCCGGTGTGGTGACGCCGGATCTGGCCCGTGCGCATCGGGTGATCCATCAGCTCGAGGCCGGCATCTGCTGGGTCAACAGCTGGGGCGAATCGCCTGCACAGATGCCGGTGGGCGGCTACAAGCAGTCCGGTGTCGGCCGCGAAAACGGGCTGGCCACGCTGCGTGCCTACACCCGCACCAAATCCATCCAGATCGAACTGGACCGCTACGCGTCGGTGTTCTGAACCGGCCTTACCAGGAGACACCGCGATGAAGCGCGAGTACGACTACATCATCATCGGCGCCGGGTCGGCCGGCAACACGCTGGCCGCGCGCCTGACCGAAGACGCCGGCGTCAGCGTGCTGCTGCTGGAAGCCGGTGGGCCGGATTACCGGATGGATTTCCGCACCCAGATGCCGGCCGCACTGGCTTATCCGCTGCAGGGCCGGCGCTACAACTGGGCGTATGAAACCGAGCCGGAACCCTACATGGACAACCGGCGCATGGAGTGCGGCCGCGGCAAGGGCCTGGGCGGTTCCTCGCTGATCAACGGCATGTGCTACATCCGCGGCAACGCGATGGACTTCGACCAGTGGGCCAGCTTCGACGGCCTGGAAGACTGGAGCTACCACGACGTGCTGCCCTACTTCCGCAAGGCGGAAACGCGCGACATCGGCGCCAACGATTATCACGGCGGCGACGGCCCGGTCAGCGTGGCCACGCCGAAGAACGGCAACAACGTGCTGTTCCACGCGATGGTCGAGGCCGGGGTGCAGGCGGGCTACCCGCGCACCGACGACCTCAACGGCTACCAGCAGGAAGGCTTCGGCCCGATGGACCGTACCGTGACCCCGCGCGGGCGCCGCTCAAGTACCGCACGCGGTTACCTGGACATGGCCAAGGACCGCGAGGGGCTGGAGATCGTGGTGCATGCCACCACCGACCGCATCCTGTTCGCCGGCAAGCGCGCGGTCGGTGTGCGCTACCTGGCCGGCAACAGCGCCGAGCCGATCGACGCCACCGCCCGCCGCGAGGTGCTGCTGTGCGCCGGTGCGATCGCCTCGCCGCAGATCCTGCAGCGCTCCGGCGTGGGCGCACCGGCGTTGCTGGCCGCCCTCGGCGTACCGCTGGTGCACGACCTGCCCGGCGTGGGCGAGAACCTGCAGGATCACCTCGAGGTGTACATGCAGTACGCCTGCAAGAAGCCGGTCTCGCTGTACCCGGCTTTGCAGTGGTGGAACCAGCCGGCGATCGGTGCGGAGTGGTTGTTCGCCGGCACCGGGATCGGTGCCAGCAACCAGTTCGAAGCCGGCGGCTTCATCCGTACCCGGGAGGAGTTCGACTGGCCGAACATCCAGTACCACTTCCTGCCGGTGGCGATCAATTACAACGGCACCAACGCGGTCAAGGAGCACGGCTTCCAGGCGCACGTCGGTTCGATGCGCACGCCCAGCCGCGGCCGCGTGCATGCGAAGTCGCTGGACCCGCGCGAGCACCCTTCCATCCTGTTCAACTACCAGTCCACCGACCAGGACTGGCAGGAGTTCCGCGACGCGATCCGCATCACCCGCGAGATCATCGCCCAGCCCGCGCTGGACGAATACCGTGGCCGCGAGATCAGCCCGAGCGCCGCGTGCCAGACCGATGCGGAACTCGACGCGTTCGTGCGCGCGCATGCCGAAACCGCCTACCACCCCTCCTGTTCGTGCGCGATGGGCACCGATGCGATGAGCGTGGTCGATGGCCAGGGCCGCGTGCATGGCATGGAAAGCCTGCGCGTGGTGGATGCTTCGATCATGCCGCGCATCATCACCGGCAACCTCAACGCCACCACGATCATGATCGCCGAGAAGATCGCCGACCGGATCCGCGGGCGTGCCCCGCTGCCGCGCAGCACCGCGGCGTATTACGTCGCCGGGGATGCACCGGCACGGCGCTGAGGGCGCGGCGATCCATGGGTAGCGCCGACCGTTGGTCGGCGCGCGATTCCCGGCAATGCCGGCACTACACCATCGCGCGCGATTAGGCCGGCGCACCGGGCAACGGCACCACCGCCCGTTTCGCGGTCAACGTACTGCCCACCGACGCCACCACCGTGCAGCCGATCGCCGCCCATTGCAGCGGGGTCAGATGTTCGGCCAGCAGCCCCATCGCCAGCAGCGCGGCGACCGCCGGTTCCATGCTGATCAGGATGCCGAAGGTCTCTTTCGGCAGCCGCTTGAGCGCCATCATCTCCAGCGACATCGGGATCGCGCTGGAGACGATCGCCACTCCCAGGCCGAACAGCAGGATCCTCGGCTCCAGCAGCGCCATGCCCGCGTGCGCCATGCCGACCGGCACCACCACCAGCGCGGCCGCGCACAGCCCCAGCGAGACCGTATGCCCGGCCGGCAGATGCCCGGCGCGCTTGCCGAAGATGATGTACAGCGCCCAGCACACTGCCGCGCCCAGCGCGAACATCACCCCCACCGGGTCCAGCGGCTCGCCATGGCCCAGCGGCAGCAGCAGCAACAGACCGACCAGCGCGCAGCCGACCCACACAAAATCGACCGGCCGCCGCGACGACCACATCGCCACCGCCAGCGGCCCGCAGAATTCGATCGCCACGGCGATACCGAACGGGATCGTGCGCAGCGCCATGTAGAACAGCAGGTTCATCACCCCCAGCGTGATGCCATAGCGGAAGATCGCCCCCGCATCCGCTCGCGAGGTGGTCCAGCGCCACGGCCGGAACACCATCAGCAGCACCAGCGCTGAAAAGCCCACGCGCAACGCGCTGGTGCCCTGCGCGCCGATCAGCGGAAACAGCTGTTTGGCATACGAGGTGCCCACGGCCAGCGAGGTGACCGAGCCGAGCACGGCCAGGGCGGGAAAGAAGCTGGAGAGGCGGGAAGTCGACATCCGCACAGGATATTGCGCAACGACCGAAGGAGATGCTCAATTGCGGGGACCTTCCTGCATGTTTCACTCGCCATGTCCGCCACGCTTTACCTCCCCGACAGCTTCGACCGCGCGATCCTGGCGATCCTGCAGCGCGACAACGCCACCCCGCAGCGCGAGATTGCCGAGGCGGTCAGCCTGTCCGCCCCGGCCGTTCAACGGCGGATCAAGCGTCTGGAAGACACGGGCGTGATCCGCGCCAACGTCGCCGTGCTGGACCAGGCACGGCTGGGACGGCCACTGACGATCATGGTCGAGGTCCGGGTCGCCAGCGAGCAGCCGCACCGGGTCGCGCCGTTCCGCCGGCGCGTGCAGGAAGACCCGGCCGTGCAGCAGTGCTACGCGATTACCGGCGACGCCGATTTCCTGTTGATCCTCACCGCCGCCTCGATGGAGGAATACGAGGCGATCAGCGAGCGGCTGTTCGGCAACGACGACAACATCGAGCGTTTCCGCACCGCGGTGGCGCTGAGCACGCTCAAGCGCGGGCTGGACGTTCCTCTCGCGCAGTAATCCGCATCAGCGCGTGGCCGACAACGCCGCGTCGAACAGCGCTTTCGCTTCCGTGATCGCAGCGCCGTGCGTGGCCTGCTGGTCTGCCGCCACCTGGCACAGTGCACCGATGCGCTTGCGGCCCAGCGCGGTACAGCTGGACAGGAAGTCGTAGTGGCCGACGGCCGGCAGGGTGGTCAACGTCGCCTTGGGCAGGGCCGCCGCCGCGATGTCGCTGTTGGTGGCCGGCGAGGCCACCGTGTCGGCCGCACCAACGATGATCGATACCGGCTGCGCCACCTTCTCCAGCGCCTCCGGCGCGAAGGCCTGGATCATGGCCGGCGCGATCAGGAAGACGGCGCGCACCCCGGCAATGGCGCGGTCGTCACCGGCCTGTGCGACCCACGGTGCAAGTGCCGGCGTCTGCGCGGCGGTCATGCGCTGCGCCAGGGTCAGTGTCGGGTTCTCCGCCTGCGGGACGCAGACTCCATCCGCGGGATGCGCGCGGCAGAACGCCAGCAGGCGCTGCAGTTGCGGGCCGGCCCCGGCCGCGACCAGGGCCGTGAACCCGCCTGCCGAGTAGCCCGCCACACCCAGCCGCGTGGCATCCATCGCCTCGGCCAGCACGGGATCGGCCTGCACCGCGGCCAGCGCCGCCGCCAGATCGTCCGCGCGGCTCCACATCAGGATGCTGCCGGCCTCGGTCATCGGGTCCACACCGTTGTTGCCCGGGTGATCCACCGCGATGACCACGTACCCGGCCCGCGCCATGGCGATGCCGAACCAGCCCATCATCCGCGCACTGCCGCCATTGCCATGCGAGAGCAGCAGTACCGGCCAGTGTCCCTCCGCGATGGCCGCATCGGCGGCGGCGGTGCCGACCTCGAACAGCGGCGCACCGGGTGGCCCGATCGTCAGCGCAGCTTCCCGTGCGCCGGCCTGGGCCGGATACCACACGGTGTACCGCACGCTGTCGCGGTGCCCGGCATCGCGCACGGCGGCACTGGGTGCGTGCGCAACGCCGTGCCGCTCGCCAACGGGCGGCACCGCCCCAACGGCAAACATCGGCAGGCACAGCGCGAGCAGCGCAGCACAACAACGGGCGGTCATTCGCATGGGTCAGTCTCCTTGAGGTGCAGCATGTCGGTCAGCGGCAGCCAGATCTCCACCCCACCGTGGCCGCTGCGGTCATCGAAGCGCGCATCGTAGCGCTCCAGGTCCGGCGCATCGGCCAGGGTCAGGCCGGAGGCCGGCAGATAGTCGTTCAACAACCAGAGCCAGGTGGAGCGGATCGCCGAGATGTGCCCGGCATGCCACGCCACCAGATACTCGCGCGGCGGGATCGTGATCGCCTGCCAGCCTGGCGGTACGGGCGCGGAGGCACTGATCTCCACGCCGGCGATGTAATCAAAGCCTCCCTCGGCATCACTGTTGCCGCACACGCCATAGGCGATCTCCGCGCCGAGGCCATGCGCCTCCTCCAGGCGCTGCCATTGCGAGGGAATCGAGGCGACGCTCGCAGACGTGTGGCGCGCACCGATCCCGGCCACGCGCAGGCCGCCGCGGTGCTCGCGCCGGGGTTCGATCGTGCAGGGCGTCGAGGTGTCGATGAGTTTCAGCGCCTCGACCAGCACCACCCCCGCCAGCCCCCGCTCGCGCACCTGCTCGGGCGATCGCCCGAACTGCTCGGTGAACGCGCGGGTGAATGCGGCGTGCGAGGCGTAGCCGGCGGACAGTGCGACACCGAGAATGTCACCGGCGCCGCCCGCCAGTTGGCGCGCGGCCTCGGTCAGCCGGCGGCCGCGCAGATAACGCACCACCGAGGTACCGGTGCTGAGCTGGAACAGCCGCGAGAGATGGAACGGCGAGAGCCCCACCACGCCGGCGATATCGGCCAGCGACGGATTGCCGGCGAAGTGGCTTTCGATGTACCAGAGCGCCCTGCGTGCCGCACCCATACCGCCAGATCCATGCCGAAGAACGGGTGCGCAGCGTAACCCAGCCTGCAGCACGTCATTTGATCGTTCTTGCTGTCCGCGGTCGCGCCCGGCGCCTCAGCCCTTCACCGCCGCTTCGATGGCCGCCACGTCTATCCTGCGCATGGTCATCATCGCCTCGAACGCGCGCCGTGCGACCGCGGGATCGGTACTGGTCACCGCCTCGGTCAGCACCCGGGGGGTGATCTGCCAGGACAGGCCCCACTTGTCGCGACACCAGCCGCAGGCGCTTTCCTCGCCCCCATTGCCGACGATCGCATTCCACAGCCGGTCCGTTTCGGCCTGGTCTTCGGTGGCGATCTGGAAGGAAAACGCTTCGCTGTGCTTGAACGCGGGGCCGCCATTGAGCCCGATGCAGTCAATGCCGGCCACGGTGAAGTCCACCGTCAGCACATCGCCCTGCTTGCCCGAGGGGAAGTCACCCGGGGCATGGTGGACGGCGCGTACCGCACTGTCCGGGAAGGTGGCGGCATAGAAGGTTGCCGCGTCCAGTGCGGTGCCATTGAACCAGAGGCAGACCGTGTTTTTGCTGGCCATGAGCGTCTCCTGCAAGGGATGGATAGCGCCTGCTAACGGTAGGCACGGAGGTGTTAAGCCTGCGCGCGGGCATCGCGAGGGTGGCCGGCACGCCGCCGTGCGGCCACGCGCCGTCAGGTACTGAAGCTGAATACGCAGTTGCCTTGCGCGGCATGGGGTACGGCCCGGACGCCTCGCAGGATGCGGTTGATGATGCGAATCATTGCCATTACCATAGTGTGATCCGGGTCGCGCAAGGGATGCGCACTCGTGAACAGTTATCGAGCCCGCGCCGGGTCACCGCCCCCGCCAGCCGCTTCCTGCCCCCACCCCCGCTCCGCCGCAGGCCACCCAGGACGCCGGCCATGCCCGTTGCCGCCCTTCTGGAAACGCCGATGACCCGCTCCGCCCACGTGCTGTCCCGCCCGTCGATGCTCCGTCGCCCGCTGCCGCAGGCATTGATGCTGGCGTTGTGCACCCTCGCCGCCGCCCCCGCATTCGCGCAGGACGCCGCCCCCGACGCCACCACCCTGGACAAGATCGTGGTCAAGGGCGAGCGCGCCGAAGGCTATTCGGTCCGCAAGACCTCGGCCGGTACCCGCTTCGATCTGGCCCCGCGCGAGATCCCGCAGTCGGTGAGCATCATCAGCCACCAGCGCATCGAGGATCAGAACCTGGATGACATCATCGACGTGCTGGGCAACACCACCGGCATCAGCAGCACCCAGTCCGATACCGAACGCACCGAGTTCTACGCGCGCGGCTTCTACATCGACAGCTATCAGTTCGACGGCCTGCCGACCCAGATGGTGCAGAACTGGAGCTACGGCGATTCCGGCCTGGACCTGGCCCTGTATGACCGCGTGGAGGTAGTGCGTGGCGCCACCGGCCTGCTCAGCGGCGCCGGCAACCCGTCCGCCTCGGTGAACCTGATCCGCAAGCATGCCGACAGTGCCGAACTGACCGGCAGCGTGTCGGTGAACGTGGGCAGCTGGGGCCGCACCCGCAGCACGGTGGATGTGACCACCCCGCTGAACGCCAGCGGCTCGGTGCGCGCGCGCGTGATCGGCAGCTACCTGGATACCGAATCACAGATGGACCGCTACGACCAGCACAAGAC
Source organism: Stenotrophomonas sp. LM091 (assembly GCF_001806305.1). NCBI lineage: Bacteria > Pseudomonadati > Pseudomonadota > Gammaproteobacteria > Lysobacterales > Lysobacteraceae > Stenotrophomonas > Stenotrophomonas sp. LM091. The sequence goes on from NZ_CP017483.1 coordinate 1,517,466, forward strand.
GCTGGGCTATGCGGTGATCGACGCCGACCTGACCCCGGACACGCAGCTGAGCGTGGGCTACGACTACCAGCAGAAGCGCGCCAACGGCGCGACCTGGGGTGGTTTCCCGATGCTGTTCTCCGATGGCACCTCCACCGGTTACGACGAATCGTTCAACCCGAACCCCGGCTGGACGTATTGGGATACCACCAGCAAGCGGGCCTTCGCCACTCTCGAACACGGGTTTGCCAGCGGCTGGAAGTTCAAAGTCGGCGCTACACATGACGAAACCAAGGCCGATGACAAGCTGTTCTACACCGCCTACAACAACTGGATGACTGGCGCGTCCTACTTTGACAAAGAAACCGGCGCTGGTATCACGCCTTCTGCAGGCTTCTACAACACGGAGCGCAAAGTCAGTGCGGTCGATGGCTTCATCGACGGTCCATTTCAGCTGTTTGGCCGCGAGCATCAGTTCATGGCCGGCTTGAGCTACAACAAGCGGGAGTACTCCAACAAAGGCGATTACCAGCCGGATTTCTTCAGTGATCCGATTGCGCCATACCTACCGCTGCCCAACTATCTCGGCTGGAACGGCAATTTCCCTGAACCAGAATGGCGTGCAATGAAGCTGCAGAGCCGTGGCACGATCACTCAGAAGGCAGGTTACGCGGCGACCCGCCTTTCGCTGGCCGATCCGTTGAAGCTGATCCTCGGTGCCCGTTACACCGACTGGAAGAGCGAAGGCGAAGGCGCCGACCGTTCGCATAAGGTCACCACCCCGTATGCCGGCCTGGTGTTCGACCTCAACGACACGTACTCCACCTACGCCAGTTACACCGAGATCTTCCAGCCGCAGACACTGCGCACCAAGCCGGGCAACTATCTGGACCCGGTCGACGGCAAGAGCTACGAAGTGGGCGTCAAGGGGGCGTGGTTCGACAACCGCCTGAACGCATCGCTGGCTGTGTTCCGCATTGAGCAGGACAACGTCGGCCAGCCCACGATGGACAAGGTCGACGGCAATGAACTCGAAACGGCCTACATCGCCGCACGCGGCACGGTGAGCCGTGGGTTCGAGTTCGAGCTCAACGGCGAACTGGCGCCAGGCTGGAACGCGACCTTCGGTGCCTCGCGCTACGTGGCCAAGGACATCAACGATGCGGACATCAACACCAACCTGCCGCAGACCACCATCAAGCTGTTCACCAGCTACACCCCGAAGTCGCTGAGCGCGCTGACGGTCGGTGGCGGTGCCAACTGGCAGAACGGCATCTACTATCCGGTGCCGGCCTATGGCCGTATCGAGCAGGGTGGCTATGCGCTGGTCAGCGCGTTCGTGCGCTACCGCATCTCGCCGGAGTTCAGCGTGCAGGCCAACCTCAACAACCTGCTGGACAAGACGTACTTCTCGCAGATCAACGGCTACGGCGCGTACGGTGACGGCCGCAATGGCTCGATCACCTTCAACTGGTCGTTCTGACCGGTCTTTGATCGTATCGCTTCAACAAGGGAGAGCCGGGCATTGCCCGGCTCTCTGCGTTCTGCACGATGGGCAACGGCCGCGCGGCGCCGCGTGGCCGGGCCCCGGTAGTGCCGGTCGCTGGCCGGCAGCCTCATGAACGATGACGGTCCTGCCTGGTTGCCGGCCAGCGGCCGGCAGCCTCATGAACGGTGACGGTCCTGCCTGGTTGCCGGCCAGCGGCCGGCAGCCTCATGAACGGTGACGGTCCTGCCTGGTTGCCGGCCAGCGGCCGGCAGCCTCATGAACGGTGACGGTCCTGCCTGGTTGCCGGCCAGCGGCCGGCACTACCTCAACGCCGCGCACGCAGCGCCAGACCATCACGGCCTGGCGCGCAATAGCGCCAGTCCAAATCCGATGAAGATCGTGCCGACCACGCGGTCGAACACCTTGCGCAGCCCCGGCTTGGCCAGATAGCCGGCCAGCCCGCGGCCACCGGCGGCATACACCGTGTACCAGAACATCTCCATCACCGCGAAGGTCGCCACCAGGATCACGAACTGCGGCAGCTGCGGCTGGGTCAGATCGACGAACTGCGGCAGGAACGCCGAGGCGAACAGCAGCAGCTTGGGGTTGCTGATCCCGATGATGAAGCCGTCGCGGAACAATACGGTACGCGAGCTCGGGACCAGCGCTGTAGTACTGCCGACGTCGATCGGCGCATCGCCACCGCGCCATGCCTTGATCCCCAGGTACACCAGATACGCCACACCGGCGTAGCGCAGCACATCGAACACCATCGGCGACGCCTTGAGCACCGCACCCAGCCCGGCGGCGGAGATCGCCAGGGCCAGCACCAGCGCGGTGAGGCAGCCGGCCATCGCCGCGATGCTGCGCCGGAAGCCGACGCGCACGCTGCGGGTCATCACGTGCAGCATGTTCGGGCCGGGCGTGCCGCACAGGACGAACACGGTGACGGCGAAGATCCACCAGGTATGCAGGTTCATGGCAATGCAGTTCAGGAGAGGTCGTGCCGGCCGCTGGCCGGCTCCCCATGATGCCTGACGCAGACAGCACCGGCATGCCAGGCACGCGCGATGGCCGGTGTGCACAACGCATCTGTCCGTCCCCGCACGCAGCGGGGCCTGACCGGCGCGGCTGCAGGCCGCCACCGGGGCGCCTCACAGCGCCCCGGTGTGTCACCTCCTCATCAGCCTGCGATCAGAACCGCAGGTCCGCGCGCAGGTACCAGTAGCGCCCGCGCGGGATGTCGTAGGTCGAGGCGTCATACCCGTTGAGCGAGCACGACAGGCAGATCGGCGGATCCTTGTCGAACACGTTGTTCAGGCCGGCGCTGAGCTGCAGCCCCTTCATCCAGTCGAACCGGTAGCCCACCTGCATGTCGTGGAAGGTGGTCGCGGCCAGTTCGTTGGTGCCCTCGGCCTGGTTGCCGCAGATCGGGAAGGCGGCCACGTCGCCGCACTCTTCGGTGAGCTTGGAGATGTGGCGCACTGTCCAGGAGGCATTCCAGTTGGACAGGTTCCAGCTGAGCGTGGCATTGCTGGTCCACTCCGGAATCGAGCTGTCGGCCACCTCCACGCCGGGCCCCTGCGGCTGCTTCTGGCCCGCTGCACCAAGGGCCTCATAGCGGCCGACGAAGGTGTTCTGCCAGCCCAGCTTGAACTGGCCGATCTCCGTCTGCGGCAGGGTCCAGAACAGATCCACGTCCCAGCCATCGGTCTTGATCGACCCCAGGTTGGTCAGCCGGTTGTTGAAGCCGCTGACCGCACCGGTGCCGGCACGGGTGATGCCGTCGCAGTACAGCGGGTCCAGCGTATCCACGCACAGGTCGAGCTGGGTCTGCGCGTTGATGGCCTGGATCGCACCTTCGATGTGGTGGCGGTAGAACGTCACCTCCACGTCGAATCGCTCCGACCAGGACGCACTGCTGCCGAACCACGGGCTCCACACGAAGCCGGCGCTGAAGCTGCGCGAGCGCTCCGGATCCAGCTCTGCGTTGCCGCCGGTGGTGACCGAGATCTGCGAGTTGGCCTGCTGGAAACCGTCCGGCACGCCCAGCGCGGCGCAGTTGGCGGCGCTGCCGCGCGGCGGCGTATCGCCGAGCCCGACCGAGCAGGGATCGAACAGCTGCAGGTCGGCGCGCGCGGCCGAGCCGTACAGCTCGCCGATGGAGGGTGCGCGGAAGCCTTCGGCGTAGCTGGTGCGCAGCACGAAGTCATTGGTCACCTGCCAGCGCAGGCCGTACTTGGGGGTGAACTCGCCGCCAAAGGTGGAGTAGTCCGAGTAGCGACCGGCCAGGCTCAGGTCGAGCTTCTCGCCGAGCGCGCTCTTGGCGAAGATCGGCACGCTCAGCTCCAGGTAGGCCTCGTTGACATCGTAGGAACCGGCGGTGGGCAACGACGGCACGCCGTTGTAGTGGCCGATAACGGTCAGCGGATCCGGATCGTAGCGGCCCTCGTACTTGCGGTATTCATAGCCGGTGGCGAAGGAGACCGGGCCGGCCGGCAGGGTGAACAGTTCGCTGCTCAGGTTGGCGGTGAACAGGCTCAACTCGTTCTGGCTGCGGTCGCGCACCACCGGCTGGATCCAGCGCAGCATCTCCGGGGTGATCGAGCCGACGCCACCGAAGATGTTCAACGGTACGCAGCCGGGCGTGGCCGCACACAACGCGGGATCACCCAGCGCCATGTTGACCTTGTAGATGTCGTAGCTGCCGTAGTTGGTCTGCTCGGCCTTGTTCTTGCTGTACATGCCGTTGAGGTCCCAGAACCAGCTGCGGTCGGCGGCCTGGAACTGGCCGACCAGGCCGGTGGCGAAGTACTGGGTATTGACCTCCTGCTCGAACACGCGCGCGCCGCCTTCGACCGGGCGACGGCCGATCAGGCTCATGTTGCCCGAGGCGACCAGATCGAAGCCGAACGGGTTGTAGGGATTCAGCCCGGAGACGACGATGTTGTCCGCCAGCGGATTACCGGTGGCGCCATCGGGCCCGAAGAACAGCGGCTCCGGTGCGGCCTGGTTGGTGGACTCGCGACGGTTGCCAAGCGCCTTGATGTACCACTGGATGTCATCGGTGAGGTCGAAGCGGAACTGGCCGAAGATGCCCTTCCGCTCGGACGGGGTGAGCACCATGTTGTACTCGGCGAAATTGAAGCGGTCGGCCGAGGTGAAGCAGTGGTAGTCATCGCTGCGGGTGCAGCCGGCGCTGCCGTCGTAACGCGGGCTGCTTACGCCGGTATTGGGCACGATGTCCTGCTTCGCACCGGTGTTGGGGTCGACGAAAGAGAAGCGTCCCTGCGGAATGCCACCGCTGCCGAAGGCCAGCCCGGTGCCGGGAATCGGGAAGCGCGACTGCTCGCGATCGCGCGCATACACCGGGTCCTGCTTGGTCCAGCTCGCCCCCAGGAACAGGGTGTAGCGGTCGCCGCTGGTGCCCCAGGCCAGGTCCACGCCCTTCTGGGTGCCATCGCCCTTGGTGTACTCGCCGTAATTCATCGTGACCTGCGCGCCGTCGAATTCTCGGCGGGTGATGATGTTGACCACACCGGCGATGGCGTCGGAGCCGTACAGCGACGACGCGCCGTCTTCGAGTACTTCGATGCGCTCGACGATGGCCAGCGGGATGGTGTTCAGATCGGTCGCCGCGCCCACGCCGGAGGCGGACGATTCGTTGACCCAGCGGATGCCATCGACCAGTACCAGCACCCGCTTGGCGCCCAGGTGACGCAGATCGACCTGGGCCGAGCCCGCACCCACACCGCTGCCATCGGGGGGGAAGCCGAAGTTGCCTGACGAGTTGAATTTCGCATTGAGCGCCGAACCGGAGCCGGTCAGCTGCTGCAGCACCTCGCCGATGGAGGTCAGGCCGGTACGTTCGATCTCGGTGCGGGTCAGGGTCTGGATCGGCACCTGCCCTTCCACTTCGGCCCGCTTGATGCGGCTGCCGGTCACTTCCACCCGGTCCAGATCGGTCGTGCTGCGTGGCGCGTCCTGCGCGCTGGCCAGGGCGGGTGCAGCCAGCAGCAGGCACAGCGATACGGCAACCGCCAATGGGCGGTGATGCAGGTTGTTCATTCGCTCTCTCTCCAAAGGAATGGTGGGCGGGGCTGCCGCGTCCCCCTGCATGGCGGCAGTGTCTCCTTTGTAAACAACCTGTAAATGTGAAGGAGTGACGCGCACCTCGCTTTCACACCGAATCGACAAAGCCGACTACGAAGCGGATGCCTTCCCATGAGGCCCACGCCGCGCTCCACATCGAGGAACGCGCCTGTTTTTCCAAGGCGTTGGACGCCGGCAAGGCGTCATCACACTGCGGGTGGAGGTAGGCGATCTGCGCCACGCCGGCGTCGGTCGCGGCCGCTGGAATTCTGGCCATGACGACACGATGCGCGTCGGGATCGGCCGCCATGCGCAGCATCGGCATGGATTCGTTCATCCTCGAGTCGGCTTGCCATCACCGTGTTTCACCCGCCCCCGTTATGCTTTCGGCATGACTCGACTTCCCCTGTATTTCTTCAGCGCGACCGTCCTGCTGGCCTGCTCCGGGGTCAGCCCGGTGGCCGATGCCCAGAACCTGGACGCACAACGCGCGCAGCTCAAAGCCGTCATCGACAATGCCGAGCGTGGCCAGTTCGACCCGGCCCAGGCGGCGGCACTGAGCAGGCACCCGCTGTATGGCTGGGTGGAATTCGCCAACCTGCGGCGCAACATCGACACCGTCAGCAATACGCAGGCCCAGGACTTCCTGAAGCGCTACAACGGCCAGGCAGTGGCCACCAGCTTCCGCAGCGTATGGCTGCCGGCGGTGGCGCGGCGCCAGGACTGGCCGACGCTGCTGGCCAACTGGACCGACACCTCCAACGTCGGGCTGCGCTGCGCGCAGCTCAACGCACGGCAGGCCACCGGCAAGGCCGACGCGCAGTGGGTCACCGAAGCACAGGCGATCTGGCGCAGCACCGGCAAGTCGTTGCCTGATGCCTGCGACCCGGTGTTCGCGGTCCTGGATGCCAAGGGCGGCATGAACGCCGAACTGCGCTGGGCACGCATCGACGCCGCTGCCGACGAGCAGCAGCCGGCGGTGATGCGCAGCGCCGCGCGCGGGTTGCCGGCCGCCGACCTCGCGCTGGCCAACACCTATGCCGCCTTCGTCGACAAACCCAACGCCAGCGCCTTGAACTGGCCGCGCAACGAGCGCAGCCGCCGCATCGCCACTGACGGCCTGGCCAAGCTGGCCAAGGCCGACCCGGGCGCGACCGAGCAGCAGCTGCCGCAGTACGCCGACGCCCTGCAGTTGAGCGCCGCCCAGCGCGCGCAGGTGCTGTATCAGATCGCGCTGTGGACGGTGGCTTCCTACGGTCCCGAATCCGCCCGCCGCCTCAATGCAGTGCCCGAGTCCGCCTACGACGAACGCCTGCACGAGTGGCGCGCGCGTGAGGCGCTGTCGCGCGGCGACTGGCCGGCGGCGCTGACCGCCATCCGCAAGATGGGCCCCACCCAGCGGGCCGACTCGCGCTGGCGCTATTTCGAAGCGCGCATGCTGGACAAGACCGGCAAGCGCAGCGAGGCGCAGGCCGCCTTCCGTGAGGCAGCCCGCGCGGCCACCTTCCATGGCTTCCTGGCGGCCGACCAGCTCGGCCAGAACTACACGCTGTGCCCGTGGGAACCCAATGACAGTGCCCAGGCGCAGGCGGCAGTCGCCCGTGACCCGGCGATCGTGCGGGCCATGGAACTGTTCAAGATCGAGCGTGCCGGCTGGGCCGTGGCCGAGTGGAACGACGCGCTGAGCCGCTACGACAACACGCAGCGTCGCCTGGCCGTGGAAGTGGCGCGCGACAACGGCTGGTTCGACCGTGCGGTGTTCTCGCTCGGCAAGACCCCGGACGAGCAGCGCCTGTATTCGCTGCGCTTCCCGCTGCACCACGATGACAGCATCCGCCGCGAATCGGCGCGCAACGCGATCGACCCGGCCTGGGTGGCCGCGGAGATCCGCGCCGAGAGCATTTTCAACCCGAAGGCGCGCTCGCCCGCCAACGCGATGGGCCTGATGCAGGTGCTGCCGGCGACCGGCGCGGCCGTGGCCAAGTCGATCGGCCTGACCAACTACGGGGGTGCCGCCAGCCTCTACGATCCGGACACCAACATCGCCATCGGCACCGCCTACCTGCGCCAGCTGATGAACAAGTACGAGGGCCTGCCCTACGTCACCATCGCCGCCTACAACGCCGGCCCGACCCCGACCGCCCGCTGGCAGTCGCAGCGCCCGGGGTTCGATCCGGACATCTGGATCGAGACCATCAGCTACAAGGAAACCCGCGAGTATGTCGCGCGCATCCTGGCCTTCAGCGTGATCTACGACTGGCGCTTGAACGGCGATGCGCTGCCGGTGACCGACCGCATGAACGGCCGCCTGCAGGTCAAGCGCAAGACCTTCGCCTGCGCGGCAAATGCCGACAAGGGTGGCGACTGACCGGCACCGGTATGCCAACCGGTTGGCGTGGCCTTGGTCCACTGCGGCATCATGGGCACATGAAAATCTATCTGGTTGGCGGCGCCGTGCGCGACCGCCTCTTGCAGCGTTCCCCCGGCGACCGCGACTGGGTTGTCGTCGGGGCCACCCAGGCGCAGATGGAAGCGCAGGGCTACAAGGCCGTGGGCCGCGATTTCCCCGTGTTCCTGCATCCGGACAGCGGTGAGGAATACGCACTGGCCCGCACCGAGCGCAAATCCGGACGCGGCTACCGCGGTTTCGTGGTCGATGCGGACCCGTCGGTGACGCTGGAAGAAGACCTGCAGCGCCGCGACTTCACCATCAACGCCATCGCCTGCGATGAGGCCACCGGCACGTTGGTGGATCCCTATGGCGGCGTGCGCGATATCGAGCAACGCGTGCTGCGCCACGTCGGCCCGGCCTTCATCGAAGATCCGCTGCGCGTGCTGCGTGCGGCCCGCTTCATGGCGCGCTTCGCCCCGCTCGGCTTCACCGTGGCCGAGGAGACGATGGCCCTGATGCAGCAGATCGCCGCCAGCGGTGAGCTTGAGGCACTGGTGCCCGAACGTGTCTGGCAGGAGCTGCGACGCGCCCTCGCCTCCGCGCGGCCGTCCGCCTTCCTGCGCACGCTGCATGATGCCCATGCACTGGGCCCGATCCTGCCCGAGCTGGAAGCACTGTATGGGGTGCCGCAGCGCGCGGAGTTCCACCCCGAAGTGGATACCGGCGTGCACCAGGAAATGGTCAGCGACATGGCCGCGCAGCTGGCACCGGGCGATGACCTGATCGGCTTCGCCGCGCTGACCCACGACCTCGGCAAGGGCCTGACCCCGCCAGAGGAATGGCCGCGCCACATCATGCATGAGCAGCGCGGGGTGGCCCCGCTGCGTGCGCTGGCCGAACGCTTGAAGGTGCCGGTCGATCACCGCCAGTTGGCCGAAGCGGTCTGCCGCGATCATCTCAACGTGCACCGCATCGACGAACTGCGCGATGCCACCGTGCTGGAACTGCTGGCCCGCTGCGACGGCTTCCGCCGCCCGGAGCGGATCGCGCAGATCGCGCTGTGCTGCGAGGCCGACAAGCGTGGCCGGCTGGGCTTCGAGGACAGCGACTACCCGCAGGGTGAAACGCTCCAGCGGCTGCATCGCGCTGCGCTGGCGGTGCAGGCACGCGATCTGGACCTGACTCACCTCAAGGGCCCCGCGGTGGGGGAGCAGCTGGCCAAGGCACGCACGCAGGCGATTGCCGCGCTGCGCTGAACGTGTGTGCCCGTGCCGGCCCGCACAGTGTCGGGCCGGTCCGGAACACCCGCGGTCAGCGGGTATCGGCGATCGCAGCAGCCTGGTTGCAGGCCGGCTGCGCAAGCAGCCATTCGCGCGCCATCGCTGCCGCCTCCTGCCCTGCGCCCACCATGACGTCCGGCTGCAGGCGGTGGCCGTCGCCTACGCCGTTGCGGTCGGCGATCACGCTGGTGGTCAACAACAGCAGACTGCCATCGGGCAGACGCTGGGGGATATTGGCGGTGGAATAACCGGAAGTGGGCTGGCCGAAGCTGCGCGAGGCGGGCCGGCCGCGGAACGCCAGTACCGATGCCTCACCGGAACTGGCAGTACGCGGCCCCATCAGGACGGCCACCGGCGCGCCCGGGTTGCGCAGCGTGTACTGGGTGTGGCGCGATCCGACCACCGACCTGCTGTCCAGCCAGACCGCACCCTCGCGATACGCCCACGGCTGGCGTTTGTCGGCCAGGAGGAACATCCCCACCGGATCCGCCGTCTTCGCATCGCCCAGCAATGGGGCCATCCCCAGCAGCATGGGCCACATGTTGCCGCCAGTGTTGCTGCGCAGGTCGACCACCCAGCCACAACGGTCGCCATCGTCCTGCTCCCGGATGCGCGTCTGCAGCGCAATGGCAGCCTGCTTGCGGGCTTCGTATTGCACGTCCTTGGGCTGGGAGGAATCGTCCATGTAGGCGCCCACCTTGATCCACCCCAGCCGCGCTGTCGGTCCGCTGCGGGCGTCATCTGTCTGCGGGGTCGCAGCACCCATCGCGGTTTGAGTCGCCTGTGCGCGCTGCGCCTGCGCGCGCTGCTGGTTGGCCGATATCCACCGCCCGTGCCCACCGCTGCTGCGTCGGATCACATCGTCCAGCACCCGTCGCGTCTGCGCCGGGTCGCGCGCGGCCGCCAGCTCCGCGCGGGCCTTGGGCCACTCCACGCGGTCGCGATACAGCGACTGTTGCTGCAGCAGGTCCAGGATCCGCGCCTGCGCCTCGGCGCTGGGGACGTCCTGTGCGTTTGCAGTGCCACTTGCCGCTACCAAGGCCACCATCAACCACCCGCAACGTCCTGCGATCATCGCGCTACATCCCTGTAGTGAAGAGGCTGCAGCTTACCGCTGCACCCGCCAGCCGGAACAGTGCGCCGTTCGCATAACCCGCGATGCCTCGCGCTACAACGCGGTCGGCAGCGCCGGTTGCGCCCGGCGTGCCCCCGCGGATCCCTGCTGGCTGTCGCCCTACCAGTCCAACCGCAACCCGATATTGCCTTCGATCACCTTGCGCTCCTTCTGCGCACTGCTTTCCAGGTCGCGCGTGTAATCGGCCACCGCAAACGCGCTGACGATGCTGTTGAAGCGTGCCACGACGCCCACGCCCATTTCCAGCGCGCGTGAATCCTGCTGGTTGAGGATGCGGTTGGTATCGAAATCGATGCGGTCTTCCCCGTCCAGGGTCTGCCAGTAGTTGAGCTTGACGTAAGGCTGCCAGCCGTTACCGGCGATGTCGTAGTCGGCGGCCAGGCGCAGGCCCACGCGTCCGGTCCAGGCGTTGTCGTTGTTGAAGCGCAGCGAGGACACCGCGTCGCCGGCGTCGTCGACCGAGGTGCGCTGCCAGATCACCTGCAGCTGTGGCTCCAGCCACCACGCACTCTGCCCGAACCGCAGCAGCGGCTTGCCTACTTCCAGCGAAGCGGTGGTGCCATCGCCGCGCACGTCGATGCCCAGCCCGCGCGAGGAGGTGGCGTCGCCGTCGTAGCGGCTCTGCATCACCACCGCGTCCAGGTAGCCGCCGGCACTGCCGGCGCGGGTCCAGTACACACCCACGTGCTTGTCATCCAGCCGGGTGCGGCCTACCGCCACGTTTTCCCAGCCGATCGCAAACCCGTTCACGTTGCCCTGTGCGCGGGTGCGGCCGACAAACACGCCGAACTGGTCGCGGTGCTCCTCTGCCACGTTGGCGTACAGGTCCAGGCCGGCCTGGATGCCCTGGATGTCGCCGTCGAAGCCCGGTTGCGCGTCGCCTTCCCAGTGCTGGTCGTGGCTCTGCCCGACCATCCGCGCCCATGCCGCGCGCACGCCGCCCTGCCCGGCCAACAGCCGCTGCTCGCCCTGGCGTTCGTGGAAGGTGCCCAGGCTGGCCAGGCTGGTTTCGCGCAGCAGCGGCGGCACCACGGAATACAGGCCGGTCTCGAAGCGGTACAGCGGAATGATGTCGCCCTGCGCCGGGCGCGCACCGGGCGTGGGCGGCACCGCCAGCGGCCCGGGCACCGCCGCCACGTCGGTGGGCACCGGCGGCGGGGTATCGATGGTGGGCGGCGCCACGTCGGCCGGATCGGCCGGCTCCGGCGGTGGCGCCGGCTCGGGCGCGGCCGGGTTGGGATCATCCGGCGGATTGACGTCCGGCGGCGGGGGCGGCGCCGGTGGCAGCTCCGCCGGCGGGGTCCCGGCGCCCTCCGGCGGCGGGGGCGGCGGCGTGGTGATTCCACCCGGCGGCGGTGTGGGCGCCGGGGTCACGCTGGCCACCAGGGTCGAGCGCAGATACCAGTTCTCGCTGGTGCCGCCGCTGACGCCGCCCTTGAACAGGAAATACTCGTAGGCACCAACAGCGACCGGGTTGTACAACGCGAACGCGGTGGGCGCGGTCGTCGCACCGTTGATCGCCTGCACCACCAGGATGCCATCGGCCACCGTGGACGCGCCGGTGCCGCCGGCGTTGAGGATGCCCACGCCGGTGGTGCCAGTGGCGCTGCCGGTGGAGATCACCAGTTTGTCCGACAGCGAACTGTCGTCGCCCAGCACCGTGTTGAGGTACAACGCGCCACCGTTGCCGACATAGTTGCCCACCACGGTGAAAGTATCGCCGACGCCGCCCCCATTGCTGAGATCGATGCGGCCGGCATTGGTGAGCGTGGCCAGCTGCCCGGCCACGAACGGGGCGAGGACGCCGTTGCTGCCGCCCCCGAACACCGCGCTGGTGGCATCGATGTCCAGGCTGCCCGTGCCGCTGCCGCTGTCGCCCAGCACCCACGTGCCATCGAACGTCAGCTGGGTATCGTCGCGCAGCGCCACCTGTTCCCAGTTGGTGAAGCGCGCCACGCCACTGGTCTTGACGTTGTCCAGGCCGAGCACATCGTTGCCCAGCCCGCCATCGAAAGACGGCAGCGCGCCCAGGTGGGCGTTGTTGAGGTTGCTCAGCTGCGCGACATCATCGCCTTCGCCGAAGTCGATCGCCCCGTGCACCACGCCGCCGCCGTTCCACGTCAGGCTGTCGTTGCCGAAGCTCAGGCGGATCTCGCCGCGCACGGTGCCGCCGGTGATGGTGATCGCATCGTCGCCACCGCTGACGCTGATGTTGCCGCCGATGTATCCGTCCGACAGCACGATGGTGTCGCGGCCGAAACCGGTGACCAGGTTGCCGTCGATGGTGCCACCGGACATCAGGAAGGTGTTGTCGTCCAGCTTCATGTTGACCCGGCCGATGCGGCCGCCGGTCATCTCGGCGTAGTCGCCATCGTCGAATGCACCGACGATGCGCCCGCCGGTCATGCGGAAGCGATCCAGCGCGTCGCCCTGCAGCAGCGCGCCGATGCTGCCGCCGGTCATCAGGAAGGTGTCGATGCCCGAGCCCTGCTGCACCGTGCCGGTGACGCTGCCGCCGCTGATCTCCAGGCTGTCCTCGCCATCGCCCTGGTCGACGCTGTCGATCACGCCGTCGCGGATCACCAGCGCGTCGTTGCCCGCGCCCTGCAGCACGCCGCCCTGGATGCTGCCGCCAAGCATGTCGATGCGGTCGTTGCCCGCACCGGACACGACGCCGCCGGTACTGCCGCTGATCGTGCCGCGGTTGACCAGGTAAGTGGCGCCGTTGAGCTGCAGGGCGCGGCCCGCGTTGGCGATGATGCTGCCTGTGTTGTTGATGACGTGCCCGCTGCCGGCCTGCACGGTGATCGCGTTGCCGCTGGCGACCGCGAGCTGCGCGTTGGCCAGCACGTTGATGGTGGCGTTGGACGCACCGGCAGCGGTGACGATCGCGACCGGGTCCGGATTGGGCGCTGCGGCCGAGCAGGTCACCGTCTGGTCCTGGCCGGGAGCGGGGTTGTCGCACCCCGCCCAGGCTGGCGCGGCACCGGCCATCAGGACCGTGCCCAGTGCCCCTCCACAGCCTCGGCGCAACCACTGAGAAATACGGACGGCCAGCACAGTGCGTGACGGCGAAGCGGGCATGGGGCGCATACACCTTTCCTGTTCAACAAGAGGGGAGTAAGGCAACGGCCCAGTGCTTCTACGCAGACCGGCGACCGTACTCTTACTGCTGCAACGTGATGGCCGGGTAAAAGGTGAGCGTCGGCGCTAGATTTTCAGGTAGATGCGGCGGCTGTCCAATGCCCACACCACGAACCACCACACCGTCACGAACAACAGCGCGCACAGCAGCGAGGCCAGCGCGGGTGCGGCCGGCAGCAGCGCCGAAATGCCCTGGTACAACCACGCCCATGCCCCGCTGGCGATCAGCAGCAGGGCCATCACCGAGGACCCGACGTAGGCGGCGATGGCGTTGACACCAAAGCGCCGGCCCAGTGCCGGCAGGCCGGCACGATCGACCAGTTGATGCGCCAGCAGCAATGCCGCCACCGACAGCCCACCGCTCCACAGCACGAAGCTGGGGGTCCACAACTGCTTGTTCAACGGCAGCAACGGGGTGCAGAGCAGGCCCAGCAGCAGGCAGGCCAGCGCCAGGCCGCCCAGCGCGCGCAGCCTGCCGGCGCGCAGCCAGCCCCCCGCGATCAACCCCAGCAAGGTGGTGGCGATCGCCCCTGCGCTGCTGAGCAGCCCCTCGGGATCATGGCCCAGGCCGGTCAGCGGGTCGTACCGGTACAGGAACGGTGCGAACAGCACGGTATCCAGGCGACTGGCCGGGTTCTGCCACGGGGCCAGCGACCCGGCCCCCAGCAGGACCAGTGCATAGCCCGCCAACACGCCCAGCAGCACCATCCACTGCGTGCGTGCGCGGGTGCCGATGGCCAGCACGCCGACCACGGCCACGCACAGGGCGATCCGCTGCAGCACACCCCACAGGCGATACGCCGGCAGCTCGAACAGCCACCACGCCAGCAGGTGCAGCAACGCCCCGGCGATCAGGATGCGCAGCGCGCGCTGCAGCACGCCACGCACCAGCGCCGGGCGCGCGGCCGGGTTGGTCGCGCGTGGCGCCAGGCTGAAGGCCATCGAGACGCCGGCGATGAACAGGAACAACGGGAAGATCAGGTCGGTCGGGGTGAAGCCATGCCACTGCGCATGCAGCAGCGGCGCGTAGACGTGGCTCCAGTCACCGGGGTTGTTGACCAGCAGCATCGCTGCGACGGTCAGGCCGCGCAGCGCGTCGATCGAGCCCATCCGTCCCGGCGGCGCGGCACTCATGCGTCTTCGCGCTGCCCGGCGATCCAGGTGCTGCGCACCTGCAGGGCATCATCGAGCAGGACCAGGTCGGCGTGATGACCCTCGGCGATGTGCCCGTAGCGGTCATCCAGATTCAGGAACTGCGCGGGATAGGTCGAGGCCATGCGCGCGGCTTCCGCCAGCGACACGCCCAGCAACTGCACGCTGTTGCGCACCGCCGTGGCCATGTCCAGCGCCGAGCCGGCCAGCGAGCCGGCCGCATTGCGCACCACGCCGTCGATGGCGGTGATGACCTCGCCATACAGTTCGTAGCTCGGGTCTTCCGCACCCACCGGCGGCATCGCATCGGTGACCAGCATGACCTTGCCGCGGGGCTTGGTCGCCAGCGCCACGCGCAGGCTGGCCGGGTGCACGTGCACGCCGTCGGCGATGATGCCGACCCAGCTGTCGCGATCTTCCAGTGCCGCACCCACCGCGCCCGGCTCGCGACCGGTCAGCGGTGACATCGCGTTGTACAGATGGGTGAACCCACGGATGCCGGCCTCCAGGCCCGCACGCGCTTCTTCGTAACTGGCCGCGGTGTGGCCGGCCGCCACGACCACGCCACGCTCGACCAGCGCGCGGATGCTCTCCAGCGGCACGCGCTCGGGTGCCAGCGTCAGCAGGGTGACGCCGTTGTCCAGCGAGGCGGCCAGCGCGATCTCCGCAGCATCGGGCACGCGGAACTTGTTCGCATCGTGCGTGCCCTTGCGGGCCGGCGCGATGTACGGGCCTTCCAGATGGATACCGAGCACGCCCGGTACGCCTTCGCTGATGGCCTGGCGGGTCGCGGCGATCGCCGCACGCATCACCTGCACATCGTCGCTGATCAGGGTCGGCAGCAGGCCGGTGGTGCCGAAACGGCGGTGCGCCTGGGCCAGCGTGCGCAACGTGGCGACATCGGGGCTGTTGTTGAACAGCACGCCGCCGCCGCCGTTGACCTGGGCATCGATGAAGCCTGGCAGCAGCCAGCCACCGCCCAGGTCCACCTGCTCGTCGGCCTGGCCGAGCATCGGGGCGGCATCGGATACCAGTGCGGTGATCCTGCCACTTTCGATCACCACGGCCAGGTCGTCGCGGAAGTCGTCGCCGGCCAGGATGCGGGCGTTGCGCAGGACAGTTTTCATCAGACGGTTTCCGTCACCTTGTTCAGATGCGGCGGCAGGTCGGGGTTGTGGCCGCGGCGCAGCGCCAGCGCGTTGATCGCGCGGTAAAAGCTCTGGATGGTCAGCAGTGGCGCGCACGCCGGGTGCGGGGCGACCGGCAGCGGCAGATCGCCGCCGACATCGGCCAGCCACACCTGCGCATCGCGCGCAGCGAACTCGCTCAGCACCGCGCGGGTACCGGCGCCGGTTTCATCCGGCTGGGCAAAGGCCAGCACCGGGAAGCCCGGGCCGACCAGCGCCATCGGCCCGTGCTTGACCTCGGCCGAGCTGTAGGCCTCGGCGTGCAGGCCGCAGGTTTCCTTGAACTTCAGCGCTGCTTCCTGCGCGGCGGCCAGGCCCAGGCCACGCCCCAGCACGAACAGATTGTGGGCCGGCACCAGGCCCTCGGTCAGCGACGACCAATCGGTGTTCCAGGCCTCGCGCAGGGCATCGGGCAGCGCACGCAGCGAAGCGATCAAGCCCACGTCCTGGGTCCAGTACGCGACCAGTTGCAGAATGGCCGACAGCGAGGCCAGGTAGCTCTTGGTCGCTGCCACGCTGCGCTCGGCACCGGCGCCCAGCGGGATCACCGTCTCGGCCAGCTGCGCCAGCGGCGAATCTTCGACATTGACCAGTGCCACCACGCGCGCGCCGGCCGCACGTGCGGCTTCGGCATTGCGCAGCAGGTCCGGGCTCTTGCCCGACTGCGAAATCACGATGTACAGCGCGCCGCGCAGCTTCAATGGCGCTTCGTAGACCGAACCGACCGACGGCGACGCCGAAGCGGTCACCAGCCCGAGGCGCGTTTCCAGCAGGTACTTGGCGTAGGTGGCGGCGTGGTCGGAGCTGCCACGTGCGCAGGTCACCACGAACGGCGGCGGCGCCGCGCGCAGGCTGGCGGCCAGCGTCTCCACGGCCACCTGGTTGCGTGCGAACTGCGCGGCGATCACATCGGCAGCCTCGGCGGCTTCGCGGTACATCAGGGTGTCGTGGGGAGCAGGCAGGGACATGGGGACTCAGGTCGTTTCAGGAGAGGGAAGCCGTGCGCCCTGCGGGCGCATCGGCGCGGTGGAGCCGCGCACCACCAGCTGCGGCACGAAGCCCTGGTTCTGCAGCTGCAGTGGCGCGTCGTCGTAGGCATCGCTGCGCAGCTGCGCGATCAGCAGGCGCGCGGCATGCCGGGCGATGTCTTCGGTGGCCTGCTTGGCGGTGGTCAGCGGCGGCCAGGACTGGCGAGAGAACGGACTGTCCTCGAAGCCGGCGATGGACAGGTCGTAGGGCACGTTCATGCCGGTGGACTTGGCGGCGGCCAGCACGCCGGCGGCGATTTCATCGTTGGAGCCGAAGATGGCGGTGGGCGGTTCGCGCAGCGCCAGCAGGCGGCGCGCCCCACGGAAGCCATCATCGAAGGTGTAATCGCCCTGCACCACCAGGTGCTTGTCGATGGTCATGCCGTAATCGCGCAGCGCCGCTTCATAGCCGGCATAGCGCTCGCCACTGGAGCGGTGCGAAGTGCCGCCCCAGAGGAAACCGATGCGCTGGTGACCGAGCTGGATCAGGTGCTCGGTGATTTCATAGGCGGCCTCGCGGTCGTCAACGAACACGCAGGCACCATCTTCGGGATCGGCGGTGGCGGCGATGATGCGCACCAGCTTGATCCCGCGCGCGGTGAGCGCAGCCACCAGATCCTTGCGCTCGGACATCGGCGCGGTCAGCACCAGCCCGGCAAGGCGCGAGCGCTGCACCCAGTCGGCCAGCTCTTCGGCCAGCATCGGGGAGCTGGAGTCGCAGGGGTGGATCTGCAGCCCGAACCCGGTTTCACGGCACGCGGCGAGCACGCCGTTCTGTACGCCGATGATGTGGTACGGGTTGGGGTTGTCGTAGACCAGCCCGACCACCAGCGTAGTGCCGGTGCGCAGGTTGCGCGCGGCCGGATCGGGCTCGTAATCCAGCTCGGCGATCGCGCGCAGCACCCGGGCGCGGGTGGCCTGCATCACCGAGGGCTCGTTGTTGATCACCCGCGAGACCGTCTTCAGCGATACCTTGGCCCGTTCGGCGACATCCTTGATGGTCGCTCTGCGCATCGTTTTTTCCTGGCTGACCGGTTGAGCGTCCATGATCGCCGATCACTGCCCGTCGCGGGACAGCCCGACGCGGTGGCCGCGCATCGAATAGAACAGGATGTACAGGTAGCAGGGCACCATCAGGCCGGCGAATACCCACTGGAAGTCGAAGTGCTGCTTGAGCACGGCAAACAGCTGGGGAATGATCGCGCCACCGGCGATGGCCATCACCAGCAGGGCCGAGCCGGTCTCGGTGAAACGGCCCAGGCCGCGGATCGCCAGCGGGAAGATGGCCGGCCACATCATCGCGTTGGCAAAGCCCAGGGCCGCCACGAAGCCCACCGACACGTAGCCGTGGGTGAACAGCGCGCCGATGCAGAACACCACGCCGAGCACGGCGGAAATGCTCAGGTAGCGCGACTGCGAAACCAGGTGCGGAATCAGCGCCAGGCCGGCCAGATAACCGATGAGCATCGCGCCCAGGGTGATCGAGGTGAACATCTTGGTCTGGTCCAGCGGCAGGTCGAAGCCATGGCCGTAAGTGCCGATCGCATCGCCAGCCATCACTTCCACGCCGACATAGACGAACAGGCACAGCACGCCCAGCCACAGGTGCGGGAACTGGAAGATGCTGGTGCGCTCGGCCACCCCCGGCGCGCGGGCCGGCGTGGCGTTGGCTTCGGAGGTCTTCAATTCGGGCAGCGGCGAGAACAGCACGCCCACCGCCAGCACCACCAGCAGCCCGGCCATGGCCATGTACGGCAGCTGGATCTTGGCGGCGAAGTCGTTGAGCAGGACGGTCTTGGCCGCTGCGTCGGCGACCTTCACCTGGGCATCCAGATCGCCGATGCCGTGCAGCACCAGCGTACCGATCAGCACCGGCGCGAGCATGCCGGCGATCTTGTTGCAGATACCCATCAGCGCGATGCGCCGGGCCGCGGTCTCGATCGGGCCAAGGATGCTGATGTACGGATTGACCGCCGTCTGCAGCAGGGCCAGGCCACTGCCGATGACGAACAGGCCGCTGAGTGCGCCTGGATACCAGCGCTGCTGCGCGAAGTGGGCGAACACCACCGCGCCGGCCGCCATCACCAGCAGGCTCAGGCTCAGGCCCTTCTTCATGCCGGTGCGCTTGAGGATCCACGAGGCCGGCAGCGCCAGGAAGAAGTACGACAGGTAGAAGACCATCAGCACCAGGAAGGCGCCGACCTCGTCCAGCTCGAAGGCCAGCTTGACGAAGGTGATCAAGGGCCCGTTGAGCCAGGTGAAGAAGCCGATCAGGAAGAACAGCACGCCGATGATCAGGATCGAGGTAAGCACGCTCGAACGCGCGGAGGCAGCAGGCACGGCAGACATCAAGGAGGCTCCTGCATCGACGGCACCGGAGCGGCGTCGGAAGAGTGGCTGGGAACAACGTTGTCACATTTATTCGTTGCCGCCGCCGGGTTTGTCAACAACTGGTTCACGCCGGGACCGCGCATTTTCTTTTGCTGCACCTGCGCAATCTGGCGGCAGCGCTGGCCATTACCGGAGCCGAGGCCCTATTCACGGCAGTTTGCGAAAACATGACGGCAGCGTGATGAAAACGTTTTCCCGCGCAAACCCGCGTTGCGGCGCAGCATCGAAAGTGTGAGGTTATCGTTGACATCGTTGTCAGAACGATTACAGACTCCGCCTCAATCGCCGGGTCAGCCCTGGCCACGCCCAACCGATGGAGTCCGTGTGACCATAGCCGCCCACGCTGTTCCGGCCCATGCCCCGCCCGCCGCGATGCCACCGTTCCTGGCCGCCGACGTGGGTGGCACGCATGTGCGGGTTGGCCGGGTCCAGGCCAGTGCCGATCCGGCCCATCCGGTCCAGCTGCTGGACTACCGCAAATTCCGCAATGCCGATTACGCCGGCCTCAGCGCGATCCTGTCCGACTTCCTGGCCGATGGCCCGCGTCCGTCCCATTGCGTGGTCGCCACCGCCGGCTATGCCCGCGAAGACGGCACGGTGATCACCGCCAACCTGCCCTGGCCACTGTCGGCACGTCAGATCGAACGTGATGTCGGCCTGGACCAGGTCTATATCGTCAACGACTTCGAGGCCGTGGCCTACGCCGCCGCGCAGGTCGATGCCAGCGGCGTGCTGCAGCTGACCGGCCCGGCCACCGCACCGCGCGGCCCGACCCTGGTGGTCGGCCCCGGTACCGGCCTCGGCGCGGCCGTGTGGATCCCGACCGCCCACGGCGCCGTGGTCCTGGCGACCGAAGCCGGCCAGCCGACCCTGGCCACCACCACCGAACTGGAGATGGCGATCGTGCGGCAGATGCTGCGCGATCGCTCGCACGTCTCGGTCGAGCAGGCGCTGTCCGGCCCCGGCCTGATGAACCTGTACCGCGCGCTGTGCGCATTGAACGGCCAGACCCCCGCGCTGACCACCCCGGATGCGATCACCGCTGCTGCGATGGCCGACCAGGATCCGCTCGCACGGCAGAGCCTGGATGTGTTCTGCGGCCTGCTCGGCAGCACGATCGGCGACATGGCGCTGCAGTACGGCGTCACCGGCGGTGTCTACCTGGCCGGCGGCATCCTGCCGCAGATCCGCGACTTCCTGTTGAACAGCACCTTCGTCGAGCGGTACCTCAACAAGGGGCCGATGCGCGAGGCGCTGGAACGTATTCCCGTGAAGGTGGTCGAGCACGGGCAGCTGGGCGTCATCGGCGCCGCCAGCTGGTACCTCGGCCGCTCGGAAACCTGACCTGCCACGGCGCCGGAATCGGCGCCGCGGACACCGCACCACGCAGTACGTAGCACCCAAGGCGCACCCGGACAACAGGCGCGCGGCACAGTCGTACCAGACGCAAGCAAACCGACGCCGTCGCCGGCGACCATCGAGTGATGAGGAGAGACATCATGAACACCCGCAAGACCCTGCTTTCCGCAGCCATCGTCAGCTGCCTGGCCTTCAGCGCCCACGCGCAGCAAGCCGCCCCCACCGCCACCGATCTGGACACCGTGCAGGTCACCGGCATCCGTGGCTCGATGGAAAAGTCGCTGGATACCAAGCGCGATGCCAATGCGCGCCTGGAAGTGGTCACCGCCGAAGACGTGGGCAAGCTGCCCGCACACAACGTCGCCGACACCCTGCAGCGCCTGCCCGGTGTGAACATCAGCTCGTCCAGCGCCGACGAAGGCGGCTTCGATGAAGCCGACCGTGTCAGCCTGCGCGGCACCAGCCCGAGCCTGACCCAGACCCTCATCAACGGCCACAGCGTCGGCTCGGCCGACTGGTTCGTGCTCAGCCAGGGCAACAACGTCGGCCGCAGCGTGAGCTATTCGTTGCTGCCGTCCGAGCTGGTCAGCTCGGTGGAAGTAAACAAGTCCTCGCAGGCCAAGCTGCAGGACGGCGGTACCACCGGCACCGTCAACATCATCACTCGCACCCCGCTGCAGTTCGCCAAGCAGTTCACGGCCGAGGCATCGGTGGGCGCCGTGCGTTCGGACCAGGCCGACTCGACCGATCCGCAGTACTCGGCGCTGTTCAACTACAAGAATGACGCCAACACGTTCGGTGTGCTGGTGCAGGGCTTCTACCAGGAGCGCGAACTGCGCCGTGAAGCGCAGGAAATCCCCGGCGGCTTCTTCGCACTCAAGGCAACCGATCCGGTCGTGGCCGGCATCCCCGACCCGGCCAATCCGGGCCAGTTCCTGCAGGCGCCGCGCCCGGACCTGGAAGGCCTGTCCATTCCCGGCCTGCTGGGTTCGACCCTGTTCGAGCAGACCCGCAAGCGCAAGGGTGGCATGGTCACCCTGCAGTGGAAGCCGATCGACACGCTGACCCTGGGCCTGAGCGGCTTCACCTCCGAACTGGAAGCGAACAACTACAACCGCAACTTCATGATGTTCGGCAGCGGCTTCGGCCGGAGCCAGGCCCCCGATCCGGGTTACACCGTGGTCGATGGCGTGATCACCAACGCGACGTACACCGGCGTTCCCGGTACGAACTACGGCGTGTACGACATGATCTACCGCGAGGCCACCGCCAAGAGCAGCTACGTCACCTTCGACGCGGACTGGCAGATCAACGACAACCTGAACGCAAAGTTCCAGGCCGGCACCACCAAGGGCACCGGCGAAACCCCGCGCCAGTTCATCGCCGAAGTCACCGTCGGCCAGGGTGGCGGCGCGTCCTACGCCAGCCACGGCGCCGGCTCCCCGGTCGACTGGAACATCGGCGGCGACCTGAGCGAAGCAGGCGTTACCAGCTTCGGCACCTGGGGCAACCAGCTGGTCAAGGCCGAAGACAAGGAAGACTGGGCGTCGGTGGATTTCAATCAGTACTTCAGCGACGGTGGCGCGCTGAGCTCGATCGACTTCGGCCTGCGTTTCGCCGACCACGAACGTGAGGCCCTGTCGCCGGAAGGCGCCTCCCCGGGCGACATCTGGTCGGCGCTGCGCGGCAGCGCCACCGGGCAGTACCCGGGCAACTTCGCCAGCGGCGTGGGCGGCACCTTCCCGCGCAACATCTGGTATTACACCCCGGATGCGCTGAAGAACGCCATCATCAACAACTCGACCTGGCTGGCCGGCAATGACGGTCCCGACGGCCGCCACAACTACGGTGCCGAGTGGAAGGTGAAGGAAAAGAACTTCGCCGGTTACGTGCAGGCCAACTTCGCCGGTGACTGGTGGAGCGGCAACCTCGGCCTGCGCTACGTCAACATCAAGCAGGACATCGATACCTACCTGGCCGTCAGCGACCCGGCCCGCGCCGACGTGCGCAGCCTGTTCGGCATGTGGCAGCGCCAGGCCTTCGAGAACAAGCACGACCGCGTGCTGCCCAGCGCCAACATCAAGTTCGACCTGGACGACGACCTCGTGCTGCGCGTGGCCGCATCGCAGACCCAGACGCTGCCGGACTACTCGGCACTGGGTGCGTCCTCGTGGGGTTCGGATCTGAACAAGACCGGCGGTGGCGGCAACCCCGACCTGAAGCCGACCCTGTCCAGCAACCTGGACGCCAACCTGGAGTGGTACTTCATGCCGCGCGGCCTGGTGTCGGTGGGCGCGTACCATATGCGCCTGAAGGACTACATCGCCTTCGACGTGGTCCAGCGCCAGCTGTTCAGCGAACTGACCAACCGGCTTGAAACCTACGACATCTCCACCCCGATCAATGCCGACGGGCAGGTCACCGGCGTGGAAGTGGCTTACGAGCAGCCGATCGGCGAGTACTTCGGCGTCAATGCCAACTACACCTACGCCAACGGCAAGACCGACCACACCTGGGCCGATGGCACCAACAACCTGCTGGGCACGTCGAAGAACACCTACAACGTGGGTGCCTACTTCGAGAACGAGCGCTTCGGCGCCCGCGTCAGCTACACCCGCCGCTCTTCGTTCCTGATCAGCCTGTCCGGTACCAACCCGTACTACCAGGATGACTTCGGCACGCTGTCGGCGTCGCTCAGCTACAAGGCGACGGACTGGCTGAGCATCAGCCTGGATGGCCTGAACCTCAACAACCCGACCTACAAGTACTACCAGAGCGCGTTGATTCCGACCTCGTTCTACTCCAACGGCCGCCAGTACTATCTGAACTTCCGCTTCAAGTACTGATCGCCGCGGTAACACGCTGCACACCTGAAACGGGCCCGGATTTCCGGGCCCGTTTCGCAGGTGGAACCCGATTCGCTACAAAGGAATGACCCGATGCACACCCGCACCCGTCGTACCTCGCTGTCGCTGCTGTCCTTCGCACTGGCACTTTCCCTCGCCCCGCTGGCCCAGGCCACCGACGCACAGGCACCGAACGGCCCGCAGGCCCTGCCCGGCTCGCTGATGCTGATTCCCGCACCGGCCAGGGTCGACCGCCTCGACGGCGCCGGCTATACGGTGAGCGCGGCCACCCCGGTGCATGCGCAGGGCCAGGCCGCCGGCCGCGTTGCTGCCCAGTTCGCCACCCTGCTGCGCAACAGCGGTGGCCCGGCGGTGACGGTCAGCGAAGGACGCGGCAAGGACGGCATCCGCTTCGTACTCGACGCCACGCTCAAGACCGGCGCCGAGGGCTACCAGCTGCGTTCGGACGCGCGCGGCGCAACGGTGCAGGCCGCAACCGAAGCCGGACTGTTCTACGGTGCGGCCACGCTCTCGCAGCTGCTCACCGGTGGCAGCCAGGGGCAACTCCCGGCGCTGCGCATCGACGATGCCCCCCGTTTCAGCTGGCGCGGCCTGATGCTCGATTCGGCCCGCCATTTCCAGAGCCTGGATGAGATCAAGCAGGTCCTCGATGCGATGGCCGAGCAGAAGCTCAACACCTTCCATTGGCATCTCACCGATGACCAGGGCTGGCGCATGGAGATCAAGCGCTACCCGAAGCTGACCGGGGTCGGCAGCTGCCGCATTCCGGCCGGCGATGGCGGCCGCGATCCGGTCACCGGCGCCGAGCGCCCGTACTGCGGCTTCTACACGCAGGCGCAGATCCGCGAGGTGATCGCGTATGCGGCTGAGCGCCACATCCAGGTCATTCCGGAGATCGACGTCCCGGGCCACGCGACCGCGGCAATCGCGGCCTATCCGGAGCTTGGCACCCTCGACACGCCGCTCAGGCCGTTGAGCGAATGGGGCGTGTTCCCGAACCTGTTCAACACCGAAGACAGTACCTTCGCGTTTCTCGAGAACGTGCTGGAAGAGGTCATCGCGCTGTTCCCGGCCAAGTACGTTCACGTGGGCGGCGACGAAGCGGTCAAGGACCAGTGGGAAGCCTCCGCGCGGGTGCAGGCGCGCATGCGCGAGCTGGGCGCCGGTGATGAGATGGAAATGCAGAGCCACATCATCAAACGCCTGGAGACCTTCCTGGAAAAGCACGACAGGCGGCTGATCGGTTGGGACGAGATCCTTGAGGGCGGTTTGCCGCCGGAGGCCACGGTGATGTCCTGGCGCGGCACCGAAGGCGGCCTCAAGGCGGCCAGCGAGGGCCATGACGTGGTGATGTCGCCGGTGACGGACATGTACATGGATTACCTGCAGACCAACTCGCCGAACGAGCCGCCGGGCCGCCCGGCGACGATTCCGCTGGCGCGCGTGTACGGCTTCGAGCCGGTGCCCGATGCACTGGCCAAGGACAAGCAGCACCACATCCTCGGCCTGCAGGCCAACATGTTCACCGAGCACACCCGCAGCTACGCCCGCCTGCAGCACAACCTGTTCCCGCGCCTGGCCGCCGTGGCCGAGACCGGCTGGTCGCCGCGCGAACGACGCGACTACGCCGATTTCCTGGCGCGCCTGCCGGCGCAGCTGCAGCGATACCAGGCCATGGGCATTGCGTACGCACAGACCCCGTTCCAGGTGGAGCTGGACAGCCGCGATGACCGTCGCGCCGGCACCGCGACGCTGGCCCTGCGCAGCCCCCTCGGCTACGACATCCACTACAGCGTGGACGGCAGCGCGGTCACCGCCCGCTCACCGCGCTACACCGCCCCGCTGCAGCAGCCGCTGCCGGTGGCGCTGCAGGCGGCCACGTTCTTCAATGGCCAGGCACTGGCCAAGGCGGCCAGCCGCTTCGACATCACCGCTACCTCGCTGCTGTCGCGCACCGACGAGCAGCTCGCGCAGTGCCCGGGCGAAGGCCAGCTGCTGCTGCGCCTGGAAGACGACGGCCCGGCCGAGGGCGAGCGGGCGATCTTCAACGTGGACATCTTCAACCCGTGCTGGCTGTGGAAGGATGCAGACGTGGACGGCATCGCCAAGCTGCGCGTGCGTGCCGGACAGATTCCGTACTACTTCCAGCTGGCCCACGATGAGCCGAACCGGCGCTTCGCGCCCAAGCGCAGCGCACACGGGGAGATGGACATCCTCGGCGGGCAGTGCGATGGCAAGCCGCTGGCCAGCGTGACGCTGCCGGCCGCCCCGGGCGCCGATGGCTTCATCACCCTGGAGGCTGCATTGCCGCGGTCGCTGAAGGGCACGCAGAACCTGTGCGTGCGCTTCACCGGCGATACCCGGCCGACGATGTGGGTGCTGGATGAGATGACCTTGTTGCCGCGGTGACGCCGCAGCCGCAGGCGGGACGGAAGAGGTCGTGCCGGCCGCTGGCCGGCACCTCATGAATCCGGCATTCGCCAGGTTGCCGGCCAGCGGCCGGCACTACCCGTCATGCGTCGCCCGGGCGGCAGTACCGGTGCCGCATTACCCGCGCAGGCGTACCAGCAGGTCGCGCAACGGGGTCAACACGATCGCCGTGCCGGCCAGCACGCCAACGCTGTTGGCGAGCGCGTCCATCGGGTCGGCCATGCGGTTGACGGTCAAGGCGCCCTGCGCGAATTCGATGCCAATACCCAGCGCGACCAGGCCGACCGCGGCCCAGATCAGGGCCGCGCGTCGCTGGTAGATCTGCACTGCCGACGAGGCCAGCAGGAAGTACGCGAGGAAGTGTTCGATCTTGTCGCTGTTCTCCGGCAACGTGAGCGGCGGCGGCGGGATCAGGCAGACCACGATCGTGCCCAACACCGCCCCCCACCACAGCGCCAGCCAGAACCGCGGCCAGCGCAGCGGCTTCAACAGGTTCGTGGCCACCACGTTACAGGCGCCAGGTCAGATCGCCGAGCGCGAACGCCGGTTCGAAATCGACATCGCGCTGGAAGCCCATGACCTGGAAGCGCTCGCCCATCCCGGTCGGCAACGTCAGCTTTTTCACCTGGTCGCGCAGCCGCACACGGCCGATCTCGTCGGTGCGCGCATCGGCTTTTTCCAACAGCGCATCCAGCCCGTTGCCGAGCAGGAAACTGGCCTGGGTGCAGTAACCGGCCAGCTCGAAACCGGCGCCCGTACCGGCTTCGGCCAGCGCGGTGAAGTCCACCGAGGCGGTGAGGTCCTGCAGGCCCGGCCAGCGATACAGGTCGTTGTGCACGTGGTGGCGGTAGAACGCGCGCACGGTGCCGTCGTCGCGGTCGTCCTGGTAATACTCGTTGCGCGGGTAGCCGTAATCGACGAACAGCATCGCGCCGCGCTTCAAGCCGCCGGCAATGGCCTGGATCCAGTACGGCAGTTGCGGCAGCAGTTCGGAACGGTAGCCGTCGGCGAAGGGCTTTTCCCGGTAATGCTCGACGTGGCGGACGGCGGCACTGAGCATCGCATCGGCCGGCTGCGCGCCACGCACGAAGGCGCCGTCGGCATCCAGTTCGACGGTCTCTTCATAGACCATGCCGTCGCGCGCCAGGAAGCGCGGCGTCGGCAGCGCATCGATCACTTCGTTGGCGAAGACCATGCCGTCCCAGTCATCATCGAACGGGCCGTTCAGCCATTCCACCAGAGCGAACACCGGTGGAATCAACGCCTTTTCCAGGCGCTCGCGCTGGCGCTGCCGCAGGTCCGCGCTGGGTTCCAGGATCGCGTAGCGCTCGGGCAGCGCGTCCAGTTCCAGCATGCGCTTGAGCATCACTTCGGCAAAGGCGCCGCTGCCGCCACCGACCTCCATGAAGCGCGCCTGCGGCCCGAGCTGCTGCATCACCGGGGCGATCGCATTGGCCAGCGTGGCGGCGAACAGCGCGCCGATTTCCGGCGAGGTGGTGAAATCGCCGGCGGCCCCGAACTTGCTGGCACCGGCGCTGTAGTAGCCCCAACCGGGCGCGTACAGGCTCAGCTCCATGAAGCGGGAGAACGGCATCGCGCCGCCGTTGGCAAGGATTTCAGCGCGCAGCGCCGCAGCCAGCTCGTCGCTGTGGGCCAGGGCGTCGGTTTCGGGGAGGGGCAGTGGGGAATGCATGGCGCGGGCGATTGCGGTGACAATGCACAGCATAGCCTGAGCAGGGAGTACCCCCGATGACCGATACCGCGCCCGTGGCGCTGATCACCGGCAGCGCGCGCCGGATCGGCGCGGCCATCGCCCGCCAGTTCCACGCCTGTGGCTGGTCGGTGGTGCTGCACGCCCACACCTCCACCACCGAGCTGCAGCAGATGGCCTTCGACATGGACATGCTGCGCCCGGGCAGCGTGCTGGCGCTGCAGGCCGACCTGCGCGATGCCGAGGCCCTGCCCGATCTGATCGACCAGACCGTGGCCCAGTTCGGCCGGCTGGACACGCTGGTCAACAATGCCTCCAACTTCTACCCCACCCTGCTTGGCCAGATCACCGCCGCCCAGTGGGATGACCTGTTCGCGGTCAATGCGCGTGCCCCGCTGCTGCTGGCCCAGGCCGCCGCGCCGCACCTGCGCCGCCAGCAGGGCAGCATCGTCAACCTGACCGATCTGCATGGCACCCAGCCGATGCGCGACCACCCGGTGTACGCGGCCGCCAAGGCAGCGCTGGAAATGGTGACCCGCTCGCTGGCGCTGGAACTGGCGCCCAAGGTACGGGTCAACGCGGTCGCGCCCGGGGCGATCCTGTGGCCGGAACAGGGCAAGGATGATTTCGCCCAGCAGGCGTTGCTGGCGCGTACCCCGCTGGCCCGCACCGGCACCGTGGAGGAGATCGCCGAGGCGGTGTACTGGCTGGCCACGGATGCGGCGTTCGTGACCGGGCACACCCTGCGCGTGGATGGCGGGCGCACCTTGTCCTGAACACCCGTTGGACCGCCCCGGTAGTGCATGATTACGCGGGCAGCAGGTCCATCGTGTCGAACGGCTCGCCGAACTGCCGGTGGGCACGCCACAGCGCCTCCAGGCTCAACCCGCTGACCGGATCGCGGAACGCCGGGGCGATGTCGGCCAGCGGCTTGAGCACGAAAGCATGCTTGAGTTCGGGGCGCGGAATGCGCAGATGGCCGGGGCCCTCCACGATCAGGTCGCCGTAGAACACCACATCGATGTCCAGGGTGCGGTCGCTGAAGCGCGGGCCGCTGCGGTCGCGCCCGTGGGCGTCTTCCAGCGCATGCAGCCAATCATCCAGCGTCTGCAATGGCAGGTCGGTTTCGATCGCCACCGCATTGTTGAGGAAATCCGGACCATCGAAGCCCACCGCGGCGGTGCGGTAGGCCGGTGAGACCGCGATCGTGCCGAAGCGCGCGCGCAGGGCCTCCACCGCGGCGTGAAGGTGCTGTTGCGGCTGCAGGTTGCTGCCCAGGCTCAGGAGCGCAGTGGTCATGGTATTCAGCGTACGTGGGGCGATTCCACACCGGGCCAACAGGGCCAGCGCATAGAATCGGGGTGCACATCATAGGACACCGACATGACCTATTGCGTCGGCATCGAGGTGGACGAAGGCCTGGTCTTCGCCGCCGATACCCGTACCAACGCGTCGCTGGACGACGTGCGCGTGCACCGCAAGCTGCACGAATTCGAGTTCCCCGGGGAGGCGGCCTTCGTGATCATGGCCGCCGGCAACCTGGCGACCACCCAGCTGCTGATCTCGCGGCTGCGCCGTGACGTGGAAGAGCAGCGGCCGGAAAACCTGCGCGCCTACCGGCATCTGTTCGAAGTGGCCGAGTACGTGGGCCGGGTCCTGCTCGACAGCCAGGTCAAATCCAGCACGCATGAGGCGGGCCAGGACGGCATTGTGACCCAGGCGACGCTGATCCTCGGTGGCCAGATCGGCGGCGAGCACCCCGGGCTGTACATGATCTATCCGCTCGGCAACGCCATCGCGGCCTCGCCGGAAACCCCGTTCCTGCAGATCGGCGAATCCAAGTACGGCAAGCCGATCCTGGACAGGATCCTGCGGCCTCAGACCCGCCTGGAAGATGCCGCGCGCACCGCCATCGTCTCGCTGGACTCCACGATCCGGTCCAATCTCTCGGTGGGCTTGCCGGTGGATCTGGTGCTGATCCGCAAGGATGACCTGCGCATCACCCAGCGCATGCGCCTGGCCGGCGACAGCCCGCTGTATGCCGAGATCCACGGCAACTGGTCGTACAAACTCGAACAGGCCGTGGCCAGCCTCCCACGCTTTCCGTGGGAAGGCTGATCAGGCGGTTTCCAGCGCCTCGGCCACTGAACGGAATACCTGCTGCATTTCCAGCGGCTTGCGCAGTACGTGCACGTTGATGCCGGGCGGGAACACCGCCAGCGGCACGGTCACATCGGCTTCCTCCAGCACCAGCGCCGGGCCGCGATAGCCCAGCGTGGCCATCTCGCCCAGCAGGTGGCTGGCCGAGAGCAGCTTGGAGCCGGCATCGGCGATCACCAGCGCGGGCATGCTTTCCTGCTGCATCCAGCGCAGCGCGGCCGCGCCATCGGAGGCCAGCTGCAGGTGGTAACCCTGGCTGGAGAGCGCGTTGCCCAGCAGCGACAGGCGCGTCGCCTCACCATCCACGACCAGGATCGACTGGCCGGCACCGGCGGCGATCGGCCCATCCACGGCGTCGGCGGTGTCGGTGATCTCGCGCATGGGCAGCAGCAGATCGAAGCGCGTGCCCACACCGGGCTGGCTGTCGACGTGGATGCTGCCGTGCGCGCCCTCGATGATGCGCTTGCACGAGATCAGGCCCAGGCCGGTGCCGGTCGCCTTGGTGGTGAAGAAGGGATTGAACAGGTGCGAGAGCGTGTCCGCATCCATGCCGATGCCCTCGTCGGTCACCGAGATGCGCAGCCAGTCGTCGCCATGGGTATCGGCCGCAGGGGCGGCACGCAGGGTCAGACGGCCGCCATTGGGCATGGCCTGGATGGCATTCAGGGACAGGTTGAGCAGTACCTGCTGCAACTCGGTGTAGTTGGCGTCCACCGCCAGGCCGTCGGCCACCTCCAGGTGCAGGGTGACCTTGGCCGGCAGGTTGCTGCGCAGGAGCAGCTCCACGCCTTCGAACAGGTGGACCAGGCAGATGTGTTCGCTGGGCTTGCGCGACCCGCGCACGAAGGACAGCATCGACTCGGCCATCTCATGACCACGCCGGCCGCACTCGGCGATGATGTCGGCCAGGTGGTGCAGCTGCGGATCTTCGGTCCGCGCCTTCATCAGGTCGGGCATGATCAGCAGCGGCTGCAGGATGTTGCGCAGGTCGTGGCTGAGCCCGGCCGCCAGCAGCGACAGGCTTTCCAGCCGCTGGGCACGCATCAGCTCGGCTTCCACGCGCTGGCGGTCGATCGCGCTGCGCGCTTCGCGCACCGCACGGGCCACCGCCGAGGGCAGGCGCGCCGGCTGGTGCTTGATGATGTAGTCGTTGGCGCCCTGGTGCAGGGCCGCCACGGCGTTTTCCTCACCCATCGTGCCGGACACGAAGATGAAGGGCACCTCGGGCAAGGCAGCGCGCACGATCTGCAGCGCCTCGTTGCCGGAGAAGCCGGGCATGCTCAGGTCGGAGAGCACGATGTCCGGCGCGGCGCGCTCGAGCGCCTCACGCAGTTCCTGCGCGCTCTCCACCCGCTCGAAGCTGGCTTCCAGGCCAGCGTCGAGCATCTGTTCGCACATCAGTTCGGCGTCTTCCGGCGAATCCTCGATCAGCAGGATCCGCAGGGCACCCAACGCAGGGCCGGTCAGCGGCATGGGCTTACTCGATCTCCGGTGCCTGGTTGATCAGGCCCCAGAACTTGCCCAGGGTCTGCACGGCGCCGAAGAACTGGTCCACGTCCACCGGCTTGACCACGTACGCGTTCACGCCCATGTCCCAGCTGCGCGCCAGATCGCTTTCTTCGCGCGAGGAGGACAGGATCACCACCGGCAGCCGCTTGAGCTCCTCGGTGTTGCGGATTTCCTTGAGCACTTCCAGGCCGTCCATGCGCGGCATCTTGATATCCAGCAGCAGCACCGCCGGCAGGCCTTCGTCGCGGTTGGCGAAGGCGCCACGGCGCAGCAGGTAGTCCATCGCTTCCACGCCGTCTTCGACGTGCACGATCGGGTTGGCCAGGCGGGCCTCCTTCAAGGCGTCGATGGCCATCTCGGCGTCGGCGGGGCTGTCCTCGGCAAGGAGGATGGTACGGAGAGCGGTCATGCGGCGGAGCCCTTGTTGATTGCGTCGAGCGCGGGTGGAAGAACGAAGTGGAACGTGGCGCCTTGATCGACCGCCGATTCGGCCCAGATGCGGCCGCCGTGGCGGGTCAGCACCCGGCGGACACTGGCCAGGCCGATGCCCGTGCCCGGGTAGTCGCTGGCCTTGTGCAGCCGCTGGAACACCCCGAACAGCTTGCCGGCGTAGGCCATGTCGAACCCGGCGCCGTTGTCGCGGACCGTGAACAGATGGCTGCCGTCAGGCTGCAGCTTGTAGTCGACCTCGATCCGGGCCGGCTCGCGGTTGGAAGAATACTTGATCGCGTTGCCGAGCAGATTCAGCCAGACCTGGCGCATCATGTTTTCATCGGAAACGATGATCGGCAGCGGCGCGATCTTCCAGTCGACATGGTGCGGCACGCCGGTGCTCTCGGCCTCGCTCTGCTGGTTGGCATCGAGCATGGCGCGGGTATCGGCGACCAGCGACTGCATGTCCACCGCCTGCAGCCGCATCGCCGCCCGGCCCAGGCGCGAATAGACCAGCAGATCGTCGATCAGCGCGGCCATGCGCCGGGCGGAATTGGAAATCACGCCCAGGTAATGCAGGGACTTCTCGTCGGCCCCGTCGCCCAGGTGGCGGGTGAGCTTGTCGGAGAAGCCGGCCACGTGGCGCAACGGCGCGCGCAGGTCGTGCGAGACCGAGTAACTGAAGGCTTCCAGTTCGCGATTCACCTCCGAGACCTGCTCGACCTTGCCTTCCAGCTGGCGGTTCAGTTCCTCCACCCGCAGTTGTACGGCGCGCTGCACGGTGACATCGCTGACCGTCATCAGCACCACTTCATCGTCCTTGTCCGGCAGCGGCATGCGCCGCGCGTTGATCAGCATGATCCGCACCACGTCATCGGCGGTGCGCTGTTCGTGCTCGTAATCCCACAGCTCGCGGCCGCGCAGCAGCACGTCGGTCAGGCGCTGGCGGACCACTCCATCGGCCCAGGCCCCGTCGCCGATGCTGTCCAGCGGCAGCCCTTCGGCCGAGGTCTCCTCGTCCAGCCCGTACAGTTCGGCGAACGCGGGATTGTGCATCTGCACGCGCAGGCTGCGGTCCAGCAGCACGATCGGCTCGCGCACCGTGTGCAGCACCGACGCGGCACGTCCGGCCGCGCGCAGCGAGGCGCGTTCGGCGCTGAGACGATGGCGGATCTGGCGTTGCAGCAGCCACAGCACCAGGCCGAGCAGCAGCAGCTGAACCACCAGCGCCGACCAGGAAATGAACTCGCCCTGGCGCTGCTGGGCCGCGAACAGCGCCGAGCGCTTGGCGAGCAGCTGCTCTTCGGTGGCCTGCAGTTCTTCGACCAGGTTGCGGATGGGGTAGCGGGTGGTCAGGTCGGCCACCAGCTGCCGCTGGTCGGCATCGGGCGCCGAGCGGGCCAGCTGCTTGGCCAGCTCCATGCGGCGTTCGAGCATGGACTGGATGCGACCGATGCGGATCAGCTGATCCGGATTGTCACGGGTCAGCTCGGCCAGCCGGGCCAGCCGCCCGGGGATGTCGTTGGCCTGGGCCAGGCGTTCGCGCAGGCCAGGCGCATCGATGCCCTTGGACATGGTCAACGCGGCCGATTCGACATCGCGCACGTCGGCCTGCAATTGGTAGACGGCCACGCCGACATCCTGGGTGTGGGTGACCCAGTTCATCGCATCGATGTTGTCATCAGCCAGCTTGCGCAGGGTGAGCCACGGCACCACGATGATGGCTACCGCCGCCAGGGCCAGTGCCGGCAATCGCCAGCGGTCCCAGATTTGATCACTGAACACCAGCGCCATAGTCCCTCTTCAGCTCGGTGCCACACCGGTCGCGCCCATGCGCGTACAGCCGGCATGCGCACCGCACGGCGATGGCGAAGCGCTGAATATACTCCACCCCTTTGTGAATACGCGGCCCCTCACCTGACTGAACCGCGCGCGGGCTCGGCAAGCGCGCACAAAAAAGCGCGCCCGAAGGCGCGCTCTGTTCAACGGTGCAGCAGGACTCAGCGCTTGGCGGCGGTCGCGGCGACCTTCAGGCCAGCGGCGTCGACACGCTTGACGCCCTTGATCTGCTGGGTCACACGGACGGCCTTGTCATGCTCGGCCTGGCTGGCGACGGTGCCGGTAAGGGTGACCACGCCATTGACGGTCTCCACCTTCACTTCGGTACCCGGGACGTTTTTGCTGGTCAGCAGGTCGGTCTTGACCTTGGTGGTGATCCAGCTGTCGGTGACCGGCTCAGCCGAATCGTGGGTATCGGCGTGGGTCATCGCGGCATGATCGGTGGTCTTCGGCGGATCCTTGGCCATGGCGGAAGAGGTGCCCAGCACCATGCCCAGGGCCAGCGAAGCAGCAAGCAGATTACGGGTCGTGTTGGTCATGTTCGAATTCCTTTGCGGATGTGCAGCCAGTGTCCGTGCCGGGCCGTGGACGGGACGTGGGCGCCGCATAACGCTGCCGTGAACCACTCAGCTTGCGGCCAAACCGTTCAGATTTCCGCCGCGCGCGCCCAGCCGTTACGCTGTCCTGCCCCGTTATGTTGGAGCGCACCATGGCCGCCGTACTGCAGGTGGGATTGATCGGTTATGGCTTGGCCGGCAGCGTCTTCCATGCGCCGTTGATCCTGCACACGCCGGGCCTGGCGTTGCACAGCATCGTCAGCTCGCAGCGCGACCGGTTGCTGCGCAGCTTCACCGATGTGCGCATCTGCGCGGACCCGCAGCAGCTGTTCGACGACCCGGCGGTGGACGCGGTGGTGATCGCCACGCCGAACGATGCGCATGCCCCCCTGGCGCGCGCCGCACTCGCGGCGGGCAAGCATGTACTGGTCGACAAGCCGTTCGCGCTGTCCGTTGCGGAGGCCGAATCGGTGGTGCAGGCCGCGCAGGCGGCCGAACGCGTGGTCACCGTCTTCCAGAACCGCCGCCATGACGCCGACTTCCTCACCCTCAAGCAGGTGATCGACGAGGGCCGGATCGGTCGCGTCGCCGAATGCCATTCCCACTTCGACCGCTTCCGCCCGCAGGTGCGCGAGCGCTGGCGCGAAAGCGATGCGCCCGGCAGCGGCCTGTGGATGGATCTGGGCCCCCATCTGCTGGATCAGATGCTGCAGTTGTTCGGCTGGCCCGGCGCGATCAGCGTGGACCTGATGGCGCAGCGTGAGCACGCCCTGGGCAACGACTATTTCCACGCGGTGCTGCATTACCCGCGGCACCGCGCGATCCTGCACGCCGGCTCGCTGGTGGCCGCCTCCGGCCCGCGCTTCATCGTGCATGGCGATGCCGGCAGCTATCTCAAAGACGGGCTGGACGTGCAGGAAGACCAGCTGCGCCGCGGCATCGCACCGGGTGCGCCGGGCTGGGGCCTGGACCCGCAGCACGGGCATCTGGTGCGGGTCGACGCCGAGGGTCACACCCAGCGCAGCACCGTGGACAACGTGCCGGGTGATTACCGTGCGTTCTATGCGCAGTTCCGCGATGCGATGCTGGGCGTGGCAGAGGCAC
This sequence comes from Stenotrophomonas sp. LM091, assembly GCF_001806305.1. Lineage (NCBI taxonomy): Bacteria > Pseudomonadati > Pseudomonadota > Gammaproteobacteria > Lysobacterales > Lysobacteraceae > Stenotrophomonas > Stenotrophomonas sp. LM091. The sequence goes on from NZ_CP017483.1 coordinate 1,552,703, forward strand.
CGGTCAGCACCGCGCAGGCGCTGCAGCTGATGCGCCTGCTGGAGGCCGGTGCGGAAAGTACGCGCAGCGGGCGGCGGATGACGCTCTGAGGCAACGCCCTGGCTCACTCACTCTGGCCGGGGGATCTACACGCTGCCGCCCACGGGCCGGACGATCACCTTCGCCGGCCCGCATCGATCCGGCTTACGTGGTCTTGATCGCGTGACCACCGAACTCATTGCGCATCGCCGCCAGCAGGCGGTCGCTGAAGGAGTTCTTCTCGCGCGAGCGCAGGCGTTCGAGCAGGGACAGCGTGATCACCGGCGCCGGCACGTCCAGATCGATCGCCTCGGCCACGGTCCAGCGGCCCTCGCCGGAGTCTTCGACATACGGCGCGATGCCCTCCAGCTGCGGGTTGCGGCCCAGTGCATCGGCACTGAGGTCGAGCAGCCACGAGCGCACCACGCTGCCGTGCTGCCAGGCCTTGGCCACCTGCGCCAGATCGAGATTGAAGTCGGTCTTGTGCTGCATCAGCGCGAAGCCTTCAGCATAGGCCTGCATCATCCCGTACTCGATGCCGTTGTGGACCATCTTGCAGAAGTGCCCTGCCCCGCTCGGGCCGACGTGCGCCCAGCCACGGTCCTCGGCCGGTGCCAGCGTGCGGAAGATCGCCCCGATCCGCTCGACCGCGGCCTTGTCGCCGCCGATCATCAGGCTGTAGCCCTCCTGCAGGCCCCACACCCCGCCACTGGTGCCGCAGTCGATGTAGGTCACGTCCTCGCCCTGCAGCTGCTCGCTGCGGCGCATGGAATCCTTGTAATACGAGTTGCCGCCGTCGATCACCACGTCGCCTTCGGACAGATGCGGCGAGAGCGACGCCAGGGTCTGGTCAACCACGCCGGCCGGCACCATCAGCCACACCACGCGCGGCACCGGCAGCGCCGCAAGCGTCTCGGCGATCGAGGCACTGACCTCGAAACCGCGCTCGGCGGCCGCGGTACGCGCGGCCTCACCGGGATCGACACCGATCACGTGGTGCCCGCCGCGATGCAGGCGCTCGGCCATGTTGGCGCCCATGCGGCCCAGCCCAATCATTGCAATATCCATGACTCACCTTTGCTCAGCTTGCGAATGCGGTTGTGTAACAGGAGGTACCGGCGCTGCCGCGCATTGCCGCAGCTGCGCCTGGATCCAGCGCCGGTACAACGTGGTGTGCAGATTGTGCAGCCCCAGCTCGATCGCGAACGGCGTGCGCGGATTGCGATCGAGCAGGCGCGCGATGTGATATCCGATAGGACGTATACCGCGAGGATGCACGTAAATCAGGAACCCCTGGTAGAACGGATCGTCCAGCAACGCATCCAGTTCCTTCAGCAGCGGTTGCTGTTCGGCCGGCACCTCGCGCCTCCAGATCGGATCGCGCTCGATCAGCAGCCGCTCGAAGCGGCGCGGCCCCGGGCCCGGCATGCGCTGGGCCAGTGACCAGATGCGCCGGTTGACCTGGTCGTAATGGGCGAAGCCGTCGTGCTCGCGCAGCGCACGCGCCGCGGCATCGCTGACATCGACCACCACGAAGTTCTCGGCCTGGTTGTTGATGTCATCCAGGTACTTGCGCTCGAACACGTGCTCGATGAAACCGGGCGCACCCACGAACGCCTGCCGACCGCGTTGCGCGGTCTTGCTGGCTTTGCCGTCGGCCAGGAACTCCCCGGCATGCCGGCCCAGCAGGATGCTGTCGGTCTCGTGCAGGGTCAGGAACGTGCCGATGGAGAGTTCATCGGCGGAGAATTCGCGGTCGAAGGCGGCATCGCCGTACAGTTCGCGCTGGGTCGCCAGCTGCGCCACCTGGCGGCCGACCCCGCACTCGGCGCGTACGCGGCCATCGTAGAACGTCTGCAGCGCCGCACTGTTGGCTTCGGCCGGCTGATAGCCGCGGCCGAAGCTGCGGAAGCGCTCCCAACCCTTGGCCTGCGCGCCGCCGGCGCCGAAGCCGATCCAGCCCAGCTGCAAGGCCGAGAAGCGGAAGCCGTCGTTGTCCTGCAGGGCGGTGGTGGCCCGGCGCGTGGCCGCGCCCAGCTTGAATGCATAGGCACAGACCGTGCCCGGGTCATCGAACAGGGTCGGCAGCCAGGCCTGGCGCTGCTGCGCCGACCACTGCCGCGGCAGCTGTACGCGCAGGTCGCCTGCGGCCCGCGCCTGGCGCAGGTCGGGGCGCTCGCACACCGGTCCGGCATGGACCACCGGCGCAGCGACGTCCGCCTCACTGAACTGCCAGCCCAGCGCTTCCAGCACACTCTGCGCGCACGACGCCGCGCTCCACGCACTGGCCGCCGGGATCAGCCCCAGCAGCACCGCGAGCGCACAGCGGCGCCAGCGCCGCGATCCTGCTGCCATGACGCGCCGCACCCCCGCCCGCTCAGCGCAGAGAGGCCGGGGTATCGCTCACCACCGTGGCTGGCGTCGGCTCCACCGCCGCAGCGGGGGCGGTCGCCGGCGCGGCAGCCGGGCTGGGCTCGGGCACGGCTGCTGCCGGCAGGTACTGCTGCAGGCGCTCGAAGAAGCGGCGATAGAAGGTGGCGTCCTGCACGGTGCTGCTGGCCACTTTCACCAGCGAGTCGTCATTGCTGCCGAACGGCAGCGAGACCGAGCCCAGCGCGCCGACGCCGACGCTGGCCGAGGTCGGGCTTTTCTTCAACGCGTAGCGGTCCTGCACCGCGCTGACGAACACCAGCGCCTGGTCACCGCGCGGCGCGCACGAAATACGCAGCACCAGCTGCTCGTGCTCTTCATCCCTGGGCTGGAAGTTCTTGTTGCCTTCCACGGCATCATCGCCGGCGCGGGCGATCGCATAGCCCTGGCTGAGCAGGGTGCGGCGGGCGGCCTCGCAGGCCTGGGCCGGCGGGCCGGGCACGGTGCGCGAATAGGTATCGCCGGAGTCGAACGACTCACGGATCAGGGTGCTGTCGGCGGCGCGGCCGCCACAGGCGGTCAACGCGGCGAACACCGCCAGCAGCGGGATCGAACGTACACGACGAAAGCGCATGGCCGCTCCTGCGGAAATCCAGCCTCCAAGGATAGACCCGTGCGCGTTGGCAGGAGGTGGATACGCACAGGCCGCCCCGAAGGGCGGCCTGTGGAGTTGTCACCTGTTCAGCTGGTGGCGGCCGGCGTTCAGTCCGCCCAGCGGCCCACGGCAGTCGACTGCGGCAGGACCTGGGCCGACAGCGGGCGGTCGGCCTCAAGCAGGTTCACCGCATCGGCCAGGATCGCCGCCGACTCGCGCAGGAGCGGATCCGGGCGCTTTTCGGCGGCCTTCTCGCGGGCGGCATCCTTGACGATGTCGCGTTCGTTGCCGGTCAGGCCGTCGTCATTGCTGTCGTCGGCCAGCGGGTCCAGATCCAGGCCCAGCTGCTTGCGGATCGCCTGGCGATCGGTGCGCTGCTTGTCCTGCTTCTCGCGCTCGGCGCGGCGCTCGGCCTCGTTGAGCGAGATGTACTTCTTGGCCTTCTCCGCACGGAACTGCTCGACATCCTCGTTCCACCACTGGAACTCCTTGTCGGCGGCGATACGCGTGTCATGGCGGCTTTCCAGCTTGGGCAGCAGCGGGCCGAAGTTGCCGTACTGGGTGTGCGGCACCGCGGCGATGCGGGTCCACGGCAGCGCGTTGTCGTAGGTGCTTTCGCCGTACTCGCTGGCGTCCACGCTGGCCGGGAAGGCCAGATCGGGCACCACGCCCTTGTGCTGGGTGCTGCTGCCGCTGACGCGGAAGAACTGGGCGATGGTCAGCTTGACCTGGCCGAAGCGCTGGGTCTCGCCGCTCGGCCACCGGTCCAGATCGACGATGTTCTGCACGGTGCCCTTGCCGAAGGTGGTCTCACCGATCACCAGGCCACGGCCGTAATCCTGGATGGCGCCGGCGAAGATCTCCGAGGCCGAGGCCGAGCCGCGGTTGATCAGCACGGCCAGCGGGCCATCCCACGCGACCACTTCGCTGCGGTCGCTGTTGACGGTGACGCGGCCACCGGATTCACGGACCTGGACCACCGGGCCCTGTTCGATGAACAGACCGGTCAGTTCGATCGCTTCATCCAGCGAACCACCGCCGTTGTTGCGCAGGTCCAGCACCACGCCGTCGAGCTTGTCGGCCTTGAAGCCGGCCAGCAGCTTGGCCACGTCGCGGGTGGCCGAGGCGTAATCGGCAGCGTTGCGGCGGCGCCCTTCGAAGTCCTGGTAGAAGGTGGGCAGCTTGATCACGCCCACCTTGCGCTCGGGCTCTCCATCCTTGGCCGGAATGGTCAGGGTCTCGCCCTTGGCGGCCTGTTCGGCCAGGCGCACCTTCTGGCGGGTCAGCACCAGGGTGTGGTGCTTGCCGTCCACGCCTTCTTCGGCCGGGATGAACTCCAGGCGGACCTGGGTATCGCTCTTGCCGCGGATCTTGGCCACCACGTCATCGATGCGCCAGCCGATCACGTCTTCCAGCGGACCGGACTTGCCCTGGCCGACGCCGACGATGCGGTCGCCCGGCTTGAGCGTGCCATTGACCGCGGCCGGACCACCGGCGATGACCTCGCGGATCACCACCATGTCGTCCTGGCGCTGCAGCTGCGCGCCGATGCCTTCCAGCGACAGCGACATCGCCTGGTTGAAGTTCTCGGCGGTGCGCGGGGTGAAGTAATCGGTGTGCGGGTCCACGGCGCTGGTGTAGGCGTTGAGGAAGAACTGGAACACGTCCTCGCCCTTCAACTCATTGACCGACTTCTCCAGCGTGGCGTAACGCTTGTCCAGCGTCTTGCGGATCTCGGCCGGCTGCTTGCCGGCCAGCTTCAGGCGCAGCCAATCGTTCTTGACCGACTTGCGCCACAGATCGTCCAGTTCGGCGCTGCTCGCGGCCCATGGCACGTCCTTGCGGTCGTACTCGAACTTCTCATCGGTGCTGAAATCGAAATCCTGCTTGAGCAGCTTGCGTGCATAGCCGACACGCTCGCCCACGCGCTGCTTGTACACCGCGAACACCTGGAACGCCGGCTCCAGCTCGCCGCCGCGGATGGCGGTGGCGATGTTGGCCTCGAACGGGGCGAAGCGGGTGATGTCGGCCTGGGTGAAGAACTGCTTGCTGCTATCGAGCGATTCCAGATAGCGCTTGAAGACGTCCTTGGAGGTCGCGGCATCCAGTGCGCGCGGCCGGTAGGCGTAGCGGCTGTCCGACAGCAGCCCGTAGACCAGCTTGGAGGTGGTCACCTGGTCGGGTGTTGCCGCCGAAGGCAGCGCGGGCGAATCGGCGTAGGCGGCCAGTGCCATCGGCGCGGTGAGCGCCAGGGCCATCAGGAATGCGGGGGCTTTGAATTTCATGGACTAGCTCGTGGCACCTTGCCAAGGGAGAGACTGCGTGCATTACAGACACCACGACAGTGCCGAAAGTTGCCGCGTTTGTCACCGGGGCCTTCAGCCTACCGAGGCCGTTGGAGAAATTTGTGAATACCGGCGCGATCGGCAGGCAGGCACAGGCCTGCGGCCATCCGCGGTTCAGGGCCGCGGCCGGGGAAAGACGGAGTGGATTGGCAGAACGGGCCCCGAAGGGCCCGCTGGATCAACCGGCGATGCCGGCGTCGGCCGCCTGGCGGTCGGCATGATAGGACGAGCGCACCATCGGACCGGAAGCGACGTGGCTGAAGCCCAGCGCATTGCCGTACTCCTCCAGCGCCTTGTACTCCTCGGGGGTCCAGTAACGCAGCACCGGGTGGTGATGCGCGGTCGGTTGCAGGTACTGGCCGATCGTGATCATGTCCACATCGTGCTCGCGCAGGTCGCGCAGCGTGGCCTGGACCTGCTCCAGGGTCTCGCCGAGGCCGAGCATGATGCCGGACTTGGTGGCGATCTCCGGGTGCTGGGCCTTGAACTTCTTGAGCAGGGTCAGCGACCACTGGTAGTCCGCGCCCGGGCGCACATTGCGGTACAGGTCCGGCACGGTTTCGATGTTGTGGTTGAACACGTCCGGCGGGTTGGTCGCCAGGATCTCCAGCGCGCGCTCCATGCGGCCCTTGCCACGGAAATCCGGAGTCAGCACTTCGATCTTGGTGTTGGGCGACTTGGCACGGATGGCACCGATGCAGTCGGCGAAGTGCTGGGCACCGCCGTCGCGCAGGTCATCGCGGTCCACGCTGGTCACCACGACATACTTCAGGCCCATGTCCGCCACCGTCTGGGACAGGCTGGCCGGCTCGTTGGCATCCGGCGGCTTGGGCCGGCCGTGGGCGACGTCGCAGAACGAGCAACGGCGGGTGCAGACCTCGCCGAGGATCATGAAGGTCGCGGTGCCGTGGCTGAAGCACTCGTGGATGTTGGGGCAGCTGGCTTCCTCGCAGACCGTGACCAGGCGGTTTTCGCGCAGCTTGGCCTTGAGGTTCTGCACGGCGTTGCCGGAGGGAATCCGCACGCGGATCCACGACGGCTTGCGCAGCACCGGCACGTCGGCGAACTGCACCGGCGAGCGGCCGATCTTGTCACCGCCGATCTGTTTGACGCCCGTCTGCAACGGGGCGGCGGACGGCGTGTCGCCCTGCACAACCTGCAGGGGAATGATGCGAGCGGTGGTTTCAGTCATGGCCTTGGTCGGCGGCGTTCACGCCGCGTCAGTCAAATCGGGTAATTCAGCGGCCGGCTCGAGGGCCAGGCCGAACTGGCGGGCCAGATGGCCCAGCAGCACCGGCGTGACGGCCGCCATGCCGGACGGTCCCCCAAGTCTACCACCGAGGTCACCTGCAGCCCTTGATAGCCACAGGGGTTGATCCGGCGGAACGGTTCCAGGTCCATGGCCACATTGAAGGACAGGCCATGGAAGGTGCAGCCACGGCGGACGCGGATGCCCAGGGCGGCGACCTTGGCCCCGCCCACGTAGACCCCGGGCGCGCCCTCCAGGCGCTCGGCGCCGATATTCCAGTCGCCGAGGGTGTCGATGATGGCCTGCTCGATGCGGCAGACGTAGTCGCGCACGCCGATCCCCAGCCGCCGCAGCTGCAGCAGCGGGTAGATCACCAGCTGGCCGGGGCCGTGGTAGGTCACCTGGCCGCCACGGTCGACATGCAGAACGGGAATATCGCCGGGGGCGAGCACGTGCTCGTCCTTGCCGGCCTGGCCCAGGGTGAACACCGGGTCGTGCTCGACCACCCACAGCTCGTCGGGGGTGTCCTCGGTGCGGGCATCGGTGAAGCGCTGCATCGCGTGCCAGACCGGGGCATAGGGCTGGCGGCCGAGTTCGCGCACAATGGCCGGTTGCGGCGCCCGGTCACCCGGGGCCGCAGCGGTGGCGCAGCTGGTTACAGCGTCCACTTCACTTCCGGGTGGTCGCGCAGGGCATTGTGGGCGGCGTCGTACTGGTCGCGGTTATCCGCCTTGAACACCAGCCGCACCGACACATACTTGCCGTTGGACGAGTGTTTCCAGCTGATGCGCTCGCTCAGCACATCCACGCCGGCCAGCTCGAGCAGGCGCGGCAGTTCGCGTTCCAGGTCCTTGCCGGCCGCGCCCATGGCGCTGAGTTCGAACTGGCCGGGAAACTGGAAGCCGTGGTCGGGGTTGTCAGACTTGATCTCCATGACCGGGATTATGGGGATGCCTGCGCCCGAACCCAAGCGCTGCTTGATCGTGCGCACAGCGGCGCCGAACGGCCCGTGAAAACGCCTGTATCGCCACTGATACGCAGCAATGCGTGCGCAGTGCTGTTCACGACATCACGCTCTGATTACGCTGTACCGGCTTAAGAAAGAATAAATCCCCGTCTGGTATCCCATGTCTCTGAAGCCCTTTGCGCTGCCGGCCGCACTCGCCGGTGTCCTGGCCCTGGCCGCGCCTGCCGCCCACGCCGCCACTCAATGCGGGCCCGATGCGATGCGCGAGCACCCGCCGCAGGTCAATTTCCGCGTCGACAACGACCTCTTCGGTGGCAAGGACCAGGACCAGGGCTATACCAACGGCGCCCAGATCACCTTCGTCTCGCCGAACCTGGTCGATTACACCGATGACCCGTGCCTGCCGCGCCTGGCGCGCTGGGTCAACAGCCACCTGGAGCGGCTGCATCCGGGCGAGTACGAACAGCAGAACATGATCTTCAGCCTGGCCCAGGGCATCTTCACCCCCACCGATTTCACCCGGAAGGACCTGATCGAGGACGACCGGCCGTATGCGGGCGTGCTGATCGGCAGCTTCGGTTACAACGCGCGTCGCGGCGACCGGTTGCAGACCACGCAGCTGGCGTTGGGCGTGGTGGGGCCGTGGGCCCAGGGCGAGGAAGTCCAGAACGCGGTGCACGAGCTGCTGGGCGATGAGAAGTTCCAGGGCTGGGACAACCAGCTGCACAACGAGCCGGTGATCATGCTCACGCACGAGCGGATGCGCCGGTGGCCGGCCGACGCCAGTGAGAACCTGGGCGGCTGGGGCTGGGATGCGATCAGCCACTACGGTGGCGCGGTGGGCAATCTGGCCACGCACCTCAATGCCGGTGGCGAGGTGCGCTTTGGTTGGAAGTTGCCGGACGATTTCGGCAGCACGCCGCTGCGCCCGGCCGGTGAGAACACTGCGCCGACGCGCGGCGGCAAGCCGAGCGGCTGGTCGTGGCATCTGTTCGCCACCACGGATGCGGCGTGGGTGATCCGCGATATCACGCTGGACGGCAATACCTTCCGCAACAGCCACAGCGTGGACAAGCGCCACGTGGTGGGGACGGCCGGATACGGGCTGGCGGTGATGCGCGGTCGCTGGAAGTTCGCGCTGGCCCGTTACCACAGCACGCGCGAGTTCGATGGGCAGCGTGAGGCGCCGGTGTTCGGCAGCTTCACGATCAGCCGGTCGCTGTAAGCGAGCGACTGATCCTGAAGCGGGTAGCTGCCGACCGTTGGTCGGCTCATCGCCCACCCAAAAAAAAGACCGGCTTTCGCCGGTCTTTTTCAGTGCGGTCGAACCGGATTACTCCGATTCCCACCACATCCAGAAGCTGTCCCACAGGCGCTTGAAGAAGCCGGCTTCTTCCACGGCAGCCACGGCCACCAGCGGAGCCTGGGCGACGACCTGGTTGTCCAGCATCACCTTCAGGGTGCCGACCTGCTGCCCGGCGGTGAACGGCGCTTCGAGGGTCTTGGGCACATCGATGCTCGGCTTGAGATCGTTGTAGCGGCCGCGCGGGACGCTGACCAGCATCGGCTGGGCCACGCCCAGCTGCAGCTTGTCGGTCTTGCCCTTCCACACCTTGTGCTCGGCCACGACCTTGCCCGGCTCGTACATGCGGTGGGTTTCGAAGAAGCGGAAGCCCCAGTTGAGCAGCGCCAGGCTGTCATCGGCGCGCTGCTTTTCCGAGCCGCCACCGAGCACCACGGCGACCAGGCGCTGGTCACCCCGCTGGGCCGAGCTCATCAGGCAGTAGCCGGCTTCGGAGGTATGGCCGGTCTTGATGCCGTCCACGCTCTGGTCGCGCCACAGCAGCAGGTTGCGGTTGGGCTGGGTGATGTTGCCGACGGTGAATTCCTTCACCTTGTTGTAGGCGTAGGTTTCCGGATAGTCACGCACCATCGCGCGGCCCAGCAGGGCCAGGTCGTACGCGGTGGTGTGGTGGCCCGGGGCGCTCAGGCCATGGGCGTTGACGAAGTGGGAATCCTTCATGCCGATCTTGGCGGCGTAGCTGTTCATCAGCGAGGCGAAGGCCTCTTCGCTGCCGGCCACGTGTTCGGCCAGGGCGATCGCGGCATCGTTGCCGGACTGGATCGCCATGCCCTTTTCCATGTCTTCCAGGCGTGCGGTCTGGTTGACCGGGAAGCCGCTGTAGCTGCCGTCGGTGCCGGCGCCGCCCTCGCGCCACGCGCGCTCGCTCATCATCACCTGGTCATCGGTGCGGACCTTGCCGTTCTTGACCTCGGCGGCCACGACATACGACGTCATCACCTTGGTGATGCTGGCCGGGGCCAGTTGTTCGTGCACGTTTTCACCGGCCAGGACCTGCCCGGTGGCGTAGTCCATCAGGATCCAGGCCTTGGAGACGCTGGGCTTGGGGGCCGGCGGGGTCGCCACGGTGGCCGGAGCGGCGGCGGGAGCAGGCGCCGGAGCCGGGGTCGGCGCAGGGGTCTGGGCGGAAACCATGCCCACGAACAGGGTCGTGGCCATGGCAGCGGCGGCAAAGCGGAATTTCATCGGACAGCAAGCTCCTGGAGGGCGCCAAGGGGTGGATGAGGGATAACGGGCATTGTAGGCCCAAGGAGCGGCGGCACGCGCTGGCGTGCCGCGGGCAGTGGAAGGCTCAGTCCTTCACGATCTGCGGCGCCCCGAAGCCCAGACCGGCAATCCGGCCGGCAAGTTCCGAGGCGCTGGCATGGTCGGGGGCCGGCACGCGCAGGCGCCACAGGGTGCGCCCGCCACTGACGATGTCGCTGATGCTGGCCCCGGCGATGCCCGCCGAGGACAGCTGGCCGAGCGCGCGGGTGGCGTTGTCACGGCTGGCGAAGCTGGCGACCTGCAGCAGCACGCTGCCGAGCACCTGCTGGGAAAGCGTTGCACCGGGGGCCGGTGCCGGGCGTGCCGCGGGTGCGGCGGCGGGCAATGCGGCCACCGCCACCGGCGCACTGTTGACGCTGGCAGCCTGGGTGGTGGCGGGCTTGCCGGTGGCAACGCGCACACCGTTGTCGCGCATCCAGTGATCGAAGTTGTCGGCGTTGCCCGGCTTGGCCGAATCGGCCACGCGGTAGCGGTACTTCTCGCCGGCCGGTTTGGCGGCAGCGGTCGCCGTGGCGGCCGGCAGCTTGCCGACCAGCGCATCCATCTCGCTGGCACTGCGCACGGCAGCGGCGGGCGCGGAGGCGGAGGCGGCGGCAGCCGCAGCGGCGGCGACCTCGCGGCGCTCGCGGCGGCTGGGCTTGTCGACCATCAGGTTGTCATCCCCCGGTGCCAGCGCACGCACCTCCACGTTGCCGGTGCCGCGCTGGGTGATGCCCAGGCGCACGGCGGCGGCATAACTGAGATCGACCACGCGCCCATCGTGGAACGGGCCGCGATCGTTGACGCGCACGATCACCGATTCGCCGTTGTCCAGGTTGGTCACCCGGGCAAAGCTCGGCAGCGGCAGTGTCTTGTGCGCGGCGGTGAAGGCGTACATGTCGTACACCTCGCGGTTGGAAGTCAGGCGGCCGTGGAACTTGGCGCCATAGTAGGAAGCAGTGCCCTTCTCGGCGTAGCCGCGGGTCTTGTCCATCACCTGGTACTGCTTGCCCAGCACGACGTACGGCGATTTGTTGCCGATCGGCGAGCGCGGCAGATCGACCACTTCCGGCTCGGGGATGCAGGCCACGTTCGGGATGTAGGTGGGGGTGCTGTCATTCACGCCCGGCTTGTACAGACCGCCGGCGCGGTAATCGCCGCGCGTGCTGGGATCTTCAGCAGCCGCCTTGTAGGGAGAGCCTTCCGGACAATGCGCCGGACGCCCGCCCTTGCCCTGCACCACCGCGGCGGACGGCTTGCTGCTGCCGGCGCTGCTGGCACCGGGTTTCTTCGGCGCACTGCTGCAGGCGGCCAGTGCCAGTATCAACAGACCCGGGATCAGCCATCTGGAGCGTGCGATCGTGTTCATGCCGGCGGCAACTCCTGTCCAGCAATGGCCTGGGACAGCTGGTACACGGCCATCGCATACATTTTCGAGAGGTTGTAGCGGGTAATGGCGTAGTAGTTCTGGAAGCCCAGCCAGTACTGCTTGCCGGTGCTGCCTTCCAAGGTGATCGGGGTGGCGGTCAGGCCCGCGGCGACCGGCACGCTGGGCTGGTACCCGCGCTGGGCCAGCTGCGACAGCGTCCAGGTCGGCGCCCATTCGGTCGGATTGAATTCCTCGCGACCGGCCTGCAGCGTGGCCGGCACGGCCACCGGGCCACCACGGACCCAACCGCCCTTCTTGACGAAGTAATTGGCGATCGACGAGAACACGTCGTCGTAGCTGTTGAACAGATCGCGGCGGCCATCGCCGTTGCCGTCCACCGCATAGTCCAGATAGCTGGAGGGCATGAACTGGCCCATGCCCATCGCGCCGGCGTAGCTGCCCTTGATCGCGGTGATGTCCAGCTTTTCATCGCGGGTCAGCGCGAACAGGCGCGACAGCTCGTCGCGGAAGAACAGCTCGCGGCGCACTTCACGTTCAAGCTTGGCCGGGTCGCCGCTGCGCGGGTACTTGAAGGCCAGTGTGTACAGCGCATCGAGCACGCGGTAGTTGCCGGTATTGCCGCCGTAGCTGGTTTCCACGCCGATGATCGCCACGATCACCTCGGCCGGGACGCCGGTGCGCTGCTGCACGCGCATCAACTCATCGCGGTGCTGGGCGAGGAATTTCTTTCCGCCCTCGATCCGCGCCTGGCTGATGAACATCGGCCGGTACTCGTTCCACGGTTTGACCCGCTCGGCCGGGCGCGACATCGCGGCGATGATCGGATCACGGATCTGCGCCTGGGCAAGTGTCGCCTCGATCTGCGAGGCCGGAATGCCGTAACGGGCGGCGGTATCGCGCACGAAGTTGGCGCGGGCCACCTCGAAGGGCACCGGGGTCAGATCTACCGGGGCGGCGTTGGCCCCAGCTGCCTCCGGGGCAGCTTCGGCCGGACCCTTGCTGCCGGGGGCCGGCGTGACGGGAACACCCGAGGCCTGCGGCGTCGGTGAAGGAGTCTGCGGCTGGGTCGCACAAGCGACCAAACCGAGCGTGAGCATGCAGGCCAGGGAGCGTCGAATCATCGCGGCAGGTTAGCAGGTCATGGATGAATTAAAACCCCTAAGACCATGAATCTCAACGGATTGCCCGAGTTTCTCCACGGCCGTTAAGGCCATGTGTAGACAGGCGCATTACCGGCGCCCATTCATGTATTGGTGCAGGGGGGCGCCACGATCGCGGCGGTACCGGTGTGCGGCACGGCCCGCCGCCGGGCGGCCGGGGCAGCCCAGCAAGGGCGGCCACGCAACGCACGTCTCACTTTTGGAAGTTGGTAGGGACGGCACAAGAGGTTCGCCGGTTGCGTCCCCATCCCCGCAGACGCAACCGGCCAAACCGGACCTGATCGGCAGCGGCGCGGCGCGCATCTCCCCAGCGCGCGCTTCGCCCCTCTGCCTGTGAGGTCAACTACTCCCCGCCAGACTCCCCCTCCGCGATGCTTGGCTCAGCGCGTCGTTGTTGGCGGGCCGCCATTGTGCAGGCCGTTTACGACAAGTCCATTGATCGAGATCAAGTCACTTCATATCTGTGCGCCACTTCTCACTTTTGCCCGCGCGCGTTGACTACGTGTGCACCTGAAACCGTTTCCCCATGGGTGCCCGCGCAAAGGCTGCGCAAACCTCGCTCATGTGGCATGCACCGGCTGGTGCTGTCGTGCGGCCATGACCAGCCCGAAACTGGCCAGCAGCGAGACCGCCGAGGTGCCGCCATAGCTGATCAGCGGCATCGGCACGCCCACCACCGGCAGCAGGCCGGAGATCATGCCGCCGTTGACCAGCACATAGACGAAGAACACCAGGCCGGTGGTGCCCACCAACAGGCGCGAGTAGCCACAGCGCGATTGGCTGGCGATCCACAGGCAGCGCGCGGTGACGAACAGGAACAGGCTGAGCACCACTGCCACGCCGACCCAGCCGAACTCCTCGGCCAGCACCGAGAAGGCGAAGTCGGTGGTGTACTCGGGCAGGAAATCCAGCGTGGCCTGGGTCCCCTGCCCCCAGCCTTTGCCGTGCATGCCGCCCGAGCCGATCGCGATCTTGGACTGGATGATGTTCCAGCCGGTGCCCAGCGGATCGTTCTCCGGGTACAGGAAGGTCAGCACACGATCCTTCTGGTACTGGCGCAGCAGCCCGAACCACGCCAGCGGCGCAGCGACCGACAGCCCGCCCAGGGCCACGGCCATCCACCACCAGCGCAGGCCCGCCAACAGCAGCGCGAACACCCCGCTGGCGGTCACCAGCGTGGCGGTGCCGAGGTTGGGCTGCAGCAGGATCAGCACGGCGGGGCCACCGATCAGCACCGCGGCGGTGAGCACCGCACGCGGCCGCGGCGGCAACGGCTGTTTGTGCAGGTACCAGGCCATCATCATCGGCAGGCTCAGCTTGAGCAGCTCGGAGGGCTGCAGGTAGAACACGCCCAGGTTCAACCAGCGCTGGCCGTATTTGCCGGTGCCCACCACATACACCGCCAGCAGCGGCAGCAGGGACAGGGTGTAGATCCACGGCGACCACGCGCGCAGTTCCACCACCGGCAGCCGCGACAGCCCCCACAGGGCGGCAAGCCCGGCGCCGTAGCGCATCGCCTGCGCATGCACGGGCCCGTCCACGCTGTGCAGCACGGCCAGGCCGGCCACCATCAGCAGGCACAAGGCGCCCAGCAGCGGCAGGTCCAGCGTGCGGAAGAAGAAATGGAACACGGCGCGTGCGCGCTGCAGTAGTTCGACCATGCGGACGACTCCTGTGGATGACGCGACGCACAGCAGGAGGCGACACGGCGAACAGAAAGCGGACCCGCGATGCGGGCCGGCGCGAGCGCAGGACCGTAACACGCGTGGGCACCCCAATCCTTAGCCGACACGTACCGCCGGTGCGCGGCGTACGCATCGCGCGCACTCAGCCGTAGCCGCCGTGCACCGGATTGTGGCGACGCACGGCCATCACCAGGCCGAAGCCGGCCAGCAGCGATACCGCCGAGGTGCCGCCGTAACTGATCAAGGGCATCGGCACGCCCACCACCGGCAACAAACCGGAAATCATGCCGCCGTTGACCAGCACATAGACGAAGAATGCCAGCCCGGTCGCGCCGGCCAGCAGCCGTGAATAGGTATCGCGCGACTGCGAGGCGATCCACAGGCAGCGCCCGATCACCACCAGGTACAGGGCGAGCACGATGGCCACGCCGATCCAGCCGAACTCTTCACTGAGCACGGAGAAGGCGAAGTCGGTGGTCTGTTCGGGAATGAAGTTCAGGTGCGACTGCGAGCCCTGGCCCCAGCCCTTGCCATCGAAGCCGCCTGAGCCGATCGCGATCTTGGACTGGATGATGTTCCAGCCCGCACCGAGCGCATCGCTCTCCGGGTCCATGAACATCATGATGCGGTCCTTCTGGTACGGGCGCAGCAGCCAGAACCAGGCCACCGGCGCGGCCGCGGCAACCCCGCCGACCGCCACGCCCACCCACCACCACGGCAGCCCGGCCAGCAGCAGCACGAACGCGCCACTGGCGGCGATCAACACGCCGGTGCCGAAATCCGGCTGCAGCATCACCAGCCCGGTCGGCACGCCGATGATCACCGCACTGGTCAGCACCGTGGAGAAACGTGGCGGCAGCGGCATGCGATGCAGGTACCAGGCCACCATCATCGGCAGGCTGACCTTGAGCAGCTCGGCCGGCTGCAGGTAGAACAGCTTCAGATCCAGCCACTGCCGGCCGTACTTGCCGGTGCCCAGCACGAACACGGCCAGCAGCGGAATCATCGACACCGCGTAGATCAGGGGCGTGGCCGAGCGGATGCGCAGGATCGAGACCCGCGAAATCGCCCACATCGCGGCCAGGCCGACCGCGAAACGCGCGCCCTGCGCGAACACCAGGCCGTCGCCACCGGCGCTCTTGAGCACCGCCAGGCCGATCAGCATCAGCGCGCCCAATGCCAGGCAAAGCACCCAGTCCAGCGAGCTGCTGAAGCGGACGGCCATATCGACCGCCCAGCGCAGGAAGACCTTCATCGGGGCCGCTCCGGTGCGGTCGGGGGCGCGGTGGCACTGGGCACGGGCGCGCCGGGTTCCGGCGCAGGAGCAGGCGCAGGCACGCCCACCACGACCGGCAGCAGCTCCAGCGCAGCGACGGCGGCATCGCCGGCCTCGCGGGCCGCGCCATCACCACCATCGAAGGCGGTGATGCCGATCGCGGTCGTGCCGCGCTCGCTGTCCAGCGGTTCCAGGCCGTCGGGCATCTTGCCGAGCAGCCAGGCATCGAAAATCTTGCGTGCGATCGGTGCCGCCGCCGAGCCGCCGTAACCACCGCCCTCGACCGCGATCGCCACCGCGATGACCGGGTTGTCGGCCGGCGCGAAGCCCACGAACAGTGCGCGGTGGCGCAGGTGCAGTGGCAGGCTGCGCGGGTTGACCGCGGCCGTGCCACGGCGGCTGATCACCTGCGCGGTACCGGTCTTGCCGGCCATCACATACGGCGCGCCCGCAGCCGCACGCGCACCACTGCCGCCCGGCTGCATGGTGCCCATCATGCCCTCGCGCACCGCCTGCAGATTGCTCGGCGTGGGGCTGATCGGCTTGCTTTCGCCCGGCGGCGTTGCGGTCCAGTCCGCGTCGAAGCCGGCCCGCTGCTGCATCACCAGGTGCGGCTGGCGCAGGTGGCCATCGGCGATCCCGGCCACGCCATGCACCAGCTGCAGCGGAGTGACCTTCCAGTCGCCCTGGCCGATGCTGACGTTGACCGTGTCGCCGGGATACCAGCGTTCTTTTCTCGATTTGTACTTGGCCGCCGGCGAAGGCAGGATGCCGCCGATCTCGCCGGTCAGGTCGATGCCGGTCGGCGCACCGAACCCGTAATAGCCCATGTAGTGGTCAAAGCGTTCGATGCCCAGATCCAGCGCGAGCTTGTAGTAGTACGTGTTGACCGACTGGGTGATCGACTTGCGCAGATCGGTCCAGCCATGCCCGCCACGGTTGGCATCGCCCCAGCCGCGCGAGGTGCCCGGCAGATAGAACATGCCGGTGGAGAGGATCTTGTCCTCCGGCCGGCGCACGCCACTGTCCAGCCCGGCCAGGCCGATCAACGGCTTGATCGTGGAGCCCGGCGCGACGCCGCCCAGCACCAGGCGGTTGAACTGCGGCCGCGACGGGTTGTCGTTGAGCGCCTTGAAATCGGCGTGCGAGATGCCGTTGACGAACAGGTTGGGGTCGTACGAGGGCAGGCTGACCATCGCCAGTACCTCGCCGGTGCGCGGGTCCATCGCCACCGCTGCGCCCTCGAACTCGCCGAAGGCGGCGACCATCGCACGCTGCAGATCGGCATCGATGGACAGCCGCAGGTCGCTGCCGGACTGCGCCGCGACCCGGCCGATGGTGCGGATCGCGCGGCCCTGCACATTGGTCTCGACCTGCTCGTAACCGACCTTGCCGCGCAGCTGCTGCTCGTAATAGCGCTCCAGCCCGGACTTGCCGATGTGGGTCAGTGCGGCATTGCCCTCGCCCAGCATCTCCAGGTCTTTGTCATCCACCCGGCCCACGTAGCCGATGATGTGCGCGAACAGATCGCCATAGGGATAGCGACGGGTCAGGTACGGCTCCAGCTCCACGCCGGGAAAGCGCCAGCGGTCCACCGCGAAGCGCGCCATCTCCTCATCGGTGACGCGCAGCTTGAGCGTGACCGGCAGGAAACTGCGGCGTGCCTTGCGCGACTTGTTGAAGGTCTCGATGTCTTCCGGGCTGAGCGCGAGGATCCTGGACAGGCCGGCCAGGGTGGCGTCCATGTCCTTGACCTTGTCCGGGGTGATGTCCAGGCGGAACGCCGGCACGTTCTCGGCCAGCAGCCGGCCGTTGCGGTCGTAGATCATCCCGCGCCCGGGCACCACCGGCCGCGGCTTGATCCGGTTGGCCTCCGAGCGCGTGGCGTAGATGTCGTGGTCCATCACCTGCAGCTTGAAGTACCAGCCGCCCAGCCCGATCAGGCATACCAGCACGCCCAGGAAGCCCAGCGCGGCGCGGCGCCGGAACTGTTCTGCCTCGGCATGCGGATTCTTGGCCTGGCGGCGCATGTACATGTCAGCGCCCGCGTCGCCCGAAGCGCAGCGCGTCCAGCAGCACGAACACCAGCGGCCACAGCGCCATGCCCAGCAGCGGCGCCCACCAGTACGACCACGGCAGGGTCGGCTCGCCCACCACGATGTGCACCACCGCGCTGACGATTCGGTCGTTGAACAGCAGCCCGCCGATCGCCAGGATCTGCTGGGACATCGGGAAGAAGCGGATCCGCGCGCGGAAGCGCTGCAGGATGAAGGTCAGGATCACCAGCCGCAGCGCCTGCTCGCCCAGCACGCCGCCATACAGCAGATCGGCGATCACGCCGCTGGCGAAGGCGATGCCCAGCCCGACCCGGTCCGGCGTTTCAATCACCCAGTAGGCCAGCACCAGCGCCAGCCAGTACGGCCGCAGCGGCTGCAGCAGGGCCGGCAACGGCAGCAGGCCGAGCAGCAGCGCTACCACCAGACTGACCGGCAGCACCCAGGGTTTGTCGCGCAGGCGGCTCATGGCCGGTTCTCCACGGGTTCGGCCTGCCGGGCATGGCTCGGCACTACCGTGGATTCGGCTGCGGCACGGCGCGGAACGGTCACCGGTACCGGTGCGGCCGGACCGGGCCGGTTGGCCTGTGGTGCATTGGCGGGCGCCGCCGCAGGTGCCGTCGTGGCCGGGGATGAACCCGCCGGAGTGGTACTGGCCGGCGCGGCGGTGCCGGCCGGCGTGCCCTCCTGCAGCGGCGCGGCGGCCGGGCCACCGGCTTCCCCGGCATCACGGCGCAGGTTCGGCGGCAGGTGGATTGCTTCACCCGGGCGCAGCAGCAGCACGTCGCGGCCACGGTCCAGCTGGGCGGCCGGCTTCAGTTCGCCGACCAGGAAGGCATGGGTGTCATCCGGACGCAGGGCGGTGATGCTGCCGACCGGGAAGCCGGCCGGGAAACGACCGCCCAGCCCGGAGGTGACGATCTCATCGCCGACTTCCACCCCGGCACTGAGCGGGATGTCACGCAGTTCCAGCGTGTCGCCGCGGCCGTAGACGATCAGCCGCACGCCGTTGCGGGCCACGGTCACCGGCACGGCATGGTCGGGGTCGGTGAGCAGCAGCACGGTCGCGCTGTTGCCGGTGGTGGCGATCACCTGGCCCATCAGGCCGCCGGCGTCGATCACCGCCTGGCCGACATGCACGCCATCGCGGGTGCCGGCCGCCAACACCAGGCGCTGGCGCACCGGGTCCAGGTCGATATCCAGGATCGGCGCGAGCTGCACATCCAGGCCACTGCGCTCGGCCACGTTGAGCAGTTCGCGCAGCTGGGCGTTGTCCAGCGCGGCGGTCTGCAGCCGGGTCAGGCGCGCGTTGGCGATGAGCAGCTGGTTGCGCAGCTCGCGGTTCTCGCTGACCAGCTGGCCGTGGCTGGCCGCATTGTCCTTGACCTGGGTACCGAGCCGGCCCGGCAGGCCGGCCAGCGCCCACACCGGCTGCACCAGCACGTTGGCCTGCGCGCGCAGGCGCGACAGCCAGCCGGCCTGGTCATCGAGCACGATCAGGGTGATGGCCAGGGCCAGGTAAGCGAGCAGGCGCAGCGGACTGGCGGCATCGCCCTGGCGGGAGGCTACGGGAGGACCGGCGTAAGGCGGCACAGGCGTCGACTGGGAAAAGTGTGGGTGAAGCGCGTTGCAGCACAGCGCAGCGGGAACAGCATGCGAGAACGCCCCGGCGAGGCGATGCCCGGTGAGCGGGGCCCACCGGCATCACGCCGCAGAGGCGCGTCCACGATACACGGCCGGTACGGCTTACTCCGGCGCAAAGAACTCGTTGCCGTGCATGTCCACCAGCTCCAGCGCACGACCGCCACCGCGGGCCACGCAGGTGAGCGGGTCATCGGCCACCTGCACGTGCAGGCCGGTCTCTTCGGAGATCAGGCGGTCCATGTCGCGCAGCAGGGCGCCACCACCGGTCAGCACGATGCCGCGCTCGGCGACGTCGGCACACAGTTCCGGCGGGGTCTGCTCCAGCGCCAGCTTGACCGCGCTGACGATGCCCGACAGCGGCTCGTGCAGGGCTTCCAGCACCTCGTTGGAGTTGATCTTGATCATCTTCGGCACGCCCTCGGCGAGGTTGCGGCCGGAGATTTCCATCTCGATCACTTCCGCCTGCGGGTAGGCGCAGCCCAGCTCGACCTTGATCCGTTCGGCGGTGGCTTCACCGATCAGCATGCCGTGGTTGCGGCGCACGTAGTTGGTGATCGACTCGTCGAAGCGGTCGCCACCGATGCGCACGGAGGCCGAGTAGACGATGCCGTTGAGCGAGATGACCGCCACTTCGGTGGTGCCGCCGCCGATGTCGATGACCATCGAGCCACGCGCCTCGGTGACCGGCATGCCGGCGCCGATCGCGGCAGCCATGGGCTCTTCGATCAGGAACACATCACGCGCACCGGCCTCCTCGGCCGATTCCTTGATCGCGCGGCGCTCGACCTGGGTCGAGCCGGCCGGCACGCAGACCAGCACGCGCGGGCTCGGGCGCAGGAAGCGCGACTTGTGGACCTTCTTGATGAAGTGCTTGAGCATCGCCTCGGTGTAGGTGAAGTCGGCGATGACGCCGTCCTTCATCGGGCGGATGGTGGTGATATGGCCCGGGGTACGGCCCAGCATCTGCTTGGCTTCGGCGCCTACGGCAGCCACGGAACGGGTACCACCGATGGCACGGTCCTGGCGCACGGCCACGACCGACGGCTCGTTCAGCACGATCCCCTGCCCACGCACGTAGATGAGGGTGTTGGCCGTGCCCAGGTCGATGGACAGGTCATTGGAGAACATGCCACGCAGTTTCTTGAACATCTGGGAGTTGATCCTGAGGGGTGTCGCGCCCAACGCGGGATGGCGAAAAAATGGGCAGAATTCGAGGCCGACAAGCCTAGCAATCCCCCTGTGCGCGAGCAAGGACAAATCTGGCCGAAAGCCAGCCTTCACGGCCATTCAGGCCAATCCGGACAGCCCGGGTTCTGGCCCAAAGCCGCCTCACCCGTTAACCTTTGCGCCGCAGGGCGCCGCAGGGCGCCGTTTCGTTGCCCGCCCGACGGGCCTCAAACCCCCTTCCGCATAGGCCTTACTCGATGTCCGCTTTGATCTGTGGTTCTCTTGCCTTCGACACCATCATGGTGTTTCCGGACCAGTTCAAGAATCACATCCTGCCGGACAAGGTGCACATCCTGAATGTGTCGTTCCTGGTGCCGCGCATGCGTCGTGAATTCGGCGGGTGCGCCGGCAACATCGCCTACAACCTGTACCTGCTGGGCGGCGAGCCGATCCCGATGGGCACCGTGGGCTCGGACTTCGGCCCGTACCGGGAGTACTTCCAGGGCCTGGGCATCGACCTGAGCCGGGTCAAGGTGATCGATGAGCTGTTCACCCCGCAGGCGTTCATCACCACCGACCACGACAACAACCAGATCACCGCCTTCCACCCGGGCGCGATGATGCGCTCCTACGAGAACCACGTGAAGGATGTGCCGGGCGTGACCCTGGGCCTGGTCGGCCCGGACGGGCGCGAGGGCATGATCCAGAATTCGCAGGAGTTCTTCGACGGCGGCGTGCCGTTCATCTTCGACCCGGGCCAGGCCATGCCGCTGTTCAACGGCCCGGAGCTGCGCACCTTCATCGAGCAGGCCGACTATGTCGTGGTCAACGACTACGAGTCCAACCTGCTGCAGGAGCGCACCGGCTGGGATGAAAAGGAGATCGTGAGCCGGGTCAAGGCCTACATCACCACCCGCGGGCCGAAGGGCGCGGTCATCCACACCCCGGAAAAGACCTATGACATCCCGCCGGCGCACGAGCGCCGCGTGGTGGACCCGACCGGCTGTGGCGATGCGTTCCGCGCCGGGCTGATCTACGGCATCGAGAAGGGCTATGACTGGCTGACCATCGGCCGCATGGGCAACCTGATGGGCGCGCTGAAGGTCGAGCACCCGGGCACCCAGAACCAGCGCTTCACCTTCGATGAGTTCAATGAGCAGTTCAAGCAGCAATTCGGCTACGCGCTTAGCGTTTGATCGCATTGCGATCAAACGCGGCCCACGATTCGCCAAAGCGAATCGCGGGTCCCAATTGCATTCCACCTTATCCCCCGCCTTCGGCGTGCCCCCTTGAACAACAAGGGGGCTCCTCTCCAGAGGGCCATCGGGGGGATTGGGTAGAGCCGGGCCATGCCTGGCTGCTTTCCGGCTCCGCCGCGCGCGGGTTGTGCGGCAGGTACTTGTCCGGGGCGATCAGGCCGGAACCTGCTTTCCTTCCCACGCCGCCAGCACCTGCCCGCAGTCGGCCAGGTGCCAGCAGGCCATGCCCGGCCAGGGGTTGTCCGGGGTGTTGACCAGCAAGGTGCGGGTGCCGGCGGCGCGGCCGCATTCCAGGTCGAAGCGATGGTCGCCGACCATCACCACCTGGGATGGAACGGCCTGCCAGCGCTCAACGAAGTACTGCAGCCCGACCGGCGACGGCTTGGGCTCGGCTTCGTCGCGGCCGATGATGTCCTCGCGGGCAAAGATGTCGCCGATACCGATCGCCTGCAGGGTCACATCGGCGAGTTCGCGCGCGTTGCGGGTGAGGATGCCCAGCCGGCAGCCCGCAGCGTGCAGCGCGCGGACCAGCGCGACGGCGCCGGGGGCGGCCTGCGCCTGCCTGGCCAGCGCGCGTTCGTGTGCGAGCAGCCAGGCATGCTTGGCCGCAGCCTCCTGCACCGGCAACGCAGCGAGGTGGGTCAGGATGTCGTCGTCCGCTGGAATCGCGAGCTCGCGTTTGATGCGCTGGAAATCATGCACCGCGATGGTCAGCGTGCCGTCCATGTCGAACACCCAGTGACGGATCGCCGCAAGCCCGCTCACTTCCACCACTGCGGCATCCTGCTCGTATCCACGCCACCGGTTTCGAACACGGCCGTGCGCGTGCCACCGGCCTTGACCGGGAACTCGATGCTGATCACCTTGGCCTTGCGCGCCAGGTTCCACAGCGCTTTCTGGTCGGTGATGAACATCGCGATCGCCTCATCGGTGTCCGGGCGCCAGGCGGCCATCGAGACCGGCTTGCCGTCATCGACGGTCACCTTGACCTGGCATTTCGGGCAGCGGAAATCGCCGGCCTGCAGCACCAGGTAGGCATGCCGCTTCCACTCGGGATGATCGCGGAACACCAGCTGCACCGGCTTGGCGCCGCTGCCATCCACGTCCACGCGTTCCTTGCTGTAGATCTGCGCAGAGGACTGGATGCCCTTGGTACCGACCGGGATCTGGTTGTACTGCCACAGGGCCTGCAGCCGGCGCGTTTCGCGCGCGGCCTCGGCCTTGGCCTTGACCTCGGCGTAGCCCGGTTCGATCCGCGCGGCGACATCGGTGTCCTTGTACTGGTCCAGCAGCGAGCCACCGTGGATGCGGGCACGCTCCCAATCCTGCGCGGCGACGGCCATGTCGTACTGCTTGGCCACGCCTTCGGCCTTTTCTTCCTGCTGCGCCTTGGCGGCGGCCGCGGCGGCCTGCTGCGCCTGGCGTTCGGCTTCGGGGTTGCTGCAGGCGGCCAGCGCGAAGGCGCAGGCTGCTACCAGGATCAGTCGTTTCATCGCGTGCTCCGTGTTGGTCGATGGCGCACAAGGCGCCTGCGCCTACTTTATCGCCAAGCGGTGCATGCCAGCGTCGCCGCGATGGCGGCCTGCCTTACTTTGCGGTCGGCTGTCCTTCGCGCCACCAATGGGTGGACGGTGCCGGTGCGCGGATATCCAGGCGTTCTCCCATGTGTGGCGCGGTCAGCGGCACGCCCTGCGCCTGCGCCAGCGCGGTGATGCGCTCGAAGGGTTCGGTCCACGGGTGCAGCGCGAGGTCGAAGGTGCCGTTGTGGATCGGCATCAGCACCTTGCCACGCACATCCAGATGCGCCTGCAGGCTCTGTTCGGGCTGCATGTGCACGTCCGGCCAATCCGCGCCGTAGGCACCGGTTTCAATCATGGTCAGGTCGAACGGGCCGTAACGTTCGCCGATCCGGGCAAAGCCATCGAAGTAGCCGGTGTCGCCGCTGAAGAAGATCCGGGTCTGCCCCGTATCGATCACCCACGAGGCCCACAGCGTGCGGTTGCCGTCGGCCAGGGTGCGTCCGGAGAAGTGCTGGGCCGGCGTCGCGACGATCTTCAGGCCTTCCACGCGGGTGTCCTGCCACCAGTCCAGCTGCACGACCTTCGCCGCCGGTACGCCCCAGGCGATCAGGCGGTCGCCCACGCCCAGCGCCGTGACGAAGTGCTGCACCTTGGGTGCCAGCGCCTGGATCGCGTCGTGGTCGAGATGGTCGTAATGGTCATGCGAGATGATCACGCCGGTGATCGGCGGCAGTTCGTCGATCGTGAGCGGCGGCGCATGGAAGCGCTTGGGGCCCATGAACGACATCGGCGAGGCACGCTCGGAAAATACCGGGTCGGTCAGCCAGAAGTGCCCGTCCAGCTTCATCAGCATCGTCGAATGCCCCAGCCGCCACAGGCTGTCGTCCGGCGCATCGAGCAGGGCCTGGCGGGTCAGGGCCTGCACCGGGATCGGCGCCAACGGGCTGGCGTCGGCCGGCTTGTTGAACAGGAAGCGCCACATCACCCCGACCGTGCGGAAGAAGCCGAGATCGGTCTTGCCGGTGGGGTTGTGGAAGCGCCCGTCGCCGAACTGGGGCGACTGGTCATAGGCGGCCGCCGGGCGGGCACCGCAGGTCAACAGGCCAATGGACATGGCGATCAACACCGTCAGAAGGAGGAGGATGCGAGGCAGGCGACGTTTCATGCGGGGCGTGCCCAGAAAAGTACACCGGCGAGTTTACTTGCCTTTTTCGAAAAGTAAACTGAACGGTGTAAAATGGCCGCATGAGCCCCTCCGACCGCCCCACCCGCCTGACCGACCGCAAGCGTGCGGCCATCCTCGAGGCAGCGGTGGCCGAGTTCCGCGCGTTCGGTTTCGCCGGCACCAGCATGGACCGCATCGCGGCCACGGCCGAGGTCTCCAAGCGCACCGTCTACAACCACTTCGCCAGCAAGGACGAGCTGTTCACCGCGATCCTGTGGCAGCTGTTCGAGGCCAGCCAGGCGCTGGATGTCGTGCCCTACGATCCGGCACGGCCGCTGCGCGATCAGTTGCTGGTCTTCGCGGCCCGGAAGATGCGCCTGCTCGACGACCCCGGCTTCATCGATCTGTCCCGGGTGGCGATGGCCGAACTGGTGCACACGCCCGAACGGGCGCGCGCGATGATGGACAAGCTGGCCGAGAAGGAAGAAGGCCTGACCGGCTGGATCCGCGCCGCCCAGGCCGATGGCCGGCTGCGCTCGGAGATGCCGCCAGCCGAAGCTGCGCATCAGTTGCAGGCGATGCTCAAGGCCTTTGCCTTCTGGCCGCAGATCACCTTCGGCCAGCCACCGCTGACACCGGCGCAGCAGCAGCAGGTGATGCACGACTGCGTGGACATGTTCCTGGCGGTGCGCGCGCTGTGAGCACTGCCGCCCAGGCATGAAAAAACGGCGGGTTTCCCCGCCGTTTTTCGTTCAACCGATACGTGTGGCGATTACGGCTTGGCCGCGCCCGCCTCGGCCTTGTCCAGCATGTCCTGGACCGAACCGGTGGTGATCGGGTGGTAGCCCGGCTTGGCCTTGGCGAAGGCCGCCTTGGCGAAGGCCAGGCCTTCCGGCGTCTTCACCAGTTCGGCGTAGATCGGCATGATCAGCTTGCGGCGACCGACGCGCTCGATGAACGCACCGGCGGCTTCGTTGGCCTCGCTGTAGCCACTGCGGATCGTCAGCGGGTACCAGCGCATCGCGATCTCGCCGTTGGCGGTGCCGGTGAAGTGGTACGCCTTGTCCAGCGCGGCGAGCTTCTCCACCGGCAGGGTCTTGCCCAGGCCGTCGATGAAGTGCACCCATTCCTGGGTGCCCCACTCGCCGGTGATCTGCGCGTTCGGCAGCGTGTTGCTGCCCTGCCAGGCGATGCGGGCGGTATCGACGATGGAGAAGTTGCGCGAGCGGGCCTTGGTCGCGAACGACGGAATGCCCGGCTCGTCCAGCCACGCCTTCAGCTCGGCATCGGTGACGGCGCCGGGCTTCTTGGACAGCAGGTTCTTCTTCAGGTACTCGATGAACTGGTCGGTGTTCGCGCTCTGGAAGGCATGGTCATCGAACCAGCCACGCAGGAACGGGTCGAAGGTCTCGCGGCCGAAGCGCTGTTCCAGGAACTGCAGGAACCACGCACCCTTGACGTAGGCGACCTGGCTCAACGCCTCGTCCGGGTCACGCTCGCTCAGCGGCGGCAGCGCCAGGGCCTGGTCGGCCGGGCTCATGTCCTTCACTTCGGCGAGCAGATCGTTCTGGTCGATCTCGCGCTCCATCTCGGCCATCTCCTGGCCATACAGCGCCTCGGTGATGCGGCCCTGCACGTAGGTGGTGAAGCCTTCGTTGAGCCAGATGTCCTTCCAGCTGGCGTTGGTCACCAGGTTGCCCGACCAGCTGTGTGCCAGTTCATGGGCGACCAGCGAAACCAGCGACTTGTCGCCGACGATCACGGTCGGGGTGGCGAAGGTCAGGCGCGGGTTTTCCATGCCACCGAACGGGAACGACGGCGGCAGCACCAGCATGTCGTAGCGGCCCCAGCGGTACTCACCGTAAAGCTTCTCGGCGGCGCTGATCATCTTCTCGGTGTCTTCGAACTCCTTGGCGGCCTTGCCGACCATGGTCGGTTCGGCCCACACGCCGGAGCGGCCGGAGATCGGCTCGAACACCAGGTCGCCGGCGGCGATGGCCAGCAGGTAGGACGGGATCGGCTGCGGCATCTTGAAGGTGTAATCACCGTCACGCGCAGCCTTGGGATCGTTGTCGGCGCTCATCAGCACCATCACGTCCGGGCGCGAGGCCACGTGCGCGCTGTAGGTGAAGCGCACGCTCGGGGTGTCCTGCAGCGGCACCCAGGAACGGGCGTGGATCGCCTGCGACTGGCTGAACATGAAGGGCAGCTTCTTGCCCTCGGTCATCGACGGCTCCAGCCACTGCAGGCCCGAGGCGGTCGGCGCGGTGTGATACGTGATCACGACCTTGGCCGGCTGGTCCGGCGTCTCGATGCTCAGCTTGCTGCCGAACACCTTGTCGGCCGGCGCCAGTACGAACGGCAGCGGCGCGGTCTTGCCGTCGGCGGCGATCGCCTCGACCTTCTCCACGGTCAGCTCGCGGGTGTCCAGCACCAGCTGCTTGGCCGCCTTGTCCTTCCACTCCAGCGTGTAGGTCGCGGTGCCGCCGATCTGCTTGCTGTCGAAGTCCAGCTTCAGGTCCAGCGCGATGTCCTTGACGACGACCTTGTCCGGCTCGGCGTAGGAGCTTTCATCGTGGCTGCGGCTGTCGGCTTTCATGGCAGTGCTCGCCGGGGCGTTGGCAGTGGGATCGACGGTCGGAGCCGCCGGTTCTTTGGAGCAGCCGGACGCCAGGGCGACGGCCAGGGGAATCAACAGGAACGGAGATCGCATGAATCGGGACCGATCAGGGTGAAACGACCAGTTTACCCCCTGTCTCCGGCGCCCGCGCAGGCCATGCGTGGCGGTTCGCGCATTCAGTCCTCGGCGCGCAGCAGCCGCCCGCCCCCGGCGTACTTGGCCCGGTACATGGCCGCATCGGCGCGCCGGTAGGCCTCGCGCAGGTCATCACCAGGGCGATACCGGGCTGCGCCGGCACTGGCTTTGACCGGCGGCTCGCCAGCGCGCGCCGGTGCCGCCAGCTGTGCGAGCCAGCGGGTGACCCGCTCGCCGGCCTCGTTGCTGTCGGCGTGTACCGCCAGCAGGAACTCATCGCCGCCCCAACGCCCGATCCAGTCCGGGCCGCGCAGCCACTGCCGCGCGGTCTCCACCAGCCGCACCAGCACCTGGTCGCCGGCCAGGTGGCCGTGGGCGTCGTTGATCGGCTTGAGGTTGTCCAGGTCGACCACGAACAGGGTCAACGGGCGGGCCTGTGCGCTCGCCCACGCTGCCGAATCGGCCAGCGCCTGCTCGCAGCCGCGCCGGTTCAGGGCCTGGGTCAGCGGATCGAGCAACACGCTGCGGCGCAGATCGCGCAGGCCGGCGTCGACCCCATGCAGATTGCGGTTGATGCTGCGCAGCAGCCGGCCGATCTCGTCATGGCCCAGGTCGGGCAGGTGCGGCAGGCGCTGCTCGTCGTAGTAGGCCTCCAGCGCATCGGCCGCCTGCCGCAGCGGCGCCATCAGGCGGTACAGCGCCATCATCGCGATCGCGGTGCCGAGCAGCGTGGCCAGCAGCACCACGCCGACCACGGTCCACATCACCCCGCGCGCATAGTGGCCCGTCGCAGCCATCCACAGCAGCAGGACCAGCAGCGGGACGTGCAGGCCGAGGAACACCACCGCCATCAGCTTGGCGGTGAATGAGCGGGGAAATACGCGGGCAAGCCCGCGGTACAGGCGCATGGCAGGCCCTCTTCGACAGCCTGCCTGCAGTGTGGCCGAGCCCCCTCAGCGGGAACCGGACCGCTGTCTCAAAGTTTGTAGCCGGAGTGAATCGAAACGATGCCGCCGGTCAGGTTCTTGTAGTGGCAACGCTCGAACCCGGCTTCGGCCATCATGGCCTTGAGCTGTTCCTGCGGCGGATGCTTGCGGATGCTCTCGGCCAGGTACTGGTAGCTGTCGCCATCGCGCGCGAACAGCTGGCCCAGCTTGGGCAGGATCTTGAACGAGTGGAAATCGTAGATCGGCTTGAACCAGTCGGCGGTGACTTCGGAGAACTCCAGCACACGCGCCTGGCCGCCCACCTTGAGCACGCGGTGCATCTCGCGCAGGCCGGCTTCCTTGTCGGTGACGTTGCGCAGGCCGAAGGCGATCGTGACCAGATCGAAGCTCGCATCCGGGAACGGCAGCGCCTCGGCGTTGCACTGCACGTAGTTCAGGCCCGCGACCAGGCCGCGGTTGGTCAGCCGGTCACGGCCGACGGAGAGCATGCCGGCGTTGATGTCGCCCAGCACCACTTCACCCTCATCACCCACCCGCTCCTTGATCAGCGCGGCGATGTCGCCGGTGCCGCCGGCCAGGTCGAGCACGCGGTCGCCCGGCTTCACCTGCGCGGTGGCCACGTAGTAGCGCTTCCACGCCCGGTGGATGCCCAGGCTCATCAGATCGTTCATCAGGTCGTAGCTGCGCGCGACCGAGGTGAACACTTCGCCCACCAGCTTCTGCTTGTCCTTCGCAGCGACGTCGCGGAAGCCGAAATGGGTGGTGCCAGTCTTGTAGGGGGATTCGCTCATGGGGACGATTATCGCACCGCCGGCGCCGTTGCGGCAGGCCGCCCACTATCATGAAGGCCTTCACGTCCCTGGATTGCGCATGATCACCACCCCGACTACGCCGCCCTGCTCGAAACCGCCATCGCCGAAGCCCGCCAGGGCCTGGCCGAAGGCGGCATCCCGATCGGCGCCGCGCTGTACCACAACGACGGCCGGCTGCTCGGCTGCGGCCACAACCGCCGCGTGCAGGAAGGCGATCCGTCCGTGCACGGCGAGACCGACGCCTTCCGCAAGGCCGGCCGCCAGCGCCGCTACCAGGACACCATCATGGTGACCACCCTGGCCCCGTGCTGGTACTGCAGCGGGCTGGTGCGCCAGTTCAACATCGGCACCGTGGTGGTCGGCGAATCGGTCACCTTCCAGGGTGGCATCGAGTGGCTGCGCGAGAACGGCGTCAAGGTGATCGACATGCAGAGCCAGGCCTGCATCGACCTGCTCGGCGGCTTCATCAGCGCCCATCCCGAGGTCTGGAACGAAGACATCGGCGAGTAAGCGCCGCCGCATCCGCGCGCATATGCGTGGAAGATGCCCGCGCGGGGCCGGACGGTGGCGCGCGGGCACGGCTACGTTCTGAATGCTTCAGAGAGCAGGCCGGGCCGCAGGCCCCTGTGCCGTGGGTGTCTGCGCGTGATGCCCTCACGCACCGACGACGGTCGCCGGACACGGCGAACACGCCGCACTAACAACCGCGCTGCATGAACGGCTTAAGGTGGTTGCACAGGGGGCACCATCGTCGAGGAGACGTCATGCATGCCCGAACCCGCCGCACCTCCTCCGTCGAACCCGAGCTGACCGATGCCTGGGAACGACTGCAGGTGCACTACGCACGCCACCAAAACGCCGCGCCTTTCTGGGATGCCTACCAGGCGATACAGGATGAGTTGACGCGGTCCCATCCCCAGCAACGTGTCGCCGTCTGCAACCGGCTGGCGACGCTGGCCGAGCGGCTCGGCGTGGTCCACCACGCTCATCTGCTACGCGAGCAACGTGGCGAAAGCCGCCACACCAGCTCCACATCGCCATGACACCGCTTGCACCGCGCTCTACGCCATCATCCAGATTCCCTTCTTCCCAAACTGAAGTGACCATGTCCTCCGCCCAGATCTCCATCCCTGCCGTCATCGATGTCGACGCCGAAGTCAGCTACTGGCGCCAGCGTCATGCCGACGGCAACCTCGGGACGGGCTCGTTCGGCCATTACGTGCCGTGGATCAAATTCGCCTGCGATTCGCTGATCACGCAACCGCGTGCCAGCGATGAGCAGCGCGATGAGATGTTCCAGACCCACTATGCGCTGCAGATCATGCCGCGCCTGTCCGAAGAACAGGCACGCCAGTTCGTCGACCAGTGCTGGGAACACGTCTACCATGCCGGCCGCCAGGACCTGTCCTCGCGCCCGCGGTTGCATGCCCGGGTCTGACCCGCCCCGGCTGCACAGCGCCTGCACGGCGCCCCACCAGTGATGCAGGCACCTCGGACCCGGTCTGCCGTGCCTCTTGAAACTGCGCAGCATCTTCAACCTGGTCGCCAAGAAAGCGTCCTGTGCGGCGGGAAGGCCGTGGACCTTCCTGGCGGCGTCAGTCAGAACGCGGATACCGCCGCGATCCAGATCAAGCTTGATGAGCTGATCCGCGCCACCAAGGGCGCCAACAACGAACTGCTCGATCTGGAAGGGCTGGACGAAGAGCGCCTGGAAGATCCGCCGCGAGTACGAACGCATGCCACGCGAGGCCGGCAATGCGCTGGACGGCGCGCGGCGCTGCCACGGCGCTGCCACGGCGATGGCCGCGCCGACGCCCCATGACCGACACGGGTGCGGCCGGCCGGCCGGACGCACCCGCGCAGACTTACCCGCGCTCGTGCCAGCCGCCGCCGAGCACCTTGTACAACGCCACCTGGTTGGACTGCTGCGCCAGCTGCGTGCTGACCAGCGACTGCCGCGCGGTGTAGGCGGTACGCCGTGCGTCCAGCAAGGTCAGGAAGCTGTCCAGACCGGCGTCGTAACGCGCCTGGGACAATCGCTGCGCCTGCTCCGCTGCAGCCACCAGCGCCTGCTGCGAAGACAACTGCGCATCCAGGCTCTCGTTGAGCGCCAGTGCATCGGCCGCCTCGCGGAACCCGGACTGGATCGCCTTCTCGTACTGCGCCAGTGCGATATCGCGATCAGCGGTGGCCATGCCCAGATTCGCGCGCAGCTTGCCGCCCTGGAAGATCGGCAGGTTGAGCTTGGGAATGAAACTCCACACGCGCGTGCCGCTGTCGAACAGACCCGACAGCTCCGAGGAGGCCGAACCGATGTTGCCGGTCAGGCTGATCGACGGGAAGAACGCCGCGCGCGCGGCACCAATGTTGGCATTGGCCGAGAGCAGCACGTGCTCGGCAGCCATCACGTCCGGGCGGCGCAGCAGCACATCGCCCGGCATGCCGGCCGGCAGCGGCCGCACACTGGCCACATCGGTCACCTCGGCCTGCGGCAGCAGGGCGGCATCGACCGGCCCGCCGGCCAGCAGCACCAGTGCATTGCGGTCCTGGGCGACCTGGCCGGCAAAGCGCGCCACATCCGTGCGCGCGGTTTCCACCAGGGTGCGGGTCTGGCTGAGTTCCAGCGCCGAGGCGCCGCCAAGCTGACGGCGTGCCTCGGTCAGGCGCAGCGAATCTTCGTACGTCGCCAGCGTCGCCTGGGCGATCCGCAGCTGTTCGCTGTCCGCGCCCAGGGTCAGCCACGCATTGGCCACCTCGGCCACCAGCGACAGCTGCGCGCTGCGACGGTTGGCCGCTTCGGCGAAGTACTGCTGCAGCGCAGCCTGGCTGAGGTTGCGCACGCGGCCGAACAGATCCAGCTCGAACTCGACCACGCCGAGGTTGGCACTGAACTGCTCGGTCACCGGCGCATCACCGCCGCTGCGGGTCATCTGCCCCTGCACGCCGATCGCCGGCACGCGGTCGGCGCGCTGGATGCGGTACTGCGCCCGGGCACGCTCGACGTTGAGCACGGCCACGCGCAGGTCGCGGTTGTTCTCCAGCGACTGGCTGATCACTGCCTGCAGGCGCGGGTCGACGAAGAAATCGCGCCAGCCGATGTCGGCCACTTCCATCGGTGCAGCGGTCACTGCCCCCGTGGTGGCCGTTGCCGGCCACTGCGAGGGAATCGCCGGGGCGACTTCGGTGCTGCGAGGCTCCAGCGTCGAGCAGCCGGACAGCACCAGGCTCACGGCCAGCGCCAGGCTGGCCATCATGGGCTTACGCATCGGAACCTCCAGCGTTCTTGCCGTACTTCTTGCGATTGAACACGCGCTGCACCACCACGAAGAACAGCGGGATGAAGAACACACCCAGCAGGGTGCCGACCACCATGCCGCCCAGCACGCCGGTACCGATGGCCTGCTGCGCGCCGGAACCGGCACCGGAGGCGATCGCCAGCGGCAGCACGCCCAGGCCGAAGGCCAGCGAGGTCATGATGATCGGGCGCAGACGGTCGCGCACGGCATGCATCGTCGCTTCGATCAGGCCGGCGCCCTTTTCCAGGTTCTCCTTGGCGAACTCCACGATCAGGATCGCGTTCTTGCTGGTCAGGCCCACCGTGGTCAGCATCGCCACCTGGAAGTAGATGTCGCGCTCCATGCCGCGGAAGGTATTGGCCAGCACCGCGCCGAGGATGCCCAGCGGCGCCACCAGCAGCACCGAGGTCGGCACGCTCCAGCTTTCATACAGCGCGGCCAGGCACAGGAACACGATCAGCAGCGACAGCGTGTACAGCAGTGGCGTCTGCGAACCGGCCTGGCGTTCCTGGTAGGACAGCGCAGTCCACTCGATGTCGAAACCGGCCGGCAGCTGCTTGGCGAGCTTCTCCACTTCGTTCATCGCATCGCCCGAGGCCACGCCCGGGGCGGGCTCGCCCTGGATCTCCATCGCGGAGACGCCGTTGTAGCGCTCCAGGCGCGGCGAACCGTAATCCCAACGCTGGCTGGCGAAGGCCGAGAACGGCACCATCTCACCGGCGGTGTTCTTCACCGACCACAGGTTGAAGTCCTCCGGGTTCATGCGGAACGGCGCATCGGACTGCACGTACACGCGCTTGACCCGGCCACGGTCGATGAAGTCATCGATGTAGCTGCTGCCCCATGCCGCCGCCAGCGTCGTGTTGACCGCCTCCAGCGACAGGCCCAGCGCGCTGGCCTTGCCAACATCGATATCGATGCGCAGCTGCGGGGTGTCTTCCTGCCCGTTCGGGCGCACGTTGGCCAGCAGCTTGCTCTGCCCGGCCATGCCGAGCAGCTGGTTGCGTGCCTCCAGCAAGGCCTGGTGACCGGCACCGCTGGTGTCCTTCAGGAAGAAGGTATAGCCCGAGCCGATGCCCAGCTCCGGCATCGCCGGCGGCGGGAAGGCGAAGATGAAGGCGTCCTTGATCCCGCCCAGCGCGGCCATGGCACGTCCGGTGATCGGCATCGCACCCTGGTCGGCATCACGGTCCTTCCAGTCCTTGAGCTTGACGAAGGCCATGCCCGCGTTCTGCCCCATGCCGGCGAAGCTGAAGCCCTGCACGGAGAAGATCGACTCGATCGCGTCGGCCTCGTTCTCCATGAAGTGCTTTTCGAGCTTGTCGATCGATTCCAGGGTGCGTTCCTGGGTGGCGCCGACCGGGGTCTGCACCAGCGCCATCAGGATGCCCTGGTCTTCATTGGGCAGGAACGAACTGGGCAGGCGCATGAACAGCAGGCCCATCACCAGCGCGAGCGCCGCGAACACGCCCATGAAACGCCACGGACGGCCGAGGATGCCGCGCACGCCACGCTGATACTTCGCGCTGGAGTTGTCGAAGCCGCGGTTGAACGCGTTGAAGAAACGGCCCGACCAGCCCTTGTGGGCCACGTGGTGCTCGCCCTTCTTGAGCGGCTTGAGCATGGTGGCGCACAGCGCCGGGGTCAGCACGATGGCGACCAGCACCGACAGCGCCATCGCCGAGACGATCGTGGCCGAGAACTGGCGGTAGATGACGCCGGTGGCACCGCTCATGAAGGCCATCGGCACGAACACCGCCGACAGCACCAGGCCGATGCCGACCAGCGCGCCGGTGATCTGGCTCATCGATTTGCGCGTGGCTTCCAGCGGCGAGAGGCCTTCCTCGGACATGATCCGCTCGACGTTCTCCACCACCACGATCGCGTCATCGACCAGCAGGCCGATCGCCAGCACCATCGCGAACATGGTCAACATGTTCACCGAGAAGCCCAGCGCGGCCAGGATGCCGAACGTGCCCAGCAGCACCACCGGCACCGCGATCGTCGGGATCAGGGTCGCGCGGAAGTTCTGCAGGAACAGGTACATCACCAGGAACACCAGCACGATGGCTTCGATCAGGGTCTTGATGACGCCCTTGATCGAGACCTGCACGAACGGGGTGGTGTCATACGGCACCACCGCCTTCAGGCCGGCCGGGAAGTTCGGGGCCATTTCATCCAGGGTGGCACGCACGCCGTTGGCGGTGGCCAGCGCGTTGGCGCCGGTGGCCAGGGTGATCGCGATACCCGAAGACGGCTTGCCGTTGTAGCGGGTCACGAAGTCGTACGACTCGGCCCCCAGCTCCACGCGGGCCACGTCGGCCAGGCGCAGTTCGGCACCGTCCTGCGCGCTGCGCACGATGATGTTGCGGAACTGCTCCGGGGTCTGCAGGCGGTCCTGCGCGTTGATGGTGGCGTTGAGCTGCTGGCCCTTGATCGACGGCGCACCGCCAAGCTGGCCGATGGCGACCTGCGCGTTCTGCGCGGTGATCGCCGCGATCACTTCGGCGGTGGACAGCTTGTAGGTGTGCAGCTTGTTGGGGTCCAGCCAGATGCGCATGGCGTACTTGCCACCGAACACCTGGATGTTGCCCACGCCGGGCACGCGGCTCAGCGGATCGACGATGTTGGAGCCGACGTAATCGGAGATGTCGTTGGCATCCATGCTGCCGTCTTCAGACACGAAGCCGAGCACCTGCAGGAAGCCGCTGCTCGACTTGGCCACGTTGATGCCCTGGCGCTGCACTTCCTGCGGCAGCAGCGGCATGGCCAGCTGCAGCTTGTTCTGCACCTGCACCTGGGCGATGTCCGGGTCGGTGCCGCTCTGGAAGGTCAGCGTGATCGTGGCCTGGCCATTGGAGGAGCTGTTGGAGGAGAAGTAGATCAGGCCGTCCAGGCCCTTCATGTTCTGCTCGATGATCTGCGTCACCGAGTCCTCGACCACCTTGGCCGATGCACCCGGGTAGCTGGCGCTGATCTCGACGGCCGGCGGTGCCACTTCCGGGTACATCGACACCGGCAGCTTGAGCACCGCCAGGCCACCGGCGAGCATGATGATGATCGCAATCACCCACGCGAAGATGGGGCGATCAATGAAAAAACGTGCCATGGAATTCTCCGGTTACTGCTGGGCGGCGGGAGCCGCCGGCGCGGCGGCCGGCTTGGCCGGGGCCGCGCCCATTTCGGTGGCCTGCACGGGCATGCCCGGCTGGATCTTCTGCAGGCCTTCGACGATGACCTTGTCACCGGCCTTCAGCCCGTCCTCCACCAGCCACTTGTCGCCGAGCGAGCGGCTGACCTTGACCTGCCGCACTTCGACCTTGTCGTCCTTGCCGACCACCATGGCGCTGGTATCACCCTTGGGATCGCGGGCGATGCCCTGCATCGGCACCAGGATCGCGTTCTCGCGCACGCCGCTGCCGACCTGGGCACGCACGTACATGCCCGGCATCAGCACCTGGTCCGGGTTCTCGACCTTGACCCGCAGCGCGTAGCTGCCGGTGGTCGGGTCCACGCTGACTTCGGAGAACTCCAGCGTGCCCTTGTGATCGAACTCGGTGCCGTCGTCGAGCAGGATCGTCACCGGCAGGGTCTGGTTGTCCTGCAGGCGGCCGCTGGCCAGTTCGCGGCGCAGCTGCAGCAGCTCGCTGGCGGACTGGGTCAGATCGACATAGATCGGGTTCAACTGCTGCACCGTGGCCAGCGCTTCGGCCTGGCCGGCGCTGACCAGCGCGCCCTGGGTGACCGAGGACTTGCCGATGCGGCCGCTGATCGGCGCGGTGATGCGGGCATAGCCCAGCGTCACGTTGGCGGCGTCCAGCGAGGCACGCGCGGCGCCCACATCGGCCTCGGCCTGCTTGAGCGCGGCGATCGCGTTCTCGTTGTCCTGGGTGCTGACCGCTTCGACCTTGGCCAGCTCGCCGATGCGCCTGGCGCTCAGGCGTGCGGCATTGGCGGTGGCTTCGGCGCGCGCCAGCTGGGCGCGGGCGCTGTTGGCCTGGGCGCGGTAGCTGGCGTCATCGAGCTGGTACAGCGGCTGCCCCGCGGTGACCAGCCCACCTTCGGTGAACAGGCGCTTGGCCACGATGCCATTGACCTGCGGGCGTACTTCGGCCACCAGGAAGGCATTGGTACGGCCCGGCAGTTCGCGCGTCAGGCCCACCTGCTCGGCTTTCAGGGTGGCCACGGTGACCTGGCCAGGCCCGCCCTGTGGACCCTCCTGCTCACCACCGCCACAGGCGGACACGGTCAGGGCGATCGCGAGGGACAGCGCGAGAAGACGGTACGGGGTTCTGGACATGGCGGTAGGGGCTCGCAGACGGAAAGGGCGCGCCTGCAGCCCAACTTCCGATAAAAGCGAAGAATGACGACAAACAGGCAGCAAATGACGGCAAATATCCGAAACGAGACCCGCCGGCATTTGCGGGCAGTCCTCGCTGAGGATCAGTGGGGCGCAAATATACATACATGCATGTTTGTTTGTAAAGCGGTACAATTCAGGCCGGTTTCATCCAGCAACTGCACAGCGCAATGGCCAGAAAAACCAAAGAAGAGGCGCAGGCCACCCGCGAGGGCATCCTCGATGCGGCCCAGGTCTGTTTCCATGAATACGGGGTCGCCGGCACCAGCCTGGCGATGATCGGCGCGCGCGCCGGATTTACCCGCGGCGCGGTGTACTGGCACTTCAAGAACAAGGCCGAAGTGCTGACCGCGATGATCGACCGCGAGCGCGTGCCGTTCATCGAGCGCATGCGCCGCACCACCTCGGCCAAGCGCAACACGCCGATCCTGGACCTGCGTTCGGCGCTGCTGGTCTCCTTCCGCGAACTGGCCGAAGACGAACGCCTGCGCAACATGATGGAAATCATGCTGCGCAACGATCTGTCGGTGGAAAGCCAGGCGATGCAGGAGCTGCAGCGCGAAGCGTCACGTGAGGAACTGGCCATCATCGCGGCCGCACTCGAGCGTGCGCGCGAGCTGGGCCAGCTGCACGACCACGCCGATGCCGAAACCGTGGCGCGCATCGTCAGCACCAGCCTGACCGGCGTGCTGTACAGCGCGATGCTGGAACCGGATCTGTTCGAGATCCAGCGCGACGGCATGCAGACGCTGGATGCGATCTTCAGTGCCTTCGTCAAACCGGGGGTGTTCACCCCGGGCGCACCGCCAACGCCATTGCCGACCGACGACGAGGTGTGAGGCAAAAAAAACGGCGACACCGCAGTGCCGCCGTTCTTCCTACCACCCGATCGTTGCGCGCCGTTACAGGATGTAGCGGCTGAGGTCCGGATCCTGCACCAGCTCGCCCAGATGCGCGTCGACATAGGCCTGGTCGATGCTGATGGTCTCGCCATCGCGATCCGGCGCTTCATAGCTCAGCGTATCCAGCAGGCGCTCCAGCACGGTGTGCAGGCGGCGCGCGCCGATGTTTTCCTGGCGCTCGTTGACCTGGAACGCGATCTCGGCCAGGCGGTCGACCGCATCGACGGTGAACTTCATCGAGACGCCCTCGGTCTGCAGCAGCGCTTCATACTGCTTGGTCAGCGCGGCCTTGGGCTCGGTGAGGATGCGCACGAAGTCCTGCTTGCTCAGCGCACCCAGCTCCACGCGGATCGGGAAACGACCCTGCAGCTCCGGGATCAGATCGCTGGGCTTGGCCAGGTGGAACGCACCGGAGGCGATGAACAGGATGTGGTCGGTCTTGATCGTGCCGTACTTGGTGGAGACGTTGGAGCCTTCCACCAGCGGCAGCAGATCGCGCTGCACACCCTCGCGCGACACATCGCCACCACCGACGTTGTCACCGCGTTTGGCGACCTTGTCGATCTCATCGATGAACACGATGCCGTGCTGCTCGCAGGCCTCGATCGCCGCGCTGCGGATATCGTCTTCGTTGACCAGCTTGCCGGCCTCTTCCTCGATCAGCAGCGGGCGCGCCGCCTTGATCGGCAGCGTGCGCTTCTGCGCTTTCGCGCCGCCCAGGCTGGAGAACATCTGGCGCAGCTGCTGGCCCATTTCCTCCATGCCCGGCGGGGTCATGATGTCCATGCTCACGTTGGCCGACACTTCCAGCTCGATCTCGCGCTCGTCCAGTTCACCGTTGCGCAGCATGCGGCGGAACTTGATGCGGGTCTCGTTGTCCTGCGCGGACGGTTCGTTGCGCGCGGCTTCGGCGTCGAAGCCGATGCCGGTGCTGCGGCGCGGCAGCAGCGCATCCAGGATACGGTCTTCGGCGCGTTCTTCGGCCTGCGTGCGCACGCGCACCTTGGCCTGCTCGCGGTACAGCTTGACCGCGGTGTCGGCCAGGTCGCGGATGATCTGCTCCACATCCTTGCCGACATAGCCGACCTCGGTGAAACGGGTCGCTTCGACCTTGACGAACGGTGCGTTGGCCAACGTGGCCAGGCGACGCGCGATCTCGGTCTTGCCGACGCCGGTCGGGCCGATCATCAGGATGTTCTTGGGCATCACTTCGTTGCGCAGCTCGGTCGGCAGCTGCATGCGGCGCCAGCGGTTGCGCAGCGCGATGGCGACCGCACGCTTGGCGTCGTGCTGGCCGACGATGTGCCGGTCCAGTTCCTGCACGATTTCGCGCGGGGTCATGGTGGCGGAAGAAACTTCAATCTTGTGCGGCATGAGTGTGCTCACGGATGAATTGGGTTTTTCGAGGTTGCCGGCCAGCGGCCGGCACTACGCTTACAGTTCCTCGACCACCACGTTGCGATTGGTGTAGATGCAGATGTCGCCGGCGATGTTGATCGACTCGGTGGCGATCGTGCGGGCATCCAGTTCGGTGTGCGCCATCAGCGCGCGGGCGGCCGACAGGGCGTAGGAACCACCGGAACCGATCGCGATGATGCCGTCTTCGGGCTCGATCACATCACCGGTGCCGCTGATGATCAGCGAGGTGTCCTTGTCGGCGACGGCGAGCAATGCCTCAAGCTTGCCCAGGCGGCGCTCGGTGCGCCAATCCTTGGCCAGTTCCACCGCAGCGCGCTGCAGCTGGCCATGCTTTTCCAGCTTGGCCTCGAACAGCTCGAACAGGGTGAAGGCATCGGCGGCGGCACCGGCGAAACCGGCCAGCACCTGGCCCTCGCGACCCAGGCGGCGCACCTTGCGGGCGTTGCCCTTCATCACCGTGTGGCCGAGCGTGACCTGGCCATCGCCGGCGACGGCGACATGCCCATTGCGGCGCACCGAGATGATGGTGGTGGCATGAAATACGTTGGGGTTCTGACTGGGGTCCATGGAGCCTCCGGGGTGACAAAGACTGAGGTGGGGTCTGTGCCCGACGCTTCAACCCGCCCTGCCCTGCGCCCGGATGCCGCAGCGGATCGATTCAGCTTTCGTTGCCGCTCTTGCGCCGCTTGGCGCGCGGGTGGGCCGCATCGTAGACCTTGGCCAGGTGCTGGAAATCCAGGTGGGTGTAGATCTGCGTGGTGGCGATGTCGGCGTGACCGAGCAGCTCCTGCACGCCGCGCAGA
This sequence comes from Stenotrophomonas sp. LM091, assembly GCF_001806305.1. Taxonomy (NCBI): domain Bacteria; kingdom Pseudomonadati; phylum Pseudomonadota; class Gammaproteobacteria; order Lysobacterales; family Lysobacteraceae; genus Stenotrophomonas; species Stenotrophomonas sp. LM091. The sequence goes on from NZ_CP017483.1 coordinate 1,592,529, forward strand.
TCACCGGAGGATTCCAGGATATGGCTGGCGAAACTATGCCGCAGCATGTGGGGGTGCACGTGCTTGAACAGGCCCTGGCGCTGGGCCAGTTGGCGGATGCGGATCTGCACGGCGCGCTGGGTGATCGGCCCGCCCTTGCGCCCGGGGAACACCGGCGCGGTTGCCGCGCCGCCGCTCTCGGCCCGCCAGCCCTGCAGCGCGGTGCGTGCATGCGAGCCGAACGGCACCCGGCGCTCGCGGTTGCCCTTGCCCAGCACGTTGACCAGGCCGGTATCGAAATCCAGGTCGCGCCAGATCAGCGCGCACAGCTCGCTCAGGCGCAGCCCGGAGGAATAGAACAGCTCCAGCAGCGCGCGATCGCGCAGGCCGAGCGGTGCATCGGTGGGCAGTTCGACCAGTTGCACGGCTTCATCGGCATCGAGCACCTGCGGCAGCTTGCGCGGCGCCTTGGGGGCTTTCAGGCCGGTGGCCGGGTTGGCGGCGATGCGATGGTGCTTGAGCAGCCACGCATAGAAGCTGCGGCACGCCGAGAGCCGGCGCTGCAGCGAGGTGGGCGACAGGCCACGCCGGTGTTCGGCCGCGATGAACTGGCGCAGCTGCGCGCTGTCGAGCGTGTCGATGATGGCGCCCTGCCCGTCCGACCACGCCGCCAGGGCGTCCAGGTCGCGACGATAGGCATCCAGCGTGTGCGCCGACATCCGGCGCTCCACCTGCAGATGCGACAGGAAGTCCTGCGCGGTACTCACGACGGCTCCGCTCAAGGGAATGTCAGGGAGACGGGAAACGCTGCAGGGCCACGACCAGCGACTCGCCCATCATGCGCAGGAACAACGTGCCCATGCCGGGGTAGAACCGGTTGCCGTCGTGGCTGCCCACCGCGATCAGGCCGACGCCCGGCAGCGGCAGCAGCGCGCTGGACTGCACTTCCTCGGCACGCCCCGCGTACAGCACGGTATTTTTTTCCGGCTGCAGGCGGCCACAGATCGGCTCGCCGTCTTTCAGGCAATCGCGGAACACCCCCAGCAACGGGCTGCTCTGCTCGATCACCTGCAGCCACGGCGCCTGCTCCAGCCCCGCAACCGGGTGCAGCACGATCAGCCGGACCAGATCGCCAGCAAAATCTTCTTCCAGCGAGGCGGCCATCGCCCGCAGGGTATCGGCCGCCGAGTCCTGTTTCATCAGTGCCAGGGTGAGCTGGTGCGTGCGGACCGCCAGGCGCTCGTTGATCTGCGCATTGGCGGCCAGATCGGCCAGCCGCCGCGACAGCTCACGGTTCTTGTCGCGCAGCACTTCCAGCTGGTAGCTGGCCAGCGACGCGGTGGGGCCGTCATCACGCGGCACCACCAGGGTCAGGGCCAGGTCCGGGAACTGTTTCAGGAAGGTCGGATGCCGACGCAGCCAGGCGGCTACTTCGTGCGATCCGATTTTCTCGGCGGTGTCACTCATGCGTTCCACTCTCCATCAAAGACGAAGGCTGCGGGTCCGGACATCACGATCTGTGCATCATCGGCCGGCCAGCGGATGCGCAGATCGCCACCCGGAAGCGACATCGTGGCATCGCGCTGCAGGCGACCGCGCTGCATCATCACCACGGCCGCGGCGCACGCGCCGCTGCCGCACGCCAGGGTTTCGCCGGCACCGCGCTCGTACACGCGCAGGCGCGCATGCTGCGGGCCGAGCACCTGCACGAAGCCGACGTTGACCGACTTCGGGAACGAGGCGTGCTGCTGCAGCAACGGACCCAGGCGTTCGACCGGGGCGGCATCGACCAGGCCCACTTCGATGACCGCGTGCGGATTGCCCATCGACACCGCGCCGAAACGCACCGTGTCCCCCTGCAGCGGCAAGAGATACTCTTCGCGGGCGCGGGCGAAGCCGATCAGCGGCACGTTCTCCGGCTCGAAACGCGGGACGCCCATCGCCACCGCGTACTGGTCTTCGCCCAGGCGCTCAACCGCGTGCGTGGTGACCGGGCTGTCGATCGCGAACGTGGTGCCAGTGACCGCACCATCGCGCACCAGCCAGGCAGCGACACAGCGCGCGCCGTTGCCACACTGCTCCGAACGGCTGCCGTCGGCATTCCAGATCCGGTAGGAGGCCACCGAGCCCTCGGCCTTGGGCGGTTCGATGGTCAGGATCTGGTCGCAACCCACGCCGGTATGGCGATCGGCCAGGCGCGCGGCCAGTGCGGCATCCGGCGGTGCGCTGCCATCGCGCAGGTCCAACACCACGAAATCATTGCCGGCGCCATGCATCTTGGTGAAACGCAGCGCCGCGGACGTGCTTGCCTTACTCATTCCCGTCATTGGCCTTCAGCGCCGGGGCTTCAACGGGATCGGGAACCACCGGGGAATCGGTATCGGCATCGGCGGCCGGCGGCGTGGCGTCGTCGGCGGCCGGTTCGACCAGTTGTTCTTCGACCGGGACCGGCTTCTGCGGCAGGACCAGCGGGCCCTTGTTGCCACAGGCCGACAGCACCAGCAGCGCCGAGGCGGCCAGCGTCAGGGAGATGAGGGTACGGGGGGATGTCTTCATGCCCTGAGTATAGCCGCGCCCTTTGGGCGCTTGGGTGCTGGCTGGATGAACAGGCCGCGCAGACATCGCGCCCCTGGAAGCACCCCGGCAGTGCCGGCGCTGGCCGGCAGCCCCGCCTCCTGCTGGGCCCGGGCGGTGCCGGCCAGCGGCCGGCACTACCGGAGCGGTTGACGATCCTTGGCCGGGCAGCAGCCATCGTCGTCCTCCGGCGGCCGGCGGCTGCCATTACGGGGTCCGGGTCACGCCCAGCTGGTCGAGCACGAACGCATACGACTCGGCCAGCTCGTGATAGCGCTGGAAGCGGCCGGACTTTCCACCGTGGCCGGCTTCCATGTTGGTGCGGAAGACGATCGGGAAGTGACCGGTGTTGTCATCGCGCAACTTGGCCACCCACTTGGCCGGCTCCCAGTACTGCACCTGCGAATCCCACAGCCCGGTGCCGACATACAGGGCCGGATAGGCCTGCTTGGCGACGTTGTCGTACGGCGAGTACTTCAGCATGTAGTCGTAGTACTCGCGCTGCTCGGGGTTGCCCCACTCGTCGTACTCGTTGGTCGTCAGCGGGATGCTGGCATCGAGCATGGTGGTGACCACATCCACGAACGGCACCTGGGCGACCATCACGCGGTAGTCCTGCGGTGCCTGGTTGGCGACCGCGCCCATCAGCAGGCCACCGGCGCTGCCACCGGAGGCGGCGACGCGGTCCTTGGCCGCATAGCCCTGGCGGACCAGCTCACGGGTGACATCGACGAAATCGTTGAAGGTGTTCTGCTTCTTGAGCAGCTTGCCGTCCTCATACCACGCACGGCCCATTTCCTGGCCGCCGCGGATGTGGGCGATGGCATACACCACGCCGCGATCCAGCAGGCTGACCACGGTCTGGTTGAAGCCCGGATCCATCGACATGCCGTAGCTGCCGTAGGCGTACTGGTACAGCGCGCCGGTGCCGTCCTTCTTGAAACCGTTGCGGTAGACCAGCGACACCGGCACCTTGACGCCATCGCGGGCCGTCACCCATACACGCTCGGTGGTGTACTGCGACGGGTCATAGCCGATCACCGGCTGCTGCTTGAGCTGGCGACGCTCACCGGTGACGGTATTGAGCTCGTAGGTGGTGGTCGGCGTGGTCAGCGAGGTGTAGGCGTAACGCAGCCACGGGGTGTCATGCTCGCTGTTGGCGGCCAACCCCATCGAGTAGGCGGGCTCATCCGCCCTGACGTAATCCTGGCGGCCATCCGGGAACAGCAGGCGCACGCGTTCCAGGCCATTGGAGCGCTCGGCGATCGCGGTGAAGCCGTCGAACAGTTCGAAGCCTTCGATCAGCACGGCGTCATCGTGCGCGACCCAGTCCTTCCATTGGCTGCGCGCGGTGGCATCGCTGGGCGCGGTGACGATCTTGAAGTTCTTCGCGTCCGCCGCGTTGGTGCGGATCACCCAACGGCCGTTGAAGTGGTCGGCGTCGTATTCCACATCGCGCGCACGCGGCGCCAGTACCTTGAACGCCTGCGGGTCGGCAGCCGGGGCGTAGCGCGTTTCCGAGCTCACCGTGCTGTGCAGCTCGATGGTCAGGAAACGATCATCGCGGGTGCGGCCCACGCCCATGTAGAAGCTGTCGTCCTTCTCTTCATACACGAGCACGTCGCTGCTGGCCGGGGTGCCCAGCACGTGCTTCTTGACGCGCACGGTGAGCAGGGTTTCCGGATCATTCTCGACATAGAACAGGGTGCGGTTGTCATCGGCCCAGACCACATTGGGCGAGACGTTCTCGATGCGATCCGGCAGCACCTCACCGGTGCGCAGGTCCTTGAAGCGGATCACGTACTGGCGGCGGCCGACGTCGTCTTCGGCCCAGGCCAGCAGGTGGTTGTCCTGGCTGACATCGGCATCGCCCACGTTGAAGTAGCCCTTGCCCTCGGCCATCGTGTTGATGTCGAGCAGGATTTCTTCCGGCGCCTCCATGCTGCCCTTGCGGCGCGCCTGGATCGGGTAGTCCTTGCCGGTTTCGAAGCGGGTGTAATACCAGTAACCGCGGTCACGCGAGGGCACGCTGGCATCGTCCTGCTTGATGCGGGCGACGATCTCCTTGTACAGGGTGTCTTCCAGCGGCTTGAGCGGGGCCACCACCTGGTCGGTGTAGGCGTTCTCCGCATTCAGGTAGGCCAGCATCTTCGTGTTTTCGCGCTTGTCGTCGCGCAGCCAGTAGTAATCGTCGCTGCGGGTCGCGCCAAAGGGAGCCTTCACCGTGTGCGGGTGCTTCTCGGCGTCGGGCGGGGTCAGCGCGGGGGCGGCGTGCACGTTGGAGGTCATGAGGCTGGCAACCAGTAAACAAAGGGCGGGTTTCACGAGATAAGGCTCCTGGCGGGGGAATGCAATGGCGTCCGTGTCCGTGCAGTCTGTGCCGCCGGGTGGGCCAGCAGCAAGCCTGTCGTTGGTCACTGCGCCTATCATCAGGCCATGGATACTTCCCGCACGCCCCCGACCGGCACCGGCTACAGCCGCCGCAGCCAGGAAATCGAACCCTTCCACGTGATGTCGCTGCTGGCCCGCGCGCAGGCGCTGGAGCAGGCCGGCCACGATGTGATCCACCTGGAGATCGGCGAGCCGGACTTCACCACCGCCGCCCCGATCGTGCGCGCCGGCCAGGCGGCACTGGCGGCCGGGCACACGCGCTATACCGCCGCCCGCGGGCTGCCCGCCCTGCGCGAGGCGATTGCCGGGTTCTACCAGGACCGCTACCAGGTGCAGATCGACCCCCAGCGGATCCTGGTCACCCCGGGTGGCTCGGGCGCATTGCTGCTGGCCAGCAGCCTGCTGGTCGATCCCGGCAAGCACTGGTTGCTGGCCGATCCGGGCTACCCGTGCAACCGGCACTTCCTGCGCCTGGTGGAAGGGGCCGCGCAGCTGGTACCGGTCGGCCCGGAAACGGCGTACCAGCTCACGCCGGAACTGGTGGCACGGCAATGGAATGCCGAGAGTGTCGGCGCCCTGGTCGCCTCTCCGGCCAACCCGACCGGAACCGTGCTTTCCGCTGCGCAGCTGGACGCGCTGTCGCAATCACTGAAGTCGCGCGGCGGGCACCTGGTGGTGGATGAGATCTACCACGGCCTCACCTACGGGATGGACGCGGCCAGCGTGCTGCAGGTCGACGATGACGCCTTCGTGCTCAACAGCTTCTCCAAGTATTACGGGATGACCGGCTGGCGACTGGGCTGGCTGGTCGCGCCGCCGCAGGCGGTGAAGGAGCTGGAGAAGCTGGCGCAGAATCTGTACATCAGCGCCTCCAGCATCGCCCAGCATGCGGCGCTGGCATGTTTCGAGCCGGAGTCGATCGCGATTTTCGAGCAGCGCCGCGCGGCATTCCGCGAGCGCCGCGATTACCTGCTGCCGGCGCTGCGGGCGCTCGGCTTCCGGATCGAAGTGGAACCGGAAGGCGCGTTCTATCTCTACGCCGACGTGAGTGCGTTCACCGGGGATGCGCAGGCCTTCTGTGCGCATTTCCTGGAAACCGAGCATGTCGCGTTCACCCCGGGCCTGGACTTCGGGCACCACCGCGCCAACGCGCACGTGCGGCTGGCCTACACGCAGGAAGTGCCACGCCTGGAAGAGGCGGTGCGGCGGATCGCGCGTGGGCTGGAGACGTGGGTGCGTTGAGCGACCCCTGAAAAAAAACGCCACGCATCGCTGCGTGGCGCTGAAAATGGGGTGGAGCCAACCTGACGCCCCACCACCCGGAGTCCGCTCCAGGGGGCTACAACGTCTGCGGCAGGCTCACTCCCTGCCGGCTGCTCGACTGCCCCTGGCCGTCGAGCAACCCGAGCTTACTTGGAGAGCTGCTCCCACAGGAAGCTGTAGGCCAAAGCCGACATGTGCGCGGCCTGCGCGTTGTTCGCCGCGCCGCCGTGGCCACCTTCGATGTTCTCGTAGTAGGTCACGTCCTTGCCGGCGTCGATCATCATGGCCGCCATCTTGCGGGCGTGTGCCGGATGCACGCGGTCATCGCGCGTGGAGGTGGTGAACAGCACCGGCGGGTACGTCTTCTTCGCATCGAACAGGTGGTACGGCGAGAAGGTCTTGATGAACTCCCAATCGGCCGTGTCCGGATTGCCGTATTCGGCCATCCACGAGGCGCCGGCCAGCAGGTGGCTGTAGCGCTTCATGTCCAGCAGTGGCACCTGGATCACCACCGCCCCGAACAGTTCCGGGTACTGGGTCAGCATGTTGCCGGTGAGCAGGCCGCCGTTGCTGCCGCCCTGCACGCCCAGGTGCTTGGCCGAGGTGATCTTGCGGCTGGCCAGGTCGCGGGCGACCGCGGCCATGTCTTCATAGGCCTTGTGCCGGTTCTGCTTGAGCGCCGCCTGGTGCCAGCGCGGGCCGTACTCGCCACCGCCACGGATGTTGGCGACCACGTACACGCCGCCCTTCTCCAGCCATGCGCGGCCCATGCCACCGGAGTAGGACGGGGTCAGCGAGATCTCGAAGCCGCCATAGCCGTACAGCAGGGTCGGGTTGGAACCGTCCAGCTTCATGTCCTTGCGGTGCACCACGAAGTACGGCACGCGGGTGCCATCCTTGCTGGTGGCGAAGTGCTGCTCGATCACCTTGCCATCGGCATCGAAGAACGCCGGCATGGTCTTGAGCACTTCAGGCTGCTTGCCGATCTCGGCGATGGCCAGGGTGGTCGGGGTCAGGTAATCGGTGACGGTCATCCACACCGCATCGCTGTCGTCGGCATCCACCGCGCTGACAGCCACGGTGCCGAACGACGGCGCGCCGGTGAAGGCACTCGTCTTCCAGCCACTGTCGGTGGGGGTCAGCACGCTCAGGCGGCTCTTGACGTCGTCCAGCACGTTCAGGACCAGGTGGTTCTTCGTCCAGCTGGTGCCGGCCAGCGAGGTGGTGTCGGTCGGGGCGAACAGCACGTCGAAGTCACGCTTGCCGGCGAGGTAATCGTCCAGCCTGGTGGCCAGCAGCGAACCGGCCGCATAGGTCTTGCCGCCCACGGTCCACGGCTCGCGCAGCTCCAGGGTCAGCCACTGCTTGCGCAGGCCCTTCTCCGCCGAGTTCGGCGCATCGATCCTGGTCAGCGTGCCGTCGTCGGCGCGCAGGAAGATCTCGTTGTTGTAGAAGGCCAGCGTGCGGCTGACCAGGTTGCGCTCGTAACCGGGGGTATCGTCGTGCATGGCCGCGATGTACATGTCATCGGGCTTGCCTTCATAGACCACCGAAGCCGAAGCCATCGGCGTGCCACGCTTCCACAGCTTGGCCACCCGCGGGTAACCGGAAGTGGTCATCGTGCCGGTGCCGAAATCGGTGTAGACGAAGACCGTGTCGCGGTCGATCCAGTTCAGGCCACCTTTGGACTCGGGGCGGAAGAAGCCGTCCTTGATCCAGGTCTTGTTGGCCAGGTCGAACTCGCGGGTGACGTCGGCGTCGGCGCCGCCGCGCGAGAGCGCGATCAGGCAGCGCGAATAGTCCGGGCGCAGGCAGTCGGCGCCGTGCCAGACCCAGTTTTCGCCCTCGGCCTTGTTCAGCGCATCCAGATCCAGCACGGTTTCCCACTGCGGCGAGGCCTTGCGGTACTCGGCCAGCGTGGTGCGGCGCCACAGGCCGCGCTCGTGCTGCTTGTCCTTCCAGAAGTTGTAGTAGTAATCGCCGATCTTCTGTACGCCGGGAATCTTGGCGTCCGAATCGAGCACCTCGCGGATGCTGGTCTCCATCTGCTTGAACGCCGGAGTCGAGGCCAGACGGCCTTCGGACGAGGCGTTCTGCGCTTTGACCCAGGCCAGCGGCTTGTCGCCGGTGACATCTTCAAGCCAGGCGTACTTGTCCGCGGGGGCGTCAGCGGCCATGGCGGTTCCCGCCGCACCGGCGGAGATCAGACCTGCCACCAGGCAGGCGGAAGCGAATCGTGACATTGCAGCTCCAGGCATTCATAGCCTTGGGACGCTATCACACCGTCTGGCTGCGGCTCACGTGTCGAAGGTCAGGCCGGGCCGGTCGCGGCAGCGGGCGACCGCGGCGCCGCGCCTGCGGCCCACGACGGCGGCGGGCGGTCCGGGTGAGCAGGCCCGGCAGCGGCAGGCGGAAGCGATGCAGGCTCCACCAGGCCACCAGGGGCATGCCGACCAGCCACAGCGGCAGCCAGCCGACCCACTCGCTGTGGCCCCGTGCGGCGGGCCAGACCAGGACCAGGGCGACCCCGGCCAGGGCGGCCTGCCTGACGCAGCGCAGCACGCGCGGATCGGGACGGTCGGACGAACGCGGGGAAGACGACAGGGTCATGACACAGCTCCGTGCGAAAGTGATGCGTCACCTTGCCGCGCGGCCATCTCACCGGCTGCGACCTTGTCGGTCGGCCGCGGCAGCAAGGACCTCCGGCGCCGAGGCTGCATGAATCGGTCACGCAACCGCCGCGCCGCCATTGACGTTCTCTGCTGTCCCACCCACCATGCCCCTGCCAGCCACTGGAGCCACCCGCCGCATGTCTTCGAACCGCCCGCTTCGCGCTGTCCTGTTGGTCTCCTCGCTGGCGTTGCTGTCAGCCTGTGCGTTCCGTCATGAGACCAAACCGGACCCCGCGCCGACGCCGGTCGCGGTCGACAGCGCCGCGGCGCCGATCGACCTGCAGCGGTTCATGGGCACCTGGTACGTGATCGGCCGCGTGCCGAACCCGATCGAGCGCGGCCACGTCGCCAGCGTCAATGAGTTCCGCCTGCGCGGAGACCAGAAGGTGTCGATCAGATACCGCTACCGCGACGGCTTCTCCGAACCGCAGCAGGAACTGACCGTCCGCGCCTCGGTGGACGAGAAGAGCGGCAACCACAACTGGCGCACCTGGTTCTACAAGATCGTGCCGACCCACACCCGCGTGCTGGAAGTCGCGCCGGACTATTCGTGGGCGATGCTGGGTTACCCGGGCCGCGAGATGGCCTGGATCTTCGCGCGCCAGCCGGACATGGACAAGGAGCTCTACAAGGAGCTCGCCACCCGCCTGCGTGACGATTACGGGGTCAACACCGACAAGCTCAAGCGCGTGCCGCAGCACCCCGAGCAGGTGGACCGGCTGGGCTTTGAAGTGCCGAACGTCCGGTAAGGGCGGCGCTCAGGCCGCCTCGCGCGGCTGCACCCTGCGCTCGATTTCCTGACGGGTCGGCAGCGTCTTCAGATCGTACTCGGCCTGGAGGGCCAGCCACGACGCGGCGTCCCCGCCGAAATGACGCGCCAGGCGCACTGCGGTATCGGCCGTTACGCCACGGGTTTCATGCACGATGGCGTGCAATCGCGTCGGCGGCACATCCAAGGCCCGTGCCAGCGCGGTGATGCTCAGCTGCAGCGGCAGCAGAAACTCCTCGCGCAGGATTTCGCCCGGATGGACGGCCCTGAGATTGTTGATGGGGCGGCTCATGGATGGCACCTCAGTGGTAATCGACGATCTCGACATCACGCGGACCGTTGTCGGTCCAGACAAAACACAACCGCCACTGCGCGTTGATACCGATGCTGTGCTGCCCGCGTCGATCACCGTACAGCGCTTCGAGCCGATTTCCGGGCGGGCACCGCAGGAACTGCAGGGTCTGTGCAGCATCCAGCATCTGCAGCTTGCGCTCGGCCAGTGACTGGAACGCACGGAATTGGCGCGGGCATCTCCCCGCAAACAGCGCGAGCGTGTGGCGGCATCGGAAGGACTAAATCATTCCGCACAGCGTATTACGCCAAACGGAATATAACACAGCTGTCCGTCACGCAATGCTGCGTTGGTCGATCACCTGATCAATAGAACCAACGCGTGCTGCCGCCCCGGCACTCCCATGGGCGGCACACTCTGAAACCATGCCCGGTCGCCGCTGGGCATGGCGTACCGACCGGTTATTTCCGGCTGTAGTGCGAGACCAGGCGGTCGCCGATCATCTGCAGGATCTGCACCAGCACCAGCAGCAGCACCACGGTGACCAGGGCCACGTCGGTGTGCGAGCGCTGGTAGCCATCGCGGAACGCCAGGTCGCCCAGGCCGCCCGAGCCGATCGCACCGCCCATCGCGGTGAAGCCGATCAGCGCAATCACCGTGACGGTGGCACCGGCAATCAGGCCCGGCCGCGCTTCGGGCAGCAGCACCCGGGTGACCAGCTGCCAGGTGGTGGCGCCCATCCCCTGGGTCGCCTCGATCACGCCGCGGTCCACTTCGCGCAGCGCGGTCTCGACCAGGCGTGCATAGAACGGCGCCGCGCCGATCACCAGCGGCACGATCGCGCCACGGACGCCCAGCGAGGTGCCCATCATCCACAGCGTGAGCGGGATCAGCACGATCATCAGGATGATGAAGGGCACCGAGCGCAGCAGGTTCACCAGCAGCGCGAGCGAACCGTACAGCACCGGCTTGCGGTGCAGCTGCGGCGAGCCGGTCAGGAACAGCAGCACGCCCAGCGGCAGGCCGATCAGCAGCGTCAGCGGCAGCGAGCCGCCGAGCATCAGCAGGGTATCCAACGTGGCCTGGCCGATATCGGCCCATTTGCCGGCGTCGAGGTGGCGGAAGAACCCGCCTGCGGTGGCCAGGATCATCGGCGCAGCTCCTCAAGATGGACACCGGCGGCAACGAAGCCCGCCTGGGCGGCCTGTACGTCGCCCCCGACCAGCGACACGGTCAGCTGCCCATACGGGGTGTCCTTGATCCGGTCGATGCGACCGGACAGGATGTTGTAGTCCACGCCGGTCTCGCGCGCGATGCGCCCCAGCAGCGGTTCATAGGTATCGGCGCCGAGGAAGGTCAGGCGCACGATGCGACCGGCCACCGCCTCGAAATCCTTGTGCAGCTCGCCCTCGTCCACCTGCTCGGACTCGCTGACGAAGCGGCGGGTGGTCGGGTGCTGCGGGTGCAGGAACACCTCGGTGACCGGGCCGGTTTCGACCAGGTGGCCGGCATCGAGCACGGCCACGCGGTCGCAGACACGGCGGATCACGTCCATCTCGTGGGTGATCAGCACGATGGTCAGGCCCAGCTCGCGGTTGATCCTGCCCAGCAGCTTGAGCACCGAGGCGGTGGTCTGCGGGTCCAGCGCGCTGGTGGCCTCATCGCACAGCAGGATCTGCGGGCGGGTGGCCAGCGCGCGGGCGATGCCGACGCGCTGCTTCTGGCCGCCGGACAGCTGCGCCGGGTATTTGTTGGCGTGCGCTTCCAGGCCGACCGTGTGCAGCAGTTCGTCCACGCGCGCATCGATCTCCGCGCGCGGCGTGCCGGCCAGCTCCAGCGGGAAGGCGACATTGGCCGCCACGGTGCGCGAGGACAGCAGGTTGAAGTGCTGGAAGATCATGCCGATCTTCCGGCGCAGCACGCGCAGCCCCTCGGCGTCGAGCGCGGTGACGTCTTCGCCATTGATCAGCAGGCGGCCACCGGTGGGCTCCTCCAGCCGGTTGATCAGGCGGATCAGGGTCGATTTGCCCGCGCCGGAATGGCCGATGATGCCGAACACTTCGCCGGCCTCGATGGTCAGGTCCAGCGGCTGCAGCGCGGCAATCGCGCGGCCGCCGACGGCATAGGATTTGTGCAGGCGCTGGAACTCGATCACTTCGCGGTCAACCGGGGCATCGACGGGAGGGGGCGTGCAGCCTACCAGCGCGGGGCGGCCCTGGCCCGTGCGGTTGCGCGGAATGATATTCCGTTTGGTTCTAAGGGAACGTGATCCGGTCGGCCTGGCGGGCGCCGGCCGGGCTCAGGGATGATCCAGCGGCCTGGGCGGCTCGACCCGGCGGACCCGCTCGCGGTGCAGCAGGTACAGGCCCGAGGCCACGATGATGGCCGCGCCCAGCCAGGTCACCTGGTCGGGCAGCACGCCCCAGAACAACAGGTCCCAGCCGATCACCCAGACCAGCCCGGTGTATTCCAGCGGCGCGATCATCGAGGCTTCGCCCAGCTGGAAGGCCCGGGTCAGGGCGACCTGCCCCCCTGCCCCGGCCAGCCCCATGCCCGCGATCAGGGCCGCGTGGCCCAGCTGCAGCGGCTGCCAGTCCGGGATCGCGAGCAGGCCGGCGCCGACGGCCATGATCACCAGGAACCACACCACCATCGACTGCGGGGTATCGGTCCGGGTCAGCATGCTGACCGTGATCGCGGCCAGGGCATAGGCGGTGGCCGCGAGCAGCACCATCAGGCCGGGGAAGGAGATGATCCCGCCACCGCCGGGGCGCAGCACCACCAGCACGCCGATCAGGCCGATGCCGATGGCGATCCAGCGGCGCGGGCCGACGTGCTCGCCGAGCAGCGGTACCGAGAGCGCGGCGATCAGCAGCGGGGCGACGAAGTAGATGGTGTAGGCGGTGGACAGCGGCAGGCTGCGCAGCGCGTAGACGAAGCAGCCGATCATCGCCATGCCGAGCACGCCGCGCAGCAGGTGCAGGCCCCAGCGCCTGGGCACCAGCGAGCGCGGGCCGGCCGTGGCCAGCACCCAGACCAGCACGAACGGCAGCGACGCCGCGCCGCGCAGGAAGGTCACCTGCAGGGTGGGATAGCTGGCCGACAGCTGCTTCATGCCGGCATCCATCAGCGAGAAGCAGGCCACGGCCATGAGCATCCAGGCGACGGCGCGGGTGGGGGAGCGTTGCGTGTTCATGACCCATTATCGCCGGGTTGGCCGGGCCGTCCATGGTGGGTTGGTAGAATGGGGTATTCACCCGCTGGAGTTTTCCGATGCCCTCTTTTGACGTTGTTTCCGAAGTCGACACCCACGAGCTGACCAACGCGGTCGATCAGGCCAACCGCGAGTTGTCCACTCGCTTCGATTTCAAGGGGGTGGACGCCAAGTTCGTGCTGGAGGACGGCGTGATCAACCAGTCCGCGCCGAGCGATTTCCAGTTGCAGCAGATGACGGACATCCTGCGCCAGCGCTTGATCGCGCGGAAGATCGATGCGGCGTGCCTGGAGTTCGGGGATATCGAGACGAATCTGGCCGGTGCGCGGCAGAAGATCACGGTCAAGCAGGGCATCGAGCAGAAGGTGGCCAAGAAGATCGCGGCGAAGATCAAGGAGGCCAAGTTGAAGGTGGACAGCCAGATCAATGGCGACAAGCTGCGGGTGACGGGCAAGAAGCGCGATGATCTGCAGGATGCGATGGCGCTGCTGCGGAAGGAGACCTTCGAGGTTCCGCTGCAGTTCGATAATTTCCGCGATTGATCTTGGCCGAAGGGCTGTAGCGAAGAGCGCTGGCGATTCATTGCTGGTGTGCTGCGTCGGCGGATGGGCGGGCAAAGCGGTCGTGCCCGCCCCTGCCGGCGACCAGGCGATATCCCATCGGTAGTGCCGGCCGCTGGCCGGCAACCTCGTTGCGCAGATCGAAAAGGTGCGGCTTCCGGCGTGTGTACCGCCGGGCGCGGATCACTACGCGCGAATCAGCTTGTACAGGGTGGTGCGTGAGATGCCGAGCTGGCGCGCGGCGGCACTGACGTTGCCCTGGTGGGCGTCCACGGTGTCGCGGACGTGCTGCGTGTTCTGCGCACGCAGCGAGGCATTGGCGGCGTTGACGGGCTGTGCGGCGAGCTTGCGGCTGGCGTGCGGTGCGAGTGGTCCGCGCAGGTACTGGACATGCACGGCCGTGTCTTCGTCCAGGCGGACCCGGTGGGCCGGGCCGGTCTGCAGGAGGCGGCGGCGCTGATGGGCGCTGGCGCCGGCAAACAGGCCGTGCAGGGTGAGGATCGGCAAGGGCCCGCGGCGCGGGAGTCCGAACAGGCGGCGGGCCACGCGGTTGGCGGCGCGGACGCGTCCGTCTTCTTCGATGGCCAACAGCCCCTGCAGGGGGGAGTGCAGCCAGCGGGCGTCGTGCTGGACGGCCAGCAGATGACAGGGGCGGTGGTCCTGCATCAGCCGGTTTTCGGCCGAGAGAGCGGCCTGGCGGAAGTAGCCGTGCAGCAGCTCGGCATCGCGCTCGCCGGTGCCGGTGATGTCCAGGGCCCCCAGCACTTCACCATCCAGCCCATGCAGCGGCACGCTCAGGCAAAACACGGCGGCGAAGCGATCCAGGTAGTGTTCGTTGCCGCGCACAAGCGCGGGCGCGTCTTCGGCCAGGCTGCAGGCCGGTGCCGTGGTGCCGATGTCGATCTCGCGCAGGCGGCGGCCGATCTGGATCGGACGCAGCACCGGCACGTCGGCCAGGCCATGTTCGCGCTGGGCGACAACCAGGCCCTCGGCGTTGACGCAGAACAGGGTCCATTGGCGGCCACCGAAGGCGGCCCAGAGGTGGTCCATGTCCTCGCGCACGCAGCGTGCGAGGCGGCGGTCGGCCGGGTCGTCCAGGCGGGCGGCGCCCGCGGCAAGGGGCGCGTAGTACGGCGCCTGCCGCGGCTGTACGCCGGCTTGGCGCGAACGCTCCCATGAGCGCAGTACCGGCGGGCTGACCACGCTGTCCATCAGCGCGCCGCCCTCGGCAAAGCGCTGACGGGCGGCGGCCAATACCTGCTGCTGTTCCAGAACCATCGCGGCCATCGGTCGATCTCCACCTCGGACCGACAGCCTACTCCGGCAAAGCTGACTGCTGCGTCGTCGCAGGCACGCATGCCTGCGACGGAGCGTTTCACCCGCCGATGGTCAGGATCGGCTTGAGGGTCACGCCGCGGGTGCTGTCCTCGGCGGCCTGGTTGATCTGGTCCAGCGGGTAGAACTTCACCAGTTTGTCGAACGGGAAGCGGCCCTGCTGGTACAGCTGCACCAGCTGCGGGATGAACACCTTCGGCACGCTGTCGCCTTCAACGATGCCGCGGATGCTGCGCCCGCCCAGCAGCAGATTGTTGACGTCGAACTCGGCCTTGGTGCCCAGCTTCGGGGCGCCGACCACGCCGATCACGCCCAGCCCCCCAAGCGCCTCGATGCCCTGTGCCAGCACGTCCGGGCGCCCGGTGGATTCCAGGGCGAAGTTGGCCCCGCCGCCGGTGATCTCGCGCACGGCGTCGACGACGTCGACCTCGCGGCTGTTGATCACATGGGTGGCGCCGAGTTCCTTGGCCAGTTCCAGGCGCGACGGCACCACGTCGATGGCGATGATCGTGGTCGCACCGGCCACGCGCGCGGCCATCACCGCGCTCAGGCCGACCGCGCCGGCACCGAAGCTGGCGAAGCTGCTGCCGGCGGTGACCTTGAGCGAGTTGATCACCGCACCGGCACCGGTCTGGATGCCGCAGCCGAGCGGGCCGAGCAGTTCGATCGGCGCATCGTCAGGCACCTTGATCGCGTTGTTTTCGCGGCTCAGTGCGTAGGTGGCGAACGAAGACTGTGCGAAGAAGTGATCGTGCAGCGGCTTGCCGTCCGGGTCCTGGATCGCGGTGGAACCGTCCAGTGCACCGCCACCGAAGTTCAGGCCGAAGAAGTCCTTGCAGTACGCGCCGTGGCCGCCGCTGCAGGGATTGCAGTGGCCGCAGGCGCCGTAGGTCAGCACGACATGGTCGCCAACCTTGAGGTCTTTCACGCCCGGGCCGAGTGCTTCGACGATGCCTGCACCTTCATGGCCGAGCACCGCCGGCAGCGGCACAGGATAGTACTGGTCGCGCACGATCAGGTCGGTATGGCACAGGCCGGTGGCGACCACGCGCACCAGCACTTCATCGTCCTGCGGCCCACGGATGCGCGCCTTCTCGATCGTGAAAGGCTGTTCTTTTTCGCGCACCACGGCCACGGTGATGTCGCGCAGTTCTGCTGTTGCGGTCATGAGGGTCTCCTGGATCAGATCGGGTAGGCGGGCGCTTCGCCCTTGACGGTCATCCACTGCCATTGAGTGAACTCGTCGATGTTGGACGGGCCACCGATGCTGGTGCCATTGCCGGAGGCGCCGACGCCACCGAACGGATTGATCACCTCATCGTTCACGGTCTGGTCGTTGATGTGCAGCAGGCCGGTGCGCAGCCGTTCGCCCAGCTTCAGTGCGCGGCCGACATTGCTCGACACGATCGCCATCGACAGGCCGTACTCGCTGTCGTTGGCCAGCTCAACCGCCTCATCATCGGTATCGAAGGGCACGACCACCGCGACCGGTGCGAAGATCTCTTCGTGGAAGGCCGGGTTGTCGCGGCTCACATCGCTGAGCACGGTCGGTTCGAAGAACAGGTCCTTGTACCCACCGCCGGTCGCGAGCGTGGCGCCAGCCGCCTGCGCTTCGGCAACGATGCGCGCGGCATGGTCACGCTGCTGGGCGTTGATCAGCGGCCCGATCGCCACCTCCCCATCGGCCGGATTGCCGACCTTGAGCGACTTGGCCTTGGCCACCAGCTTTTCCAGGAACCGCGCATGGATGCTGCGCTGGACCAGCACGCGGCCGGTGGCCATGCAGATCTGGCCCTGGTGCAGGTAGACGCCCCACGCGGTGTTGGCGATGGCCAGGTCCATGTCGGCATCGTCGAGCACGATCAGCGAGTTCTTGCCGCCCAGTTCCAGCGATACCTTCTTCAAGTGCTTGCCGGCCGCTTCGCCGACCTTGCGCCCCGCGCCGGTGGAGCCGGTGAACTGGATCATCGCGATGCTCGGGTCACTGGTCAGCGCCGCACCGGCGGCGCCATCACCCGGCAGCACGTGCAGCAGGCCCGCCGGCAGCCCGGCCAGTTCGAACAGGCGCGCGATCACGAAGCCACCGCACACGGCGGTGCGCGGATCGGGCTTGAGCACCACCGCGTTGCCCAGCGCCAGCGCCGGGGCCACCGCACGCATGGCCAGGTACAGCGGGAAGTTGAACGGCGAGATCACGCCGACCACGCCGAGTGGGCGGCGGCGCGCCAGGTTCAAACGGCCCGGTTCGGACGGCAGTACCTCGCCGATGCTGCGCGAGGGCAGTGCCGCTGCTTCATGCAGCGCCTTGGTGTTCACCTTGGCCTCGAAACCGGCCTTGAGCTGGGTGGAGCCGCTTTCGCGGACCAGCCACTGCACGATCTCGTCGTTGTGTTCTTCGGCCAACTGCGCCGCGCGGCGCAGCACCTGCGCGCGGGTGTCATACGGGGCGCTGGCCCAGTCGCGCTGCGCCTTGGCGGCGGTGGCGGCGGCGCGCGCGATCTGTGCCGGGTCGGCCATCGCGATCTCGCCCAGGCGCTCGCCGGTCGCCGGCTCGACCACGTCCTGGGTGCCGGCACCCGCGGCCCACTGGCCATCGAACAGCTTGCCGGACCACGTGGCCGTCGGCAGGAATGCGTGTGTTGCCATCACTGAGAACTCCTTGCGTCGTGTACCCGGCCATTGGATACCCGCAGCCGGCCACTGCCTATTGGCCGCTGGATGGATCACTGCAAGTGATTGCCGGATAAGGAATTTCCAGCATGACCGGTGTCCAGTTAATGGACAGTGGAGCCGATCGGGCGTCCACTTCACCGGCGCGCCGTACAATCAACGGCCCCGCCAGCGACCCCGCCCGCCATGAACGATGCCTTCCTCACTGCCACCCGCGACCCCATTGCCGAGACCCGGAAATGGCTGGAGCAGATCGTGATCGGCCTGAACCTGTGCCCGTTCGCCAAGGCGGTGTACGTCAAGGACCAGGTGCGGTTCGTGCTCAGCGATGCGACCACGCCGGAGGCGCTGGTCGAGGAACTGGCCGAAGAGCTGATCCTGCTGCGCGACACCCCGGCCGAGCAGATCGACACCACCCTGATCGTGCACCCGGACGTGCTGACCGATTTCCTGGAGTACAACGACTTCCTCGACAACGCCGATGCAGCGATCGAGGCACTGGATCTGCAGGGCATCCTGCAGGTGGCCAGCTTCCATCCGCAGTACCAGTTCGCCGGCGTGGCCCCGGATGACGTGAGCAATTACACCAACCGCGCGCCCTACCCGACCCTGCACCTGCTGCGCGAAGACAGCGTCGAGCGCGCGGTCGCGGCCTTCCCGGATCCGGACGTGATCGTGGAGCGCAACATCGAGACGCTGGACAAACTCGGCATCGAAGGCTGGACGCGCCTGCTGGGCCGCAACGAGATGCCGCCGTGTCATTGACCCCGACCCTCCTCGACTGGCCGGCACAGCCGCTGCGCGACCGCGTGGTGGTGATCACCGGGGGTGCGCAGGGCGTGGGCCGCGGCATCGCGCAATCGGTGCTCGGCGCGGGCGGCAGCGTGATGATCGCCGACCTGGATGCCGATGCCGGCAAGGCCTGCCTGAAGGAGTGGGCGCTGCCGGAGCGCGCGGCGTTCCAACGCGCGGACGTGGCCAGCGAACGCAGCGTGCAGGCACTGGTGAAGGCGACGCTGAAGCGCTTCGGGCGCATGGATGGCCTGGTCAACAATGCCGGCATCGCCAGTGCCCATGGCACGCCCCTGGCGCAGATGCCTCTGGCCGAGTGGCAACGCCGCCTCTCCAGCCTGCAGGGCGCCTTCCTGTGCAGCAAGCATGCCCTGCCCGCCCTGCGCGAGCATGCCGGGGCGATCATCAACATCGCCTCCACGCGTGCCTGGCAGTCCGAACCGGACAGTGAAGCCTACGCCGCGGCCAAGGGCGGGCTGGTCGCCTTCACCCATGCATTGGCGTTGAGCGAAGGGTCGGCCGTGCGGGTCAACAGCATCAGCCCCGGCTGGATCACCACCGATGCCTGGCAGGCGCCCTCACGGCGACGCACGCCCAAACTGTCCCGTCGCGATCATGCGCAGCACCCGGTCGGCCGCGTTGGCCAGCCGCCGGACATCGGCGCACTGGCGGTCTTCCTGCTCTCGGACCTGGCCGGCTTCATCACCGGCCAGGACCACATCGTCGACGGCGGCATGAGCCGGAAGATGATCTACGCGGAGTGATCAACGTGCCGCGGTAGCACACGCGATCCCGCTGCCGGGTAGTGCCGGCCGCTGGCCGGCTCCTCACGCTGCATGACACCCCACCCGTGGGCAGGGTGCAGAGCCGGCCAGCGGCCGGCACTACCGTAACCGGGGTCACACCATCCCGTTATGCCGCAGCAGCGCGTCCACTGTCGGCGCGCGGCCACGGAAGGCGGCGAAGTTCTCGGCCGCACTGCGGCTGCCGCCCCGTGAGAGCACTTCATCGCGGAAGCGCTGGCCGGTCTCGGTCACGTTGTCCGGGGCCTCCTCGAACGCGGCGTAGGCATCGGCGCTGAGCACCTCGGCCCATTTGTAGCTGTAGTAGCCGGCCGCATAGCCACCGGCAAAAATGTGGCTGAACTGGTTGGGGAAGCGATTCCACGCCGGCGGCCGGTTGACGGCCACTTCATCGCGGACGCGTTCCAACAGCGCCTGCACGCTGTCCTGGGTCGGATCGAACTCGCTGTGCAGCTGCATGTCGAACAGCGCGAATTCCAGCTGGCGAACGGTAAACATGCCGCTCTGGAAATTGCGTGCGGCCAGCATGCGATCGAACAGCGCACGCGGCAGCGGCTCGCCGGTGGCCACGTGTGCGGTCATCGCCTGCACGCGGTCCCATTCCCAGCAGAAGTTCTCCATGAACTGGCTCGGCAGTTCCACCGCGTCCCACTCCACCCCGTTGATGCCGGCCACGCCCAGCTCACCGATGCGGGTCAGCAACTGATGCAGGCCGTGCCCCATCTCATGGAACAGCGTGGTCACATCGCTGTGGCTGAAGGTGGCCGGCTGCCCTTGTGCACCCTTGCCGAAGTTGCAGACCAGGTACACCAGCGGCGTCTGCACGCCGGCGGCGGTCTCGCGGCGGTTGCGGCAATCGTCCATCCACGCGCCACCGCGCTTGCCTTCGCGCGCGTACAGATCCAGATAGAACTGGCCGACCAGCGCGCCCTGCGCATCGACCACGCGGAAGAAGCGCACATCCGGGTGCCACACCGGCGCGCTGTCCGGCTGCACCGCCAGGCCATACAGGCTGCGGATCACACTGAACAGGCCGTCCAGCACCTTCGGCTCGGTGAAGTACTGCTTCACGTCCTGCTCGGAATAGCTGTAACGCGCCTGTTTCAGTTTCTCCGCGGCAAACGCCAGGTCCCACGCCTCCAGCGCGCCCATGCCCAGCTCGTCGCGCGCGAAGGCCTCCAGCTCGGCACGGTCGCGCTGCGCGTACGGCTTGGCACGCGCGGCAAGATCACGCAGGAAGCCCAGTACCTGCGGCGCATCCTCGGCCATCTTGGTGGCGATCGAGTACTCGGCGTAGTTGGCAAAGCCCAGCAGCGTGGCCAGCTCCGCGCGCAGCGCCAGTACGCGATCGATGTTGCCGCTGTTGTCCAGCGTGGCATCGCCGAATTCAGACGCGCGGATCGCATTGGCGCGGTACAGCGCTTCGCGCAGCGGGCGATGTTCGGCGTAGGTCTGCACCGGGATGTAGCACGGCATCTGCAGGGTCAGCTTCCAGCCGGCCAGGCCCTCCTTCTCCGCGGCAGCGCGGGCCGCGGCGATCACATCGTCCGGCAGGCCGGCGAGCTCGGCGGGGTCCTGCACGTGCAGCGACCAGGCATCGGTCGCATCGAGCACGTTCTGCGAGAACGTCGCCGACAGCGCGGACAGCTCCTCGCGGATCGCGCTGTACCGCGCCTTGCCGGCGTCATCGAGTTCAGCACCGCCCAGGCGGAAATCGCGCAGCGCGTTCTCCAGCACTTTGCGGCGTGCCGCGTCGTACTGCGCCGCTTCGGGCGCGTCGGCCAGGGCACGGTACTGCTGGTAGAGCGCCAGGTTCTGGCCCAGCGCGCTGCCGAAGCGCGTCACCTTGGGCAGGTTGGCGTTGTAGGCCTCGCGCAGCGCCGGGGTGTTGACCACGGCCTGCAGGTGGCCCACCTGGCCCCACGCGCGCCACAGGCGCTCGGTGGCGTCATCCAGCGGCTCGGCGAAGCTCGCCCAGGTCACCGGGGAGACCGTTTCGGCGGTTTTCACCGCGGCTTCGGCGTCGGCCAGCAGGGCATCGATTGCCGGGGCGATGTGCTCGGGCTGGATCGCATCGAAACGCGGCAGGCCGGAAAAATCGAGCAGAGGATTGGTGGGGGTCACAGGCATCTCCAGACAACGGGGCCGCTGCAGCGGCATCGCCCCACGATATGGCATTGCCCCCCACCCCACACAAGCCCCCGGGGTACGCCGATGGGCCCGGTTCACGCCCGCCCGGGCGCCCCGCTCAGTACAGCGCTTCCAGCGAGACGCACGGCAGCACCGGCAGCCCCTTGCCCGCCACCGCGGCCGCAAGCACCGCATCGGCGCCGTCCACGTCGATGGCCTGTTTCGGGTACCACTCCGGGTTGTAGTAGCTGTGTGCGTAGCGGTCACCGCTGTCACACAGGATGGTCACGATCGAGCCGCTGCGGCCCGCATCGCGCATCAGCTGCGCGGCCTGCAGCACGCCGATGAAGTTGGTGCCGGTGGAGCCGCCCACGCGGCGCCCCAGTTGGCGGCTGACGTGGCGCATCGCGGCCAGGCTCAGCGCATCGGGCACTTTGACCATCGCATCGACGCTGGTCGGAATGAAGCTCGATTCCACCCGCGGCCGGCCGATGCCTTCCACCCGCGAACCGCCGCTGCAGGTCAGCTCACGCCAGGGTTGCCCGGCCAGCGCAGCGCAGTAGCCATCATAGAACACGGAGATTTCCGGGTCCGCGCACAGGATGCGGGTGTCATGGCGGCGGTAGCTCACGTAGCGGCCCAGCGTGGCCGCCGTGCCGCCGGTGCCCGGGCTGCACACGATCCACTCGGGTACCGGATGCGGCTCCTCGGCCATCTGCTTGAAGATTGATTCGGCGATATTGTTGTTGGCGCGCCAGTCGGTCGCGCGCTCGGCGTACGTGAACTGGTCCATGAAATGGCCGCCGGTTTCGCGGGCCAGCGTTTCCGAATCGGCGTTCAGGTCGCAGGCGCGCTCCACCAGATGGCAGCGGCCCCCGTGGAACTCGATCGCCGCGATTTTTTCCGGGGAGGTGGTGGCCGGCATCACCGCAATGAACGGCAGGCCCAGCAGCCGCGCGAAATACGCCTCGGACACAGCCGTGGAGCCGCTGGAGGCCTCGATCACGGGGCGCCCCTCACGCAGCCAGCCATTGGCCAGTGCATACAGGAACAACGAGCGTGCCAGGCGATGTTTGAGGCTGCCGGTCGGGTGGCTGGACTCGTCCTTGAAATAGAGGTCGATGCCCTCGAACCCGGGCAGGTCCATCGGAATCAGGTGGGTATCGGCCGAACGGTTGAAATCGGCGTCGATCTTGCGGATGGCCGCAGCCACCCATTCACGCTGGGACATGGATGAACGCTGGTCAGGAAGACACACCATTCTACCTGTCACGTGGCCCGGCCGGGACCGGTAAAATGAGGGGTCCGCCGCGCTGATGCGGCCCTGCCCCCAGGAATCCCCATGAGCCTTGCCGCCCTCCAGAACTCTCCCGGCGTCGCCGCCACCGTGCCTGCCGAGACCGCCGGGTTCGTGTTCAACCACACCATGCTGCGCGTCAAGGACGCCACGGCCTCGCTGGATTTCTACACCCGCGTGCTGGGCTTCCGCCTGATCGACCTGCGCCACTTCCCCGAGGCCGAATTCAGCCTGTACTTCCTCGCCCTGCTGCCGGCCGGCACGCAGATTCCCGAGGGTGACGATGCCCGCCGCGTGTGGATGGCCGGCATCCCCGGCGTGCTCGAGTTGACCCACAACCATGGCACCGAAAACCAGGACGGCCCGGTCTATCACAACGGCAATGCCGACCCGCGTGGCTTCGGCCACATCTGCGTGTCCGTGCCGGACATCCAGGCCGCCTGCAAGCGCTTCGATGAGCTGCAGGTGCCTTACCAGAAGCGCCTGGAAGACGGCCGCATGAAGCACCTGGCCTTCATCAAGGACCCGGACGACTACTGGGTGGAGATCATCTCCAACACGCCGATCGCCTGATTCCTGCGGCGGCGCAACGCACCGGCACCGCTCGGTGCGTTGCCGGTGCTACGGCTCGACCTGGAACTCGAACGCCGCATAGAACGGCGCCTTCGGTGGCAGGAACAGGGTTTTCCCGGCGAAGCCTGCGTCCACGCAGCGTGCAACCGCCTCCTCGCCCTCGCGCCACGTGCGCACCACCCGGCCCTGCGCATCCAGCTGTAACACCACGGTGAACGCGGCCAGCGTCTGCGGCGCGGGGGTCGGCATGCAGCGCGTGAAGGCGGCACCCCCAACCTCGCTCATGCTGTCCACCATCGCCGTGTACGCCGCCGGTTCGAGGCTGGCCTCATCACGTTGCGCCCAGGCATGCGCCTGTGGGTAGCCCGCGTCGCCGGCGACCGCCTGGGCCATCATCACCATCCACAGCATCGTGCCTCCTCCGCCTGCGCGTTCATGGCGCCAGCACGCAGCGTAGGTCACTGCGCGGGCCGGCGGAAGGGCCGCCGCCGGCACCGCCCTGCGCAACGCTGTGTCCGGTGGTATATCTGCGTCCCATCCCACCCTCTGTGGAGCCGGTATGGAAACGATGGAACTGCACCGCGGCCGCCTGATCGATCACCTGCAACTGGTGGTCAGGGACTTGGCCGCCAGCCGCCGCTTCTACCAGGCCGTGTTCGACACGATCGGCATCCCGATCGCCGGCGAGGGCGACACGTATTTCTGGGCCGATGAGCTGTTCATTTCCACGCCGGACAGCGAGGCGGCCCTGGGCCAGCTGACCGGCCGCCATCATCTTGCCTTCCAGGCCCGCGACCGCGCCACCGTGGAGGCCTTCCACCACGCGGCGCTGGCCAACGGTGGCAAGGACAACGGCGCGCCCGGCGAGCGCCCCTACCATCCGGGGTATTACGCCGCCTTCGTGCTGGATCCGGATGGCAACAACATCGAAGTGGTGTTCCATGGGCCGGCCGACTACAGCGCGGATTCGGTGAAGGTGAGCTTCCAAGGCTGAGCCGGAAGCTGAATTCTTCAGGGATGCATTGAAGCGTCTCACTGGATGAGATCGTGCCCCGGTACGGTCTTTCCATGGAGACGATCCGCAAACTGGCCATCCTTGCCGATGCCGCGAAATACGATGCGTCCTGCGCCTCCAGTGGTGCAGGCAAGCGCGACTCGCGTGCCTCGGGCGGCATCGGCAGCACCGAGGGGATGGGGATCTGCCACAGCTATACGCCCGACGGCCGGTGCGTGTCGCTGCTGAAGATCCTGCTGACCAACTTCTGCATCTACGACTGCGCGTACTGCGTCAACCGTGTCTCGAGCAATGTGCAGCGTGCGCGTTTCAGCGTGGAGGAAGTGGTCGCGCTGACGATGGATTTCTACAAGCGCAACTACATCGAAGGGCTGTTTCTCTCCAGCGGCATCATCCGCAACGCCGACTACACCATGGAGCAGATGGTGGAGGTCGCGCGCGTACTGCGCGAGGAACGCCGCTTCAGCGGCTACATCCACCTCAAGACGATTCCGGAAGCCTCGCCCGAACTGCTCGCGCTCGCCGGGCGACATGCGGACCGGCTCTCGATCAACATCGAGCTGCCGACCGAGGCCGGGCTGGCCAGCTTCGCGCCGGAGAAATCACTGCCCTCGATCCGCGGGGCGATGGGTGAGCTGCGCTGGCGCATCGAAGAAGCCAAGGAAGCAGGCAAGGCCCAGCCAGTGGCCGGCGCAGCATCGGCGCCCGTGCCCGCGCCTTCGGCACGCGGCCGCCGCGCGCGCGCGCCGCGTTTCGCGCCGGCCGGCCAGAGCACGCAGATGATCGTCGGTGCGGACGGTGCCAGCGACCAGCAGATCCTCGGCGCGGCCGACAATCTGTATGGCAACTACCGGATGCGCCGGGTCTACTACTCCGCGTTCAGTCCCATCCCCGATGCCAGCAAGGCCCTGCCCCTCCAGGCGCCGCCGCTGGCCCGCGAGCACCGTCTCTACCAGGCCGACTGGCTGCTGCGCTTCTATGGTTACGGCGTGGACGAGATCACCAGCACCACCCAAGGCGGGATGCTCGATCTGGATATCGACCCGAAGATGGCCTGGGCGATCCGCCATCCCGAACGTTTCCCGGTGGATCTCAACCTCGCCCCCAAGGAGCTGCTGCTGCGTGTACCCGGGCTGGGCGTGCGCAACGTCAAGCGGGTGCTGATGGCACGCCGTCATGGTCGGCTGCGCGTGGCCGATGTGGCGCGCCTGCGCGCACCGATGAGCAAGCTGCTGCCGTTCGTGCAGTTGGCCGACCATCACCCGCACCGCGCACTCGACGACCCGGCGGCGTTGCGTGCCCGGCTGGCCCCTCCGCCACAGCAAGGCTCGCTGTTCCCCGACACGGCCGCGCACTGAGATGGCGCGCTGGAGCGTGCGGGTCGACCCGGTGTGGTCGCTGGAGGCGTGGCGCTCGGCTGCGCGGTTGGCGTTGCGCCACGCCGTTGCGCCGGATCAGCTGGACTGGCTGCAGGGCGAGGACATTTCGCTGCTGGATGCGCCGTCATTGCCGGCGCTCGATGATTCCGTGGTCTCGGCCGAGGCACCGATCCACGTGTCCAAGGCCTTCATCGAGCTGGCCGCCACCTGCCTGTGCCATCGCGATCCACAGCGGATGCCACTGCTGTACCGCATGCTCTGGCGCATCACCCACGGCGAGCGCAGCCTGCTCTCCAACCCGGCCGATGCGGACGTGCTGCGGGCGATGGCATTGAGCCAGGCGGTGCGCCGCGACACGCACAAGATGAAGGCGTTCGTACGCTTCCGCGAGGTGCCGGGCGAAGACGATGCGTTCATCGCCTGGTTCGAGCCCGAGCACCATATCGTCGACCGCGTGGCACCCTTCTTCGCACGCCGCTTCGCCGGGATGCGCTGGGCGATCCTCACGCCGGGGCGCAGCGCACACTGGGATGGACAGGCGCTGTCGTTCGGTCCCGGCGGCCGCCAAAGCGATGCGCCTGTCGATGATGCCCGCGAAGAACTGTGGCGCACCTATTACGCCAACATTTTCAATCCGGCGCGGCTGAATACCCGGATGATGCAGCAGGAGATGCCGGCCAAATACTGGAAGCACCTGCCGGAGGCCGCGTTGCTGCCGCAGCTGGTGCGGGACGCTGGCGACCGCGTGCAGGAGATGCACGACCGCGAAGCGCAGGCACCGCGTCGCCGCATCCCCCAACCCGCCTCGGGCTTGCCGGTCGTCGCGAAGGCTGCACCGGCCACGCTCGATACCCTGCGCGACGCCGCGTCGGCGTGTCGCCGCTGCCCTCTGTGGGAACCGGCCACGCAGACCGTGTTCGGTGAGGGCCCGGCCGACGCATCGATCATGCTGGTGGGTGAGCAACCCGGCGACAGCGAGGACCTCAGCGGGCACCCGTTCGTCGGCCCGGCAGGACAGCTGCTCGACCGTGCGCTGCGCGAGCTGGGGATCGAGCGCAGCGCGCTGTACATGACCAATGCGGTCAAGCACTTCCGCTTTGAACGGCGCGGCAAGCGGCGCATCCACAGCAAACCGCAGATCACCCACGTCAACGCCTGCCGGCCGTGGCTGATGGGGGAGATCGAAAACGTGCGACCGCAGGTGATCGTCTGCCTCGGTGCTACCGCGGCGACGGCGGTGTTCGGTGCCGGCTTCAACCTGATGGCGAACCACGGACGCTGGCACGTACTGGATGACGGCACGCGCGCCTTCGCGACGGTGCATCCGTCGTGGGTGTTGCGGCAAACCGGTGATGCAGCGCGCGATGGGGCCTATCAGCTGCTGAAGGGCGACCTCCAGCAGCTTGTCGAGGTCAAACGCATACGCTGACCTCGTCCGGGGTTGCCAGCCAGCGGCCGGCAATGCCCGTCAGTGCGGACCAGGCAGCGTCAGTGCGCTGCCATGTAGATGTCCTGCAGCACCGCTTTTTCCAGCTCGAGTTCACTGAGCAGGTTCTTGACGATGTCGCCCAGGCTCAGGATGCCGACCAGCGTGGCGCCCTCGGTCACCATCAGGTGACGATGGCGGGAATACGTCATCAGCGCCATCGCCTGCTTGAGCGTCGCATCCGGGCCGATGCCTTCCAGCCCTGCCGACGGCAGGCTGGAAATGACGCGTCGGCCGGCCTGGGGACCATCTTCCGCAAGGCTGCGCACGATGTCCTTCTCGGACACGATCCTTACCGGCGCATCGTCCTTCATGACCACCAGGGCGGCGATCTTGTGCGCGCTCATTTTGTGCGCGGCGGCACCGATGGTGTCTTCCACATCGATGGTGACGATGGCTTCTTTCTTGGATTGCAGGAGTTCGCGGACGTTCATTCTTGTTTCCTGTTACAGGTTACTGAAGTCGAGAGATGCGCCTGATTGCAGCGAGGTCGGTGGCGATGCCACGCAGTCCTCGGTCACTCGATTCTACGACCGCACCCTGGGCCAGGAGTTTGCAAATCTGGGACGGTTCGTCGTGGAAAGCAGTGGACGACCCCGAGAATGGCACCGCCAGTAAAACCGTCGCTGAATGCCTCCGCGGCCCACGACTAAAGTTCCACGCCCCCCTGCCGCCGGTAGAGCCACCGCGCGGCGCAACCGACGAACACGGTTACCTGACACCCACAAAAAAGGGGGCCGCGCGGCCCCCTTCTCCACATCCACAACGCGACGCGCGCGTTTATTCCACCGTCACGCTCTTGGCCAGGTTGCGCGGCTTGTCCACGTCTGTCCCGCGAGCCAGTGCGGTGTGGTATGCCAGCAGCTGCACCGGCAGGGTATGCACGATCGGGCTGAGCACACCGGCGTGGCGCGGGGTGCGGATCACATGCACGCCTTCGGACGCGACGAAGTTGCTGTCCTGGTCGGCGAACACGAACAGCTCACCGCCGCGTGCACGCACTTCCTGCATGTTGGATTTGACCTTCTCCAGCAGGCTGTCGTTCGGCGCGATCACCACCACCGGCATGTCCTCATCCACCAGCGCCAGCGGGCCATGCTTCAGCTCGCCGGCCGGATAGGCCTCGGCGTGGATGTACGAGATCTCCTTGAGCTTGAGCGCGCCTTCCAGTGCGATCGGGTAATGCAGGCCCCGGCCGAGGAACAGGGCGTTGGCCTTGCGTGCGAAGCGCTCGGCCCAGGCCGCGATCTGCGGCTCCAGGTTCAGCGCGTGCTGCACGCTGCCGGGGAGGAAACGCAGCTGTTCCAGGTAGTCCGCTTCCTGCGCGGCATCGATGCGGCCGTGCAGCTTGCCCAGCACCATGGTGAGCTGGAACAAGGCAGCCAGCTGGGTGGTGAACGCCTTGGTCGAGGCAACGCCGATCTCGGCACCGGCGCGGGTGTAGCAGACCAGTTCGCTGGCGCGCGGAATCGCGCTCTCGGGCACGTTGCAGATCGAGAGCGTGTGCAGGTGGCCGAGCGACTTGGCGTACTTGAGTGCTTCCATCGTATCCAGCGTTTCGCCGGACTGGGAGATGGTGACGATCAGGTGCTTCGGGTTTGCGTAGGCAGCGCGGTAACGGTACTCGCTGGCGATCTCCACGCTGCACGGCAGGCCGGCAATGGATTCAATCCAGTAACGCGCGGTCAGGCCGGCGTAATAGCTGGTACCGCAGGCGAGGATCTGCACGCCTTCGATGCCCGACAGCACGGCCTCGGCGTTCTTGCCGAAGAGCGTGGCCGGGAAGCCACCGGCATCGATCGCCGCTTCGATGGTGTCACCCAGCGCACGCGGCTGCTCGTGGATTTCCTTCTGCATGAAGTGGCGGTACGGGCCCAGTTCCAGCGAGGCCAGCGACACGTCGGACAGATGCACATCGCGCACGATCGGCTGGTTGTGCTCGTCGTAGACCTGCACGCTGTCGCGGCGGATGTCGGCCGTGTCGCCTTCTTCCAGGAAGATCACCGTGCGGGTGGCCTGGATGATCGCCGAGACATCGGAGGCCACGAAGTTCTCGCCCTCGCCCACGCCCACCAGCAGCGGACACCCCATGCGGGCGCAGACGAAATGGTCCGGCTCGGCACGGCTCATCACCGCCAGCGCATAGGCACCGGTCAGTTCCTTGACCGTGCGCTGCAGCGCCGACAGCAGGCTGTCGCCTTCCTTGAGGTGATGGTGCATCAGGTGCGCGATCACTTCGGTGTCGGTCTGCGACTCGAAGGTGTAGCCCAGCGCGCGCAGCTTCTCGCGCTGCTCTTCATGGTTCTCGATGATGCCGTTGTGCACCAGCGCCACACCGTGACTGATGTGCGGGTGTGCATTGGCCTCGGTCACGCCCCCGTGGGTCGCCCAGCGGGTGTGGCCGATGCCGAGCAGCGACTGGAAGCCTTCGCTCGCGGCAGCCTTCTCCATCTCCGCCACCCGGCCGGTACGGCGCACGCGTCGGACATCGGGTTCGGCGGCGGTGGTATCGATCACGGCGATGCCGGAGGAATCGTAGCCCCGGTATTCCAGTCGCTTCAATCCTTCGATGAGTACCGGTACCACGTCGCGATGGGCGATCGCTCCCACAATGCCGCACATAGATTCAGATCCCTGCTGGTAAGCCTCGCATTCTAGCGTGGCGGCCCCGGCGGCTTGGGCGCTGTCGGCTTAACGAAAGTGTCCGGTCAGGTGTCCGCGGACACATGGACACCGACCGCTTTTTGCAAGCTGTTGTTTCCAAAGGGCTAAAAGTTGGCACGGAGTCTGCTTGGTACTCCACAACCCAACCGCGAACGAGCCCGATGATCCGCGACACTTCCGCCCAGGACCAGACCCTTTCTTCGCACGCCGCGCCCGCCCCGTGGAAGCGCTGGCTGTGGCCGGCGGTCGCCGCGCTGGTCGTGCTGGTGGCGATCGGCTTCGCCGCCCGCGCCTGGCTGGGGGCCAGCCGCTCCTACGACAGCGCCCGTGTCCGCATCGCCGAGGTCACCCGAGGCGACATGGTGCGCGACATCGCCGCCGACGGCCGCGTGATCGCCGCCAACAACCCGGTGCTGTATGCGATTTCCGCCGGCAACGTGAACCTGAAGGTCGTGGCCGGTGATGTGGTCAAGCAGGGCCAGGAACTGGCCGTGATCGACAGCCCCGAGCTGCGCAGCAAGCTGGCCCAGGAACAGGCCACGCTGGCCGGCCTGCAGGCCGAGGCAAGCCGCGCGACTCTGGATGCGACCCTGGCGCGCGCCACCGCGCAGAAGGACACCGACCAGGCCGTGATCGAACGCCAGGCCGCGGTGCGTGACCTGGAGCGCTACAAGCGCGGCTTCGATGGCGGCGCGGTGCCGCAGGTGGACGTGGCCAAGGCCGAGGACACCGTCAAGAAGAGCGACATCCAGCTCGAGCACGCCCGCAAGGACGCCATGCTCAAGGCCCAGGGCGCCGATCTGGATGCGCGCAACAAGCGCCTGCTGGCCGATCGCCAGCGCGCGGTGGTGACCGAAGTGGAGCGCCAGGTGGACGCGCTCACGCTGCGTGCGCCCTTCGATGGCCAGGTCGGCCAGGTGCAGGCGACCCAGCACACCAACGTGGTCGCCAATGCGCCGATCCTGGGCGTGGTCGATCTGTCGCGCTTCGAGATCGAGATCAAGGTGCCGGAGAGCTTCGCCCGCGAGCTGACGATCGGCATGCCTGCGCAGCTGACCGGTGGCAGCGGCCAGTTCGCCGGCGAGATTTCCGCCGTCTCCCCGGAAGTGGTCGCCGGCGAGGTCAATGCCCGCATCCGCTTCGCCGACAAGCAGCCGCAGGGCCTGCGCCAGAGCCAGCGGATGCAGGCGCGCGTGCTGCTCGATACCCGCCGCAACGCACTCAAGATCGAGCGTGGCCCGTTCGTCGAACAGGGCAACGGCTACGCCTATGTCATGGATGGCAGCCATGCCGTCCGTCGCCCGGTCAAGCTCGGCGTGAGCAGCCTGGGTGAAGTGGAAATCCTCTCTGGCCTGCAGCCCGGCGACCGCGTCGTGGTGTCCGGCAGCGATCTGTTCGGCGATGCCGAGCGCGTCTCCATCAACTGATCCAGTCCCTTTCGATCCTCTCGACCCTCAAAGGAAACAGCCATGCTTGAAATGCGCTCGGTCGCCAAAGTCTTCCGCACCGAACAGGTGGAAACCCATGCTCTGCGGTCGCTGGACCTGCACGTCCGCGAGGGCGAGTTCGTTGCCGTGACCGGTCCGTCCGGTTCGGGCAAGACCACCTTCCTCAACATCGCCGGCCTGCTGGAAACCTTCACCAGCGGCACCTACCTGCTCGACGGCCAGGATGTCAGCCAGCTCGGCGATGATGCGCGCAGCCGGCTGCGCAACCAGAAGATCGGCTTCATCTTCCAGGGCTTCAACCTGATCTCCGATCTCAACCTGTTCGACAACGTCGATGTGCCGCTGCGCTACCGCGGCATGCCCGCAGCCGAGCGCAGGGAGCGCATCGAGCACGCGCTGGCCCAGGTCGGCCTGGGCTCGCGCATGAAGCACTACCCGGCCGAACTCTCGGGCGGCCAGCAGCAGCGCGCCGCGATCGCGCGTGCGCTGGCCGGCAGCCCGCGCCTGCTGCTGGCCGATGAACCGACCGGCAACCTGGACAGCCAGATGGCCCGCGGCGTGATGGAGCTGCTGGAAGAAATCAATGCCAAGGGCACCACGATCGTGATGGTGACCCACGACCCGGAACTGGCTGCCCGCGCCAAGCGCAACGTGCACATCGTCGATGGCCAGGTCACCGACCTGCTGCGCGACCCGGTGCTCGCCACGCCGCGCCCCGCGGTTGCCGCTGCCATCGCCAACGACTGAGGCCGGCCATGATCGCTTACTACTTCCGACTGGCCCTGCGCAGCTTCCGGCGCAACAAGGTGCTGACCGCGCTGATGGTGATCGCCATCGCGCTGGGCATCGGCGCCTCGATGACCACGCTGACCGTATTCCACGTGCTGTCCGGTGATCCGATCCCGCAGAAGAGCGACCGGCTGTTCAGCGTGCTGGTTGATCCACAGTCAGCGCTGGGCTATCAGCCTGGCGAAGAACCGGCCGACCAGTTGACCCGCTTCGATGCTGAGAAACTGCTGCGCGAGAAGCATGCCAAGCGGCAGGCGATGATGACCGGTGGCGGTGTGACCCTCGAGCCCGAGGGCAGCACGCTGCGCCCGTTCAACACCGATGCGCGGTATACCTCGAGCGATTTCTTCCCGATGTTCGATACGCCGTTCCTCTATGGCCAGGGCTGGAAGGAAACCGACGACGACGGGCGCGGTCGGGTCGCGGTGATTTCCAGCACGCTCAACCAGAAGCTGTTCCAGGGCGCCAACAGCGTCGGCAAGTCGGTCCGCCTCAACGGCAACACGATGACCGTCGTGGGCGTGCTGGGTGACTGGCATCCCAACCCGCACTTCTACGACCTGTATACCGGCCGCTACGGCGACAGTGAAGACGTCTACCTGCCCTTCTCCACGGCGATCGAGCTGAAGTTCGACCGCAACGGCAGCATCGACTGCTTCGGGCGCCGCAACGAGACCGACCCGACCGGTCCCAACGCCAGCTGCACCTGGATCCAGTACTGGGTGGAGCTGGAAAACCCGGGCCAGGCCGCGGAGTACCGTCGCTATCTGGAGAACTACTCCGAGCAGCAGCGCGCCGCCGGTCGTTTCGAACGCCCCAACAACGTACGGCTGCGCAACGTCATGGAATGGCTGGATTTCAAGAAGGTCGTCCCCGGCGACGTGCGTCTGCAGTTGTGGTTGGCAATGGGCTTCCTGCTGGTCTGCCTGATCAATACGGTCGGTCTGCTGCTGGCCAAGTTCCTGCGTCGCAGCGGTGAGATCGGCGTGCGCCGGGCGCTGGGTGCCAGCCGCGGCCAGATCTTCCTGCAGTCGCTGATCGAGGCCGGCACCGTCGGTCTTGCCGGCGGCCTGCTGGGCCTGCTGCTGGCACTGCTCGGGCTGTACGCGGTGCGCCAGCAACCGGTGGACTACGCCAAGCTCGCCACCCTGGATGGGCAGATGCTGCTGATGACCTTCGCGTTGACCCTGGTCGCCAGCCTGCTGGCCGGTTTCCTGCCGGCGCTGCGCGCCATGCAGGTCGCGCCCGCCATCCAACTCAAATCGCAGTAAGGATCCGGAGCACACCATGGATATCCGTCCCATTCTCTCCACGCTCCGCCGGCATAAAACCGCCGCATCGCTGATCGTGCTCGAAATCGCCCTGACCTGCGCCATCGTCTGCAATGCGCTGTTCCTGATCGGGCAGCGCATCGAGAAGATCAACCAGCCCAGCGGCATCGCCGAGACCGAACTGATCGAAGTCCGCCTGGGCGGCATCGGCCCACAGGTCAACGCCGTGGCGCGCACCCGCGAGGATCTTGCCGCGCTGCAGGCGTTGCCGGGCGTCAAGAGTGCGGTCACCCTGAACCAGATCCCGTTCCGCAACAGTTCCTGGAATACGAGCGTGGGCCTGGTTCCCGACCAGGAGCGCCCGACGCTCAGCGCCTCGCAGTATTTCGGCCGCGAAGGCGCTCTGGATACGTTGGGCGTGGAGCTGATCGCCGGTCGTGATTTCCAGCCCGATGAGTACCGGGACCTGGAAGTCGTCAAGAATGACGAAGCAGCCGCGGACGAAGGCTCGGCCGTCATCGTGACCCAGGCGATTGCGGACAAGATGTTCCCCGGCGGCGATGCACTGGGCAAGACGATCTATAGCGGCTCCATGCCGCTGCGCATCATCGGCATCGTCAAGGTACTCGCCCGCCCGACCGCTCGCGAAGGCGATTCACAGTTCTCGATGGTCCTGCCACTGCGCACAACCTATGACGAGGGCTTCTACCTGATCCGGGTCACCGATCCGACCCGGCGCGACGAAGTGCTCAAGTCCGCGGTGGCGGCATTGGAGCGGGTGGATTCAAGCCGGTTGGTGCACGGCAAGTACACCTACGAGGAGCAGCGCAGGAAGTACTTCGCCAATGACCGCGCCATGGTCGGCCTGCTGATCACCGTGTGTGTGGCCCTGCTGGTGGTGACCGCACTGGGCATCGTCGGCCTGGCCAGCTTCTGGGTGCAGCAGCGCACCAAGCAGATCGGCATCCGCCGTGCGCTGGGCGCGACCCGCAGCCAGATCCTGCGGTACTTCCAGACCGAGAACTTCCTGCTGGCCACGGTCGGCATCGTGCTGGGCATGTTGATGGCCTACACGATCAACCTGTGGCTGATGAACAACTACGAGCTGCCGCGCATGCCCATCAGTTACCTGCCGATCGGTGCGGTGCTGCTGTGGCTGCTCGGCCAGATCGCTGTCTTCGGCCCGGCCCGTCGCGCCGCGGCCGTTCCCCCTGCCGTTGCCACCCGGAGTGCCTGAAATGCACCAGACCCATCCCCAGAGCAAACACATGACCAAGACCAGCATCACGACCCTGCTGTTGTCCCTCCTGCTGGCCAGCGCACCTGCGCTGGCCGCCACCCAGAGCGATACCGCACGCCTGGAGTGGCGTGACGCCGGCCACCATCTGGTGGTGGATGCCCAGGATGGCATCGTGCGCGTCACGACCACCGAGCCGAGCAGCTACTTCGGCGTGCGCAGCGGCGATCGGATCCTGCGCGTGGATGGCCAGCCCGTACGGCGCATGGCCGACCTCACCCATGCGCTGGTCGGCAACAAGGCCACCCGGGTTCCGGTGACCGTGCTGCGCAAGGGCAACCAGGTGACCGTCGATGTCGATACCGCCGCCTGGAGCGAGGTGCTGGCGGTACCGACCCCGCCGATTCCGCAGGCGCCCGGCACCGGCGGCTGAGGCCAGCCGCGCCGGGCCATCTGCCCGTTGGCCCGGCGCTCCGGTACTCTTGAACCCACTTCCGGTCCTTCGTTGCCGCATGCCCTCGATCCTGATCATTGACGACAACGCCAGCGTCGGCACCGCACTGAACGTGCTGTTCTCGCTGCACGACATCGACACCCTGCACGCGCTTTCTCCCGAGCAGGGGCTGGCCCTGCTGGAGCAGCAGCCGGTGGACCTGGTGATCCAGGACATGAACTTCACCGAAGACACCACGTCGGGTGAGGAAGGCGAGGCGCTGTTCCAGCAGATCCGCGCACGCCATCCGGACCTGCCGGTAATCCTGCTGACCGCCTGGACGCACCTGAGCAGCGCGGTGGATCTGGTCAAGGCCGGCGCGGCGGACTACCTGGCCAAGCCCTGGGACGACCGCAAGCTGCTGGTCACGGTCAACAACCTGCTGGAACTGTCCGAAACCCGCCGCGAACTCGACCGCCGCCGCGACCGCGAACAGCGCGATCGATCGGCGCTGGAGGCCCGGTACGATCTGCGCGGTGCGGTGGTGGCCGACCCGGCCAGCGAGCGCGTGGTCAGCCTGGCCTGCCAGGTGGCGCGCTCGGCACTGCCGGTGCTGATCACCGGCCCCAACGGCGCGGGCAAGGAGAAGATCGCCGAGATCATCCAGGCCAATTCGCTGGTCGCCAGGGGCCCGTTCGTCGCGCTCAACTGCGGCGCGATTCCGGCAGAGCTGATCGAGGCCGAGCTGTTCGGTGCCGAGGCCGGCGCCTACACCGGCGCCAACAAGGCACGCGAAGGCAAATTTGAAGCCGCCGACGGCGGCACCCTGTTCCTGGACGAGATCGGCAACCTTTCCTCCAGCGGGCAGATGAAACTGCTGCGCGTGCTCGAGACCGGACGTTTCGAGCGGCTGGGCTCCAACCGCGAGCGCCAGGTCAAAGTCCGCGTGATCAGTGCGACCAATGCCGACCTGCCGGCGATGATCCGCGACGGCCAGTTCCGCGAAGATCTGTTCTACCGCCTCAATACCGTCGAGCTGGCCCTGCCGCCACTGGCCGAACGCCCCGGTGACATCCTGCCACTGGCCGAACGTTTCCTGGGCAGCGGCAAGCCGCTGTCCACCGCCGCCGCCACCGCCCTGCAGCGGCATCCCTGGCCGGGCAACGTGCGCGAACTGCGCAACGTGCTGCAGCGCGCCGAACTGCTGGCCAGCGGCCCCCGCATCGAGGCCGGTGACCTCAACCTGCCGCGTGCGGCCGCCCCGCGCGCGGCCAACCCGACGGTGGACCCGGACCGCAGCCGGATCGAAACCGCGCTGGCCCACAACCACGGCATCATCGCCCAGACCGCTGCCGAACTCGGGCTCAGCCGCCAGGCGCTGTACCGGCGCATGGACCGCTACGGCATTCCACGCGAATGAAGCGGCGCTCGTTCACCTTCCGGCTGTTCCTGCGCCTGCTGCCGGTGCTGGCATTGGCGGCCGCCTTCCCGTGGTATCTGGCGTACTGGCTGGACCATGGCTGGGCGGTCACCACGATCTCGACCGTGGTGCTGATGGGCCTGATGTGGTGGAGCCTTCGCCGCGCGACCGCACCGATCCGCTCGCTGCTGCGCGCGCTGTCCGGCACCACGAGCAGCTATCGCGATGGCGAATACAACTTCGGCATCTACTGGCCCTCCAACGACGAACTCGGCGACCTGGTCCAGGCCCACCGCGAACTCGGCGATGTGCTGCGCGCACAGCGCCAGGACCTGGTCCAGCGCGAACTGCTGCTGGACACCATGGTGCAGAACACGCCGGTGTCGATGCTCCTGCTCACCCACGGGGGCGACGGCGTGCAGCGCGTGGTGTTCTCCAACCTGGCCGCGCGCAAGCTGCTGCACAGCGGCTGGAAGCTGGAAGGCCAGCGCATGCACGATGTCATGGCGGCGATGCCGATCGAGCTGCGCGACGCTATCGCCCGTGGCGGCGACAGCCTGTTCGCGGTCCGCGGCGAGGGCCAGGACAGCGACGATGAGCGCGACGAAGACGATGAGCAGATCTACCATCTGTCACGCCGCAACTTCCACCTCAACGGCCGCCCGCACGACCTGCTGCTGATCCGCCTGCTCACTGCCGAACTGCGCCGCCAGGAGGTACAGACCTGGAAGAAGGTGATCCGCGTGATCAGCCACGAGTTGAACAATTCGCTGGCCCCGATCGCCTCGCTCGCCCACTCCGGTGGCGAGCTGGTCCGGCGCGGCAAGACCGAGCGGCTGGAAGAAGTGTTCGGCACGATCGAAGAGCGCGCGCGGCACCTGGAAGGGTTCATCCGCGGCTATGCACGCTTCGCCAAACTGCCGCAGCCGCAGCTGCAGACCGTGCAGTGGAACCTGTTCCTGGGCGGGCTGCAGCACCAGATCCCGTTCCGCATGGCCGAGGTGCCCGACGACCTGCACAGCCGCGTGGACATCGCCCAGCTGGGGCAGGCGCTGCTGAACCTGCTCAAGAATGCGCATGAAGCGTGCAGCGAAGCCGAACCGCCCAACGACGATGTCGAGGTCCGCCTGACCCGGCTGCCGCAGTGGTTGCGGCTGGAAGTCCTGGATCGCGGCAAGGGCATGAACGAGGCGGTGCTGCAGAATGCGTTGATGCCGTTCTACTCGACCAAGCGCAACGGCACCGGGCTGGGCCTGGCGCTTACCCGCGAGATCGTCGAGGCACATGGCGGCCGCATTTCGCTGCAGAACCGCCGCGAGGGCGGCCTGTGCGTGGCGGTGTTCCTGCCGGCCGACGCCCGGTAGTGCCGGCCGCTGGCCGGCACCGTCGCGGCCCGGGATCGGCTGGTTACCGGCCAGCGGCCGGCATTACTTCTTCGTGGGGCGCTTCCAGCCGTCGATGGTTTCCTGGCGTGCGCGCGCGACGGTCAGCTTGTCGGCCGGGGCGCCGCGGGTGATCACCGAGCCGGCGGCGACAGTCGCGCCTTCACCGATCACCACCGGCGCGACCAGCGAGCTGTTGGAGCCGATGAAGGCCCGGTCGCCGATGGTGGTCTGCGACTTGTTCACGCCGTCGTAGTTGCAGGTGATGGTGCCCGCGCCGATGTTGACCTTGCTGCCGATCACCGCATCGCCCAGATAGGTGAGGTGGTTGGCCTTGCTGCCGGCGCCGAGCACGACCTTCTTGGTTTCCACGAAATTGCCGACGTGCGAGCCCTCGGCCAGCACGGTACCCGGGCGCAGGCGCGCGAACGGACCGATCTCCGCCGCGCCTTCACTGATCACGCCATCCAGGTCGCAGTGCGGCTTGACCACGGTGCCCGCGGCCAGGGTGACATCCTTGAGCCGGGTGAACGCGCCGATGCTGACGCCGTCGCCCAGCACCACGCGCCCTTCCAGGATCACGTTGACGTCGATCTGCACGTCACTGCCGACGGTGACCGGGCCACGGATATCCAGCCGCGCCGGATCCAGCACGCGCGCGCCCTGCGCGCACAGTGCACGCACTTCGCGCAGCTGCCAGGCGCGTTCGAGCTGGGCCAGCTGCCACGGGTCGTTGGCGCCTTCGGCGTCCTGCGGGTCCTGCACGAAAGCCATCTCGGCCGGGGTGTAGTCACTCGCTGCCGCGGCAAAGATGTCGGTCAGGTAGTACTCGCCCTGCGCGTTGGCATTGGAAAGCTGGGACAACCAACGGCGCAGCGCGGTCGATTCGGCGGTGATGATGCCGGTATTGATGGTGCGGATGCTGCGCTGTTCGTCGCTGGCATCCTTCTGTTCGACGATCGCACCGACCTTGCCCTCGGCGTTGCGCACGATCCGGCCGTAGCCGGTCGGGTCGGCGACCTCGGCCACCAGCACGGCCAGGCGGCCCGGCTGCGACAGCAGGTGGCGCAGCGTCTCGCCGCGGATCAACGGCACGTCGCCGTACAACACCAGAACGGTTGCCGCATCCGGTACTTCCGGCATGGCCTGCAGCACGGCATGCCCGGTGCCCAGCTGCCGGCTCTGCTCTGCCCAGTGCAGGTCCGGCTGGTCCGCGAAGGCCTGCCGCACCGCCTCACCGCCATGGCCATAAACCACGTGGATCGCCTCGGGCTGCAGCTGGCGCGCGGTGTCGATGACGTGGGCAAGCATCGGGCGGCCGGCAATGGGCTGCAGCACTTTCGGCAGGGCCGACTTCATGCGCTTGCCGGCGCCGGCGGCCAGGATGATCACGTGCAGGGGCTGGGTCATGGGCAGATCACGTTCCGGGAATCGTAGAAGGGAATTCTAGTGCGCCGCTCGTTAACATGTGGGATTGCCCGCACCCGGATCGCACGTGAGTCTCCTCCGCCAAGGCAGCAGCTATCTCGTCATCGGCCTGATCCAGCTCGGACTGGACTGGGCCGTGTTCGTGGCTGCCACCGCGCTGGGCATGCCTGCGGCACCCGGCAATCTGCTGGGGCGCGTGAGCGGCATGCTGCTCGGCTTCTGGCTCAATGGCCGTTACACCTTTGCCCGCGATGGCGAACACCGGCTGGGCTGGCCACGGTTCGTGCGCTTCCTGCTGCTGTGGGGCGTGCTGACCGCGATCAGTACGCTGCTGGTGACGCTGGCGGCCGAGCATCTCGGGCTTCGCTACGCGTGGCTGGCCAAACCCCTGGTCGAAGGTGGCCTGGCAGCGGTGTCGTTCCTGCTGATGCGGACGCTGATCTTCCGCTGAGCCGGCATCGCCGGAGGCAGGCAAAAAAAAACGCCGGCAAGCCGGCGTTTTCCCTTCGCGGATGGCGCCGTCGCGCCACTCCGCTCAGTGCTTGAGGTTCTTGCGCAGGCGCTCCAGCGCCTGCAGCTGGGCGGACACTTCCGCCAGGCGCTGCTGCGCTTCGGCCACTTCCATTGCTTCACCACGGTTGGCCAGGATGCGCTCGGCTTCTTCCTTGGCCTTGCGGACCGAGGCTTCGTCGATGTCCTGGGCACGGATCGCGGTGTCGGCCAGCACGGTCACGACCTGCGGCTGCACTTCGAGAATGCCGCCGGAGATGGCGAAGTCGATCTGCTCGCCGCTCGGCGTGGTCACCACCACCTTGCCCGGCTTCAGGCGGGTGATCAGCGGGGCGTGCTTGGGCGCGATGCCCAGCTCACCCAGCTCACCGGTGGCCACGACCAGGGTCGCCTCACCACGGAAGATTTCCTGCTCGGCGCTGACGATGTCGCAACGGATGGTGCTCATGAAACTCTTCTCGCTTTAGGGCGGGCTGGCGCCCACCGCAGGATGTCCTCAGCGGTGGGCATGCGCCCACCCCGTGTGACGGGTCGGGACGGGCATGGCGCCCGTCCCCGCCGCATCAGGCCTTTTCAGCCATCTTCTTGGCCTTCTCGACCGCTTCTTCGATGCTGCCGACCATGTAGAACGCCTGTTCCGGCAGGTGGTCGTATTCGCCATCGACGATGGCCTTGAAGCCACGGATGGTGTCCTTCAGCGACACGTACTTGCCCGGCGAGCCGGTGAACACTTCGGCCACGTGGAACGGCTGGCTGAAGAAGCGCTCGATCTTGCGGGCGCGGGTCACGGCCTGCTTGTCCTCTTCGGACAGTTCGTCCATGCCCAGGATCGCGATGATGTCCTTCAGTTCCTTGTACTTCTGCAAGGTCTGCTGGACGCGCTGGGCGGTGTCGTAATGCTCGTTGCCGATGACCAGCGGGTCCATCTGGCGGCTGGTGGAATCCAGCGGATCCACGGCCGGGTAGATACCCAGCGAGGCGATCGAACGCGACAGGGTCACGGTCGAATCCAGATGGGCGAACGTGGTGGCCGGCGACGGATCGGTCAAGTCATCGGCGGGCACGTAGACGGCCTGGATCGAGGTGATCGAGCCATTCTTGGTCGAGGTGATGCGCTCCTGCAGGACGCCCATTTCCTCGGCCAGGGTCGGCTGGTAACCCACCGCCGACGGCATACGACCCAGCAGTGCCGACACTTCGGTACCGGCCAGGGTGTAGCGGTAGATGTTGTCGACGAACAGCAGCACGTCCTTGCCCTTGCCGTTCTCGTCCTTCTCGTCGCGGAAGTACTCGGCCATGGTCAGGCCGGTCAGGGCGACGCGCAGACGGTTGCCCGGCGGCTCGTTCATCTGGCCGTACACCATCGCGACCTTGTCCAGGACGTTGGAGTCCTTCATCTCGTGGTAGAAGTCGTTGCCCTCACGGGTACGCTCACCCACGCCGGCGAACACGGACAGACCGCTGTGCGCCTTGGCGATGTTGTTGATCAGTTCCATCATGTTGACGGTCTTGCCGACGCCGGCGCCGCCGAACAGGCCGACCTTGCCGCCCTTGGCGAACGGGCACATCAGGTCGATGACCTTGATGCCGGTTTCCAGCAGCTCGGTCGCCGGGGACTGGTCTTCGTACGACGGCGCCGAACGATGGATTTCCCAGGTATCACTGGCAGCCACCGGACCGGCTTCGTCGATCGGGCGACCGAGCACGTCCATGATGCGGCCCAGGGTGCCTGCGCCGACCGGCACCGAGATGGCGCGTTCGGTGTTGGTGGCAACCAGGTTGCGCTTCAGGCCGTCGGTGGAGCCCAGCGCGATGCAACGGACCACGCCGTCGCCGAGCTGCTGCTGCACTTCCAGCGTGATTTCGGTGTTGTCCACCTTCAGCGCGTGGTACACCTTCGGCACCGACTCGCGGGGGAATTCGACGTCGACGACGGCGCCGATGATCTGAACGATCTTGCCCTGACTCATTGCTGCAATCCTCTAATGTGTGCTTTGACTGTGCGCGTCAGACTGCTGCCGCGCCGCCGACGATTTCGGAGATTTCCTGGGTGATCGCTGCCTGGCGCGCCTTGTTGTAGACGAGCTGCAGGGTGCCGATCAGCTTGTTCGCGTTGTCACTGGCCGACTTCATCGCGACCATGCGGGCTGCATGCTCGGACGCGACGTTTTCCAGCACGGCCTGGTACACCAGCGACTCGACGTAACGCGTCATCACGTGCTCGAGCACGGTCGCGGCGTCGGGTTCGTACAGGTAGTCCCAGTCGTGATGCGCGACCTGCTTCTCAGCCGCCGGCAACGGCAGCAGCTGATCGAAGCTGGCCTTCTGCGTCATCGTGTTGATGAAGCGGTTGTAGACCAGGTACACGCGGTCGACCTTGCCTTCGGTGAAAGCAT
Organism: Stenotrophomonas sp. LM091; assembly: GCF_001806305.1. Lineage (NCBI taxonomy): Bacteria > Pseudomonadati > Pseudomonadota > Gammaproteobacteria > Lysobacterales > Lysobacteraceae > Stenotrophomonas > Stenotrophomonas sp. LM091. The sequence goes on from NZ_CP017483.1 coordinate 1,634,701, forward strand.
CGAGCATCACCTTGATCACGCCGATCAGCTGTTCCAGGTGCGGCACATCGCCCATGTGGGTGACGGTGCCGACCATGTTGACCTTGACGCGACGGAAGAAGGTCGAGGCCTTCTGGCCGACGGTGACCACGTCGATCTCGGCGCCCTTGTCCTGCCACTGGCGTACTTCGCCCAGCATCTTGCGGAACAGGTTGTTGTTCAGGCCGCCCGCCAGACCGCGGTCGGAAGAGACCACGATGTAACCGACGCGCTTGACCTCGTCACGCTGGACCAGGAACGGATGCTGGTAGTCGGTGCTGGCCTGGGCCAGGTGACCGATCACCTGCTTCATCGCCTGCGCATACGGACGCGACGTCTTCATCCGCTCCTGCGCCTTGCGGATCTTGGAGGCCGAGACCATTTCGAGCGCACGCGTCACCTTGCGGGTGTTCTGCACGCTCTTGATCTTGGTTTTGATTTCGCGTCCGCTTGCCATCTCTTCTTCCCGTGGCGCGGGGCACAGGCCCCGCGTTTGACGTAGAGCGGAGCGTTGCTCCGCTGCTTTCAGCCCAGCGGAGCAACGCTCCGCTCTACAGGACCGGTATTACCAGCTGCCGGTGGTCTTGAACTCGGTGATGCCCTTCTTGAAGGCAGCTTCGATGTCATTGTCCCAGCCGCCGGTCGCGTTGATCTTGCTGATCAGCTCGCCCTGGGTGTTGGCGAAGTGCGCATGCAGACCTTCTTCCAGCGCCAGCAGCTTGTTGACCGGCACGTCGTCGAGGTAACCCTCGTTGACGGCGTAGATCGACAGCGCCTGGTTGGCGATGGACATCGGGGCGTACTGCTTCTGCTTCATCAGCTCGGTGACGCGCTGACCGCGCTCGAGCTGCTTGCGGGTGGCTTCGTCCAGGTCCGAGGCGAACTGCGCGAAGGCTGCCAGTTCACGGTACTGGGCCAGCGAGATACGGATGCCGCCGGACAGCTTCTTGATGATCTTGGTCTGGGCCGCACCACCGACGCGCGACACCGAGATACCGGCGTTCACGGCCGGGCGGATGCCCGAGTTGAACAGATCGGTTTCCAGGAAGATCTGGCCGTCGGTGATCGAGATCACGTTGGTCGGCACGAAGGCCGAGACGTCACCGGCCTGGGTTTCGATGATCGGCAGCGCGGTGAGCGAGCCGGTCTTGCCCTTGACGGCGCCGTCGGTGAACTTCTCCACATACTCTTCGGACACGCGGGCAGCGCGCTCGAGCAGGCGGGAGTGCAGGTAGAACACGTCACCCGGGTAGGCTTCACGGCCCGGCGGGCGCTTCAGCAGCAGCGAGATCTGGCGGTAGGCGACAGCCTGCTTGGACAGATCGTCGTACACGATCAGCGCGTCTTCGCCGCGGTCCATGAAGTACTCGCCCATGGTGCAGCCCGAGTAGGCGCTGATGTACTGCATCGCGGCCGATTCGGACGCGGTCGCAGCGACCACCACGGTGTGCGCCAGGGCGCCGTTCTCTTCCAGCTTGCGCACGATGTTGGCCACGGTCGAGGCCTTCTGGCCGATCGCGACGTACACGCACTTGATGCCGGTTTCTTTCTGGTTGATCACCGCATCGATGGCCAGGGCGGTCTTGCCGGTCTGGCGGTCACCGATGACCAGCTCGCGCTGGCCGCGACCGATCGGGATCATCGAGTCGACGGACTTGTAACCGGTCTGCACCGGCTGGTCGACCGACTTGCGCCAGATCACGCCCGGCGCAACGCGCTCCACCGGCGCGGTGGCCTTGGCCGCGATCGGGCCCTTGCCATCGATCGGCTCACCGAGCGCGTTCACGACGCGGCCCAGCATTTCCGGACCGACCGGCACTTCCAGGATGCGGCCGGTGGTCTTGGCGACGTCGCCTTCGCGCAGGTGCTCATAGCCACCCAGGACCACGGCGCCGACCGAGTCGCGCTCCAGGTTCAGGGCCAGGGCGAAGGTGTTGTTCGGCAGTTCGATCATTTCGCCCTGCATCACGTCGGCCAGACCGAAGATGCGCACGATGCCGTCGGACACGCTGGTCACGGTGCCTTCGTTGCGCGATTCCGCGGCCAGCTTGACCTTCTCGATGCGGTTCTTGATCAGTTCGCTGATTTCGGAGGGGTTGAGCGTGGTTGCCATCGTCAAGTCCTAGTGCCGGCAATCACGCCGGACGTTAAATGAATTCAGTTAGCGAGCGCGGTCTGCAGGCGCGACAGCTTGCCCTTGAGCGAGCCATCGATGACCACATCGCCGGCGTCGATCACGGCACCGCCGATCAGCGACGCATCGACCGCGGTCGTCACGTCCACCTCGCGGCCGAAGCGCTTGCGCAGCGCGGCCTTGATGGCGTCCAGTTCGGCGCCGGACAGTTCGGTGGCCGAGGTCACCGTGGCCTTGACCACGTGTTCGGCTTCAGCGCGCAGCTGGTCGTACATGCCGGCGATTTCCGGCAGCAGCGGCAGACGGTGCGCATCGGCCAGGATGGCCAGGAAGCGACCGAAGGTCTCGCTGGACGATTCCGGCACCAGCATCGCGACGGCATCGTCGCGGTCCAGTTCCGGGTTCGACAGCAAGGCCGCCACGCGCGGGTCGGCAGCTACGTGGGCGGAGAACGCAAGCGCGTCCGACCACGGCGCGAACGTGCCTTCGTCGCGCGCGGTCGCGAACGCGGCGCGGGCATACGGGCGTGCAAGCGTGAGGGCCTGGCTCATCGATCAGATCTCCGAGGCCAGCTCGTCGAGCAGCGCCTTGTGGGCGTTGGCGTCGATTTCGCGCTTGAGCAGCTTTTCGGCACCGCTCACGGCCAGGGCGGACACCTGCTTGCGCAGATCTTCACGGGCACGGTTGGCGGCAGCTTCGATCTCGGCGTGGGCCAGGTCTTTCTGGCGGTTGGCTTCGACGATGGCTTCATTCTTGGCGGCATCAACGATCTGGTTGGCGCGTGCGTGGGCCTGATCGATGATCTCGTTGGCCTTGGTGCGCGCATCCTTCAGTGCATCGTTGACCTTTTCCTGCGCCTGGGCCAGATCCTTCTGGCTGCGGTCGGCAGCGGCGAGGCCTTCAGCGATCTTCTGCTGACGCTCTTCGATGGCGTTCATCAACGGCGGCCAGATCTTGGTCGCGATGATCCAGATCAGACCGGCAAACGCCAGTCCCTGGGCAACGAGGGTAAAACCGATATCCATGGGGTTCGCTCAATCGGGGGTGACGGGGTGGATGGGCCGCCTTGGCGGCGCATCCGATCCTTCATCCGCGATCAGGCGCACACGGCGCCTGATCGTTTCGCTGTTGCTGGATTAACCAGCAACCTGCGGCAGGCGTGCAACGAACTCGCCGATCATCGGGTTGGCGAAGGCCAGCAGCAGGCCGACGGCGACCGAGATGATGAACGCGGCGTCGATCAGGCCGGCGGTGATGAACATGCGGACCTGCAGAACCGGAATCAGTTCCGGCTGACGGGCAGCCGATTCCAGGAACTTACCGGCCATGATGGCCAGACCGAGACCGGCACCCAGCGCGGCCAGGCCGATCATGATGCCGACGGCGAGGACGGTGGAGCTCTGGACTTGGGCGAGGTTGGTCAGGACGGCGAAGTACATGGTTTTCTCCTGGAACTTTGAATAGCTAAGGGTTTAGAAACAAACGGATGAAGGGTGAAGCGAAACTCAGTGAGCGTCTTCCGACAGGCTCAGGTACACGATGGACAACATCATGAAGATGAACGCCTGCAGCGGAATCACCAGCAGGTGGAACAGCATCCAGCCCAGGCCGAATGCACCGCCTGCGATGGCACCGGCGATACCCGCACCGCCCAGCACCCAGATCAGCAGGAAGACGATTTCGCCGCCGAACATGTTGCCGAACAGTCGCATCGCCAGCGAAATCGGCTTGCTCAGCCACTCGACGATGTTGAGGATCAGGTTGAACGGCATCATCCACTTGCCGAACGGCGCGGTCAGGAATTCCTTGGTGAAACCACCCAGGCCCTTGGAACGCAGCGCGAAGAACAGCATCAGGAAGAACACGCTGATCGACATGCCCAGGGTGGCATTGACGTCGGCGGTGGGGACCGGCTTCCAGTACGGCACGCCGAGGGCTTCCAGCGGCATGGCGATGAAGTCGGCCGGGATCATCTTGATGAGATTCATCATGAGGATCCAGAAGAACAGGGTGATCGCGATCGGGGTCACCAGCTTGCTGGTGCCGTGGTAGGTGTCCTTGGCCTGGCGGTCAACGAACTCCAGGCAGATCTCGACGAACGCCTGCCACTTGCCCGGGACGCCGGCGGTGGCCTTGCGGGTTGCCATCCAGAAGCCGAACACCATCAACAGGCCCATCAGGACCGAAGTCACGATGGTGTCGACGTGGATCGCCCAGAAACCACCTTCCTGCATATGGAACGTCAGGTTGTGCAGGTGATGTTGGATGTAGGAGGTGGGTGTCAGCGCCTCGCCTGCCATGTGTCCGGAACCTTGAGTTAAATGAAAATTGGATCAGCGCCTGGCCAGAGCCAGGACCTGGAACATCAATCCGACGGCGATACCGGCCAGCAGCGCCAATGCAGGCAGCTTGAAGACCAGGAAACCCACCATCAGGACGCCGAATACGAGCACCCACTTTGCCACGACCGCCAGAATCAGGCGGGTCATCGCCGAGCCTGCGGCCTGCACCCCACCCCCAGCGCCATCCGCGCAGCCACCCAGCCGGCCGCCGAAACCGCCACGCCGGAGAGCAACGCCCCCAGGGCTGCCTTCGGGCCTCCCCACAGCAGCAGGGCCAGAGCCAGGACAGCCACTGCAACGAGCGGGTAAACCGCTGCGCGCAGCATCAGTCGCCGACCCGCGTCAACGGAGTTCAGCACGTGAATGTCCTGCATGGTTGTGAGTAGGAAAGGCCGAGGTCGCAAGCTAGCGCCTCGTCGAGCCGCCAAATTATAGCAATGGGACAATTTGAGAGACAACCGCTGCCTGTTCATCCCGGATGTAAGCCCGCCGTTGGCGGCTCTTGCGAACCTGTTCCACCACCGGGCCAATCCCACTGCGCAAAGCGACACGCGATGCGGCGGTGCAACATATTGAACTTTGGTCGCAAGGTCCGGTCATAACGACCAGCCTGCCGTTGAATCCTCGTCGGCGTCCCGCGCGCAGGCCAGTACAGGGTGGCCCCGCAGCCCTCTCCGGGGCCACCCTCTTTTTGCGGCCTGCGGCGCTGGCGGCCGGGTCGAACAACGCTGGCGGCTAACGCGTGTAACGCGGTCCGGCCCCGGAACCGGCCAGCAAACCGCCCTGCGGTAAGCCAAAGTGCATGAACGGTACACACAGCCTCCACCATACCTTCACGAATGGTGGACGTCGCAGTGGGCAATGTGACGCCACATCACTAGAACCACCGCAAGGACCCCCGATGCGCCCGATGCTCTCCCTGCTTGCCGTGCCAGTCGCACTGGCCGCGCTTTCCTACGCCGCTCCGTCCCACGCTGCCGAAGGCGATGACCGCTTCGCCCTGCGCCTGGGTGCGATGCAGATCGATTCGGACAACACGATCCGCGGCAACACCAACATCGCTGGCCAGGATGTGGGCTTCTCCGAAGATTTCGGCCTCGGTGGCAAGGAATGGGAGCCGCGCGTGGACGGCATGTTCCGCATCAGCAACCGCCAGCGCCTGCTGTTCAACTACTTCAAGTACGACAAGGATCGCCGCGAGACCCTCGACCAGGGTGTGAGCTTCGGCGATACCAACGTGCCGGCCGGCAGCTTCATCAAGGGTGAGCTGAAGTATCAGGTCGCCAGCCTGGTGTACGACTACTCGGTGGTGGACACCGACACGTTCGACCTCGGCCTGCAGCTGGGTGCCGAGTACGCCAAGGTGAGCACCAAGGCTTACGCGGATGTCGGTGATCTGTACCAGGGCGAGTTCCTGGACGAGAAGGCCGACGGTGTCGCCCCGGTGGTTGGTGCACGCCTGAGCTTCACCCCGTCCGAGAAGTGGATGATCACCTTCCAGGGCCAGTACCTGAACACCAAGTGGGGCAACTTCGATGATTACGACGGCGACCTGAGCCGTGCCAATGCGATCGTCGATTACCGCTTCACCAAGAACTTCGGCGTGTTCGCCGGCTACGACTGGTTCAAGCTCGACGTCGATCAGACCGGCAGCGATGGCACGATCGGTCTGAAGCAGGAGTTCAAGGGTCCGGTGGCAGGCGTCAGCTTCGTCTTCTAAGCCCTTTGCAACACCTCTCTCCAAGCGCGGCCTCCGGGATATCGGGGGCCGCGTTTTTTTTGCGTTGCTGGGGTGGAGCAACAGCATGGTGATCGGGTGGCGGGCACGGATACCCTGTCGGGCGAATGTCCCCCGGCGACGGCCTGTGGCCGTCACCTCCTCCTTGATTTCGCCCCACAGCGTATCCGTACCCGCCCCGACAAGTTCCGGTGGTGGCCTGCAGGAGAGCGCCAGGCGCCCGAGCGAAGCTGGATCGACAACACCAGAAACAAAAAACCCCGGCTTTCGCCGGGGTTTTTCGTTGCATTACCTCTTCTTCGGCATGTACAGATCGGTGATCGTGCCGTCGTAGATCTCCGCGGCCATCGCCACCGATTCGCTCAGGGTCGGATGGGCGTGGATGGTGTGGCCGATGTCTTCGGCCTCCGCACCCATCTCGATCGCCAGACCGATCTCGGCCAGCAGATCACCCGCATGCACGCCGACAATGGCGCCACCGATGATGCGGTGGGTTTCTTCGTCGAAGATCAGCTTGGTGAAGCCCTCGGTACGGCCGATGCCGATCGCGCGGCCGCTGGCGGCCCACGGGAACTTGGCTACGCCGACCTTCAGGCCCTTGGCCTTGGCTTCGGTTTCGGTCACGCCGACCCACGCGATTTCCGGGTTGGTGTAGGCCACCGACGGAATCACGCGCGCCACCCATTCCTTCTTCTCGCCGGCGGCCACTTCCGCGGCCAGCTTGCCCTCGTGCGTGGCCTTGTGGGCCAGCATCGGGTTGCCGACGATGTCGCCGATCGCAAAGATGTGCGGCACGTTGGTGCGCATCTGGCGGTCGGCCGGGATGAAGCCACGGTCGGTGACCTGCACGCCGGCCTTCTCGGCATCGATCTTCTTGCCGTTCGGCGAGCGGCCCACGGCGACCAGCACGCGGTCGAAGGTGGTTGCCTCCAGACCCGGCTTTTCGCCTTCCACGGCGGCTTCGAAGGACACGGTGATGCCGGCCTTGTCGGCCTTGACGTCGGTCGCCTTGGTCTTGAGGTGCACCACGATGCCCTGCTTCTTCAGGCGGTCGGCCAGCGGCTTGACCAGGTCCTTGTCGGCGCCCGGCATCAGCTGGTCCATGAATTCGACCACGGTCACTTCACTGCCCAGCGCACCGTACACGGTCGCCATTTCCAGGCCGATGATGCCGCCACCGACCACCAGCAGCTTGCCCGGCACGTCGGCCAGTTCCAGCGCATCGGTGGAGTCCATGACGCGCTTGTCGTCCCACGGGAAGTTCGGCAGCTTCACTGCCTGCGAGCCGGCGGCGATGATGCACTGCTCGAAGCGCAGCAGCTGGGTCTTGCCGTCGTCGCCGACGATCTCCAGCTCGTTGGCCGAGACGAACTTCGCCAAGCCCTGCACGGTGCGCACCTTGCGCTGCTTGGCCATGCCGGCCAGGCCCTTGGTCAGCTGGGTGACCACCTTTTCCTTGTAGCTGCGCAGCTTGTCCAGGGTGATGGTCGGCTTGCCGAACTCGACGCCGAAATCACCGGCATGGGCAACTTCATCGATCACTGCGGCGGCATGCAGCAGCGCCTTGGACGGGATGCAGCCCACGTTGAGGCAGACGCCACCGAGGCTGGCATAACGTTCCACCAGTACGGTGTCCACGCCCAGATCGGCCGAGCGGAAAGCAGCGGTGTAACCGCCCGGGCCGGCGCCCAGCACCACCATCTTGCACTCGATGTCGGCCGGCTTGCCCGAGGACAGCGCCGGCTGCGGCGCGGCCGGTTCGGCCGGGGCGCGGTGCGAGGGGGTCACCGGCGGCTTGCTGGCCGGTGCGTCGGCCTTGGGTGCCTCGGCCTTGGCCGGCGCGGCCGGTGCAGCCGCCTCACCTTCAGCCTCCAGCAGCAGTACCACATCGCCTTCGGAGAGGTTGTCGCCGAGCTTGACCTTGATTTCCTTGACCACGCCAGCAGCCGACGAGGGCACTTCCAGCGTTGCCTTGTCCGATTCCAGCGTGACCAGACCCTGGTCCTTCTTCACCGTGTCACCCACGGCGACCAGCAGTTCGATCACCGGGACACCGCTGTAATCGCCGATGTCGGGAACCTTGATTTCAATTGCGGCCATTCGTGTTCTCCTGGTGCTCAGCCGGCCTTGCCGCCGAGCAGTTGCTGCAGTTCTTCGAGCGACTCGTCCAGATCTTTCCAGCGACGGTCGAGCTTCTTTTCCCTGGTGTCGCTGGCCTGGATCGGCAGCGCCACCTGTTTCATCATCCGCCGGCCCGCACCACACGCCAGGCCGGTGCCGCTGTAACGCTGGCCCTCCACGGTGGAGGACCGCGCGTTATCCTCCAGCACCGGCACCCTGCGCTCGCTGCACCATCGGCAGCGCCATCAGCAGCCCGGCCAGGACCAGGCCCTGCTTCACAGCAGGACGCGCCGCATGTCGGCCAGCACCTGCGAGAGGTAGGTGGTGAAGCGGGCGGCCAGCGCGCCGTCGATGACGCGGTGGTCATAGCTCAGCGACAGCGGCAGCATCAGCTTCGGCGCGAACTCCTTGCCGTTCCAGACCGGCTGGATCGACGACTTGGACACGCCCAGGATGGCCACTTCCGGCGCATTGACGATCGGGGTGAACGCAGTGCCACCAATGCCGCCCAGCGAGCTGATCGAGAAGCAGCCACCGCTCATGTCCGCCGGGCCGAGCTTGCCGTCACGCGCCTTCTTGGCCAGTTCGCCGGATTCCTGCGCGATCTGCACCACACCCTTCTTGTCGACGTCGCGGATGACCGGCACGACCAGGCCGCTCGGCGTATCGGCCGCGAAGCCGATGTTGAAGTACTTCTTCAGGGTCAGGTTCTCGCCGCTGGCATCCAGCGAAGCGTTGAACTCCGGGAACTTCTTCAGCGCCGCGGCACTGGCCTTGACCAGGAAGGCGAGCATGGTCAGCTTGATGCCGGCCTTCTCGTTTTCCTTGTTCAGGGCCACGCGCAGGGCTTCCAGCTCGGTGATGTCAGCCTGCTCGAACTGGGTGACGTGCGGAATCATCGCCCAGTTGCGGGCCAGGTTCGCGCCCGAAATCTTCTTGATGCGCGACAGCGGCTGGACCTCGACCTCACCGAACTTGCTGAAGTCGACCTTCGGCCAGGCCAGCAGGTTCAGGCCGCCACCGGCCGCCACCGTGCCGCCAGCGGCAGCGCCGCCGCCGGCCAGGGCCGACTTGACGAACTTCTGCACGTCGGACTTGGTGATGCGGCCACCCTTCTCGGTGCCGCTCAGCTGGTTCAGGTCCACGCCCAGCTCGCGGGCGAACACGCGCACGGCCGGCGATGCGTAGGGCACCTTCTGCGGCAGCACGCTGTCGGCGTTGAAGGCGACCGGCGGGCTGGTCGGCGAGCCGCCCGACGGGGCAGCAGCGGCCGGGGCCGGCTGGGTCGGCTTGGCGGCGGACTGTTCGATGTCACGGGCGGCCAGCTTGTCCGGCTCGGCCGGGGCGGCGACGGGCTCGACCTTGGTCGCGGTCTCGGCCGCTTCGGTCTTGGCGGCCGGGGCCGGGGCAGCAGCAGCGGCCGGCGCGACGGCCTCTTCGCTGACTTCGATCAGGGCCACGAGCTTGCCCTCGGAGAGGTTGTCGCCGACCTTGACCTTGATTTCCTTGACGATACCGGCCACCGAGGACGGCACTTCCATCGTGGCCTTGTCCGATTCCAGCGTCACCAGACCCTGGTCTTTCTTGACGGTATCTCCAACGGCGACCAGCACCTCGATTACCGGGATATCGCTGTAGTCACCGATATCGGGGACAAGTGCTTCCTTGATTTCGGCCATGGGGAAAACTCCGGCAATCTGGTGTAGGGAATCGCCTATTGTGGGGGTATCGCGCGCCAGCGCCAACCGGCTTGGCGAATTTTCCGCCCCCCTGTCCCGGGACAGGCTGTTGCAGGCATCTGCTTTGGCCGGATTCGGCTTGGCACAGTGCAAAGCGGAATTTTCCAGTCGGTACCGTATTGTCCGCCGCTGTCCCCGCCTCAGCGGCACACGGCATCGACCAGCGCCTGCCACGCCTGCACCAGCCGGGGCAGCGGCCAGGCCGCATTGGCGGGGCTGGTGGAGGGCAGCGACCAGACCGGCAACGCCTGCGCCGGTCCGACAAGCGCGGGCGCGATGAACCGCTGGAACGCGCGGTAGGCGGTGCCGCCATTGCAGGCGATCGCGCACAGCGAGGGCAGTCCCTCGATCAGTGCGCCCAGCGCATTGGGGACTTCACTGCCACGCACGATCGACGCATCCAGGCTGCCGCGTCGTTCGCACTGCCCGATCACATCCCACACGCCCACGCCGGTCGCGTTCAATGCATGCATGCGATCGGGATAAGGAACCGTTGCGTCGATCCCGCACAGCACGCCCATCAACGGCCAGAAACGATTGCGCGGATGCGCGTAGTACTGCGCGGCCTGCAGCGACGCCACGCCGGGCATCGAGCCGAGCACCAGCACGCGGCATCCTGCATTCAGCTGCGCAGGAAAGCCGATGCAGCGGGTTGTTTCCATCACACGGCCACCAGATGCATGAATGTCGGAGGTTGCATGATCACCCGGAAATACAGCGGTTTCGCACTGATCGCTGAATGGAAACAACTAAAATTTAACGCGCGTCGGATGCGATTCATATTGCGGGGACTACGGTTGCCTCGCCCCACAACACCGGGGCCCAGAACAAAAACATCCTGAGGAGATTCCCCCATGCGCTCCATCCGTACTCTGACCCTGGCTACCCTGACTGCTCTTGCTTTTGCGCCGGCTGCTTTCGCGCAGGACAGCACCGTTGATACCGCGTCCGGCAAGCACTTCGCCGTGGTCGGCGGCGTCTCGCTGCTGCAGCCGAAGAACGACCCGCTGGACGGCGTGCGCAAGGTGGACGGTGGCCCGGCCCCGACCCTGAGCTTCAGCTACTACATCAACGACAACTGGGCCGTGGAACTGTGGGGCGCAGCGGACAAGTTCGACCACCGCGTGCGCGGCACCGATGGCGCCCGCCTGGGCACCGTCGAGCAGCAGCCGATCGCGCTGAGCGGCCAGTACCACTTCGGCCAGGCCGACAACGTGTTCCGCCCGTTCGTGGGCGCCGGTTACTACGAGTCCAACTTCAGCAATGAAGACCTCGCCAGCGACATCGGCCACATCGGTGTGAAGACCGCCAAGGGCGCGATCGGCACCGTCGGCGTGGACATGAACATCAACAGCACCTGGTTCGCCCGCGCCGATGTCCGCTACATGCATTCGCGCCCGGAACTGACCGTCAACGGCGAAGGCACCGGCGACAAGGCCAAGCTGGATCCGTGGACCGTGGGCTTCGGCATCGGCGCGCGCTTCTAAGCACGCCTTTTCCCGCACCACGCAGTACGCACAACGGGCCCCTTGCGGGCCCGTTGTCGTTGTGGGGCCCGCGACTTTCATCGGGCGTTGCCGACCACTGCCCGACACTGGCCACCACGGCGGACCACGCCGATCCGCCCCGGGGAGCCGATGCGCGAGTCCTTCGACATGCTGGTGGTGGGCGGCGGCATCAATGGCGCCGGGATCGCGCGGGATGCGGCCGGGCGCGGGCTCTCGGTATGTCTGTGCGAGCAGGATGACCTGGCCGCCCACACCTCCAGCGCCAGCACCAAGCTGATCCACGGTGGCCTGCGCTACCTTCAGCAGGGTGAAGTCGCGTTGGTGCGCAAGGCGCTCAACGAACGCGAAACGCTGCGCCAGCTCGCCCCGCACCTCATTGCCCCGACCACGTTCGTGCTGCCGCATGCGCGCCATCTGCGCCCGGCCTGGATGCTGCGTGCCGGCCTGTGGCTGTACGACCACCTGGGCCGCCCCAATCCGCATTTCCCGCCCTCGCAGCGCATCGACCTGCAACGCGATCCCCGCGGCGAGACGTTGCAGCCGGGCTACCGGACCGGCTTCACGTATGCGGACGCCCGCGTCAACGATGCCCGGCTGGTGGTACTCAACGCACTGGATGCACACGAGCGCGGTGCCGATATCCGCACCCGCACCCGCTGCGAACAGTTGATCCGCCACCGCGACCACTGGTGGGCGGTGCTGCGTACGGCCAGCGGCGACGTGCAGCGCATCCGCGCCCGCTGCGTGGTCAACGCCAGCGGCCCCTGGGCCGGCACGGTGCTGCAGCGCGCGGGGCTGGATGCACCGCTCGGGCTGCGGCTCGTGCAGGGCAGCCACCTGGTGGTGCCGCGCCTGTTCGCACATGACAGCGCCTACCTGTTCCAGCAGCCCGACCAGCGCGTGGTGTTCGCGATCCCGTTCGAGCAGGACTTCACCCTGATCGGCACCACCGACACCGATTACGACGGTGATCCGGCGTGGGTCAAACCGCGCGCGGAGGAGCAGGCCTATCTGCTTGATGCGGTGAACCGGTTCCTGCGCGTGCCGGTCGAGGCCGATGACATCGTCTGGCGCTACAGCGGCGTGCGCCCGCTGCTGGCCGATCATCATCGCGCTGCATCGCAGGTCACCCGCGATTACCGGCTGGAGCTGGACACCGCCGGCGCCCCGCTGCTGAGCGTGCTGGGCGGCAAACTCACCACGTATCGCGCATTGGCCGAGGAAGCGCTTGGGCGCCTGTCACCCTCGCTGCCGGCGATGGGAGCGGCCTGGACGGCCGGCGGGCCACCGCTGCCCGGTGGCGACGGTGGCAACGCGGTACAGGTGGCGGAGACCCTGCAGCGCGATCATCCTCACCTGCCCCCTGCCCTGCTCCAGCGCCTGGCCGCCAGCTACGGCACGCGCGCAAGCGGCCTGCTTGCCGGCGCCCAGACACGCGACGCATTGGGCCAGGACCATGGCGGCGGCCTGCACGAGCGCGAGCTGGACTACCTGATCACGCACGAATGGGTAAGCACCGCCGAGGACGTGCTGTGGCGCCGCAGCCATCTCGGCCTGCGGCTGGACGCTGCACAGCGCGAGGCCGTGGCGGCCACCGTGCAGGCGCGCGTTTCGATGCCGTAGGCTGTATGTCTGTCACGCCTCACGGCATCGATTCCACGGAGCAGACCATGGACAAGCACTACGTGCTCGCCATCGACCAGGGCACGACCAGTTCGCGCGCCATGCTGTTTGATCGTGCCGGGCGCATCGCCGGCAGCGCGCAGCGCGAGTTCACCCAGATCTTCCCCCAGCCGGGCTGGGTCGAGCACGATCCGCGCGAGATCCTGACCAGCGTCTACACCACGATCACCGAACTGTTGAACCGCCACCAGGTGGACCCGCGCACGATCGCCGGGATCGGCATCACCAACCAGCGCGAGACCACCGTGGTCTGGGACAAGGCCACCGGCCAGCCGATCCATAACGCGGTGGTATGGCAGTCGCGGCAGAGCCATGCGATCTGCGAGCAGCTCAAGGCCGACGGCCACGAGCCGCTGATCCGGCGCAGGACCGGGCTGCTGATCGATGCCTATTTTTCCGCGACCAAGATCCGCTGGATCCTCGATCACGTCGAGGGCGCGCAGGCACGTGCCGAACGCGGCGAGCTGCTGTTCGGCACCATCGACAGCTGGCTGATCTGGAACCTCAGTGGCGGCCAGGCGCACGTCACCGACGTGACCAATGCCGCGCGCACGCTGCTGTTCGATATCCATGCGCTGCAGTGGGACGATGAGCTGCTGGCGCTGTTCAACATTCCACGCGAGATGCTGCCGCAGGTCCGCAGCTCCAGCGAGGTGTATGCCACCACCCAGGCGCAGTTCTTTTTCGACCAGCACCTGCCCATCGCCGGCATCGCAGGGGATCAGCAGGCCGCGCTGTTCGGCCAGGCCTGCTTCGAGCCGGGCATGGCCAAGAACACCTACGGCACCGGCTGTTTCATGCTGATGAACACCGGCGACAAGGCGGTGGTATCCGAGAACGGGCTGCTCACCACCATCGCCTGGGGCATCGATGGCCGCGTGGAATACGCACTGGAAGGCTCGATCTTCGTCGCCGGCTCGGTGGTGCAGTGGCTGCGCGATGGGCTGCGCATGTTCGGCAAATCCAGCGATTGCCAAGCGTACGCCGAGCGGGCCGCCGACAACGGTGGCGTGTACCTGGTGCCGGCGTTCGTGGGACTGGGCGCACCGTACTGGCGCAGCGATGTGCGTGGCGCGATGTTCGGCCTGACCCGCGGCACCACCAAGGAACACTTCATCCGCGCGGCGGTGGAATCCATGGCGTACCAGACCCGCGATGTGCTGGCGGCGATGCAGGCCGATGCGGGCATCGAGCTGAAGGAACTGCGCGCCGATGGCGGTGCGATCGCCAATGACTTCATGGCGCAGTTCCAGAGCGACATCCTGGGCGTGCCGGTGCTGCGCCCGCAGGTGGCCGAGACCACCGCGCTGGGCGCCGCGTATCTGGCCGGGCTGGCCACCGGCTTCTGGAGCAGCCGGGCGGAGATCGCCGAACAGTGGGCGGTGGACCGCCGCTTCACCCCGCAGATGCCGACGGATCAGCGCGAGGCGCTGTACCGCGGCTGGCAGCAGGCGGTGGAAGCGACGATGGGCTTCCGCGTGGGGTGACGCCCGCGTCGGCGATCATTGCCGCGCGGGCGCGGCCAGCCACGCATGGCGTGGCGCTACCGTGGGTGCCGGTCAGAATGCCGGGAGGACCGCACCCTTGTACTTCTCGGCGATGAAGGCCTTCACTTCCGGGCCGGTCAGGGCCTTGGCCAGCTGCTGTACGCGGGCATCGTCCTTGTTGTCCGGGCGGGCAACGAGGAAGTTCACGTACGGCGAATCCTTGCTCTCGATCGCCAGCGCATCCTGGGTCGGGTTGAGCCCGGCATCCAGCGCGTAGTTGGTGTTGATCAGGGCCAGATCGACCTGGTCCAGCACGCGCGGCAGCATCGCCGAGTCCAGCTCGCGGAACTTGAGCTGCTTCGGGTTGGCGGTGATGTC
Source organism: Stenotrophomonas sp. LM091 (assembly GCF_001806305.1). Lineage (NCBI taxonomy): Bacteria > Pseudomonadati > Pseudomonadota > Gammaproteobacteria > Lysobacterales > Lysobacteraceae > Stenotrophomonas > Stenotrophomonas sp. LM091. Next base: position 1,649,849 of record NZ_CP017483.1, read on the forward strand.
GCGCTGGGTCGCCAACGCATTGGTCGGGTCCTTGAGCGTGATCACGCCGGCCTTGTGCAGCAGGATCAGCGCGCGGCTGTTGTTGCTCGGGTCGTTGGGGATCACCACGTCGGCGCCGTTGGGCAGCGCATCGAGCGATTTGAAGCGGCGCGAGTACGCACCGAAGGGCTCGATATGCACGCCGATCACCTTGACCAGGTCGGTCTTGCGGTCGCGGTTGTAGGCGTCCAGGTAGGGCTCGGTCTGGAAGTAGTTCACGTCGACCTGCTTCTGCACCAGCTGGTCATTGGGCTGCACGTAATCGTTGAACACGCGCACCTCCAGGGTCAGCCCCTCCTTCTCCAGGATCGGCTTGACCACGGCCAGGATCTCGGCGTGCGGCACCGCGGTGGCCGCGACCACCAGCTTCTGGGAATCATGGGCCGGCTTGCCACAGGCGGACAGGGCCAGCGAGGCGGCAAGCAACGGGAGCAGCAGGTACTTTTTCATGGGGGCAGCGGAATCCGTAGGGGCAGCAACGCCCCACGATACCGCACGCCCCGCCCTTGCGGAATCCGGGGCATATGACCCCACGGCATGAGCCGATGCCGGCCGGGCCGGCTTACTCGTAGCTGGTCAGCGCCAGGGCCAGCAGGGCCTTGGCCTGTTCGCGCAGCATCACCGGCTCGACGATCTCCGCGTCCGAGCCGTAGTGCAGCACGTCCATCAGCAGCTCACGCGAGACGCTGTAAGGCAGTTTCAGCTCGTAGCGGCCATCGGGCAGGAAACGGCCCTGCTGCTTGGAATGCCAATGCTCATCGGCCACCCAGCGTGCGGCCTTGGCACTGAAGACGATCGTGGCCCAGCCCTTGGGCGGTCCGGAGAAGATGCCGTAGCTGGCGCCCAGCTGCTCGTCCAGCTCGCTCTCATCCACATCGCGCGCGGTGGTATCGATCACGCGGGCCTTGTAGATGCGGTCCACGGCGAAGCTGCGCAGGCCTTCGCGGCCGTGGTCCCACGCATCGAGGTACCAGTTGTCGCGATAGTGGGTCATGCGCTGCGGCGACACGGTGCGCTGGGTCGCCTCGTCGGTGGAGCGGGCCCGGTACTCGAAGGCCAGCTGCTTGCGCTCCAGCACCGCCGAGGCCACCGCGCGGAAGCTGGCCTCATCGAATTTGCGCCCGCGGTGCGGAATGACCCGGACCCGGTCGACCGGCCAGCTGGAGACACCGGCCTGCGCCGCCAGCAGCCCTTCGATGCGCTGCTGCAGCGGGGCCAGCACCGAGGACAACACGCCGCCGCCCGTACGCGAGAGCAGGTGCTGGGAGGCCAGCAGCGCGTGCAGCTCTTCCGAGCTGAGCCACAAGCCCGGCAGCTCGAAGCGGTCGCTTTCGTCGGCCTGGTAGCGGAAGCCCGCCTCGCCATCGCCTTCCACCGGCGCCATCAGCGCATCGCGCAGGAAGGCCAGGTCGCGGTAGACAGTCGCGCGGGAACACTCCAGTTTTTCCTGCAGGGCCGCCACCGTTACCGGGTAACGGGCGGACTTGAGCAGGCGATGCAGGGCGTTGATGCGTTCATATCGGTCCATGACCCGATTATGTCCGAGTCGCCGTCGTTGTGGCGGCTTCGGCTGCATCTTCGGCTATCGTGGGGCCCCCATCGCCTGCTGCCGCCCGTCATGCGCCTGTTGCCCGTCCTTGCCCTGTCCGCCGCCGCCCTGCTGCCCAGCGGCTGTGGGCGCACTGAAACGCCCGTGGCTGCGGTGCCTGCCGCGACCGCACCGGCCGCCGATCCGGTCGGCACGGTGCTGGCCGCCAGCCAGCGCTTCGGCCAGCTGCGCAGCTTCCATGCGGTGATGAAGATGCAGGGCCCGCGCGCGGTGGAGGCGCAGATGGACTACGTGGCCCCGGACCGCTACCGCCTCGTCACCGAGGATGGCCCGCAGACCATCATCGGCGGCACCTTCTTCCTGCAGCGTGCCGGCGAAGTGCGCCAGATCCCGGTGCCCGAAGGGATGCTGGCCCAGTGGCGCAATCCGTTGCCCGCCGATCTGGAGCCGGCGCAGCTGCAGGTGCGCGACCTCGGCGAAGAACGCGCCGGCGGCCAGCGCGCCCATAAATACGAGGTGCGCCACGCGACCGCAGCGCCCGATGGCCTGCTGTACTGGGTCAATGCACAGGGCCTACCGGTGCAGATCGAGCGCAAGGGCCAGACCAACGGGCAGCCGTTCCGGATCACCGTGACCTACTCGCGCTTCGACGACGCCGCGCTGCGGATCGATATTCCCTGAACAGGGGCGAGGCCGAACGGGTCCTAAAGCCCCGGCCCATCGCCGAATGTGACGTGGAACGCATCAAGTATCATCCCCCCCTTGTTGTCCCTCCCCCTTGTCCGATCACGGAGAACCGTTGATGTCCCTGCGCGTTTCGTTGCTTGTTCCCCTGCTGCTCTGCGCCCCGGCGGTTTATGCACAGGACGTTGCCGAACTGGCGGCGATGACCTCCCCCTGGAGCGGCAGTGGCGGCGAACTGGGCTTTGCCTCGGCCCGCGGCAACAGCAATACCGAGAGCTTCAACGGTCGTCTGCGCCTGCGCTACACCGATGATGACTGGGTGCACAGCATGGACCTGTTCGGCCTGCGCTCGCGCTCGGAGTACACCGATACCAACGACGACGGCACCACCATCCGCCGCCGCAACACCACCGCCAACCGCTACACCGGCAGCGCCGGCAGCGCGCTGCAGCTGGGCGAACACCGCCAGATCACCGCCACGGTGCGTTACGAGCGCGACGATTTCGCCACCTACGACCGCCAGAGCTCGTTCGGTCTCGGTTACGGCACCCGGATCATCGACGCCGAGCGCTTCTACATGGACGCGCAGATCGGTCCGGGTGTGCGCCGCACCCACAACACCGAAGACGACTCGACCCGTACCGGCCTGATCGGCCGCGGCCTGTTCGATCTCAAGTACACGCTGACCCCGAACACCGACCTGGTGAACACGCTGCTGGTCGAATCGGGCTCGTACAACACCTTCGCGCAGAACGATTTCGGCGTATCGGTGAGCATGAACGAGCATCTGGCGCTGAAGGCCGGCTGGCAGGCGCGTCACAACAGCGACGTCGCCGATGACAAGCGCAAGACCGACACGCTGACCACGATGAACGTGGTCTACAAGTTCAAGTAATCGCTGCGGGCGCCGGTGCGCCCGCCATCGTGACGTAGTGCCGGCCGCTGGCCGGCTAGCCGGGAACCTCGCGCGATCTGGAATGTCGGCCAGCGGCCGGCACTACACCGCGAGCAGTTCCCCGGCGCCGGCATCGAGCAGCCCGCGCGCGACGCGCTGGCCCAGCGTTTCCGGGTCACTGGCTGGGCCACGCGCCTGGGCACGCACGATGCGGCCATCGGCGACCCCGCCGACCAGGCCCTGCAGGAACAGATTCTCCCCTTCCCACTGCGCGAACCCCGCTACCGGTACATGGCAGCTGCCGTGCAGCGCGCGGTTCATGGCGCGCTCGGCTTCCACGCAGGCACGCGTGTCGGCATCGTCCAGCGCAGCGAACAGGCCCATCACCGCCGCGTCCTCGCCGTTGCACTCCACCGTGACTGCGCCCTGCGCCGGGGCCGGCAACCAGTCCGGGGCGGCCAGGCGCGCCACGATACGGTGGCCCAGGCCCAGGCGTTCCAGCCCGGCGACCGCCAGCACGATCGCGTCGTAACCGCCGTTGTCGAGCTTGGCCAGGCGCGTGTTGACGTTGCCGCGCAGGTCCTGCAGCTCAAGATCCGGGCGCAGCGCGCGCAGCTGGGCCTGGCGGCGCAGCGACGAGGTGCCCACCCGGGCCCCGATCGGCAATGCCTCCAGCGAGGCGTACAGATTTGAAATGAACCCGTCGGCCGCGTCGTGACGGGTCAGCATGGCTGGCAGCGCGAAGGGCGCGTCCAGTTCCATCGGCACGTCCTTGAGCGAGTGCACGGCGCAATCCGCTTCGCCACGCAGCATCGCCAGTTCCAGTTCCTTGAGGAACAGGCCCTTGCCGCCGATCGCCGCCAGCGAGCGGTCCAGCACCTCATCGCCGCGGGTGCTCATCGGGATCAACACCACCTCCAGCCCCGGGTGCGCCTGGCGCAGGCGGTCGGCGACGTATTCGCTCTGCCACAGGGCAAGCGGGCTCTTTCGGGTGGCGATGCGCAGGGTCTTCATGGCGCCATTATCGACGCACGGAGGCATATCGACCAACGGTGAGCGCCTGCCAGGCCCGATGGGATCCCCGTGGCCTACAGGTGTTTGAGGTCCTGCTTGAGGCTGGCCACGCAGCGGCGGCTGACTTCCAGCGGCCCGTGGCCATGGCGCAGCACCGCCTGGACCTGGCCTGCGCCATTTCGTCGCAGCTCCACCAGTTCGTGCCGGGCGACCAGGCAATTGCGATGGATGCGCACGAATCGGGTGCCGAATTCTTCTTCCAGCGACTTCAGCGATTCTTCCAGCAGGTCTTCGCCGCGCGCGTGGTGCACGACGACGTATTTCTCTTCGGCCTGCAGGTAATGGATGTCCTCGACCGGGATCAGCCGCAGGCTGCCGCGCAGGCGCGCGCACAGCAGCGTGCGCGCCTGCTGGCTGGCGGCGGTCGCCGGGCCGCTGCGGCCGGCCAGGAAGGTCCGCGCCCGTTCAAGGGCGGCAGCCAGGCGCTCGGGGCGCACCGGCTTCATCAGGTAATCGATGGCCGCCGCTTCGAACGCGGACAGCGCATGCGCGTCGTACGCGGTGCAGAACACCACGGCCGGGCGGGGTTCGAAGGTCGCCAGATGGCGTGCGGCCTCCAGCCCGTCCAGGCCGGGCATGGCGATATCGAGCAGGACCAGGTCCGGTTGCAGTTCGGCGCAGGCATGCAGCGCCTGTTCGCCGTTCTCGGCCTCGGCCACCACCTCGATGCCGGCCTGGTCGGCAAGCAGGGAGCGCAGGCGCTCGCGGGCCAGCGGTTCGTCGTCGGCGATCACCACCTTCAAGACAGTTTCCTCACTGGACCGGGACCGTGATTTCGCAAGCATAGTAGCCGTCGGCCCACGCCCCCGTCATCCGCGCGGCCGGGCCGAAGCGCCAGGCCAGGCGGTGGGCGATGTTGCGTTGTGCGTGGCCTGCGCCCTGCAGCAGCGGCAGCCCGCGGGTGGCCGGATCCGGCGCCGGGTTGCGCACCCGGATGCGCAGCTGCGTGCCGTCGCTGGACAGCGCCAGCACGATCGTGCCGCCGGCAGGCACCCGTGAGATGCCGTGCAGCACCGCGTTCTCGACGAGCGGTTGCAGCACCAGCCGCGGCATCGGCAACGACCATGGCAACGGCTCGTCGCGCAGCCAGATCACCTTCAGGCGTTCGCCCAGGCGCAGCGATTCGATCGACAGATACTGCTCGGCCAGTTCGCACTCGGCCTGCAGGGTGGAGTCGCCATCGCCGGCACCCAGCGCGGCACGGAACAGGTCGGACAAGTCCAGGACCGCGCGCTCGGCCACGTCCGGATCGCGGCGCAGCAGGCTGGCGATCAGGTTCATGCTGTTGAAGAGGAAATGCGGCCGGATCCGCGCCTGCAGCGCATCGGCCTGGGCCCGTGCATTGGCCAGCATCTGCGCGCTGCCACGATCACTGACGTAGAAGTAGCGCAGCGCCAGTGCGCTGATCAATGCGGTCATCGCCGCGCTGCCCAGCGTGAACCGCCAGAAGCCGACGGTCTGGGCGAAGCTGCCGCCGCCGATCACCCCGTACAACGCATGCACGATCGCCGCGCACGCGCCGGCGATCAGGCCGGTCATCATCACCACCAGCACCATGCCCGGCACCTCGGGCAGGCGCGAGAGCATGGCGCGCACGCTGCACAGGCTGACCGTCACTGCCAGCGCCAGCCACAACGCGAAGCCGCTGGCGGACAGGAAGTCCGGCAGCGTCCAGTGGCGGCTGCCATCGGGTGCCAGCGCCACCACCACGACCACCAGCTCGGCCAACCCGAGCATCGCCGCCAGTCGCGGCAGGCGGCACAGCTCGGGCAACCAGGACTGCTGGCGCGGGTCGTTCATGGCGTCAGGCGGCCAAGCGCGCCTCGAGCCAGTTGCCCAGTGCGTCGAGCTCGTCGGCACAGACCTGGTGGGCCATCGTATAGGTGTGCCACTCCACCGGCAGGCCGAGCGCGCCCAGCGTCTGTGCGGTGTGCTCGGCGATCGCCACCGGAATCACCGGATCCTGCGTGCCATGGGCCATGAACACCGGCACGCTGATCGCACCGGCCACGCGCGCGGCCGCAGCCTTGGCCGGGTCGGGCAGATAGGTCGACAGCGCGATCAGCCCGGCCAGCGGACGGGTGCGGCGCAGCAGTGCGCTGAGGATCACCGCCCCGCCCTGGGAGAAGCCGGCCAGCAGGATGCGCTCGGCCGGAATGCCGCGGGCGATCTCGCGCTCGATCAGCAGTTCCAGTTCCACGATCGAGGCATCCACGCCGGCGCTGTCGGCGCGCGAGCGGAAATCCATGCTGACGATGTCGTACCACGCGCGCATCGGCACGCCGTTGTTGATCGTGATCGGCTGCACCGGCGCATGCGGGAATACGAAGCGGATCGCCGGCCAGTGCGGGCGCACCAGCTCGGGCACGATCGGGGCGAAGTCATGGCCATCGGCACCCAGGCCATGCAGCCACAGCACCGACCACTGCGGGTCGGCGCCGGTTTCGTTTTCCACGGTATCCAGCATCAGGCGGCTCCAGTACGTTCAAGCCGCATTATGACCGCGCCCCGCTGCAATGGGGCGCTGATCGCGGCAACGCAGGGCTCAGCCGGCCGGATGCGCCTCGGCAGCCGCACGGCGCAGCTCGGCCGCGCGCACCAGCACCTTGGGCGGTGCCGATTCTTCCGGGATTTCCATCAGGCCCAGCCGGTGCATCCACACGCCGGCGGTGCGCGAGGAGGTGAAGCCCACCACCGGAATCGCCAGCACCATGCCGATCACCACCGGCGCCATCCACGCCGCCAGCGAGGGCGAGACCGCATAGGCCAGTGCCCCCATGAACAGACCGAACACGCTCAGCCCGCCATAGCCACGTGCCAGTGCCAGCCAGGACACTCCGCCATCGTCACGCTGCTGCGCATCCCAGCCCGAGTCCTTGCCGGCCAGCACTTCGGCCACGCCGCGCGACTGCACGTACATCACCACCGGCGCCATCAGCGCGGCAAGGATGGTCTCCAGCAGCATCGAAATGAAGGCGCGGATCGTGCCACCGCAGCCGCGGCGTTCCACCGGCTCCAGCAGCATGGCCAGATAGCCCAGTACCTTGGGCGAGAGCAGCACCACCATGGTGATCGCGAACATGCGGATCACCTGCGTCTCGTCCTGGTGGCGCCAGTAAACGCCCGGCGAGAGATGCAGCACTTCATTGAGGTCGATGCCGCCCTGGAACAGCGGGATCGCGATGCCGATCAACATCAGCATGGCCCACATCGGCGCGGTGAAGTAGTGACCGATGCCGACCAGCATGTGCATGCGGCTGACCCAGTGCAGCCCCTTGGAGCCGACCACCTTGGCGTGCTGCAGGTTGCCCTGGCACCAGCGGCGGTCACGGACCAGCAGGTCGGTGAGGGTCGGCGGGCCTTCCTCATAGCTGCCTTTGAGGTACGGCACCATGTGGGTGGCCCAGCCGCCCCGGCGCATCAGCGCGGCTTCGACGAAATCGTGGCTGAGCACATGCCCGCCAAACGGCTCCTTGCCCGGCAGCGACGGCAGGCCGGCCTGCTCGGCGAAGGCCTGGGTGCGGATGATCGCGTTGTGGCCCCAGTAGTTGCTCTCCGCGCCATGCCACCACGCCACGCCGCGGCCGATCACCGGGCCGTACACGCGCCCGCCGAACTGCTGCATGCGGGCAAACAGGGTGCGCCCGCCGACCACCGCCGGCAGGGTCTGGATCAGCCCGACATCCGGGTTGTGCTCCATCCCTGCGACCAGGCGCACGATGGTGTCGCCGGTCATCAGGCTGTCGGCGTCCAGGATCAGCATCTGCGGGTAGGCGCCGCCGAAGCGGCGGACCCAATCGGCGATGTTGCCGGCCTTGCGCCCGCTGTTGTCGCCGCGGCGACGGTAGAAGATGCGGTCATGGCCGCCCACGGCATCGCACAGGGCGCGGTAGGCCGCTTCTTCGGCCTGCCCGATGTCATCGCGTCGGGTGTCGCTGAGCACGTAGAAATCGAAGTTCGCCAGCTGCCCGGTCTCGGCCACTGACTCGTAGATCGCCTGCAGGCCGGCCAGCAGCCGGCGCGGATCTTCGTTGTAGGTGGGCATCAGCAGCGCGGTGCGCGTGTGCACGGTCGGCAGCGGTGCGTCCGGGTCGATGCCCAGCTTGTAGCCCCGATCGAACACGGCGGTCAGGAAGCCCGCCACGGCGCCGGCGAACGACAGCGCGATCCACGCGAACAGCCCCACGAACAGCACCAGCAGGCAGGCCTCGAGCACGCTGATGCCGTTGACGGCCAGCACCTTCCACATCATCCGGCTCGCTGCGGCGGTCATCGCCGCGGTGCCGCCCAGGATGTAGAAACGGCGCAGCCCGATCATCCGCGGCGAGGTGCGCTGGCGTGGCACCTGCAGCCGGCCTTCGCGCAGCGACTGCTCGGGCATCGGCAACGGCGACTCGGCCGGCAACGTCGCCCGGCCGGCATCCAGCGGGGCGTTGAGGGTCTGGGTACTCATGCGCGGTGTCCCTGTGCAGGGCGTGCCAGGCCGGGGGTGCCAAGTGCGGAAGGGGGCGTCCTGAGCCCGGCGTGCGCGCTGGCACGCATGCGTCCTGTCGATGCGGGCCGGAGACCGGCACGCAGCGTATGTCTGTGACTACCGGAACCCACGAACTCTCCAAACCGACTTGAGACGAAAAATGCGGCTCAGTCTATGGCGCGAAATGTAAGGTGCGCGCGAAGGGCTGACCGGGCATTTCTCCGCATTCAGCTTTTGGATCGAGACAAGTGGAGCCCCCCGCACAGGCACCGCCGCGCAGGCCCTGTGCCATGGGCCTCTGCCCATTCATCTTGCGCCCGGCCAGTCCAGGCCCCGCACGGCGATGGATACCGTTCCAGCGGCCCGGTGCGGGGCCGGATGGGCCGGTGTTGCGCGGTTTTTCCATGCCGTGGGCGGGGGAGCGGGCGGGCGTTTGGACGACCGGCCGCACCGGCGTGCGGTGGCGCGTTGGGCTCAGGCGACGGTGGCGGCGGTGGCCAGGTCGGTGTCGACCGGCGGGCGCGACAGCGCACGCGCGCTCACCTGCGAGAACTGCAGCTGGGCAAGCAGGTGCTGCGCCTGGGTGGCGACCGGGCACGGCGTGATCTGCGGTCCTGCCACAGGGCGCTCGGGGGACATCACATCAATGGACATGGTCTGGCATCTCGTTGACTTCTCATGACCCGCGGGGCTTCCGGCCGCGCGGATTGCGCACCCTATCGGAAAACCGGGACGAATGTGTGACGGTGCCCGCAGTCCCTTCCAAGAGTGCCCGCAAGCGTCGAAAAATTGGCGCCAATCAATAGCTTGTCGGTATCATGTAATCGTTTTCAACAAACGATTCGGATATGGATTCCAACACTGCTTCCCCCTACAGCCCCAAGTGGCAGTTCCGCTTCAACTTCTTCGACCAGCACGGCGCCCCCAACACGCCGACCTTCAAGGCAGCGTACAAGACGCTGCCGTTCGGCCAGAAGATCAAGGTCAACTTCAACTTCTACGCCCTGTTCTTCAGCTGGATCTACCTGCTGATCGTGGGCATGTGGCGCAAGGCGCTGACCATCCTGGGCATCACCCTGGTGCTGATGGTCGTCGTGGCGTTCCTGCCGGACGTGGTCGGCCGTGCGATCGGCGTGGCCTGGTCGGTGTTGATCGCGCTGACCACCAACTATTCGTACTACCTGGAAAAAGTGAAGGGCGACACCAGCTGGAACCCCTTCGCCGGCATGCGCTGGTAAGCAGCGCGCAGGCGTGGATGAAGAGCCCGGTCCTTGACCGGGCTTTTTTGTGGGGCGCTCTCACGCCAGGTGCAGATGGCCCTGGTACAGACCCCACGCCGCCCAGCCGGCCACGACGATCACGCCCGCCACGATGACCTGCTCGGCCCGGGTGAATATCCGCTGCCCATGCTGGTGCTTGGCGGCGGCGAACATGGCGATGCCCGGCGCATACAGCAGTACCGACAGCAGAACCTGGGACAGCCCACCGGCATAGACCAGCCACAGCGCGTACAGCGTTGCCAGCCCGGCCACCAGCAGATCGCGGGCCCGCAGCCCGCGCTGCCCGGCATAGGTTTCCCCGCGCAGTGCGAGCAGGGCGCCGTAACCGGCCGAGAACAGGTACGGCACCAGGCTCATCGACGCGCCCAGCAGCACCAGGCTGGTATAGGTGCCGGCACTGAACAGGGTGATGATCAGAAACAGCTGGATCAGCCCGTTGGTGAGCCACAGCGCATTGGCCGGCACCTGGCGCGCGTTCTCACGCCCGAGGAAGGCCGGCATCGTGCCATCCCCCGCCGCTGCGTACAGCACTTCGGCGCACAGCAGTACCCACGCCAGCAACGCCCCCAGCACCGAGACGATCATGCCGATGATGATCAAGGTGGCGCCCCAGGGCCCGACGATGGCCTCCAGCACGAAGGCCATCGAGGGGTTGCGTGCATGGGCCAGGGCGTCCTGGCGCAGCACGCCCATCGAGAGCAGATTGACCAGCATCAGCAGCGCAAGCACGCACAGGAACCCGATGATGGTCGCGCGCCCGACATCCGAGCGCCTGGCCGCGCGCCGCGAGTAGATGCTGGCGCCCTCGATGCCGATGAATACCCACACCGTGATCAGCATCATGCCGCGCAGCTGTTCGCCCACGCTGCCAAGTTCTGCCGTGCCCCAGAAGTCGCCGGTGAAGATGTCGGCCTTGAAACCGACCGCGGCGATGATGAGGAACACCACGATCGGCACGATCTTGGCCACGGTGACGACGGCATTGACCAGCGCGGCCTGGCGGATGCCGCGCAGGATCATTGCGTGCATCGACCACAGCAGCACGGACGCACACGCCACCGCCTGCCAGGTATTGCCCTCACCGAAGGCCGGCACGAAATAGCCCAGGCCACTGAAGATCAGCACGAAATAGCTGACGTTGCCCAGCAGCGAACAGACCCAGTAGCCCCAGGCCGCCGAGAAGCCGATGTAATCGCCGAACCCGGCCCGCGCGTACGCATAGATGCCGGTATCCAGCTCGGGCTTGCGGTTGGCCAGGTTCTGGAACACGAAGGCCAGCATCAACATGCCCAGCCCGCTGATCATCCAGCCGATCAATGCCACGCCCGGGCCGGCGCTGCGCGCGATGTTCTGCGGCAGCGAGAAGATGCCGGCACCGATCATCGACCCGACCACCAGGGCAGTCAGCGCGGCCAGGCCAAGCCGGTCGGAACGGGAGGTCATGTGCTCACCATGCCTGCAAAGAATAGCGCCGATTACCAATGCAGCGCGGTGAGCATCCGGTGAATCACGCGACCCGGCGCGCCATTGGAAGTGGCACGCCGGGCAGGATCAGAAGGTCTGCCAGTCGTCCCCGTCTCCGGCCACGGCCGCTGCCGGCATCCGCGCGGCGCTGCGCGCGGGCGCGGCCCGGCGTGCCGATGTGCTGGCCGCGCCAGCACTGGACTGCAGGCGGAAGATCGCCACCGCAGTACCCAGCTGCTGGGCCTGCTCCTCCATCGCACGCGCCGCCGCCGTGGCTTCCTCCACCAGCGCGGCATTCTGCTGTGTGGTCTCGTCCATCTGGGTGATGGTCTGGTTGACCTGCTCGATGCCGGCAGACTGCTCTTTCGAGGCGGCCGAGATCTCGGCCATGATGTCGTTGACCCGACGCACGCCGGTGACGATCTCCTCCATCGTGCGGCCGGCGGTCTGCACCAGTGCCGAGCCCGCACTGACCTGGGTCACCGAGTCGTCGATCAACGTCTTGATCTCCTTGGCGGCGCCCGCCGAGCGCTGGGCCAGCGCGCGCACTTCCGTGGCCACCACCGCGAAACCACGGCCCTGCTCGCCGGCCCGGGCTGCTTCGACAGCGGCGTTCAAGGCCAGGATATTGGTCTGGAAGGCAATGCCGTCGATCACCGAGATGATCTCGGCGATGCGCTTGGACGAGGCCTCGATGCCGGCCATGGTGGTCACCACCTGGCCGACCACCACGCCGCCCTGCGAGGCCACCTCGGCAGCACCGGCGGCGAGCTGGTTGGCCTGCACCGCATGGTCCGCGTTCTGCCGGACCGTGGAGGTGAGCTCCTCCATCGAGGCGGCGGTCTCTTCCAGGCTGGCGGCCTGCTGCTCGGTGCGGCGCGACAGATCGCTGTTGCCCGCGGCGATCTCACCGGCGGCCAGGTTGATGCTGCCGGTGGCCTGCTGGATGCGGCCGACGATATCGGTCAGCTGCGCGACCGTGGTATCGGCGTCGTCACGCATCCGGGCGAACACGCCATGGAACTCACCGCGCATGCGTGCCGTGAGATCACCCGCTGCGATGGCACGCAGCAGCGCGGAAATCTGCTGCAGATTGTCATCACTGACCTGCATCATCGTGTTGAGGTTTTCGACCATGGCGCGGAAGTCGTGGTCGAAGCGCACCACGTCGCCACGCTGGCTGAAATCGCCCACCGCCGCCGCGCCGGCCAGGTCCCCGATCTGGGTATTGATGGCGCGCAGGTTGGCCTTGGTGGTATCCATCGCCGCGGTAAAGGCGGCCTGCTCGCCGGGCAGGCGGTCCATGTCCTGGCTCAGGTCACCGACCGCGTAGCGCTGCATCACCTCGACCAGACGGCGCGTGACCGCGATGTTGGCGCCAACCAGCTGATTGGTGTCTTCCACCATCTTGCCGTACTCGCCGGGGAAGGCCTGCGCGTCCATGCGGTAGCTCAACTCACCAGCCTCGTGGCGCTGGGCCATCTCCCCCTGCGCCGCCATCACAGCGCGCAACTGGCTGCGCATGCGCTGCATCGATTCGAGCAGGCGCCCGACTTCGTCGTTGCGCGCGGGCGGCAGCGGCGTGTCCAGACGGCCTTCGGCCACCTCGGCGGACAGGCGGACCGCATCGGCCAGCGGACGGATCGCCTGGCGGCGCAGCAGCACGTACACGCTGCCGCTGAGCACCAGCGCCGCGCCCAGGCCAACGGCGAGAATGATCCACAGCAGCGCACGTGCCTGCGCGGTGATCAGCGCGTGCGGCACGCTCACACCGAGCGCGAAATGCTCCTGGCTGCCACCGATGCGCAGCGGCACATAGGTCTTTACGTTGCCGGCCGCATCCGGTTCGAAGGCATCGAAGGTCTTGTCCGCCTTCACCGCGGCCAACACCTGCGTGGTCACCGCATCCTCGCGACGCTTGCCGATCTCGTTCGGGTCCTCCGCAGCCAGCACGATGCCGCCGGGCGAGATCAGTTCAACGTGACCTTCACCCATCGGGCGCAACGCGGCGAGGTGCTTCTGCAGTGCGGCCAGCGCGAAATCCACCGTCACCACGCCGAGGAAGGTGCCGTCATCGATCACCGGGGTGGACAGCGTGGTCATCAGCACCTTCTGGCCACCGATCTCGTACGTATAAGGCTCGGCCACCGTCTGCCGCTTCAACTCCTTTGGCTTGAGATACCAGTCGCCGTCGCCGGGCACGTCGTAGCCCTTCAGCGCATCCTGCATCGGCGTACCGTCGTGCCAGGCCCAGTAGCTCATGAAGCGGCCGGTATCATCGTGTGCCTCGGCACCGACGAACTCGGTGTCCTTGCCATCGAAGGCTTCCGGCTCCCACAGCGTGCCGAACCCGACCCACTCCGGGTGTACCTGCACCTGCTGGTGGATCACGGCGGCGACCGTCGCCCGTGACAGCGTACCCGCGGCGCGCTGCACCAGCAGGTTCTGCGCCAGCGCCTGGCTGGTGGCGAAGGCGCTGGAGAGATCACCACTCACCCGCAGCGCTTCGGCCTGGGCCTCGCTCTGCATGGTGTGGCGTGAGGCATCGACCAGCGACGCGCTGGCTTCGCGATAGCTGATGGCGGCGGTGACACCGAAGCAGAGCATGGCGATCAACGCCGTACCCAGCATCAGTCGGTTGGCGATGCTGCCAGGGCGCTTGGACGCGGTGGGGCGGGACACGGGCATGGGGGGCGGTTCCGGAAAAAGGGCATACCGGCGGACGCACGCGTGCGCCGCCACGGAAACACGCAGTCCATTGCGGGCCGGCACGCGCGCGGTGTCATCACGGCGCGGCCAGCAGGGATCGATGCCACCGCCCTGCTCTGTGGAGATACCACCTGCCGGCACCCTGACGGCGCCGGCCCAGAGAAGGGACTCAGCTGGATAACGGCGTGATCGGCCCGATGTTTAGCGCCGCTTCCTGACCGTGTTCAGTGAACGCCCGCGCCGCGCTCGCCACGCCCCAGCCGCTCCACCAGCGTCTGGCTGGCGGCATTGAGTCCGATCACCTCCACGCTGGCGCCACGCGCGCGCAGCTTGCCGGCCACCCGCTCCAGTGCACCGACCGCACTGAGGTCCCAGAAGTGCGCGTTGCTCAGATCGATGACCACGCGCTCGGGCACATGCAGCAGATCGAAGGCCGCCGCGAACTGCCCGGCCGAGGCGAAGAACACCTGCCCGCTGACCGTGTAGACACGGCTGCCGTCGGCGGCTTCGGCATCGGCGATCTCCAGCATCCGGCCGACCTTGCGGGCGAAGAACAGCGCCGACAGCAGCACCCCGGTGAGCACGCCCTTGGCCAGGTCATGCGTGGCGACCGTCACGATCACCGTGCCCAGCATCACCAGCGAGGAGCTCTTGGGATGCAGCCGGAACTCGGCGAACGAGCGCCAATGGAACGTCCCGATGCTGACCATGATCATCACCGCGACCAACGCGGCCATCGGAATCTGCCGGACCCACTCCGCGCCGTAGACCACCAGCAGCAGCAACAGCACGCCGGCCACCAGGCAGGACAACCGCCCGCGGCCCCCGGATGAGACGTTGATCACCGACTGGCCGATCATGGCGCAGCCGCCCATGCCGCCGAACAGCCCGGCCGTGATGTTGGCCAGGCCCTGGCCGGCACATTCACGGTTGCGCTGGCTGGGCGTGTCGGTCATGTCTTCCACGATCTGCGCGGTCATCATCGATTCCAGCAGGCCCACCACCGCCAGCGTGGCCGAGACCGGCAGCAGGATGCGCAGCGTTTCCCAGGTGAGCGGCACGTCCGGCAGCAGGAAGGTCGGCAGGCTGTCCGGCAGCGCACCCATGTCGCCCACGGTGCGGATGTCCAGGCCGAGCCAGATCGACAGCGCGGTGAGCACCACGATCGCCACCAGCGGCGAGGGCACTGCCCGGGTCAGCAGCGGCAGCAGGTAGATGATCGCCAGGCCTGCCGCGCACACGGCATACACCTTCCAGGGCATCCCGATCAGTTCGGGCAGCTGTGCCAGGAAGATCAGGATCGCCAGCGCGTTGACGAAGCCGGTGATCACCGAGCGCGACACGAAGCGCATCAAGGCGCCGAGTTTCAGCGCGCCCGCGACGATCTGCAGCAGCCCGGCCAGAATCGTCGCGGCCAGCAGGTACTGCAGGCCGTGATCGCGCACCAGATCGACCATCACCAGCGCCATCGCGCCGGTGGCCGCGGAGATCATGCCCGGCCGCCCGCCCGCGATGGCGGTGACCACCGCGATGCAGAACGAGGCGTACAGGCCGACTTTGGGGTCGACCCCGGCGATGATGGAGAAGGCGATCGCCTCGGGAATCAGCGCGAGGGCGACCACCGCGCCGGACAGCAGATCACCGCGGATATTGCCGAACCATTGCTGGCGCAGCGGATAGGAAACAGACATGGACAGACTCCACGCACCGGCGATCCGCACGGCGCGTTGTGTGATGAAGACAAAGCACTCCCTGAGCCAGCGCAAGGGCCGGCGCGTCGTCAACGCGGTATCAGGGTGGCGTCATCACAAGGGTCCTGCCGAGGCAGCGAAAGCGGCGCGCAGGATAACGCAGTCGCCGGGTGGCCTCAAACCGGCGGGGCGACGCCTGCCACGCCACTCCGTGGATCAGCGGCACCGGCGACCGATCCGGGTCAGCGCGCGAAGCGGCGCGCACCGGCCACGCAGGTCACCGCGCACATCGTCACGACGAGCATCGCCCAGCTCACGGTTTCATGCAGCAGCAGCGCCGCCAGCACCAGTCCGAAAAACGGCTGCAGCAACTGCAGCTGGCCAACCGCGGCGATCCCTCCCTGGGCCAGCCCGCGGTACCAGAACATGAAACCGACCAGCATGCTGAAGACCGCCACGTAGGCCAGGCCGAACCACGCCGGCGCGTCCACGGCCGCCAGGGATGAGGGCCAGCGCAGGGCCACCAGCGGCAGCATCAACGGCAAGGACAGCACCAGGGCCCAGCTGATGACCTGCCAGCCCCCCAGCGTGCGCGACAGTCGCGCACCTTCGGCATAGCCCAGCCCACAGACCAGCACCGCCGCCAGCATCAACAGGTCGCCCTGCAGGGAGGCGGCAATTCCCGTCGACAGCGCGTAGCCCACCACCACCGCACTGCCGAGCACCGAGAACAACCAGAACCCCCGACGCATCCGCTCACCGCCGCGCAGCACACCAAACAGCGCGGTACTCAACGGCAGCAACCCGAGAAACACGATCGAGTGAGCCGAAGACACGTGCTGCAAGGCCAAGGCCGTGAGCAGCGGGAACCCGACGACGACGCCAAGGGCGACCACCAGCAAGGGCGCCAGCGATGCGCGCGTGGGCCGCGGCTGACGCAGGGCGAGCAGCAGCATGCCGCCGAGCACCGCCGCGATGCTGGCGCGGGCGGCGGTCAGGAAGATTGGGTCCAGTTGCAGTACCGCGATCCGCGTGGCCGGCAGCGAGCCGGCGAAGATCACCACACCGATGAAACCGTTGATCCAGCCGCGGGTTGCGTTGTCCATGCCGACATCCTTGAGGGGCGGCCAGTGGACCACGGCGGCGCGGCGCTACTCCATGTACAGTCCAATACACTTTGCCGTAACTGTTATGGCCGAACGACCCGTACGGATGCTCCAATGACCTTCCCCACCACCCGCATCGAGGCCGTCATGGCCAGCGTGCGTGCCCGCCTCAATGACCGCAGCTGGCTACCCGGCGCACGGCTGCCCTCGGTACGCGCACAGGCCAAGACACTGCAGGTGTCCGTATCCACCGTGGTCGAAGCCTATGAACGGCTGGCGGCCGAGGGGCTGATCCAGTCGCGGCCCGGCTCCGGCTTCTATGCGGCCGGCCCGGTTGCGCCCTTGGCACTGGCCGAGATGGGGCCACCGCGCGATCGCCAGGTCGATCCGTTATGGCTGGCACGGCAATCGCTGGACCCCGAGGCCGGCGTGCTCAAGCCCGGGAGCGGCTGGCTGCCCAGCGACTGGATGTATGTCGAGGGGATCCGCCGCGGCCTGCGCAGCGCCGCCCGCGCGAGCAGCACCGCGCTGGCCGATTACGCCTCGCCACTGGGCCTGCCGCCGCTGCGCCAACTGCTGTCCCGCCGCTTGGCCGGACACGCGGTCGAGGCGGCACCCGAACAGATCATGCTCACCGAATCGGGCTCGCATGCGGTCGACCTGATCTGCCGCTTCCTGCTCGAGCCCGGCGACACCGTGCTCATCGACGACCCGTGCTACTTCAATTTCCTGGCGCTGCTCAAGGCGCACCGCGTGCAGGTGGTGGGCGTGCCCTACACGCCGAACGGCCCGGACGTGGAGGCTTTCGCCGCGGCGCTGCAGGCCCATGCACCCCGCCTGTACATCACCAACTCCGGCATCCACAACCCGACCGGCGCCACGCTCTCGCCGGCCACCGCACACCGGCTGCTCTCCCTCGCCGACAGCAGCGACCTGATCATCGTCGAAGACGACCTGTTCGCCGATTTCGAGCACACGCCCGCGCCGCGGCTGGCCGCGTTCGATGGCCTGTCGCGGGTTATCCAGGTCGGCAGCTTTTCCAAGACGCTGTCCGCATCCGTGCGCTGCGGCTATATCGCCGCGCGCCGCGACTGGATCGACGGCCTCGCCGACCTGAAGATCGCGACCAGCTTCGGTGGCGGGCGCCTGGCCGCCGACATCCTGCACGCCGCACTGACCGACAGTGGCTATCGGCGCCATCTGGAGCACGTGCGGGTGCGGCTGACCGCGGCGCGTGAACTCACCCTGGCGCGACTGGCGCCCCTTGGCATCACACCATGGACGGTGCCGCAGGCCGGCATGCTGCTGTGGTGCCGCCTGCCCGAAGGCCTGGATGCCGCCGCGATCGCGCGCCGCTGCCTCGCTGAAGGCGTGATGCTGGCACCGGGCAATGCCTTCAGCCCGTCATTGCGCGCCGCCGGCTTCCTGCGTTTCAACGCTGCACAGGCGCAGGATGCGCGGGTGTTCGAGGTGCTCGCGAAGGCAATGACGTCCTCACACGCAGACGCCGCCTAGGGGGTCGGGTGCTGCGCGTCAGGCTGCGTCGTCGTCGCGCCCTCCCCGCCGAGCACTGTCTGCGTATCCACGATATCCACCCCCGAGACCTGCCCCAGCCACCCATCGAACCACGGCTTGTGAGACGCGCCGACGATGGACAGGACGCGGGAACCGGGGTGGTCACGCACGACCTCGAGAATGTTGGCGACCATGCGCAGGTTGCGGATCTCCCAGCCCTGCACCCAGATCTGCGGGTAGTGCTGCGGTGACACGGCCGCCAGCGTTGGGCGCACGTTGGACTCGGCGAGCACCTGCAGCGCGGCAGGATCGTTGACGCTGCGATACAGCGAGAGCAGATCGTTGGACGCGATGAAGGCCGCCTCGCGCTCCGTCATGGCATCGAACGTGGGGCCATACCCACTCCACGCCTGCTGGAGCGCTGCGCTGAATGCCTTGCGGTCCGCGATCTGGTGATTGTCACCGGTGTGGTCGTCCACCGCGTATACGCGCGGCAGGCCGAGCCGCGCGGCCAGCACCGCGGCGATCTGGTAGCTCTCATTCCTGCGCGCTTCGATCTGCCTGAGCAGCTCGACCAGGGTGCCATCCAGGCCATCGCCCGCCCGTCGCTCGGCCACGGGCAGCTGCAGCCACTGCACGTACGCGGATGCCCGTTCCCCTGCTGCAAGGAACAGGGCGGACAGTTGGCGACGCTGCGCGGGCGTGGGTGATGCCGGCCAGGATGCCAGCGTCTTGTTGACCTGCACGATCGCAGCGGGCACGTCCAGTCCGGTCGCCGTCTTCGCCGTCTCCGTGCTGGCGCAGTAGTCATCCCCGTAGATCGCGGAGTGGCGCTTGGCCAGGTCGCACTGTTCGCCGCTGATGGCTTCGATGGTGATGTAGCCGGGCTTGAAGGCGGCCAGCCTGTCCAGCAACGGGTCCAGTGCCTTGGGATCGAAGGCCTCGTGCTCGCTGAGGTGCACGCTGCCCAGCACGAGCATCTCCGTGCGTGGGCCGACCATGTCCTTGTCCAGGCTCGCCAGGTCGATCTGCGCCTGGGCGCAGACCGGGATCAGGGCCATCACCCAGGCCGACAACACGCGTTGCTTCATGCATCACCTCAAGAGGGGTCCGTGGCCGCCTTTCTAGCAGGCCGATGCAGGTCGGGCCACGTGCCGGATGGCACGGGGGCCCACGGCAGCCTCCATCGTGGCACCGACGAAGTGCGCGCTCTATTCCTTGAGCACGTCCTCTGCATCCACGATATCCACGCCGGACATCTGGGCCAGCCAACCATCGAACCAGGGCTTGTGCGAGGCACCGACGACGGAGAGCACGCGGGAGCCGGGGTGGAGGCGAACCACATCCAGTACGTTGGCGACCATGCGCAGATTGCGGATCTCCCACCCTTGCACCCACATCTGCGGATAGTGCTGCACGGACACCGCGGCCAGGGCCGGGCGCACGTTGGACTCGGCCATCACCGCCTGCGTCCGCGGCGCATTGGTGAGGCGGTACAGCGAGAGCATGTCCTTGGCGGTGACGAGGCGCTTCTGCTCGTCAATGACCGGCTGCAGTTGGGACCGGTCTTTGCTCCATGCATCCTGTACCGCCTTTCCAAAGGCCTCGCGATCGGGAATCTGGTGCCTCCCGCCGGTGTAGTCATCGACCGGGTACACGCGCTGGTGCCCCAGCCGCGCCGCCAGGCGGGCGGCAATCTGATAGTCCTCGTTGTTGCGCGTACCGAACTGCTCCAGCATCTCGACCAGGGTCCCATCCAATCCGTCGCCGGCGTGCTGTTCGGCCTGGGGCAGCTGCAACCACTGCACGTACGCCGATGCCCGCTCACCGGCGGCCAGGAACACGGCGGCCAGCCTGCGACGCTGCGCAGGTGTGGGCGCCGCTGGCCACACCTTCAATTGCGTGTTGATCTCAGCGATTGCGGAAGGCACATCGAGGCCGGTGCCCGTCTTCGCCGTCTCCGTGCTCGCACAGAAATCCTTGCCGTAGACCGATGGGTGACGCATCGCCAGATCGCACTGCTCGCCACTGAGCGCTTCGATCGTAATGAACGCCGGTTTGAACGCGGCAAGCCTGTCCAATACGGGATCAAGCGATGCTCGGTCGAAATCCCTGTACTCGCTCAGGTGCACGCTGCCGAGAACGAGAATCTCCATGCGTGGGCCGACCATGTCCTTGTCCAGCGCGGCAAGGTCCACAGCCGCACAGGTGACCGCAGGGAGCAGCGTTGCCAGGCAGCCGCACAACCGTGAGTGGCGTCGGTTCATCATCCATGACCTGAGAGGTGGTTGACGGCTGTTTTAGCAAGCCGCGGGGCCAGCGACACCTGCCGAATGACACGGGGACCAAAGGCGCCGTGCGGGGAGCCTGCGAAAGAAGTCCCCCAACAGCTGACGAGCACCCCCTTGCGGTCCAGAATGGCCGGCTCCCCGCGTGTTGCGGGTGTCTCAAGGGATGCGGCATGGCGACAAGGAACACCAAGGTCGAGTGGATCAAGGGGGTGATGCTGCTCATCTTCTTTGCCATGCTGTTTGGTATTCCCAACAGCTCGCCATGGTTCGGGCTGGTGTTCGTATACCTGATGGCCGCCGGGCTGTTCATCGTGGGCAGCATGCTGTGGATTGCGTTGCGCAGCCGACGCGCAGCGCTGGCATTGAGCCGCACGCCACCCAAGCGCGCCCTTCATACCCGCGAGGTGAAGGCACTGGAGTGGTTCGGCCAACCCGAGCGGATCGTCTGGCGCATGCCGCGCGGCAACGTGATCGATCTTGAAAAAGCGGCGCAGGCCGCAGGCAACCGGCCGGTGGTGCGCACACTTCGCGGGCCATACCGGGAAATGGTACGTGCCCGGCATCACGAGCGGCATGCGTTCATCGGGGAGGTCGAAGTGCTCATGCTGCCCGGCGCCGACCACTCGCTGCGCGAGAACAATGAGGCCGACGTGTTGCTGTGCGGAACGTTCGCGGTGGTGCTTGCGTTGAATGGCGCCTGGCGGATCGACCAGGCGCCATCGTTGCTGCGATGACACGCGTGCGCACCGCGTTGTCGATCAATCAATAGCGCTGCTTGATCGGCTCACTGGCGTCCAGGTACCCCGCCGCTAGAGCCTTCTCGCAGGCGATATAGCCTGCGTTGACGACGCGCCCCTGCGCGTTGAAGGCCACATAGTAGGGCGATGTATTGCCGCGGTTGCGCAGAAGGTAGTTGTAGCAGACGCCGTTGATGCCGGGCAGCACCATCGCGTCCAGCGGCCGGCCCGCGGCGCTCAGGACCGACTCGCGCGTCGCGCCCTGCTGCAGCGAACTCATCACGACCGGATTGCCGCGATCATATTGCAGGACGCTGGGCATGCATCCAGACAGCGCTGCGGCCACACCACACGCCAGCAGGATCGCCTTGGTCATGGGGACGGCACTCACTGTCGGCGCGCACGTGCGGCCGCCGCATTGGCGTCGCGGATGCGCTGGTGGCGCGCCTGCTTGTCGTAGTCGTCCTTTGCCTGCATCACGCCACCGGCGGCCTGGATCCAGCTGCTGGTCGTACAACCGGACACAAGCAATGACGCGGCAAGGGCTGCCGGGATGATGAGAAACTTCATGATTCAACCTCTCTGAAAGCCAATCGGCACGTGGCCGATGGAAAACTGCGCCGCACTACCGGCAAGCGCACATGAAGCGATGCGAAAAACCACATCGCGAAATCGGCAAAGCCATTACTGGCGCCGCAAACCGGGGCGGAACGATAGTTGACACGCACTTAACAAAAACGAAATGTGCCGTGTTTCTATTTTTGTATATTCCTATTCCATGCGATTTCATATGCGGTGCGGGACCTCGCCACAGAAGTTTCCGGTGAAACCTTCAATGCCGCGCCGCCAACGGGCTCATGGTCGTTGGCATCCGATCCTGGCTGTAGCATGCTGAGAGCAGCAGATGCCGCATACATCTACGCTCAGCCGATGCTGGGTTTTCAGGGGACCGGATACACGATGAAACGCACGACGGTTGTAGC
Source organism: Stenotrophomonas sp. LM091 (assembly GCF_001806305.1). NCBI lineage: Bacteria > Pseudomonadati > Pseudomonadota > Gammaproteobacteria > Lysobacterales > Lysobacteraceae > Stenotrophomonas > Stenotrophomonas sp. LM091. The sequence goes on from NZ_CP017483.1 coordinate 1,672,340, forward strand.
GGCGTCTGTCATGGCTGTCGCGTTGTCAGCAACCGCTGGACTATCGCTTACCCGGCAAAACCCCACGCCCTTGCCAATCTCTGCTGGCGGAGCAGCGCAAGCTTCTGACCCGGCTGCGCGATCAGATCAGGAAGCATCCAGAACGCCCGGCCTGATGAACCAGCCGACCAGACCTTCGGCGAAGGCAGGCGGCGAGCATCCTGCCGATGCCAGTGCCACGTCGGCATACGAACTGGTTGAAACAGATCTGCGTTGTCAGATTGATCGCGAGGCCTCCGCCACCGCGGGTCACATCAGGAGTACGACCGACGAGCTGTGCCGGGATTTTTGGCTTGAGCCGCTGAGTCCCGAAGAGGTGTTCACCGCGATCACCCATGCCGCCGAGCATGGAAACATCCGCGCCCAGCTCGATTACGCGTTATACGCTTCGAGGATCTTTGAAGACGAACGTAACTCGCTGGATCCGGATCTGATCCGCGATTACAAACAGAACACCGTCAGATTCCTCGAGTCCGCTGGAGCGGCCGGCGAATCAAACGCGTACGTGCGTTTGAGCGACATCTACAAGAACGGCATATTGGCCTCGAAAGACCCGGTCATGGCCTATGCATACGCCGAAGCATTCTTCCGCACAGGTTCAAGTCGGTATGGCGCCTCGTTCTTGAACAATGCCGCAGCTGGCCTGGAGGGCGCCCAACTGCGCCGCGGCAAGGAACTCGCAAATCACCTTCTCAGCAAAAGAAGTGCATCGCCGTGACCATGGAAGAGGCTGTCGCGCCTGCGCATCGGCAGCGCGTGTGGGCGCAAGCATAAGTTGACCACATGCTTACAGCACAAGTTGGCCGCAGCCTACAAAACTACAATCAACGGCCCATAATTAGCTGAATCGCCCAGGGCGGCAAGCTTCCAGTGGCCTCAAGCCGACCTACGTTTACAGCATAAGTTGGCCGCAATGGGGATGGATAACCGCTATGACTGATGAGACCTCGAGATGCCTAGGCAAGAACGCTAGAAGCTCAGTCGCGCTGAACTAGAGCAGACGATTAGCTTATTGCTCCCCCGAGTCATCGCGACGTAGAGATTGTGCGCATTCATCTTCTCTGGCTCAAGCACAAAGGCAACGTCTGCCTCCGGCCTTTCTGACCGTCCAGTTCTAGATCGGCTATGCACCGGCGTACAACTAGCGGATCTGCAGATAACGTCCACGCCATACTCTACTCTGTTCAGCATTGCTTTCTGACTTGCGGAGCTAGGCAATGGCCGGAGGACCCTGACCCAGCCACCAGCATGGGTCGGCATTTCCATCGCTGACAGTGCCGTTCCGCTGCACGTAGTGACGTACATCGCGACCGGCTTCGCTCAACTCACCTGCCAACACGCGTTCCAGCCATTCCGCGCCTGAGCGGAAGATCTCAGCGGCGACGCTACCCAGCGGATGGAACGCGTTTTCGTACACGCGCAGCTCCTCCGGTGCGCTGAAGACCGGCATACAGTCCATCGACGTAGGTGCGGATGGATCGAAATTCGGTTCTACAGAGCCACCGCGACCGGCCTCGGCAGTGGCTGGGGGTTGAAGAGTTCCGATGATGTGATCGCGTCCCTGATGTCCGACTTACGCTCGTGCGGCGTACTGTCGGAAATCGCCGCTGATCCTGATGGAGTGTGCCACCAAGCCCCTCACATACGGGAGTCTGGCTGACTCATAGTTTGCCAGCGCCGCGGGCACATCTCGAAAGTGCTGGGTGTCCGCAAGCGACTGCCCCAGGATCTCGGCGTCTTCAACACCTGTCAGGTATCCACGGCCGGTCATCGGTGAGACCACATGCGCTGCATCGCCAATGACGGCAAGTCGGCCACGAGCCAACCGCTCGGGCCGGTATTCGGCGATGGGGGCTCCGCTCAGTACATTGTTGACGGTGATTCCCTTCTTGACTGCCTCCGCCCACGTTGGCGGCCAGACTGAGTGGACCTTCGCCAGCAACGCCTCGCGCACGGCGGGGTCGATCATCCCTCGCGCCAGTGTTCCGACGATGCTGCCGTCTTCCGTCAGGCAGCCTGTGTCACGTAGCAACGCCTCTTGGTGTGAATCGAACCACGCAAAGGTGATCTGCCTCTTTCCTGGCTCGAGCGAACCGTCCTGTCCAGGCAGTGCGGCGGCCACCAGCCGATAGCCGCCAATGAAGTCTATCCAGAGCCCGCCATCTGAAGGCCATGCCACAGGCCGCGAGAGCAACCGCTCGTCCACCAGGCCGCGCCAGACGAGGTAGCCCGCATACTGCGCGAATGGTGCCTCGGGGGAGATTACACGGCGGATCATGCTCCGGTAGCCATCTGCACCAATCACCGCCCGGCCCGTGCGGATGGTCCCATCGTCAAGCGTGACCGTTGGCTGTTCGTGGTCATCAGCGACAAGAGCAACACTCCTGCCTTGCTCAATGATAATTCCCGGCGTATCTGCTGCGCGATCGCGCAGCCAGCCATACAGGGCACTCCATGTAGTGAGGTCGCGATAGGCCGGGACAACCTGCAGTGCGGGGGCGCTGCGCGGATCGAAGCCAACCACTGCCTTGAGGATGTTCAGGTCTACAGTGAGGCTGTCGCCACCGCGCAGATGACCGAGGGAGCGCTCGATGATGCGCACCGGCATACCGCGCCTTGCGCACGCCAGTGCAAATGTCAGGCCTGCGAGGGAACCTCCGACGATCAGGATTTCAGACTGTTCGTTTTGCATGTCGGCCACACGTGTCCCAGACCATGGTAAGCACACGGAAACTCGATCGGGGCGCATTGCGCCCCGATCGATGCCTTTTGCAATGACTCAGGCGATGCCGGCACCCATGGCCGGGAACACGTCGCTGAACAGCAGCCCGATCAGCTGCTGGCCATTGGGGGTAGACCAGTCCTCGGCAATTTCAGCCATCAGGGTGTTGGTAGTGGTCAGCACCACGCCGGCGTCGTGCATACGCTGGCGGGAGAGCTCTTCAGAGAGAACGCTCGGCGAGCCCGACGCATCCATTACCGCCTGCACGGCAAACCCCTCCAGGGCGGCATCAATGGACGGGAAGATCAGGCATACGTCGGTGGTGACACCGGCCATGATCAGGTTCTTGCGGCCGGTCGCGAGCACTGCATCGCGGAACTCCGGATACGCCCAGGCGTTGACCACGCCCGGACGCTTGACGCGAGCGGCATAGGCCTCTGGGAGGATCTCAGCGATCTCCGGCAGGATCGGCCCCTGCGCGTTCTCTTCCTGACTCGAGGTGATGACGGTGGGCAGGTTGAGGATCTTGGCCATCTTGGCCAAGGCGATGGACTGCTTGGCCGCCAAGGCGGTATCGATGTTCTTGATCAGCTGCATGGTGCCAACCTGGTGGTCGATCAGCAGCAGGGCGGTGTTTTCGGCAGTGAAGCGTTGCTGTTTCATGGTGATTCTCCTGGTCGGGGTTAGTGCAGTGGGAAGGGACGGCCGCTGAACAACACGACATGGGCAGCGCCCTCGCGGGCGGACAGTACAAGCGTGCGCGGTGAAGGGCGCTCGCCAAAGACAGGGACGCTGCGGTCATCCGAGGCAAACCTTTCGCCTTGGATCTCCACCGCGCCGCGGATGGGCATTGCAAACAAGGCTTCATCCGCCGGCAGAGGGATCTCGATGTGCGCATCGGGTTCCAGCGTGATGTCCAGAATCGTTACATCGGTCGGAGGTACCAACGGTGACTGCTGGCCGGCGTAGCGACCCACCGGTATGCGAATCCGCACGCCTGGTTGGTGAATGACGGGAACCGCGTCTGCTTCAATGGTCAGAGGGAACGGGGCGATGTTGCGATCTGATTCGGGAAGCGCGACGAAGATCTGCAGGCCGTGTACCGACTTGCCAGGTTCCGCAGGAACTTCTTCGTGCACCACCCCGCGCCCCGCAGTCGTCCAGTGCAGTCCGCCTGGACGAATGAGATTCTCGGTGCCGATCGAATCACGGTTGGACATACCCGTCTCCGAATCCTGCAGCAGATAGGAGACGGCCGACATGGCCGAGTGCGAGTGGGGCGGGAAAGTCGGGCCACTCATCCAGTAGTGATCAACGCCGAGGAAGGGGGAAAGTGAAACGGCCTGGCCGCGCAGGCCATCGGCGCGAAAGTGGCCCCCGTTGCCGCCGCGGTTGAGCGGCACAAGGGAAAACTCAGGTGTAGTGGGGTGAGCCATCAAGGTGCTCCGTCGTTGCGATGGGAGAATTCTGCTCCTCCGCATGGACGGGATAAAGATGGCTAAACGGATAAGATTGCTGCACCAGTGGTTTAATTGGAAAGTGCGCAGCCGGACGCGTTGGCCACTGCCTGTGAGGTATCAGTTTGACTGGCGGGGGGCTTCCAGCCGCGTGGCTGCAAAGCGATTAAGCACAAGGTGCGTGGCGTACAGGAAAAACAACGTGGCCCCCACCGACAGCGTCACCGAGCTGATCCGGTAGAGGGAATTGGTAAAAAGGTCCGTGGATGGGGTGGCAAGTCCGAACAGGGCGGCCAGCCCCGTCAGTGCTCCGAAGCCCCGCGCGGGGCCGGATGCCTCGCGCGCGTGCTCCGCGGCGAACAGCAGCAGTCCGAACGCATAGAAGGGAATGACCAGCAGAAGGCGATCGTAGTGCGTGTAAAGCAGGAGCTGGATAAGCAGGGCAAGAACGGAACCGACGACCGTCCCGGTCATGCGCTGCAGGCTGGCCATCTTCGACCCGCTCCAGGTCATCGGAAACAGAATCAGCAGCGTGGCGACCTGCGCTGACAACGAGTCCCGCAGGTCAGCGACCTGAAAGACTACGAAGGATAGAGTTGCCCCGATGCTGCCCAGAAGGATCTGGTGGCGGACCGTGCTGGTGGTTTTCTGCATTCGCGGCGGTGGCTGGCGGGGCGATCGGTCAGGGAACAGCGCATAGGCGATCGCCGCCACTGCTACCGCCATCACGGTAGCCCATACATGATTACCATAGAGGTTCAGTACATCGGTTTCGGGATAGCTGGCCAGATGTACGAGCGTATGGGTTGAGGCAAGCGACATCGCACCAAACAGAAAGGCCCGCCCCGTTGCCATCAGCCAGAAGCAGACGACCGAAAAGATCAGCACCAGCGAGGTCATGACTGCCGGATAGCGGGCGAAGATACCTGCGATGACCGTAGTTGCGGTGACGTTGACGACCGCGCTGTACAGGAATTGTCGTGCGATGTGGGCACTGAACAGCGGAACGAGCCCCATCAAAAGCAACGGGTAAATGGCGTAGAAGAGCCCATAGTTCCACCCGAATCCCTTTGACACGGTAAACGCCAGCACGCCCCCGAAAACCAACCGTTTGACCTGGGCCCAATCGTTCTCGGTCAGTGTGTGCCGCAGGGAGGGGGGCGTGGAATCAGTAGACATAGTGGAACCAGCTGATCAACCGGATCTGGGCATCTGCAATGACATCGAGCACGCCGCTGTCATGCGGATACAGTTGGATGGTGGCGCGCGCCCCCGTGATGAGCGACGCGTCAGGGGCGTCGAGCAGCCGCAGGTTCACCCGCGCACGCTCGGCCTGACGTACCCAGCGATCCGTCTGTTCGGTGACAGCCAGCTGTCCATCGGCGGCCTGTTGGCCGTTACGGACACCCGCATCGATGCCGATCACCTCGGCGCGGAAAACCTCCCCCGGACGCGCGTCGAACACCACGGCTGCACGGTCCCCGTTCACCACATTGCGCAGGGACTTCTCGCGGAAGTCCCCATAAAGCGTGGGCGCGGGGGTGACCAGCGCCAGCCGGGCCACGCCGGCCGCCGCATACGCCCCTTGCTCCAACTGCATGTTGCTGACGATGCCTTCACTGGCAGCGCGGATGGATGTGCGCCCCAGGCTGGTGTGCGCTGTTTCCAGACGGACCAGTGCCTGGCGTGCACTCAGGTTGTCGCCGCTCAGCGCGCCGCGCTCAACCGCCAGACGCTGCAGCTCGCGTTCGGCGATCTGGACCTGGGCAGCAGCCACGGCACTGGCCGCAGCCAGTTCGTCGGCGGACTGCTGCGAAACGTACTGGCTGCCGGCAAGCGCTTTGTAGCGCGCCGCCTGGCGCGAGGATTCCACGGCTTGGGTACGCGCCGCCAGAAGCTGTGCCTTGGCTCCCGCGATGCTGGCGTCGATCGCCCGGTTGTCGCGTTCGCTTGCCTCCAGCTGCAGTTTGGCATCGGCCACGGCCTGCGCGTAATCCGTCGGATCAATGGTGAACAGCACGTCTCCGCGCGCCACCCTTTGATTGTTCTGGACATGGATGGATACCACTCGCCCACTGACCTCTGGAGCGACTTGAACGACTCTCCGCCCCAGGCGCGCCTCCGGGCTCACGGGCATGTGCAGGTCTGCGATGATGAAGTACAGGAACAGCAACAGACCTACGGTCAACGAGCTGTAGACCCATCGGCGGAAGCGCTGCTCCGGGGACACAGGTGCGTTCATACGGTGCCCTCCAATGGCATCAATCGGCCCATCTCTCCGCGTGTGTAGCGATCGAAGGCAGCAGCAAGCTGCTTCGAGTCGTTCATGATGAAGGGGCCGTTCATCACCACCGGTTCGCCCGGATCGGTACCTGCAAGTACGAGAACGTGCGCGGCGTCCGAGCCCACTATCTGCAGTTGGCCAGGTTTGGTGAAGCGTGCAGCGATTGCCTGGAAGGCACCGGCTCGTCGCACCTCATCCCCGACACGGACATCAACTGTCCCGGATAACACGTACACAAGTACATTGCGGGTCGCCGGCACGGGGTACGCCCATGTCCCCATGAGCTGGACATCGAACAGATCGAAGGGCTCGGCAGGGTTCAATGGGCTGCTCGCACCGGACAGCCGCCCGCTCAGCACGCGTGTACGGTTCAGTTCTCTGTCCATGACAACCGGGACCTCGCCCGTTGCCACGTGCATCACACGTGGGGGCAGTGACTTGGTACGCCGCGACTGGTTGATGAAGATCTGGACGCCGTGCACTTCCCGGCCTACACCAGCTGGGAATTCATCGTGCACGATGCCTGTGCCTGCTTGGGTCCATACGATGGAACCGGGGGCGATGACCACATCGTGGTTGAGTGAGTCTCGGTTGCGAAGGCTGCCCGCCGAGTTCTCAAGCAAATATGAAACGGCGGAGAACCCAGCGTGCGGGTGCGGGGCAAAGGTCGGACCGCGCATCCGATAGTGATCCAGTCCCATCACCGGCGCGGCCAGTCCCTGCAGATCTTCCAGGACCAGTCGGCGGGCAGTGAAGTGCGCCCCGTGCTCTGCTTGAACGGCGTTCGCCACGCCGGACATGACCATTCTCATCAGTAGTTCCAATAACCAAGGCGCAGCTGCGCCGAAGGTAATCAGGCTACATTTGCACCATTCGTGCGATAAGATCGCCAAATCACCAAAGACTGGTGCTCATATGCACCAATGATGACGAGATGGATGATCTTAACGATCTGGCGTACTTCGCTGCCGTTGTTCGCCACGGCGGATTCTCAGCTGCCGCGAGGGCATCCGGGATCGAGAAGACCCGGTTGAGCCGCCGAGTGGCTGCGTTGGAAGACGCTCTGGGTGTCCGCCTGTTGCAGCGAACCACGCGACGTATTGCCCTGACTGAAGCAGGGGAGCGTTTTTACGCCCAGGCGAGCCGCCTGGTGGAGGGCGCACAGAGTGCCTTTGAAAGTGTGGCCGACCTCAAGCGCGAACCGTCAGGAACCGTGCGCCTGAGCTGCCCGCAAGTGATGGCACAGAGCTATCTCGCCCCGATCCTGCCTGGTTATCTGGTCTCACATCCCAAGGTCAAGCTCGAGCTGGATACCCGTGACCCCGAGGCGGACCTTTTGAAGGAGCGCTTCGATCTCGCGGTGCGGGCGCATGTGCGTATGGACGATACAGCGGGTCTGGTGGCGCGGGAGCTGGGGCGCGCGCGCCGGGTGCTGGTTGCCAGCCCGGCCCTACTGGATCAGGCGGGCCGACCACGCAGGCCGGAAGATCTGGCTCGACTCAGCACGATCAGTCGCCTGGGCGACGCCTTCGAGGGACAGCCTAGGTGGTTGCTTACGTCCAGCCATGATGAGGCCGTAACCGTCGAGCACGGCCCGCGGTTGTCCTCGGATGACCTGCGGCTGCAGCTGGAAGGTGCCATCCATGGATTGGGTGTGGCTCTGCTGCCCGAGCCCATCGTGTCAGGTGCGGTGCAGTCGGGAATGCTGGAGGTAGTGTTGCCCGACTGGTCGGCGACAACCCACGTGATCCATCTGCTATACCCACCGCCCCGCGGGATGCTGCCCTCCGTGCGCAGCCTGATCGACTATCTGGTGCTGCATCTTCCGGCGAGCATCCAGCAGCGCAGTGTCCAGGTCTAGTCGAGTCGGGCCTCAGGGCACGCCCAGCGGCAGCGCGGTGGAGGTCGCCAGCCTGTCGCGGAGGAACTCGATGAATCGTTGTGTCTTGGCTGGCAGCAGTCGCGTCTCAGTCATTGCATAAGCCGTGAGGGGGACTCCCTTCCAGTCCCTCAGAACCCGCTGCAACCTGCCCGCCGCGACATCCTCTTCCACGGCCTTTGGAGGCATGAGGATGATGCCCATCCCAAGCCCTCCCAAGCGCCGCATCATGCCGATACTGTTGACGATGAAGCGGCCTCCGACGGGAATCTTCCGCTTTTCCTTGCCATTCTGGAGCGTCCACTCTCCGTCACGCTGCATGTGGAAACACTGATGCGCGACCAGGTCCTCCGGTTGCTTCGGCTCGCCGGCGCTCTCAAGGTACTCAGGTGAGGCATACAGCTCTGCCGAAAAGCTGGCGATCGCCCGCGCAATCAGGCTCGAGCTCTCCGACTCACCGATACGGATTGCCACATCGAAGGCCTCGGTGAACAGGTCAACGCGTCGGGGCGTCAGGTCAAACTCAAAGCTGATCCCCGGGTACGTCCGCGCGAAGTCCGCAATGTGTTCGGCCAGGTACATCGCTGCGAAGTCAACCGGCATCGATACGCGCAGGACGCCCGCCGGCTGGGCCAGCATGTTCCCCAACTGCTCGTGCGCCAGTCGCGCCTCTTCGACGATGTGCTTGCACCGCTCGTAATAAAGGTGGCCGGCCTCGGTCAGTTCCAGCTTGCGCGTGGTCCTGTGCATCAAGCGCAGTCCGATCGCCTTCTCCAAGCCGCTGATGCGTCTGGAAATAGTGGAGTTGGGGATGCCGGTGATTTCCGCCGCGCGGCGGAAGCTCATCACTTTCACGACCTCGACGAACAGCGCCATGTCGTTCAACAGTTCCATGATTGCGTCACCTATGGAGCAATATTTTCCAGATTACCAGCTTTATCCCGTACGCGCAGTTCTGGACGATGGAGGCCTCCCCCAGATGCAGGCCGCTGACCGGCCAGGAATTGCACATGAGCGCCTTGTTTACCGAAGTCCAGGTGGGTCGCTACACCTTTGCCAATCGCATCGTCATGGCCCCCATGACACGCTCCCGTGCCGATGATGCCGGCGTCCCGGAAGAAATGGTCGCTACCTACTACGGGCAACGCGCCACGGCCGGCCTCATCATCAGCGAGGGCGTGTTCCCGTCTGCGGTCGGCAAGGGCTATGTCCGCACCCCGGGCATCGAGACCGAAGCGCAGATCGCATCCTGGAAGCGTGTGACGTCCGCAGTGCATGAACGCGGTGGGCGCATCTTCATGCAGATCATGCACACCGGTCGCGTGTCGCACCCCCTGCTTCTGCCGGAAGGCGCGCAGCCGGTTGCGCCGTCGGCCATCAAGGCCAGTGGACAGACCTGGACCCAGGAAGGCCAGAAGGACTTCGTTGTCCCGCATGAATTGACGACTGCAGAGGTGCAGCAGGTCGTCGAGAGCTATCGCCTGGCCACCCGCCGGGCGATCGAAGCAGGCTTCGATGGTGTCGAGTTGCACGGAGCCAGCGGTTATCTGCCGGAACAGTTCCTGTCCTCCACCACCAACCATCGCACGGATGAGTATGGTGGGACTCTGGCTGATCGCGCACGGTTCGTGATCGAGGTTCTGCAGGCCATGTCCGAAGAGGCGGGTGCGGACCGTGTGGGGCTGAAGATCTCCCCGGAGATGAATTTCAACGATGTCAGTGACGCCAACCCGGTCGAAACTTACACCTACCTTGTCGATCAACTGAAGCCGCTCAAGCTGGCCTATCTGCACGTTGCGTTGTTTGGAAGCGAAACCGACTACCACGCACTGCTGCGGCCGCGATTCGACGGTGCTTACCTGCTCGGCAGCGGCCTGGACAAGGCCAGCGCCGAGAGTGCGCTTGCTGAAGGCCGCGCCGACGCCACTGTGTTTGGCAGCAGCTTCATTGCAAACCCGGACCTGCCTGAGCGCCTTCGCTCCGGCGCCCCGCTCAACACGCCGGACAAGTCGACCTTCTATTCGGGCGGCGCGGAAGGGCTCGTGGACTATCCCACGCTTGAAACCGCCTGAGCGGCACCTTCGTCCCGATCCACTGACACACGAGAGGTTCACCATGAGCAGCATCAAGCCAGGCCGTCTTGACGGCAAGCGCATCCTCATCACCGGAACCGGTGGCGGACAGGGGGCAGTGGCACAGCGCCTGTTCGCGCAGCAGGGCGCAACAGTGATCGGCTGCGACTTCCGACCCGGTGCAGCCGAAGCGACAGCGGAGGAACTGCGCAGCGCGGGTTACTCCGCCTTCGCCAGCACTGTCGACCTCACCGATCCCGATGATGCTGCCAAGTGGGTTCGTGAGGGCGCAGAGAAGATGGGTGGTCTGGATGTGCTTTACAACAACGCCGCCGGCTTTGGGTTCGCACCCTTCGATAAGATGGATTTGAAGCTGTGGCGTCACGTCATGAACGTCGAGCTGGATCTCGTGTTTCACACCACCAATGCGGCGTGGCCGTTGTTGATCAAGAATGGCGGATCGCTGATCAACATCGCCTCATACTCTGCCCTGCTGGGGATCCAACCACTGGCGCAGGTAGCGCATGCCACCGCAAAAGGGGGCATCGTCTCGATGACCCGTGCATTGGCCGCAGAGGGTGCGCCCTATGGAGTGCGTGCGAACTCAATCGCGCCCGGCTTCATCAGCACGCCGGCCACAGACAAGGCCGTTGATGCTGAAGCAAAGGCTTGGCAGTTGCGACATGCGTTGATCCAGCGTGCCGGCACCGGCGAAGACGTGGCTTACATGGCTCTGTATCTGGCATCGGATGAGTCCAGCTGGGTAACCGGGCAGAACTTCAGCGTGGATGGTGGTGCAACGGCAGGCTGGCGAGACGATGCAGAGACGGCCCGCCTGGCGGGCAAGGCCTCTGTAGCCTGATGGGGCGGGCTTGACCTTCTTGGACTCAGGCGTGACCAGAAGGGTGACCAGAGGAGTTCCACCGCGACGAGCCGCAGGCGGGGTGCTGGTATCGCTTCCGATCCGAAGCGCACCTCAGGGCGCACGGGAGCGTACTTGCCGTCTCTCCCGGGCGTAGCCACTCGGCGGGCGACCCACGTAGCGAGTGAAGGCCGTACTGAACGTACTCGCCGACGAATAGCCCACGCGCTCGGCTACCTTCTCGATCATCAGGTCCTGACGATCGAGAATGTCCTTCGCGATCGCCATGCGCCAGGCGAGCAGGTACTCCATCGGCGGCATGCCGACCGCGCGAGTAAAGCGCTGGAAGTAGGCCGACCTAGACAGCGCCGCGACCTTGGCCAATTGCTCCACCGTCCAGGCGCGCGAAGGATCGCGGTGGATCTCACGGATCGACAGGGCCAGGCGCTCGTCCGCCAGACCGCGCAGCAGGCCTGCCGGCGCAGCGTCGCCCGGTGCCGCGCGCAAGGCTTCGATAAGCAGGACCTCGACCAGCCGGGTCAGGATGAGGTCGCGCCCCGCTCGCGATTGCATGGCTTCCTCGCGCACAAGGCGCACGAGCACACCGAAACGGTCTTCGCCCCGGACGTGAATGACCGGTGGCAGCAGTGTTACCAGCAACGCCGTGTCCGGCGAATCGAAGACGAAATAGCCGCCCAGCATGCGCACGTCTGGCTCTCCCTCAAGAGTGCCATGACGCATTTCATGACCTTGACCCATGACGGTGGCGGGGTCGATGTCCTGCGGCTCGACAGGCTCGAACCCGGACAGAACAAATCCCGGTGTCGCGGGCAGGAACACGAAGTCGCCCGCTTCCAGGCGCAGCGGGGACGCGCCATCGACCTGCAGATGGCACGCACCGTCGGTCACCACGCAGAAGCCGGGGTGGCCGAATGGCGCGTAGCGGACGCCCCATCGCCCGGCGCCGGAAATGCTCTTGCCCATGACCTTGGCGGGTCGAAGCAGGGTGATCAGTTCGGCGAGGGGGTCGGTCATGGCAGGACTATGGCCAATGTTTCTTGGACTTTACAGCATCGATAGTCCTTTGCCTTGGGCCTATCGTGGTCACACCCAACCACCACGGAGTTCCTGCAATGAAGACTGTCCTGATCACGGGTTGTTCCTCCGGCTACGGACTGGAAACCGCCCGTTACTTCCACGGGCAAGGATGGAAGGTCGTCGCAACGATGCGCCGCCCTGATCCCTCCCTCCTGCCCGCGTCCGACCGCATCAGGGTGGTCGCGCTGGATGTCACCGATGCCGGCAGCATCGCGCGGGCCGTCGCCGAGGCGGGCCCGATTGATGTTCTCGTCAACAACGCGGGCATCGGTGTCGTCGGTGCCTTCGAGGCTACGTCGATGCAATCGGTGCGCGAGGTGTTCGAGACCAACACGTTCGGCACGATGGCGATGGTGCAGGCCGTGATTCCGCAGATGCGCGAGCGCCGGACCGGCACGATCGTGAATGTCACCTCGAGCGTCACCCTGGCCAGCATGCCGCTCGCTGCCGCCTATACGGGCAGCAAAACTGCAGTCGAAGGCTTCACGGGTTCGCTGGCGCATGAACTGGGCGCGTTCGGCATCCGGGTCAAGCTGGTCGAACCCGGCTACGGCCCGACGACGCGGTTCGCCGAGAATGGGGCCGAGCGCATGAATGGCCTCATCCCCGACACCTATGCGGACTTCGCTCGTCCGATCTTCGAAGCCTTCGCCCGTCCGCAGGCGACGACGCAATCCCAGGATGTGGCCGAAGCGGTGTGGCGGGCCGTGCACGACGCTGCCGACCAGTTTCATTTTCCGGCTGGGGCCGATGCCGTCGCATTGGCGGGGCCGCGGTGAACGCGGTGGCACAACTGGTTCGGTCTGGAAAGCGGCGGCGGTATTGGATGTCGGCTCTCGGATCGCTTACGGCAGCGACACTTTCCCGCAGTGCGCACAGCCGTCATTGGATGCACCACTGTTAGATCTGTCGTCGTAGTCTTCTAGCCTAACCCTCACGTAGACGGTGCATGGGCACTTCAGCATAAGTTGGCCGCATCCGGCAAAATTGCCACTTGCGGCACATAAGCCATTGAAGTGCCTAGGCCGGCGAATCTACAGAGGCCTCAAATCGGCCAACTTGTGCATTACGCTCTAGTACAAGTTGGCCAAAACGGCCAACTTATGCTTTCGCCCACACGCGGTTGCTGCCAGGTGCCTGATTCAATGGTGGGCCCACCAGGATTCGAACCTGGAACCAAAGGATTATGAGTCCTCTGCTCTAACCGTTGAGCTATAGGCCCTTGCGGCCGCACAGTGTAGTGGAGGCCAGTAGGCGCTTTCCACTGCACCCCTCACATCAACCGAAACGCTGGCCCATCTCCTGGACCCGCCATCTGCACGGCATCGCCGCCGAGCAGGAGGTCACCGATCCCGGTGCCGCCTGCACGTACCAGCGCCTGCAGGGTGTCACCCACTTGCCAGCGATTGAGGTCGTCGGGGATGCCCAGGTCACGCCCGCGACGATGCGCGAACGTGCGCCCGAGGAAGCCCTGTGGGCGCAGGTCGTCCAGATACCACGGCAGCCCCGGGAAGTGGCCGTCGACGGTCTCGTCGGGCGAACGAGTCAGATTGGGGCGTGCGGCGGTGGTCGACACGTGGAAGGTCTCGCCCGTGAGTGCCACGACCGTGCCCAGTTCTTCAAGGGTGGCATCCGCGCGCATGCGCCGCCACCCGCCCCAAAAAACAAACCCCGCTTGCGCGGGGTCTGTCGGGTTTCAACGCGGTGCGCTGGAATCGATCAATCGATATCCAGGAAGCTGCGCAGCTGCTCGGAGCGGCTCGGGTGACGCAGCTTGCGCAGCGCCTTGGCTTCGATCTGGCGGATGCGCTCGCGGGTGACGTCGAACTGCTTGCCGACTTCCTCGAGGGTGTGGTCGGTGTTCATGTCGATGCCGAAGCGCATGCGCAGCACCTTGGCTTCCCTCGGGGTGAGGCCGGCCAGCACGTCGCGCACGGTTTCAGACAAGTTGATGTTGGTGGTGTTCTCGATCGGGGACTCCACGTTGGTGTCCTCGATGAAGTCGCCCAGATGGGAATCCTCGTCGTCGCCGATCGGGGTTTCCATCGAGATCGGCTCCTTGGCGATCTTCATCACCTTGCGGATCTTGTCTTCCGGCATGTCCATTTCCTTGGCCAGCTCCTCCGGCGTGGCCTCGCGGCCATACTGCTGGAGCATCTGGCGGGAAATGCGGTTCAACTTGTTGATCGTTTCGATCATGTGCACCGGGATACGGATGGTGCGCGCCTGATCGGCGATCGAACGGGTGATGGCCTGGCGGATCCACCAGGTCGCATACGTGGAGAACTTGTAACCACGTCGGTATTCGAACTTGTCCACGGCCTTCATCAGGCCGATGTTGCCTTCCTGGATGAGGTCGAGGAACTGCAGGCCGCGGTTGGTGTACTTCTTGGCGATCGAGATGACCAGGCGCAGGTTCGCTTCGACCATTTCCTTCTTGGCCTTGCGCGCGCGCGCCTCACCGTAGGCCATGGCGCGGCTGATTTCCTTCAGCTCATCCAGTTCCAGCCAGGTGGTCTTCTCGATGTCGATCGTCGCCTGCTGTTCGGCAATGATCTGGTCCTTCACGTCACGCAGGGCCGAGGACCACTTCTGCTTGCGCTTCAGTGCGTCTTCCACCCACTCCAGGTTGGTCTGGTTGCCTTCCCACGAGCGGATGAAGTCCTTGCGCGGCATGCGCGCGGTCACGGTCGCCAGGTTCAGCACGCGGCGTTCGTGGGACTTGATCGAGGCCATGACGTCGCGCAGCTGCTTGACCAGCACATCGGTCAGCGGCAACGGCAGCTTCAGGGTCACGAACACGGCGGCCATGTCGTCGCGCAGCTTGGCCAGCGGCTTGCGGTCACCCTTGGCCGCGGCCTTCTTGAACGCGGTGTACGCATCGCTCAGGGCCTGCATGCGGCGTGCGACTTCTTCCGGATCCGGACCGGTCGGGCCGGCCTCTTCCTCGACGTCGTCGCCGTCGTCGTCTTCATCGGCGTCTTCGTCAGCCTCATCGCTGGTGTCTTCGGCCACGGCCGGGGCCGGGACTTCTTCGACCAGGTCGTTGAAGCCGACGATCACTTCGGCCAGGCGCTTCTTGCCTTCCTTGTGCGCGTCGTAGTCGGCCAGCAGCGATTCCACCGATACCGGGAAGGTACCGAGTGCGGCCTGGACCTGGCCCAGGCCTTCTTCGATGCGCTTGGCGATGGCGATTTCGCCTTCGCGGGTCAGCAGCTCGACGGTACCCATTTCGCGCATGTACATGCGCACCGGGTCGGTGGTGCGGCCACCTTCGGTGTCGAGCGCGCTCAGCGCGGCGGCGGCTTCTTCGGCCGCGGTGTCATCGACTTCGCGGTTGCCGGTGTTGCCATCGTTGAGCAACAGGGTTTCTGCATCGGGAGCAACTTCATGGACATCAATGCCCATGCCGTTGATCATGCCGATGATATCTTCGATCTGCTCCGGGTCGACGATGTCGTCGGGCAGATGGTCATTGACTTCGGCGTAGGTCAGGTAGCCCTGTTCCAGGCCCTTGCTGATCAGAAGCTTGATGTCGTTTTGCTGGGCAGGACGTTCGTTGGCCATGTAGTGCTCGCGCCACCGGCTGGGAGAGGGAATAGAACCTAGCATTATACCAGCCCGGCGCCCCGCGTTCCCGGGCGGTGGTCCCGGGGGCTAGGGTCTGAGCAGGAAGGTCACGGGACCATCGTTGACCAGGCTGACAACCATATGGGCACCAAACTGGCCGGTTTCCACCCCCGGGGCATGTTTTTGTCTGCAGATATCGACCAGTCGATTGAATCCGCGTTCAGCCTCCGCCGGCGGCGCGGCGGTACTGAAGCCCGGCCGCATCCCGCTGGATGTATCGGCCGCCAGGGTGAATTGGCTGACCAGCAGCAATCCGCCACCGGTGTCGCGCAGCGACCGGTTCATTTTTCCGGTCTCATCGCCAAAGACACGGTAACCAAGCAGGCGATCGGCCATCCGGGTGATCTGGGCCTCGGTGTCGCCCGGCTCCATGCCCACCAGGGCCAGCAGGCCGGGCCCGATCTGGCCCACGACGGCCTGCTCGACATGGACGCTGGCTTGGCTCACGCGCTGGATCAGGACAAGCATCGGCAGGGCTCCGCAACTGAAGGCGGCCTACCTTAACGCGCCCGCGCGCCGACAGGCTGGCCGCCAGCGGCTAGACTTCGCAGCGATGAAACCGCATACCACTGCCCGCCTGGCGTACCGCGCCGCTGCCCTGTTCACCCGCCTGCCCTGGTCCTGGCTGCGCGCCGTCGCGGCGCTGCTGGCCTGGCTGTGGATCCGTCTCAACGCCCGTGAGAGCCGCGTCACCCGCCGCAACCTTGAGCTGGCCTACCCCGAACTGAGCGATACCGAACGCGCGGTGCTGCACCGAAACGTGCTGCGCTCCACCGCGCTGCAGGCGATCGAAACCCTGCGCCTGTGGACCCAGCCGCGCGATCGCAACCTGGCCCGGCTCACCGAGCGCCACGGTGAGGCGCTGTACGACGCCGCCCTGGCTGCCGGCAACGGCGTGATCGTGGCCGCCCCGCACTACGGCAACTGGGAGCTGCTCAACCAGTGGCTGGCCTCGCGCGGCCCGATCGCGATCGTCTACAAGGCCCCGGATGAAGCGGTGGGCGATGCCTTCCTGCAGCTGGTCCGTGGCGGCGACAACGTCCAGCAGGTCCGGGCCGAGGGCCCGGCCGTGCGCCAGCTGTTCAAGGTGCTCAAGGACGGCGGCGCCACCGGCATCCTGCCCGACCAGCAGCCCAAGGCCGGCGACGGGGTGTTCGCGCCGTTCTTCGGGGTGGAGGCGCTGACCATGACCCTGGTCAACCGGCTGGCCGAGCGCACCGGCGCGACCGTGCTGTACGGCTGGTGCGAGCGGATCGGCCCGGACATGGACTTCGCGCTGCACATCGAGGCCGCCCCGCCGGCCGTGGCCGATCCCGACCCGCGTACCGCCGCCAGCGCCCTCAATGCCGGGATCGAACGCATCGCCCGGCGCGATCCGGCGCAGTATCAGTGGACCTACAAGCGCTATACGCTGCGTCCACCGCAGAGCGGCGAGGACGATCCCTACGCCACCGAGGACCATCCGCACTGACTGCGACGCAGCGTCGCGCCCCTGGTGCGATTGAATCGGCGCTTTCCGTCCCCACTGTGGAAACCACGATGTCCCCCACGGCCCCTGCCATGTCTTCTGCTTCTTCCCTGTTCGGCGATCCGGCCGCGATCCGCTGCGAGCGCGCGGTGGCCGAACTGCGCGCCGGTCGCCCGGTGGTGATCGACGATGGCCACGGCCAGCGCCTGGCCTTCATCGCGCTGGACAGCAGCACCCGCACCAGCTTCACCGCCTTCGCCGCCGCCGCGGAAGATCGCCACTACCTGTTCCTCACCTCCACCCGCGCACGCGTGCTCGGCGTCAGTGCCGAACGTGGCGCGCGCGTGCCGCTGGCCGGCATCGACTTCGATGCACTGCCGTCGCTCAGCTACCTGCGCGATCCCGGCGCGATGCCGCCCGGCTGGACCGGCGGTGAAGCGCTGGACGATGGCGCGGTGGAGATTGCCCGCCTCGGCCTGCTGCTGCCGGCGATGGTCGGGGTGCTGTTGAACCCCGATGACCGCCGCTTCGACGGCTGCGCCCAGGTCTCGCTGTGCGACCTGAGCCAGGGCGCCGAGCAGGCTGCGCACGCGTATGAGCTGGTGGCCCGCTCGCCGGTCCCGTTGCGCGAGGTCGGCATGACCGAATTCGCGGTGTTCCGCGGTGGCGTGGCCCAGCGCGACCAGGTCGCGATCATCGTCGGCACGCCGGACCTGTCCGCCGTGGTGCCGGTGCGCGTGCACTCCTCCTGCCTGACCGGTGACCTGTTCGGCTCACTCAAGTGCGACTGTGGCGACCAGCTGCGGCGTGGCCTGCGCAAGCTCAAGGAGCTTGGTGGCGGTGTGCTGCTGTACCTGGACCAGGAAGGCCGTGGCACCGGCATCGCCGCGAAGATGCGCGCCTACGGTTACCAGCACGATGGGCTGGATACGATCGACGCCGATGCGCAGCTTGGTTTTGGTGCCGACGAGCGCCGGTACGGCAGTGCCGTGGCGATGCTGCAGGGCCTGGGCGTGACCCGCGTGCAACTGCTCAGCAACAACCCGACCAAGGCCCAGCGCCTGCGCAATGCCGGCATCGACGTGGTCGATTGCGTGCCGGTCACCGGCGACATCACCGCCGAGAACGAACAGTACCTGCGCACCAAGGCCGAACGCGCCGGCCACCTGCTCGATGTGGATGCACTGATCCAGGCCGCGCAATAGCCCACGGCAACCTGCTACCGTCTGCGCCACGGGCGGTTGCACCTGCACGCATGCGCCCGGCCCGTTTCCAGCCGAGCGCCCTGCCTTGTCCGATCTCCTCGACACTCCCGTGCCGCCGCCCCTGCCGCCGTCGCCCGCCGCGCCGGACTGGCAACCGCTGCCGCTGCGTTCGGCCTCGCTGGCCGCCTTCGGTGGCGCGATCGCCGGCGCGCTGCTGATCGGCGGTGCGTTCGGTGCGCTGTGGGTGGTGTTCGATCTGCCGGGGCGCTGGTGGGGCGCGGCCGGCATGGTGCTGCTGGGCGCACTGATCGGTGCCGCGCTCGCCTTCCGCCGCCAGCGCCGCACCTATTGGCGGCTTGATGCCCAGGGGCTCGGGCTGCGCCGTGACCTGCTCTGGCAGAACGAAACCCGCGTACCGACCTCGCGCGTGCAGCACCTGGATCTGCGGCGTGGCCCGATCGAACGCAGCGCCGGGTTGAGCACGCTGGTCGTGCATACCGCCGGCAGCCGCTTCAGCGCGGTCACCCTCAGTGGCCTGGACAGCGCCGATGCCGAGCGCCTGCGCGATACCCTGGCGCACCAGCTGGACCAGGACGACGACGCCCTGTGAGTATTCCGCCGCCGCTTGATGCCGCGCCGGAGCAGCGGCTGCATCCCTGGTCGTGGCTGTTCGTGCTGCTGATGCAACTGCGCCAAGGCCTGGTGCCGTTGATCGCGTTGGTGGTGTTCGGCCAGCGCGGCGACCGCGATGAGTTCTGGCTGTCGATCGGCCCGGTGATCGCCGTGGTGGTGCTGGTGGCGTACTCGGTGCTGCAGTACCTCACCTACCGCTACCGGATCGGGGCGACGGCAATCACGGTGCGCAGTGGCGTGTTCGCGCGCAATCGCCGCGAGATTCCCTTTGCCCGCATCCACAACGTGGTGGTCCACCAGAACCCGTTGCACCGCCTGTTCGGGGTGGCCGAGCTGAAGCTGGAATCGGCCGGCGGCAACCGCCCCGAAGCAGAGATGCGGGTGCTCAAGCTGGACCAGGCGCTCGCACTGGAGCGGCTGGTCCGCCAGCGTGGCCAGGCAGCGCCGGCCGCGGCCGCGGGCGAGGCGGCACTCGCCGAGCCGGCCGAGGACGTGCTGCTGGCGCTGAGCCCCGGCGAGGTCATCCGCATCGGGCTGTTGTCCAACCGCGGCTGGGTCGTGGTGGTGGCGGTCCTGGGTGCGATGCTGCAATTGTTCCCGCGTGGCAGCGTGTCCGATGTGATCGAAACAGGCGGACGCCAGGCCTTCGGCTATGCCAGCCACCTGCACCCTGGCATGTGGCTCTGGGCGATTGCCGCAGTGCTGGCCGTGGCCGGTTTCTGGGTGCTGCTGCGGGTACTCTCGGTGGTGCTCGCGCTGCTGCGCTATTACGGTTTCCGGCTCAGTGAGCACGAGCGTCGGCTGACCGTGGCCAGCGGACTGTTGACGCGCATGCGCACCAGCGTGGCGCGGCGCCGGATCCAGGCCTGGACGCTGCGCGAGACGGCCCTGCAGCGCTGGTTCCAGCGCCGGCAACTGCGCATCGATATCGCGGCCGGCAACCCCGGCGAAGGCGAGCGGCGTGACCTGCGCGAACTCGCGCCGCTGGCGACGCCGGCCGTGTGCGATGGGCTGGTCCAGCATCTGCTGCCACACCTGCAGTGGCCGCCGGCGCGCTGGCAGCCGGTACAGATGCGGGGCTGGTGGCGGCTGTGCCTGGGCGCGCTGTGCGTGGTTCCGCTGCTGACCGCGGGCGCGATCTGGTACGGCGGTCCGTGGGGCGCGCTGTTGCTGCTGTGGTTGCCGTGGTCGGCATTCCGCGCGCACCGGCAGATGGCCCGCATCGGCTATCACCTGGATGACGACTACGTGGCCGTGCGTGGCGGCTGGTGGCAGCGCTGGTGGCGCTTTGCAGAGCTGGACAAGCTGCAGGCGCTGCGCCTGACCCGCTCGCCACTGGACCGCCGGCTGGGCACGGCCAGCGTGTGGCTGGATACCGCCGGCGCGGGCATGGGCACGCCGCTGGTGCTGCAGTACCTGCCGGAGGCCGAAGCACGCGCGGTGTATGAGCAGCTGGGCCGGGCGTTGGCCAAGCGCCGCCTGCGCTGGTAGACGAGCCTCCACGCACGGCGTGGACCGACCGGATGAACACCGTCCACGCAGGGGGTGCATCCCGGTGCTGTCGGCTGCTCGCCGGCTCGCCCTAACCCGGCCGGCATCGCCACGGATGCTTCAGCGCTTGGCCGGCCCCCAATACCCGAGATCCTTGCGGATCTGCAGGCCGCGCGTCCACGCACCGAACGGTTTGCGCTTGAGCGTGCCGAGTTCGCCGGACAGGAAATCCTCGGTCGCGGCGATCACCCGCTCGGAGGAATAGCCATCGCGGAACGGGTGGATGGCATCGGCGTAGCGCCGGATCTCGGCCATCAACGCCGGCGCCGGATCCAACGCCTGGGCCAGCATCGCCGGCAGCTGCGTGGCGTCGTGGAAATCGATCATGTGCGGCTGCGGCACCCGGTTGCGGAAGGTGACCACCGGTTTGTGCTGCACGATGAACTCGGACACGATCGAGGAGGTGTCCGAGACCAGCACATCGGCGGCGCGCTGCGCGGCCATCACCTGTTCGGGCTCGATGAAGCGCGCATGCGGGCCAGCCAGCGCGCGGTAGCGATCGAACAGCTCCGGCGCGCACTTGGGGTGCAGGGTCAGCAGCCAGTAGTGGTCGCCGCGGTCGATGTCGGCCGCGATCTGGTCGTACAGGTGTGGCGCCGCGCTCAAGCGCTCGGTGAAGGTCGAACCGAACAGGATCACCGGGCGGCCCTGGGCTGGCACGCGCAATCCCGCGCTCAGGCCGCCGTCATCGCGGAACAGCGGGTCCAGCTTGGGCCAGCCGGTCTCGGCCACGGCGAAGTGGCCCTCGCGCGCGGCCAGCTCGCGGAACGGGGCGGTCGTGGCCGGGCCCTGGGTGCAGTACAGATCGAACAGTCCCCGCACCCGGAAGTGGCCACGGGCGCTGTCGCGCTTCTGCACGTTGAAACCGTGGAACACCTGCACCTTGGCCCCGGCGATGAACGGCGGCACCCAGTTGGCGGCACTGAACACCGCACGTGGGCGCAGCGCCAGCGCCTCTTTCAGGCCGACGTTGGGCACGCCGGGCAGCGATGCGCCGGCGGCGCCATCGGCGAACCAGGCCGACACCGATTGACCGGATGCGTGCAACGCCTGCGCCAGAGGGGCGAGAATGGGCAGCGCATAACGCTCCGTCGCAAACAGCAGGTACTCGGCCATCATGTCCTCCTCGACCGCTCCCACTGAACGGCCTCGCATTTCGGCCTGCATTATCGCGTTCAATGAAGCCGACCGCATCGGCGACTGCCTGGCCTCATTGGCCTTCTGCGACGAGATCGTCGTGGTGGACTCGCAATCGACCGACGCCACGGTGGCGATCGCGACGGCCGCCGGTGCCCGGGTCCTGCAACGCCGGTTCGATGGGTTCCGCAGCCAGAAGGCGTTCTGCGTCGAGCAGGCCACCCATGACTGGGTGCTGTGCCTGGATGCCGACGAGCGCATCAGCGACGCCCTGCGCGAGGCGATCCTGACCGCGCAGGCCACCGGCTTCGCCGGCCACCACGGCTACCGATTCGCGCGGTTGTCCGCGTATTTCGGCAAGTTCCTGAAGCATGGCAATGCCTACCCGGACCGGGTCCTGCGCCTGTTCGACCGCCGCCATGGCGGCTGGCGCGGCAAGCGCGAGATCCATGAGGCGGCCAGCGTGGATGGCGCGGTGGGCACCCTGCGGGGTGATCTGATCCATTACCCCTACCGCTCGCTGGAACAGCAGCTGCTCAAAACCCAGCGCTACGCGCGGATGATGGCCGAGCACGAGTTCGCGCGGGGCAAGCGCGCCACGCTGCCCAAGCTGATCCTGGCACCGGCGTGGCGGTTCTGGCGCGGGCTGCTGCTGCGCGGCGGCTTCCGCGACGGCTGGCACGGGCTGGTCTACGCCTATGTGCGCGCCAACTACGTGCGCCAGAAGACCATCATGCTGTGGATGCTGCAGAACGGGCAGCCGGTCACCGACCCGCCGCGGAATCAGCCCGACGCCTGAGCCTGGGCCTGGGCCTGGGCCCGCGCCAACGCCAGGCGCCGGGTATGGCCCTGGACGATCGACAACCCGGCCAGCAGGCCGACGATGGTGACGTAGAAGCTGGCCGTGATCTGGTGCGCGAACATCGACTGGGTGATCCCGCACAGCACGTAGGTCACCACCACCATGATCCCGGCGGCGGCCGGGCCACGGAAGGTCTGCTCGCCGCTGCGCCGGTGCAGACCGGTGAACACCCACAGCGGCACGCCATAGATCGCCAGCAGCAACAGCAGGCCCGGCGCGCCCTGGGTCGCGGCCCACTCGGCCAGATCGTTGTGCGCATGGCCCAGGTGGCAGCGCTGTTCACTCGGATCATCCCGGCACACCGGCAGGCGCTGCATGGCGCTGTCGAAATGGCCGATGCCCACCCCCGTCAGGGGATGGTCGAGGAAGGTTTCATAGGCCACCTGCAGCCGCTCCACGCGCGCACCGGCGGAGGAGTCGCTGTCGCCGCGCTCCATCCGCACCACGTCGTGCTTGAGCTCGGTCAGGCGGACCTGCTCGCGCAGGCTCGGGATGGTCAGGGTCAGGGTGCCGGCGATCGCCACCAGTGCCAGCAGCACGCCCAGGCGCGCACGCCCGGTGCGCCAGCGCAGGCTCATCGCCATCACCACCAGCAGCGCCAGCAGCGCCAGCCAGACGCCGCGGCTGCCGCTGAGCACGATGGTCACGCAGCCGGCGACCATGCCCACGATCACCCAGGTCCAGCGCTGGTGTGGCCGGCAGAAGACCAGCAGCACCATCAGCACCAGCACGATGTCGGCCAGCACGATCGCATTGGTGCTCAGGTCGGCACGCGGCGCGCCCCCGGCCACCTGCAGGATCGACAGCACCATCGTGCCGAGCAGGCCGGCCAGGGCACCTGCCCACAGCCAGCGGATATCCGGCCGCAAGGCACACACCCACAAGGCGATCCACGGGATCACGACGAACCGCGACCGGTTGTCGATATCGCGCAGCCCCTGCTCGAACAGATAGATCGAAAGCAGCGCGAAGGCGATCGCGGCCACCACCAGCCAGGCCAGCACTTTCACCGGCCGCCCGGCCAGGCCACGTGCGTGCCACAGGTAGTCCGGCGCCAGCAGCGTGCTCAGCAGCAGAAGGATGCCGTAGGGCAGCAGATTCTGCGGCAGGGTCAGCACCAGGGCGGGCATGCAGAACAGGCCCACGGTGGCGATCCAGTGCGCCACGCCGGCACGCCCCTGCAGCGGCGGCAGGGAAACAGGCGTGGCCGGCTCGGATCCACGGGAAAACGTCATTGCCAACCTCGATCGCCACGCGCAGGCACGCAGGCCCGTGACTGCACTGGACGCGACCGGCGCCCACGGTCCTGCGGTTCCGGCCCGGGCAGGCCGCCAGCAGTGCAGACCTCACTCATCGCCATCGATCCGGTGCAGCGCGCGTTCGCGCTCCTGCTCTTCGGCGCTGGCCACGCAGGGGCCATGGATGTCACCGGGCCTTACCAACCACCAACGCCGGCGGTTGGCGACCCCGGCCAGCTCGGCGCTGGTGCGGTCCACACAGGCCAGCAGTGCGTCCTCCTGCACCAGCAACCAACGCTGCTGCGGACGTGCCGCCTGCCAGGCGACGCCATCGCCCAGCTGCCGGTCCCAGCGTCGGTTGAAACCGAAGGTGGCGGCGTCCCGGTCGGCCATCAGCAGATTCTGCTCTTTCCAGGCGACCAGGCCCAGTTCGGCGTCTGGACCGATGCGCTGGCCGACCTGCTGCATCAGGCCGCGGGCGGAACTGGAGTCGTTGAACAGCGGGTAGCCGATCAGCCCGAATGCGACCCAGGCCATGGTCAGCGTCGCCACCACGGCCAGGTGGAAGCGGCGCACGCCGGCGATGCACAGGGTGAGCACGGCCCAGCAGCCGAGTGCGACCGCGACCCAGCCCAGGCCGGAGGTCACCGCGGTATCGATGCCACGGTCGAGAATCAGTTTGCGTTCGAAGCCCGGCTGCCCGACCAGCATCGACATGCCGATGCCGAGCAGGCCGGCCGCCAGCAGGGCCACGAAGCCGCCCAGCAGCCACTGGAACGCGCGCTTGCGCAGCAGCCCCGGCAGCAGCGGTGCCAGCGCCAGGCAGAACATCGGCAGCGCCGGCAGGATGTAGACGTCGCGCTTGCCGTTGGGGATCGAGAAGAACAGCACGATCAACAGCCACCACACCAGCGGCAGCAGGTAGCGCGCATCGCGCCGCTGCAGGCGCCGGCGCCAGGCCGGGATCGCCCACGGAATCGCCAGGAAGGCGGGGATCCACATCGAGGGCATCGTGCCCAGGAAGTACCACCACGGCTGGTGATGATCCCAGGACTGGGCATAGCGCTTGGCGGTCTGCCGGAACAGGATGTCGTCCAGGTAGGCCCGGTACTCGGCCGAGCCGCTGCCCAGCGCGGTCACCACCATCGGCACCAGCCACAGCGCGATGGCCAGCACGAACGCCAGCGGGCCGAGCCAGAAACGCCAGTCGCGGCAGTGCAGCTTGACCCGCGGCCAGCCGAGTACGGAGGCCACCGCCGCCGGAAGGATCATCAGCAGTGCGATCACGCCCACGCCCTTGGTGATCACCCCGAGCCCGGCGGCGAACCAGCCCAGCCACCACCAGCGCCATGCGGGGCCACTGAGCAGATGGCGCAGCAGGCCGTAGTTGGCCAAGGTGATGAAGAACACCACCAGCGGGTCGATCTGGGCCTTCTTGGACTGGAAGGTGAAGTGCAACGCGAACAGCAGCGCCCAGGCGGCATACAGCCCGACCCGCCGCGTCCACAACCGGCGGCCAAGGTCGTAGACACAGGCCAGGGTACCCAGCGCGGCCAGCAGCGAGGGCAGCAGGAACGCCACGCGCCAATCACCGATCAGCGAATACAGCGCAGCCTGCGACCACATCAGCATCGGGGGCTTGTCCGAATACAGCTCGGTGCCCCGGTGCGGGAACAGCCAGTCGCCGCTGTCCACCATCTGCTTGGCGACCAGTGCGAAGCGGGGTTCGTCGGATGGCCAGGGATCACGCATGCCCAGGCCAGCCCCCAGAACGAGCAGGGCCATCAGGGCAAGCAGCCAGAACTCTCGGGATGCGCGGTGGTTAAGCATGGGGCGGAATTCTAGCCGGGTTCGGTTCAACCCTTCTTTAGCAGACGCGCATAGAAGAAGCCGTCAGCACCGTCCTCACCCGGCAGGCGCTGGCGACCGGCCCAGGAATCGTGGCCATACGCCTCACCCAGCGGCAGGAAGCCCGCGCCACGCGTGCGCTGCAGGAACGCTTCGACCTGGAACTGATTTTCATCGCGCAGGATCGAGCATGTCGCATACAGCAGGGTTCCGCCGGGAGCGAGCATCGTCCAGCACGCATCCAGCAGGCGTGCCTGCAGCGCGATCAGGGCGTCGATGTCGGTCGGCCGGCGGTGCACCAGCACGTCCGGCTGCCGGCGGATGATGCCGGTGGCCGAACACGGGGCGTCGAGCAGGATGGTGTCGAACAACTGCCCATCCCACCAGCTGGCCGGATCGGTCGCGTCACCGGCCAGCACCTTCGCGTTCTGGCCCACGCCGGTGCGTGCGAACGTTTCGCTGATGCGCTTGAGCCGGCGCGGATCGATGTCCAACGCCAGCAGGTGCAGGGTCGGATCGCGCTCGAGCAGGTGCGCGGACTTGCCGCCCGGTGCGGCGCAGGCATCCAGTACGCGCGCGCCAAGGCGCGGCGCCAGCGCATCGGCCACCTGCTGGGCAGACAGATCCTGCACCGACAGCGCGCCCTCGGCGAAGCCGGGCAGCGCAGTGACTGCGACCGGCACCGGCAGGCGGATCGCATCGGCACCGATGCTGGAGGCTTCGGCAGCGATGCCGGCGGCTTCCATCTGCTGCAGCATCGCCTCGCGGCTGCCGTGCTGGCGGTTGACCCGCAGCCACAACGGCGCGGCCTGCAGGCTGGCGCTGAACACCGCCTCGGCCTCATCCGGCCAATCCTGTTCGATCTTTTCGGCCATCCACAGCGGGAAGGCATCGCGCGGCGGCAACGGCGGAATGCCTTCGCGCTGGGCACGGCGCAGCAGCGCATTGACCATGCCGGCCTGACGGTCACGGCCCATCGCGCGGGCGGCGTCCACCGTGGCCGAGAGCGCGGCGTGGGCGGGCAGCTCCAGCGCGTCGAGCTGGGCGAAGCCGACCAGCAGCAGCGCACGCAGCTCGTCCTCGCGCACGCTCAGCGGGCGCGGCATCCACTGCGCCAGCGCGGCATCGTAGGCCGCACGGCGGCGCAGCACGGCAAAGCACAGCGCCTCGAGAAGCGCGCGGTCGCGGCTGTCGTCCAGGGTCGGCAGGGCGGTGGCCAGTTCGGCCTTCAGCGAGCGGCCACGGCCGATCACCTGGGCCAGGACGCGCGCGGCCAGCACGCGCGTGGGGACGCCGGGGGCGGTGTGGGCGGTGTAGGGGCCTGCAGGCTTGCCGGAACGCGCGTTGGTCATCTCAGGCACCCACGCCGAGGTCGCGGCGGGCGTTGAGGTAATCGGCGGCGGTGATCGCCTTGCCGCCCTCACGCTGCAGCACGCGCAGGCGCAGCGCACCCTGGCCGCAGGCGATGTCGATGCCCTCGCGCGAGGCCGCCAGCAACGTACCCGGGGCCTTGCCCTGGTTGTCATCCAGCGCGATCGCACCATGGATGCGCACACGCTCGCCGGCCAGCATCGCCTCGGCGATCGGCCAGGGGTTGAACGCACGTACGGTACGGGCCAGCGCGTGGGCATCCTGCGCCCAGTCCAGACGGGCCTCGGCCTTGTCCAGCTTGTGCGCGTAGGTCACGCCCGCCTCGGGCTGCGGCTGGGCGATCGGCTTGATGCCCGCGCGCAGCAGGCCCAGGCCGTCGGAGAGCACCTGCGCGCCCAGCTCGGCCAGGCGGTCGTGCAACTGGCCGCCGGTATCGTTGGCACCGATCGCGATGTGCTGCTTGAGCAGCACCGGGCCGGTATCCAGTCCCGCCTCCATCTGCATCAGGCACACGCCGGTCTCGGCGTCGCCCGCCTGGATCGCACGCTGGATCGGCGCGGCACCGCGCCAGCGCGGCAGCAGCGAGGCGTGCACGTTCCAGCACCCGTGGGTCGGGATGGTCAGCACCGCCTTGGGCAGGATCAGCCCGTAGGCCACCACGACCATCAGGTCCGGCGCCAGATCGCGCAGCTGCTGCTGCGCTTCGGGGGTCTTCAGGCTTTCCGGCTGGAACACCGGGATGCCGCGCGCGATCGCTTCGAGCTTGACCGGCGACGGTGCCAGGCCACGGCCACGGCCGGCCGGGCGATCGGGCTGCGTGTACACCGCGACCACTTCATGGTGGCGGGCGGCGGCACGCAGCGAGGACACGGCGAACTCCGGCGTACCGGCAAAGACAATCTTCATGGCGACCCCACTAACAGAAAGTAAAACGGCGCCGGTGTCCGGCGCCGCGCAACAGGACCCGTCGCGCGGTCAGCCCGCGCGGCGGTCTCTGCCCTCACCTCAGGCAACGTGCTTGCGCTGCTTGGCCAGCTTCTTGCGCACCATCTCGCGCTTGAGCGGGGAGAGGTAATCAATGAACAGCTTGCCGTCCAGGTGGTCCATCTCGTGCTGCACGCACACGGCAAGCACGCCGTCGGTGGTCAGTTCCTGGGCCACGCCATGGCGGTCCAGGTAACGCACGGTGATCTGGTTGGCGCGGGTGACATCGGCAAAGATGCCCGGCACCGACAGGCAGCCTTCCTGGTAGACCTGGCCGCCTTCGTTGGCGACGATTTCAGGATTGATGAACACCATCGGGGTGTCCTTCTCCTCACTGACATCGATCACCATGAAGCGCTTGTGCACGTCCACCTGGCTGGCGGCCAGCCCGATGCCCGGGGCGTCGTACATGGTCTGGAACATGTCGTCGATCAGGGTCTGGAACGCCGGCGTGGTCACGTCGGCGGCATCGATCAACGCAGCCTTGGTACGCAGGCGCGGATCGGGAAATTCGAGAATGGGCAGGAGGGCCATGGCAAATACCGGTAGGGGGCGCCGGTCGAAGCGGCGTACAGGGCGATTCTATCGCCAACGCTTGCCCCGCGCCCCGGTTTCTGGACTATAGTGCGCGAACCTGTTGGGGAATCAGGCACCACATCTATGTTTGAACGAACTCGTACGGTCGTCGCCGTGGCGATGCTGACCGTTGCTACCTATGCTACCGCCGTGGAAATGAATGGCGGGCACCCGGATACCTATGTCGTGCGCAAAGGGGACACGCTGTGGGATATCTCGGCGCGCTTCCTGCAGAAGCCCTGGCTGTGGCCGGAGATCTGGCAGGCCAACCCGCAGGTCAAGAATCCACACCTGATCTACCCGGGTGACGTGCTCAGCCTGGCCTATCTGGACCGCGTCGTGGCCCAGCCCGGCCCGCGCCAGGAGGCCCCGATCAACGGCGTTCCCCTGGAGCAGGTCGAGCCGTTCCTGAAGCAGCTGAGCGTGGTCGACGAGGTCAAGTCGCTCCCGTATGTGGTCAACCTGGAAGACAACCGCCTGCGTGCCACCACCGGGCAGACCGCCTATGTGCGGGGCCTGGAGAACGCCCAGGTCGGCCAGCGCTACGCGGTGGTCCGCCCGACCGTGCAGTACGCCCTGCCCAAGCCGACCGAAGACCTGAACGCCCGCGGCGACACCACGCCCGGCAGCGGCAATGTCTGGAAAGCCTTCATCGTGCCCAGCAAGCGCCACCAGGCGCTGGGCTACGAACTGGCCCAGATCAACGTCGGCACGGTGAGCCGCGTGCAGAGCGGCGATGTCGAGGTGACCTCGCTGGTGCTGCAGGGCCAGGTCGATGGCCGCGAAGTGCGCGCCGGTGATCGCCTGGTGCCGGTCGAAGCCCGCCCGTACGATCTGCAGTTCGTGCCGCACGTGCCCGCCCCGCAGACCGCCGATCTGGATGTGCGCGTCCTGGCGGTGGCCGACACCTTCACCTCGGGCGGTCCGCGCGATGTGATCGCGATCTCCGCCGGCAGCGCCAACGGGGTCGACAACGGCACCGTGTTCTCGCTGTGGCGCCAGGGCCGCCACGTCGCCCACCGGATGGACTACCCGAACTCGTCGCGGATGGACGATTCGCTGACCAGCGGTGCCGGCCGGGTCACCCTGCCGGACGAGTACGCCGCCCACGCGATGGTGTTCCGCACCTTCGAGAACGTCAGCTACGCGCTGGTGATGGAAGGCGTGAAGCCGGTCCACGTCGGCTATTCGGCACTGCATCCCGATAAGCAGTAAGCGCGGCGGAATCCTACCCTGCCCTCCGACGGCGCCCTAGGGCGCCGTCGTCGTTTGCGCCTCAGGGTAAGCGGATGCCCATCTGCTGCCCTGCCTCCTCCACCGCCCTGCTCACCGTCGTCCTCGCCGGAGGCGCCCTGCCGCCCCGCCTGCGCCTGCTGCGCCAGTTCCCGGATGCGGCCGCGGCGCTGCGCGCCGGTCCGGGCGCCTGGCGCGCCGCCGGATGCAGCCCCGCGCAACGCGCCCGCCTGGCCTTGCCGGACGAAGGCTACCTGGCCCACGGCCTGGCCTGGCTGGCAGACGAACGCCACCACCTGCTGGCCCTCACCGATCCCGATTACCCGGCGCTGCTGGCCCAGATCGAGGAACCGCCCGTGGCGTTGTTCGTGGACGGAGACCCGACGCGCCTGTGGCATCCGGCGGTGGCGGTGGTCGGCAGCCGCTCGCCCTCCCCCGGCGGCCGCGAGCACGCGCACGCCTTCGCCACCGCGCTGGCCGGCGATGGCTGGTCGATCATCAGCGGCCTGGCGACCGGGGTCGATGCCCAGGCCCATGAGGGCGCCCTGCAGATCGCCGGGGGCATGACCGTGGCCGTGGTGGCCACCGGTCTGGACCAGACCTACCCGCCCCGGCATGCCGCCCTGCATGAACGGATTGCCGCCACCGGCGCGGTGGTCAGCGAATACGCGCCCGGGATGCCGGCGAGCCAGGCGCACTTCCCCGCACGCAACCGCATCATCGCCGGCCTCAGCCTGGGCACCCTGGTCATCGAGGCCGCCCAGCGCTCGGGGGCCCTGATCACGGCCCGCTGCGCCGCCGAGGCGGGCCGCGAGGTGTTCGCCCTGCCCGGCTCGATCCGCAACCCACGGGCCCGCGGCTGCCACCGGCTGATCCGGCAGGGTGCGGCGCTGGTCGAGGAGCCGGCGGAGGTGACCGCCGGCCTGACCGCCCTGGCCCAGACCCTGGCCGGGGCCTTGCGAACCCGATTGGACGCCCCCACTGAACAGGCACGACCGGCGCCCGAGCGCGCCCCTTCCTACACCGACCCGGACTACCAGTGCTTGTGGAAAGCCCTGGATCACGACCCAACGGGTATGGATTCACTGATCCAGCGCAGCGGATTGACGGCGGCCCAGCTGTCGGCCATGCTGCTGGTCATGGAACTGGATGGAAAGGTAATGGCCGCCCATGGTCGCTACTGTCGAAAACCCTAGTTTCTTCACCTCCACAGCGTCGTTGACGCAGGCCGAGGGGCAATGAAAGAGAGCATTCTGGATGTCCTGCTGTACCTGTTCGAACACTATTTCAGCGAAGACGCGGACCTCATCCGCGACCGCGACTCCCTCCAGAACGGCCTGATCCAGGCCGGCTTCAGCCCCACCGAGATCAACAAAGCCTTCGATTGGCTGGACGCGCTCGCCGAGCAGCGCCCGGCCGTCGTGCTGGGCCGTGTCAACGGCCCGGTGCGGATCTTCCATGGCCCCGAGCTGGACAAGCTGGACGTGGAAAGCCGCGGTTTCCTGATGTTCCTGGAGCAGCACGGGATTCTCGACGCCAGCCAGCGCGAGCTGGTACTGGACCGTGCGATGGCGCTGGACCAGGACGAACTGGACCTGGACGACCTCAAGTGGGTCGTGCTGATGGTGCTGTTCAACCAGCCCGGGGCAGAGGCTGCCTACGCCTGGATGGAAACCCAGATGTTCGTGGACGAGCCGGAACCGCTTCACTGACCTTACACTGAGCGCCTTGCGCATTCAGGAGCGGGCCGGTGGACCAGTGGTTCTTTGCAGAAGGAAACAGTCAGCAGCGCGGTCCGCTGCCTGCTGACGAGCTGATCGCGCTCTACCGTTCCAGCCGCATCGGGCGCGATACGCTGGTCTGGCGCGACGGCATGGCCCAGTGGCAGCCGCTGGAAACCGTGGCCGCCGAGATCGGGCTGGACCTCGCGCCGGCGGCCGAAACGCTGGCAGCGCCTGCACCCGGCCCGGCAGTGCCGCCGTCACTGCCGGCCGCGGCGGTCGCCCCCGGCGCACCCGTGCGCCCCGCCACCCCGACCCCCATCACCGTTCCGCCGCCCCGCAAGGGACTGAGCGGATGCGCGATCGTGGGCATTGTCGCGGCCGTGATCGTGGTGCTGGTGCTGATCGTCGGTGCAGTGCTTGCCGCGATCGCCCTGCCTGTCTACCAGGAGTACGTCGCGCGATCCAAGGCCAGCGACGCACTGGCGACGCTGGCCCCGATCAAGGTCGCGGTCGCCGGGTTCCACAGCGAGCACGGCCGCTGCCCGGTGAACGACGACGAAGGTTTCCAGCCGGCCGAAGGCTATGCCGACGGTGCGATCAGCACCGTGCGGATCGGCCGTTTCAACAACGGCCACTGCGGCGTGGAAGCCCAGCTCACCGTGCCCGGCAACGCCGCGCTGGATGGGAAGCTGCTGTGGTTGGACTACAACGGCGCCGATCATTGGGAATGCAGCGGCGAGCCCGATGACAAGTACCTGCCGCAGGAATGCCGCGGCTGATAACGGACACACGTCCATGGATGCACCCAACAGGGGATTGAAGCAATGACTGAGTGGTATTTCGCCGATGGCCAGGACCGACAGGGTCCGTTG
The DNA here is from genome assembly GCF_001806305.1 of Stenotrophomonas sp. LM091. Lineage (NCBI taxonomy): Bacteria > Pseudomonadati > Pseudomonadota > Gammaproteobacteria > Lysobacterales > Lysobacteraceae > Stenotrophomonas > Stenotrophomonas sp. LM091. The sequence continues at coordinate 1,705,085 of NZ_CP017483.1, forward strand.
AGCGCAGACGACATGCGCCAGCGCTTCCAGCGCGGTGACATCACCCTGGCCACGCTGGTGTGGCGGGAAGGGTTCGCGCAGTGGGCGCCCCTGTCCGAGGCCGTCGATGAGCTGCAGCTGCAGAACCTGGCCTCTGCGGCCAGCAACCTCGGCAGCGGCATCGACCTGCGCGGGGATTACACCGCCATCGACAACGGCACCGCCCCGCTGCCCGGCACCGGCGGCGGCACGTACTCGCCGTACACCGCGCCGGCCGCGGCCACCGGCTACGCCAACGCCGCGGTGGTCAACGGCCAGGACGTGGTCTATGCCGGGTTCTGGAAACGCTACGCCGCCTACTTCATCGATTACATCCTGCTCACCGTGGTCACCCTGCCGCTGAGCATGATCATCAACCTGACGGGTGCCGGCTCGGGCAACGAAAGCGTGCAGGTCGCGCTGACCCTGGTGGTGATGCTGCTCAGCATGGTCATCAGCATCGGCTACTACGCCGGCTTCCACGCCTCGCGCGGCGGCGCCACGCTGGGCAAGATGGCCGTCGGCATCAAGGTCGTGCGCGGCAACGGCGAGCGGATCAGCTTCCTGCGCGCGTTCTGCCGCTACCTGGCGACCATCGTCAGCAGCCTGATCCTGATGATCGGTTTCATCATGGCGGCCTTCACCGAGCGCAAGCAGGCCCTGCACGACATGATGTGCGACACCCTGGTGGTCGACAAGTGGGCCTTCACCGAGCATCCCGAGCTGCAGCAGCGCGGCCTGGGCACGGTCACCATCGTGATCCTGGTGCTGGCCGCGCTGGCCATGGTGGCCCTGTTCGGCGTGATGATCGCCATGATCGGCGTGATCGCATCGATGTCCTGATCCGGGCAATCCTCACACCGGGCCGCTTGACATGAGCCGGCCCGGCGTGATTCCACTAATAGGCAGAAAGCTGAACGCCCGGCCCACCCCCGGGCGTTCGGTTTATGTATATCGCCCGCGCCGCTTCACTAATGCGGCCATTTGCTCCACCCTAGCGGCCCTCCCCGGGGCCCTGCCCATAGAATCCTGACGCCATGCCCAAGCACCTGCTCATCGTCGAATCGCCCGCCAAGGCCAAGACGATCAACAAATACCTCGGCAAGGACTTCACCGTCCTGGCCTCGTATGGGCATGTGCGCGACCTGGTGCCCAAGGAAGGTGCGGTCGACCCCGACAACAACTTCGCGATGCGCTACGACCTCATCGAGAAGAACGAAAAGCACGTCGATGCCATCGTCAAGGCCGCCAAGGGCGCCGACGACATCTTCCTGGCGACCGATCCGGATCGCGAGGGGGAAGCGATCAGCTGGCACATCGCTGAAATCCTGCGCGAGCGCGGCCTGGTCAAGGACAAGCCGATGCAGCGCGTGGTCTTCACCGAGATCACCCCGCGCGCCATCAAGGAAGCGATGGGCCACCCGCGCGAGATCGCCGGCGACCTGGTCGATGCGCAGCAGGCACGCCGCGCGCTGGACTATCTGGTCGGTTTCAACCTGTCCCCGGTGCTGTGGCGCAAGGTGCAGCGCGGCCTGTCCGCCGGCCGTGTGCAGAGCCCGGCACTGCGCATGATCGTCGAGCGCGAAGAAGAGATCGAAGCCTTCATCGCCCGCGAGTACTGGAGCATCGACGCGCTGTGCGCGCATCCCTCCCAGCACTTCAATGCGCGCCTGATCAAGCTGGACGGCCAGAAGTTCGAACAGTTCACCGTGACCGACGGCGACACCGCCGAGGCCGCGCGCATGCGCATCCAGCAGGCCGCCCAGGGCGCCCTGCACGTCACCGACGTGGTCAGCAAGGAGCGCAAGCGCCGCCCGGCCCCGCCGTTCACCACCTCCACCCTGCAGCAGGAAGCCTCGCGCAAGCTCGGCTTCACCACGCGCAAGACCATGCAGGTCGCGCAGAAGCTGTATGAAGGCGTGGCGATCGGTGAGGAAGAAGGCACGGTCGGCCTGATCTCGTACATGCGTACCGACTCGGTGAACCTCTCCCAGGATGCGCTGGCCGAGATCCGCGACGTGATCGCGCGCGACTTCGGCATCGCCTCGCTGCCGGACCAGCCCAACACCTACCAGACCAAATCCAAGAACGCCCAGGAAGCGCACGAAGCCGTGCGTCCGACCTCGGCGCTGCGCACCCCTGCCCAGGTGGCGCGCTTCCTCACCGACGACGAGCGCAAGCTGTACGAGCTGATCTGGAAGCGCGCCGTCGCCTGCCAGATGATCCCGGCCACGCTCAATACCGTCAGCGTGGACCTGTCGGCCGGCAGCGAGCACGTGTTCCGCGCCAGTGGCACCACCGTGGTCGTGCCCGGCTTCCTGGCCGTGTACGAGGAAGGCAAGGACAACAAGAGTGCCGAGGACGACGATGAAGGCCGCAAGCTGCCGGCGATGAAGCCCGGCGACCGCGTGCCGCTCGAGCGCATCCTGGCCGAACAGCACTTCACCCAGCCGCCGCCGCGCTTCACCGAAGCGGCGCTGGTCAAGGCGCTCGAAGAATATGGCATCGGCCGCCCCTCGACCTACGCCTCGATCATCCAGACCCTGCTGTTCCGCAAGTACGTGGAGATGGAAGGCCGCAGCTTCCGCCCGTCCGACGTGGGCCGCGCGGTCTCCAAGTTCCTGTCCAGCCATTTCACCCAGTACGTGGATTACGACTTCACCGCCAAGCTCGAAGATGAGCTCGATGCGGTGTCGCGTGGCGAGGAAGACTGGATCCCGCTGATGGCGCGCTTCTGGGAACCGTTCCACAAGCTGGTCGGCGAGAAGAACGAATCGGTCGACCGCGCCGAGGCCAGTGGCGCGCGCGAGCTCGGCACCGACCCCAAGACCGGCAAGCCGGTCAGCGTGCGCCTGGGCCGCTTCGGGCCCTACGCGGCGATCGGCAGCACCGCCGAAGATGCCGAGGACAAGCCCAAGTTCGCCTCGCTGCGCCCCGGCCAGTCGATGCACACCATCTCCCTGGAAGACGCGCTGGAGCTGTTCCTGATGCCGCGTGCGCTCGGCCAGGACAAGGATGAGGACGTCAGCGTCGGCATCGGTCGCTTCGGTCCGTTTGCCAAGCGCGGCAGCACCTATGCCTCGCTGAAGAAGGAAGACGACCCGTACACGATCGACCTGGCCCGCGCCGTGTTCCTGATCGAAGAGAAGGAAGAGATCGCGCGCAACCGGATCATCAAGGAATTCGAGGGCAGCGAGATCCAGGTGCTGAACGGTCGCTTCGGCCCGTACATCAGCGACGGCAAGATGAACGGCAAGATCCCGAAGGATCGCGAGCCGGCCTCGCTGACCCTGGCCGAGGTGCAGAAGCTGATGGAAGAAACCGGCAAGCCGGTGCGCAAGGGCTTCGGCAAGAAGGCCGCCAAGAAGGTCGTGGCCAAGAAGGCACCGGCCAAGAAAGCCGCTGCCGGTGAAGCGACCAAGAAGACCGCCACCAAGAAGGCGGTGAAGAAGGTCGCCAAGAAAGCCACGGCGAAGAAGGCGACCAAGAAGGTGGCCAAGAAAGCGGTGAAGAAGGCCGTCAAAAAGGCCTCCTGACCCCCTTGGGCAGGTCACGTCACGTGAACCTGCCTGCGGCCGGGTTGACCCCTCCCGCCACGGCGGGAGGATAATGCGGGCCATGCATCCGGCCCGCCTGCCATGAACGAACTCACTGTGGACACTGCCCTGCCCGTGCTGCGCGCTGGCGGGGTGATCGCCTATCCCACCGAAGCGGTCTGGGGCCTGGGCTGCGACCCCGCGCACGAGGCGGCCGTGATGAAGCTGCTGCAGCTCAAGCAGCGGCCGGTCGAAAAAGGCATGATCCTCGTCGCCGCCGATCCGGCCCAGCTGGAAGGGTGGGTGCGGATGGAGGTCCTGCCCCTGGAGCGCCAAAGCGCAGTGCTGGCCAGCTGGCCCGGTGCCAATACCTGGATCCTGCCCGCCGGCGTTCGCGCGCCGCGCTGGATCACCGGCGAACACAGCGGCATCGCCGTACGGATCAGCGCCCACCCGCTGGTCGCCGCGCTCTGCCGTGCCTGGGGCGGGCCACTGGTCTCCACCAGTGCCAACCTTGCCGGCGAGCCGCCGGCACGCACGCGTGCCGAGCTGGACCCGCGCCTGCTGGCCCTGCTCGATGGCCTGATCGATGGCCAGACCGGTGGCCTGGCACAGCCCACGCCGATCCGCGATGCGCTCAGCGGCCAGGTGTTGCGCAGCTGAGCCGCCTTTTGCGCGCAGGCAGGCAAACCCGCACACTGGCTGCATGACCCTGCGCCCTGCCCTGTGGTTGGCCCTGCTCGCACTGGTGGGCCCTGTGCTGCCCGCTGCGGCGCAGAACGACAACGTACGCATCTATCGCTGCGTCGGCAGCAACGGCGCCGTCTCGCTGCAGGATGCCCCGTGCCGCGAGGGCCGACAGCAGGTCCGCGACCTGCAGCGCCCACGCGACCCGGCCCCGCAGGTCGTTCGCAGCGACCGCGCGCCCGAGCCGACGCCTGCACCGCGCGCGCCGGACCGCGAGGTGCGTTACGTGCACGTGCAGCCGCCGCAGCCGATGTACGAATGCACCACCAGCGAGGGCGACAGCTACGTCAGCGACAGCAATGAAGGCAATCCGCGCTGGGTGCCGATCTGGACCGAGGCCTATCTGCCGTATCCGCCTGGCCCGCGGCCGCCCTCGGGCAGCCATCCACCCTCACGGCCGTTGCCACCGATCATGCCGATGGGCAGCGGCCCGGTGCGCAGCAGTGCAGGCTCGCTCTCCGTCAGTGGCGGCGGCTCACGGGTCGGCGGCAGCATCAACATCGGTGGTGGCAGCTCGCAGTGGGAAGGCGGTGGCTATCCGTACCCGGGCGTGGGGAACAGCGTGGTGGTACCGGCCGGCAACGTGCTGGTGCGCGATGAATGTCATGCCCTGCCCGCGCAGGAGGTCTGCTCGCGGTTGAAAGACCGGCGCTGGGACCTGATCCGCCGCTACAACAGTGCGCTGCAGAGCGAGCGCGACGCGCTGACCCGCGAGCAGCGCGGGATCGATGCACGTCTGGACCAGGACTGCGGCGGCCACTGAGCGCGCTGCGCTCTACACTGATGCGATGAAACGACGGTTCCTGCTGCCCCTGCTGTTCGTGTCCTTGCCCGCTGCGGCAGACGAGGCGGTGTTTTTCCGCTGCACCGATGCAGGCGGCAACCTCACCATCCAGAGCGTGGCCTGTCCCGCCGGCAGCGAACAGCGCATCCAGCGGATCAGCGCGCCGGTGCGTGGCGCCGCCGTGGCCGAGGCAGCGCCGTCCGTGCCCACCACCGTGCACACCATGCCACCGCTGCCGCAGGCGGGCGATGAGGACAGCGGCCTGCTCGACAGTGCAGCCCTGCGCCCGCAACCGCCAGCGACCGAGCACGACCCTGCAGGGCCGCCCAAGCCGCCGCTGCCGGACATCTACCAGTGCGTCTCCGCAGAAGGTGTTCGTTACCTGCATGAGCGCGAACCGGCCCCGTCACGGTGCGAATCGCTGGCCCTGACCGGGCTGGGTGGCAGCCAGGCACCAGGCAATGCGGCCAGCTGCGAAGTGGTCCGCGATGCCTGCGAGCCGGTGGCCGAGGCGCAGCGCTGCAGCAGCTGGCAGCAGCGCTTCCGCGACGCGCGCGGCCGCGAGCGCTTTGCTGCGCCGGAGAATCAGGCCGCTGCAACCGCCGAGCGCGCGCGCCTGGAAGCGGTGCTGGCTGACAGCGATTGCCCTGTCCCGTGACCCGGTTTACCCGCGTCGTGACGGGATTGACCGTGCGCCATGACCGCGTGCTGCTGCGCACCCTGTGAGCTTCCACGCACCCTGTGATCGGTAGTGCCGGCCGCTGGCCGGCTCAGAACCCGTAACGCAGGAACCCGCCATCCACCGCGATGCACTCACCAGTGACGTAGCTGGAGGCCGGCAGGCACAGGAAGCCGACGGCGGCAGCGACTTCTTCCGGCTCGCCGATGCGCCGCATCGGGGTACGGTCGATCACCTGCTCGTAGTAATCCGGATCCGACAACGGCCCTGAGGTCCGCCGGGTGCGGATGTACCACGGCGCCACCGCGTTGACGCGGATGCCATCCTCGGCCCACTCCACGGCCAGGTTGCGGGTCATCTGGTGCATGGCGGCCTTGGTCATGCCATACACCGCGCCGCTGCGTACGTGGGTCAGGCCGGAGACGCTGCCGACGTTGACGATGGCCGAAGCCGCATGCCGCGCCAGCAGCGGGTGCGCGTAGCGCGACAGCTCGAAGGCCGAGAACAGGTTGGTCTCGAAGATCCCGCGCCATTCGTCCTCGGTGTATTCGGTGGCCGGCTTGCTGATGTTGCCGCCGGCGTTGTTGACCAGGATGTGCAGCCCATCGCTGTGGTCTTCCACCCAGTCCAGGATCTCGCGGCGGTCTTCATCATCGGAGACGTCGGCGGCTAGGCCGTGGATCTCACGGTCCGGGTAGGCATCGGCGAGCTCGTCGCGCGCCATCTCCAGCGCATCGGCATCACGGCCCACGATCAGCAGGTCCGCACCGAAGCCCAGCAGTTCGCGCGCGATCGCCAAGCCGATGCCGGCGCTGGCGCCGGTGATCAATGCGGTCTGTCCATCCAGTCGCCAACGTTGCGCGCTCACGTGCTTCTCCTGCGGTAATCCATGGAATGCGGCACCGGTCGTGCTGCCCGGATAGGATAACGCGCGATGGCCGGCACGCCGGGCGCCATCACGCGCGGGGCGCGAGGCGGTGGGACACTGGTCCTCTGCCACCGGCTCACCGAGGGAGGTTGCCATGACGATCCGTACTGCCCTGCCGCTGCTCGCGATGCTCGCGCTGAGCGCCTGCAACCGCCCGGTGCCCCCGGCACCGGACACACCGCCGGAACCACAGGCGACCGCACTGCGCGATGCGATCCACGATCCGATCGACCGCGCCAAGGGCGTGGGCGATACGTTGCAGAAGACCGCCGACGCTCAAGCCGCCGAGGTGGACCGCGCTACCGGCGATGCGCCACCGCCCAGCCCCTGACCCCATCGGCCGGATGGCAGAACGCCCGGCACGGGCCGGGCGTTCGGGTGTCACACAGCACCGCTGAGGCTGCTTACAGCCCGCAGAAGCAGTACACCAGCGTCTTGACCGGCGCGGCGTTGTTGCGCGGATCACGCGCGGCCTCTTCGACAAAGCGCAGCTGGGTGTCCAGCTCCGGCATCGAACGGGCCAGCATCAGCCGGGCCATGCCCGATTCGCCCAGCATCCAGGCACCGGCATGGCTGCTGGCGAAGCCGCTGAGGAACTGCGCGAACGGCGTGGCCGCCTTCTCGATGTAACGCACGCGGAACTTGCCGGCCTCGCCGAGCTTGGCACGGCTGGCGGCATCGGCCACCGCGGCCTTCAAGCCACCGAAGTCATCCACCAGGCCGCGTTCCTTGGCCTGCGCACCGCTCCACACCCGGCCGCGGGCGACTTCATCGACCGCTTCCACCGGCTTGTTGCGCGCGGCGGCGACCTTGCCGGTGAAATCGGCGTAGCCCTTGTTGATCACCGACTGGATCACCTGGCCCACGGCCGGATCCATCGGGCGGGTGATGTCGAACGCACCGGCAAAACGGGTGGTGCCCACGCCGTCGGTATGCACGCCGATCTTGTCCAGCGAGCGCGCCACGTTCGGGATCATGCCGAAGATGCCGATGGAACCGGTGATCGTGGAGGGATCGGCGTAGATGCGATCAGCGTTCATGCTGATCCAGTAACCGCCCGAGGCAGCCAGGTCGCCCATCGAGACCACCACCGGCTTGCCGGCTTCCTTCAGCGCGACCACTTCGCGGCGGATCTGTTCGGAGGCGAACACTTCACCACCCGGCGAGCTCACGCGCAGCACCACGGCCTTCACGTCCTTGTCGTCGCGCGCTTCGCGCAGCAGCGCCGAGGTCGACTCGCCACCGATGCGGCCGGCCGGCAGATCGCCACCGGAGATTTCACCGGACGCCACGATCACCGCCACCTGCGGACGCGAATCCACCGGCGAGCGACGGCCGTCCAGCACGCTCAGGTAGGCGTCGAGATTGACGTTGCGGTAGCCACCGTCGGCGTCATCGTCGGCGATGCCGCGCTCGGTCAGCAGGGTGTCCACTTCCTCGCGCGTCTTCAGGCCGTCCACCAGCTTCTGCTGCAGGGCGAACTTGGCCAGGTCGCCACCGGCGGCGGCGATCCCTTCGGGCATGGTGTCGATGCCGGCGGCCAGCTGTGCCGGATCGAGCTTGCGTGCCTTGGCGATGTCGGACAGGTAGCGCTGCCACACATCGTTCATCCAGAACAGATCGGCTTCCTTGGCCTGCGGCGAGGCGGCATCGAGCACATACGGCTCGGCGGCCGACTTGTACTCGCCCACCTTGAACAGGTGCACGTCCACGCCCAGCTTGTCCTGCAGGCCGGTGCGGAAGTACTGGCGGTAGCGGCCCAGGCCCTCGAGCACCACGCCGCCCATCGGGTCCAGGTAGACCTCATCGGCCTGCGAAGCGAGCAGGTACTGCGACTGGCTCATGTTCTCGCTGAAGGCCACCACCTGCTTGCCGGCGGCGCGCAGCTCCTGCAGCGCGACGGTCACTTCGCGCATGGAAGCGAAGCCGCTCGGCTGCAGCTTGTCCAGCTCCAGCACCACGCGCTCGATCTTCTTGTCGGTCTTTGCCGCCTCCAGCGCGCGGATCAGATCGCGCAGCTGGATCTCATCGGCGCCCTTGTCACCCACTGCCTTGCCCAGCGCGCGGCTGACCGGATCGGCGCTGAACTGCTCGACCAGCCGGCCTTCCGGTGCGATCACCAGGGTCGTGCGGTCCTGCAGCGAGGCCTTGGAGGTCGCGCTCTTGCCCATCGCGACGATGAACAGGATCAGGATCAGGAACAGCAGGCCGAAGAACACCAGGTTGAGGATCAGCCGGCGGGTAAAGTTCATCACATCCCACAGCCCGATGAAGAAGCTGGCGACGGGATTGCGACGCGCGGGTTGGTTCATGGGGGTAACTCCAGAGTGGCTTCTTGCCGTGGTGCCAGAATAGCCGGTGCCGGGCGCGCCGGCATCGGACACAAGTCAGGGTGTCGAAGGGAGACCGGCGCGGGCGCTGCTCACGCGCAGGCGCCAGCCCATCAGGATCGCGGCGGCGGTCAGGCCCAGGATGAGGCCCAGCCACATGCCCTGCGGGCCCATGCCCAGGCCGAGCCCCAGCCCGGCGCCAAGCGGCATGCCCAGGCCCCAGTACGAGAACATGGCGATGAACATCGGCACGCGGGTGTCCTTCAGCCCGCGCAATGCGCCAGCCGAGAGCACCTGGATGCCATCCGGGAACTGGAACGCCGCCGCGTACAGCAACAGCGTCGAGGCCAGTGCGGCTACGCCCATGTCGGCCGTGTAGACGCCGACGATGGCGTCATGGCCAAACAGCAGCACCAGCGCCGAGAGCGTCTGCGTGCCGAGGATGATCACCAGCCCGGCGATCGCCGCGCGGCGCACGCCCAGCCCGTTGCCGCTGCCGACCGCATGGCCGACCCGTACCGTGGTGGCCTCGGCCACGCCCATCGGGATCATGAAGCACAGCTGCGCGACGTTGATGGCGATCTGGTGCGAGGCGGCTTCGGTGGCGCCGAGGCGACCGATCAGCAGCGCGGTGACGATGAACAACCCACCTTCCATCAGCACGGTGATGCCGATCGGCAGGCCGGTCCGCAGCAGGTCCCAGATCGCCGACCAGCGCGGCGCTTCGAGATGCGAAAACAGCTGCAGGTGGGCGAAACGCTTGGTCTTCCACAGATAACCGGCAAAGCACAGCGCCTGCAGCCACATCATGATCGCCGAGGCCATGCCCAGGCCTTCGGCGCCCAGCTCGGGGAAGCCGAGCTTGCCGTAACACAGCACATAGCCCAGCGGCGCGAGCACCAGCAGGCCGCCGAAGCCGAGCAGCATCGTCGGCAGCGTCCAGTGCATGCCTTCGCTGAGGTAGCGCATGCAGAAGTACAGGGTCAGCGCCGGCCCGCCCCAGCGCACCGCGTGCAGGAACGCGGTCGCGCCCGGCACGATGTCCGGCGCGATGCCGAACGCGGGGAGCAGCGGCGGCACCACCGTGAGGAAGGTGAACATGATCAGGCCCAGGCCGAGCGCCAGCCACAGGGCCTGGCGGAACAGCGGGCCGATCTCGCGCTCGCGGCCGGCGCCATGCAGCTGCGACACCGAGGCGGTCAGCGAAATCAGCGTGCCGATCGGGATCAGCATCGGCAGCCACAGCAGCGCCGTACCGATGGTGACGGCGGCGAGCGTGTGGGTGCCGTGGTGACCGGCGATCACGTTGTCGACGAAGGAAATCAGGCCGGTGGAGACGTGGCCCAGAACCAGCGGCAGCGCGAGCAGACCGGTGGCGCGCACTTCCCGGGAGAGGCGCGGCGTGGAGGAAGCGGTAGACATGGGAGTCACAGACGGCAACTACGGTCGCGCGCGGAGGGCACAGGCACCGGGTTGCGGCCCGCCATCTTACGCGCGCGGCGGGGGAAAAGCCGCGCTTTCAGGTAAACGGAAACGAACCCGTCAGTGCCCCACGTGCTCGCGCAGCCAGGTGTCGCGTGCGGTGGGGGCAACCCCCAGGAACTCGGCGCGCACGCGGTCGCGGTCCTGCGGCGGGGTGCGCTGGGCCACCAGCGTGAGCTGGGTCAGCTGGGAAGGCGTGAGCTGGCGCAGCACGGCCAACGCGGTGGGACGCTGCTCGGCCGGCAGATAGCCGAACAGGCCCTGCAGTTTGGTGAACTCGTGGCCGAGCTGCGGGCCAAGCAGCCAGCCGTCGCGGAAGCGCTGGTCCTGCTCGGCGAAGCGCTGGCGAAGCGCCTGCTGCTGGGCCGGAGGCAGGGCCGCCACGCGCGCCGCGGCGGCACGCACGCGGGCACGCTCGCCCTCGCTCATGGCCTGCCAGGCGGCATAGCGGCTGCGCAGTTCACGCAGCTGGGCCGGGTCCAGCGCCGCAGGCGTGGCCGGGATCGCCGGGGCGGTGGCACTGGCAGGCGCGGGCACCGCCAGCGGCACTTCGACCCGGTTGGGGGCGGCGATGGCCGCACTGGAGAGCCCGAGGGCGATCAGCAGGAAGGCAGGCTTACTCATCGGCGGCAGCCGTCTCCAGGCCGGCGGTGGCGGGTTCGGGGCGGCTCGGCTGGGCCTGCGATTCGTCGACCGGGACCGGGCCACCGGCGGCGAACCAGGCGTACAGATCGGCATCACGGGCGGTCGGCAGGTCCGGGTCGGCCAGCATCGCCGCATCACTGGCGGCGTACGGCGAGGCAGCCGGGGCCACGCTCGGCAGATCGTCAGCCGGGAGCGCTTCGACCTTCACCGGGCCCGCATCGGCGACCGCGCCTTCGGGGGTATCCATCACGGGGTCGCCGGCCTGGCGGGCGTGTTTCCACCAGGCGGCACCGCCCAGCAGCACGCCGACGGTCACGGCCACGATCAGCACGCCCTTCCATGGGAAACGGCGGCCGCGCTGGCGCCTGACCGGGCGGCGCTGGGCGGGGGCATCGGACTTGGCCGGGGTGCGCCAGGACGCTGCGTCCGATGGCTGGCTGGCCGGGGCGGCCACGGGTTGCTGCAGCCGCTGCAGACGGCTGGCGGGCAGATCCCGGATGCGCAGCTGGACCTGCTCGGCCAGGGCGCGCCAGCCAGCGGCATCGGGATTGCCATGGGCATCGCGCGGGCAGGCATCGGCCAGGGCGTGCTGGTAGTCGGCCATCGGCAGATCCAGGACCTGTGCGGCAGCGGCTTCATCCAGCCCGCCGCCGATCCGCAGCACGAACGCCAGCCGTGCCGGCGGGGCCAGCCCGGCCAGATGCGCCAGCGGCGCCGGCCACTGGCCTGCGGCCGGGTCCCGCAACGGTGCGCGGTGCACCAGCAGCGACCAGAACCGCTCCGGCCACTGGGCCATGGGCAGGTCGCTGGCGATCCCGGCAAAGGCGCGCATGACCGCGACCAGGGCCTGCTCGGCCACGGTCGGGTCGCCGCACTGCAGCTCGGCCACGACCAGGGCCCGGCGTTCAACGCCACGAAGAAATGCCGACAGCGCGCCGGCTGCGGTAGAGGAAACAGGGGCGGGCGCAGCCGTCATAGCAACTCCATCATTGTGGGGAAATGATAGCGATTGCGTCACTGCTGCGGCGCGCGGATGTTCATTTCCTGTGAGCGGCCACGGTCTGCAAAGCGTTCCGGTGGAAAAGGTTGTGCACAGCACCACGAAAAACCGGGGTAGAACCGCAGGTGAGGCCCACGTCAAGTCTGTTTCAACTTTGTTTCACAGCTATCTTGTTGTTTTTATTGATCATTGTTTCTTGGCTATTTTTTGACCAACCTGAGGAGAACATCGGAAGTTCCTGACGCAAGGCGGTCACATACGCAATGGCACACAGACTTATCCACAGAAGATGTGGATAAGCCTGAATCTCCAATCAACTCGGATATTTAGGTGGGATTTATGATTCGGCGCGCACCTGGTTGAGACGGTGAATGGGCGTGATCCGCGTCCACCTGCCCCGCTACACTGGCCCGATGACCTCCTCGTCTTCGACCCTGCGCGTCGCCCTGCCGGTGCCGCTGCCGCAACTGTTCGACTACGCCCCGCCGCCTGGGCCGGTCCCGGACCCCGGAATGACCGGGCAACGGGTACGGGTGCCGTTCGGCTCCCGCGAGCTGGTGGGGGTGGTGGCCGGGATCGGTCAGGTGGAGGATCCCGGCAGCCTGCGCGCGGCGATCGAGTGGATCGACACCACGCCGCTGCTGACCGGCGAGCTGTGGCGCTCGCTGCAGTGGCTGGCGCGCTACACCCATGCGCCGCTGGGCGAGGTGATCAGTACGGGCCTGCCCGGCCCGCTGCGGCGCGGTGAAGCAGTGCCGGACACCCATCAGTGGGGCTGGCAGCTCACCAACGCCGGGCACGACCCGCAGCCGAAGTTGCGCAACGGCACCCGCCCGCAGCGACTGGCCGAGTGCCTGGCCGAGGGGGTGGTGAACGAAGACCGCCTGGATACGTTGATGGACGACTGGCGCAGCGCCGCCCGCTCGCTGGCCAAGCGCGGGCTGGTTGAACGGATCGCGCTGGCCCATTCGCCGGCCGTGGCCTCGCCCGCAGGCGGCCCCGCGCCCAACGCCGAACAGGCCGACGCGATCGCCGCGATCACCGCCGCCGACGGCTTTGCCGCCTACCTGCTCGATGGCGTGACCGGCAGTGGCAAGACCGAGGTCTACCTGCAGGCGATCGTGGCGTGCCTTGCGCGTGGCAAGCAGGCGCTGGTGCTGGTGCCGGAGATCGGGCTGACCCCACAGACGCTGTCGCGCTTCCGCAATCGCCTGGGCATTCCGGTGCATGTGCTGCACTCGGGCCTGAACGACAACGAGCGTGCCCGCGTGTGGGCGGCTGCCGCGCGAGGTGAAGCGCAGGTCATCGTCGGCACGCGCTCGGCGGTGTTCACCCCGCTGCCGAATGCGGGCCTGATCGTGATCGACGAAGAGCACGACGGCAGCTACAAGCAACAGGACGGCATCCGCTACCACGCGCGGGATTTCGCGCTGGTGCGCGCCAAGGCACTGGACGTGGCGGTGGTGCTCGGCAGTGCCACGCCCTCGCTGGAATCGCTGCACAACGCGCAGGCCGGCCGCTACACCCACCTGCGCCTGAAGCAGCGCGCGGGCGCGGCGCGGCCCCCCGTGGTGCGCGTGCTCGACGTGCGCAAACGGCCGCTGCGCGATGGGCTATCGCCGGAGGTACTGGCCGGCATCACCCAGCATCTGCAGGCCCGGCACCAGGTGCTGGTGTTCAAGAACCGCCGCGGCTATGCACCCGTGCTGCTCTGCCATGACTGCGGTTGGACCGCCCCGTGCCAGCGCTGCGATGCGCCGATGACCGTGCACGCCGGCGGCCGCCGCCTGCAGTGCCATCACTGTGGCGCACGCCAGTCCGCGCCGCTGGCCTGCCCGGACTGCGGCAGCCTGGCGCTGCAGCCGCAGGGCATCGGGACGGAGCGGCTGGAAGAACATCTGGTCGAGGCCTTCCCGGATTTTCCGGTGATCCGCATCGACCGCGGCACCACCGGCAAGCGCGACGCGCTGGAGACCCAGTTGGCCTCGCTCGGCGATCGCGCGGGGATCCTGGTCGGCACGCAGATCCTGGCCAAGGGGCACGACCTGCCGAAGCTGACCCTGGTGGTCGTGGTCGGCATCGATGAAGGCCTGTTCTCGGCCGACTTCCGCGCCAGTGAAAAACTCGCGCAGCAGCTGATCCAGGTCGCCGGCCGCGCCGGGCGCGCGGTGGATGCGGGGGAGGTCTGGCTGCAGACCCACCACCCGGGGCATCCGTTGCTGGAGACACTGGTCAACGGCGGGTATCACGCCTTTGCCCATGCGGAACTGCAGCAGCGCGAGGCGGCCGGTTTTCCGCCCTTCGCGCATCTGGCACTGCTGCGTGCCGAAGCGCAGCAGGTGGAGCATGCCAACGCGATGCTCAGTGCCGTGCGCGCGTTGATTCCCGACGATGCGGCGGTGGAACGCTATGGCCCGATGCCCGCGCCGATGCCGCGCCGCGCGGGCTACCAGCGCACCCAGTTGCTGCTGTCCTCACCGGCGCGGCGCCCGTTGCATGGTGTGCTGGACCAGGTGACGCCGCAGATTGCCGGCTTGCCGCAGGCACGCCGGGTACGCTGGTCGCTGGATGTGGATCCGATGGATCTGTATTAGCGCGGCACGGTCGCTCAGGTGAGCGCGGTCATGACCCCACGCTGATATGCCGGCCGCTGTTTCAGCCGTTCGTACCAGGCCGCCAGGTGCGGCAGGTCCGGGCGCTGGATCGGCATCTCGAACCACGCATAGATGAAGGCGCCCAGCGGAATATCGCCCATCGCGAACTGCTCACCGGACAGATACGGCTGCCGCGACAGGGCTTCATCGGCCATCGCCAGCAACTCGCCGGAGCGCACCAGCGCGGCAGCGATGCGCGCCTCGTCCCGATCCGCCGGCGCGGTCCGCAGCGTGCCCCAGAACAGATCGCGGAACACGCCGGCGAAGGTCGAGGTGGTCCAGTCCATCCACTTCTCCGACTGCGCGCGCGCCACCACGTCTTCCGGGTACAGCGTGCCCAGCGCGTAGCGCGCGGAGAGGTAGCGCACGATCGTGTTGGATTCCCACAACGGCAGGCCCTGGTCCTCGATCACCGGCACCAGCCCGTTCGGGTTCATCGCACGGTATTCCGGCGACTGCGTGCCACCGAAGGCACCGCCGACCTCGATCGACTCGTACGGCGCGCCGATCTCCTCGGCACACCACAGCACTTTGCGCACGTTGCTGGAATTGCGACGGCCCCAGATTTTCAGCATGATCGGATTCTCATATCGGGCGATGCGCGGCACGGGTCGCGCGGTGCGGATACGATACGCCGATCGGCGGGGGCTTACTTCGCCGCTTTGGCCGCGCTCTTCTTGGGCAGCGCGCGCACATAGGTCGATTTGCCGTCCTTCTTCATCTCGAACAAGCCGGTCGCGGCCAGCAGATCGCTGAGTTTGCTGTACCCGTAATTGCGCGAATCGAACGAGGCCTGGTTGCCGATCTGGCTACCGACCGGCCCCAGGTGCGACCAGCCATCCTCCGCTTCGGCCGACGTAACTGCACGGCGCAGCATCTGCACCAGCCGGGTGTCGTTGCGCAGTTCGGGCCCGCTCTTGCGCGGGCGCGTTTCTTCGTTGTCCTGTTCCACTTCCTGATCGGCCGCGTGCGGCTGGCCCAGCGCTTCGATGTAGGTGAACTTCGAGCACGCGTTGACGAACGGCTCGGGCGTTTTCTTCTCACCGAAGCCGTACACCTTGACCCCGTCGGTCAGCAGGCGCATCACCAGCGGCGTGAAGTCGGCATCGCTGGAGACGATTGCAAAACCGTCCAGATTGCGCGCGTACAGCATGTCCATCGCATCGATCACCATCGCCATGTCCGAGGCATTTTTGCCACGGCTGTAGGCGAACTGCTGGATCGGGCGGATCGCGTATTCGTGCAGCACCGATTCCCACCCTTTCAAGCGCGGGCTCTTCCAGTTGCCGTAGGCACGGCGGACATTGGCCACGCCGTAGCGGGCGACTTCGGCCAGCACCGCATCGATCTTGGAGGCGGGTGCGTTGTCGGCATCGATCAGCAGGGCGATGCGCTTTTCCGGTTCGGACATCTCGGTCTCCAGGGCGGGATCGGATCGGCCATCGGGCAAGCGCGATGGCCCCTGAACCCAGTATCGGCCATCGACGTGAACATCGCGCTTCACGTGCGACCATGGGCCGCATCACGAGACGACCTGCGCCGCCCCCCTCCGGCGCCCGCCAAGGAGTGAAGCATGACCCGCGATCCCACGCCCCACCTGCTCATCATCGGTGGTGGTTTTGCCGGCCTCTGGGCCACCCGTGCCCTTGCCTCGGCGCACGTGCGCATCACCCTGGTGGACCGTCGCAACCACCATCTGTTCCAGCCGCTGCTTTACCAGGTGGCCACCGCCGGCCTCTCGGCACCCGATATCGCCGCCCCGCTGCGCCACATCCTGGGCCATCAGCGCAACGTTGAAGTGCGCCTGGGTGAAGTCACTGACATCGACAAGGCCGCACGCACTGCGACGCTGGCCGATGGCACGCAGATCGCCTACGACACGCTGATGCTGTGCACCGGCGCCACCCACGCCTACTTCGGTCACGACGAATGGGCCGCCGATGCGCCGGGCCTGAAAACGCTGGACGATGCCATCGCCCTGCGCCGCAAGCTGCTGCTCGCCTTCGAGCGCGCAGAGGCCGAGCCCGATCCCGCGCGCAAGGCCGCCTGGCTCAGTTTCGCCGTCGTCGGTGGCGGCCCCACCGGGGTGGAACTGGCCGGCACCCTGGCCGAGATCGCAAGGCATACCCTGCGCAATGAGTTCCGCCATATCGATCCCGCCTCGGCCAAGGTGCGCCTGGTCGAGGCCGGCCCGCGCGTGCTGTCCACCTTCCCCGAGGTGCTCTCGCTCAAGGCGCGCCGCCAGCTGGAGAAACTGGGCGTGGAAGTGCTCACCGGTACGCCGGTGAGCGACATCAACGCCGAGGGCTTCCAGCTGGGCGAGCGCTTCGTCGAAGCGCGCACCGTGGTCTGGGCCGCCGGTGTCGCCGCCTCACCGCTGGCGCGCACGCTGGAGGTTCCGCTGGATCGCGCCGGCCGCGTGCCGGTGCAGCCCGATCTCACCTTGGACGGTCACCCGGAGATCTTCGTGGCCGGGGATCTGGCCGCATTGACCCAGGCCGATGGCAAGCCGGTACCCGGCGTTGCCCCGGCAGCCAAGCAGATGGGCAAGCACGTGGCGACCACGATCCAGGCGCGCCTGTCCGGCAAGCCCGTGCCGGGCCCGTTCAAATACCAGGACTTCGGCAATCTGGCGACCATCGGTCGCATGGCCGCGATCGTCCACCTCGGCCGCCTGCAGCTTTCCGGCGTGCTGGCCTGGTGGTTCTGGCTGGCCGCGCACGTGTTCTTCCTGATCGGCTTCCGCAACCGCGTGGTGGTGCTGCTGAACTGGGCAGTGGCGTACTGGAGCTACCAGCGCAGCGCGCGGATCATCTTCGGCGATGCGCAGGATGATCGCCGGCCGAAGCGGCCGCCGACGCCCTGAGTGGTCGAGCGGCCACGGTGGCAGCCAGCCATGCCGGGCTGCCACACGGATGGGCCACTCAGCCCTGCGACAGACAGCCCCAGCCATCAACCTGGCCGCTGTAGGAGACCGCCTCGCTGGCGAGCAGCCCTTCGAAACCCGAGATGTTCTGGTGGGTCGGCAGCATCAGCGGATGCACCACCACCTGCCACGGGTATTCCTCGTTGCCCTCGTACGCGGCCAAGGACACCTTCTGCTCGTTCTTGAGCAGGTGCACGGCGAAGGCGATGGCCACGTCCTGGGTCGGGAAGATCAGCGCGAAATCCACCTCGCGCGGAATCGACAGGTCGTCGCCATCCTGCAACATGTTCCAGAGCACATCGCCATTCTCATCTTCCGGGTACAACGACAGATCGCGGGACATGGCACTCCAGGGCTTGGGCAAGCGGATAAACGAACGGAGATCGATGGTATGCCGCCGGCGAAGGCCCGAACAACCAGTACGCAGGGCTACATGGGATCGGGCAGCGCCAACCACGCCAGCTTGCGCTCGCGCGGTTGCCGCTTGAGCTGCCATTCGGCCTTCGACGCCGCGGCCCGGTCCGGGTAGGCGCGCATCGCCAGCACCCTCACCGGTGGGTGGGCCCGGGTGTATTTGGCCCCTTTGCCGGCGAGGTGGGCCTGGAAGCGCGCCTCCACGTCGTTGCTGATGCCGGCGTAATAGCTGCCGTTGCGGCATTCAAGCAGGTACAGGTACCAGAGGGCGGGTTCAGCGGGCATACCGGGATTATCCCCCGGCGCGGGCCCGGCGGCTGCTAGAATCCGCCCCGGATGCAGGAGAGAGGCGCCGCGCTGGCGCCCGCCGAAGGCGCAGGCTCCCATAATCGCTCAGGCCGGTGGCTCGATACGCCACCAACCATGCATCCGACACGCCGATCTGGAGAGAGGTCTTCAATGACCCGCCGAAGGGGCACGTGGCCTTGGCCACCGAACTCTCAGGCAAAAGGACAGCGGGAGCGGCAACGGAATCCCACCCTCATGACAGTGCAGCGGCGCTGGCGTGATGCGTGTGCGTTTCCGTCCCCGCCTGACGTGCTTTCCGGAGCCACCCCCATGCTGCTCTCCTTGATCTACCTCATCGCCATCTCGGCCGAAGCCATGACCGGCGCGCTGTCGGCCGGCCGCCGCCGCATGGACCTGTTCGGCGTGGTCATCATCGCCTGCGTCACCGCGCTCGGCGGCGGCTCACTGCGCGACATCGTGCTCGGGCATTACCCGCTGGGCTGGGTGAAGCACCCGGAGTACCTGGGCTTCACGATCTGCGCGGCGCTGATCGCGACCTGGGTGGCGCGCTGGATGCACCACTTCCGGCGCACCTTCCTGGTGCTCGATGGCCTGGGCCTGATCGCGTTCACCCTGATCGGCTGCGCGGTCGCACGCGAGGGCGGGCACACCGTGCCGATCATCCTGATCGCCGGCATGCTGACCGGTGCGTTCGGTGGCGTGCTGCGCGACGTGCTGTGCAACGAGGTGCCGCTGATCTTCCAGAAAGAACTGTATGCCGTGATCACCCTGCTCACCGGCGCGGCCTACCTGACCCTGCTGGAACTCGGCGTGTCGCTCAACGCGGCCACGCTGTGGTGCCTGGGCGGCGGCTTCCTGTTCCGCCTGCTGGCGATCCACTTCAAATGGGAAATGCCGAAGTTCGTGTACCGCGACGAGGTGCATTGACGCACGCGCAGGCATGACCAAGGTCACGGGAGCTTGAGCGGCCTGGCCCTGTATCATGGCGCTCCCGTTCCAATCGAACGGCATCCAGCCACGCGGCGGTGTTCCACCCGCTGCCCCGCCAGACACCCTCTCCCCCGTTGACCTGCCGCACTCGGCCGGTCCCCATGGACGCACTGCTCCGGTGGAGGGTGCGCAGGATGCGTATGTCCGCTTCAACGCCCGCCTCGTCTCGCCGTCGTTTCGCCAAACCGCTGTTGATCGCTGCCGCCGTCGGCCTGGCCGCGATCGCCGCATGGAAGCTGCTCTCGCCCGCGCCTGCCGCCAGTCCCGCCGGTGGCCCGCAGCCGACCCCGGTGCGCGTGGCCACTGCGACGCAGGAAGACCTGGTGGTGCGCCTGAAGGCGCTCGGCACGGTGACCCCGCTGCATACGGTGAGCCTGCGCAGCCGCGTGGATGGCGAACTGCTGCGGCTGGCGTTCTCCGAAGGCCAGCACGTCAAGGCCGGCGAGCTGCTGGCCGAGATCGACCCGCGCCCGTTCCAGGTACAGCTGTCGCGTGCGCTGGGCACCCAGCAGCAGAACCTGGCCGAGCTGGACAACGCCGAGAGCCAGCTCAAGCGCTTCACCGAACTGCAGACCAAGCACTTCGTCTCCGCGCAGGACCTGAGTGATCAGCAGAGCAAGGTGCGCCAGCTGCAGGGCCGTCGCCAGACCGACCAGGCGGCCGTGGATGAAGCGCGCCTGCAGCTGCAGTACACCCGGATCACCGCACCGGTGGCCGGGCGCATGGGCCTGCGCAACGTGGATGTCGGCAACCTGGTGCGCAGTGGCGATACCGAGCCGCTGGCCACGATCACCCAGACCACGCCGATCAGCGTGCTGTTCACCGTGCCCGAGCCGGACCTGCCGGCGGTGGTCGCCGCCGCCCGTGCCAATCCGCAGCTCACCGTGGAAGCCTGGGATCGCGAGGAGCGCACCGCGCTGGGCGACGGCGTGCTTTCCAGCCTGGACAACCGCATCGATACCGCCACCGGCACGCTCAAGCTGCGCGCGCAGTTCGCCAACGCCGATGAGTCGTTGTTCCCCAACCAGTTCGTCAACGTGCGCCTGCAGGTCAGCAGCAGCGATTCGGTGGTGATCCCCAATGCCGCCGTGCAGTTCGGCAGCAAGGGCAGCTACGTCTACGTGATCGCGGCCGATGCCACCTCGCACCTGCGCAACGTAGTGCTCGGCCCGGCCGATGGCGAACGGGTTTCGGTGCGCGAAGGGCTCAAGGCCGGCGAGCGCGTGGTGGTGGAAGGCATCGACGGCCTGCGCGAAGGCGCCAAGGTCGAGGTGGTGGAGCAGGACCCGCCGCGGACCGGCGCATGAACCTCTCGCGCCCCTTCATCGAGCGCCCGGTCGCGACCACGCTGCTGATGGTGGCGCTGCTGCTGTCCGGCGTGATGGCCTACCGCCTGCTGCCGGTCGCGGCACTGCCGCAGGTCGATTACCCGATCATCCAGATCACCACGCTGTATCCCGGTGCCAGCCCGGAGGTCACCACCAGCGCGGTCACTGCACCGCTGGAGCGGCAGCTGGGGCAGATCCCCGGCCTGAAGCAGATGTCCTCGACCAGTTCGGGCGGCGCGTCGGTCATCACGCTGCAGTTCTCGCTGGAGGTCGCGCTCGGCGTGGCCGAGCAGGAAGTGCAGGCCGCGATCAACGCCGCCGACAGCTTCCTGCCCGATGACCTGCCGGTGCCGCCGGTGTACCGCAAGGTCAACCCGGCCGATACCCCGATCCTGACCCTGGCGGTGACCTCGCAGGGGCTGTCGCTGCCGCAGGTGCACGATCTGGTCGATACGCGCATGGCCCAGCGCCTCTCGCAGCTGCCCGGCGTCGGCCTGGTCAGCCTGGCCGGTGGGCAGCGCCCGGCGGTGCGCATCCAGGTCAATCCTTCGGCGCTGGCCGCCAACGGCCTGAGCATGGCCAGCATCCGCACCGCGATCGGCACGGCCAACGTCAACATGCCCAAGGGCAGCTTCGACGGCCCGACCCGCGCGATCATGCTCGATGCCAACGACCAGATGCGCTCGGTGGCCGAGTACCGCGCGCTGATCCTGGCCTGGAAAGACGGCGCGCCGCTGCGCCTGGGCGACGTGGCCACCATCGAGGATGGCGCCGAGAACCGCCAGCTGGCCGCGTGGTCGGGCACCACCCCGGCCGTACTGATCAACATCCAGCGCCAGCCGGGCGCGAACGTGATCGCCGTGGTCGACCAGGTGCGGGCGCTGCTGCCGCAGCTGCAGGCGTCGCTGCCCAAGGGCGTGGACGTGGCAGTGCTGAGCGACCGCACCGAATCGATCCGCGCCTCGATCCGTGGCGTGCAGCACGAGCTGCTCATCGCGATCGCGCTCGTGGTGATGGTCACCTTCGTGTTCCTGCGCAACATCCGGGCCACGATCATTCCCAGCATCGCGGTACCGCTGTCGCTGGTGGGCACCTTCGGGGTGATGCTGCTGGCCGGCTTCTCGCTCAACAACCTCACCCTGATGGCGCTGACCATCGCCACCGGCTTCGTGGTGGACGATGCGATCGTCATGCTGGAGAACATCGCCCGTCACCTGGAGCGCGGCGCGACGCCGATGCAGGCGGCGCTGAAAGGCGCCAGGCAGATCGGCTTCACCCTGATCTCGCTGACGCTGTCGCTGATCGCGGTGCTGATCCCGCTGCTGTTCATGGCCGACGTAGTCGGCAAGTTGTTCCATGAGTTCGCGATCACACTGGCGGTGGCGATCGGCATTTCGCTGCTGGTCTCGCTGACGCTGACGCCGATGATGTGCGCGCGCCTGCTCAAGGCCGGCCACGCGACCCGTCGCGATGCCGATGGGCAGGAATCGTCGCAGCAGGGCGACCCGTTCGACCGCGTCGTGGCGCTCTACGATCGCCAGCTGCACTGGGTGCTCCAGCGCCAGCCGCTGATGCTGGCCGCCACCGTCGCCACGCTGGTGCTGACGGCCATGCTGTACATGTGGGTGCCCAAGGGCTTCTTCCCGGTGCAGGATGCCGGGCTGATCCAGGGCATCAGCGAGGCGCCGCAGTCGATTTCCTTCCAGGCGATGGCGCAGCGCCAGCAGGCGTTGTCCGCGGCGTTGCTGGAGGATGAGGACGTGGCCAGCCTGTCTTCGTTCATCGGCGTGGACGGCAACAACGCCACGCTCAACAGCGGCCGCCTGCTGATCGAGCTGAAGCCGCATGCACAGCGCGCTGCCGATGCACAGGCGATCATCGCGCGGCTGCAGCAGCGCGTGGCGCACGTACCGGGCATCAAGCTGTACCTGCAGCCGGTGCAGGAACTGGGCATCGAAGACCGGATCAGCCGGACCCAGTACCAGTTCACCCTGACCAGCCCGGACCTCGCGCAGCTGGAAACATGGACGCCGCGCCTGCTCGCGCACCTGCAGCAGTCGCCGGCGCTGGCCGACGTCGCCAGTGATCTGCAGAACCAGGGCCTGCAGGCGCATGTGGTGATCGACCGGGTCGCCGCCGCGCGGCTGGGGATCAGCGTGGAGGCCATCGCCGACGCGCTCTACGACGCCTTCGGGCAGCGCCAGATCTCGACCATCTTCACCCAGGCCAACCAGTACCGCGTGGTGCTGGAAGCGCGCCCGGACGTGGCCTTCGGCCCGGATGCGATCGCGCGCCTGCACGTCACCGGGCCGGACGGGCGGCAAGTGCCGCTGGGCGGCATCGCGCGGATCGAACAGCGCCCGGCGCAGCTGCTGATCAACCATGTCGGCCAGTTCCCGGCGGTGACGTTCTCCTTCAATCTCGCCCCGGATGCGTCGCTGGGCGAAGCGGTGGCGGCGATCGAAGGTGCACGCGCCGCGATCGGGCTGCCGGCCAGCGTCGAACTGCGCCTGCAGGGCGCGGCCGATGCGTTCCGCGCGTCGCTGTCGAGCACCTTGTGGCTGGTGCTGGCCGCGGTGGTGGTGATGTACCTGGTGCTGGGCGTGCTCTATGAGAGCTTCATCCACCCGATCACCATCCTTTCCACCCTGCCCTCGGCCACGGTGGGTGCGCTGCTGGCGTTGCTGGTCAGCGGGCGCAGCCTGGACCTGATCGCGGTGATCGGCATCGTGCTGCTGATCGGGCTGGTCAAGAAGAACGCGATCATGATGATCGACTTCGCGCTGGAGGCCGAGCGCGAGCATGGCATGGCGCCGCGCCAGGCGATCCACCAGGCCGCCCTGCTGCGCTTCCGCCCGATCCTGATGACCACGCTGGCCGCGCTGTTCGGCGCGATTCCGCTGATGTTCGCCAGTGGCTCGGGCGCCGAGCTGCGCCAGCCGCTGGGCCTGGTGATGGTGGGTGGGCTGATCGTCAGCCAGGTGCTGACCCTGTTCACCACGCCGGTGATCTACCTGTTCTTCGACCGCTTCCGCCAGCGCCCCGCGCCGGTGACCGACGAGGCTGACGAGGCGCTGGCGTGAGTCCGCTGTCGCGGGCGATCGGCTGGTTCGTGCAGCATCCGGTCGCCACCGTGCTGCTCGCGGTCGCGGTGGTGCTGGCCGGCCTGCTCGGGCTGCGCCTGCTGCCGGTCGCGCCGTTGCCGCAGGTCGACTACCCGGCCATCAACGTCAGCGCCAGCCTGCCCGGCGCGAGCCCGGAATCGATGGCGGCCAACGTCGCCACGCCGCTGGAGCGTGCCCTGGGCACCCTCCCCGGGCTGACCGGGATCGACTCGGCCAGCACCCAGGGCTCGACCCAGGTCGAGCTGAAGTTCGCGCTCGGCCGCGACGTGGACGATGCCGCGCGCGACGTGCAGGCCGCGATCAATGCCGCGCGCGCGCAGCTGCCCAGTGGCATGCCGGGCATGCCGCAGTACCGCAAGGTGAATCCCTCGCAGGCACCGATCATGGCGCTCGCGCTGAGTTCGGACAGCCTCTCGCCGGGGCAGATCTACGACGTGGCCTCCACGGTGATCGCGCAGAAGCTGGCGCAGATTCCCGGCGTCGGCGAGGTGCAGGTGGGCGGCAGTTCGCTGCCGGCGGTGCGCGTCTCGCTGGATCCCAATGCACTCAACCATCACCGCATCGCGCTGGACGACATCGCCGCGGCGATCCGCAATGCCAACGCACTCAAGCCACTGGGCACCGTCGCCAGCCAGGCCCAGCAGTGGCAGCTGGAAGCGACGCTGCAGCTGCGCACCGCCGCCGAGTACCGCCGCCTGATCGTGGCGATGCGCGATGGCCGCCCGGTGTACCTGGAGGACGTGGCCGGGATCAGCGAAGGGGTTGAAGACCGCTACGCCAGCGGCTTCCACAACGAGCGCCCGGCGGTGCTGCTGATCGTCAGCCGCCAGCCGGAGGCCAACATCATAGAGACCGTCGACGCCATCCAGGCACAGATGGACACGCTGCAGGCGCTGCTGCCGGCCAACATCGACATGCAGGTGGTGATGGACCGTTCGCCGGTGATCCGCGCCACCCTGCGCGAGGCCGAGCTGACGTTGCTGCTGGCGATCGCCCTGGTGGTGCTGGTGGTGCTGGCCTTCCTCGGCCACTGGCGCGCGGCGCTGGTGCCGACCGTCGCCATCCCGGTCTCGCTGCTGGGCGCGCTGGCGATCATCGCCCTGCTCGGGTTCTCGCTCAACACGCTCTCGCTGATGGCGCTGATCGTGGCCGCGGTGCTGGTGGTCGACGATGCCATCGTGGTGCTGGAGAACATCGCCCGCCACCGCGAGGAAGGCGCCTCACCGATGACCGCCGCGCTGCGGGGCGCGGGGGAAGTCGGCGCCACGCTGCTGTCGATGAACATCGCGCTGGCCGTGGTGTTCATCTCGATCCTGTTCCTGGATGACTTCGTCGAGAAGCTGTTCCGCGAGTTCTCGCTGACCCTGGTGGCGGCGATGGGTGTCTCGCTGCTGGTTTCGCTGAGCCTGACCCCGATGCTGTGCGCGCGCCTGCTCGGGCAGGCACGGCCCGGCCCCGGCAATAGCCTGCAGCGCGCCGGCACCGCGCTGTTCGAGCGTCTGCGCGGCGCCTATGTGGGCAGCCTGCAGACAATGCTGCGCTGGCTCGCGCTGCCCCTGCTGCTGTTCGCAGGTGTGATCGCGCTGAACGTGTGGCTGTTCCAGCAGGTGCCCAAGGGCATCGTGCCCAAGCAGGACACCGCGCAGCTGCGTGGCTTCGCGCGCGGCGACGATGGCCTCTCGTTCCAGGTGATGCAGCCCAAGATCGAGGCCTACCGCAAGCTGCTGCTGGCCGACCCGGCGATCAGCGACATCATCGGGTACATCGGCGGCCGCAGCGGGGTCAACAACGCCTTCATCATGATCAAGATGAAGCCGCTGGCCGAGCGCAAGGTCTCCAGCCAGCAGGTGATCGACCGCCTGCGCGCCAACATGCCGAAGATTCCCGGCGGCGGCATGTTCCTGTGGGTGGACCAGGACATCAAGCTGGAAGGCAGCGGCGACAGCGGCCAGTACGAGTTCCAGCTGCTCTCCGGCGAGCTGGAACCGCTGCGGCAGTGGACGCCCAAGGTGGCCGATGCGCTGCGCGCCCTGCCCGAGCTGGTCGATGTGGAATCCAAAGGCGATGAAGGCATGCGCCAGGTGGTGCTCGACATCGACCGCGATGCCGCCGCCCGCCTGGGCGTGGACATGCGCATGATCGCTTCCGTGCTCAACAATGCCTTCAGCCAACGCCAGGTTGCCACGCTGTACGACACGCTCAACCAGTACCGCGTGGTGATGGAGCTGGACCCGCGCTACACCCAGGATCCTTCCACGCTGGAGCAGATCCATGTGATCGGCAAGGACGGCCAGCGCCTGCCGTTGTCGTCGATCGCGCGGTGGGACTACGGCATGGCGCCGGACCGGATCTATCACAGCCAGCAGTTCGCCTCGGTGTGGATCGAGTTCGCGCTGGCGCCCGGCGTCACCCTGGACCAGGCAGTGAAAGCGGTGGACCAGGCCATGGCCAGGATCATGCTGCCCACCCATGTGCAGGCGCGGCTCAGCGGCGAGGCCGGCGGCTTCGAGAAACTGCGCGAGCGCCAGCTGTGGCTGATCCTCGGCGCGATGCTGGCGGTGTATCTGGTGCTGGGCGTGCTGTACGAAAGTTTCGTGCAGCCGCTGGCGATCCTCTCCACCCTGCCCTCGGCCGGCGTGGGCGCGTTGCTGGCGCTGATGGCCTTCGGCAACGAGCTGAACCTGATCTCGCTGCTCGGGCTGTTCCTGCTGGTGGGCGTGGTGATGAAGAACACCATCCTGATCATCGACTTCGCGCTGTCGGCCGAACGCGAGCGCGGCCTGTCGTCCTACGAGGCGGTCTGCGAGGCGGCACGACTGCGGTTCCGCCCGATCCTGATGACCAGCGTGGCCGCGTTGCTGGGCACGCTGCCGCTGATGCTGGCCACCGGCGAAGGCTGGGAGATGCGCCAGCCGCTGGGCATCGCGATCGTGGGCGGCCTGCTGGTCAGCCAGTGGCTGACCCTGTACACCACGCCGGCGATCTATCTGGCGTTGGCGAAGCTGAGGCGCGCCGCGTGATCATCAACGGGCGCGCTATGCAACAGGCAACATCATCGTCCTGCCATCCATCGGCGACGCGATGAAGCCATGCTTGAGATAGAACGCTTTGGCAGTGTCGTCGAACGCATGACACAACAAGGCGCGCGCGCCGATGTGCCCGCAGACCTGCATCGTGCGTTGCACAGCGTCTTTCAGCAGTCCCGCGCCGACGCCCTGGCCGACCCAGTCGGCATGGACGGCCAACCTGCACAGCACGATGACCGGAATGGGGTGCGGCATGTTCCGGCGAAGGCGACCGGGAACCAGCTGGTGCGAAACGCCGCCGGCAGCGAGCGCGTAATAGCCCACCACATTGTGTTGCGCATCACACACAACAAAACACCGCGATGCCCCCGATGCCTGGTTCTGGTGGGCACGCTCCATCAACCACGAGGTCAGCTCCGCCGCGCTGCATCGAAACTGCTCCAACCGATGCGCTTGAGCCAGCGCATGCGGCGCAGACAACCGCAACGCTCAGCGCTCCCAGGGTGCAGGCGTGCTCAACAGTTTCCTGATGGCCGCGTTGTTTTCCAGCGGTGCATCCAGCAACGCATTAAAGCGTCGCAGCTGCTGAGGATCCAGGGAGAACTGTGTCTGGTCCGCGAGTACCTCCCGCGCCTTCTCACAGGCAGCATCCAGAATGAACTCGGTTCGGCTCACCCCGGTAACCTCAACGGCGCGGTCGATCAGCGCCTGCTTGTCGGCGGGCGCCCGGAAGTTGATGACTTTGCTGGCGAGGGCCACGGAAGGCGCTCCGGAGGTCTGTGCATACAATGTACACACAACTGGATGATCGCTCAACGGCTCCCCCTCTTCTCAGATCGTAAGGCAAGGGTAATCCGTTGGCTCTCCATGGAAAATCGGGAGTTTCCCCGGAAAGCCGTAGGCCTGAGCGCCCCGCGAATGGGGGCGCCCCCACCCGTTACGCCGCCTCGCTGATCCGCGCCGCCCGCCGTGCCCGCACTGCCTCGGCCAGGCTCTCCAGCACCGCCAGCGAGCTGTCCCAGCCGATGCAGCCATCGGTGATGCTCTGGCCGTAGGTCAGCGGCTGGCCGTCCACCAGGTCCTGCCGGCCGGCCACCAGATGACTCTCGACCATGACGCCGACGATGCGCTCTTCGCCGTTGGCCAGCTGCGCGTTGATGTCGGCGATGACCTTGGGCTGGTTCTCCGGATTCTTGCTGCTGTTGGCGTGGCTGGCATCGATCATGATGCGTGCGGCCAGGTGCGACTTGGCCAGCGTCTGGCTGGTCGCTTCCACGTGGTCGGCATCGTAGTTCGGCGTCTTGCCGCCGCGCAGGATCACGTGACAGTCCGGATTGCCGGCGGTGGCCACGATGGCGGTGCCGCCTTCCTTGGTCACCGACAGGAAGTGATGCGGGTTGGAGGCCGCGCCGATCGCATCGGCGGCGATCTTGATGTTGCCGTCGGTACCGTTCTTGAACCCGACCGGGCACGACAGCCCCGAGGCCAGTTCGCGGTGCACCTGGCTTTCGGTGGTGCGTGCGCCGATGGCGCCCCAGGCGACCAGGTCGGCGATGTACTGCGGCGAGATCACATCGAGGAATTCAACGCCGGCCGGCAGGCCCAGCTTGTTGATGTCGCGCAGCAGGCCGCGCGCCACACGCAGGCCCTTGTTGATGTTGAAGCTGCCATCCAGGTCCGGATCGTTGATCAGGCCCTTCCAGCCCACCGTGGTGCGCGGCTTTTCGAAGTACACGCGCATGACGATTTCCAGCTCATCGGCGTAGGCATCGCGCAGCGGCTTGAGGCGCTGGGCGTACTCGATGGCGGCCACCGGGTCATGGATCGAACACGGGCCGATCACCACCGCGAGGCGATCGTCGCGGCCATGCAGGATCTCGTGCAGGGCCGCGCGCGAGGCGCTGACCGTATCGGAGGCTTCGTCGTCGCAGGGCAGCATCGCCAGCAGCTGTGCCGGCGGGGTCAACGGTTCGATCTTGCGGATGCGCAGGTCGTCGGTATGGGGGGCATGGGGTAACTCCTTGGAAGTGGGGGTCCCCAGCGCGGCGGCAACAAAAAAGCCGCCAGGTGCGCTGGCGGCTTTCGGGAATGCGTCTGAAGGTTTCTTCAGGGTGAGCGCATGCCTTCCTCCGCCGCTGGCTTCGGAAAGTAATACCAAAAGTAGGAATTGGCGGGGCGTGCGTTCATTGGGGAGTATTGATAACACAGGGGTTTGGAGGTGCCAACTGTTTCATTCGCAACTGCGGCATCGGTTCAGGCCCCTCCCCGCGAGCGGTGCGCTCACCCCCGCGGCAACGCCGCCAGCTCGGCCAGGTGCTGCTGCAGCGTGCCTGCTGCCCCCACCGCGTGCGTGGTGGTGAAGTACTCGTGCCACCCGGTAGCGCCGATCGCGGCCAGCAAGGCATCGGCATCGAGCCGTTCGGCGCACTGCCACACCGCATAGAACTGCTCGGCCGTGGTGTGCGGAACGTCCTGTTCGATGCGGCCCATCGCCACCGGCGTGATGCGGGCCGGATCCACGTGCTGCATGCCGGCGCCGATGCGGGCGAAGAACGCCCCGCGCGACACCGGGTCCAGCGCGGTCCAGGCGGGGGTGGCGGTGTAGAGCTCGATCAACATGTGCGACATGGCGTTCCTTGAGGTCAGAGCGAGCGCAGTGCGCGCGTGCGGATATAGGTGTTGGCCGGATCATCGGCGTGGTGCTGCTGCCATTCGCTGCACAGCGCGCGGACCCAGTCGGGCTGGCTTTTGCCGGCGTCGTTGAGCCAGTTGCCCACCGAATCCTGCACGTAGCGCGAGGCATCGCAGCACAGCGCCTGCAGCAGCGGCAGCGCGTGTTGCGGCGCCTGCTTGAACAAGGTGATGTGCGCAGCCCACACGCCCCGCGGGCGCAGCGCTTCGCAGGCGAAGCGACGCACGTTGGGTGAGACGTCGGTGGTCCAGCCGTGCAGGTGCGCGAGTACACGCAGGGGTTCGGCGACAACATGCGGACGCACAGCCAGCCATGCCCACTCGCGGACGCCGAAATGCGCATCGTCGGCCAGCGTGCGCAGCGCATCGAGCCTGTGCTCGAGCGACAAGGCCGGGTCGCTGCCGATCAGATAGCAGGCCCAGCCACGCACGGTGTCGCTGGCGTGCCGCGACCACCGTGCATGATCGCCGTGGCCATGCACGCGCAACAGCGTCGCGGCGCCCTGCATGCGCAGCGTGATGCCGCGCTTGGCGGCATTGCGCATCGGCGTGATCGCAGCGGCGGGCAAGCCGGGGGCGACATGGGCCATCAGCTTGGCGAAGTCGACGGCCAGCACTTCGGCCAGATGCGTGGCTTCGGTTTCACCGCGATCGAGCTGACCGCGGCGTTCGCGGGTGATGGGCTGTTTCATGCCGCACGCCCTGCGTCGGTGCGCGACCACACGCGCTGCAGCAGCGTGCCGAGCGTGCGCCGTTCCCGCGGGCTGATATCGGCGAACAGCGAGGCGATCCACGCGGTCTGCTGGTCGAACAGGCGCGCGGCCAGCGCCTGACCCGCCCTGGTCAAGCGCACGTGGATGCGGCGCTTGTCATCCGGATCACTGTGGCGGCTGACCAGGTGCTCGCGCTCCAGCCCATCGAGCAGGCCGGTGATGGTGGCGCGGGTCACCCCGGCGCGCTCGGCCAACTGGTGAGGCGAGAGTGCCGTTTCCGCACCCCGCAGCAGGAACAGCAGCACGAAACGCCCTTCACTCAGGCCCAGCGGCGCCAGCCGGCTGGCACAGTCCTGGTCGATCGCGCTGGCCAGCGACAGCACCTGGAAGCACAACGCCAGTTCGCCCGAATCGGGCTGGCCACGGCGCTCCAGCTCGGTCAGGAAAGCGAGGTGTTTGGTTTCCAGCATGCACGGAGACCCAGGATGATATGGCGGCTAACTATATCGCTGTCGCGACCTGCCTGGAAGCGCCGCCGTCCTTTACGCCGTGCAGGCAACAAGCGAAGATCGCCACAGGATCGCCCACGAGGATGTGTAGATGACCGCTTCCCAGGCTGACGCCATTGCCCAGGCCATCCTGCGGCCGGACACCAGGCGCGAGGCCGTCCAACAACGTCAGCGCGCGCAGGCGCAGTACCTGGCGCGACAACGCGTTGCCGTCGGCGTCGGCATGGTCGGCATGGCGCTGGGGACAGCGGCAGCGATACGGCTGCCCATGGCGAACTCGCAGGGAATGCTGGTGGGTGGCGCGCTGTTCTTCCTGCTTGCGCACCTCGGCCTCGCCTGGCGCGAGCGTCGGCGCGTGGCGCGCGCGCCGGGCTGACCGGCTGACCCCGGCAGAGCCCTGCCATCGACGCCAGAGGTCACGATGACCTTCGGCGCTGTACGCGGGGCCGCGCCGCGGTAGGATGCGGCCGAGTCCTGGAGGAGTGCCGTGCCATGCGCCCGTTCGCCTTGATGCTCGTGCTGCTGACGGCGGCGCCCATCGCGCGCGCCACGCCGCCCACAACGCTTCCAGACCCTGCCGCGGTCGATGCCGAGATGGCGCGGATGATGGCCAAGACGCGTGCGCAGGGCTTGGCACTGGCCGTGATCGATCATGGGAAGGTCGTGCAGGTGCATGCGGCCGGCAAGCGCAACGCCGCCGGTGACCCACTGACGACCGACACGGTGATGTACGGCGCGTCGCTGACCAAAATGGCCTTTGCCTACATGGTGATGCAGTTGGTGGACGAGGGGGTGCTGGACCTGGACCGGCCGATCGGCGAGTACCTGCAGCGCCCCTTGCCGGACTACCCGGCAGAGAAGCAGTACGCGCCCTGGCCGGACCTCAGGGACGACCCGCGCTGGCGTCGCCTGACCGCGCGGATGCTGCTCAGCCATCGCAGCGGGTTTGCCAATTTCGCGTTCCTGGAGCCGGATGGAAAGCTGCGCCTGCACTTCGATCCCGGCACGCGCTATGCCTACTCCGGCGAAGGCCTGATCCTGCTGCAGTTCGTGCTGGAGCGAGGATTGGGCCTGAAGGTGGGCGCGGAGATGCAACGGCGGGTGTTCGACCGCTTCGGCATGACCCGCACCAGCATGCTGTGGCGCCCCGACTTTGCCGGCAACCTGGCCGATGGCTGGACCCAGGACGGCACAAGCGAGCCGCACGATGAGCGCAGCCGCGTGCGAGCTGCCGGTTCAATGGATACCACCATTACCGACATCGCGCGTTTCGCTGCCGGCTACATGCGCGGCGAGGGGCTGTCGGCAAAGGGGCGTGCCGAGCTGGTCCACGCGCAGTGGCCGATCACCACGGCCAGCCAGTTTCCGACCCTGCAGGACGAGCTGGCGCCTGCGCAACGGCGCCGTGACCTCGCCGCCGGGCTGGGCGTGGTGGTGTTCCAGGGACCGCAGGGGCGCGGGTTCTACAAGGGCGGCCACGACGATGCGGTGGGCAACACGCTGGTGTGCGTGGCGCGACGCCAACGCTGCGTGGTGGTGCTGGGCAATGACGTGCGCGCCGAAGCGGCGTTCCCGGCCCTGGTGCGGTTCGTTCTGGGCGAAACCGGCGCGCCGTGGTCGTGGGAGTACGGGGGCAAGACGTTCGTCGAATGACGCAGGCCACGTAGCGGCTTACCAGCGCACCTGTGCCGGCAATGGCCCGTCATGCGAGGGAAACAACGGCAGCACGTACTCGGCCAGCTCCTGCAGCACCTCGGCTGCGGGGCGCTGCGAGAACTGGATCCCCAACGCAGCATGGTTCACGCCGGTACGCTGCCACTCGCAGAGTAGATCGATCAGCCCGTTCCGACCCGTCCTCAGCATGTAGCCACCCTTCACCGGGGTGCGTGGATGGTTCGGGTCCTCGACCAGATCCAGCCATTCGTTGGTGACATGCGGGCGGAAACCCCCGTCGGGAATGAGGCGGCGCCAGGCCTGGATCTTGCCGGCCAGGCGCTGCGGCCCGGCGGCGTGATGGGTTGCCTCGGGATAGGTCAGCCAACCATCGGCATGCTGCCCGACCCAGTCCAGTGTCTGCTGCGAGGTGCCGGTCACCAGCAGCGGAATCGCCCCGGCGACCGGCTTGGGCAACAGCTCGACGCCCTGCAGCGCGCCCAGTGGCGACTCGATATGCAGGGGACCGTGCTGCATCAACTGACGCACGCAGGCCACCGAGGCGGCGAAGCGCTTGCCACGGTCTGCATGCTGCAGGCCATACGCCGGGAACTCGACCGGGCGATCACCCGAAGCGATGCCCAGCACCAGGCGCCCACCGGACAGCTGGTCGATGGTGGCCGCGGACTTGGCCAGGTCGATCGGGTGGCGCAGGGAGAAGATCGCGCTGCCGGTGGCCAGCGCCAGCCGTTCGGTGCGCGCCGCCAGGAAGGCCAGGTAGGTGAACGGATCGAACACCTGCCCGGCATCGCCGAACAGCGGATCGAACAACGGCACATCCCGCACCCAGGTCGCGGCGAAACCGTCGCGGTCCAGCTGGCGCACCAGGTCGGCCTGGCCGGCCAGCACCTGCATGTCCCCCTGGTAGAAGCGCAGCGGCAGGAACACGCCCAGCGTGAGTGCTCCCTCGCGGAACATCCGCTGGTAACCGGCATGCCGGGCGAACGCGGGGGCGGAGGCGCCGGTCAGCGGCCCCTGTGCAGCGCTGATATCGGTCAACAGCGTCATCGTGATCGTCCTGGATCAGGGGCCGGTGGCCGGTTCGGGGAGCTGCACGCCGCGCTGCACCGCAGGCCGCTGTGACATGCGCAGGTGCCATGCACTCAAGTGGGGGTACGCGCTGAAATCGAAGCCGATCAGCTGTGCGATGTGGCTCCAGCCGTAGCCGGCGATGTCGGCGATCGAGTACGCCTCGCCGGCCAGCCATGGGCGGTCTGTGAGGCGCTGGTCCAGCGTGGCGAAGAACGCCTCGCTCAAGCGCCGATAGCGTTCGATCGCGGGCGCATGGGGCGCGTCGGCGAACATCTCGACATGCACGCGCTGGCCCAGGATCGGGCCGACGCTGGCGGCATGGAACATCAGCCAGGTGATTGCCTCCCAGCGCGCGCGTGGCGCCTGCGGCAACAGGCGTCCGCTCTGCTCGGCCAGGTAGAGCAGGATGGCGGCGGATTCGAACACCGTGATACCGGTTGCCTCGTCGACCAGCACCGGAATGCGGCCGTGTGGATGCAGCCGAAGGAAATCGGGATGGCGGTGCTCACCGGCGTCGATGCGCACGTGATGCAGCACGTAAGGGATGCCGAGCTCTTCCAGCGCGATGGTGATCTTGAAGCCGTTGGGCGAGCTGTCGGTGTACAGGTGCAGCGACGCTGGGGACATGCGGGTCTCCTTGGCAGGGGATGGATGGCGGAGGGAGGTCACGTCACGTCACGTCACGACGCCACGCCGCGATGGCAGCGCATGCCGGCTGCGGGCGCATTGGTGGAGTTCATGCAATGCAGCTGGACTAAACCGCCGTGAATCAACATGATCACGATGCTACGCAGGCCATGGCCTGCTGTAGAACGATTTATCGTGCTTGCTCAAGAGAGAAAATCTAACGTCATGGGCGCTGTCCTTCCCCTCCTCGCGCTGCGCGCCTTCGTCGAAACCGGACGTCATGGCAGCCTCAAGGCAGCCGCGGCAGTCATGGGCGTCACCCCGGGTGCGATCAGCCAGCAGCTCAAGCTGTTGCAGGCGCGCACCGGCGTGGAGCTCTTCACCCGCACGCGGCACGGCGTCGCCCTCACCGCCGCCGGCGCGCAGGTGCACCCTGCGCTGCTGCGTGCGTTCGATCAGATCCAGGACGGCATGGCGACGCTGGACGCCATCCATGCGCGGCAGACACTGACGATCAGCACCGTGCCCAGCTTTGCCGCCGCCTGGCTGGTGCCGCGGCTGGGCCGCTTCACCGCGCGGCATCCAGAGATCGAGGTGCGCGTGGAAGCCTCGTCGGCCTTGGCGGATCTGCGCCGCGATCGCATCGACATCGCGATCCGCCACGGTCTCGGCGAGTATCCCGGGCTGGTCTCGCGCCCGCTGGCGGCACCGGTGCTGTTGCCGGTGGCCTGCCCGACGCTGCTCGCCGAGGGGCCGCCGATCCACTCCCCCGCGGACTGCCTGCAGTACCCGCTGCTGCAGGATTCCGATCGCAGTGACTGGTCGCTATGGTTCCGCGCGCTTGGCCTGCCCGCCGATCCGCGCATCGAGCGTGGCCCGGCCTTCGATGATGACGTGCTGCTGATCCGCGCCGCGGAAGCGGGCCAGGGCATCGCGCTGGTGCGCGATCTGTATGTGGACGCCGAAGTGGCCAGCGGTCGGCTGGCGGTGGTGCTGGATCAGCCCTGGCCGACGCGGTTTGCGTACTACGCCGTCACCCTGCCCGGCGCCGAGGAGACACCGGCCATCGCAGCGTTCCTGGGTTGGTTGCAGGACGAGGTCGCGGCCCCCACCAGCGCGCTGTGAGTCGGTACTACGCGCACAAAAAAACCCCGCCTTCCGGCGGGGTTTTTCGTACTGCGGTGGCGGATGGCAGGTGCCGACCGATGGCCGGCCTCTACATCAGAAGTCCATGCCGCCCATGCCACCCATACCGCCCATGCCGCCGCCGGCTGCGCCAGCGCCGTCATCCTTCTTCGGGGCTTCGGCAACCATGGCTTCGGTGGTGATCATCAGGCCAGCGATCGAGGCCGCGTTCTGCAGCGCCGAACGGGTCACCTTGGTCGGGTCCAGGATGCCGAATTCCAGCATGTCGCCGAACTCGCCGGTGGCGGCGTTGTAGCCGAAGCTGCCGGTGCCTTCCTTGACCTTGTTGACGATCACGGACGGCTCTTCGCCAGCGTTGGCCACGATTTCGCGCAGCGGGGCTTCCATCGCGCGCAGGGCGATCTGGATGCCGTGGTTCTGGTCTTCGTTGGCACCCTTCAGGCCGCTCAGCGCGGTGACCGCACGGACCAGGGCAACGCCGCCGCCCGGGACCACGCCTTCTTCAACGGCTGCACGGGTCGCGTGCAGGGCGTCGTCGACGCGATCCTTCTTTTCCTTCATTTCGATTTCGGTCGAGGCACCGACCTTGATCACGGCAACGCCGCCGGCCAGCTTGGCTACGCGTTCCTGCAGCTTCTCGCGATCGTAATCCGACGAGGTGTCTTCGATCTGGGTCTTGATCTGGGTGACACGCGCTTCGATGCTGGCCTTCTCGCCGGCGCCATCGATGATCGTGGTGTTTTCCTTGGAGACCTGCACCTTCTTGGCGCGGCCCAGGTCCTTGATCGTCGCCTTTTCCAGCGACAGACCGATTTCCTCGGAGATCACGGTGCCGCCGGTCAGCACGGCCATGTCTTCCAGCATCGCCTTGCGACGGTCGCCGAAGCCCGGTGCCTTGACGGCCACGACCTTCACGATGCCACGGATGGTGTTGACCACCAGGGTGGCCAGCGCTTCGCCTTCGATGTCTTCGGCGATGATCAGCAGCGGCTTGCCGGCCTTGGCGACGCCTTCCAGCACGGGCAGCAGGTCGCGCACGTTGGAGATCTTCTTGTCGTGCAGCAGCACGTACGGATCGTCCAGGTCAGCGGTCTGCGACTGCTGGTTGTTGATGAAGTACGGGGACAGGTAGCCACGGTCGAACTGCATGCCTTCGACGACGTCCAGCTCGTTGTCCAGGCCCGAGCCTTCTTCAACGGTGATGACGCCTTCCTTGGTCACGCGGCGCATCGCTTCGGCGATGATGTTGCCGATCGACTCGTCCGAGTTGGCCGAGATCGTGCCGACCTGGGCAATGGCCTTGTCGTCAGCGGTCGGCTTGGAGATGTTCTTCAGCTCGGCGACGGCGGCGATCACGGCCTTGTCGATACCGCGCTTGAGGTCCATCGGGTTCATGCCGGCAGCGACGGCCTTGGCGCCTTCGCGGATCAGGGCCTGGGCCAGCACGGTGGCGGTGGTGGTGCCGTCGCCGGCGTCATCGTTGGTGCGCGACGCGACTTCCTTCACCATCTGCGCGCCCATGTTCTCGAACTTGTCAGCCAGTTCGATTTCCTTGGCGACGGAGACGCCGTCCTTGGTGATGGTCGGCGCGCCGAAGCTCTTCTCGAGCACGACGTTGCGGCCCTTCGGGCCCAGGGTGGCCTTGACGGCATTGGCGAGAACGTTGACGCCGCGAACCATGCGGGCGCGGGCGTCTTCACCGAAACGAATATCTTTGGCAGCCATTGCGATTACCTTTTTATGTAGAGCCGGGCCATGCCCGGCTGCTTGAACGGGAGGAAGTGCGGAAGCGCCGGCACGGGGCCGGCCGCATCACTCAGCCGACGATGGCGAGGATGTCGTCTTCGCGCAGAACCTTGAACTCGACGCCTTCGGACTTGTAGCTGCTGCCGGCGTACTGGCCGTAGATGACCTTGTCACCGACCTTCAGCGACGGCGCGCGCACGCTGCCGTTGTCCAGGGGCTTGCCCGGGCCGACGGCCACGACTTCACCCTTGGTCGACTTTTCCTTGGCGGAATCCGGAATCACGATGCCGCCGGACGAGATTTCGTCGGCTTCGATCGGCTTGACTACGACGCGGTCATGAAGCGGCTTGATGCTCATGTGAGACCCTTTTAAGTTGTTGATTGGTCTAGGAAAGTCTGGCGATGTTAGCACTCGCACAGGGCGACTGCCAGCCACGCTCACGAAAAAACCCGACGGTGCGGGACAGAGCAGAGATGGTGCTGGCCCCTGCCCTTTCAAGGGCAGCCGATCGGATTTTTTTGCCGGCCGGTGGTCGGACGTGAATGTTTGACGCAGTTCTCAGTGCGAAAGGTCGAATCCGACAGGGTGGCGGATGTGTCATCTGGATTGCGTAGATTCGAGCGGCACTGACCAATCACAAGGAGCCGTAGATGAGGTTGCTGACGCCGCTGTCCCTGGCCTGCCTGCTGGTACTGGCCACCAGCCCGGCCCGGGCCGATGTATTCATCAATGAACTGCATTACGACGACAGCACCCCGGCCGGGGATGTCGGCGAGGCGATCGAGGTGGTCGCCACCGCCGGTGAGGACCTGTCCGGCTACCGGCTCTACCTCTACAACGGCAGCAACCCCTCGGCCGCCGCGGTCTACGCCGACAACGCGGTCCCGGCCGGCACCGCCAGCTGCGGCAGCGCGCGGCTGGCCACGGTCAGCTACCCGACCAACGGCCTCCAGAACGGTCCCAACGATGGCATCGCCCTGGTCGATGCCAGCGGCAAGGTGGTCCAGTTCCTCAGCTACGAGGGCACCATCACCGCGGCCGGGGGACCCGCGGCGGGCCTGACCAGCCAGAACCTCCCGGTCAGCGAGACCAACAGCACTGCCCCGGGCACCTCTCTGCAGCTGACCGGCACCGGCAGCCAGTACGCGCATTTCACCTGGGCCGAAACGGCCGGGCAGACCTTCGGCGCCTGCAACCACGGCCAGACCTTCAGCGGCGGCGGTCCGACCGGCCCGAATACCGCGCCCTCGGTCACGGCGACCACCCCCGAACAGGGCGCCAGCACGTTCCCGGCCGCGGCCGACCTGAGCGTCATCTTCAGTGAGCCGGTCACCCTCTCCAGCGGCGCGTTCGCGCTGAGCTGCGGCCAGTCCGGCACGGTCGCGCTGAGCCATGCGACCACCGGTACCCGCTTCACGCTGGCCACCAACACCGCGCTGGTGGCGGGGGAAGCCTGCCGCTTCGATATCCGCGCCACCCGCGTGAAGGATGCCCAGGGCGCGCGCCCGGCCGCCGATACCCGCATCGCGTTCACCGTGGCCACCGCCACCACGCCCGACCCGGGCAATCCGGGCAACCCCGGCGAGTACTACGCGAAGGTGAACACCTCCAGCCCCAGCCAGCTGCGCTGCTCGCTGCACGAGACCATCAAGGGGCACACCGCGTATCCGTACAGCGGCTCGGGCACCAGCACCTGGACCATCCTGGAGATCGCCGACGAAGATCCCAACAACAGCGGCAACATCCTCGATGCCTACCGCAACCGCAGCTATACCAAGGTCAGCGGGCGGGCCGGCACCGGCAGTGGGCTGACCTACAACCGCGAGCACACCTGGCCCAACTCGCTGGGCTTTGCCAGCACCACCGGCGACAAGGGCCTGCCCTACGCGCCGTATACCGACACCCACATGCTGTACCTGACCGATGCGCAGTGGAATGCGGACCGCGGCAACAAGCCCTACGCCAAATGCGACAGCAACTGCGGTGAGCGTGCAACCGAATCCAACAACGGGTCCGGCGGCGGCAGCGGCGGCTACCCGGGCACCTCCAACTGGGTGCGCACGCCCGATGGCAATGGCGGCTCGTTCGAAGTGTGGGGCCATCGCAAGGGCGATATGGCGCGTGCGGTGATGTACATGGCGATCCGTTATGAAGGCGGTAAAGATGCGAAAACCGGCCAGTCCGAGCCGGACCTGGAGCTGACCGACGACCGCAGCAAGATCGTCAAAACGTCGGCCTCGCCTGCTTACATGGGCCTGCTCTCGACCCTGATCGACTGGCACCTTGCTGACCCGCCGGATGCGGCAGAACGCGCTCGCAATGAGGTGATCTTCAGTTTCCAGGGCAACCGCAATCCGTTCATCGACCACCCCGAATGGGCCACCCCGGCCCTGTTCACCTCGGCCAGGCCGGCCACCTGCCAGCTGGCCAACTGAGCCCGTCCGACCGGCGCCCCCTCGCGGCGCCGGTCGGACCATTGGCCTCCAGCGGTCCTATACTCGGCGGTCATGTCGATTGCCGATCCCGTCTTCGTGCTGTTCACCACCTGCCCCGACGTGGCCTGCGCCACGCGGCTGGCACATGCGCTGGTGGACGAACGCCTGGCCGCGTGCGTGACGCGCCTGGACGGGGCGCACTCGACCTACCGTTGGCAGGGCGAGGTCACCGAGGACCATGAGGTCCAACTGGTGATCAAGACCACCGGCAGCCGCCTGGATGCCGCGATCGCGCGCGTGCAGGCCCTGCATCCGTATGAACTCCCCGAGTGCATCGCGGTCGAAACCCGCGCCGGCCTGCCGGCGTACCTGGATTGGATTCGGGCGCAGACCCGTGAGGAAAGTGATTGATGACGCTGTTTCGTCGTGTTGCCGCGCTGTGCGCGTTGCTCGTGGTCTCCCTGCCGGCCTGGGCCGTCAGTGAAAAAGACCTGCTCCCGGTCGATGAGGCCTTCGGGCTTACTGCGCAGGCGCGTGACCGCGATCGCGTGGAGATCAGCTGGAAGATCGCCCCGGGTTATTACCTGTACCGCCACCGCACCACGGTCAAGGCCGAGGCCGGCTTCGATGCCGAGGCGCTGCAGCTGCCGGCCGGCAAGAAGCACCACGATGACTTCTTCGGCGAGGTGGAAACCTACCGCGAGCGCCTGACCGGTGTCCTGCCCGGCAAGGCCGCCGACGGCGCCGACACCGTCACGCTGGAAGTGCGCTACCAGGGCTGCGCCGATGCTGGCGTGTGCTATCCGCCGCAGAAGCGCACGCTGCAGGTGAAACTGCCGAGCGGCGGCAGCGGCGCGGCCAGCAGCGCCCCGGCCGCCGCCAGCGCTGCTGCCTCCCCGTTCAACAACCCGCTGGCCGGCAACACCGGCACCGGCCTGCGCCTGCCCGGCACCAGCACCACCCAGGCGCTGCCGCTGCCCTCCGAACGCGCGTTCGGCTTCGATGCGATCGTCGGCGATGGCAATACCGTGCTGCTGCGTTTCACCCCGGCGCCGGGCTACTACCTGTATCGCGACCGCACCTCGCTGGCGCTGGAAGGCGCCCCGGGCATCCGCGCGGACAAGCCCAAGTGGCCGGCTGCCAAATCGCACCGCGATGAACACTTCGGCGATGTCGCGGTGTATTTCGACCAGATCGATGTACCGCTGCCCCTGCGCCGCAGCACCGCCGGTGCGACCGACGCCACGCTGGTGATCACCTTCCAGGGCTGCCAGACCGATGGCATCTGCTACCCGCCGATGACGCGCCGGGTGAAGCTGGCGCTGCCGGCAGGCACGATCAACGCCAAGGCCGATGAGGTCGCGCAGAAGACCGAGGTCATCGCCCCCCTGCCCAATCGCGACAAGCGCGACCAGGCCCGCAGCGACGCCGGCAGCCAGCCGATGCTGATCCGCCCGAACGAACCGGCGCTGGCCGTGCCCGGCGATACCGCCACCCCGCCCGATGCCAGTGCCGACAACGCGCAGCGCACCCCGCCGCCGGTGGCACCGGCCGCCGCGCCCGGCAACCTGCTGGTGCTGCTGCTGTTCGCCGTGGCCGGCGGCCTGATCCTCAACCTGATGCCGTGCGTGCTGCCGATCCTGTCGCTGAAGGTGCTGGGCGTGGCGCAGAGTGGCGAGAGCCGCCAGCGCGCGCGCAGCCATGCGCTCTGGTACACCGCCGGCGTGCTGGTGGCCTTCGCTGCCATCGGCGCCCTGGTGATCGCGCTGCGGGCGGCCGGCCAGGCCGCGGGATGGGGCTTCCAGTTGCAGCACCCGTGGTTCATCGCCGCGCTGGTGTACCTGATGTTCGCCGTGGGCCTGAGCCTGTCGGGCGTGTTCACCCTCGGCGGCAGCCTGGGTGGCATGGGCCAGTCGCTGGCCTCGCGCAGCGGTCCGGTCGGCGATTTCTTCACCGGCGTGCTCGCCTGCGTGGTGGCCAGCCCGTGCGTGGCTCCGTTCATGGGGCCGGCCCTGGCCTACGCCTTCGCGGCACCCGGCCTGCAGGCGATGCTGGTGTTCCTGGCGCTCGGCCTGGGCCTGGCGCTGCCATTCCTGCTGATCGGCTTCGTGCCCTCGCTGGCGCGCCGCCTGCCGCGCCCCGGTGCGTGGATGGAAACCCTCAAGCTGGTGCTGGCCTTCCCGATGTACGGCACCGCGATCTGGCTGCTGTGGGTGCTGGGCAAGCAGCGCGGCGTGGACGCCATGGCCCTGGTGCTGGGCGGCCTGGTGATCCTGTCGCTGGCCCTGTGGTGGTTCGAGCGCAGCCGCTGGCGCAGCCAGCGCGTGGGTGGCCTGCTGGCCCTGCTGTTGGTGCTCGGCGCGCTGTATCCGATCTGGGGCGTGACCCGCCTGGATCCGCCGGCCAAGGCCGCACAGTCGGCCAGCGACAACGTGGTGGAGTACTCGCCGCAGATGCTGGACCGCCTGCGCCAGGACAACCGCGTGGTGTTCGTCAACATGACCGCCGACTGGTGCGTGACCTGCAAGGCCAACGAGCGCGCGGTGCTGGGCACCGACGCCTTCCGCGATACGTTGCGGCGGACCAACGCGGTCTACATGCGCGGCGACTACACCAATGTCGACCCGCAGATTACCGCCTTCCTGGATGAGCACAAGGCCGTCGGCGTGCCGCTTTACGTGGTCTACGGCCCGGGCGCCCCGCCCACCGTGCTGCCGACCGTGCTGACCCAGGCGCTGGTGGAAGAAGCGCTGCTGCGGACCGCGCGATGAGCCTGCGGCCACCACGGCGGACGGTCGTGGTGGTCGTGATCGCGGCCGTGCTGGGCATCGGCGCCGGCGTCTGGTTCGCCGGGCATGACGAGCGCCCGGCCACTGCCCCGCCACCGCCACGGCCGGCGGTGGTCGCGGCCCAACCGGGGGATCCGATGCCGGCGATCACCCTGCCGGACCTCCAAGGGAAACCGCAGGACCTGGCCAGCTTCCACGGGCGTCCGCTGCTGATCAATGTCTGGGCCAGCTGGTGCGGCCCCTGCGTGGAGGAAATGCCCGCGCTGACCGCCTTTGCCGACGCCCAGGGCGCTACCGGCGTGCAGGTGCTCGGGCTGGCGCTGGATACGCCCGAGGGCGTGCGCGATTTCCTGACCCGCGTACCGGTCGCCTATCCGATCGTACTCGATACCCCCGGGCCGGCCGATGCCAGCGTGCGGCTGGGCAATGCGCAGGGGCTGCTGCCGTATTCCGTGCTGATCGACGCGCAGGGGCGCATCGTGAAACAGAAGCTGGGGCCGTTTGCGGCCGGCGAAATCGAGGCCTGGGCAACGCCCTGAC
Source organism: Stenotrophomonas sp. LM091 (assembly GCF_001806305.1). Classification (NCBI taxonomy): domain Bacteria; kingdom Pseudomonadati; phylum Pseudomonadota; class Gammaproteobacteria; order Lysobacterales; family Lysobacteraceae; genus Stenotrophomonas; species Stenotrophomonas sp. LM091. Next base: position 1,747,948 of record NZ_CP017483.1, read on the forward strand.
GCGCTTGGGCGAAGTGGCTGTTTGATCGGGGGCCCTACGGGCCCGACCTGGGCTATTGACCGCCTCCGGCCTGCGCCCAACAATGACGAGATCCATTCTCATCCACCGCCGGGCGCGCTTCGCCTTGCCGCCGGACCGCCCCCATGTTGAAGACCATCATTTTCCAGCTGCACTGGCTGCTGGGCATTACCGCTGGCACCGTGTTGGCGGTGATGGGCCTGAGCGGGGCCACGCTGGCCTTTGAAGACGAGATCATGCGCGCGGCCAACCCGGCCCTGGCGCAGGTGGTGCAGCGGCACGCGGCGGGCGAGCAGCCACTGGCCCTGACAGAGCTGCTGCCACGGCTGCAGCAGGGCATGCCACAGCCGCTGCAGCGGCTGCGCGTGGACGCCACCGGGCAGCGCCTGTCGGTGGCGCGTTTCGAAGGCGGCCAGGCGAATTGGCGCTATTTCGATCCGTACACCGGCACCGTGCTCACCGGGCTGAAGGGGCTGGACTTCTTCGCCTTCGTCGAGGATCTGCATCGCCACCTGGTCAGCGGTGAGCGCGGCAGCCTGATCACCGGCAGCTGCGCGATCGCGCTGGTGTTTTTCTGCCTGTCCGGCCTGTACCTGCGCTGGCCGCGGCGCTGGTGGCACTGGCGCACCTGGCTGGCGGTGGAGTGGGCGCGCAGCGGGCGCAGTTTCCTGTGGAGCCTGCACTCGGTGGTCGGCACCTGGGTGCTGCTGGTCTACCTGATGATCGCGCTGACCGGGCTGTGGTGGTCGTTCGACTGGTACCGCAAGGGCGCAACCGCATTGCTGGGCGGCCCCGCGGCCGAGCAGACCGCGCCGCGCACCCGTGGCGGCCCACTGGACCTGCACAAGGTGCAGACCACGCTGTACGCCTTGGAAGGCGTGCGGCGCGGGTACATCGATCTTCGTTTCCCGGCCAAGCCAGGCCGTGCGCTCACCAGCCGCGTGCAGGGAAGCAACACCGCGCACGACCGCGCGCAGGACATCCTCCAGCTCGATCCGTCCACGGGTGCCCTGCTCTCCTACGAGCCTTACCGCAGCAAGACCGTTGGCGGCAAGATCATCGTCAGTGTGTTCGCGCTGCACTCGGGCAGCTTCTTCGGGCTGCCGGGGCGGATCATCGTGATGCTCTCCAGCCTGGGCATGCTGGTGTTCTTCATCACCGGCTGGATGCTGTACCTGGACCGCCGCCGCAAGAAACGCGACGTGCGCGCCTCGCGCCTGCCACTGGCGACCGCCATCGGCACCGGGCAGCCGTGGCTGGTGGCATTCGCCAGCCAGAGTGGCTTTGCCGAACAGCTGGCCTGGCGCACGGCTGCACAGCTGCAGGCGGCCGGCCTGCCGGTGCACGTCCGCCCGCTGGCGCAGGTGGATGCCGCAGTCCTGGCAGACACGGACACCGCGTTGTTCGTCATCAGCACCTTCGGCGATGGCGAAGCACCGGACGCCGCGCGTGCCTTCGAGCGTCGGGTGCTGGCGCACGCCGCTGCGCTGCAGGGAATGAGGTATGCCGTGCTTGGGCTCGGCGATCGCGAGTACGCCCGCTTCTGTGGTTTCTCGCGCCAGGTGGACGGCTGGCTGGCGGCGCAGGGCGCGCAGCGGCTGTTCGCCAGCATCGAGGTGGATCGCACGGATGCGGTGCCACTGGCCCAGTGGCAGCAGCAGCTGGCCCTGCTGACCGGCGTTGAGGACCACACCCCGCTGCCGGCGCCGGTGGCGCTGCAGCCGTGGGCACTCGGTGCGCGCACCGTGCTCAATCCGGGCAGCGCCGCCGGGGCGATCTGGCAGGTGGCACTGCACCCGCCGGCCCACGCGCACTGGCAGGCCGGTGACATCCTGGAGATGGCGCCCCGCCACGCGCGTGCCCACGTGCTGGCGGCACTGGCCCGCAACGGCCTGGATCCGCAGGCACCGGTGACGGTCGATGGACGGATCACGACGCTGCTCGAAGCGGCTGCCGCGCGCGTGCTGCCGGAGGCTGTGGAGCCACGTGATCCTGCCGCCGCAGCCGATGCCGCGCGCTGGCTGGCGCGGCTGCCGGCGCTGCCCCATCGCGAGTACTCGATCGCCTCGGTACCGGCCGATGGGGCCGTGCAGCTGGTGATTCGCCTGACCGCGCTGCCCGACGGCCGCCATGGGCTGGGCTCTGGCTGGCTGTGCGTGCATGCCACCGAGGCGGAGAGCATCGCGGCCCGGGTACGTCGCAACACCGGCTTCCATCGCCATCCCGAGCATGCCCCGATGCTGCTGATCGGCAACGGCACCGGTATCGCCGGCCTGCGCAGCCTGCTGCGCGAAGCGGACGCACAGGGCGACCGCGGGCACTGGCTGGTGTTCGGCGAGCGCACCCGCGCGCACGATTTCCTCTATCGCGAGGAGATCGAGGCCTGGCAGGCGAAGGGCCATCTGAGCCGCGTGGACCTGGCGTTCTCGCGCGATGCCGAGGGTGGCGGCTATGTGCAGGATCGGCTGCGCGCCGCACCGGAGGCACTGCGCGCATGGGTGGATCTGGGTGGCAGCATCTATGTGTGCGGCTCGCTGCACGGCATGGCCGAAGGCGTCGATGCGGTGCTGCGCGAGGTACTGGGCAACGATCCGGTCGATGCCCTGCTCAACGACGGACGCTACCGTCGCGATGTGTACTGAGCAACGCCCGGCCGCTCAGGGGAACCAGCGGCGCAGATAGCGCGCCGTCGCCCCCTGCGTGGCCCGGCTGACCTGTGCCGGCGTGCCCTCGGCCACGATCCGCCCGCCCTCTTCGCCAGCCCCCGGCCCCACATCGATCACCCAGTCCGCATCGGCCACCACGCGCAGGTCGTGCTCGACGACCACCACCGTGTTGCCGGCATCCACCAGACCGTGCAGCTGCGCCATCAGCTTGTCCACGTCGGCCGGATGCAGGCCGGTGGTCGGCTCGTCCAGCACGTACAGGTTGCTGCCGTGCTGGCTGCGCTGCAGCTCGGTGGCCAGCTTGATCCGCTGCGCTTCGCCGCCGGACAGCTCGGTGGCGGGCTGGCCCAGGCGCAGATAGCCCAGCCCGATATCCCGCAGCAGCTGCAGCGGCCGCTGCACCGGTGGCTCCTCGGCGAAGAAGGCCAACGCCTCCTCCACCGTCATCGCCAGCACCTGCGCGATGTTGCGCCCGTTCCACTGCACCTCCAGCGTCTTGGCGTTGTAGCGCTGGCCATGACAGGTGGGGCACGGCGCGTAGACGCTGGGCATGAACAGCAGTTCGACGTGGACGAAGCCCTCGCCTTCGCAGGTCTCGCAGCGGCCGGCGGCGACGTTGAAGGAGAAGCGGCCGACGCTGTAGCGCCGCGCCTTGGCCGAGCGTGTACCGGCGAACAGCCGGCGAACATGATCGAACAGGCCGGTATAGGTCGCCAGATTCGAGCGCGGCGTGCGCCCGATCGGCTTCTGATCCACATTGACCAGGCGTTTGATCGCCTTGGCCCCGTTCAAGCGGCCCCGCGTGCGTTCCATGCGGCTGGGCTGCAGCAACTCGCTGTCGGTTTCCTCGATCACCGGCTCCTGCCCCAGGTGTTCGCCCACCAGCTCCACCAGTGCCTGGCTGACCAGACTGGACTTGCCCGAGCCGGAGACGCCGGTGACTGCGGTGAACGCACCAAGCGGAAAGCGCGCCTCCACGCCATGCAGATTGTTGCGGTGGACGCCCTGCAGGCCCAGCCAGCCGGACGGCGCGCGCGGCGTGCGGCGCGTGCCGGTGGCGTCCTGGAACAGATACGGCGCAGTGACCGAGGCTTTGACCGTGCGCAGGCCGTCCGGCGGCCCGCTGTAGAGCACCTGGCCGCCATGCTGCCCCGCGCCGGGGCCGACATCCACCAGCCAGTCCGCGCGGCGCAGCATCTCCAGATCATGCTCGACCACGAACAAGGTATTGCCGCCGGCCTTGAGCTGGGCCAGCGCGTCGTACAGGGCCTCGCCATCGGCCGGATGCAGGCCGGCGGTGGGTTCATCCAGCACGTACACCACCCCGAACAGGCTGGATCGGATCTGCGTCGCCAGGCGCAGGCGCTGCAGCTCGCCCGGCGACAGCGTCGGGGTCGCGCGGTCCATCGACAGATACCCCAGGCCCAGCGACTGCAGCGTGCCGATCCGCTCGACCAGATCGTGCGCGATGCGCTGTGCCGCGATGCGTTTCTCTTCGGACAGATCCGGCGTGCGGCGCACGTCACTGCCGCCGGCATGCGCATTGCCACCGGCGGCCACGCGCTTGGCGGTGGCCTGCCGACCTGCGCTGCGGCTGCGTGTGGCCGTAGCGGCCGGCGCATCGAAGTGGCCTTCGGCCGCAGGACGCAGCGCCTGCGCCATCGCACTGAGCGGCAGCTGCGACAGCGTGCCGATGTCCATGCCGGCGAATGTCACCGACAGCGCTTCGCGCTTCAGCCGGCGGCCATCACAGACCGGGCACTGGGCGCCGATCATGTAGCGGGCCACGCGCTTTTTCATCATCGCGCTCTGCGTGGTCGCAAAGGTGTGCAGCACATAGCGGCGCGCACCGCTGAAGGTGCCCATGTAACTGGGTTCCTCCTTGCGCCGCAGCGCGGCGCGGGTTTCGGCCGGGGTAAAGCCGGCGTAGACCGGCACCACCGGTTGTTCCTCAGTGAACAGGATCCAGTCGCGCTGTTTCTTGGGCAGCTCGCGCCAGGGAATGTCCACGTCGTAGCCCAGCGTGACCAGAATGTCGCGCTGGTTCTGCCCGTGCCACGCCGGTGGCCACGCGGCGATGGCGCGCTCGCGGATGCTCAGCGAGGGATCGGGCACCATCGATTGTTCGGTCACTTCATACACGTAGCCCAGCCCGTGGCAGTTCGGGCAGGCGCCCTGCGGTGTATTCGGCGAGAAATCCTCGGCATACAGCATCGGCTGCCTGGCCGGATAGGTACCGGCGCGCGAGTACAGCATCCGCAGCAGGCTCGACAGCGTGGTGACGCTGCCGACGCTGGAGCGCACGCTGGCAGTACCGCGCTGCTGCTGCAGGGCCACCGCCGGTGGCAGCCCTTCGATCGCGTCCACGTCCGGCACGCCGACCTGGTCGATCAGGCGACGTGCGTAGGGCGACAGCGATTCCAGGTAGCGCCGCTGTGCCTCGGCGTAAAGCGTGCCGAACGCCAGCGAAGACTTGCCCGAGCCGGAGATGCCGGAGAACACCACCAGCGCATCGCGCGGGATCTCGACATCCACATTCTTCAGGTTGTGTTCGCGTGCACCCCGGACGCGCACGAAGGCATCCGGGGCAGTGGGAGGCGACGGCCGGCGCGTGGATTTCTTCATAGGTGGACAATAGCGAACCACAGCGCCGGCTCACCGCCGGTGAAGAACGGTGAGCGCGGCCTTGACGCAGCCTCAGGCCGTCGCCCGCACACGCGCCGGCGGCGGTGGCGTCACGACGAAGGCATCCACCGCTTCGCCCAGCAGCGAGGCCTGGCGGTCCAGGGCGCGCGCCGAGGCCGAAGCCTCTTCCACCAGCGCCGCATTCTGCTGCGTGCTGCCATCCATCTGCAGCAACGTCTGGCTCACCTGCTCGATGCCCGCCGTCTGCTGCTGCGACGCGGCTGAAATGCTGGCCATGATCGATGTGACCCGCTGCACGCTGCCGACGATCTCACCCATGGTCGCACCCGCGTCATCGACCTGGCGCGTGCCGGCATCGACCTTCTCCACCGAGGCTTCGATCAGCTGCTTGATCTGGCGCGCGGCGTCGGCACTGCGTTGTGCCAACAGGCGCACTTCGCTGGCCACCACCGCGAAGCTGCGCCCCTGCTCGCCGGCCCGCGCCGCTTCCACGGCGGCGTTCAGGGCCAGGATGTTGGTCTGGAACGCGATCCCGTCGATCACCCCGGTGATCTCCCCGATCCGCCGCGAGGACAGGGCGATATCGGCCATGGTGGTGACCACCTGCGCCACCGATTCGCCGCCGCGGGCCGCAACTTCGGCCGCGCGTATCGCCAGTTGGTTGGCCTGCTGCGCTGAATCCGCGTTCTGCCGGACGGTGGCCGAGAGCGCCTCCATCGACGAGGCCGTCTCTTCCAGGTGCGCCGCCTGGCGCTCGGTGCGATCGGAGAGGTCGTGGTTGCCGGCGACGATCTCCCCGGCGGCATGGTTGATCGCCAGCGACGCCTGCTGGATGCGCGCGACGATGTCGGTCAGCTGCATCACCGTAGCATTGGCATCGTCGCGCAGGCGGGCGAACACGCCGTGGAAGTCACCGTGCATGCGGACGCGCAGATCGCCCTGCGATAGGGCCGAGAGGAGCCCCTGCAGCCCGGACAGATTGCTCTGGAACGTATCGAGCAGGTGGTTGATGCTCAGGGCCAGGGTTTTGACGAAGCCCTGCTTGTCGTCCACCGTGATGCGCTCGTGCAGTTCCCCCCGTGCGGCGGCGTCCACCAGTGCGGCGACTTCGTTTTCCACCGTGGTTTCCAGCGCGCGGCTGCGCCACTCCACCGCTGCGCCCAGCAGCTGGCCGTGGTCCACGATCGGGGTGATCACCAGCTGGTAGCGGATGCCCGCGTGCTCGATCTCGCGGCTGGCGCGCTGGCCGGCCTGCAGCGTCGGCACCAGGGTGGCGAAGGCCGGATGCAGGGCGGCAGCCGGTTGGCCGCTCCAGTCCGCGTGCGTGAGCTGCAGTTCGGCCAGCAGCGCCTGGTTGAGGAAACCGATCTGCCCCTCACCGTCGAGCACCATCACCCCGGTCTGTGCGCAGTCCAGCGCCTGGCGGGCACGGGTGTTGTCGCGCGCGGCCGCGCGCTCGGCGTCGATCCGCTCACGCAGGCGGTGCTGCATGTGGCGCAGGCGCGCGGCCAGCTGGCCGATTTCATCGTGCGGATTATGCAGGGGCAGGACGGTGTCGAGTCGATCCTCGGCGATGTCCTCGGCAAAGCGCAACGTATCGGTGATCGGGTGGCGCACCGCGCGCAGCACCAGCAGCAGCGTGGCGATCAGCACCACCGCGACCAGCAGCAGCGTGAGCGCGAATACGATCCCCATGGTGCTGGCCCGCGCGGCCTGTCGCTCGCGTGCCGCCGCCAAGGCCAGCGTCTGCGCCTGTTGCAGCGCCTGCAGCCCGGGGCCGATCTGGGCCGCGGTCTCGGCCAGTGACTGCGCTTCCACGTCCAGCCCGATGCGGGCAGCGGTGTAGGCCAACAGCGCGCCCTGGTAGTCGTCCATCTGCGTCCGCAGTGCCTCCTGTATCTCCGGCCCCAGGCGCGCCTGGCCCAGTGCGAGATCGAAGGGCAGCTTCTGTTCGCTGGCGCGATCGGTGTGCGCCGAATCGCCGGTGAGCAGCAGCAGGCTCTCCTCGCGGCGCATCTTCTGCAGCTGGGCCATCAGCGCCGGGCGCGCGCTGGCCTCGACGCTGGCCTCCAGCGTGGCAGCCGCTGCTTCCAGCTGTGCACGCAGGCCGGCATCGCCGCGTCCCATCTCGTCCACGCGGGCGTTCAACGCGGTGATGCCCTCGGCAAAGTCGGCTGCCCGCGTCGCCAACTCACGCAGCGCACCGGCACTGCCGGCATCGTGCGGATCGCGCTGCAGCCGGGCCAGCGTGGCCTGCAAGCGCTGGTGCGCCGCCTGCAGGGCGTCGCGATCGACATCATCGAAGGTGCTGGCATACCGTGTCTGCAGGCGTCTCGCCTCGGCGACTTCGGTTGCCAGCGTGGCCGCCAGCGCGGCCTCCTGCTGGTGGGCGGCGAAGGTCTCGGCCGCCCGCTCGGTATCATGCCGCGTCCAGCCGTACACCACGGCCACCGCGAACAGGCCCAGGCCGCAGATCAGCAGGCTGGCCCTGAGTTTCTGTGCCACGCTGAGACGACCGAGCCCGGCCAACCGGGACGGCGGGGCCAGACGGAAGCGGAACCGGTCGCCCAGGCGGGCGACGAACAACGACAGGCGGCGGGGGACAGCCGACATCACGTACTCCAGGCGGAAGGACGCATCGATATCGGCGGGTTTTGGATGAACTTTAGGGCCCATCTCAACCAGCGGCCGTGGCGTCGCCAGCGGCTCCCGTTGTAAGCGAGCCAGACGACGAAGTGATGACGGTCCGGCGACGAGCGCCCTGCGGCTCGGGGTATCCCTCGCAGGGACAGCGCCTTCACGGCGATTGCGCTGAACTAGCGCTGGGGTCGCGGCCGGGGCCGCTGCAGGCGCCGGTGCGCGCCACCGCGCCTTGGGCCGATCACGACGCATCAACGCCATACCGCACGGAGAGAGACCGCCATGAATGCCGCCTTCAAGATCTTTCTGCTCGCCGGTGCACTGCTGTACGGCCTGCCGGGGCTGGTGTGGTGGGTAAACCATCGGCGGGCCAAGCGCGCACGGCTGGCCCAGGGCGCGATCAGCGTCGAGGTCCGCGCGCCATGAGCGGAAGCGAAAGCACCCGGGCGCCCCTGACTGAAGAACAGCGGCAGATCCTTCGCGACATCAACGCTACGCGTCCGGTCAGCGATGAGGCGGCCAACTGGGCCGTCAAGGCCGGCTACGCCGCGCAGGCCGAAGACGGTGACATCGACCTCACCCAGGCCGGTCGCCAGCGGGTGGACTCCAGCACGCTGTAGGGGGCCACTGCCCTCGCCCGTGATTCCGTGCGCCGGAGGTCATCCGTCCGAATGACACTTGAAGGGCGTCCCGGCCCGTGCGAAAAGTGACGCCCGCTCTGGTCCGATCGAAGCAGGCACTGCCGATGAAACGCTCCCCCGCTGTTGTCGCCGCCGTGCTCGCGGCTGCCGGCATGCTCGCGCCCCTGGCGGCATCCGCTGGCGAGGAGGCCGAAGACGCCGCTGCCCTTACGCGCACCATCACCGGATTGGATGACCAGGTCTTCGACGCTTACAACCGCTGCGACCTGGAGACCTTTACCCGCTACTTTTCGCCTACCGTCGAGTTCTATCACGACAGCGGCGGGGCCACGTTCGATCGCGACACGGTGGTCTCCAACACGCGCAAGTACATTTGCCACAAGGTCCGCCGCGAACGGGTTCCCGGGACGCTCAAGGTCTACCCGATCAAGAACTTCGGCGCGATCGAGGAAGGCGAGCACCGCTTCTGCGAGGTGGCCACCGGCAAGTGCGAAGGCAGCGCGAAGTTCGTGATGGTCTGGCAGCACAAGGACGGGCAATGGCAGATGACCCGGGTGCTGAGCTACGGCCATCGCGCGTTGACCGTGGCTGAAAAGGCGGCGCTGGAGACGACAGGACAAAAGTGAGGCCTGGCAGGGTCGGTCCGCACTGTCACAGTGCGCCTGAGGGCTTGCCGGTATCCCGTTGCGCCGGTTGCATCCGGCGGCCGGCAATGCACACCACCACCGCCGCGACCGCGAAGCCTCCGGCGAGCCAGAGATTGGCGGTCAGGCCATACTGGTCCAGTGCCTGGCCCCCCATCCATGCCCCGGATGCGATACCGATGTTGAAGGCGCCGACGTAGAGCGAGGAGGCGACCTCCACCGCCCCTGGTGCGGCCTTCATCATCCACGTCATCAGGCCCACCGATACCCCGCCGTAGGCCAGCCCCCACGCCAGCAGCGCCATGGCGCCGCCCAGGCGGGAATCGCCGATGGACAGGAACAGCAACGGGGCCAGCACCAGGCCCGCCGCGATCAGCGACACCGTCAGCGGGGTACGTCGTGCTGCCACGATGCCGGCGATGAAGTTGCCTGCCATCCCGGCGGCGCCGTAGCCGAACAACAACAGCCCGACCCAGCGCGCGTCGAAGCCCGACACCGACAGCAGCAGCGGCCGCACGAAGGTAAAGGCGATGAAGTGTCCGGCCACCAGCAGGAAGGTCAGCATCAGCCCGAGCTGCAGCCCGCGGTTGCCCAGCGCGTGCCCGAATTGACGCAGGGGGGTCGCACCGGACGAAGGCAGCCGGGGCATGACGGCCATATGCAGGACGAGTACGGCACCTCCCAACAGCGCCATGCTGCCGAACGCCCAGCGCCATCCCAGCAGTTCACCGATCAGCGCACCCAGTGGAACGCCCAGTACCGACGCCGCCGCCACGCCGCCGAAGATGAGCGATGTTGCCAGGCCAACCGATCGGGCGGCCACCAGCCGCACCGCCAGGCCGCCGGCAATGGCCCAGATGCCGCCCATGCAGAGCCCGACCAGCACGCGGGCTGCCAGCATCCAGGCCAGGGTCGGTGCCAGCGCGGAGACCAGGTTGGCGATGACCAGAATCCCCAGCAGCGCGCACAGCAGCGTGCGGCGATCCACGCTGCCGGCGCTGATCACCACCAGCGGTGCGAACAGCGCTGCCAGCAGTGCGGGCAGCGAGACCATCACGCCTGCGGTGCCGGTGCTCGTTCCCAATGCGTCGGCGATCGACGTCAGCAGCCCTACCGGCAACATTTCCGTGGTGACGACCGAGAAGGTGGCCAGACTGGCGGCGGTGACCGCCCACCACGCGCGCGGCGATGTCGATTCCACGTGCGTGCGCATCAGCCTTCCCCCAGGTCGCGGTCGTCGCGCGGCCGCAACTGTCGATACGCGACCACGGCCGCCAGCAGCACCGCACCGCCGGCAGTGACCGCCAGCAGGAATCCAGCGCGCGCGCCGTACGCATCCACTCCGTAGCCTGACATCGCCGCGCCCAGCGCCACGCCCACGTTCAGCGCCGCCAGCAGCCAGGTCATGCCCTCGGTGAGCTGGCGCGCCGGTACCTGCTGCTCGATCAGCGACATCGCCACGATCATCGTCGGTGCGAAGAAGGCGCCGGCCACGAGCACCGTCGCCACAAGTGAGCCGATGCTGCCGACCAGTAGCAGCGGCACGGTCGTCAGGGCAGTCGCCATTCCACCCAGCAGCACCAGGCGATGCAGTGGCGCCTTCAGTTTGAGTGCGCCGAACAGGACCCCGGACAGACAGGACCCGGCCGCATACGCAGAGAGCACCAGGCTCGCCGCGGCCGGCTGGCCCAACTGCGCCGCGTAGGCGACGCTGACGATATCGATGGTGCCCACGATCACCCCCATCGCCACCATCAGCAGCGCCAGCCAGCGCACGCTTGCCAGGCCGATCACGGACCCTGAGTGCTCGCCGGTCGATGGCACGGCCTCGATGGGCGGCTCGGTCCTGCGCTGGGCGACCAGGGCGAAGACGCCGATCGGCAGCAGCATGGCCGCGGCAAGCACGCCGGCCTGCGGAAACAGCGAGACCGCCAGACCGACGGAGAGCGGCGGCCCGGCAATGAAGGTCACTTCATCGAACACCGTTTCCAGCGAGTACGCCGTCTGCAGGCGCGGCTGACCGCGGTAGAGCGCCGTCCAGCGCGCGCGCACCATCGCCGACAGGCTGGGCATGGCACCGGCGAGCAGTGCACCGACGAACAGCAGCGCGACCGGGGCGTGGTACCACGAGCCGCCGAGCAGGAGCAGAAGGCCGATCACGCTGATGCCGGTCGCCATCGGCAGTACCCGGCGCTGCCCCTGCCGGTCCACCAGGCGCGAGACCTGCGGAGACACCAGTGCATAGGTGAGCACGAAGGTCGCCGCGACCGCGCCGGCCAGCGCATAGCTGCCGCGCACCTGGGACAGCAGCGCGATGATGCCGATCCCGGTCATCGGCAGGGGCAGCCGCGCCAGCAGGCCGGCCAGGGTGAAGCCGGCCGTGCCGGGCGCAGCGAACAGATCGCGATAGGGGCGGTTCAACCTCTTCTCCATGGGCATGCTCACCCATTTACATACACATCGTATGTTTAAAATACTATATACATACGCACCGGATGTAAACAATCATCCGCCCCGTATGCCAGGAGATGACGATGGTTCGCCGCACCCGCGCCGAGATGGAGCAGACCCGCGCCACGCTGCTGGCCACCGCCCGCGCGTTCTTCAGCGCGCGCGGCTACGCCGACACCTCCATGGATGACCTCACCGCGCAGGCCGGCTTGACCCGTGGCGCGCTGTATCACCATTTCGGCGACAAGCAGGGCCTGCTCGCGGCGGTGGTGGAGCAGATCGACGCCGAGATGGACGAGCGTCTGAACGCGATCTCCGATGCTGCAGCCGATCCCTGGGAGGGGTTTCGCCTGCGCTGCACCGGGTATCTGGAGATGGCGCTGGAGCCGACCATCCAACGCGTCGTCCTGCGCGATGCCCGCGCGGTACTCGGCGGTGCCTCGCCGGAATCGCAACGCCACTGCATCGATTCCATGCAGCGCCTGCTCGCCGCCCTGATCGATCAGGGCATGGTCGCCGAGGCCAACCCGCAGGCCCTCGCCTCGCTGGTGTACGGCAGCCTGGCCGAGGCCGCGTTCTGGATCGCCGATGGCGATGATGGCGATGCGCGGCTGGCACAGAGCGTGGCGGCGCTCGACCTGCTGCTGCGTGGGCTGCGGGTCACCCCGCAGCACTGACCGCTCATCCGGTCAGGCCGCCATTGGATCCCGTCCCTGACCGCAGGTCATATATCGCTCCATGTGATCGCAGGGCCACCCCTACGCTTCTCCCATCTACTGAAGGAGAGGACGCATGAAGATTCTGGGTGTTGTGCTGATGGCATCGGCACTGGTGATGACCGGCTCCGCTGCGGCAACGAACGCTGCCCCGGCCCGAACCGAGGCGCTGGCCCGCGAAGCTGACGCCTTCTTCAAGGACCAGCAGCCGGGCGGCGTGGTCCTGGTGACCGATCCGCTGGAGGGGAGCCGTACTCTGCCCGATCCGGCTGGCCTGCCCTGCTCAGCGCCGACGTGAGGTCGCGCGCGGCTGCAACGCGTCCAGGGCGCCAGCATTGCGGCGCGCCCAGTCGTAGATCAGTTCGATCGGTTCGACCAGTTGGCGCCCCAGCGGGGTCAGCGTGTAGTCCACCGAGGGCGGCACGGTGGGGTACTCGGTGCGCAGCACGATTCCCGCATGCTCCATGTCACGCAGCGTCTGGATCAGCATCTTCTTGGAGACGGCCGGCAGGCTGCGGTGCAGCGCGTTGCTGCGGGCGGTACCGTCATGCCGCACGGCCAGGGTGTGCAGCACCATCGAGGTCCACTTGGTGCTGAACAGCTCCAGCACCCGCCGGGGGGCGCAATCCTCTCGCCAGTGCTCTTCGGGAGTACCCGTTTTCATGTGTGGTTACCGTTTGGTGCCTTCTTTCGAGGCGTACCTGGATATCCTAAGGTGTGCGCCTGTAAAGCAATGAAAGAGGCGACATCGTGAGGCAGAAAGCGTTGGTGGTCGGTGCAACGGGCATCGTGGGCAGTGCACTGATACAACGGCTGCTGCAGGAGGGCTGGGAAGTTCACGGCCTGGCCCGTCGGCCCGATTCGCTGCCCGCCGGCGCCCACGGCGTCTGTGCCGACCTGCACGATGCGCAGGCCACGCGCGCCGCGCTGTCCGGACTGGCACCCACGCACGTGTTCATCACTACCTGGTCCCGGCAGGCCAACGAGGCCGAGAACATCCGGGTGAACGGCGCGATGGTGCGTCACCTGCTGCAGGCCCTGGCGCCGGCTGGCACAGTGCAGCACGTAGCGCTGGTGACGGGCCTGAAACACTACCTCGGCCCGTTCGAGGCGTACGCGCAGGGCAACCTGCCGCAGACGCCCTTCCGTGAAGAACAACCGCGCCTGCCCGTGGACAACTTCTACTACGCGCAGGAGGACGAGGTGTTTGCCGCCGCCGCCCGCGATGGCTTCCAGTGGAGCGTGCACCGTCCGCACACGGTGATCGGCGCGGCGGTGGGCAATGCGATGAACATGGGCACGACCCTGGCCGTGCACGCGAGCCTGTGCAGGCACACCGGGCGCCCGTTCCAGTTCCCCGGTTCGCTCGCCCAATGGGAGGGGCTGACCGACATGACCGATGCCGGGCTGCTGGCGCGTCATCTGCTGTGGGCCACGCAGACACCGGCCGCCGCCAACCAGGCCTTCAACGTGGTCAACGGCGATGTGTTCCGGTGGCGCTGGATGTGGGGCCGGATCGCGGCGTGGTTCGATATCGAGGCCGTACCCTTCAGTGGCCACGTGCGGCCGCTGGCGGCGCAGATGGCCGACGATGCCGCGCCCTGGTCCGCACTGGCCGCCACGCACGGTCTGGCAGAGCCGGATATCCATCGGCTGATCTCGCCCTGGCACACCGATGCCGATCTCGGGCGCCCGCTGGAGGTGATCACGGACATGTCCAAAAGCCGCCGGATGGGCTTCCTGGACTACCAGCCCAGCGACGATGCGTTCTTCGACCTGTTCGCCCGCCTGCGGGCGGCGCGCCTGATCCCCTGATCGAGCCGGAGCCACGGGCGACCGACGGGATCCAGCCCGGGCAGCGGGGGCGAACGGGGGGGTGTTCCAAAGCGGCGCCCGGCAGCGATACCCTATCGTTGCCGCCCCGTGTCGCCTGCAGTACGGGCCACCGGGTTCCGGACCCGCCCCCCGCCGATCGCAGGTACCGCTTGAGTTCTTCACCTTCCCCCGGCTCCCACCGCGAGCGGGATTCCGAGCGCGTCAAGATGGCGCTGGCCGCCGGCGCGATCATCGGCACCTGGTTCTGGGACGTGGCCCGGGACAACCTCACGGTGGACGATGCCCTCGCCCTCGCCCATGGCCTGGACCCTGCCCTGGCGCGCACCGAACTGCGGCTGGAACAGGTGGTCGCCGCCGTTCATCCCGACGACCGCGCCGGCCTGGCCGATGCGATCGCCGAGGCGGTCCGCCGGGGCGGTCGCTATGCGCACCAGTACCGTACCCGCGGCCCGGACGGCGCGTACCGCTGGATCGAAGCGATCGGCCGGGTGGATCTCGATGCGCAGGGAGAGGCCATCGGCTTCCCCGGCGTGCTCATCGATATCGACGAACGCCGCCGGATCGAAGCCGAGCGGGACCAGGCACAGACCCTGCTGCGCTCCTTCGTCGAGGCAGCGCCCGGCGTGGTGTATGCCAAGGACCGCCAGGGCCGGATCCTGATCGGCAACCGCGGCACCACCGACCTCATCGGCCTGCCGCCGGAAGTGTACGTGGGCCGCACCGATGCCGAACTGCTGAACGACCCTGCCCAGGCCGCCACGGTCATGGCCACCGACGAGCGGGTCATGGCCAGCGGGCAGACCGAGCAGCTTGAAGAGGAAGTGAGCTTTCCCGATGGCCGGCGCGCCTACTGGCTGTCGACCAAGTCACCGTTGCGTGACGCCGACGGCACCGTGGTCGGCCTGGTCGGCACCTCGCTGGACATCACCGACCGCAAGGCCGCCGAGGCCCGCCACCTGGAAGTGGAGGAGCGCTATCGGCTGGCCGCCCAGGCCACCAACGATGCGATCTGGGACTGGCGGATCTCCGATGGCCATGTGATCTGGAACGAGGCGCTCACCACCCTGTTCGGCCATCCCCTGGCCGAGACCACGGCGCAGTGGTGGCTGGACCACATCCATCCCCATGACCGTGCGCGCGTCGATGCCGACATCCATGCGGTGATCGAAGGCGGCGGGACGGGCTGGAACAGCGAGTACCGGTTCCGGCGCGCCGATGGCAGCTTTGCGCCGGTGCTCGACCGCGGCACCGTATTGCGTGGCGGCGTGGGTGAGCCGCTGCGGATGATCGGCGCGATGCTCGACCTGACCGTCCGCAACACCGCCGAAGCTGCGCTGGCCAAGAGCGAGGAACGCCTGCGCTTTGCCACCGAGGCCGGTGACATGGGCTTCTGGGATGTCGACCTGGTCCGCGATGAACTGATCTGGCCGGCACGGACCAAGGCGATGTTCGGCATCTCGCCCGGGGTGGCAGTGACGTTGCGCGACTTCTACGACGGCATCCATCCCGATGACAGCGAGGCAACCTTCGCGGCCTTCGCCGCCGCGGCCGACCCGGCCCGGCGCGCGCTCTACGACGTGGAGTACCGCACCGTCGGCAAGGAAGACGGTGTCGTGCGCTGGGTGGCGGCAAAGGGGCGTGGCCATTTCGAAGGCGACCGCTGCGTGCGGGTGGTCGGCGTGGCGATCGAGATCACGGCGCGCAAGCTCGCCGACGCACGCCTGCATGAATTGAACGAACACCTCGAGAGCCGCGTGCTCGAAGAGGTCGCCGAGCGCACGCGCGTGGAAGATGCCCTGCGCCAAAGCCAGAAGATGGAGGCGGTGGGCCAGTTGACCGGCGGCATCGCGCACGACTTCAACAACATGCTCGCCACCGTGATCGGCCCGCTGGACCTGCTTTCGATGCGCATGGGCGACAGCGATCCGCGCGCCAAGCGCTACATCGACATGGCCATCGACGGCGCGACCCGGGCCGCGCAGCTGACCCAGCGCCTGCTGGCGTTTTCCCGGCAACAGCCCCTGCAGCCGGTGCCCTTGGACGTGAACCGGTTGATCGCCGGGATGTCGGACCTGCTGGTGCATTCGCTGGGCAGCAACATTCGCCTGGAGACCGTGCTGGCCGCGCAGGTGTGGTGCACCTTCGCCGATGCCAATCAGCTGGAGAACGTGATCCTCAACCTGGCCGTCAACGCGCGCGACGCGCTGCCGGGCGGCGGGCGGCTGGTGGTGGAAACGGCCAACTGCCGGATCGCCTCTGCCGCAGACGCCATGCGTGCCGACGTGCCCACCGGTGAGTACGTGCTGATCACCGTGGCCGACAACGGCGGCGGCATGCCACCGGAGGTGATCGCCAAGGCCTTCGATCCGTTCTTCACCACCAAGAAGGTCGGCCAGGGCACCGGGCTGGGCCTGTCACAGGTGTACGGCTTCGTCCGCCAATCGGCCGGGCACGTGAAGATCCATTCCTCGCTCGGCAAGGGAACGACGGTGGCGCTGTATCTCCCGCGCCGGGAGGGGGACATCGACGCGGGTCCTTCGACAGCACCGGCGGACAGTCGCCCGCTGAGCGGTGGCCGCGAGCTGGTCCTGGTCGTGGAAGACGAACCGGGCGTGCGACAGTTTTCCATCGAGGCGCTGAGCGAACTGGGCTACCCGGTCCTTGCCGCCGACAGTGCAGCCGGCGCGCTGGCGCTGCTCGAGCAGCATCCGGACATCGCGCTGCTGTTCACCGATGTGGTGATGCCGGAGGTCAACGGCCGGCAACTGGCCGACGAAGCCCTCAAACGGCGGCCCGACCTGAAAGTGCTGTTCACCACCGGCTACAGCCGCAATGCGCTGGAACACGATGGGGTGCTGGACCCCGCAGTCCACGTGATCGGCAAGCCCTTCACGCTGGAAGATCTGGCGCTGCGGGTGCGCGCGGTGCTGGCGGAGGTGCGGTGATCCCGACGCCGGCATGCCGTGCTGGGACAGGGATCGCACGCGAATTTCAAACAATCGCTTGAAACACGCGTAACTTCGCCGAACTGGACACGATCCACCAGTTCCGCCAGACTCCGCCCTTTCCTGTTGTTCGGCACCCATGGCGAAACTGCTGGTCCTGCATGGCCCCAACCTCAACCTGCTCGGCACGCGCGAGCCGGGGGTCTATGGGCACACCACGCTGGCGCAGATCGACCAGGCCCTGCTGGCCCGGGCGCAGGCCGCCGGCCATGCCCTGGAGAGCCTGCAGTCCAACGCCGAGCACGTGCTGGTGGACCGCGTGCAGGCCGCCCGGGACGACGGCACCGCCTTCATCCTGATCAACCCGGCAGCGTTCACCCACACCTCGGTGGCCCTGCGCGATGCGCTGGCCGCGGTGGACCTGCCCTTCATCGAGATCCATCTGTCCAACCCGCATGCACGCGAGCCCTTCCGCCAGCACAGCTATTTCAGCGACAAGGCGGTCGGGGTGATCTGTGGGTTCGGTGCGGACAGCTATCGCTACGCGATGGATGCAGCGCTGACCCGGCTGGCGGCCGCTTCGGCGTGATGACGCTGCCGCGGGTCCTGGCCAGCGTCGCGCTGTGGGGCTGCCTGTGTGGCGCCGCCATCGCCGCTGATCGCAGCGCGGAAGGCATCGACTGCGCGCAGCCGAGCGGCACCATGGAATCAGACCTGTGCGCCTCGGATGTGGCCAGCGAGGCCGATACCGAATTGAACGCGGTGTATGCCCAGGCGCGCCAGCAGTTGCGCAGCCAGGCTGCCGAAGGCGCCTGCACGCACTGCGCCGATGCCGAGAAGCAGCTGGTCCTGGCCCAGCGCGCGTGGATGCAGCTGCGCGACCACGACTGCGACGCGGTCTACGCCTTCAACGCCGATGGCACTTCGCGCAATGGCGCGCAGATGCATTGCCTGACCACCCTCGCGCGCGACCGTACGCGGCAGCTGCGCGATTTCTACGAACTGCTTTGACCCGAGCGCACCGCGCTTTCCCCTCTCCACTGACATCAAGACCACAGAGGCCCCTATGGATCTCCGCAAAATCAAGAAGCTGATCGACCTGCTGGAAGAGTCGAACCTCGCCGAAATCGAAATCAAGGAAGGCGAAGAGTCCGTGCGCCTGTCGCGCGCGCCCGTCTCCGGCTACGGCATGGTGCAGGCCCAGCCGCAGATGATGATGGCCCCGGCACCGGCCCAGGCCGCTGCCCCGGCGATGCCGATGCAGTCGCCGACCGAAGCCTCCACCGGTGGCACCGCCAAGGCCGGCAACGCCCTGCCGGACGGCCACGTGCTGCGCGCGCCGATGGTGGGCACGTTCTACGCCTCGTCCTCGCCGGACAAGCCGGCCTTCGTGTCGGTCGGCCAGGCCGTCAAGGCCGGTGAAACGCTGGCGATCATCGAAGCGATGAAGATGTTCAACCCGATCGAAGCCGATGTTTCCGGCACCATCGTCGCCATCCTGGGCGAAAACGGCCAGCCGGTCGAATTCGACCAGCCGCTGTTCGTGATCGGCTAAGGATTAGTCCATGCTCGACAAAGTCGTTATTGCCAACCGAGGGGAGATCGCGCTGCGCATCCTGCGCGCGTGCCATACCCTGGGCATCCGCACGGTGGCTGTGCATTCCACGGTCGACCGCAACCTCAAGCACGTGGCCATGGCCGACGAGTCGGTCTGCATCGGTCCGGCACCGTCCTCGGAGAGCTACCTCAACATCCCGGCCCTGATCGCTGCGGCGGAAGTCACCGACGCGCAGGCCATCCACCCGGGGTACGGCTTCCTCTCGGAGAACGCCGACTTCGCCGAGCGCGTGGAAGAATCCGGTTTCATCTTCATCGGCCCCAAGGCCGACACCATCCGCCTGATGGGCGACAAGGTGGAAGCGATCCGCGCGATGAAGGCGGCCGGCGTGCCGTGCGTGCCCGGCTCGGGCGGCCCGCTGACCGACGACATCGTGGCCAACACCAAGATCGCCCGTGAGATCGGCTACCCGGTCATCATCAAGGCCTCCGGTGGCGGTGGCGGTCGTGGCATGCGCGTGGTGCATGCCGAGGCCTCGCTGAAGGCGGCGATCGAGACCACCAAGTCCGAAGCCAAGGCCGCTTTCAGCAACGATCAGGTCTACATGGAGAAGTTCCTGGAGAATCCGCGCCACGTGGAGATCCAGGTGCTTGCCGACGGCCAGGGCAACGCCATCCACCTCGGTGAACGCGACTGCTCCATGCAGCGCCGCCACCAGAAAGTGGTGGAGGAAGCGCCGGCACCGGGCATCACCGCCGAACTGCGCGACGAGATCGGCAAGGTCTGCGTGGAAGCCTGCATCCGTATCGGCTACCGCGGCGCGGGTACCTTCGAGTTCCTGTTCGAAGACGGCCGCTTCTACTTCATCGAAATGAACACCCGCGTGCAGGTGGAGCATCCGGTGACGGAGATGGTGACCGGCATCGACCTGGTCTGCGAGCAGCTGCGCATCGCCGCCGGCCAGAAGCTGAGCATCAAGCAGAGCGACGTGGTGCTGACCGGCCACGCGATCGAATGCCGCATCAACGCCGAAGACGCGGAAACCTTCGTGCCGAGCCCGGGCCAGATCACCGCGTTCCATCCGCCGGGTGGCCCCGGTGTGCGCGTGGATACCCACATCTACAGTGGTTACCGCGTGCCGCCGAACTACGACTCGATGATCGGCAAGCTGATCGTGCACGGCCCGGATCGCGAGACTGCGATCGCGCGCATGCGCGTGGCGCTGAGCGAACTGGTCGTGGACGGCATCAAGACCAACGTCGCGCTGCAGCAGCGCATCATGCGCGACAAGGGCTTCCAGGCCGGTGGACAGAACATCCATTACCTGGAAAAGCGCCTGGCCGAACGCAAGAACAAGTCGATCGCGTTGACCTGATCGCTTGCGCGGGACGCTGGACAACAGAAAGGCGGGGATTTCCCCGCCTTTTTGTTTGCGCGAACCGGGCTGCCATGGCCCGCGATGCCGGTGGCGCCAACCCGGATTTGGTTGACCCGAGCCATGGCGAAGGCACGCTGCGGCCCCGCAGGGCGGGGCCATGCCGCGCGTGCTTACCGCTTGGCGGTATCGGCCGCGGTAACCTGCGAATTCTTCACCGGCTCCACGCCCAGCGACGAGGTCGGATCGACGATCACCATCGTCTCGGTGGAACCATCCGGCCACACCACCTGGAAGGTGCTGCCGGCCGGCAACGAAGCGAACGGCATGCCACTCTGCGCGCGATACACCGCAGCGACCTGACTGGCACCGGCACGACGCACTTCGGCATCGGCCTTGACCGAGGTCAACTGCACCTTGGACAGGCTTCGGTAACGATCATCGTAGGTATCGATCATCACCAGGCCCACTGCTCCGGCCGAGTACGCGACGAACAACGCGACCCAGAACCAGAATTTCGCACCGTGCAGGATTCGACGGTAATTCATCGCCCATTCCTCTGCTTGACCAGCTCTTCGACCAACACGTTCATTTTCCCCGCACCTTGCCGCGATACCGCGGCGTCATACACAAAAGTGGCAAAGTCCTGCCCACCGTTCTGCGAACAGATCCCTCCGTTCGCGCAGAAATTGTTCATCAGCACACTGTCCGGACCGCAGGCCATGCCCAGTTCGCAGGCCGCCAGCCGCCAGGCCAGTTCGCTGAACTGGTCGCCGGCCACCAGGCCGCTCATCGCGCTGTCCCCGCTGGCGCGCTGACCCATGCCTGGCGCGAGCGCCATGAAGGCTTCCGGATCGCGCGAATCCATCACGCGCTCGACCAGGCCGCGACGATAGGCCGGGGCGGTTTCCAGCGGGTGACCTTGGGCGAACAGCGACGCCTCCGCAGCCAGGTTGCCGGCCTTGGCCGCCTCCAGACGCTGGGTCAGGATCAACGGGCGGCCGAGATTATCGCTGCTGACGAAGCCCGCGCAGCGGCGCGACACGCGCTCGCGCGCGGCGACCATCGGTGCCGAGGCGCTCATGCCCATGCCGGTGAGCAGGGTGTTGTCGAGCTGGTAACCGCCCGGGTCCATCGCGTACATGGCGCAGTAGTCGTACACCCGGCTCACCATCCACCCGGCCTCGGCGTTGCCATTGGCGGCCTGGAACTGCAACCGCTGCGCGTAGGCGAACAGGTCGGTGTCGCCTTCGATATCCGCGCGCAGGTCCAGCGGAAGGCCCGAGGCCACCGCGGTGCCGCGCTCGCTGCCGAGCAGACGCCGGGCCAGTTGCCGCGCTTCGGCCGGAACCGCGCTGGTGGCCTCGCCGGCCTGCGGCCCATCCACCTGCGAGGTGGCCGGTTCGGCGTGCAGCACCCGATCGCCCGCGCGATAGCCCACCACCCCCAGCAACGCCAGGGCCGGTACGACCAGCAACCAGGTTTTCAGGGTCGGCACGAGCGCCATGGGCAGGACGTCACAGGCTGTCAGCGGTTGACAGCAGAACGCCAAGTTTAGCAAGCGCCCGCGAGGCTGTCTGAACCGGCTGTCAGGCCAATCTTACCGGCCGGCGAGACGCCCGCGCCGCGCGGCCGCCGGGACCATCGGCCCGCACTGGTCTAACATGCACGGTTTTCCGCCGGTCCCCTGCCCCCATGCCCTTCCTGGAACTCACCCTGCACTGCACCGAAGCCACCCAGCCGCGCTATGAGAATGCGCTGGACGACGTGGGCGCGCTGGCGGTGACCCTGCTTGATGCCGATGCCGACACCAGCAACGAGCGCGCGATCCTGGAGCCGGGCGTGGGCGAGACGCCACTGTGGAACGACCTGGTGCTGACCGCGCTGTTCCCGGGCGACACCAATGCGCTGGCCCTGCTGGCCGCGCTGGACGCCTTCGATCCGGGCCTGGACTGGGCCAATGCCAGCTTCCGCGCCGTGGCCGACGAAGACTGGGAACGCGCCTGGATCGACCAGTTCCAGCCGATGGCCTTCGGCGACCGCACCTGGATCGTGCCGTGGAACCACGACCTGCCGGAGGCCGCGCAGGCCGAGGATGCCGCCGTGGTCCGCCTGGACCCGGGCCTGGCGTTCGGCTCGGGCACCCACCCCACCACCGCGCTGTGCCTGCGTTGGCTGGACGGGCTGGCCACCGAAGGCGCGCTGGCCGGCAACACCGTGCTCGATTTCGGCTGCGGCTCGGGCATCCTCGCCCTGGCGGCGCTGAAGCTGGGGGCTGCCCGCGCGGTGGGCGTGGACAACGACCCGCAGGCGGTGATCGCCACCGGTGACAACGCAGAGCGCAATGGTCTTCAGGACCGGGTGCAGGTCTATCTGCCGGCGGACGAACCGCAGGCCACGTACCCGGTCGTGGTGGCGAACATCCTCGCCTCGGCGCTGGATGCACTGGCCGATGTGCTGGCCGCGCGCGTCGCCCCGGGCGGTCGCATCGCGCTGTCGGGCATCCTGCACGGGCAGGAAGGTGAACTGCTGGAGCGCTATGCCCCGGCCTTCGAGCAGCTGGCCGTGGCACAGGATGGCGACTGGATGCGCATCACCGGCGTCCGCCGTGCTTGAATAGCCCGTCCCCTGCCCGGTCCCGTGCCCATGTCCGAGCCTCCGATGCCGCCGCGACGCCCGCTCGCCACGTTCCTGCGTCCGTCTGCGCCGGCCCCGGCCGAACCGGCGGATCGTCCGGCCGCACCCGATGACACGCCGCCTGCGCCGTCGATGACGTCCGTGGGCGATCGCATCGCGCCGCTGGCGGTGGAACAGGTGATCGATGCACAGCCGCTGCATGCGCCGCAGCCGTCCGCGCCGGCACCTGGCATCGGGGTCGACTCCGACACTGATGCCGCACGCCGGTTCGTCGCCGACGCGGCGCCCGCAGCCGCGCCGGTCGGGCAGGCGCCAGCGCCATCGCCATCGCCTTCGACAGCGCTGCCCGATGACGGGCGCGCCCCGGGCGGGGACGCACGCACCCCGGCCACGGCTGCCCTGCCGCCAGCCGACGCGATCACCACGCCGAGTTTCCTGCGCCGGCCCGGTGCGCGCCTGCGCACGCCACGCTGGCAGTGGGGCATGGTTGCCGGGCTGGCCGCGCTGCTGCTGGTGCAGATCGCGGTGGCCGACCGCGCCCGGCTGGCTGCCGATGCCGGCACGCGGCCCTGGATTGCCGGGCTGTGCAGCGTGCTGCGCTGCGCCTTGCCGGCCTGGCGCGAGCCGACCGCTTTCAGCATGCTCAGCCGCGATGTACGCCCCGTTGCCGGCGTGGCCGGCGCGCTGCAGGTGCAGGCGAGCATCCGCAACGATGCGCGCTGGGCCCAGGCCTGGCCGTCGCTGCGGCTGTCCCTGTCCGATGCCGATGGCCGCGTGATCGGCACCAATGTGTTCGCGCCGGCCGACTATCTGGATCGCGCGACGGACCCGGCCGCCACGCTGGAACCGGGCCAGAGCGCACAGATCGCCTTCCGGGTGCGGGAGCCTGCGGCGTCTACGGTCGCATTCACCTTTGAGTTCCTCTGAGGCACCGCCGGGCTGCCAGAGCGTGGCAGGCGGCCGACGCACGCGCTAGACTGACCCCATCATCATTCCGCCGTGGGCTGTTGTCCGCCCCGGCTCTTGCACCGGGAAACTCCTTGAACGCTGTCCTTTCTCGTCCTGACAACAGTCGTGGCGCGCCCAAGCCACCCCTGCGCGAACACGTGGCCCAGTCGGTCAGGCGCTACCTGCGGGACCTGGATGGCTGCGATGCGGACGATGTCTACGAGATCGTGCTGCGCGAGATGGAGATCCCGCTGTTCGTGGAAGTGCTCAACCATTGCGAAGGCAACCAGAGCCGCGCTGCTTCGATGCTCGGCATCCACCGCGCCACCCTGCGCAAGAAGCTGAAGGAATACGGCATCACCACCTGATGCCGGGCCGGGCGCGCGCGTCGTGCCCGAGGGAAAGAAGGCCGGATCGAGCACGCCTCGGTACCGGCCTTCGTCGTTTCAGGGGCCCAACGGCCGTCGTGGTGACCACCAACGCGGCCATGCCAGCGCCACTGGCCTACAATATGGCCCCGCTCCGCTTCGATCTCCTGCCCCCATGAGTTCCGATCTGCTGCCCGTGCGCCGGGCCCTGCTGTCCGTTTCCGACAAAACCGGTCTGATCGACCTGGCCCGCGCCCTCGCCGCGCGCAACGTGGAGCTGCTCTCCACCGGCGGGACCGCCAAGGCGATCCGCGAGGCCGGCCTGGCAGTGAAAGATGTCGCCGACGTCACCGGCTTCCCGGAAATGATGGATGGCCGGGTCAAGACCCTGCACCCGATGGTGCACGGCGGCCTGCTCGGCCGCGCCGGGCTGGATGACGCCGTCATGGCCGAACACGGCATCGGCGCGATCGATCTGCTGGTGCTGAACCTGTATCCGTTCGAGTCGGTCACCGCCAAGGCGGACTGCACCCTCGAAGACGCCGTGGAGAACATCGACATCGGTGGCCCGGCGATGCTGCGTTCGGCCGCGAAGAATTTCGCCCGCGTGGCGGTGGCGACCGATCCGTCGCAGTACGCCGAACTGCTGGCCGAACTGGACGCCAACGACGGCAAGCTGTCGGCCGCCAAGCGCTTCGCCTTCTCGGTCGCCGCGTTCAACCGCGTGGCCCAGTACGACGCGGCGATCAGCAACTACCTCTCGGCCGTGACCACCACCGACACCGCCGTGCCCGTGCGCGCGGAGTTCCCGGCCCAGTTGAATTCGAACTTCGTGAAGGTGATGGATCTGCGCTACGGCGAGAACCCGCACCAGAGCGGCGCGTTCTATCGCGACCTGTACCCGGTGCCGGGCACGCTGGCCACCTTCCAGCAGCTGCAGGGCAAGGAACTGAGCTACAACAACCTGGCCGACGCCGATGCCGCGTGGGAATGCGTGCGTCAGTTCGACGTGCCGGCCTGCGTGATCGTCAAGCACGCCAACCCGTGCGGCGTGGCCGTGGGCGCCGGCAACGGCGATGCCTACGAGCTGGCCTATGCGACCGACCCGACCAGTGCCTTCGGCGGCATCATCGCCTTCAACCAGCCGCTGGACGCGGCCACCGCCAAGGTGATCCTGGACCGCCAGTTCGTCGAAGTACTGATCGCTCCGGATTACGAGCCGGCCGCGCTGGAATACGCGACCAGAAAGGCCAACGTGCGCGTGCTGCGCATTCCGCATGGCGAAGGCCTCAACAACTACGACACCAAGCGGATTGGTTCTGGCCTGCTGATGCAGAGTGCCGACAACCGCGGCATGAGCCGCGACGAACTGACCGTGGTGAGCAAGCTGGCGCCGACCGAGAAGCAGTTCGCCGATCTGCTGTTCGCCTGGAAGGTCGCCAAGTTCGTCAAGTCCAACGCGATCGTCTACGCCAAGGACAACCGCACCATCGGTGTCGGCGCCGGCCAGATGAGCCGCGTGTACTCGGCGCGCATCGCCGGCATCAAGGCCGCCGATGCGAACCTGGTGGTGGAAGGCTCGGTGATGGCCTCCGATGCGTTCTTCCCGTTCCGCGATGGCATCGATGCCGCCGCTGCCGCCGGCATCAAGGCGGTGATCCAGCCGGGTGGCTCGATGCGCGACAACGAAGTGATCGCCGCCGCCGACGAGCATGGCCTGGCGATGGTGTTCACCGGCGTCCGTCACTTCCGTCACTGATGGTGGCATCGACACGGATGTCGTCCTCGCGCCGCAATCGCCTCGCAGCGGTGGTCATGGCCACTGCTGCGGGGCTGCTGGGGTGCACGCCTGCCAGTGAACCGGGGGCGTCTTCCGAGCCCGCCAAACCGCACCGTGTGCTCGACACCACGGCGCAGCCAGAAGACACGATCCGC
Source organism: Stenotrophomonas sp. LM091 (assembly GCF_001806305.1). Lineage (NCBI taxonomy): Bacteria > Pseudomonadati > Pseudomonadota > Gammaproteobacteria > Lysobacterales > Lysobacteraceae > Stenotrophomonas > Stenotrophomonas sp. LM091. The sequence continues at coordinate 1,773,972 of NZ_CP017483.1, forward strand.
GTCAGGGGCGATCACACCCAGCGCCTGCAGGCCTTCCTGCGCCTGCGCTATGGCGACAAGGCCGCACTGGATGCACCGTGGAAGGATGCGTGGGAGGACACCGAGGTGGAGGCACTTCGCCCGGTCACCCGCCGTGTGTGCGCGCGTGACACGGCCACGGCCGACGGTCAGGAACAGACCCTGCTGGCGGTGTGCCAGACTCTGGACGATGCCGCCACGGTCGAGCCGGGCCGGGTCGATCTGTACGTGCTGCGCGTGGGTACGGACGAGGAAGGAACCAACCGGGGCGGCTTCTTCGCGCAGCTGCCCGCCGATGATCCGCTGCTGGTCATGGCCCAGCGCCTGCAGGGGCAGTACGGGCGCCACGGTTCACCCGGCACGGTCCAGATCGCGCAGCTCGGCCCGCAGCGCCGCGCGTTCCAGATCACCCATGAGGAACACCGGCGCGGCCATCGGCGCGTCTGGCGCAGCTACATCGCCGAACACAACCATCGCCTGCGCGATGTCGCCCGGTACCGCGATCACCTCGACAACCTTGCCCTGCACGGCTGTGACGGCAATCCGGCCGACTGCGGCGAGGGCGTGTTCGCGGTCGACTTCAACACGACCGTGGGCGACAGCAACGCCGTGGAGGGCTACTGGCCGCTGACGGTGCGTGCCAGCGGCCACGACTGCACGGGACCTGCGACCGGGTTCTACCATCTCATCTTCGATGCGCGGCAGCGCGCCTATCCGGTGCCGGACGACCTGCAGCGCGACGGCTGCGCTGACAGCTGAGGCCGTGGGTTGCCACGGCAGCCGACCGCCCGAATGCACCCGCCGCCCGCACCGCGTAAAATCACGTTCCTGCCCTCTTACGCGAGAACTGCATTGAAGATCCTGGTCATCGGCGCTGGCGGCCGTGAACACGCCCTGGCCTGGAAGCTGGCCCAGTCCGCGAAGGTCCGCGAGGTCATCGTCGCCCCCGGCAATGCAGGCACCGCGACCGAACCCAAGTGCCGCAACGTGGACGTCAAGGTCAACGACCTGGACGGCCTGCTGGCACTGGTCGGTACCGAAGGCATCGGCCTGACCGTGGTCGGCCCGGAAGTGCCGCTGGTGGCCGGTGTGGTCGATCGCTTCCGCGCCGCCGGCCACCGCATCTTCGGGCCCACCGCCGCCGCCGCGCAGCTGGAAGGCAGCAAGGCGTATGCGAAGGACTTCCTGGCCCGCCACAAGATCCCGACCGCGTTCTACGCCGTGCACACCGAGGTCGAGCCGGCGCTGGCCTACCTGCGCGAGAAGGGCGCCCCGATCGTGGTCAAGGCCGATGGCCTGGCCGCCGGCAAGGGCGTGATCGTGGCGATGACGCTGGCCGAGGCCGAGGACGCGGTGCGCGACATGCTCTCCGGCAATGCGTTCGGTGATGCCGGCGCCCGCGTGGTGATCGAAGAATTCCTGGACGGCGAAGAAGCCAGCTTCATCTCGATGGTGGACGGCAGGACCGCGCTGCCGATGGCGACCTCGCAGGACCACAAGCGCGTCGGCGACGGCGACACCGGCCCCAACACCGGCGGCATGGGCGCGTACTCGCCAGCCCCGGTGGTGACCGATGAAGTACATGCGCGCGTGATGCGTGAGGTGGTCAACCCGACCGTGCAGGGCATGCTCGCCGACGGCATTCCGTTCACCGGCTTCCTTTATGCGGGCCTGATGATCGATGCCAGCGGCGCGCCGAAGGTGATCGAATTCAACGTGCGCTTTGGCGATCCCGAAACCCAGCCGGTGATGCTGCGCCTGCAGTCGGATCTGGTGGATCTGGTCGAAGCGGCGATCGACGAGCGCCTGGATACCGTGGAGGCGCAGTGGGACCCGCGCCCGTCGCTGGGCGTGGTGATGGCGGCCTCGCCGTATCCGGAGACGCCGATCACCGGTGACGTGATCCACGGCCTGGACGCTGTCGCCGCGACGGCCAAGGTGTTCCATGCCGGCACCACGCTGGACGCGCAGGGCCAGGTGCTCAGTGCCGGCGGACGCGTGCTGTGCGTGGCTGCACTGGGCGGCACGGTGGGCGAAGCACAGCGCAACGCCTACGCCGGCGTCGGTGCCATCCACTGGGCCCATGAGTTCCACCGCGGTGATATCGGCTGGCGGGCGATCGCGCGCGAGCGGGGCTGAGGCGGGTCAAGGGCAGCGACGGCTGCCGTACAGCGCAACGGCCCGGCATTGCCGGGCCGTTGTTCTAGAGGACGGCGTCGAGGCCTTTCCGGTCGATCAGGTTCAACAGTTTCAGCGATGGCCCACTGGGCTTCTTGTCGCCCTGCTCCCAACTGCGCACCGTTGAAACGCTGGTGTTGAGAACGCCTGCGAATACCGGCTGGCTGAGCGCAAGCGACGTGCGAAGTGCACGAATCTGGGCGCTGCTGTATGCGGGCACCGGCTCCAGGCACAAGGCGTCGTAGCAGCTCAATCGACGCCTATCGATGACCCCATGCGCGTGCAGGTGCACGGCAGCATCGTGCACGGCCTCCAGAAGTCGGCTCTTCGCGCGCCCGCGTTCAGAGGTCTTTGTCATGACAGATCTCCTGCAGGTCGCCGCATTTCACGGCGTGATCCAACTGTGTCAAGCTCATTCCCAGAAATTCCGAGGCATACAACTGGAGCGCATCCTGTTCCGTAGCGCTGATTGTCGCGCGCTCGTTCTTCTCATAGCCAAACAGGAAGAACCAACTGGTGCCCACCGGGGCCGCGATGATGGTCCGGACACTCCCGCGCTTACCACGACCAGGCAACCGCACCCGCTTCTTGAAGATGCCACCGCCCAGGTCAGCATCCACCAGGCCTCGACGCATCTCATCGACCGCGCGGCACAGGGCCTCGGCGGTGAGCGCAGACCTTCGCAGGCTGCGGTTGAAGCTCCGGGTGCGGAAGACACGTTGCATGATCATACCGTGCCACTGAGTGGTACGGCGTGAACATCAGCACGTGGCGTGCCCGGCTGTCGGAAAGATCAGTGGGCAAACACGGGTGCAGCGCTGCCAGAACAGAAAAGGCCCGGCATCACGCCGGGCCTTTTCGCGTGACCACGCCAGTCACTGCATCACGCAGTAAACAGCGCCTTCATCTTCTTCAGGGCATTCGCTTCGACCTGGCGGATGCGTTCGGCGGACACGCCGTACTCATCGGCCAGCTCCTGCAGCGTCACCTTGCTGTCCGCGTCCAACCAGCGACGGCGGATGATGTCGCGCGAACGCGCATCCAGCTCGGCCATGCCTTCGCGCAGCAGCTGCAACTGATTGTCTTCACTGTCCATCCGCTCATACGCCATCGAAGGATCTTCTTCGTTGGCGCGCAGATAGGCAGCCGGCGACGGCGGTGCATGATCGTCATCGTCATCGCTGGAGAGATCGAAACCGATATCGCGACCCGACAGGCGCGACTCCATCTCGAGCACTTCGCGCTCGGACACGTTCAGGTCCTTGGCCACCGCGCTGACCTCGGCCGCGTTCATCCAGCCCAGGCGGGTCTTGGACTTGCGCAGGTTGAAGAACAGCTTGCGCTGCGCCTTGGTCGTGGCGACCTTGACGATGCGCCAGTTCTTGAGGATGAACTCGTGCATTTCCGCACGGATCCAATGCACCGCGAACGACACCAGGCGAACGCCCATGTCCGGGTCGAAGCGCTTCACGGCCTTCATCAGGCCGATGTTGCCTTCCTGGATCAGGTCGCCCAGCGCCAGGCCGTAGCCGTTGTAGCCACGGGCGACGTGCACCACGAAGCGAAGGTGGGAATGGACCAGCTCGCGCGCGGCGTCCAGATCCAGCTCGTCGCGGAAGCGGCGGGCCAGGTCCTGCTCGTCATCGACCGACAGCACCGGGATCTGGTGCACGGCACCGATGTAGGCGTCCAGCGAACCGAGCGCACTGGGAATCGGGAGATTGTTTGCCACAAGGGCAGTAGAGGTGTTCTGGCTCATAGCACTCATCTTAGCAGTCCCGGAATTGGACTGCTAAAGGGGAAAGAAGTTCCAGCGTTCTGTTGATGGGATGCTGGTACAGATTGCACGTCTAACGTACCGCGAAATGATGACAGTGGCGAGAGGCCGGAAACAACCCATCAACTCCCATGAAATCAACAAGATAGAGGGATGAATTGGGGGCTGGCGCGTGTTTTCTGGCTGAACGGGCTGCCGGAAGCGCCCATTCAGGCCGGAAAGGTTGTCGGCAGTTCAGCCAGGCATGGCCTGGCTCTACCCCCTGCGCCCCCTCCCCCCACGAAGCCAACCGCCAACACCGCGGTCCCCGGTAGTGCCACGCCATGCGTGGCAGCCCGAACTCACCGGAGCCCATTCCACCCCATGCGTGGCAGGCCCAAGCCCACCGAAGCCGTAATCCACGCCATGCGTGGCAGGCCTGACCGACGCTAGTAATACCCGGCCATGTTCAGGAAGAACCCCTTCTGGTCGTACTTCAGCTCGGTCATGTCATCGCTGAACTCGGTGAAGTTGTAGCCCACCCCGACCTTGAAGTTCTCCCCGACCCGGCGGTCCACGCCCACCAGCCAGCCCTTGCGCACGCCGCCGTCGCGCACCTTCAGCCAGCGGTGCTCGGCCAGGCCTTCCCAGTGGGCGAACAGGCGATAACGCAGCTGCAGCGCGGCGAAGTCGGCACGGCTGTCCAGCCAGGCCCCTTCCCCACGGCCGGTGCGGTAGTCGCCCCAGCGCGAGGCCAGCTTGCCGGCCACTTCCCAGCGTGCGCCCAGCTGGCGGATGCCTTCCAGCGAGAGAATCTGCGAGCGCTGGTCGTACAGGTTGCCACCCTCCTGCCCGAGCGAGGCGACATCGTAGAGATAGGTGAACTTGCCGAAGCCGGCCCAGCGCGTGTTGTCATGCGGGCGCCAGGCAAAGCCCATGTTGGTCTCCACCAGTTTGGCATCGGCCAGGCGGTCGATGCGGTCTTCGGTATCGGCATAGTTGGCGCGTAGCGCGAAGCGCCAGTCTTCGTTGAGCTTGTACAGCAGGCGGTTGGTGGTCACCCACTGCTCGCGCTGCTCGGCGCCGCTGTCACGGCGGTACTCCAGCTTGCTGTTCCACTGCGCCACCGCATCGGTGCGCCCGCCACTGACGCTGTAGGCACGGCGGTCGACGCGGCCGACGGTGGAATCCAGCTCGCCATCCATGATCGTGAAGCCCAGGTTCCAGCCCTGTGCGGGATAGAAATCCATGCCGAAGGTATGCACGATGCCGGCGCTGTCCTGGCGACGGTCCTTCAGATACTGGCTCTCGTTGTAGACGTTGACCTGGTTGCTCAACCGCCAGCGCTGGCCCAGCGTCCAGCCGCTCTGCAGGCCGGTATCGAACAAGGGATCGGTGCCGGTGCGGTCGGTGCTGTAGCTGTAACTGCCGTACAGGCTGTGGTCGGGCGCCATGCGGTACTCGCCATCCACCTTGGCACCATGGCCACGGCTGCCACCGCTGACTTCCGCACCAACACTGCTGCGGTCGCCGAACAGATACCGCGCGCCGAGGGTGAGCAGGTCGTTCTTCTCGTACGCGCCGCCATCGTCATCCAGGGTCACCTGCCCGGTGCCGTACAGCTCCCATGACGATCCGAAGCGCTGGCGGTACCCGATCGCGGCCAGCAGTGCGTCCACGCTCTGCAGTTCCTGTTCTTCGCGCACGCGGCGTAGTTCGCCGGTCAGCTGGCCGTCGTTGCCCAGCCGCCACTCGGCGGTCAGCTGGCTCTGCTCCAACGCCAACTCGCCCTGCTCGGTGCGGGTGTGGCGGCCGTACAGACTGAAATCATCGGTGAGGTAGCCAAGGAACTCGGCACCGTATTCCTGCATCGGCAGGCCGGTGTCCTGGCGCGCGACCGAGAAGCCGGCATCCACATCGCGCCACCAGGCACCCAGGCTCCAGTCCTGCGTGGTCCAGCCCAGCTCGCGCAGGTTGGCCCGCGCTTCCACCGCGATGGCGGTGCCCGAGCGCCGGCCTTCGTACGGGTTGCGGCGGATGAAGCTCAGGCCGCCGTTGTCCGAATAGAACACCGGGGCGGCGGTGGCTTCAGTGCGGGTCTGCTCCATCTTCAGGTAGGTGCCACGCCCGGCCTGCAGGGTGAGGTCGGCGCCTTTGAGGCTGTAGTTCTCGCCACTGCGGTTCTCGTCGATCCAGGTACCGCCGATCGCCACGTGGTCGCCGAGCCACTGGCGGCCACGCGCACCGTAGGTCACGTCGTCGCTGCTGAAGCCAAGCGGCACGTATTCGTAGTCCACCAGCAGCAACTGGTCGTAGCCATCGAGCGGCATGTCGCGGGTGATGCTGCGCACGTTCTCGCGGGTGAGCTGGGCCAGCGGACGGGTCAGGATCAGGCGCCCCTGAAGATTGTCGATCTCGTAGTCCACGCCTTCCTGCAGGGTGGCGCGCGTTTCGGTGCGGCCGGTGGTGCGATCGCGCACTTCCAGCACGACCTGCTCCGAGCCGGGCAGCACATCGGTGTGGCGCAGGTAGTACAGGCTGCCGCCGGTGCCGAGGAATTCACTGTGGCCCGGCGCGGACTGCGCCTCCGAGCCGAATACCTTCACCTGCGAGCGCGCCTCGCCCAGCGGCGTGGCCTCCAGCGAGCGCCAGTTCAATGCACCGCCGTACAGCGAGCGGACGTACTGGCCGTACTCGGTGCCGGTGATGCCGGTGGCGTAGTTGCCCCACACGGCCTGGCTCTGGTCCCAGTCCACGCGCAGGTACAAGCGCCCCTGCGTATCCACGTCGCGGTAGGTGGTGGAGTCATCGCCATACACCGGGTAGTACAGATCCGGGTCGAGGCGACGGAACACATCCTGTGCGTCGGCCTGGGTGAAATCGCGGAACAGATACTTCAGCTCACGGTCCTGGGTGTCGGCCTGCGCAGTCACCAGGTATTTGCCGCGCAGCTTGCCCTTCAGATAGAACGCCAGCCGGCCCTCGCTGAGGAAACTGTCGTCGTCACGATCATCGGCGGCGAGCGGCTGCAGATTGCCGCTGGCGCTGTTCCTGGAGACGGTGACATCGGCAATGGCGACCAGGAACAGGTAGCGACCGGTGACATCCACATCCAGCTGCCGCTGTGCGGAGGGCGCATCACGGGATTCGACACTGACGTCGTACCGATGCTCGCCAACCGGCTCGAGGAACTCGGCCGCGAACTTCTGCTCCAGATCGACCGGGAAGTCCTGGCCGTTGATGCGCACGCGGCTGTTGGGCTCCAGGTTGCGGCCGTACAGACGCACGCGCGAGCCGTGGATGGGAATGTTCTGCAGGCGCAGCATGCTCTGCCCGTAGATGCTGTTGCTCAGCTGCAGGTCCTGCGCACTGTCGCCATCGAGTGCCTGGCCCAACGTCTTCTGCACGTTCTCGCGGGTGACCTGCAGGCCACGGTCGAAATCGGCCGGGGTGACCAGCTGGATGCGCTGCAGGCGCGTTTCATCGAAGGCGCCGCCGGCGCCGTACGCACGTGCGACGTAGATCAGCTCATCGCCGGTGCGCAGCTTGATCTGCGCTGGCAGCTCACCGCTCCATTCGGCGTCGCCAACGTAGTCGGCCGGCAGCTCGATGCGGGCCAGCGGCGTGACCAGATCGGTATCGGTACCGCGATACAGCGTTACCTCCAGTTTCTGGATGAACGAGGCGTAGTTGTTGTAACTGTGGAACCGCAGCGGGCGGATCACCCGGCCATTTTCGAACGGCACGGTGGCCGCGGCCTGCACGCTCAGGCTGGGCGGCACCATGGTCGGGTCTTCGGTGGCCCACACCACGCCACCGTTGGGCAGCTCGGCCATGAACTGGCCACCGCGCGCGGCGACATCCGGCGTGACGGCCGGCGACATCGGCACGACGTCGGTCCCCACCGGCCCGGCGCGGCCCGGCAGCGGAAGCGCATCGGCGCTGTCATCGCGGATGCGCAGCAGCAGGCCGTCATCGTTGCGGCAGCTGTCGGCCTCACAGCGGATCGGTGCGGGTGACGGTGCCGGTCCGGCCTGCTGGGCGGCGGCCGGCAGTGCGGCCAGCAGCAATGCGCTGGCCAGGCCGAGGGAAAGGCGGCGGGAGATCGGGCTCAGGGTCATGTCCATGTCAGCGCCCCTCCCCGGCCGCGCGGCCGGGACTGGCAGGCTCGGGGGGATCGTCCAGGCGCAGGCGGTGCAGCACGCGTCCGTCGGCGCCCAGCACCTCGACCGTGGTTGCCGCGGCGATTGGCCCGGACAGTTGCGCTCGCAGTGCCTGGCGCAGCGCCTGCGCACGTTGCAGGGCAAGTGCCTCCTGCCCGGCGCCGGCGCCCACGCTGAGCTGCAGGCGCCCGCCTCCGCGCGTCGACAACGCCCGGGCAGCGGTGTCGATCACCGGCGCACGGTCTGCTCCCAGCTGCGCACTGCCCGTGGCGAACAAGGCGTCGCCGAGTTCAATCCGCGCCGGTCGCGATGCCGGTGCGGGCGCAGCCGGGGCCGAGGCCGTCGTGCTCAATGCACCGTCAGGCATGCGCACACCGAAATCGAAGCGCACCGGCAGCCCTGGAGTGATACGGCGCACTAGCGGGTTGGGCGTGGTGAAGCGTGCCCCGGCCGGCAGCGTGGAGGGATCCACCTTGAGGATGAAGTTGCGCCCGCGCGCCTCGCCGCCCGGAATGCCGACCAGGTGGTAGCGGCCAAAGGCATCGGTTTCCATCAGCAGGCCTTCCACCGCTGCGATGCGCACGCCGGGAATGCCACGCTCACCGTCATCCTGGATGCCATTGCTGTTGCGATCGTCGAAGACGCTGCCCACGATCAGGCTTTCATCGAGCAAGGGATCGGTGCTGATGTCCACCTCGGCCGAGGCCGTGTTGCCGATCGTGCGGTTCTCGCCGTCGACGGCGGTGATGCGGTTGGTGTGCACACCGGTGCCGGTGCCCGCGCCGACGCGCAGGTAGTACACCACCGTCGCCCGCCCACCGGCAGCCACGTCGATGCCATCGATGCGCAAGGGCTGCACCCCGCTGGTGCGTGCGTCGTTGTCGGCGTCGATCACCGCGAACCCGCCGCGCACGAAGGTGAAGCCCGGCGGCAGCGTATCGAGCAGGGTGGCGCCGTTGGCATCCACCTCGCCCACGTTGTCGATCGTCACGGTGTAACGCACCAGGTCACCGATCTGCGCACTGCGCTTGCCGGCTACCTTGGTCAGGCGCAGCACCGCCTGCTGGCCGGCCACGGTGACCGCGACGTTGGCCTCGGCACACAGCGGGGTGGGGATCGACACATCACAGACGCGGTAGCGGAAGCTGTCGGTGCCAGCGAAATTCGCTGCCGGCGTGTACGTGCAGCTGCCGTTGGCACACGCCACGCTGCCGTGCGTGGGCGCCACCGCGATCTGCAGCGAGCCCGGATCCAGCGGCGCCGTGCGGGCGCTGTCGTTGGCCAGCACGTTGATCACCAGCGGCGCGGAGGTCTCCGCGGTGACGGCATCGTCGGTCAGGGTCAGCACGTTCGGATCGACCACCACCGTCACCGTGGCGCTGGCGCACATGGCCGGGTCGGCGATGTCGCAGACCTGGTAATCGAAGCGCTGCTCGCCGGAGAAGTTGGCCAGCGCGGCGAAGCGGATGCGGGCACGCGGCAGTACCGTGGCCGTGCCATACGGGGGCGGCGCGGTGATGCTGACGGTCACGGTGTCCGGATCGATCGGCGTGCCGTTGACGCGGTCGTTGCCCAGCACGTCGATCTCGATCACGCCGTCCTGCGGCATCTCCACCCGATCATCTTCGGCATCCACGCCGGGCTCGCCGGCGGTGACCGTAACCGTCACGGTGCCGGTATCGCACACGGTGGGCTGGTTGAGCAGGCAGATCGTGTAGGTGGTGCTGTAGCTGCCAGGCGCCAGGCCGGCGGCAACATCGACCCAGCCATCGCTGCTGATGCTCAATGCGTTGGTGGCGACCGGCGCGATGCTCACCTGGGCCGGATCCAGCGGCGCGGTGTTGAACGTGTCGTTGCTGAAGACGTTGAGCAGGCGGGTACGGCCGTCCGGCCCGACCGGGCCTCCCGTGTCATCCACCGCCAGCAGCGCGCCCACCGGGCCCTGCACCAGCACGGTGGCGATGGCGGTGGTGCAGTTGGTCGGCACCCCGTTCTCGCACAGCTGGTAGGCCAGCTGCACCTGCCCGGCCTGCACACCCGGAGCCACCATGATCTGGCCCTGGTTGTTCATCGTGTAGCCCGGCGTGCTGCCGGTCAGACTGGCGACCACGCTGCCCACCGGCGGCGGCGACACGTTGTTGAAGCTGTCATTGTCCAGCACCGAGCGGACGATGGTGCCGCCCACCGAAGGATCGACCGGCGTACTGCTGAAGTCGTCATTCACCGCCAGCACCACGTTGGCTGCGCCGCCCACGTTGAAGGTCACCGTGGCCGTGCTGCACAGCGTTGCGTTCGGTGCCGGCAGGCAGACCTGGTAAGTGAAGCTCACCGGCCCGCTGGTACCCACCGGCGGGGTGTAGGTGAAACTGCCATCAGCGTTGAACAGCAGGCCTGGCGGCGTGGCCCCCTGCACGCTCCACACCGAACCGGCAGGCATGTTGTCGTTGCCGGCCACGCTGTTGGCCAGGGTCTGCCCGGCCTGCGCGCTGAAGGTATCCGGCTGCGGGGCAGGACTGACCACCACGGTCACGCTGGCAGTGGCACAGTTGCCCGGCGCGGCCACTTCGCAGACCTGGTAGGTGACCGTGGTCGGTCCGGAGGTCACCCCGGTCCCGATGCTGATCGTGCCATCGGGATTGATGCTCAGGCCTGCCGGTGCGCCGACCAGGGTGAGGCTGACGGTGCCAGCGGCCGGTGGCGAGACGCCGTTGAGCGAATCGTTGCCCAGCACGCTGGGCGTGGTACCGCCCGGGGCGATGCCGCTGAAGCTGTCATCGCCGGCCACCAGCGTGCCGGTGTTGACGTTGAGGGTGACTGCGGCCGTGCCGCACAGCGCCGCGTTCGGCGCGGGCAGGCACACCTGGTAGGTGAAGGTGACCGCGCCCAGGGTGCCGGCCGGCGGCGTATAGGTGAAGCTGCCGTCGGCGTTGAACACCAGGCCCGGCGGCGTTGCGCCCTGTACGCTCCAGCTCGAACCGGCCGGCATGCTGTCGTTGCCCGCCACGGAATTGGCCAGCACCTGGCCGGCGCGGACGCTGAAGGCATCCGGCTGCGGTGCCGGGCTGACCACCAGGTTCACCGTGGCATTGGCGCAGTTGGTGGGCGCGGCTGCCTCGCAGACCTGATACGTGATGCTGGTCGGGCCCGAGGGCACGCCGCTGCCGACGCTGAGCGTGCCGTCCGGATTGATGCCGATACCGGCCGGCGCACCGACCAGGCTGAGCGTCACCGCGTTCGCCGGCGGCGGGCTGACACCGTTGAGCGAATCGTTGGCCAGCACGCTGGGCGTGCTGCCGCCCGGAGCAATGCCGGTGAAGCTGTCATCGCCGGCCAGCAGCGTGCCGGTGTTGACGTTGAGGGCCACCGACGCGGTGCCACACAGCGCCGCATCCGGTGCCGGCAGGCAGGTCTGGTAGGTGAAGGTGACCGCACCGGTGGTGCCCACCGGCGGCGTGTAGGTGAAGCTGCCATCGGGGTTGAACACCAGGCCAGTGGGCGCAGGGCCCTGCACGCTCCAGCTCGAGCCGGCCGGCATGCCGTCATTGCCTGCCACACTGTTGGACAGCGTCTGCCCGGCCTGCACCGAGAAGGCATCCGCCTGCGGCACGGGGCTGACCACCACCGCCACCGTGGCGGTGGCGCAGTTGCTCGGCGCCGCCGCTTCGCACACGCGATAGGTCAGTGTGGTGGCACCGGCGGTAACGCCGCCTCCGATGCTGATCGTGCCGTCGGCATTGATCGCGAAACCGGCCGGTGCACCGACCAGGCCCAGGGTCACCGTACCGGCAGAAGGCGGCGACACACCATTGAGCGAATCGTTGGCCAGCACGCTGGGCGTGGTGCCGCCCGGGGCGATGCCGCCGAAGCTGTCATTGGCCGCCAGCAGGGTACCGGTGGCGATGTTGAAAGTGACCGTGGCCGTCGCGCACAGCGCTGCATTCGGTGCCGGCAGACAGGCCTGGTAGGTGACGCCGACGACGCCGGTGGTGCCGGCCGGCGGGGTATAGGTGAAGCTGCCATCGGTGTTGAACACCAGGCCGGGCGGCGTCGCTCCCTGCACGCTGAAGCTCGAACCGGCCGGCAGGTTGTCATTGCCTGCCACCGTGTTGGACAGCACCTGCCCGGCCTGCACGCTGAAGGCATCGGCCTGCGGTGCCGGACTGACCACCACGTTCACCGTGGCGGTGGCGCAATTGCCCGCGGCCGCCGCCTCGCAGACCTGGTAGGTCAGCGTGGTGCTGCCGGAGGTGACGCCGGGGCCGACACTGATCGTGCCGTCGGCAGCGATGCCGAAGCCGGCCGGAGCACCGACCAGGCTTACGGTGACGCTGCCAGCGGCCGGCGGCGACACGCCATTGAGCGAATCGTTGGTCAGAACGCTGGGCGTGGACGTGCCCGGGGCGATGCCGGTGAAGCTGTCGTTGCCGGCCAGCAGGGTGCCGCTGTTGACGTTCAAGGTGACCGTCGCGGTGCCACACAGCGCCGCGTTCGGCGCCGGCAGGCAGGCCTGGTAGGTGAAGCTGACCGCACCGGTGGTGCCCGATGGCGGTGCGTAGCTGAAGCTGCCATCGGTGTTGAACACCAGGCCTGCCGGCGTCACGCCCTGCACGCTGAAGCTCGAACCGGCCGGCAGGTTGTCGTTGCCGGCCACGGTGTTGTTCACCGACTGCCCGGCCTGCACGCTGAAGGCATCGGCCTGCGGCACCGGACTGACGACCACGGTGATGCTGGCGGTGGCGCAGTTGCTGGACGCCGCCACTTCACAGATCTGGTAGGTCAGCGTGGTGCTGCCCGACACAACGCCGGTGCCGACGCTGACAGTGCCGTCGGGATTGATGCCGAAACCGGTGGGCGCCCCCACCAGGCTCAGCGCCACCGATGCGGCCGGCGGCGGCGACACCCCATTGAGCGAGTCGTTACCCAGCACGCTGGGCGTGGCCGTGCCCGGGGCGATGTTGCTGAAGCTGTCATCGCCGGCCACCAGGGTGCCGGTGTTGACGTTGAGGGTGACCGTGGCGTTGCCGCAGACGGTGCCGTTCGGTGCCGGCAGGCAGGTCTGGTAGGTGAAGGAGACCGCACCGAGGGTGCCGGCCGGCGGCGTGTAGGTGAAGCTGCCATCGGCGTTGAAGCGCAGCCCGGCCGGGGCGGTGCCCTGCACGGTCCAGGTCGAACCGGCCGGCATGTTGTCGTTGCCGGACACGGTGCTGGCCAGCTGCTGCCCGGCCTGCACCGAGAACGCATCGGCCTGCGGCGACGGGCCGACCACGACGGTGACGCTGGCGGTATCGCAGTTGTTGGCGGCCGCCGCTTCGCAGAGCTGGTAGGTCAGCGCGGTGGCGCCGGCCGGCACGCCGGTGCCGATGCTGATCGTGCCATCCGGGTTCAGGATGAAGCCGACCGGAGCACCCACCAGCGACAGCCGCACATCGGCCGCCGGGGCCGGGCTGGCGCCGTTGAGGCGGTCGTTGGCCAGTACGCTGGCCACCGATGTGCCGCCGGCCACCACATTGGTGATCACATCATCGCCGGCGACCAGGTCACCGTTGTTGATGTTCAGGGTGAGCGTGGCGGTGCCGCACAGCGCCGCGTTCGGCGCGGGCAGGCAGGCCTGGTAGGCCACCGTGATCGGCCCCGCGGTGCCGGCCGGCGGTGCATAGGTGAAGCTGCCATCGGCGTTGAAGACGAACCCGGCCGGGGCCGTGCCCTGCACGCTGTAGGTCGAACCGACCGGCATGTTGTCGTTGCCGGCCACGCTGTTGGCCAGCGTCTGCCCGGCCTGCACGGCGAACGCATCGGCCTGCGGCGCCGGGCTGACCACCACCAGCACGCTGGCGGTGTCGCAGTTGGCCGGCGAGGCCGCTTCGCAGATCTGGTAGGTCAGCGTGGTCGACCCGGACAGCACGCCGGTCCCGACCGTGAGCAGGCCATCGGCACTGATCGAGAAGCCCGACGGGGCACCCACCAGCGACAACGTTACCGACGTCGCCGGCGGCGGCGACACGCCGTTGAGCGAATCATTGGCCAGCACGCTGGTCCCCACCGTGCTGCCCGGCGCGATGTTGCTGAAGGTGTCATCGCCGGCCACCAGGGTGCCGTTGTTGATGCTGATGCTGGCGGTGGTGACGCCACACACTGCGGCATTCGGTGCCGGCAGGCAGGCCTGGTAATTGAAGGTGACCAGGCCCAGCCGGCCCGGCGGCGGCGTATAGGTGAAGGCGCCGGTGGCGGTCAGCACCAGGCCGTCCGGTGCGGTGCCCTGCACGCTGTATTGCGCGCCGGGCGGCACGTTGTCGTTGCCGGCCACGCTGGCCGACAGCGTCTGCCCGACCTGCACGGCGAACGCATCCGGCTGTGGCACCGGACTGACCACCACGGTGACGCTGGCGGTGTCGCAGTTGTTGGCGGCGGCGGCTTCGCAGATCTGGTAGGTCAGCGTGAGCGGACCGGCCACCGCGGTGGATGGCACGCTGAGGGTGCCATCGGCGGTGATCGCGTAACCGGCCGGGGCCCCCACCAGGCTCAGCACCACCGAGGCCGGTGCCGGCGGCGTGGTGCCGTTGAGCGAATCATTGGCCAGCACGCTGGCGCCGGAGGTACTGCCCGGGGCGATGCCGGCCAGGGTGTCGTCCACAGCGACCAGCGCCCCGTTGTTGATATTGAGGGTGAGCGTGGCGGCGCCGCACAGGTTGGCGTTGGGTGCCGGCAGGCAGACCTGGTAGGCCACCACCACCGGACCACGGGTGCCGGCGGGCGGCGCATAGGTGTAGCTGCCGTCGGCGTTGAAGCTGAAGCCTGCCGGCGGCGTACCCGGCAGGCTCCAGCTGGAACCGGCCGGCATGTTGTCGTTGCCGGCCACGCTGGCATCCAGGCTCTGCCCCACCTGCACGGCGGCGGCATCGTCCTGCGGCGCCGGGTTGACCACCACGGTGACGCTGGCATTGGCGCAGTTGGCGGGCGCCACGGCTTCGCAGATCTGGTAGGTCAGCGTGGTCGGGCCGGACATCGCACCGCTGCCGGCGCTGATGGTGCCGTTCGGGTTGAGGGTGAACGCGGCCGGGGCACCGACCAGGCTCAGCACCACGTCGCCCGGCGCGGGCGGGCTGACGCCATTGAGCGAATCGTTGGCCAGCACGCTGGCTGCCGAGGTACCGCCCGGGGCGATGCCGGCCAGCGTGTCGTCACCGGCCAGCAGGGTGCCGTTGGCCACGTTCAGCGTCACCTGGGCGGTGCCGCACAGCGCGCCGTTCGGCGCTGCCAGGCACGCCTGGTAGCTGAAGGTGACCGGGCCGGTGGTACCGGTGGGCGGGGTATAGCTGAAGCTGCCATCGGCAGTGAACTGCAGGCCGGCCGGTGCAGTTCCCTGCAGCGCCCAGCTGGAACCGGCCGGCATCGTATCGTTGCCGGCCACGCTGGCCGACAGCACCTGCCCGGCCTGCACGTTGAAGGCATCGTTCTGCGGTGCGGGCAGGATCACCAGCGCGATGCTGGCGGTGTCGCAGTTGCCGGCCGCTGCCGCTTCGCAGGCCTGGTAGGTCAGCGTCAGCGGGCCGGAGACGATGCCGGTGGGCACGGTAAGCACGCCATCCGTGCCGAGCACGACGCCGGCCGGTGCGCCCACCAGGCTGACCAGGACAGTCCCGGCGGCCGGCGGCGAAACGCCATTGAGCGAGTCGTTGGCCAGCACGCTGGTACCGGCGCTGCCACCCGGTGCAACCGTGACGCTGTCATCGAGGGCCAACAGGGTGCCATCGTTGATATTGAGCGTCACCGTGGCGGAGCCGCACAGGGCAGCATCCGGCGCAGGCAGGCAAGCCTGGTAGGTGAAGGTCACCGGGCTGGGGGTATTGGCCGGCGCGGTATAGGTGAAGGTGCCATCGGCGTTGAAGACCAGGCCGGCAGGCGCGGGACCCTGCACGGTGAACTGCGCGCCGGCCGGCAGGTTGTCGTTGGCGGCCACGTTGCCATTGCTGATCGTGCCAGCGGCCTGCACCGAATACGCATCGGCCTGCGGCGACGGCGCGATGACCAGGGCCACGGTAGCGGTATCGCAGTTGCCCGGCACGGCGGTTTCGCAGATCTGGTAGGTCAGCGTGGTCGCGCCGGACCGCACCCCCGTCGGCACGGCGATGCTGCCGTCCGGATTGATGACGAAACCGGCCGGTGCACCGACCAGGCTGAGCTGCACGCTGGCGGGCGCCGGCGGTGTGGTGCCGTTGAGGCTGTCGTTGGCCAGCACGCTGGGCGTGGTGCCGCCTTCGGCGATGCCGCTGTAGCTGTCGTCGGCGGCTACCAGTGTTCCGGTGTTGACGTTGATGGTGGCCGTAGCGGTACCGCACACCGTGGCGTTCGGCGCGGGCAGGCAGGCCTGGTAGCTGAAGGTGACCGCACCGGTGGTACCCACCGGCGGCGTGTAGCTGAAGCTGCCATCGGCGTTGAACGCCAGGCCGGCCGGCGGGGTGCCCTGCACCGCCCAGCTGGCGCCTGCCGGCATGGCGTCGTTGGTCGCCACGCTGGTACCGGTCAGGCTGGCACCGGCCTGCACGGCGAACGCATCGGCCTGCGGCGCTGGTGTCACCACGAAGGTGATGGCCGCGGTGGCGCAGTTGGTGGGCGAAGCGGTTTCGCACAGCTGGTAGGTGAGCGAGGTCGCGCCAGCAGCAGCGCTGGCTGGAATCTGCACGCTGCCGTCGTTGTTGATGACGAAACCGGCCGGGGCGGCCACCAGCAGCAACTGCACGGCGGCCGATGGCGGCGGAGTGACACCGTTGAGGACGTCGTTGGCCAGCACGCTGGGGGTGACCGAGCCTGCGATCAGCGGCGCGGCGAAGGCATCATCGTTGGCGACGATGGCATTCACCGCGATGTCGAGGGTTGCCGTGGCGGTGCCGCACACCGCGGCATCCGGCGCGGGCAGGCAGGCCTGGTAGCTGAAGGTGACGGCGCCCAGGGTGCCGGCCGGCGGCGTGTAGGTGAAGCTGCCGTTGGCGTTGAACACCAGGCCCTGCGGCGGCGATGGCACGCTCCAGCTGGAACCGGCTGGCATGGCGTCATTGCCGGCGACATTGCCGGTGTTGGCCTGGCCGGCCTGCACGCTGATCGTGTCGTTCACCGGCGTTGGCCGCACCACCAGCGCGATGCTGGCGGTGGCGCAGTTGTTGGCGGCCGCCGTTTCGCAGACCTGGTAGGTCAGCGTGGTGGCGCCACTGGCGGCATCGGCCGGCACGGACACCGCGCCGGTGGGGGAGATGCTGAAACCCGCCGGCGCGCCCACCAGCGACAGCGCGACGTTGGCCGATGCCGGCGGACTGAGGCCATTGAGGGTGTCGTTGGCCAGCACGCTGGCCGTGGTGCCACCCGGCGCGATCGCACCGAAACTGTCGTCGTTGGCCAACAGGGCGCCGTTGTTGATGTTCAACGTGACCGTGGCCGTCGCGCACACCGCGGTGTTCGGTGCGGGCAGGCAGGCTTGGTAGACGAAGCTGGCCGGGCTGGTGGTGCCGGCCGGCGGTGCATAGGTGAAGCTGCCATCGGCGTTGAAGGTCACCCCGGCCGGCGGCGTGCCCTGCACGGCGAAGGTCGAACCCACCGGCATGCCGTCGTTGCTGGCCACAGTGGCGGTGACGGTCAGCCCCGCCTGCACGGCGAAGGCGTCGTTGGCCGGCGCGGGCGCGACCACCAGGGCCACGTTGGCGGTGGCGCAGTTGGTGGTCGCCGCCGCTTCGCAGACCTGGTAGGTCAGCGAGACCGCGCCCGATGCGGTGCCGGTGGCGACCGCGATCGTGCCATCGGCGGCGATCGAGAAACCGGACGGCGCGCCGACCAGGCTGAGCACCACCTCGTCCGCCAGCGGCGTCGCACCGTTGAGCGTGTCGTTGCCCAGCACGCTGGGCGTGGCGGTGCCGCCGGCGACCGGCGCGGCGATGCTGTCGTCCACCGCGACCAGGGTGCCGCTGTTGATGTTGAGCGTGGCCGTCGCCGTGGCGCAGAGGGCGCTGTCGGGCGCAGGCAGGCAGGCCTGGTAAGTGAAGGTGACCGCGCCGCTGAAGCCCGCTGCCGGGGTGTAGGCGAAGCTGCCATCGGCATTGAACACCAGCCCGGCCGGCGGGGCGCCGACCACGCTGAACTGCGCACCGCTGCCGACGTTGTCGTTGCCCGCCACCGAACTGTTCAGGACCACGCCGGCTGGCGTGGAGAGCGCATCGTCAATGGCCGACGGTGCCACCACCAGGCGCAGGTCTGCGTTGGCGCAGTTGCCCGGCGCCGCCGCTTCGCACAGCTGGTAGGCCAGCGTCCGCCCACCGGCCGGTACGCCCGCGGCGACGCTCACCGTGCCATCCGGATTCAGGGTGATGCCGGCCGGTGCGCCGGTCAGGCTCAACAGCACATCGGCGGCCGACGGCGGCGTGCTGCCGTTCAACGCATCGTTGAGCAGCACCGAGGGCGTGCTGCCACCGGTAACCGGATTGACCGGCGCGCTGCTGAAGTCATCGTCGTTGGCCGCCAGGCTGCCCACGGTGATGTTGATGTCGGCCGTGGCCGTGGCGCACAGCGCGCTGTTCGGCGCCGGCAGGCAGACCTGGTAGGTGAACGTCACCGGGCTGGCCGCGCCAACCGGGGGCACGTAGGTGAAGCTGCCGCCGCCGCCGAAGCTCAGCCCCGGCGGTGTGCTGCCGACGATGGCGAACACGGCACCGGCCGGCACGTTGTCGTTGTCGCCGACACTGCCGTTCAACGGCTGGCCGGCGGCGGTGGAGTAGCTGTCGTTCTGCGCCGACGGCGTCACCACCAGGCGGATGCTGGCACTGGCGCAGTTGCTGGGCGCGGCGGTTTCGCAGACCTGGTAGTTCAGTACCGTGGCACCGGCGGCGGCGCTGGCGGGCACCTGCAACAGGCCGGCGGCGGTGAGGGCGTAACCCGACGGCGCACCCACCAGGGTCAGGGTCACGCTGCCGGCCGGCGGCGGCACGCTGCCATTGAGGCTGTCGTTGAGCAGCACGCTGGTGCTGGTGCTTGCACCCGGCGCCAGCGGCGTGCCGCTGAAGTCATCGTCCATCGCCATCAGGGTGCCGGCGTTGACGTTGATGGTTGCCCCGGCCGTGCTGCACAGCGTGCTGTCCGGCGCCGGCAGGCACACCTGGTAGCTGAAGCCCACCGGCCCGGTGAACCCGGCCGGCGGGGTGTACTGGAAATTGCCATCGCGGCCGAGCTGCAGGCCGTCCGGTGCGGCGCCCGACACGGTGAACACCGCGCCCACCGGGGCATTGTCATTGCTGGCCACGCTGCCCGAGAGCAGCTGCCCGGCCGGTGTGGAAAACACGTCGGCCGCAGCGGTCGGCGAGACCACCAGGCGGATCTGTGCCGAATCGCAGTTGCTCGGCAACGCGGTCTCGCACAGCTGGTAGGTCAACGTGAGCGCGCCGGACGGCACGCCCGCATCGACGTTCAACACCCCATTGGCATCCAGCGTGAAGCCCGACGGCGCGCCGACCAGGCTCAGCAGCACATCGGCCGAGGCCGGCGGCTGGGTCCCGTTGAGGCTGTCATTGAGCAGCACCGACACGGTGCTGCCGCCACCGGCGCCGATCGGCGTCGCGCGGAAATCGTCATCGCCCGCGGCCAGGGTGCCGGCGTTGACGTTGATGGTCACCGTCGCCCCCGCGCACACGGTGGCATTGGGGGCCGGCAGGCACGCCTGGTAAGCGAAGGTGACCGGACCCTGGCTGCCGGCCGGCGGCGTGTAGGTGAAGCCGCCGCCGGCGGCTAGCACCAGGCCCGCCGGCACGGTGCCGGTCACGCTGAAGGTGGCACCAGCGGGGACGTTGTCGTTGCTGCCGACATTGCCACTGACCGGTACGCCCACGGCCGTGCTGACAGTGTCGTTCACCGCCACCGGGGCCAGCAGCAGCTGCACCGCACCGTCATCGCAGTTGGTCGGCAGCGCCGCCTCGCACAGGCGGTAGCCGAAGCTGACCGCGCCAGCGGCCGCACCACCGGGCACCGAGACGGTGCCGTTGGTGTTGAGTACGTAGCCGGCCGGTGCACCCAGCAGGCTCAGGATCACCTCGGCCGGCGCAGGCGGAATCGCGCCGTTGATGGTGTCGTTGGCCAGCACGCTGAGGGTGGTGCCACCGGTGGCCGGGTTCAGCAGGCTGTCGCGGAAATCATCATCGTTGGCGACCAGGGTGCCCGCGTTGACGTTGAGGGTTGCCGTGGCGGTACTGCAGACGGTGTTGTACGGGGCGGCCAGGCACGCCTGGTAGCTGAAGGGGGTGGTGCCGGTGTACTGCGCCGGCGGCGTGTAGGTGAAGCTGCCATCGGCATTGAACACCAGCCCCTGCGGCGCGGTGCCGGTGACCGCATAGGTAGTGCCGGCGGCGACGCGATCGTTCACGCCGACGTTGCCGCTGAGCGGACGCCCGACCTGGGTGGTGAAGCTGTCGGCCACCGCCTGCGGCGCGATCACCACCGCGATGCTGGCCGTGGTGCAGTTGCCGGTACCCGCCTGGCACAGCTGGTAGGTCAGGTTCACCGGGCCGGCCGGCGTTCCGGCAGGCACCTGCAGTTCGCCGGTGGGCGCGAGGGTGAAGCCGGCCGGCGGCGCATTGATCAGCGACAGCGTCGCCTGCGCGGCGGCGATCGGCGCGCCATTGAGGGTGTCGTTGGCCAGCACGCTGGCCGTGGTGCCCCCGTCGCCCTGCACGGGCGTGGCGGTGAAGTCGTCATTGCCGGCGACCACGGCGGCAACGGCCACGTTCAGGGTCACGGTCGCGGCATCGCAGATGCCACCGTTGGGGGCCGGCAGGCAGACCTGGTAGCGGAAGCTGTCCGGCCCGGAATACGTGCCCTGCGCGGTATAGCTGAAGCTGCCATCGGCCGTGACGCTGACCGTGCCGTGGGCCGCGCCCGCCAGCAGGCTGAACACTGCACCGGTCGGCACGTTGTCGTTGCCGGCCACGGTCTCGGCCAACGCCACGCCGGCGGTCGCGGCGAAGCTGTCGTCCACCGCTTCCGGGGCGATCACCAGCTGCACATTGGCCGTCGCGCAGTTGGTGCCGCCCGGCAGTTCGCAGATCTGGTAAGTGAAGGCATAGGCCCCCGCTGCAGCGCCTGCCGCTACCTGCAGCTGGCCGGCGGTGTTGGCGGTGATGCTGCCCGGCGCACCGCTCAGTGTCAGGCTGACGCCTGCCGGCGTCACTGCCGTGCCGTTCAGGGTGTCGTTGCCGAGCAGGCTGGTGGGGGTGGTACCCGGCTGCAGCGGCGTGGCGAACAGGTCATCGGCGGCGGCCAGCTGGTTGGCGGCCACGCTCACGTTCACCGTGGCCGTGTCGCAGACGGTCGCGTTGGGGGCCGGCAGGCAGAGCTCGTAGGTAAAGCTGTCCGGCCCGGTGTTGGCGTCGGCGGGGGTATAGGTGAAGGTGCCATCGGCGTTGACCACGGCAGTGCCGCGGGCGGCCTGGGTCGCCAGGCTGAAGGCCGAGCCACTCGGGAAGTTGTCGTTCCCGGCCAGGTTGGCGGTCAGCGGCCGCCCGCCACCAGGCGTGCTGACCGTGTCGTCCACGGCATCCGGGCTGATCACCAGGGTGGCGGTGGCAGTGGCGCAGTTGGCCGGCGCCGCGTTGTCGCAGAACCGGTACGTCAGCGACAGCGGGCCGGCGGCAGCGGTCGGCGGCACGACGAGGGTGCCGTTGGGGTTGATCGAGAAGCCCGTGGGCGCACCCACCAGGCTGAGCGTCACCTGCGCCTGCGGCACCGCGTTGCCATCGTAGGTGTCGTTGCCCAACACCGTGGGCGTCGTGCCGCCGGCACCGGGCAGCAAGGGTGCACTGAAGGTGTCATCGACAGCGACCAGCACATTGGCATCGACCAGCACCGATGCCGTGGCGGTGGAACAGACACTGCCATTCGGCGCGGGCAGGCACACCTGGTAGGGAATCGATGCCGGCTGGGTGATGCCCCCGGTGGGCGCGTAGGTCAGGGTGCCGGTGCTGCTGATGGTCGCCCCGGGCACCGGCGTGCCGGAGGCGCT
Organism: Stenotrophomonas sp. LM091; assembly: GCF_001806305.1. Classification (NCBI taxonomy): domain Bacteria; kingdom Pseudomonadati; phylum Pseudomonadota; class Gammaproteobacteria; order Lysobacterales; family Lysobacteraceae; genus Stenotrophomonas; species Stenotrophomonas sp. LM091. The sequence goes on from NZ_CP017483.1 coordinate 1,796,113, forward strand.
GTAGGTGGCGCCGGCCGGTGCGTTGTCATTGCTGGCCAGGTTGCCGCTGAGCGTGCCCGCCCCGGCCAGGGCATTGAAGCTGTCGTCGACGGCGGTGGGCGTGATGATCAGGCTGGCGCTGGCGGTGGCGCAGTTGGTCGGCGATGCGTTTTCGCAGATCTGGTAGCCGATCGACGTTGCGCCCGCAGCGGCACCGGCCGGCACCGCGATGACGCCTGCGCTGTTGATGGTGAAGCCGGCCGGCGCGTTCTGCAGTGAAATGATGAGGTTGCCGCCCACCACCGGGGAGCCGTTCAAGGTGTCGTTGCCCAACACCGTGGGCGTGCTGCCACCGGTGGTGGAAGAAAGGGGCGTGGCGAAGCTGTCGTTGACCGCCACCAGCGCGTTGGCCTGCACCGGCACCGCTGGCGTGCTGGCGGTGTTGTCGCCGGGGGTCGGGTCGGTGGTGCCCGTGGGCAGTACCAGCGACACGGTGTTGGCCGGCACCGTGGCCGGGGTGGCGGCAGGTGCGGTGCCATTCACCAGCAGCACCACGCTGTCACCCACGCCGACGTTGACCAGCACGTTCACGGCATTGCCGCTGCCGCTGGGCTGGGCGCACGACGACGCAGCGGTGGTCGGCTGGCAGCTCCAGGTGACGTTGGTCAGCAGCGAAGACACCGTATCGACCACGCCCACGCCGCTGGCCGCGGACGGCCCGGCGTTGCTGACCTGGATGCGGTACTGCACCGCGCCACCGGCGGCCACCGGGGTGGCGCTGACCAGGGCCTTGCTGACGCTCAGCTGCGCCTGCAGCGCCAGGGCATTGGTATCGGTGGCGCTGTTGTTGCCGGGCGTGGGGTCGGCCACATCGGTGGGCGCGGTGACGGTGGCGGTGTTGTTGAGCGGGTTCGGGTAGCTCTGTGCCAGCAGCGGCGGTGGCAGCAGCAATGCCAGCACGGCCATGGCCTGCGCGATGCCGGCCGAAGCCCTGCCTGCCCTGCGCTGCCTGCCCGTTGCTGCCATGCGTTCATCCTCGAAAGCTTGCCCTGGCCTGTTGCAGGCACGCGGCATCGGTGGTCCTGTCATTCATCCGCAAGGGGCGTCCCCTGCACGCACTGCACTGCACCGCACCGGCCGCTAGTACGCGCCCGGGTTGTTGCTGAAACTGACCGGGACGCTGATCGTGGCCTGCCCGCCGTTGATCAGATTCACGCCGGCATTCACCGCATTGCCGCCCACCGCACCGCCGCTGGCCGCCGCGCAGGTGCTGCCGCTGGTGGCACTGCAGGTCCATGCGCCGCGCAGCGTGGTGCCGCTCGGCAGGCTGTCGGTGACCACGGCATTGGTGACGGCATCCGGGCCGTCGTTGCGGACCAGCAGCGTGTAGGTCGCGGTGCCGCCCGGCGTGTAGGTGCCGCTGCCGTCGGTCTTGGTGATCGACAGATCCGCCTGGCGCGTTCGATTGGTGATCCGGCACACCAGCGTCACGGCCGTGGCCGTCATCGCCGGCGCCTGCAGGGTGAAGCTGCCGCCGCTGCCGGAAGAGACCACGGTGTTGTTCTGGTCGGTGCACTGCCAGGTGCTGGCATAACGGCTGAGCGTGGTACCGGCCGCGGCCGCTTCGGCCAGCGCGTAGCTGCCGCCGGGCACCGTGATCACCGTGGCCGTCGCGCCGTTGTTGCCGACGTTGCTGGCCGAGCCGACCGTGCTGCCGTTGTAGGTGATGGACAGATTGAACCGCCCGGTATCGCTGGTGGGCTGCAGGTCCTTGACCAGCTGCAGTGTCGCCGCGCACGCCTGGGTGATGCCTTCGACGGTGAAGACCGCCTGTCCGATGCGGATGCCGAGCAGGGCCAGCAGGTTGTCCACCAGCCCGCCCAGCAATGCGGTCAGCACCGGCGTGACCACGGCGTTGACCTGGGTGCGGATCGGCGTCAGCAACGTGTTGACGATGCCGTTGACCAGGTCCGCCACCGGCAGCGGCAGTGCGATGCCGCCCAGCAGCGTGACCGTGGGGTTGCCACTGGTCACCTGGATGCTGAGCGAGTTGACCAGGGTCGAGACCATCGTCGCCGCACTGACCGTGCCGGCGCTCAGCGTGCGGGTCTGTGGATACGGACCGGTGAAGCTCGCGCTCTGCAGCCCGGGCGTGGCAGTGGCGAAACTGCGGATGCTGACCGTCAGCGGGATGGTGATGTCGGCGATCGGCGTGAGCAGGCCGAGCACATTGGCCGACACGCGCACCCGCACGCTGAGCGAGGTCAGCGTCGCCGCGCTCAGCGCGGTATCGGTGAGCACCGTCGTGCGGTTGAAGAAGGTCGCATCGCTGATCTGGCCGACATACAGGTTCACCAGCCCCGGACGCGCCTGCAGCGTGACCGCGTTGCCGACCAGGTTGATCGCCGAGATCGCTCCTTCGGCGCGTGCGACATCGGCGTAGACCTGCAGATGCAGGACATCGGCGGTGATGCTGGTGTTGGAGAGGGTGACGCCCAGCAGGTTCAGGCCACTGAGCGCCGCCGAGAGCGTGCCCGTGTTCAAACCCTGCACCAGGTCCAGATCGAGCTTGATGCGGATCGCCGCGCTGTGGAACGCCGCGCCGGCCGCGCCGCAGGTGTACACCGGCGGCTCGACCACCTGCAGCCACAGGCGCACGTTGGCCACGCCGTTGAGGCCAAGTGCCGCGGTGTTGACCGTGATCGGCGTGGGCGTGGTGAGTACGTTGCGGAAGTTGTAAAGCTGCACACCGCCGGTAAGCAGGTCCAGCACGTTCAGGCGCACGGTCGCCAGCGAGCCGGTGGGCAGCGCGATCTGCAGGATGTCGGCCAGGCGGATGCTGCCGCCTACGCCCGCCGCGCCGAGCGGCAACGCATTGAGGACATTGGCGGCCGCGGTCTGCCCGTCCGCCTGCAGGACCTGCACCATCGCCGCACGCAACTGGCCGAGGGTGATGCTGGCGTTGAGCACCTGGCTGGGATCACTGACCACCACGCCGCCGTTGAGCTGGGTCAGCAACGCGTTGAGATTGATGTTCGCCCCGGCCAGGTTGTTCCAGTCGGCCACGCTGAGATTGACCGCAGTGCCCGGCAGCAACGCACCGAACAGCAGATTGAGCACCGGGCTCTGGGTGGAATCGATCGAGGCCAGGCGCGGGCCTGCACTCACACAGGCGCCAGCCGTGCAGGCCGATTGCGCGGCGGCCGATGAAATACCGGCACTTAATGCGAACAGCATCACAAATAACAGCGAAATCGCTCTCAAACTGAATCGCCGTAACGCCAACTTCACAACAGAAACTTTATCCATCGGCCATCCCCTGCGTCCTGGCCGAAGCGGTCTTTCACGGGCCGGTGGATACCGACCATGATCGACAGGGCATCGGCCTGCTTCCGATGTTTTGGATGTCCCGGCGCGTCATGGCCGGCTTGAGGGATTAACTACGTGCACGCAGGTAAACCGTCAAACCGGCCGTGTCGCGTGCAGGGGGAAGTTTCACTGTCGCTCGTGGATTCATCGGCGGAGCGATTGCAACGGCAAGGGCGGCAAGCAGTTCTGTACAGACCGAAAAAAGAATCGCTGCCCGGTAAGTATCGATAACCATCCACTGTTCAAGGAACGAGAAAGGGGAAGGCCATGTTGGCGATGTCGGATCGAATTCGCGCAGCACGCACCAGCGCAGGGATGTCACAGACGCAGTTGGCAGTGGAAACCGGGGTCAAGCGCAGTGCCGTCGCGCAATGGGAGCGCCGGGGAGGAACGCATCCGAGTGTGTCGCACCTGGTGCACATCGCCGTCAGTACGCGGGTGCGATTCGAGTGGTTGGCCACCGGTCGCGGCGTGTGCAAGGCCAGCGGGGAGGAACTGATGTTGACCGCGCCCGCACAGGACTACGTACGCGATGACCTGGAGGGCAACATCCTGTCGCTGCTGCGGCGGTTGCCACCGCGCAAGCGGCAGGTGGCGCAGTCCATCATCGAGATGCTGGCCGTGTAGGCCACGGCCGGGCGCTCAGGCCGGCAGTTCCAGCGCGGCACGCGGCGGCAGCGACCAGTCGATGCGCGCGTTGCCGCGGCGCTGCAGGTACTCATTGGCCATCGAAAAATGGCGGCAGCCCAGGAAGCCGCGATGCGCCGACAGCGGCGAAGGGTGCGGTGCCTTGAGCACGCGGTGCCGGCCGGTATCGATGACCTTGCCCTTCTGCTGGGCGTAGCTGCCCCACAACAGGAACACCAGGCCCTCTCGCTCGCGGTTGAGCGTATCCACCACATGGTCGGTGAAGCCCTCCCAGCCACGCCGCTGGTGAGAGCCGGCGTTGCCCGCCTCCACCGTCAGCACCGCATTGAGCAGCAGCACCCCGCGGTGCGCCCACGGCAGCAGGCAGCCGTGGTCCGGGCGCGGGATGCCCAGATCGGCCTCGATCTCTTTGTAGATGTTGAGCAGCGACGGCGGTACCGGCACGCCCGGCATCACCGAGAAGCTCAGGCCGTGCGCCTGGCCGTACCCGTGATACGGATCCTGGCCGAGGATGACCACCTTGACCTGGTCGAAGGGCGTGGCATCGAAGGCGGCAAAGATCTGCGGGCCCGGTGGGAACACCTGGGCTCCGGCCGCTTTGCGCTGGCGCAGAAAAGCGGACAACTCCCGCATGTCCGGCCGCAGCAGGTAATCACCGATACGCGTCTTCCAGCTCGGTTCGAGCTGGATGCTGGGTACTACATCGTCATTCATCGCACTGCAGGCTTGTCGTTGAGGCGGGACAGACGCAGCTGGAACAGCACCTTGGTGATGAGCAGCCGCTCTTCGATCGGCTTCTGCACCAGATCGTTGGCACCGGCCTGGAGCAGACCGGATTGATTGTGCGGGTTGCCGTCGCCGGTCATCACCAGCACCGGCAGGCGGCGTTTGCCGTAGCCGAAATCCACGCGGACGCGCTGCACCACGTCGCGACCACTGAGCTCGCCCTTGAGCGTGACATCGGTCAGCACCAGGTCGATGCGATGGCTGCTGCGGCCAAGCGACTCGGCGGTGAGCAGCGCGAACGCATCTTCGGCGGTCAGCACGTGCAGCACGTTCAGGCCCTGCCGTTCGAGCATGCGCTTGGTCGCCTCGGCGACGACGCGGCTGTCTTCAACGTACAGGATCGTCGCGCCGGGAATCGTCTCCGGCTGCACATAGCCGCGGATGAAGGTGGCCAGCGCTTCGTGACCGAGCGCCTTGTCGAAATAGTCGGTGACGTACTCGGTGAAGCGACGCTGCTCCAGATGCTGCTGCGCATCGCCGGAGACCACGATCACCGGTACGTAGGCCTGCCCCGCGGCGTCGCGCACGATGCGCGCCAGGTCGAGCCCGTCGCCATCGCTCAGCGTGAGCGAGGTGGTGACCAGGCTGACCGGGCCGGCATCCAGCGCCGCCCGCGCCTCGGCGATGCTCGCACAGCCCACCACCTCCACCGCCGGCAGTTCGCGTTGCAGCACATCGGCGATCAACTTGCGGACCAGCCGGGAGCCATCGACGACGATCACGCGCGGTGCGTCGTCGACGAGGTGCTTTAGGGCTTGCGGACGCATGCGGGGCTCAGGTTTCGGTGGGACGGGTCTGGCGCAGGAAATGTCCCGTCACCAGCCAGGCGCCCAGCCAGCCCAGCACCACGGTGCCGAGCAGCACGAACGAGGAATGCAGCAGGTCCAGACCATGCAGCACGAACGGGCTGCCATAACTATGCGAGAGCGCGGCCAGCGGCGGGCGCAGCGCCAGCCCGGCGGCACCGATCAGGGCCAGCGCCACCGCGCCGGCGCCCAGGCCGTACCACGCGCCCAGGTACAGGAACGGGCGACGGATGAAGCCATCGCTGGCACCGAGCAGCTGCAGCACGCCGATCTCATCGCGGCGGGCCTGGATATCCAGGCGCACCGTGTTGCCGACCACCAGCGCGGCACCGAGCCCGAGCAGCACCGACAACACCTGCACCAGGCGCGTGCCGAAGCCCAGCCAGCCATCCAGCCGCTTGCGCCACAGTGCATCGTGCTGCACCAGGTCGGCCTGCGGCAGGGCTTCCAGCGACTGCGCCAGGCGCGCGTCATCGGCGCCCTCGCCCGGGGTCACGATCAGCAGCGTCGGCAGCGGGTTGTCGTGCAGCGCATCGATCGCTTCGCCGAGCCCGGCACTTTCGCGCAGCTCCTGCAGCCCCTGCTCCGGCGTCTGCACGGTCACCTTGGCCACGTCGGCGCGGGCGCGCAAAGTCTCGGCGACCTGGCCGGCCGCATCGGCCCCGGCATCGGTTTTGAGGAACAGATTGATGTCGCGCGACTGCTGCACGCTGCCGGCGAAGTGCTTGAGGTTGTCCAGCGCGATCGACAGGCCCAGCGGCAGGGCCAGCGCCAGCGCCATGACCATCACCGTGAGCAGGGTCGCCCACGGCTTGCGCCAGGCGCGGCCGAGGCTGAAGACCACGCTGTGGCCATGATGGTGCAGCCACACGCCCAGGCGCGACGGCGCGGCGGTTTCCTTGGTCACCGGAGTATTCATTCGGCCAGGTCCTGCGGCGAGATGTCATCGACCAGGCGGCCGTGGTCCAGGATCAGCACGCGCTTGCGCATGCGCCGCAGCAGGGCCAGATCGTGGCTGACCACCAGCACGCTGGTGCCGCGGTCGGGTAGTTCGGCGAACAACGCCATGATTTCTGCCGCCAGGGTCGGATCGAGATTGCCGGTTGGTTCATCGGCGACCAGCAGCTTGGGCTCGCCGACAATCGCACGGGCGATGCCGACGCGCTGCTGCTCGCCGGCCGACAACTGCGAGGGGAGCGCTTTTTCGCGATGACCCAGGCCCATCCGTTCGAGCACCGAGCGCACGCGCTTGCCGATCTCGTTGCGACGGGTGCCACGCAGGATCAGCGGCAGGGCGACATTCTCGGCGATGCTGCGGTCCATCAGCAGGCGGTGGTCCTGGTAGACCGCACCGACCTCGCGCCGATGCCGCGGAATACTGCCGCCGCGCACCTTCAGCAGGTTGCGCTCATCGAAGATCACCGCGCCGCGGCTGGGCCGCTCGTCGAGATGGATCAACTTGAGCAGGGTGCTCTTGCCCGCACCGGAATGACCGGTAACGAACAGCATCTCCCCGGGGGCGACATCGAAGCTGACGTCCACCAGTGCCTGGTGGCCGCCGGCATATTGTTTGCTGACATTGTCAAAACGCAGGACGCTCATCCCCTGATTATGCAGGACGAGCGTGGCGCGTAGGTAACGGCAACCTGATGGGGGGGCTGATCGGTAGCGCCGGCCAGCGGCCGGCACTACCTCAGCCGTCAGGTCTTACGAACCGGAGAGCATCCGGCGGATTTTGCGGCCCAGGCGGGTCAGGAACGAGGCGCCCGGATCGGCGGCCGGCGTGCCGCGCATCGGCTTGGCGGTCACCTGCACCGGGGTCACCGGGCCGGTGGCTGCCGCGCCTTCGGCACCTTCGACCGGACGGCCGTGGCGGCGACGACGACGCTTGCGCGGGGCGCGCTCGCCTTCCACGGCGGGGCTGCCCTCGGCGGACGGGGCGGCGGTCGGTGCGAGCTGCGACTTGGCCACGGCATCGGCGGCGGCAGCCACCGGCTGCTCGCCTTCCACGCGCGGCTTGCGCTCACGGCGCGGCTTGCCATCGGCACTGCGCTCACCCGGGGCGCGGCGCTCGCCGCGGCCACCGGACGGCTTGCCGCCGCGGCTGCTGCCACCGCCACGACGCTGCTCTTCCGCCGCACGCGCTTCGCGCGCTTCACGGAAGATCTGGCCGACGCTCTCGTTCTCGTCGCCCTCGGCATCACCCTCGCCTTCGGGCGACGGTGCACGCGGCGCGCGCGGGATCGGGGTCAGGATTTCGCTGGTGACCGGCTCGACCGGAATCTTCTGGTCGATGTAGGCCTCGATATCCGGCAGGCCCATCGCGTAGCGCTCGCAGGCGAAGCTGATCGCATCACCCTCTTCGCCCAGCCGCGCGGTGCGGCCGATGCGGTGCACGTAGTCTTCCGCATCGAACGGCAGGTCGTAGTTGTAGACGTACTTGATGCCGTCGATGTGCAGGCCGCGGGCGGCCACATCGGTGGCCACCAGGATTTCCAGCTGGCCCTTCTGGAAGCGGTTGAGCAGGCTTTCGCGCTTCTTCTGCGGCACATCGCCGGACAGCACGCCGACGCGGTAGCCGGCCTTCTCCAGCGAACGCGCGACGCGCTCGACGAACACCTTGGTATTGACGAACACCATGGTGCGGGCGCCTTCGCTGCGCGAGAGCAGGCCCAGCAGCAGCGGGATCTTCTCTTCGTCGGCCGGGAAGTAGATGCGCTGGCGCACGCGGGCGGCGGTGATCGATTCGCTCTCCACCACCAGCTTCTGCGGCTCGTTCATGTGCTCATAGGCCAGCTCCAGCACGCGGTGGCTGAGCGTGGCGCTGAACAGCAGCGTCTGGCGCGTGGTGCGCTCGGGCATGCGGCGCAGCAGGAAGCGGATGTCCTTGATGAAGCCCAGGTCGAACATGCGGTCGGCTTCGTCGAGCACGCAGATCTCGCAGGCATGCAGCGAGACCACCTTGTGCTGCTTGACGTAGTCGATCAGGCGGCCCGGGGTGGCGATGATCACGTCCACGCCCTGCTGCAGGATCTCGCGCTGCTTGTCGTAATCCACGCCACCGTAGACCAGCGCGAAGCGCAGGCCGAGGTCGGAGCCGAACTTCACGGCGTCCTTGTGGATCTGGATGGCCAGCTCGCGGGTCGGCGCCAGGATCAGCGCGCGCGGGTCTTCCGGCTTGCGGTCGGCCAGCGCCGGGCGGGTCAGCAGGCGGTTCACCACGGCGACCAGGAAGGCCAGGGTCTTGCCGGTGCCGGTCTGGGCCTGGCCGGCGACGTCGCCGCCGGGCAGCGCGACCGGCAGGGTCAGCGCCTGGATGGGCGTGCAACGGGTGAATCCGGCTCCTTCAAGGCCGGCCTGCAGGGCCGGATGCAGCTCGAAGGAGGAGAAGGTCAAATCGGTCAGCGGTTTGTCGCTCATGAGTCCGTCTTGGTAAGGCCATCCCGGCAGAGGTGCGGGGTGGCTTGCAATCTTGGGGGGCACCGTCGCAAACGGCCCCTGCGCCGGGATTGGCAGGGCCGGACTCCAGGTCCAGGGCGCCGCACAATGCCCCAGTTTAGCGCAATGTCGGCGTCAAACCGGGATCACCCGTCGCGCAGCGCCATGAGAATGCCCGCCCGGCGTGCTTTTTGCGGCAGGTTTCAGGCCCTGGAAGGCTCTCCACCTCGCATTCACCGGCCCTGCCGCCGGTTGAACGGGGTAGCGGGAAGGGCTGGAAGCGTCGTGCCGGCCCCCGCATATCAACCAGGATCGTCGCGATAACGCAGGTGGGCGATCACGGGACGCTTCTTTCCAACCAGCGTCTGTCCGGTCACGGCGATAGCGGTACACTGCGCCCCGTGAGCGTCCAGGCATCCGCCGAACGCACCGCTGGCCGCCCGCGGCCACGAGGCACCAGACGAGGGTGACGCCCGGTTGGCGTTGCCCAAATTCAACTTCCTCCGGCCCTGCCGGGTGCATTACCAGACGAGAAACCAAGATGAGCGACAAGGTTGTACATGTCGGCGACGCCGACTTTGATAGCGCAGTGCTGAATTCCAAGGAACCGGTGCTGGTCGATTTCTGGGCCGAATGGTGTGGTCCCTGCAAGATGATCGCCCCGGCCCTGGACGAACTGGCCGACGCCTACAACGGCCGCGCCAAGATCGCCAAGGTCAACGTGGACCAGAACCGTGCCCTGGCCGCCAAGTACCACGTGCGCTCGATCCCGATGCTGCTGGTGTTCAAGGACGGCGAAGTCCAGGCCCAGCAGATCGGTGCCGTCGGCAAGGCCCAGCTGGCCGGCATGCTCGACAAGGCCCTGGCCTGATCGCTGCAGGCAGCCGGCCCCGTCCGGCTGCCACGCGGGCCCATCGCCCGCATGAATGACCCTGCCCCACCCGGCTTGCGCGCTGCCGCGAGCCGGTGTTAGTGTCGGCATATCCGGCCGCATTCGCGCGCCGCATCTTCTGGACGCAGTTTCCTTCCAGATCCTTTCCCAACGTTCGCCGCCCTGCCGGGCGCTCGCACCTTCTAGCGAGGAATCCAGCACTTGTCCGATATCACTACTTCCGAACCCGGGAGCGCCGACGCGCCCGCCGAGAAGCGCGTGCGCAAGCCGCGCGTCGCCAAGGCCGCCGCCAACACCGCTGCCGAGGCAGGTTCCCCCCCCTCACAACCCGCTCTGCCTCTGGCTGCCGCGTCTGACGCGCCGGCGCCGGCTGCTGCTCCTTCGGCAGCCCCGCAGGCATCGGCGCCGGCAGCTCCTGCCGGTGGCGACGCATCGCCCTCCCAGGGCGGTGGTCAGCAGGACACCGGCGACGGTGGCCAGCGCAACCAGAATGGCCGGCACCAAAACCAAAACCAGAACCAGAACCAGCAGGGCGGGCAGAACCCGTACCAGCAGGGTCAGGGCCAGAACCAGGGCCAGAACCAGGGCCAGGGTCAGGGCCAAGGCAACCGCCGCGACCGTTTCCGCAATCGCCGTGACCGCAACCGCGGTGGCGATCGCTACAACGATGACGGCATGCCGCAGGACAACGGCGAACAGCAGCCGTTCGTGCGCAGCCAGCAGGCCAACGTGCCCGAAGGCTTCCCGGTCTATTCGCTGAGCGACCTCAAGCGCATGCCGGCGCAGAAGCTGCTGGAAATCGCCGAGCAGCTGCAGATCTCCGAAGGCGTGGCCCGTGCCCGCAAGCAGGACGTGATCTTCGCCCTGCTCAAAGTGCTGACCCGTCATGGCGACGGCGTCGCCGCCGACGGCGTGCTGGAAATCCTGCCCGACGGCTTCGGCTTCCTGCGTGCGGCCGAAGCCAGCTACCTGGCCGGCCCGGACGATACCTACATTTCGCCCAGCCAGATCCGCCGCTTCAACCTGCGCACCGGCGACCACCTGTCCGGCCGCATCCGCTTCCCGAAGGACGGCGAACGCTACTTCGCGCTGTCGATCGTGGACACCATCAACGGTGAGCCGCTGGAAGCGTCCAAGAACAAGGTGCTGTTCGAGAACCTCACCCCGCTGTTCCCGCGCAAGCGCTTCACCCTGGAACGCGGCAACGGTTCGTCCGAAGACATCACCGGCCGCATCCTCGATCTGATGGCACCGCAGGGCAAGGGTCAGCGCTCGCTGATCGTCTCCCAGCCCAAGGCCGGCAAGACGATGATGATGCAGCAGGTGGCCACGGCGATCACCACCAATCATCCGGACGTGCACCTGATCGTGCTGCTGATCGATGAGCGCCCGGAAGAAGTGACGGAAATGCAGCGCACCGTGCGCGGCGAAGTCATCAGCTCCACCTTCGACGAGCCGGCCGCCCGCCACGTGCAGGTCGCCGAAATGGTGATCGAGCGTGCCAAGCGCCTGGTCGAGCACAAGAAGGACGTGGTGATCCTGCTCGACTCGATCACCCGCCTGGCGCGTGCCTACAACAACGTGGTGCCCAGCTCCGGCAAGGTGCTCACCGGTGGTGTGGACGCCAACGCACTGCACCGTCCGAAGCGCTTCTTCGGCGCCGCGCGCAACGTGGAGGAAGGCGGCAGCCTGACCATCATCGCCACCGCGCTGGTCGATACCGGCAGCAAGATGGACGAGGTGATCTACGAAGAGTTCAAGGGCACCGGCAACAGCGAAGTGCACCTGAGCCGCCGCATCTCGGAAAAGCGCGTGTTCCCGGCGATCGACATCAACCGCTCGGGCACCCGTCGCGAAGACCTGCTGATCGAACCGGAACTGCTGCAGAAGATCTGGATCCTGCGCAAGCTGCTGCATCCGATGGATGAAATGGCCGCGATGGAGTTCCTGCTCGACAAGATGAAGAACACCAAGTCCAACGACGAGTTCTTCGGTTCGATGAAGCGCTGATAGGCGCATCTTCCGGACAGAGAAGGGCCCCGCATCGCGGGGCCTTTTTCGTTGAGGGGGACGTCCGGGCAGAGCCCGGCGCTACGGGCAGCGCACCCCGCCCGCCGCGTTGTCTGCATCCACCGATACGCGCACCTGGGTGAACGCCGCCGCGAAGGGCGTGTCGGCGCTCACCACGAACGGTGCTTCCACCGCACCCAGGTCCACGCCCTGCTTGGCAAAGCACGCCAGCGGCACGGTCACGGTCTGCTTCTGCCCCGGCGAAAGGGTGGCCAGGACCGGCGCGATATCCACGCCACCCTCGCAGCCGGTACCGCACTGCATGCTCACCTTCACCGGGGACACCGGGCGCTGCACCAGCTGCACGTCGAACTGCAGCGCGCCGTGATTGCGGGCCAGCGCACCCAGGTTGCGCCGCGAGGAACTGCGTGCGATCAACTGCGCCGGCGCCAGCCAGGTCACTTCCTTGGCATCCTGCTGGGTATTGATCTGCACGGTGCGTACCTGCACTACCGGCGCGGCGGCCGGCCAGCGCAACGTGGCGTTGAGATCGTTGCCCAGCGGCTGGGTGGCACCAGCGGCCGCCACATGCAGCGCGAACGGCGGCGTGTCGGCCCGGTTGAAGATCGGCAGCGTGGTGACCTCGCCGCAGTTGTCCGGGTTGGCTTCGGGCAGGCGGTCGACCTTGCCCGGGGTGCGGTAACTCAGGCCGTGGCCAAGCGCGAACAGCGGCGGCTGCTTCGGATCCGGACGGTCGATCGGCGCCGGGCACGGCACGCCCGGCCACGGGAAGCTCAGGCGCCCGCGGAAATCATGCGCGGGCTTGCCGTCCTTGCCAGCCACCAGCACGTCGGTGATGCCCTTGCCTTCGGTACCCGGCAGCCACGCCGCCACGAAGGCCTGGGAGTGGTTGAGCAGGTCGTTGGTGTACATCGGGCGCCCGGAGAAGTACACGGTCACCACCGGCTTGCCACTGGCCTGGGCCGCGCGCAGCACGGCCAGATCCTGCGGATAGGCACGGCTGTGGCTGACCGGATCGGACGCGAGGATGTCGCCGTTGGTTTCGGCATATGGCGTCTCGCCGATCACGGCCACCACGACGTCGAACTGCGCGGGATCCAGCGCCGTCGCATCGGCGCTGTAGGCAACCTTCTGTGCGCCAAGTTCGGCACGCAGCGCACCCAGCACCGAATCGCCAGTGGGGAAATCGGCATTGCGGTTCTCGGTGCCCTGCCAGGTCAGCGACCAGCCGCCGGACTGATCGGACAGGTTGTCGGCACTCTTGCCGACCACCATCACCCGCGCATCGCGGCGCAGTGGCAACACCTTGGCCTCGTTCTTGAGCAGCACCAGCGACTCACGCACGGCCTGGCGCGCCAGCTCACGGTGCTGCACGGCGGCGACGTCACCGGCATGGCGGCTGTCGGACGGCTTGTGATCGAACAGGCCCGCGCGCAGCTTCACGCGCAGGATGCGGGTGACCGCATCATCGATGCGCGCCATCGGGATCTCCCCGCTCTCCACCTGGGCGATGGTGTTGGCGATGAAGGCCTTCCAGTCATCGGGCACCATCACCATGTCGATGCCGGCGTTGATCGCCTGCGCACAGCTGTCGTTGCGGCAGCCCGGCACCTGGGCGATGCCGTTCCAGTCGGAGACGACGAAACCGTCGAAGCCCATCTTCTCCTTCAGCGCGCCGGTCAGCAGCGCTTTGTTGCCGTGCATCTTGCCGTAGTCGACGCCACCGCTGCGGTCGTTCCAGCTGTTGAACGAGGCCATCACCGTCTGCACGCCTTCGCCAAGCGCACCGTAGTAGCCCTGCCCGTGCACGTTGATCATGGTGGCCTTGTCGACCAGCGCTTCGCCCTGGTCGCGGCCGCTGTCGGTCGCGCCATCGCCGATGTAGTGCTTGGCGGTGGCAACGACATTGCCGTCGTCGCCGAAGCGCCCCTGCGCACCCTTGACGTAGGCCTGGGCGAATTCGCGTACCACGTGCGGGTCGGAGGAATAGCTTTCGTAGGTGCGCCCCCAACGTGGATCGTGCGCTACTGCCAGTGTCGGCGCGAACACCCAGTCGATGCCGGTGGCACGCACCGCGTGTGCGGTGGCCCGGCCGATCCGCTCGATCAGCGCGGCGTCGCCGGCCGCGCCCAGCCCGATGTTGTGCGGGAACAGCGTGGCACCGTAGACGTTGTTGTGGCCGTGCACTGCATCGGTGCCCCAGATCACCGGGATCGGCGTACGCGCATCGGTGGCCAGCGAGGCCGCCCGATACGCATCGGCCAACTGCAGCCACTGCGCGACCGTGGCGTGCTTGTCCATGCCCGGCCAGGAGCCGCCGCCATTGAGGACCGAGCCGATGTAGTACTGGCGGACCTGGTCGGGCGTGATCATCTTGATCTCGGGCTGGGTCATCTGGCCCACCTTCTGCGCCAGCGTCATCTGCGCCACGATCTGCTGCACCCGCGCCTCCAGCGCAGCATCCGGCCCGATCGCGCTGGTCACATGGGGCCAGTCCTTCAGGCGTTCACCGGTGGCCGGTGCGGCACCGGCCGTCGAGGCCAGCGCAGCCAGCAGGCAGGTAGCGAGAATCGTCTTGTTGGAGCTGGTCACTGGACATCTTCCTCTGATGAAATACGCGCGAACGGAACGGGCGGGACTGCAGCCGGGCGGCGGTCAGCGCCCCGCTCTGACAGCGCTGTCATATAAGCCCATGGCAACGCTGTCAACCGCCCGCGGCCGCGCTTGCGACCGGCGTCCCGCTGCAGCGGGGATCACCACCGGAGATGATGTCCAGGCCGTGCTTGAACTGCTGCATCGCGACATGGAAAACCCGAACCCGCCACGCACGTCGCCGGCATGGCAACATCCGCCTGCATCGGCAACATCGATGTGACACACGCGCACTACCATCGGCACCTGGCCGCCCGCCCCTCCGAGAGGAACCCCCGCACCATGCGTAGTCGTATCGAGGATGTCGCCGCCGTTGCGGGTGTATCGATCAAGACGGTCTCCCGCGTGCTCAACAACGAGCCCAACGTACGCGCGGAAACCCGCGAGCGGGTGCTGGCCGCCGTGACGCGCCTGGGCTACAAGCCCAACCTCTCCGCGCGCAGCCTGGCCGGGCAGCGCTCGTATGCACTGGCGCTGGTCTACAACAATCCCTCGCGCAACTACCTGATGGAAATCCAGAACGGGATGCTGGAGGCGTGCCATGCGCACCACTACAACCTGATCCTGGGCCCGGTCGGCACGGCGCGCCGCACCCTGCCCGACCTGGCCGCGTTGTTCGAGAATTCGCGCCCGGACGGGGTGGTGCTGATCCCGCCGCTGACCGATGACGCGGTGGTGCTGGCCTACCTGGAAGAGCATGAGATTCCGTATGCGTCCATCGCACCGCGGCATCCGGACGGCTGCATCGGCGTGCGCATGGATGAGACCACCGCAGTGGTTGAACTGATCGGTCACCTGGTCGCGCAGGGGCATCGCCGCATCGGCCATATCAAGGGCCCGCGCGCGCACGGCGCCTGCCAGTGGCGTCTGGCCGGCTACCGCCAGGCGTTGCGCCAGTACGGCATCGCCTACGATCCGGCGCTGGTGGTCAACGGGCAGTTCTCGTTCGAATCCGGCATCGAGGCGGCCAATGCACTGCTGGACCTGCCGGAGCCACCGAGCGCGATCTTCGCCGCCAACGATGACATGGCCGCCGCGGTGTTCCGCGTCGCCGGGCAGCGCGGCCTGCGCATTCCCCGCGACCTGTCGGTCTGCGGCTTCGATGACACGCCGATCGCCGGGCACATCTACCCGGCGCTGACCACCGTGCGCCAGCCGACCGCCTCCATGGGCAGGCTGGCCACCGAGCAGTTGATCGACCGCATCCGCTCCCCGGAGGCCGGGGTCATGGTCACCGTCGACCATGCGGTGCTGGTGCGCGAATCCACGCACCCCCCGCGTCGCCGCTGAGCGCCTGCCTCAGTGGCTGTGGCGTGAACCGCGCCAGGCGTAGAAGGCAATGAACAGGTAGCACAGCATCGGCAGCAGGAAGGACACCTGCAGCCCGTGATGGTCGGCCAGCCAGCCCATCGCCAGCGGGATCACCGCGCCGCCCACGATCGCCATCACCAGCAGGCTGGAGGCCTGCCCGGTCAACGTGCCCAGGCGGGCGATGGCCAGCGCGAAGATCGTCGGGAACATGATCGAGTTGAACAGGCCGATGCTGACCACGCTCCACTTGGCCAGGTTGCCGCTGCCGAGCATCGTCACCGTCAGCAGGGCGATCACGATCAACGCGAAGACCCCCAGCATGCGGCGCGGGTCCAGCCGGGTCAGCAACGCTGCACCCAGCAGACGGCCAACCAGCGCCCCCCCCAATACAGCGACACGTAGCGCGTGGCTTCCTGCTCGGTCAGCCCCTCACCGATACCGGGCATCGAAAGGAAATTGACCAGCACGCTGCCGATCGAGACCTCCGCGCCCACGTAGAAGAAGATGGCCAGCACGCCATAGCGCAGGTGGCGGTGGCGCAGCGCATCGCGCAGGCGGCCACTGCCGGTGGCGGCCGCGCCTTCCACGCCGGGAATGGCCGGCAGGCGGAACATCCAGATCGCCACCGCCAGCACGAACAGCGCGACGGCCAGGCCGAAGTACGGCAGCTGCACCGATTGCGCTTCGGCGGCGCGGTAAGCCAGTGCCTCGGCCTGCGGCAGCAGGGCCAGTTCATCGGCGGTGCGCGGCGCGGCCGAGAGAATCAGCAGGCCGCCGAACAACGGCGCGATCGTGGTGCCCAACGCGTTCATCGACTGCGCCAGGGTCAGCCGGCTGGAGCTGGTCTGCTCCGGACCAAGCAGCGCAACATAGGGATTGGCAGCGACCTGCAGCACGGTGATGCCGGTGGCCAGCACGAACAGCGCGCCGAGGAACAGGCCATACACATGCGCCTGTGCTGCCGGCCAGAACAACAGCGCGCCCACACCGGCGACGGCCAGGCCGGCAACGATGCCGCGCTTGTAGCCCACCGCCGCGACCAGGCGCCCGGCGGGCAGCGACATCAGGAAGTACGCGCCGAAGAATGTGAACTGGACCAGCATCGCCTGCACCCAGGTGAGCGCGAACGCCGCCTTCAGGTGCGGAATCAGGATGTCGTTGAGGCAGGTGAGGAAACCCCACATGAAAAAGATGGCGGTGACCACGGCCAGTGCAACGCCATTGCTTTGCACATGTTGTCCGCGGACGGCAGCAGGAGTGTCCATTGCATGTCCTTCCAGATTGGGAGAGCCGGCCAGTCGGCGGCCAGACATGGAACCTGCTTGGACCGCGATTGTCCAGCGCTGTCAGCCATCCGCTGCCCGTGGCCCGCGATGCTGCGGTGCGTGCACGCGAATCACTTCGCGCAGTTTCGTTCTGCACTGCACAACGCGTGTGCATCCTCCTTCCGGCGGCCGACGTCCCGGTGAAATCGGGCCACAACGCCTGCGTTGCAGTGCTTCCGCCGCGCAGGTGCCCGATGTGCAGGCAACGTGGAACGCGTGACGATGGCCAGGCAAAGCGCAGCGGGGACGTCGTTTGTTGACAACGCTGTCAACCATGGCTCCAATCCGGGCCGTGCGCACTGGAACCCGCGCCGACACAACGCAGAACCGCCACGATCGAATTCCCTGGGGAGGGATCATCATGAAGACGTACAAGGCCGTACCCCGCAAGGCGATGCTCACCTCCGCACTTCTCGCTGTCCTGGCCGGCCCGGCCTGGGCGCAGGATCCCGCGGCCCGGGAAACCTCCACGACAGCCCCGAATGGCGTCGACCCCACCACGCTGGATGCGGTGCAGGTCACCGGCATCCGTGGCAGCCTCACCTCGTCGATGAACCTCAAGCGCGACAGCCAGGGCGTGGTCGACGGCATCGTTGCCGAGGACATCGGCAAGTTCCCGGATACCAACCTGGCCGAATCGCTGCAGCGCATCAGCGGCGTGTCGATCGACCGCACCTCCAGCGGCGAGGGCTCCAAGGTGACCGTCCGCGGCATCGGCCCGGACTACAACCTGGTGCTCCTGAACGGCCGGCAGATGCCGGCGTCCAACCTCGGCAACGGCGGTGCCGGCCTGAACGGCTCGCGATCGTTCGACTTTGCGAACATCGCCTCCGAATCGATTTCGGCCGTGGAGGTCTACAAGACCACCCGCGCCGACAATCCGACCGGCGGCATCGGTGCCACCATCAACATCAAGACGCTGCGTCCACTGGAGGCGGCGCCGGTCGTCAGCCTGGGCCTGAAGGCGGTGCACGACACCTCCAACGACAACGTGCCGCGCACGCTGCAAGGGTCCAACATCACCGGTGAGCTGTCGGGCATCTTCAGCCAGACCTACGCCGACGGACGCTTCGGCGTTGCACTCAGTGCCAGCCACCAGGAACGCGATTCGGGCTTCAACCAGGCGACCGTTGCCGAAGGCTGGGCGACGCTTCGTGGCAGCGACACCACCGACTGGCGGGCATTGCCACAACCCGGCACGGGCTATGCCGACCGGATCACCAACCGCCCGGGCCCCGATGATATCTATGGCCGCCCGCAGAACTCGGCCTACAACGTCAATGCGGTACAGCGGCAGCGCACCAACGGGCAGGCCACGTTCCAGTGGAAGCCGCTGGACAACGTGACCACCACGCTGGACTACACCTATGTCGAGAACAAGGTCCAGCAGCAGCGCAGCGAACTGTCGGTGTGGTTCAACTACGGCCCCGGCGACAGCACCTGGACCAACGGCCCGGTTGCCGCGCCGATCGTCTACAGCGAAGACGTGGTCAACGGCGACGTGGCCATGGGCGGCATGAAGCTGGCGACCAAGAACAACATGGAAGCGGTAGGCTTCAACGTCGAGTGGGAGGTCAACGACGCGCTGGACATGACCTTCGACTACAACCGCGCCAGTGCCGAATCGCAGCCCGATGGCCCCTACGGCTCGGCGGGCGTGCTGGGCGTCGCCGCTTACGTGCGTGGCAAGACCACGGTCGATTACAGCGGCGACCTCCCCATCATCAACATCGCACTGCCTCCTGGCGGCATCCAGGCATCGGATGCCCTGGTGACCGGCTCGGTCTTCCAGAACAGCTACAACAAGTCTGAAGTGGAGCAGCTGCAGGCCAAGGGCGTGTTCCGCTTTGCCGACTACTCCGCGCTGGATTTCGGCGTGGGCCACACCAAGGTGGACAACCGCTCGGCGGCGGCCATCATGCAGCGAGACAGCTGGGGCGGCGTCGGTACGCCTGCGGACTACGATGACAGCATCTGGTACGCCGATGACATGGCCAAGTACTTCAAGGCGTTCTCCGGCCACAACGATCCGCGCCTGACGGGCCAGTTCCTGGTGTTCGATTTCGACCGCCTGCGCGATCGTGCCGCCCAGGTGGCCAATGGCGTGGAGCCGGCCTGCCCCACCTGCTATGTCGCCCCGACGGAATACTCCGAGGACATCCGCACCACGGAAACGTCCAAGAGCGCCTACCTGCAATACCGCACTACCTTTGACTGGAACATGCCGCTGCATATTGCCGCGGGTGTGCGCTACGAAGAAACCGAGGTGGAATCGCAGGCGCTGGTGCGCGTCCCGACCTCCATCAGCTGGAATTCGCTCAACGAGTTCAACATCACCTATGCCGACGAAGGCGCCTTCGTGGGTGGCAAGGGCAAGTACGACTACATCCTGCCCAATCTCGACCTGAAGCTGGACCTGAGCGAATCGTTGGCGCTGCGCGGCAGCTACAGCCGCAGTCTCGGCCGTCCGGGCTGGACGCAGATCGAAAGCGGGCAGCGTCTGGACAACATCGTGCGCACCCAGGGCGGCACCGGCTCGCGTGGCAACCCGGCACTGGAGCCGTTGCTCTCGGATAACTTCGATCTCTCGCTGGAGTGGTACTACGGAGAGGCCAGCTACGCCTCGGTCGGCTTCTTCCGCAAGAACATCAAGAACTTCATCAGCAACACGATCGCGCGGGAGGATGCAGGCAGTCTGCACACCCCGGTGGGCGGGGCCTACTGGAACGAGGCACTGGCATCGGGCTGCGTGGCCACCGATACGGTGTGCATCCGCAACTACATCTTCACCAACCATGCCGGCGACCCGGGCGTGACCTCCACCGGCGTCAATTCCGCAGGTCAGCAGACCGGCAGCATCGTCGGCCAGCCGGGTGATCCGATTGCCGGGTTTGACGTCACCCTGCCGGCCAACCAGCGTTCGGACCACCTCCAGGGTTGGGAAGTGGCCGTGCAGCATCTGTTCGGCCAGTCCGGCTTTGGCGTGGCGGCAAACTACACCAAGGTGAAGTCCGGCCTGACCTTCGACAACCTCAGCCTGGGCGATCAGTATCCGATGATCGGCCTCAGCGACTCGGCCAATGCGGTGCTGTTCTACGACAAGAACGCCTGGCAGGTGCGTGCGGCCTACAACTGGCGCGACAAGTTCCTCAACGGCATCGGCGGCCAGGGCCCCAACCCGAACTACACCGAAGCCTACGGCCAGCTGGATCTCAACATCAGCTACGCGGTCAGCGAGCAGCTGACCCTGAGCCTGGAAGCGATCAACCTGACCGACGAGACCATGCGCACCTACTCGCGCCACACCAACATGCTGCGCTACGCCACCCAGACCGGCCCGCGGTACATGTTCGGCGTCCGTTACAAGTTCTGAGTCGGCACTGCCGAGCTGCAGCACCGGAAGGCCGCGCTCATCCCACGGCCTTCCGCTTCCCTCACCTGCGCGCTACCGTGGGCGCCACCCGCCCCTGCCATCAGGATGCCGATGTCCGCCATGCCCGGCCCGATCGAGGAACTGCATGATCTGGATCCGGCGCAGCTGCACGCGCAGTTGCCCGGCTGGACCACGCCGAAGGTGATCCGCGGGCTGGTGGCCGGGTGGCCGCTGGTCGCCGCAGCGACCCGGTCCGCGCAGGCGGCGGTTGACCATCTCAAGCAGTTCGATCACGGCGCGCTGCCGGTCACTGCCACCACGGCGCCACCGGAGGCCCGGGGACGGGTGTTCTACAACGCGGACATGAGTGGCTTCAATTTCCGCCGCGAGCAGATCCCGTTGAAGGTCGTGCTCGATACCCTGCTCAAGTACGCGCCGGCACTGGCACCGCCGTCGATCTATGTGGCATCGACCACGCTGGACAGCTTCCTGCCTGGCTTCCGCCAGACCAATGCGCTGGAACTGGGGGTGGACGATCCGCTGGCCAGCATCTGGATCGGCAACCGCTCGCGCATCGCCGCCCACCAGGACGTGCCGGACAACCTGGCCTGCGTAGCCGCCGGCCGCCGCCGCGTCACCCTGTTCCCCCCATCGCAGGTGGGCAATCTGTATATCGGGCCACTGGATTTCACGCCGGCCGGGCAGGCGGTCAGCCTGGTCGATTTCGCCGCACCGGACCTGGTGCGGTTTCCACGCTTCAGCGCGGCACTGGCGCACGCACAGGTGGCCGAGCTGGGGCCGGGCGATGCCGTGTTCATTCCATCGCTGTGGTGGCACCACATGGAAGGGCTGGAGGCGTTCAACGTGCTGGTCAATTACTGGTGGCGGCCGGTGCCGGCGTGGATGGATGCGCCGATGAACGCATTGATGCTCTCGCTGCTGGCGCTCCGCGATCTGCCGCCGGCGCAGCGCGCGCATTGGCAGGCGATGTTCCAGCATTACGTCTTCCAGGCCGATGAACACACCACCGCGCACATCCCCGAGGCCGTACGCGGTGTGCTCGGACCACTGGACCAGGCCGGCGCCGATCACCTGCGCGGCGTACTGCGCAGGCGCCTGGAACGCTGAAGGCCGCCACCGCGGTGCCCACTTCACCCACGTGGGGGTGTAATCCGCAATAATCGCCGCCCAAAGAGTTGTTGACCGCCCGGGGGCGGGGTCGTCGAAAGGCGGGCGCGGCACGCGCACCGGTTCGGCACTGTGTCGTGCGCTCCTGACTGCTTCGCTGCTGCCGTTCCATCCGCGTGTTCCGGTTGGTGCTGCACCCTGCTGCCCGTGAACCGCATGCGCCCGTTGTCCGCCCGCCTCAACCTCGGCACGTTGATCCTTGCCCTGGCCCTGCTCAGCGCGATCATCGCCCTGGCCAACACCCTGCATGCCAGCTACCGCGTGCAGCGCGAACAGTTGATCGGCAACACGCTGGAAGCCAACCGCGTGTACGCCAGCAAGCTCGCCGAATCGACCCAGAACTTCGTGCTCTCCGCTCAGCAGCAGGTGGCCTACAGCGCCACCCTGCTCGGCCAGCGCCGGCATGATCGCCAGGCGCTGGAGGCCGAGGCCGCCCGCCTGCAACTGCAGACCAACAGCTTCAACTCGGTGTTGATCGTCGATGCCGGTGGCACCGTGCTGGCCACCTCACCGCAGAGTCTTGCCCTGCAGGGCGTGCTGCTCAACAGTGCCGGCAACCGCGACGCCCTCGCCCGGCGTGCGCCGTTCATCAGCGATCCGTACCAGTCGGCCACCGGCCGGCTGCTGGTGGCGATCTCGCACCCGATCTTCTCCGCGCAGGGCCAGTACCAGGGCTACGTCAGCGGCACCATCTACCTGCGCCAGCGCAGCATCCTGCAGTCGTTGCTGGGCAAGCACTACTACCGCGATGGCTCCTACCTGTACGTGGTCGACCGCAACGGCCGCATCCTGTACCACATCGAGCAGGACCGGGTCGGCCAGTTCGCGCTGCAGAACCCGGCCGTGCAGGCAGTCACCCAGGGCCACTCGGGCGCCCAGCAGGTGCGCAATACCCATGGCGTGCAGATGCTGGCCGGCTACGCCCCGGTACCGAGTGTCGGCTGGGGCGTGGTGGCCCAGCGCCCGACCACGGCCACCCTGGCATCCTTGTCGCAGCTGATGTCCTCGGTGATCTGGAATGCGATCCCGCTGGGCATCCTGTCGCTGCTGATCACCTGGTGGTTTGCGCGGCGCATCTCGCTGCCTCTGTGGCAGCTGGCGCGCAACGTGCAGAACCGCGACACCGGCATCGCGATCCGCCACGTCACCGGCATCCGCGCCTGGTACTACGAGGTCGCCCAGCTCAAGACCGCCCTGCTGTACAGCTTCAACCTGCTCCAGGACCGCATCGGCAAGCTCAACCGCGCCAGCATGACCGACCCGCTCACCGGCCTGCAGAACCGGCGTGGCCTGCAGCAGGGCCTGGAAGACTGGCAGGCGCGCGGCCAGCCGTTCGGGATCATCGCGCTGGATATCGACCGCTTCAAAACCATCAACGACCGCTTCGGACACGCTGTCGGCGATGCGGTGATCCTGCGCATCGCGCAGCTGATGCGCAACGACGCGCGCGATACCGACCTGCTCTGCCGCAACGGTGGCGAGGAATTCCTGATCCTGCTGCCGGGAATCGATGCCGCCAACGCTGCCCAGGTTGCCGAGCGCCTGCGCGTGCAGGTCGCCGCCGAAGTTTTCGAGCAGGTCGGCACGGTCACCGTATCGCTGGGCGTGGCCCACTACCCGACCTACCACGACGATCCGCAGCAGGCGCTGCGGCTGGCCGACAAGGCGCTGTACATGGCCAAGGAACAGGGCCGCAATCGCACCGTGGTGTACCCGCAGCCCGGCAGTCCGGGCGTTGGTTGAGGGACCGCGGGCGCGACGCCCGCGCTCTTGGCAGCCTCAGCCGCCGAGCGGCGTCAGCAGCTTCGGCGCCTTGCTGGCGGCGTCGGCCATGAACACGCCGCCGGCGGGCAGCAGGTCGGCATTGGCATCGGCGCTCAGTGCCTTGTCGCTGCGCCACGGGGCCTGCTGGTGCGGGCCGGGAATGTAGGCATCCCAGCGGCCGTAGCGCTCCACCTCATCGCTGAACGAGAATCGCACCGGCACCCGGATGGTCCAGCTCGCCTCGTCCTTCTGATCTCCGGTAGAGGGCGCCTTGAAGGTCCACTTGCGTGCGGCGCCCATCGACACGCGGGCCAGCTTGTCGCGCATTTTCCGCATGTTCGCCTCGTTGGCGATCACACGAAGATTGACCTGCTCGGTGGCCACATCCAGCACCTTCCCGTCGCGCCCGACCTGTATCAACAGCAGTACATCGCCACGCCCGCGCGCGTTGAAGACATCCTCGGGATACACCGGCGGCGTCATCTTCACCTTGGTGACGTTGTCGGTCGAGGTTTCGTCGTACGTTTCGAAATTCGCTGCCAGCAGCGTGATCAGGCCGGTGCCATCGGGGTTGTTCTTCGCACCCAGGCGGATGGTGGCCGGGGTACGTGCCTTGACGGCCTGGCCATTCACAAGCACCGGGGCGAAACGCCACGTCTTCACGGCATTTTCGACGAAGGTGACGATGGTCTCGTCGACCTGCGCGCGCTTGTCCAGACGGAACGCTTCGACCTGGCCTTCGGTGCCGATATCGATCTCGCCGGTAAGCACCATGCTGGCTTCGGCCTGCTCGCGCACCTCGCGCTTGGTCTGTGCGTCCGCATCGGGGACCACGACCATGCCCACGCCGCTGAAGGCCAATGCCAGGGCAAGAATAGGGGAACAACGCATCGCACTCTCTCCTTGTGGATGCCTGACAGCGTAGCGCAGTGGGAATCGGGTGGACAATCAGGCCAGCCGCAGCGCCCCGGCGTACGGCGGGGTATCCGGAAAATCACCGGCCGCGAAACCGGCCTGCAGCCGCTGCCACCACGCCGGATCGAACAGATGCCCGAAGTGCTCGCGCACCGCCGCCAGCTCGGGCGCCGGCAGCCCCATGAACATCCAGAAGCGCTCGGGAAACACGTCCTGGGGGCCGATCTGGAACCATGGCTCGTCGGCCAGCGCTTCCTCTTCGTTGCGCGGCGCCGGCCAGGCGCGGAAGGCACACTCGGTGACCAGGCACAGCTCATCGTAGTCGTAAAACACGGCACGCCCATGCCGCGACACGCCAAAGTTCTTCGGCAGCATGTCGCCGGGAAAGATGTTGTTGCGCGCCATGTCGGTGATCGCCTGCGCGTAGTCGAGCGCGGCAATGCGACGCGCCTCGGCGGTCTGCTCGCGCAGGTACAGATTGAGCGGACGGAAGCGTCGCTGCACGTAGCACAGCGCGATCACCAGTTCCTCGCCCTCCTCATGCACGCTGCCGGCGCACTGGGTCAGCAGTTCCTCGCGCAGCGCCGCGGAGAAACGCGACCGCGGGAAGCGCAGGTGCCGATAGGGCTGCGCGTCGAGCAGCCGGCCGACACGGTCCAGGTTGAATACCAGCGCATACTTCTCTTCGACCTGGTGCCGGGTCATGGTCTTGGGCCAGGCGAAACGGTCGCGGATCAGCTTGAACACCAGCGGATAGCTGGGCAGGGTGAACACCGCCATGACCATGCCGGGCGTGCCAGCGGCATGCACCAGCTGCTCGCCGGGCTGGTCCTGGAAGTGACGGAAGAACGTGCGATAGCGCTCGGTCTTGCCCTGCTTGGCGCGCCCGAGCACGGTGTAGATCTCATCGACCGGCTTGCCCGGCAGCAGGCTGCGCAGGAACACCACCGCATCGCCAACGGTCGCCAGGTCGGCCTGGAAGTAGCTGCGCGAGACACCGAACAGATGCGCGAGATCGCGGCGCCGGCTCAGCACCGCATCGACGCGCAGGCCGCGCTCGTCATGGACCAGTGCGATCACGCAGGGCGAGAAGCGATGCTCGCCGAAGACGCGCCCCACCAGATAGGCGCGGCGCTCACGGTAGAACACCGTATCGAGCAGTTCGATGCTGCGCACCGGGTAATCCCCCCAATGTGCCAGATCGTCCTGCAGGCGCACGGCCACCGCCGCGGCGCAGCGCAGCTGGTGTGCATACGGCACATCGAACCGATAGTCGCCGAGCACGCGCATGAACGCGTCCGCCGGGCGCGTGGGAGAGAGCGTATAGCTGTGTCGCGCGACCGGATGGGTAATGGCATCGGACGGCTCCACGTCCATCGCCATGAACTCGATCGCACCGTCCACACCGCGGGTGGCGAACAACCGCCGCGCCAGTGTGTTGTAGAAGGTCTTGTAGAGCTCGGCGTCGATCAACCCGGCCAGCAGCGCAGCGTAGGCGGGGCGTATGCGCAGCCACAGCGCGCGCTCACCGATGTCCGCGCCCGCTGCGCGGCGCAGGGCATCGACGGTCCCGGCGATGCACAGGTCGTACAGCCCGATGCGCTCCACGGCGTCCTGCCGGGCCCCGGCCCAGTCCCTCTGTTCGAAACGCTGCCGCGCGCGCCGGCTGATCGCCGCGAAGCGCGCATGGTAGTCCTCGAAGCCATCGCGGATCAGCCGCGCCAGCGCATCGGCTGCCGTGTTCATGCGACACCCCGGACAGCGCAGTGAGAGAACCGGCAGGAACAGCGAGCGCGCATGCAGCCACTTCCAGGGAACCTGTTGCCACCATACGGCAGCGACGGGGCGCTTGCCCAGCGGGCACCCATAAAAAAACCCGCGCCGGAGCGCGGGCTCTTCATCGATCACCGCAATGGCGGGACCGCTGCCTTACAGCGCAGCCAGCGCGCTGTTGAAGGTGCTGCTGGGGCGCATCGCGGCGCTGGCCTTGGCCACGTCCGGGCGGTAGTAGCCACCGATATCGACCGCCTTGCCCTGCACCGCGGCCAGCTCACCGACGATGGCCTGCTCGTTCTCGGCCAGTGCCTTGGCCAGCGGCGCGAAACGGGCCTTCAGCGCGGCATCGTCGTCCTGCGCGGCCAGGGCCTGGGCCCAGTACAGCGCGATGTAGAAGTGGCTGCCGCGGTTGTCGATGCCACCGAGCTTGCGCGACGGCGACTTGTCGTTGTCCAGGAACTGGCCGTTGGCCTGGTCCAGGGTCTTGGCCAGCACGGTGGCACCGGCGTTGTCGTAACGGTTGCCCAGGTGTTCCAGCGAAGCGGCCAGGGCGAGGAACTCACCGAGCGAATCCCAGCGCAGGTAATCCTCTTCCACGAACTGCTGCACGTGCTTGGGCGCCGAACCACCGGCACCGGTCTCGAACAGGCCACCACCGGCCATCAACGGCACGATGGAGAGCATCTTGGCGCTGGTGCCCAGCTCCATGATCGGGAACAGATCGGTCAGGTAGTCGCGCAGCACGTTGCCGGTCACCGAGATGGTGTCCTCACCCTTGCGGATGCGGTCCAGCGAGAAGGCGGTCGCCTCCACCGGCGCCAGGAGGCGGATGTCCAGGCCGTTGGTGTCGTGGTCCTTCAGATAGGTCTCGACCTTGGCGATCACCTGTGCGTCGTGCGCGCGGTTCGCATCCAGCCAGAACACCGCAGGGGTGTTGCTCAGGCGGGCGCGGTTGACGGCCAGCTTCACCCAGTCCTGGATCGGCGCATCCTTGGTCTGGCACATGCGCCAGATGTCACCGGTCTGCACGGCGTGCTCGAACACCACCTTGCCAGTCTCGTCCGTTACGCGCACGGTGCCGTCAGCCGGGATCTGGAAGGTCTTGTCGTGCGAGCCGTATTCCTCGGCCTTCTGCGCCATCAGGCCCACGTTGGGCACGGAGCCCATGGTGGCCGGGTCGAACGCACCGTGGGTGCGGCAATCGTCGATCACCGCCTGGTACACGCCGGCGTAGCAGCGGTCCGGAATGACGGCCTTGGTGTCCTGCAGCTTGCCGTCGGCGTTCCACATGCCACCGGAGTCGCGGATCATCGCCGGCATCGAGGCGTCGACGATCACGTCGCTGGGCACGTGCAGGTTGGTGATGCCCTTGTCCGAATTGACCATGGCCAGGCCCGGGCGCTTGCCGTACTCGGCAGCCAGGTCGGCCTTGATCGCTTCCTGGGTCGCTTCGGGCAGCTGCGGCAGGCGCGCGAACAGATCGCCGATGCCGTTGTTCGGATCGAAACCGGCCTGCTTGAGCACGTCGGCGTGCTTGGCCAGCACGTCCTTGTAGAACTCCTCGACGACGACGCCGAACATGATCGGGTCGGAGACCTTCATCATGGTGGCCTTCAGATGCAGCGAGAACAGCACGCCCTTGGCCTTGGCATCGGCGATCTGCGCCTGCACGAACGAGGCCAGCGCATTGCGGCTCATCACGGCGGCATCGACGATTTCACCGGCCTTGACCGCGGTCTTTTCCTTGAGCACGACGCTGCTGCCGTCGGCCTTGAACAGTTCGATCTTCAGGCTGCCGGCGTTGGCCAGCGTGGCCGACTTCTCGCTGCCGTAGAAGTCACCGCCATCCATGTGCGCAACGTGCGACTTGGAGTCCTTGGACCACTTGCCCATGCGGTGCGGGTGCTTGCGCGCGTAGTTCTTGACCGACAGCGGCGCGCGGCGATCGGAGTTGCCTTCGCGCAGCACCGGATTCACCGCACTGCCCTTGACCTTGTCGTAGCGCGCCTTGATGTCGCGCGAGACGTCGTCGGTCGGCACGTCCGGGTAGTTCGGCAGCGCGAAGCCCTGGTCCTGCAGTTCCTTGATCGCGGCCTTCAGCTGCGGCACCGAGGCGCTGATGTTGGGCAGCTTGATGATGTTCGCGTCCGGGGTGGTCGCCAGCTGGCCCAGTTCGGCCAGGTGGTCGGCCTCTTTCTGGTCGTCCTTCAGGTAATCCGGGAACAGGGCCAGGATGCGGCCGGACAGCGAGATGTCGCGGGTTTCCACGGCGATACCGGCGGTGGCGGTGTAGGCCTCGACGATCGGCAGCAGCGACTGCGTGGCCAGGAACGGGGCTTCATCGGTGAGCGTGTAGAGAATCTTGGGCGTGTTCGACATGGGGGATCAGGGCTCTCTTGCAGATCTCGTGAATGATGGCCGGCGGCAATGCCGGGCCGCGTGCAACCGTGTCGCGTGCAGGGCCTGGCACAGCGGGCCCGCACTTTCCCCGGGGACCGCGCCGACCAACGGCGCGCACGGCGGGAAACCCCCGCATTGTCGCGTTTTCAGCCCCCCGGAGCAAAGCCATCCCATACGCAAACGTACTGGAACGGTGTGATGCATCAGCGCCAACCGGCAGCTCAGGCGCCCTCCGGGTGCAGATCCGCTCATTCGGAAACTGCTGCGGCCTCCCGGAGACCGTCCACCCATTCCGCAAGGGGCTTTCCCCACACGCTTTGGCGAGGACACGTGAGTGTCTGGCTGCTGTGGTTGCGCTTGAAACTACATACCCGGAAGCCGCCAACTGCCGCTGCCAGGTCCTTTCGCTGTGAGGCGCCGGTCGCCGTGCCGATCAGATGCAGCGGCATGACACCCGATCGGTCAGGCCTGACGAAGATGTCGTATCGGGTCGAATCGCCCTCGGCCGTTCTGTAGCCTGAAAGCTGATAGCCAGGAAGGGTTAATTTCAGATCGATAGACGATCCCGGACTGGGCGGTTGCGGTGCGTCACCTTCATAGACCAGCAACACGCTCCGCTGATCTTTCAGAACGTCATGAATCCCGAAATCCGCAGGTGATTCGTAGCTGATCGACATCCCGGCGGGGACCCGCAGGCACGCGCCATAGAGGAAGTGATCGCAACTGTGGCCCCATATTGCTGCTTCCTGTCCACATGCGTATCCAGGAACAAACGCCATAGCAGGCGCAAAGAAACACCACATCCCCGTTTTGCTCATTGCCGCTCCTTGGATCCCAGCGCCGCGCCATGCCCCATCCTCCGACTATACGAGTTCCGCCCTCCGCGGATAGTGTGGATCGGGTGATGCCACCGCTGGAGCCTGCTGCGAGCCTGAAACCGAGTCCTTCCGTGAGGCGGCAATCATCTGGCTACGCGGGCCGCGCTGCACTCGACCCACACCGGCGGATGTGCGCGCAATGGCATCAAGCACTTCTGCTTGCCACGCCGATGGAAAAAGAACAATAAAAAAGACGCAGCCTCGCGGCTGCGTCCATCGTGAGCCTGTTGCCGGGAGAGAGTCGGCGTCTAGGCTTACTTGACCTCAAACTCCTGCGGCGATCCAGCCGCCTTACCATCTACCGTGACTTCCGCGCGGTACTTGCCCGCCGGCCAGCCATTGGCATTCTTGAAGGAGATGTTGGTGGTCTCGGCACCGGTGGTATTGACCACCTGGTTCTGCTCGCCGGCGACCTGCCCGTTCTGGAAGGTCAGCTTGGCCGCAACGTTGGCGTTGTTGGCGCTGCCGTCCGTGCGGATCGAGACGATGATGTCGTCCTTCGGCGCGAACAATGCGGCCGAGGTGACGGTCTTGTCCGCCGCAGCGGTCTTGCCCACGGTGACGGTCGAAACGGTCACGCCGGTGGCAGCGGTCATCGGCTGCGGCGCGGCTTCGGTCATCGGAGCCGGTGCGGCAGGCGCGGTCGCCGCCGGCTGTGCGTTGTTATCGGCGGTGTCTTCTTTCTTCTTGCAGCCAGCCAGGGCCACGGTGGCCAGAAGCGCAGCGAGAACGGCAGTACTGATGGACGACTTCTTCATGGAGGTTGCTCCCTGTGTGATGGTGGGCAGTAAAGTGGATCAGGCTTTGGGCGGCAGTTTCAGGGTCTGGCCGGGCTGGATCTTGTCCGGGTCGTCCAGCACGTCGCGGTTGGCCTCGAAGATGCGCTTCCACGCATTGGCATCGCCCAGTTCCTGCTTGGCGATCTTCGAGAGCGAATCGCCCTTCTGCACCGTGTAGGTGCCTCCGACCTTCTCCGCGGTGGTATCCACCGAGGCGGTCACACCCGAGAAATCGACCTGATCGACTTTCTGCGCGGTGGTGTCAACGCTGGCGCTGACACCGGAAAAGTCGACTTTCTTATCGGTACTCATCCATACACTCCCGTCTTGATTGACGACATGGGAGGCACGGTGTCACAGCCCTTGTTAATGGGGCATGGCGTGGATGTGAAGACGTGCGGAACGCCTACTGGCGCAGGTCGCGGACCGTCCGCGCCGGGGCAGCGATGCCCGGGCTGGCCCGCCACGGGTTGATGTCCAGCCCGCCGCGGCGGGTGTAGCGCGCTTCCACTTCCAGCCACTGTGGCTGGCAGCGCTGGGTGATCTCGCTGAAGATCCGCTCCACGCACTGCTCATGGAACTCGGCGTGTTCGCGGTAGCTGATCAGGTACTTCAGCAGGCCGTCGCGGTCGATCTTCGGGCCGCGGTAGCGCACGCTGACACTGGCCCAGTCCGGCTGGCCGGTGACCGGGCAGTTGGACTTGAGCAGCGCCGAACTCAATGTCTCGGTGACCACGTCATCGGCATCGGCGAACAGGAATTCCGGCGCCGGCGGGCCGTAGCGCTCGATGGCCACGTCGCGCTCGTCCAGCGATTCGCCCTCGGCTTCTTCCACCAGCGGTGGCACCCCGAACACGACCGTCACCACCGCCCCCGCACAGGCCGACAGATCGCGCGTGATGCACAGGCGCGCAGCCGCGTCATCGTCGAAGCGCGTGCTGTTGAGCGAGTTGAGGTACAGCTTGAATGACTTGGATTCGATCAGGTTCGGCGAGGTGCACGGCACGCTGACCGTGGCCACCGCCACGCGCGGCTTGCCGCGCCCGTCCAGCCAGCTCAGCTCATAGGCCTGCCAGCGGTCATGGCCGACGAACGGCAGCGCCGCCTCGTCCAGGCCGATTTCTTCGCGGGCGCCGCGGCGCGGGATGGGGAAAAGCAGGCCGGGATCGTACTGCGACGGGTAAGCCACCTCGCGACCGAGGCTGGAGTCCTGGGGGGTATTCATGCCGCCATTTTACGCCGGTAGGCGCGCGGCGTCCGGCGGCGAAAACGAGAGGCCGCGGCGACCGGGTGATTGCCTCCCGGCCAACGGGAGGGTCGGAACCCTCCCGCCCGTGCCGGTTCTCGCCCCGGCCAGCGGCCGGGACCTACCGTCTACCAGCCGTCGTCTGACGTCAGCCCGCGCCAGGCGCCGCAGCCGGCGTCCCATTGAGGTAATCCAGGCTCACCTGCAGCAGCGCGCGCAGGCCTACATCCAGTGCTTTCTCATCGAGCAGGAACTTCGGCGAATGGTTGGCCGGCGCCGTGGCCGGATCGATCCCCTCGCCGGTCGAGCCGACGAAGAAGAACATGCCCGGCACCTGCTGGGCATACAGCGAGAAGTCCTCGGCGCCCATCTGCAGCGGCGGCTCGTAGACATTGCCTTCGCCCACCACGGCCTGCAGGCTCGGCAGCATCCGCGCGGTCAGGGCCGGGTCGTTGACCGTGGCCGGGTTGCCTTCGGATTCGTAGATCTCGGTTTCCGCCTTGGCCCCGTGCGCGGCCGCGGTGTGCTCGGCCACGTTGCGCAGGTCGGCGAAGATCTGCTGGCGCATGCCCTCATCGAAGGTACGGATGGTGCCGACCATCTCCACTTCATCGGGGATGATGTTGTAGCGGATGCCGCCCTTGATCGCGCCGAAGGTCACCACCGCCGGCTGCTTGGAGAGGTTGGCGCGGCGGCTGACGATGGTCTGCGCGGTGCCGACCAGGTCGGCCGTGGCCACGATCGGGTCCACCCCGTTCCACGGCGCCGAGCCATGGGTCTGGCGGCCGATCACCTTGATCCCGAACCGGTCCGAGGCCGCCATCAGCGGGCCGCCGCGCACCGCGATCTGGCCCGCGGGCACGCTGGAGAACACGTGCAGGCCGAACACCGCCTCGGGCTTGAAGTCCTTGAACAGGCCTTCCTTGAGCATCAGCGCCGCACCGCCCTCTTCCGGCGGCGGCGCGCCTTCTTCGGCGGGCTGGAAGATCAGCATCACTTCGCCGGGCAGGTTCGCGCGCATCTTCACCAGCGCGTCGGCCACGCCCAGCAGGGTGGCGGTGTGGGCATCGTGGCCGCAGGCGTGCATCACCCCGACGGTCTCGCCGCGGTAGGTGCTGGTGGCCTTGGAGGCGAACGGCAGGCCGGTCTGTTCGGTCACCGGCAGGGCGTCCATGTCCGCGCGCAGGGCGATCCGCGGGCCGGGCTTGCCGCCCTTGATGATGGCCACCACGCCATGGTGGGCGATACCGGTCTGCGGCTTCAGGCCCATCGCGCGCAGGCGCTCGGCGACCTTGGCCGAGGTGCGTTCCTCGCGGTTGGACAGCTCCGGGTGCTGGTGGAAATCGCGGCGCCAGTCGATGACCTGGGCCTTGAGGCGGGTCGCGGCGGCCGCCACTTCGGGGCGTTCGGCGGGGGCGGCGGCGGCCAGGCCGGGGGTGGCCAACAGCAGGGCGGACATCAGCAGCGACAGACGGGGCATTGCAGGTCTCCACGGGGCAGGACAACGGTCGAACCTGAATGTAGGGCATCCGGAACCGCCGCGGTGTAACTTTCTGCCCCGGCGAACGTTCATGGGGGAACCTCACCCGTCACATCCGGTCTGATCGCCCGTCCCATCCGTCATGCATGAAAGGCCACGGGCGACGAGTATGCTTTGCGCCTAGCCAACCGGGGCCCCCCGCCCTCCGCCAGCCCCCTCAGGAGTTATTGAATGTCGCGTTTCTGGAAGATCGTGCTGCTGGTGGTCGCAGTGCTGGTGGTTGCCGTCGTGGGTGTGCGCCTGATGGGCGGCAAGAAGGGAGACGCGGCAGGTCCGGCAGCCGAAGGGCGGCAGGCCGGTGATCCGGCCAACGCAGGCCCGGTGCCGGTCACGGTGATCGAGGCGGCGCGCCAGGACGTGCCGGTCTATGCAAGCGCACTGGGCACGGTCGCGGCGATGAACACCGTCACCGTGAGCCCGCAGGTCGGCGGCCAGCTGATCAGCCTGAACTTCAAGGAAGGCCAGGAAGTGAAGAAGGGGGACCTGCTCGCCCAGATCGATCCGCGCACCCTGCAGGCCAGCTACGACGAGGCCGCGGCGGCCAAGCGCCAGAACCAGGCCCAGCTCGCCACCGCCCGCTCCAACTACCAGCGCTCGAACTCGGCCGAGTACCGCCAGTACGTGGCCAAGACCGACCTGGATACCCAGCGCAACCAGGTGGCCCAGTTTGAAAGTGCCGTGGCGGCCAACGAAGCCAGCATGCGCGCCGCCCAGGTGCAGCTGCAGTACACCCGCGTGACGGCGCCGATCTCGGGCATCGCCGGTATCCGTGCGGTCGATGCCGGCAACATCGTCAGCGCCGGCACCGCGCTGGTGACCCTGACCCAGATCCACCCGATCCACGTCGTGTTCAATCTGCCCGAGCGTCAGCTGCCCGCCGTCCGCCAGGCCCAGGCCGCCGGCGCGGTGGCCATCGCCGCGCTGGACCGCAACGATGCGCACGTACTGACCGATGGCGGCAAGCTGGACGTGGTCGACAACCAGATCAGCAGCGACAGCGGCACCTTCCGCGCGCGCGCCCTGTTCGACAACGAAGACAATTCGCTGTGGCCGGGCCAGTTCGTCAACGTCCGCATGCAGCTGCGCACCATCGCCGGCGGCGTCGTCATTCCGACCCAGGCCGTGATGCGTGGCCCGGACGGCGAGTACGTCTATATCGTCAAGCCGGACAGCACCGTGGCCATGCAGACGGTCAAGAGCGGTGTGGAAGTCGGCGACAGCCAGGTGCAGATCACCGAGGGCCTGAAGGGCGGCGAACGGGTCGTGAGCGAAGGCCAGTTCCGGCTCAAGCCGGGCGCCAAGGTCACTGCGCTCAAGCCCGGCGAAACCCCCGCCGCACCGACCGAAGCCGAGCTCAAGGCCGCCCAGCAGCAGGGTGGCGGTGGACGCCGCGGTGGCGGTCCGCGCTGATCGCGCCCGCCCTGTGTACCTGACGCCGGCCCAAGCGCCGGCGTTCGCCTGATCCAACGCAGCACGACGCACCAGCAAGGACCCGCCCGTGGGCTTTTCGACGATTTTCATCCGCCGCCCGATCGCCACCTCGCTGCTGATGGCAGGCCTGCTGCTGCTCGGCATCCTCGGTTACCGCCAGCTGCCGGTGTCGGCGCTGCCCGAGATCGATGCGCCCAGCCTGGTGGTGACCACCCAGTACCCCGGCGCCAACGCGGTCACCATGGCCTCGCTGGTGACCACGCCGCTGGAGCGCCAGTTCGGGCAGATTTCCGGGCTGGAGATCATGACCTCCGATTCGTCGGCGGGGCTGTCCACGATCATCCTGCAGTTCTCGATGGACCGCGACATCGACATCGCCGCGCAGGACGTGCAGGCCGCGATCCGCCAGGCCACGCTGCCTTCTTCGCTGCCCTACCAGCCGGTCTACAACCGGGTGAACCCGGCCGACGCGGCCATCGTCACCCTCAAGCTCACCTCCGATACGCGCCCGCTGCGCGACGTCAACAATTACGCCGACTCCATCCTCGCCCAGCGCCTGTCGCAGGTGCAGGGCGTAGGCCTGGTCTCGATCGCCGGCAACGTGCGCCCGGCCGTGCGCATCCAGGTCAACCCGGCGCAGCTGTCCAACATGGGCCTGACCCTGGAAGACCTGCGCAGCGCGCTGACCCAGGCCAACGTCAACGCGCCCAAGGGCTCGCTCAACGGCAAGACCCAGTCCTACTCGATCGGCACCAATGACCAGCTGACCAGTGCTGCCGAGTACCGCGACACCATCATCAGCTACAAGAACGGCCGCCCGGTGCGCCTGTCCGATGTCGCCAACGTGGTCGACGGCGTGGAGAACGACCAGCTGGCCGCGTGGGCCGATGGCAAGCCGGCGGTGCTGCTGGAAGTGCGCCGCCAGCCCGGTGCCAACATCGTGCAGACCGTCGAGCGCATCCGTACGCTGCTGCCGCAGCTGCAGAACGTGCTGCCGGCCGACGTGCACCTGGAGATCTTCAACGACCGGACCGAGACCATCCGCGCCTCGGTGCATGAAGTGCAGTTCACCCTGATCCTGACCATCGGCCTGGTGGTGGCGGTGATCTTCGTGTTCCTGCGCCGCCTGTGGGCCACCATCATTCCCTCGGTGGCGGTGCCGCTGTCGCTGGCCGGCACCTTCGGGGTGATGGCGTTCGCCGGCATGTCGCTGGACAACCTCTCGCTGATGGCGCTGGTGGTGGCCACCGGCTTCGTGGTCGACGATGCGATCGTGATGATCGAGAACATCGTGCGTTACATCGAACAGGGCAAGAGCGGCCCCGAAGCAGCCGAGATCGGCGCACAGCAGATCGGCTTCACGGTGCTCTCGCTGACCATCTCGCTGGTGGCGGTGTTCCTGCCGCTGCTGCTGATGCCCGGCGTCACCGGCCGCCTGTTCCATGAGTTCGCCTGGGTGCTGAGCATCGCGGTGACGCTGTCGATGCTGATCTCGCTGACGCTCACCCCGATGATGTGCGCCTACCTGCTCAAGCCCGACGCGCTGCCTGAAGGCGAAGATGCGCACGAGCGTGCCGCCGCGGCCGGCAAGACCACCGTGTGGTCGCGCACCGTCGGCCTGTACGAGCGCAGCCTGGACTGGGTGCTCGATCACCAGCCGCTGACCCTGGCCGTCGCCGCCGGTGCGCTGGTGCTGACCGTGGTGCTGTACATCGTGATCCCCAAGGGCCTGCTGCCCGAACAGGACACCGGGCTGATCACCGGCGTGGTCCAGGCCGACCAGAACATCGCCTTCCCGCAGATGGAGCAGCGCACCAAGGCCGTGGCCGAAGCCCTGCGCAGCGATCCGGCGGTGACCGGCGTGTCCGCCTTCATCGGCGCCGGCACGATGAACCCCACGCTCAACCAGGGCCAGCTGTCGATCGTGCTCAAGGAGCGCGGCGACCGCGATGGCCTGGATGAGATCCTGCCGCGCCTGCAGAAGGCCGTGGCCGGCATCCCCGGCGTGGCGCTGTACCTCAAGCCGGTGCAGGACGTCACCCTGGATACCCGCGTGGCGGCCACCGAGTACCAGTACTCGCTGTCGGACGTGGACAGCGCGCAGGTCGCGCTGCAGGCCACCCGGCTGACCGAAGCGCTGCGCCAGCGCCCGGAACTGGCCGACGTGGACAACAACCTGTCCAACCAGGGCCGCGCGCTGGAACTGACCATCGACCGCGACAAGGCCAGCGTGCTCGGCGTGCCGATGCAGACCATCGACGACACCCT
Source organism: Stenotrophomonas sp. LM091 (assembly GCF_001806305.1). Taxonomy (NCBI): domain Bacteria; kingdom Pseudomonadati; phylum Pseudomonadota; class Gammaproteobacteria; order Lysobacterales; family Lysobacteraceae; genus Stenotrophomonas; species Stenotrophomonas sp. LM091. Next base: position 1,832,908 of record NZ_CP017483.1, read on the forward strand.
GTACGACGCCTTCGGCCAGCGCCAGATCTCCACCATCTTCACCGAGCTCAACCAGTACCGCGTGGTGCTCGAAGTGGCGCCGGAATTCCGCACCAGCACCGCGCTGATGAACCAGCTGGCGGTGGCCTCCAACGGAGCCGGTGCATTGACCGGCAGCAACGCCACCAACTTCGGCCAGGTCACCTCGTCCAACTCGTCCACGGCCACCGGCATCGGCGCGCAGAACACCGGTATCCCGGTCGGTGCGGGCAACATCATTCCGCTGGCCGCGCTGGCCGAAGGCAAGGTCACCAGCACCCCGCTGGTGGTCAGCCACCAGCAGCAGCTGCCGGCGGTCACGGTGTCGTTCAACATCGCGCCGGGCTACTCGCTGTCCGATGCGGTCAAGGCGATCGAGGAAACCAAGGCCGGCCTGAACATGCCCTCGCAGGTGCATGCGCAGTTCATCGGCAAGGCGGCCGAGTTCACCGGCAGCCAGACCGACGTGGTGTGGCTGCTGCTGGCCTCGCTGGTACTGATCTACATCGTGCTGGGCGTGCTGTATGAAAGCTACATCCACCCCTTCACCATCATCTCCACCCTGCCACCGGCCGGTGTCGGCGCGCTGCTGGCGCTGATGGTGTGCGGGCTGCCGCTGTCGGTGGATGGCATCGTCGGCATCGTGCTGCTGATCGGCATCGTCAAGAAGAACGGCATCATGATGGTCGACTTCGCGATCGAGGCACGCCGCACCGGGGCCAACGCGCATGAAGCGATCCGCCGCGCCTGCCTGCTGCGCTTCCGCCCGATCATGATGACCACCGCTGCCGCGATGCTCGGTGCATTGCCGCTGGCGCTGGGCACCGGCATCGGCTCGGAGCTGCGCCGCCCGCTGGGCATCGCCATCGTCGGCGGCCTGCTGCTCTCGCAGCTGGTCACGCTGTACACCACCCCGGTGATCTACCTGTACATGGAGCGCTTCTCCGAGCGCCTGCGCCAGCGCCGCGAACAGCGCGCGCTGCGTCACGGCCATGGCCCGGTGCAGGAGCCGCAGGCGTGATGACGAGCACCGCAGACTGCCGCCGGGGCGTTCGATGAACATCTCCGGCCCGTTCATCCGCCGCCCGATCGGCACCGCCCTGCTGGCCATCGGCCTGTTCGTGGTGGGCGTGATCTGCTACCTGCAGCTGGGCGTGTCGGCACTGCCGAACATCCAGATCCCGGTGATCTTCGTGCACGCCAACCAGGCCGGCGCGGACGCCACGACGATGGCCTCCACGGTGACCGCGCCGCTGGAGCGCCACCTCGGCCAGCTGCCCGGCATCGACCGCATGCGCTCGTCCAGCTCCGAAGGCAGCTCGCTGGTCTTCATGATCTTCCAGAGCGACCGCGACATCGACTCGGCCGCGCTGGACGTGCAGACCGCGATCAACTCGGCCCAGTCCGACCTGCCCGCCGGGCTGGGCACGCCGATGTTCCAGAAGGCGAACCCGAACGACGACCCGGTCATCGCGATCGCCCTGACCTCCGAAACGCAGTCGGCCGACGACCTCTACAACGTGGCCGACTCGCTGCTGGCCCAGCGCCTGCGCCAGATCACCGGGGTCTCCTCGGTGGATATCGCCGGCGCCTCCACGCCGGCGGTGCGGGTGGACGTCAACCTGCGCCTGATGAATGCCCTCGGCCTGACCGCCGATGACCTGCGCAATGCGGTACGCGCGGCCAACGTGACCTCGCCGACCGGCTTCCTCACCGATGGCAACACCACCACCGCGATCATCGCCAACGATTCCGTCGCGCGCGCCGCCGATTTCGCCCAGCTGGTGATCAAGACCGCCGACGATGGCCGCGTGATCCGCCTGCAGGACATCGCCAACGTCTACGACGGGCAGCAGGACGCTTACCAGGCCGCGTGGTTCAACCACAAACCGGCGGTGGTGATGTATGTGTTCACCCGCGCCGGCGCCAACATCGTGGAAACCGTGGACCGGGTGAAGGCGCAGATCCCGACCCTGCGCGACTACCTCGAACCGGGCACCACGCTCACCCCGTATTTCGACCGCACCCCGACCATCCGCTCGTCGCTGCATGAAGTGCAGATCACCCTGCTGATCGCGCTGGCCATGGTGGTGCTGACCATGGCGCTGTTCCTGCGCCGGCTGGCCCCGACCCTGATCGCGGCGGTGACCGTGCCGCTTTCACTGGCCGGCGCAGCGCTGGTGATGTACGTGCTGGGCTTCACCCTGAACAACCTGAGCCTGCTGGCGCTGGTGATCGCGATCGGCTTCGTGGTCGACGATGCGATCGTGGTGATCGAGAACATCATGCGCCACCTCGACGAGGGCATGCCGCGCATGCAGGCCGCCCTCACTGGCGCGCGCGAGATCGGCTTCACCATCGTCTCGATCACCGCCTCGCTGGTGGCGGTGTTCATTCCGCTGCTGTTCGCCGAAGGCATGATGGGCGCGTTCTTCCGCGAGTTCACCGTCACCCTGGTCGCGGCCATCGTGGTCTCGATGATCATCTCGCTGACGCTGACCCCGGCGCTGTGCAGCCGCTTCCTGAGCGCGCATGCCGACGCCGGTGCGCCGAGCCGCTTTGGCCGCCTGCTCGATGCCGGCCACGACCGCATGCTGCGGATCTACGTGAAGCTGCTGGATTTCTCGCTGCGCCACGCGCTGCTGCTGTCGCTGACCCCGCTGCTGCTGATCGGCGCGACGGTGTTCCTGTTCGGTGCGGTCAAGAAGGGCGCCTTCCCGCCGCAGGACACCGGCCTGATCTGGGGCCGCGCGAATTCCAGCGCCACGGTCTCGTTCGAAGACATGGTCAACCGCCAGCGCCGCATCACCGACATGCTGATGGCCGACCCGGCGGTGAAGACCGTGGGTGTGCGCCTGGGCAGTGGCCGCCAAGGCTCGAGCGCGCAGTTCAACGTTGAACTGAAGTCGCGCAAGGACGGCCGCCGCGAAACGACCGCCCAGGCCTTGGCCCGCCTCAGCGCGAAGGCCGATCGTTACCCCGACCTGCAGCTGCGCCTGCGCGCCATCCAGGATCTGCCCAGCAACGACGGCGGTGGTTCCAGCCAGGGCGCGCAGTACCGCGTCTCGCTGCAGGGCAACGACCTGGCCCAGCTGCAGGAGTGGCTGCCCAAGCTGCAGGCCGCGCTGAAGAAGAACCCGAAGCTGGCCGACGTCGGCACCGACGTGGACGCCGCCGGCCTGCGCCAGAACATCGTGATCGACCGGGCCAAGGCCGCCCGCCTGGGCGTGTCGGTCGGTGCCATCGACGGCGCGCTGTACGGCGCCTTCGGCCAGCGCCAGATCTCCACGATCTACTCGGACATCAACCAGTACAGCGTGGTGGTCAACGCCCTGCCGGAGCAGACCGCGACACCCGGCGCGCTGGACCAGATCTACGTACGCGCCGGCAATGGCGAGATGGTGCCGATCACCGCGGTGGCCGAGCAGGTACCGGGGCTGGCACCGTCGCAGATCACCCACGAGAACCAGTACACCACGATGGACCTGAGCTACAACCTCGCCCCCGGCACCAGCATGGGCGAGGCCAAGGCCATCATCGACAGCACCGTCAACGGCATGCGCATGCCCGGCGACATCCGCCTGGCCGACGACGCCGGGTTCGGCTTCGATTCGGACCCGATGGCGATGCTGATCCTGGTGATGGCGGCGATCATCACCGTGTACCTGGTGCTGGGCATGCTGTACGAGAGCCTGATCCACCCGGTCACCATCCTCTCCACGCTGCCGGCAGCCGGTGTGGGTGCGCTGCTGGCGCTGTACGGCACCAACACCGAACTGTCGGTGATCTCGATGATCGCGCTGGTGCTGCTGATCGGCATCGTCAAGAAGAACGCGATCATGATGATCGACTTTGCGGTGGTCGCGCAGCGCGAGCACGGCAAGACGCCGCTGGAAGCCGCCCGCGAAGCCAGCATCGTGCGCTTCCGTCCGATCATGATGACCAGCATGGTGGCGATCCTGGCGGCGGTGCCGCTGGCGATCGGCCTGGGCGAAGGCTCCGAGCTGCGCCGCCCGCTGGGCATCGCGATGATCGGTGGCCTGCTGTTCTCGCAGAGCCTGACCCTGCTCAGCACCCCGGCGCTGTACGTGATCTTCTCGTGCCTGCGCGAGCGCTGGGTGGCCCGCCGGGCGCGGCGCCGCGAGAAGCGCGCGTTGAAGCGGGCCGCCGCCGCGCGGTAGGCATTGCACCGGTAGGTACCGACCGTTGGTCGGTACGCCGCTGTCGGTACGCCTCTGTCGGCACCCCCGGCCGGTGCGCCCCGGTTTGACGCCATGTAACAAAACGACAACAATTCTCATCCAGCCACGGTCCTGCATCGCCCTCTGCGATGCCCCCGCTGCCGGTTCCCGGCCAGCCTGCGCGATCCAGCCATCGACCCTCCCCCGCCCTCTGTAGATCGCGGACGGCGTTGTGCTGTCCGCCAAGGAACCCATCGATGCTGTCGTCCTCCCTGCCCCGCCTGGCCACGTTGGCCGTCGCGCTGTCGCTGGCCTGCGCCGCCCATGCCCAGTCCGTACCGGACGGCACCGCGCGGGCGCGCTCGGCCACCGACCTGGATGCGATCAAGGTCACCGCCGAACGTACCCACACCGATACCGGCGCCCTGGGCGACCGCGCCGTGCGCGATACCCCGTTTGCGATCTCGGTGGTCGGCCGCGAGGACATCGAAAAGCGCCAGGTGGTCTCGCTGGGCGAAGCCTTCCTCACCGATCCTTCGGTGGTCACCCAGGTCAGCGCCTACGCCAGCGGCTGGAGTTCGCCGATCCGCAACCGCGGCATCGATCTCAGCTACGACAGCTACCGCGTCAACGGCCTGCAGGTGTCCTCGTGGGGCACCGAGTGGCCGCTGGAAGTGATGGAACAGGTGGAACTGCTCAAAGGTCCCGGCGGCTTCATGTACGGCTTCGGCCAGCCCGGCGGCATCGTCAACTACGTCACCAAGAAGCCGACCGAGGTCACCACGCTGTCGGCACAGCTGGGCTGGCGCGAGGCGGGCATCGTCAGTGGGCAGCTCGATGTGGGCGGACGCTTCGGCAACGAGGACATGTTCGGCTACCGCTTCAACGCGTACCAGGAGAAAGGTGAAACCTTCAACGGCGGGGAGGTGAACCGCAAGGTCGGCGCCCTGTCGCTGGATGCACGCCTGACCGACCGGCTGACCTGGACCTTCGATGGCGTGTTCCAGTCGCGCGATCTCAGCAACGAGTCGCCGCAGTATTACTTCATCGGCCTGACAGAGCTGCCGCGCCCGCTCGCGGGCGACATCGACAACAGCATCGATGGCAGCTACTACGACACCCGTTCCAGCCTGCTCTCCACGGCGTTGAACTGGCAGATCAACAGTGACTGGAAGGCCAGCCTGAGCTATGGCGTGACCACCTCATGGAACGACGTCAACAAGATCTTCGCCTATATCGATGACGTCAACGGCGATTACAACGTCAACACCTACGAGCTCGGCGGCAAGAGCGAGTGGAAGCTGGCCCAGGCGATCGTGCAGGGCCGCTTCCAGACCGGCCCGCTGTCGCACCAGGTGGTCGCCGGCGTCTCCCACCAGACCGGGCTGGGCTGGGACCGTCCCTACGAGTGGAACACCATCGGCCGCGGCAACCTCTACCAGCGCCCGACACTGCGTCATGATGCGGTCGGCTCGCGCGTGCTCAGCCGCGGCAGCGAAACGGTGCAGCAGGCGGCGTTTGTCAGCGATACCGTCAGCTTCGCCGATGGCTGGTCGCTGCTGGCCGGCGCGCGCTACAACGACTTCGAGAACAAGGGCGCGTACCACACCTATCCCGTCACCCCGACCTACGCCCTGATGTACAAGCCGGCCGATGCAGTGACGCTGTATGCCAGCTACGTGGAATCGCTGGAAGCCGGCAGCCGCGTGGGCAGCGATTACATCAACGCCGGTGACGTGCTCGACCCGACCATCAGCAAGCAGTACGAGATCGGCGCCAAGATCGAGTACCCGCGCTGGAGCGCCAATGCCGCCGCCTTCCGGCTGGAGCGTGGCGCGAACATCGACCTGCTCACGCCCGCCGGCAAGCTGCTGGTGCAGGACGGCATCACGCTGTACGAAGGCGTGGAAGTCAGCGGCGACGTACGCCTGACCGATGCCTTCACGCTCGGTGGCGGCGTGACCTGGCTGGACCCCACCTACGACAAGCTCTCCCCCGACAGCGTCGCCCAGGAAGGCAACCGCACCGTAGGCGCCGCCCGCTGGCAGGGCGTCCTGCACGCCGACTACAGCGTCCCGCAGGTCGAGGGCCTGAGCGTGTATGCACTGGCCCGTTACTACGGTGACGTCTATTACGACGCCGACAACACGCTCAAGCTGCCCGACTACACGCTGGTCAACGCCGGTGTCGGCTACCGGATGCAGGCCGCCGGCCATCCCGTCACCTGGCGCGCCGGCGTGGAGAACCTGGCCAACAAGAAGTACTGGTCCAACGCAGGCGTCGGCCTGCCGCGCACCTTCGCGGTAAGCGTGCGCTGGGACATGTAACCGGAAGCACACAGGTAGTGCCGGCCGCTGGCCGGCTCTCCACACAGCGGTAGTGCCGGCCGCTGGCCGGCTCCTCGGCATTCTCGGGAGCCGGCCCGCGGCCGGCACTACCGTCGGTGGTAGAGGTGTCCCCTTCACTCCGCACCGGCAATAATGGCGGCCTCTCTTCCGCCGAGTCGCCATGCCCTCGTTCGAAACCCGCGTCAGCCGCCTCTGGGCACATGAAAAGGCCAGCTATGGCCTGCGGGTATTCATCGCGTTGTCGGCGGCCATGGGGCTGTGCTGGTACCTGGACCAGCTGCCCGCCCTGCCCGGCGTGTTCCTGGGCATCATCGCCAGCGCGATCGCCGAGACCGACGACAACTGGTGGGGCCGGATCAAATCGGTGGCGCTGTCGCTGCTGTGCTTCGTGGCGGCCGCCGCGGCGGTGGTGGTGCTGTTCCCGCATCCGTGGTGGTTCATCACCGCCTTGGCCGCGGCCACCTTCGGGCTGACCCTGCTCGGCGCGCTCGGCGAGCGCTATGCCTCGATCGCGCAGGCCACGGTGACCCTGGCCATCTACACGATGATCGGGCTGGAACAGCACGGTGCGGCCGATCTGCCCCAGGCGATCAATGCCGTGAGCCACCTGCTGGCCGGCGCGGTCTGGTACGCCCTGCTCTCGATTCTGTGGACGGCGTTGTTCGCCAATCGCCCCGTGCGCGAGCGCGTGGCACGCCTGTATCTGGAGCTGGGCCGCTACCTCAAGCTCAAGGCCGATCTGTTCGAACCGGTCCGCGATGCCGACGTGCAGAAGCGCCAACTCGCCCTGGCCGAGCAGAACCGGCGCGTGGTCGAGGCGCTGAACATTGCCAAGACCGCCATCCTGGCGCGCTTCGGCCGCTCCGGCCGGCCGGGCGTGCAGTCCGGCCTGTACCTGCGCCTGTATTACATGGCCCAGGACTTCCACGAGCGCGCCAGCTCCTCGCACTACCCCTATGGCGCGCTGACCGAAGCGTTCTTCCACAGCGACGTGCTGTACCGCTGCCAGCGTCTGCTCGCGCTGCAGGGTGAGGCCTGCGCCAACCTGGGCCAGGCGATCCGCCTGCGCCAGCCGTTCCAGTACGGCGAGCGCACCAAGCAGGCCACCGCCGACCTCACCGATTCGCTGAGCTGGCTGCGCGCCCAGCACAATCCCCAGTGGCAGCGCCTGCTGGCCTCGCTGGAACTGCTGGGCCACAACCTGCAGAGCATCGAACGCCGCCTGTCCGAAGCCGAGAAGTCCGAGTCCACGCTGGACAACGTGGACACCCGCCTGCGCGATACCAACCCGCACACCCTGCGCGAGATGGGCGTGCGTATCCGCCAGCAGCTCACCCCCGGCTCGGTGCTGTTCCGGCACGGCCTGCGCATGGCGCTGGCGCTGATCGTCGGCTTCGCGGCGATCCGCCTGTTCAACGCCCAGAACGGCTCCTGGGTGCTGCTGACCATCGTGTTCGTCTGCCGCCCGCACTTCGGTGCCACCCGCCAGCGGCTGGCGCAGCGGATCGCCGGCACCCTGATCGGCCTGGTGCTGACCTGGGCGCTGATGCAGTTGTTCCAGGACCTGCGCATCGAGCTGCTGATCGCCCTGCTCTCGGCGCTGCTGTTCTTCTTCACCCGCAGCGATCGCTACCTGGTGGCCTCGGCGGCGATCACGGTGATGGCGCTGACCTGCTTCAACCTGATCGGCGATGGCTTCCTGCTGATCTGGCCACGGCTGGTGGATACGCTGCTGGGCTGTGCGATCGCCGCGGCGGCAGCCTTCCTGATCCTGCCCGACTGGCAGGGCCGCCGCCTGAATCTTGTGATGGCGCGGGTGCTCGACAACTGCGCCAGGTACCTGCACGCCGTGCTCGGCCAGTACGGCAGTGGCATGCGAGACGATCTGGCCTACCGCATCGCACGGCGCGACATGCACAACGCCGATGCGGCGCTGTCCACGGCCCTGTCGAACATGCTGCGCGAGCCGGGCCACGTACGCCGCAACCTGGATGCGGGGTTCCGCTTCCTGGCGTTGTCCAACACGCTGCTCGGCCATCTCTCCGCGCTGGGTGCGCACCGCACCCAGCTGGACAGCTACGGCCAGGACCCACTCGCCCTGTCCGGCGGGGAACGCGTGGAGCAGGCGATGCAGCAGATCGCCAGCGCGCTGCAGCAGCGCGAGCCGGTGGCCGAGGACGCCAACGACGGCGACCGCGCCCTGGCCGAACAGCTCGAGCAGATCCCGGACGACATGCCGCCCCAGCTGCAGCTGATCCGGACCCAGATGGGCCTGATGCTGCGCCTGCTGCCCAAGCTGCGCGGTGCCGCCAACGAGGCTGCGCGCACGCTGCGGTAGGTATCGACCGGTGGTCGATACGGATGTTGAACGGGGCTGCCTGCCCCGAACCGCGGCGCTGCCATGCTGCGCCAACAGGGAGAATGCTAGGCTGCGCCGGTTCGCAAGGAGTCTCCATGTCCGGCCATAGTCAGTTCGCCCTGCTCAGGCAACGCCGTTTCCTGCCGTTTTTCATCGTCCAGTCGCTGGGCGCGTTCAACGACAACGTCTACCGCCAGGCGATCATCGCGCTGCTGTTCTTCCTCGGCACGCCGATCGAAGAGCGCTCGCTGTACACCAACCTGGCACCGGCGATCTTCATCCTGCCGTACTTCCTGTTCTCGGCGCTGGCCGGGCAGATCGCGGAGAAGCTGGAGAAGTCGCGGCTGATCGTGATCACCACGACCATGGAGATCGCGATCATGTCGCTGGCCGCGGTCGGCTTCCTGACCGAGAGCATGCCGGTGCTGCTGGTCGCGCTGTTCTGCACCGGCATGCAGTCCACCCTGTTCGGGCCGGTGAAGTACTCGGTGTTGCCCTCCATCCTCAAGCCCGAGGAGCTGACCGGCGGCAACGGCCTGGTCGAGATGGGCACCTCGCTGTCGATCCTGACCGGCATGATCGCCGGCGGCCTGATCTTCACCCTGGCGGGCAGCCATGGCCCGATCGTGGCGGCCACCGCGGTGATCGTGCTCGCCATCGCGGGCAACCTGACCGCACGGATGATTCCCAAGGTCGATGCGGGCGCGCCGGACCTGAAGATCAACTGGAACCCGCTGCCGGAGTCGCTCGCGGTGCTGCGCATGGCCAAGAAGCAGAAAGCCGTGCGCAACGCGATCCTGGGCGTGTCCTGGTTCTGGTTCGTCGGCACCATGCTGACCTCGCAGCTGCCCACCTACGCCGAAATCAATCTAGGCGGTGGCTCCACGCTGTACATCTTCGCGCTGGCGCTGTTCTCGCTCGGCACCGGCACCGGCTCGCTGCTGTGCGAAAAACTGTCCGGGCGCACCGTGGAAATCGGCCTGGTGCCGCTGGGCGCGTTCGGCATGACCGCCTTCATGCTCGACCTGTACTTCGCACGTGTCGGGGAAGCCGCCGCCGCCGGGCTGTCGATCTGGCAGTTCGTACAGGCGCCGGGCAGCGTGCGCATCATCATCGACCTGATCGGCATCGGCCTGTTCACCGGCTTCTTCGTGGTGCCGCTGTTCGCACTGATCCAGAGCCGCACGGCCAAGTCGGAGATGTCGCGCGTGTTCGCCGCGCTCAACATCCAGAACTCCGGTTTCATCGTGCTGGCCGCAGGCCTGGGCCTGCTCACCCAGCGGGTGCTGGACTGGACCATTCCGCAGCTGTTCCTGGCCCTGGCGATCGCCAACGCCGTGGTGTCGATCTACATCTTCACGATCGTCCCCGAATTCCTGATGCGCTTCCTCAGCTGGGTGATGGTGCGCGCGCTGTACCGCCTTCGCCCGCACGGGATCGAGGCCAACGTGCCGGACGAGGGCGCGGCGCTGATCGTGTGCAACCATGTGAGCTACATGGACGCGCTGATCCTCTCGGCCACGATCCCGCGCCCGGTGCGCTTCGTCATGTACTACAGGATCTTCAACATCCCGGTGATGCGCTGGATCTTCCGCACCGCCAAGGCGATCCCGATCGCCGGTGCACGCGAGGATCCGGCGCTGATGCAGGCCGCGTTCGACGAGGTGGACAAGGCATTGGCCGAAGGCGAGCTGGTCTGCATCTTCCCCGAGGGCGCTTTGACCCGTGATGGCCAGATGGGCGCGTTCAAGTCGGGCGTGGAGAAGATTCTCGAGCGCCGCCCGGTGCCGGTGGTGCCGATGGCGCTGCGCGGCATGTGGTCGAGCATGTGGAGCCGGCGCGACACGCGCCTGGGCCGGATGCGCGTGCCACGTCGGTTCCGCGCGCATGTCGGGGTGGTTGCGTCGGCACCGATCGCCGGCGAGGTCGCCACGGCCCCGATGCTGGAGACACAGGTGCGGCAGCTGCGGGCTGACCAGGCGTGAGTCCCGCCCTGCCTGCATGTAACCGTATACATGGACGCGGGTACATCGGTTAGATTACCGCCCGGGGCACCTCGCCCGCGCTGGCCGGCGCGGGCGGACGCTCGATGCCGGACATTGCCGTCGTGTCACCTGTTGCCGATCGTGCCTCATCGCGTGTGTTGTTCGCCCCGGATCCATCCCGTACACACCCACCCAAGCAAATGGAGCTTCGCTGATGAATGCCACCGCCCCCCTGCCGCCCGCCCCGGGCAGCATTCCGAACCACCTGATCTGGTCGATCGTCGTCACCATCCTGGCGTTCTTCGTATGCTGCCTGTCGTGCCTGAGCTTCCCGGGCATCGTCACCGGCGTGGTCGCGATCGTGTTCGCCAGCAAGGTCAACGGCCTGCTCAACCAGGGCGACCTGGAAGGCGCGCGTCGTGCCTCCAAGAACGCCAAGATCTGGGCGTGGGTCACCACCGGTTTCCTGATCGCCGGCGTCGTGCTGTTCGTGATCTCGCTGGCCTTCATGGGCGTTGACGGTTACATGCAGCAGATGCAGCAGTTCCAGCAGCAGATCGAAAGCGCCAGCTGATGATCGCGCTGCACGGCAAGCGCTGGTTGCTGGCGGCCCTGCCGCCGGCCGCCTTGGCCGCCGGCGCGGGGTTCTGGGTGCTGCGGCACTACGACCCCAACAGCGCCAGCAGTCCGTTCCCGCCGTGCAGCTTCCTGGCCGTTACCGGGTACTACTGCATCGGCTGCGGGCTGACGCGTGCACTGCACGCGCTGGCCCACGGCGATGTGGTCGCCGCGTTCTCGATGAATCCCCTGGCGATGCTGATGCTGGCCATCGCCCCGCTGGTGATCGGCTGGGCGATGGGCTGGCGCCCACGCGTGCTGCAGCCGCTGATCACGCTGTTGATGAAACCGGCGTTCTGGCTGATCCTGCTGCCGGCGTACTGGATCGCACGCAACCTGCCGTGGGTGCCGTTCACCTGGTTGGCGCCGGGCTGAGCTGAACCGCTAGGTCACCCAGCCGGCGATGACCAGCAACGCCAGCACTGCCATCCACAACAGCAGCATGCGCCACACCAGGCTCATCGCATCGCGCAGTTCCGGCAGCCGACGCCATACCGGCACCATGCCCGCATCACTGTAATCGTGCGCATCCTCGCGCAGCTCGGCACTGACGCTCGCCCGCGCGACAGCGCCAAGGAAGTGCGTGGAGGCGGCCCACTGGTTGCCATGCGCCTCGCGCCACGCCTTGAACGCCGTATCGAAGTTGCCGACCAGCGCCATCGACAACGACATCAGCTGCGCCACCGGCCATTCCAGCCAGGACAGCACCACGCGTGCACCGGCGACCGCTTCCACGCTGGCCAGCGAGCGCATCGGGCCGACCGCCAGCAACGCCAGCAGGCGATACAGCAGCGCGCCGACCGGGCCCAGCAGCAGGAACCAGAACAGCACCGCGAACCAGCGCCGCAGCGCGTTGAGCACGGTCGCTTCCACCAGTGAGGGGACGTCTTCGTGCAGGCTGCCACCGGCGGACTGCAGCTGCGCGATCGCCAGGTGGCGGGCGTGGGCGTCATCGGCATCGATCACCGCCTCGACATCGCGGTCCAGATCGCGCGGGCCCCAGCACATCACCAGCACCAGCACGCCCAGCAGCAGTGACGGCAGGCCGTACACCCGATCATCGAAGAGCCACTGGACCAGGCCCAGCACCACGACGAACGGCAGCACCGCCAGCCAGGCACCCTTGCGTCCGCGCCAGGCGCCGTCTTCGGCGGCATGCCGGTCCAGCCACTGCAGCCAGCGCCGGTAGAGGCCGAAACGCCGCAGCGCGACGGCCGCGCCCGGCGCGACATGGCCCAGGGCCAAGGCAACCAGCACGGCGACCAGGGTGGTGAACATGTAAGCCTCCGGCTCGGGACGTGGAACGCGCCGCTACTATGCCTTGCGGCCCGGCAATTCCCCGGGCCGTAGGTAATGTAACGCGCCGCGTGTTCAGCCTGCGGCAACGGCAGGCGACGGTCAGGCGACCTGCTGGCGGTACCAGTGTTCGATCAGGCTGCGCGAGATCGAGATGGGCGGGGACAGGCGGATGCCTTCGCCGTCGTCCTCGACATCCCGGGCCAGGGCAGCGCCCACTTCCTGGGCGGTGAACCAGCGGGCATCTTCCAGCTCGCCGTTCACGGTCGGCACGTCGTCTTCGGCCGTCGCGGCGAAGCCGAGCATCAGCGCGCCGGGGAACGGCCATGGCTGGGTCCCCAGGTAGCGGCACTCGCGCACGCGCACCCGGCTTTCCTCGAACACCTCACGGACCACGGTCTGCTCCAGCGATTCACCAGGCTCGACGAAGCCGGCCAGCACCGAATAGCGACGCGGGGCCCAGTTGGCCTGGCGGCCCAGCAGCAGCCGACCCTGGTTTTCCACGGCCACGATCACGGCCGGATCCACCCGCGGGTAATGTTCGGTTGCGCACTGGCCGCAGCGGCCGACGAAGCCGCCGCGGCTGAAGGTCACCGCGCCGCCACACACGCCGCAGAAACGGGTGCGCGACTGCCAGTAGGACATGCCACGGGCGTAGCAGAAGGCGGTGGAATCGGCGATGGACCAGGTCGCGGCGGACTGCCGCAGGTCGACCCGCTGCGGGGCCGTCACCGACAGGCCGGCGGCCTCCATCGAGAACCACGCCTGCTCGCCGCGCAGGCCGAGGAAGATCGCGGTACCCGGGCCACCGCCCAGCTCGGCGCCGGTCAGTGGCAGGGGCTGGCCGTCGTTGCCCGCCAGTGCGGTACCGTCCTGGTCGAGCACCAATACGCGCGCGTCCGGCCACAGCCGCAACAACGCATCGGCGTCATCGCGCAGGGTATCGGCGCGCTCCAACGGCTCGCTGACGAAGGCGAAACCGGAAAGCTGCGAAGAGAATTTGGACATCGCAAGAGCCTGCCCACATTCGGCGGGACTGGCAAGCGGCAACCGAGCCTCAGGCCGGTTGCGCGCGCATCACATGCTGAAACTGCTGCCGCAGCCGCAGGTGGTCTTCGCGTTCGGATTGCGGATCACGAACTGCGCGCCGGTCAGGCTCTCGGTGTAATCCACCTCGGCGCCCATCAGGTACTGCAGGCTCAGCGGATCCACCAGCAGGGTGACGCCGGCGGTATCCACCGCCAGATCGTCCTCGGCCCGGTTCTCATCGAACTCGAACCCGTACTGGAAGCCGGAACAGCCACCGCCTTCGATGTAGACGCGCAGGGCGAGGGCAGCGTTGCCCTCATCCTGGATCAGCTCCTTGACCTTGGCCGCAGCGGCCTCGGTGAAGTTCAGCGGACGGTCCAGGGACTGGTAGTTCGGCGCGGCGGCGGGTGCGCCGGGCAGGGAAACAAGCGTGCTCATGCCCCCAGCATGGGGCTGCATGAGCACGGTTTCAAGGTGTGGCGCCGGCGCGATTCAGGCCATCGCCTCGGCCAGCTTCCTGCGGGCGGCGGTGTCCTTGCCCTTGCCCTCGTCCGCATCCCCGGACGGCGGCGGCAGGGCCATCTGCGCCGAGGTGTGGATCAGGCGGCCGGTCAGCTGGGCACCGGCGTGCATTTCCACCACCTGGTAGTGGATGTTGCCGGTGACCCGGGCGCTGGGGGTCAGTTCGACCCGCTCGGTGGCGTGCACATCCCCATCCAGGCGGCCGCTGATGACCACCACCTGGGCGCGGATCTCGCCCTCGATGGCGCCGTGCTCGGCCACCGTCAGGGTGGCGTTGCTGGCGCCGTCCTGGGCGATCACCTTGCCCAGGATGGTGCCTTCCACATACAGGCCACCGCTGAATTCCACGTCCCCGCGGATCACCACCTGCGCGCCGATCAGCGCGTCCACGACCAGATGTCCGTCGCGGTTGGACTTGTTGCTGCCAAACATGGGCTTACTCCCCTTCTTTTGCCGATGCCGCCGGTGCCCCGGCCTGTTTCCAATCGAATACCTGGGTGGCGCCCCCCGCGCCCGATCCCAGCGTGACCCGCACACGTTGCGGGGTGAAGCCTTGGGGCAGCATCACGCTGCCGGTGAGCTGCTGGAAGTACCGGAAGGAATAGTCCTGACCCGGTACCTTGGTGCGCTGGTGCAGCTCGTCCCAGCTGACCGAAGTCAGCTTGCCGTCCTTGACGCCTTCCACGGTGAAGCGCATCTGCCCCTGGCTGATCGCCCCGCGGTTCAGGTTCTGGGTCAGCACCACGGCGTACTGCCAGGTGCCGCCGGTTTCCGGCGAAAACTCCACCGAATGGGTGTTCAGGCCCTTGCGCTGGCTGGTCGCCCCGACCAGGCGCTCGTAGAAGGCCACGTCGGCGCGCAGGCCGGCGATCTCTTCATCGCGCTCACCCAGCGAGGCCTGGACCTCGGTATTGGCAGCACGGCTGATGCGGTCGGAGGCCTGCAGGGTCGCCTGGCGCTGCTGCAGTTCGATGAGCTGCTGCTGGAGGCGCTCGTTGCGGGTCTCGGCGGCCTTGAGCTGGGTGCCGACGTCGCCGCCGGGCGAGCCCAGCCAGGCGCCGAGCAGCGCGGCCAGGATCAGCGACAGCAGCCAGGCACCGCCCAGCACCAGCAGGCGCTTGCGGTCCTGCACGGGCGGCGTGCCCGGCCGACGGATCTGGATGCGGGAAGGTGTGGGCTTATTCATGGCAGTCCTGGGCGACCGCGCCTGCCGGCGCTGTCGCAACGGCCCCTGTCTGGAACGACGGGCTAGTGTAAGTCAGGGGAAAGGCCTTGTCCGCGCAGGCTCGGGATCCGGGCAGTAGCGTTCATGGACGTCATCCACGATAGTGTGCGCCTGTGCACATCTGCCACCGGAGCGCGTGCCATGACCGAAGCCCACCTGTTCGTGATCGGCATCCTGCTGGCCTGGCTGGCCGGTATCCGCGTGTACCTGACCGTGTTCGGCGTGGGGCTGGCCGGCCTGCTCGGCTGGGTCGACCTGCCGCCCGCGCTGCAGGCCACCGAATCGTGGTGGGTGCTGGGCACCTCGGCCGCGCTGGCCATCGCCGAGTTCTTCGCCGACAAGATCCCCGGGGTCGATTCAGTCTGGGACCTGGTCCAGACCCTGGCCCGGGTACCGGCGGGTGCGTTCCTGGCCGCGGCCACGCTCTCGCCCAGCGGTGAACTCAGCGGTACCGCCCTGGTGGCCGGGGCCGGCGTGGCGCTGGCCAGCCACGGGCTGAAGTCCGGCACCCGTGCCCTGCTCAACACCTCGCCCGAACCGGCCAGCAACTGGGTCGCCTCGGCTGCCGAAGACACCGTGGTGGTCGGCGGGCTGGCGCTCGCACTGGCGCACCCGTGGCTGGCGCTGATCCTGGTGGTGGCGTGCAGCCTGATCGGCGCGTTGATCGTGTGGATGATCTGGCGGACGCTGTGGAAGGGGATGCGCTGGCTGATGCGCCAGGCCGACAGTGGGCAGACGCAGGTGAATCCGGGCACCCTGCCCCGGTAAGGCGCGCCCTGCCTCCGGGCGTTCATCGCATAATTGCGGCGCAGACTGGGAGTACGGATGGCCGTTCACGACAACGTTGTTGCACCCGCCCGCGCCGTGCGCGCTGAAACGCCGCCGGCCGAGCACTGGCAGCGCTGGCAACGCCAGGCCACGCCCGCCGCGTTGCCGCACAGCAATGTCGTCGCGCTCAATCCCGTGCCGGCCAGCCCGCCGCCGTTGCTGCCGCCAATGACCACCGATGCCAGCGACCTGGTGCCGCCAGGCATCGATTCGCCGTACCGCGTCCTGATCGTCGAAGACGACCGCTCGCAGGCGCTGTTCGCACAGAGCGTACTGCACGGCGCCGGCATGCAGGCGCTGGTGCACGGCGATGCCGAAGGCGTGCAGCAGGCCATCGCCGAGCATCGCCCCGACCTGATCCTGATGGACCTGCACCTGCCCGGCCTGGACGGCATGCGCCTGACCGCGTTGATCCGCCAGCAGCCTGGCCAGCAGCTGCTGCCGATCGTGTTCCTCAGTGGCGACCCGGATCCGGAGCGCCAGTTCGAGGTACTCGACAGCGGTGCCGATGATTTCCTCAGCAAGCCGATCCGCCCGCGCCACCTGATCGCGGCCGTCTCCAACCGGATCCGCCGCGCCCGTGCGCAGGCCGCCTCGCAGGCGGGCAACGCGGGTGCGCCGGCGATGAACAATCCCGAGACCGGCCTGCCCACCCGCCATCACGTGATGCAGGAGCTGGGCACCTCGCTCGCGCACCGCGATCGCGGCGGCCTGTTCTTCATCGAGATCGCCAGTGCGCTCGGCCTGCGCGAACGCTATGGCTATGCCGCCTTCGAACGGCTGATGACCCAGGCCGGCCAACGCCTGGCCGATGCCGCGCAACCGCACCTGCTGGCGCGCTTGAACGACAACAGCTTCCTGGTCCTGGCCCGCGATGCCGACGAGGACACGCTGGATACGATGGCGCACGCGCTGCGCGAACAGTTGTCCACGCGCGCGTTCGTGATCCGCGATGACGAATCGGTGCACCTGCGCGGCGTGGTCGGCCATGCCCAGCTCTCGCCGGGCTTCTCCGATGCGGGCAGCGCGCTGGAAGCGGTCGAACGCACGACGCTGCAGGCGCGCCTGCTGACCGCCGGCGTGGCCGCCTATGTGCGTCGCGAAGATGTGGCCGCACAGGAACATCTTGCGTTGCTGGAAGGGCAACTGGAACTGGCCTATCAACCCATCGTCGCCGTCGCCGGCGGCAACACCGCGCAGTACCAGGTGCTGCTGCGGCTGCGCCAGGCCGATGGCAGTGTGCTGGCCGCCGGCCAGGTGATTCCGGCGGCCGAAGCGGCCGGGCGCATCGCCGATCTTGACCAGCAGGTGCTCGACCACGCACTGGGCCTGCTGGATCTGTATCGCCACGCCGCACAACCGCTGCACCTGTTCGTCTCGCAGTCGCTGCGCACGCTGGCCCGCGATGCGTTCGGCGATTGGCTGCTGGAGTCGCTGGCCAGCCGCCAGATCGACGGCAGCGCGCTGGTCATCGACGTGCGCCTGCCTGATGCCCTGATCCACACCGTCACCCTGCAGCAGTTCTGCACGCGCATGCATGCAGCCGGCGTGCGCTTCTGCCTGAGCCAGTTCGAGCCGGGCGATGAGGCCAACGCCTTGATGGCGCAGCTGCCGCTGGCGTATGTGCGCATGGCCGCGCGCTTCTCCAACAGCCATGCCAACCAGCAGACCCGCGACGAACTGCGCGCAGCGATCGACCGGGCGCACCGCGCCGGGCTGCGCATCATCGGCCAGCAGATCGAAGATCCGCAGGCCGCGGCCGCGATGTGGATCAGCGGCGTTGATTTCATCCAGGGCAACATGGTCCAGTCCGCCGGCAGCGAACTGAACTTCGACTTCCAGAACTCGGTGCTCTGAGCATGGGACGCCACGGACGGACGGCCCCCTCGCCCACCCCGGCCTCGCTGTGGATCGCCGCCGGGTCGGCCGCGGCCTGCGCGACCGCCGGCGTGATGGCACGGATCGGCGCCAATGGCCCCTGGATCGACATCGCCGCGGGCACCGCCGTGCTGGCGCTGCTGGCTGCGCTGCAGGTGGTGCGCCGCTGGCGGGAGACGCAGGATCAGCTCCACACCCTGCAGCAGCGCAGCGAGTCGCTGCTGCTGGAGCGCGATCACCTTCAACAACGCCGGCAGCAGCAGAACCAGCTCGAACAGGAACTGCTCAGCGCCAAGCAGGCCGCCGAAGCCGCGGCGCTGGCCAAGGGTGAGTTCCTGGCCACGATGAGCCATGAGATCCGCACGCCGCTCAACGGCATCCTGCCGATGCTGGACCTGATCGCGCGCGGCCAGCTCGGCAGCGACCAGCGGCAGATGCTGCAGACCGCCGCAACCAGCTCGCAGCAGCTGCTTCGCATCGTCGATGACATCCTCGATTACTCGCGGCTCGAAGCCAGGGGCCTGAACCTGGAGATCACCACGTTCAACCTGCGCGAGCTGCTGGAAGGACTGGTGCAGCTCATGCAGCGTGCCGCCGATCCCAAGGGCCTGCAGCTGTCGCTCGAGCTGGACCCGGCGGTGCGGCTGTCGGTTCGCGGCGATCCGGTGCGGCTGCGCCAGGTGCTCAGCAACCTGCTGGTCAACGCGATCAAGTTCACCGAGCGCGGCCAGATCCGGCTGCGCGTGCAGCGCCAGGGCGAGACCAACGCACAGCACCAGCTGCGGTTCGAGATCGCCGACAGCGGCATCGGCATCGATGACGCCCTGCAGGCGCGCCTGTTCCAGTCCTTCAGCCAGGCCGATGCCTCGACCACGCGCCTGTATGGCGGCACCGGCCTGGGGCTGGCGATCTGCAAGCGCATCATCGATCTCATGCACGGCCGCATCGGCGTGCATTCCACGCCCGGGCGGGGCGCCACGTTCTGGTTCGAGATCCCGTTGCTCAAGGTGATCGGCGACCTGCCCGCCATCGGCACCGTGCGCCGCGCCCTGCTGATCACGCGCGATGCGTTGCTGGCCCAGCGCATCGAGCGCGTGGCCCAGCACCATGACCTGCGACTGCACACGGTGGAGACCGCCGCCGAAGCGATCGACGCCCTGCGCGCGCCGCAGCGCCCCGGCATCGACCCGGTGCTGGCCTGGGTCATCGCCGACACTGACGGCCTGCGTCACGGCACCCAGGCGCTGCAGAAGGCGCTGGTCGGCAACGAGCGGCATGCCGGAGCGCAGCTGTTGTGGCTGTACGGCGAGGAGGCACCCGCGCCCGAGGCCCTCGGCCCGGGACCGGCGCTGCCGCGGCAGGTTGCAGACAGCGAGCTGCATGCACTGCTGAGGCCGGTGGTCGCCAGCGCCCGGCCGGCCGCGCTGCTGGCCGAGGTGGAGTACGCCGGCTCGCCCATGGCCCTGCCGCAGTTCCCATTGCGCGTGCTGCTGGTGGAGGACAACAGCGTGAACCTGCTGGTCGCCCAACGCCTGCTGCAGGTATTGGGCTGCGAGGTGGAGCCCGCCACGCAGGGCGAGCAGGCGCTGGCGGCGCTGCACGCGCGGCCATTCGATGTGGTGTTGATGGATTGCCAGATGCCGGTGCTGGATGGCTACGACACCACCCGCCGCTGGCGCGCGCACGAGGCTGCACTGGGCACGGCGCGCCTGCCGATCGTGGCGATGACCGCCAACGCGATGGCCGGCGACCGCGAGCGCTGCCTGCAGGCCGGCATGGATGACTACCTGTCCAAGCCGATCAACCGCGAAACGCTGCAGGCCGTACTGGCGCGCTGGGGCAGTGCGATGGCCGATGACCCGGCAGTGCAGCCACCGTCCCTGCCTCAGCACGCGCCGGCTCCGCCCGCCGCTTCGCCAACCCGCGACGAGTCGCCGGCCCCGGTGCTCGATCAGGAGGTGCTGGATGAACTGCTGGAGGTAGTCGGCGCCGACACCGCGCGCATCATCGGCGTGTTCCTGGATGACACGCCACCGTTGATCCGGCAGCTGCAGGACGCCTCGGTCGCCGCGGATCTGGACCAGCTGCGCGCGTTGGCGCACAGCCTCAAATCCGCCAGTGCGAATGTGGGTGCGATGGCCTTGTCGGCCGCGGCCTGGCGGATCGAGCACGATGCCCGCGCCGGCACGCTGGAGCGCCCCGCGGTCGCGGTGGCGCTGTTGATCGCCGAGTTCGCGCGTGCACGGATCGCGCTGGGCGGCTATCACGCCCGCCTGCGCGCCCCGTTGCAGGGCTGACTCAGTCTTCGATCTTGGTCAGCAGGTAGTTCGGTTCGCCGATGCGCTCGATCAGATCCAGCTGGGTTTCCAGCCAGTCGATATGCTCTTCCTCGGACTCGAGGATCTTCACGAACAGCTGGCGGCTGACGTAGTCACCGATCGAATCGGCATAGGCCACCGCTTCGCGCAGGGTCACCACGCCATCGCGTTCCAGGGCGAGGTCGCACTGCAGGATCTCGGCCGGGTTCTCGCCGATGCGCAGCTTGCCCAGTGCCTGGAAGTTCGGCAGGCCTTCGAGGAAGAGGATGCGGTCGGACAGGATGTCCGCATGCTTCATCTCTTCGATCGATTCCTTGTACTCGTGATCGGCGAGCTCCTTCAGGCCCCAGTTCTTCAGCATCTTGGCGTGCAGGAAGTACTGGTTGATGGCGGTCAGCTCGTTGTAGAGGACCTTGTTGAGGAATTCGATGACTTTCGCGTCGCCCTTCATGAGCGTGCTCCTGCTGCGTGGAATCGCGGGCACTGTAGCGCGTCGCGCGGGAGCATGAAGGAACGCGAATCGTGCTCAGTTGCGACCCGGCAGAAGGGTGGCAAGCCCACCCTGGGCGGCCGGCGGCTCGCGGGCACGCCGCCCGGTCAGGCGGCCTGGAGGCCCAGGACCGGCAGGGGAAGATCGTGGGTGGCGCTGAACTTGGCCAGCAGGTCCGCCGCCATGTCCAGGCAGGAGCCGCAGGTGGCGCCGCAGCCGGTCCGCATCGTCAACTCGGACACGCTCGCGACACCGCTCTGGGCGGCTTCACGGATCTGATGGTCGGTAACCCCGTTGCAGATGCAGACGTACACGTGCGGACTCGGCAGGCAGGCCCGGATCGGCCTGCTGCTATTCCAATCGAAACGAGAATGGTTGTCAATTTCGAACCTGAATCATTCTCGATACGGTTCACGGCCACCGGGATCGCTCAGACCGCGCCCGGCTCGCCCTTGGTCTTGCGCGGCCAGTAGCCGCCGCCCCGCTTGGGCGTGGTGCGCTTGCGTGGCCGGTCGTGGCCGGCCGCATTGCCGGGCATCCAGGCTTCCTGGGCGGATTTCGGCATCGATTCCACCCCCGTCCCGGCCACTCCCCGGGCCAGCGGCGCCAGATGGCGCAGGGCGCGTGCGTAGACGCCCCGCTTGAACATCACCACGTGCTCCACCGGGTACCAGAAGTCGACCCAACGCCACTGGTCGAATTCGGGGCTGTCGGTATGGTCCAGGGTGACGTGGGATTCGTCCCCGGCCAGCCGCAGCAGGAACCACACCTGCTTCTGGCCGATGCAGACCTGCCGTTCATTGCGGCGGATGGCCCGTGCCGGCAGCCGATAGCGAAGCCAACCCGGCGTCGCCCCGAGCACTTCAACGTGCTCCGGCAACAGCCCGGTCTCTTCCTGCAACTCGCGATACATGGCTTCGACAGGCGTCTCGTCGGTGTTCATGCCGCCCTGCGGGAACTGCCAGCCATCCCGGCGCACGCGTCGTGCCCAGAAAACCTGCCCATCCTGCCGCATCAGCACAATACCGACGTTCGGTCGATAGCCGTCCGGATCGATCACGATGCGGACTCCTAGAAAAATCTACTGATCGGGACTGTGCCACGCCCGCTGCCCACTCACAAGCGCGGTGAAAAAGTGTTGACAGATTCCAGATACATCTCCAGAATTACCGGCTCCCTGAGGCTATGTAGCTCAGCCGGTTAGAGCACAGCACTCATAATGCTGGGGTCGGTGGTTCGAGTCCACCCATAGCCACCAAGTTCGCTTGGTTTTTCAGGGAGAAAGTGCAATAATTGCACGCACATTTTGCCCCGTCGCCAAGCGGTAAGGCACCTGACTCTGACTCAGGCATTCGGTGGTTCGAATCCATCCGGGGCAGCCAAACAAACAGAAAAGGCCGATCGAAAGATCGGCCTTTTCTGTTTGTTTGGGCGTTTGTCCGGGCGCGAAGCGCCCGGACCCCACACCTTGCGCAGCAAGGCATGGGCGCCGGCCCTCCCCTGCCACATCCCCGCGCCTGACGGCGCGCGCCCCTGGAGGGGACACCCACCCGCGAAAACGACAAAAGCCCGGCCGAAGCCGGGCTTTTGCGTACCTCCCAGGGGGATCCCGAAGGATCCCACGCCAGGCGCGATGGATCAGCGCTTGGAGAACTGGGTGGCGCGACGTGCCTTGTGCAGGCCGACCTTCTTACGCTCGACTTCACGGGCGTCACGGGTCATGAAGCCAGCCTTGCGCAGCTCGGACTTCAGGGTTTCGTCGTACTCGATCAGCGCGCGGGCGATGCCCAGACGGATCGCACCGGCCTGACCGGTGGTACCACCGCCAGCAGCGGTGACCATGATGTCGAAGGTTTCGGTGTTCTTGGTCAGTTCCAGCGGCTGACGCACGATCATGCGTGCAGTCTCACGGCCAAAGAACTCGTCCAGCGGACGGCCATTGACGGTGATGTTGCCGGCGCCCTTGCGCAGGAACACGCGGGCGGTGGAGGACTTGCGGCGGCCGGTGCCGTAGTTTTGCGTGATAGCCATGATTAGATATCCAGAACCTGGGGCTGCTGAGCGGCGTGCGGGTGCTCGGAACCCGAGTACACCTTGAGCTTGCGGTACATGGCGCGGCCCAGCGGGCCCTTCGGCAGCATGCCCTTGACGGCGGTCTCGATGACGCGCTCCGGGTGGCGCTCAAGCGCCTGGGCCAGAGTTTCGGTCTTCAGGTTGCCGATGTAGCCAGTGAAGCGGTGGTACAGCTTGTCCTGCAGCTTGTTGCCGGTGACGGCAATCTTTTCTGCATTGATGACAACCAGGTAATCACCGGTATCAACGTGGGGGGTGTAGACCGGCTTGTGCTTGCCGCGCAGACGGCGGGCCAGCTCGGTGGACAGACGGCCCAGCGTCTTGCCGGAAGCGTCGACGAGATACCAGTCGCGCTGGACGGTCTCGGACTTTGCAGTGAAAGTGCTCATGAAAGAACTCAAGTAGGTCGGGCTCATTACGGCGCAGTACGGCCGGAACTCTGCCACGCGTTGTGAAGAGGCGGGATTGTACTGGCCATCCCCACCACATGCAAGTTGACCCCGATCCCGGCTTGGCACACCGGCCCCATGGGGCGAGAATCGACGATCCCCCGCCGCGACACCGCCTGCCATGACCGCGCTCCGCCAGATCACCCCGCTCGACCACCTGCTGACCGAAGCCCAGCGGGCCCTGGATACGGTGTTCGGCAATCCGCCGGCCAGCCGCCCCTACCCCGCCGAGGGCACCCCGGACGTGCAGATGGCCGCGCCCGAGCGCCGCCACGCCGCCGGCCTGATGCGCATCAACCACGTCGGCGAGGTCTGCGCCCAGGGCCTGTACTTCGGCCAGGCCGCGGTCGCCCGCGAGCCGGAAACCCGCGCCCACCTGCTCGATGCGGCCCAGGAAGAGACCGACCATCTGGCCTGGTGCGCCCAGCGCCTGCGCGAACTGGACAGCCGTCCCAGCCTGTTCAACCCGATCTGGTATGCCGGCAGCTACACCATCGGCACCCTGGCCGGCCTGCGCGGGGACGGCTGGAACCTGGGCTTCGTGGTCGAAACCGAGCGCCAGGTGGAAGCCCATCTGGACGAACACCTGGACACCCTGCCGCCGGCCGACCTGCGCAGCCGCGAGGTGATCAAGGTGATGAAGATCGACGAGGCCCGGCATGCCGACCACGCCGAGCATGCCGGGGCGCGCAGGCTGCCCGCCCCGATCCCATCGGTGATGGCGCTGGCCTCCAAGGTCATGAAGACCATCGCGTACCGGTTGTAACGGCGTATCGACCAACGGTCGATACCTGCCGGAACGGCGCGCGCGGCATGGGTTGCGGGCCGACTTGCCACCGGTAGCGCCCGACCGTTGGCCGGGCGACGATCAGGCCGAGACCAGCTTCAGCCCGATCACCCCGGCCACGATCAACGCGATGCAGGCCAGCCGCGACGGCGAAGCGCTGTCGCCGAACAGGAAGATGCCCAGCATCGCCACGCCCAGTGCGCCGATCCCGGTCCAGATCGCATAGGCGGTGCCGACCGGAATGGATTTCATGGCCTGGCTCATCAGGTACAGGCTGACCAGGGCGGCGGCGACGGTGGCCAGCGTGGGAAGGGGCTTGCTGAAGCCTTCGGAGTACTTCATTCCGATGGCGAAGCCGATCTCGAACAGACCGGCCACAAGAAGATAGATCCAGGGCATGGGGGATTCCTTGGGTTAACAAAAACAAAACGGCCCGGTGTTTTCACACCGGACCGTCGTCGGTAGCTGCCGTGGAACCCGGTTTTGCGCAAACACCGGTTCCACAGGGCGGGCCGTCCCGCCTGGACGACGCCGGCCGGGGCCAGGCCCGGACGACATCGCAGGGTGTGCCTTACTCGGCCAGGTTGCGCCCGTGGAACAGCTCTTCGATCTCACGACGCAGCAGCGCCTCGATCTTCATGCGTTCCTTGAACGACAGGTTCTTGGCCTTCTCTTCGAACAGGTACTGGTCCAGGTCGAAGTCCTTCAGGTGCATCTTCGTGTGGAAGATGTTTTCCTGATAGACATTGACGTCGAACATCTCGTAGCGCGACTTGATGTTCTTGGCCAGGAAGTTCTGGATCGAGTTGATCTTGTGATCGATGTAGTGCTTCTTGCCCTTCACGTCACGGGTGAAGCCACGCACGCGGTAGTCCATGATCACGATGTCCGATTCCAGACTCTCGATCAGGTAGTTCAGCGCTTTCAGCGGGGAAATCACGCCACAGGTGGCCACATCGATGTCCGCGCGGAACGTGGCGATGCCCTCCTGCGGATGGGTTTCCGGGTAGGTATGGACAGTGATGTGGCTCTTGTCCATGTGGGCGACCACGGCGTCGGAGATCAGCTCCTTGCCGGCCTGCTTCTTGTCGATCACCGGCTCTTCCGAGATCAGGATCGTCACCGACGCACCCTGGGGATCGTAGTCCTGGCGGGCCACGTTCAGGATGTTCGCGCCGATGATCTCGGCAACGTCGGTCAGGATCTGAGTCAGCCTATCGGCGTTGTACTCTTCATCAATATATTCGATGTAACGCTGACGCTCCTCTTCGGTGCGGGCGTAACAGACGTCATAGATGTTGAAGCTCAGCGCCTTGGTGAGGTTGTTGAAACCCTGCAACCTCAGGCGAGGCAACGGCTTGACCACGGCGGTCGATCCTGTGTGTGGTGGGAAAGAAGTAATTATGGGGCAAAGTGATCGGGGGCGAAACTTGCATTGAAACGAGTACCTGTGCTCGGTTTGCCCTTAACAATTCGGATCGTTAAGCTCCCGGCACATAGCCGTGAATTCTTCATGAGCAATCGGAGCGCCTCAACGTGTCAACTGTGCGCCTTGCCACAAGTCCATTGGCCCTGGATATCGCAACAATCGATCGCTTCCTGGCCCACAGCCACCGCCGCCGTTATCCCGCCCGTACCGACGTGTTCCGTCCCGGGGATCCGGCAGGCACCCTGTACTACGTCATCAGCGGCTCCGTCTCAATAATGGCTGAGGAAGATGACGATCGTGAGCTGGTGCTGGGCTACTTCGGCTCGGGAGAGTTCGTCGGCGAGATGGGGCTGTTCGTGGAATCGGACCGCCGCGAGGTGATCCTGCGCACCCGCACCCCGTGCGAACTGGCCGAGATCAGCTACGAACGCCTGCATCAGCTGTTCCTCGGCCCGCTCTCGGCCGATGCCCCGCGGCTGCTCTACTCGATCGGCCAGCAGCTCTCCAAGCGCCTGCTCGACACCAGCAGGAAAGCCAGCCGCCTGGCCTTCCTGGACGTGACCGACCGCATCGTGCGGACCCTGCACGACCTGTCCCGCGAGCCGGAGGCCATGAGCCACCCGCAGGGCACCCAGCTGCGCGTCTCGCGCCAGGAGCTGGCGCGCCTGGTCGGCTGCTCGCGTGAAATGGCCGGCCGCGTGTTGAAGAAGCTGCAGACCGACGGGCTGCTGCATGCCCGCGGCAAGACCGTCGTTCTGTACGGCACCCGTTGACCCTGCCCGCGTAGTGCCGGCCGCTGGCCGGCAACCATGCAGATCCCCCCTTGCCCGTCGACCTGGACGAGGTGGCCGGCCAACGGCCGGCACTACCTGCCCATTTGCCGCTAGGCTGTTCGCATGGAACTTGGCAGCGAATTCTATTGGTTCATCCTGATCGGCCTGGGCGCACAGCTGGTCGATGGCGCATTGGGCATGGCCTTCGGGCTGGTGTCCTCCTCGGTGATGCTGAGCATGGGCGTGCCGCCGGCAGCCGTGAGCGCCAGCGTGCACACCGCTGAAGTCTTCACCACCGGCGCCTCCGGGGTGTCGCACCTGGTCGCCGGCAATGTGGATCGCCGGCTGTTCCTGCGCTTGGCCCTGCCCGGCGCGGTCGGTGGTGTGGTGGGCGCCTACGTGCTGACCCAGCTGCCCGGTGACGTGATTCGCCCCTTCATCTATATGTATCTGCTGGTGCTGGCGATCTTCATCCTGCTACGCGCGGCCGGGCGGATGCTGCCGGCGCAGGAAGTGAAGCGTGTCCCGCTGCTGGGCTTCGTGGCCGGCCTGCTGGATGCCAGCGGCGGCGGTGGCTGGGGGCCGGTGGCCACCTCCACCCTGCTCGCCCGCGGCGGAAAGGCCCGCACCACCATCGGCACGGTCAATGCCGCCGAGTTCGTGGTGACCCTCGCGGTGTCGATCACCTTCCTGCTGACCATGGGCGTGCAGTACCTGAACATCGTCGCCGGCCTGCTGATCGGCGGCATGATGGCCGCGCCGATCGCCGCGATTCTGGTCAAGAACGTCAAGGAACGCTGGGTGTTGATCGCCGTCGGCGTGCTGGTCCTGGGCATCAGCCTGTTCCAGATCAGCCACGCAATCGCGCAGTGGCGCGCAGGCTGAGCCGGACGCGACACGCTTTTCAGCCCTTCCCGGGCGTTTTCAGCGCCGGATCAGACCGGGTCGCCGGCCCGGTCCACGCAGCCCCAGTTGAGCACCGGGGTACCCGGTGGCAGCACCTGGCGGAAGTACGCCACCCGCGAGGCCTTGGGATTGACCACGACCGGCGCGGCCGCGGCCAGCAGCAGCGGCAGGTCGGCACTGCTGTCGGAGTAGGCAACGTCGATCTCGCCATACCCGCGCTCGCGCAGCATCCGCATCTTTTCTTCGTTGTGGCAGTGCCGGGTGGCGATGACCGCACCCAGGAACGGGCCGACTTCGCTGCCGATCACCGGCACGCCCTGGTGGGCGACGAAGGCCAGGATCGCGCGGGCCAGTTCCGGCGGCGCACCGGTGGCGACCACCACGCGGTCACCGGCGGCCCGGTGGCGGGCAAACACCTCCAGCGCGACCGGCAGCAGGCGGCGGCGGATGTCGGCCTCGTGCTTGAGCACGTAGCGGTCGATCACCTTGTTGAACTCGCGCGCCCGGTGCAGGCCGAACGTGGCGATCCAGACATAGCCGGAGATGCCGCGGCGCCGGGTCGGCAGGAACGCCACCAGCGGGCCGAGCAGCGGCGTGGCGATGAGGGCGGCCAGCAGCCGCAGCGGGTTGCGCTTGATCAGCCAGGCGAACAGATGGCTGCCGGAATCGCCGTCATACAGGGTGTGATCGAAATCGAAGACCACCAGCGGGGCGTCGTCGCGCGGCGTTGGGTAGATCGCTGTCATGCGCTGAAGAATAGCTGACGCAGGCCCTCGCCGGGCTCTTCCACGCGCATGAAGGCCTCGCCGACCAGGAACGCATTGACCCCGGCCTCACGCATCACCGAGACATCGGCCGGGCCGAGGATGCCGCTTTCGGTGACCAGCAGGCGGTCGCGCGGTACGGCCTGGCGCATGTCCAGCGTGGTCTGCAGCGAGACCTCGAAGGTGCGCAGGTTGCGGTTGTTGATGCCGATCAGCGGCACCGGCACCTGGATGGCACGCTCCAGCTCGTCGATGTCGTGCACTTCCACCAGCACGTCCATGCCCAGCTGCATGGCCAGGTCGGAAAGCTCGGCCAGCTGGCGGTCGTCCAAAGCAGCCACGATCAGCAGGATGCAGTCCGCGCCGAGCACGCGCGCTTCATACACCTGGTAGGCATCGATCACGAAGTCCTTGCGCAGCACCGGCAGCGTGCAGGCCTCCCGGGCCTGCTGCAGATAGGCATCGCTGCCCTGGAAGAAGTCCACGTCGGTCAGCACCGACAGGCAGCTGGCGCCACCGAACTCGTAGCTCACCGCGATATCGGCCGGATGGAAGTCCGGGCGGATCACGCCCTTGGACGGACTGGCCTTCTTGATCTCGGCGATCACGGCCGGGTTGCCGGCGGTGATCGAGGCGCGCAGCGCATCGGCGAACCCCCGCACCGGCGGGGCCTGCTCCACGCCCGCGATCAGCGCTTCCAGCGGCACCTGGGCACGGCGTGCGGCGACTTCTTCGGCCTTGCGGGCCAGGATGGTATCGAGGATGTCGCTCATGTCATTGGGGTCCTGGAGGCCGGCCATTATCGGCCAGCCCCGCTGAATTCTGAAAACGCGGGCTCAGACGGCCCCGCGGATGCGGCGGGTGGCGGCTACGTACTGCTCCATCCGCGAGCGCGCACTGCCATCGGCCAGCACCGCGCGCGCGCGGGCCAGGCCATCGGCGATGCTGTCGGCGACACCGGCCACATACAGGGCGGCGCCGGCGTTGAGAGCGACGATGTCCAGCGCCGGGCCGGGCTGGTTGTCGAGCACGCCGCGCAGCATGGCGATGGATTCCTCCGGACTGTCGACCTTAAGGTTGCGGCTGGCCGACATCGCGATACCGAAGTCTTCCGGATGGATCTCGTACTCGCGCACCTTGCCGTCGCGCAGCTCGCCGACCAGCGTGCCGGCGCCGAGCGAGATCTCATCCATGTTGTCACGACCCCACACCACCAGGGCGCGCTCGGCACCGAGTTCGCGCAGCACGCGTGCCTGGATGCCGACCAGATCCGGGTGGAACACGCCCATCAGCACATTGGTCGCACCGACCGGATTGGTCAGCGGGCCGAGGATGTTGAAGATCGTACGCACGCCCATTTCGCGGCGCACCGGCGCGACGACCTTCATCGCCGGGTGGTGCATCGGCGCGAACATGAAGCCGATGCCGGTTTCGGTGATCGCGCGCGCGACTTCGTTGGGGGTGAGGTCGATGACCGCGCCCAGCGCCTCGACCGCATCGGCACTGCCGGACTTGGAGGAGACACTGCGGTTGCCGTGCTTGGCCACCTTGGCCCCGGCCGCGGACACCACGAACATCGCGCAGGTGGAGATGTTGAAGGTGTGCGAGCCATCGCCGCCGGTGCCGACGATATCCACCAGATGCGCCTTGTCCTCCACCGGCACCGCCAGCGCGAGTTCGCGCATCACGGTGGCGGCACCGGCGATTTCGCCGATGGTTTCCTTCTTGACCCGCAGGCCGGTCAGGATCGCGGCGGTCATCACCGGCGAGACCTCACCGCGCATGATCTGCCGCATCAGGTCGACCATTTCGTCGAAGAAGATTTCGCGGTGTTCGATGGTGCGCTGCAGGGCTTCCTGGGGGGAGAAGGTCATGCGGGGGTCCTTTGTGATGCAGGTGCGGCGCGCTCAGCGCTGCAGGAAATTCTTCAGCAGGGCGTGGCCATGCTCGGTGAGGATCGACTCGGGGTGGAACTGCACGCCCTCGACCGGGTACTCGCGATGGCGAAGGCCCATGATCTCTTCGATCGAGCCGTCCTCGTTCTCGGTCCAGGCGGTCATTTCCAGGCACGCCGGCAATGTGGTCTTGTCCACCACCAGCGAGTGGTAGCGCGTGGCCTGGTAGCGGTCCGGCAGGCCGGCGAACACGCCCTTGCCCTCATGCCGGATCGGCGAGGTCTTGCCATGCATGATGTTGGTGGCGCGGATGACATCGCCGCCGTAGACCTGGCCGATACTCTGGTGGCCCAGGCACACGCCGAGGATCGGTGTGGTCGGGCCGAGCCGGCGGATCAGCTCCAGCGACACGCCCGCTTCGTTGGGCGTGCACGGGCCGGGCGAGATCACGATGCGCTCGGGCGCCAGCGCGGCGATCTCATCGACGCTCAGCGCGTCGTTGCGCACCACCTTCACTTCGGCGCCCAGCGTCTGCAGGTACTGCACGAGGTTGTAGGTGAAGCTGTCGTAGTTGTCGAGCATCAACAACATGGTCAGGGTCCGTCTTGAATGGGGAAGTGGCGTGCACGCAACCGCGCACGGGTCAGGCCGTTCGGCAGTGCGCCGTTACAGGCCCTTGGCAGCCTGCGCGACCGCACGGAACAGCGCGCGGCCCTTGTTCATCGTCTCGTCCCATTCCTTGCCGGGATCGGAGTCGTAGACGATGCCGGCGCCGGCCTGCACGTGCAGGCGGCCGTCCTTGATCACCGCGGTGCGGATCGCGATCGCGGTGTCGGCATCGCCATGCCAGCCGATGTAGCCGATGCTGCCGGCGTAGACGTTGCGCTTGATCGGTTCCAGCTCGCGAATCACTTCCAGCGCGCGGATCTTCGGCGCACCGCTGACGGTGCCGGCCGGGAACGTCGCACGCAGCACGTCGGCATAGCTCAGGCCCGGCTGCAGCTGCCCGGTGACTTCGCTGACGATGTGCATGACGTGGCTGTAGCGCTCGATCACGAACTGCTCGCCCACTTCCACGGTGCCCGCCCTGGACACGCGGCCCGCATCGTTGCGGCCGAGATCGATCAGCATCAGATGCTCGGCGCGCTCCTTGGGGTCGGCCAGCAGTTCCACTTCCAGCGCGTTGTCTTCTTCGACCGTCGCGCCGCGCGGGCGGGTGCCGGCGATCGGACGCACGGTGACTTCCCCGTCCTGCAGGCGCACCAGGATTTCCGGCGAGGAACCGACCACCTGCACATCGCCGGTATCGAGGAAATACATGTACGGCGAGGGATTGAGCGCACGCAGCGCGCGGTACACATCCACCGGGCGCGCCTTGAACGGCACGCTGAGGCGCTGGCTCAGCACCACCTGGAAGATGTCGCCGGCGCGGATGTATTCCTTGGATTTGTCGACCGCGGCGATGAAGCCTTCGCGGGTGAAGCCGGAGACGAAATCGTTCTCGTCCAGCACGTCGCGGGTGATCGGCGCGGGGTAGCCGGCACCCGGGGCGCGCAGCTTGGCGACCAGCGCATCCAGACGGGCCTGGGCCTCCTCCCATGCACCGGGCTGGCCCGGGTCGGCATGCACGATCAGGTACAGGCGGCCCTTGAGGTTGTCGAACACCGCCAGCTCTTCGGAATGCAGCAGCAGGATGTCCGGCGTGCCCAGCTCGTCGCGGCCACGCGGCGGCGCCAGGCGCGGTTCGATGTAGCCGATGCACTCAAAGCCAAACCAGCCGACCAGGCCCCCGGTGAAGCCGGGCAGACCGGCCAGCTTCGGCACCGAGTGGGCGCTGCGCAGGGCCTCGACCTCGGTGAACGGGTCGGCGACCTCGCGGGTTTCCACCACGGTGCCGGATTCGCTGATGGTCAGGGTATGGCCGTGGAAGGCATACACCCGGCGCGCCGGCAGGCCGATGATGGAATAGCGCCCGAAGCGTTCGCCGCCCTCGACCGATTCAAACAGATAGGTATGCGGGCCGTCGGCGAGCTTCAGATAGACCGAGAGCGGCGTGTCCAGGTCGGACAGCACTTCACGGACGACGGGGATGCGGGTGTGGCCTTCAGCGGCCTGCTGCTGGAACTGCTCGAGCGTGATCAAGACGACTTTCCTTCCGGGAAACGGCGGTGGCGGGACGGACGACGGCAACAGGCCACCATCGCCACCAACGGCGAGCGGAAGAAAGGTTATGCGGGGTCGTCAGAATGGACACCCGGCGACTGTACCTCAGCCCGGCGCGGGGGGAACCCCGCCCGGGCCTGCGTGCAGCCGCTCCAAGGCCGACGTGGCGGCCCACTCCGGCATGGAGCGACTGCCCGGGCGTCAGTACAGCGGCAGCGGGCGCTCACTGGCCAGCATGCCGTTCAGGGTGTCCAGCATCCTGACCAGGTCCACCTGCCGATGCAGGCGGGTCTTCTCGAAAATGCTCTGCAGGCGGGTCCGCGCACTCCCGACACCGATGCCGCAGGTCGCTGCGGCGGCCGACAGCTCGCCCTGGTGATGCAGCGCCACGGCCAGCGTCGCTTCGCCCGGGGTCAGGCCGAAAAGCTCGCGCAGGGTGGTGGACAGCCCTGCCGAGGAGCGGCGCACCAGCGTGTTGACCGTCATGACAAAGCGGGCGGTACCGGTGCCGGGAATGTACTTTCCATAGGGCCGAAGCGATGCGAATCCTGCCAGGAGTCCATCTGCATCGTGCAGAGCGACGATATCCTCTCCGGGGTCCTGCGCCGGACCGCCCCGCAGCGCCAAGCGCCGGACCAGGGCATTCCAACCCGCCCGCGAGGCGGGATGCACCGGCTCCAATGCCGCCTTTCGGCGCACACGCAGGACGCGCGCCAGCAGCATCTCCTCGCCCCCGGCATTGACCGATACCGGCCGCAGGTTCTCATCGAGAAGCAGCAGGGCAAGCGTTCCTGCCTGCCGCCACGCGTCCTGCAGTGCCTGGCGCAGCTCGAAGGCATTGACGAAGTGAGGGGCCAACGCTTCGCACAGTGCCACCTCGCGGGCATCGAAATCGCCGCGCCGCTCGGTTCCCACGAAGGTCAGCATGGTGACCTGGTCCGGCTTGCGCGAGGCACACAATGCCACCGAACGCAGCGTGTCGATCTGGCGCAGGAAATCCAGGTAGTACCGCGTTCCACGCATCTCATCGAGCGTGGCCACCCGATCGCTGACGATGACGCTGCCAGCACGCATCGTCGGCGCGGCCCGGTTGAACCAGAGGTTGTCCACCGAGTAGAGCGTGTCTTCGTTGAAGCGCTCCACCGTACGCGGGTCGGCCATCGCGCCGGCCGCGACCAGCGCCCTGTGTCGCCCCCCGTGCACGTCGCGCAGGGTCACGCTGCCGGAGTGGCAACCGACCGCGCGACCGAGACGTTCAACGAATGACTGCATCCGCTCCGGGTCGGTGACCCCCGCGTACAGCTCTTCCATAAGCTCCGCTTTCACAACCATCTCCTGTGTTGTTCGTCAAGTCATGTCCATGACCTGCGTCGCTGCGCATCTGGACGCAGATTTGCCGCCATCCCATCACCACGTCAAGGACGCCATGGCCCTCTCTGCGCTGCGATCAGTTTCCACTGCGCTCACCCTGTCCCTGCTGCTCGTCGGATGCGGCGGCAAAGGCGATGCAGCCTCCCCGAGTACCGATAAGGACAGCAACGCCGCTGCGGCCGAGGGTGAGGCAAACGCCGATAAACCGGCGCCCACCACCCTTCCTCAAGCCGACCTGGCCAAGCCGCTGGCCGAGTACCGCAAGTTGGATAGCGGCCAGCAGGTCATGTTTCTTTATGCCGCCATGTCCAAGCTTCCGACGGATTTCGACACGATGGCCAGCCTTGCCTCGCAGGAATACCGCGGCACCGCCGATACCTTCCGCCGCAAGGACCTGATGGGGGCGCTTCGCCCGCAGCTCGAACAGAGCATCGCAGACGCTGGCCGCTCGCCCTATTACTGGAGCGAACTGGAGGATGCCGACCTGCAGGCCTATGACTTCGAGCGGAAGGGCTTCCCGGTCGGCGAATTCAACGGCGGCAAGTACCGCTACTTCATGGACATTCCGGAGTACAGCTACACCTGGGCCAATCCCGCGCAGGTCCAGCTCGCCCCGGTCGCTGACGAAACGGTTGCCCGCGAGCTCGAAGGGCTTCGCAGCCGATGGAACAGCAAACCCCGGCTGCGGACCTACTTCTTCGTCCAGTCTGCCGATCTGAACCAGCGTCGCATCAATGCCTATGTCACGCATGTCCAGCTTCTGGACCGCAGCGGACGCGTCCTGGCGTCCTACTCGCCCGATCCGGCGGTGGCAGCGCAGCCAGCGGAAGAGGATCCGTGCGTTTCACCGGAGGACTGCGCACGGCGTGCGTTGGGCAGCTGATCGTTTCCGAATCCACAGGGGAATCATCCATGAATCAACTCAATGAAAGCGACGTCCAGAACGCGCTGCAGCAGCGCCTCGTGCGCGAAGAAGCCGGGCGGCGCGCAACCGACGGCCTGATGCGCACGGCCAGGACGCTGCGATGGATCGGCTGGGGCTGCGCGCTGGTGCCGATCGTCGGCATCTTCGGTGTGGTGCTGTTCCTGCTCAGCACGATCCTGTGTTTCGCCTATGCGCAAAGCAAGGGGAACCCCGATGGCATCAAGCAGTTGTTGATCACCCTGGCCAGCCTGTTCGCTGCGGGCATCGTCTGGGTGCTGGTCAATCTCACCGTGCTCGGCCTGTTTGGCGCAGCCATGTCCATGCATTGAGGATCTGCACATGAACGGAATCACCTTGAAGCAGTCGCTGCTGTCGGCCGCTGCGGCGGCCGCATTGCTGGCCGGCCAGGCCGTGCCTGCCCACGCACAATCCGCCGACGCGCTCCGTCGTGAGAACGCACAGCTGCGTGCCCAGCTGGACGCGTTGAACCAACGCTGCGGCGTGCCGGCCCCCGACAACACCGGCGCACTGGAGCGGTTTGGCGATATCGAAGCGCGACTGGATTCGATCCGGGCAGGACAGCGCACGCGCGGCTCGGTGGAGATCACGGTGACGATGACACTGCGCAATGTGTCGTCGCAGCCGATGGTGTTGAATTATGAGTACGACACCTTCAACGCGACCGACAGCCACGGCTATACCTACCGCTTCTTCGGCGGGCAGGACAAAGACACGATCAAGGGCATCCCGATCGCCACCACGAACCGGGTCGACCCGACCTTCACCCTGCTGCCAGGCCGATCCAGCACGGTCACCTTCCTCGTGCAGCGCGCCATGAACGAGGCGCAGACCCCGGGCAGCCGCTTCGATATCAGTGCCAGCTTCGGCCAGTACGAAAACCTGGGCCAGGGACGACTGCGACGGCTGCAGACATTCCCCGTTTCCTTCAAGGATCGCTCAGTCACGTCGGCCGGCGTCGCCACGGGTATCGGCGGGCGCGCGGATCAGACGGTTGAAAACGCGGCCGGCCGGTTGCTGGACCGCCTGTTCAAGTGAGCCGGGCACGGCAGGCGCCACCACGCGCCAGCCGTATGCAGGACGGCCCCGCAGCCGCGCCGGAACTCAGGCTCTGGACAGCAGCGGGCTGTCCAGCGCCACATGCAGGTTGACCCGCCCCGGCACGCAGTCGATGCGGAAATGACGGGCCTGGACCGGCTCGCCATCCAGATTGAGGGTCAGCGGCGCCTCGGCCTCGATCTCCACCCACGGCGCCTGGACACGTTCGGCCACCTGTTCCAGCGCACCGCGCTTGCCGCCCTTGACCAGCGCAGCGAAGGTGGACGCCACCTCCCCGCTCAGCTCGGGAATCACGGTGATATCGAGCACACCATCGTCGATCAGGGCCTCCGGGCACAGCACCTGGCCGCCGCCGGCCTGGCGGCCGTTGCCAACGCCCAGCGCGATGAAGCCACCGGCCCATTCGAAGCCCGGCGCCCGGACCCGCGCCTGGATGGGATCGATCCGGCCCAGCCGCGAGACCCCGGTCACCAGATAGGCCAGCCCGCCGAGCACCTTCTTCAGGCCCTCATCGGTCTCCACCGTCACCTCGGTGCCGAAACCGCCACTGGCTACGTTCGCGCACCACCAGACCTTGCCGTCGGCATCGATGCGCAGCAGATCGACCGGCCGCGCCGGCGCGTGCCTGATCAGCTCCAGCGCCGCCAGCGGTTCGTCGGGAATTTCGGCCGCCGTGGCGAAGTCATTGGCCGTGCCCAGCGGCAACAGGCCCAGCGACGGCAGTGCATCGGCCGGCTCCTCGCGATGGGCCAGCGTCTCGGCCACCTCGCTGAGCGTGCCGTCCCCGCCGGCCGCGATGATCGTGTCGACCCCGTGTGCGATCGCCTCGGCCACGTAGCGCTCGGCATCGCCCGACTCCCAGGTCACCCGCACCTCCAGCTGCACCCCGCGCTCGCGCAGTGCTGCCACCGCCTCGCGCACATCCTCATTGCCGGTGGCCTTGCCGTTGAGGATCAAACGCCAATGGGGACGGCTCATGCGGTACTTCCAGGGAGTGGGGAAGCGAAGGCTAGCAGCGCGCGGGGTGGCCGTCGGTGAACGTCATCAAAGCGTCACCGATGGCCCGGAGAATGGAAGGCCATAGCAAGGAAGATGGATGGAGGCAGGATCAGCCTCCCGCTGTTCCCGGGGCCGCATCTGCAAGGGTGCGGTCTTTTTTTTGCCGCCGGGAGGGCAGCCGACCAACGGTCGGCTCTACCGGGTGCTCAGCCTTCGGCGAAGGTCCGCAATGCCTCGCCTTCCATCCGATACACCGTCCACTCGCTTTGCGGCTTCGCACCGGCGGCCTGGTAGAACTGGATCGCCGGTTCATTCCAGTCCAGCACCGACCACTCGAACCGGCCGCAGCCTTCGGCCACCGCGATCCGTGCGATGTGCTGCAGCAGTGCCTTGCCGGCCCCGCTGCCGCGCCGTTCCGGGCTCACGTACAGGTCTTCCAGGTAGATCCCGTTGCGGCCCAGCCAGGTCGAGTAATTGTAGAAATACACCGCATACCCGATGGCCACGCCGTCGGCCTCGCAGATCAGCGCGTGCGCTTTCGCTTCCGGCCCGAACAGGCTCGCGCGGATGCCCGCTTCGTCGGTCTGCACCGACAACTCGGCCCTTTCGTAGATCGCCAGCTCGCGGATGAAGCGCAGGATCCGCCCCGCATCCTCGGCGGTGGCCACGCGGATGGTCACGGCAGCCACCGAACCCATGGCTCAGCCCCGCGCCGCGGCGACGTTGCCGCGCATCTGCGCGATGATGTCCTGGTAGCTGGTCTTCGCATTGAAGATCGCCGAGCCGGCCACGAACGCATCCGCACCGGCCGCCGCGATGGCACCGATGTTGTCGGCCTTCACGCCACCGTCGATCTCCAGGCGGATGTCCTTGCCGCTGGCATCGATCTTCTTGCGGATCGCGCGCACCTTGTCCAGCGCCGAGGGAATGAAGGCCTGGCCGCCGAAGCCCGGGTTGACCGACATCACCAGCACCAGGTCCAGGTCATCGAGCACCCAGTCCAGGATGTCCACCGGCGTGGCCGGATTGAGCACCACGCCCGGCTTGCAGCCCAGCGAACGGATCAGCTGGATGGTGCGGTGCACGTGGCGGCTCGCCTCCGGATGGAAGCTGATGTAGGTCGCGCCGGCCTCGGCGAAATCCGGAATGATGCGGTCCACCGGCTCGACCATCAGGTGCACGTCGATCGGTGCGGTCACGCCATGCTTGCGCAGCGCCTGGCAGACCAGCGGGCCGATCGTCAGGTTCGGCACATAGTGGTTGTCCATCACATCGAAATGCACCCAGTCGGCGCCGGCCGCGAGCACGTTGTCCACTTCCTCGCCCAGGCGGGCGAAATCGGCGGACAGGATGGAGGGAGCAATGATGCAGTTGGACATGGCCGGGACCTTCAGGATGTTGAAAGGGGGCGCCGCGCGGAATCAGCGCTTGCGCAGGGTCTTGATGCGGTCATAGGCGGCATTGAGCTGGCGCGACTTGCGCTCGGCCTGCTGGCGCAGCTCCGGGGCGGCGCCGACCACCTTGTCGGGGTGGTACTGGGACATCAGCCGGCGGTAGGCCAGGTCGATCTCGGCATCGGTCGCCTCGGAGGTCAGCCCCAGCTCACGGTAGGGATTTTCCCTGTTCAGCCGGAACCAGTCGGCGTCGAAGGCATGCCCCAGCAACAGCCCGAACGCGGCCCCGAATAGCGGATTGGGCCTGAACAACAGGGCGCCAGCGATGAATCCGAGCAGTTTTCCGTACCAGCGCATGGTGGTCTGGGCAGCCGAGGCGACAAAGGATCCTCATTTTACGTCACAGCGGGCCCAACCCGCTTTACACTAGGCCGCCCGCTGTCTGTGCGGGCCCTCCGGGTCCCCTGGACAGCTGTCATGACGAAGCCTCAGGAGTGCCCGTGCCGACCACGTTGTTGCAATCCGATCTCCCCGGCCTGCCCTTGCGCCATCGCGGCAAGGTGCGTGATGTTTTCGACATTCCGCGCGACCGGCTCCCCGCCGGCACTCCGCCGGGGGACTACCTGCTGATGGTCGCGACCGACCGTCTGTCAGCCTTCGACGTGGTGCTCCCCGACCCGATCCCCGGCAAGGGCGAAATGCTCTGCCAGGTCTCGAACTTCTGGTTCGCCAAGACCGCGCACCTGATGCCCAACCACCTGACCGGCATCGATGTCGCCAGCGTGCTGCCCGAGGGTGTCGATCCGGCGCTGTACGCCAAGCGCGCGGTGGTCACCCGCAAGCTCAAGCCGGTCCCGGTCGAGGCCATCGCCCGCGGCTACCTGATCGGCAGTGGCTGGAAGGACTACCAGCGCACCGGCAAGATCAGCGGCATCGAGCTGCCTGACGGCCTGCGCCAGGCCGAGCAGCTGCCCGAACCGATCTTCACCCCCTCGACCAAGGCCGCCGTCGGCGACCATGACGAGAACATCGATTTCGATGCGATGGTGAAGGCGGTCGGTGCGGACCTGGCCGAGCGCGTACGCGATGCGACCCTGCGCATCTACGCCTTCGCCGCCGACTATGCGCGCGAGCGCGGCATCATCCTGGCCGACACCAAGTTCGAGTTCGGCACCGATGCCGATGGCCGTCTGTACATCATGGACGAGATGCTGACCCCGGATTCCTCGCGCTACTGGCCGGCCGACGAGTACGAGGTGGGCACCAGCCCGCCAAGCTACGACAAGCAGTTCGTCCGCGATTACCTGGAGACGCTGGACTGGGGCAAGACCGCGCCCGGCCCGAGCATCCCGGCCGAGATCATCGAACGTACCCGCGCCA
The DNA here is from genome assembly GCF_001806305.1 of Stenotrophomonas sp. LM091. Lineage (NCBI taxonomy): Bacteria > Pseudomonadati > Pseudomonadota > Gammaproteobacteria > Lysobacterales > Lysobacteraceae > Stenotrophomonas > Stenotrophomonas sp. LM091. Next base: position 1,872,388 of record NZ_CP017483.1, read on the forward strand.
AGTACGCCGAGGCGCTGCAGCGCCTGGCCGGGATCTCGGTCGACTGATTCGCCTGCGCCCCGGCCGTGATGGCCGGGGGTCCCGGCCGTAGAGTCGACCGTTGGTCGACTGCCGCGGACGTTGGTGGCCTATCGCGTGCAGCGCGAGGGGCATCGTCTGGGTGAGCGCAAGCCGACCAGCGGTCGGCTCCGCCCGCCCGGGGCGGTATGCTCTGCAGATCCTGGGAGGGACCATGGCCACCACCGTCGCACGCCCGATCGACCGCTACTTCGCCAGCTATTCCGACGACCACCGCAATGTGCTGAACCAGCGCATCCACGTCCTGGCCGTCCCGGCGATCGCGTGGTCGGTCATCGCCCTGCTGTGGTGCCTGCCGCCGCTGATCACCTGGTTCCAGAACGGGATCTGGGCCGGCCTGGCGATGTTCGCCGCCTGGTGCTTCTACAACCGTCTTTCGCGCACGCTGGGCTACGGCATGCTCGCGTTCTTCTTCGTCAGCGGCTGCGTCTGCCGGCTGCTGGAAGCCGAGATCGGCCTGGTGAACCTGTTCTGGCTGGCGCTGGGGCTTTTTGCCGTGGCGTGGGTGGCGCAGTTCATCGGCCACAAGCACGAAGGCCGCAAGCCGAGCTTCCTGACCGATCTGGTCTACCTGCTGATTGGCCCCCTGTGGGTATTGGCCAAGCTCTATCGCCGGATGGACTGGCGCTACTGACCCGCTTTTCCTGAACGAGCGCGGACACTCACCGGCACTCCACGCCGCACCCTCCAGCATCGTCCCCAGTGGCCTTTCGAGCGACGGCCACCGTTCATCTTCGTGCACACCGTTTCGGCCCCGCAGCCCCTGCGACGCCTGGTTCCGGATCCGTTTCCACAGGCGTCGGGAGGCCACAGTCGGCAAAGTCACCAGCGGGCTTCCATACGGCCGCCGACGGACCCGAATGGGGCCGGGCGCTGCCCGGAAAAAATGAATCAGTGCACGTTACATGCAATTGAGGGCGTATTCGGGTGTATCGGCAGCAATTGCCTGCCTGTTAGACTGAACGGCCTGCTCGTGAATCCCGCATTCCCTGCATGAATCCTAGTCTGCTCCTGCTGCTCGCCCTGCCCTTCCTGATGGCAGTGGCTGTCGCTTCATTCCGCCGCACCTCCCGCTCCACGGCCGCCTGGGTAGCCGCGGCCGCTCCGCTGGGGGGACTGGCGCTGTTGGCGACGATGACCCCGGCGATCATGGACGGCGGCATCGTCCGCAGTTACGGGGAGTGGATACCGCAGATCGGCCTGGCCTTCTCGCTGCGCCTGGATGGCCTGGCCTGGATGTTCGCCGGGATGGTGCTGGCGATCGGCGCACTGGTGGTGATGTACGCCCACTACTACCTCAGTGCCCGCGACAGCGCCCACCGCTTCTACTGCTACCTGCTGCTGTTCATGGGCGCCATGCTGGGCATGGTGCTGTCGGGCAACCTGTTGCTGCTGATGGTGTTCTGGGAAATGACCAGCATCAGCTCGTTCCTGCTGATCGGCTTCTGGTCGCACCGCCAGGACGCCCGCGAGGGCGCCCGGATGGCCCTGGTGGTCACCGGCGGCGGCGGCCTGGCCCTGCTCGGCGGCGTGCTGTTGATCGGCCGCATCGTCGGCAGCTTCGAACTGGATGCCGTGCTCGCCGCCGGCGATCTGATCCGCGCCAGTTCGCTGTATCCCTATGCGCTGTTCCTGGTCCTGGCCGGCATCTTCACCAAGAGCGCCCAGTTCCCGTTCCACTTCTGGCTGCCGCACGCGATGGCCGCGCCGACGCCGGTCTCGGCCTACCTGCACTCGGCCACGATGGTCAAAGCCGGCGTCTTCCTGCTGGCCCGACTGCACCCGGCGCTGGCCGGCACCGACCTGTTCTTCTATACGGTCAGCGGGATCGGTGCGATCACCCTGTTGATCGGTGCCTGGAACGCGATCTTCCAGCATGACCTCAAAGGCCTGCTCGCCTATTCGACGATCTCCCACCTGGGCCTGATCACGATGCTGTTCGGCCTGTCCGCGCCGATGGCGGTGGTGGCCGGTGTGTTCCACATCCTCAACCACGCCACCTTCAAAGCCTCGCTGTTCATGGCCGCCGGCATCATCGACCATGAAACCGGTACCCGCGACATGCGCAAGCTGGGAGGACTGCGAAAGCTGATGCCCATCACCAGCGCGCTGGCGATCATCGCTTCGCTGGCCATGGCGGGCATCCCGCTGCTCAACGGCTTCCTGTCCAAGGAAATGCTGTTCGCCGAAGCCCTGACCGCCGGGCCGGAGGCGATGCGCATCGCCATGACGATCGCCGCGCTGCTGGCCGGCGTGTTCGGTGTGGCCTACAGCCTGCGCTTCGTGCACGACACCTTCTTCGGCAAGGGGCCGCACGATCTGGACCGCGTCCCGCATGAGCCGCCGCGCTTCATGAAGGTGCCGGTGGAGATCCTGGTGGTGGTCTGCGTGGCCGTCGGCGTTGCGCCGGCGATCACCATCGCCCCGGTACTGCACGCCGCCGCCTCGTCCATCCTCGGCCCGGCGATGCCGGCTTACAGCCTCTCGGTCTGGCACGGGTTCAACATGCCGCTGGCGATGAGCGCAGCCGGTGTGGTCGGGGGCATCGCGCTGTACTTCGGCCTGCGCCGCCTGATCGACCTGCACGCGGTGGTCAGCCGCAGCATCGGCCGCAACATTTTCCACAAGCAGCTGGACCTGGTGTTCGGCTTCGCCCACCGGCTCACCCAGGGCCTGGCCAACGGCAGCCTGCAGCGCATGCTGATGGCGCTGGTGGTGGTGGCGGTGATCGTCGCCGCCGCCCCGTTCGTGGCCCATCCCGCCTCGCCCAACTGGCCCTCGCCGCAGCCGATCCCGCTGCTGGGCTGGGCTCTGTGGCTGGTGATGATGGCCTGCGCGCTGGGCGCGCTGTTCGTCTACCGGCAGCGTTTGCTGGCGGTGCTGGTAGTCGGTGGCGTCGGCCTGATGGTGTCGCTGACCTTCGTGTTCCTGTCCGCGCCGGATCTGGCCCTGACCCAGCTGCTGGTGGAGATGGTCACCCTGGTGCTGATGCTGCTGGGCATGAACTACCTGCCGATCCAGTCGCCGCCGGAGAAGTCGGTCTGGCGCAAGCGGCGCGATGCGGTGATCGCGATCGTCGCCGGTGGTGGCCTGGCTGCGATGGCGTACACCGCCATGACCCTGCCGCCCAACACCATGGCCGGCGAGCTGCTGGCACGTGCGCTGCCGGAGGCCTATGGGCAGAACGTGGTCAACGTGATCCTGGTCGACTTCCGTGGCTTTGATACCTTCGGTGAGATCACCGTGTTCGGCATCGCCGCGCTGGTGGTGCACGCCATGCTGCGCCGCTCGCGGATGGCACCGGAGCAGATCATGCCCGGCCCGCCGATCAAGCTGCCGGTGCCGGCCGATCTGGCCCAGATCATGTTCCCGCTGACCCTGACCGTTTCGATCTTCCTGTTCCTGCGCGGCCACAACGCGCCCGGCGGCGGCTTCATCGCCGGCCTGGTGCTGGCCGTGCCGCTGCTGATCCAGTACGTCATCCAGGGCACCACTTCGGTGGAATCGCGCTTCGGCTTCGATTACATCCGCTGCATCGGTGCCGGTCTGCTGATCGCCATCCTCAGTGGCTGCGCCTCGATGCTGTTCGGCGTGCCGTTCCTGACCAGCGGCCATCTGGACCTGCACATTCCGCTGATCGGCGAGGTGCCGCTGGCCAGTGCGATCGGCTTTGATACCGGCGTGTACCTGGTGGTGTTCGGCGGCGTGATGCTGATGCTCTCGATGATGGGCACGATCAAGCCCTCGCGCACCCGCAACGCCCGCAAAGGCGAGATCGATCCCACCCGCCGTTCGGCAAAAACCGGGGAGATGCACTGATGGAACTGGCCCTGGCAAGCGCCATCGGCGTACTGAGCGCGATCGGCATCTACCTGTTGCTGCGCGCGCGCAGCTTCGATGTGATCCTCGGCATGACCTTCCTGTCGTATGCGACCAACCTGCTGATCTTCGCCGGCGGCCGGCTGGTGCAGGGCAAGGCGCCGGTGCTGCGTGAGGGCATCGACAGCGACCTGGGCAACTACACCGATCCGCTGCCGCAGGCGCTGGTGCTCACCGCCATCGTGATCGCGTTTGCGATGACCGCGGTCAGCATCGTGCTGGCCATGCGCAGCCGCAGCGACAACCACAGCGACCACGTGGACGCGCACGAAGAAGAAGAGCTGCCTGCCGATACCGCGCCGGGCCGGGAGGGCGGCGCATGAACCATGCGGTGATCCTGCCCATCCTGATTCCCCTGTTCGGCGCGGCCTGCTCGCTGTTCGTCGAGCACCGCCGCTACGGGCCGAAGGTGCAGCGCACGGTGGCGTGGACCACGCTGACCGCGCTCGCCGCGGCGGTCGCACTGCTGTTCGCGCAGACCGCCGATGGCAGCATCGCGGTGTACCTGCTGGGCGACTGGCCCTCGCGGCTGGGCATCGCGCTGGTGGCCGACCGCCTCTCGGCATGGATGCTGGTGACCACCCTGCTGCTGGCCATCCCCTGCCTGCTGCACGCCTGCTCGGGCTGGGACCGGCGCGCGCCGCACTTCCATGCGTTGTTCCAGTTCCAGCTGGTCGGCCTCAACGGCGCGTTCCTGACCGGCGACATCTTCAATCTGTTCGTGTTCTTCGAGGTGATGCTGATCGCCTCCTACGGCCTGCTGCTCAGCGGCGGGCGCGGCCTGCGCATGCGCATCGGCCTGCACTACGTGGTGTTCAACGTCACCGCCTCGACCCTGTTCCTGATCGCACTCGGCCTGCTGTACGCCTCGCTGGGCTCGCTCAACATGGCCGAGCTGTCCCAGCGCATCGCCGAAGTGCCGGCATCGCACCTGACCCTGGTCAAGGCGACCATGGGGCTGTTGCTGCTGGTGTTCTGCAGCAAGGCCGCGCTGATGCCGCTGTACCTGTGGCTGCCCGAAGCCTACGCGCGTGCGCCGGCTGCCGTGGCCGCCCTGTTCGCGATCATGACCAAGGTCGGCCTCTATGCAGTGCTGCGGGTCAGCACCCTGTGGTTCGGCGACGGTGCCGGCCCGATGGCCGGCTACGGCAGCCAGTGGCTGCTCTGGGCAGGCGTGGCCACGCTGGTGCTGGGCGGCCTGGGTGTCCTGGCCGCGGCGCGCCTGCGCGTGCTGATTTCCTACCTGGTGGTGGTCTCGGCAGCGACGCTGTTCATCGCCTTCTCGGTGCGCACACCCGAAGTGCTCTCGGCCGGCCTGTACTACCTGCCGCACAGTACCTTCGTGGCTGCCGCGCTGTTCCTCATTGCCGATCTGATCCGCCGCCGCCGCGGCGGTGCCAGCGACAGGAAGGAAATCATCGCGCCGATGCCGGGCAAGGAAACGCCGGCGGTGCTGTTCCTGATCGGCGCCGTCTCGGTGGCCGGCCTGCCGCCGCTGTCCGGCTTCCTGGCCAAGGCGGCCCTGCTGGCCGGCATGCCGGCGCAGTACACCTGGGCGGTCTGGGCCGCGGTGCTGGGCAGCAGCCTGATGGTGATCATCGGCCTGACCCGCGGCGGCATCCGCCTGTTCTGGCGGGTGCCGGTGGTCGAAGAAGGCGCCCCCAAACCGCGCAAGGCGCCCACGCGCACCGTGGAGCTGTTCGCCGCGGCGCTGCTGCTCAGCTACGGCATCGCGATGAGCGTGTTCGCCGGCCCGCTGATGCAGCACACCGATGCGATGGCCACCCAGCTGCTGCAGCCGCAGGACTACGTGGGTGAGCTGCGCGCCACCACGCCGGAGATCCGCCAGCCATGACGCGCAAGCCTTCCCTCTACAAACGCGTGCTGCCCTCGCCCTCGCTGAGCGTGATGGTCGTGGTGTTCTGGCTGCTGATGTCCGACAGCTTCACCCTCGGCCAGATCGTGCTCGGCATGATCCTGGGCGTGGTGGTGCCGCTGTTCGCCGCGCGGCTGGATCGCGAGTTCGCCCGCATCGGCTCGCTCCGCCCGCTGCCCAAGCTGCTGTTCGTGACCCTGTGGGACATCCTGGTGTCCAACATCCGGGTGGCGATCCAGGTGCTGGGGCCGGAGCGGCGCATCCATCCCGGTTTCATCTGGCTGCCGCTGGATATCGCCAACATCCACGGCATCGCCGCGCTGACCAGCATGATCACGCTCACCCCGGGCACGGTTTCGGCGGCGTTGTCCGATGACCGCAGGTATCTGCTGGTGCATGTGCTGCACCTTGATGATCCGGACGAGCTGATCCGGCAGATCAAATCCCGCTACGAAGCCCCGCTGATGGAGATCTTCCCATGACCGGACATATGTTCATCCAGACCACGATGGTGGTGTGCATGCACGTGGTCGGCCTGGCCATGCTGCTGGCCACCTGGCGCCTGCTGCGCGGCCCGACCGTGCCCGACCGCATCCTCGCCCTGGACACGCTGTCGGTGACGGCGATCGCCGAGCTGATGCTGTTCGGCATGTACCTCAACTCGGCGGTGTATTTCGAAGCCGCGCTGATCATCGCCATGCTCGGTTTCGGCAGCACGGTGGTGCTGAGCAAGTTCGTGCTGCGCCGGGACATCGTCGAATGATCACCTTCATCCAGATCGTGCTGTCGATCCTGCTGCTGTTCGGCTGCTTCTTCATCCTGGTCGGCGCGCTGGGCCTGGTGAAGCTGTCCACCTTCTTCAAGCGGCTGCACGCACCGACCAAGGCCAGCACGCTGGGCGTGGGCTGCGTGCTGGTCGGCTCGGTGTGTTACCACATCTTCCTCGGCGAGGATCCGCAGCCGCGCGAGCTGCTGATCACCGTGTTCCTGTTCATCACCGCGCCGATCAGCGCGCACATGATGGCCAAGGCGGCGCTGTCGCTGCTGATGGAAACCCGGCCAGAGCTGCCGGGGCACAAGACCGCCAAGGAAGAACAGCTGCCGCCGCCGGAACCGCGCCGCGAGGACGAGACCGACGATGCCAAGGCCCCCGTTTCCCGGGATAGCCAGTAGAGCCGACCGTTGGTCGGCTGCAACACGCCTGTGAAACGGTAGGGCCGGCCGCTGGCCGGCTGCTTCAACGGTTGGCCGTCAACCTCACACGCTGCCGATCAACGCCAGCTCCAGCGCGATCCACCCGACGAAGGCCACCACCAGCACCGCGCCTTCGCGGCGGCTGATGGTGAGGTCACCGCGCAGCATGGGATAGAGCACCAGCACGAAGGCGATCGCCGCCGGCAGCTCCAGTTTCACGAACGATGCGGGCAGCGCCAGCGGGCGCAGGGCAGCCATGCCGCCGACCACCACCAGCAGGTTGAACAGGCTCGAGCCGATCACATGGCCCAGCACCATGTCACCCTGCCCACGCCGCGCTGCCGCGATCGCCGCCGCCACTTCGGGCAATGCGGTGCCGATCGCCACCGGCAACAGGCCAACCAGCAACGGCGACCAGCCCAGCCCGGCGCCGAACACCGGCGCGGCCTGCACAACCCAGCGCGCGCCGACATACAGGCAGAGCGCCGCGAACAGCAGCCGCAGGAGGTTCAGGAACAGCCCGGTGCGGGTCATGGCATAGCCGGCGATGGCCTCGCGCACCGGCTCGGATTCCAACCGCGCACGGCGCAGCAGGAACACCAGCAGCCCGACGAAGGCGAGCAGCAGAACCGCCCCTTCCCAGCGCGCGATGACGCCATCCAGGCCGAACAGGATCAGCAGCAGGCTTGCCGCCGCCAGGCACACCAGCAGCGGCGAGAGCAGGCGCGCACGGACCAGCAGCGGTGCGGCCAGCGCCGCCAGCCCCAGGGTCAGGCCGACATTGACGATGTTGCTGCCCACCGCGTTGCCCAGCGCGAGTTCTTCCGCCCCGACCACGAAGGCGCGGGCGTTGACCACCAGTTCCGGCAGCGAGGTGCCGAAGGCCACCAGCAGCAGCCCGGCCACGAACGGTGAGGCGCCAAAGCGCTGGGCCAGCCCGGAGGCGGCGCGGACGATGCTGTCCCCGCCCAGTGCCAACAGCACCAGGCCCAGCACGAACCAAACAGTGGCAGCGATCATCTGGTGCTCCCCGGTGACGGATGTGGGCCGATTCTAGGGCCCGCCCGGCCCGAACGGTGAACGCCCGCCCCGGCACCCGGGCCAGGGCGGTAGCGGTGGCTCAGGAACAGCCTTCCACGTAGTCGACCTGCGGTGTCTTGCCAACGCGCCACGCGGTCACGTTGCCATCGCCGTTGATCTCGAAGTTGATCAGCGCACCGCCCTCGGCCGCCGGGCGCACGCGCAGGTTGTGGCCCTGCGCGTCGTACTTGTGCGGGGTCAGATCGCCGCGGTCGGGGTACAGCGTCTGCAGCTGGCCCAGCGACATGCCGACCTTGCCGCCACCGGGGGCGACGGTGCGGTCGTTGCGCACGTCATAGCGGACCAGGCGCTTGCCCTCGATCATGAAAATGACGTCCTCGGCCTGTGCGCCTTCGGGTCGCAGCGCATGGCAGTAGTCGTCGGCGACCTCGCCCTGCAGCGGTTCTTTCCAAGCCGCGCGGACCTCCTCCAGCGTACTGCCCAACGCGACGGGGCCGTAGCCGTCCAGGCGTGCCGGGCCCGCTGTTGGCGTGCCCGATGCCGCCGTGGCGGGCGCGCTGGGCGCGGTGTCCGCTGCCGGCGCAGGCACCGCTGCCTCGGCGTCGCTGGACGGGGTTTCCGGCGCGCGTCCGCACGCGGCCAAGGCGAGCACCATCCCGAGTGCCATCACGCTTCCCAGCTGTTTCATGCCTGCATCTCCCGGTGAATGGGCGCAGCCTAGCGCGTGCGCCGTGTGGGCGGCATGCACACTGTCGTTGTCATCGGCGTTTCACCTGCCGCGTTCAGGCTCGGCCTGCACCGCATCGACCCCGCCCCCATGCAACCGCAGAAGACCGACCTCGCCCGCACCGCGCTGCAGGCCCACCGCGCTCCGCTGGACATGCGCCAGCGCCGGCTGTTGATCCTGTGCGATGGCCAGCGTGATCTGGTCCAGCTGGGCCAGCTGGTGGGCCCGGAGACCCCGGCGATGGTGATCCAGCTGATCCAGAGCGGGTATCTGGTGTCCAGTGCGGCCGCGGAGGGCACCGTTGTCGCCCCCGCCGCGCCCGCGCCCAGCGTGATGCAGACCGCGGCGCTGGCCCCGGTGACCGAACGCCGCCGCTCGCTGGTCGCCGCGCGGATCTACCTGCTCGACATCCTGGAACTGCAGCGCCATCCGCAGGCGGCGGCGCTGTTCCACACCCTGCAGCAGGCCCGCAGCGACGACGCGGTCATGGCCGCACTGCACGCCGCGCTGGAGGCGCTGCCCGGGCTGACCTCGACCGGCTACGCCGAACGGGTGCGGCAGCGGTTGCTGGAGGTGCTGCCGACGGCGCATGCCGAGCGGTTCCAGATCGCGGCGGTTTGAGGCTGTAGTGACCGGATCCGGTTTCGATGAGGACATTGAATTGGACGCGGCAAGAAGCTGCGCGCAGGGTAGGAGCCCTACCCGCCAGTGAGGTTTTACTAATATATGATTCCCAAATAACAGTTAAGTGGGAGTCGATCATGGTCGAAACGATCAAACTGGCGACTGCCCGGGAACTCGCCGACGCCGGAAGCCTGCGCGAAACGACGGTGACCGCGGAAGCGGGAGGCTACGTTGTCACCTTCGCCCTGGAGAACAGCGACCGTGCGTTGGCCACCAAAGATGGGACGCCGCGCATTTTCTCTGGCGTCGCGGCGGCCGCACGTGTCCTGGCCCGGTTGGGGATCACACGCTATCGCGTAGACGCCTCGGCGACGGCTGGCGCCGAGCCCCCGCGCCGCTCGCGACCGGATCGGGCTCGGATGCTGAAGCAGCTGCATGAAGACTCGGCCTATCTGGAACGCATCCGTGAAGCAGTGGCTGAAGCGCGCGCGGATTCACGGCCGGCACTGTCCGGTACCGATGCGCACCTGCACATGGCGGCGCTGAAAACGCGACTCGGTGACGAGTTGCAAACGGCATTGAAGCGCCGCCCGTCCACGAAATGACGGTTGCGTGGGGCAGGCTGGCCCTTGAGGATAGAACCCAACAACTTGTTGCCGCCTTCGAGCGCGCCATGGCACTGCCGGAACCGCGTCTGTTCATCGCAGCCGTAGCGCGAGACGATGCGATCGAGAACGAAGGAGAGGCCCTGGATGGCCCGGCGGTCTACCGCCTCGATGCCATCAAAGGGGCGTTCCTGTATGCAACGCGCGATGGCCGGTATCTGATCGCCTACCAACGCAACGGCAACGACGTTTACATTGACCGCGTGTTGCCTACCCGCAGGTCGGACGGCAGCTGAGCGCCCACTTATCCCGAGAAATTCGCCTTCAAGCCCTGCCAGCAGTGCTGGTACCCGCGCTGGCGGTGCGCTGCCGCCATGGCCTGGGCGGTCGGGCGGATCACGCCGCGGGTTTCGAACATGAAGGCCATGGTGTCCTTGATCACGTCCGGTCTGCTCAGGTCTGCGGCGGAGGCCTTCTCGAAGGTCGCCGCGTCCGGGCCGTGGCCGCTCATGCAGTTGTGCAGTGAAGCACCGCCGGGCACGAAGCCTTCGGCCTTGGCATCGTAGGCACCGTGGATCAGGCCCATGAACTCGCTGGCGATGTTGCGGTGGAACCACGGCGGGCGGAACGTGTTCTGCGCGACCAGCCAACGCGGTGGGAAGATCGCGAAGTCCATGTTGCTGGTGCCCGCTGTATCACTGGGCGAATGCAGCACCAGGAAGATCGATGGATCGGGGTGGTCGTGGCTGATCGAGCCGATCGTGTTGAAGCGGCGCAGGTCATAGCGGTACGGCGCGTAGTTGCCGTGCCAGGCGACCACGTCCAGCGGCGAATGATCGATGTCCGCGCGCCATAGCTGGCCCTCGAACTTGGCGATCAGTTCGAACGCGCCATCGACGTTCTCGAATGCGGCGTGGGGCGTCTCGAAGTCGCGCGGATTGGCCAGGCCATTGGACCCGATCGGGCCCAGGTCGGGCAGCTTCAGCAGGGCGCCGAAGTTCTCGCAGACGTAGCCGCGTGCATCGCCATCGGGCAGTTCGACCCGGAAGCGCACGCCCCGCGGGATCACCGCGATCTGCTGCGGTTCGATCTCGATCACACCCATTTCGGTGAGCAGGCGCAGGCGGCCGAGCTGCGGAACGATCAGCAGCTCGCCATCGGCGTTGTAGAAGTAGCGGCCCTGCATGTCGCGGTTGGCCGCATACAGGTGGATGCCCACGCCATGGTGGGCGTCGGGCGAACCGTTGCCGCCCATCGTGTACAGCCCCTCGACGAAATCCGTGGGCGTACCCGGCAGCGGCAACGGATCCCAGCGCAGCTGGTTGGGCGAGACCGCGCCCTGCGCGAAGTCACCGTGCAGGTGCGGCTGGGCGAAGGGGGTGAACTCGCCGTGGGTCACCGCGGGGCGGATGCGGTACACCCAGCTGCGGCGGTTGCTGCCGCGCGGCGCGGTGAATGCGGTGCCGGACAGCTGTTCGGCATACAGGCCATGGGCGACACGCTGCGGGGAGTTCTGCCCCACCGGCAGCGCACCAGGCACCGCCTCGGTGGCGAACTCGTTGCCGAAACCGGTCTGGTAGCCGCGCGATGACATCGGGTTGTTCATGGTCCTGCTCCGCCGGAGGCGTGGATGGCAAGGGAGTACAGCCGATGGCACCGGCGCGGACGCCGATGCCATCGTTGCAGCGTAACGCGGGCAGCTGCCGGTGCGTTACAGCGCGCGTCTTACAGCACGCCGCGCTTCATCTGGTCGCGCTCGATGCTCTCGAACAGCGCGGTGAAGTTGCCTTCGCCGAACCCTTCGTTGCCCTTGCGCTGGATGATCTCGAAGAAGATCGGGCCGATGCAGTTGGTGGTGAAGATCTGCAGCAGCTTGCGCTGCTTGGTCTCCGGATCGGCATCGATCAGGATCTTGTTCTTCGCCAGTCGGGCCACGTCTTCACCGTGGTTGGGCACGCGCATGTCGATCACGTCGAAATACGTCTCCGGCGTGTCCAGGAACTCCACGCCCTGGGCGCGCATCGCTTCCACGGTCTCGTAGATGTTCTCGGTGAAGCAGGCGATGTGCTGGATGCCCTCGCCCTTGTAGGCGTCGAGGTATTCGTTGATCTGGCTCTTCGGATCGGAGGATTCGTTGAGCGGAATGCGCACGATGCCATCCGGCGCGGTCATCGCCTTGGACACCAGGCCGGTCTTGAGTCCCTTGATGTCGAAGTAGCGGATCTCGCGGAAGTTGAACAGCCGCTCGTAGTAATCCGACCACTGCTGCATGTTGCCGAAGTACAGGTTGTGGGTCAGGTGATCGATGAAGGTCAGGCCGAAGCCCTTCGGGCGCGGGTCCACGCCCTCGATCGGCGCGTAATCGGTATCGAACATGCTGCCGTTGGCGCCGTAACGGTCGACCAGGTACAGCATGCAGTCGCCGATGCCCTTGATGATCGGGGCGGCGACGGCGCGGGTGTCAGGCTTGAAGTCGATCGCTTCGGCGCCGTTGCCCAGGGCCATCTGGTAGACCTCGTCGCCCGGCTTCTTGAAGCGGATCGCGAAACCGCAGGCGCACGGGCCGTGCTTTTCGGCGAAATCCGAGGCGAACGAGTCCGGCTCTTCATTGACCAGGAAGTTCACGTCGCCCTGGCGATAGACTGTGATCGCACGCTGCTTGTGGCGCAGCACGGCGGTGAAGCCCATCTTGCGGAAATAGTCGTGCAGTTCGGCGCCACGGCCGGCCGGGGCGGCGAACTCGACGAACTCGAACCCATCGATGCCCATCGGGTTTTCGAAGGTGGTGACCTGCATGCCCGGATCGGGTGCGTAGGACGCGGTGCTCGTTTGGCTGGTCATGCTGTGGCTCCAAAGCAGTCCGCATCGGAAAAAACCAGGTGCGGTAGGAAGGCAGACCCGCGAGAATGCGGAGTCCGGAACGTAGGTTATAGTTTCACATGAAACCACCATCAAGGTGCACCGCAACATGAGCCCGCCCGATCCCAGCAGTCACAGCATCCGCGCCTCGCACGCCCTGCTCGATCTGGAGCAGTTCCTGCCGTATCGGCTGAGCGTTCTGTCCAACCGTGTCAGCGGCAACATCGCCAAGCTGTATGGGGACCGTTATGGGCTGGCGATCCCCGAGTGGCGGGTGATCACGGTCCTGGCGCTGTACCCGGGCTCGTCGGCCAGCGAGGTGTCCGATCGCACCGCGATGGACAAGGTCGCGGTCAGCCGCGCCGTGGCCAGACTGCTCGAGCGGGGCTTCATCAAGCGTGAAACCCATGGCGACGACCGGCGCCGCTCGGTGCTGGCGCTGTCGGCGGCCGGTTTCGAGGTGTATGAAACCATCGCCCCGCTGGTGATCGACATCACCCGCAAGCTGATGTCCGTGCTCAGCGAGGAAGAGGAACAGATGCTGGAAACGCTGATCCTGCGCCTGGCCGGCGAAGGCCTGCAGCGGATGGACGAGTAGCGCCTCAGCTCAGGTGTTTGCGCCGCGCATGCACCCAGGGCGCGGCCAGGGCGCCGATCGCACCGCCGGCGAACCCCAGCGAGGCCGCCACGGCGGCCGCTTCGATCGCCCCGGGCAAGGCCAGCGCGGCCACCACCAGCAACAGGGATGGCAGACCGATGAAGGTCGCCATGAAGTAGCGCCAGCGCGGTGACCACGTGCCGACCTGGAGCAGGCTGACCGGCATCCATGCTTCGCCGGAGGCGTCCTGGGCGACCTTGGCGGCGACCTTGCCCAGGTCCGCTTCGACCGGCCCCTTGCCGCCACGCGCGGCAGCCAGCATCGCGGCCACCTCATCCACCGCCGGGAAGCTGGTCGGCCAGCTCTGCGGGGGGGTGACCCCATAGGCGGTCAGCAGCGGCACGCTGAGCCACGGCGCCAGCAGCGGGCGCACCTTGCGGCGATCCAGCACGCACCAGAGCTGCGTCACCCCGTGCGCGGTCACGCTGTACAGCGCCAGCTGCGCCGGCGCCGGGTACGGCAGCAGGTGCACGCGCGCGGCCATGCTGTCGTAGCCCATCGCACGCAGGAAGCCGGGGCGGGTACGCCCCTCGTGCGCCCAGGCCAGGCCGAGCGCACCGACCAGATACACCTCGGCAGGGTCCTTCGTACCGGCACTGGCGCGATCGTCGCTGGCCAGGAAGAACGCCAGCGATTTGGGTTCTTCGACGTCGTGCTGGTCCCAGCGGCCGGCATCACCGAGTACATGCCTGAGCGGCACGCGCGCCGGGGCGGTTTCGTCCTTGCTGGCGTTGTGCAGGAACGGGACCACGCTCAGCACGAAGCCCTGCAGGTCCACGCCACGGACGCCTGATCCCTGCCACTCGGCCGGGATCAGGCCGATCAGGCTGCCCTGGCGCGCCAGCGCGTCCAGCTGCGCCTTCTGCTCGACCAGTTTCTGCACCGCGGCCTTGAGCAGCACGTTGCCGGGCACGGAGACCATCGGCAGGCGGTAGCGGATCGCACCCGGCGCCGGCGTCCCGCCCTCGCCATCGAGCGCATCCGGCGCGGTCTGGTCGTCCAGCAGCACATCCACCGACGGCAGGCTCACGCCGGCCGGCGCATCGAGGGAAACATCGGTGGGGGTGTCACTGGTGCCCGGCTGCATGCGTCCAATTCCGTCGGTTGCCCGCCACGAACAGCGCGGCATGAGGTCCTTGGAGGTAGCGGCAGGGTGGCCGACAAATTGAGCGCAAAAAAAGGCCGCGGAATCCGCGGCCTCTTCGATCACGACGCCTTCGGTGGCGCCCATTGCTTGAGGAAGGCGAAGAAGCGGCCACGGTCATAGCCCTTCTTCTGCCCCTTGTCCGCTTCCAGCTCGCCGGTGAACTGCGAGTGCAGCAGCGTGCCGTCGGCGTCGAGCACGAACAGGTGCGGGTAGCCCTTCACTGCCGGGAACTGCGACAGGAACGCCGCGTTCTCGTTTTCTTCGCTGTAGTTGACCTTCATCCAGACGTAGTTGGCATCGCGGAAGCTGCGGATCTCCGCATCGCCTTCGATGAACCCGTCCATCAGATGGCACCACGGGCACCACTCGCCGCCCACATCCAGGATGATCCGCTTGCCACCGCGCTGGGCCTCGACCTTGGCTGTGGCCAGATCGGCGACCGGATCACGCGCAGGATCGAACTGGGCGTTGAGCGCCGCGATCGCGGCGATGTCCGCCGCGGCCGGGGTGTTGCCCGAGGCCACCGGTGCGCCGGGATCGGCGACCGGGGTTTTCTGCTCGGAGGTGTCCAGCGGCTGCGCAGGCGCAGCGGTGGGCGCCGACGACGGCGAACAGGCGGCCAGCAGGCCGGCCACGATCATCGACATTGCCGCTGCTTTCATGCGCATCGCGGTCCTCACTTGACGCCGTGCATCAGCTTGTTGATCAGCGGGGCGACCAGGAACAGCACCACGCCGGAAATGATCAACGCCCAGAAGCCGAAGGTGTAACCCTTCAGGGCCGATTCCACGGTCATGCCGCCTTCGCCGCTGACCACGCCGGCGAAGATGCCGGACATGTTGTTGCCGATGCCGGTGGACAGGAACCAGCCGCCCATGCCGAAGCCGACCAGGCGCACCGGGGCCAGCTTGGTCACCATCGACAGGCCGATCGGCGACAGGCACAGCTCACCGATGGACTGGATGACGTAGACCATGAACAGCGTCCAGAACGGAATCTTGCCGTCCACGACCATGCTCGACAGCGCCACCATCAGCAGCGCGAACGCCGCACCGTTGAACAGCAGGCCCAGGCCGAACTTGCGCGGGATCGACGGATTGGCGCGGCCCAGCTTGATCCAGATCCAGGCAATGATCGGGGCCAGGGTGATGATCGCCACCGAGTTGACCGACTGGAACCAGGCGGTCGGGAATTCCCAGCCGCCCAGGTTGCGGTTGACGATGTTGTCGGCCAGGAAGGTGAACGAGCTGCCGGCCTGTTCGAAGAACATCCAGAACATCACGTTGAAGGTGAAGATGATCAGCATGGCGATCACGCGGTCACGCTGGACCTTGCCTTCGCGGATGCCTTCGACCAGCAGCAGGATCGCCAGGGCGATGAACATCACACCCAGGATCCAGGCCAGCGCGGTGGCGCCGGTGGAGAGCAGGAAGAAGGCCACCGGGATCGCCACGATCGCGCCGATGAACACCATCACGATGCGGCCGTAGCCTTCGGCACCGGCCGGCGGGGCGCCAATGCCCTTCAGGCCGGCACGGCCGACGTAGAACCAGGCCAGGCTGATCAGCATGCCGATGCCCGAGGCGATGAAGACCATCTTGTAGGACGGCATCGCCTGCGTGCCGAACACGCGCTCGGCCAGATACTGGGTCAGCACCGGGGCGATCATCGCGCCGATGTTGATGCCCATGTAGAAGATGGTGAAGCCCGAGTCGCGGCGCTCATCCTTCAGGCCGTACAGCTTGCCGACCATGGTCGAGATGTTGGGCTTGAACAGGCCGTTGCCGATGATGATCGTGGCCAGGCCCAGCTCGAAGATTTCCTTGTTGGGCATCGCGACCATGAACAGGCCGGCGGCCATGATCACCGCGCCGGTCAGGATGGAACGCTGGTAGCCCAGCACCCGGTCGGCGACGTAGCCACCGAAGATGGCGGCGGCGTAGACCAGCGCCAGGTAGGCGCCGTAGGTCCGGCTGGCCGCGGCCTGGCCGGCCGAATCACCGTCGAAGAATTGCGCGACGATGTACAGCACCAGGGCCCAGCGGATCCCGTAGAACGCAAAGCGTTCCCAGAATTCGGTCATGAACAGCATCCACAACGGGCGCGGATGGCCCAGCGTGGTCTTGAACTCCGGCAGCGCCGGATCGGGAACGGATTTCGCGGCGGCGTCTACGCTCATGCGGGATTCCTGGGTTCGGTGGAAGACATGCACGTCCGATGTGCGAAAGCAGCGCGGGAGAATCCCAGACCAACCACGTTCACGTCAAATACACGCTGATGTGTACCGCTGGCAGCATGGTCGCTGAACTTGCATCTGCAACTTCCGGCCAGAGACCGGCAGCGCAGCAACGGCGGGGCCTGCCGCACCCTACGGCGGATGGGGCGGGTAAATATGAATAGGCTTATTGCGGCCGATGCCCGATCAGGCGTCCGGCGGCATCGGGTCGTCGTTGCGGATCGTGGTGCGCACCTGGAACAGCTCCGGGAAGAAGGTCAGCTCCAGCGCCTGGCGCAGGAAGCCGACTCCGCTGGAGCCGCCGGTGCCGCGCTTGAACCCGATCACCCGCATCACCGTGCGCATGTGGCGGAAGCGCCACAGCTGGAAGGCGGTCTCCAGATCGACCAGGTCCTCGCACAGCGAATACTCACGCCAGAAGCGGTCGGTGTTCTGGTAGATCCGCTCGAACACCGGGTGCAGGGCGTCGTCGGCCACGTGCGGCTGCTGCCAGTCGCGGCCCTGGTAGCCGGCCGGGACCGGGTGGCCGAAGCGGGCCAGGTAGCGCAGGAACTCCTCATACAGGCTGGGGGCATCAAGCACCTCCTGCAGCTGGGCCTGGCCGGCCGGGTCGTGCGAGAACACCTGCAGCATCTGCGCGTTCTTGTTGCCCAGCAGGAACTCGATGTAACGGTACTGCAGCGACTGGAAGCCCGAGGACGGGCCCAGCACATCGCGGAAGCCCATGTACTCCGAAGGCGTCAGCGTTTCCAGCACCGACCACTGCTCGGTCAGCTGGCGCAGCACCTGCTTGCTGCGCGCCAGCACCTTGCGGCACTGCCAGACCTCGTCGCGCTGCAGGAACCCGATCGCCGCGCGCAGTTCGTGCGCCAGCAGTTTCAGCCACAGCTCGGAGGTCTGGTGCTGGATGATGAACAGCATTTCGTCGTGGTGCGGCGGGTTGGACAGCGGCTGCTGGGCCGACAGCAGCTGGTCCAGGCGCAGGTAGCCGCCGTAGGTCAGCCGCCCCTCCAGATCGGTGTGGATACCGGCTTCGAGATCGCGTTGGTTCTTGTCGACGGACATGGCAGGGACCGCTAAAGGGGCTGAAAGGGTAGCGCAGTGACCGGGTCGCCGCGCATCCGGCCGTCAGCGGCTCACCGCTCCGCCAGATCGGCCGAACCCACGATCCTGACGCCGGGCGTGGGCACCAACGCCGCCTCGACCAGCGCGGCGGCGATGTTCCCGGCCGGATTGATCCGCCAGGCGCGCGGCAGGAGCGGACCGAGCACGCCCAGCACCACGCTGGCCAGATGCTCGCCGGTACGCCGTTCGGCGCGCTCACCGCCGATCAGCCCGGGGCGGACCAGGGTCAGCGAGGGGTAGCCCAGTTCACGCAGGTCCTGCTCCAACCGCCCTTTGACCTGGTTGTAGAAGATCCGCGAGCCCGGGTCGGCGCCCATCGCCGAGTTCAATGCGAAGGCATGCGCACCGTGGTCACGCGCCAGCCGCGCCACCGCCAGCGGAAAATCATGGTCGACCCGTGCGAAGGCCTCCTTGCTGCCGGCCTGTTTGATCGTGGTGCCAAGCGCACAGATCACGGCATCCACCGCCCACCAGTCGGCCCCGGCCGGCAGCTGCGCGAAGTCCACCACCGGGTTGAGCAGCGCTGCATCCGTGGTCTCCAGCGCGCGGCGGGTCGGGGCGATCACCGCATCGCAACGCGGGTCGTCCAGCAGTTGCCGCAGCACATGGCCCCCGACCAGTCCGGTCGCGCCTACCAGCATCACCTTCATCGCACGCTCCTGCGGTCAGATTGCCTACCATCGTGGCATATCGGGCGTCGCGGGCCCCGCGTTCAAGCCGGCGTGCCGCGCGCCGATACTGTTGCCACCTCCCCTCGCCCCGGCGCACCTCGCCGGTCACTGCCAAGGACCTGCCGCATGACGGACCCGCACGACGCTTCCCCCCGCCCCGGCACCGCCGTCGGGCGGCTGCTGTCGCGGCGACAGAGCGTGGGCACCGGGGTGGAGACCGCCAGCGAGCCGGCGCCCGGGCCCAAAGGCGGCAGCAGCGCGATGCTGCAGCGGCTGTTCGCCGGCATCGATGCGCCCGAGCCGCTGCTGGCTGCGTTCGCCAATGGCATGTCCACCCTGCCCGGCGAGCTGGGCGACATGGGCCTGCGCCTGCAGTCGGCGCAGCGCAGCGCGGACTGGGTGAGCTATGGCCGCGCGATGCGCCAGCTGATCGACAAGTACATCCGCACCATCGAGCAGGAAACGCCCGACGGCCAGCCTGACAGCCTTCGCCTGCGCGAGCTGCTGCGGCACACCGTCGGGGTGACCGTGGCCAGCCTGCTGCAGAACATGCCCGAGCTGCGCGAGGAGCCGGTGCAGCTGGCCGGTGAACTGCGCCACTGGCATCCGGGCCAGCCACTGCAGCCGATCGAACAGCGGCTGCGCGAGCTCTCGCACCAGATCGGCGTGCGCAGCGACGGCTGGCAGGAGCAGCAGGAGCTGCTGCTGAGTCTGTTCGATCTGCTGTTGGACAACATCAGCGAGCTGCTGGATGACAGCAGCTGGCTGCACGGCCAGGTCCATGCGGTGCGTTCGCTGATCGGCGGCCCGCTGGATCGCGATTCGGTCGAACAGGCGCGCGCCAACCTGCGCGAGGTGATCTACAAGCAGGGGCTGCTCAAGCAGGGCATCGTCGAATCCAAGGCGGCGATGAAGAACGTCATGGGTGGCTTCATCGAGCGCCTGGACGGCATGGCGGTGAGCACCGGCGAGTACCACGACCGGATCAGCAGCTACGCGCTGGCCCTGAAGGAAGCGCGCAGCATCGCCGACCTCAACCAGCTGCTGCAGGATGTGCTGCAGGACACCGGGCGCGTGCAGGACCAGGCGCTGCAGGCGCGCGACCACCTGGGCAATGCACGCCGTGAAGTGGAACAGGCCGAACAGCGCATCGCCGAACTGGAGCAGGAGCTGCGCGAGGTGTCCGGCTTGATCCGTACCGACCCGCTGACTGGCGCGCTCAACCGGCGCGGTCTGGACGAGCTGCTGGAGCGCGAGCTGGCGCGCGCCGCACGCCACGGCCATCCACTGGCGCTGGCGCTGCTCGACCTGGACGATTTCCACCAGACCAACACCCTGCACGGCCATGCCGGTGGCGATGCGGTACTCCGCCACCTGGTGAGCGTCTGCCAGCTGCACCTGCGCAGCAGCGATGCCATCGCCCGGCTCGGTGGCGACGAGTTCGTCCTGCTGCTGCCGGAAACCCCGGCGGCCGACAGCATGTCCACCCTGCTGCGGCTGCAGCGCTCATTGGCACAGCGGCCGCTGCCGCTGGACGAACAGCGCGTGCCGGTGCATTTCAGTGCCGGGCTGGCGCAGTGGCAACCGGGCGAGCCGGCCGAGGCGCTGCTGCGGCGCGCCGATGCGTCGCTGTATGCGGCCAAGCGGGTCGGCAAGAACCGGGTACTGGCGGCCGAGCCACCGCGCTGAGCCTGCGCCTGTGATATTCGGCGCAGCGGCGCGAATCATCCGGGTATGGACATGACACTGCCCGCCACCGACACCGATCTGCGCCCACGCTTCGCCGCGCTGCTGGAGCAGCACCGCGGCATCGTGCTGAAGGTGGCGCGCGGCTATTGCCCGCAGCACGAGGATCGGCTGGATCTGGTCCAGGAGATCAGCGTGCAGGCCTGGGCGGCCTTCGAGGCGTTCGACCCGGCGCGGGCGCGTTTCTCGACCTGGCTGTACCGGGTGGCGCTCAACGTGGCGATCTCGCAATGGCGCCGGCAGCAGCATCGGCAGCGCCACCACGCCGCGCTGGACGATGACCTGCCCGCCGCCGACGAAAGCGCGCCGCCCGAGCAGCGTCACGCGATGCACCAGCTGGAGGTCGCCATCCACGCGCTGCCGCCGCTGGATCGTGCGCTGATGCTGCTGCACCTGGACGATCACGACCATCGGCAGATCGCCGAAGTGCTGGGCATCAGCGTCGCCAATGTCTCTACCCGCCTGCACCGCCTGCGCCAGCAGCTGCGCACGCGCCTGAACCCCACCGACTGAGAGCCCCACCATGCAACCGGATGACCTCAAGCAGCTGTGGAACAGCACCAGCCAGCACGCGGATGCGCAGGAGACCTTCGCGCTGGAGGCGTGGCGCAGCCATCGGCACCGCGCGGTGCAGCGCCAACTCGGGCTCTTCAGCCTCTGGCAGGGGCTGCAGCTGGTGGCCTGGCTGGCATTGGCGGTGTACTGCGGGAGCCAGTGGTGGCAGCAACCGCCGCTGGCGGTGATGCTCAGCGCGATGGCGCTGCACGCCTATTGCATCGCGGTGATCATCACCAGCATCACCCGCCTGCATCGCCGCCGGCAGCTGGAGCCGACACACACGGTGGTGGAGCAATCGCAGCAGCTGGCCGCGCTCGCCCGGCACACCGCATTGACCGAGCTGCTGCTCGGCCTGCCGTGGTGCTGGCTGTGGCTGGCGGTGCCGGTCCTGGTGGCCTGGCAGGCCTGGGGTGTGGACCTGGGGGCCTTGGCCGCACCGTGGCTGCTGGCCTCGCTGGCGGCGGGGGCGCTGGCCATGCTGGCCGCGGTGCTCCTTGCCCGCCGCTGGGTGCAGCACGCACCGGCGTCGCCGTGGCTGCAGCGCGCAATCGAGGCGCTGTCCGGGCGCCGGCTGGCCCGCGCCCGCGCCGAGCTGGACGCCCTGAGCGGTTGGACGCCGACCTGAACCGGCCGGCCG
Organism: Stenotrophomonas sp. LM091; assembly: GCF_001806305.1. Taxonomy (NCBI): domain Bacteria; kingdom Pseudomonadati; phylum Pseudomonadota; class Gammaproteobacteria; order Lysobacterales; family Lysobacteraceae; genus Stenotrophomonas; species Stenotrophomonas sp. LM091. Next base: position 1,894,049 of record NZ_CP017483.1, read on the forward strand.
TCAGTGCGCGGGCTTGGTCCCGCGCAGCTTCTGGAACCCGGTCACCGCCGCCAGCACCACCGCACCGATCACCACGCCGACGATCACGTTGCCCAGCGCATTGATCAACCAGCCCCAGCTGCCGTCACCGCCCATCTCCAGGATGGCGTGGTGCAGCGGTTCGATGCTGTGCACCAGGATGCCGCCGCCGACCAGGAACATCGCCGCGGTGCCGGCCACCGAGAGGAACTTCATCAGCCACGGTGCAGCCACCAGCAGGCCCCGGCCCACTGCGGCCAGCGCCGCGCCCTTGCGCGACAGGTACAGGCCCAGGTCGTCCAGCTTGACGATGCCGGCGACCAGACCGTAGACGAACACCGTCATCGCCAGGGCGATCACCACCAGCGCGCTGACCTGGTTGAGGAACGGTGCACTGGAGACCACGCCCAGCGACAGCACGATGATCTCCGCCGACAGAATGAAATCGGTGCGGATCGCGCCCTTCACCTTGTCCTTCTCCCACGCGACCATGTCCACCTTCTCGTCGGCCAGGGCCTTGGCCCGCTCGGCCTTGCGCTGCTCATCCTCGTCGCGCGAATGCAGGAAGCGGTGCGCCAGCTTCTCCACGCCCTCGTAGCAGAGGAACGCGCCGCCGATCATCATCAGCGGGGTGATGGCCCAGGGCAGCCAGGCGCTGATCGCCAGCGCGGCCGGCACCAGGATCGCCTTGTTGACCAGCGAGCCCTTGGCGACGGCCCAGACCACCGGCAGCTCGCGGTTGGCACTGACCCCGGTCACCTGCTGGGCGTTCAGCGCGAGGTCGTCGCCGAGCACGCCGGCGGTTTTCTTGGCCGCGACCTTGGTCAGCACCGACACATCGTCCAGCAGGGACGCAATGTCATCGAGCAACGCGAACAGACTGGCACCGGCCATGGTGGATCCAAAGGAGGAAGCGGGAGCGCCGATTCTGACCGATCCGACCCCTGTCGCGGTAGCCGGAGCGGATTCACCAGTCCACCACTGCCGCCCGGCCACACTGCCGGTGATCGTCGCCCCGGAGTCCTGCTTGAACACCACGCCCGTCCTTCCCGGTTCGCCGTCGCTGGTCAAGGGCATGAACCGCCGCAGCCAGATCCTGCGCCTGCTGTTGCGCTACCGTAATTCCGGCGTGTTTTCCGGCATGAACCTGGACGCAGGCGCGGTCCACGATGTGCCACCGGAGGGCAACCCGGAACAGTTCGTCACCGACCTGGAATCGCTGGGGCCGACCTTCGTCAAACTGGGCCAGATGCTCTCCACCCGCCCGGACATGGTGCCGGTGGAGTTCGCCACGGCCCTGGAGCGCATGCAGGAGAACGTTGCGCCCATCCCGGTCGAGCGCGTGGCGGCGATCATCGAAAAGGAACTGGGCGCGTCGGTGTCCAAGCTGTTTGCCAGCTTCGACCCGGTGCCGCTGGGCTGCGCCTCGATCGCCCAGGTGCACCGCGCCGAGCTTCACGATGGCCGCCAGGTGGCGGTCAAGGTGCAGAAGCCGGAGGTCGCCGCCCAGCTGCGCTCGGATCTGGACGTGCTGCGCAGCTTTGCGCTGGCCGCCGACCACCTCACCCAGGTCGGACGCCGCGTGCGCCTGCGCGACTGGCTCAATGAATTCGCCAAGACCCTGATGCAGGAGCTGGACTACCAGGCCGAGGCCGAGAACCTGCAGCGCTTCGGCCAGCATCTCAAGCCGTTCAAGCCGCTGTGGGTGCCACAGCCGATCTGGGACTACTGCAGCCACCGCGTGCTGACCATGGAGCTGGCGCAGGGCGTGCGCGTGGACATGATCCCCGATGTGCGCCGTACCGAGCAGCCGATGGCCCCACTGGCGGCCGCGCTGATCCGCGGCTATGTTGACCAGATCTTCGTGCATGGCGAGATCCATGCCGATCCGCATCCCGGCAATCTGCGTGTCACCCCGGCCGGTCGCCTGGCGATCTTCGACCTGGGCATGGTCGCGCACATGCCGCCGCGCCTGCGCGAGCGTCTGCTCAAACTGTTGTTCGCCGCGGTGGATGGGCGCGGTGAGGAAGTCGCCGATGAAATCATCGGCATCAGCACGCGGCTGGAGTTCTTCGACGAAGAACGCTATCTGCGCGAGACCGGGCAGATCATCGCGCGCTATGCCGCCAACAGCAGCTTCTCCGAAGGCCGCGTGGTGCTGGACCTGGTGCGCATCGCCACCGCCAGCGGCCTGCGCACCCCGCCGGAGCTGAGCCTGCTGGGCAAGGCGCTGTTGAATCTGGAAACCGTGTGCCGGCTGCTGTCGCCGGACCTGGATACCCGGCGCATCGTGGAGAAACAGCTGCAGCACGTGATGCGCGCGCGCCTGAAGAAATCGCTGTCGGCCGCCAACCTCGCCAGCGAGGCAATGGAGATGCAGCAGTTGCTGCGCGATGGGCCACGCAAGATGACCGACATCCTCGCGCTGCTGGCCGAGAACCGCCTGCAGATGAAGGTCACCGGGCTGGAAGAATCCCGCCTGATGGAGAACCTGCAGAAGATCGCCAACCGCGTCTCTGCCGGCATCGTCACCGCCGCGCTGATACTGGCCGCCGCGATGATGATGAAGGTCGATACCGGATGGCATCTGTTCGGCTATCCCGCCATCGCATTCACCCTGATGTTGATCGGCGTGTTCCTGGGCTTGGGCATCATCCTCAGTGCGCTGATCTTCGATCGTCGTGCGCGCTCGAAGGAAGAACGCGGGCATCGTTGACGCGCTCACCACGCGCGTCACGCATTCAGACAACCGGGAAAACACACCGCGTAACGCGCGATGCAACGCAGCATCGTGCGTACGTCTTCACGCCTGTTTTACGTCGCATCTCGCAATGCGATGCGTGAATCGCGCTGTCGTTTTCAACAAACATTTCAGTCAGGTTCGTGCAGGCATGATCGGGTCATCGGCTTGTCATGCATGTGTGGTTGGGACAGCCGGTCGGATGGGACATACGTCGTCATGACGTCCATCACCACCTGTCTCCACTGCCAAAAGTGCTTATGCTCTGGATCCTGCTGCTGTCACTGTTGCTGCTCACCTGGCTGTTCCTCGCATCTGACAAGTGGGTGTGGTGGAAGGCAAGCCTGATGTCATTGCTGCTGCTGACCCTCAGTGCGTGGTGGTTGATCAACAAGTTGTCCGGTGATGGCCTCAATGCCGCCACCCTGTACCACCTTGGCGCGGACATGGAAGGCGCCGGCATCGCCGACTTCAAGCACTACATCGCCGGCTTCATCGCACTGGCGCTGGTCTCGCTCACCCCCTTGCTGCTGGCACGCCTGCGTCGCCGGCACCGGCCCGCACACGGCAAGGCAGTCTTCGCCGGCTTCCTGGCGATGTGGTTCGTCGCGATCGTGGTCAGCCCGCTCTACAGCGATGGCCAGCGCCTGTACCAGCAGATGCGCCCGGTCGACTACAGCATGGTCAAGGCCGAGTACCGCGTACCGCAGCAGCCGCTGACCAAGCCGCGCAACATCGTGTGGATCTACGGCGAAAGCCTGGAACGCACCTATCTCAATGAAACCACCTTCCCCGACCTGATGCCCAACATCAACCGGCTGGCCGCGCAGTCGCTGGACGTGCGCGGGCTGGTCTCGGCCGAAGGCGGTGGCTGGACCATCGCCGGCCTGGTCTCCTCGATGTGCGGCGTGCCGTTGACCACCGCCAAGGAAGATGAGAACAGCATGGGGCGCATGGGCAGCTTCCTGCCCGAAGCGGTCTGCCTCGGCGATTACCTCAAGCAGCAGGGCTACACCAACCACTATCTGGGCGGCGCCAACGGCCAGTTCGCGGGCAAGGGCCAGTTCCTGGCCACGCACGGCTTCGATACCGTGGATGATCTGGCCTGGTTCAAGAAGCAGAAGATCACGCGCGCGCATTTCTCGCCGTGGGGCGTGCATGATGATGTGCTGCTGGACAAGGCGTACGACCGCTTCGTGCAGCTCTCGCGCAAGGGCGAGCCGTTCATGCTCACCACGCTGACCATGGACACCCATCATCCCGCCGGTCACCTCCCCGTGGCCTGCAAAGGCACCCGTTACCAGAGCGAGCACGGCAACATCGGCATGCTCAATGCACTCAAGTGCACCGACGGGCTGATCGCCAAACTGGTCGATCGTATCCAGGCCAGTCCGTACGGCGAAGACACGTTGATCGTGATCGCCTCCGATCACCTGGCCATGCCCAACGATCTCAGCCACATCCTGGCCAAGCAGGATCGCGAGAACCTGTTGCTGTTCCTGGGCAAGGACATCGCCCCGCGCCAGCTGACCGCGCCGGCCGGCTCGACGCTGGACTCGGGCGCCACGCTGCTGAGCCTGATCGACCCGGCCATCGATTCGATCGGCTTCGGCCGCTCGCTGCTGCATCCGGAGCGTTCGGACAGTGCCAGCGCCGCGGTGTTCCGCGACAACGGCAAGGACTACCCGCGCTACCTCGCGTTCTCGCGCTCGCTGTGGCTGGGCGACAAGACCCGCCAGCTGCGCATCGATGACGACAACCAGGTGGTGATCGGCCTGCAGCACGTGCAGCCGCCGGTGCTGCTGGAGTACGACAAGCATTGGGATCTGAAGTCGGTGTATCTGGAGAACACCTCCAAGCAGTTCGATCTGGCCGACCCGTCCAATACGCTGGCCTACGTGGACCGCTGCACTGCGTTCGAGGATGGCTCGGCCGATGGCGACTGGTGCGCGATGCTGGTCAACCAGGACAAGGGCATCAAGCTCTTCCGCGATGACCAGCTGCGCGGTGGCGTGGCGGTGGATGGCCCGCTGGATCCGTTCAACGGCCCGCGCCCGAGCATCCGCCAGGCGCACATGATCACGCAGAAGGGCCGCCGCACCCGCGCCGGCCAGTACATGGTGCAGCTGGTGACCAAGCAGTCGCCGGACCGTGGCTTCTGGATCGAAGCGGTCTCCTCGCAGCGCAAGGTGGTGGTGGCCCAGCAGTGGGTGCAGCCCGATGCCGAAGGCCGCATCAACCTGAGCTTCGGCCTGGACCACGAGGTGGATGATCTGGAAGTGCGCGCCTGGTTGAACCACGCCGAGAAGCTGGCCGTGGATACCTTCGCGCTGGTGCCGTCGCGCCGCGGCAACCGCGGCTGATCCGGCCCTCCCGCCGGGCATGGGGGCGGTCCGCTGTTCGTATCGGGTCCGCTGGTCGTATCGGTAGTGCCGGCCGCTGGCCGGCTCCCGGTTCTCTCTGCCTCGTGCAGCTGCCGGCCAGCGGCCGGCACTATCTGGATCAGGGCGCTGCCGGCGGCCGGCGCTGTCTGGATCAGGGCGCTGCCGGCCAACGGCCGGTACCTACCGGCCTTGTTATGCGTCGGAGTCCGGCGTTGCCGCCGGGTCACGCACCAGATGGATATCCGTCGGCGCGGACAACGCGATCCCGGCGGCGGCAAACTTCTGCAGCATCGTGAAATACAGCTCGCTGCGTGCGCCGTACACCGCACGCGGGCCCGAGACGTAGGCGAAACTGTTGATCGCGATCTGCCCATTGGCGATCGAATCGATGAACACCGACGGTGCCGGGTCACTCAGCACGCCCGGGTGATCGGTGTATGCATCCAGCAGGATCTGCCGCAGCGCGGCCACGTCGGTGTTCAACGGCACCGAGAACTGGATCTGGATCCGGCCCTGCGCGTTGCCCATCGTCATGTTGCGGATGGTCTTGGTGATCAGCTCGGAGTTGGGCACGATCAAGGTGGATTTGTCGCCGACCTGGATCTCGGTCGAACGCACGCTGATCCGCTTGATATCCCCTTCCTGGTCGCCCAGCTTGACCCAGTCGCCGATTTTGACCGGCCGCTCGGCCAGCAGGATCAGGCCCGAGACGAAGTTCTGGGTGATCGCCTGCAGGCCGAAGCCGATACCCACCGACAGCGCACTGACCACCAGGGCCAGCTTTTCGAAGCCGATGCCCAGCGCGGTCAGGCCCCACAGCACTGCGGCGATGATGCCGAGGTAGCGGGTAACGGTGCTGATCGAGTTGCGTGCACCGGCATCCAGTTCGGTCTTGGGCAGGTAGGTGTCGCTCAGCCAGCGCTGGAACGCCTGCATCACCGCCCAGACCACCAGGAACACCAGCACCGCGTACATCACGCTGCTCGGCCTGAGCGTGGTCTCGCCGATCTTCAGCCCACCGGACAGCGAATCCAATCCGCCGAGGAAGGCGTTGAGGTTGCCGAACGGTGCGGCCAGCGCCAGCAGGCCGAGCACGATCACGCCCACGCGCAGCACCGCCGAGAGCAGTACGCCGGCCTGCTCCACCCGCGATTCGCTGAGCCCGGTGGTCAATACGATGGTCTGCCCGGCACGGCTGCTGGGCGCGAGTGCCCAGGTGGCCAGGTCATCGGCGAACTTGAGCAGCAGCGAGACGGCCATCAGCACCACCGCGCCCCAGACCAGCTGCTGGGCCACGAACAGCGCGAAGTTGAGATAACCCAGCAGCGTGGCGATCACCGCCGCTGCCACGGCGATGTGGCCGGCCAGGCGCGCGAGCACGATCCAGCCGCTGCGGCGGGGCGCGCCGCGTACCTTGCCATCGCCACCGGCGCGGGGATCGGCACGCGCTTCGGCTTCGGCAGCTTCAGCCGCCTGGCGGTTGTGCATGCGCGCCAGCGAAACCAGGATCGCGATGATCAACGCCATGTACGTGAGCGCGATCAGCCCATCCACGGCCACCGTGGTGACTTCGCTGGTACGTGCCGCGCGGTCCAGGGCGACCAGCATGATGCTCAGCCAGGTCAGGCCGGCCGCGCCCCAGGCGTACTTGCGCAGGCGCCAGGCCGCGCTGTCATCCAGCGACAGCAGCCGCCACGACGGCCGCTTGGGCACCAGCAGGCAGGCGCTGAGCGCGGCGATGAAGGCGGCCACGAAGGTGGCCACTTCGAAGGTCTGGGCCACCGACTGCAGGCGCGGTGGGATCGCGCCGATCGCATCCAGTGACTCGACCAGTGCCACCGCCGCCAGGCCGGGCAGCAGCGTGCCGACCAGCAGCAGCCACACCGCCAGCCCGGAGCGACGCAGGCGGCCATCCGGTGCGCGCTCGGAGGCAGCGAAGCGCCGGCCCAGCGCGCGCAGCCACAGCCGCAGCGGGAAGAACATCACCAGCGCCACGCCCAGGCCGATCAGCGGCGCGGTCCAGCCGTGCCGGGCGATCGCCTTGCGCGCGGCGTCCACGCCCATGTGGTACAGGATCGCCAACCGATCCACATCGCCCGGCACATCCTTGGCGAAGCTGCGCCACAGCGCGGGCGACAACGGCGAGGCGACCTTGCGGGTCAGCTGTTCGCTGAACTGGGTGACCCGCATCTTCTCGATCCGCTCGCCGAGCTGCCTGGCGTCCACCGAAAGCAGCTTGGCGCGGGCGATCTGCGCGTTGATGTCGGCCTTCTGCTGGTTCAGCGCCTTGCGCTGCCGGCTGACCTCCGGTGGCTCGACCGTCCCTTCGGCCACCTCGCCCAGCTGCGACAGGCGCGCGTCCACCTGCTTGAGCTGCGGGTCCAGTGCACTCTGCAGGCCGTCCGCATCGCGCTGGACGGCCAGCGCGCGGTCGGACAACGCCTTGAGGGTCTCGGTGGTGGCCGCATCCTCCAGGTCGTCATTGATCGACCGGAAGGCTTTTTCGGCCTGGGCCAGCTGCTTGGCAGGGTCCGGATCCGGGTCGCCGGCCTGGGCCAGCGCGATTGGCGCGGCGCCGAGCCAGGCGAACAGCAGCAGCCACGACAACGACCGCACCACAAACGAAGAATGACGAAGCGACACGCCAGCACCAACGGTTCGCGCGGACCACCGCGCCTGCCCGCGACTATAAACCGGGCCCCGTTCAGAACAGGTATGCGGCCCCCTCAGTACTTCAGGCGGAGCTCTTCGACCTGCGGCTGCAGGCGCGCGTACCAGTCCTGGAACTCTTCTTCGGTGATCTCCTCCGGCGCGTAGACCGCGATCTCGTCCCAGGCATGATCGGTCGGCAGCGGCTGCCGCGGCCCGGCACGCAGGGTATAGGTCACGCCCTCATGGTCGAGCACGTCGTCGGCGGTCTCCCGCTGCTGGCGGGCAAAGCCGGTTTCGCTCTTGAGCAGAATCACCTGGTACATCCGCATCTCCATCGCTGTTGAAAGAAGCGCTCATGGCGCCCCTGCCCAGCATAGCGCCGCCCACGCGGCCGGAGCATGACGCATCGACAACGCAGCGTTCTCGACGCCGTACTCGCCCCGGCTTCACCCGGCCGTGGCAGCAGGCCCGGCATCGTGGGATCGCATTCCCACCAGCCGTTGCCCATGACCACACATCCCGACCTGAAGACCGTTCCCGATCTCAAGCTGCCGCGTTACCTGGGCACCTGGTACGAGATCGCCCGCCTGCCCATGAAGCACGAGCCGGAAGGCTGCACCGATGTGTCCGCGCATTACAGCCTGAAGGACAACGGCCATGTCGCCGTGGTCAACCGCTGCCGCATGGGCAACGAGATCGAGGAAGCCGACGGTGAGGCCTGCCCGGTCGATAACGACACCGCGCGGCTGGAGGTCAGCTTCCTGCCCAAGGGCCTGCGCTGGCTGCCCTTCACCAAGGGCGACTACTGGGTGATCCAGATCGCGCCGGACTACAGTGTCTCGCTGGTCGGCAGCCCGGACCGCAAGTACCTGTGGCTGCTCTCACGTACCCCCACGCTCGATCGCACCACGCAGGAGCATTATCTGGCGCAGGCGCGGCTGCAGGGCTTCGACCTGTCCGAGCTGATCCAGACCCCGCACACCGGCCATCCCACCGCCTGAGGCTGCAATGGATCTGAAGAGCGGTTACCCGTTCTGGGCCGTGCGCAACGGCCTGATGCATGCGTTTCCACCGCTGGAAAACGATCTGAACTGCGAGGTGCTGGTGGTCGGTGGCGGTATCAGCGGTGCGCTGATCGCCGACGAGCTGTGCGCGCACGGCCATGACGTGGCGCTGATCGAACAGCGCGATATCGGCTGGGGCAGCACGGCGGCCAGCACCGCGCTGCTGCAGTATGAGATCGATACCCACCTGATCGACCTGGCCCAGCGCTACGGCGAGGAGGCTGCCGTACGGGCCTACCAGGCGTGTGCCGATGCCATTCCGGCCATCTGCGCGGTGGCCGCGCCGTTCCGCGATGTGGATTGCCATCGCATGGCCAGCCTCTACTACGCGAGCAAGCGCGGGCATCAGGCCGTACTGGCCGAAGAATGCGCGCTGCGTGCCAGGCACGGCTTCGACGTGCGCTGGCTGGACAGCGACACCGTCGCGGACGAGTACGGCATCCGCGCGCCGGGGGCGATCCTCAGCGCGCTCGCCGCACGCATCGATCCGTACCGACTGACCTACCGCCTGCTGATGCGGCTGCACAAGCGTGGCTGCGGGGTCTACGACCGCACCGTGCTCGACACGCTCACCCCCACCGCGCGTGGCGTCACCGCCACCACCTTGGGCGGCGCACGCATCCGGGCCCGGCATGTGGTGCTGGCCACCGGCTATGCCGGACAGCGCTGGTTGAAGCCCTCGGTGGCCCGCAACCGCAGCAGCTACGCCTTCATCACCGACCCGATCCACCCGGATCTGCTCGGTCCGCTGCGCGAAACCATGGCCTGGGAATCGGCGCGCCCCTACCTCTACCTGCGCAGTACCGGCGACAACCGGCTGCTGATCGGCGGCGAAGACGACGCCATCGATCTCCCGGCGCGGCGCGACCGGCGTGTGGAGAGCAAGACCGGCAAGCTGCTCAAGAAAACCGCCAAGCTGTTTCCGCACCTGCCGCTGCAGCCGGCCTTCTCCTGGGGCGGCACCTTCGCCGAGACCCACGATGGCCTGCCCTTCTTCGGTCCACACCCACAGTGGGGGCCGCGGGTGCTGTTCGCGATGGCCTACGGCGGCAACGGCATCACCTACTCCATGATCGGCGCCGGGCTGCTGCGGTCGCGGATCGAGCGCCGCCGGCATCCGCTGGCCGAGCTGTTCGGATTTGAGCGCCTGGGCTGAGTTCCCCTTGCAACGCACGCCATGACAGGCATCATTCAAACTACGGCTGCTAGCGTCAGCGCTGTCGGCCGTCCCGCCTGTCTGCTCCGGAGCCTCTCATGATCCGCCTGCTTCCCCTGCTGCTGTGCCTGTCCCTGCCCGGTGTGGCGCTGGCCCAGTCTGCCGCAGGCGCCACCGGCCCGCAGTCCTCCACCGGGCTGGACCTGAGCATCCCGGACGCGCCGCTGCAGTATCTGAGCGACCAGTCCCTGCGCGGCGATCCGCCGGGCACGTTCTACGGCGACCGCACCGGCCGGCGTTCCACCGACCGGGCCGCCAACGGCATCGCCCACGTGACCGACGACAAACTGCGGGTCAACGGCAGCGTCACCACCGGCATCGGTTACGCGAAGAATTTCGGCAACACCCATTACAACGCCGCCGAGCTCAACCTGAGCAAGAACTACACGTCCGACGAAGGCAACACGCGCAACGTCAACGTCAACATCCGGGTGAGCGAAGGCAAGGGCCCGGGCTTCTTTGGCCCGTACGGCTATGACGGTTTCGATGGCTACGGCGGCTACGGCCGTGGGCCCGGCTACTGGGATTACCCGGCGCGCTGGTAAGCGCTGCAGCGGTGGGGCACTCACGCGGACGGCCGGGGCAACCCGGCCGTTCGTGCATCCGTGCGCCGTGACGCGGCGGGATCAGTCCCACCAGCCATCGCGCTTGCTGGCCAGTACGCGGCCATCGTGACCGCTCATGCGCACTTCCACGCGCTGGTTGCGGGCATTGCGTGCATCCAGCGTCCAGGTGGCGCCATCGCGCTCGAGCGACTCGATCTGCGTCAGCCCGGCCTTGCCGGCCAGCGCCAGGATCTGCCCGGCATCCAGCAGCGCGCGGCCATCGCGCGGGTCGAAGATCTCACCCTTGGTGTCATCGATGATCACTTCATCGACGGTACCGTCCTTGCGGGTCACATCCGCCTCCCACACGCCATCATCGTGCTCCAGTTCGTGCACCTGGGTGTAGCCGGCCGCGCTGAGCTTGGCCTGCACCTGGGCGGCGGACAGGTTGGCGGCGAAGGCCGGGGTGGCGAACAGGGCGGCGGCCAGGGCGGTAGCGGCAATCATCGTCTTCATGGGAATCCTTGAGGGGGCGCCGGTCCATTCCGGCACCGCCAGTCTGGCCACCGCGCCTAACCGGACCATGAGGGGCACTGTTAGATACTGTTTAGACATCCCCGGTATACCGGTGGCCTGCCCTTTAGCCTGCGTGCCCGCATGTCCGCCCTGTCCCTGATGCTGCCCCTGCTGTTGACCCTGGCCCCGCAGGACCCGATGCGGGTGCTCGACGGTGGCAGCCGCCAGCAGGACAGCGTGCGCCAGGCCGTCCGGCAGGGCCGTTTCGTCCCGCTGGAACAGGTGGTGGCCGATGCACTGCGGCGCTATCCCGGCAAGCTGATCGAAGTGGAGCTGGATGAGGACACCTACGAGGTCGAGATCCTCGGCCCGGACGGCGTGGTGATGGAGCTGGACTACGATGCGGCCACCGGCCGCCTGCTGAAAATGGAAAAAGACTGATGCGCGTGCTGCTTGCCGAAGATGACGCCCTGCTCGCCAGCCGCCTGCAGACGCTGCTGGAAGAGGCCGGCTACGTGGTCATCCACAGTGCGGAGGGCCGGGACGCCGAGTACCAGGGCCAGATCGAGGACATCGCCGCGGCCGTGGTCGATCTGGGCCTGCCGGGCCTGGACGGGCTGAGCGTGATCGAGCGCTGGCGCCAGGCGGGCCGGGACTTCCCGGTGCTGGTACTGACCGCCCGCGCCCGCTGGCACGATAAGCTGGCCGGCTTCGATGCCGGCGCCGATGACTATTTGACCAAGCCCTTCCAACCTGAAGAGTTGCTGCTGCGCCTGCGCGCCCTGATCCGCCGCAGTGCCGGCCACGCGCATCCGCGCCTGCAGTGCGGCCCGCTGGTGCTGGACGTCAATGCCGGCCGCTTCGAACTTGACGGTGCGCCGTTGGCGCTAAGCGCGCAGGAGCACCGCATCCTCAGTTACTTCATGCATCACCCCGATACCGTGCTGAGCCGCGCGCGGCTGGGCGAGAACGTCTACGAGGACGGCTTCGATCCGGACTCCAACACGCTGGACGTGCTGATCGGGCGGATCCGCCGCAAGCTGGGCAGCGCGTTGATCCACACCCACCGCGGGCAGGGCTTCCGCCTCTCGGCGACGCCATGACCACCGGCTCGCTGCGCACCCGCCTGCTGGTGGCCGGTGGCCTGGGCCTGGTACTGGTCTCCGCGCTGGCCACCTGGTGGCTGGGCGCGATGTTCGAGCGCTCGGCACGCACCGCGATGGACGAGCGCCTGGGCAACGACCTGATCGCGGTGCTGGCACTGGCCGAGAGCGATGCCAACGGGCAGCTGCACTGGCGCGACACCCTGGCCGACGAGCGCTACCGGCGCGTGTTCTCCGGCGACTACTGGCAGGTGCTGGACGCGCAGGGCCGCCCGCTCGGGCAATCGCGCTCGCTGTGGGATGACGCGCTGGCCGCCCCGACCGCGCTGCACCCGGGGCCGGCGCAGGCCTTCGATGCCACCGGCCCGTTGAAGCAATCACTGCGCGTGCTGGCCCAGCAGGTGACCCTGCCGCGCGCCGCCGCACCGGTGATCGTCATGGTCGCCACCGACCGCAGCCAGCTGGATGCCCAGGTTGCCAGTTTCCGGCAGCGCACCGCACTGGCCCTGGCCGTGCTGATCGCACTGTGGTTCGCTGTACTGGTCACCCAGGTGCATTACGGGCTGCGGCCGCTGGCCGAACTGGGCCGCATCGCCGCGCAGGTCCGCAACGGCGAGAACGTGCGCTTCCCGCAGCAGGGCCTGGTCAAGGAAGTCGCGCCGCTGGCCGGCCAGCTCAACGCGCTGCTCGATCACCACCAGCGCATGGTGGTGCGCGCCCGCCGCAGCGCCGAAGACCTCGCGCATGCGCTGAAGACACCGCTGACCGTGCTCATCACCGAAGCCGAGGAGGATGGCAGCGACTGGCGCCAGACCCTGCGCAGCGAGACCGCGCGCATGCAGGCCAGCATCGATCGTTACCTCGCTGCAGGCCTGGGCGCGGACAGCCAGCAGCGCACGCCGGTGGCGCCGGTGGTGAGCGCGCTGTGCGGGCTGATGCAGCGCGTGCATGCCGCGCGCGGGCTGCGTTTCACGTGCGACAGCGAGGATGCCGCCGTGTTCGCCGGTGCGCGCGAGGACCTGGAAGAGATGCTCGGCAACCTGCTCGACAATGCCGGCAAGTGGGCCGCGCAGGCGGTGCGGGTGGACGTGGCACGGGACAGCACGCAGCTACGCATCACCGTGGCCGATGATGGCCCGGGACTTCCGCCAGCGCAGCTGGAGCGCGTGCTGGAACGCGGCGTGCGGCTGGATGAGCGTGCATCGGGCAGCGGGCTGGGATTGTCGATCGTGGCCGACATCGCCGAGAGCTACGGTGGCACGCTGGTCCTGGCCAATGCAGCGCCGGGATTGCGGGCGACGGTGACGTTGCCGGCGGGCGGAGCAGCCACCCGGTAGAGCCGACCGTTGGTCGGCTGCTTTTCGCGAGCACCCGAACGCGCCCAGGTGCGCGCCAGCTTGCCAGCATTAGAGCACCTGCTACGAACACCGGTCGGAGTCGGGCGCGTGGCGACGCGTTCTTCTCCACGGCGCCCCCCTGCCTGTCATGCGCGCATCCACCAACAATCAATGGCATCCAGCACGATGTGGATGATCAGCCCGATCCCGAACAGGCGCGTCTTCTTCGGTACGCACAGCCCCGCATACACCGCGATCGCCGGGGCGGTGTGCAGTGGATGGAACCCGATGCTGCAGCGGTTCGGGGCGTAGATCGGATCGGCCAGCAGGTGGTCCAGATCGATGATCCAGCCCAGCAGCATCAGCACCCAGGCGGACAGGAAGCGCTTGCGCCAGAACATCCACGCCAGCAGCGCAGGGACGGCCGCATGCAGGAACAGATGAAAGATCGCGCGGGCGCTCATGCCGGTGTCGGGTGCCTTGGAAAGACCGCCGGGCAATGCCCGGCGCTATGGACAGCCGGGTGCGGCCCGTAGGCCGTCACCCGTCAACGCTGGCTTACGTCAGCGGCTCGTCGGACAGGTAGGTGTAGCCGGTCAGGCCGGCCTCCAGTGCCTCGGACAGTTCCTGCGCGCGCTCGGGCGACAGCTTCGCCGCCGCCACGCGCTCGGCATAGCTCGCCCGCAGATCGGCCAGGCTGTAGCCCACGTAGTCGAGCATCACATCGGTGGTGTCACCGCGGCGCTGCTGGGTAATCGCGTAGCCATCGGCATCGGCCAGCACTTCCACCGCATCCGTGTCGCCGAACAGATTGTGGATGTCGCCCAGGATTTCCTGGTACGCACCGACCATGAAGAACGCGATGCGGTAGCTTTCGCCCGACTTCAGCGCATGCAGCGGCAGCGAGGTGTCCAGGCTCTCGTTCTCGACATAGGTTTTCACCATGCCGTCCGAATCGCAGGTCATGTCCGCGATGATGCCGCGGCGCTCGGGCTGCTCGTTCAGGCGCTCGATCGGCACGATCGGGAACACCTGGTCGATCGCCCACGCATCGGGAATCGATTCGAACACGCTGAAGTTGACGAAGTACTTGTCCACCAGGCGTTCGTTCAACTCGTCCAGCGCCGGGCGATGGCTCTTCTCGTCATAGCTCAGGCGGGCACGCACGGCATGGGCGATGGCGTAGAACAGGTCATCGATGCGGGCGCGCTGCGGCAGGTCGATCTGGCCCAGGGCATAGCTGGCAAGGCCTTCGGCATGGAAATGCTGCGCTTCCTGGAACAGCTCCACCGCCGGACGCTCATCGAGCTCGGCATGGATCTCGCGCAGGTGGCGGATCGCCGCCGGCTCGTCGTCGTGCTGGTCCGGCACGCGGCCTTCCTGCGCCTCTTCCACTTCGGAAACGTTGGCGATCAGCACCGCGTGGTGCGCGGTCATTGCGCGGCCGCACTCGGTGACGATCCGCGGCGGGGTCAGGCCATGTTCTTCGCAGGCATTGGCCAGCGGCTGCACGATGTTGCTGGCGTAGGAGTTCAGGCCGTAGTTGATCGAGCAGAAGCTGCGCGAGCGGGTGCCTTCGTAATCCACGCCCAAGCCACCGCCGACGTCCACGTGGGTGATCTTCGCGCCCAGGCGCGAGAGCTCCACGAAGTAGCGGGTGGCTTCGCGCATGCCGTTGGCGATGTCACGCACGTTGGAGATCTGCGAGCCCATGTGGAAATGCAGCAGGCTCAGGCAGTCGGCATACTCGGTATCGCGCAGCGACTTCCACAGGTCCAGCAGCTGGCGCGGCGAGAGACCGAACTTGGCCTTGTCGCCACCGCTGTTCTGCCACTTGCCCGCGCCCAGCGAGGCCAGACGCATGCGCACGCCCAGGCCCGGCTTCACGTCCAGCGCCTTGGATTCCTCCAGCACCAGCTTCAGCTCGGAGGGCTTCTCGATCACGATGAAGGTCTGCAGGCCCAGCTTGCGGCCGATCAGGGCCAGGCGGATGTACTCGCGGTCCTTGTAGCCGTTGCAGACGATCAGGCCACCCGGGCGCGACAGCGCCAGCACGGCCATCAGCTCGGGCTTGCTGCCTGCTTCCAGGCCGAAGCCCTCGCCGTGGTGGCTGGCCAGGGTGCCGGCCACGCCACGGTGCTGGTTGACCTTGATCGGGTACACGGCGGTGTAGCCGCCCGGGTACTCCCAATCGGCCTGGGCCTGCGCGAACGCGGCCTGCAGCTTGCCCAGGCGCTGGCCCAGGATGTCCGGGAAGCGCACCAGCAGCGGCAGCTTGGCGCCGGCCTCGCGGGCGGCGTCGACGATCTTGGGCAAGGACACCACCGGGCCGTCCTGGCCAGTCGGTCTCACCACCATGTGTCCTGCCTGATCCACGTCGAAGTAACCATCCGCCCAATGCGGAATCGAGTAGGTCTTGCGGGCTTGGTCGAGGGACCAATCGGTCATTTCAGTGGGCCTGGTTGGTAAAAAAGGGGGTGCATGATAACGCCTATGTGGCGACAGCTCCGTTATCATGCGCGCCCGCGCCCGTGCTCAGGCTTGAAACCTGAACGGGCCAACCCGTCCGGACGTGGCTTGCGCCACGCGGCACCGCCGCCAGCCCGGCTCCACCACCCTTCCGAACAGGACTGCTATTCCATGACTGACAACAACAACTGGTACATCGAGCACTTCGAGCGCACCGGCTCGGCCATCGGCTACCGCCTGACCGGCAAGCTGGACGAAGTGCAGTCGCCGTTCCAGAAGATCGAGATCTTCGCGACCACCGACTGGGGCAACCTGATGACCATCGATGGCGCCATCATGCTGACCAGCAAGGACAACTTCTTCTACCACGAGATGATCAGCCACCCGGTGCTGTTCACCCACGCCGCGCCCAAGCGCGTGGTGATCATCGGCGGCGGCGACTGCGGCACCCTGCGCGAAGTGCTCAAGCACCAGGGCGTGGAGAGCGTGACCCAGTGCGACATCGATGAGCAGGTCACCGTGATGGCCCGCAAGCACTTCCCGGAGCTGTGCGATTCCAATGACGACCCGCGCGCCGAGCTGATGTTCGACGACGGCGTGGCCTACATGGCCAACTGCCCGGCCGGCAGCGTGGACGTGGTGATCGTGGATTCGACCGATCCGGTCGGCCCCGGCGAAGGCCTGTTCAACAAGGCGTTCTACGAGAGCTGCTTCAAGGCCCTGAAGGACGACGGCATCCTGGTGCAGCAGTCCGAGTCGCCGCTGATGCAGCTGGACCTGATCAACGAAATGCGCACCGAGATGGGCAAGGCCGGCTTCGGTTCGTTCAAAACCCTGCCGTTCCCGCAGCCGTGCTACCCGACCGGCTGGTGGAGCGTCACCCTGGCCCGCAAGGGCGAGAGCAGCTTCGACTTCCGCCAGGCCGATTCGGCTGGCAAGGCGTTCGAGACGCTGTACTACACCGCCGCGCTGCACACCGGCGTGCTGGTGACCCCGCCGTTCGTGGCGGCGGCCCTGAAGGGCTGACCGGAGGCGTGCCGACCCACGGTCGGCACCTACCGGGAGGTGATGCGGCAACAAAAAACCCGCGCTGGCAGCAGCGCGGGTTTTTTGTTACTCAGATCGCCCAGATACCCGCAATCACCGCCACCACCAGGCCCCACTTGATCACCTGGTAGGCCACCACGCTGCGCTCGCGCAGCGCCTTGGCCTTCAGGCGCACCTTGTAGACGCTGCCGAAGGCCTTGTTGACGCCACCGGTCGGGTCACCCGGCAGGTTCGGCGAGGCACCACCAGCCAGCAGCGTGGAGGCCACCGCGCGGTTGAACAGGCCCGGCAGGCCGAAGCGCAGCGGGCGGGCGATATCGCAGAACAGGATCACGCGGTCATCCGGCGTCTCGTTGTGCGCGTGGTGGATGTAGGTTTCATCGAACATCATCCACTCGCCATCGCGCCAGCTTTTCTTGATGCCGTCCACTTCGATATAGCAGGCGTCATCGTTCGGCGTGGCCAGGCCCAGGTGCAGGCGCAGCGAGCCGGCGAAGGGATCGCGGTGCGGGCGCAGTTCGCTGCCCGAGGGCAGCTGGGCGAACATCGCCGCGCGCACGTCCGGCAGTGATTCCAGCAGCGCGGTGGTCTTCGGGCACAGCGCCTTGGCCGAGGGGTGCGAGGGGCCGTACCATTTCAGGTAGAAGCGCTTCCAGCCGCGGCGGAAGAACGAATTGAAGCCCGCATCGTTGAACGTGCTGGAGGCAGCGATCTTGTCGGCATCGCGCAGGGCCAGCGCTTCGTCGCGGATCATCTGCCAGTTCTGGCGCAACGGCTCGAGCTGCGGGAATTCCTTGCCCGGGTCCAGGAAGGGCGTGGTCGGCACCTTCGAGAACGCATACATGATCACGTTGATCGGGGCCATGAAGCTGGAGTGGTCCAGCAGCTGGCGCGACCAGCGCGCGCGCACCTTGCCGCGGTAATGGATGTACAGCACGCAGGCGATGAACAGCCCTGCCAGCACGATCTTGATCATCAGTCTTCCTCCGGCACAGCCGGACCCGAAATGGTGGGGGCGATGCACGGAAGTGACCGGCACCGATACGGCGGCAGAGGGCGGGGACGTGCCGGAGAGGGGCGGCCGCCGATGTCGCGAACAACAGCATATGGTCCGCAGCGCCTGCGTCGCGGTCAAGCACGGGCTGGGCGATGTTCAGCGCCGGGTGACCCATGCAACCGCCTGCTGCGTTGGACGCACGGCAGCGTTGCCTGCCCCGCACTCCCCGGTGATCGCTGGCAACCCGCTGATATAGAACGAAATTATTCCAAACGATACAAGATTGTCCGCTTCAGCGTGACGAACTGTTCCACGCCGGGCGACGACATTTCTCCGACATCATCTGGATTCGTGTACTGGCGAGTACTAAAATTAACGAAATCTTTAGTTCCCCACCATAAGCAGCACCGGTACGCCTGACGCATTGCGCCGACCGCCGGGTCGCACAGACCCCTATGAACACAATCGTTGCCTCGTGTGTCGATGACACCGCCCCCGCCGAGCTGCTCAAGCGCGGCGAACGCCTCCTGGAACCCGACGTCTACCGGACCTGCCTCAACGGGCAGCCAGCCGTGGTCAAGGATTACACCCGTTACCGCGGCACCCCGCTGTCGCCGATCGCGCGCCTGCTGGTCCGCCGCGAAGCGCGCATCCTGCAGCGCCTGAGTGGCTGGAAGCATGCGCCGGCCCTGCTTGGCACCATCGGTGGCCTCGCCCTGGGCATGGAATTCATTCCCGGCCAGACCCTCAGCGCGGCCCAGTCGGTCGGCATCGAGGTCTTCGAGCAGCTGCAGTACGCCCTGACCCGCCTGCATGCCGCCGGCATCACCCACAACGATCTGCATGGCACCAACGTGATGGTCAGCGGGGGCGTGCCGGTGCTGGTGGACTTCACCTCGGCCTGGCGCAGCCCGCGCTGGCTGCCGGTGCACCCGGTCTCGCGCCAGCTGCGCCGCAGCGACATGAAGAACCTGCTGAAGATGCGCCAGCGCCTGACCGGCGAGCGCCCCAGCGCCTCCGAGGCCGCCCAGGTGGCCGACCCGCGCTGGGTGGCCGGCGTACGCGTAGCCTGGAAGCGCTTCTACCGCTGGTTCAAGGGCCACGCCTGACAGCGCTTGCCCATGCGCCCATGGGCAAGCCGGCGTGCGTTACAGCGCGTCGGCGTCCAGTTCACCGGTGCGGATGCGCACCACGCTGCCCAGGTCGTACACGAACACCTTGCCATCGCCGATCTTGCCGGTGCCCGCGGCCTTGACGATGGCTTCCACCACCTCCTCGACCTGGCTGTCGGTGACGGCCACCTCGATCTTCACCTTGGGCAGGAAATCGACCACGTATTCCGCCCCGCGATAGAGCTCGGTGTGGCCTTTCTGCCGCCCGAAGCCCTTGACCTCGGTGACCGTGATCCCGGTGACGCCGCGCTCGGCCAGCGCTTCGCGCACGTCGTCGAGCTTGAACGGCTTGACCACCGCCATGACCATCTTCATCCGTCTGCACTCCTGTCTCTCAGGCTGCGAGGATAACGCCTGTCCGCCGGTGAACGCGATGCGCGCGGTCAGTGCCGCCGGCAGCGTGGCGGCTTATCCTTGGCGCATACCCCGCGGAGCCGCACCATGATCGACCTCAACCACCTTGATGACCTCGCCCGCCGCCTGAGCGACATGGTCCCCCCGGGCCTGCGCCAGTCGCGCGAAGAACTGCAGGCCACCTTCAAGACCGCGCTGCAGGCCGGGCTGGGCAAGCTGGACCTGGTGACCCGCGAGGAGTTCGACGTGCAGCGTGCCGTGCTGCTGCGCACCCGCGAGAAGCTGGAGGCGCTGGAGAAGACGGTGGCCGAGCTGGAAGCACGTGGCGGGTCGGCTGCGCCGCGCGAGTAAGCCGGGCTTGCGCTGACGCACGTCAGGCATCCTGCAGCACGAACCGCTCGATCGCCAGCGCCACGCCGTCCTCGGCGTTGGTCGCCGTCTCGAAGCGCGCGGTCTGCTTGACCGCCGGAATCGCGTTGCCCATGGCGACGCTGGTCCCGGCGAACTGCAGCATGGTCAGGTCGTTCTCCTGATCGCCCACGGCCATCACGTTGGCCCGGTCCACGCCCAGATGGGCGGCCAGCTTCTCCAGGCTTGGCCCCTTCCCTGCCCGGTGGTCGAACACCTCGAGGAAGAACGGCGCGCTCTTGAGCACCGCGAAGCGGTCGGTCAGTTCCGAGGGCAGGCGCTGGATCGCAGCATCCAGCACGGCGGGTTCGTCGATCATCATCAGTTTGATGAACTGCATGGCCGGGTCCATCTCCTCGACCCGGCGATACGACAGTGGCACGTTCGACAGGTGCGAATCGGCCACGGTGTAGTGGCTGATGTCCTGGTTGGGCGTGTACATGCGCCGGCCATCGAGCGCCTGGAAGTGGATGCCCAGCTCGCGCGAAATCCGCTCGCAGAAGATGAAATCATCGAAGCTCAGCGGAAACTCGACCACGCGCTGGCCGCTGCCGATGTTCTGCACCAGCGCGCCGTTGCAGGCGATGCAGTAATCCTGCTCGCCCTGGATACCCAGCTGTTGCAGGAACGGCGCCATGCCAGACACCGGGCGACCGCTGGCCAGCACCACCTGCACGCCCTGCGCGCGGGCGCGGGCGATGGCCTGCATGACCCGGGGCGTGAGCGTGTGGGCGGGATCGAGCAGGGTCCCGTCCATGTCGATGGCGACCAGTTCGATGGGGCCGGAGCGGTGGTGCATATCCATGGTGTTCGACGGCGTGGTGCGTGGGGGCATCCAGTCTAGCGGCAGTACCGGATGCGGTGGCGGTGCTTGCCTACCCCGTGGCGCGGCAAGCGCTGATGGATGGGGTTATCCATGTGCTGCCATTGTGTTCGGCATGCCGCAGACCCCGGAAACAACCGCATGAGCCTCGCGCTGGTGCACAGCCGTGCCCGCGCCGGTGTAAAAGCCCCCGCCGTGCGCATCGAGGTATTCCTGTCCGGCGGGTTGCCGCACACCCAGATCGTCGGGCTGCCCGCTGCCGCCGTGCGGGAATCGCGCGACCGCGTGCGCGCCGCGCTGATCTGCGCGCGGTTCGAGTTTCCGCAGCGGCGGATCACCATCAATCTGGCTCCCGCTGATCTGCCCAAGGAGGGTGGCCGATTCGATCTGGCGATCGCGCTCGGCATCCTCGCCGCCAGTGGCCAGATCGATGCGCAATCCCTGAACAAGTACGAATTCCTGGGCGAACTGGCCCTCACCGGCGAGCTGCGCGGTGTCGACGGTGTCCTGCCTGCCGCGATCGCAGCCGCCGGGGACGGCCGGAGCCTGATCGTGGCTGCCGCCAACAGTGAAGAGGCGGCGTTGGCCCAGCATGCCGACGTACGCATCGCCCGGACGCTGCTGGAAGTCTGCAGCGCCCTTGAAAGCGGCACGCTGCCACCGGCTGTGGCCGCCGCCACGGTGCCGGTCAGCATTCCCGACCTGCGCGATGTGCGCGGGCAGCTGCAGGCGCGCCGGGCGCTGGAAGTCGCGGCGGCCGGCGGGCACCACCTGCTGCTGCTCGGCACGCCGGGCTGCGGCAAGACGCTGCTCGCGTCGCGTCTGCCCGGCATCCTGCCCGCGGCCAGCGAGCTCGAGGCCCTGGAAGCGGCGACCATTGCCTCCTGCAGCGGCCAGGGCATTGATGCGGGGCGCTGGCGGCAGCGGCCCTATAGAGCGCCGCACCATACCGCCAGCGCGGTGGCGCTGATCGGCGGCGGCTCGCATCCCAGGCCAGGCGAGATCTCGTTGGCACACAACGGGGTGCTGTTTCTGGATGAGCTGCCCGAATGGAGCCGGCACGCGCTCGAGGTCATGCGCGAGCCGATCGAATCCGGGGTCGCCGTGGTCAGCCGCGCGGCAAGGACGGAGCGCTTTCCCGCGCGGTTCCAGCTGGTTGCGGCGATGAACCCCTGCCCTTGCGGCTGGGCGGGGGATCGCAGTGGCCGCTGTCTCTGCAGCGAAGAGGTCATCCAGCGTTACCGGGGGCGGGTTTCCGGGCCCTTGATGGACCGCATCGACCTGCATGTCGAGGTGCCGCGGCTGGACCCGCGCGAGCTGCGCGATGACGCGCCGCTGGGCGAAGACAGCGCGAGTGTTCGCGCCCGGGTGGTGGCCGCGCGGGACGTGCAGCTGCTGCGCAGCGGAAAGGCCAACGCCCAACTACTGCCGTTCGAGCTGAGCGCGCATTGCCGGTTGTCGCGGGAGGATCAGCAGCTCCTGGAGGATGCCGTGGAGCGACTGCAGCTGTCAGCACGCTCCATGCATCGCATCCTGCGGGTGGCGCGGACGTTGGCGGATCTGGGGCATGCCCAGAACATCGAGACCGCGCATGTGGCGGAGGCGATCGGGTATCGGCAGTTGGATCGGGGTGGCGTCTCCTAGTACTCACCTGTGCTCAAACAAGAAGAGGCTTCCCGGACGATGCAGTGCCGTTGGCAGCATGATTTTGCGACACGCGTGGAACTCCGCCGATTGGGCAACGCTATGATCGATTGTCCTAGATAAACAGGCGTCCGCATGGCGCATCCGAATCCGCGCATCCAGATAGACGTTTCGTATCGACTAACTGAGTACCGACAGCTTTTGCGCGAGGTCATCGCTATGGAACTGGCTACCCAGAATGTGCCGGTAAATCGGGCCCATCCGTGGAACTGGCCAATCGTCCAGAACGCCTTTCTGGCCATCCTCATCCCACCAGTCTTTGCATGGAAGATGCTTCGTGTTGGTCGTTGCCTCTTTGTCTTCAGTGCGGCAGGTATCTCTCGGACCAGCAAAGGCTTGACCGCCTCTCGATCTTGGGACCAGGTCAAAAGCGTCCAGCGGTTGAGTGCGGCGTATGTGATCGAGCTGGTGGAGGGCGGCGCGATGCCTATTCCTTTCCGGGCAATGGACGTGGAGCAGCACCGCGAGTTCGAGCGGCTGGTGGAGTCGGTGCCGTTGGTCATGCTCGGCCCCAGCCTTGATTGACTGCCAGCAGCCTCAGTAGGCCCGTTCCGGCCCCACCGGCACGATCCCCGACGGATTGAGATGCCGATGGCTTCGGTAGTAGTGATGCTTGATGTGCTGGAAATTCACCGTATCCGCCACCTCGGGAATCGCCATCATCCGCGCCACGAACGCATGCAGGCCGGCGAAGTCGGCAATGCGCCGCACGTTGCACTTGAAGTGCACGTAGTACACCGGATCAAAGCGGATCAACGTAGTGAACAGACGGATATCGGCTTCGGTGATGGCATCGCCCACCAGCCACTCGCGTTGCTGAAGGCGCTCGTCCAACCAGGTGAGCGTCTCGAACAACGGCCCAACCGCCTCCTCGTACGCCTGCTGCGTTGACGCAAAGCCCGCTTTGTACACACCGTTGTTGACGGTCGCGTACACACGCTCGTTCACCTGATCGATCTCGGCACGCAGCGCGACCGGGTAGAAGTCACCGGCCTTCGCACCCAGTTGGTCATAGGCGGTGTTGAACATGCGGATGATGTCCGCCGATTCATTGCTGACGATCCTCCCGCGCTCGCGATCCCACAGCACTGGCACGGTCACCTTGCCGGTCATTCCCGGCTTGGCGGCCGCGTACAGTTCATGCAGATAGCGCGCACCGCGTTCAGGCTCCGGCGTCACCTGCGGGCCGGGCTCAAACGTCCAGCCCTGATCACCCATGTGCCAGTTGACCACCGAGACCGGCACCAGATCCTGCAGGCCTTTCAGCGCACGGACGATCAACGTCCGGTGGGCCCATGGGCAGGCGAGACTCACATACAGGCGGAACTGCCCAGGCGCCGCGTTGACGCCAGGCTCGCCATTCGGGCCAGCACTGCCGCCGGCGCTCAGCCAATCGCGGAACGTGGATTCCTCGCGCTTGAAATGACCGTCCTCATCGGCGGCACCCGCCGTGCCTTCCTGCCATGTTCCATCGACCAGCATGCCCATCGCGGGAGTACTCCTCTGATAGTGGTGTGTGGTGAGCCGGTGATGCATCTCGGCGTCTGGAACAACGTTGTAGCAAATGCGCCTGCATTGACTGGTGATAGGCGCATGCAATCGGCATGTGCTTCATCGCGTTCATCGCAGAGGCACACGCATCTGCGGCAGAATGTCGACGTATCTACGCGAGGCCTCCCGCACCATGCGCATCCATCAGATCGATCTCCCTGTGTCCGATGTCGCCGCCACGGTGGCGTACTTCCGCGATGAACTTCAGCTGCCGGTCGAGGGCTCAGCCGTGCGCATCGGCTGGAGCACCCTGCAGTTGCAACCCGCAGGATCGAACCCGGTCGGCGGTGTGCACTTGGCGTTCAACGTGCCCGCCAATCGCTTCGAGGCGGCCACCGACTGGCTCAAAGCACGCGCCACCCTGCAGCGCGATCTGAAAGGCCATGACCACTTCACCTTCGATGGCCGCTGGGATTCCGAATCGATCTATTTCACCGGGCCGGATGGCCTGATCCTGGAATTGATCGCGCGGCGACGCTTGCCTGCGGGCGAGTGCCAGGGCGGGTTCCACGGCAGCGAGATAACCTGCATCAGCGAGGTCGGCCTGCCCGCTGAACACGTCGGTGAAGTGCAGGCAAACGCACAGAACGCCTTCGGGCTGGCCCCGCTGTCACAGCCCACGCCGCACTTCGCACCACTGGGCGATGACGAAGGCCTGTTGATCGTGGTCGATGCCACCCGCCGCTGGTTCCCCGAGCAGAAGGTGCTGCCGAATGCGCGCGGCATCCGCGTGGTGCTGCATGACGTGGTGCCGGGCGCGATGGTCGAAGACGCAGCACTGGGCTGGCACCTGCGCTCGGCCTGAGCAGGCCCGGACGAACGAAGCCCCGCCGGAGCGGGGCTTCAGTTCACACAACAGCCGGCTGGGTTCACTCTTCCTCGTCCTGCTGGCCGCCCTGCTGCTGGTTCTGGTTGCGCTGCTGCTGTTCCTGCTGCTGTTGCTGCTGCTGGCCGCGACCACCTTCCTGCTGCTCACCGCGCTGATTCGGGTTCTGCTGGTTCTGCTGAGCCATCTCGATTCTCCGGTTGCCGCAAACGGAATGTCGCGGTCCGGGCCATCCTCTGCAGCGCGAGGTTAACGACGTGTGGGGGTTTGTATACGAATTCGTCAACGTCTCCCCGCCAACGTTTTCAACGAGTGCAGACCCCATGCCGCAGTAGGCGTTGACCCGCATATGAACGGTTCGAATTCCCTTATTCCGCTTCCCACAGAACTCCTCGTCGTGCGACTGAACAGGGCATCGCTGAGCCAACGTCTACAGATGACGCGCAGATGACGATCACGGCATCACCGGCGGCACGTAGGTCAGCGTCATGCCGAGCAGCCACAGCAGGCCGAGCACCAGCGGGATGTGCACCAGCAGCTGGATGAAGGTGAAGCCGACGATGTCGCGCGCCTTCAGGCCGAGCACGCCCAGCAGCGGCAGCATCCAGAACGGGTTGATCAGGTTCGGCAGCGCCTCGGCCGCGTTGTAGACCTGTACTGCCCACCCCAGATGGGCCTTCAGTTCGTTGGCCGCCTGCATCACGTACGGCGCTTCGATGATCCACTTGCCGCCACCGGAGGGCACGAAGAAGCCGAGCACGGCCGAGTACACGCCCATCACCAGCGCGAAGGTGTCGGTGGTGGCGATATGCACGAACAGGGTGGAGAGCCGATGCGCGAGGGTCTCATCGCCACTGCCGGTGGCGTGGGTGAGGATCATCGCGATGCCGCCATACAGCGGGAACTGGATCAGCACGCCGGTGGTGCTGGGGACGGCCTTGGCCACGGCGTTGAGGAAGCTGCGCGGGCGCCAGTGCAGCAGCAGGCCAAGCGAGATGAACAGGAAGTTGTAGGTGTTGAGGTTGGCGATGGCGGTCACCACCGGCTTGCTGGCGAACTCGCCGAACAGCCAGCCGAACGCGAGCAGCGAGAGCAGCACGGTGAGCAGCGGGCTGTACTCCAGCCACTCGCCGGGGCGGGTGCGCGGCGGCAGCGGCTCGGCTTCGGCGCGGGCGGCGCCTTCGAAGTCCTTGGCAGTGCGCGCGGAGGCGGCGCCGGGGGCGGTCAGCCAGGCGATCAGCAGCGAGACCAGGATCAGCGCGGCGGTCAGCGCGATCGACTGCCACAGGAAGATGGTTTCGGTGAAGGGCAGCACGCCGGTGATCTCGACCAGGCCGGGCGGCATGCTGGCCGGGTTGGCCTGCAGCTGGGCGGCCGAGGAGCTCAGCCCCATCGCCCAGACCGCGCCAAGGCCGAGATACGCCGAGGCGCCGGCGGCGCGGTAGTCCATGTGGAGTGCTTCGCGGCGGGCCAGCGCGCGGACCAGCAGTCCACCGAACACCAGCGAGAAGCCCCAGCTCAGCAGCGAGGCGAGCATGCTGATCAGACCGACATAAACCACCGCGCCACGGCCGGTCTTGGGGACGCGGGCCAGCAGATCGATGAAACGCGCGACGATCGGCGCGGTGGCGACGGCGTAGCCGCCGATGACCACGAAGGCCATCTGCATGGTGAAGGGGATCAGGCTCCAGAAGCCCTCGCCGAATGCCGTGGCGGTGGCCTGCGGGGTGGCGCCGAAGCCCATCGCGGCGGCGGCGACGATGACCACGCCGAGCACCGCGAACACGTACGCATCAGGGAACCACTTTTCCGCCCAGGCGGCTGAGCGCAGTGCCGCGCGCGCCATCCAGCCGTCCTGCACCACCGTCGACGTGTTCATTGCCCCTACCCTCCCCGACCATTCGATGGGAGGGATTCTGGGCGCTGGCCACGGCGCTGTCAGTCGCCTAATGGTCGTAGTGCGCGTTACCGGTAGCACCCGACCGTTGGTCGGGTCGCCCCTCAGCGCAGCGCCAGCGACACCGCGATGCCGGCGAACAGCGCCGCCCCGACCCAGTTGTTGTGCAGGAAGGCCTTGAAGCACGGGTCACGCTCGCGCTTGCGGGCGATCCAGAACTCGTAGGCGATCAGCCCGGCGGCCACGCCGACGCCCAGGCCGTAATAGAACGCCAGCCCGGCGCGCAGGCCGACCAGCGCCATCGTGCCCAGGAACAGCGCATAGAGGATGCCCTGGATGACCAGGTCCAGATCGCCGAACAGGATCGCGGTGGAGTGCGAGCCCATTTTCAGGTCGTCATCGCGGTCGACCATGGCGTACCAGGTGTCGTACGCGGTGGACCACAGGATGTTGGCGCCGTACAGCAGCCAGCCGATCACCGGCACCTCGCCCTGCACCGCGGCGAAGGCCATCGGGATGCCCCAGCCGAAGGCCATGCCCAGGTACACCTGCGGCAGGTGGGTGTAGCGCTTCAGGTAGGGGTAGCTGGCGGCCAGGAACACGCCGATGAAGCTCATGCCGATGGTGAGCCAGTTCAGGGTCAACACCAGCGCGAAGGCGACGATCATCAGCCCGGCGAACAGGGCCAGCGCCTCGCGGCCGGAGACGGCGCCGCTGGCCAGCGGGCGGTCCTTGGTGCGCTTGACGTGCGGGTCCAGCCAGCGGTCGGCGTAGTCGTTGATCACGCAGCCGGCCGAGCGGGTCAGCCAGACGCCGGCGGTGAACACGAACAGCGTCCACAGCGGGGGCAGCCCGCCGGAGGCCAGCCACAGCGCCCACCAGGTGGGCCAGAGCAGCAGCAGGGTGCCGATCGGGCGGTCGGCGCGCATCAACTTCCAGTAGTGCCGCCAGCGCGACGGGGGCGCCGCCTCGGGCGCTTCAAAACGTTCGTAAGCCATCGGTAAAGGATACCGCCTGGGCTGGCCGGGCGCGCCGTCGCCCGGTGCATCGATGCAGGGGGCAGACCTGCGCGGCGTTTACGGATAGAATGCTCCTCCCGCGCCGCTTCGGCGGTCCGTGGCCCCATCAGGCGGCCCGGCGGGATGCAGGATACAACGCGCTCGTAGCTCAGCCGGATAGAGTAGTGGCTTCCGAAGCCATTGGTCGGGGGTTCGAATCCCTCCGGGCGCACCATCCTTGCCACGCTTCCCCGTGTTCATTGCTTTGCCTGCGCTGATCGCCCAGGCTGGGCCGCGCCATCAGCTGGCCGACCGGGTCAATGCGCGCACGGAATGGCCGGTACGCATCGGTACCGGCCGTTGAACGTCAACCTTCCTCAGTACGTCCCATCAAACGCAAAGATCGGCTTGCGCTGCTTCCACAGCCCGGCGGTGAAATCCGGGAATTCCAACGTCTGGAAACTGTTGGCGATCGACTGCTCGGACAGCGGCGTGATCGCGCTCCAGGTGACCGCGTCGTAGATGTCGATCGGCATCGGTGCCCGGGCCTTGAGCGCCTCCACGAAGGCATGGATGACGAACCAGTCCATACCACCGTGGCCGGCGCTGGCGGCGGTGTCGGCGTGCTGCTTCCACAGCGGGTGCTCGTACTGGTCCTGGTAGGCCTGGAACGGTTCCCACTTGTGCGGCGGGCTGCGACCTTCGATATGGATGGACTGGTTCACGTCCATCCACAGGCCCTTGGTGCCCTGCACACGGAAGCCCATCGAGTACGGCCGCGGCAGCGAGGTGTCGTGCTGCAGCAGGATGGTCTCGCCGTTCTCGCAGGCCAGCGTGGTGGTGACGATGTCGCCGAGCTTGAAGTTCACCTTGGTGCTGGGGTGGGTGGTGCCGCCGCTCTTGGCCACGGTGTACTCATGCAGACCGCGCGCCTTGCTGGCGAAGGCGTTGATGTGGGTGAAGCGGTTGCCGCGGTTGATGCCGGTGTACATCGCACACGGGCCAATGCCGTGGCTGGGGTACAGCTCACCGTTGCGCTGCACCGAATGTTCGGTGCGCCAGCGCGCCTCGGACCAGCCCTTGGCACCGAATTCCACGCCGCTGTCATAGGGCTGGCTCGGATCGCCGGAGTTGAACTTCACGCCCCGCAGGTCGTGCTGGTAGCCGCCCTGCAGATGCACGAGCTCGCCGAACAGGCCTTGCCGCACCATCTGCAGCGCGGCCATCACGTCGCGGCGATAGCAGACGTTTTCCAGCAGCATGTAGGGGGTGCCGGTGGACAGCTGGGTCTTGAGCACATCCCAGTGGTCCTGCAGGGTAATGCCGGCGACCACTTCGCAGCCCACCGCGACCTTGGCCTGCATGGCCGCGATCGCCATCGGCGCGTGGTATTCCCACGGCGTGGCGATGACCACCCCGTCCAGCCCGCGCTGCTCGATCAGCCGCTTCCACGCGTTGACATCGCCATCCTGGCCATAGGCCTTGGGCGCAGGCTTGCCAGCCTTGGCGACCATGTCCATGCCGCGCTTGAGCATGATCGGCTCGATGTCGCACAGGGCGACCACCTCCACGTCATCGCGGCGGACCAGTTCTTTCAGCAGCACCTGGCCGCGCATGCCGGTGCCGATCAGGCCCAGCCGCACCTTGCGTGCGCGGGCCCAGGCGGGTGTGTTCGGCAGCAGGCTGCTGGCGGCGACGGCCGCGCTGGCGGCGATGAATTCTCTGCGTTTCATGGACAGTACCTCGTGTGAAGATCGCGCCGGCCGGGACCGGCGCGAGGGATGCATCAGAATTTGTAGCCCACGGTCAGACTGTAGCCGCGACCGAAGATGGTGGCGTAATCGCTGGAGTCGCCCAGGAAGCTGTTCGGGTCATAGAACGGCAGACGGTCGAACAGATTCTTGATGGTGAAGCCCACGTTCCAGTGCTCGTCCGGGCGCCAGGCCACGCTCAGGTTGGCGGTCCACCACGACGGCGCACCATCGCACTTGCTCTGCTCCACCGGCAGGTAGCCGGCGGTGCAGGTCTGCGGGTTGTTGTCTTCCTCGTCGATCTGCTGCAGCGCCCACTTGGTGCCGCCCACGTAGTTGACAAAGACGCTGGTGGTGACCTGCTTGTAGCTCCAGTCCGCGTTCAACGTGGCGCGCAGGCGCGGGTTGTTGTAGTAGCCGACCAGGTCGCCGTAGTACCAGCCGCTTTCGTCATCCAGGTAGGAGCGGTTGCGGTTGGCGAGGGTGGCAGCCACGCCGATGTTGAGGTTGCCCCATTCGCCCAGCGAGAAGCGGCTGCGCGCGTCGATGTCGAAGCCGTCGATCAGGGTCTTGCCGCGGTTCTTGTACTGGCCCACCACGCTGGCCACGTTGCCGACGCTGTAACCGGGCAGCGTGCCCGGGCACGCGACGCCGCTGGCCGGATCGGCGCACATCGCCGCCAGCGCCGCCAGGTTGGCGCGGTCGCTGTCGGTGATCGGCGAGCGGGTGGAGGAGATGATGTCTTCATCGCGGGTGAAATCCGGGGCGACGATTTCGTTGCTGCGGTAGATGAACCAGTAATCGGCCGATACCGAGAGCCACTGGGTCGGCTCGTAGACAAAGCCCAGCGTGGTGATCTTGGCCTTTTCCGGCTTCAGGTCCGGGTTCGGCTGGGTCATGCGCGCCACGGTGCGGCTGCAATCGGTGTTGAGCAGGGTCTTGCCCAGGTCGACATCGCCACCGCGCTGTGACCGCAACAGCAGGTTGGCGATCGCGTTGGTCTCGTTGCAGCGCACCTCGTCGCGGTAACCGCCCAGCTGGGCGAACACGCCGCCGTTGCCGGACTCGGCCAGGCTGGGTGCGCGGAAGCCGGTGGAGTAGGTACCGCGCAGCATCAGCTGGTCGAACATCTGGTACTTCAGGCCGATCTTCGGGGCCAGGTTGGCGCTGAAGTCCGGGTATTTGTCCACGCGCAGCGCGGCGTCCAGCTCCAGCTTCTCGGTGAGCGGCGCTACCGTCTCGGCGAACAGCGCATAGGTGTTGCGCTTGCCGTCGAACCACGAACCACCCTGCTGGGTGATCAGGCCGTTGGCCGCATCCGGGTTGCCCGGGGTGTAGAAGGTCTCGCGGCTGGCGTTGAAGCCGAAGGCCGCACGTACTTCGCCGGCCGGCATCTGGAACAGCGGGCCTTCGATCTTGCCATCGAGGGTGTGCAGCCGCGTCCAGGACTGGATGTCGAAGGTCGGGAACGCTTCGCGGATCAGCGCGGCATTGGCCTCGCTGATCTCGCCGAACTTGTACGCCGGGTGGTCGGAGATGATGACGCGGCCGGTACCCGGATCGACGGAGTATGGGCCGAAGGCCTTTTCGAAGCCGGCCAGGTTCACGTTGGTGGTCTGGTAGGTGACCGAGTGGCTGCCGGCGGTGGCGAAGGCGGTTTCCCAGTTCCAGTCGCCGATGTCACCGCGCAGCCCGGCCACCACGCGGTAGCTCTGGTCGGTGTTGCGCTGGCCGAAGTGGTTGGCGCCCACGTCCTGCAGCAGATACTGCAGGCCGACCACGCCACCCATCAGCGCTTTCAGTTCGGGCGAGGCGTGGTTGTATTCGTTGTTCGGGCCAAGGTATGGATACAGGAACTGATTGACGGTGGTGCCGGTGTTGCGCGAGAACCAGCTGGTCGGGTTGCCGGTGGTGGTGCCGTAGGCGCGCGGCGTGCCGCCATTGGCGGTCAGGTCGATGTCGGTGTAGGTCGCCTCGGCGAAGGCTTCGGTGCTGTCGCCGATCAGGAAATGCGCGTTGACGTAGGCGGTGTTGCGCTCGGACTTGGCGCCGGCGTCGATCTCGTTGTTCATCCACGTCTCCCAGATACAGCGCGGGCCGGCCGCTTCGCTGGTGAGCACGTTGTTGCAGCCCGGGGCGGCTTCCTGCACGCGGCGGCCGGTGACCGGGTCGAACGCGAAGTAGCTGCCGGGGTTGAACTCACCCGGCTTGCTGCCGGTGCCCAGGCGCAGGTTGGGCAGGTAGTTGGGGTTGTTGACGTAGTACTGGTCGGGCCGCTTGTCGTAGAAATCGCTCAGCGGAATCGCATCGCGCCGGTACAGGTTCACCGAGGCATAGACGTTGTAGCGGTCTTCATCGAGGTCGCCGAAGCCGGCGGTGATGCTGCCCTGGTGCTCGCCGTAGGAGCTGATCCGCGAGGATTTGTCGGTGGTGAGGTTGATCTCCGCACCCTGGTAGGAGCGCTTGGTGATCACGTTGATCACGCCGGCCACCGCGTCGGTGCCGTACACCGCCGAGGCACCGTCGGTCAGCACTTCCATGCGTTCGATCGCCGCGGCGGGGATCGCATCGATGTTGACGAACTGGGTCTGGAAGCCGGCGGGCGCGCCGTAGTAGGACAGCCGACGGCCATTGAGCAGCACCAGCGTGCCCTGCGCGCCGAGGCCACGCAGGTTGGCCTGCGAGGCGCCGTCCGAGCCGGTGAACAGTGAGCGTGCGTCCTGCTGGCCCGGCCGCGCGGCGGGCAGGTTGTCGAGCACCTGCAACAGCGTGCGCGCGCCCATGTTCTCGATGTCCTGCTTGCTGATCACCTGCACCGGCGAGGCGGTTTCCACATCGCTGCGGCGGATGTTGGAGCCGGTTACTTCGATGCGAGACAGCTCGGTGGCGTTGGTATCGGGCGCTGCGTCCTGCGCGCCGGCACTGCCGACCACCGCAACGGCCAGGCCGAGTGCGATGGACAAGGGGGTGGCGGTGATGCGGCGATGGCGATGGCGTTCGGTCAACATCTTGGGCTCCTTGTTCGATCCGCAGCGTGGGGCTGGCGGTGGATGGGTGTGTTCGGGCAAACGTCCCCCGTGCCGCGGCCAGAGGGCCGCAGACGGGAAACGGGAGAGAGCTGTTTTTCTGAAAGCGTGTTTCTTCGGTTACGGCGACACGATGCTGGCGGTATCGCCCTCCTGTCCGATCAGGGCGGCATTGGCCCAGTTGCCACAGACCTGCGCGGGGTGATCGCCCTGCGCCCCGAGCGTGCGCAGGCTCAGCCGCTGCAGGCCGCGCACGTCCAGCTCCGGTTTGACCACGCCGGGTGCGTTGACCAGGCCGCTGTCATACAGCAGCCGACCGTCACCCCACACCTGGAACTGCATGCCGCCGGCGGTGCGGCACTGATCATCGATACCCAGGTCGGCGCGCAGCAGGCGCCAGCTGCCGTTGAGCTTCAGGTCGATCCGGCTGCTGGCGTTGACGCCCAGGCCGCGGCGGAAATGCAGGCCGTTCATGCGCATTCCGGCCTGGCCACCGAAGGCGTGGTCGGCAGCAACGCTGGCCTGCAACGGTGCTGGCAGCGGCAGCGCGGACAGGTACAGCTGCTGCGCCGGGCCGTCCGGCTGCGGATGCTCCAGCACGTGGAAGGTGGACAGTACGATCGGGCCGACATCGCGCGGCTGCAGCGCATCCACCGCACGTGCCACGCTGCCCTGCGCAGCCGTCACCATCGGATCGGCACCGCTGGCACCATCACCTTCCGGGTTCTGCGTGCTCAGCACGCGGAAGCGCAGCAGGCGGCCGGCATGGGCGGGGAAGTCGATCTGCTGCATCCCCTGCTGCAGGGTCAGACGACCGCGCTTGATCGGCTCACCCCACTCGCCGTTGCTGTCGGCCATGTAGATTTCGTAGTCGCGGATCTGGCCGTTCTTCCAGTGCTGGTCGTTGCGCGGCGCCAGTTCGATGCCGTCGATCAGCTTGCGTTCGCCGAAGCCGAGCACCCATTCGTGCGCGCCGGTCTTGATCGCCTGGTTGCGCACGGTGCGGAACCACGTCGCCGGATCGTCGTCGAACGCCTTCTCCATCTCATAGCCCTGCTCCTCGGCCGGGCGGTTCACCACCAGCAGGCTGTCCGACGGCAGCGCGCGGCCCAGTTCCGGTGCGGCCGGGAAGGCATCGTCGGCCGGCGCGGCGGCAACCGGCAGGTCCAGCTGGAGTGCCAGTGGCTGGCGGATGTCGGTCGGCGCGGTGCGTACGTGCAGGGTGCCGCGGCGTTCGGCCGCGTCGAAGTACCAGCCTTCGTTGGCGCCCTGCCATGCTGCCTGGTCGGCCAGCATCGGCAGCGCACGGCCGTCCAGCGTCACTGCGGCGGGGCGCTGGCGGCTGAGCACGCGCAGCGCATAGCGCCGCTGCGGCAGCTGGCCGGCGTACTGGCCCTGCACCGGATCGATG
Source organism: Stenotrophomonas sp. LM091 (assembly GCF_001806305.1). Taxonomy (NCBI): domain Bacteria; kingdom Pseudomonadati; phylum Pseudomonadota; class Gammaproteobacteria; order Lysobacterales; family Lysobacteraceae; genus Stenotrophomonas; species Stenotrophomonas sp. LM091. The sequence goes on from NZ_CP017483.1 coordinate 1,928,058, forward strand.
CGCACCTGCACCGGACCCGTGCCCTGCGCCGGGGCCTGCACCGTGATCGCCTGCGTGCTCGATTCGCCCTTCTCATAGCGGCGGGTGGCGCCATCGTCTTCGTACAGCGTGTACTGCGAGGCGCCCTGCGGGTACAGGTCGAAGGTCACTTCATCGAGCGGTTTTTCGCCGTCGTAGAGCATCGCCGGGTACATCGGGATGATCGCGCCGGCGCGCACGAACACCGGGATCGTGGCCAGGTCGACCGCGCGGTCCAGCGAACGTCCCTCGGCCCCGGCCTGCAGCTGGCGGCCATCCCAGTAGTCGATCCAGCGGCCCTGCGGCAGGTGGATGTCGCGGCGCCAGCCACGGCTCGCGGCCTGGCTGCGGTACACCGGCGCGATCAGCAGTTCGCGGCCGAGCAGGAACTGGTACTTGTGCGCCTCGGTGTAGGCCTGCGGGTCCTGCGGGTAATCCCACATCAGCGCCCGCAGCAGCGGTGCGCCGGTGGTGGCCGCGGCATGCGCCAGTCCGTACATGTACGGGGTCATGCGCATTTTCAACTTGAGGTAGTCGCGGTTGACGCTGCGGTAGGGTTCATCGAACCACCACGGGTGCTTGCGTGCATTGCCCGACCAGCCGGACATGCCCATCAGCACGGGGGTGAAGCTTTTCCACTGCAGGTCGCGGGTGAAGGTCTCGGCGCTGCCGCCGAAGATCGCGTCCACGTCGCCACTGGCGTAGGCCATGCCGGACAGGCCCGAGCCGATCAGGGTCGGGATGTGCCAGCGGATGTAATCCCAGCTGCTGCTCTGGTCGCCGGTCCAGGCCACCGCATAGCGCTGGATGCCGCCCCAGCCCATCACCGTCCACAGGAACGGGCGCGAATCGGAGTTGTCCATGATGCCGTTGAACGCGGACTGGTTGGCATCCATGGCGAACTGATAGCCCTTGCCGGTCCAGGCCACGTCCAGCTTCTGCACGCGGCTGCCGGCGGTGCCGACTTCCCAGGCGATCTTGTCGACGCCGTTCTCGGTCCACAGGCCGGTCCTGAAGCCGTACTTCGCCAGCCCCTGTACGGTCTCGGGCAGCTTTTTGTAGCCGCAGCCGTAACCATCGTTGGGGAGGATCCAGCCGCCGGGCATGTCGTGCTCGCGGTACTGCCTGGCCACGCTGTCGACCACGTCGGGCGTGGTGCCGGTCGGGCCGTCGCTCCAGCCGTCGGGCACGCTGCCCGGCTTCTTGATGTTGTTGCCATCGTTGTAGCAGTCGGCGTCGCCATAGGAGAACGCCCAGCGCGGCAGCAGGCCGGCGCGGCCGGTCAGCGTGGTGTAACGGTCCAGCAGCGTATGCAGGCTCGGCCCGACGAAGTAGTACGCATCGAAGCGGTCTTCGCGGTGCAGCAGCGTGGCCTGGTCGGCCTGGCGCAGATCGTAGGTGCCGTCGCTCCACGTATTGCGCAGCATGCCCCAGCCCCGCGAGCTCAGCAGCATCGGCGCCGGGTTGGGGCGATCGCCTTCTTCCCAGCCACCGGAGTACGACACCTCCAGTTCGCGGCCCTTGAACTCGAAGCGGCCGTTCTGCTGGCCACCGCCGTAGAAGTGCTCATCGCTTTCGCTGGAGAGCACCTGCACGCTCTGGTCCTTGTCCAGGTCCAGCGGCTGCAGTTCGCGCCACAGCGCGACATCGCGGTCGCCCTCGCGGCGGACCAGCGCCAGGCGCAGTGGCTGGCGCTGGATGTGCAGGACCAGCGCATCGGTGCGGATGCGCACCTCGTTGGCATCCTCTTCCAGTTGGACGGCAACCTTCGCGGCCGGCTGCGGCAGCACGATCGGGGCGGCCTTGTCGCCGGCACCGGTGAGCGTGCCGTTGCGGCCGGCGCGCACGCGCAGAACGTCATCGCGCAACAGGTCCACGCGCACGGTGGCGCCGGTATCGGTGCTGAGCGTCCAACCGGGGGTGCCGTCGTTGGCGGGGGTGGCACTGATCGCACGCAGGTTACCCACCGGCGCGGCACTGGCGGTGCCGCCCAGCGCCACTGCGGCAAGCAGTGCAATCGTCAGACCAGTGCGTCGTAACCGGAAGTCCACCTTGCCCCCAAGCCCGCGGTGAGCGGGAAACTGAAACCAGTGCGGCCGACTCTAGGGCAGGGTCTCGAAAGATGTCAACAAATTGCAAAGAAAAAGGAAGGATAATTTATATAAAACGAAAGATGCCGCTCGGCCATACTTTCCAAACGTTGCCTGAATACGTGTTTTTGACCGCCCGAAACCTTGCTGCGGCGCGGCATTCCGGTGAAGTCCTGACGGGAGCCCGTCAAGAAGACGACGAAAACTGTGACCGAACTACCTTTTCTTTATCTTTCGATATTTGACATTTCGAAAGAAAACGCAGAAGGTGCGGTCGCCCAACAGGAATTGCGAATGGACGCTTCTCTGCTCCCTGATTTGCCCACGTGGCAGCGCCTCGGTGGCGCCTATACCGCCGAAGAAATCGCTCAGCAGCCCCGGCTGTGGGCCGCGCTGGCCGGCCTGCTGGACGCAGCGCAGGCGCGCATCGACGGCTTCCTCGGGGAAGCCCTGCGCGATCCCGGCCAGTTGGTGATCTTCACCGGCGCCGGCAGCTCGGGGTTCATTGCCGAGATGGTGGCCGACCAGATCAATGCGCAGTGGCCTGCCGAGGTCCGCGCCGTGCATACCACCAGCCTGCTGACCCATCCGGCGCTGTACCTGCGCCGCGACCGCCCGACCCTGCTGGTCTCGTTCGGGCGCAGCGGCTCCAGCCCGGAAAGCGTGGCGGCGGTGGATCTGGTCCGCGACCAGGTCGACCGCGCACGCTTCGTGGATATCACCTGCAATGCCGAAGGCGAACTCGCCAAGCGTGGTCACGGCCGCAGCGATACGCTGTCGCTGCTGATGCCGGCGGCCAGCTGCGACCGCGCCTTTGCGATGACCAGCAGCCTGAGCTGCATGCTGCTGGCCGCGCTGAGTGCGTTCGACAGCGCCCCGTGGGCGCAGCGCCTGGAACGTCTGCGCAGCCTGGCCAGCCACGGCGAACGCGCACTGGATGCCTGGGATGCGGCGGTGGCCGCGCTGGCCCAGGCGCCATACTCGCGCGTCATCTATCTCGGCAGTGGACCACTGGAAGCGGTCGCCCGCGAGGCCGCGCTGAAGGTGCTCGAACTCACCGCCGGCCAGGTGCTGGCGCTGGCCAATACCCCGCTGGGGTTCCGCCATGGTCCCAAGTCCACCCTCAACGGCGAAACCCTGGTGGTGATGCTGCGCAGCGCGCAACCGCTCGCCCGCCGCTACGAGCAGGACCTGTTGAACGAACTGCGCCGCGACGGCATCGCCGGGCGGGTGCTGTCGATCGGGCCGGATGACGCGGACCGCGCCGACGGCGACTTCGTCCTCGCCGCACCTGCACTGCCCGATCCGTGGCTGGCCCCGCTGTGGTTGCTGGCGCCGCAGTGCTATGCGCTGCAGCGTTCGGCCGCGCTCGGCATGACCCCGGACAATCCCTTCCCCGACGGCACGGTCAACCGTGTGGTGCAGGGCGTGACCATCCACCCCCACGGCTGAGCACGCATGCAGACCTGGTACGGCATCGACATCGGCGGCACCAAGATCGAGCTGGTCGCGTGCGACGCCGCGCTGGCGGTGCATCATCGCCAGCGCGTACCGACGCCGACCCGGGACTACGCTGCGTTCCTGCAGGCGATCGTCGATCTGGTCGATGCGGCGGATGCCGCGCTCGGCCAGCGCGGGGTCGCCATCGGCCTTGGCCTGCCCGGCGTGCGTGATCGCGCCAGCGGCCGCCAGCTCAGTGCCAATGTGCCCAGCCTGACCGGTCACACAGTCGGGGCGGACCTGCAGGCTCGCCTGCAGCGCCCGCTGGAACTGGGCAACGATCTGCAGTGCTTTGCCTTGTCCGAAGCGCATGACGGCGCCGCCGCCGGGTATCCCAGCATGTTCGGGGCGATCCTCGGCACCGGTGCGGGCGGTGGCTTCTGCGTCGGTGGCCGGCTGATCGCCGGGCACAACGGCATCGCCGGCGAGTGGGGCCACTGGAGCCTGCCCGCCACACTGCAGCAGCGCCACGATCTGCCGCTGCTGGACTGCGGTTGCGGCCTGCGCGGCTGCCTGGAGCGGTACGTGTCCGGCAGCGGCCTGGCGATGATCCATGCGCGGCGCGGTGGTACAGCGCTGGATGCTGCCGAGGTGGTCGCACGCGCGCAGGCCGGCGATGCGATCGCGCAGCAGGCCCTGGCCATCCACCGCGACCTGCTCGGTTACAGCTTCGCCAGCCTGATTCTCGCGCTCGATCCGCACGTGATCGTGCTCGGCGGTGGGCTGTCCAAGCTGGAGCAGCTGTATCGCGATCTGCCGGCCGCGATCGCGCCGTACCTGTTCACCGGCGTGCGCGTGCCGCCGATCCTGCCGCCCACCTTCGGCGATGCCGGCGGTGCGCGGGGCGCCGCCCTGCTCGCGCGCCAGCACCATCCCTCCCCCTGAACACCGCTGTTACTGGAGTTGCCATGTCCGCCGTCCAATCGTTGATCGCCGCCCATCGCCAGGGCGCCCCCGTCGGGCTGTACAGCGTCTGCTGCAGCAACGCGCAGGTGTTGCTGGCGGCGATGCAGGTGGCGCAGCGTTACGACACCCTGCTGCTGATCGAGGCGACCTCCAACCAGGTCGATCAGTTCGGCGGCTATACCGGCATGACCCCACCGCAGTACCGCGACTACGTACTGCAGCTGGCGCGCGATGCGGGCTTCCCGGCCGAGCGGCTGGTGCTCGGCGGCGACCACCTCGGTCCGAATGCCTGGCAGAAAGGCCCCGCAGCGGCCGCAATGGCCAACGCCCGCGAGCTGATCGCCGCCTATGTGGCCGCCGGTTTCCACAAGATCCACCTGGACTGCAGCATGTCCTGCGCCGATGACCCGACCCCGTTGCCGGACGCCATCGTCGCGGCGCGCTCGGCCGAGCTGGCGCGGATTGCCGAGCGCACCGCTGCCGAGCACGGGCTGCCGCCGCCGGTCTATGTGATCGGCACCGAAGTGCCGATTCCCGGCGGCGAGGCCTCGCTGGCCGGTGGCCTGCAGGTGACGACGCCGGCGGCCGCGGCCACCACCCTGGCCATCCACCGCGAAGCATTTTCCGCCCCGGACCTGCTGCCCGCCTGGGAGCGCGTGATCGCGATGGTGGTGCAGCCCGGCGTGGATTTCGACCACAGCAGCGTGCACTACTACGACCCTGCCGCCGCCGCGGACCTGTCGGCCTTCGTCGAACAGCAGCCGCGCATCGTGTTCGAAGCGCACTCCACCGATTACCAGACCGAAGCCGGCCTGCACGCGCTGGTCCGCGATCACTTCGCGATCCTGAAAGTCGGCCCGGCGGCAACCTATGCCTTCCGCGAAGCGGTGTTCGCGCTGGCCATGATCGAGCGTGAGCTGCTGCCCGCCGCGCAGCACTCGCAGCTGATCGAGGTGCTGGACCGCTGCATGGTCGACAAACCCGGCAGCTGGCGCAGCTACTACCAGGGCGACGAACACGAACTGCGCCTGCTGCGCGCGTACTCGCTCAGCGACCGCAGCCGCTATTACTGGGGCGAGCCGGCGGTGCAGGCCGCGCTGGATACGCTCATCGCCAATCTCACCGCGCACGCGCCGCCGCAGATGCTGCTCAGCCAGTTCATGCCCGAACAGCTCAAGGCGATCGAAGCCGGCGAGCTGCAGCCCGAACCGCTGGCGCTGATCCAGCACAAGGTGGCGCTGCGCCTGGCCGAGTACGCCCGGGCCTGCAATCGCAACGTCTCGGGCGCGCATAACGAAACCCGGCAGGCCAAGGAGCTTTCGGAACGGTAAGCTTCGGCTTTCCCTTTCGAACGGAATCGCCCCCATGCGAAACACCCGGCAGCGCCGCCAACAGATCCTCCAGACCCTGGTCGAGCACGGCAACGTGCAGGTCAGCGAGCTGGTGGAGCGCTTTGCGGTGTCGGCAGTGACGATCCGCGCCGACCTGACCCACATCGAGTCGCAGGGGCTGGCCACGCGCACCCACGGGGGCGCCACGCTGGTGCGCACGCCGCCTCAGGAACAGGACATCCACGAGAAGGATGCGCTGAACCTGCCGATGAAGGACCGCATCGGTATCGAGGCGGCCAAGCTGGTCAAAGCCGGCGACAACATCATCATCGATTCCGGCTCGACCACGATGACCCTGGCGCGGCACCTGCGCGGGCATCGCGATGTCACGGTGATGACCAACGGGCTCAACATCGCCTGGGAGCTGGCCAATGCGCCCGGCGTGGAGCTGCTGCTCACCGGCGGGCTGCTGCGCAAGCAGTCGCTGTCGCTGCATGGCAGCCAGGCCGAGGCCAGCCTCAATACCTACAGCTTCGACACCCTGTTCCTCGGTGTGGACGGCCTGGACCTGCAGTTCGGCCTGACCACCCACCATGAGGCCGAAGCCAGCCTCAACCACCGCATGGTCGAGCGCGCGCGCCGCATCGTGGTGCTGACCGATGCCTCCAAGTTCGGCCGGGTCAGCCTGCACCGCATCGCGCGGCTGGACCAGGTCCATACCATCATCACCGACGCCAGTATCGAGCCCGAGTACCTGGAAGGGCTGCAGCGGCTGGGCGTCGAAGTGATCATCGCCGAGTCCCCGCCTTGACCGAGTCCCGCTCCCTGCACGGCCGCCTGCTCACCGACACCGGTTGGGTCCGCGGCGATCTCCATTTCGACCAGCGCATCACTGCCATCGACACCGCGCACGCCGACCCGCGCGACGATGCGGAGGTGCCGCTGATCCTGCCCGGCTTCATCGACCTGCATGTGCATGGCGGGGCCGGGGTGGACATCATGCAGGGCGGCGCGACCGCGCGGACGGTGGCGCGTGCGCACGCCCGGCACGGCACCACCGCGCTGCTGGGCACCACCATGACCGCGCAGGAAGACGACATCACGCGGGCGCTTGAAGGCCTGTCCGCTGCGATCGCCACGCGCGAACCCGGCATGGCGCGCGTGCTCGGCGTCCACCTGGAAGGCCCCTTCATCAGCGCGCAGCGCCTGGGCGCGCAGCCACCATTGGTGGTCGAGGCCACCCTGGCCGACGTTAAGCGCCTGCACGCGATCACCCCGATCAAGGTGCTGACCCTCGCCCCGGAAATCGGCCAGCACCTCGCGCTGATTCCTGCCCTGAGCGCGCTCGGCATCCGCGTGCAGCTCGGTCACAGCGCCGGCAGCTATGATGACGGCGTGGCCGCATTGAACGCCGGTGCGGCCGGCTTCACCCATCTGTTCAATGGCATGACCGGTGTGGACCACTACCACCCGGGCATCGCCACCGCCGCACTCGCGCATGCGCAGTACGCCGAACTCATTCCCGATCTGCAGCACGTGCATCCCGGCGCGATCCGCACCGCGCTGCGCGCGATTCCGCGCCTGTACTGCGTCACCGATGCGACCGCCGCTACCGGCATGCCCGATGGCGAATACGCGCTCGGCGTGCAGCGCGTGCACAAGTGCCTGGGCTGTGTGCGGCTGTCGAGCGGCTCGCTGGCCGGCAGCGCACTGACCATGGACCAGGCGCTGCGCAACCTGGTCTCGCTCGGCCTGGACATCGCCGATGCCTCCAACCGGCTGTCGCGCTACCCGGCCGACTACCTCGGCATCGATGACCGCGGCCGTATCGCGACCGGTGCCTGGGCGGACCTGGTGGTGCTCGACCACGACCTGCGCGTGCGCGGCGTGGTGGTGGAAGGCGACGACATCGCGCTCGACTGAGCGTGGACTCCCGCGCCGCCATGGCGCACGCAGCAGCAGACAGGACCGGCACGATGAACGACGTTTCCGCAGCCATGCCCGTGCACGCCGGCGCTTCCGCGCCACGCTGGCCGGTACGCTATCTGTTGTTCATCGGTGGCATGGGCGGGCTGCTCTACGGCATCGACATCGGCATCATCGCCGGCGCCCTGCCCTATCTGGAGGCCACCGCCACCGCGAGCTGGCACCTGACCAGCCAGCAGCTGGGTTTCGTGGTCGCCGCGGTGCTGCTGGGCAGTGTGCTGTCCTCGCTGTTCGCCGGGATGGTCGCCGACCTGATCGGCCGCCGTGGCGCGATGCTGCTGGCCGGCGTGTTGTTCACCGCGAGCATTCCGGTAATGGCATTGTCCGATGGCTATGGCGCGCTGTTGATGGGGCGCCTGCTGCAGGGCATCAGTGGCGGCCTGATCGGTGTCGTCGTGCCGCTCTACCTGGCCGAAGTGCTCAGCCCGGAACGACGTGGGCGTGGCGCGGCGATGTTCCAGTTGCTGCTGACCATCGGCCTGGTGCTGGCGGCCGTGATCGGGCTGTACCACGCGCATGCAGTGGATGCGGCGACGGCCGCGGTGGGCCATCTGCCCGGTGCCGAGCAGCAGCGCCTGCTGTTCGACGTCAAGGATCACGCCTGGCGCACCATTTTCTGGAGCTGCCTGCTGCCTGGGCTGGTGTTCACCGGGGGCGTGCTGCTGATCAGTGAATCCCCCCGCTGGCTCGTGCGCCGTGGCCGCATCGCCAAGGCGCGCCGTGCTCTGCAGCGCACCGTGGCCGCGGACGAGGTGGAGCCGACCCTGCAGCGCATGCAGGCCCCGGAAGAGATGCAGACCGGCCGCAACGGCAAGCGCGACCCGCTGCTCAGCCGCCGCTACGTGTGGCCGTTCGTGCTGGCCTGCCTGGTGCTGGCCTTCACCCAGGCCACCGGCATCAATTCGGTGCTGGCCTACGCGGTCAACATCCTCAACCAGGCCGGCCTGCCCGGCTCGGTGGCCAATGGCGCCGATGTGGCGATCAAGCTGCTCAATGCCGTGATGACGGTGGTCGCGCTGCTGCTGGTGGACCGCAAAGGCCGCAAGTTCCTGCTGATGCTGGGCAGTGGCGGCATCACGCTGTCGCTGCTGGCTGCGGCGCTGCTGTTCGTGCAGAGCGAACGCGGGCGGCTGGATGTGCAGGCCGCGCTGCAGCAGCAGGTGAGCGGCACCACCTTGTCGCTGCCACTGGATGCCGCGCAATGGCAGCGCCTGGACGGCAACGCCGGCACCGCGCCCCAGCAGCTGACCGTGTCCTATGCCTACGGTGGCTTCAGCAACGTGCGCTCACTGCGCAGCGACAACCCAATCGACGCCACGCTGCAGATCCGCCGCGAAGATGCGGTCTCCGCCGACAGCGTGATCGGCCGCTTCTTCCGCACGCTGCATCTCAACCCGTTCCCGGACCCGGCGCAGGCCGCGAACGCGCCGCTGGTGATCGAACGTGCGGTGATCGGCCCGGTGCCCTCGCCCACCCACGGCTGGCTGGTCGCCGGCTGCATCCTGCTGTTCGTCGCGTTCTTCGCGGTGGGCCCGGGCGTGTGCGTGTGGCTCGCGCTGTCCGAGCTGATGCCCACCCGCATCCGCTCCAACGGCATGAGCATCGCACTGTTGATCAACCAGTTCGTCTCCACCGTGATCGCCGCGATCTTCCTGCCCACGGTCGGCCACCACGGCTACGCCAGCATGTTCTTCTTCTGGGCCGGTTGTACGCTGCTGTACTTCCTCATCGCTGCATTCTGGCTGCCGGAGACCAAGGGCAAATCGCTGGAGCAGATCGAGGCGAATTTCCGCTGAGCGCCTCCGCGGATCGCGAGGGGCTCAGGGCGCCTTGCCGGTGATCTCGGTATACAGCCGGTGGGCTTCCTCGTTGCTGTCCAGTCCGCTCACCTGCATGGACTGCGCGAAGGGGCCGGCGATGACGGCGACATTGAGGACCTGATCGCCAACGGTAAACGCCACACGCTTGGCGACGCGCGCTTCCGTCGCGGCGAGGATCCGCGGCGCCGCGGCATCCGTGAAGCGCAGGATCAGCGTCCCGTGTCCGGTGGTCCCGTCGCTGCCCACGGCCACCGAGGCGATGTCGGCCGTGGTGATGAAGGCCGGCTCGATCAGGGGCAGCACGTTGCCGTCGCGGTCCTTGAGCGGGGTGACGCCGGGGTGGCGGGCATCCTCGGCCACCTCACGCATCTGGATGCGTGCGTGCGCCAGCGGTGCGACGCCCGCCGGTGTCTCGTTCGCCGCCGGCGCAGGAGGTGCCTGGGTGCAGGCGCTCAGTCCGGCACCCAGCATCATGGTGGCGATCAGCAGACAGCTGCGCATGCGGGTTTCTCCTTGTGTGGGGGCACGAGTATCGCCGCTGCGCGTGCTCAGCGCAGGCGGCGGATGCGCCAGGCCACCACGATCTGCAGTACACCATAGAGCAGGCTGCCGATCCCTATCCACAGCGTGGTGACGGCAATCCCCGCCATCGGGTTGGCCACCATCATCGCGCCGAGCACGATGGCCAGCACGCCGCTGACGATCAGCAGCCACTCGCCCTGGATTTCCTTGCGCACCCGGACCGCGAACACGATGCGGTAGATGCCGGCGACGATCAGCCAGGCCGCCAGCAGCAGGATCAGCACGCTGGCCGTGGCCAGTGGGTTGAGCACGGCCAGCACGCCGAACACCAGCGAGGCCAGCGCATAGACCAGCAGCCAGCCGCGCGGCACGCCACTGCGGCCGAACAGCGCGAACAGGCTGATCAGGCCTTCCACGAGGGCCATCACGCCAATCGCCCAGGCCAGCGCGGTGGCGGCCGACAGGGGCCGCGTGATCGCGATCAGCCCAAAGACCACGGCAACCACGCCGTACAGCATCAGCACCCACCAGCTGCGGCCGATGGCAGTGAGAAGGGGTGAAGTGCGCGAATCCGGCGGCAGGTTCATGTGACGTCCTTGCGGGGATGATGACGGGCCGATGGTACGACCCCGCGCCGTGCAGGGCGCGGCAACGGGGCTTACGGCACCCGCGCGCAGACCCAGACCTGCATCGGCCCGGCGCCGGCATACTGCAGCGCGCGCAACGCGGCATCGGTGGTCGCCCCGGTGGTCATCACATCATCGACGATGGTCAGCCCGGCGGGCGGATGCCCACGCACGGCGAACGCATCGCGCAGGTTGCAGCGCCGGGCGTCCGCATCCAGCGTCGATTGCGCGGCGGTCTGGCGGGTGCGCTGCAGCCCGTTCCAGAGCGGGCAGCACAGCCCGCGTGCCAGTGGCTTGCTCAGTTCCAGCGCCTGGTTGTAGCCCCGCTGGCGCAAGCGGCGGCGGTGCAGTGGCATCGGTTGCAGCGGCCCGGCCAGAAACGACGGCACGCGCTGCAGCATGAGCTGCGAGAGCAACCGTCCCGCGGCCAGATCCTGGTGGAACTTGAACCGGATGAGCAGCCTGTCGATCGGCGGCGCGTACAGGAACGCGGCACTGGCCGCCGCCTGGCGGGGACAGTCGTCCACACATCGCTCGCAGTGATCGCCGTCGGCGTCCCCGGGGTCGTCCACCGCCAGCGGCAGGGCACAACGCCGGCAGGCACGGTCGTTCCACGGCAGCGCCCGATGGCAGGCGCGGCACAGGTCCATGCCGTCCTCGCCGGGACAATCGCAGACCAGGCAGCGCAACGGCAGGATCTGCCAGCCCAGCCAACCCAGCGCACCGTAAACTTTAGATAGAATCATATGGTTGACAGATGGTGGCAACCTCACCAGACTGCCGCCCTTTCGTTCCACTATCTGTCAGGACACTCCCATGGCTTCTGTCATCCGCCACGACTGGCACCGCGAAGAGGTACTGGCCCTGTTCGCGCTGCCCTTCCCGGTCCTGCTGCACCGCGCGGCCAGCGTGCACCGCGAGCAGTTCGACCCGGCGGACGTCCAGATCTCGACCCTGCTCTCGGTCAAGACCGGCGGCTGCCCGGAAGACTGCGCGTACTGCCCGCAGGCGCAGCGCTACAGCACCGGCGTGGACGCACAGAAGCTGATGGCCACCGACGAGGTGGTCGCCAAGGCGCGCCAGGCCAAGGCGGCCGGCGCTTCGCGGTTCTGCATGGGCGCGGCGTGGCGCTCGCCCAAGGACCGCGACATCCCCAAGGTGGCGGCGATGATCCGCGAGGTGAAGGCGCTCGGCCTGGAGACCTGCGCCACGCTGGGCATGCTCAGCGGCGAGCAGGCCACCGCGCTGCGTGAGGCCGGGCTGGACTACTACAACCACAACCTGGACACCGCGCCGGATTATTACGATTCGATCATCCACACCCGCCAGTACCAGGACCGCCTGGACACGCTGGGCCACGTGCGCGACGCCGGCTTGAAGACCTGCTGCGGCGGCATCGTGGGCATGGGCGAAACCCGCGAGCACCGCGTCGGGCTGCTGCTGGCGCTGGCCAACCTGCCGGCCCACCCCGATTCGGTGCCGATCAACCGGCTGGTGCAGGTCGCCGGCACGCCCCTGCACGGCACCGCGGAACTGGACCCGTTCGAGTTCGTGCGGATGATCGCAGTGGCCCGCCTCGTCATGCCACGTTCGATGGTGCGGCTCTCGGCCGGGCGCGAGGCGATGAGCGATGAGCTGCAGGCGCTGTGCTTCCTGGCCGGGGCCAATTCCATCTTCCATGGCGAAAAGCTGCTGACCACCGGCAACCCGGACACCGCGCACGACCTGGCCCTGTTCACGCGGCTGGGCCTGCGCCCGATGGCGGTCACGGTGGATGCCACCGGGCATGACCACCCGGGCACGGTCCACGCCGACATCACCGCCGGCGGCAGCTGCGGGCAGGCGGCCTGAGCCCCGAGCAGCGGGCCCGGCAACCGGGTACGCTAACGGCCCACCCGGACCCCCTGACGATCATGGCCCGTCCTGACCTGCACGACCGCATCCAGGCCCAGCGCAAGCTCCGCGACGCGCAGGGGCGCCTGCGGGTGCGCCGCGTGGTGAGCCGGCGCGATGGCGTGCAGCTGGAAGTGGATGGCCACTGGCTGACCAACTTCTGCAGCAATGACTACCTGGGCCTGTCGCAGCAGTTCGGCGTGGTCAGCGCACTGCAGGATGCCGCCGCGCGCGAAGGCGCCGGCGCGACCGCCTCGCACCTGATCTGCGGCCACCACGCGCTGCATGACGCGCTCGAACGGGAGATGGCCGACTGGCTCGGCTATCCGCGGGCCCTGCTGTTCGGCAGTGGTTTCGCCGCCAATCTCGCCGTGCAACAGGCGCTGCTCAGCGAGGAGGACGATGTCTGCGTGCAGGACCGGCTCAACCACGCCAGCCTGCTTGATGCCTCGCGCCTGGCCGGTTGCCGCCTGCGCCGCTACCCGCATCTGGATACCGAAGGCGCACTGCGCCAGCTCAAGCACGCGCCCAGCGGCGCGGCGATGCTGGCCACCGACGGCGTCTTCAGCATGGACGGCGACATCGCGCCGCTGCGGTCGTTGTCGCTGGTGGCGCGCATGCAGGACGCGCTGCTGTACGTCGATGACGCGCATGGCATCGGCGTGGTCGGTGAACACGGCCGCGGCTGCGTGGCCGAGGCCGGCCTGGGCGTCAACGATGTGCCGCTGCAGCTGGCGACACTCGGCAAGGCGCTCGGCGGCAGCGGTGCGGTCGTGCTCGGCGATGAGGCGATGATCCAGCACCTGGCCGAAACGGCACGCCCCTACATCTACACCACCGCCGTGCCGCCGGCCCAGGCCGCCGCCGCATTGGCCGCGGTGAAGCTGGCGCGCCGCGATGACTGGCGCCGCGAGAAGCTCGCCGAACTGATCGGCCTTTTCCGCACCGGCGCCCGCCAGCACGGTCTGGAACTGATGCCATCCGATACCCCGATCCAACCCCTGCTGTGCGGCGCCGAGTCCACCGTGATGGCGATGTCGGCCGCGCTGGAAGCAGCCGGTTTCCTGGTCAGCGCGATCCGCCCGCCGACCGTCCCCGAGGGCAAGGCGCGCCTGCGCGTGACCTTGTCCGCGCTGCATGCGCCGGCACAGGTCCACGCGCTGGTCGATGCGATCGCCCATGCACGCGACACTGCGGTCCAGCAGCACGCACTGAATGCCCTGACCGCGTGATGCCGCAGCGTTGAGCATGCATATCGAGGTCATCGGCCAGGGCCCGGCACTGGTCCTCATCCACGGCTGGGCCCTGCATGGCGGTGTGTTCGCGCCGCTGGTGGAGCGCCTGTCCGCGCACGTCCAGCTGCACCTGGTGGATCTGCCCGGCCACGGCGCCAGCCGTGACGACACCACGCCACTGCGCCTGCCCTACGTGGTCAATGCCATCGCCGCCGCCACGCCACCAGCGGTCTGGTGCGGCTGGTCGCTCGGTGGCCTGTTCGCCCTGCATGCCGCCGCCACGCTGCCGCAGGTACGCGGCCTGGCGATGATCGCGGCCACGCCGCGTTTCGTGCGCGGCGATGACTGGCCCCACGCAGTGGAGCCGGCGGTGTTCGAGCAGTTCGGCCAGGATCTCGCGCAGGACTACCGCGGCACGCTGGAGCGCTTCCTGGCGCTGGATGCGATGGGCTCGGAGCACGCGCGGCAGGAACTGCGCACGCTGCGCGAAATGCTGGTCGCCCGCGGTGAACCGGCCCCGCGCGCATTGCAGGAAGGCCTGCGCCTGCTGGAGAACACCGACCTGCGCGGCGCCCTGGCCACCTTGGGCAAACCGAGCCTGTGGCTGGCCGGCCAGCGCGACCGCCTGGTCTCGGCGCGGGCCATGCAGGCCGCCGCGGCACGGGCGCCGGGCGCGCAGGCCCACGTGGTCGCCCAGGGCGGGCACGCGCCGTTCCTGGGCCATACCGACGAGGTCGCCACGCAGCTGCAACACTTCGTTGCCGCACTGTCTTGACCTGTTCCGGCCACGCATCGCCGATCATGTACGCCTGCCTTTCCCCACAGGACTGACCCATGGATCTTGGAATCGCCGGCCGCTGGGCCCTGGTCTGCGCCGCCAGCAAAGGCCTCGGGCTGGGCTGCGCGCGCGCACTGGCACGCGAAGGCGTCAACGTGGTCATCGCCGCGCGCGGTGAAGCGGCCCTGGACCGCGCCGTGCTCGAGCTGCAGGCCCTGCCGGGTGCGCGCCGGGTGATCGGGGTCGTCGCCGACATCGCCACCACTGAAGGCCGCAACGCTGCGTTGGCCGCCTGTCCGCAGATCGACATCCTGGTCAACAACGCCGGCGGGCCGCCGGCAGGCGATTTCCGCCAGTTCAGCCGCGAAGACTGGATCGCCGCGCTGGATGCCAACATGCTGGCCCCGATCGAGCTGATCCGCGCCACCGTGGACGGCATGATCGAGCGCGGCTTCGGCCGCGTGGTCAACATCACCTCCTCGTCGGTGAAGGCCCCGATCGACATCCTCGGGCTCTCCAACGGCGCACGCTCCGGACTGACCGGGTTCGTGGCCGGACTGGCCCGCAAGACCGTCGCGCACAATGTCACCCTCAACAATCTGCTGCCGGGCCAGTTCGATACCGACCGCCTGCGCGGCAACTTCGCCTACCTGGCGCAGCAGCAGGGCATCGACGCCGGCCAGCTGGCCGAGCGCAAACGCACCCACATTCCCGCGGGCCGTTTCGGCACCGCTGACGAGTTCGGCGCCGCCTGCGCGTTCCTGTGCAGCGCGCAGGCCGGCTACATCACCGGGCAGAACCTGCTGATCGATGGCGGCGCTTGCCCGGGCACCTTCTGATTCCACCCGCACCACCGTTTTGAGCCGTGAGTACCCCATGACGTCCAGCTTCGATCCGCATCACGTCCGCCGCGCCTTCTCGCGCGCCGCCCGCAGTTACGACGCCGCCGCCGCGCTGCAGCGCGAGGTGGAGAAGCGCCTGCTCGAATCGCTGGACTACCTGGAAAACCGCCAGCCCCAGGTGGTGCTCGATGTCGGCAGCGGCACCGGCCACGCCAGCGCGCTGATGAAGAAGCGCTGGCCCAAGGCGCAGGTGATCGCGCTGGACCTGGCCCAGCCGATGCTGCGCGAAGCGAAGAAGCAGGCCGGCTGGTGGAAGCCGTTCTCGCGCGTGTGCGGCGACGCGCAGGCGTTGCCGGTGCTGGACCAGAGCGTGGATGTGATCTTCAGCAACCTGTGCCTGCAGTGGGTGGAGGATCTACCGGCGGTGTTCGCCGGGTTCCGCCGTGCGCTCAAGCCGGGCGGCCTGCTGCTGGTCTCCACGTTCGGGCCGGAGACGCTGATCGAACTGCGCGATGCGTTCGCCGCCGCCGACGAGGTGCCGCATGTCAGTCGTTTCGCCCCGATCGCGCAGTTCGGCGATGCGCTGATGATGTCCGGCTTCCGCGATCCGGTGCTGGACCGCGACCTGTTCACCCTGACCTACGACGACCTGACCGCGCTGATGCGCGAGCTGCAGGCGATCGGTGCCACCAACGCGCGCCAGGACCGCCGCCACACACTGACCGGGCGCGGGCGTTTCGATGCCGCGCGTGCCGCCTACGAGCCGCTGCGACGCGACGACGGCAAGTTGCCCAGTAGCTGGGAAGTGATCTACGCACACGCCTGGGCACCGGAAGGTGGCGCCCCGATCCGCGAGCGCGGGCACGATGTCGCCACGGTGCCGGTGTCGGCGATTCCGATCCGCCGCAGAACGCCCTGAGCCGATCGCGCTGATCGAGGTGATCGCGCCGGCCGCGGTGATCACGGTGATCCCGTAGAGCCGACCGTTGGTCGGCTGGCCGCACGGCGGCCCTGGCCAGCCGACCAACGGTCGGCGCTACGACGGGAACAGGTCGCGGTGGAAGAAATAGATTTCCTGCGCCAGGAACCGCCAGCTGGTGTGGAAGCTGCGGAAGCGCGTGCTCGGCGTGGACGAGGCCAGCGCATCGATGCCCAGTTCGCGGCACAGCCGCAGCGCGCGCGCCATGTGCAGCGGGTCGCTGACGATGATCACGCGATGCAGCTTGCGCTGCTCCATCAAGCGCCGCGCCTCGATCAGGTTCTGCCGCGTAGTGCGTGAGGCGGTCTCGATCAGGATCGCGTCATCGGGCACGCCCTGCTTGAGCGCGTAGCGACGCGCCACCTGCGATTCGGAAAAACGCGCGCCGGTGCCGCCATAGCCACCGGTGAAGATCAGCAGCGGGGCATAGCCCTGCTGGTAGAGATCCAGCCCGTGGCGGATGCGCTCTTCGAACACCGGCGAAGGCTTGGCGTCATAGGCTGCCGCGCCGAGCACGATGATCGCGTCGGCCTTCTGCGCCTGGTCGCGCTCGCCGATCCAGACGATCCACGCCGTGACTCCGAGCAGCCACACGGCCAGCACGATGCACAGCCGCCACAGCCACCCGAACACGCCCACCCCGGTGTGCCGGCTCATACCGCGCCCCACGGCAGCGCATCCAGATCCACATTGCCCCCGGAAAGCACCACGCCCACCCGTTTGCCGGCAAAGCGTGCCGGTTCGGCGAGGATCGCCGCCAGGGCGATCGCCGAGGACGGTTCCACCACCTGCTTGAGCACCTGCCAGATCAGCCGCATCGCCGCGACGGTCGCCTCATCGGCGACGGTGATGACCTGGGCCGCGCCCTGCAGCAGCGCGAAGTTGGGCGCGCCGAGCGTCCCGCGCAGGCCATCGCAGACGGTGTGGGGGGTGAAATCGATGTGGCGCTCGCCAGCGGCCAGCGAGCGCGCGGTATCGGCCGCGCCCAGCGGCTCGGCCAGGACCAGCTCGGCCAGCGGGGCGGCGGCCTGCAGTGCCAGCCGCGTACCCGCGGCCAGGCCACCGCCGCCCACCGGCACCACCATCATCTCCAGCCCTTCGCTGGCATGCAGCAGTTCCAGCGCGGCCGTACCCTGGCCGGCAATGACGCACGGGTCGGTATAGGGATGGACCAGGGTCGCCCCGGTTTCGGCCTGGACCTGGGCGCACATGGTTTCGCGCGCGGCGATCGAGGCATCGCAGCGCCACAGCGTGGCCCCGTGGCGGCCGATGTTGGCCAGTTTCGCCGCCACCGCGCCCTCGGGCACGACCACGTGACAGGCAATCCCACGGGTACGCGCGGCCAGCGCCAGGGCGGCGCCATGGTTGCCCGAGGAGTGGGTGACCACCCCGCGCCGGGCCTGCGCCTCGGTCAGCGCCCACACGGCATTGCAGGCACCGCGGAACTTGAAGGCGCCGCTGCGCTGCAGGTGTTCGGCCTTGAAGACCACGGTGGCGCCGGTCAGCGCATCCAGGGTGCGCGAGCGCAACACCGGGGTCACGCAGGCGTGCGCGGCAATGCGCGCCGCCGCCGCCAGCACGTCGTCAACACAGGGCAAGGGTGAATCGCTCATGACGCAAGATTAACGTATGCCCCCTGCCCACATCCGACTTGATGAACGTGTCAGCATGGCAACCATTCATTCGGATCGGGCCGAGTTAAGGGCTGATTCAATGCCTTGGGCCGAAGCTGGCCCTACAGCCCGTTGGGGGGACCCATCATGAAAATGCGCCTTGTTCTTGCCGGTGGCCTGTTGTTGGCCCTGTCCGGCTGCGCGACGTACGACTATGTCGGCGGTGGCGGCGGCAGCGGCTACTACCACGGCGCACCGTCGGTCGAGTATCGCTACCCGGCCGGATACCCCTATGGGTACGGCAGCGGCTACTACGGTGGCGGGTATTACGGCTATGGCGGTGGCTACGGCTATCCGGTGTATCGCCCGTATCCGAACTATCGCCCGCCGCACAATCACCGTCCACCGCCGCGCCCCGGCCATGGCAACGGCAACGGCAACCCGACCCGTCCGCCGGATCGCCCGCGGCCGAACAACGGCGGCTCGCCGTGGCGGAACATGGATTCGCTCGGTGGGCCGCGCCGGCCGCCGCAGCAGCAACGGCAGCAACAGCAGCGTCCGTCGCCGCCGCAGGCACGCCCGGCCCAGGCGCCGCGTCCGTCTTCGCCGAGGATGAACGGTTCCCCGTGGCGGAATCTCAACAATGCGAACCAACGCACAGTTGAGCCCTGAGATGGCTTGATTTTCACGCGCCCGGCAGTTCACTCTAGCCGGGCGGTGACAGCCACGGTCACAAAGTGCCAAAAGCGACAAGTGGCGTCACATTCGGCTCTATGTCGATATCCGCCAGGAACATCTGGATCCCCCCTGTTCCGGCCCTGTCGGATGTCGGCACCTTAAACGCAGAAGGCCCCGCTACTGGCGGGGCCTTCTGTATTTGGGCGGCGCGTTCGCGCTGGAACCGGCAAAAAAACAGGGCCGACAGTCCCCCGACTGCCGGCCCCTCTGCTTCCCCACGATGCGCTTGGACCGGCCCCTGTTCCAATTCCGGTCCGTTGCGCACAAGGCGCATGCCATCCTGGGTGCTATTGGGTTATCTGCAGAAAACGTGCCAACTTGAGGGTGGATTTCATGGCCCCCGACGAATGGCGCTAAAATCGCCACCCGCGCCCTGCCTCCAGGGCTGATCCGGGCCGCCCGGCCCCGTCCCGAGCTCCTCCGCCATGACTGACTCCTTCTACCGCTACGACGTGATCGTCATCGGCGGCGGCCACGCCGGCACCGAAGCCGCGCTGGCGGCCGCACGCAGCGGTGCGCGCACCCTGCTGCTGACCCACAACGTCGAAACCATCGGTGCGATGAGCTGCAACCCGGCCATCGGCGGGATCGGCAAGGGCCACCTGGTCAAGGAGATCGACGCCCTCGGCGGCGCGATGGCCCATGCCGCCGACCGCGCCGGCATCCAGTGGCGCACGCTCAACGCCTCCAAGGGCCCGGCCGTGCGCGCCACGCGCTGCCAGGCCGACCGCAATCTCTACCGCATGGCGATCCGCCGGATCGTCGAGGCCCAGCCCAACCTGACCGTGTTCCAGGCGGCGGTCGATGACCTGGTCATCGAGGGCGATGCCGTGCGTGGCGCGATCACCCAGACCGGCCTGCGCTTCAGCGCGACCGCCGTGGTGCTGACCGCCGGCACCTTCCTGGCCGGCAAGATCCACGTCGGTGAGACCCAGTACGCGGCCGGCCGCATGGGCGACCCGCCGGCGACCACCCTGGCCGCGCGCCTGCGCGAGCGCCCGTTCGTGATCGACCGCCTGAAGACCGGCACGCCGCCGCGCATCGACGGCCGATCACTGGATTACCGCCTGATGGAAGAACAGCCCGGCGACGACCCGCGCCCGGTGATGTCCTTCCTGGGCAGCGTGGACGAGCATCCGGCGCAGGTCAGCTGCTGGATCACCCACACCAGCGAGCGCACCCACGAGATCATCCGCAACGCGCTGCACCGCTCGCCGCTGTACAGCGGCCAGATCGAAGGCATCGGCCCGCGCTACTGCCCCTCCATCGAGGACAAGGTGGTGCGCTTCGCCGAAAAAGCCAGCCACCAGATCTTCGTCGAGCCCGAAGGGCTGGACGTGGTCGAGATCTATCCCAACGGCATCTCCACCTCGCTGCCATTCGATGTGCAGCTGGAGCTGGTGCGCAGCATGCGTGGCTTCGAGAACGCGCACATCACCCGCCCCGGC
The DNA here is from genome assembly GCF_001806305.1 of Stenotrophomonas sp. LM091. NCBI lineage: Bacteria > Pseudomonadati > Pseudomonadota > Gammaproteobacteria > Lysobacterales > Lysobacteraceae > Stenotrophomonas > Stenotrophomonas sp. LM091. The sequence continues at coordinate 1,948,383 of NZ_CP017483.1, forward strand.
TATGCGATCGAATACGACTTCTTCGACCCGCGCGGGCTGAAGAACACGCTGGAGACCAAGACCGTCAGCGGCCTGTTCTTCGCCGGCCAGATCAACGGCACCACCGGTTATGAAGAAGCCGCCGCGCAGGGCCTTCTGGCCGGCCTCAACGCCGCCCGCTTCACCCGTGACGACGCCGGCTGGTGCCCGCGCCGCGACGAGGCTTATCTGGGCGTGCTGGTCGACGACCTGATCACCCACGGCACCAACGAGCCGTACCGCATGTTCACCAGCCGCGCCGAGTACCGCCTGCAGCTGCGCGAGGACAATGCCGACGTGCGCCTGACCGGCCTCGGCCGCGAACTGGGGCTGGTCGATGACCGCCGCTGGAGCGCATTCCAGACCAAGCAGGACGCGGTGGCGCAGGAGACCGCGCGGCTGCGCGCCCTGTGGGCCACGCCGGGCAATGCGCTCGGCCGCGAGGTGGAAGCCACGCTGGGCGTGGCGGTCAGCCGCGAAACCAACGTGCTGGACCTGATCAAGCGCCCGGAACTGGACTACGCCAAGCTGATGCAGGTGCCATCGCTCGGCCCCGCCGTGGCCGACGCCAAGGTGGCCGAACAGGTCGAGATCGGCGTGAAGTACGCCGGCTACCTCGACCGCCAGCGCGACGAGATCGAACGCCAGCAGCGTCATGAAAACACCGCCATCGCCGCCGATTTCGATTACGCCAGCGTGCGCGGTCTCTCGGCCGAAGTGCAGCAGAAGCTCGAGCGCGTGCGGCCGCAGACCATCGGCCAGGCCCAGCGCATCCCCGGCATGACCCCGGCGGCAATCTCGCTGCTGCTGGTCCACCTGGAACGCGCGCGCCGCATCCGCGCCGCGTAACGCCGCACCCCACCGGTGGCGCCGACCGTTGGTCGGCCGCACGACAACCCGGTAGAGCCGACCGTTGGTCGGCTGCACAGCCACCGCCGGGGGATTCGGGGCAGCCGACCAACGGTCGGCTCTACCGTCGAGGGCGTGCGGTCGCGCAGTTGTGCAGTTGTGCAGTCGTGCAGTCGCGCAGTCGCGCAGTCGCGCAGTCGATGGTCTGCGCGCCAGCGGCGGTTGGCGGGCGCACCCGCGTTATCATCGGGGGCCGGGACACCGCGGCAGGCGGCGTCCCAGTCCCTGCGTTGCCGGAGTTCATGCATGTCCCCGATCCGCCCCTTCCTCGACAAACTGCCGGTGCTCGGCGAACGCGTCTACATCGATCCGGCCAGCACCATCATCGGCGATGTGGTGCTGGGCGATGACGTTTCGGTCTGGCCGGGCACGGTGATCCGCGGGGATGTGAACCACGTGCGGATCGGTGCGCGCAGCAACATCCAGGACGGCACCATCATCCACGTCAGCCACCACAGCCCGTTCAACAAGGGCGGCTACCCCACCATCATCGGTGAGGGCGTCACGGTCGGCCACGGCACCATCATCCATGCCTGCACGATCGGCGATTACTGTCTGATCGGCATGGGCGCGTGCATTCTCGATGGCGCGACGGTGAGCACGCACGGCTTCCTCAGCGCGGGTGCAGTACTCGGCCCGGGCAAGGTGGTCGGCGAAGGCGAGCTGTGGCTGGGCAACCCCGCACGGCTGGCGCGCACGCTCAGCGACAAAGAGATCGAATCGCTGCATTACTCGGCCTATCACTACGTGCGCCTGAAGGACCAGTACCGGGGGTGATGGTGGTCGCGCCGCTGTGCATCGGGATCGGTGCGCGGTAAAGTCCTCAGCCGACCAGGAAGCAGTCGAGACCCGCATGCCCCCGCTGGCAGCCCGGAGAGGAATCCGGCATCCCCTGTGGCCTTCCCTACGGCCCACCGTGACGCGCCGCCCATGAGTGCGCCCATGCTGGATACCTACCGGGAGGTCATCACCCCCGAAGGCGTGCCCCTGCACCTGCCCGTCGCTGGTCCGTTGCCGCGTGCGCTGGCGTGGGCGATCGACTTCGTGATCCGGGTCGGCGCACTGATGATGCTGAGTATTCCGCTGGCCTTCCTTGGCGGGTTCGGCCAAGGTCTCTACCTCGGCCTGATGTTCCTGCTGATGTGGGCCTACACGATCGTCCAGGAGGCGTGCTGGGGCCGCACCCTGGGCAAGCGCGCGATGGGCCTGCGCGTGGTCGCGCGCGATGGTGGGCCGATCGGCTGGATGAGCGCGATCACCCGCAACCTGCTGCGCACCGTGGACATGCTGCCGTTCGGCTATGCGCTGGGGCTGCTGTCGAGCCTGTTCGATGCGCATGGCCGCCGCCTCGGCGATCTGGTCGCCGGCACCGTGGTGATCCATCAGGGCGCCGCGCCGCTGGGCGGCACGGTGCCGGTCGGCAGTGTGCTGGTACCACCGCAACCGCTGCAGCCGGCCGAACAGGCCGCCGTGGTCGCTTTCGCCGAGCGTGCGCCGCGGCTGTCGGCACCACGCCAGCAGGAACTGGCCGATATCGCCTCGCCGCTTACCGGAAGCCACGGCCAGGTGGGCGTGCTGCGCCTGTATGCGATGGCCAACTGGCTGTTGGGGCGGCGATGAGGCAGGAACAGTTCGTCGCCCGCTACCAGGCCGAATGGCAGGCGCTGGAGCACTGGCTGGCCCAGCGCGGTGAGCACCCGCGGCAGGCGCGCCGGCAGCCAGCACACGAGGGGCTGGACGATGGCGACTTCCCGCAGCGTTACCGCCGCCTGTGCCAGCAGCTCGCGCTGGCGCGCCGGCGCGGTTACAGCCCGCAGCTGGTGGCGCGGCTGCAGCAGCTGATGCAGCAGGGCCATACCCTGCTGTACCGCACCCCGCGCCCGCAGTGGCAGCGCGCGCTCGCCTTCCTGTTCGCCGATTTCCCGCAGCTTGTGCGCAGCCAGGCCCGCAGCATGTGGGTCGCTGCGGCGTTGTTCGTGGTGCCGCTGGTGGGCAGTTTCGCGCTGATCCTGTGGCGCCCCGAGCTGATCCACCTGCTGCTGGACAACGCGCGCATCGCCGAGTTCGAGCGCATGTACGATCCGGCCTCGCCGAACCTGGGCCGCGACAGCGGCACCAACTGGACGATGTTCGGCTACTACATCATGAACAACATCAGCATCGGCCTGCGCACGTTCGCCTTCGGGCTGATCGCCGGCGTCGGTACCGTGTTCGTGATGCTGTTCAACGGCGTCGGCATCGGGTCGGTGGCCGGGCATCTGCAGCATATCGGCCACGGCGATCCGTTCTGGCGCTTCGTGGCCGGCCATGGTGCATTCGAGCTGACCGCGATCGTGATCGCCGGCGGCGCTGGGCTGCAGCTGGGCATGAAACTGCTTGCGCCCGGTCGCCGGCGGCGCATCGATGCGCTGGTCGAGGGCGGTGTGATCGGGGCCAAGCTGTGCGTGGGCGTTGCCGCGATGCTGCTGGTGGCCGCCTTCATCGAAGCGTTCTGGTCCTCGATCGCCGCGATCCCGGCGTGGGGCAAATACAGCGTGGCCGCGGTGCTGTGGACCGCGGTGTTCGTGTGGTTGTGGCGCGGCGGGCGCGGAGCGGCCGATGCAGATTGATCGGCTCAACATCGTGCTGCGCGCGCGCTCGGGCTGGGAGGCCATGGAGCTGGGGATGGCCCTGGTGCGACGGCACGCGGCGGCGATCTGGGCGCCGTGGGTGAGCGTGTCGCTGCCGGTGTTCGTGCTGCTCAACGCGCTGGCCTGGTGGACGGACAGCTTCGGCTGGGCCTGGTTGGCGATGTGGTGGCTCAAGCCGTTGTTCGAACGCATCGCGTTGTACGTGATCTCGCGTGGGGTGTTCGGCGATGCCTCGACGACCACGCAGACACTGCGCGCGCAGCGCACGTGGGGCTGGCAGGGCTTCTGGGGCTACCTCGGCTGGCGGCGCCTGAGCCCGCTGCGCCCGGTGCTGCTGCCGGTGAATCTGCTCGAGGGCACGGACGCTGCGCATCGCCGCCAGCGTCGGCGTGCGATCGCCGGCGGCGCGGTCGGCCATGCGCTGCTGCTGACGCTGGTGTGCATGGTCTTCGAGATCGTGCTGGTGGTCGGCGGCATCGCGGCGGTGTTCCTGTTCATCCCGGTGGACCTGTTGTCCGAGTCCTGGCGCGCGGCGTGGGAGCTGGCCAAGCAGGACATGCCGGCGTGGATGCAGCTGGGCGTGAACCTGCTGTTCTGGGCCGCTGCGACGTTGATCGGTCCGTTCTACGTCGGCGCCGGCTTCGGTCTGTACCTGGACCGGCGCACGCAGATGGAAGCGTGGGATCTGGAGATCGCCTTCCGCCGCCTGCACGCCCGGCTGCAGCAGGCCGCGCCGCTGCTGGTGCTGGCCCTGGTGCTGATCTGGCCGGGCGCGGCGCTGCACGCCCAGCAGACACCGCCGTCGTCCAACAGCAAGGGGGCGGTGGCTGCACCGGCTGCCGCGCCGGCGCTGGAGGACGGTCTGGCGCCCGCGGCCGACGCGGGGTCCGATGCGCCTGAGGATGAAGACGCCGAAGACGAGGCGCCGGACGCTCCTACCCGGACGTTCGACAATGACCCGGACAACACTGCGGTCGGCGTCTTCGGCAACGAGGCGGTGGACACCGCCGGCTTCCGTCAGGCGGTGCAGCGCGCGTATGAAGACCCGCTGCAGAGCCCGACCCGCGAGGTCACTGAGTGGAAGCGCACGGATAGCGAGGCGGCCGAGGCCGAGAAGGCAAAACGCGAGGCCGCCGCCAACGGATCCCGGCAACGTGGCAACAAGGGCCCATTGCTGCCGGCCCAGATCGCCGAGTGGGCGCTGTGGGCCGTGGTCGGCGTCCTGGTGGTGCTGCTGCTGATCACCGCGCCGCGCTGGCTGCCATGGCTGCGTGGATCCGGCCAGCGCCGCCGGGCCAAGGCTGTGGCGGTCGTGGAAGAGCCGATCCGGGTACCGGACGTGGCGCCACCCGATCCCGCCGCGCGTGCGCGTGCACTGTGGCAGGAGGGCCGCCCACGGCAGGCGCTGGCGCTGCTGTATCGCGCCAGCGTGGAGTCCATGAGCGAGCGCGCGCAGATCAGCCTGCCGCCGGGCGCCACCGAAGCGCAGTGCCTGCGAGCCTCGCGACGGATGCCGGTCGAGGCCGATCGCCGCCTGTTCGAACGCATCGTGCGGGTCTGGCAGTACGCTGCGTATGCCGGCCGGCTGCCGGCCGATGATGATTTCGAAGCGCTGGCCACCACCCTGCAGCGCCAGTTCGGGTGGCGCGCATGAGCACCCGTCTGCGCTGGCTGCTGGTCGGCCTCGTGCTGCTGGTGATCGGGGTGCCGCTGGCGATCCTGTTCCTGCGCACGCACGAGCGGGTGACCCAGCTCGAGCACCTGCCGCCGCAGGGTGAAGCCAGCTACAACCCGTTGTATGTGCTCGGTCAGGCACTGCGCGCGGACGGGCTTACCGTGCAGTCGCAGCCGCGCCTGGACCTGGCCCGGATGCCGTTGCAGCCGGGCGACACGCTGGTGCTGCTGCAGGACAGCGCGGAAGTGCCCGCGCCTGCCGCCACGGCGCTGATGGCCTGGGTGGCGCGTGGCGGCCATCTGATCGCGCGCACGCCACCGGTGGGCAAGGAGGCCGCGCGCAATGGTCCGCTGCTGGACGCGCTCGGCGTGGACAGCGAGGACTACGGAAACTACTGCCAGCCGTTCCACGTGCGCGATGATCCGCAGCACGTCGAGTTCTGCAACGGGCGCCGCTTCGCGGTCCAACCGCCCAGGGGCATGGCGGTCGAGCGCCAGTGGGGCGACACGGGCGATCTGGTGTTCGCCCGCCTGCGCCACGGCCAGGGCCGCATCGATGTGCTGGCGGACATGGCCTTCATGGACGGCAAGGGCCGGCCCAATCCGACCGTTGCGCAGAACGCTGCCAACCCCGCCATCGACGGCCTGCACGACAAGGCCCATCGCGACCTGACCCGCTACGTGCTCGCACCCAACTACGGCAAGGGCACGATGTGGCTGGTCTACGCCTCCCGCCCGCCGTCGTTGTGGAACCGCGTGTTCTACCACGGCTGGCCGGTGTGGGCGCCGTTGCTGCTGGCCCTGCTCGGCTGGCTCTGGCAGCGCGCGCAGCGCCTGGGCAGCGAACTGCCTTCGCCGCCGGCCGAACGCCGTTCCCTGCTCGAACACATCCGCGCCAGCGGCGAACACCTGCTGCGCTTCGGCAAGGCGCCGCTGCTGTACGACGCGGTCCGGCGCGCGTTCCTGGCCCGCCTGCGGCGGCGTTCGCCGAGTGCGGCCGCGCTGACCGGCGAGGCCCGGGTGCAGGCCGTCGCCACCTTGCTGCAGTGGTCGCACGAGCGCGTGCAGACCGCGTTGACCCCACCCGCTTCCCACGACGTCGCCGGCCTGCGCGACCGCATCCGCCTGCTGATCCAGATGAGAAACCTGCTATGACCGAGCCGACGCTTCCGCCGCCGCTGTCCCCTCCTGCCGTGACGCCTTCACCGTCGCCGTTGTCCGAGCGCGTCGATGCCGTGCGCGAGGCCGTGGGCCGTGCCTTCATCGGCCAGCCCGAGGTACTCGACCAGATCCTGATCGCGCTGCTGGCCGGCGGCCATGTGCTGATCGAAGGCGTCCCCGGGCTGGGCAAGACCCTGCTGGTGCGCGCCCTCGCCCAGGCCCTGGAGCTGGACTACGGCCGCGTGCAGTTCACCCCGGACCTGATGCCCAGCGATGTCAGCGGCCACGCGGTGTACGACCCGAAGACGGAGAGCTTCAAGATCCGCCGCGGCCCGGTGTTCACCAACCTGCTGCTCGCCGATGAAATCAACCGTGCGCCGGCCAAGACCCAGTCGGCCCTGCTGGAAGTGATGCAGGAAGGCCAGGTCACCATCGAAGGCAAGGCGTTCGCGCTGACCCCGCCGTTCTTGACCCTCGCCACCCAGAACCCGGTCGAGCAGGAAGGCACCTACCCGCTGCCGGAAGCGCAGCTGGACCGCTTCCTGCTCAAGGTGCTGATCGACTACCCGGCGCTGGAAGACGAGAAACGCATGGTCGATGCGATCACCACCGGCCGCAGCGCGGCCGACTTCGATCTCTCGCAGGTGCCGCGCGTGCTGAGCGGGGCCGAGGTGGTCGCGCTGCAGCAGGCCACCGCGGCGATCACGGTCGATCCGGAAGTGATCGACTACGCGGTCCGGATCGTCGCCGCCACGCGGCAGTGGCCGGGCATCGCGCTCGGTGCCGGCCCGCGCGGCAGCATCGCGCTGGTGCGTGCGGCGCGTGCGCAGGCGGTGCTGTCCGGCCGTGATTTCGTCACCCCCGATGACGTGCGCGACATCGCCAGACCGGCGCTGCGCCACCGCATCGCCTTGGCACCGGAACTGCAGATCGAAGGACAAAGCGCCGACGATGCCTTGACCGCGCTGCTGGCCAAGGTGGACGCACCGCGCAAATGAGGGGGCGCGTCCTCCATCGCGAGCGACCGGCATGAGGCCGGGCCTACTGCTGCTGGCGCTGCTGGCCGGCTGGGGCCTGCTCGGCGTGCCGGTGGTACTCGGTGCCTGGCCGCACGCAGTCTGGTGGGCGATCGGCGGCGGCGTGGCGCTGATTGCGCTGGTGGACCTGCTGCGCCTGCGTGCCCAGCCCTCGCCCAGCGTGCATCGCGAACTGCCCGAGTCGCTGGCGTTGAACGTCGAGCGTGAGGCCACGCTGCGTCTGGAGTCGAGCCGCCACCAGCGTGTGGAGGTGTTTGATCTGGTTCCCGGTGGGTGGAGCCTGCAGGGGCTGCCGCGCAGGCTGGCCCTCAAGCCGATGGTGACCAGCAGCGTGGCGTACCGGTTGACCCCGACCACACGTGGCCGCTTTGTGTTCGAGGGCGTGCATCTGCGCGTGCACAGCGCCTGGCGGCTGTGGCACCAGCGGCGGCAGCTGCCGCCGGCGATGACGGTGCGCGTGTACCCCAACTTCGCGCCGCTCACCCGCTTCGCGCTGTTCAGTGCCGAACAGGCCTCGCGCCTGGTCGGTGCGCACCTCAAGCGCCGCCGCGGCGAAGGCACCGACTTCCACCAGATGCGCGAGTACCGCGTCGGCGACAGCCTGCGCCAGATCGACTGGAAGGCCACCGCGCGTGCGCGCAAGCTGGTGTCGCGCGAGTACCAGGACGAGAAGAACCAGCAGCTGGTGCTGATGATCGACACCGGCCGGCGCATGATGGCCAGCGAAGGCGGCCTGTCGCACTTCGACCATGTGTTGAATGCGGCGCTGGTGGTGTCCTACCTGGCGCTGCGCCAGGGCGACGGTGTGGGCCTGTTCGCGGCCGGGGGCGAGAGCCGTTGGGTCGCGCCGAAGCGCGGCATGGGCACGATCGATACCCTGCTGCGCGCCAGCTACGACCTGCAGGCGCAGCCGGTCGCCACCGACTATCTCGCCGCCGCCACCGAGCTCTCGCTGCGCCAGCGCCGGCGGTCGCTGGTGATGCTGGTCACCAACGTGCGCGATGAGGACATCGAGGACCTGCTCGCGGCGGTACGCCTGCTGCAGCGCCAGCATCTGGTATGCGTGGCCAGCCTGCGCGAGCGCGAGCTGGATGATGCGCTGGCCCAGCCGGTGGAGACCCTGCACGACGCCACCCAGGCCGGCGCGATCGCCCGTTACCTGCAGCAGCGCAGCGATGCGCATGATGCGCTGCGCAGCCATAGGGTGATGGTGCTCGATGTCACCGCCGAGGCTCTGCCCGGCGCGCTGGTGGAGCGTTACCTGGCGGTCAAGCGGGATGGCTTGCTGTAACCCACGCGTATCGACCAACGGTCGGTACCTAGCGGATGGCGTTGGCCTTGGCGATCAGACGAGCGGTGGCCTTCTGCAGCAGCACGCGGTTGCGTGCCAGTTTCATCCACTGCGGCAGGCGCGAGAACATTGACCCATTGGCGATACCGGTGCTCTCGCGCAGCGACGCAGTAGCGTAGTCGTGCAGTGCCTGGAGGTGAGCCGTGTTGTAGGCCCACAGCACGCCGGCGGCCGTTTTCTCAACCAACAGCAGCGACATGCCGAAATGCGGGTCGACTGCTTCGGTGCCGCGGACCTGCACTACGCTGACGGCGACATCGCTGCTGCGTCCACATTGGGCGCAGTTCGCCGCAAGGGATTTCATGGGCGGCGAGGCCACTTTGCGTGTCGCTGCGGCACTGACCCACTGATGACCACAGTAGCCACAGGGACGCCGGCCGCTGTAACGCACCGGCCCCACCCAGTCGCCAGGCCCGCAGCGGCTGCAACCGCAGCCACCGTCCAGCGCAACGCTGCAGTTCAGGCACCGAAAGCTGGCGGCTTTCTCCTGTTTGATCACCCATCCAGGCGATTGGCAGCGGTGGCAGCGTACCGCCACCCGATCCGCGTACCGCCACAGACCATGCCCATCATCCAGATGCCGGCCGGCCAACGGGCGGCCGCGCAGATCGCGACGGTACGTCATGGCCATCAGACGTAGATACGCGTCGGCGCTTCGTCGATGATCGCGTGCGGAACGAAGCGGGCGCTGTCGCGGGTGATCCGGCTGTTGTCTTCGCGGATGCCCATGCCACAGGCCTGGTCGCCCACCACCCAGCTGCCGATCAGCGGATACCCGCCATCGAACGCGGTGAGCGGATGCGCGGCCTGGCGGATTGCCGGGCCGGTATACGGGCCTTCGCTTTCCTGCCAGCTGCCATCGGCCAGGTGCATGGCCACGTTGGCGCCCTCGCGCGAGAACAGCGGCTTGCGCACCCAGCCGCGGGGCAGCTCGCTGCCGTCGTCGAACTCGGCGGCGAGCAGGTTCGGGTGGCCCCGGTGGCGCTGCCACAGCAGCGGCAGCACGCCCTTGTTGCTGAGGATCGCCTTCCAGGCCGGTTCCAGCAGCTGCACGCCCGAGGCAGGCAACGCCTGGCCGAACGACTCGGTCATCAGGTCTTCCAGCGGGTACAGCTTGAACAGGCTGCCGATCACGGTGTCGTCGAGCGCGGTGAAGCGCCCGTCTTCGGACAGGCCGATATCTTCGATCGCGATCGCTTCGCCGCGCAGGCCGGCCTGGGCAGCACAGTCGCGCAGATAGGCGACCGTGCCCTGGTCTTCTTCCGACGCACCCACCGCGCTGAAATACAGCGGCGGCGGCAGCTGCGCGGCCAGTTCACCGAACCGTTCGACCAGGGCTTCATGGATCGCGTTGAACTGGTCGGCGTGCGGCGGCAACCGGTTCTGGTTGCGCTGGTCCTCCAGCCATTGCCACTGGAAGAACGAGGCTTCGAACAGCGAGGTGGGCGTGTCGTAATTGAGCTCGTACAGCTTGGCCGGGCCGCTGCCGTCGTAGGCGAAATCCAGCCGCCCGTACAGGTGCGGCTCGCGGCGGCGCCAGCTGTCGGCGATCCAGTCGCGGAACTGCGGCGGGATCGCCAGCTGGTCCATCAGCTGCTGGCTGCCCACCACCTCGTCCACCAGGTCCATCGCCATGGCATGCAGCTCGGCGCTGGGATCTTCGATGTCCTGCTCGATCTGACGCAGGGTGAAGGCGTAATACGCGGTTTCATCCCAGTACGGCAGGCCATCGATGGTGTGGAAACGGAACCCCGACTCTTCGGCCCGGGCGCGCCACTGGCTGCGCTCGGCGATACGCACGCGCTGCATCGATCAGCCGCCGACGCTGCTGCGGTTGCTGCTGGAGTTGCCGAAGCCACCGCGGCTGGCAGTGACCGCCCGGTTCGGGGTGGCGGTCACCGGGGCCAGGCCGGCCTTGCCGGCGCCGATGCCGCTGGCGGTGTTCATCCCACCGGTGGACGGGCCCGGACGGGCCCAGCCCTTGGCCTTGTCCTGGTAGGCCGGCGCCGCCGCCGGCTGCTGGGCCAGGCCCGCGCCGCCCCGGTTGCTGAGCATCTGCGACATGAAGAAGCCCATCATCATCGGGCCGATGAACGAGTGGCCGGTGGAGGTCTTCTGTTCCACGCACTGCTCGGCGTTGTACTCGGCCTCACAGGCTTCGCGCGTGGCGTACTTGGGGGCGGCATCGGCCGACTGCTTCTGCGCTTCGGCAAAGGCATTGCGGCAGCTGGACGGATCGCCGGTGGCTTCGGTACAGGCCTGCACCGAGGTATAGAGCCCTTCCTGCACCTGCACGGCCTCGTTCTTCTGGCAGGCGGTGAACAGCAGCGGCGCAGCGCTCATCAGCAGCAGCGCAGTGGTCCTGGAACGTTTCATGGCGTCATGCCCCTAATGCGGTTATCTCCCCAATCATGCCTGATCGGCGCGAACAACCAAAACCGGCAAAGTCGAAAACATGAACAGCGTTTCAGGATTCGATCGCGCGGCAGCAGCGAAGGTGGTTGCAAACGCAACCGGAATTTTTCGGCAGAATCGAGGCGAAACGCGCCCCCACGGCCCGCCAGATCCTGCCAGCCACCATGCCTGAATACCGCTCCCGCACCTCCACCGCCGGCCGCAACATGGCTGGCGCACGCGCCCTGTGGCGCGCCACCGGGATGACCGATGGCGACTTCCACAAGCCGATCATCGCCGTCGCCAACTCGTTCACCCAGTTCGTGCCCGGCCACGTGCACCTCAAGGACCTCGGCCAGCTCGTGGCGCGCGAGATCGAGCAGGTCGGCGGCGTGGCGAAGGAATTCAACACCATCGCGGTGGATGACGGCATCGCCATGGGCCATGACGGCATGCTGTATTCGCTGCCCAGCCGCGAGATCATCGCCGACTCGGTGGAGTACATGGCCAACGCACACTGCGCCGATGCGCTGGTGTGCATCTCCAACTGCGACAAGATCACCCCCGGCATGCTGATGGCCGCGCTGCGCCTGAACATCCCGGTGGTGTTCGTCTCCGGCGGGCCGATGGAAGCGGGCAAGACGCGCCTGTCCGAGCACAAGCTGGACCTGGTCGATGCCATGGTGATCGCCGCCGATGAAAGCGCCAGCGATGAGAAGGTCGCCGAATACGAGCGCAGCGCCTGCCCCACCTGCGGCTCGTGCTCGGGCATGTTCACCGCCAACTCGATGAACTGCCTGACCGAGGCACTGGGCCTGTCGCTGCCGGGCAACGGCTCCACCCTGGCCACGCACGCCGACCGCGAGCAGCTGTTCCGCCGTGCCGGCCGCCTGATCGTGGAACTGTGCCACCGCTGGTATGGCGGCGAAGAGATCGGTGCGCTGCCCCGCGGCATCGCCACCCGCCAGGCGTTCGAGAACGCGATGACGCTGGATATCGCGATGGGCGGCTCGACCAACACCATCCTGCACCTGCTGGCGGCGGCGCAGGAGGCGGAAGTGGACTTCGACCTGCATGCCATCGACGCGCTCTCGCGCCGTGTGCCGCAGCTGTGCAAGGTCGCTCCGAACACGCCGAAGTACCACATGGAGGACGTGCATCGCGCCGGCGGCGTGTTCGGCATCCTCGGTGAGCTTGCGCGTGGCGGCCTGCTGCACACCGACGTGCCGACCGTGCACAGCCGCACCCTGGCCGAGGCGATCGCACGTTGGGATGTCGCGGTGAGCACCGATGAGAAAGTGCACGATTTCTTCCGCGCCGGGCCGGCAGGCATCCCGACCCAGATCGCGTTCAGCCAGGCCACGCGCTGGCCGACGCTGGACGTGGACCGCGCCGAAGGCTGCATCCGCGATGTCGCCCATGCGTACTCCGCAGAAGGTGGACTGGCCGTGCTGCGTGGCAACCTGGCCGTGGATGGCTGCGTGGTGAAGACCGCTGGCGTGGATGAATCCATCCATGTGTTCGAAGGCAACGCGCGGGTGTTCGAGAGCCAGGACGCCGCCGTGCAGGGCATCCTCGCCGATGACGTCGTCGCCGGTGACGTGGTCGTGATCCGCTACGAAGGCCCGCGCGGCGGCCCGGGCATGCAGGAGATGCTGTACCCGACCAGCTATCTGAAATCCAAGGGGCTGGGCAAGCAATGCGCCCTGCTCACCGACGGTCGTTTCTCCGGCGGCACCTCCGGGCTGTCGATCGGCCATGCCTCGCCGGAAGCCGCCTCGGGCGGCACCATCGGCCTGGTGCGCAACGGCGACCGCATCCGCATCGACATCCCGGCGCGGCGCATCGATCTGCTGCTGGATGACGCCACGCTGGCGGCACGCCGTGCCGAACAGGATGCACTGGGCTGGAAACCGCGCGAGGCGCGCCCGCGCAAGGTCACCGGCGCGTTGAAAGCCTATGCGTTGCTGGCGACGAGTGCCGACAAGGGCGCGGTGCGGGATCTGGCGAAGCTGGAGGACTGAGAGCGCCTGGAGGCGCCGCCCGGCTTGACCGGCAATGTGCCGTAGGCCAACACTCGCTCCAGACCTCTGCACAAGGATGTGACGATGCACGGCTCGCGCTCTCTGCTGGCTCTGGCCCTGTCGGCCGCCGCCTGTCCCGCCGTTGCCGACGAATGCGCGGTGGATCTCACTGCGATGCTGGCGTTGACGCCGGAGCAGTTCGATCAGGATCTGGGGGGCGGCTGGCGCCCCATGGCGGAGAAGGCGGAGTGCCAGCTGGCGGCCGCCGATCTCATCGCGGCCTATCGTGCGCAGCCCAAGGCCGCCGGCAATACCACGATGATCTGGCATGAAGCGCAGATGCGTGCACAGGCCGGGCAGGACGCACAGGCGGTCGCATTGATGCGGCAGACCTACAAGCCCGCGCCCGACGCTGGCGGTTGGAATCCCTACGTGGATGCCAGCATCGCCTTCATCGAGAAGGACCGGCCGGCCCTAGCCGCTGCCCGCACGGCGCTGGCAGCCCTGCCAGCGCCGCCGGAGGTGAACGTCAAGGATGGATTTTTCAGCTTCGCGATGCCGAACGGCGAGGTGGTGCAGGTCGCCTGGCCGCCCAACCTCGATGTGGTCGATGCGTTCGTCCGGTGCTTCGGCCAGAGCTACCGGCAGGCGTATTCCGCTCAGTCCTGCCGCCACCCCGACACTACGACCACGCCCGAGGGCCGCACACGCTGATCGGGTCGCAGGAGCTGCCCGTGTTACCCGATCACCCGCTTGAACGGCGGCAGTGAATCGATGATGCGTTTGCCGTAGCGGCGGGTCAGCAGCCGCGAGTCGAGGATGATCACGCGACCGGTATCGGTGGAGGTGCGGATCAACCGGCCGGAGAACTGGGTCAGCGTGCGCAGGGCGTGCGGGATCGCGATCAGGTTGAAGGCGTTCAGGCCGCGGCTTTCGAACCACTCGCTCAGCGTGGAGGTCTGCGGGTCGGTCGGGACCGCGAACGGCACCTGGGTGATCACCACGGTGGTGCAGGCTTCGCCGGGCAGATCCAGGCCTTCGCCGAAGGAATTCAGCCCGAACAACACCGAACCCTCACCGGCCGAGGTACGCCGCAGGTGCTCGTCGATCATCTTCTGCTTGGCGGTCTCGCCCTGCACCAGCACCTGTTTGCGCTGCGCGGCCGGCATCAGCTCGGCCACCTTTTCCATCTTCCAGCGCGAGGTGAACAGCACAATGCTGCCCTTGCCCCAGTCCAGCTCCTTGACCAGGTACTTGGCGATTTCCTTGGGGTGACCTTCCTTGTCATCCGGGGTGACCGGGAACGCCGGCACGATCAGCTGGGCCTGGTTGGGCAGGTCGAACGGGGAGGCGAGCGAGACCATCTCGGCCTCGGCCGGAATGCCGTTGTCGATGGCCAAGGCCTGGAAGTCGCCGCCGCCGGTCAGCGTGGCCGAGGTCATCACCACCGAATCCACTTCATCCCAGAGCAGCTTGCGCAGCACGTTGGCGGCCGACACCGGCGAGCCGTGCAGGACCAGGTCGCCATCGCGCGAGAGGGTGATCCAGCGCGCGGTCGGTGGCTGGCCGTCCTTGTCTTCGCGGCGCCAGCCGGTCCACAGGTTGTGCTGCTGCTCGATCATCTCCAGCGCCATGCCGAGGTTGCGCTGCAGGCGTTCGCGCGCGGCATCCTCGGGCTTGCCCTTGGCGACCTGCGTCAACGCGGCATGCGCCCAGTTGAACAGTGCGCGGGTGTCGTCGGCGATGGCCTCGATGTCCGGCATCCAGATCTCCGGCAGGCGGCCATTCGGGGCGCGCCACATCGGCTCCTGTGCGGACGGGTCCGGCCGCCAGCTGCGGTCGATCACATCGCGGAAGGCCTTGAGCTGCTTGCTGACCTTGGCGGCGACCTCGATCGCCTCGTTGGGCAGCAGGTTGCCCAGCTTGTCCTTGTCCACCGCGCGGTAGGCGGCGGCGATCAGGATCTGCAGGCGGCCGGTGCGCTTGGCCATCTCGTCCAGCGCGAGGCTGGCCGCACCCTGGTCGATGGCGACATTGCCGATATGGTGGCCTTCGTCGAGCACCAGCAGCATGTCCGACGGTGGGGCGATCAGCGGCTGGCCGTTGTCGCTCTCACCGATCGACAGCGCCGACAACAGCAGCGCGTGATTGGTCACCACGATCTGCGCCTCGCGCACGGTGTTGCGCGAGCGCAGCACCGCGCACTGCGCCGAGTACGCGCACTTGCGCCCGGCACAACCGGAGGCCGGCGTGGTGATGCGCGAGCGCAGGGTGTTGCTGATCGTTTCCGGCGCGTTGTCCAGATCGCCGTTCCAGCGGCCTTCGAGGAAGGCCTTGCTCAGCGACTGCGCCAGGTCCATCTCGATCGGCGCCAACGGGCGATCGAACAGCGGCTGCTCGTCTTCGAACATGCCTTCCTGCGCGCCATCGCCATGCGCTTCGGCGGCATTGCGGGTGCACAGGTAGCGGGTGCGGCCCTTGGCCAGCGCCACCGTCGCTTCGATACCGGTGGCCTTGAGGAAATTGGGGATGTCGCGCTCGACCAGCTGCGACTGCAGCGCCACGGTGCCGGTGCTGATCACCAGCTTCTTTTTGGTCGCCAGCGCGATCGGCACGCCGGCGGTCAGGTAGCCCAGCGACTTGCCGACGCCGGTCGGGGCTTCAACCACGCCCACGCCGCCGCTGTGCGAGAGCGCACGCGACACCACGCCGATCATCTGGCTCTGCGAGCGCCGGGTACTGAAGCCGGGCGTATTGGCCTGCAGCTTGGCGTAGGCGTCGCGG
This sequence comes from Stenotrophomonas sp. LM091, assembly GCF_001806305.1. Classification (NCBI taxonomy): domain Bacteria; kingdom Pseudomonadati; phylum Pseudomonadota; class Gammaproteobacteria; order Lysobacterales; family Lysobacteraceae; genus Stenotrophomonas; species Stenotrophomonas sp. LM091. Next base: position 1,964,365 of record NZ_CP017483.1, read on the forward strand.
ATGCCGGCCTTGAGTTCGTCGTTCAGGGCGCGGGGGGCTTCAACTTTTTCGGTCACGCCGGGGGACTGCCTGACTGGATCACGGTCCCCATTTTCTCACGACCCGGCGGTCGTGACCGGCGCCATTTTCCGCGCCGGTTCATCTCCGTGACGCGACCCACGCCAACACTGTGGACCGCGACAGCCTGCTGCATCCGCTCAGCGCGGCGGCAGCGGCGCAGCGGGCGGAACGACGCGGCTGCGCAGCGCACGGGTCATCGCCCAGACCAGCAGGACCAGGGCAAGCGCCTCGAACAGGTTGAGCGCGAAGTGGCAAGCGCCCAGCAGCTTGGACATCAGCTGCAGGTTTTCGTAGTTGCCCTGCTGCACCATCCACATCGGCACCAGGTTGAGCACCAGGCCGGCCAGCGTGGTCAGCGCCAGCAGGCCCAGCGCGCCCAGGGCAACGCTGCGGATCGCCCCGCGCGGGGTGTCCACCACCCAGACCACCGCGACCGCCAGCGCGATCATCACCGGCAGGCGCACGCCCACCATGGTCAGCATCGAGACCAGCAGGTCCATGTCCACCGGCTCAGTCCTCGCCGGCCAGCGGCGCCAGCCGGTTCCGCAGCTCGGTGTAGACCGCATCGGTCTGCGGGCGCACCGCGTGCCACTGCAGGAAGCTCTCGGCGGCCTGTTCGACCAGCATGCCCAGGCCATCGACGATGTTGCGGCATCCGGCCGAGCGCGCCCACGCGGTGAAGGCGATCGCGGCCTCGCCGTAGTTGAGGTCCACGGCGGTGGTCATGCTGTTGACGAGCGAGAGCGGCAGCTTGAATTCCGCGGTGCGGTCGCGGCCGGCCGAGGTGGCGTTGACGATCAACTCGAAATCGCCCAGCTCGCGGATGTCTTCCCAGTAGCGGGTGATCGCGCGGCCCGGCTCGCCCATCGCATCGATCAGCGCGTCGGCGCGCTCCGGAGTGCGGTTGACCACCACCAGCTCCAGGATGCCGGCATCCAGCAGCGCCGGGGCCACGCTGCGGGCCGAGCCGCCGGCGCCGATCAGCAGGGTGCGGCGGCCACGCAGGTCCAGGCCGTGGCGGTCGGTAAGGTCACGGACCAGGCCGATGCCATCGGTGGTGTCGCCATGCCAGCGGTCGCCCTTGCGCAGCAGCGTGTTGACCGCACCGGCGCGGCGCGCGCGCGAGGTCAGCGTGGTGCACAGTGCGAAGGCGGCTTCCTTGTGCGGCGCGGTGATGTTGGCGCCCACGCCGCCCTCGGCGGCGAAGGCCTCCAGCGCTGCCAGGAACTCGGCCGGCGACGCTTCGATCGCACGGTAGTCCAGCGCCAGGCCTTCCTGCCGGCCGAACGTGGCGTGGATGTGCGGCGACTGCGAATGCGCGATGGGCTGGCCGAATACGGCGTAACGGTCGGTCATGGGTTGTCCTGCTCCGGGCCTAGAATGGAACGCAAACCCCAACGGACGCGATGATGCGCATTCCATTGTCTCTGCTCGCGCTGAGCGCCAGTTTACTCTGCACGCCCGCCGCGATGGCGCTTTCCGAATTCGGCATCGAGGGCATGGGCGTGGTCTCGACCAAGGCCAACGAAGCCCAGGCCACGATCGCGCCGGACGGCCAGCGCATCGTGTGGGCCAGCGACCGCGCCGGTGGCCAGGGCGGCTGGGACCTCTGGCAGGCGGTGCTGCGCGACGGCCGCTGGCAGGACCCTGCCCCGCTCGCGCTCAACAGCGCCCGCGACGAGCGCGACCCCTACTTCAGCCACGATGGGCGCTGGCTGTACTTCGCCTCCAACCGCAGCGGCGGCCAGGGTGGATTCGACCTGTACCGCGCCCCGGTGGCCGCCGATGGCAGCGTCGGGCCCGCGCAGACCCTGCCGGGGGCGCTCAACACGCGCGCGGACGAACGGGCCCCCGCGCTGCGCCCGGACGGCCGCATGCTGCTGTTCTCGCGCAACGGCAAACACACCCAGGGCGGCTTCGATCTGTACCTGGCGCCCGTGCAGGGCGAGGGATTCGGCACCGCGCAGGCCCTGCCCGCCCCGCTCAACACGGCCGCCGACGAACTCGGGGCGGCCTGGCTGGATAACGAGGGTGCACTGGCGTTCACCCGGGCGAGCGACGGGCGCTCGCAGGTGTTGCTGGCGAGCTGCGATCACCGCCAGGCGGCGGTGCCATTGACGTTGTCGTTCAACACCGCCGACGGCCAGACCGGCGCGCCGGTGGTGGACGCGTCCAAGCCCACGGAGATGGTGCTGGCTGGCATGGCACGCGCACCGCGTGCCGGCGGGCTGGATCTGTACCGGATCAAGGCGCCGTCAGCGCCGCGGGGTATGGGCTGCGGTTGACGCTGCGGGGCCGCAAGGCAGCCACGCGTGGCGTGGCTCTACCCGTGGAGGCGGCGCCGCCCAGCGTCAATGGCCCTGCAGCAGCTCCGCGCGCAACTGCTCGTACTGCGCTTCGCTGATCTCGCCGTGGTCCTTGCGCTGGTTCAAGGCCGCCAGCTGCGCCTGCAATGCCGGCGACAGCTGCGCCTCACGGGCGATGCGGGCAGCGGCGGAGGGCTGCTCCGGCGCCTGCCGCGCGGCGCGGCGCACGCCACGGATCACCAGCCCGATGACCGCTGCGAAGGCCAGCACGCCGGCCGTCCAGGTCACCCACTGTAGCCATCCCATCGTCTGCATCATCGTCGTCCTGTATCGGGGTGGGCGCGTATTGTCAGCGCTCGCGCAGCCAACGCGCCACCTGCGGGGCGAAATAGGTCAGCACGCCATCGGCGCCGGCACGCTTGAAGCCGATCAGCGATTCCATCACACAGGCTCGTTCATCCAGCCAGCCATTGGCGAAGGCCGCCTTCATCATCGCGTACTCGCCACTGACCTGATACGCGAAGGTCGGCACGCCGAACTGCTGCTTCACCCGGCGCACCAGGTCCAGGTAGGGCATGCCCGGCTTGACCATGACCATGTCCGCACCTTCTTCCAGGTCCAGCGCGATCTCGCGCATGGCTTCATCGCCGTTGGCCGGGTCCATCTGGTAGGTCTTCTTGTCCGCCTTGCCGAGGCCGGCCGAGCTGCCCACCGCATCGCGGAACGGACCGTAGAACGCCGAGGCGTACTTGGCCGAGTAGGCCATGATGCGCACGTTGACGTGGCCGGCGGCATCCAGCGCGCGGCGGATCGCGCCGATGCGGCCGTCCATCATGTCCGACGGCGAAATGATGTCCACGCCCGCTTCGGCATGCGAGAGCGACTGCTTGACCAGCGCCTCGACCGTGATGTCGTTGAGCACGTAGCCGGCCTCATCGATGATGCCGTCCTGGCCGTGCGTGGTGTACGGATCCAGCGCGACATCGGTCATCACGCCCAGCTCGGGGAAGCGCGACTTGAGTGCACGCACGGCGCGCTGCGCCAGCCCGTTCCCGTCCCATGCCGCCGCCGCGTCCAGACTCTTGCCGGCCGGATCGATCACCGGGAACAGGTCGATCACCGGGATGCCCAGTTCCAGCGCCTCTTCGGCCACTTTGAGCAGCTCGTCGATCGAGAGCCGTTCCACGCCCGGCATCGAGGCGATCGGCGCGCGGCCGGCCAGCTCGTGCACGAACACCGGATAGATCAGGTCGTCGGTGGTCAGGGTGTTTTCGCGCATGAGGCGGCGCGAGAACTCGTCGTGACGCATGCGGCGGGGGCGATAGTCGGGGTGTGCCATGAGGTGCTCCGGAACGGAAGGCAGGAATTACTGCAGCAGGTACTGCCGCGGTTGCAGGGGCTCGGGCAGCGGCTGGACGCCCAGGCTGTCGAGCAGATCGATTTCGATGGTGCGCACCATCGCATCCAGCGGCAGGTCGTTGGATTCCAGCCCGAACGGCTCCTCCATTTCTTCACCAAGCTGGTCCAGGCCGAAGAATGCATACGCCAACACGGCCGACACCACCGGCGTGGCCCAGCCCAGCGAAGTGGCCAGGCCGAACGGCAGCAGCACGCAGAACAGCCACGCGCAGCGGTGCAGCAGCAGCGTGTAGGCGAACGGCAGCGGCGTGGTCAGGATGCGCTCGCAACCGGCCTGGATGCTGGAGAGCGCATGCAGGCGTGTTTCGAACTGGGTGTACAGGTAGGGATCGAGCTGACCGGCGCGCAGCGCCTGGGCCAGATCGGAGGCGATCATCGCCAGCAGTTGATCCGGCACATTGCGGCGCTGGCCGAAACGCACGCGGTCGGCCTCGGCCACCCACGGCAGCGCCGCCAACGCCACGTCGCGGCCGCGCAGGCGTGCGGCCAGGGCATGCGCGAAGCCGATGCACAGCCGGCACACGCGGTCACGCAGCGCCGCATCGTCGACCAGCACGGCCTGGCAAAGCCGCGCCAGGCTGCGCGATTCATAGATCAGCTGGCCCCACAGCTTGCGGCCTTCCCACCAACGCTCGAAACAGGCGTTGTTGCGGAAGCTGAGGAAGATCGACAGCACCAGGCCCAGCAGCGTGAACGGCGCTACCGAGACGCGCTCGATGCCCGGCGGGTGCCAAAGCTCGGCCAGGGCGGCGACGGCAATGGACAGCAGCAGGATCGCCACGACTTTCGGGGCCACCGCCGGAACGATGGAGCCGCGCAGGATGTAGAGCAGTTGCCAACCGCGGGGACGAGGACGAATGATCATCGGTGCAGGGAGAGCGCCCGGACGGGCGTGGACCGCCGGCGGAGCCGGATGCGGCAGCCGGTCATTCTACGCCGATGGTGCCGGGCGGCCGTGAGCTGCGACGGTCGGTCGCACCCGCATGGCTCAGATGATGCCGCCGCCCAGCCCGAGCCGGACGATGCCGACCACCACCACGATGCCGTTGAGCACCAGCCCGGTCCAGGCCCGGCCGCGCTTGCTGGCGTGGGTGAACAGGATGCCGATGGCGGCGATGACCGCGCCCACGGCGGCGAACGGGATCAGGAACCAGTTGCCCCAGCCCAGCAGCGGGATCAGGGCCACAATCATCCAGAGCAGCGCCACGATGCCCCACAACAGACTGATCAATCCCATGCCCGGCTCCTTGAGGTGAATGCGTGGCCCACCATAGCGGTTCCGGGCGCAGGCGCAAGCGGCAGCGAGACGCCGTTGGCGGGGGCCTCACCGCGGCGGTGCTAGGGTGCACTGGCAGGGGTTGGCACCGATTCAGTCGCCAGCGCCGATCATCCCAGCCATCACACACAGGGGTAACGCCATGAACATCCGATGCGCCGCATTGCTGGGCCTGGCGCTGCTCAGCGCTGGCTGTGCCAGCACCTCCAAGGTCATGCTCGGCCAGGCACGTGCGCCGGTCGATCCGGCCACGGTCCAGATCTACTCCACGCCGCCGGCCGGCTCACAGGAAATCGCCCAGCTCGAGTCGGCCAGTGCGGTCGGCTTCGGCACGCAGGGCCAGACCGATGCGGCCGTGATGCGGCTCAAGCGTGAAGCGGCCGCCCTCGGTGCCAATGGCGTGATCCTGATGGGCGTCGGCTCCAGCGGTTCGCCGGTGGGCATGTCCGTCGGTGCGGGCAGCTATGGCTCGCACGTGGGCGGTGGCGTCGGCATCGGCATTCCGACCACGCAGAAGCGCGCGGCCGGCGTGGCCATCTGGGTACCCAACCCGCCGCCGGCGCCGCGCTTGCCCACGCAGACGATCACGCCGCAGCGCTAACCGGCGCCGCGGTAGGCCACGACCGTGGGTCGTGGCGGCTGGGCCGGCGCACCGACCAACGGTCGGTGCCTAGCGGAAAACGCCCCGCGCCTACCGGAACCGTGTCAGCGCTTGGCCGCGCCTTTGTACTTCGGCACGAACACCTCGTTCACTGCCTTGGCCAGCTGGTCCGGCGGCAGCAGGCCCTGGTCCAGCAGGAAGTTGTTGAACGCCAGCCGGTCGAAGCGATCGCCCAGCGCCAGCTCGGTCTGCATGCGCAGCTCAAGGATGCGGGTGTAACCGTAGAAGTAGCTGCCGGCCTGGCCGGGCATGCGCACCATGTAGCGGTCCAGTTCCTGGGTGGCCATCGCCTTGGACAGGCCGACTTCGTCGATCAGCACGCGCTCGGCGTTGGCACGGTCGATCTGGCCCAGGTTGAGCATCGGGTCCAGCATCGCGCGCGCGGCACGCAGCAGGCGGAACTGCAGCGCGATCAGCTGCCCGTCCAGCGGCTCGTACGGCACCATCTCCGCTTCGGCATACAACGCCCAGCCTTCCACGTTGACCGAGTTGAAGGCGAACATGGTGCGCGCCAGCGAGATGCCGCGCTCCACCATCGCGGTGAACTGCAGCTCGTGGCCCGGGCGGCCTTCATGCGCGCTCAGCGTCCAGGCGGCTGAGCCGAAGTTGAAATCATCGTACTGCGCAGCCTTGTCGCCGGCCGCCGGGTTGCCCAGCGGCAGCACGAAGGTGCCCTGCTGGCCGGTGTTGCCGACCAGCGGCGCCGGCAGGAAATGCGGGGCCGGCGAGGCGGCGCTTTCGGCGGCCGAGCCCAGGCGCATCTGCATCGGGCGCTGCGGCACGTCGACGATCTTCTCGCGGCGGATGATCGGGTCGATCGCATCGATCACGCCACGGTAGTGGTGCTCCAGCTGGTCATCGGCAATCTTGTCGCCCTTGAGCGCACGCACCACCGCGACCGGATCGGTGGGGTCGGTGACCTTCAGGCCCTTGGCCTGCACCACCAGCGGTGCCAGCTGGCGCATCGCCGAGCGGGTCTCCATGAATTCCAGCTGGGCCCGCTGCATCAGCAGCGCCGGGGCGATGTCGATGCCCACGCGCTTGAGCTGGTAGGCATACAGCGGCTCGGGCAGGCGCGCGTCGGTGCGGGCCTTGGGCAGCACGTCACGGCGGGTCCAGTCGCGGTACTCGCGCAGCTGGCTGGCGATGGTCTGCAGCGCCTGCTCGGCACCGGCCACCTTGTACTTGCCGAACAGCTGCTCGATGCCGCTGATGTAGGTATCCACATTGGCCAGCGACTGCTCGACTTCGATCTTCGTCGGCTGCAGCAGGCTCTTGTCGCCCAGGCGCTCTTCGTAGCGCTGGCGCGACAGCGTGGTCACCGGCTGCGTGCCCGGGGCAAGCCCGGCGTAGGCCTTCAGGCGGTCCAGCGCCTTGGCGCGGCGCTCGGCGGGCACCTGGTCGGACAGCAGCAGGTTGAGTCCGCTGAACACGGTCTGCGGGGTATCGCTCCACGGCAGCAGGTACTTCTCGTTGAGTTCGCTGCCTTCGATGTTCTGGTCGGCGGCGGCGATCATGATCGCCAGGTCCTGGCGGACGTTGGGATCGCGCTCGGTGGCGAGCTTGGCCTGCAGTTCACTGCGCGCCTTGGCCATCGCCGCGCGATAGCGGGCGCCATTGTCCGGGCCGAAGTCGGCCACCTTGTCGTCGTAGCCCGGCACGCCGAAGAAGCCGGTTTCTTCCGGCTGGAACGGGCCCTGCGCATCCAGCAGGATCTGCGCCAGCTGATTGCTGCGGGTCACCCAGGCCGGCGAAGCGGCGGGCTTGGCGGCTGCCGGCGCGGCCAGGGCCGGGGAGCCGACAGCGCGGCGGGAACGGACAGCGCAAGCGCGACAGCGAGGACAAGCGGCTTCATGCAGGAACTCCAGGGCAGGATGCCTGCGACCCTACGCACTTGGCGGGTCCGGGGCAATTGGCCGGAGGTCATGCGCCACTCAGATCTGCAAGGCCTCCGGTGCCGGCGGGCAGTCCCCCTTCGCCCGGCACTCTTCGAGCGCGCAACTGTCCGCGGCTTCGAGGTCGTCCAGGGCGGCCAGATCGATCGCCTCCTTGCCGTCGGTCACCACGTACAGCATCGGGTAGTCCCAGTGCTCGCCAGCGCGCTTGGCATTGAGGAAGATGCGGCCGTTGCCCTGCGGGCCGGACACCGCGATCACGAACTGGCTCTGCCCGTTGGAATGCATCGAGCCGGCGGGCAGGTAGCCATCGCGCAGCGGCTCACCCAGGGCCGCCACCAGTTCGATGTTGCAGCGCGCCCGGCGCATGGCTTCCTGGTAGGGCGTGCTGGACTTGCTCCAGTACGCCCACTGGGACAGCGCGAACCCTACCGCGCCCGCTGCCGCCGCCATACCGACCACCACCGCCAGCGGCATCGCCCAGCGCCAGTGGCGACGCCACCAGCCGGTGGGTACGGTCGAACCAGGAAGCGCGGGCGGCAATGTCATCGGCAAACTCCTTGTCAGGCCGGTGGCGGAAACGCGGCATCAGGGCGCCAGGCAACGCCCCAGGAAATCTTCGGCCAGGCGGTAGCGGTGCAGCGCATTGCTGCCCGACAGGCCGTGCTTGGCGCCGGGGTAGGTCATCAGTTCGAACGGCTGGCCGCGCTTCTGCAGGGCGCTCATCAACACCGTGGAATTGGTGAACAGCACGTTGTCATCGGCCATGCCGTGGATCAGCAGCAGGCGCGAGCGCAGGCCGTCGATGTGCGCCAGCACGCGCGCTTCTTCGTAGCCCTTCGGGTTGTTGCCCGGCAGGTTCATGTAGCGCTCGGTGTAGTGGGTGTCATACAGACCCCAGTCGGTCACCGGTGCACCGGCCACGCCGCAGGCGTAGCTGTCGGACGCCTTGGCCAGCAGCATCAGGGTCATGTAACCGCCGTTGGACCAGCCCTGCACGCCGATGCGCGCCGGGTCGACCCAGGCCTGCTGCTTCAGCCAGGCCACGCCGCGCAGCTGGTCGGCCACTTCCACCGTGCCCTGCACGCCATACAGCGCGCCACCGAAATCACGGCCGCGACGCGGGGTGCCACGGTTGTCCAGCGAGAACACCACGTAACCCTGCTGGGCCAGGTACTGGTTGAACAGGTGATCGCCACGGCCGGGCCAGCTGTTGGTGACCGTCTGCGAGGCCGGGCCGCCGTAGACGTACACCACCACCGGGTAGCGCTTGGCCGGATCGAAATCGGTCGGCTTGATCAGGCTGTAGTGCAGTTCGGTCCTGCCATCGGCGGCGGTCAGGGTGCCGAACTCGACCGGGCGCTGCGCATCGAGATAGCGCGCGTACGGATGCGCCGGGTCGTCAAGATTGTTCTCGACCAGGGTCGCGATCTTCTCGCCGTTGGCACGGTGCAGCGCGATCTGCGGCGGCGTGGTGGTGTTGGACCAGCTGTCCACGTAGACGCTGGCGTTGCGCGCGAAGCTGGCGGTGTGCATGCCCGGCGCCTGCGAGAGGCGCTGCGGCGTGCCACCCTGCAGCGACACGGCATACAGCTGGCTTTCGCGCGGGCTGTCCATGCCGGCGCGGAAGTAGACCTTGCCGGCGTCTTCGTCCACGGCGAGCAGTTCGTCCACCGGCCAGGTGCCGGCGGTCAGCGCGGTGACGGTCTTGCCGTCGTCGGAGATGCGGTACAGGTGCTCGAAGCCACTGCGCTCGGACGACCACACAAAACCGCCCTGCTTGAGGAAGCGCAGGCTGTTGTGCAGCGGCACCCAGGTCGGCGAGGTCTCGGTCACCAGCGTGCGCTGCTGGCCGCTGGCCAGCTCGGTCTGGACCAGTTCGAGCGTCTTCTGGTCGCGCGACTGGCGCTGGAAGGTCAGGTGTTTCGGGTCGCGCCAATCGACGCGGGCCAGATAGATGTCGGGGCTGCGGCCCAGGTCGATCCAGCGCGGCGCGGCGTTCCGGCGCGGCGCGATCACCGCCAGTTTGACGGTGACGTTGTGGTCGCCGGCGGCCGGGTAGCGCTGCTCGATCATCTCGGTGCGGTCGGCATACATCTCGTAGCGTTTCTGCACCGGCACCGGGGATTCATCGATGCGGGCGAAGGCGATCGCCGAGTCGTCCGGCGCCCACCAGTAGCCGGTATGGCGGTCCATTTCCTCATCGGCCACGAACTCGGCCACGCCGTTGCCGATGGTGTCGCTGCCATCGCCGGTGAGCTGGATCTGCTGGCCGCTGGCCAGGTCGATGACCCACAGGTTGCGAGCGCGCACGAAGCTGACGAAGCCGCCCTTCGGCGAGAGCTTGGCATCGGTGGCGAAGCCTTCGCCGTGGGTGAGCTGGCGCACCGCGGCCTTGCCCTGCTTGCTCAGGTCGTACAGGTACAGCTCGCCGCCGAGCGGGAACAGCAGGGTGCGTGCATCCGGCGACCACTGGTAATCGACGATGCCGGTCATCGCGGCGATGCGCTGGCGCTCGCGGCGGGCCTTCTCGGCATCGCTCAGGGTCTCTTCGCCCGGCAGCACCACCTTGGAATCGACCAGCAGATGGGTCTGCCCACTGGCGATGTCATACGCCCACAGGTCCAGCTGGTTGCGGTCCGCATCCTTGCCGCGCAGGAAGCTGACCTGCGAGCCGTCCGGGGCCACCTTGGGCTTCATCAGGGTCGGGCCGGACAACGGCAGCGGGCCGGTGATGGCATCCAGGGTCAGTTTTTCAGCGTGGGCGATCGAGGTCGAGGCGAGCATCAGGGCGAGCGAAGCAAACAGGTGGCGCATGAAGGATTCCGGCAGCGTCTGGGCAGTCCCCGGCCGCTGGCGCGGCACGGGGAACGCCTCATCCTAACCAAAACCGTCTTGATCGTGCCGAGGCTGGCGGACGTCCGGCCGCGCGCGCCGCTGCGTGGAGCCGGCCAGCGGCCGGCACTACCGGGCAGGTGAGCATCCGTTCAGCGCTGGCCGAACAGGTGTCTGCGCTCTTCTTCGCTGAGTGGCTTGCCGGCCTGCGGGTTCACCTTCTCGCGCAGGGCGTAGGCCCGCTGGGTGGCCGGGCGCGCAGCGATCGCGTCATGCCAGCGCTTGAGGTTCGGGAAGGCGCTGAAATCGACCGGTAGCTTGTCGTAGGCCCCGATCCAGGGGTAGCTGGCCATGTCGGCGATGCTGTACGCCTCACCGCCGAGATAGGCGGTCTGCGCCAGGCGCTTGTCCATCACGCCGTGCAGGCGGCGCACTTCGTTGTCGTAGCGCTCGATCGCATAGGGAATCTTTTCGGGCGCGTAGACGTTGAAATGGCCCATCTGGCCGCTCATCGGGCCAAGCCCGGCCATCTGCCAGAACAGCCATTCCAGCACCGCCACCCGGCCGCGGCTGTCGGCGGGCAGGAAGCGGCCGGTCTTCTCGGCCAGGTAAAGCAGGATCGCGCCGGACTCGAACACGCTCTGCGGGGCGCCGCCGTCGGTGGGCTGGTGGTCGACCAGCGCTGGCATCTTGTTGTTGGGCGAAATCGCCAGGAAGTCGGGCGTGAACTGGTCCCCGGCGCCGATGTTCACCGGCTGGATCCGGTATGGCAGGCCGGTCTCCTCCAGCATCAGCGTGACTTTGTGGCCATTCGGGGTGGGCCAGTAGTACAGGTCGATCATGGCGACGGCTCGCGGATTGGGAATACCGAGTCTAGTCCGTCATTCGGCTTGGCAGGGTCAAGCCGGACCGTTACGCTGCGCCGTCCCCGCAACGCAGCATCCCAGCATGAGCTCGACCCAGACTCCCATCAGTCCCCTGTCCTCCCTGATCTTCGCCTCGCGCTGGCTGCAGCTGCCGCTGTACCTGGGCCTGATCCTGGCCCAATGCGTTTATGTGTTCCTGTTCGGCAAGGAGTTGTGGCACCTGCTGCACAAGGCCAACACCATGGGCGAGCAGGAAATCATGCTGCTGGTGCTGGGCCTGATCGACGTGGTGATGATCTCCAACCTGCTGGTGATGGTGATCGTGGGCGGCTATGAGACCTTCGTATCGCGCCTGCGCCTGGAAAACCACCCCGACCAGCCGGAATGGCTGAGCCACGTCAATGCGAGCGTGCTGAAGGTGAAGCTGGCGCTGTCGATCATCGGCATCTCCTCGATCCACCTGCTGAAGACGTTCATTGCGGCGGGCAATCTGGATGGGCTGCCATCGTGCAACAGCCCGGAGTACATCCTGGCGGTGCAGACGGCGATCAGCAGCATCGGCCCGAGCGCTGCAGCGGCCTTCAAGTGCTCGGCCATGACCTCGACCGGGGTGATGTGGCAGACCATCATCCACTGCGCCTTCATCCTCTCGGCGATCGGCATCGCCTACACCGACAAGCTGATGAACGGCACGCCGAGCAAGGCGCTGTCGCACTGACGCTTGCCCGGCAGCGGCGGCATCGGTGAGGATGCCCCCTGCCCTGACCGCCTGGCCCCCGGGCCGGGCGGGGTGATGCTAGATTGCACACCTGCGGGTCCGCCATGGACGTCGGGAAACGTCCATGGCCTTCGGTCGGCCTGACCGCATCAGGCCCTACGTATCGTCGTCTTCAAAGGGGAGTTGGATGTCGCACGTCAAGACTCATGGCCCGGCGCGCCTGTTCGCGCCGATGATCCTGCTGGTCGCCCTGTCCGCCTGCTCGGGCAAGGACGACACCGCACCGGCCGCGCCTGCGGCACCCGCCACCCCCACTGCTGCGCCGGCCGCACCGGCGGTCTCGGCCAAGGTCCAGTCGCTGGGTACCGAGGAACTGCGTGAGCTGGCCAGCAAGGCCCTGCGCGAGAACCGCATGTACGCCCCGGCCGGCGACAACGCCATCGAGTACTACCTGGCGCTGCGCGACAAGACCCCGGATGACGCCTCGGTCAAAAGCGCGCTGACCGATCTGCTGCCCTATACCCTGATCGCCGCCGAGCAGAACCTGGGCCGCGAGGATTTCGCCGAAACCCAGCGCCTGGTTGCGCTGATCGAAAAGGTCGACCCGGCCGCCCCCGCACTGCCGCGCCTGAAACAAGGCATCAGCGGCAGCATGCAGACTGCGCTCAAGCGCACCCAGGAAGAGACCGACAAGGTCAAGAAAGACGCCGAGACCCGCGCCAAGCAGCTGGTTGAACAGCAGCGCCTGGCGCAGCAGCAGAGCACCGAAGCCGAGGCCGCGCGGCAGATCGCCGCGCAGCAGGAAGCCGCGCGCCGCGACACCGACCGCCAGGATGCCGAGCGTCAGGCCACCGCCCGCCGCGAGGCCGAACAACGCCAGCAGCAGGCCGCCGCCCAGCAGGCCGCGGCCACCCGCCAGGCCGCCGCGGCGCCGAGCCTGCGCCCGGTCAGCACCCCGGCCCCCCGTTACCCGGCCGACGCGCTGCGTTCGGGCACCTCCGGCGAAGTGCTGGTCGAGCTCACCGTCGGCACCGACGGTTCGGTGACCGCCGCCCGCGTGCTGCGCGCCACCCCGGCGCGCGTGTTCGACCGCGAAGCGCTCAACGCCGTCAAGCGTTGGAAGTTCGAGCCGGTCGGCGCCCCGGTCACCACGCGCCGCACGCTTGCCTTCGCACCGGAAGGCGGTTGATCGCAGCGTAAGGTGGGAGGACGAAAGGCCCGGAGTGATCCGGGCCTTTTTGCTTTACACCGCGCGCAGTATTGCCTTTCGCTCATGGCTCACGACATGTTGTTCAGAGAGGCTGTCAGCAATGCCTCTTAACGGCGTGAACAATCTGTAGCAGCATGTCCTCGCATGGACATCGCTGTTCTTGAAAAAGCCGGGGCCATACACGCCGCGGCAGCCCACAGGCCACCCACGTGAGTCACTTGGCCCGGCGCCTTGAGCTGCTGAAGATCCCTTCGGTGCGGCGCGTGGTGCTGAGCTGCCTGCTTGCCAACATCGGCGCAGGCATGATCCTGCTTGCCATGTCCTGGACGGTCGTGGGTCAACAGGCCTCGGTGTCCGCACTGGCATGGCTGATGACCTGCTACTGGATTCCCTCGCTCATCTTCGCACCGGCCATTGGTGCATGGGTGGATCGATACGATCGGCGGTACGTGGTCATGATCACCAAGGCCGTGCGGATCGTGGTGCTGCTGGTGGCCGCAGTCATTTATGCACGCTACCCCGGTGTACCCGCGCTGCTTGTGCTCGGTTTCTGCATGGGGACCTGCGCCGCGCTGTATACACCGGCGCTGCTGGCGATGGTGCGCGACCTCGTGCCTGCCAAGCATCTGTTGGACGCCAATGCAGCGGTGGATGTGGCCTTCGAAATCGGCTTCATCATCGGCATGCCGGTCAGCGGAGCGCTGCTGATGCTGGCGCCGCTTCCCGTGGTACTGGTGGTGACTGCGGGCCTCTTCGGATTGGCGTTGATGTGCCTGATCGGCGTCAGGCTGGGCGATGACGCCGGGATCAGCCCGACCCGTGACGTGACGCGGCACGCCGCATTTGTGCAGGGGCTGCGCTATCTCCTCAGCCATCGTCGCCTGCTGCTCATGTACAGCGTGCAGGCGCTGATGTACGTCACATTGATGACGACGAGTATTCTGCTGGCCCCCTTCGCCAAGGTGGTCCTGAATCTCAGCGCCGGCGAGTTTGGTGCCATCGAAGCGGCACTGTCCCTGGGCGTTGTGGTGGGCGCGTCGATTCTTCCGGCCTCGGCGCAACGTTGGGGCTACGGTCCGGCACTGGTCATGGCCACGTTGGCGATGACCATCTGTTCTGCGCTGTTCGCGATGGCGGAGTCCTTCGCCAGTGCCCTGCTCCTGTACTTCCTCATCGGGGGTGGACTGGCCACCTGGCCGGTGGTGACGACGGCTGCCCAGGAGCTGACCGACCCCGCCATGCAGGGGCGTGTTCAAGCAGCCGGAAATGCCGCCTCCAGCGTGTTGATCCTGGCGACCTATCTTCTGCTGGGTGCGGCAGCGCCGTACATCTCCATCCGCTGGAGCTACGTCTCGGTCATGGCGTTCTCCGCCACGGCCTGCCTGATTACCTGGTGGATCTATTTTGTCCCGCCGGATCGAGCGGAACGTCCTGACCCCTGAGCGGAGCCCCGCACTCCTCTTCGTGCAGGGAAGCGGTTCATCGCGGCATGACGTTGGATGAACCGCTATTCGACCGCCCCTCAGGGAGCATTGCGTTCATCTCCCGGAGTGCCCTTCCCTACCGCGCCCCGAGCTCGTCGGTCGCGAGGCAGAACGCCTTTCGGCGTCCTGCCCGCCTGCCGTCAACCCGAAATCGCCAACCGTTCCTGATGGTAGCGCCGCACCGCGGCATACCAGAACAGCGCCGCCAGACCGAAGCCCGCGCCCAGATACACCGCCCACATCTGCGCGCTGATCGTTTCGTGGCGGATGATCTTGAGCAGCATCTGGTTCTGCGCCAGGAACGGCACCGCGAACTGCCACAGCTCACTCTTGATCGGGTACACCATCAGCGCGTAACCGGGCAGCATCGGTAGCAGCATCAGCCAGGTCATGTGGCTCTGGGCTTCTTTCATGCTCTTGGCCGCCGCCGACAGGAAGGTCAGCAGCGAGGTGCCGATGAACAGCATCGGCAGCATGATCAGCAGCATCTGCAGCATCGGCAGGAAGCCCATGTTGAGCTGCCGGCCTACCCCGCCGGAGGATAGCTGCGCGCTGATCTTGAAGGCCGCCAGGGTCAGCAGCAGCGATGCGACACCCACGGCGCAGGCCGCGGCGATCTTGCCGCTGACGATCGCGCTGCGCGGTGCGGGGGTGGCGAGCAGCGGCTCCAGCGATTGCCGCTCACGTTCGCCGGCCGTGGTATCCATCACCAGGTAGGCACCGCCCAGGAACGAGGTGATGGTGAGCAGGATCGGCAACAGCACCGAGAGCATCATCCCGCGCTTGGCTTCGGCGGTCGCCAGGTCCTGCGCGGCGACGTCCAGCGGGCGCGCTACCTGTGCATCGATCCCGCGCGCCAGCAGGCGCAGGGCACCGACCTGCTGGCTGTAGCCACCCAAGGCCGCTTCCAGACGGCTGCTGGGAATATCGGCAGCGCGGCGGGTGCTGTCCTTGATGATCTCCACCAGCGCCGGGCGGCCGTCGGCCCAGTCCTTGCCGAAGTCCGGGCTGATGCGCAGCGCCACATCAATGCGCTGGCTTCGGATCGCTTCGGTGAGGTCCTTCGGTGCCTCGGTCGCATTGAGACCCTGCGATGCCAGGAAACGCACCAGATTGGGGGCATGCTCGCCGCCGATCATCGGA
This sequence comes from Stenotrophomonas sp. LM091, assembly GCF_001806305.1. Lineage (NCBI taxonomy): Bacteria > Pseudomonadati > Pseudomonadota > Gammaproteobacteria > Lysobacterales > Lysobacteraceae > Stenotrophomonas > Stenotrophomonas sp. LM091. The sequence goes on from NZ_CP017483.1 coordinate 1,980,238, forward strand.
ATCTCCAGCGGCTGCTCGATCTGCGTCTTGACCCGGCTTTCGGCCAGTTTGCTCATGCCCAGGATCAGCACCGGATACAGGAGTGGCCCCAGCAGCAGGGTCAGCGCGAGGGTGCGGCGGTCGCGGGAGAGATCGCGCAGTTCCTTGCGCATCACGGTCAACAGCGTGGCGAACGAACTCATGCGTGCAATCCTTCTTCGGTACCGATCGCCTTGACGAAGGCATCTTCCAGGTTGCTTTCCCCGGTCTGTGCGCGCAGCTCATCGGCGCTGCCGGCGGCCATCACCGTGCCCTGCGCGATGATCACCACGTGGTCACACAGTGCGGCCACCTCCTGCATGATGTGGCTGGAGAAGATCACGCAGCGCCCCTCGTCGCGCAGCCCGCGCAGGAAGCCGCGCAGCGCGCGCGTGGTCATCACGTCCAGCCCGTTGGTGGGCTCATCCAGGATCACGTTGCGCGGGTCGTGCACCAGGGCGCGGGCGATCGCGGTCTTGGTGCGCTGGCCCTGCGAGAACCCTTCGGTCTGGCGGTCGAGGATGTCCTCCATCTCCAGCGCCGTGGACAACACCTTGGTGCGCTCGCGGATCCGCGCGGCACTCAGGCCGTGCAGCTGGCCGAAGTAGGCGATGTTCTCGCGCGCGGTCAGGCGCTTGTAGACCCCACGGGCATCGGGCAGCACCGCCAACTGGCGGCGCACGGCGATCGGGTCCACCGCCGCGTCGATGCCATCCACCAGCACGCGGCCCTGGTCGGGCTTCATCAGCGTGTACAGCATGCGCATGGTGGTGGTCTTGCCGGCACCGTTCGGCCCGAGCAGGCCGGTGATGCGGCCGTCTTCGGCCCGGAAGCCGACGTTCTGGACGGCGTGGATCAGGCCGGTCTTGGTCTTGAACGCTTTATGCAGGTTCTCGGCGACGATCATGCGCGCACCTCCCCGGTGCGGTGGGAGGAACGGTTCATGGGGCCCATCCGTTGAACGAGGTGAACGCCGGCACCGGGCTGAGGGTGTCCAGGCAGGTGGCATCGAGCGACTTGGCATCGGCGGTGTCGATGAACTGGCCAAGGATGCGCGGCATGCAGCCGGCGTTGATCGTGCCGTGGCCCTGGCCCTTGGCCAGCAGGTGTCGCCCGTTCGGCAGCTGCTTGACGACCTGCTCGGCATAGCGCGGCGGCGTGACCGGATCGAACTGGCCCGACAGCAGCAGCACCGGCAGCGACGAAGCGAACGGCGTGGTGAAATCCTTCGGCCGCGAACCGGCGTTCCACGCCGGGCACGCCGCGAAGAACATGCGCGCCACTTCCGGGCCCAGCACGCGGTCGCCCTGCGCACTTTCCTGATAGCGGTCGGCATCCTCGGCACACAGCACCGACCACTGCATGCCACGGTTCATCTGCACGCCCAGCGTACGGCTGGCCATCTTGCTCAGCGACATCAGCGGCGCATAGCGGCCCTGCGCGGCTTCATCGAGCATTACCGGCAGCAGCGAGGACAGCTCGGGCATATACGAGAACATGAAGGCCAGTCCGGTCACCGAATCGGCGGTCAATACATCGCGTTCGGCCTGGCCGGTGCCCGGATTGCGGTACTCGACCTCGACCGGTGCCTTGGCCAGCGTGGCCATGACGTTGCGCAGCTGGGTGCGGGTATCGACCGGGAAGCGCTGGGCGCAGATCGGATCCTGGCGGCACTGTGCCGACTGCAGGGTGATCGCATCTTCGAAGGTGTTGGCGAAATCGCCGCCGACCACCAGGTCGTTCGGCACCACGCCATCGATCACGACGGTGCGGGTGTGCTGCGGATAATGCGCGGCGTACTGCTGTGCCACACGCGTACCGTAGGAGCCGCCGATCACGTTGACCTTGTCCACGCCCAGCGCCTTGCGCACCGTATCCAGGTCGCCGATGGCCTCGGTGGTGGTGTAGAACCGGGTGTCGGCGCGGCCGGTCAACGACTGCGCGCAGCGACGGGCATAGTCTTCGATCAGGCCCGCGCTCGGCGCGGCGTTCTCGTCCAGCGGCAGCTCCTTGCCCTGCGCATCCAGGCAGGTGAGCGGATTGGATTTGCCGGTGCCGCGCTGATCGATCAGGAAGATGTCGCGCTGCTTGCGCACATCGCGCAGCGCCATGTTCACCGGTGCGGCGACCTCGGTCGCGGCCTGGCCGGGGCCACCGGCGAGGAAGAACACCGGGTCGGCCTTGCCGGCGCCGTCATTGCCGGCCTCCAGCCAGGCGATGTTCAAGCCGATTCTGCGACCGTCGGGTTCGGCCGGATTTTCCGGCACCTGCAGCGTGGCGCACTGTGCCTCCACGTTCGCGCTGGCCTGCGCGCTGGTCAGGGTGCAGGGCTGGAACGCGAGCGTGCCGTACAGGCGTTGAGCGGCGCCGGCGCCGGATGCATCGTCCGGTACAGGCGCACAGCCGGCACACAGGGCGGCGACCAGCGCACCGGCCAGCCTCAGGTGGTGTGTAGACATCTTCCGTACTTCCCCTTGTTGAAGATCATGCCACCACGACGCGTGGGCGTGGCCGATGTGACCCAACTTACACGGCTGGCCCCGTGCCGGGGAAGGCGGCGGCGTCGCCGTACACCTCACTGCACCGTCAAGGCCACCGCGCTCATGGTGCGGTCGCGGCCGTCGGCCTTGGCCCGGTACAGCGCGGCATCGGCTTCACCGAGCAGGCGCGCCATGTCGCCTGTGCCCTGATCGATCGCCAGGCCGATGCTCGCCGTCACCGGCACCGGCACGCCGTCGAGCCGCGCGGGCGACTCACGCAGCGCCTGGCGCAGGCGATCGGCGCACTGCCGCGCCTGGGCCTGATCGGCCCCCGGCAGCAGCAGGACGAACTCTTCCCCGCCATAGCGGCCCAGCAGGTGCTCGCGATCGGCGACGCAGGTGCTCAGTACGTCGGCGACATGCCGCAGCACCGCATCGCCGGCCAGGTGTCCCCAGCGGTCGTTGATCTGCTTGAAGTGATCCACGTCCAGCAGCAGAAACGCCAGGGGTCGCCCGGGGCGGCGGTTGAGCTCCAGCAGGCTGGCACCGTCGGCCAGCACCGCCCCGCGGTTCAGCAGGCCGGTCAGTACGTCGGTGCGTGCCAATCGCTGCAGGTCCACCAGCATCCGTTCCACCAGCAGCAGCACCAGCGCGAAGCACCGCGCCAGCTCCAGGATCAGCCCGACCAGGTAGGTGGCAAAGACCGGCGCACCCGCGCGCAGGAGGTCGTCACCCGCATCCGGGGCCACCGGCAGGAACAGGCGGACCAGGTACAGCAGGGTCTGCGCGGCGAACACCACCGCCGCCAGCCGGCAGCTGGTGCGCTGCGCCGGCGGTGCGTGGCGCAGCAGCAGCCAGGTCATCCATCCGTTGAGCAGGACCGCGAACACGCTGAACACGTGCAGCCGGATGACCAGGCTGGGATGGACCACCAGGAAGAATGCGATCGCGCCAAGATAGGTGGCCGCCAATGCCACCGGCTGCCACGCCGGCAGCCGACGGCCAAGATGACGCGCCACGCCGTACAGCATCAGTACGCCGGACAGTGCGACCGCGACGTTGCCGGACAGGATTCCGGCTACATGGGGCAGGTACGGCCGCAGCGCGACCAGGGTCAGGCTGACCGAGAGCATCCACAGGCTGGCCGTCCACAACCGCAGCGCCGGCTGCCGGCGCAGCACCAGCAGCAGCAATGAAAAACCCATGGCGATGCCCAGGCACAGCAGGAAGCCGAGCACGGCAATAGTGGGGAAATCCAGGGGCATCGAGTCAGCCAGGCGGAAGCGGCGCGCGGCGCATCTTACCGCCCGCCACGCTGCAGCGCTGCCTGGTCCGGGACCGGGCAGCGGCGCCTGCCTGCCGCGCACCGGCCAGCGGCGCGCCGGAAAGCGGGGTTACTTGCTGCTGACGTACTTCTCGCGCCGCACCTGCGGGGTCGGCAGGCCGGCCTCTTTCAGCGCCTCGAAGGTGGCATCGACCATGTCCGGGTTGCCGCACAGGTAGGCGATGTCGGTGGCCGCGCTCGGGGCGAACTCGGCCAGGTGCTGCTGCACGTAGCCGTGGCGCACGTCCGGATGCGGGTTTTCCGGCAGCTCGCGGGACAGGCACGGCACGTAGCGGAAACCCGGGTGGGCGGCCGCGAAGGCATAGAAGTCCTCGCTGTAGAGCAGTTCGGCCGGCGTGCGGGCACCCTGCAGCAGGACCACCTCCACGCCACGCTCGGCCATGGCGGTGGCCAGCAGCGGCAGCATCGAGCGGTACGGGGTGACCCCGGTGCCGGTGGCGATCAGCAGGTAGCGGGCGTTGTGGTCGCCCGGCTGCAGGCAGAACCGGCCGAACGGACCGCTGGCGCTGACGTGGCCGCCGATGTCCAGGCCCTCGAAGAGGGAGGTGGCGGCGCCGCCAGGGACGAAGCTGACCGCGATATCGACCGCATCGCCCGCGCCGAGGGCGTGATCATGAATGGTCGCCAGCGAATAGCTGCGCTTGGTAGCGGTGCCGTCGGCGTACTCGAAATGGACCTGGATGAACTGACCGGGCTGGAAATCCAGCGGCTGGCCGTCATCACGCAGGAACTGGTAATGGCCGACGGTCGGGGCCAGCATGCGCCGGTCGACCAGTTTGAGGGGGAATTGAGCAGGCACGACTTTTCGGGACAGTGTGTAGCCGGGGCAAGCCCTCGGGGTCTTCTATAATAGCCGCTCCCCGCCCCTATCCAGCGCCAGCCCATAGGCGCGAAGGCAAGAGCTTGGCTTCCCAGAACACTCCCGCGCCCACCGCCGTGCCCGCCCTGCGGGTGCGTGACCTCCGCAAAACCTATGACAACGGCACCCAGGCGCTGAAGGGCGTCTCGCTGGACGTGGCCCCGGGCGACTTCTTCGCCCTGCTGGGCCCCAACGGCGCCGGCAAGTCGACCCTGATCGGCATCATCAGCTCGCTGGTGAACCTCAGCGAAGGCCAGGTCGAGGTCTTCGGCAGCGACCTGGTGCGCCACCGCAGCGCCACCATGCGCCTGATCGGCCTGGTCCCCCAGGAAATCAACTTCAACCTGTTCGAAAAACCCTTCGACATCCTGGTCAATTACGCCGGCTTCTATGGCGTGGCCCGTGCCGAGGCCGAGAAGATGGCCGAAGAGGAGCTCAAGCGCGCCCACCTGTGGGACAAGGCGCAGGTGATGAGCCGCACCCTGTCCGGGGGCATGAAGCGCCGCCTGATGATCGCCCGCGCGATGATGACCCGCCCGCGGCTGCTGATCCTGGATGAGCCGACCGCCGGCGTGGACATCGAGATCCGCCGCGACATGTGGCGCGTGCTCAAGGAGATCAACGCGGCCGGCACCACGATCATCCTGACCACGCATTACCTGGAAGAAGCCGAGCACCTGTGCCGGAACCTGGCCATCATCAACCACGGCCAGATCGTCACCCAGGGCCCGATGCGCGAACTGCTGGCCAAGCTGGACGTGGAGGGCTTCCTGTTCGACATCGACGGCAGCCTGCCGGCCCAGCTGCCGGAGATCGACGGCGCGATCCTGATCGCCACCGACAGCCACACGCTGGACGTGGACATGCCGCGCGCGATGGACCTCAACCGCGTGTTTGACGCCTTGAACGCCGCCGGTATCCGCGTGCGCTCGATGCGCACCAAGAGCAACCGCCTGGAGGAGCTGTTCGTGCGCCTCACCGGCAACCAGGAGAACGTGGCATGAGCAGCATCCCGACCCCGGTCCTGACCGACGGCCAGCGCAACCGCATCGCCCTGATGACCATCGTGCGCCGCGAAGTGGCGCGCATCCTGCGCATCTGGGGCCAGACCCTGGTGCCGCCGGCGATCACCATGACCCTGTACTTCCTGATCTTCGGCGGCCTGATCGGCTCGCGCGTGGGTGAGATGGGGGGTTACAGCTACATGCAGTTCATCGTGCCGGGCCTGGTGATGATGAGCGTGATCCAGAACAGTTACGGCAACATCAGCTCCTCGTTCTTCGGCGCCAAGTTCGGCCGCCACGTGGAAGAGCTGCTGGTCAGCCCGATGCCCAACTGGGTGATCCTGTGGGGCTATGTGTCCGGTGCGGTGCTGCGCGGCCTGATGGTCGGCGTGATCGTGCTGATCATCGCCATGTTCTTCACCCCGGTGCGCATCCCGCATCCGCTGGTGACGCTGACCACGGTGCTGCTGGGCGCGACGATCTTCTCGCTGGCCGGCTTCATCAACGCGGTGTACGCCAAGAAGTTCGATGACGTGGCGATCGTGCCGACCTTCATCCTGACCCCGCTGACCTACCTGGGCGGCGTGTTCTATTCGGTGAAGCTGCTGCCGACCTGGGCCGAAGCGGCCACCCACGCCAACCCGATCTTCTACATGGTCAACGCCTTCCGTTACGGCCTGCTGGGCACCAGCGACGTGCCGCTGTGGGTGGCCTACGCGCTGATGATCGGCTTCGTGGTCGCCCTGACCGCGCTGGCGCTGTGGCTGCTGAAGCGTGGCGTGGGGATGCGCAGCTGATGCGCATCCTGATCCTCGGTGCCGGCGGGACCGGCGGTTACTTCGGTGGTCGCCTGGCCCAGGCCGGCGTGGACGTGACCTTCCTGGTGCGCCCGGCGCGCGCGGCGCAGCTTGCGCGCGAGGGCCTGGTGCTGCGCAGTCCGCTGGGCGATGCGTCGTTCCCGGTCCAGCACGTCACCGCCGAGGCGCTGCCTGCGCTGGCGAGCGCTGAACCCTTCGACCTGGTGATCCTGAGTTGCAAGGCCTACGACCTGGCCAGTTCGATCGAGGCGATCGCCCCGGCGGTCGGCCCGCGCACCACGGTGCTGCCGATCCTCAACGGACTGCGCCATTACGCTGATCTCGACGCGCGCTTCGGCCGCGACGCGGTGCTGGGTGGGCTGTGCTTCATCAGCGCGACCAAGGCCGCCGATGGCGCGGTGGTGCATCTGGCGCCGGCGGCCAAGCTGACCTTCGGCGAGCGCGACGGCACCGGCAGCAGCGCGCGCGTGCTGGCGCTGGCGGCGGCCTGCGTGCAGGCGGGCGTGGACCACGTCGCCACCGATGCGATCGGGCAGGAGCAGTGGATCAAGTACACCTTCCTGACCACGCTGGCGGCGGCGACCTGCCTGATGCGCGCCGATGTCGGCACGATCGTGGCCACCGATGACGGTGCGGCGATCGTGCGGGGCCTGTACGAGGAGTGCCTGGCGGTGGCCGAGGCGGCCGGCGAGCCGATCCCGGCCAAGGCGCAGGAGATCGCACTGGCCGCGACCACCCAGTCCGGCTCGGCGTTGAAGGCGTCGATGCTGCGCGATCTGGAGGCCGGCCAACAGGTCGAGGCCGAGCATATCGTCGGCGACATGCTGGTACGGGCACGGGCGGCCGGCCAGGCCGCACCGCTGCTGGCCGTGGCCTATGCGCACCTGCAGGCCTACCAGCAGCAGCGCAGCGCCTGAGCGCCATGCCTGCCGCGCTGCCGTCCCACGTGCTGGTGCTGGGCCTGGGCTATAGCGGGCGGCATCTGGCCGCGCTGCTGCACTCGAACGGGGTGGCCTGCAGCGGCACCGTACGCGATCCCGCCAGTGCGCCGGCGGATGGGCTGCTCCGCCACCGTCTGGTTGCAGGCGAACCGATCAGCGCGGGCCTGCGCGAGGCGATCCGCACGGCCGAGGCCATCGTCTGCTCCGTGCCACCGGATGCAGACGGCGACCCGGCCTTGCGCCTGCTCATCGATGCGCTGGGCGACAGCCCTGCACTGCGCTGGGTCGGCTATCTCTCCTCCACCGCGGTCTACGCCGACCGCGATGGCGGTTGGGTCAACGAGACGTCTGCCGCCGATGCGACCGATGAGACCGCCCTGAAGCGCCTGCGCGCGGAACAGCAGTGGCAAGCGTTCGCGCACGCGCGTGGCAGTGCGTCGGCGGTGTTCCGGCTGCCGGGCCTGTATGGGCGCGGACGCAATGCGTTGGTGCAGTTGGCGCAAGGCAAGGCGAAGCAGGTGGTGCGGCCGGGGCTGGTCTTCAACCGGCTGCACGTGGTGGACCTGGCCAGCGGCGTGCTCGCGGCGATGCAGCGGCCTGCTGGCGCTGCGCTCCATCTGCTGAGCGATGACGAACCGGCGCCGCCACAGGACGTGGTGGCCTACGCCGCGGCGCTGAGTGGACTGCCGCTGCCCGTCGTGCAGGCGTGGCACGCACCCGAGGTGGCCGCCTCACTGCGCCGCTTCTACACCAGCAACAAGCGCATCGATGGCCGCGCCACGCGCGCGGCACTGCAGTGGCAGCCACGGTTCACGACCTATCGCGAAGGGCTGGACGACGCGTGGGCCCACGGCGACGGACGCCCTGCCCTGCGGTAGTCCATGACCGTCGGTCGTGGGTCGTTGGTCGTGGGTGCGGCGTACCAATGCGGGGTCCGACACGCGTACCGACCAACGGTCGGTACCTACCTTCTCAAGCCGCGTCAGGCAGCCGGAAGAACGTGCGCGTAGCCGCCGTCGCGTGGGCAGCCGTGACCTCCACGGCTTCGCCACGATCCCGCGCCAGCTCGTCGACGATATGCGACAGGAACATCGGCTCGTTGCGGCGGTCCTTCGGCAATGGCTTGAGCGTGCGTGGCAGCAGGTAGGGTGCGTCGGTCTCGATCATCAGGCGGTTGGCCGGGATGTGCTTGACCAGTTCGCGCAGGTGCGCGCCGCGGCGTTCATCGCACAACCAGCCGGTGATGCCGATGTACCAGTCCTGGTCCAGGTAATCGAACAGTTCCTGCCGCTCGCCGGTGAAGCAGTGCACCACCGCCGGGCCCAGCTTGCCGTCGAAGTTCTTCATCTGCGCCATGAAATCGGCGTGCGCATCGCGCTGGTGCAGGAACAGCGGCTTGCCGTTCTCGGCGGCGAGCTGCAGCTGACGCTCGAAGGCACGGTGCTGCGCCGGGCGCGGCGAGAAATCGCGGAAGTAGTCCAACCCGCACTCGCCCACCGCCACCACCTCGGCATGCGCGTGCAGCGCGCGCATCTCCGCGTCGCACTCGTCGGTGTATTCCACCGCATGGTGCGGATGCACGCCGGCGGTCGCGTACAGAAACCCGGGATGCTGGCGGGCCAGCGCCAGCGCCATGGGCGAATGCTCGCGGCTGGCGCCGGTGATCACCATCTGCACCACTCCGACCTCGCGCGCACGCGCCAGCACGGCGTCGCGGTCGCGATCGAAGGAGTCGTGGGTGAGGTTGGCGCCGATATCGATCAGTTGCATGGGGGCTACAGGACGAATGAACCCGCCCATTCTACCGTGCTGCCCCGCGATGCCCCGGCGTGCACGTCTCGCCGCCCTCGCCTGCGCCCCGTATCCTTGCCGCATGACGCCCCCGATGTTCCCGATTTCCACGCTGCTGCCGCAGCTCCTGACCACGCTGGAGCGCGGCCCCCGGCTAGTGCTGGAAGCGCCGCCCGGCGCCGGCAAGACCACCCAGGTGCCGCTGGCCCTGCTGGATGCCCCGTGGCTGGAAGGCCGCAGGATCATCATGCTCGAGCCACGCCGCGTGGCCGCCCGCAGCGCGGCGCAGTTCATGGCGCGACAGCTGGGCGAGAACGTCGGTGAGACCGTCGGCTATCGCATCCGATTCGAGAACAGGATCTCCGCGCGGACCCGGATTGAAGTGGTGACCGAAGGCATCCTGACCCGGATGCTGCAGGACGATCCGTTGCTGGAGGGCGTGGGCGCACTGCTGTTCGATGAATTCCATGAGCGCCACCTTGCCGGCGATCTGGGCCTGGCGCTGGCGCTGGATGTGCAGTCGCAGCTGCGCGAGGACCTGCGCATCGTGGTGATGTCGGCCACCCTGGATGGCGAGCGGCTGGCGCAGTTCCTCGATGCGCCCCGGTTGAGCAGCGAAGGCCGCAGCTTCCCGGTGACGATCGCGCATTTCCCCGCACGCCGCGACGAAGCGCTGGAACCGCAGGCGCGCCGTGCGGTGGAGCAGGCGTTGGCCGAGCATCCCGGCGATGTGCTGGTGTTCCTGCCCGGCCAGCGCGAGATCGCGCGCGTGCAGACCGCGCTGCAGTCCGTGCTCGATCCCGCCGTGCAGGTATTGCCGCTGCACGGCGAACTGCCGGTGGATCAGCAATCGCAGGTGCTGCAGCCCGATCCCGGCGGCCGCCGCCGCGTGGTGCTGGCCACCAACGTGGCCGAGTCGTCGGTGACCCTGCCCGGCGTGCGCGTGGTGATCGACGCGGGGCTGGCCCGCGAGCCGCGCTACGACCCCAACAGCGGCTTTGCGCGCCTGGACGTGGTGAACATCGCGCAGGCCTCGGCGGACCAGCGTGCCGGCCGCGCAGGCCGTGTGGCCGAGGGCTGGGCGTGGCGGTTGTGGCCGCAGTCGCAGCGGTTGGAGGCACAGCGCCGGCCCGAGATCGCGCAGGTGGAACTGGCCTCGCTGGCGCTGGAGCTGGCCGCGTGGGGCAGCGACGACCTGCGCTTCGTGGATACACCGCCGGCCGGTGCACTGGCCGCCGCCCGTGAACTGCTGCAGCGCCTGGGTGCGCTCAGCGACAGCGGCACGCTGACCCCGCTGGGCCGGCGCATGCTGACCCTCGGTACGCATCCACGGCTGGCGGCGATGCTGATGGCGGCAGGTGCCGGTGTGGAACAGGCCCTGGCCTGCGATCTGGCCGCGCTGGTGGAAGCGCGCGATCCGCTGCGGCAAGGGGGTGATGCACTCGCCGCGCGGTGGCGTGCGCTGGCGGCGTTCCGCCAGGGGCGCGTGCCACCCGATGCCAACCGCGGCGGCCTGGTGACCATCGATGCGGCCAGCAAGCAATGGCGGCGACGCCTGCGCTGCGAGGTCGCGCCCCCTGCGTCGGTGGAGGCGCATCAACTCGGTGACCTGCTCGCCCATGCATTTCCGGACCGGATCGCTGCCCGCCATCCGACCGATCCGCTGCGCTATCTGCTGGCCAATGGCCGCAGCGCGCGCCTGTTCGATCCCAGCGATCTGCGTGGCGAGCCGTGGCTGGTCGCGGTGGAGCTGCGCTACGAGGCACGCGACGCGTTGCTGCTGCGCGCCGCGCCGGTGGACGAGAACCGCCTGCGCCGTGATTTTCCCGATCGCTTCAAACAGGAAGACGTGGTGCGCTGGGATGGTGAAAAGCGTGCCTTGGTCGCGCGACGGGAAACCCGCTTCGACCGCATCGTGCTGGACAGCCGCTCGGCCGGCCGCGTGGATCCTGCACAAGCCGCGCAGGCACTGACTGAAGCGGTTGCCGAACTCGGGCTGGATGCGTTGCCGTGGACCGAGGGGCTGCGCCAGTGGCAGGCACGTGTACTGGCGGTGCGGGCATGGATGCCGGAGCTGGAACTGCCGGATGTCTCCGACGCAGCGCTGTTGGCGACGCTGCCGACCTGGCTGACCCCCGCGTTCAACGGCAGGACCCGCCTGGACGCGCTCGACGAATCCACCTTGGGTGAAGCGCTGAAATCACCGCTGCCGTGGGCGCAACGCCAGCTGATCGATCGCCATGCCCCGGTGCGCATTACCGTGCCTTCCGGGATGGAGCGCCCGATCCACTACGCGCTCGATGCCGATGGCGTCACGCCGCAGGCGCCGGTGCTGGCCGTCAAACTGCAGGAACTGTTCGGCCTGAGCGACACCCCGCGCATCGCCGATGGCCGCATCCCGCTGACGCTGCATCTGCTTTCCCCAGGCGGCCGGCCGCTGCAGGTCACCCAGGACCTGCGCAATTTCTGGGCGAACACCTATGCCGAAGTGAAGAAGGAAATGAAGGGCCGCTATCCCAAGCATCCGTGGCCGGATGATCCGTGGACGGCCACGGCCACGCACCGGGCCAAGCCGCGCGGGACGTGAGCGCGCCTCCGCCGCCATCGCGTTGCCCCCATTCATGGCTGCTACCTGACCGGCACCACACGCCCCGCTGACCACGCTGCACCGAGCCGCTACAGTCATGACCTGGCCGTCGCCGGTGGATAACACCGCGTACACGGCCATCGCGCGACACTGGATCAGAACCGAGGCAAAGGACCCCCCATGAGCAGATTGACCGTGATTACCGACCGCGCCCTCGAGCGCGCCCTGGACATCGCCAGCACCGCTGGTGACGGCCTCAAGCATGCCGGCAGCAACCTGCGCCACTTCGGCCCGCAGGCCACCGACTGGATCAAGACCGGCGCGGCGCTGGGCGCAGTCAAGACCGGCAGCAAGGTCGCCGCCAAGGTGGTGCGCCGCAATCCGGCCGTGACCATCGCCGCCGCCGCTGTCGGCGTCGGCCTGCTGGGCTACGCGCTGTACCGCAAGCAGCAGAAGAAGAAGCTCGCCAACGGCGGCGTGGTGAACGGCCAGGCGCAGCGCATCAGCGCCCGCAACCGCCGCAACGACACCGTGGTGGATGAAACCAGCGATATCGGCAGCGACGCCTGATCGGCTGACGCTTCACCGAATCCGCATGGAAACCGCCGGCCTCAGCCGGCGGTTTTTTATTGTCCGATCTCCCGCCATTGCCCAGGTTGCAGATCGCCGATCGCATGCGCGCCCATGGAAACCCGGACCAGGCGCAGCGTCGGCAGGCCGACCGCTGCGGTCATCCGCCGCACCTGCCGGTTACGGCCCTCGCGCAGCGTGATGGCCAGCCACGCATCGGGCACCGTCTTGCGGAAGCGGACCGGCGGCGTGCGTGGCCACAATTCGGGTGCGGGCTCCAAGCGCTCGACACCGGCCGGCAATGTGGGGCCATCGTTGAGCAGCACGCCTCGGCGCAACGCCTGGACCTGCTCATCGGTCACCGTACCTTCCACCTGCACCCAGTAGGTCTTGTCGGCCTTGTGCCGCGGATCGGTCAACTGGTGGGCCAGGCCGCCATCGTCGGTGAGCAGCAGCAGGCCTTCGCTGTCGTAATCCAACCGCCCGGCGGCATACACCGCCGGTGGCAGACCGAAGCCGGCCAGCGTCGCGCGCGGCGGCTGGCTGCGGTCGGTGAACTGGCACAGCACATTGAACGGTTTGTTGAAGGCGATCAGCATCGGGGCGACAGCGGCGGTGGGGTGGTCCATTGTCCCATCCCCACGCCGACGCCGCGATCCGCGGCGAACGTTATCCGATGATCTTCATTTTGAGCAGAAGCTGGAACGCGCGGGCGATAGCCCGCGCGCGGTGTGTTACTTGCCCGGCTTCACGAAGCGCAGCGTCATGCGGTCGCTTTCGCCGATCGCCTGGTACTTGGCTTCATCTGCCGCGTCATGCTGGTTGGTCGGCGGCAGCGTCCACACGCCATTCGGATAATCCTTGGTGTCGCGCGGGTTGGTGTTGATCTCGCTGCTGCCGGCCAGTTCGAAACCGGCGGCCTTGGCCATCGCGATCACCTGCTGCTGGCCGACATAACCGGTCTTGTCGTCGGCCGGCACATCGGCCTTGGCGCGGTGCTCCACCACGCCGAGCACGCCGCCCGGCTTGAGCACCGAGAAGAAGCCCTTGAACATGCCTTCAGCCTGGCCGCTGCTGCGCCAGTTGTGCACGTTGCGGAAGGTGAGCACGACATCGGCCGAGTTGGCTGGACCGAACACCGGGGCCTTCGGGTCATAAGCCACCACACGGCTCTTGCCGAACACGCTGGCGTCAGCGGCAAACTTCTTTTCCAGGCCCTCGCGGCTGCGCTGCTGGTAATCACGGCCACGCCCCTCCGGCACGGCCGCCGGGTCGACCACGGCGGCTACGTACTGGCCCTTGTCGTGCAGCAGCGGCGCGAGGATTTCCGAATACCATCCGTTGCCCGGGGTGATCTCGATGACGGTCTGGCCCGGCGCGACACCGAAGAACGACAGGGTCTGCGCTGGATGGCGGTAGGCATCGCGCTTGACGTTGGCCGGATCGCGGCGGCTGTCCTGCACGGCCTTCTGCACGGCCGGGGTGATCGCGACCTGCGCGTTCTGGCCGGCGGGCTTGATGGCCATCGCGGGCGCGGCAAGCATCAGGGTGGAGACAGTGAACAGGCAGGCACAGGTCAACGAACGGGCTTTCATCGGCGGGGCTTCCGGTAACGGGATGCGGCGAGACTAGCAGCCAAGCGTGCACAGGTGTTCACAAAGCGTTAGTGCGACGCAGCAATCCAGAACACTGTTTTGTGCCTGCTGCCGCAACGCTGTCACCCCCCCGGCCGTATCCTGTGGAAACGATTCCCAGGGAGAACATCACCCATGACTGCTACGCGCGAACTCGGTCGTTCCGGCCTCCATGTCGCTCCCATCGCCTTCGGTGGCAATGTCTTCGGCTGGAGTGCGGACGAGAAGACCTCCTTCGCCCTGCTCGATGCCTTCGTCGAGGCCGGCTTCAACCTGGTCGATACCGCCGATGTCTATTCGGCGTGGGTGCCCGGTAACCAGGGCGGCGAGTCGGAAACCATCCTGGGCCGCTGGTTCAAGCACAGCGGCAAGCGCGACAAGGTGGTGCTGGCGACCAAGGTGGCCAAGTGGTCCGAACACCCGGGCCTGTCGGCCGACAACATCACCGCCGCCGTGGAGGATTCGCTGCGCCGCCTGCAGACCGACGTGATCGATCTGTACCAGGCCCACGAAGATGATGAATCCACCCCGCTCGAATCCACGCTGGCTGCTTTCGGTCGCCTGATCGAACAGGGCAAGGTGCGCGCGATCGGTGCGTCCAACTACAGCGCCGAGCGCTTGCGAGATGCCTTGAAGGTCTCGGCCGATTACAAGCTGCCCCGCTACGAGACGCTGCAGCCGGAGTACAACCTGTACGACCGCGCCGGTTATGAAGCCGGGCTGGAAGCGGTCGTGCGCGACGCGCAGCTCGGCGTGATCAGCTACTACTCACTGGCCAGCGGCTTCCTCAGCGGCAAGTACCGCAGTGCCGCCGATGCGGGCAAGAGCAGCGCGCGCGGCCAGAGCGTGGTGGACAAGTACGTCAATCCGCGTGGCCTGCGCATCCTCGGCGCACTGGACGACGTCGCCAGCACGCATGGCGTGAGCCCGTCGCAGATCGCGATCGCCTGGTTGATCGCCCGCCCGGGCATCACCGCGCCGATCGTCAGCGCCACCAGTGTCGAGCAGTTGAACGATGTGCTGGCCGCCGCGAAGGTCGCGCTGTCGGCGCAGGAAGTGCAGCAGCTGGATGCGGCGAGCGCCGAACAGGCCTGAGCCCACCGCCATGGATGACGGACAGCCGCCCCGGGGCGGCTGTTTCCGTATGGGGCGGCGCTCGGTTTCCGGCCCGGCCGAGCGCCCTCGCCTTATCGGCTGGCCCGGCTGTCCTCGGCGACCAGCGCGTGGTGCAGGCTGACGCCGGCGCGCACGCCTTCGGCACTGGCCAGGCTGATGTTGCCGACCAGCGTTGCATCGCCCGCGGCATAGATGCCCGGCACGCTGGTCTGCTTGCCCGGGTCGACCTGGACCAGCACACCGACCGGGCTGTCCTCCAGCACGCAGCCCAGCTGTTCCACCAGGGGGGTCGCCATATGCTGGCGCGCGGTGACGAACAGCGCGCGCAGTTCGACCCGGCGGCCATCGGCGAGCACGGCAGCGCTCAGCGCCGGAGCCTCGCCTTCGAGACCGATCACCGCCTCGTGCTCGATGCCGACCCCGCGGTGCTGCAGGGCGGCGAGTTCCTCCGGTGCCAGTGTCATGCCGTGCGCGAACAGGGTGACGTTGCCCCAGTCCGCGAGCAACGCGGCCATCGTGGCGGATTTCGCATGCCCGCCCAGCAGGCCGATCGCGCCGCCGCCGATTTCGTAGCCATGGCAGTACGGGCAGTGCACCACGCTGTGGCCCCAGCGCTCGGCCAGGCCGGGCAGTTCGGGCAGTTCATCGGCGATGCCGGTGGCCAGCAGCAGCTTGCGCGTGGCCCAGGTGTCACCGTTGGCGGTGCCGACCACGAAGCCATCCACGGTCGGCTGGGCCGTGCTGACCCTATCGTTGACCCAGCGCACCGTCGGGTAGTCCAACAGCTGCGCCTTGGCGTTGCGCAGCAGCTCGGCGCCGGCGATGCCATCCTGGCCCAGAACGCCCTGGGAATGGGCGGCGAAGCGGTTGCGCGGCAGGCCGCTGTCGATCACCAGGATCTCGCGGCGCGCACGCGCCAGGATCAGGGCCGCGGACAGGCCGGCGAAACTGCCGCCGACGACAATCGCATCAAACGTCATGGGGAACTCCTGCAGCGTGGTGGGCCAGGTGGCGGGCGAATTCTTCGCCCAGCGTGGCCAGGGTGGTGTCACGCAGGCGGGCCTCGAGCAGCGCCTGGGCCTGGCGGTAACTGGCGTCCAGCGCCTCGTTGACCACGCGCTGCACCGGGCAGCCGCGCCCGGTCTCGCGCGCGCCGGTGTGCAGCAGGGGCGGCGCACCGATGGCGACATACACGTCGTGCAGGGTGATCTGCGCCGGTGCCCGCGCCAGTTGGCTGCCGCCGCCGTGGCCCCGCACCGTGGTCACCAGACCGCCCTTGTGCAGGGCGGACAGCAGGCGACGGATGACCACGGGGTGGGTGGGCAGGCAGGTCGCGAGCTGCTCGGAGGTGCGTGGGCCTTCCTGGCCGACCAGATGGGCCATCACATGCAGCGCGTCGGAAAACTGGTTACTGGATTTCATGTAACAACAATAGTTACATATAGCCAGCGTGTCCAGTCCTGCTTTGTTCCATATGTGAGCAAATTTCATCTACACGCCATCGTCACAACGTTTAATGGAACGGTAACCGTGATTGGCGTCGCACTTCAGGTCTTCTCCGGCAGACCGATACCGCATCGCCCTTCCTTACTTTTGATCTCTCATGACGTCCTCCGCACCGGCGCGTCCACGCGCCCTGAGTCTTCAATTCAAACTGCTGGGCGCGCTGTCGCTCGGCCTGGTCATCATCGTGCTGGCGGCCCTGGCCGGGCTGGGGTCGGCCTGGCGGAACCTGTCGGCCGAGGTGCCGGTCGAGGTCGCCCGCAAAGCGCAGGCCGAGCTGCTGCAGCGCGAGTTCCGGCTGCAGGTGCAGGAGTGGAAGAACGTGTTGATCCGCGGCGCCGATGAAGCGCTGCGCGAGCGCCACCTGGCGGCGTTCGATGCGGAAGGACGCCGCATTGAAGCCCTGGCCGGCACGCTGGCGACCAGCCGCGATGAACAGACACGCACGCTGGCCAACCGGTTCCTGGCCGAGCACCGCGCATTGGAGGCCCGCTACCGCGGCGCGCTGGAGGCGTTCGCGGCCAGTGGCTATGACACCCAGGCCGGCGACGCGCTGGTGCGCGGCGCCGACCGCGCCGTGGGCGCCACGCTGGATGCCCTGGCGGCGCGCGCCAGCGAACGGGCCGAGTACGAGACCAGTGCAACCTCCGAGCGCGCACGCGCCGCGCTGGTCGCCTCGGCCATGGTCACGGCGCTGGCGGCGCTGGTGCTGCTGGCCGTGCTCACCCTGTGGCTGCGGCGCGCGGTGATCGCCCCGGTGGTCGCGGTCGAAGCCGCGGCCCGCGCGGTGGCGCGCGGCGACCTGGAGCATGTGGTGGTGGTGCGCAGCGGCGATGAGATCGGTCGCCTTGGCACCGCGATGCGCGAGGTTACCCAGACCCTGAAGGGCGTGCTGGCCGCGCAGGCGACGATGGCCCAGCGCCACGACGCCGGTGAGATCAGCTACCGCATGGACGCCACGGCATTCCCGGGCGGCTATGGGCAGATGGTCCGCGACACCAACACCCTGGTCGCCAACCACATCCAGGTGAAGCTGCGGGCGATCGAGATCATGGGCCACTATGCCGTCGGCGATCTGTCGATGGACATGGAACGCCTGCCCGGCGAGAAGGCGGTGATCACCCAGGCGCTGGATACCGCCAAGGCCAACCTCGGTGCGATCAATGCCGAGATCAAACGATTGGCGGCGGCAGCGGCCGTGGGCGATTTCAGCCAGCGCGGCGATGAGGCACGCTACCAGCACGACTTCGGCGAGATGGTCGGCGGCCTCAACCGCCTGATGCAGACCACCGAGCAGGATCTGGGCGAAGTGTCGCGCGTGCTGCAGGCGATCGCCGGAGGTGATCTGAGCGCGCGCATGCGCGGCGACTTCCACGGCGTGTTCGCGCGCATGCGCGATGACATGGCGCGTACCACCGGTCAGCTGACCACCATCGTTGGCGACATCAAGCACGCCGCGCAGTCGATCCAGACCGCCGCCGGCGAGATCGCCGCGGGCAACAGCGACCTGTCGCGCCGCACCGAACAGCAGGCCGCCAACCTGGAAGAAACCGCCGCCTCGATGGAGGAACTCACCTCCACCGTGCGCCAGAACGCCGAGCATGCGCGCCAGGCCAACCAGCTCTCGATCAACGCCGCCTCGGTCGCTTCGCAAGGCGGCGAGGTGGTCGGCCAGGTGGTCACCACGATGGGGGCGATCCAGGCCTCGTCGCGGCAGATCGCCGAGATCATCAGCGTCATCGACGGCATCGCGTTCCAGACGAACATCCTTGCGCTCAACGCTGCGGTGGAAGCGGCGCGCGCCGGCGAGCAGGGCCGCGGCTTTGCGGTGGTCGCCAGCGAAGTGCGCACGCTGGCGCAGCGCTCGGCCAGCGCGGCCAAGGAGATCAAGGGGCTGATCGATCAATCCGTCACCGATGTCGACAGCGGCGCCGCGCTGGTGCAGCAGGCCGGACAGACCATGGGCGAGATCGTCGGCAGTGTGCAGCGCGTCACCGACATCATGGCCGACATCGCAGCCGCCTCGCAGGAGCAGTCCGCCGGGATCGAGCAGGTCAACCAGACCGTGGTGCAGATGGACCAGACCACGCAGCAGAACGCAGCGCTGGTGGAAGAAGCTTCAGCGGCGGCGCGCAGCATGGAAGACCAGGCGCTGGCCCTGAACGCGGCGGTGGATGTGTTCGTGCTGGATGCCGGGCGCGGTGCGATGGGCGGCTTGGCGCGCGCGGCATGATGCAGCCGTCGTGCCGGCCGCTGGCCGGCAACCGCACGCAGTGGGCATCGCGGGGGAGCCGGCCAGCGGCCGGCACTACCGGACGTAGGGCGTGCCGAGCATGGCCTGCGCCAGGTGATCGAGGAAGGAGCTGATCCGCGCCGAGACCGCCGTGTTGCGGTAGTACACGGCGTGGATCGGCTGGCGCACCTCCACGGTGATATCCGGCAGCACCTGCACCAGGGCGCCGGCCTCGCGGTCGCGGTGGGTCATGAAATCAGACAGGCTGACGATCCCGACCCCTTCCAGCGCCAGCCGGCGCAGCGTTTCGCCGCTGGAGACCGCCACCGCCGGGCGCACGTGCAGCAGCGCGTCGGTCGCCCCGGGCAGCGGCCAGTGATTGAGCGAGTCAGGCTCGTTGAAGCCGAGCAGGGTGTGCCCCGCCAGCGCATCCACGTCGCGCGGGGTACCGTGCTGCGCCAGATATGCCGGGCTGGCCATCACGCGCAGCCGGCTGTGGGCCAGCGGCCGCGCGTGCAGGGTGGAATCGGCCAGCGGCCCGATCCGGATCGCCACATCGGTGCGCCGCTCCAGCAGATCGATGTAGCGCTCGCTGCTGTTGAGCTCCAGCGCCACCTCGGGATAGCGCGCGCGGTAGCTGGCCACCAGCGGGGCGATCACGTGCAGGACGAACGGCATCGCCGCATCCACGCGCAGGCGCCCGGCCGGTCGCTCACGGCGCGCGGCGATCTGCTCTTCGGCTGCCTCCACCGAGGCCACGATCGCGCGTGCCTGGGCCAGGAACGCGTCGCCCTCCTCGGTCAGCTGCAGACGACGGGTGGTGCGGGTCAACAACGTGGTACCGAGTTTCTCCTCCAGCCGGCCAAGCGCCCGGCTCACACCGGAGGTGGTCTGGCCCAGCTGTTCGGCGGCAGCGGTGATCGACCCGCTGTCGATCACGGCGATGAAGGCCTGCATTTCATCAAGGGTGGTTTTCATGGCGGTGACACGGCGGGAGACCGCCCATTATTGACCATGAAGCAACAGTGATTGGCGTGAAGGCCGCTTTTTCCGCAAGAGTGCGGCGCGCAGACTGCGCAGCCTCACTCCCCACCGGTATCCGTCCATGTCCCGTGGTATCCCTTTGGCCTTGTTGGCGCTGACGCTGGGGGCGTACGCCATCGGCACGACTGAATTCGTCATCGTCGGCCTGATTCCGACGATCGCCGCCGACCTCGGCGTCACCCTGCCCTCGGCCGGCCTGCTGGTGTCGCTGTACGCACTGGGCGTGGCGGTCGGTGCCCCGGTGCTCACCGCGCTGACCGGCCGGGTGCCGCGCAAGACCCTGCTGGTCGCGCTGATGCTGCTGTTCACGCTCGGCAACGTGATCGCCTGGATGGCGCCGGGCTATGGCTCGCTGATCGTCGCGCGCGTGCTCACCGGCCTGGCGCACGGCGTGTTCTTCTCGATCGGCTCGATCATCGCCACCTCGGTCGTGCCCAAGGAGAAAGCGGCCAGCGCGATCGCGATCATGTTCACCGGCCTCACCGTGGCCCTGGTCACCGGCGTGCCGCTGGGCACCTTCATCGGCCAGCACCTGGGCTGGCGTGCGACCTTCCTGGCGGTGGCCGCGCTGGGCGTGATCGCGCTGATCGGCAGCCTGCTGTTCGTGCCGCGCAACCTGCAGCGCAGCGCGCCGGCGACCTTCGGCCAGCAGCTGTCGGTGTTGGCGCAGCCGCGCCTGCTGCTGGTGTATGCGATCACCGCGCTCGGCTACGGCGGCACCTTCCTGTCGTTCACCTACCTGGCGTCGATCCTGCAGGACGTCACCGGTTTCTCGGCCAATGCGGTCAGCGGCGTGCTGCTGGTCTATGGCGTGTCGGTGGCGATCGGCAACCTGTGGGGCGGCCACCTGGCCGACCGCCGCGGCCCGATCCCGGCACTGAAGCTGATCTTCGCGCTGCTGGCGGCCGTGTTGTTCGTGCTCACCTTCACCGCCTACAACACCTGGCTGGTGCTGCTGACCGTGCTGGCGCTGGGCGCGGTGGCGTTCGGCAACGTGCCGGGGCTGCAGGTGTACGTGGTCAAGCAGGCACAGCGTTTCGCTCCGCAGGCCGCCGACGTGGCGTCGGGCCTGAACATCGCCGCCTTCAACATCGGCATCGCGCTCGGTGCTTCGCTGGGTGGCCTGGTGGTCGATCACTTCGGCCTGATGCACACCCCGTGGCTGGGCGCGCTGGTGGTGATGGGCGCCTTCGGCCTGACCGCGTTGAGCGGCCGCCTGGACCGCCGCGATGGGGTGGCCGACCGCGCCGAAGGCATCGCCGTGAGTGCGCATTGAAAGATTCCGGTCGCGGACCCGTGACCACAGCCGACCCACCGTCGGCTCTACCGTCGCTTTACGGTGCACGGCGTAGCCTGCACCTCACCCCATGAAGGAGTTTCCATGAGCATTCCCGCATTCGGCCTCGGCACGTTCCGCCTGAAAGGCCAGACCGTCATCGATTCGGTGCGCAACGCGCTGGACGTCGGCTACCGTGCCATCGATACCGCGCAGATCTACGAGAACGAGGCCGAGGTCGGCCAGGCCATCGCCGAATCCGGCGTGGCCCGCGATGAGCTGTTCATCACCACCAAGATCTGGATCGCCAACTTCCACCACGACGCGCTGCTGGAGAGCCTGCGCGAGAGCCTGCGCAAGCTGCGCACCGACCATGTCGAGCTGACCCTGATCCACTGGCCCTCGCCGAAGGATGCCGTGCCGATGGCCGAGTATCTGGGTGCATTGGCCGAGGCGAAGTCGCAGGGCCTGACCCGGCACATCGGCATCTCCAACTTCACCATCGCCCAGACCCGCCAGGCCATCGAGATCCTGGGGGCCGGGGCGATTGCCACCAACCAGATCGAAGTCCACCCGTACCTGCAGAACCGCGCGTTGATCGCGTTCCTGAAGGACCAGGGCATCCATGTCACCGCGTACATGAGCCTGGCCTACGGCGAAGTACTCAAGGACCCGGTCATCCAGGCCATCGCCGAGCGTCACCAGGCCACCCCGGCCCAGGTCGCGCTGGCGTGGGCGTTGCAGCAGGGCTTTGCGGTGATTCCGTCCTCGACCAAGCGCGACAACCTGGCCGGCAACCTACTGGCGGCCGACCTGCGTTTGAGCGATGAGGACATGGCGCAGATCGCCACGCTGGATCGCGGGCATCGCCTGGCCAATCCGGAAGCGATCGCGCCAGCCTGGGATTGATCGGTAGCGCCCGACCGTGGGTCGGGCGTGGGTGGTGCGTGCCGACCAACCGTCGGCACCTACCGGAAGAGCCAGCGCCTGATCAACGACGTGGGCATCATCGGGTAGCGCCGGCCGCTGGCCGGCATCACCGCAACCAATCCCGCATTGCGGCGCTGACCTCGTCCGGCTTCTCCATCGGGGCCAGATGCCCGCAGTCGGGCAGCACCACCAGGCGCGAGTGCGGTACCAGCGCATGCATCTCCTCGCTGATTGCCAGCGGGGTGATGCGGTCGTTCGCACCACATACGATCAACAGTGGATCGCGGTACCCGGCCAGCACGTCGTGGCCATCCACCCGATCCAGGGCGCTCTGGCGCAGGAACACCTCCGCACCCAGCCGCGCGGTCATGTCGCGTACGCGCTGCACCAGCACATCGTCTTCCAGCCGCGAGGCGTCGATGTAGCTGCGCATCAACGTATCACCGAAACCGTGGAATTTTCCGGGCAGGCGCACGCTGGCCTGCTGGGTCTGGCGTTGCCTGGCATGCTCGGGCGAGTCGGCATGGATCGAGGTATCGATCAGGGCCAGCCGCAGAACGCGTTCCGGCGCAGTGCGCAGGATCGCCTGCGCCACGAACCCACCCAGCGAGAAACCGGCCAGCGCGAAACGCGCCGGTGCCTGGGCCAGCACGTCCTCGACCACCGCCTGCATCGTCTCACCACGGGTCTGGTCGCCGACGATGCAGTCGGCGATATCGGACAGGTCGGCGATCTGCGCGCGCCAGAGTTCAGCGTCGTTGAGCAGGCCGGGGAGCAGCAGCAGGGGGAGGCGATCGGTCATGCCGTATTGTCGCCTTCTCCCACCGTTACAACCATGTAGGTTGCGACACGCAGCGTTGCGGGGTTGGGCCGGGAGGGTAAGAATTCAACAGCGCGTTGTTCTGCGTCAGCCATTCGCCAGCACAGCTCACATTCCTGCAACTTGCATGGGCATGCGAGTCGACCTTCACAGCCAGATCGGAAGGATCAACGTCCGTGAGTACGCCAGTCAAACTCCTGATTCACAGTGAGATTCCGGGCTTGGGTGACAAAGTAGAAATAGAGTCCATCAGGCGAAAACTGATAGATCACTTGAGCGAAATTACGCCAAGGATCAACCTGGATCACCTGAACCACTGGGCATTGCTGATAAGCATTTGCATGCGCTCCACTAGTGGAATTGGCGTTTTCAAACGTGCGGCAAGGTACCCGTCGGAAAAGGAATTCGAAGTATCCATATCGATGAAAGTTCCAGATAACGACCAGGCAACTTACGGACTACCCAATGTAAAGACTGGCTTCTTTCAGCCACTGAATGAAAGATCCTTTCACCTCATGCAGCCGGTCTTCGAGCAGTACGACAACCTGAATGACTACATCTTCGAAAGTGCCAAGGCGGCAATCAATGAAGGCTTCCGTCATGGATTTACCTGCAATGCCCAGAAGATTCGGTTTCAGAGCTAGGCCTCTGAGGGCCGTTCCCCTTTCATGACGCGTTACTTGTTGCTTCTCCTGATGCAGGCGCCTGCGGCACCTGCACGTCCTGCACAGGCAGGGTCACCACCATCACCGTGGAATCGTCCGGGTCCAGTCGCGTCTTGAAGCCCAGGCTCTGGCACATCGCCAGCATGGTGCTGTTCTCGCGCAGCACCTGGCCTTCAATGATGTTCAGGCCGAGCCACTGGGCATACTCGATCATGATCGCCATCAGCCGCCAGCCGATGCCGTGGCCCTTGAGGTCGGAGCGGATCAGGATGCCGTACTCGCCGCGGTCGTAGTCCGCATCGGCGTGCAGCCGCACCGCGCCGAGCATGTCGCCGCTGCGCGGGTCGATCGCCACCAGCGCGATGGAGCGCGCGTAGTCGAGCTGGGTCAGGCGTGCGATGAACTCGTGGCTGAAATGCTTCACCGACTGGAAGAAGCGCAGGCGCAGGTCGTCGTCGGTCACGCGGGCGAAGAACGCGCGGAACAGCGCGTCGTCCTCGGGGCGGACCGGGCGTACGAACGCCGGCGCGCCGTCGGACAGTGTGATGGTGCGCTCCCACTCCTTCGGGTAGGGGAACACCGCGAAGCGCGGATGACCGCGGCCTTTGTGCAGCTTGCGCGACGGTTCGATCGCCACGCGCGCATCGAGTGCGATCACACCGTCGCGGTCAGCCAGCAGCGGATTGATGTCGAGCGTGCGGATCTCGGGGATGTCGGCGGCGAGCTGCGCGAGCTTGACCAGGATCAGCGCGACCGCACGCTCGTCGGCGGCCGGGACATCGCGATACGCCTTGAGGATGCGCGACACGCGCGTGCGCCCGATCAGTTCGTGCGACAGGCGCAGGTCCAGCGGCGGCAGGGCGATGGCCTTGTCATCGATCACTTCGACCGCGGTGCCGCCGCGACCGAACACGATCACCGGCCCGAAGGTCGGGTCGTCGGCGATGCCGGCAATCAACTCGCGCGCCTTGGGCCGCACGATGGTCGGCTGCACCAGCACGCCATCGATGCGCGCATCGGGTCGCTTCTCGTGCGCGCGCGCGATGATCGAGGTGGCTGCCGCATGCACCGACTGCAGGGTGCTGAGGTTCAAGCGCACCCCGTCCACATCGGATTTGTGCGGAATGTCGGCCGAGAACACCTTGATCGCGACCGTGGCGCCCTGCTCCAGCAGCGGCTGGGCCAGGTCCATCGCCTCGTGCGCATCCCGTGCCTGCATCACCGGTGCGGACGGAATGCCATAGGCGCTCAGCAGCTGGTGGGTAGCGATCGGGTCCAGCCACTGTTGGCCGGCGGCAAGCGCAGCCTCCACCAGCGCGCGGGCGCCGGCGGTATCGACCACGAAATCCTCGGGCAGGCTGGGCGGGGTTTCCATCAACGCGGCCTGCGCGTCACGGTAGCGCACCAGGTGCTGGAAGCCGCGCACGGCCTCGGCTTCGGTCGGGTAGGTCGGCACACGCGCGGCATTGAGCGTGGCGGTGGCGCGGTCGTCGTTGCCCAGCCACACCGCGAACACCGGCTTGTCGCGGTGATGGCGCGGGCGCAGGCCCAGCGTACGGGTCAGCGCCTGCGCGGCATCGGCCGAGGAGGTGAACGCGGTCGGCACGTTGACCACCAGTACCGCGTCGTTCTCGGTATCGGACATCAGCGCTTCGATCGCCGCAGCGTAGCGGTCGCCGTCGGCATCGACCACGATGTCGACCGGATTGCTGCGCGACCAGCCCTGCGGCAGCACCGCATCGAGCTGGGCGACGGTGGCCGGCGACAGTTCGGCCAGGCTGCCGCGCAGGGCCAGCAGCTGATCCACCGCCAGCCGCCCTACCCCGCCGCCGTTGCTCAGGATCGCCAGCCGGCGCCCGGGGAAGGTGCCGAGCCGGCCCAGCGTTTCGGCCGCGGTGAACAGTTCGTCCAGCGCGCTGACGCGCAGCAGGCCGGCGCGGTTGAACGCCGCCCCATACACCGCATCGGCACTGGCCAGCGCCTGTACGTGGGTATCGGCATCGGGATTGATGCGGATATGACGGCCGGACTTGACCACCACCACCGGCTTGGCACGCGCCGCGGCGCGCGCGGCCGACATGAACTT
Organism: Stenotrophomonas sp. LM091; assembly: GCF_001806305.1. NCBI lineage: Bacteria > Pseudomonadati > Pseudomonadota > Gammaproteobacteria > Lysobacterales > Lysobacteraceae > Stenotrophomonas > Stenotrophomonas sp. LM091. The sequence goes on from NZ_CP017483.1 coordinate 2,005,958, forward strand.
GCGCGCGTCACGGATGTGCTCGACGTAGAGCAGGATCGCGCGGGTGCGGTAATCGGTGGCGAAGTAGTCGAGCAGATCGCCGAAGTCGACATCCAGGGTGTCACCCAGCGAGACCACGGCGGAGAAACCGACCGAGCGTGCCACGCCCCACTCCACCAGGGCCGCGGCGATCGCGCTGGATTCGGAGATCAGGGCCAGATCGCCGGCCTGCGGGAAATGCGCGGCGATGCTGGCGTTCAAGCGCGCGTGCGGGGCGATCACGCCCAGGCAGTGCGGACCGAGTATGCGCAGGCCCTTGGGCCGTGCCGCCGCTTCCACCTGTGCCGCCAGCGAGCCCGGGCCCTCGCCCAGGTTGGCAGTGAGGATGATCGCCGCGCTGACGCCGCGCTCGGCGGCGGTGGCCACCACCTGCGGCACGATGCTGGCCGGGGCGGTGATCACCACCAGCTCGGGCACCCAATCCAGGTCCTTGAGCCGCTTCACGGTGCGGATGCCGTCGATCTCGCTGTACCGCGGATTGATCCAGGCCACCTTGCCCGGGAAGCCGGTGCCGCGCAGGTTGCGCATCACCGCCCGGCCGGCGGAGCGTTCACGCGGGCTGCCGCCGATCACGGCGACCGACTGCGGGCGGAAGACGGCTTGCAGGTGGTAGGTGCTCATGCGACCAGACAGTAACAGGGACGGGGGTGGTTATTAACCACCCCCGTCCCTGTTAAAGCAGGGTGCCGCGCAGGATCATCGCGGCGATGCTGAAGTAGATGACCAGGCCGGTGACGTCCACCAGCGTGGCCACGAACGGGGCCGAGGCGCTGGCCGGGTCGAAGCCCAGCCGCTTGAGGATGAAGGGCAGCATCGAGCCGGACAGCGAGCCGAAGGTGACGATACCGACCAGGGCCGCGCCGATGGTCAGTGCCAGCAGCTGCCAGTGATCGCCGTAGTCATGCAGGCCCAGCAGCTGCCAGGAGACGATGCGGATGATCGCCAGCACGCCCAGGATCGCGCCCAGGGTGATGCCGGTCGGCACCTCGCGCAGCGCCACCTTCCACCAGTCGCGCAGGCGCAGCTCGCGCAGGGCCAGGCTGCGGATCAGCAGCGAGGTCGCCTGCGAGCCGGAGTTGCCGCCCGAGCTCATGATCAGCGGGATGAACAGCGTCAGCACCACCGCGCGCGCCAGCTCGTCTTCGTAGTGCTGCATCGCGCTGGCGGTCAGCATCTCACCCAGGAACAGCACGCTCAGCCAGCCGGCACGCTTGCGCAGCATTTCGAAGAAGCCGATCTGCATGTACGGCTTTTCCAGCGCTTCCATGCCGCCGAACTTGTGCACGTCCTCGGTAGATTCTTCGATCAGTGCATCAAGGATGTCGTCCACCGTGACGATGCCCAGCACATGGTGCTGCGCATCCACCACCGGGATCGCGAGCAGGTCGTGGCGGCGGATCAGCTGCGCGACTTCTTCCTGGTCCAGCTGCACATCCACCGTCACCGGCGGATTGACCTGGGCGACGTCGAGGATGGGCTCCTCGGGCAGCCCGGTGATCAACCGGCGCATGGTGACGACCTGCACCAGCGCACGGGTATGCGGGTCCAGCACGTAGATCGCGTAGACGGTCTCGCGGGTGCGCTCCACCTCGCGGATGTGCTGCAGGGTGCGGCCGACCGTCCAGTCCGAGGGCACGCTGACGAACTCGGTGGTCATCAAGGCGCCGGCGGTGTGGGCCGGGTAGCTGAGCAGCTGCTGGATCGCCTTGCGGGCCTCGGGGCTGAGCAGCGGGATCAGGCGCGCGCGCTCGTCCTCGTCCAGCTCGTGGACGATATCGGTGGCGCGGTCATCGGCCATCAGGCCGAGCAGGGCGGCGGCGCGGGCGACCGGCATGGCCGCCACCAGATCGCCACCGCGGTTGAGCTCGGGCTGCTCGAGCATCTTCACCGCGCGCGGCAACGGCAGCGCGGCCAGCGTATCGGCGGCGCGCGACAGGCTCAGCGTGTTGAGGAATTCCACCGCATCGGCGGTGTTGAAATTATCGAGGGGTGCGCTCAAGGAGGCGGCATCGGCCACCGGGCGCAGCAGGTCTTTCTGGTTCATCGTATTCGCCTGTGGGTATCGCATTGCGCGACGCCAACGCTGGCGAACCGACCCGTGTCAGGCGGTCGCCATCGCTGGCGTCGAGCAAGGTCGACTTCTACTGTCGCTGGACATGGGTTGGGAACTCCGGATGGGTTTACTGCCGACGGCGGACGCCAGCAGCGGCGGGCAGTCTGGACCCGGGTGTGACGCAGGTCAACCCTTGGGGAGCGCGCCGTTCGGGTAACAGTGGCCTTCGGCCGGCATCGCGGCCGCATAATGGCGCGTGGCCCCGGCCACGGGCCCCGGCTGCCCCGGGGAGGCTTTCCACCCGCACGGCACACGATCCCATGAGCAGGTTCTCCCATGCATAGCGGCGCGCTCGAGCTGGCCCTGGTGCTGCTGCTGGCCGCGGTGATCGCGGTGCCGGTGTTCAAGAAGCTCGGCCTGGGCGCGGTGCTCGGCTACCTCGCCGCCGGCGTGGTGCTCGGCCCCGATGGGCTGGGCTTCGTGCAGGACGCCGACCGCATCCTCAGCGCCGCCGAGATCGGTGTGGTGATGCTGCTGTTCGTGATCGGCCTGGAGTTGTCCCCCGCCCGCCTGAAGGTGATGCGCCGCTCGGTGTTCGGGGCCGGCGCGCTGCAGGTGGCGCTCAGCGCCCTCGTGCTCGGCAGCCTGCTGATGCTCGATCATTTCCAGTGGAAGAGTGCGTTGATCGTCGGCATCGCGCTGGCGCTGTCCTCCACGGCGGTCGGCCTGCAGCTGCTGTCCGAGCACAAGGCGATCAACAGCGATTACGGGCGGCTCGGGTTTGCGATCCTGCTGTTCCAGGATCTGATCGCGATCCCGTTGCTGGCCGCGATTCCGTTGCTCGGCGGTGCGCGCAACGACACCCTGCAGTGGAACGACGTGGCGATCGCGATCGGCGCGCTGGCCGTGGTGATCCTGTGCGGCCGGCCGGTGCTGCGCCGGTTGTTCAACATCATCGCGCGTACACGCAGCCCCGAAGTATTCACCGCCACTGCGCTGCTGGTGGTGCTGGGCACCGCGTGGTTCATGCAGGAGGCCGGCCTGAGCCCCAGCCTGGGGGCGTTCCTGGCCGGCGTGCTGTTGTCCGATTCGGAATTCCGGCACGAACTGGAATCGCAGATCGAGCCGTTCAAGGGCCTGCTGCTCGGCCTGTTCTTCATCGCGGTGGGCATGGGCATCGACCTGGACCGCATCATCGCCGAGCCGATGATGATCGCCGCCGGCGTAGCGATCCTGCTGGTGGTGAAGTTCGGCCTGCTGTTCGGGATCGGCAAGCTGGCCAAGCTGCGTACCCGCCATGCGGTACTGCTGGGCAGCGTGCTGTGGCTGGGCGGCGAGTTCGCCTTCGTGGTGTTCAACGAGGCGCAGCGCGCGCATCTGCTGGGCAGCGCCAACCATGATCGGCTGGTGGCGATCGTGGGTCTGTCGATGGCGATCACACCGCTGCTGATGATCGTCCTGATCCGCCTGCTGGGTCGCGACGAGGGACCCAAGGCCCCCGTCCAGCCCGCTGACAAGGTCGACATCAACGATGTACAGCCACAGGTGATGATTGCCGGCATGGGCCGCTTCGGCCAGGTGGTGGCGCGCCTGCTGACCGCGCAGAAGATTCCCTTCGTGGCGCTGGAGTCGAACCCGGACACGGTCTCGGACCTGCGCCGGTTCGGCAACAAACTCTATTACGGCGACCCGACCCGACCGGAGATGCTGCGCGCCGCAGGTGGTGAACACATCCGCGTGTACGTGGTCACGCTGGATGATCCGGACGCCAACATGCGGGCCACGCGGCTGATCCGGCGCATGTATCCGGATGCGGTGGTGCTGGTGCGCGCACGCAACCGCCAGCATGCGTGGCGGCTGATGGACATGTCCGCCGAGCCGTTCCGCGAGGTGTTCGGCACCAGCCTGGAACTGAGCGAACGGATGCTGATCGCGCTGGGCATGTCGGTGGAGACCGCACGCAGCCATGTGCAGCGCTTCCGCGAGCACGACGAAAAACTCCTGCGCGATCAGTACCTGGTCTACGACGACGAAGCGGCCGTGATCCAGACCTCGCGCGATGCGCGTGCGGACCTGATGCATCTGTTCGAGGCGGATGCGGAGAGTGATGGGAAGGGCGCGGACGACCGTCCGCAGCATTGATGAACCTGCGGATGCACCGTCGCGTGCATCATTGATCCGCTGCCGGCCAGCGGCCGGCACTACCCGCCGCGGAGTCAGCCGTTATCGCGCAGGAACCGGGCCATCGAGGAGACGCCCGGCACCAGCGGTTCGAATTCGCCAGCGACGTCGATGAAGCCGCGCATCACCGCGATCTCGCGCGGGCTGCGGTTGAGCGCGTCGCGTACATCCGGATCGGCACCGGCACGCAGCAGGCGCTGCACCAGCAGCGGCAGGCCGTGCAGCGCCGCCAGATGCAGCGGACCGAAGCCACGCGGATCACGCACGTCCAGCGAGACCTCTTCGTCCAGCAGACGCTCCACCGCAGCGAGCACGATCTGCTCGTCGCAGGCGGTGCCCGGCTCGGCGCGTGCGCCGAGCAGCAGCAGCAACGGCGTGACCGAGCCGGCGGCGGCCTGGTCCGGTTCGGCACCGGCCAGCAGCAGGGTGTCGAGCAGGGCGAGCAGACGCGCACGGTCCCGCGCACTGAAGCCGTACAGCGCCGCGCAGTGCAGCGGACCCAGTTGCTGGGCATCGCCGGCGTGCACGTCGGCACCGGCGGTGAGCAGGCGCGAGACGATGTCCGGCAGGCCCAGTGCGGAGGCCAGCATCAGCACGGTGACGCCGCCCGGCAGGCGGTATTCGAGTTCGGCACCGGCATCAAGCAGCGCCGAGACGATATCCACCTGGCGCATGCTCACTGCCGCCGAAAGCGGCGTGGCGCCACTGACGGCGGCATGCTGCGGGTTGGCACCGCGGGTCAGCAGCAGATCCACCACGGCCAGGTGACCGCCACCAGCGGCGCGCAGCAGCGCAGTGCAGCCCTGGGCGTCGACGGCATCGACCCCGAACCCCAGGTCGATCAGGCGACGCACGGCATCGGCATCGCCGGCCATCGCAGCGGCCGGCAGGTCACCGTCGCGCAACGCGCGGCGCGGCAACGGCCACACCCGCCAGTCCAGCCAGTCGGCGAGGTCGCGGCGGCCGATCGACAATGCCACGCCCAGCGGGGTCTGGCCGTCGGCGGCGCGGGCTTCGGGTGAGGCGCCCTGTTGCACCAGCAGTTTGATCGAGCCTTCGCGCGCGAGCGCCGTGGCCAGATGCAGGGCGGTCATGCCATGGCTGTCGCGCGCTTCGCGGTCCACGCCCAGCGTCAGCAGGGCCTGCTGCAGGCGCAGCCAGCCCAGGCGGACGGCCAGCGAGAGCGGCGGGTCGCCCGCCGGCGACGGCGCGAACGGGTCGGCGCCGCGTTCCAGCAGTTCGAGTGCAAGTTGCTCCAGGCCACGCGAGGCGTGGTCGTGCTGGGCGCAGGCGCTCAGCAGGCGCGCCAGGCCACCGCGACCGGCCGGGGAGAGGCCGCGGCGCAGCAGCACCTGCAGGGCCGGCACCGCATCGATGCCGCGCGCCAGCAGCGCGAACATCGGGGTATCTCCGCAGGCATCGAGCACTTCCGGGGCCGCACCATGCGCCAGCAGCCAGTCCAGCGCCTGCGGGTCCAGGGCCAGTTCGGCATCGTGCAGCAGCGCACCGAGTTCTTCGGACGCGCACAGGCGGGCCAGGGCGGCCATGCCCTCGACGTTGCCGAAGCTCAGTGCTTCGCGCAGCAGTTCCAGCGGCGGGCGGTCCGGCAGCGACGCAGGAGCCGCATCGCTGTCACCGGACATCACCAGCCCATCGCTGACCGCCGAGGGCAGCGGATAGGACGGATCCAGCAGCGACACGATGGCCCAGCGCCCGGCACCGGCGGCGATGTCCACCGCGCGTCGGCCCTGCGGATCGGCTACGTCGGCGGCGATGCCCAGGTCGCGCAGGCGGCGCACCAGCAGCGGCGAGACGTTGTCGGCCATGCAGGCCAGCAGCACCGCGTTGCGGCCTTCGCCATCCACCGCATTGAGGTCGGGATGGTGCGGCAGCAGGTGTTCGACCACGCCGGCCCGGCCACCACGCGCGGCCTCCAGCCACGGCGTGCGCGCCAGTGCATCGCGTGCTTCCAGGTTGGCGCCGGCGGCCAGCAGCACGTCGATGATGTCGACATGGCCGGCCAGCGCGGCTTCGTGCAGCGCACTGCGGCGCTGGCGGTCGCGCGCATCGGCGCGGGCCTTGTGCTTGAGCAGCAGCTGCACACCGGCCGGGTCGTCTTCTTCAGTGCCGGCCGCGGCCAGCAGCACGGGCGTGCCCTCGGCCGGCTCGGTCTTGGCCCCGCGTTCGAGCAGGAACTTGGCCAGCCGCCAGTTGCCGACCTGGCAGGCCACGGCCAGCGGCGACCAGCCATCGTCATTGAGCGCGTCCACTTCGGCGGCGGCATCGCGCAGCAGCGCGGCGACACCGGGATCGGAACTGCGCGCCGCGTGATGCAGCGGCGTGTTGCCCTCGCTGTCCACCGCGCGCGGGTCGGCGCCATTGGCGAGCAGGGTCATCACTGCCTCGGGGCGACCGTGCCAACTGTCGCGGGTAGCGGCCAGCAGCGGGGTCATGCCACGGTGCGGGGCATTGACGCCCACGCCGCGCGCGATCAGTTCGCGCAGCAGGCGCAGGTCGGGCAGCACCGCGGCCAGCACGGCCAGGCTGCGCTGGTCGCGCCAGGCCGGATCGGGCAGCCCGTGCGGGTCGGCGCCGGCCTGCAGCAACTGCAGGGCACGGTCGACCCGGCCGCTGCGCGCCGCGTCGTACAGCGCCGGCTGCTGTTCGTGCAGGCTGATCGATTCCAGCGGTTTGGGCTCGGCGTACGCGTCGGCGAACAGATCATCGCGGTCACCGCGGGTCTCGGCCGGTACCGGTGCGCTCAGGGTCGATGCGGGGGCGATCGCCTGCAGCAGCACGTGCGCCAGCGGGGACAGCAGTACCACCGCAGCGGCGACCGGCCAGTGCAGCGCCGCCGAGACCAGGCCCGGCCACGCCGGCAGCACCACCAGCGCGCACACCAGCACCACCAGCGCAGCAACGGCCAGCCCGCGCCAAGCGGTCAGGTCGCGTCCGGCCAGGGTCTGCCAGTGACGGGCCAGGCTGCCTTCGCTGCGTTCCACGTCATTCCACAGCGGCCAGGTCCGCCAGACCCCGAGCAGCGCGGCGCTGACTGCCACGCTCACGCCGAGCACGGCGGCCAGGCTGCCGCTGTCGTGCAGGGCACTCAGCGGCCAGGCCACCAGCAGGGTCAGCAGCAGCGGGCCCAGCCCCCACAGCGCCAGCAGCGCAGGCGCATCCTGACGGACCACCTGCGGCAGCGGCTGCAGCGAGCGGGTGCGGCGCCACCACGAGACCGCCAGCGCGAACGCCGGCTGGGCCAACGCAGCGCACACGGCACCGGGCACGCCGCCGATGGCCGCAGCCAGGGCCAGCAGCGCACCGAGGGCGGCAGCAGATGCGACGGCGCGGGGGCGTTGGGATTCAATCATTGCGTCGCGGGAACCTGACCGGCGCCAACGGAGGCGGCGGCAACTGCAGATGGAATCCACGCTCGGTCAGGTTCTGGCGCACTTGTGCGGCATCGACCTGGGCGAGGCGACGGTCGGGAGTCAGGGCCACTTCGAGAACGAACTGGAACGGCGCCAGCGAGGCCTTTACCGCGTCAGGGATGACCGAGAAGTCATCACGAACGGCGAGATAGACGAAGCTGTCCTGCTTGCGTTGGCTTTTATAGACGTAGGCTTGCATGCCGCAGGGCGTTGCCCAGGGTAGTGAATGACAATGATTGTGGAGGAAAGCCGGCACAGGTGAAAGCCACGTGCACTGTCTACCGTCGGTTTTCCGTCACGCGACAGCATCAGGTTCATCAATGTCGTGATGTCGTTCAGCTGGGCGCCGCTGCAGTCTGCCGATGCCGCTGTGATGAATGCGTCGCTGCGGCGATGCCGCCGGTACCTGCGTTGGCCGCTGCATGGACCACCGCCCCGGCAGGGACGGTGGTCCGGGGGCTCACTTCACCTTGGCGTAGGTGCCCTTCAGCGCCACGCCGGCCAGGATCGCGCCCGCGTAGCATTCGTAGCTGGTGGTGCTCTTGAACTCGTTCTTCTTGTAATAGCTGACGATGTCGACCACGGCATTGGCACCGCGCGACTTTGCCCCATCCTGCAGCGCGCGCAGCGCCGACAGCGCCACCCAGCGGCAGGCTTCGGCATCGCTCTTGTTGGCGGCGTTGGTCTTCTTGTTGGTCACGTCCTCGCCCAGGCGTTCCACTACGCTGACCTTTTCACCGGCCAGATAGAACTTCACGCTGCCGTCGATGCCCACGTTGCGGGCTTCAGCGGAATTGACCAGCTCATGCAGCGACTGCTCGACACGGGTTTCGCGGGCTTGGGCGGTACTGGCCAGGGCGAGCAGCGCGGTGGCGGCGATCAGGGCAAAACGACGCATTCAACTTTCTCCTTGTTGGGGGGATGCGAGGGGTCTACGGAACGGCCGGCCCGCGACGCGGGCCGGAAACTGCGGTCAATCCTGCCAGCGGCGGAAGATCAACGAGGTGTTGATGCCGCCGAAGGCGAAGTTGTTGCTCATGACGTAGTCGGTCTGCAGGGCACGGCCGTCGCCATGGATGTAATCCAGCGCGCCGCATCGGGGATCGACCTCGTGCAGGTTCAGGGTGGGGGCGAACCAGCCCTCGCGCATCATCTCGATGCTCAGCCAGGCCTCGAACGCGCCACAGGCACCGAGCATGTGACCCACATAACTCTTGAGCGAGCTGATCGGCACGCCGGGGCCGAACACCTGGTGGGTGGCCTGGGTTTCGGCGATGTCGCCGTGCTCGGTGGCGGTGCCGTGCGCGTTGACGTAACCGATCCGGTCGGCAGCCAGGTCGGCATCCTCCAGCGCCAGCCGCATGGCCTGCGCCATGGTTCCGGCGCTGGGCTGGGTGACGTGCTGGCCGTCGCTGTTGGTGCCGTAGCCGACCACTTCGGCCAGGATCGTGGAGCCGCGGGCCTGGGCATGCTCCAGCTCTTCCAGGATCAGCGTGCAGGCGCCCTCGCCCAGCACCAGGCCGTCGCGGTGCGCATCGAACGGACTGGGCGTGGTCTGCGGCGCATCGTTGCGCACGCTGGTGGCGAACAGGGTGTCGAACACGGCGGCGGCGGTGGCGTCGAGCTGCTCGGCACCGCCGGTGACCATCACGGTCTGCTTGCCGCTGCGGATCGCTTCATAGCCCGAGCCCACGCCCTGGCTGCCCGAGGTGCAGGCGCTGGAGGTGGTGTAGACCCGCCCGGACAAGCCGAAGAACACGCCGATGTTCACCGGCGAGGTGTGGCTCATCATTTTCAGGTAGGTGGTGGCGCTGATGCCTTCGGTGGTGTGCTCATGCAGCATCCGGCCGAACTCGGCGGTAGCCTCGTGGCTGCCCGAGGACGAGCCATAGGCCACGCCGGCCATGCCACTGCGCAGCACCGGGTGGCCGAGCAGGCCGGCCGCCTCCAGCGCCAGCTCGGTGGCGCGCACCGACATCACCGCGACCTTGCCCATGCTGCGGGTGGTCTTGCGGTTGTAGTTGGTGGGCAGTTCGAAATCTTCCGCCGGTGCGGCCAGCCGCGTGTTGAGGCCATCGAAGACCTCCCACTCGGCGATGTAGCGCACCGCATTGGTCCTGGCCTGCAGGCGCGCACGGATGCTCGCCCAGTCCTGCCCGAGCGGGCTGATGGCAGCCGCGCCGGTGACCACCACGCGACGATCGGGGCGGGCCATCAGACCATCCCTCCGTTGACCGAGATCACCTGGCGGGTGATGTAGCCGGCCGATTCGGAGAGCAGGAACGAGACCGCGGCAGCGACCTCCTCCGGCTGGCCCAGGCGGTTGGCCGGGATCAGCTTGAGCGCGTGCTCGACCACTTCTTCATTGACCATCTCGGTCTCGATCAGCCCGGGGGCCACGCAGTTGACCGTGATCGCGCGGCTGGCCAGCTCCAGCGCCAGCGCCTTGGTGGCGCCGATGATGCCGGCCTTGGCCGCGCTGTAGTTGGTCTGGCCGCGGTTGCCGACCAGGCCGGAGACCGAGGACAAGGTGACGATGCGGCCAGGCTTGCGCCGGCGCACCAGCGGCATCACCAGCGGGTGCAGCACGTTGTAGAAGCTGTCCAGGTTGGTGTGGATGACCGCATCCCAATCCTCGGCCGGCATCGCCGGGAAGGCGCCATCGCGGGCGATGCCGGCATTGCAGACCACCCCGTAATACGTGCCGTGCGCTTCGATGTCCGCTTCCAGCGCGGTACGCGCGGCATCGCGGTCGCTCACGTCGAACATAAGCACCCGGGCCTGTCGGCCCAGCGCCTGGATCTCGGCCACCACGGCCTGTGCTTCCTCGATGCGGCTGCGGCAATGCACCACCACATCGAAGCCGTCTCGCGCGCAACGCAGCGCCACGGCACGGCCGATGCCCCGGCTGGCGCCGGTCACCAGCACGGTCAGATTCCCTGTCATGCCTCTCCACTCTCCAGATAGGCCATCGCGTCCGTGGGTTCAAACACGGAGACGTTGGCAACCGCCATTTCGATATCGCCCGCCAGGATCCGGCAGGCGAACATGCCCAGGCCATTCTCGCCCAACAACTCGCAGTTCGCCTCCACCCGCAGGCAGCTGCCGGCGGCAAAGAACGGCTGGTGGGCGGTGTACCGGCGGGTGCCAAGCAGGAAGCCGATCGACGGCGCGCGGCCGGCGTGGCGTGCGCGGCACCCAGCCCAGGCGGCGATCGCCTGCGCCATGTACTCCACCCCGACCCAGGCGGGCACGCCATCAGGCGTGCAGAACAGCCCCTGCGCGGGCACGTCCACCTCAACGGCGATGGACTCGTCCTGCCAGGCCACCACGCGGTGGATCAGGCGCATGCTGTCGCGGTGCGGCAGCACCGCGTCGATGTCATCGGGCAGCGGCATGCTCATCCTCGCGCCAGGGCCAGCACGGCGTTGCTGCCGCCGAAGGCGAACGAATGGCTGAGCACGTGCTGCAGCGGTTGCGCAGCGCGCGTGCCCGGTGCCACCAGGGCCAGCGCCGGCAAGGCGTCATCGGGCTGCCCGTCCCACCAGTGGGTGGGTAGCTGCTGGTCCGGGTTGTCGGCCAGGGTCATCCAGCACAACGCCGCTTCGATCGCGCCCGAGGCGCCGAGCGTGTGCCCGGTCAGCGGCTTGGTCGAGCTGGCCGGCACCTGCGTGCCCAGCACCGCGGCGACCGCCTGGCTTTCCATCGCATCGTTGTGACCAGTGGCGGTGCCATGCAGGTTCACGTAGTCGATCTGCGCCGGCGCCAGCCCGGCCCGGTCCAGGGCCTGCTGCATGGCATCGATCGCGCCGCGTCCCTGCGGATCCGGCGCAGACATGTGGTGGGCATCGGACGATTCGCCCCAGCCGGACAGCCGCACCGGGCCCGGCTCGCGGGTCATCAGGAACAGCGCGGCGCCTTCGCCGATGTTGATGCCGCTGCGGTTTACCGAGAAGGGATTGCAGCGCACCGCCGAGACCGACTCCAGCGCGCTGAACCCGGCCACGGTGAAGCGGCACATCGAGTCCGCCCCGCCGGCGACCACCGCATCGACCACGCCGGCGCGCAGCAGGCGTGCGGCCGACATCAGCGCCTTGGCGCTGGACGAGCACGCGGTGGAGATCGTCCAGGCCGGGCCGGTGCTGCCGATCCGCTCACGCACGAAGCGCGCGGCGGTGCCCATTTCCTGCTGGGCGTAATGGAAATCCGCCGGCCACACGCCATCGCGGTGATAGGCGCGCAGTGCGTGCTCCGACTCGCCGATGCCCGAGGTGCTGGTACCGATGATCACTGCCACGCGCTCGGCACCAAAACGGGCGACGGCGGCATCGACGGCCTCGCGGATCTGGCCGAGCGCAGCGTCCAGCAGGCCGTTGTTGCGGCCGCGCAGGGCGACCGGCAGGTCGGCCAGGTCCGGCAGCGGCGCCTGCACTTCGCCCAGCGCCAGGGTGCGGCCAGGCAGGAGGGTGTCGTTGTCGTGCAGCCCGCCGGGCTGCGCCGCGAACAGGCCCTCGCGCACCTGGGCGCGGTCGGCCCCCAGTGCGCAGATCACCCCCAGCTCATTCAGATAGACCGCGCTGCTGCTCACTCCTGGCCCTGCCCCATGTCCATTGATTCGATCACCAGTTCGTAGCCCTCGGCCAGGTTGCGCAGCCGCACGCGACCAGCGGGCAATGTCTCGCGCACCAGCCAGGGTGTGCCGCCCTGGACCAGGCTGCGCACGCCGTCGGTTTCCTGCAGGCTCCAGCCGTCCGGCAGCGCGGCACGGATCGCTGCGGCGGGCCACAACGCGAACTGCAGGTCGTCGAGCACGCGCTCGCCGCGCACCTGCGGCGGCAGCCACGGCGCCCGGGTCTGTTCCAGATGCTGCCCGTCCCAGACCATGCGCACGCCGGTCTGGCCCATCGCCTGCACCGCCAGCCGCACCTGTTCGGCATCCACCTCCAGCAGGGCATCCAGCTCACGCTCGTGGCTGCCGAAGCGGAACTGCAGGCGCTGCTGCAGCTGCACCGGCTGCGGCAATGCCGAGGGCGCCAGCTGCAGCACGGGCAGCTGTACCAGCGGCGTGGGCATGCGGGTGCTGGCGCATGCGGCCAGCAGCAGGCTCAACAACAGGGTCAGGATCAGGCGCTGCACAGTTCCTCCAGCACGCGCAGGCGCCGGCCGCTGGCGTCGGCAACGTACGGATTGTTGGTATCCCAGGCATAGCCGGCCAGGATCGAGGAGATCATGCGGCGCACCTCCGGCTGCGGATCGGGATGGTAGATGATCTTCTGGAAGCCACCGGCGTACCACGCCTCGACGAAGCGCCGGAAGGTTTTCACCCCGGCGCGCAGCGGCACCGAAAAGTCCTGTTCCCAGTCCACCGTCTCACCGGCGTGCTCGCGGGCCAGGCAATCGCTGGCCAGCTGGGCCGATTTGAACGCGATGGTCACCCCCGAGGAAAACACCGGATCGAGGAACTCGCCGGCGTTGCCGAGCAGGGCATAGCCTTCGCCCCACAACGAGGAGACATTGGCCGAGTACCCGGTGATGGTGCGCACCGGCAGCACCGCCCATTCGGCGTTCCCGAGCAGGCGGGCCAGGTTCGGGTCCTCACCGACGATGGCCTGCAGCTTCTCCAGATCGGTGCCCGGGTAGCGCGCGAAGAAGCTCGGCTCGGCCACCACGCCCAGCGAACAGCAGCCGTTGGAGAACGGAATCGTCCAGTACCACACGTCCACGTGCTCGGGATGGGTGGTGATCAGGATCTTGTTGCGATCAAAGCCCGCGCCGGCCGGAATGTGGTCGCGCACATGGCAGAAGATCGCACCGCGCACCGGGAAATTCGACGGCGACTCCAGGTCCAGCAGGCGCGGCAGCAACCGGGCGAAGCCGCTGGCGTCGAGAATGAAACCGGCCTCGATGGTGTACTCGCTGCCATCGGGCCGGCGCACCTGCACCTGCGCCGGACGCCCGGGCTGCACGGACAGCACCTCGTCACCGAAGCGCAGCGTAGCGCCCATGCGCTCGGCACCGCGCGCCAGCACGTCATCGAAGTCGGCGCGCTGCACCTGGTAGGTGGTGCCCCACCCCGGCGAGAACTTGTCGCGGAAATCAAACTCGGTGGTCGCCTCGCCGCGCACGAACGCCGCCCCGTTCTTGTACTGGAACCCGGCCTGCACCACATCCTGCAGCAGTCCGGCCGCCTCGATGTATTCCATGCTCTGCGGCAGCAGGCTCTCGCCGATCGAGAACCGCGGGAACGCCTGGCGCTCCAGGATCAGCACCTGGCGCCCCTGCCGGCGCAGCATCGCCGCCGCCACGGAGCCGGCCGGGCCGGCGCCAATGACGAGGATTTCAGTACGTTCCACCTGCGGGTTCATCGATACATCCTTGATCAGATCATGAGAGGGAAACGCGGTCGCTCAGTGCGGTGCGTCGTGCGGTGGCGGGCGGAACAGCGGCGAGATCAGCCAGACCAGGCCGATGCCGAACAACAGGGTCAAGCCGAAGGCGCGCAGCGCCGGCGTGGCCGACAGCCCGAGCAGGCCGAACGACAACCAGGTGCTGGCCGCGCCCACGCAGACCGCGAGCCAGGCACTGGCATCACCGCGGTGTTCGATCAGGAAGATGCCGTAGTCGATGCCCATGCCGAGCAGCAGCATCAGCGCGAGGACGTTGAACAGTTGCAGTGGCTGGCCGAACAGCCCCAGCAGCGCCAGTGTCAGTGCGCCGGCGATCAGGGTCGGGGCGAGCACGCGCCAGGCCTGGCCGCGGTAGCGCCAGAACAGCACCGCAAACACCAGTGCGATGCCGATCAGCAGCAGCCCGCTCATCAGCTTGCGGTAATGCTTGAGCAGCTGCGAGAAATCGGCGGTCCGGTCCACCCAGCGCACGCCATCGATGCCCTTGGCCTGTGCTTCCAGCAGTGCCAGCGCATCGGCACGCGAGAGGTCATCGACCATCACCACCGACGCCACGCCCTGCCCGACCGTGCCCAGCCACAGATGTCGGAACGGCATGGCTGCCGGCGAGGCAAGGAAGGCGTCGGCCTGCAGGTCCTGCGCAGCATAGGCCGGGCGCAGCAGTGGCTCACCCACCGCCGCACCGACCCGTGCCAGCACCTGCGGCTCGACCTTGGCGGTCAGGGCCGCATCGGCATGTTGGCGCTGCTGCGAGGGCAGCCAGTCGCTGATCGCACGGTAGCCACCGATCTGCTTGTCCGCTTCCAGCACGCGCAGACGATCGATCAGTGCCTCTTCGCGCTCCAGCACCTGCTCGGCGGTATCGCCCTGGACCAGATAGAACTGCGCCGGGCTGGGCATGCCCAGCATCTGGCTGATGCGGATCTGCTGGGCGATCAGGTCCGGCGGCGATGACTGCAGGCTGCGCAGGTCGTCATTGGTCTGCAGGCGGGCGATGCCGATCGCCGAGAGCACCGTCACCACGCCCAGGAACATCGCCGCCTTGCGCCCGTGCAGGCGCGGCCAGCGCTCCAGCGTGGCGCCGAGCCAGCGGGCGAAACCGGTACGACGGATTTCGCCGCCATCCAGCCACGGGAACCAGAAGATCACGGTCAGGAAGGCGGCGGCCAGGCCGACCACCGAGAACAGCGCCATCTGGCGCAGCCCCGGGAACGGCGCCAGGCCCAGCGCGAGATAGGCCAGTGCGCTGGTCAGCAACGCCAGCCACAGGCCCGGCAGCAGATGCCGCAGCAGCTTCCAGCGGCGGTCAGCCGGTTCGGCCTGGCGCGAGGCGAACCAGTGGATGCCGTAATCCTCGGCCACGCCCACCAGCGAGGCACCGAACACCAGCGTCAGCACATGCACCTTGCCGAACACCAGCACCGTCACCGCCAGCGCGACGCCACAGCCGATCAGCAGCGAGGCGGCCACCAGCAGGATCGGGCGCAGCGAACGGAACGCCAGCCAGACCAGCAGCAATACCGCGGCCAGCGACCCCCAGCCGATCGTATTGATCTCCCAGTTGGCCTGCACGGCCGCGGCTTCCGCATGCAGCGGCACACCGGCACGCAGCACTTCCAGACCCGGCGCCTGCTTCATGGCGGCCTCGGCGGCGGTGTCCAGCAGCAGGTCGATATGGCGCTCGCCATCGAGCTGGAACGCCGAGCCGACCGTGTCGTACTGCACGATCGACCAATGCTTTCCATCGGCTTCCAGCAGGCCGTCATCGCCCATCTGCAGGCCCGAACCCAGCGCGCGCTCCTGCCACCACTGCGGCCACAGCGAGAGCGGATCCTGGCGCCACTCGGTCAGGCGCGGCGCGCCCATCGGGCCGTACAGCGCCGCCAGTGCCGATTCGGCCAGACCATCGGTGGGTTCGTTCTGCAGCCGCTCGCGCTGTGCACTGGTCAGCAGGCGGTCGCGATACGGTGCGTAGAACGCCCGTGCCTGATCGAACCAGCCCTCGATCGAGCCGCTTTCCTGGAGCAGCGGGGCAGCGCCCCGCTCTACCTTGATGGCATCGCGGAATGCGGCCTCGGCCGCCTTGGTCTGCGCCGCATCGGTACTGCCAAGCAACACCACGATCTGGCGCGCGTTGGCATCGGCAATACGGCGGGTGACATCGGACAGCAGGCGGTCGTGCGCATCCTGCGGCAGCAGCGCGAGGATGTCGGTATCGATCCGCGATTCGCTCTTCCACAACTGCCATTGCTGCACGCCCAGGCCGATCAGCACCAGCAGCCAGGCAATGGCCAGCCAGCGCCAGAGGCGCTGCAGGCGGCCGTTGGACGTCAGCACGTCATTCAAACTTGCGGCCCTCGTCGGCGCTCAACGCCGCCGGCGTATCGCTCATGCCGGCAAAGTGGATGCGGGTGACATCCTGGTTGGCCTCGTTGATCTGCACCTCGCGCACGTAGCGGTCACCGCTCAGAGTGAGCTGCGCAAACACCTTGCCGAGCATCGCCGAGCGCGGCGTCAGCTGCATGCGCCAGGCATTGCCGGGCAATACCTCCACCTTGACCGTGAACTGCGCCGACAGCGCCTGCGCATCGCCACTCATCAGCGCGAACATGATCGCGTTGACCGAGCGCATCGCCGGCTGCTGGCGGCCGTCCAGTTCGACCCGGCTGCTGCCGTCGCTTTGCCGGCTGAGGATGCGGTCGCGGGTGACCACCACCTCGGAGGGGAACGGCTTGAGCGTGGTCCAGACCACCCCGTGGTCCTGGGCCAGCACGAAGCGACCCTGCGAGCGCAGCGGGTTCTTGAACCCGGCGACCTGTTTCTCCTGGGTGAACTCGCCGCGCAGCACGTCGACCTTGGCGACGCGCTGCTTGACTGCCTCCACATCGGTGGCGGCGAACGCCGGGGCGACCATGGCCAGCATCACCAGCACGCACAGCATGCGCAGGAAACGGTTCATTGCGGTTGCACTCCCAGACGCTCCCACAGCACCGGCGGGCACAGGTAGAGCATTTCATTGGTGGCCGCGTCGACCGCGACCTGGATGGTATGGGCGCGGGTCAGCGTGGTACCGCTGTCCGCATCCACGATTTCATAGGCGATCTTCAGGCGGTTTTCCCACTCGGTGATCGTGGCGCGCACGCGCAGTGCCTGGCCGTACAGCAGCGGGCGGATGTACTTCACCCGCGCATCGACCACCGGCCACAGGTAACCGGAATCGCGCATCTGCGGGTAGTCGTAATCATGGCGCTGCAGCAGGGCGCAACGCGCGATCTCGAAGTACTTGAAGTAGTTGCCGTGCCAGACCACCTGCATCGCATCGCAGTCATGGAAGGCCGGCGACAGCGCGACCTCGAAGCTCAGATCAGGCGTCGACATACAGCTCCCAGCGCTGTGCGCGGATATCGTCCAGCAGGGCGCGCAGCTCACCATCCAGCGCGCGGTCCTCCTCGATCAGGGCGATGCGCTCGGACAGGTCCTGGTACATCGCGGCCAGATCGCCGTGCAGCGTGGCCTTCATGCCGACGCGCTCACGCAGCGCCACGCCCTGGCGGGCGGTGATCAGCAGCGCCGCCACGACCTGCTCGGTCAGCTCGATCACACGCAGGCAGTCGCGCGCGGCGATGGTGCCCATGCTGACCTTGTCCTGGTTGTGGCATTCGGTGGAACGCGAGAACACCGAGGCCGGCATGGTCTGCTTGAGCGCTTCGGCAGTCCACGCCGAGACACTGATCTGCAGCGCCTTCAGACCATGGTTGATCGCCGCGCGCTCACCGGTGGCGGCTGACAGGTTGGCCGGCAGGCCATGGTTGAAGCGTGCATCCACCACCAGCGCCATCTGCCGGTCGAGCAGGTCGGCCAGATTGGCGATGGTGTTCTTCAGCGCGTCCATCGCGAAGGCGATGTGGCCGCCGTAGAAGTGGCCACCATGCAGGATGCGCTCGCCCTCGACATCGATCAGCGGGTTGTCGTTGGCGCTGTTGAGTTCGGTTTCGATCAGCTGGCGGAAGAACGGCAGGGCGTCCTGCACCACGCCGATCACGTGCGGGGCGCAGCGCAGCGAGTAACGGTCCTGCAGGCGCTGTTCGTTGCGCGGCGGCCGGTCGCTGTGCAGGTCCTGGCGCAGGCGCGCGGCGATCCGGGTCTGCCCCGGGTGCGGCTTGGCAGC
The DNA here is from genome assembly GCF_001806305.1 of Stenotrophomonas sp. LM091. Classification (NCBI taxonomy): domain Bacteria; kingdom Pseudomonadati; phylum Pseudomonadota; class Gammaproteobacteria; order Lysobacterales; family Lysobacteraceae; genus Stenotrophomonas; species Stenotrophomonas sp. LM091. The sequence goes on from NZ_CP017483.1 coordinate 2,024,237, forward strand.
GAACAGCATTTCATCGAAATGATGGGCGTTGCCGTCACTGGCCAGCACGTTGAAGGCGGTCAGGCGCGTGGCCAGCCTGGTCAGGTAGTCGGCGCGGTCGTACGCCAGGCAGGCCAGCGCCGTCATCACGGCGGTGCCGTTCATGATCGCCAGGCCTTCCTTGGGGCGCAGCCGCAGCGGCGCCATGCCTATCTCGGCCAGCACCTCGGCCGCCGGGCGGCGCGACCCCTGGTACAGCACCTCGCGCTCGCCACACAGCACCGCGGCCACGTAGGACAGCGGGGTGAGGTCGCCGCTGGCGCCGACCGAGCCTTCGGCCGGGATCAGCGGCAGCACGTCATGCCGCAGCAGCGTGGCCAGGCCCTGCAGCAGCGGGTGGCTGACCCCGGACATGCCGCGCACCAGCGAAGCCAGGCGCGCGGCGATCACCGCACGGGTTTCCTGCGGGTCCAGGAAACGGCCCAGGCCACAGCCGTGGTAGGTGAACAGGTGGTGCGGCAGTTCGGCCACCAGCGCTGGCGGAATGTTCACCGTGCACGAATCGCCGTAGCCGGTGGTCACCCCGTAGATGACGCCGTCTTCGCGCAGCAGCCGATCGAGGAAGTCCGCGCCGCGCTGGATGTGTGCGGTGAACGCGGCATCGTCGGTGACCACGGCCTGGGCCTGGCGCTGTGACAGCGCGACCACGTCTTCGATGGTCAGCGGCGCATCGCCGAAGCGGACGGAGGGTGCCTGATCGGCCTTACTTGCCATGAGATGCCTGATCCCAGAAGGGGAAGAAATTGAACCAGTCCAAGGGTGCCTGGGTGACCTGAACTTCCAGCCACCGGGCGAAATGTTCCGCCTGCGCGGTCAGCGCGGCGTCACGCGAACCGCGCGGCAATACGATGCGGTCGGTGAACTGTTCAAAGCGCACCTGGTAGCCGCGGCCGTGATGCAGGCAGGCCATGGTGTAGACCGGGCACGCCAGCGCCGCGGCCAGTACATAGGCGCCGATCGGGAACTGCGCGGTGTGGCCGAGGAACGGGGCCGGCACGGTGCGCCCGCCACGCAGCGGCACGCGGTCGCCGACGATGGCCACGAAACCACCCGCCTCGACCCGGCGCTGCAGCTCGACCGCGGTGGCCGGGCCCATGTCGGTGACCTGCAGCAGCTCCACCGAGGCCAGCGGATCGAGCCGCTGCATCAGGCGGTTGAAGCGCTGCGCGTGCGCGGTGTGGACCAGCACGGTGATGTGGAAGCCCGGCACCCGCTCGGCCAATACCTGGCACAGCTCCAGGCAGCCGATGTGCGCAGTGAGGATCAGCCCGCCTTCGCGGCGCGCGATCTTGTCCAGCACCAGGTCGCGCTGCAGATGGATGTGCTCGGGCGGATAGCGGCCGCCCAGGCCGAGCAGCTTGTCGAGCATGGTGTCGGCAAACAGCGCGAAGTGCTTCAGGCTCTGCCAGCGCCCGGGTGCCGAGGGGAACACGCCGGTATGGGCCTGCAGGCGCTCCAGGTACTGCAGCGACGATTCGCGCGCGACCCGGTTGCTCAACCAGTGGCAGAGCACCACCGGGTACACGCACAGCCGGAACGGCCAGCGGCCGAACCAGCGGTGCACCCAGCACAGGAACAGCACGCCGGCGGCCGAGGTGGACTCGCCGATGTCGGCCCAGTGCGGGGCGCTGCCGGGGGCGGGCGTGGTCATGCGCCGGGCCCTGCGATGCGCTGCCACAGCAGCCGCGGCGCGCGCCACAGCATCCCGACGAACAGGCGCGCGTGCATGCGGCTGATGCGCACGTTGTCGCGCCATACATCGAAGTGCGAGACGCCGTCGCTGGGATAGGTGACGGCGGTCGGCACACTGATCACCTTCACCCCACGCCAGAACAGCCGCACCAGGATTTCACTGTCGAAATCCATGCGCCGGCCGATGGTTTCCTCGCCCATCAGGCGGATCACCGGGGCCAGTGGATACAGGCGGAAGCCACACATCGAGTCGCGGATCTGCAGCGACAGCGTGTTGATCCAGACCCAGATATGCGTGGCGTAGCGGCCGTACAGGCGCGCCTTGGGCACGCTGGCGTCATAGCGCGGGATACCACAGATCACCGCCTCCGGCTGCGCCTGCGACAGCGCGACGAAACGGGGGATATCGGCGGTCTCGTGCTGGCCGTCGGCATCGATCTGCAGCACGTGGCTGTAGCCCAGGCGCGCGGCTTCGGCAAAGCCGGCCAGCATCGCGCCACCTTTGCCCTGGTTCACCGCCAGCCGCAGCAGCGTCACCTGCGGTGCGTGCTCGCGGGCCAGCGCATCAAGCACCTGCGCGCACTCATGGTGCGAGCCATCGTCGACCAGCAGGCACGGCTGCCCACTGGCCAGCACGCCCTGCACCACCGCACCGATCGCATGCGCGTGGTCGTACACCGGGATCACCACCAGCGGGGCGAAGGCCGATCTGATCATGCCGTCACCGGAGTCATCACGCATCACCAAACACCACCCGGCCGCTGGCGTGCACGCCATGGATGGAGACGTAGCGGAAGCTCATCGCCGACCTGGCCGCATCCCAGCCCAGGCTCAGCTGCAGGCAGTCGCCCGGGCGGGCCACGTGCTGGAACTTGACCGCGTCCATGCGCAGGAACTGCGGCGGCATCGTGAATGCGCTGCGGCCGTAGTGGATCGCCCAGTCCAGCTGGACCACGCCGGGCAGGATCCTGGCCTGCGGGAAGTGCCCATCGAATGCGACCAGGTCCGGATCCAGCACGAGCTGCAGCGAGGCGCTGGTGGCATCGCGCTGCTGCCACTCGGGGGTCGGCATCAGCGGCCGGAACAGGGCCGCCAGTGCCGCGGCCGTAACCTTGCCCTGCGCGTTGAGCGGCAGTTCGTCGATGAAACGCCAGCGGCGCGGCCGGGTCACGGCATCGTGGCTTTGGGCCAGATGCGCGCCGAGCTGCTGCGCCTGGCGGCGGCGCTGTGCATCGTCCCAGTTCGCGGCGCCCGCCGCCTGCGGCACCACCACGGCGGCCAGCTGTTCGCGCGCGCCCGGCAGCACCAGCACGCGCACGTCCTGCACCGCCGGGTGCGCACGCAGCTGCTGTTCGAGGGCGTCCAGCGAGACACGGCGCTCTTCGATCTTGACGATGCGGTCGGCGCGGCCGAGCAGCCGGAAGCTGTGGCCGTCATCGGCGGCGGCGCGGTCCTGGGTCAGCCACCAGTCGTCGTTGTCCAGGTGCGGCGAACGCACCGCCAGGCAACCTTCCTCGATCCGCCAGGCAACGCCCGGCAACGGATGCCACTGCGGCTGGGCGGCACTCCAGCGCCGCCAGGCCACGCCACCGGTCTCGCTGCTGCCGAAGACCTCGGTCGGGGCCACGCCCATCAGGGCGCGGACCTGCAGCGCCGCCTCGGTCGGCAGCGGGCCGCCGGAGGAGAACACCGCACGCAGCTGGCCGCCCAGCGAGGACCAGTCCAGCTGTTCGGGCAACCGTTTGAGGTGGGCCGGGGTCGCCACCAGCACCGACGGCTGGCCGCCCAGCGCGCTGACCAGGTCCTCATGGAAAAACCGGCGCGGCTGGATCGCGCGGCCGGCCACCAGCGGCCACAGCACGCGGAACAGCAGGCCGTAGATGTGCTGGTGCGAAACCGTGCCCTGCACCTGCGCGCCGTCCATCTGCTCGCCGAAGGCGGCCTGCAACGCATCCACCTCGCGGGTAAGCTGGCGCATGCGTTTGACGATCGCGCTCGGCGCACCGGTGCTGCCGGAGGTGAACACCACCAGTGCCAGTGCGGCTTCATCCAGCGGTTGCAGCACCACGGCGGGATCGACCTCCGGATCCGGCTGCAGCGGCGCATAGCGCGCCGGCACGTCACCCGCAAAACCGGCCACGCGTGGGCTCAATCCTTCCAGCGTGGCCGGCAGGTTGTCGCCCCCGAGGAACACGCGCTTGCCGGCATGCCACGCCCCCAGCAGAGCGGCGGCGAAGGTGAGCGTGTCATCGAAATACAGCGCCCAGTCGGTGCCGGGCGCGCGTGCAAAGGCCTGCTGCCAGCGCAGCACCTGCGTGCGGAACTGCGGCTGGTCCACCACGGTGTCGCCGGCGATGCCGACGATGCGGCCCGGGCGCGGCACCAGCGCCAGCCGGTCCAGTGCGATCCACTCAGCCATGCGCATGCGCCGCCTTGACCCGTCGCCGGACCAGCCATTCCCCACCAAACAGAGCACCCATCATCACGTACGCCAACAATCCGTTGTAGAACGCCCAGACCTGGTTGGACGCCCACAGCGCCGTGGCCAGGGCCAGACTTCCGTTGAGAACAAAGAAGCCGCACCAGATCCAGGTGACGCGGCGGGTATAGATCACGGCGAACGGCGGCAGGTCCGGCTCGCTCAGCCGCGCCAGGCGCTCCACCGCGCTGGGGCCGAAGCGCAGGCTGGTAGCGAAGATCACCAGCATCACCGCATTCACCAGCGCCGGGTACAGCTTCAGCGGCAGCGCCTGGTTGAAGGCCGTGGCGACCAGGGCGAGCACGCCGGTACCGAGCGCGGCCACCCACCACACCGCCTGGCGGGTGGTCAGCGCGCGCAGCGCGGCCAGGGTGAACAGCAGCAGCGACAACCAGCGCGGCTCGAACCGGCCCAGCGACAGGTACACCACCAGCGGGTATGCCAGCGACAGCAACGCAAACGCCGCGACGCGTACCCGGACCATGGTCAGTCTTCAGCGATGGCCGTCAGGCGGCCGCTTGACCGGGCAACAGCCCGTGCACCACATCCACGATGTCCTGCACGGTGCGCACCTGCTTGAAGGCTTCCGGTTGCAGATTGCGGCCGAGCAGCGGCTTGAGCTGCACGATCAGGTCGACCGCGTCGATGCTGTCGATGTCCAGGTCGTCGTACAGCCGCGCGGCAGGCGTGATGCGGCTCGGCTCGATCTCAAAGCTGTCCTTGAGGATCTTGACGATGCGCTCGAAAAGTTCGTTCTTGGTCATGGGTAAATCCTGACGCGCCGTTAGGACGGCTGGCGTGCGGCGACAAACTCGCTCAGGGCACGCACGCTGGAGAAATGGCGACGGGTCTCTTCCGAATCGGCTGACAGGCTGACACCGTACTTTTTCTGCAGGGCCAATCCAAGTTCCAGCGCGTCGATCGAATCCAGGCCCAGCCCCTCGACAAACAGGGGGGCGGCGGAATCGATGTCTTCGGGAGTGATGTCTTCCAGTGAAAGCGATGAAATGATCAATTCCTTGATCTCGTGCTCAAGTGCCTGCACGGGTCGGGTCTCCAGCGAAGTCGAAGTAATGGGCAAGATGATCGGTCACACGCCTGGCCGCCAAGGCATCCCCCCTGGGCGCATCGCCGGTCTCGTTCAGAAACGGGGCGATCGGGAGATCCTCCCCGACTTCCAGCTGAACGTGAAATCGCCGTGATGGCACACGATACCATTTCTGGCCCTTGGTCAGGGTCGGCGGGGTGCAGGTGATCCGCACCGGGGTGATGTCCAGCCGGCCCCGCACCGCGATGTTGGCCGCGCCACGCTGCAGGCGCAGCGGCTGCCCGGGCACGGTCCGGGTCCCTTCCGGGAAGATCACCAGGTTGCCGCCGGCCTGGACCGCGGCGATGCAGTCGTCCACCAGCCCGGCCCCATCATCATTGGAAACATAACCGGCGGCCCGGACCGGGCCGCGCATGAACGGGTTGCGGGCCACGGCCTGCTTGACCACGCAGTCGGCATTGGGCAGCTGGGCGATCAGCAGCACCACGTCGATCAGGGTCGGATGGTTGGCCAGAATCAGCAGGCCGTTGCGCTGCAGGCGCTCGCCCCCGCGGATCTCGTAGGTCATCAGCCCCAGCCGGCGCATCAGGCCGACGTGGGTGGCGAAACCGGCCTGGACCAGGCGCCGCGCCAGCACGCGCCGGCGGACCGGGTCGCGGACCAGCAACAGGGACAGGAACAGCATCCCGCCCAGGACCAGCCCGCCGATCCCGAAGGCGGCAAAGCTCAGCCCCGTGCCCAGCACCCGCCAGGCACGGTTGATCCGGGCCGGCCAGCGCTCAGCCATGGCGTTGCCAGCTCCAGTGCTGGCCGTCGGCCTCCAGGCCCAGCGAAGGCGACCCCGCCAGCAGGAAGCGCAGCGCTTCAAGGCCATGCGGCAGACCGTCGGAGGGACGATCCCCGCCGCCGGCACCCCAGCCCAGCGACAGTCGGGTGCCGGGGCCGCTGGCCGGCCCGAGCCGCCAGCACCACGCGAAGAAAGGGTCGGGCTCGTCGGCGAAGCCGGCATAGATCGGCGGCAGCGGCGATTCGTACACCACCAGCCGCACCTCCGGCGCACCATCGGCGAGCAGCCCGAAGGCCTCCACGCAGGCCGTTTCCACCGTGGCCCGGCCGGCCGCGAGGGCCAGATAGTTGCCCCGCTGGCCGCGGGCGATCGAGTACAGCGCGGCGATCGCGTTGTGCACCGACAGGCCGAAGCCGGTCGGCGACATCGGCTGGTCCGCACTCAGGGTGTTGAGCAGCTCCATCGAACGGGCCACGTCGCCGTGCCGCGAGGCGAACACCAGCGGCACCCGGCCACCGTCGTCGGGCTGCTCGCACCAGCAGGCGGTCTGGATCGCCATGCGTCCGAGCCGCTCGATGCGACGTCGCTGCATGGCGGGCACTTCGGACAACGCGGGGGTGTCCTCACCGGTGGGCAGCCAGGGGGCCTTCGCCCACGCCTGCCACTGCGCGTGGGTGGTGATGCCCGGCGCCCACGCCGCCCAATCGATTACAGAAAACTCAATCATTCCCGCCAACATGATGGATGGGTACCAGGAGAAGGCCGTCGACATCGCCTGGCACCGGTGGCGGCGCCGGGAAAGGAGCGCACGCTATCATGACACTCTCGGCACTGGCTGCATTCACATTCTGAAATGAGCAACACGATCGACAACGCAACGGCCCCGGCAGTCGCTTCCCCTTCCTCCGGACCCGCGTTGTTCCGTGTCGCGTACGTCCCGGCCACGCAGCGCGAGGCGGCACTGGCCGACCCGCGCACGCTGGCCGTGTTCGGCTTCGGCCTTCCCCGCGCCACGCTGGACGACCCGCGCTGGCTGCAGGTGCCGCTGGCCGAACAGGGCCCGGCGCAGATCGAGGTCTGGCGCGGCGGCACGCCGGTCGAACACGGGGTCACCGACGGGGTACGCTGGTCGCACAACGACAGCCTGCTGTTCGGGGTGCTGGAGATCGAGGAGACCGACAGCGATATCGAATCGGCTGCGGCCGAGGCCTACGCGCGGATGAGCGCGTTCCTGTCGCGGTGCGGCTATCCGCACCTGCTGCGGACCTGGAACTATCTTGATGCCGTGACCGAGGGCGACGGTGACCAGGAACGTTATCGGCGCTTCTGCGTGGGCCGCGTCCGTGGCCTGCGCGAGCTGGACGAGGCCGCGCTGCCGGCGGCGACCTGCATCGGCCGTTTCGATGGCGAGCGCCGCCTGCAGGTGTATTGGCTGGCCGCGCGTGAACCGGGCCAGCCGCTGGAGAATCCGCGCCAGGTGAGCGCGTTCCGGTATCCGCGCCAGTACGGGCCGCAGTCGCCCAGTTTTTCGCGTGCGCTGCTGCCGCCGCTGGCGACGGGCCTGCCGCTGCTGCAGTCGGGGACGGCGGCGATCGTGGGCCATGTGTCGCAGCACACGGGGGCGGTGGATGAGCAGTTGCGCGAGACGCTGACGAATCTGCAGAGCCTGGTGGATACGGCGCGCGGCCAGCGGCCGTCGTTGTCACCGGTGCTGGGTTCGGGCTCGGTGCTCAAGGTGTATGTGCGCCGAGCGGAGGATATGGGCCCGGTGGCGGCGCAGATGGCGGCGCTGCCGACGGCACCGCCGTTCGTGGTGCTGCATGCGGAGGTGTGCCGCGCGGAGCTGCTGGTGGAGATCGAGGGGCTGCACGGCTGAGCCAAACGGCGTGATGTGCCGGTCGTGCCTGATCGGGGTCGGCGTCGGTGGCGTGCTGCCCGTAGAGCCGACCGTCGGTCGGCTGCTCTTCGCCATCGCTGGCACCCGTCGAGCCCCCATGGATGGGTTTACGGCACGTGCGGGCAGGGTCTGACCGCCCTCGCCCACACGGAACCGGGAATAGCCACCGCGCTTTCCTCAGTGATACCCCACATCCGCCCGCACCTTGCCGCGGAACACCCGGTACGACCACGCCGTATAGCCCAGGATCACCGGCAGCAGGATCACCAGCCCGACCAGGCTGAAGCTCAGCGACGAGGCCGGCGCGGCGGCCTGCCACAAGGTCATGCTGGGGGGCAGCAGGTACGGCCACATGCCCAGCACCAGGCCGATGAAGCCCAGCACGAACAGGCCCAGCGTCAACAGGAACGGCGGCAGATCGCGCTTGGGGTGCATCGCGCTGCGCCACAGCGCCGTGGCGACCGCCAAGGTCAGCAACGGCACCGGCGAGAGCCACCAGAAGTTGCCATCGCTGAACCAGCGCGCCATCAGGCGCGAATCCAGGAACGGCAGCCACGCGCTGACCAGGCCCATGAACACGATCACGGCGACCACCAGCGGGCGGGTCAAGGTGCGCGCGAAGGTCTGCTCGCGGCCCTCGGTCTTGAGGATCAGCCAGGTGCTGCCCAGCAGCGCGTAGCCGAACACCACGGCAGCGCCGGTCAGCATCGAGAACGGGCTGAACCAGCTGAAGGCGCCGCCCACGTAACGGCCATCCACGACCTGAAGGCCCTGCACAAGCGCGCCGAGGATCACGCCCTGCGCGAACGCGGCCAGCAGCGAACCCAGGCCGAACGCCACGCTCCACAGCTTGCGCGAGCGGTGTGCCTTGAAGCGGAATTCGAAGGCCACGCCGCGGAACACCAGCGCCACCACCAGCAGCAGCACCGGCAGGTACAGCGCGGACAGCAGCGCGGCGTACGCCTTCGGGAAGGCCGCCATCAACCCGGCCCCGCCCAGCACCAGCCAGGTTTCGTTGCCGTCCCAGATCGGCGCGGCGGTGTTCATCATGATGTCGAGCTGTTCTTCATCCTCGGCCATCGGCGCCAGGATGCCGATGCCGAGCACGAAGCCATCGAGCACCACGTACATCAGCACGCCGAAGCCGATCACCGCGAACCATGCCACGGGCAACCAGGTGGTCATCTCCATCTCAGCGCTCCTCCAGCGGTTCATCGGCACCGGACAGCGGCCGCGCCGGGGTGTGGCTGCCGGCATCCAGCTTCGGTGCCGGCTCATGCGGCTTGGGACCGGTGCGGATGATCTTCACCAGGTACCAGATGCCCCAGCCGAACACGAACGCATAGCCCACGATGTACACACCGAGCGACAACGCCGTCATCCACGCAGTCTGCGGGCCGACTGCATCGGCCGTGCGCAGTACGCCATAGACCACCCACGGTTGCCGGCCCATCTCGGTCACGAACCAGCCGGAAATCAGCGCGATGAAGCCGCTGGGCAGCATCCAGTTCCAGCCGCGGATCAACCAGCGCGACTGCAGCAGTTTGCCGCGCCACCACTGGAACGCCGAGACCCAGGCCAGCAGCAGCATCAGCGTGCCCAGCCCGACCATCACCCGGAATGCGAAGAACACCGGGACCACCGGCGGCCGATCGCTGGCAGGCACCGAGGTGAGCGGATCGAAGGTGCCATCCAGCGAATGGGTGAGGATCAGGCTGCCCAGGCGCGGGATCGCGATCTCGTAGTCATTGCGCTCGGCCTTCTCGTTGGGCACGGCGAACACCACCAGCGGCACGCCCTTGCCCTCGCCTTCGGAATGCCAGTGCGCTTCCACCGCCGCGATCTTCATCGGCTGGTGCTTCAACGTGTTCAGCCCATGCATGTCGCCGACGAAGATCTGTACCGGCACCGTCAGCGCGGCAAAGCCCACCGCGGCCAGCAGCATCTTGCGACCGGCCTCGCGGTGCACGTCCTTGCGCAGGTACCACGCGCCCACGCCACCGATCACGAAGCAGGTGGTAATGAACGAGCCCAGGGCCATGTGCGCGAGGCGATACGGGAAGGAGGGGTTGAACACCACCTGCCACCAGTTCTGCGGGTGCACGATGCCGTCGATGATGTCGTAGCCGGCCGGCGTCTGCAGCCAACTGTTGGAGGACAGGATCCAGAACGTGGAGACCAGCGTGCCCAGCGCCACCATGCAGGTGGAGAAGAAATGCAGCCGCGGCGAGACCTTGCCCCAGCCGAACATCATCACGCCCAGGAAGCTGGCTTCCAGGAAGAACGCGGTGAGCACTTCATAGGTGAGCAGCGGCCCGATCACGGTACCGGCGACCTCGCTCAGCCGCGGCCAGTTGGTGCCGAACTGGAAGGCCATGACGATGCCGCTGACCACGCCCATGCCGAAGGACACGGCGAAGATCTTCTGCCAGAAGAAATACAGCTCGCGCCAGACCGGATTGCCGGTGCGCAGCCAGCGCGATTCGACAAAGGCCAGCCAACTGGCGGTCCCGATCGTGAAGGCCGGGAACAGCACGTGGAAACTGATGACGAACCCGAACTGGATCCGGGACAACAACAACGCGTCCAAGAGACGCCTCCGACTGGCTTCTGGAATCCGCACCAGTCTGGGCCTGTATCCGTGAAAGGCACATGCGACCCGGTGACGCGCTGCTTCACTTTGTCGCAGGTGGGTCGGGCGCTGGGCCCCCATACCCTTGGAGGCGAAATAAAGGGGGAGGGGGCGGCCGCAGGCCGACGCCGGAGGACATTCGCCGGAAGGGGTATGGGGGCCCAGCGCCCGACCCACCGGCCGTCGCTCATGAACGCACGCCCATGACCTGTGGCCCCTTCCCGCGGCCCTTGCGGCTGCTACGCTTGGCGGGTTTTCCTCATTGGTGCCGCCCGCAATGCCCAGAACGCTGCCTTTGTCCCTGCTGCTGCTCGCCGCCCTTGGCGGCGCTGCCCATGCGGCGCCGACGCCGATCACCATCGAGCAGGCCATGGCCGACCCGGACTGGATCGGCCCCCCGGTCGAAAGCGCCTGGTGGTCGTGGAACAGCCAGCAGGTGGAGTACCAGCTCAAGCGCACTGGCAGCCCGGTGCGCGACACCTTCCGCCAGCCGGTCGCCGGTGGGGTGGCGGCGCAGGTTGGCGATGACCAGCGCGGCACCCTGGATGTGGACAGCCCGGTCTACGACAGCGCGCGACAGCGCTCGGCGTTCGTGCGCAATGGCGATGTGTTCGTGCGCGACCTGCGCAGTGGCGCGCTGACCCAGCTGACCCGCAGCACCGAAAAATCCGGCGCGGTCAATTTCGCCCGCGATGGCGGCGTGATCTGGCGCACCGGCCAGAACTGGTTCCATTGGACGGCCGCCGCCGGCGTGCAGCAGGTCGCCAGCCTGAAGGCCGAGAAGAACCCGGACGATGCGCCCAAGGCCGACACCCTGCGCGAGCAGCAGCTGCGCACCCTGGCCACGCTGCGCAACGATCGCGCCCAGCGCGAGGCGCTCAAGGCGCAGGAAGCCAGCTGGCGCCGTGCCGACGGCACCCGTGCACCGGGTCCGGTGTATCTGGGCGCCGATGTGGAGATCGTCGACAGCGTGCTCTCGCCCGATGCGCGCACCCTGATCGTGGTCACCAAGCCGAAGAGCTTCGATGAAGGCCGCGGCGGCAAAATGCCCAAGTACGTGACCGAATCGGGTTACGAAGAGTTCGAAGACACCCGCACCCGCGTCGGCCGCAACGATCCCGAGCCGAACGCGCTGTGGCTGGTCGATGCCGTGGCCGGCACGGTCAAGCCGCTGTCGCTGGACGGTCTGCCGGGCATCGCCACCGACCCGCTGGCCGCGCTGCGCAAGGCCGCCGGCAAGGACGCGCTGAAAGGCAATCGCCCGGTGGAAGTGCTGGGCGGCCCCGGCGCGCCCGGCATCCGCTGGAGCGCCGATGGCCAGCAGGCCGCGATCATGCTGCGCGCCAATGACAACAAGGACCGCTGGATCGCCAGCGTGACCCCGGCCAGCGCCAAGCTGGAGACGCGTCATCGCTTGACCGACAGCGCCTGGATCAACTGGAGCTTCAACGATTTCGGCTGGTCCAACGACAACCGTACTCTGTGGCTGCTGTCCGAAGAATCCGGCTACTCGCACCTGTACACCCAGCAGGGCACGGCCAAGCCGCAGGCGCTGACCGGTGGCAAGTGGGAAACCTCGATGCCGGTGCCCAGCGCCGATGGCCGTGGCTTCTACTTCCTGTGCAACCAGCAGTCGCCGGGCGATTACGAAGTGTGCGCGGTCGATACCGCCAGCAGGCAGGTGCGTGAGCTGACCGCGCTCAACGGTGTCGAGGACTTCTCTCTCTCCCCGGACGGCCAGCAGCTGCTGGTGCGGTACTCCGGTGCCTACCTGCCGACCCAGCTGGCCGTGGTGCCCGCCGCCGGTGGCCAGGCCAAGGTGCTGACCGACACCCGCACCGCCGAGTTCAAGGCGCGCGAGTGGATCCAGCCCAAGCTGGTGCAGGTGCCGTCCAAGCACGGTGCCGGTGTGGTCTGGGCCAAGTACTACGGCCCGGACACCTTCGAGCCGGGCAAGCAGTACCCGATCGCCATGTTCGTGCACGGCGCCGGTTACCTGCAGAACGTGCACCAGCAGTACCCGGCCTACTTCCGCGAGCAGATGTTCCACAACCTGCTGGTGCAGAAGGGCTACGTGGTGCTGGACATGGATTACCGCGGCAGCGCCGGCTACGGCCGCGACTGGCGCACGGCGATCTACCGCAACATGGGCCACCCGGAACTGGAAGACTACAAGGACGGCCTGAACTGGCTGGTCCAGACCAAGCAGGGCGACCGTGACCACGCCGGCATCTACGGCGGCTCCTACGGCGGCTTCATGACCTTCATGGCGCTGTTCCGCTCGCCGGGCACGTTCAAGGCCGGCGCCGCGCTGCGCCCGGTGGTCGACTGGCACCAGTACAACCACGGCTACACCGCCAACATCCTCAATACCCCGGACATCGACCCGGAGGCGTACCGCAAATCGTCGCCGATCGAATACGCCGACGGCCTGCAGGACCACCTGCTGATCGCGCACGGGATGATGGATGACAACGTGTTCTTCCAGGACTCGGTCAACCTCACCCAGAAGCTGATCGAGCTGCACAAGGACAACTGGTCGATCGCGCCGTACCCGCTGGAACGCCACGGCTATGTGCGTGCCGATTCCTGGCTGGACCAGTACAAGCGCATCCTCAAGCTGTTCGAAGAGAACCTGAAGTAAGCCAGCGATGACGTCGGTGCCCACTGACGTGCAGCACGCCGCGGCGACGATCGATATCGTCGCCGCGGTCGTTTTCGATGCCGGTGGCCACGTGCTGGTGGTGCGCAAACAGGGCTCGGCGACCTTCATCCAGCCGGGTGGCAAGCCCGAGCCGGGCGAGGCGCCGCTGGCCGCCCTGGCGCGTGAGCTGGACGAAGAACTCGGCGTCACCCTGGTGGCTGGAAGCGCCGTGGCGCTGGGCTGCTTCGAGGCGTGGGCGGTGCACGAAGCCGGGCATCGCGTACGGGCCCATGCGTTCCTGGTCACGATCACCGGGACGCCGCGGCCACAGGCGGAAATCGCCGAACTGGCCTGGGTGCCGTTGCGCCCGCCGCATGGGCGGCGCTTGGCACCGTTGAGCGCAGACCATATCCTGCCCGCGGCCGCAAACGCGGTGGCGGCGACCTAGACGTTGCGGCCTGCCCAACCAGGACACCGGATGTCAGCGTCGCTTCCCCCGCAATTGCCTTCCTCCATGCCCCGGCCCAGCGGGGATGGCGCCCCTGCCTTTCTCGCCCCCCTGCTCAAGTCCGTCCTGCTGGTCTGCCTGGCCTCGGCCGCGATGTGGGCCGTCCTGGCCCTGGTTGCCATTCCACTGTCGGGCGCGGAGGCGCTGCAGGCGCTGCTGGCCGATGAGGAGCTGCACTGGCTGCCCGGCTCGCTGCGCTGGCTGCTGACCCACCCGGTGCTCGCCAACGTGCTGCTGTGCATGTCCAGCCTGCTGGGCAGTGCGGCGTGCTGGGGGATGCTGCGTCGCTGGCGCTGGGCATGGGCACTGTTCATCGTGCTGCTGGCGGTCACCGCCGTGCTCAACGTGATCGCCGCGTGGTTGCTGGACGATGCGTTCGGCCACCTGCTGGCGCAGATACCCGACGACACGATGTCGATTGAACTGCTCAAGCTGCGCAGTGAACTGCGCGTGCAGCGCGTGATCTGCAGCGGCCTTGCCGGCATGACCGCGCTGGCCTTCGCGGTCCTGCAGGGCTGGCTGATCGTGCGCCTGTGCGCGGCCGATGTGCGTGCCCTGTTCCGCCGCTGACATTTCCCCCGCAGCGCCACCGTGCGCTGCACGACCTGCAAGGATGATGGTGTGACCGTTTCCCTCCCCCTTCTGCGCCGCCACGGCTGGCGCACGACCCTGTTCACCCTGCTCACGGCGGTCAGCCTGCCCGCGACCGCAGCCGCCCAGGCGATGGTGTGCGGCACGTTCGTCTCCGAGGACACCGGCACCACGTTGACCCTGCACAGTGCGAATGAAGGCGTGCGGCAGATTCCCGGCCAGGCACCCGAGCCGTACCTCCTCAGCCGCCTCGGCGACGAGCTGAAGCTGGCCGACCTGGACAATGGCGGCGTCGGCGCGCTGACCGTAGAGGACGGCGGCCGCCTGCTCAGCGACCGCTTCAACGCGTACCGCCTGCAGAAGGCCGCCACCTGTCGCCCCGCCACGGTGTTCCCCGCTGCGTCCTGCCGGGCCGAGATCGGCACCTGCCTGGACGACATGCTTTTCGCCAGCAACGACCGCCTCCGCCAGTGGTGCCACGAGGATGTCCCGGCCGCCTGCAAGCGCCTGCTGGCCAACTTCCAGACCGAAGCGCGCGAGGCCGACAGGGTGGTCGCGAGACAGAGCATTGCCGCAGAGCCGCCCGAACCGGACGTCTGCAAGCCCGAATCCGCTCAGTATGACGAGGACGCCTGCCTGGAGGCCGCGCGCGAAGCCGTGAGCCAAGCCTTTGCCAAGGCTCTGCTCGGCGGCCTCACCGCCGATGCCTCGCCGCTGCCGGCCGCGCAACTGGATGAGATCACCGCGCTCTGCCAGGCACAGACCAGCGGCACGTTCTGCGCCAAGGCCGCCGAAGCACTGTGGGACGCCGGCCGCCTGGTTCCCGCCCGCGATGCACTGCATCGGGCCTGCACCCGGGGCCACGACCCGCGCGCCTGTGAGCGGGCCGCCCCGCTGGCGGGGCTGGACGCCACGGCGTTGAGCCCGGTGGCAGCCACGTCCCTGCCCTGCGGCAGCTATGTGGCCAGCCAGGGCCTGATGGACCATCTGCCGTTCGGCGATGGCGGCATGATCGACAGCGGCTTCGGCGGCAAGCTGCGCGCGCGCCTGGTCGATGGCGACATCCGCGTACGTCACGACCAGGGCGACGATTTCGTCTTCAAGCGCCTGGCCAATGGCAACCTCATCGGCATGGACAGCTGGAACCGCTTCAGCTACTACGCACACACCGGCGAGGCGCAGCAGTGCAGCGCGCCGGTGGTCTTCGTCGAAACCCCGCTGCCGCAGGACTGCCCGACGCTGGCCCGCGAAGGCGGTGCCCAGGCGTGCTGCGCGGCCGGCAAGCTGCAGGGCTGCAATGCCGCCGGTCATCAGCTGGCGCTGCGCAACCGCTGGGCCGAGGCGTCGCCGTTCTATCTGACGCTGTGCACCGCCGGCGTGCGCGAGGGCTGCGAGAACCTGGCCAGCGTCTACGAACACACCGGTGACGAGGCGCTGCCCGAGCAGATGGCCGCGATCTGCGCAAAGGACGGCAACGGCACCCACGTCGCCTGCGATGTGCACGCGACCCGCAACTGGGGCCTGCTGCAGGTCAGCGCCGGGCTGGAGCAGATCGCCGAGCGCATGGCCGCCGAGGCCGAGGCGGACGACGATGCCGATGCGCCGGCCCAGGCCCCTGCCGCGACAAAGGACAGCAGCAACCGCAACCGCAAGAGCGGCCACTGAGCACACGCAGGCCGTGCACCGGCCTGCGGTAAAGTAGCGCCATGAACGACTTCGACCGCGTCCGCGCGTATCTGACCGACCTGCAGGACCGCATCTGTGCGGCGATCGAAACCGCCGACGGCCAGGCCCGCTTTGCCGAAGATCTCTGGCAGCGTGCGGAGGGTGGCGGTGGCCGTACCCGCATCCTGCGCGACGGCGCGGTGTTCGAGCAGGCCGGGATCGGGTTTTCCGATGTGGCCGGTACCCGCCTGCCGCCATCGGCCTCGGCGAACCGGCCGGAGCTGGCCGGCGCGTCATGGCGCGCGACCGGCGTCTCGCTGGTGTTCCATCCGGCCAATCCCTATCTGCCGACCACGCACGCCAACGTGCGCTACTTCCGCGCCGAGCGCGATGGCGTGGCGGTGGCGTCCTGGTTCGGCGGCGGCTTCGACCTCACCCCGTTCTACCCGATCGACGAAGACGTGCGGCACTGGCACCAGGTTGCGCACGATCTGTGCGCGCCTTTCGGCGAAGAGCGCTATGCGGCGCACAAGCGCTGGTGCGATGAGTATTTCTTCCTGCGCCACCGCAACGAGACGCGGGGCGTAGGCGGATTGTTCTTCGACGACCTGCATGGCGACTTCGAGCGCGATTTTGCGTATCTGCGCGCGGTCGGCGACGGCTTCATGGACGCCTATCTGCCGCTGGTCGAGCGCCGCAAGGACACGCCGTATGGCGAGCGCGAGCGCGAATTCCAGCTGTACCGGCGCGGCCGCTATGTCGAGTTCAACCTGGTCTACGACCGCGGCACCCTGTTCGGGCTGCAGAGCGGCGGGCGCAGCGAGAGCATCCTGATGAGCCTGCCCCCGCGCGTGCGCTGGGAGTATGGCTTCCAGCCGGAGGCCGGCAGCGACGAGGCGCGTCTGGCCGACTATCTCGTGCCGCGCGACTGGGTGTAACCGGCCGCGGCACCGCAGCGGCCGGAGCGCTACCCCTTCTTCGGCACGATCGTGATGTGGCCGTTGATCTCCAGTACCGCCAGGGCGACATCGTCGATGGACAGGCAGCCCTGCTGACGCATCGCCGCGTCCAGGTCGGCCGGGGTGACCAGTTCGCGCTTGAGCACGGAATCGAGCACTTTGCCGTCGCGGGCAATCAGGATCGGCTCGCCTTCAACCAGGGTTTCCACCCGTCGGCTGCGCGTGCTGAGCCAGCCCACGCCGTAGTTGATCGAGATCAGCGTCGCCGCCAGCAGCAGGCCGCCGCCCAGGGAGGTGTCCTGGCCCAGCAGGGCGTTCTGCACCGCGTTGCCGAGCAACACGATCAACAGCACGTCGAACGGGGTGATCTGGCCCAGCGCGCGCTTGCCGGACAGCCGGACCATGCCCAGGACCACCACGTACACCACCACCGCGCGCAGGATGAATTCCCACCACGGCATGGCCAATGCAAACAGGTCGCTCATCGCCTTTCCCCGGACTGGTCCAGCCAGCATGGGCCGGCACCCGCTGCGAGGCAATGGCCGGGCGGCGCGGAGGGGCTGCTTTCGGCGCCACAAATAAAAAGCCCCGCCAACCAGGGGGAGGTTAGCGGGGCCGGGGAACGGGCGCTTGGGGAGGAGCCCCCGTTCCGAGATCTGCTCCAGGGGATGGGAGAGATCCACAACAGGCATTGCGCCTGTCGAGGTCTATCAAAGCACTCCGAACATTGATAGTTCGTGAAGGGGCCCAATTAATCCGCCCCTCTTCCCGGAAACATTCATCCAACAGTCAGATTATCGTGGCGCAATGAACCAATTCAGCCTTTTGACTGTGATTCAGGCCTCAATGTGCCTCATCCCAGTTATCACCGACGCCGGCATCCACCACCAGCGGTACCCGCAGTTCGGCCGCTGACGACATCAATTCAACGACTTTCAAACGCAAGGTATCGAGGAAACTGCTTT
This sequence comes from Stenotrophomonas sp. LM091, assembly GCF_001806305.1. Lineage (NCBI taxonomy): Bacteria > Pseudomonadati > Pseudomonadota > Gammaproteobacteria > Lysobacterales > Lysobacteraceae > Stenotrophomonas > Stenotrophomonas sp. LM091. The sequence continues at coordinate 2,042,143 of NZ_CP017483.1, forward strand.
CGGTTTCAAAGACCAGTTCATCGTGTACCTGCAGAATCATCTTGGCCTGGTCGCTGTGGTCGAGCAGCCAGCTGTCCACCTTCACCATGGCGCGCTTGATGATGTCGGCCGCCGTGCCCTGCATGGGGGCATTGATGGCGGCGCGTTCCGCCCCGGCGCGCAGGCCCTGGTTGCGGGCGTTGATGTCGTTCAGGTACAGCCGACGGCCGAACAGGGTCTCCACGTAGCCCTGGTCCCGGGCCTGCTGGCGCATCCGTTCCATGAAATCACGCACGCCGGGGTAGCGGCTGAAGTACAGCGCCACGTAATCCTGGGCCTGGCCGCGGTCGATGCCCAGGTTGCGGGCCAGCCCGAACGCACTCATGCCGTACATCAGCCCGAAGTTGATCGCCTTGGCGGCCCGGCGTTCGTTGGAGGTGACCTCCTCCAGGCTGCGGCTGAAGACTTCGGCCGCGGTCGCCCGGTGCACGTCCACGCCCTGCTCGAAGGCCCGCACCAGGCCGGGATCTTCGGAGAGGTGGGCCATGATCCGCAGTTCGATCTGCGAGTAATCGCAGGCCAGGATCTTGCGGCCCGGCGGGGCGACGAAGGCGCGGCGGATGCGGCGGCCGTCCTCGGTGCGGATCGGGATGTTCTGCAGGTTCGGGTCGGACGAGGACAGCCGGCCGGTGGCGGCGCCGGACTGGTGGTAGCTGGTGTGTACCCGCCCGGTGTCCTGGTTGATCATCTCCGGCAGCTTGTCGGTGTAGGTGCTGCGCAGCTTGGCCAGCCCGCGGTACTCCAGGATCACCCGCGGCAGTTCATGCTGCTCGGCGATCGCCTCCAGCGCCTCTTCGTTGGTGCTGGGCTGGCCCTTGGGCGTCTTCACCAGTGCCGGCAGCTGCAGTTCGTCGAACAGCACGGCCTGCAGCTGCTTGGGCGAATCCAGGTTGAAGGTGCGCCCGGCCAGCTCGGTGGCCTTCTGCTGGGCGGCCAGCATGCGCGAGCCCAGGTCCTGGCTCTGCCGGCGCAGCTCGGCCATGTCGATGTGCACGCCATTGGCTTCGATCCGCGCCAGCACCGGCACCAGCGGCATCTCGATGTCGCGGTAGACGCCGTCCAGCGAGGGCGTGGCCTGCAGTTGTGGCTGCAGCGCGTGGTGCAGGCGCAGGGTCACGTCGGCATCTTCGGCAGCGTAACGGCACGCTTCGTCCAGGCCCACCTGCGAGAACGAGATCTGCTTGGCGCCCTTGCCGGCCACCTCCTCGAACTTGATCGTGGTGTAGCCCAGGTAGCGCATCGCCAGCGAGTCCATGTCATGGCGCGTGGCGGTGGAATTGAGCACGAAGCTCTCCAGCATGGTGTCGTCGTGGTACCCCTGCAGGTTCACGCCATGGCGGCGCAGCACGTGCAGGTCGTACTTGCCGTGCTGGCCAAGCTTCTTCCTGGTGGGGTCTTCCAGGGCAGGGCGCAGCGCTGCCAGCACCTGCTCGCGCGGCAGCTGGGCCGGCGCACCCGGGTAATCATGGCCGACCGGGATGTAGGCCGCCCGGCCCGGCTCGACCGCCAGGCTGATGCCGACCAGGTTGGCGCGCATGGCGTCCAGCGCGTCGGTCTCGGTATCGAAGGAGATCAGCTCGGCCGTGGCCAGGCGCTGCACCCAGGCGTCCAGCTGTTCAGTGGTCAGCACCATCTCGTACTCACCGGGGGCGGAGAGCGCCGGGTCGACCGGCACCACCGCCTCCTCCGCCGTGCCGCGGGCGTAGCCGGCCGCGGTGCCGCGCAGGCTGACCGGGGCATCGCTGGCGGCAGCGGGGGCCGGCACCGGGCCGCCCAGCTCCTTGAGGGCCTGGGTGAAACCGTAGCGCAGGTACAGCTCGCTCAGCGAGGGCACATCCGGCTCGCGCAGCGGCAGCGTCTGCGGCGTCACCTCCAGCGGCACGTCGGTGCGGATCGTGACCAGCTCGCGGTTGAGCGGCAGGCGCTCCAGCGCCGCGCGCAGGTTTTCGCCGATCTTGCCCTTCATGGTCGGGGCTGCGGCGATCACGCCGTCCAGGTGCTGATACTCGGCCAGCCACTTGGCGGCGGTCTTGGGGCCGCACTTTTCCACCCCCGGCACGTTGTCCACCGCGTCGCCCATCAGCGCCAGCAGGTCGACGATCTGGTCGGCACGCACGCCGAACTTCTCCATCACCGCCGCGTCCGAATCCATGCGGCTGCCGGTCATGGTGTTGACCAGCTCGATGCCCGGGCGGACCAGCTGGGCGAAGTCCTTGTCACCGGTGGAAATGGTGACCTGCAGGCCATCGCGGTGGCCCTGCAGGGCCAGCGTGCCGATCACATCATCGGCTTCCACGCCGGGGATGCGCAGGATGCTCAGGCCCAGCGCTTCGACGATGCGGCACATCGGCTCGATCTGCGGGCGCAGGTCGTCGGGCATCGGCGGGCGGTTGGCCTTGTAGTCGGCGTACAGGTCGTCACGGAAGGTCTTGCCCGGCGCATCGACCACGAAAGCGACGTACTCGGGGCGCTCCTTCAGGGTGGCGCGCAGCATGTTGACCACACCGAACAACGCGCCGGTGGGTTCACCGTGTGCGTTGGTCAGCGGCGGAAGCGCGTGGAACGCGCGATACAGGTAACTGGACCCGTCAATCAGGACTAATCGGCTCATGCGACGATTCTACGCGCCCGGCCCTGACCGTCGTCGGCACCGGGCTCACGATCCATCGGGCATAATCAGGCCCTCTTCGCCCAAGGACTCCCGGCCCATGAAGATTCTGTTGCTCGCAGGCCTGCTCGCGCTGGCCGGCTGTGCCACCGGTGGCGGCGGCAGGCCCCCGGTCGATGTCACCGGTGCCGACGTGGTCAAGACGGTCCAGGACAACGGCGACACCATCGAGGAATACCGGGTGGGTGGCCAGCTGCGGATGGTCAAGGTGACCCCGTCGCGCGGTGCCCCGTTCTACATGTATGACCAGAACGGCGATGGCCGCATGGACAGTGACAAGGACGGCGTCTCGCCGGTCTACTGGAAGCTCTACAGCTGGTGAACCGCGGCGTTGTCCGCCCGGCCGCCCCGTGTCCGCACGCGGTGGCCGGGGCAACACGCCCGTCCCTGCACGCCTACGCTCGATGACCACACCCGAACGCCGCACTGTCCCGAACCCGGCTGAACTGCGCGCCGGCCTGACGGCGGAGCAGCGCCAGGCGGTGGAAACGCTGGAGCATTTCGGCTGGCAGCTGCGCTTCGTGCGCCGCCCGCTGTTCCGCGACCCGATCCCGGTACTGTTCGACCGCCACGGCGAGCGCTATGTGGTGCTGCAGACCGATGGCACGCTGGATGAATCGCAGACGTTGAAGCTGCGCGACTGATCGGACGCGCACGCTTTGCGACGAAGGGGAGGTAGTGCCGGCCGCTGGCCGGCTGCGCGTGCATCGGGCCAACCTGGGAGCCGGCCAGCGGCCGGCACTACCGCTTTCCCCATTACCGGATGACCAGTACCGGTACGGTGCTGCGTGCCAGCACTTCGGCGGTCTGGCTGCCGAGCAGCACGCGGGTGACGCCACGGCGGCCATGCGAGGTCATCACGATCAGGTCGCTGCCGCGTTCAGTGGCAGTATCGATGATGCCGTCGGCGGCATAGCGGTCAAGCACGTGCACGGTGGTGGTGCGCAGTCCCTGCGCCTCGGCGGCGGCCTTGGCCGGCTGCAACACTTTCTGCGCGGTCTCTTCGCGGTCGGCTTTGTACTCGGGCGTGTTCATGTAGCCCACGCTCCAGCCCATGGCGTCGTACATGCCCACCGCCCACGGTTCGGAGACGGTCACGATATCGACCTCGGCATCGAGGTCCCTGGCCAGCTCCAGGCCCTTGGCCAGGCCTTTTTCAGCCAGCTCCGAACCATCGGTGGCGATCAGGATGCGCTTGTACATGGCAGAGCTCCTTGGGGTGGCAATGGGAACATCACCATTGCACACCCGATGTGGACGCGGTGCCTTGAGCTGGATCAATCGCCGTGGGTGCGTGCAGTCACTCCCCGTGCCGGGTTGCCCACCACCGTCGCACCGGCCGGTACATCGCGGGTGACCACGCTGCCGGCACCGACCACCGCGTCATCGCCAATGGTCACGCCGGGCAATATGATCGCGCCCCCGCCGATCCAGACATTGCGGCCGATGCGCACCGGCCTGGCCGACTCCAGGCCCTGCGCGCGTGCCTGCGGGTCGCGCGGATGGTCGGCCGCATAGATCTGCACCGCCGGGCCGATCTGGGTGCCATCACCGATGCTGACCTCGGCCACGTCCAGGATCACGCAGTTGTAGTTGAGGAATACGCCCTGGCCCAGGCGGATGTTGCTGCCGTAATCGCAGTGGAACGGCGGCCGGATCACCGCGCCTTCGCCGACCGCACCGAGCTGCTCGCGCAACAGCGCGCGGCGCACGGCCGGGCTCTCGGCCAGGGCGGCGTTGTAACGGACCATCCAGACCTTGGCCGCCGCCATCTCGGCCTGCAGTTCCGGGTCGCCCGGACGATACGGCATCCCGGACAGCATCTTTTCCTTTTCGCTCGGACCCATGTGGCCTCCATCAGACAGAGCCCGATGATGCCGGTTGCCCACGCGCGTGTCAGCGTGCGCCGCGCCGTGTGCCCAGCAGTGCCACCACCGCGAAGACGACGCCGCTCAGCCAGAACCACAACGTTGCGGGGCCGATGCACACCACGCTGGGCTGTGGCTGGCAGCGCAGGCGCAGCAGATCGAAGTCGCCGCCGCCGGCCAGACAGCTCTGCGCGTGGTGGACCAGGGCCAGCACCGGCTCGGCCCAGCCTGCCGACCACGTCAGCAGGACCAGTGCAGCAAGCAGATACGGAATTCCCTTGTTCACGAGTGCGCTCCCAGCGGACAGGGGCAGACTCTGGGCGCCCCCCTTGGAAGCGACAAGCGGCACGCGACGAAGCGTGTGAAATCCGGGATGAGCCGGGGAGGATCCGGGATGAAGCGTGCCCGCCCGCCCCGCCCCCTGCCCGATCGCGCACGCATGCGTTGCCCGTGCTGCAGCGCAGGACGCCAGGCGCCACGGCCCGTGACAGACTCCGCGCATGCGCCGACTGCTCATCGCCCTGCTGTGTTCGCTGCTCCTGCTCCCGATGGCCGGGCTTGCCGCCCCACCCGGCGCCGACCGCATCCTGATCTTCACCCGCACCGCCAAGTTCCACCACGACTCGATTCCAGTGGCCGTGGCGACGCTGCGCCAGCTGAGCACCGAGGCCGGATTGAGGGCGGATCACAGCGAGGATCCGCGCGACTTCCGCGCCGACACCCTCGCCCGCTACCGCGCCGTGGTCTTCGCCAACACCACCGGCGATGTGCTCGACGCCACGCAGCAGGCCGCGATGGAGCAGTTCATCCGCAACGGCGGCGGATTCATGGGTGTGCACGCTGCCGCGGATACCGAGTACGACTGGCCATGGTATGGCGAGCTGGTGGGCGCGTGGTTCCACAAACACCCGGAAGGTCTGCAGGACACGTTGGTGCAGCCCGAACGGGACGGGAAGGCTTCCGGAGTGGCCTGGCCGATCCGCGATGAGCTCTACAACTACCGGCGCAATCCCCGTGGGATGGTGCAGGTCATCGCGACGGTGGACGAATCGCGCTACGACGGCGGCACCATGGGCGCCGATCATCCCATCGCCTGGTGCCGGCCCTTCGATGGCGGCCGCAGCTGGTATACCGGGCTGGGCCACGACGCGGCGGTGTATGCCGACCCGAATGTGCGCGCGCAGCTGCGCCGTGGCCTGCGCTATGCGGCAGGCCACGCGCCGGCGTGTTGATCGATCAGGCGGTGCGTATTACGCGCGCGCCCTGGCACAGCGGGTAGCTCGCCAGCAGATCGGCGATACGCTCGTGCATCGTGTCGAACGAGGCGCCATACAGATACAGCGCCGTCTCGGTCGGGCCCTGCCACCAGCTGCAGATCTCGCCGTGGCCTTCGATACGCTCGACGATCTGCTCGAACACATAGTTCGAATCGCACTGCTCGTAGACCTCATCGGGGAGGTCGGTGCCGTTCAAGTACAACGCCAGGCCCTCGGTGACACCGAACGGCTGATCGGCAACGCCTTCGCGCTGGATCAGCGAGCCCTTGGGTGCACCCAGCTGCTGCAGCAGCTCGATCACGCCGGGCAGCGAGGCCGGATCGTTCAGCGCGATCTCGATATCGCCGTAGTCCACTTCGCCGTCGTCGGTCAGCGCGGTACCACCACCCGTGATCTCGCCCAGTTCGGCAGTGCCCAGCAGGGCATCCAGCGGATCTTCGAACAGCTCGTGGCGATGCTCGGGCTGAAGCTTGGCGTTCAACTTCACGGTGACGTGCAGCGGCGAATCGGTCATGGCGGGGGCCTGCGCGAAAGGAATGCCGCCCATTGTAGTGCCGGCCGCTGGCCGGCTCCCATGTGTAGAGTCGAGCCGTGCTCGACTGCCTTTCGGCAGTAAGCAGCCGAGCATGGCTCGGCGCTACAACAGCGCGGTCAACGCAGGAACGGCGCCACCTTACGTTTGAGCAACTCCACCAGCACCGGGTCCATGTACCCGTAGTCGTCCGGGATATCCAGGCAGATTACCCGCTTGCCGCCCAGCCATGCGTTGTAGCGACTGGACAGCCGGTTGCGGTGCGCCTTCTCCATCACGAAGACCAGGTCGGCCCACTGCAACAGTTCCGGACTGAGCACTTCCTCGGCGTGGGCCAGCAGCCCTGCCGAGGCGGTCTCGATACCGGGCCAATCGGCAAATACCTGCTCGGCCGTCGGGCTGCGCAGGCGGTTCTGGCTGCAAAGGAAAAGTACGTTGCGGGTCATGGCTCGCAGCGTAATCGGGGGCGGATTCCTTTTCCATCGAAAAGGGGATCTGACTCCACAGGACAATCTAAACAAATTGCATTGCTGACGAAGGTTCCGACAGCCATCATGGGCGTCCCCACCGTCCAGATAACCATGATCACCAGAGATGAGCTGTTGAGGGAATTTGGCGAGGTCGGCGAAGCCCATGGTTGCTACGTTGGCAAATACGTCGTTGCGACGTACACGCTTTATTGCTGCCTGCGAAACGCCGACGGGCATGATCTGGCGATCACCTCGAAGGACATCCATGATCCGCAGTTCGCTTCCAGCGTAGGGCTGAGCGCGCCGTCCCACCTGCCTCATGACAAACCGACGATCTTTGCTATTCCACCAAACATCTATGGATTCACCCACGCGATAGCGGTTCCCAGCACGTATCACGGGCTCCTGAACCGCAGTGCGAATCGAACCGACCTGTTCCTGTGTCTGCCGATCTTCCAGTGCGAGTTCAGCGGCAACGAATCAGAAGAGGATTTCAAGTGGTCCACGCATCACATCGTCGACGTCAACAACTGGCGCAGGATCAGGCAACCGAAGATCAGCCTGTATTTCGACAACCCCCGGACTGGCGGCGGAGCGGACAAGGACGGGGCCATCGTGAGTCTTGAGACACTGATGGCCGAGATCGAAAACCTCAACGGAGTGAGCGATGGCTTCATCGAGATCACCAATTATCGCGACGAGGTGATCGAAGTGCTGTCGCCGGAGGAAGGGCGCTACGTGCTGATCCAGAACCGTCAGCATGAAGAGCTGATGGAACGCGCCGGGGTGGTGGCAGCCGTGGAGACGTTCACCACCGGCTGACGACCGACCGCTGTTGTGGAGCCGAGCATGGCTCGGCTCTACAGGAATTCCCGGCCCCCGACGGTGATCAGATCACCGTCAGGTTGGCATACGCCATCACCAGCCATTTGCTGCCGGCTTCGATGAATTCCACCTGCACGCGGGCGTGCTGGCCGCTGCCTTCATAGTCGGTGACCATGCCTTCGCCGAACTTGGGATGGTTGACCATCGCGCCCAGCTTGAGCGGCGGTGCCTCCAGCGCCGCATGGCCCATCACCCGGTTGGCGCCCAGCGAGGTGCCGCGCGAGACCTGCACCTTGGGGCGCACTTCGTTCACCAGCTCACGCGGGATCTCGCGCAGGAAACGCGAGGGCACGTTGTAGTTGTCCTGGCCATGGATGCGGCGCGATTCGGCGTAGCAGAGCACCAGCTTCTGGCGCGCGCGCGTGATGCCCACGTAGGCCAGACGACGCTCTTCTTCCAGCCGGCCGCTTTCTTCCAGCGAACGTGCACTCGGGAACAGGCCGTCTTCCATGCCGGCCAGGAACACCAGCGGGAATTCCAGGCCCTTGGCGGCGTGCAGCGTCATCAACTGCACGCCCTCTTCGCCAGCCTGGGCCTGGCCTTCGCCAGCCTCCAGCGAGGCGTAGGCGAGGAAGGCGACCAGCTCGCTCATGTCCTGGGTTTCTTCGACATCATCCTCGCGACGCACGAAGCGCGAGGCCACCGAGACCAGTTCGTCCAGGTTGTCCGCGCGCGATTCCGAGTCCAGCGCGTTGCGGCTTTCCTTGGACCAGTGCTCGCGCAGGCCCGAGCGCATGAGCACGTGGTCGATGCGTTCGGCCAGGGTCATCGTGTCCGCTTCGGCCTGGAGCTGATTGACCAGCACCAGGAAACCGGCCAGCGCGTTGCGTGCGCGTGCGGCCAGCGCATTCCCCTGGGTGGTCAGCATGGTCGCTTCCCACAGCGAGATCGCCTGGGCGCGCGCCAACCGGCGCACTTCATCCAGGGTGCGGTCGCCGATGCCGCGCGTCGGCGTGTTGACCGCGCGTTCGAAGGCGGCGTCATCGTTGCGGTTGGTCATCAACCGCAGGTATGCCAGCGCGTCCTTGATTTCGGCGCGCTCGAAGAAGCGCATGCCGCCATACACACGGTACGGCACCTGCTCGGAGAGCAGTGCTTCTTCGAACGCGCGCGACTGTGCGTTGCTGCGGTAGAGCACGGCCACGTCGCCGTAGCTGCCGCCATCGCGCACCCACTGGCGCGCCCGCTCGACCACGTAACGCGCCTCGTCCATTTCGTTGTAGGCCGCGTACAGATCGATCGGATCGCCATCGCCGCTGTCGGTCCACAACTCCTTGCCGATGCGGTCCGGGTTGTGCGCGATCACCGCATTGGCCGCGCCGAGGATGTTGGCGGTGGAGCGGTAGTTCTGCTCCAGGCGCACGGTCTGCGCACCCGGGAAATCCTTCAGGAAGCGCTGGACGTTCTCGACCTTGGCGCCGCGCCAGCCGTAGATGGCCTGGTCGTCGTCGCCGACCACGAACACGTGGCCGCTGTCGCCGGCCAGCACGCGCACGAAGGCGTACTGGATGGCGTTGGTGTCCTGGAACTCGTCCACCAGGATTTCGCGGAAGCGCGAACGGTAGTGGGCCAGCAGGGCCGGGTTGTCGCGCAGCAGTTCATGCGCGCGCAGCAGCAGCTCGGCGAAATCGACCAGGCCGGCACGGTCGCAGCGCTCCTGGTAGGCCGCGTAGGCCTGGCGCATGGTCTCCAGCCACGCATCATGCGGCTCGGGCTGGATGTGCTGTGGGCGGCGGCCCTCGTCCTTCTGCTCGTTGATCCACCAGGCGATCTGCTTCGGCGGGAACTTGCCGTCGTCGATCTCCAGCTGCTGGACCACGCGCTTGACCAGCCGCAGCTGGTCGTCCGAGTCCATCACCTGGAAGCTGTCGGGCAGCTTGGCGTCCTGGTAATGCAGGCGCAGCAGGCGGTGGGCCAGGCCGTGGAAGGTGCCGATCCAGGCGCCGCGGCTGCCCTGCGGCAGCTGCAGGTCGATGCGGTGACGCATCTCCCCGGCGGCCTTGTTGGTGAAGGTGACCGCAAAAATGCCATGGGTCGGCACGCCGCAGACTTCATTGAGCCAGGCGATGCGGTGGATAAGCACGCGGGTCTTGCCGGAACCGGCACCGGCAAGCACCAGATGGTGGCCGGGCGGGGCGGACACAGCTTCGCGCTGGGCGGGGTTCAACCCGTCGAGCAAGTGGGAAACATCCATGTCCCCATTTTACGCCCTCCGGGCCGCCCCTGCGTCAGGGCGCGCGTCCGGCCGCTTCCTCGGCAAGCCGTTTGTCCAGGTTGATGCGCCCCTGCTGTGCGTAGCGGCGGCAGGCGCCGGCATCGACCAGCGGAGAGGCCGCGTCGTCCTGCAGACGGGCGAACAGGTCGCTGCCCAGTGGATGCGGCGTGACATGCACGTCGCAGGGAAGCGCGGCCAAGCGGTCCAGGCCGCGCCGGAAGGCCTCCACCATCCGCGGGTGATCGATATAGCGGTACTGCGCATCGGAGATCGCACTGACGCTGTCGGTGTAAGCGATATCCAGGCAGCGCCCAGCGTCGCATGAACGCCAGGTCCAGCTGGTTCCGCCCGGCGTATGGCCCGGGGTGGCGTGGGCAGTCAATGCCAGCGGACCGACGCGGACGACCTCGTCATCGCCGATGGCCCGAACCTGCGCTACCGGTGGAAATGCCGCGCCTTCCTCAAGGTACTGTGGATCATTGCGGTCGCTTCTGCCGTTGCGCAGGGTGGCCACGGCAGGGGCCCGCGCCAGCAGCGGTGCACCGGTGGCCGCCTGCAGATGCGCCAGGCCGGCGGCGTGATCGTAATGCTCGTGCGAGTTCAGCAGGTACGTCACGTCGCGCGGGTCGAAGCCCAGCGTGCGGATATTGGCCTCGATCAGCGGGCCAGCCGGTGTCGTGCCGCCATCGATGAGCACATGGCCCTGATCGGACGTCACCAGCACGGCCGCCAGGCCACAGGTGCCCACGTACCACGTATTGCCGAAGATACGCCGCGGCGGGGCACGATCGTTCCATCCCTCCATCACGCTCGCACCCGCCGGACAGGCGGGAATGTCGCCCAGCGCGGTGGCGGCGGCCGCTGCCTCGGCACCCCGAGCGGTCGCAACAGCGCCATCAGCAGGTGCCTGACGATGGCAGGCGGCCAGACCCAGCATGGCGCCCAGCAAGGTGAGTGCGCGCAGCGTGGCCCTCGCAGGGGCAGGGGTGGCGGTCCGGTCGGGGCTGGACGACATGGGCATTTCCCTCTGTGAAACACACGAGCCTAGAGCCGTCTCCACCCCATCACCAATGCAGATTTCGAAAGGGAGGCATGAGGTGGCTCTGCGGCTGGTTGCGCGGCCCCGGGAAGGATGTCGCCGTCAGCCCAGGCTGCGTCGCGCGGCCTGTTCGGCCTGCACCCGCAGCTCCGGGATCGCCAGGCTTTCCCACAGGGTGCCGATGCGCAGGCTGCCGACCACCCGGATCGCCGGCTGCGGCTGGCCACGACCGTCGATCAGGCCGCCCTCCTCCTCCGTGGTATCCAGGCCCAGGCCATGCGGGCCCGGGCGGGCATGCCCGTCGGCCAGCAGCTGCCGGATCAGCGGATTGCGCATGGACAGTGCGCGCGTCTCCACCCCGGTGGCATTGATCACCGCGGCCACGGTCAATGGCGGCAGGCCACCGTCCGGGCTGCGGCCGTGCAGCTGCAGCCCGCTTTCCTGCACCAGCAGCGTGTCCAGGCGGGCGCGGTGGCGCTGCAGCTGGCCACGACGCTCCAGTTCGGCCACCTGGGCGTGCACCGATTCGGCGATGCGGTGGCGGTGTACGTCCCAATAGCGCACCACGTGGCGCAGGAAACGGCGCTGGTCGGCCTCGCTCAAGCTCAGCCACAGCGCCTGGCCCATCGGCCGGATGCGGTCCATCACGCTCTGCCACGGAATGCCCCGCGCCACGGCGGCATCGGCCTGCGCACGCAGCTCCCGCATGCGCTGGCGCAGCGACATCGCCAGCAGTGGCTGCGGATCGAAGGTGACGGATGCGCCATGCGCCTGCGGCAACGGCAGCAACGCATGACGCGAGAGCACGAAAATGCGCCCACGGTGACCAGCGGCGGCGAGGGCGACCACGCTGTCGGCCATGCTCAGGCCCGAGCCGATGATGGCCAGATCGTCATCGCCGGCCAGAACACGCACGCCGTCGTAATCCCAGGCTTCCACCGCCTGCGCGGGCGGCAGTGCGTCGGCACCGGGCACCGGCAGCGGGCGCATGCTGTTGCCGCAGGCCAGCACCACGCGCTGTGCGCTCCAGGTCACGTCGTCATCGAGCCGCAGCTGCACGCCCTGTGCGTGGGGAACCAGCGCGAAGACCGGCTGTTCGACCACCTCCAGCACCGCCACGCTGCGTTCGCGCGCCTGTTCCAGGCGCTGGCGCAGGTAGGCAGCGTAATGGCGGCGCGGCACGAACTGTTCGGCCAGCACCTCGCGCGGCACATCGGCGATCGCCTCGCTGTCGATCAGGTAATCGAGAAAATCCGCGGGCTGGTCCGGCAGCCCGCTCATTTTGCCGGCCGGCACATTGAGCAGATGCTCGGGCCACGGAGTGGCGTAGGCGATGCCTTCGGCCAGCACCGAGGCCGGCTCAAACAGCACGATGCGTGACGGCCGCTCGGCATGGCGCAGCGCCTGCAGTGCGACAAGGACGCCGGCAGCGCCGCCGCCGACGATGGCCAGATCACACTGGCGATGGGTATCGGACGCAGTCATGCCCCGATTGTAGGCGATGCACGTGGACCGGCCGTCCACGTGCGTCACAGCGGACTACATCAAGGCATCGGCCAGCCGCGCGATGCCTTCGCGGCTGCGCTTCCAGGCCGGACGTTGGCGCCACGTCGCCAGATCCAGCTGACGCGACTGCTCCAGATAGTCCGCTTCGATCTGCGCCAGCTGGCGCACCATGCCGGCGTCGTAGCAGAGCATGCCGATCTCGGCATTGAGCGCGAACGAGCGGATATCAAGATTGATCGAGCCGACCAGCGCGATATCCTCATCGACGGTCAGGTGCTTGGCGTGCAGGAAGTTGGGTGCGTACAGCGCGATGCGCACGCCACTGCGCAGCAGCTCGTCGTAGTAGGCCTCCTGCGCCCAGGAGGTCAGCCGCTGGTTGGTGCTGGCCGACAGGATCAGCTGCACCTGCACGCCGGACAGCGCGGCGATGCGCAGCGCGCTCAAGGTCGCTTCGTCGGGCACGAAATAGGGCGTGACCAGCACGATCCGCCGCCGGGCCAGATGGATCAGCGCGTTCACCGCATCACGCGCGTTGCTGAAGGGATACGCCGGGCCGCTGGGCAGCAGCTGGGTCGGGACATCGGCCGAGCACACCGGCACTGCGGTCAACACATCCAGGCGCTGTCCGGTTTCCATGTACCAGTCGCTGGCGAACACGGCCTCCAGATGGGCGACTACGGGCCCACGCACGCGCGCGACCAGTTCCTTGTTCGGGAACCCGGCCACGAACTGCGCCCGCGCCAGGTTCTGCGAGCCGATGTAACCGACGCGGTTGTCGATCACCGCGATCTTGCGGTGATTGCGCAGGTCCATGCGGCCACTGCGGCGCCAGCGCAGGCCACCGGGCAGCATCGCGCGCACATCCACGCCGATCGCCTGCAGGCGGTGGCGATAGTGGCGCAGCCCGCGCTTGGCGCCGACAGCATCCAGCAGCAACCGGCAGTGCACGCCACGCGCCGCGGCGCGCTGCAGTGCCTGCACGATGGCCTCACCGACCGCATCGTCGAACATCAGGTAATACAGCAGGTGGACGCGTTCGCGCGCCTGGTCGATGTCTTCGATCAGCGCCTGCAGCGAGGCATCGTAGTCATTGAGCAGATCCACCGCGTTGCCATGGATGGGCATGAAATCGCCCTGGCGCTCGATCAGCGGCACGATCTCGGCGGTGGCGGTATCTGGCGCGGGGGTCCAGCGCAGCGGCGGCTGCAGGGCCTGCTCCTCTCGGATCACCTGGGACGCCTCGGCCTGGCGCTGCACGCGCTGGCGCGACAGCCAGGGGTGGCCGAACAGCAGGTACAGCGGCAGCCCGAGCAGCGGCACGAAGCCGACCAGCAGCAGCCAGCTGCGCGCGGCACCGGGCGTGGTGCGGCTGGGAATCCAGAACAGCGCGGCCAGCCGGATCAGCCAATCCAGCATCAACAACCACGAACCCAGCAGCCACTCGAACAGCATCGCGTCGCCCGTCGGGAGGGGAACCGCATTCTGCCATGGGTCGCTGCATGCAACCGGTCATGCCGGGTGCGGGCCCGGGCGCGGCCCATGAAAAAACCCGCCACGAGGGGCGGGTTTTTTCGGGAAGCTCAAGCATCCTCGCGGATTACTTGATCTTGCCTTCCTTGTACAGGACGTGCTTGCGCACGACCGGATCGTACTTCAGGAATTCCATCTTCCCGGGGGTGTTCTTCTTGTTCTTGTCCGTCGTGTAGAAGTGGCCAGTGTTGGCCGTCGAAATCAGACGGATCTTATCGCGCTTGCCTGCCATGATCGTTTACTCCTCAGACCTTTTCGCCGCGCGAACGCAGCTCAGCCAGAACGGAGTCGATGCCGTTCTTGTCGATGGTGCGCAGGGCATGCGCGGAAACACGAAGCTTGACCCAGCGGTTCTCGCTGGCAACCCAGAAGCGGCGCTCGTGCAGGTTGGGCAGGAAACGACGACGGGTCTTGTTGTTGGCGTGCGAGACGTTGTTACCCGTCTGCACTCGCTTGCCGGAAACTTGGCATACGCGGGACATTGCGCACCTCGATAAAGTAGTTGTCAGCCCATAGCCCGGGCGACGGCGGCCTCGGCGGTTTCCCGCCACACGTCATGAGAATCAAAGGGTTACGTTGTCGAGGGCGGGCCGGATGACGTGTTCCCGGCCACCGATCCAAAGGTTTTTGGACACAGCGAGCCGCGCATTATGCCCGCTTGAAGGGCCTGCGGCAAGCTGGCATGGCCCGGCGGAGCCATGCCGGTTCCATGACGGCCCCTCCGCTAGGCTGCCCGGGCATCGAACCCGGACTGAATAGATGACCCCAGCGCCTCCCCTCCCCCTCGCCCGCGGCCTTTCATGAAGCTGCTCGCCCTGACCTACGGCACCGAAGGCGACACCCGCCCGCTGGTGATGCTCTGTCATGGGCTGATCGGCGCCGGCCATGAGGTGCTGCTGCTGGCCGAGCGCGGCACGCTCGATACCGCGCGCCAGCTGGGTGTCCCGCATGCCGCGCTGGAGGGCGACATCCATGACGAGGTGGTGGCGCTGGTGTCGCGCGGCAACGCCCGCCTTGCGGCCTCGCGGGGCTTGGCGCGGATGGCGCAACGGCACGTGCCCGGCTGGATGCGCCAGGCCGACGCGGCCGCCGCCGGGTGCGATGCGGTGCTGAGCGGCGGGCTGGCCGCGTTCGTGGGCCTGGCCGTGGCCGAACACCATGGGCTGCCGGTGATCGGCACCGGGATGATTCCGCTGACCCCGACCGCCGGCTTCCCCTCTCCGTTCCTGCCACGGCTGCGCCTGCCCGGCGCGCTCAATCGCCTCAGCTACACCTTGGTCAACCAGGCGGTATGGCGCACCTTCCGCGGTCCGGTCAACGCCGCGCGACGGGCATTGGGCATGCCGGGGCGCGCCTCGCCCTGGCGGGATCTACCGATGCTGTACGGCATCTCGCCCAGCCTGCTGCCCCCGCCGCCGGACTGGCCCGCCAACCACCGAATCTGCGGCCAGTGGCGAGCACCGGAGCACGGCTGGCAGCCGCCGCCGGCCCTGCAGGCCTTCCTGGACGCCGGCCCCGCCCCGGTCTACCTCGGGTTCGGCAGCATGACCGGCTTCGATCGCGACCAGGTGCTACCCGCGCTGCTGGCGGCCCTGGCGCCGCGGCGGGTACTGCTGTTCCCGGGCTGGGCCGGGCTGCCCAGCGCCCCGCTTCCGCCAAACGTGTTCGTGCTCGGGCCGACCCCGCACGAAGCCCTGTTCCCGCGCTGCTCGCTCGTCATCCACCACGGTGGCAGCGGCACCACGCACTCGGCCTGCCGGGCCGGGGTGCCGTCGCTGGTGATGCCGTTCGCCGCGGATCAGTTCTTCTGGGCGGACCGGTTGCAGCAGTTGGGCGTGGCACCGGCGGCGCTGTCGCCGAAGCGGTTGGACGCAAGGACACTGAGGCGGGCCATCGCGTTCGCCGAACGTGCCGATACCCGTGCCCGCGCCGCCGCGCTGGGTCACGCGATGACTGCCGAGAACGGCGTCAGCACTGGCGTCGCTGCCATCGAGGCGTGGTTGTCACCTCGATAGCAGCGGCCACGGCGCGCACATATTTTTCTGTGCCGTCTGAAGAATCACCCGACCAATGGTCGGGTGCTACCCCATCGATGAAGGGTTACCCCACCACCTGTGCCGCCTCATCCTTTCCGATGCAGCCAGCGATACAGCACCGGCAGCACCAGCAAGGTCAGCAGCGTGGACGAGACGATGCCGCCGATCACCACGGTCGCCAGCGGACGCTGCACCTCCGAGCCGGCGCCCACGTTGAAGGCCATCGGCAAGAAGCCCAGCGAGGCCACCAATGCGGTCATCAGCACCGGGCGCAGACGGCCCAAGGCACCCTCGCGTACCGCCTGCGGCAATGGCATCCCCTGCTCGCGCAGGCTGCGCACGAAGCTGATCATCACCAGGCCGTTGAGCACCGCCACGCCGGATAGTGCGATGAAGCCGACACCGGCCGAGATCGACAGCGGAATGCCGCGCAGCGCCAACGCCAGCACGCCACCGGTAAGCGCCAGCGGCACGCCGCTGAACACGATCGCCGCATCCTTGACCGAGCCGAACGCCCAGAACAGCAGCGCGAAGATGATCGCCAGCGTCACCGGCACCACGATGGACAGGCGCTGGCTGGCCGAGATCAGCTGCTCGAAACTGCCGCCGTACTCGATCCAGTAGCCGTTGGGCACCTGCACATCGCGCCCGATCGCCTGCTGCAGATCACCGACAAATCCACCAAGGTCGCGGTCACGCACGTTGGCGGTGACCACGATCCGGCGTTTGCCGTTCTCGCGGTTGATCTGGTTCGGCCCTTCGCTGTTGCTCAGCGTCGCCAGCTCACGCAGCGGCACCGTGCGCGCACTGCCACTGGTCCAGCTTCCGGGGCGGCTGGACTCGTCAGCGTCATCGGCCAGTGCAGTCTCCAACGACACCGGCAGGTCCGCCAGCGCGGCCGGATCCTGGCGCAGCGCTTCGGGCAGGCGCACCACGATATCGAAGCGGCGATCGCCTTCGAACAGCTGCCCTGCCACCTGGCCACCCACCGCAGTGGCCACGGTCGACTGCACCTGGCCCGGGTTCAAGCCATACCCGGCCAACGCGGTGCGGTTGGGGGTAACGGTCAGCAGTGGCAGGCCGCTCGTCTCTTCTACCCGCACGTCGGCCGCACCCGGCACGCTGCCGGCCACCGCCGCGATGCGCTTGCCGACCGACAGCAGCGTCTCCAGGTCATCGCCGAACAGCATCACCGCCACGTCGGCACGCACGCCGGAAATCAACTCGTTGGTGCGCATCTGGATCGGCTGGGTGAACTCGTAGTTGTTGCCGGGCAACTGCTCGACCGCGTCTTCCAGCTCGGCCAGCAGCGCCGCACGTGTCTTGCGCGGATCCGGCCAGGCCTTGCGCGGTTTCATCATGATGAAGGTATCGGCGACCGACGGCGGCATCGGATCGGACGCGACCTCCGGCGTGCCGATCTTGGAGAACACCTTGTCCACCTCGGCGAACTGCACCAGCCGGTTCTCGATCTGCTTCTGCATCTCGATGGACTGGGTGAGGCTGGTGCCGGGGATGCGCATGGCGTGCATGGCGACATCGCCTTCGTCCAGGTTCGGCACGAACTCGCTGCCCAGCCGCGTGGCCAGCAGGCCGCAGCCGATCACCAGCACCAGCGCGCCGGCGACCATCCAGCGGCCGCGCCGCAGGGCGAAGGCCAGCATCGGCTCATAGCGCCGCCGCACCCAGGCCATCAGCCGGTTTTCCTTCTCCTGCACACGGCCGCCGAGGAACAGCGCGATCGCGGCCGGCACGAAGGTCAGTGCCAGCACCATCGCGCCGGTCAGGGCCAGCACCACGGTGATCGCCATCGGGTGGAACATTTTTCCTTCCACGCCGGTGAGCGCGAAGATCGGCAGATACACCGCGGTGATGATGCCCAGCCCGAACAGGCTCGGGCGGATCACTTCGGCGGTGGCGCTGGCGGTTTCGGCGAAGCGTTCTTCGCGGGTCATGTCGCGGCCGAGCACGTGCTGGCGTTCGCCGAAGCGGCGCAGGCAGTTCTCGATGATGATCACCGCACCATCGACGATCAGGCCGAAGTCCAGCGCGCCCAGGCTCATCAGATTGGCCGACACACCGCCCCGGGCCATGCCGGTCAGCGTGAACAGCATCGCCAGTGGAATCACCGCCGCGGTGATCAACGCCGCACGGAAGTTGCCGAGCAGCAGGAACAGCACCACGATCACCAGCAGGGCGCCTTCGATCAGGTTCCTGGCGACAGTCTCGATAGTGCGGTCGACCAGCGCGGTGCGGTCGTAGCTGGCGGTGACGGTGACGCCCGCGGGCAGGCTGGCCTGCGCCTGCTGCAGGCGCGCGGCCGCGGCCTGGGCAACATCACGGCTGTTGGCGCCGATCAGCATCACCACCGTGCCCATCACCACTTCATGGCCGTTCTGGGTGGCCGCGCCGCTGCGCAGTTCCGGGCCGTCCTGCACCTGGGCCACATCGTGCACATGGATCGGCACGCCTTCGCGGCGGGCCAGCACGATGTTGCCGATCTCCTCCAGGTTGGCGACCTGCCCGGGGATGCGCACCAGGAACTGCTGGCCGTTGCGTTCGATGTAGCCGGCGCCGACGTTCTGGTTGTTGGTTTCCACCGCCTGGGCGACATCTTCCAGGGTGAAGCCCAGCGCGCGCAGCCGTGCCGGGTCCGGGGTAATGTGCACCTGGCGCTGGAAGCCACCGATGGTGTTGACCTCGGTCACGCCCGGCACGTTGCGCAGCTGCGGGCGGATCACCCAGTCCTGCAGCGTGCGCAGGTCGGTGGCGGTGTAGGGCGTGCCATCGGCCTTGCGCGCCTTGGGATCGGCGTCGATGGTGTACATGAAGATCTCGCCGAGGCCGGTGGAGATCGGCCCCAGCTGCGGATCCAGTCCCTCGGGGATCTGCGATTTGACCTGCTGCAGGCGCTCGGCGACCTGCTGCCGGGCGAAGTAGATATCGGTGCCGTCCTTGAACACCACGGTCACCTGCGAGAGGCCGTAGCGTGACAGCGACCGGGCCTGCTCCATCGCCGGCAGGCCGGCCATCACCGTTTCCACCGGATAGGTGATGCGCTGTTCGGTCTCCAGCGGCGAGTAGCCCGGCGCGGCGGTGTTGATCTGCACCTGGACGTTGGTGATGTCCGGGGTGGCGTCGATCGGCAGCTTGGTGAAACTCCAGCTGCCCAGCGCGATCAGCACCAACGTCAGGGCCATCATCAACCAGCGATGGGCGATGGCGGCGCGGATGATGCGCTCAAGCATGACGGCGCCCTCCGGATGCGGGGCGTGGCGAGGCGTCAATGTTCATGCGATGCCCCCGCCTTGCCGATGTCGGCCTTGACCACGTAGCTCTGCTCGACGACCACCTCTTCGCCGAGGGTCAGGCCATCGAGCACTTCCACCTTGCCGGCATCGCGTGCACCCAGCGTCACCGCGCGTGCGGTGTAGGTCTCGCCTTCGCGCACGAACACCACGTCCTTGCCGTCCATCGTCTGCAGGGCGCTCAGCGGCACCACCTGCGCCGCCGGCGTGGTAGCGACCACGATGCGGGCCTTGACCGCGGCACCGGGCCGCCATTGACCGTCATCGTTGCGCAGCGTGGCACGGGCGACCGTGCTCTGGCTGGCGGTGGCGGTACCGGGCAGCACACGCTCCAGCGTGGCGGCCTGGCTGACGCCATCGGTCATCCGCGACACCGTGACCGGCACACCGGCGGTGATGTGCTGGGTGTCGTTGCCGAAGATATGCAGGTCCACCCACAACGTGGACAGATCACCGATCTCGAACAAGGGGGTGCCCTCGCCGGCCACGCCGCCGACCTGGGCCTGGCGCGCGAGCACCACGCCACCGATCGGTGCGGTCACGGTGTAGGTGGTGAGACTCAGGTTGCTCTCGATGCTGGCCAGCACCTGGCCGGCGCGCACCCGGTCGCCGACATTGGCGCGCAGCGAGCGGATCGGCCCGGGGAAGCGCGCCATCACCTGCGCGACGCGGCCATCGACCGGGGTCAGCAGGCCCTGCACGTCGTGCTCGTCGGCGATGGTGCCGGCCACCACCGGCGCCACCCGGATGCCGGCCTGTTCGGCCATCGCTGCGGCGATGGTGGTGCTTTCCGGGGCGTCATGGTCGTCATGATCATCGGCATGCCCGGCCTCGCCATGGCCGGCGTCCGTCGCAGCGGCCTTGGTCGGCGCTGCCGCGGGGTCACTGCTGCCGCAGCCGGTGAGCGCCATCAGCGCGATCAACAGGCTGCCGGCCAGCACGGTACGGGTCAGGGAAGCGGTCATCGGCGGTCCTCCGTGGACACGGTGTCGGTGGCGGCGACCATGCTCTGGCCGGTCAGCCGCTGGATTTCAATGAGGGCGGTCTGTGCGGCGATGGCCGCTTCCAGCTGGCGCTGGCGTGCTTCGATCCGCATCGCCTGCAGCTGGGCCCATTCCATGTAGCTGATGGCGCCGGCACGCCAGGCCTTCTCGGCGGCATTCTCGGCGCGCTTGAGCTGGGGCAGGACGTCGCGCGCCATGCGCGTGACTTCCAATCGCGAGGTCAGGTAGCGGCCATGCGCTTCAGCGAGCGTGGCGTACAGCTGCAGCCCGCGCGCCTCGCGCTCCACGCTGTTGAGCGCCAGCTCGGCCTCGGCCGCGCGGATCTCCGGCTCGGCGCGGCGCACGCTG
Organism: Stenotrophomonas sp. LM091; assembly: GCF_001806305.1. Classification (NCBI taxonomy): domain Bacteria; kingdom Pseudomonadati; phylum Pseudomonadota; class Gammaproteobacteria; order Lysobacterales; family Lysobacteraceae; genus Stenotrophomonas; species Stenotrophomonas sp. LM091. Next base: position 2,062,868 of record NZ_CP017483.1, read on the forward strand.
CCCAGCGGCAGGCTGAAACCAGCCACCAGCGAGGTATCGCGGGTATCGCGGCTGTTGCGCACGCCCACCTGCCAGCTGACGTCGGGCCGTGCTTCGGTTCGGGCCAGCTGCACCTGCGCTTCGCGGATGCGGCGCTCACCGGCCAGCACCGCCAGTTCCGGCGTGCGCTGGAGTTCGTCGGCGAGCACGGCAAAGTCCTGCAGCGCGGGCAGCTGCATCGGGTCGCCACTCACCACATCGAACCCGGGATCACGCTGGTGCCACAACGCCGACAGTGCCGCACGCGCGGACTGATCCATCTGCGTGGCGCGATCGCGGTCCAGCTCAGCCTGGGCCAGCATCGCCTGGGCCGTCATCAGCACCGATTCCGGCGAGGCGCCGGCCTGCAGGCGCAGCCGCGCGGCGGCCACCGCGCGCCTGCGCTGTTCGATATCGGTCTCGGCGATGCGCAGCTGCTGGCGCGCGTCGGTCACCGCCAGGTAGCGGCGGGCGACTTCGGCCATCAGGTCCAGCCGCGCGGTTTCGCGCTGGGGGGCGAGGCTGTCGAGGTTGGCCTGGGCCACGGCGCGGCGGGCATCCAGCTTGCCGCCCCGCTCCAGCACGCCGGCCAGGGTGACGGTGACCTCGGCGGCATCGACGCCGCGGGCCTCGCCGGTGCCGAGCGCGTTCTCCAGTTCCACGCCCACGGTCAACGGCGGCGACAGGCCGGCCGCGTCACGGCGGGCTTCCCACACCGGGCGCTGGGCCTGCGCCAGGCGCAGGTCGGGGTGGTACTGGGCGACGCGCGCGATGGCGTCGTCGAGGGTCAACGGTGCAGCAGGTGTCGTGCCCTGTGCGTATACGCACGGCACGAACGCAATGGCAGCCAACGCTGCCAGACGCATCCACATGGGAGTCTCCAGAAAACAATCAGATGGCAAACGGCGGCACGCGGCCGCAGGGCATCAGATCGCTATCGGAGGACGCAGCAGGTTCTCGGGCGGCTGGGTGCGCAGTTGCGCGACCAACCCGGCAGGGACGCCGTGGCTGGGGGCGGCGGGCAGGCTCCAGGCCATCGCCGCCATCGGCAGCACGCCGCCGTGGCCATGGCAGTGGCCGCAATGCACCAGGGCATGCAGCCAGTCTTCGTTGCCGTCGTCGTCGCTGGAGGCGGTGCCGGCCGTGTCATCGCTGCCATGCAGCTCGCTGCTGTCGGCATGCACGCTCAGGTGGATATCGGCCAGGGCCGAGGCCAGCGAACTGCCGAACACGCCCACACCGACCACCACCAGCATCAGCAGGCGGAGCAGCAGGGACGGACGCGGGCGGGCACGACGGAGCATGGCCCGCAGGGTAGCCGGGCGTGAAGCCGTTACACAATCGCAGGCCGGCAGGTCGGTTCACGTTGACGGGGCCGGCGCGACGGCCGGCCCCCGCGCACCTCAGCTGGCGGCAGCCTTGCGCTGGGCGATGAAGGCCTGGATCTGCGCCTCCAGCACCGGCAGCGGCACCGAGCCCTGGCTCAGCACGGCGTCGTGGAAGGCCTTGACGTCGAAGCGGTCACCCAGCTCCTGCTCGGCCTGCGCACGCAGGCGCACGATCGCGATCTCACCGAGCTTGTAGCTCAGCGCCTGGCCCGGCCAGGAGATGTAGCGGTCCACTTCGGTGGTCACTTCATGCTCGCTCAGCGCGGTGTGGTCGCGCAGGTAGGACAGCGCCTGCTCGCGGCTCCAGCCCTTGTGGTGCACGCCGGTATCGATCACCAGGCGCGCGGCACGCCACATCTCGTAGGTGAGGCGGCCGAAATCCTCGTACGGGGTTTCGTAGATGCCCATCTCCACGCCGAGCTTCTCGCAGTACAGGCCCCACCCTTCGCCGTAGGCGGAGATGTAGTTGTTGCGGCGGAACGCGGGCTGCTCGCCCTGCTCGGCCGCCAGCGCGCCCTGCAGGGCATGGCCCGGATCGGACTCGTGCAGGGTCAGCGCCGGCAGGTTGTACAGCGGCCGTGCCGGCAGGTTGTAGGTGTTGAGCCAGTAGGTGCCCATGCCACCGCGGCCGGCGGTCCAGAACGGGGCGATGTCCGGCGGTACCGGCACGATGGTGAAGCGCGCGCGCGGCAGGGTCATGTACTTGCCGATCACGCCATCCACGCGCTTGGAGATCCACGCCGCGCGGTGCAGCAGCTCGTCCGGGGTCTTGGCATAAAACTGCGGATCGGTGCGCAGGAAGGTCAGGAACTCGGCGAAGCTGCCCTTGAACTCGACCTGCTTGATGATGCCGTCCATCTCGGCCTGGATGCGCGCCACTTCCTTCAGGCCGATCTCGTGGATCTGCTGCGGGGTCAGGTCCAGCGTGGTGTACTCGTGGATCTGCTGCTTGTAGTACGCCTTGCCGCCGGGCATCGCTTCGGCGGCCAGGGTGGTGCGTGCCTGCGGCACGTACTCGCTGACGAAGAAGGTGCGCAGCTTGGCGAAGGCCGGCACCACGCTGCCGCCGATGGCCTGGCGGGCCTGCTCCTGCAGCTGTGCCTGCTCGGCGGCCGGGATGCTGGCCGGCAGCTTCTTGAACGGCGCGTACAGCGGCGACTGGGTCGGGTCCTTCAGTTCGGAGACCGTGGCGATGGACACCTCGCGGCCATCGAGCACCGCGCGCGGCACGCTGAAGCCACGCTTGAGGCCGGCACGCATGTTGTCGGTCTGCTGGTCGAAGTAGCGCGGCACATCGTTCAGGCGCGCGATGTAGTTGCGGTAGTCCTGCGCGGTCTTCATCTCGCGCCGGGCCATGAAGGACAGGTTGGACCAGAACGAGGAGTCCGCGTTGAACGGCATTTCGTAGGCGCGCAGGCGCACATCGGCGGCCAGGTTGAACACCTGGTCGCGGTAGATCGCGTAGTTGATGCGGTTCTCGGCCGAGAGCGCCTGGGTGTCGACCTTGTCCAGCTGGGCCAACACGTCGTCCCAGACCTTCAACCGGCCCTGCTGCGCGGCCGCGCCGACATCGGGCATGCGGGTGGCGTTGGCCGGGCCGTCGCCGTCTTCGCTGGCCTCACCGCCACCGGCTTCGCGCCAGGCCCATTCCTTCTCGTAGATGGCGCGGAACTGCGCATCGGCGGGGCTTTCGGTGGCCAGGCTGGCCGGGGCGGCGGCCGGGGCAGCTGGAGGCGCGGCCAGGGCGGCGCCGGCAGGAAGGGCCAGGGCGAGCAGCAGCGCAGCAACGAGCGGTGATTTCACGATCAGGGTTCCCGGGGGACGGCAAACCCCGATCATGGCACCCGGCGAAGGGGCCGCGCATGGATCAAAGGTCCTGCCCGCGTCGTGGGCAGGACCGGGGACCGGCCGCAGGCTGGGACCCCAGCGCCGAAAGCGCGAGGTAGCCACCGACCGTTGGTCGGTCGGCACGCCCTCAATGCGCCGCCTTGTCCCGCTTCCACCCACGATGGTCGATATCCAGCTTCAGGCTGTACAGCGCGGTGAACGCCGGGAACAGGTTCTGCAGCACGCCCACCGAGTCCTGCTTGGCCGAGAACAGGAAGTAGCTCAGCGTCATCAGGCTGCCGACCACGCTCATGTACCAGAACAGGCGCGGGATCACCGGCTTGCCGGCACGGCGCGAGGCGATGAACTGGACCAGCCAGCGGCCACCGAACATCAGCGCGCCGGTGTAGCCGATCAACTTCCAGCCGGTGACGTGCAGGCCGGTCCAGTAAAGCCACGTCAGTGGCTGGTCGAGCCAGTGCAGTTCCATCAGCGCTCTTCCACGGCGGTGCGCTTGCTGCGCGTGATCAGCCAGGCGACCCCGCGCAGGTCGCGGATGCCGACCAGCGCGCGGCCCAGGTTGTTGTACTTGGACACACCCGCGGTGCGGTGCCGATGGTTGACCGGCACGCTGGTGCTCTTCCAGCCGGCCCGTTGCATCAGCGCGGGCAGGTAGCGGTGCATGTGGTCGAAGTACGGAAGCTCCAGGAACGCCGCACGCTCGAACAGCTTGATGCCGCAGCCGGTATCGGGGGTATCGTCGTGCAGCATGCGCGCGCGGATCGCATTGGCCCACTTGCTGGCCCAGCGCTTGCTGCCCGAATCCTGGCGGTTCACACGCCACCCGGCGAACAGCTTGACCTCGGTGGCGGCCGCCGCGCGCGCGGCGAGCAGCTTGGGGATGTCGGCCGGATCGTTCTGGCCGTCACCGTCCAGGGTGGCGATCCACGGCGCGCGGGCGTGCTTGACGCCGTTGCGCACCGCGGTGCTCTGCCCGCTCTGGGTGACGTGGTGCAGTACCCGCAGCTCGGGCGTGGTGGCCTTCAGGGCCTGCAGGACCGCCAGGGTGTCGTCGCGCGAGTGGTCGTCGATGTAGACGATTTCGAAATCGACCTGCCCGCGCAGCGCGGTGGTGATCTCGTTGATCAGGGGCGTGACGTTGTCGCGTTCATTGAAGACCGGGACGACGACCGACAACTGGGGTTGGCTCATGGTCGGGCTCTGCGAATGGCCAGGATCGAAAAAGAGCGCGCATTTTCCGCACCCGAGGTTATCCGAAGATGAATCGAGGCGTGTGTGTCAGGCGTGATCCCCGAAATAATCCCGGCACCAGGCCACCACCGGCGGCAGACCGCGCTCGATCGGCATCGCCGGCTCGTAGCCGAAGGCGTCATGTGCCCGCGTGGTATCGGCCATCGTGCGGACCATGTCGCCGGGCTGCATCGGCTTGTAGACCTTCTGCGCCGGGCGTCCGGCGGCGGACTCGATGACCCCGATGAAGTGCTCCAGTTCGATCGGCGTGTGGTTGCCGAGGTTGAACACCCGGTGCGGCACCGTGTCGCTGGACGGATGCGCCAGCGCGCCGAGGATGCCATCCACGATGTCGGAGACATGTGTGAAGTCGCGCTGCATTTTTCCGTCGTTGAACACGTCGATCGGACGGCCGGCCAGGACCGCGCGCGAGAACAGCAGCGGCGCCATGTCCGGGCGGCCCCACGGGCCGTACACGGTGAAGAAGCGCAGCCCGGTGGCATGCAGGCCGAACAGCTGGGCGTAGGTGTAGGCCATCAGCTCGTTGGCGGCCTTGGTCGCGGCGTACAGCGAGCGCGGCTTGTCGATGCGCTGGTCTTCGGAGAACGGCGGGGTGGCCGAATCGCCGTACACCGAGCTGCTCGAGGCATACACCAGATGGGCCACGCCGCGGTGGCGGCACAGCTCCAGCATGTTGACGAAGCCGGTCAGGTTGCTGTCGACGTAGGCATGCGGGTTTTCCAGCGAGTACCGCACGCCGGCCTGGGCAGCCAGGTGGATGACCCGGGTCGGCTGCACCTCGTCGAACAGCGCGGCCAGGCCGTCGCGGTCGGTCAGGTCGAGCACGCGGATATCGGCCTGCGGGCACAGCGCAGCCACGCGATCGCGCTTGATCTGCGGATCGTAGTAGTCGTTGTAGTTGTCCAGGCCGACGACGCGCTCACCGCGCGCGAGCAGGGCCTTGCAGGTGTTGGCGCCGATGAAGCCGGCAGCGCCGGTCACGAGAATGGTCATGGGGTCCGTCCGTCCTACTTGCCACGTATCAATACAGTGCTTTCCCGGGACGCCCGCGTGGCGTTGCACACGTCCCGGTGGTCCGCTTCACCAGAGGCTGAGCGGCGCTTCCTTGGCCAGGGTGGCCTTGCGTTCCTTGCTGAAATCCCACCACGGCCGCGGCGCTTCGCCCTGCATGAAACGCAGCACCGACAGGAATACATCGATCACGCAGGGGTCGTGCATCACCCCCGTGCGCAGGCACAGCTGCGCGTACATGTCATAGGCATCGCGACCGCGCAGATGCGCTGGCACGCGGATGCCGATCAGACGGAGATCTTTCTCACAGGCCGGCCCGACATTCGGCAGGTCGGTCAGACGCAACAGATGGTTGCGGTCGACCTTGGTGGGGTTCATTGCTGGGGGGAAATCCTCTGACGCCTGCGGGGGACTCAGCCCTTCTGTGCGCGAAGTCGGTCGAGCACGCCATCCAGCGTGTCCAGGTCGGTGTAATGGATGATCAGCTTGCCCTTGCCGCCGCGGCCGTGGTTGATTGCCACGCGGGCGCCCAGCGACTCGGACAGTTCGGTTTCCAGCGAGGCGATGTCGGCCTGCGGTGCAGCGGCGGAGGGCTTCTTGCGCAGCGCGCCGGGCACCTTGCCGGCAGCGAACTGCTGCGCGCGGTGTTCCACTTCGCGTACCGACCAGCCCTGGTCGGCCGCTTCCTGGGCGAGCTTGCTGGCCAGTTCCGGCGCCAGGGTCAGCAGTGCGCGGGCATGGCCCATTTCCAGCCGGCGGGTTTCCAGCAGCAGGCGGATCGCGATCGGCAGCTCCAGCAGGCGCAGCAGGTTGGACACCGCCGCACGCGAGCGGCCCACGGCCTGGGCGGCCTCGGCATGGGTCAGGGCGAATTCGCTGATCAGCCGCTGCAGGGCTTCGGCTTCCTCGAGCGGGTTGAGGTCTTCGCGCTGGATGTTCTCGATCAGCGCCATCGCGATGACGGTGCGGTCTTCCAGCTCGCGCACCACCACCGGCACTTCGTCCAGGCCGGCCAGCTGCGACGCGCGCCAGCGGCGTTCGCCGGCCACGATCTCGAAGCTGTCCGGGCCGAGCTGGCGGACCAGGATCGGCTGGATCACGCCTTGGGCCTTGATGGACTCGGCCAGCTCGGCGAGCTTGGTTTCATCCATGTCGCGGCGCGGCTGGTATTTGCCCGGCTGCAGATGGCCCACCGGCAGCTTGCGCAGGAGTTCACCCGGCTGCGGTTCGACCACGGCCGCTGCCTGCACCTGTGTCACCGCCCCCTTGGGCCCCAACAGCGCGTCGAGGCCACGGCCGAGGCCGCGTTTCTTGCCGAGGGCAGGCTTGGTGCTCATCAGGCGGTCTCCATGGCCTTGTCGGCCTTCTTGCGTTGGTTGTTGCGACGGATGATCTCGCCGGCCAGGCCGAGATAGGCAACGCCACCGCGCGAGGCACGGTCGTACCCGACGATGCTCTGGCCATGGCTGGGCGCCTCGGCCAGGCGGACGTTGCGCGGCACGATGGTGCGGAACACCTGCTCGCCGAAGTGCTCGGTCAGCTCGGCCGACACGGCATTGGCCAGGTTGTTGCGCACATCGAACATGGTGCGCAGCACGCCCTCGATTTCCAGCGCGGGATTGAGGTTGGCGCGCAGCGCTTCGATGGTTTCCACCAGCGCGCTCAGGCCTTCCAGCGCGTAGTACTCGCACTGCATCGGCACGATCACCGAATCGGCGGCGGCCAGCGCGTTGAGCGTCAGCAGCGACAGCGCCGGCGGGCAGTCGATCAGGATGTAGTCGTATTCGTCGCGGATCGGGGCCAGCGCGCGCTTGAGGCGCTGCTCGCGCTCGCTCTGGTCCATCAGCTGGATCTCGGCGGCGGTCAGGTCGATGTTGCCCGGGAGCAGGTCGAAGCCCTCCGGCGTCTTGACCCGGACCTCGGCCGCGGTGCTTTCGCCCAGCAGCAGATCACAGGTGGAGGCGGCGACTTCGCGCTTGTCCACGCCGCTGCCCATGGTCGCATTGCCTTGGGAATCGAGGTCGACAAGAAGCACGCGCTTGGGTGCAGCAGCCAGGGAGGCGGCCAGATTGACGGCGGTCGTGGTCTTGCCGACGCCACCTTTCTGGTTGGCGATGGCGATGATGCGGGCCATGCGGGTGAGCCTCATCGGCAGGGAGTGGGACTGGTCATTATGCGTATATGGGGCGTGTCATGCACTGTGAGATGCGCGGCAGGCATGCGCCGCAATGCCGCAACGACGCCCACGGGCACGCCGGTGGCGCCGCATGGGGCCACCGCGGGAGGGCGCCGGGACGACGCTGGGGCGGGCGATGCGGGCGCGGGAGTCACCGGCTCACGGGCCGGTGACCACCACCAGATGGCGCTCGCCGGTCAATCCAGGGACGCTCAACGGCAGCACCTGTTCGACCGACCAACCGGCCGGCAGCTGCGCGATCTCGTCGTGCGGGTACACGCCTTTCATCGCCAGCAGGCGGCCGCCCGGGCGCAGCAGGTGCCCACCGACGCGGATGATCCCGGCCAGGGTGTCCATCGCGCGCGCGGTCAGATGGTCATACGCGGCCGGTTCGGCCAGCGCCTCGGCGCGCGACTCGGCTACGCGGGCGTTGCCCAGGCCCAGCTGGCGCACGGCCTCGCGCATGAAGCGGGCCTTCTTGCCATTGCTTTCGACCAGGGTCACCTGCAGCTGCGGGCGCGCGATCGCCAGCGGGATGCCGGGCAGCCCGGGGCCGGTGCCCAGGTCCGCCAGGGTGCCGCTCTCCAGGTACGGCTGCATCGCCAGCGAATCGAGCAGATGGCGGGTGACCATCTCCAGCGGGTCGCGGATCGCGGTGAGGTTGTAGGTGCGGTTCCAGCGATCGAGCAGGGTCAGGTAGATCAGCAGCGGCGGTGCCAGCGCGGCGTCCAGCTGCATGGCGGCCAGGCCGCGCTCAAGCGCGTCGGCCACGCCAGCGGGGAGGATGTGTTCAGTCATGGCACCATTATCGCAGGTCGGTAGAGCCGACCGTTGGTCGGCTGCCTCCGCCCGCACACCCAATCGTTGGCCACGCCCTCGATTTCACATCGCATGCCAGGCCAGCGCCGCGCGGAAATCATCCGCCGCCTGCCACTCATGCAGGTGCCAGCGCTCGGCCGGCCCCAGTTCCGGGTCGCACCAGGCCAGGTACAGGCCTCCGTCGATGCCGGGGGCCAGCTGCAGCCGGTGCAGACCAAACGAGATGCCCTGCCCCTGCGCCTTCAGCAGCGCCTCCTTGGCGCACCACACCCGGAAGAACCAGTGGTTGCGGGCGTTCTCGTCCAGCGATTCCAGCCAGGCGATCTCGGCCGGGTGGAAGAAGCGCTGCACGATCTCCAGCATCCGCGGCCGCGGGCGCAGCGGTTCCAGGTCCACGCCCAGCCGCACCCCCTCACCCATCGCGACCAGCAGCAGGCCGTGGCTGTGACTCCAGCCGGTGCCCACATGGGCCAACGGGCCATGCAGCGCCGGGCGGCCACGCGGGTCACGCTGCAGCGGCAGGTCCTGCGGCGCCCCGCCCAGCTGCTCGGCCAGCAGCACCCGGGCTTGGGGCTCGCCGCGGGTGCCCGGCACATGCGGCAGGCGCCAGACCGTGACCGGGCCGAAGCGCCAGGGGCCGTCCAAGGTCGCCGGCAGGGTCATGCCACGCCCCCGCCATACCGGCTGCACGACGACTTCACGGGGTGTGCCGTCAACTGCACAGGTCGCATCCGCACAGAGGGAGTCAACGCTATGGGCATCATCATCTGGTTGATCGTCGGCGGCATCGTGGGCTGGCTTGCCAGCATCATCATGAAGCGGGACGCGCAGCAAGGCATCATCCTCAACATCGTGGTCGGCATCGTCGGCGCATTGCTGGCCGGTTGGCTGTTCGGCGGTGGCATCAATGAAGCGATCACCATCCGCACGTTCCTGTTCTCGTTGATCGGCGCAGTCATTCTGCTGGCGATCGTGAATCTGTTTACGCGTCGAAGCGTCCGCTGACGCGCTCACGTACTTCGTTCGATCAACAAGGCCCGGCACTGTCGGGCCTTGTTGTTTACGGCGCCAGCTCCACCCACGCCGGCGCATGGTCGCTGGGGCGCTCCCAGGTGCGCGGCTCGCGGTCGATGCCCGAGGCCAGCGCGCGCGCCTTGAGCGCGTCGGAGACCAAGGTCAGGTCGATGCGCAGGCCCAGGTTGCGGCGGAAGCCGGCCGCCCGGTAATCCCACCAGCTGAACACACCTTCTTCCTCGCTATGCAGGCGGAACGCATCGTGCAGGCCCAGCTGCAGCAGCTTGTTCAGGGCGCCGCGCTCGGCGGTGGAGGTCAGGATGTGGTTCTCGTTCCAGACCAGCGGGTCGTGCACGTCGCGGGCATCGGGGGCGATGTTGAAGTCGCCCATCACCACCAGTTCCGGGTACCTGGCCAGTTCGGCCTCGACCCAGGCATGCACGGCCTCCAGCCAGCGCAGCTTGTAGGCGTACTTGTCGGTGCCGACGTCCTGACCGTTGACGACGTACAGATTGATGATGCGCACGCCGTTGACGGTCCCGGCGATGACGCGCTTCTGCTCATCCTCGAAACCGGGAATGCCGATCTGCACGTCCTGCGCCGGTTCGCGCGAAAGCAGCGCGACGCCGTTGTAGGTCTTCTGCCCGGCAAACACGCTGCGGTAGCCCAGCCCGGCCAGCACCGCATCGGGGAACTTGTGGTCCTCCATCTTGGTTTCCTGGATACCGACCACGTCCGGCGCGAACGCCGTGAGCCATTGTTCCAGGTGCGGCAGGCGCACGTTGAGCGAATTGACGTTCCAGGAGGCGATTTTCATGCGGGCATTCTACCGGTAGCCACCGACCGTTGGTCGGTGGGCGCACGCCCTGCCGGCTGCTGGCCGGCAGCCTCTCGCGTCCGGGCACGCAGATTTTTGCCACACGCCTGCGTCGCCGCTAGGCTGTGGCCCACCCCCGGTAGCGCAGATATTCAATGAACGCAGATGCCTTCGTAGCAAGGTGGTACGCGGAGAAAGCGAACCTGCTCGCCATGGCATGGACCGAAGGCACGGCGTGCGCAGCAAGGATCGCCGCGATGGACCTGTCGCCCGAGCAGACCCAGCTGTTGCGGGAGATGCTCGATGTCTTCACCACCGACACCCTCTATACCCTGCTGCTCGGGTTGGATGGCAGCGCTGCGCTGGGCGGTGACCAGCGCCACTACACCCTGCTGGACGAGGACGGTTCGGTGATCGCCGAGGAAGGCGATCTGGAAGCTGCGGCCCATGCGTGGTTCCACGAAGACCGATCGCCGCAGCCGGGGCGTTGAGGGTGCTTTGCGCCACATGACCTGATTGGCCCGCAGCGCCACTCGCTAGCGGAGGTGCCGGGGCCAGCGGCGCAACACGTTATCCAGTGGGCAAGGGAATATCACACTGCAAATGTTGCAGATGACTCGCAGTTCTGTAGGTGCTTTCGCACATGAAAGCGAGGAGCTTCCCCACTTGCATCGCTGTCGACTGGAGGAAGATTCTCGAGATGTCGCCCGTGACCGCGACATATGCCAGAAGGAGTTCCGCATCCATGCCAGCTGAATTCGCGATCCACGCGTTGAATTACAAGACACTCGCTGCGGTGCTGCTGATCGGCGTCGTCCCGCTGCTGTTGGTCGGCGCGGCGGTCTACTTCCTCGGGCAGGACAGGATGTCCCAGTTGGCCGCGCTCGGCACCACCTCTCTGGCCGTCACCATCGGCCTGCTTGGCGTCTGGCAACTCAGCGCGATCCGGCTGACGGCGGACGCCACGACCCTGACCGTCGGCGGCGGCGCGTATTCCGTTTCCGTTCCGATGGCACAGATCGATCATGCCGGCGCGCGACGGCGTCTGCCCGGCAGCGATGACACTGCGTTGGGTCTACGCACCAATGGCATTGGCATGCCGGGCCTTTCACTGGGGTGGTTCCGCACCGGCAAGGGGAAAGCATTTGCAGCAGTGACCGATCCCGCGAAGGTGGTGATCCTGCCGACCACGGCCGGTTACACGCTGCTGGTATCCCCGGAGGATCCCGACGCGTTCCTGGCCGCGCTCAGGCGTCTGTAGCGGGCGTCCATGCCGGCGGCTCTCACCGCACCATCGCCTTCAACATCCCGGCGATCTTCGAATACGGCGGCTTGAGCAGATCGCTGGCCGCCCAACGTGACTGCCACAGGATCGGCAGCTGCTTGCTCATCGCATCGAAACCGGCGCGCGCGTGGTACGCGCCCATGCCACTCGGGCCGACCCCGCCGAACGGCAGGCCATTGACCGCAAAATGCAGCAGCGTGTCGTTGACGGTGACGCCGCCGGCCACGACCTGCGCCAGCACCCGTTCCACCTGCGCACGTTCGTGACTGAAGACGTACAGCGCCAACGGGCGGTCACGGGACTGTACCTCTGCGATGGCGGCGTCCAGATCCGGATACGCGCAGACCGGCAGGATCGGACCGAAGATCTCTTCGCGCATCAGCGCCAGATCCGCCGGCGGATCGAGCACGATGGTGGGCACGATCAGCCGCTCGCGCTGCGCTCGCTCGGGATCGACCGTGGCCAGTTCGATCACCGGCACGCCCCGCGCGCGGGCCTCTTCGAGATAGCCACGCAGGCGCTGGTACTGGCCGTCGTGGATGATCCGGGTGTAATCGGCGGCGTCGCTGAAATCGCCATAGCGCGCCTGCACCTGGGTCTGCAGCTGCTGCACCAGTTCGCGCTGGCGATGGCCGTCGATCAGCACGTAGTCCGGCGCGATGCAGGTCTGGCCGGCATTGAAGAACTTGCCGGTGGCCAGCCGCGCGGCCGCCTTCTCCAGCGGGTAATCGCTGCAGACGATGGCCGGGGATTTGCCCCCCAGCTCCAGCGTGAGCGGGGTCAGGTGCTCGGCGGCGGCCGCCATGACCTTGCGGCCGATGGCGGTGGAGCCAGTGAACACCAGGTGGTCCAGCGGCGAGCCGGCCACGGCGCTGGCGAGGTCTCCATCGCCCTGCACGACCGCCACGCGATCGGAGGGGAACACCTCCGCCAGCAGCGACTGCAGGAAGGCGCTGGTGCGCGGCGTGTGCTCGGACGGCTTGAGGATCACGTGGTTGCCGGCGGCGATCGCGGTCGCCAGCGGAATCAACGCCAGGTTGACCGGGTAGTTCCAGGGCGAGATCACTCCGACCACACCCAGAGGAACCGGCCGGGTCTGGGCGCGTGCCGGCCAGAACCGCCAGCCGACCCCGACCCGGCGCGGCCGCATCCAGCCGCGCAGGTGGCTGCACAGATGGTCGATGTCGCCGAGCACGGTCATGCCGTCGGCGATCTGCGATTCGTGGGTGGAGCGGTGGCCGAAGTCGGCCGAGATCGCCGTGGCCATCTCCGGCAGGCGGGCCTTGAGGGCCGCGCGCAGGCGCTGCAGGTCATCGCGGCGCTGTTCCAGCGTCGGGCGGTTGGCCTGCCACGCGGCGCGCAGGGTCTGCACGATCGCGGGAAGCGCGGCAGGATCGGTGTGGGCATCGCTCATGGGCCGACTATAGCGGCAGGCTGCGTGATGGCGGGATCGGTAGTGCCGGCCGCTGGCCCGCAGCCATGCACGCGTCTCCGGAATCTCATGCAGAGCCGGCCAGCGGCCGGCACTACCCAGGACATAGAAAGGGCCGCGATTCGCATCGCGGCCCCTTCGTCCTGCCGGGTGGATCACCGTTACTTGGTGATGTCCACGTCCTTGGTTTCATGCAGGAACAGGCCACCGACCACGACCGTCATCAGCGCGATGATGATCGGGTACCACAGGCCGTAGTAGAGGTTGCCGGTACCGGCCACCAGTGCGAACGAGATCGCCGGCAGGAAACCACCGAACCAGCCGTTACCGATGTGGTACGGCAGCGACATCGAGGTGTAGCGGATGCGGGTCGGGAACAGCTCGACCAGGTAGGCGGCGATCGGGCCGTAGACCATGGTCACATACAGCACCAGCAGCCACAGCATGAAGATCGTGCCGGGGATGTTGATGCGCGCATTGTCGGCCTTGGCCGGGTAACCGGCGGCACCCAACGCACCCTTGAGCTCTCCGCCGAAGGCATCACCCTTGGCCTTGAGGTCTTCCTTGGTCAGGCCTGCAGCCTCGTAGGAGGTCACCGCGGTGGTCCCGACGTTGACCGTCGCCAGCGTACCAGCCGGTGCCGGCTTCACGTCATAGGGCACACCGGCTTTGGTCAGGGCCGCGGTGGCCACGTCGCAGGAGCTGGTGAACTTGCGCAGGCCGACCGGATCGAACTGGAACGAGCAGGTGTTCGGATCGGCATTGACCAGCGCCGGCGAGTTGGTGCGGGCTTCTTCGATGGCCGGGTTGGCGAAGTGGGTCAGGCCCTTGAAGATCGGGATGTAGGTGATCGCGGCCAGCAGACAGCCGGCGAGGATGATCTTCTTGCGGCCGATACGGTCGGACAGCCAGCCGAAGAAGATGAAGAACGGCACGCCCAGCGCCAGCGCTGCAGCGATCAGCAGGTAGGAGGTGGTGGCGTCGACCTTGAGCATGCTGCTCAGGAAGAACAGCGCGTAGAACTGGCCGCCGTACCAGACCACGGCCTGGCCGGCTGCGGCACCGAGCAGGACCAGCAGCATCAGCTTGAGGTTGCCGTCCTTGAGGCTGTCACGGAACGGGGTCTTGGAGCCCTTGCCTTCAGCCTTCATCTGCTGGAACAGCGGGGATTCGCTCAGCTGCAGGCGGATCCACACCGAGATGCCCAGCAGCACGATCGAGACCAGGAACGGAATACGCCAGCCCCAGGCTTCGAACGCTTCATTGCCCAGGAAGTAGCGGCAGGCCAGGATGATCAGCAGCGACATGAACAGGCCGAGCGTGGCGGTGCACTGGATGAAGCTGGTGTACAGGCCACGTTTGTCGGCCGGTGCGTGCTCGGCGACGTAGGTCGCGGCACCACCGTATTCGCCACCCATCGCCAGGCCCTGGGCCAGGCGCAGGATGATCAGGATCACCGGGGCGGCGAAACCGATCGAGGCGTAGTTGGGCAGCACGCCGACCAGGAAGGTCGAGATGCCCATGATCAGGATCGTGACCAGGAAGGTGTACTTGCGGCCGATGCGGTCGCCGAGGCTGCCGAAGAAGGCCGCGCCGAACGGGCGCACGAAGAAGCCGGCCGCGAACGCCAGCAGGGCGAAGATCATGCCGGTGGTTTCATTGACACCGCTGAAGAACTGCTTGGCGATGATCGCGGCGAGTGAGCCGTACAGGAAGAAGTCGTACCACTCGAAGACGGTCCCCAGGCTGGACGCGAAGATGACCTTCTTGTGTCCCTGGGTGAGTTGGGCTTTCGCCGGTGCAGGTGTTGTTGACATGGGACGCTTCCCCTCCGAAGCAATCGTTGTTGGTAGGTGCCGACCGTTGGTCGGCACGCATTTAGAAGCTGTATTTCGTCGTGAACTGCAGGCGGCTGATATCGCCCTTGCGGCCATCCTCGATCTCGCGCACGCCGTACATCAGCTCGGCGCCGACATCGACCTTGGGCATCGGCGTGTAGAACACGTTGCCGCGGATGCTCTGCACGCTCTTGGTGACCAGCGGGCCCAGACTGCCGTCGTTGTCGTAATCACTGCGCGCGTAGATCAGGTTGGTGCGCAGCTTCGGGGTGAAGGCGTGGCGCCAGCCCACGTAACCGGCCAGCACACCGGTCGGGTTGAGTTCGTCACGGGCGATGTCATACGCGGTATCGGCGGTGACACCCAGGCCGATGTAGCGCGCGATGCCTTCGCCGCCGGTGACCTGGTAATGCAGGGTGTCGGTCGGGCCCATCACCCACTTGCCGCCGAGGGTCAGGCCGCCGGCGATCTTGTCCGCGTCGGCACCGGTGGTCTGGTTGTCGACCTTGAGCTGGCGAACCACGCCGCCGACCCCGAAGGTGCCCCAGTCACCCTTCCAGCCATACCGCAGCGTCAGGTCCGGCAGTGCACCACGGTCGGAGTTGCTGGCCACGTTGGTCCACACGCCGGTGACCGGGTTGCGGGTGCCGGTGAGCAGCGTGGTTTCCGGGTTTTCCAGCGCGACACTGAAGCCTCCCTGGGTGTAGCGGATCTGGGCCTGGCGCACGAAGATCACGCCATCGGTCGGGCCGACGAAGTCGGCCGCTTCCGGCAGCGAGGCCGCGTCCATGAAGTTCGACCAGGTCTGGCCGGCCATCCAGTTGTTCCAGTACATGTAGGCGTGACGCAGGGTCGCACCGTAGGTATTGGTCGCGGTCTGGTTGCCCAGCGAATTGCCGAAGAAGTCCATCTCGAAGAACGCACCGGACTTGTTGCCGGCCTCGCTGACATTGTCGATGCCAAGGTTGAAGCGCGAGAACTTGGCGTGGGCGTTGTAGTCCACGTCCGAGCGCTTGCCGCTGCCGCCGGCACCGGCCACCGGGGTCTGGCCCGGCAGGTACAGCGCGCGACCGGTAGCGTCGTCGGCCAGCTGGCCATCGCCGGTCTGGGTGGCCAGGAAGTCGGCCTTGATGAAGCCACCGATCTTGACCGTGGTGCCCGGCGCGGCGCCGGGGGTGATGGTGGTGACCTGGATCGGCTGCTTGCCGGCCGGCACGGTGGCCGCCACCGGCTGCTGCGCCTGCACCGTGCGCACGGCGGTGACATCGGTCTGGGCCTGGCTGATCTGGGCCTGCTGTTGCTGCTGGTTGTTCAGCAGCAGCTGGACCTGGCGTTCAAGCTCGACGACGCGGGCTTCCAGCGCTTTCTCTTTTGCGGTTTCAGCGAACGCCATGCCTGGCGCGATCAGTGCGACGAACAGGGCGGCGGCCAACGGTCGGCGTGTCGTCCTCAGCAAACGGTGGCTCATGTTGCCCTCTCTCCCGGGTGGCAAAGTGATGCCGCGCGTGGGGCACGGTCGAGCCGAGGGTGCGGCGCGTTGACGCACCGAAGCTATTGGCCATTAGTCGTACTCGCCCCAAGGGGCGAGTACGACCCGGGCGCCGGCAGGCGACCGGCAGGTGCCGCAGGCACCGCGCAGGTACCGACCGTTGGCCGGTACGCAGTGCCTCACGACCAATGGTCGCGAGCTACCGCAGCGAACGGTCGTGAGCTGCCGGGCTCGACGGCCCTGTCATACCAGGGCATGCGGCGTTCGACCATGGTCTAACCACCTCGACACCGCGCAGGCGGGTGGATGCGGCAAACTGAGGGGGAGAGGTCGCCGCTTATGCTGCGACCGCACAACCCAAGTCAACGTGCAAGTGAGGGTGCCATGGCTGATCTTTACCCCGTCGACGCCGCGTTCGCCGCGGCATCGCGGATCGACAGGAACACGTACCAGCAGCGCTACCGTGAATCGGTGGAGCACCCGGACGCCTTCTGGGGCAAGGCCGCCGAGCGCCTGGACTGGTTCAAGAAACCGACCCGCATCAAGAACGTCAGCTACCAGCTCGATGATTTCCGCATCAAGTGGTTCGAAGACGGCGAACTCAACGCCAGCGTCAACTGTTTGGACCGGCAGCTCGACAAACGCGGTGACAAGGTCGCCCTGCTGTTCGAACCGGACAGCCCCGATGCACCCGCCCAGGGCGTGACCTACCGCGAGCTGTATGAGCGCACCTGCCGCCTCGGCAACGCGCTGCGCAACCTCGGCGTCAAGAAGGGCGACCGGGTCACCATCTACCTGCCGATGATCGTCGACGCCGCCGTGGCCATGCTGGCCTGCGCACGCATCGGTGCGATCCACTCGGTGGTGTTCGGCGGCTTTGCCCCGAACTCGATCGCCGACCGCGTCATCGACTGCGGCAGCAAGCTGATCATCACTGCCGATGAAGGGCTGCGCGGTGGCAAGAAGATCCCGCTCAAGGCCAACGTCGATGCGGCGCTGAAGCTGCCCGGCACCACCACCGTGGAAACGGTGCTGGTGGTGCGCCACACCGGCGGCGCGGTGGACATGCAGGCCCCGCGCGACCGCTGGTTCCACGATGTGGTGGACCCGCAGCCGACCCAGTGCGAGCCCGAGCGCATGAATGCCGAGGATCCGCTGTTCATCCTCTACACCTCCGGCTCCACCGGCAAGCCCAAGGGCGTGCTGCACACCACCGGCGGTTACCTGCTGTATGCGGCCTACACCCATGAAGCGGTGTTCGACCTGCGCGAGGACGACATCTACTGGTGCACCGCCGACGTGGGCTGGGTCACCGGCCACAGCTACATCGTGTACGGGCCGCTGGCCAATGGCGCAACCTCGGTGATGTTCGAAGGCGTGCCGAACTTCCCGAACACGTCCCGCTTCTGGGAGGTGATCGACAAACACCAGGTCACCATCTTCTACACCGCCCCCACCGCGATCCGCGCGTTGATGCGCGAAGGCGATGCACCGGTCAAGCGCACCTCGCGCAGTTCGCTGCGCCTGCTTGGCAGCGTCGGCGAGCCGATCAATCCCGAAGCCTGGCGCTGGTACTACGAGGTGGTCGGCGACAGCCGCTGCCCGATCGTGGATACCTGGTGGCAGACCGAAACCGGCGGCATCCTGATCTCGCCGCTGCCCGGCGCGGTCGATCTCAAGCCGGGCTCGGCCACCCTGCCCTTCTTCGGCGTGCAGCCGGCCCTGGTCAACGCCGATGGCGAGATCCAGGAAGGGGCCACCGAAGGCAACCTGATCATCCGCGATTCGTGGCCGGGTCAGATGCGCACGGTCTACGGTGACCATCAGCGTTTCATCGATACGTATTTCCGCACCTACCCGGGCAGCTACTTCACCGGCGACGGCTGCCGTCGTGATGAGGATGGCTACTACTGGATCACCGGCCGCGTGGACGACGTGATCAACGTCTCCGGCCACCGCATTGGTACCGCCGAAGTGGAAAGCGCGCTGGTCTCGCATCCCAAGGTGGCCGAAGCGGCCGTGGTCGGCTTCCCGCACGACATCAAGGGCCAGGGCATCTATGCCTACGTGACCCTGATCGCCGACGAGACGCCGAGCGAGGAGCTGCACAAGGAACTGGTCGCCTGGGTGCGCAAGGAGATCGGGCCGATCGCCGCGCCGGACCACCTGCAGTGGGCCCCTGGCCTGCCGAAGACACGCTCGGGCAAGATCATGCGCCGCATCCTGCGCAAGATCGCCGAGAACGCCCCGGATCAGCTTGGCGACACCTCGACCCTGGCCGATCCGTCGGTCGTGGCCTCGCTGGTGGAAGAACGCAAGGTGAAGTGAGGGGTCCGCAAGCGGACCGTGGGCCCTTTCTCACGATCACCCACACCCCCGCCGCCGCGCGGCCGCCCCCTGACTCAGGGGGCTGCCGTCTCGATACACTCGTTCCGTTTCAGCGTGTTACCCCTTTCGCAACATGGCCCCCACCATGCCTACCCTCCTGATTGCCGATGACCACCCGCTGTTCCGCGAAGCCCTTCGCGGCGCCGTGAGCCGTGTCATCCCCGGCGTGCAGCTGTACGAAGCGGACAGCGTGGAAGCGCTGTACCAGCTGGCCGACCAGCACACCGACGCCGACCTGGTCCTGATGGACCTCAACATGCCCGGTGCGCAGGGCTTCAATGCGCTGGTGCACATGCGTGCCCTGCACCCGCAGCTGCCGGTGGTGGTGGTCTCCGCGCGTGAGGAACCGACCGTGATGCGCCGCGCGCTCGACCACGGTGCGTTCGGCTTCATCCCAAAATCCGCCGATTCGGACACGATCGGCCATGCGCTGGGCACCATCCTCGATGGCGAAACCTGGGCCCCGCCGGAGGCACACAACGTGCCGCCAACCGGCCGCGAAGAGCGCGAGATCGGCCAGCGCCTGCGCGAGTTGACCCCGCAGCAGTTCCGCGTGCTGCAGATGCTCGGCGCCGGCCGCCTCAACAAGCAGATCGCCTACGACCTCAATGTCTCCGAGGCGACGATCAAGGCGCACGTCACCGCGATCCTGCGCAAGCTGGGCGTCACCAACCGCACCCAGGCGGTGCTGATGGCCGGCAAGCTGGCCATTGATGACGAGCAGATCGTGTTGCCGCCCGAAGAGGAGTGAGGGCACCACGCGGATCGGTGGCGTAGAGCCGACCGTTGGTCGGCTGCAGAGCCCGATCACGCCGTGCAGCCGACCAACGGTCGGCTCTACCCGTCACGGCTTATAGCCGGGGCTATGAAATCCAGCGTGACCTGCGCAATTGCCGGTAAACGCGCAACGCCACAACCCCGGTGCTAAGCTTCGCGTCCCCTTGGGGAGTAGCCGGATTCCTGCTGCAGGAATCGCCCGCATCAACATACTCGGCCAGTGCGCCGTGGTGCGGGCAACCATCGTGGTTGGCGAGACCAGCGGTCCGCGTGCGCAACGACAGGTTGGGCGCGTTCGCGGTCCGTTGCTCGATATCGCCCGACCTGCCGCGTACCCCAATGTCGCCTGTTTCGATCCTGCTGATCGGCTTTGCCATGTCCACCGATGCCTTCGCCGCGGCGATCGGCAAAGGCGCGGCGATGCGCAAGCCCCGTTTCTCCGACGCGCTGCGCGCCGGCCTCATTTTCGGTGTCATCGAAGGCATCACCCCGGTGATCGGCTGGCTGCTCGGCCGCGCCGCGCTGCAGTACGTGGAGGCCTTCGATCACTGGATCGCCTTCGGCCTGCTCGGTGCGCTGGGCGTGCACATGATCATCAATGGCCTACGCCCAGACGACGGCGCGGACGACGAGGACACCAGCAAACACCATGGCTTCTGGCGCCTGGCGGTGACCGGCTTCGCCACCAGCATCGATGCGATGGCGGTGGGCATCGGCCTGGCCTTCCTCGATGTGCATATCGGCGTCATGGCGCTGATCATCGGCCTGTGCACGCTGACCATGGTGACGATGGGCATCATGCTCGGCCGCGTGCTGGGCGGCATGGTCGGCAAGCGCGCGGAGATCATCGGCGGCCTGATCCTGATCATCATCGGCTCGACCATCCTGTACGAACATCTCAGCGGCGCCATGGCCTGACCGCCTGCCGCCGCCTCCCCAGGACGCCTGCGGCTAGAGATCGCCGCGGGTGTCGTGGAAGGCCGCCAGGAAGGCGCGCAGCGAGGCCGGCTTGATCGGCTTGGTCAACAACCGGTAGCCACGGTCGCGCGCCATCCGCTTGAGCTCATCGCGCCCATCGGCGGTGAGCAGCGCACCCGGAATCGCACGGCCGGCCTTCTGGCCCAGCGCCACCAGCGTATCCAGCCCATCCAGGCGGTCATGCAGGTGGTAATCCACCAGCATCACATCCGGGCGCTCGACGACTTTCTCCAGCGCCTGGTCGACGGTACTGGCAGTGATCACCTGCACCTGCCAGCGCCCCAGCAGCGCGCGCATGCCGTCCAGGATTTCCTGGTCGTTGTCCACGCACAGCACGCGCATCCCGGCCAGCGAATCGGCACGGGTGACCGGGCTGGGCGCCGGCGAGGACGTCGCGGCCGGCAGCTGCGGTGCGGCCACCAGGGGCAGCAGGATCGAGAACATGCTGCCGCTGCCCACGCGGCTGCGGGCGTTGAGGCGGTGATCGAGCAGGCGCGAGATGCGCTGGCAGATCGACAGGCCCAGCCCCAGGCCCTGCTCGCCCCAGTCGAACGGCTGCTGGTAGCGGTGGAACTCGTCGAAGATCTGCTGCATGTGGTGCTCGGGGATGCCCGGGCCGGTATCCCAGACCTGCAGCTCTACTTCCGGCCCGCGATGGCGCACGGCCAGCACGATGCGCCCCTGGCGGGTGTAACGCAGTGCGTTGGCCAGGAAGTTCTGCAGCACGCGCCGCAGCAGGCGGCGGTCGCTGCGCACCCAGGCCGGGCGCGCGAACAGATCCATGCGCAGGCCGCGCCCGGCGGCGACGGGCGAGTACTGCGCCGCCAGCTCGCGCATCAGCAGGCTGACATCGAAATCGCCGATCACCGGGTGCAGGCCGCCGGCGTCCAGGCGGGAGACATCCAGCAGGCCATCCAGCAGCTCCTCGGCGGCGCGCAGCGAGGCATCCACGCGCTCGGCCAGGTGCCGCTGCTCTTCGTTGTTGTGGTGGCTCTCACGCAGCGCCGAGGCGAACAGGCGCGCGGCATTGAGCGGCTGCAGCACATCGTGGCTGATCGCCGCCAGGAAGCGCGTCTTGGACTGCTGCGCCATCTCGGCCTCGTGCGAGCGCTCGGCTACGCGCTGCTCCAGCGTCTCGTTGGCTTCCAGCAGCGCGCGCTCGGCGTGCTTGTAGTCGGTGATGTCGTTGTAGCTGGTGACATAGCCACCGCCGGGCAATGCCTGGCCGCGCATCTCGATCACTTTGCCGTCGCTGCGGGTGCGCTCGAAGATGTGCGGCGAACCGGCGCGCATGTAGCCGATGCGGCGGTTGATCTGCACCTCGATGTCGCCCTCGCCCAGCTCGCCACGCTCGGCGTTGTAGCGGATCAGGTCGGCCACCGGGCGGCCGACGTAGAGCATCCCGTCGGGGTACCCGAACATCTGCTGGTAACGGCGGTTCCAGGCGGTCAGGCGCATGTCCGGGTCGACCACGCTGACCCCGGCACTGATGTTCTCCAGCGTGGTGGACAGAATCTCGCGGTTGAAGCGCAGCTCCTGTCCGGCTTCGTCGAGCACCGCCACCACTTCCCCCAGGTCCATGCCCGAGCCGCGCAGCAGGCTGGTCAGCAGCAGGCGTGCGGAGGCGGCGCCGATCGAGGCCGCCAGCAGGCGCTCGGTGAACTGCACCCACGCCCGGTCCGCCGGCGCGGAGGCCTGCAGCTCGCGATCCATCGACTGCGCCTGCTCGAAGAAGGACCGGCGCGCATGGCGGTCACCGACCACCCGTGAGGCCAGCGCCAGCAGGTCGCCCACATGCACGTTGCCGGGCCACACACCGGCCACTGAAGGCCGCTGTGCGTATGGATCCAGGAACGGCGCGGCACGCAGGCGCTCGTCCACGCCCGGGCGCCAGCGCACGGAAACCAGCACCATCGCCGCGACATTGACCAGCAGCGACCAGAACGTGCCGTGGGTCAACGGGTCCCAGCCGCTCATGCCGAACAGATGCTGCGGCTGCAGCCAGCCGATCCCGAACGGCCCGTGCACCAGCCAGGCCTCGTCCATCCAGCCGGCATGCGTGAGCGCGGGCAAGAGCAACGTGTACACCCAGGTGGCGAAGCCGAACAGCATGCCGACCTCCACGCCCCGGCGGCTCGCTCCCCGCCAGTACAGGCCGCCGATCAAGCCTGGCGCGAACTGCGCCACGGCAGCGAAGGCCATCAGCCCGTACGAGGCCAGGGTGCTGTCGTTGCTGCTGCCGCGGTAGTAGCTGTAGGCCACCAGGGCCAGCAGCAGGATCGCCGTGCGCCGGATCCACAGCACGCGCGAGGCAACGTCGGCCGCCTCCTGGTGGTCGCCACTGCGGCGCAGCAGCACCGGCATCACCAGATCGTTGCTGACCATGGTGGCCAGCGCGATCGAGGCCACGATCACCATCCCGGTCGCGGCCGAGAAGCCGCCCACGTAGGCCACCAGCGCCAGGAACTTGCGCCCCTCGGCCAGCGGCAGCGCCAGTACCATGCTGTCGTCGGCGACGCTGCCGCCGGTGCCGAACAGGGTCACGCCAGCCGTGGCGATCGGAATCACCATCGCCGAAATGATCACCAGATAGGCCCCGAACATCCAGCGCGCGCGGCGGATGTCGCGCACGTCGCCGCACTCCACCACCGCTACATGGAACTGGCGCGGCAGGCAGATGATCGCCAGGAAGCTGAGCAGCGTCTGCGAGATGAAGCCGACCGGTGGCAGCCCGGTGAACAGCGTATGCGCCGACTCGATCACCGCATCGGTGCGGTCGTTGAGCCACAGGTAGGCGAACAGGCCCAGCGCCACCATCGCGATCAGCTTGATCATCGATTCCAGCGCGATCGCCAGCATCATGCCGTGGTGGTGCTCGGTGGCGTCCACCTGGCGGGTGCCGAACAACGTGGCGAACAAGGCCATCAGCAGCGCCACGTACAGCGCCGGGTCGGTGAAGAAGCCGGTCGGGCCGACGTTGCCGGTCAGCACCTGCAGGCTCATCGCCACGGCTTTGTACTGCAATGCCAGGTACGGCACGATGCCGATCAGTGCGATCACCGCCACCAGCGCGGCCAGGCGCCGCGAGCGGCCGAACCGCGAAGAGATGAAATCGGCGATGGACACCACGTTCTGGCTGCGTGCGATCAGTGCCAGGCGCTCGATGATGCGCCAGCCGAACACCCACAGCAGCAGCGGCCCCAGGTAGATCGGCAGATAGCCGATGCCGTTGCGCACCGCCGTGCCGACCGCCCCGTAGAACGTCCACGACGAGCAGTACACCGCCAGCGCCAGGCTGTAGACCACCGGGCGCAGCCATGGCCGGTCCGGATACATCGGGCGGCGGTCGCCCCACCACGCCACGGCGAACAGCAGCGCGGCGTAGACCACCGAGACCAGCAGCAGGATCCAGCTAGAAACCACAGGGTTGTTTCCGCAAGAGCAGCCCGCAGTGTAGGCCACGACCGTTGGTCGTGGCGCCACAGGGCCGGCCGGCGTCGCTTACTCGGCGGGGACGCCCATTTCCTTCAACAGCTCCGGCGCCGGGTAGACCTTGGCCAGCAGCCAGCGCAGGTAGCGCATGTCCACGTGCACCGCGCGCTTGAAGCGCGGGTCGAACCACCAGCTGGCGCTGACCGACTCCCAGTTGCTGTCGAAGTTGAGGCCGATCAGCTCGCCCTTGGCATTGAGCACCGGCGAGCCGGAGTTGCCGCCGGTGGTGTCCAGATTGGTCAGGAAGTTGACCGTCTGGGTCTTGAGCACCGGGTCGGCGGTGGAGCCGAAATCGCCCTTGGCGATCGCGGCCAGCAGCGGCTTGGGCGCATCGAACGGGTAGGCGTTGGTGTTCTTCTCCACGATTCCGGCCACGGTGGTCACCGGGTCGAAATGCACGGCATCGCGCGGCGAGAGCGCCTCGACCTTGCCGTAGCTGATGCGCAGCGTACGGTTGGCGTCGGAGTACACCGCGCGGCCCTGCTTGGCCCGCCAGGCGAACAGCGCCTGCATGTAGGCCGGGCGCAGGCGCAGCTGCTCGCCTTCGCGGGTCTTGCGTTCGTCATCCAGGCGCAGCTGCGCGGCCACCAGCGGGCCGGCCAGGTCGATCAGCGGATCGCGCGCCAGCGCCTTGCCCTCCTTGGCCGCGGCAAAGCGCGACAGGCGCTCGGCTTCGTCGCCCAGGCGGGTGCTGGCGTACAGCGTATCCAGGGTCTTGGCCAGCGCAGCCGGGGTCCGGCCGAAGGCAGCGTCGAACTCGGGCACGCGCTGCGCGTCGGGCAGCTGCTGGTAACGGGTCAGCAGCGTGGTCAGCAGGGCTTTTTCGATGGCCGGATCGTAGCGGCGCTGGACCTGCTTGAGCACGCCTTCGATCAGCGCCAGATCGCGCTGCTGGTAGCCGCTGTCGCGCTCGGCGTCGGGCTTGGCCGATTCGATGCGCAGGCGCTCCAGGGTCAGTGCCGAGCGCAGCAGCTGGCTCTGCGCCGCCATCAGGTCGAGCAGCAGATCGCGCTCCCCCACCGAGGCACCGCTGGACAGCGAGGTCAGCAGCGACTGGATGTCGTCCTGGTAGCGCGCATCCGTGGCCTGCAGCATCGCCGCTTCATCCGCGGCGCGCTGGGCCTTGGCATCGCTGCGCAGCAGCCCTTCCAGCTCGCCAGCGGCACGCTTGCGGTTGTTCTTCAGCGACTGCAGCTGCGAGGCGTACCGGGTACGCGCCTGCGCGTCCTTGGCACTTGCCGACTCGATGGTGTCGATCATCTGCTGGAACACCGACACGCGGCGCGGCAACACCGCATCGATCTGGCTGGCGAATTCGGCGGCGGTGCGATGGCGGTAGGTGATGCCCGGGTAACCGGCCAACATCGCGTAATCGCCGGTCTTCGGGCCGTCGACCGCCATCTTCAGGTGCGCCGGCGGGTGGTAGGGCACGTTGTCCACGCTGTACGGCGCAGGCTTGCCGTCCTTGCCGACGTAGGCACGCAGCAGGGTGAAGTCGCCGGTGTGGCGCGGCCACATGAAGTTGTCGATCTCATCGCCGTAGTTGCCGATCGCGCGCGGCGGCGCGTAGACCAGGCGCACATCGCTCAGCTCGAGCTGGCGGATGCGGTAGAAATCGGTGCCGTAGTACATGTCCGCCACGCTGCAGCGGATGTTGCCTTCCTTCTCGCACTCGGCCACCAGCTGCTTGCTGGCGCGGTCGACGGCATCGAAGTACGCCCGCCCGGTCTTGCCGCGCGCATCGCGCAGCACCTCATCGGTGACCTTGTCGAACCCGACCGTGACCAGCACGCGGAAATCCGGATTGGCCGCGCGCTCGTCGCTGCGGCCCTTGGCGATAAAACCGTCGTTGATCAGGTTGTGGTCGGGCGAGGTGTTGTACTGGATCACACCCATGGCCACGTGGTGGTTGGTCAGCAGCAGGCCGTCGTCGGAGACGAATGAACCGGTGCCGCCCCCGGCCCGCACCACCGCGCTCAGCGGGGGCGCCGTAACGTTGGCCAGGTCGCCCGGGTTGCCCTTGAAGCCGGCTGCCTTCAGCGGTTTGGCCAGGTCCGGCAGCTGGGTCGGCATCCACATGCCTTCATCGGCATGGGCGCCGGCGGCGAGGGTCAGGCCAAGCGCCAGCGCGGCGGTGAGGGGTTTGCGTGAAGACATGGGCACTTCCGGTACGTCAGAACAGCCCGAGACCTTAGCCACTGAGGCCCGGCAGGGCAACGGCCGATGGTCAGGGGCACCTGAACCACCGGCCGCGGCTTACTTCTCCCGCCGCCAGTTCAGCGACCCGCGGTTCTCCACCGTGCTCGATTCCAGCTCCACATCGAAGCCACGCCGCAGCAGGTACTTCAGCGTCAGTACCGAACCACTGCCGACCAGCGAGACGCCGTAGCCGATGTAGAGCTTGGGCGAGATGTACTTGCCGAAGCCGATGACCGAGCCGCCCAGCGCGCGCGACTGGCTCACGCCGGCATCGTCCAGGCCGAGCTTGGCCCCCAGCTGGGAAGCGAGCAGGCCACTGCCGGCCGACAGCGCCGCCGAGGCCGCGTTGACCTGCTGGGCCTGGTCGCTGCTGGCACCGGTGAGGCTGCGACCCAGCACCAGGTAGGCCAGTGCTTCGGACTGCGACATGGCCGGGTCCGACCACACGTCCACGCGCGGCGACTGCGCCCGCCCGGTCACATCGATACCGGCGGTGATGTCGCCGACGGTGCGCTGGGCACGGATGTTGATGCGCGGATCGGAGACCGCGTTGTAGTTCCAGTTCAAGTTGCCGCGGGTGATGGTCAGATCCTGGCCGTAGGCCTTGTAGCGGCCACTGACTTCGAGCCCGCCGTTGGCAGTCATCTCGCGTCCGGGGCGCGCCCACACCTGCATCTTGCCGGTCAGCGCGCCCTTCAACCCGAATCCGGCCATCTTGACCTGGTCGCCCAGGCTGACGGTCAGGTCCATGTCCAGCGGCGAACTGGGGCCCTCTTCCGGATCGACCGGGTCCAGCACCACCACGTCTTCAGAGACCGAGGTACCGCGATCCAGGCGCTCCAGGTCCAGGTCTGCTTCGGGCACATGCACCGTGCCGCGCAGCTGCATCGCGCTGCCGGCCAGGGTGAAGTCCAGGTTGGGGTTGGCCACCACGCGCAGTTCGCTGGTATTGGCCAGCAGCACGTTCTCGCCGTGGATATGCAGCTGCAGCGGCTGCGCGTCACCGAACCAGGACAGCCCGCCATCGACGTACAGCGTGCCCTTGCCGGAGTTGGCCTGGGCGGTGATCTTGGCCGAGCCGTCCGGCTGTGCGGTGAAGCTGCCCTTGCCCTCGGCGAAGGTCAGGCCCAGCGCGGGGAACTCGCCATTGAACTTGCTCAGCGTCGCCTCCCCACCCAGCGAGGGCGTGCCACGGGTACCGCGCAGGCTGACGTGGCCTTCGATCAGCCCGGTCGGGCGCACGATATCCGGGGAGAAGAGTTCGAGCCAGTACAGCCGCGCGATGTTCATGTAGAGCTCGCCGGTCAGCGGTGCGTTGGCATCCCAGCCGGTCTGCACCTTGGCATCGACGAAGCCATCGCCCTGGAAGCCGACACCGAGCTTGGCGTTGATCTGCTGCGGGGTCATCTCCAGATTCACCGAGAACTGGTCGTAGCGCACCAGTTCGCCACGGGCGTTGTCGCCCAGGCGCACGCCGCCTTCGCGCGAGGTGACCGAAGCGCTGCCTTCCCACGCGTTGCCGCGCGGGCGGATGCGCCCGTCCAGATTCACTTCACCGCGCAGGAAGATGCGGCGGCCGGACTGCGGCGGCAGCCAGGGCTGCACCAGCGCCAGCGGCAATGCATCGCCACGTACGAGCAGGCCTTCGCGCGGCCAGTTCGCGCTGGCGCACAGCGCACCACCGGTGGCCGCCCCCAGGCAGGCATCGCTCAGGGTGACGTTGCTGCCCTGCACGCTGAAGGTGGCCGGCGCACGCAGGCTCCACGCATCGCCCTTCATCGGTGCGATGCGCAGCGCGGTCAGGTCACCGCGCCAGGCCTGGCCCTGCTGGCGCACACCGCCCTGCAGCGCGACGGCACCAAGTTCGTTTTTCGTCTGCGCATCCACGCGCAGGTTGGACAGGCTGCCGCGCGCATCCACGTTGAGCGTGTCCAGCAGCATGCCCACCTGCAGCTTGCTGCCCTGCACCGCCAGCGTGCCGCTGTCGCCCTGCCATGGCAGGCGGCCCTTGATGCTGATCGCCTCGGCGCTCCAGTCGTCCCAGCGCAGGCCACTACCGACCAGATCGGCGGTGATATCCGGTGCGGTGCGAGCGCCCTTGATCAGCACGTGGCCGCGCAGGCTGCCGGTGCTGTTGGGCAACAGGTCCGCCAGCTGCACCGGTTCCAGCTGTGCATCGATATCCAGGCGGTCACCGACCGAGCCCTTGGCGGTCAGGCGGCTGTTGCCCAGCGCGAGCCTGAGGTTGCCCTCGCCCTGCTCGCCGCGCAGGGCGAACCTGCCCTGTGCATCCAGCGCGCGCTTGCGCAGCGTGCCCTTGATGCCAGGTACATCGACGGTGGCTTCGTAGCTGCCGGCGGTACCGGCCGGACTGCCCGCGGGCGGCGGCAACTGGCGGCCCTTCGATGCGAACGAACCGGACAGCTTGCCGTCCCAGCCCGGCGCGAAGTAACCCGGATCGAAGCCGGCCAGTTTGGCGGCGACGTCCCAATCCAGCTGCGGTGCCCAGGCGACCTGGCCGGTGACATCCAGCGAGCCGCCCGGCGTGCTGGCCTGCAGCTGCTTGATCACGGCGGCCTGGTCGTTGCCGCGCACGTCGAACGTCAGGTCGGCGACCTGCTTCTCGCGCTCAACCGAGGCACGGCCAACCGCCGCCCAGGCCTTCAGCGTGCCGGCCAGGCCCATGCGCGCTTCCTTGAGCGTCACCGGCACCGGCGCAGCGGCGCCCGGGGTGGTGGTGTCGGCGGCGGGCACGAAGGTCAGGTCGTTGGCGACGACGGAGAACCGCAGGCTCGCGTTTTCCTTGTCGGTGAAATCGGCGATGCCTTCCAGCCTCGCCTGGCCACCGAAGCCCTTCACCTGCAGCGGCGCCACGGTCAGCACCTGGTCGGCCAGGCCGACCTTGGAGGGCGCCAGTTCCACCGCGATGTCGCCCTGCTTGAAGCTGCCCTGCAGATTGGCCTGGCCGCCCTTGCCGTCGGCCTGCACATCCAGCGCCATCGGCGTGCTGGTACTCGCGTCCATCCCCGGCACCAGCAGTGCCAGGTCGAGTTCCTTGCTGCGTGCGGTGAGTTTCCAGACCGGATCGGTGCGGCCATCAAAGACCAGGCTGGCCTGCAGCGGCGCCGGTGCGTTGCCGGCGATCGCCACTTCCATGTGCCCCAGGTCGCCGCGTGCGACCAGCCCCAGCCGCGCCGGGGTACGCCCGCGCGGGGCCGGCATCAGCGCGCCGATGGTGATGTCGGTGTCGTAATCGCTGCGTGGCAGGTAACGGCCGTCCACGCGGAAATCGCCCATGTCGCTGTCGACCTTGAGCTGGGTCGCGCGGAATTCGCCATTGGCGATCTCCACGCCACCGCGCACCTTGGCGATGTCGATCAGCGGCTGCTGCGCCTGGGTGATGCGGAAGCCATCGATGATGATCGTGTCGGCCTGGATCGCCAGGGGCATTTCGATCTGCGGCAGCGAGTCCGGCCAGGAGGGCAGCTCGAACGGCTCATCGCTCTTGGCCAGGTTCAGCGTCGCGTTCTTGATCTGCAGGGCATCGAGCTGCAGCTTGCGCCCCAGCAGCGGGCGGATGTCCGGATCCAGATAGGCGCGCTCGGCGGTGAAATGGATATCGTCGTAGCGGAAGTCCAGATCGTGCAGCACCAGCGGCCCGGCGACGGGACCATCCACCTTGCTCCACGTCAGCGACGCGCCGACCGGCAAGCGCGCGACCACCTGCGCCAGCAGCACATCGCGGCCGGCCACGGTCTGCAGCAGCCAGTACACCAGCAGCAGCGCGAGCAGCACCAGGCCGAGCACGGTGAAGCCGGACCACGCCCAGAAGCGGCGTCTGCGGTAGAAACGCACGCGCGGCGGCGGCGGGGTGGCGGGTGCGGAAGGCGTCGGCGTGCTCACAGGTCCGCTCCGATGTTCAGGTACAGCTGGAACTGCGAATCCGGGTTGTTCAGGCCGTGCGCGATATCCACGCGCACCGGGCCCACCGGCGATTTCCAGCGCACGCCGAAGCCCACGCCGGTGTGCAGGTCGATGGTGTTGTCGAACGCGCTGCCGGTATCGACGAACACCGCCGCGCCCCACGGCCCGCCCTTGAAGTAATGCTCATACTCGGCCGAGCCGACCACCAGGTTCTTCGCGCCGAGCGCGTACTTGTCCGGCGGTGCGGTGCGCGGGCCGACTTCGCGGAAGGCATAGCCGCGGATGCTGCGGTCGCCACCGGCGAAGAAGCGCAGGCTCGGCGGCATCGCCACCAGGTCGCTGGTCCAGGTGGTGCCACCTTCACCGCGCAGGATCAGGCGGTCGGTGTCGCCGATCGGCACATACCAGCGCAGCACCATGTTGGCCTGCACGAAGCTGGTGTCCGAGCCGGCGCCTTCGATGCCGCCGCGCAGCGTCGCACTGCCACTCAGGCCGCGACGCGGGAACATTTCATCGTCAACGTTGACGTAGTCGGCCACCAGCTGCGGGTAGACCAGCGTGGAGGTGTTGTAGACCGCATCGGTGAACTCGGTGCCCGAAGCGTAACGCCAGCGCTCGCGCAGGGCGTTGATCGAGGCGATCGCGGTCCAGTACTCGTTGATCTCGCCACTGCGGCTGGCCGACAGCTTGAAGTTGCGCAGGTCGATGTAGTCGGTCTGCTCGTCATACGCGCTGGCGGTGAACGCATACCAGCCATCGAGCCAGTTGAAGGCCGGAATGCGGTAGCTGGTGACCAGGCTCTTACGCTTCTGCGCATAGTCGAGCTGGGTATTCATCTTGTGCCCGCGGCTGTTGAGGAAGCGCCGCTCCAGGCCGCCGCGCACACCGGCGCCACTCTCGCTGCCGTAGCTCAGGCCGGCCGTGTAGATCGTGCGCTTGGCGCGGGTGAGGTTGACGTCCACCGGCACATCGCCGTTCTCATCGGCCTGGTCCGGGCGCGGCTGGATGTCGATCACGCTGAAGTAATCCAGCTTGGTCAGTGATTCGCGCAGGCGGTCCAGCTTGCCTTCGTGGAAGTAGCTGCCTTCGTCCCAATACACCAGCGGGTCGAACAGCTTGTCGACGAAGTAATCCTGGTGGAAGCGGATTTCGCCCATGTTGTAACGGCGGCCGCTGTCCCAGGTGAGATCGACGTCGGCCGCGTTCTCGGCACGGGTGATCTGGACCTGGCGCTGGGTGAAGTCGGCATCGAAGTAACCACGTTCGGCCAGGCGCCGGGTCACCCGGATCTTGCTGGCTTCGTACTCGGTGTGTTCGAAGCGCTGGCCCTTGCGCGGCTTGAAGTTCTCCAGGTCTTCCTGGAGGTACTGGTCCAGCTGGGCCGGGCCGGTGATGTCGATGTGCTCGCGACGGACCACAGTCGGCGGGCCCTTGTCGACCTGGATCACCACGCGCAGGTTCTCGCCTTCGCGGGGGCTTTCCACCGTGATGGTCGGGTTGTAGTAGCCGAACGGTTCCAGCGCCTCGCGGGTCTGGCGCTCGGCCTGGGACAACAGGTACTCCAGCCGCGACTCGCCCTGGACCTTGCCGATGGTGTCGTACAGGGACAGCGAGACCTCGATGTTCTCGATCATCTCGGCGTCGTCGCCCTTGTCCAATCCTTTGATGTCCACTTTCTCGATGGTCCCCCGTGCATGTGCCACCGAGACGGTGGCAAAGGACAGGAACATCAGCGGAAGGGCGAATTTCGTTGGCTGCATGGCGACAGCATAACGGGCCATCGCGAGCATGCGAAATCGGCGTGGCTGTTTCAGAACGGCGGTGAAGAAGCCGTTAAATTCCGCGAGAAAGTCGCTGCGGACGCATCGGCCCTGAGCGATGCCGACACGGTGTCGGACAGAACCGTCCGCGACGGCTCATGACGTTCCCGGCGCGAATGGTGCGCATTGCGACGGCCACCCCTTGGAAACGCAGAAGGCGCGAACCGCCGAAGCCGTCGCGCCTTCTGGTGAGCCTCGGGGCGTCCTGCCCCGCAGCGTCAGTTGGACAGGTGTTCGATCGCCGCCACGCTGCCCAGGCGGTCGCCCAGGCGCTTGAGCAGGGCCAGGCGATTGGCCCGCAGCGCCGGGTCCTCGGCATTGACCATCACCGCATCGAAGAACGCATCCACCTGCGGGCGCAGGCGCGCCAACCGGTTCAACACGCTCACGTAGTCCTTCTGGTGCAGGCTGGCGTTGCTGTCATCGATGGCCGCTTCCACCGCTTCGGCCAGTTCGCTCTCGGCCGGCTCGGCCAGCAGCGCCGGGTCAATCATGCCCGGGATCGCGCCCTCGGCCTTGCGCAGGATGTTGCGGATGCGCTTGTTGGCCGCGGCCAGTGCTTCCGCTTCCGGCAGCGCGGCAAAGGTGCCGATGGCATCGATGCGGCGGTCGAAGTCGTACAGCGAGACCGGCTTCAGCTCGGCGACCGCGTTGAAGTGCGTGGCCGGCACGCCCTTGTCGGCGTAATAGCCGCGCAGACGATCGATCACGAAGTCGTACAGCTCCTGCGGCAGCGCCTCGGTCTTGCGCTCGGCACTGGGCTGCACGCCCGCCGGCAGACCGGCGATGGCGGTGGCGACCAGCGCGCGCAGATCCAGATCAAACCCGCTCTCGATCACCGTGCGGGCCAGGCCCAGCGCATTGCGGCGCAGCGCGAACGGATCCTTGTTGCCGGTCGGCTTCAGGCCTGCGGCAAAGCCACCGGCCAGCGTGTCCAGGCGCTCGGCGATGGCCAGCACCTTGCCCAGCGGCGAGAGTGCGATGTCATCGCCACCGAAGCGCGGCTGGTAGGCCTCGTCGATGGCCAGCGCCACCTCCGGCGACTCGCCGCCGACCACGGCGTAATGCCGGCCGGCGATGCCCTGCAGTTCCGGGAACTCGTTGACCATGCGCGACTGCAGGTCGTTCTTGGCCAGCAGTGCCGCGCGCTTGGCCAGCACCGGGTCCACGCCGACCTGCGGCGCGATGGCCTCGGCCAGTGCGGCCACGCGGGCGACCTTGTCGGCCACCGAGCCCAGCTTGGCCTGGTAGGTGACGGTCTTCAGGCCGTCGCCCATGGCGTCCAGGCCCTGCTTCAGATCTTCGTCGAAGAAGAACTTGGCATCGGAGAAACGCGGACGGATCACGCGCTCGTAGCCCTTGGCCACTTCGGCCACGTCCTTGGATTCGATGTTGGCGATGCCGATGAACTTCTCGGTCAGCGTGCCGCCGGCATCGAGCACCGGGAAGAACTTCTGGTTGATCTCCATCGTCTCGATCAGCGCTTCCTGCGGGACCGCCAGGAACTCGCGCTCGAAACTGCACAGCACCGGCGCCGGCCACTCGACCAGGTTGACCACCTGCTCCAGGTTGTCCGGGGTGATGCGCGCCTGGCCGCCGGCCTGCGCGGCCGCCGCGTTGACCTGTTCGACGATGCGCGCGCGGCGCGCGTCGGCATCGACCAGCACGTAGGCGGCCTGCAGCGAGGCGACGTAGTCCTCCGGCGCGCTCAGCCGCACGGTCTTGTCGTGCATGAAGCGATGGCCGCGGCTCATGCGGTCGGCCTTCAGGCCCAGCACCTCGGCCTCGATGATGTCCGGGCCGTGCAGCAGCACCAGCCAATGCACCGGGCGCGCGAAGCCGTAGGTGTGGCTCCCCCAGCGCATGGGCTTGGGAATCGGCATCGCCGCGATCGCCTCGCGCAGGATCTCCGGCAGCAGGGTCGCGGTGCGCGCGCCCGGCGTGGTGGAGCGGTGCACGAAGCGCTCGCCCTTGGCATCGGTGGTGCGCTCCAGCGCGGTCCAGTCGATCCCGGCCTTGGCGGCGAAGCCCTGCAGCGCCTTGGTCGGCTGACCCTCGGCATCCAGCGCGATGTTCAGGTACGGGCCCAGCACTTCGCTGTGCTGTTCCGGCTGCTCAACGGCCACGCCGGGCAGCAGCACGGCCAGGCGGCGCGGGGTCGACAGCGGCTTGGCATCGCCACGTTCGATGGCCACGCCACGCTTGGTCAGGCCGTCGACGATGCCATCGAAGAAGGCCTGGGCCAGGCCCGGCAGCGCCTTGACCGGCAGTTCTTCGGTACCCAGTTCAATCAGCAGCGGCTGCATCGTGCTCATGCCTGCACCTCCTTGGCGGCGACGGCTTCCAGGCGCTTGGCCTCGTACAGCCTGGCCACGGCCTGGGCCAGCGCGCGCACGCGCAGGATGTAGCGCTGGCGTTCGGTCACGCTGATCGCGCGGCGCGCATCCAGCAGGTTGAAGGCATGGCTGGCCTTGCAGACCTGCTCATAGGCCGGCAGCGGCAGGCCGACATCGACCAGCTTCTGCGCCTCTTTTTCGCAGGCATCGAAGCGATGGAACATTTCATCCACGTCGGCGTATTCGAAGTTGTAGGTGCTCTGCTCGATCTCGTTCTGCAGGTACACATCGCCGTAGGTGACCGGGGTGCCGTCCGGACCGTAGGTCCAGATCAGGTCATAGACGTTGTCGCAGTTCTGCAGGTACATGCACAGGCGCTCCAGACCGTAGGTGATCTCGCCGAGCACCGGCTTGCATTCCAGGCCACCGGCCTGCTGGAAATAGGTGAACTGGGTGACTTCCATCCCGTTCAACCACACTTCCCAGCCCAGGCCCCAGGCACCGAGGGTCGGCGATTCCCAGTTGTCCTCGACGAAGCGCAGGTCGTGCACCAGCGGGTCGATACCCAGCGCCTTGAGCGAATCCAGATACAACTGCTGGATGTTGTCCGGGCTCGGCTTCATCGCCACCTGGTACTGGTAGTAGCGCTGCAGGCGGTTGGGGTTCTCACCGTAGCGGCCGTCGGTCGGGCGGCGCGAGGGCTGCACGTACGCGGCGTTCCAGCTTTCCGGACCGATCGAGCGCAGGAAGGTGGCCGGGTGGAACGTACCGGCACCGACCTCCAGGTCCAGCGGCTGGATCAGCACGCAGCCCTGCTGCGCCCAATACTGGTTGAGGGTCTGGATCAGGCCCTGGAAAGTGATCGGAACGCTCTTCGTGACGGACATGCGGCGGATTCTTGCCTGCAGGAGGGGTGCGCTAGTATAGCGACCGACCGCACGGGCCTTCCGTGCCTTGGGGAATTGGAGGATGGATCCACGCCTGCCCGCGGCCAGTGCCCGTGTTCCTGCGCCGGCCGTGCCCCTGCCGCACGGCCGCCTGGACTTCGACCAGGTCGCCGCAGCACTGGTCGCCGATGGCCTGGTTGCCCCTGCCGATCTGGAGCGGATCCGCTTCTCCTCCCCGGGCGCACGCAATGCCAGCGAGGTCCATCCACTGGTTCTGCTGGCCAACCTGAAGCTGGGCGCCAGCGGCGGCGGTGAACTCGGCCTGGAGCGCCTCAGCGAATGGCTGGCCCAGCGCGCGGGCGTGCGCTACCTGCGGGTGGACCCGACCCGGGTCGACGTCTCGGCGGTCACCGCCCTGGTCTCCCATGCCTATGCGCGCCGCCACCGCTTCCTGCCGCTGGCCGTGGACAGCGAGCGCGTGCTGGTCGCCACCAGCGAGCCGCTGGCCCAGGAGTGGCTGCGCGACCTGCAGCACCTGAGCCGCCGCCGGATCGAGCTGGCGATGGTCAACCCGCTCGACCTGCACCGCTACACCATGGAGTTCTACGGGGTCACGCGCTCGGTGCGCGGCGCCCGCGGCGATGTCCGGGGCGAGGCCAGCAGCACCCTGCCCAGCTTCGAGCAGCTGGTCGAGCTGGGCCGCGCCGGCGATGTCAACGCCGACGACCAGCACATCGTGCACATCGTGGATTGGCTGCTGCAGTACGCCTATGAGCAGCGCGCCTCGGACATCCACCTGGAGCCGCGCCGCGACATGGGCCGCATGCGCTTCCGCATCGATGGGGTGCTGCACAAGGTGTTCGAGGTGCCGCCGGCGGTGATGACCGCCGTGGTCAGCCGCATCAAGGTGCTGGGCCGGATGGACCTGGCCGAGCGTCGCCGCCCGCAGGATGGCCGCATCAAGACCCGTTCGCCGGGCGGGCGCGAAGTGGAGATGCGCCTGTCGACCATGCCCACCGCGTTCGGCGAAAAGTGCGTGATGCGCATCTTCGACCCGGATGCGGCGTTCAAGAGCATCGACCAGCTGGGTTTCAGCCCGCAGGAAGCGGCTGGCTGGAGCGCCCTGGTCGAGCGCCCGCACGGCATCGTGCTGGTCACCGGGCCGACCGGCTCGGGCAAGACCACCACTCTGTATTCCACGCTGAAGCGGCTGGCCACACCGGACGTGAATGTCTGCACGGTGGAAGACCCGATCGAAATGATCGCGCCGGAATTCAACCAGATGCAGGTGCAGACCAACATCGATCTGGACTTCGCCAGCGGCGTGCGCACCCTGCTGCGGCAGGACCCGGACATCATCATGATCGGCGAGATCCGCGACCTGGAGACCGCGCAGATGGCGGTGCAGGCCTCGCTGACCGGCCACCTGGTGCTGTCCACCCTGCACACCAACGATGCGCCCTCGGCGATCACCCGCCTGCTGGACCTGGGGGTGCCGCACTACCTGCTCGCCTCCACCCTCAACGGGGTATTGGCCCAGCGTCTGGTGCGCACCCTGTGCACCCACTGCAAGGTGCCCGCGGTGCTCTCGGCCGAGCAATGGGCGGTGTTGGCTGATGCCGATGCGGCATTACCTGAGGCACCCACGCCATATGCACCGGTCGGCTGCATCGACTGCCGGCGCACCGGTTTCCTCGGCCGCGTGGGCCTGTATGAGTTGCTGCCATTGGGTTCCAGCCTGCGCCGGCACATCCGCGCGGACATGGATCTGGCCGCCTTCAACCGTGCCGCACGTGCTGAAGGGGTACGAACCCTGCGCCGCGCAGGGCTTGAAAAGGTAGCGGCAGGGCTGACTACAATCGAGGAAGTCCTCTCGGTCCTGCCTCCCCCGGATGAATTCCGCCCCGTTCCTGATTCTTGAAACCGGCCAACCCGTCGCCTCGCTGCGCCGCTACGGGCGGTTTTCGCACTGGATCCGGGTCGCGGCCGGGCTCGGCGCCGACGAGACCGTGGTGGTCGATGTCGAGCACGGCGGCACCCTGCCCAGCCACCGCGATTTCGCCGGCGTGATCGTCAGCGGCTCGGCCGCCTATGTCACCGACCGCGCCGACTGGAGCGAGCGCAGCGCGCAATGGCTGCGCGATGCCGCCCACGACGACCGCCCGGTGTTCGGCATCTGCTACGGCCACCAGCTGCTGGCCCACGCGCTGGGCGGCGAAGTCGCCTACAACCCGGCAGGCCGCGAATCGGGCACGATCGAGCTGGCGCTGGATCCGTCAGCGATCGACGATCCGCTGTTCAGTGGCCTGCCCGCGCGCTTCCCGGCGCACGCCACCCACCTGCAGACGGTCCTGCGCGCCCCCGAGGGCGCGGCGATCCTGGCGCGCTCGGCGCAGGACAACTGCCACGCCTTCCGCTGGGGCGCGCATGCCTGGGGCGTGCAGTTCCACCCCGAGTTCGCCACCCACCACATGCGCGGCTATGTCCGCGCCCGCGCCGAGTGCATCCGCCAGCACGGCGGCTGCGCGCGCCGCGTCGCCCGCGAGGTCAGCGCCGCGCCGCTGGCCCGCCAGCTGCTGCGCCGTTTCGTCCGCCAGGCGCGCAACGCCTGAGGCCAGCACCGGCAAGGCACCGGGCGCAACGCAGCGTCCGCGCCGCGCTGGGCGGCCTTCAGGTCACGCGCCGGGAAAACAG
This sequence comes from Stenotrophomonas sp. LM091, assembly GCF_001806305.1. NCBI lineage: Bacteria > Pseudomonadati > Pseudomonadota > Gammaproteobacteria > Lysobacterales > Lysobacteraceae > Stenotrophomonas > Stenotrophomonas sp. LM091. The sequence goes on from NZ_CP017483.1 coordinate 2,100,749, forward strand.
GGATAATCGACCGCAATCGGGCGTTCGCGCCTCCTCCCCTGTCCCCGGAATGTTATGAGCGAGATTCGCAAGCTGCCGGCCTCCGCCGGCGCGGAATGGCTGGTGTCGGGTTTCACCCTGCTGCGCAAGGCGCCGCTGGCGCTGGGCCTGCTCGGCGTGATCTGGGCCGTGGCCGCGTTGCTGGTGATGTCGCTGGCGATGGTGAGCCCGGCGCTGAGCACACTGGCGCAGCTGTTGATGGCGCTGGCCGGCCCGTTGTTCTTCGGTGGCCTGGTCTGGGCCGTGCGCGAAGTGGACCAGGGGCGCGTTGCACAGCCTGCGCACCTGCTGCAGGGGCTGCATGAAGGCCGCGCCCTGAACCTGCTCGCCTCGCTGCTGCCGCAGCTGGTGGCCGGCCTGTTCCTGGGCGTGCTGCTGCTGGTGCTGATCGGTAGCAGCGGCCTGCAGCACCTCAGCGAGGTGATGGTCCAGCTCAACACGATCAGCCAGTCCGGCGCGCAGCCGGACCCGGCGCAGATCGAAGAGTTGATGGCGAGCCTGCCGGCGATGCGCATCCTGCTGTGGCTGGCGCTGGTGGTGGTCACCTTCCTGGCCATGGCGCTGGCGCTGTTCACCCTGCCGCCGCAGGTGATGTTCGAGCACCGCAACGGCCTGCAGGCGATGCGCCTGAGCCTGCGCGCCTGCCTGCACAACGTGCTGGCGATGGTGGTGTTCTTCCTGCTCGCCTTCGTGGCGGTGTTTGCGATCTACTTCGGCGTGATGCTGGTGGCCCTGATCGCGCAGCTGATCGGCGGCACCATGCTCGCCCTGTTCGTCGCGCAGCTGCTGCTGATGGGGGTGGTGATGCCGGTGTTCGCCGGTGCCATCTACACCGCGTGGAAGCAGATGTTCGGCCAGCAGGGTCCGCAGACCCCGCCGCCGATGCCCGGCCCGAACAACGTTTTCGCGGCCTGATCAAAACAAAACCCCGGCCAAGGCCGGGGTTTTTGTTTGTGCCTCACTCCGGCTGTGCTTTCCCACCGGGGCGTGGCACCAGCCAGCGTGCCGCATGGATGCCCAGTTCGTAGAGCAGGCACATCGGAATGGCCAGCATCAGCTGCGAGACCACGTCCGGCGGCGTCAGCACCGCGGCCAGCACGAAGATGCCGACGATCGCGTAGCCGCGGCCTTCCTTGAACTGCTGCGGCGTGATCCAGCCCAGCAGCACCAGGATCACCATCGCCACCGGCAGCTCGAAACTGGTGCCGAAGGCGAAGAAGATCGCCAGCACGAAATCCAGGTAAGCCGTTGCGTCCGGAGTGATGGCGATCACCTCCGGGCGGAACGTGGTCAGGAAGTGGAACACCGCCGGCAGCACCAGGAAGTACGCGAACGCGCAGCCCAGATAGAACAGCAGGACCGACGAGGCCAGCAACGGCACGGCCAGGCGTTTTTCGCGGGCATACAGGCCCGGTGCCACGAACGACCACAGCTGGAACAGCAGCCACGGCACGGCGATGAACACCGCCACGAAGAAGGTCAGCTTCAACGGCGCGAAGAAGGCACCCGCAGGATTGGTCGCGATCATCGTCTGCCCGTTCGGCAGCTGCGAGATCAGCGGTTCGGCGACCATCGTGTAGATCTGCCGCGAGAACGGCATCAGCCCCAGCAGCACCACGCCCAGGCCGATCAACGCGCGCACCAGGCGCGCACGCAGTTCAATCAGGTGTTCGACCAGCGAGCTCTCGCTGCTTTCATGCTCGCTCATCGCGGTGCCTCGTCGTTGGGCGGCGTGGGCGTGGGCGCAGGCGCCGCGGTATCCGTCGATGGCGGCAGCGGTGCCGACACGTCCGCACGGGGCGCACTGCCATCGATCCCGGGCGGAGCCATCGCATCGCGCGGCGGCTCGACCTCATCGGTCGCCACCGCATGCTGGGCCACGCTGGCCGGAGAACCCGGCGCCGGGCCGGTCATCACCGGCGCGTCGTCCGCGGCGGCAACACCCTCGCCGTGACGCGCCACGTCCTGGCGCATCTGCTCAGCCTCGCGGCGCACCGCTTCGCCGCTGGCGCGCAGCTGCGACTCGGTATCGCGTACCGAAGACTTCACATCATCGAACTGGCGCTTGATCTCTTCGGCATGCAGCTCGCGCTCAAGCTCCTGCTTCACCGAATCCCACTGGTTGCGGGCACGGCGCACCCACAACCCGGCGAAGCGGGCCGCCTTGGGCAGCCGCTCGGGGCCGAGCACGACCAGGGCCACCACCGCGATGACCAGCAGTTCACTGAAACCGATATCGAACACGCCAAGCCGCCCGGATCAGCGCGGGTCGCGGTCGTGCTCGGTCTGCGACGTCGTCGTCGAGTCCTGCGGACGCGAGCTGTCGCTGAGCTGCGCGTTCGGCTTGTCCTCGTCGCGCATGCCCTTCTTGAATTCCTTGACGGCGCTGCCAAGGTCCTTGGCGCCGCTGGTCAGTTTCTTGGTGCCGAACACCAGCAGAACGATGACCAGCACGACCAACCAATGCCAGATGCTGAAAGTGCCCATGAGCCGCTCGCGTTACGTAGTGATCAGACGGTTGAGCATAGCGCACCGGCGGTAAGCCGGCGCGCGTGACGAAAGTCAGTTGCCGTCCAGCGATTCGGTACGGACTTCACCGTCACCGACCGGCTGGAAGCCCTGCTGCGGGGCCGGCTGTGCCGGCACGGACTGCAGCGGGGCGGTGGTCGCGCCGGCAGCGGCCGGGGCCGGTGCCTGTTCAGGTCGAACCGGCACGGTGGCCGCGCGCGGCGCCGGGGCGGGGGCCGGGGCACTGCCTGCGGTCCCGCGCTTCTCGCGGGCGGTGTAGGTGGCTTCTTCCAGGCGATCGCGGAAGGCGACCACGTCCACCGACGGCGGCTCGCCGACGCGGCCTTCGAACACCATGCGCGGCGTGGTGTTGCTGCCGTAGGCATCCAGATTGGCGGCATCGTCGATCTGCAGCACGGCGCCATCCAGCGCCACACCGGCGAACAGCCCGCGGGCGCGCGACCAGGACCAGATTTCGGCCTTCAACTGGCCATCGGTGGCGGCCGCGGCGTTGCGGCCGACAGGACCGGCTGCGACACCGGCATCGGCGCCCAGGGTGAATTTGCCGTTGACGAGATTGTCCAGGCTGCGGTCATTGCGGAACACCAGCACCACGTCGGAGGACTGCACACCGGCCTGGAAGCCGATGCTACCGCCGGTGAGCTTCACGAACACCGGGTTGGACCAGCTGCCGTCGGGCGTCTTGACCGACATCAGGCCGTGGCCGCGGCGGCCACCGATCACCAGGCCGGCTTTGATGGTGTCAGGGATGACGACGACCGCGCGACCTTCGTCGAGCAGCTTGTCGGGGATTCCCTGCTCGGGGATGCCCTGGATTTCATTCAGGACGCGCACGGCATTGCGGGCGCGCTGGTCCTCCTGTGGCCCGGCCATGGCCTGGGTCGACAGCAGGCTGGCGGTGATCAGCAGTACAAGGCTGAGGCGGCGCATGGGTGGGCTCCAGAAAGTCGATTCATACAAGATAGCGGCACGTTCGACCGGGGTCGATACGCTTCTGGACGTTAGAAGCCCGGCGATGAATCGGCAATGAGTATTCCGGGCTATCGATATGCCTGCTGGATCGTGTTCATCATCCAAATCCATCCCGCCAATCGCGCAGACCTGCGAGAATGGCGACATGCTCGACGCACCCGACACCGCCGTGCTGGCGGTCAATCTAGGCACGCCCGAGACGCCAACCGCCCCGGCGGTGCGTCGCTACCTGGCTGAGTTCCTCAGCGATCCGCGCGTGGTCGCGATTCCGCCACTGTTCTGGAAACCCTTGCTGTACGGGCTGATCCTGCCATTGCGCAGTGGTCGATCGGCCGCCAAGTACGCCCAGGTCTGGCTGCCGGACGGCTCCCCGCTGATGGTCTACACCCGCCGGCTGGCCGAGGCCATGCAGAGCCTCATGCCGGACCTGCGGGTGCGTCATGCGATGCGCTACGGCGCGCCGGCGCTGCCGGCCGAGCTGGATCGGCTGGCCGCCGAGGGCATCAAGCGGATCGTGGTGCTGCCGCTGTATCCCCAGTATTCGACCACCACCACCGCCTCCATCGAGGACCAGGTGCGCCAGTGGCAGCCGGCACATCCCGGCGTCACCGTGACCCTGGTGCGCGATTACGCGGTCGATCCGGACTGGGTCGCCGCCGTCGCCGGCAGCATCCGCCAGTGGTGGGAGCACCACGGTCGCGGCGAGAAGCTGGTGTTCTCTTTCCATGGCATCCCGCAGCGCCTGGCCGATGCCGGCGATCCGTATCCGCAACGCTGCGAGGCCAGTGCCCGGGCGATCGCGCAGGCCCTGGAGCTGACCGACGATGCCTGGCAGTTGACCTACCAGTCGCGGTTCGGCCGCGAGAAGTGGCTGCAGCCCTATGCCGAGCCCACCCTGTGGGCAATGGCAGACAGCGGCGTGCGCAGCATGGACGTGGTCTGCCCGGGCTTTGCCACGGACTGCCTGGAAACGCTGGAGGAAGTGGCGATGGGCTTTACCGAAACCGTGGCCCAGCGCGGCGCGACCATGCGCTACATCCCCTGCCTCAACGATGCGCAGGCGCATGCACTGGCGCTGTCGCGACTGAGCATCGCGGCGCTGGCATGACCCTGCAGCCGTTCTCCCTGGCGGTTGCCGGCAGCACCGTGGCCGGCCTGCGGTCGCCTGTGAGCGGTGGCCTGCGTGTGCTGGCGCTGCACGGCTGGCTCGACAACGCGGCCAGCTTCGTGCCGTTGGCCGCGCAGCTGCCCGGGCTCGAGCTGGTGGCGATCGATCTGCCCGGGCACGGCCACAGCGCGCATCTGCCGCCCGGCACGCAATACAACACACCCGGTGCGATCTGCCATGTCCTTGAAGTCGCCGATGCGCTGGGCTGGGATCGCTTCGTGCTGCTCGGCCATTCGATGGGCGCGGGCATCGCCAGCCTCACCGCGGCAGCCGCACCGGAGCGCGTGGAGCGCCTGATCGCGATCGAGGCGCTCGGCGGCCTGCGCGGTCCGGAGAATGAGACAGCACAGCGTCTTCGCGAACACGTGCGCGCCGCGCGTGCACTGTCCACCCGCAGGCTGCGTGTGTTTCCCGATCTGGCTGCGCCGATCCGCGCCCGCATGATGGCCAACCAGCTCAGCGAGCCGTGCGCGCGCCTGCTGGTCGAACGTGGCGTCAAACCGGTCGAGGGCGGGTACAGCTGGTGCAGCGATCAACGCCTGATGCTGCCCACCGCAATGCGCCTGAGTGAGGCGCAGATCGACGACCTGCTCGCCGCGATCGAGTGCCCGACCCAGGTGATCTACGCCACGCCGGCGCAGCCGTATTACCCCGAGCCGCTGCGCAGCCAGCGCATCGGGCTGCTGCGCGAAGGCCGCCTGGCCGTGTTCCCGGGCACCCATCACCTGCACATGGAGCACCCGCAGGTGGTGGCCGAGGTGATCCAGGGCTTCCTCGCCGGGTAAGCCTGCACGGTGCGACACACGGTCGCACTCAACTTATCCCGGCAGCGACCGATACCGAGGGTGCAGGCGATTTTCTCGACTGCACTGTCGTCGCTTGCTCCGCCGTTGCGAAGCCGCGCATCACCCAGGCTTCCAGGGAACGTCGTCGCAATGCCGGATTGGCCGTGCCATCGCCCACAGGACCGGGCCATGCCGGCGGTGATCGCCACCGCCGACGCGGCGTTCGCTGTGTGCTCCCTACGCGCCTCCCTGCTTCCTTTCGCTGCTGCGCCCACCGGATCGCCGGTGAGGGGTGCGGCACCCGCCTGTGCGCGCGAGCGCCGCAGGATTTCTGCTTTCTGATGATTCTGGAGCCGCCATGTCCGCCCTTCCCGTTGCCTCGACCCGCCCACCCGATCTGCTGCGCACGCACACGTCCCGACCGTTCGCGGACGCGGCCTGTCTGATCACCGCGGGGCTGCTGATCGCCGCGGCCGTGATCGCTGCGGTCTGGCAGCGGCAGCCCTGGGCGCTGCTTCCGGTCGCCATCGCGGGGCTGCTGCTGGGCCTGGTGGCGCTGCGTGTGAGGCAGCAGGGTCATGCCCTGCGGCAGGCAGAGACGCGAGCGCTTTCGCTGGGCACAGAGGCGGCGCGCGCGCAGGCGCGCGACAGCGTCGACCACGCCCACGATGCCCAGGTGCGGCAGGCGCTGGATGTCTCCCGCACGGCGATGATGATTGCCGACAACGACCACGTGATCCGCTACGTCAACCAGTCGGTGGTGACGCTGCTGCGCAACCAGCAGGCCAGTCTGCGCGAGGCCTTCCCCGATTTCGACGCCGAGCGCCTGGTCGGCAGCAGCATCCACCGTTTCCATGCCAACCCGGACCGTATCCGCGGCATCCTCAACACCCTGATGGCCACCCATCATGGCCGCGTGCGGATCGGCCCGGTGCATTTCGCCCAGGTGGTGACGCCGGTGTTCGATGCGCAGGGCCAGCGCCAGGGCTTCGCGGTGGAGTGGCATGACCGTACCCACGAGCTGCTGCTGGAGAACGCCGTGGCCGACATCGTCGAGGCGGCCAGCAAGGGCGACCTCGATCGTCGCCTGCAGGCCACCGACGGCGGCGCCGGCTTCCTCAATGGCCTGACCGGCGGCATCAACCAGTTGCTGGACAGTGTTGGTGGTACGGTCGGCGAGATCCGCCGCATGCTTTCCGCGCTGGCCGACGGCGACCTGGGCCAGCGCATGCGCGGCGACTTCCACGGCTCGTTCCAAGCCATGCAACGCGATGCCAACGCGACCGCCGAACAGTTGACCGCGATGGTCGAGCGGATCAAGCGGTGCACCGGCTCTATCTCGCTGGCCGCCAGCGAGATCGCCAGCGGCAACGATGACCTCTCCGAGCGCACCGAACGCCAGGCCGCACATCTGGAGGAAACCGCCGCCTCGATGGAAGAGCTGACCTCGACCGTCCGCCAGAACGCCGAGCATGCGCGCCAGGCCAGCGCGCTGGCCCACGGCGCACATGACGTCGCCACGCGCGGCAGTCAGGTGGTGGGCCAGGTGGTGACCACCATGGACGCCATCCAGAGCGCCTCCCACCGGATCGGCGACATCACCCGGGTGATCGACGGCATCGCCTTCCAGACCAACATCCTGGCACTCAACGCGGCGGTGGAAGCCGCGCGCGCCGGCGAGCAGGGCCGGGGCTTCGCCGTGGTGGCCAGCGAAGTGCGCAGCCTGGCGCAGCGGTCGGCCGAAGCGGCCAAGGAGATCAAGGGCCTGATCGAGGCCTCCGTGGAGCAGGTCGCGGATGGCGCGCGCCTGGTCCAGGACGCCGGGCAGACCATGGGCGAGATCGTCACCCGCGTCGCCAGTGTCAGCGGCATCATGGCCGAGATCTCTTCTGCGTCGCAGGAGCAGGCGGCCGGCATCGACCAGGTCAACCAGACCGTGGCGCAGATGGACGATGCCACCCAGCAGAACGCGGCGCTGGTCGAGGAAGCCAGTGCTGCGGCGCGGTTGCTGGAAGCGCAGGCTGCCGACCTGACCCAGGCGGTCGCGGTGTTCCGCCATCAGGAACAGGCCTACCGCGCGGCCGCAGTGGCCTGATCGGCGTCAGTTCAGCACGCGCCGCGGCGCGTCCTGCAGTCAGGCGGCGATGCGTTCGACCGCCTGGCTGAAGGCATCGCGATCGTTGCGCTCGGTGACTTCGCCCCATTGCCGCGTCGCCAGTATGTTCTGCTGGCGAACAGCGCCTGCCTGGATACCACCAGGTGCACGCCGGCGGCCCCTGCTTGGCCAGCATCCAGATTCGAACGCCAAGCACTGACCTGCAGGCCGACTCCCGGGCCGAACCGCGCGACCCGCTGACCGATCCCGCCCAGTCGGCAGCCCCAGGCGTGCGCCGTGCAGATCACGACCGACGCTCTGCTGCCACGGTCCTTGCGCACGCAGCGCGTTCGCCTCCGGCACCAGATGCCGCATTACCGCCAGGATCAGCACCCAGGTCTGTTCCATCGCCGGTTCGGGATGGCTTGTCGGTTCCGCACACGACCACGCCTTGCGCCTTCGCGGCGGTGATCGGCGTGCGCATGCGCATCACCCCCGTGTCCCGGCATCCTGCGAGTGCGGTCACCAGCGCATCCCCGGTGTGGGGCGTCGTCGGCGTACGTATCTGCACCGCATCGCCGAGCCGGTACCAATCGGCGGAGGAGATTGCCACGCCCGGGTGGTCGTCGAGAATCACGCAGGTCAGCGGCGTGGAGTTGTCCGTCATCAGCAGCCATGACGGTACGTCTGCATGGCGACGTGCTTTACAGACAGCTGCGCCAGACACCGGCAGGGCGTACCTGGGTTGCCGGAAGGCGGCGGAGCCAGGCGCTGAATCGCGGACAAAAGGAAAACCCCGCTGCGTGAGCAGCGGGGTTTTCGGGGTAAAAACCCTGGCGATGACCTACTCTCGCATGGCTTAGGCCACACTACCATCGGCGCAGCTGCGTTTCACTTCCGAGTTCGGGATGGGATCGGGTGGTTCCACAGCGCTAATTTCACCAGGGAGACAGTTGGAGCGTCGCCATCCTAAGGAACGGATAAGGCGCCTGCCTCTCGTAAGTCTTGTGACGTAGCGTGCACTTGGGATCTATCGACATGTCATGTCGGCCAAGGCAACTTGAGGTTATATGGTCAAGCCACACGGATCATTAGTATCAGTTAGCTCAATACATTGCTGTACTTACACACCTGACCTATCAACCACATAGTCTATATGGTTCCTTCAGGGGGCTTGTGCCCCGGGAGATCTCATCTTGAGGCGCGCTTCCCGCTTAGATGCTTTCAGCGGTTATCGCTTCCGAACATAGCTACCCGGCAATGCCACTGGCGTGACAACCGGAACACCAGAGGTTCGTCCACTCCGGTCCTCTCGTACTAGGAGCAGCCCCTCTCAAATCTCCAACGCCCATGGCAGATAGGGACCGAACTGTCTCACGACGTTCTGAACCCAGCTCGCGTACCACTTTAAATGGCGAACAGCCATACCCTTGGGACCGACTACAGCCCCAGGATGTGATGAGCCGACATCGAGGTGCCAAACACCGCCGTCGATATGAACTCTTGGGCGGTATCAGCCTGTTATCCCCGGAGTACCTTTTATCCGTTGAGCGATGGCCCTTCCATACAGAACCACCGGATCACTAAGTCCTAGTTTCCTACCTGCTTGATCCGTCGATCTTGCAGTCAAGCACGCTTATGCCTTTGCACACAGTGCGCGATGTCCGACCGCGCTGAGCGTACCTTCGAGCTCCTCCGTTACTCTTTAGGAGGAGACCGCCCCAGTCAAACTACCCACCATACACGGTCCCCGATCCAGATTATGGACCTAGGTTAGAACGTCAAGCACGACAGGGTGGTATTTCAAGGATGGCTCCACCACAGCTAGCGCCATGGTTTCATAGCCTCCCACCTATCCTACACAGACGAACTCAACGTTCAGTGTAAAGCTATAGTAAAGGTTCACGGGGTCTTTCCGTCTTGCCACGGGAACGCTGCATCTTCACAGCGATTTCAATTTCACTGAGTCTCGGGTGGAGACAGCGCCGCTGTCGTTACGCCATTCGTGCAGGTCGGAACTTACCCGACAAGGAATTTCGCTACCTTAGGACCGTTATAGTTACGGCCGCCGTTTACTGGGGCTTCGATCAAGAGCTTCGCCTTGCGGCTGACCCCATCAATTAACCTTCCAGCACCGGGCAGGCGTCACACCCTATACGTCCACTTTCGTGTTTGCAGAGTGCTGTGTTTTTGATAAACAGTCGCAGCGGCCTGGTTACTGCGGCCCTCTTCAGCTATAGCTCGCATGAGCCACCAAAAAGGGCGCACCTTCTCCCGAAGTTACGGTGCCATGTTGCCTAGTTCCTTCACCCGAGTTCTCTCAAGCGCCTGAGAATTCTCATCCTACCCACCTGTGTCGGTTTACGGTACGGTCTGCGTAAGCTGAAGCTTAGGAGCTTTTCCTGGAAGCGTGGTATCAGTGACTTCGTCTTAAAGACTCGTCTCGGTGCTCGGTCTTAAAGGATCCCGGATTTGCCAAAGATCCAAACCTACCGCCTTTCCCCCGGACAACCAACGCCGGGTACACCTAACCTTCTCCGTCCCTCCATCGCACTTACGCGAGGTGCAGGAATATTAACCTGCTTCCCATCGACTACGACTTTCGTCCTCGCCTTAGGGGCCGACTCACCCTGCGCCGATTAACGTTGCGCAAGGAAACCTTGGGCTTTCGGCGTGCGGGTTTTTCACCCGCATTATCGTTACTCATGTCAGCATTCGCACTTCCGATACCTCCAGCAGACTTCTCAATCCACCTTCAACGGCTTACGGAACGCTCCTCTACCGCGTACATATAAATATGCACACCCCAAGCTTCGGTTCACTGCTTAGCCCCGTTAAATCTTCCCCGCAGACCGACTCGACCAGTGAGCTATTACGCTTTCTTTAAAGGGTGGCTGCTTCTAAGCCAACCTCCTGGCTGTCTGTGCCTTTCCACATGGTTTTCCACTTAGCAGTGAATTTGGGACCTTAGCTGTGGGTCTGGGTTGTTTCCCTTTTCACGACGGACGTTAGCACCCGCCGTGTGTCTCCCATACAGTCCGTCTCGGTATTCGGAGTTTGCAATGGTTTGGTAAGTCGCGATGACCCCCTAGCCATAACAGTGCTCTACCCCCGAGAGGATACATATGAGGCGCTACCTAAATAGCTTTCGAGGAGAACCAGCTATCTCCGGGTTCGATTAGCTTTTCACTCCTAATCACAGCTCATCCCCGTCTTTTGCAACAGACGTGGGTTCGGGCCTCCAGTACCTGTTACGGCACCTTCACCCTGGCCATGACTAGATCACCCGGTTTCGGGTCTACTGCCCGCGACTATGCGCCCTTATCAGACTCGGTTTCCCTTCGCCTCCCCTATACGGTTAAGCTTGCCACGAACAGTAAGTCGCTGACCCATTATACAAAAGGTACGCAGTCACTCTTTCGAGCTCCTACTGCTTGTACGCACACGGTTTCAGGATCTATTTCACTCCCCTCTCCGGGGTTCTTTTCGCCTTTCCCTCACGGTACTGGTTCACTATCGGTCGGTCAGTAGTATTTAGCCTTGGAGGATGGTCCCCCCATGTTCAGACAGGGTTTCACGTGCCCCGCCCTACTCGTCTTCACTGGAGTGGCCCTTTTAAATACAGGGCTATCACCTTCTATGGCCAGCCGTTCCAGGCTGTTTTTCTAGAACCATTCCAGCTTAAGGGCTAGTCCCCGTTCGCTCGTCGCTACTCAGGGAATCTCGGTTGATTTCTTTTCCTCTGGTTACTTAGATATTTCAGTTCACCAGGTTCGCTTCCAGCAGCTATGTATTCACTGCAGGATACCCGCAAGCGGGTGGGTTTCCCCATTCGGACATTACCGGATCAAAGCTTGTTGCCAGCTCCCCGATACTTTTCGCAGGCTGCCACGTCCTTCATCGCCTCTGACCGCCAAGGCATCCACCGTGTGCGCTTATTCGCTTGACCATATAACCGCAAGTTGCCTTGGGTTATATATATGACCTGGGGGTACAAAGCCCAGATACGAAATATAACGACTCAATTAATAAGAAGACATTCAAGTCTTCCGCCTTAGCCTCACGACACGTCTAAGATAGAATCTCAAAACGCTCGCTACGTCACAAGTTTTAAAAGAACACGTACCAGCCACAATGCTGATCCGTAATAAATTCTTTGTATGC
>NZ_CP017483.1:2115000-2117500 GCF_001806305.1 Stenotrophomonas sp. LM091
CCTAAGGAACGGATTAAGGCGCCTGCCTCTCGTAAGTCTTGTGACGTAGCGTGCACTTGGGATCTATCGACATGTCATGTCGGCCAAGGCAACTTGAGGTTATATGGTCAAGCCACACGGATCATTAGTATCAGTTAGCTCAATACATTGCTGTACTTACACACCTGACCTATCAACCACATAGTCTATATGGTTCCTTCAGGGGCTTGTGCCCCGGGAGATCTCATCTTGAGGCGCGCTTCCCGCTTAGATGCTTTCAGCGGTTATCGCTTCCGAACATAGCTACCCGGCAATGCCACTGGCGTGACAACCGGAACACCAGAGGTTCGTCCACTCCGGTCCTCTCGTACTAGGAGCAGCCCCTCTCAAATCTCCAACGCCCATGGCAGATAGGGACCGAACTGTCTCACGACGTTCTGAACCCAGCTCGCGTACCACTTTAAATGGCGAACAGCCATACCCTTGGGACCGACTACAGCCCCAGGATGTGATGAGCCGACATCGAGGTGCCAAACACCGCCGTCGATATGAACTCTTGGGCGGTATCAGCCTGTTATCCCCGGAGTACCTTTTATCCGTTGAGCGATGGCCCTTCCATACAGAACCACCGGATCACTAAGTCCTAGTTTCCTACCTGCTTGATCCGTCGATCTTGCAGTCAAGCACGCTTATGCCTTTGCACACAGTGCGCGATGTCCGACCGCGCTGAGCGTACCTTCGAGCTCCTCCGTTACTCTTTAGGAGGAGACCGCCCCAGTCAAACTACCCACCATACACGGTCCCCGATCCAGATTATGGACCTAGGTTAGAACGTCAAGCACGACAGGGTGGTATTTCAAGGATGGCTCCACCACAGCTAGCGCCATGGTTTCATAGCCTCCCACCTATCCTACACAGACGAACTCAACGTTCAGTGTAAAGCTATAGTAAAGGTTCACGGGGTCTTTCCGTCTTGCCACGGGAACGCTGCATCTTCACAGCGATTTCAATTTCACTGAGTCTCGGGTGGAGACAGCGCCGCTGTCGTTACGCCATTCGTGCAGGTCGGAACTTACCCGACAAGGAATTTCGCTACCTTAGGACCGTTATAGTTACGGCCGCCGTTTACTGGGGCTTCGATCAAGAGCTTCGCCTTGCGGCTGACCCCATCAATTAACCTTCCAGCACCGGGCAGGCGTCACACCCTATACGTCCACTTTCGTGTTTGCAGAGTGCTGTGTTTTTGATAAACAGTCGCAGCGGCCTGGTTACTGCGGCCCTCTTCAGCTATAGCTCGCATGAGCCACCAAAAAGGGCGCACCTTCTCCCGAAGTTACGGTGCCATGTTGCCTAGTTCCTTCACCCGAGTTCTCTCAAGCGCCTGAGAATTCTCATCCTACCCACCTGTGTCGGTTTACGGTACGGTCTGCGTAAGCTGAAGCTTAGGAGCTTTTCCTGGAAGCGTGGTATCAGTGACTTCGTCTTAAAGACTCGTCTCGGTGCTCGGTCTTAAAGGATCCCGGATTTGCCAAAGATCCAAACCTACCGCCTTTCCCCCGGACAACCAACGCCGGGTACACCTAACCTTCTCCGTCCCTCCATCGCACTTACGCGAGGTGCAGGAATATTAACCTGCTTCCCATCGACTACGACTTTCGTCCTCGCCTTAGGGGCCGACTCACCCTGCGCCGATTAACGTTGCGCAAGGAAACCTTGGGCTTTCGGCGTGCGGGTTTTTCACCCGCATTATCGTTACTCATGTCAGCATTCGCACTTCCGATACCTCCAGCAGACTTCTCAATCCACCTTCAACGGCTTACGGAACGCTCCTCTACCGCGTACATATAAATATGCACACCCCAAGCTTCGGTTCACTGCTTAGCCCCGTTAAATCTTCCCCGCAGACCGACTCGACCAGTGAGCTATTACGCTTTCTTTAAAGGGTGGCTGCTTCTAAGCCAACCTCCTGGCTGTCTGTGCCTTTCCACATGGTTTTCCACTTAGCAGTGAATTTGGGACCTTAGCTGTGGGTCTGGGTTGTTTCCCTTTTCACGACGGACGTTAGCACCCGCCGTGTGTCTCCCATACAGTCCGTCTCGGTATTCGGAGTTTGCAATGGTTTGGTAAGTCGCGATGACCCCCTAGCCATAACAGTGCTCTACCCCCGAGAGGATACATATGAGGCGCTACCTAAATAGCTTTCGAGGAGAACCAGCTATCTCCGGGTTCGATTAGCTTTTCACTCCTAATCACAGCTCATCCCCGTCTTTTGCAACAGACGTGGGTTCGGGCCTCCAGTACCTGTTACGGCACCTTCACCCTGGCCATGACTAGATCACCCGGTTTCGGGTCTACTGCCCGCGACTATGCGCCCTTATCAGACTCGGTTTCCCTTCGCCTCCCCTATACGGTTAAGCTTGCCACGAACAGTAAGTCGCTGACCCATTATACAAAAGGTACGCAGTCACTCTTTCGAGCTCCTACTGCTTGTACGCACACGGTTTCAGGATCTATTTCACTC